>CP070752.1:2996741-3029175 GCA_020348625.1 Deltaproteobacteria bacterium | reverse complement strand
ACCTTTGCAAAGAGCTAAAGTGTTAGACTTTAACTAATGTAGTACTTTGCCAGTACCTTTGAACGATCTTAATCGTTTAGCAGGTCAAGAAATCCACGTCAACCACGAAGAACGAGGCATGAAAAGTGAGGCGATGCCTGTTTTTGTGCTTGCCTCCGGGAGGTTCTTCAAATAGATTTAAATCCTGTTTTGCTTAAACACCAACGGAACAAGATGGACGTTTCTGAAGAGAGTGAAGAAGAAGCCATGTTTGATGGCATAGCTTTGAGGCTTACTCCGTCTAGGGTGTTATGCACGGGCACCGGTGGCCATAGGCGATAACGCTGTTTATGGATATATGGCGGGCGCAGGGTAGAAGGAGTGATCCTGGAATTCGAGGCAGAAAGAGAAAAACATGGTGGTGAATCAGAAGAGTTCAGGGGAACCAGATAAAACGTTTGCATCCATAAAGACCGAGGCACTAAAGCGTATCGAGAAGATAAAGAGTGACGACAATCAGAATATCTTTATAGGCATGGCTACCTGCGGCCTTGCATCAGGTGCAATAGAGGTTAAGCGTGCATTTGAGGAGGCCTTGGCAGAACAAGAGATCGATGCCCGTATTATCTCCGTGGGTTGTCTGGGTCACTGCTATGCTGAGCCCCTTGTTATTATCGATAAACCAGGATTTCCCCCCGTCCTCTACCATAATGTAACACCGGGAAAAGCGAATTTGTTGGTCAAGGCCTTTCTCCGAGACAATGACCCACTTTACGAGCACCTTCTAGGGGCTATGGAAGAAAACGAGCTCATACCGACGGTCATGGAATTTCCACGATTTAATCAGGAAGAAAGAGTGATAATGGCCAGGTGCGGTTTAGTTGACCCCGAAGACATCTATCACTACATTGCACAAGGAGGATACTCAGCTCTTGCCAAGGCCCTCACCGTGGGTCGCGAGCAGGTCATTTCAGAGGTCTCAGAATCGAGCCTCAGAGGCAGGGGTGGTGCAGGTTTCGCAGCTGCTACAAAGTGGCAATTCGTACAAGAGGTGGAGGAAGAGGATAAGATTGTTATCTGTAATGCCGATGAAGGTGATCCAGGCGCCTATATGGATAGGGCCATACTTGAGAGCAACCCTCATCAGGTTATCGAGGGTATGGCGATCTGTGCCTCTACAGTGGGTGCCAAACAGGCTATCATCTATGTTAGGGCGGAATATCCGCTTGCAGTGAAAATGGTGCAGAAGGCCATTGAACAGGCAGGAGAACTGACGCTGCTGGGGAAAGGGATACTGGGAACGGACTTCGACTTGGATATACAAGTATTTCAGGGTTCAGGTGCCTTTGTATGCGGAGAAGAGACAGCTCTCATACAGTCAATTCAAGGCCAGAGGGGGATGCCGCAGCCAAGACCCCCGTTCCCCGCCCAGAGTGGATTGTGGGGTAAACCAACAGTGATAAACAATGTAAAGACCTTTGCATCCATCCCTCCTATCATAGAGAAAGGCGGGAAATGGTTCAGTGAACTAGGTACAAAGAAGAGCCCAGGGACGGCAATATTCTCTGTTGTGGGGAACATAGTACATGCCGGATTAGTGGAGATTCCCATGGGTGTTACGCTCAGATTTCTCGTCTTTGATGTCTGTGGGGGTATCCCGAACCAAAAGGAATTCAAGGCAGTTCAAATTGGTGGCCCTTCTGGGGGGTGCCTGCCCGATCAATTTCTTGATACTCCCATTGACTTTGATTCTTTGACGGAAGCAGGGGCAATGATGGGTTCGGGCGGCATGGTGGTTATGGATGAGAATACGTGTATGGTAGATGTGACTCGCTATTTTCTCGACTTTACCCAACATGAATCATGCGGCAAATGTACCTTCTGCAGAGTAGGGACCAAGCATCTTCTCGATACCCTAGAGAGGATAACGATAGGAGAAGGCCGGGATAGCGATATCGAACTGTTAGAAGATCTCAGTAAAGATATAAAGGAGGGCTCCCTGTGTGGACTTGGAAAAACCGCTCCCAATCCGGTTCTAACAACGCTCAAGTATTTCAGGGATGAATACGAGGCGCACATCAAAGAGAAAAGGTGCCCTGCCATGATGTGCAGGAAACTGATAGCCTATTACATCGATTTGGACAAGTGTGCCAGAGGCTGCGATGCCTGTGTCGGAACTTGCCCAACCGAGGCGATCTTTACGACCAGAGATAGAAAAAAGGGCATTGACCAAACATTGTGCGTCAAGTGTGGAGAATGTATGACTGCGTGTCCGCCAGAGTATAGTGCAGTAAGAAAGGTCTCTCCTCCTGAGCTGGCACCCATTGTTGAACGCCCTCAAAATGCTAAGGGAGAGCAGATGTCATGAAAGAAGCAATGCTCTACGAAAAGCTCTCTGATGGTAAGGTAAAGTGCAATCTTTGCAACCATCGGTGTACCATCAAGGACGGCAACTATGGGATCTGTGGGGTAAGGCAAAACAGTGATGGCTCTCTCTACACCCTTGTCTACGATAAGATCATAGCATCACACATAGATCCTATTGAAAAAAAACCCCTTTTCCAATTCTATCCGGGTTCCAGGGCATACTCCATTGCCACCGTTGGATGCAATTTTAAGTGCAAACACTGCCAGAACTCTGACATATCTCAATTTCCCCGCGAAAAGAAGGGATACATCGTTGGTGAGGAGATCGGGCCCGGGCAGATAGCCACAGAGGCCGAAAGGGCTGGCTGCACGTCGATTGCTTACACCTACACCGAACCGACTGTATTCTTTGAGCTTGCCTACGGAACCGCTCAAAAGGCCCGTGAAAAGGGGATAAAGAATATCTTCGTGAGTAATGGATATATGACCCCCGAGGCCTTAGAAAAGATTTCGCCCTATCTTGATGGCATCAATATCGATTTGAAGGCTTTCACGGAAACGTTTTACAAGGAGATTTGTGGTGCTCGTTTGGAGCCCGTTTTGAACACGATCAAGCTTTCCAAGCAGCTCGGTATATGGGTCGAGGTAACGACCCTAGTTATCCCTAAGCGTAACGATTCTTCGGATGAGTTGCGTCGGATAGCAGAGTTCATAAGAGGTGTCGACGAGGGTATTCCCTGGCACATCTCGCAGTTCTATCCGACCTATCAATTGACAAACCTGCCCCGTACGCCGGTAGAGACGCTCCATAGGGCACGGGAAATAGGCTTAGAAAGCGGTCTCCGATACGTGTATGAGGGAAACGTGCCCGGGAGAGGAAATGAAAATACTTATTGTCACGGGTGCGGGGAGATTTTGATTGAACGGTGGGGCTATTCTATCCTAAAGAACACAATCGTCGAAGGTCAATGCCCCTCGTGCGGGAGTCCTGTGGCAGGTGTCGGTTTATAGTGATTAATCTGCCGTATGGTTACGAGTTTTACAGGCTGTATTCAGCGGGGATTTCATTTTGACGGAAAAACAACAACCTATTAAATTCGGAATCGGCAAGAAATTACTCTTTTACTTCCTGGTTCTAGCCTTGCTGCCCATGGTAATCAGCGGTGCTGTTTCGTTTTTCATTAGCCGAAGCCAGCTCCAAGAAAAGACAAAAGCACATCTGAGCGACCTTGCCAGGGATTGCGGCAAAAAAATAGACTACTATGTAAGCTCGCGATATCAAGACATCAAGTTGTTTTCCCTAGCCGGAGTCTTCAAAGGGGACGACACGGATGCGAAGCAGAGATTCATTGAGGAGGCAGTACGTACGTACCCCTTTTATACCGCAATTTCCCTCCTGGATTTAGAGGGGACAATAGTCGCATGCACGAGAGAAGACCTCATCGGCCAATCCAGGGCCGATAGCCCCTGGTTTCAGAAGGCAGTTCAAAGTAAAGGGGGTGAGGTTATACCACTGGATGCGTACCGTTCAGAGGCTGCTGGATGGGAGCTGGTGATTGGGCTTAATACGCCCATAACAGGGGAGAACGAAGAGGATGTTATCGGCGTTTTGGCAACAAGGGTCGGGATGGACCATATCGTGGATAGGGTACGAGTGTTGGATGAGAGAACCGTGGGAGACAACCACGCCTATTTGCTGAACAAAAGAGGCGAAATTATCGCCGGTCCCAATGAAAAGGATTTCCTCGCCCGACACCGGCTTTTTGAATTTCCCGTGATTCAGGACTTGCTTGCTGGAAAGACAGGGATCTCAGAGTATGAAAACGACAGAGGAGAGAAGGTTATCAGTGCCCGGTACGCATTGGAGGGGGACGGTAATTTTGACGGGTGGGGGTGTGGAATCGTGGTAACCGAACCGATTTCAGTGGCGTACAAAGGAGCCTATAGAATACGCACGAATACCGTGATTATGGGATTGGCTATCGCTCTACTGGTAGCCGTATTCGCCGTCTTTATTTCCAGGAGATTTTCCAGGCCCATCACTGAGCTCTCAGAGTCAGCGCTGCAGATTTCCCGGGGTGATCTCAGGCCGATGGACATTGCATATGGCTCAACGGATGAAATAGGCTACCTTGTGAGCGCATTTAATAAAATGACAGCCGACTTGCATGAAACCACGGTTTCTCGTGATTCCCTGGCTAAAGAGGTTGCCCAGCGCAAGCTGGCAGAGGAGAGGATAGAGCACCTCAACCTCGTGCTGCGCTCCATTCGAAAGGTCAACCAAATCATTACCCACGAGAGGGATCGCGATAAGTTACTCAAGGGGGCTTGCGACAACCTCATCGATAATCGTGGCTATTATCATGCCTGGATTGTCCTCCTGGATGAATCAGGCGGTGTTGTTGCAACGGCAGAAGCCGGTTTGGGCGTAGATTTTGGGGCCATAACCGATCACCTGCACCATGGTGATCTGCCGGATTGTGCCCGAAGGGCGTTGTCGCAATCGGAGGTTCTGGTAACCAAGGATCCGCTGTCCGACTGCGCTGATTGTCCGCTTTTGGCCGCACATAAAGATGGGGGGGCAGTGACAGCCCGGCTCGAATTCGGGGATAAGGTCTACGGACTGTTGTCTGCTTCTGTCCCGGGAAACTTCGTCACGGATGAGGAGGAGCAAGGCCTGTTTAAGGAGGTAGCCAACGATATCGCCCTTGCCTTACAAGGATTAGAGCTGGAGGAAAAGCGCAAGCGGGCAGAGGAAGCAGTCAGAAAGAGCGAAGAGAAATCCAGGAATATATTGCATGGCTCACCTATCCCAACGTTTGTGATTGATAAAAACCATAGGGTTACCTATTGGAACAGGGCATTAGAGGAATATAGCGGGATCCAGAGCAATGATATAGTTGGCACGGATGAGCAGTGGAAGGCGTTTTATCATCAAACAAGACCCTGTATGGCCGACCTGCTGGTTGATGGAAAAACCGATGAGATTACCCGATGGTATCCAACGAACCATAAGGCATCCGACCTGATAGAAGGTGCCCATGAAGCCGTGGACTATTTCGAACGGATTGGTCAGGGGGGCAAATGGCTCTATTTTACCGCAGCACCTCTCAAGGATTCGGAAGGGAACGTAATTGGTGCAGTAGAAACCCTTCAAGACATAACGGATACGAAAAAGGCCGAGGAACAGATACGGCTGTTAACAGGGCAGGTGATAGAGATCGAAGAAAAGGAGAGGGAGTCTCTATCACGGGAGATCCATGATAATATCGGTCAGCTCCTGTTTGCGCTCAAGATGGGCCTTTCCAGGGCCAATAAGAAGATACCCAAGGAGTTCTCCGCTATCAAGGATCAACTAACCGAGCTTTCATACCTTTTGGGTAAGGTGATATCGGAGATTAGGCAACTCTCCCACGCGCTCCACCCTCCTCAGATTGAGGACCTGGGCCTCATAGCCGCACTGGAAGGGCTCTGTCAGGACTTCAAATCCTACTCGGAGATCACCATTCGCTATCATTTTGATGAAATCCAAACACCATTGCCTTCTATCGCGAATATCACGATTTACAGGCTTTTCCAGGAAGGCCTGAATAATATCCTTAAGCACAGCCATGCAACCGAGGCAAGGCTCGAGCTTACCTCATCCGAGAATACTATACAGGTCGTTATCCAGGATAACGGCGTTGGATTTGAGGTAGATCAATTTCTTTCTCCTTCGCCCAATACCAAAACCCTTGGCCTCATCTCCATGCGAGAACGATTGGCGCTGATAGGGGGCCAACTCCGGATTTCCTCCACACCCGGAAAAGGAACTACTATTCTTGCAACACTGGAGCGAGGTTAACAACTCGAACCCCTCCCGCCATCACTTTCATAGGTAGTTCGCCTCAATAGAGTAGGGAATAGTACCAAAAAAACGTACCCCCAGCCGGAAATGAGTGCCGGTATACCGCTTTTGAGTAGAACACCCGATTGAACCTGCCGTTTAATTCGATGCATCCTATATGATAATAGGGTTCCTGTGGCGAAGAGGCCGCGGTTGCGCAAGCAGAAAGAGGGAATGATCAAAAAAGGAGGATAGATTATTTTGTTTGTAAGGACAAGCAAGGATATACGCTGCAAAAATGCCTCTAATAGCTTGCGGGTACATAACAGGAGCAAGGAATGAAAATAAGAAATTTCATGACTACCAACGTAGTAGCCGTCAGTGAAGACACCTCCTTACACGACGCCAAGAAGATCATGAAGGCCAATAAAATCAGGAGATTGCCGGTACTGAAAAAGGGCAAACTGGTAGGCCTTGTAACCGAACGGATGCTGTTGGAGGCATCACCCTCCCCGGCTACAGCACTGAGCATTCATGAACTGCATTATCTCCTGGCTAAGATGACCGTCAGGGATATCATGGTGAAGAATCCCCATGCCGTTTCCCCTGATATGCCTGCGGAAGAGGCAATGGAGCTCGGACAAGAAATGGGCTACGGTGGCTTTCCGGTTGTGGAGAACGGTAAGATGGTGGGCATTGTCACCGAGTCGGATATCGTGAGGATAATGACGAGAGTGCTGGGGGTAAGAGAAAAGGGGGCGAGGATCGATATCCGGGCCTCAAATGAGTTCGGCAATATGCAGCGAATCATGAAAGTCCTCGACGGGCACAGAACCGTGTTGCTGAGCATGATGACGCTCCCGCCCAAGGAGGACGACGATCCCTGGCTGATCGTACTGCGACTGAAGGGAGAAAGCACCAACTCAGTGGTGGAAGAGCTCAAATCCGCTGGTTTCAACGTTACCTATGTCGGTAGCTGAGTATCTGTGCAAATCGCTGACTCCTCGAGACAGTTCATCGGGTAACTGATAGGAGGGGCACCATGGCAAAGGCGAGGGTTCTGGTAATCGATGACGACCAGATTGTCTTAGACAGTATAAGCCAGATACTGACCGATGAAGGCTATGACGTGGATGTTACGCTGAGAGGACGTGAGGGACGCGATAGGGCGATCCGGAAACACTACGACATCGTCCTCACCGACATTCGCATGCCCGACATCGGAGGCATCAGGGTACTCAGGGACATTAGGCGAGAGAGGCCAGCCCTTCCCGTTGTCATTATCACTGGTTATGCCACCGCCCCCTCAACGGTAATGGCCATGAACCTGGGGGCAGCAGATTTCATAGAAAAACCCTTTGAGCCAGAAGAATTACTGAAGAAAGTTGCTTCAGCCCTCCAGGCTGGCAGAACCTGCTCCCGAGGAGCAGGCCAATATTCACAACGAAAAGATGATCGGGGTTCTGGAGGGTGCTGCATCCGACGGTGAGTTTTTCGGAAACCCCTCGGGCAGGCCGTCGATGCTCCTCATAACTGCCAGCTCAGGGGACCCGAGAAACGTGTACTATTGACCTGCAACAGCGAGCAAACCGAACAGCAGATCAGGCCGGTCAGCCGCTTCCAGCGGCCCCGGTTTGTTGATACTTTTGTTTCTGTTGAGGGCTGAACGCCTGCTGAATATGGAGGAGGACGCATGGCTCGCAAGATGCTTGTAATAGACGATGATCCTACGGTTCTGTCATCGTGCCTACGAATATTTGAGGCAGAGGGCTTTGATGTTGTTACAACCACAAGCCCGGAGGAGGGGCTTAGCTTCGTCTTGGATACCTACTTCGACGTGATTCTGTGTGATTGGATGATGCCCGGCCTTAACGGAATGGAGGTGATAACAAGGCTTGAGGAGACCTCGCCAGGTTCTGCAGTGGTTATGATCAGCGGCTACCCAAGCATTGAAAGGGCGACGGAGGCCATGAAGCGAGGAGCAATGGACTATGTCCCAAAACCCTTCACACCTGATGAGATAATCAAGACGGTCAATGAGGCGATAGGGCGAAAAGAGGCTGAAGAGGTCAAGGTAATCGAGAGATTTGGAGCCCTCACAAAAACCGGGCAGATATCTCTTCCAAGCATTGATGATAAGATTCTACAGGCCCTTTCAGCGGCAATAGACGAGCGCAGGCGAACGGAGGCCAAACCTTCGCTGGAAGCTCTTTCAGAGCCCGAACGCTTGAGGGAAATGACCGTTGCCATACTCGATAAATACAGTCGGGATAGCAATAACCTCATTGCCATGTTGCAGGCCGTTCATTCATATGCCGGATACCTCTCATACGAGGCTATCGGCATGATTGCCAGGGAATTAGGTATAAGTGAGCATGATATATTTGGCACAGCATCATTCTATGCCCAGTTCAAGTTTGAAAAGCCAGGCAAGCATCTCATAAGGGGATGTGCCGGGACAGCGTGCTTTGTCAGCGGCGGTAGTGTGATTCTCGAGGCAATAAAATCAAAATTGAAAATTGCTCCAGGGCAAACCACCGAAGATGGGATGTTCAGTCTTGAGAGAGTAGCATGTCTGGGATGCTGTGCCTTAGCCCCAGTTGTGACGATTGATGCTGAAGTCCATGGAAACATGAATCCCGCTAAGCTGTCACGGGCTATTGACAGGATCTATCGCAGCGAATCAAAGGGATAACCGCTCCAGTTATCTTACGAGCTCGGCTTACCCGGGCCAATGAGTGAGTGTCTATTGTTTCAGTTAATGGATCTCTGGCAAGGCTAACATACACAACAAATTTAAATAATGAGTGGTGTAACCATGGTTGAAGTCGCTGAAAAGAGAAATATGGCCACGGGAAAAATGACGATTAACGGAAAAGCCGTATCCTTTTTCTCTGGTGAGACGATATTGGAGGTTGCTAGGAGATCAGGCATCTATATCCCCACCCTGTGTGCAAGGGCAGATTTGCCGTCTACCGGATCATGCCGTCTATGTATTGTAAAGGTTGACGGCGTTCGAGGATATGTAACATCCTGCACAACACCTGCTACACCTAATATGGTTGTTACCACCAATTCGGATGAGATTGAAAAACTAAGAAGGGGCATACTGGAGCTAATTTTGTCCGAACATCCTTCTGCCTGTTTGGTGTGCCTCATCAGGGAAACATGTGAGCAATTCAATGCTCTATCTTCAAAGGCCGGGAGGGTTACAGGCTGCAACATGTGTCCTAATCGGAATATCTGTGAATTAAGGCAATTGGTTGAATACCTGGGATTAAAAGAGATCAGATATCCGTTCTTATATAAGGATTTTGCCCTCGAGAGAGATGATCCATTCATGGACAGGGACTATAATTTATGCATTCTCTGCGGCAGGTGTATTAGGATCTGCGAGGAAAATCTCGGCCTAAGTGCCATCTCCTTCATCCGAAGGGGGCATGATACAAAGGTGGGGACCTCCTTTGAAAAACTCCATGTGGATGGTAATTGTGTGTTCTGCATGCATTGTGTTGATGTTTGTCCAACAGGAGCCCTTTCGGTTAGGGGATCCAAGTGGTATGGTTATCCTGACAGGGAGACTCCCACAACATGCATCCTTTGTGAGCAAGGCTGTGAGCTTGTTATTGATACCAAATGGAACAAGGTCATGGGCGCACATCCTATCAGGGATATGAGTGTTGGCAAGAGAGAATACTGTGTCAAGGGCAGGTGTTGTTTGCCTGCACTCTCTAACAACCCTAATCGACTGAAATATCCTGCTATCCGCCGGGATGACGGTAAGATGATCTATGCTGATTGGGATAGCGCAATAAATCATGTATCTGATGTATTATCTAAGTACAGTCCTCGGGAAATAGCTGTGCTTTCCTCAAGCAGTCTAACAGATGAATCCATTTATGTCCTGAACGAATTCGCCAGGATCTATGCAGAATCAAATATATTTTATTTAAGAGATAATGAAATTGTCTTTCCTAATATTGAAAAATCAGAAGAGATATTCAAGGATATCAAACTATTATACTTGGCGGAAGCAAACAGCGTAACCGATGAGATTGTAATGAAATTTGGCAATCTTGAAAATATCATTATCCAGGATATCTATCCCGCACCCCTTAGTGGTTCGCTTAGGGTCTGTGCCATTCTTCCTGCAACGGTCTTCACCGAGATGAACGGCACAAAGAGTTGCGCTGAGAGCCGTAGAAAGCCTGTCGCAAAGGCAGCAGAGCCACCTGGAAGTGCCATTCCGGATTGGGAAATTGCGATTAAGATAGGTAATGAGTTGAATAGCCCGGATTTCAAGATCAAGGATTTGCGTACCATACAGAGCCTTATCCAGATGCATCCATGGACTATCGCCTCCGTTCCAACGGTTCCAAAGGACTGTTTAACTCATAGGGGATTCCCTATTTCTGATTTTGTCCCTGATTTTAAGGTGTTTATCGAACGTCGCTTAGAATCAAAAGGAGAGATCCATTTCTAGGGGATAGTTATGAATGAATTACTAGAGAAATCCGAAATATTTAATGTGCACAAGATGGTTATTAAGGCACCAGAGATAGCAAATTCCGTGCAGGCAGGGCAATTCGTCATTGTCATGGGCTCTGAGTATAGCGAAAGAATCCCATTGACTGTATCTGACTGGTGCAGAGATACCGGATCAATTACCCTCTATGTTATAGAGCTTGGCATCTCTACCTTAGAGTTAGCCAGAATGAAGGTCGGGGATTCATTATATGCTGTAACCGGTCCTTTAGGTATTCCTTCGAAAATAAGACATTATGGCACTGTTGTTCTAGGGGGTGGGTGCTACGGAATTGGCGGAATCTATCCGATAGCAAAGGCATGCAAGGAAGCTGGTAATAGGGTCATTTCTATCATTGAAGCACGTTACAGTTTTATGTTCTACCATGAAAAGGAACTGCATGCAGTTAGTGATCAGGTTTTATATGCAACCAGCGACGGCTCCAAGGGTAAAAAGGGCAAAGTCGAAGATGTTATCAGAGAGATGCTCGATGAAGGGGTCAAGATTGAGCAGGCCTTTTTCATGGGATGCACACAGATGCTCGAAAGATGTTCTGAGGCTACTCGCCCCTATGCCATTCCAACCAAGGTTGCCCTCAATTCCATTATGCTGGATGGTACAGGAATGTGTGGTGCATGCCGGGTCAGTATCGGAGGAGAGACAAAATTTGCATGTGTCGATGGCCCAGAATTTGATGGGCATAAGGTTGATTGGAAGGAATTGAATCAGAGGAAGAGTGCATACGCAGAACAAGAAACAGTTATCTATCAGTCCTATTCTCATGGATGTGGGGTATGAATTTTCAGATGTGGGGTGTGGGATATCAAACCGCACATCACATATCGTATATGAACGGGCAATGGCGCTCATTCTTGAGCCTATTAAACCGAAGTCACCAAAAACCTTTGCCTTGAAGGGTTTACGATGGAACTAACTGCAAAAGAGCGGATGGCCATTGAAAGGCACAGCATGGCTGAACAGCCACCGGAGGTTAGAAATCGTAATTTCGAAGAGGTTCCATACGGATTGACACCGGAAGAGGCAGTAGCCGAGGCGCAGCGCTGTTTGAGCTGTAACAAGATGCCCTGTGTCTCCGGCTGCCCGGTGGAGGTCCCCATTCCCGAGTTCATTGTTTTAGTGGCTGAGGAAAAATTCGCCGAGGCGGCCCGTCTAATTAAGACCAAGAATGTTCTCCCCGCCGTATGCGGACGTGTTTGCCCACAGGAGACTCAATGTGAAGGGGTTTGTCTCAGGGGAAAGAAAGATCAAACTCAGGCCGTTGCCATAGGGAACCTCGAGAGATTCGTTGCTGACTATGAGCGAGACAATAATCTCATGGAAGCAGCTGCAATACCGGATAAAAACAGGTTTAAGATAGTCATCGTGGGTTCCGGGCCTTCAGGTTTGACCGTTGCCGGAGATCTGGTGCAGCTCGGCTATGAGGTCACTATCTATGAGGCGTTTCATCGAGGAGGAGGCGTATTGGTATACGGAATTCCAGAATTCAGGCTCCCAAAGAAGATTGTGGAGAGTGAAATCAGCGCCTTGGAAAACTCAGGTGTCAAGATCAACTATAACAGCGTGATTGGCCGCCTCCGCACGGTGGACGATCTCTTCAATATCTTGGGATTCAATGCAGTATATATTGGCGTAGGAGCGGGCCTGCCGATCTTCTTGGACATACCTGGCATGAATCTGAACGGGGTGTTTTCTGCCAATGAATATCTAACCCGCAGTAACCTCATGAAGTCTTATCTTTTTCCACACTACAAAACCCCCATGATAATAGGGAAGAAGGTTGCTGTCTTAGGAGGGGGTAATGTGGCCATGGATTCTGCAAGGACAGCAATCCGATTAGGAGCAGAAAAAGTTACAATTGTTTATAGGCGGGCAAGAGAGCAGATGCCAGCAAGGGCTGCAGAGGTACACCATGCAGAGGAGGAAAAGATAGAATTTAGGCTCCTTTCGAGTCCTGTTGAGATCTACGGCAATGAGGATGGCTGGGTTACTAGCATGAAGTGCCAGCGATATGAGCTTGGCGAACCAGATGAATCGGGAAGACAAAGACCTGTGCCGATTGAGGGTTCCTTCTTCGAGTTTGACTGCGACCAGGTTCTTGTGAGCATAGGTGGCCAGGCCAATCCATTGATTACCAAAACAACGCCTGATATGAAGGTAAACAAGTGGGGATATATTGAAGTTGATGATTGGGGCAGGACAAGCAAGAGATATGTCTATGCAGGCGGAGATATCGTTACAGGGGCTGCGACGGTTATCTCTGCTATGGGTGCCGGTCGGAGGGCGGCAAAGGCAATACATGAGGATTTAACGAAGGAAAGCAATGAAACCGTAACACCCGACTGGTGGTGAAAAAAGGGAGCTGAGCGGCTTCACCCCAATGCATCATCCTAGGTGAATGGTAGAAGTTGATTTCTACTAAAAGATGTATAATTTCAATTAGTTGTAGAAACCCCGTTCGATTAAGGGAAGACAGGTGAGAAAATGACCGATGAACGAAAAATACTTGTGTGTCAGGGAACGGGTTGTGTGTCTGCAGGCTCACCCCAGATACATAGAGAATTTGAACGGGAGATTCTGGAGCATAGGTTAACTAATGTTGAAGTGAAACTGACGGGGTGCCGTGGCTTCTGTCAGATAGGACCGAGTGCTATAGTGGATCCCGATGATATTCTTTACTGTCGTCTGAAACCCGATGATGTAAAGGAGATCGTTGACTCCCACCTAATAAATAATATCCCAGTAAGCAAACTCCACTATCATGATCCCAAAACAGGCGAACCCGTCGCCAAATGGACAGATATCCTATTTTACAATCGACAGCAGAAAATGATCACCGCTCAATGGGGGTTCATAAATCCTGAAGATATAGAAGAGTATATTCTAGTTGGGGGGTATAGGGCGGCCCGGCAGGCAATTTTGGCAATGACACCTGAAGAGATCATTGAGGAGGTCAAATCCTCTCAATTGCGCGGGCGTGGCGGCGCAGGTTTCCTAACCGGCGTCAAATGGGATTTTGCACGGCGCAGCAATGGCGGGGGTGCGATTCAGAAGTATGTAATCTGTAATGCAGATGAAGGTGATCCCGGCGCATTCATGGATAGGAGTCTCCTTGAGGCGAATCCTCACAGTATGATTGAAGGTATGATTATTGGGGCATTTGCAATCGGGGCCTCAAAAGGATTTATCTACGCTAGGGCGGAATATCCCCTGGCTGTTCATAGGCTCGAAGTTGCAATTACCCAGGCAAGGGAAAAGGGGTTCCTTGGGTCTCATATATTCGGTTCGAATTTCGATTTTGATCTCCAGATCAATCAAGGTGCTGGTGCATTCGTCTCCGGTGAAGAAACCGCATTAATGGCATCCATCATGGGCAAACGGGCAAATCCACGCCCACGTCCCCCCTACCCTGCCTCAGAGGGGCTTTGGGGACAGCCTACAAATATCAACAATGTCAAGACTTGGGCGTATATTCCACTCATAATAAAAAATGGGGCCAAATGGTTCTCCGGTATGGGCCTTGGGCCATCCAAGGGGACAGTTGTTTTTTCTCTCACGGGAAAGATAAATAACTCAGGGCTGGTTGAAGTGCCGATGGGGATAAAGCTCGGGGAAATAATAAACGATATCGGTGGCGGAATACCAAATGGAAAGAGATTTAAGGCCGTTCAGACAGGAGGCCCCTCAGGAGGATGTCTCCCGGAAAGCTACCTTGATAAAGAGGTGACCTATGAAACACTTGAGGCCGCTGGATCAATCCTGGGATCAGGGGGCATGATCGTCCTGGATGAAGATGTATGCATGGTGGATGTAGCTAAATACTTCATCAATTTTACCCGGGAAGAAAGCTGTGGGAAGTGTTCCCCATGCCGCATAGGGACGGAAAGACTGCTCAACATATTGGAAAAGATAACAAATGGTCAGGGTGAAGAGGCGGATTTGGGGATGCTTGAGGAGCTTGGGGAGTTAGTGAAAAACGGCTCTCTTTGCGGATTGGGCCAGACAGCACCAAATCCCGTCCTTACCACTATTAAATACTTCAGAGACGAGTATATGGCCCATATTATCGATAAGAGGTGCCCTGCCAAGGTTTGTAAGGCTCTTATTGAATATTGCATCGATGAGGATACATGTACCGGCTGTTTACTCTGCTTGCGAAGTTGCCCTACAGATGCTATTACTGAGCGTAAACGTGAAACCGCAAGGAAAATAGAGGTAAGAAAATCAGAGGGGGCGCCATCAAAGGGGAAAGACAAAAAGAAGAAGGCAGAAACCATCTGTGCCATTAACACAAATACGTGTGTACGATGCGGTATCTGTTTTGCAAATTGCCCAACTGGCGCTATATTCAAAAGGGATAGGCCTCTGAACAGTAAGGAGTATGCAGTAGGCGGCATGCAATAGGCAGGGGTAAGGTTTTGTTGCTTTTCTCTTAAGATCTGGGCACGTTAGGCATTTTAGCCCTGGCCCAGACCTGGGAAAGCCTGACTTAGGAAAGATAAACCAGGATTGGTGATACATCAGAAGCAAGCGTCTATTCAAATGATGTCGCACCAGGACGGGCGCACTTTAGACACTTGACCATGTTCTACTCGACACGGTCCAAGCTCATAGCCAGCTTTTTGGGGGTTTCCCTTCTCGTTGGTGCGGTTTCTCTCTTTATCGGCGTTCAGCTTCTCTACAAGTCCGTGCTGAGCGAGGCAACGAACCGAGTCAGGTTAGACCTCAACGCTGCCCGCGAAATATACCAGACCCGCATAAAGACAATCAGAATTCCCTTATCAACTACCGTCCTGGGGCCGGGATTCCGGTTAGCCCTTGAGAACAAGGAGATACCGGATCTCATCTCCAGGCTCGAGAGACTGGCCCGCACTGCTGAACTGGATTTTGCAGGGATAGTAACAAAAGAAGGTACCACGCTCTGTAGAATTGGAAAGGGTTCGGCAGCCTCTAAGACCGCAGAAGTCGTTAACCCCATAGCGAAATGTGTTATTGATCGTATGGTCCCGGTATCAGGCACCGTCATTCTGAGTAAGGAATTCCTGGCCGCGGAGGACCCTGAACTTGCGGAACAGGCCAACATCAGATTTATCCCCACGCCACGGGCTGCACCGCGAGATGAAAAGGGGGAAACGTCGGGAATGGCCCTTGCCGCTGGAATACCGATATTTGAAAATGCCGAGTTCCTTGGGGTAATTTATGGCGGAGTTCTGTTGACCCGGAGCACCGACATCGTTGACACCGTGCGAGATACCGTGTTTCAGCATGAGACTTACAAAGGTCGAAGTATCGGGACAGCGACCATCTTCTTCAATGACCTTCGCATATCCACTAATGTCCTTACCCCTGAAGGAAAGCGCGCCATCGGGACCAGGGTATCGAAAGAGGTGAGAGATCATGTGCTCACGGAGGGCAAGAAGTGGACCGACCGGGCGTTTGTGGTTAATGACTGGTACATAACAGCCTATGAGCCCATTGAGGATATCTTCGGTGAAAGAGTGGGAATGCTGTATGTGGGTGTACTGGAAGCCAAGTATATCGATATGAGGCGAAATGCCCTCTCTATCTTGGTGATAATTACTGTGGCCGGCATGATCTTAGCGATCGGGCTGGGATACATTCTGGCAGACAAGATTATGAATCCAGTGAACCGATTGATAAGGGCAAGCCAGCAGGTATCCGAGGGCGACCTCACGCCGGATATCGGCACGGTATCAAAAGACGAAATAGGCGTATTGCAAAAGACGTTTTTGGATATGGTTGCTGCTATGGGGCGGAGGACGGCGGCGGCCGAAAGCCAGGTGCTCCAATCCGAAAAGCAGGCGAGCGTTGGAAGGCTTGCAGCAGGGGTTGCTCATGAGATCAATAACCCGCTCACCGGTGTTTTGAGTTACGCGCATATGCTCCTGCGACGAAAGGATCTGGCGGATGATATCCGGTCAGACCTTGAGGTAATAATCGATTCCACGGAGCGGGTCAGGAAGGTTGTAAGGGGACTGCTTGAGTTCTCCCGACAGACAAAGCTGACTCCGGAGCCAACCGATGTCAACAATCTCATCAGATCAACCATTTCACTGATGGAAAACCAGGCATTGGTCAAAGGGGTAAGCATAAGATTTAGCCCGGGGGAGAACTTGCCTAAGGTTACCTTGGACCGCGGTCAGTTTCAGAGCGTTTTGCTAAACATGATTATAAACTCCCTTGACGCTACTGAACCGGGGGATAATATCAATATATATACAGCTACAGGCCTATCTTCAAGCGATTCCGGTCACACGGGTGTTGAGATTACCATCGCGGATACCGGTTCCGGCATACCGCCCGAGAACCTCGACAAGCTGTTCGACCCCTTCTTCACCACCAAGGAGGTGGGCAAAGGTACCGGACTCGGCCTTTCGGTTTCGCTCGGGATCGTGCAGAGACACGGTGGAACGATTAGGGTTCAGAGCGAAGTGGGTAAGGGTACGCGGTTCTTCGTATGGTTACCGATAGAGGGGAGCGTGCAGGGCCTGGAGGATTCAGTCGAGTGATCGAGAGGAGGAAAACTATGGAAAAGGCAAAGGTCCTCGTGATAGACGACGAAGATATAGTGCTCAAGAGCGTGAGCAAGATACTTTCAGAGGAGGACTACCAGGTGGATGTCTCCTCGAGCGGCAGGCAAGGAATAGACTGGGCGATAGATCGTTCCTATGACGTTGTCCTGACCGACATTCGCATGCCCGATATCGGCGGTATGCGGGTGTTGCGAGACATCAAGCGGGCGAAACCGTCGCTTGCCGTAATCATGATCACCGGTTACGCTTCTGTCCAGTCCGCAGTGCAGGCCATGCAACTGGGGGCAGCGGACTACCTGGAGAAGCCCTTTACCCCTGATCAGCTGCTCAAGGCGGTTGCCTCGGCGCTTGACATCACCATGAGTCAGCCTGCCGAAGAGCAGGCCCTGATTCATAAGCAGGAGGTAGTAAAGGTGCTGGAGCGAGCTGCAAAGGATAGCGAATTCATCGCTCAACTGCTCTATCACGGTGCAGACGCATTAGAAGGCTATGACTTAACGGGCCCCGAAAAGCTGGCCGTGCTCACGGGTGATATCGAATGGATAGAGAAGAATGCCGGGCCACTGACGCCGGTACAGAGGAAATGGCTGGAGCAGCGACTCAGCGCTGAGATCTGGTAGGGATCTATGTCCCGGTTAATGCGTCTCGAACGCATTTTAAAAGATCATCCGGGGACACGGGTTTCTGCAAGAGGACGTCACAGGCAAGCCATTCATCCTGCGGATAAGCCTGCCAAGGTCCCTTCAGATCGACGGAGGTAATCATAATCCTCGGCTTGTCCTTTGTTTCTGTGTTCTCGCTGAGAATCCTGACAATATTCGATCCTTCGCTGTACGTCTCCATCATCAGGTCTATGATATACAGGTCGGGTTTATCGGATTTCGATTTTTCGAGGCCTTCTTTACCGCTCAATGCCTCAAAGACCTCATAGCCTGCGGATTTCAAAACGATCCCGGTTGTGCGAACAAAATCGGGATCATCGTCGATAATCAAGATCTTTTTGCCCTTTTCACCCATATGAGCCCCCCATGGTGCCGATCCAAGAGACCGCCTCACAAGCAAGATGCCGGAGCCGCGGCATGGCGTGATTATAAAGGATCTCCAAACTGGTTACAAGTTGTTTAGCTCTTGGATAATCTCTATGGCCCCGAGCCCGACAGGACACGCGTCTGAGCATCTGCCGCAGCCGATACATCCCCATTCATGAAAGTTGATCACATCGTACTTAAGCTTGTGCGCATGTCTCCTTGCCAATCTCGACCCCTCGGTCGGCCTCGGGTTATGTCCACTTGTCTCTCTGCTGAAACCGGCATAAAGACAAGCATCCCAACTCCGCCGACGCACGTGCCCGCCGTCAAAAGGAAGATCGTAGACATTGAAGCAGGTACAGGTTGGGCAAACATAAACACATCCGCCGCAGTTGATGCATCTGCCTGCCAGTGTTTCCCAGAAGCCCTGGCCGGGATCCCCGTCGCGCAGAACCTCAATCGCCCTCTTCGTTCCTGGTCCATTCTTCTGTGAGGCGAGGGCATTCTTCTTTATCGCCAAGAGCTGTACCGTATCATCGGTATCTCCTTTTTCAAAATACTCGCCGGCCAAGATCGTTTTCCCGGCTTTGCTGCCCGCGAGGGCCAAGTAATGGTCCCCGGCATCGAACAATTGAACATCGTATCCTTCTTCCAGATACGGCATTCCCCCGGCATCCGAACAGAAACACGTGGCACTGGGAGGCTCATGGCAGGCAACAACAACGGTAGTCACATTTTCCCTTCTTGCGAAATAATTGGGGTCACGGAAGTTGTTACGGGTCATGAAGCGGTCGACGAACTGAATTGCCTTCATTTCACAGGGCCTTATGCCGAAAACCAGTGTTTTTGAGGAATCAATGATCTTCGAAATCGCATCGCTTTTGAAAAACAAGATCTCTTCGGTCTGCGGAAACAAAACGGTTTTGGCTGAAATCGTTGTTTTGCCGATGTCACCGGTATACTCGCCGTCTCCCAGTGGGATGAGCATGAGATCTCTCTTATCGATCCATTGCGGGCACAATACCGTCTCCTCTTTATTCATTTCATTAAGAAAGGGTGAAACATTCTCTTTTCTGAGCCTTTTCATGAGATCCTCCTAATACTGACCGCACAACTGAATTCCGGTATTTTCGCCACAGGATCAACTGCGTTAATCGTCAAATCATTAATATTCTGTTCGCTGTAATGAAAGGTGCCAAAGACAACAGTCTCCGGTAGGTCAGTCGTTATATGGACCGGCAAATGGAGTTCACCGCGCCTGGATTCCACAGCTACCGTGCTCCCCTCTGTCAGCTTCAACCTTCGTGCGTCCGTTGGGTTTATTGCCAGGACAGATCCAGGAGCTTCTCTATTGAGTACAGAGGTTTTTCGCGTCATTGTTCCCGTATGAAACTGAAAGCCGACCCTTCCGGTTATGAGCGTGAAAGGATACAGTTCATCCGGCGGCTCGGCAGGTGGAATATAGTCCCGGGGATCAAAGAAACCGAGACCTCGGGCAAACTTGTCTTTGTGTAAATACGGTGTCCCCGGATGGTCCTCATCAGGGCAGGGCCAGGACAAGCCCCACGAATCCCTGAGGCGGTCATAGGTAATCCCTCCATAAGAAGGCGTCACCTTGTTTATCTCATCCAAAACCTCCACAGGGCTCTTGTAGCCCATGGCATATCCGCACCGTGACGAAAGTTCGCAAATGATCTTCCAGTCAGGCAAAGTCCCCTCGAGAGGGGGCAATGCTTGTCTGCTGAGCTGAACTCGTCTTTCGGTATTTGTAAATGTTCCCATTTTCTCGGCAAAGCTCGAAGCGGGAAGGACTACGTGGGCAAGTCTAGCCGTTTCCGTCAAAAAGATATCCTGCACCACCAGGAAATCTAGCCTTCTCAAGGCCCTCACCACATGGCGTGCATCGGGGTCACTCACAACGGGATTTTCCCCCATGATATAGAGGGCCTTGATATCTCCGCTGAGAGCGGCATCTATCATCTCCGTAAGCGTAAGTCCAGCATGGTCACTCAGGCTATCTACACCCCATGCCTTCTCAAACCCCTGTCGGATTTTTGGGTCTGAAACGGGCTGATAGCCGGAGTATACATTGGGGAGTGCTCCCATGTCACAGGCACCTTGCACGTTGTTCTGGCCCCTCAGCGGGTTAACCCCAGTGGATGGGTAACCAATATGCCCTGTGAGCATGGCGAGATTGGCACACGATTTTACATTATCAGTCCCGGCAATATGCTGTGTGATCCCCATGGCATAAACAAGCATGGCCCGTGGAGCCTTGGCATAGATTTCAGCAACCTTTCGTAGAGCGCTCTTGTCTACGCCGGTTATCTCAGCTACCCTTTCAGGTGTATAAGAGGAAACAACATCCTTTAAGGCATCGAAGTTCTCCGTTCTCTGTTCGATAAACTCTCTTGCCTCCCACCCTTGGTTTAGAATGATGTGCATCAGACCGTTCAGTAAGGCTACGTCGCTGCCCATCTTTTGCTTCAGGTGGTGGGAGGCCAATTTTGCCAGTTTTATTTCACGGGGATCTGCAACGATAAGTTGCGCGTTCTTTTTCCTTACGGCCTCCATGATGCGGGCCCCAATCATCGGGTGCTGTTCTGTGGTGTTCGAGCCGATCACGAAAAAGACCTCAGCGTCGTCAAACTCTTGGATCGAATTTGTCATGGCACCACTGCCGAAACAGGCGGCCAGCCCGGCCACCGTTGAAGCGTGTCAAAGACGGGCACAATGATCGACGTTATTCGTCCGAAAGACTGCCCGAGCCATTTTCATGAAAAGATAGTTCTCTTCATTGGTGAGCTTGGCTGAGGATAAAAATGCCAAGGCATTACTCCCAAATTGTTTCTTGATGCCCATGAACCGGTTTGCCACGAGATCCAACGCCTCATCCCACGTTGCATCTCTCACAAGACCTCCATTTCGAATCATGGGCGATTGAAGCCTTTCGGGGCGATTGATAAACTCATGTGCTTTCCACCCCTTCGCACACAGCGTTCCCTGGTTTACCGGATGATTGCGGCTCGGTGTCACGCCAACCGCCCGCCCTCCTCTCTCCTCAAGGTAGAAATTGCATCCGCACCCACAGAATGGGCATACGACCAATGTGTGTGACACTAGATTGCCTCCCCTATATGACTGACGTCCGAATACCGAAAGACCGGCCCGTCCGTGCAGCAGTAGTATTCACCGATGGCACAGTGTCCGCACTTTCCCACACCGCACTGCATCATCCGTTCTAATGACACAAATATTCGGTCTGTTGGAATGGCCCTCTCAACTAATTCCTTGACCACAAAGCGATACATGACCGGCGGTCCGCACAACGCACAGAAGGTGGTATCAGGATTCAGCTGAACATTCTGAAACAGCCCGGTCACAACACCAATATACTGACGCCAGATCCCTTCATCGTCCACATCAACACTCAAAAGGTACCTAATATCCGTTCTGTTCATCAAACCCAGGAGTTCGTACTTGAAAAGAAGGTCATCGGGATTTCTGGCACCGTACATCAAGACCAAGTCGCCGTAACTCGCTCGGTTATCCAAAACGGCCTGCAGGAGAGAGCGCAGAGGTGCCATTCCAAGGCCTCCCGCGACAAGTAACAGATCCTGACCCTTTAACACATCCAGCGGGAAGCCGCTTCCAAAAGGTCCGCGCAGACCAACCAGATCGCCCTTCTGGAGTTCAAACAGGGCGCTCGTCACCGATCCCGCCTTTCGAACGCACAGTTCGATGACCCCGGGTCGTGTCGGCGGTGATGATATGGATACAGGTGCCTCACCGACGCCGACCAGGGTTACCTCTACAAACTGACCAGGGACATGTGAAAACGCCTCGGCAACGGAATCATCCACGAATCTGAGCTGAAAGAGACGATGGTCCTTAACCTGAGGCAGTATTCTTTCTATCCTGGCCAG
This sequence comes from Deltaproteobacteria bacterium, assembly GCA_020348625.1. The sequence continues at coordinate 3,006,952 of CP070752.1, read as the reverse complement.
GTTAGGCTCAAAGACCAAATCAACGTCTTGTTTCCCCCTTGCGTCGAGATCCATTTCATTATCCTCTGTTAAACGTCTTCGGCAAACTGAGGTGACCTGGGTAAACGTATTGTAACGATTGTTCCCTCTCCCAATCTGCTTTCCACAGCAATGCTGCCCCCGTGGGCATCGACCATCCTCTTGACAATCGCTAAACCGAGCCCTGATCCCTTAATAGGGGCATTTCTCCTGCCATCAACCCGGTAGAACTCATCGAATATTCTCGGCAGATCCTCTTCTTTAATCCCCATACCGCCATCACCGATCTCAATCAATACTTCCTGGTCCCTCTCCTCCACGGTTACTCGCACCCACCCATTCTCTTTATTGTATTTGATGGCATTGCCGATCACATTGTTGAAGATCTCCCCCAGGGATATTTTGTTGCCCTCTATGGGGACCGAATTCCCGATTGTATTGAGCGCAAGACTGACTTTCTTTTCTTCGGCCAGGGATTTCAACCCTTCAATTGATTCCCGGGCCACCTCTACGAGATCAACCTCCGTGAAATGCTCTGCCATTCTCATCGGATCGAAGGAGGCAAGGCTGAGCCATCGGCTCAAAAGGTCCAGCAGCTCTTTAAGCCTGATGCTGCAGCGATCGATCATTTCCTTGGCGTCCAGGGAGATTTCACCGGCCATGCCCCCGAGAATGACTTCCAAGTATTGCACCGCAGCAGCGAGAGGAGCACGTAATTCATGGGAGACGAGGGAGACCATATTTCTCCGCGTTTTTTCCTGCTCCAACCTCAGGGCCTGTTTCTCGAGAAGCAGTTGCCGTCTTTCGAGCCCCCGTGAGATGATGAGGGTCATTTCATCGGGAGTGAACGGTTTCGGTATGAAATCATAGGCCCCTCTTTTCATCGAATCCACTGCTGAAGACACTGTTGCGTACCCGGTAATAACGATCCTGACCACATCCGGATTGGCCTGCTCGATCTCCGCCAGGACTTCAAGACCACTCTTTCCGGGCATCTTCAGATCGACCAATACCAGGTCAGGATGGAATTCATGGAAGAGCCTAATCCCTATTTCACCATTTGCAGCGGTTTTTACGGCGTACCCTTCTTCCGTCAAGATGCGCGTGCAGGAATCGAGGATCACCTTTTCATCATCGATTACCAATATGCGGGCTTTCTCAGCCACCTTCTGTAACTCCGACCGGTATGGAAATTGATACGTTTTCGCCCTCGTGATTCGGACGCCTCTTTTCCGCGAGTCTTAGCTATAGCAAAAGGTGTCTGCCTTTCACAGAACATGAGGGCGGGCAACCAAAGGCTGAACGTACGACAGAAACTAGACGAGCTGTCTAACCTTGGCTAAAAGGGCTTCCGCGCTGATCGGCTTCTGCACATAGTCATCCGCCTCAAGGTACTCGCCATCGGTTTCAGGACTGAACTTCAGGCCGGTGACTTCGGTAACCGCTGTTATGATCAGAATCGGGATGTCTCTGTAGCGATGGTCGTGCTTCAAATCGTAACACATGTTGAAGCCACTATCATAGTTTTCCATCATCACGTCAAGCACGATGAGATCAGGTCTTTTTTTGGCGATCGCTTCCATGCCCTCTGCCACGCTCCCTGCAGTCGCAACTTGATAGTGAGCAGTCGTTAGGATTCTTTGGATGGCCGCCACGAAGTCGGGATCATCATCGATAATGAGAACCGTTTTTCCTTGGGTCATAGCCTTTCCTCCCGGTGGCAAAGCGGGAATCTGAATGTGTGCGGTTCCTCCAAGGCTCGGGCGATGAACGGTTATTCGTCACCTGACCCCAAGACCTACAAGGAGATTCTGGAAGGAAACAGAGAACCGACGGTGAAACGCCATATCAAAGCGACACCTCGATGGTTCTGAGGATCGGTTACCGTACGCGCTCGACACAGAGATCCCTCCGGCTGCGCTCTGCTTGGGATAGAGGTAACCGCACATTAACCCCATTATAACACTCAAGGCCCAATCTGAAACACAGTGTATAGAAATCGGGAAGTAGATTCAATCCGGCATTCTACTCAAAAGTCCTTGTTGGATGTTGGGAATGATACACGCATGCGTTTTAGACTACCTGGAATAGGGCAAAATACCTACTAATTGGAGCTGACCTTGATCGCATCTGTGCGAAACTGCTCCGTGTCGAAATTGAGATAGGAAAGCAAACCCGCGCCTCCCGGCGGCGGAGTATTTACATTCGGTGCTATCCTTGGTATAAAGGTAGTTACATTCACGATATCTCGTTTCTGATACTTCTCTAGGCCCGTGGGTAACACCAAATGCCGTGTCGATCTGCTTGGAGCCCTTGGCGGCATACCTTATTGGGTAGTTCGCCCTACGTGCGATAGGGAGAGGCACCACGAATGACCGCCTCCCATCCTTAAATGGGTGTACTTTTTATCTTTTTGGGTACATTACCTGATTGAACCTCGCTCTTCATTTGAATACCTTGTACCAAGAGAAAACGCAGCCGGTGTCTCGCATTAAATAGGCAAGGAGTAATTATCACCAGGCCGATCCATTGAGCATTCCATGCCTCGGATCACGGGCGGTGTTTTGGTCTGTGATACGGGGCAGGAGAACAGGCAGATCCACTAGTGAAACGTGCCGGAATCGCCAAGGGGTCAGTGGTTAAAACGAATGTGTCACACGCCTCGTAAGGGTTGATGATGGTGTGTTGAGAATCGTAGACAAGGAAAGGGGGGAAACATGAGAATACGAGACATCATGAGTACCAATGTGGTGGCAGTGAGCGGGGACACCTCGATCCACGATGCCAGAAAGATAATGAAGGCTCACAAGATCAGGAGACTGCCCGTCCTCAAAAAGGACAAACTGGTAGGGCTTGTAACCGAACGGCTGCTTCTGGAGGCATCTCCGTCGCCGGCTACAGCATTGAGCATTCATGAGTTGCATTATCTCCTGGCCAAGATGACCGTCAAAGACATAATGGTGAGGGACCCATTTACGATCTCTCCGGATATGCCGGCTGAAGAGGCCCTACAATTGGGGCAGGAGAAGGGCTTCGGGGCATTTCCCGTTGTGGAAGATGGCAAACTGGTAGGCATTGCCACGGAGTCGGATATCGTGAGGATAATGACAAAAATCTTGGGGGTGAGAGAGGAGGGTACAAGGATCGATATACGGGCCTCAAAGGATTTCGGCAATATGCAAAGTATCATGGAGGTCTTGGACCGGCACAAAACCGTCCTGTTGAGCCTGATGACCTTCCCCCCTGAGGAGGGCAGCGAAGAATGGCTGATCGTGTTGCGCCTCAAGTCTGAGAACGCCGATCAGGTGGTAAAAGAGCTCACGTCTGCCGGTTTCGATGTGGTCGATGTGGACTAAGTGCTGTGGGAATGCGTAATACATCAGGAGGAAACCCATGGAAACACACAAAGCCCTAGTGATCGATGACGAGCAGATCGTCCTGGATAGCGTCAGCAAGATCTTACGTGAAGAGGACTACAGCGTAGATATCACCTTAAGCGGCCGTGAGGGACGGGATAAGGCCATCCAAGGAAACTACGACATCGTTCTCACCGATATCCGCATGCCCGATATCGGCGGGATGCGGGTATTGAGAGATGTCAAACGGGCCAAGCCATCCCTGCCCGTGGTCATCATCACCGGCTATGCCACGGTCCGCTCAGCAGTCCAGGCCATGAAACTAGGAGCAGCGGATTATCTGGAGAAACCCTTTACCCCTGATCAGCTGCTCAAGGCCTGTGCCTCGGCACTCAATCTGGCAGCCACCCAGGCCCCTGAGGACCAGGAGCTCATCCACCAAGAGGAGATCATCAAGGTACTGGAGAAGGCAGCATCCGATCCCCACTTCTTCACCAGCCTCCTGGAGGATGCAGCCGATGCCCTGGATGACTACGATCTCACCGGTCCTGAGAAACTGGCCCTCTTAACCGGCGATGTGGAGTGGATCGAAGGGCAGATCGGCCCCCTCACCCGATCCCAGAGACGCTGGCTCGATGTGAGGAGGAGTGCGGAGATCTGGTGACGAGAGGAGAGGATAAAGGCATGGCGTTGAGCAGGGCGCTCCCCGAAGGCCGCACATGAGATCTTTTTCAACTGTTAAGACAGTAGAGAGCGAAAAAGGCCATCTCATAACCATAATACCGTATGAGGAGCACTACTTCGCATCGCTAACAGGCATGTACGATAGGTACAGCCCGCTTGGGTCCGTGCAGGGGCTACCGCCCATGGACCGGGAAAAACGACACCAATGGACGCAGGGTATGATCAGCAATGGTACGAATCTCCTGGCCCTGCATGAGGATGCCGTGATCGGACACGCCAGCCTTTTTTCTATGCCGGTGAACTGGGCGGAGTACTTTATCTTTGTCCACCAAGATTATCAGAGCCAAGGGATTGGTACTGCCATTACGCTCTACGTCATAGACTGGGCACGTAAGGAGAAGCTCTCCACCCTCTGGCTGAGTGTGGAGAGAAACAACTTCATTGCAATCGCCCTTTACCGTAAGGTTGGTTTTAAACGCATTGGCACGTCCGGCAATTGCTGGGAAATGATTCTAACCATAACAGAGGAACAATAATACCCAGGTCACAACAAAGGATGGTGAAAGGAGGGCAGGAAGAGATGGGAAAAGGTGAATTGTTGCAAGGGTGTGACCTGTATAGTTGCTCAAGGATTTACCAGTCACTTGAAGATCATTCTAGTAAGGAGGATAAAATATGAACACAGAGGTATCTCTCGAAGGAAAGGTTTTTCCGGTATCTGATTACTGGAAGAAGCGAGCGTATATTAATAGCATGGAACAATACCAGAAGATGTGGAAGCGCTCTGTTGATGATCCCGCAGGTTATTGGGGTGAAGTGGCCGAGGAGTATGTGTCCTGGTTCAAGAAGTGGGATAAGGTCTGTGAATATGATTGGAACAAATCCCCCGAACATAAATGGTTTATCAATGGAAAGTTGAATGTCTCCTATAACTGCCTTGACCGGCAGCTCGAAAACAGAGGCGATAAGATCGCCATCATTTTCGAGGGCAATGATCCGTCAGACACCAAAACCTTCACCTACAAGCAGCTCCATGAAGAGGTGTGTAAGTTCGCAAATGTGCTCAAGAAAAAAGGGGTCAAGAAGGGCGATCGGGTGTCTATTTATCTGCCGATGATTCCGGAACTTGCGATTACCATGCTGGCCTGCACGCGGATCGGTGCCATCCACAGCATCGTATTTGGTGGATTCTCCGCAGACTCCCTTCGTGACAGGGTCCAGGACTGTGAAGCAAAGGTACTGATTTCCTGTGACGGGACCTTTCGAGGTGCAAAGGCGGTTCCTACCAAACAGAACGCCGATGAGGCACTCAAGGCGTGTCCGAGCGTGGAGACCAATATCGTGGTTAAGCGGGCTAATGTGGAGGTAAAATGGAACGACAAGATTGATACCTGGTATCACGAGGAAATGGCTCAGGTAGATGCCGATTGTCCGCCCGAGGAGATGGATGCCGAAGATACGCTCTTCATCCTCTATACCTCAGGCTCAACAGGAAAGCCCAAGGGGGTATTGCATACTACGGGCGGTTATCTCGTTTTTGTGGCAGTAACCCACAAGCTCATTTTCGACTACCACGAAGAGGATATCTTCTGGTGCACCGCCGATATCGGCTGGGTTACGGGCCACTCCTATATCGTGTACGGGCCGCTGTGTAACGGCGCAACCAGTATTATCTTCGAGGGAGTTCCCACGTACCCGGATGCCGGAAGGTTCTGGGAGGTGGTTGAAAAACACAAGGTCAATCTCTTCTACACTGCTCCGACTGCCATTCGTGCGATCGCCAAGGAGGGTGATGGCTATGTGAAGAAACACGATACCAGCACGCTTGAGCTCCTCGGAACCGTGGGTGAGCCCATTAACCCAGAGGCCTGGTTGTGGTATTACAACACCGTGGGCGGCGGGCGCTGCCCCATTGTGGATACATGGTGGCAGACCGAGACGGGCGGTGTTCTTATAACACCCCTTCCCGGTGCTATACCCATCAAACCGGGCTCGGCAACCCTTCCGTTCTTCGGCGTTAACCCCTGTATTGTGGACGATGACGGCAACGAACTCGAAGGCCCGTGTTCAGGGGCCTTGTGTATAAAACAACCATGGCCGGGACTCATGAGAAGGGTGTATGGTGACCCGGAACGATTCAAGGAGACCTACTTCGTCCAATTCCCGGGCAAATACACGGCCGGGGACGGCTCCCGCAGGGATGAAGACGGTTACTACTGGATCACCGGTCGGATCGATGACGTTATTAACGTGTCCGGTCACCGGATGGGAACCGCAGAGATCGAGAGCGCCCTTGTTTCCCACCCCACGGTCGCCGAGGCAGCAGTGGTGGGCTACCCCCATGAAATCAAAGGCACCTCCATCTACGCCTTTGTTACCTTGAACAGCGGCGTGGAGAAAACAGACGAGCTCAAGAAGCAACTCGTGCAGCACGTGAGAACCGAGATCGGGCCGATTGCAACACCTGAGAAGCTCCAGTGGGCCGACGGTCTACCCAAGACCAGAAGCGGAAAGATCATGCGGCGGATCCTCAAGAAGATCGCGGCCGGGGATATCGGTGATCTGGGTGACACGACCACGCTCGCTGATCCGAGCGTCGTTGATAAGCTGGTAGCCGAACGGGTCGTTTAAGAGAACGGGGGACTTTCGGTTTGACGTTTTCTCCTTTTGAGGGCATGATACAGGAGATAGCTTCCATGCTTGCCACGTAAGGAGAGACGTAAACAGATGGCTGCTCCCGGGGTTTTGAACAGCATACTGGATTCTGCAACGCATACCGCGATTATTGTTACGGGATTTGATGGTACTATTAAGCTGTTCAGCCGGGGTGCAGCCAATCTGTTTGGATATACGGAAGATGAGGCAAAGGATCGGTATCTGCCGGAACTCACGTTCTCAGAAGACGATCAGAATACCCGCCTGTTCGAACATATCGCTGAAAGCGTAAAGGGCGAGGGTTGGGCCGAGGAGCGATTGCTGCGCCGTCATAAGGACGGAGATCTCTTCCCGGCTGTCTCCGTATTTACCCGCCTGAAAAACTCAAAAGGTCAATCTAAGGGTATCCTTGAAATTACCCAAATTACGCCCAGTCTCCTGCGATTGGAAAAAGAGCTCACGAACTCCAGAAATTTCCTTGAAAACATACTCGAAAGCTCTATTGACGCCATCGTTACCACAGACACCAAGGGGTATATTACCTATGCCAACCGGTCGCTCAGAGAGCTCATTGGATTGCGCGGTCACCAGATTATCGGACAACATATATCTAACTATTACAAAGGAGGCATTGACCAAGCACGTGAAATCATGCGCAAGCTGAGGGAATTTGGCCGGATCAGGGATTATGAGTTTGACATGCGTGTTGGAGGTAAGATTATCACCATTAGAACCTCCGACACACTCCTGTATGATGACTATGGCGAAGTTGTTGGGACGATGGGTGTATTTCAGGATATTACTGCCAGGAAAAAGCTGTCGGAAAAACTGTTGGCAACGCAAGCAGAACTGATTCAGGCGGTCAAGATGAGGGCACTCGGCGACCTGGTAACCGGCGTGGCCCATGAGATTAACAATCCCCTCATGGCATCGGATACCTACCTCCATTTACTGGAGAGCGAAGCAGATGATAACTCCGAGTTGAAAAGGAGAGTCCTGCTGCTCAAAGAGTGTAACCAACGGATTCAAAAGATTGTAAAGAAACTTAAAGAATTCTCTCGGCAATCTGAGTTCGAATTCACTGCAATGGATGCGAATGAAGCGGTATTGTCAGTGATGGCGCTCACTCGCCAACAGCTTCTCAATATGGGCATAGAGGTGGAGCTGAACTTAGCCGAGAACGTGCCCAAGGTGTTGGGAGATAAGAATCAAATCGAGCAGGTTCTATTGAATCTAATCTCCAACGCGCGGGATGCCATGGAAAAGAGCTCGCCAAAAGTGCTCACCATCCAAACAGCCTTGAATAAGAAAAACGAGCAGGTAGAGTTCAGGGTCAGTGATACCGGGGTGGGCATGACACCGGAAGAGATCGAACAGATCTTCAATCCCTTCTTCACCACCAAGGATTCCGACAAGGGGATAGGCCTTGGGCTTTCAATCAGTTACCGCATCGTGGAGGCTCATCAGGGGAAAATCAAGGTCAAGAGCCAGCCGAATAAAGGCACGACATTTATCTTAGGCCTGCCCGTCTATCTGGACGGACATGGGAGAACTGGTATCAAGCAAGAGCCAAGGGGGAACAATGGCGCATAGGATTCTGGTTGTTGACGACGATGTACTGGTGCTCGAGGCCCTCAAGGAGCTCCTTACATCCTCAGGCTATGAGGTTCGGGTTGCCACCCGGGGGCAGGAGGCGTTGGAGATATTGGATAAGGAACGCTTTGATCTCTTGATCCTGGATGTGGTGATGCCCAAAATGACCGGTTTCGATCTCTGCAAAGAGGTGCGAGAGAGGGCTGACGAGATGAGCGCGGTAAAAATCATTATGCTTACCGCGAAAACCGAGGCAAGGGATCTCCAGAGCGAAGAAGGATGCGGTTGCGAGCTCTATCTCACCAAACCCATTGACCCGGGCAGGCTTAAGGAATTGATCAGAGACACGTTAGAGGATCAAGGGGAATGAAGCTCCCCGCAGCGAGCTGCGGGGTATCTCAAGCGGAATTGCGCCGAAGCCAAACCCGCCTTCGCGCTAAAGCGCTTCGGCCCGGTTCGCCTCGCCATTTATCCCTGTAGCAAGCTACAGGGTATTCTGGCGAAGGCGAATAAAAATCAGGACCAGTACCTTGCGCTCTATCTTTTACTATTCAGGCGAATTAGCCCGGTATGACTTCGGACCGGATCACCCCTTTAAACCCGAAAGGGCCCAAAAAACACTCGAGCTCTGCTATCGTTACGGGGTGCTCCACGAAGAGTACATGACCCTGAAGAAGCCTCCGGCGCTCCCCTACGAGAAACTCCTCCTCGCGCACAGCAAAGACTACCTTAAGGTGCTTCAAAGAGTCGGTAAGGGTGAGATATTCCAGGAGATGCTCAACTATGGAATCGGCTCTCAAGATAACCCGCCGCTCCGGGGAATCTATGAATGGTCCAGAAAGTGCGCCGGTGCAACCTGGGAGGGCATGGTGGAAATACTGGATCAAAAAGCCGACGTGGTCTTTAATCCACTGGGCGGATATCATCATGCCTATCGATCGCGGGCAGAGGGATTTTGCTATATCAATGACCCCGTCATAGCCATTAAGGAAGCGCTCGCCCGCGACGTTCGTATCACCTATCTGGATATCGACGCCCATCACGGGAATGCCGTTCAAGATGCATTTCTCGATGATGGCGGGGTGCAATTCATATCAATCCACGAATCGGGAAAGCATATCTATCCTTACACCGGCTTTGTAGAGGAGTCGGGAGAGGGGAAAGGGGAGGGGTTGATTGTCAATATCCCCCTGCCCCCGAAAACCGATGACGAGGTCTATCTTGAGGTTTTCCATAGGATCGTGATTCCCCTGATCCAGCGCTTTAAGCCGGATATCTTGGTTGCGGAACTGGGGGCAGATTCCCTCATTTCGGATCCGCTGACCGACCTGATGCTCACCAATAACTCGTATACCCAGGTGGTAAAAGAAATGAAAGGATTATGCGGGAAAATCCTGGCCACCGGCGGCGGAGGCTATGATATCTACCGGACAGCCCGGTGCTGGACACTGGCCTGGGCCATCCTAAACGATGTTGAACCCAAGGATGAATTTGCAGGCCGGGTAGGCGGGATGATGTTCGGTCCTGAGATGGAGGTGGGCAGTCTCTACGATCGGCCCTATGCTGTTACAGGGCCTGAAAAGGAGAGCATCCGGCAGGAAGTCGGAAAGACCATGGAATATCTCATCAAGCGACACCGGCTTTAATAGTCTAGCAAGCACGCCCCTTCCCGCAAATGCAACATGCTCAGAAATCTTGCAATCATTGCAAAAAGAGTTGTATTTATTGCAATTAACTGTTGATGCGAACAAGCTAGTAGCTGATAAACAAGTATGGCACAAGCCGCTTTTTGGGGTGATTTTCAAAGTAAGCGCTCTTATATGCGATCGTTTACCTGTAACCTTTAATTCTACTGGGGGGACCTATGGCCAAAGCAGAACAAAAAAAGATCTCCGAATACGACTT
>CP070752.1:2986272-2996641 GCA_020348625.1 Deltaproteobacteria bacterium | reverse complement strand
CGGCGGGACCTAGACCTAGCGATTCCGACCCACCCGATAAAGCTTACTCATCGATCAGGTATCGGGGAATCTGACTAAGAGAATAGCTGGAAAGAATAGATACTCAGATGGTGCGAAGCATTTGTCACTAACGGCCAGTTGTTGCAAAACCTATTATTGCCAATATCAGATACATACAGTGATTAGTCCGTTTCACTTAATAGGTGAAGTACCCCTCTTTGAGGCGCCGGGTTCTTTACCTAGTCGGATTCGATACGGGTGGTTGCTCGTCCAGTGAGCTCTAATTGAGTTTTTGCTGAAAATGGCTATCGTGACGGCCCTTCGGCAGAAAGCTTAACCCTGACTCCATCAATCTCGATGGTCGTCTTCGAATAGGTCAGTTTTTGTATAATCTTTCCGTCTCGAAAATGAATCACGTCTACTCCCCGTCGAGTTTCACGTCTCCCGTTGTAATTCTTTTCGAGTGAAGGCCAATCGAGCTTCCACCTGTAAAGGACCTTCTGCTCAACTTCATCGATGAAGGTTTCCTCCTCCGTAAATCGGAAATCTCCGTGCTGTGCAAACCATGGTCCCCATGCCTTCTTGAGAGCTTCCTTGCCGATGGCGTTTCCACCAGTCCAGTTCTCAAAGTAGATATCATCGTGATAAAGCTCTAAGACGCCCTCAAGGTCATGATTATCCCACGCAATAATGTTTTTTGCCATGGCCTCCTTGATTTCTTGTTTTGAAAGCTCCATCCCCCCTCCTTTCCTTTGAATCCAGCTGCTGATAGCTCTTTTTCCTCAAACCCTACGAATGCATTACTACCTAAAAGAGCTAATCTTGTAGTAACTTCTCACCCGGTACCATGACTTGGGGAAAAATCCAATTTGTCTTCGGATGAAGCACCAGGGTATTCACTCAAAGAAGTTAATGGGGGAATCCAGGCTAGCGCAAATCATAAGCCTATCTTTAGAGCAGATACAGGCATCTCTGCTGCCTGTTTATTGGAGCTTCAGGTATTAGCTGCAACAGCAGGCGAGACGGATACTCGTGGCACCGATATATCTTATGGAAGCCGGTTTTTCTGAAGCAGATGTGGTATGGAAGGTGCTCAACAGCACTGCCACCGGCTACCCATGTCGCCACATTCAGGCAGGTGATATCCACGCAGATACGGTGATCCCGCTTGAACAGGTTGGAGGCGGAATCAATCTTCCACTCCACCTCATGCCTAGCAATCTGCTCCAAGCCCAGGTTTGCCCCCTAATAAGCCATTACCTCTTGCCGGGTCCTGTCTATGGATACCTCAATACAGTTTCGTGGGCAAAACCACGCGCATGCCCCGCACCCGAGACAGTCCTCTGGATAGGCAACAAAAGGTTTCTTTCTATCTTCGTCGAAACGTAAAACGTCCTCAGGGCAAACATCTACACAGATTTCGCACCCGGTACACCGATCCTCATCTATCTGTTCCAGCATGGCTTACACCTCTATACTTCGGTTTTACTTCTATCTTGATATGGCTGAAAAACTCGGCTCACGATTGCAGCGCCCGGTATTTTCAATGCTCGATAAAGCATGCCTGTCTTTACGTAAATGTTGACTATCACAGGGTCGGCAACGCAATACCGATCGCTGAACCCTTGTTTGGGAGTCTCGTCCTCGTTCTTCGAGTAAAAGTTAGACCTATGACTTAGTCCTCGGTACCGGCTCCGTCGATAGCTTCATCTTTTCCCCGTCCTGCTCAACTATGGTCCACTTCAGCCAGTTTTTGTCGTCCCTCTCTGGGTAATCTTCCCTAACGTGGCTTCCCCGACTTTCAGTGCGATACAAGGCGGCCCTAAAGACGATCTCGGCACAGAGAGCCATGCTTTCCGCCTCATGATACCTGAGCAAGTCATGGGGGTTTTCCACCTTGATTCTCGGCAGCATTTCCTTCTGTACCTCTTTAATGATACCCAAACCTTCCTTGAGCCTGCTTCCCTCTCTAATAAGGTTATACTTGATAGGAATCACCACCTGTTGAATCCTAGATATAGCGTCCCACGGCTCAAACCCTTTTTCCTTAACTGCCATAGGTGCGAAGACCCTCTCTCTCAATCTGTTGTGTTCCGCACCATTAGCCCCTGGTTCCGGGATTTCAGGAACAATCTTGGCAATGTCTTTAGCTGCTATGAGTCCAGAGACAAAGGCGAAGGGAAGTCCCCAGCGGCCATAGGCATTTGCAGACATCGCTCCGTTCACGGCACAGCCGTTCATGATCGTGTCTCCAGCGGCCCACAGACTTTCCAACTCTGTGCTCTTACAGTCCAAGTCTGCCCTAACGGTTCCCATACGCCCTACAAAACGTAGGGTCCATTCGCTCTTTTGAGATTGTATGTCATGTCCTCCCCGCTCCCGGTGGAGTATCTCAGGGTTCAAAAAACCTCCTTCCTGAAATACCCATGAACGAATGTCTTCCTTCCCAAGATGGCTACTGAATTTCTCAAAATCCTCCGTCACATCAAGATATAAAGGTCCCCGACCAGCCATTAGCTCCGCTCCCATGGCGTAGCTCAATGCCCACGACCCTAGGCGCGTTTGTCCCGGGAAATACTTCTCAAAAATCCGTTCGCCTTGAGCATTTTTGAGGTAGTCGGCAGCAGCTTCTCCTCGCCACCATATCCCGGATTGCTTATCCCCCGGGTCATACTGGTGACCATATTCGGAATGCCTTTGCTTGGCCCCAACCCTATATGCTGCAGCAACCCCTTCGCCGCAGGTCATTGAAAACCACACCCGTCCCTTGAAATTGCAGCAACCATTTGCCAGCAGCGTAGATCGAGACCTGAAGACACAAAATTCGCCGCTGAGAATATTGAATCCAACCGCCCCGGTAATGCGCTGATCATCTTTGATAAGGTCAACCACTTCTATCTTGTCCAGCAGCTTCACGCCCTTGGCTGAAGCTACTTTCTTAAGCTGCAAGATGCCCTTATGGGGAACAAAGGAAGTCAATTTATTCTTTGCCTGCCAATACGTACCGCCAGACAAATACAATTTCCCATCTGCATCCTTCATGAATGGTACGCCCCAATTCAACAAATCCACAAAGGATGACTCCATGTTGCTGGCAAAATTGTAGAGCCACTCCTGGTTTGCCAGGCCATGCCCCTTTTCAACGATAGACTTGACAAATTCATCTACCATATCTTGCGAGACGTAGATACACAGGCCTCCTCCTAGGGGCGTTTGGCCTGCCCAGCCTATTCCTCCCTTATCGACGACCAAAACATCTAAGTCCCCTCGTTCCTCCTTAACCTTGATCGCAGCCGACAGACCGGCTAAACCACCGCCCACAATCAAGACATCCGCTTGGTAATTCACATCTTCCATATTACAGCACCCCTTTCTTCAAGTGGTATTCAGAAGCCCCTAGCGCCTTTTCATCTGCCCGACTCGCCATGCTTGCCATACATTCCCATCCTTGACGTTTCGTCAGGATAGACCTTCGCACTGCATCAATCCGGCCTCATCAACAATTACGCCTTTGACCCAATCTTGGCGAACATGAAACGACCTTGAGAAGTTGTTGCCGGAACAGAAAGCTAGCCTCTGCTGCTTCATCTCTTCCTTCTTTTCCTCGGAGGAGGGTATCTGCCCACTATGCCTCCAAAGGGTCCATCTCTCCACTCCAAAGCGCCTTTTATGCCTTTTTCTCTCACCTTTTCACCGAACTCTTTTTGTACGTCCAGAAAGTGTCCCATGGTATCGAATTCAGCGCCATATTGCATGGAAATGGTAAACCCCATCTGATCAAAGGTTCGGTTCACAACTCTCTTGGAAAGCGACAATAGATCAAGATCGATATTCGCTATTCTTTTTGCTATTTTTAGTGTCTCCTCTTCAAGCTTCTCCATTGGAAATACATAGTTGGCCATACCGTAGTCCAGCATCTCGTCTGCAGTCAAGCTATCACCTGTAAGGGAGAGTTCCTTTGCCTTCTTCAGTCCCACATGCCATGAATAAATAGCTATCTCATCGCCAGGCGCCATACCTCTCGCTGGAGGGTAACCGAGCCTGGCATCCTCCGAGACTATGAGCAGGTCACATGCTAGTGCTATCCCTGAAGCACCACCCAAACAATAGCTGTGGACCTGGGCGATAATTGGCTTCCAATTATTCCATATTTCCAGGACATAGTCGATATGCCCTTGCACATGAGCCCTGCTGTCCCATATGCTAACCCCGACTCCCCACCTATCATCGCTCTTGAGTGCCTCATCCCAGGTCTTCTCACCTTTATGCAGCGGGGCATCTCCCATTGTCTCGCTCAGATCGTGGCCGGCCGAGAAACAAGGGCCCGCCCCTTTGAGAATGATCACCCTAATGTTCTTGTCTCTCTCCGCTTCCTTGAGGGCTGCGCTCAGTTCTGCCAACAAGGGCCAGTTGAGTGGGTTCCTCTTCTCAGGACGGTTCAGAGTTATCTTCGCGATCCTGTCATCCACCTCGTACATAACGTTTTCGTACTTCATCTCAAAATCCTCCTCCATTAACTACCCATTTTGGAGCTTTCTCTTATCCCCAACATACCAATTCATGCCTCATCATTCTCACTCAGTCCCTCAGCAGTATATCCGTCCTCTTATAGGTCAACTCGTGATGACCAAAATCAGGGCACTGGTACCTTTGCTGGCCGAACCTCCCAGGCTTTCCATCCCTCCCTAAACCATTTTCTTCAGCTCTTCTTTCTGTACCTTCCCCAGTGGATTCCTGGGCAAGGATTCGTAGAACCTTACCGTTCGAGGCTTTTTGTAACTGGCCAAGTTTTCTTTGCAATAGCCAATGATTTCTTCCTCGCTCAGAGATCCTTTCTCTTTGAGAATTACGGCCGCACACACTGATTCTCCCCATTTTTCATCCGGAATTCCAAACACAGCAGCTTCCTTGATCTTCGGATGAGTATGCAGAACATCTTCGATCTCTTTAGGGTAGATATTCTCCGCTCCGCTGATAATTACGTCCTTTTTCCGGTCAACAATCGTTATGAAACCATCCTGATCAATGCGAGCCACATCCCCGGTGTGAAACCAGCCATTCCTAAAAGCCTCCTCAGTTGCATCCGGGAGGTTCAGATACTCCTTCATAACGTGGGGGCCTCGAGTGACAATTTCGCCTGCCTGGCCGGGAAGGACATCCAGATCGTCTTCGTCTACGACTCTCAAGTCAACAAAGACATGGGGTTTCCCTGTACACCCAATCTTGCTTATTTGATATCCGGGTTTTAGAACGGTTAACTGAGTTGCTTCGGTTGTACCATAACCTTGAAAAAACTCCACCTTTGGCAGCTTGCTGAGAACCATCTCCAGATCCCTACGGGAAATTGCTGCTCCCCCATAATATATCTTGCGCAGCGAGGAGAAATCGAAACTCTCAAAAGCCCCTATCCCTAACAAACTGTTTATGAGAGTTGGAATGGTAACAATATGGGTCACCTGCTTTGTCTCAATCGTCTTTGCGACCTCTTCCGGGCGCAGACGCGGAATCACCACGATTGTTCCTCCAATTGCCAGATGGGGCAGAAGGCCTATATTCAAGGCTCCTGCATGGAACAGGGGAGACGCCTGCAGAGAAACGCCCTCTTCCTCCACAGATCCGTCCAAAAGCATGTTAACCGTGCACGCTACCCGCGTTCTGTGAGTGATAACGGCGCCCTTTGGTTTTCCAGTGGTTCCACTCGAGTAGATTATTGCACACTCATCATCTTCCGAAACTTCCAGATTCGGCTCATCGCTGCTCGATGAAGAGCCCAAATTGTCATAGGGCGTTACAAACGCCAAATCAGCGGCACCTAACGAGATGAAATGCGAAACCCTTGGCAAAATATCTTTCATCTGTTCTACAGTTTCAGCATACTCTGCCTCAAATACCAGTACCTTGGCCCCGCAATCATTAAGCATGTATTCCAACTCCCTTGCTACACACCTGTAATTCAGCGGTACCATAACCGCTCCGATCTTGGACAAGCCCACATAGGCGAATACGAATTCCTTGCGATCCTTTGCCAGCAGGGCAACCTTGTCCCCCTTCTCCACGCCCAAGCCTCGCATAGCATTTGCGAACCTATTTGACTCTTGATTCACCTCTCCATATGAGTAACTGTATACTCCATCGATTAAGCACCTCTTCTCTTTGTGCCTGTAACAGGCCCTAAGAAAAAGGTCATTCGTAGTCATACCCTTACTATACATCTTTCATTAACCTTTCTTGAGCTTCTTGCAGCTCTCTATGTTGCCTTGTCTTTTTGGGATACCCGCGTTCCGAGTTTAATGAGCTTTGCTACCTCTGCAACGCGTAGTCCAACAGATTGGGAGGTCGCCATGCCGTAAGGATCTTTTTCGACTTGCTTCTTTCCCCGCCCAATCCCTACTCCCCCGAAATGAGGGTGTACCTCAGGAGTCCTTATTCCACCGTCAGTGACTATGATCATATCGTTCAGAAGAAAGAAACCGTGGATATCGATGATAACCCTCTCTTGACCACCTGACTGAACACCCCCAACGGAAATAGCCCCACCCACCTTATTCCTGAGAGGAAAAACTACTTCCTCATTCTTGATCTCTTCGTAGTCCATAGTGTCAGTTTGCTTTTTCAGGATATTCAGCCTGAGGCACCGCTCAAGCAGCGCCTTCAACGTTGCGGTAATACTCCCAAAGTAGACGGGAGACCCAATTATCAAGCCATCAGCCTCTACCATTTTTTGCACGATTTCATAGGCATCATCCTTGATGGCACACACGCCTTGTTGAAACCAACAATGGGAACAGCCTTTACAGGGAGACACGTTTCGACCAGCCATGAGGACAATATCAGTTTGAACACCTCCTAAACCCCTTGCGGCTTCTAATGCAGCGCTTATCATGACTTCTGTATTCCCTCCTTTTCGAGGGCTTCCTACAATACCAAGAATTTTTACATCCACAATTCAGCTCCTCCCTTTCCCTGCCAGATAGATCCTGTCAGGCCGATTACGACTCCATTATTCTTTCCGTTTCTAAATCATAGGCCCCACAGCCTGATAGCATTGTCTCTCAGGAATTTTCTTCTCGGCCCCGGCCTTAAATCCAACTCGGTTAGCTCCTTTATCTGTCTATCGTAGTCAGTCAACGGAAAACAGCTTGCAAATAACACCTTGTCCTGCCCATACGTATTCAAATAATTAAGAAATTGAGCTTGATAGTATTTCGGGTAGTGTGTCCCGACATCGATGTAAATATTGTCATGCTTCCAGGCCATGGCTATCATCTCGTCGGTCCAGGGATATCCGATATGCGATGCCAAAATCCTGAGTTCCGGAAAATACAAGGCAACCTCGTCCAGATAAATGGGGCGTCCTACGTCAGAGGGCAAAAGCGGGGCAGTATGGCCGACCTGAATATGGACCGGAACATTGAGTTCGCAGCATTTGGCGAAGAACGGGTACATTATCTTATCGTTTATTGGCTTCCGAATCGTGTAGGGGAGTATGAGGACGCCCTTCAGGCCCAACTCCTTTACGGCCCTTTCCAACTCATAAATCGCTTTCATGCCCTTCTCGGGGTTAACAGCTGCGCATCCGATCAACTTGTCAGGGTGTTGCTTCACCTGCTGTGCCACCCAATCATTTGATATGTACCAATAAGCACTGTCGACACCAGTAAGTACAGCCTTATCAACATTATACTTCTCCAGGTATTCCAGCAGATGCTCGATACGCATTTCCAGAATCTTGGATTTGTACTTACGTGCCATGAGCCTAAAAGGTTGGCTGTTTTTCCAGGCTTCAGCGGTCTTATTATCTGGAAAAGGATTAACCCAGCTATCAATGATCCTAAACTTGGCGCTCATCCCTTTGCTCATAACACGATCCTTCTGTTGAGGGCCTCTACACGGTGCCCCTAGATTCCCATGTACGACCCTTTCACCCTTTCTTGATTAATTAGACCATTTTCAATCCTTTCCCACCTTTTCAGTTACGGCGTATGGATGCCGTGTCATTTCATCAAGCCAGGCAAGAAAAGGGCGATCTGTGGGAAAGCGACTATCAAGGCTGTAGCTACTATTAGGACACCGATAAACGGCACAGCACCACGGAAGACTTCTTCCAAGGGTACATCTTTAGCTATCCCCTGGATTATGTAAGCATTTATGCCTACGGGTGGACTGATTAATGAAATCTCCGACATTAAGACGATCAATACGCCAAACCATACCGGGTCGAAGCCCAAGGTATCGATGACCGGGAACACAACCGGTAACGTAAGCAGTATCATCGGCAAA
The DNA here is from genome assembly GCA_020348625.1 of Deltaproteobacteria bacterium. The sequence continues at coordinate 2,988,361 of CP070752.1, read as the reverse complement.
GAATCCATAATACCACCGAGGGGAAGGTACATGATCAGGATTAATATGAGGATTACCTTGGGCGATACAGGTAGACTAACTATCCACTTCGTAAGGTCTGCAGGGAGTCCGCTAATCGTCAAAAGGGAACCGAATATCATTGCTCCAATGAGGATGGTAAAGGAAAAACACGCAGTTCGTGTCGAGTCTCTTAGTGCAGCAGCCAGATTCTGTTTGGTTATCCTTGCCTTAACGATGAGTACGACAAAAGCGCCAAAGGCACCGATTCCGCCGGCTTCGCTTGGTGAGAAAGCGCCAAGGTATAATCCTCCAATGACTATTGTAAAAAGTACCAGCATTCCCAAAATACCTATCAGACTAGCAAGCCGGTCTTTGAAGGGGAAGGACGGACCAGGCGGGCCAAAACTGGGGTTGCGTTTACACATGAAATATATGAGCGCTATAAACATCAATGAAGTAATGAGTCCGGGAAGGATGCCAGCGATGAACAGTTTGCCGATGGATGTCCAGGTCATCACTCCATAGATAATGAAGATAACGCTTGGCGGGATAAGAATTCCAAGAGTTCCTCCGCCGGCAATGCAACCGACCGCTAACCGAGAATTATAGTTGTTTTTTTTCATCTCAGGTAGCGCGATGGTACTCATTGTAGCTGCGGAGGCCAAACTGGACCCAGTACAGGCAGCAAAACCAGTGCAGGCTAGTGTAGTCGTTATCGCTAACCCACCAGGAAGTTTTCCGACCCACTTGTAAGCAGTATCGTAAAGGTCACTGCTGATCGCCGAGTGGTAAGCGAACTGTCCCATGAGGATGAACAAAGGCACTGCGACGAGATTATAATTACTAGCCCACGTATAGGGCATAGACCCCAGAATCGATAGTCCCGGGTCAAGACCTCTGAGGAAGACGATGCCAACGAAGCCCACGCTGGCAAAAGAAAACCCGATGGGCATTCCGATTATTGCCAGCGCGAGAAAGGCAAGTATGCCAATAATTCCTACCAAAAGAGGTGACATTTTAGCTCTCTCCTTTCATCCTCGGTGCTAGCTCTATCATTTGGGCAATCAGCTCAAGGCAGAGCAAGATTGCACCAATGGAGAGAAAAAGCTGGAAAGGCGCCAGTGGAATAAAAAGAACGTCAACTTGCATATTGGTTTCCCAGTAAAAAACAGCTTTTTCAGCTGCCTGCCAGGCAATCAACCCAAAAAGCACTACTCCTGCAATATCGATGAATAACTCAAGTATTGCCTGTAATCGAGACGAAAAATTACGCACGAATAGCTCTACTCTCACATGCGACCTCTGAGCCGTGGTATAAGCCCAAGCGAGGAAGACTATCATTGCTTGCATGATCTGGCTGAGCTCAAGCACAGCAACTATTGGCCTATTGAAGAAAAACCTGCCTATAACCTCACTGGCACCTAAGAGCATCAATAAGAACAAAATGACCATAGCTACATCAGTACATACCTTACCCGTTTTCCTGATTACGCTTACGTAGTGCTGAGCAATGTTATTAGCCAATGGGCCCTCCTGTATTCAAGCATTCGTCATCTCTTTTGGCGCCTTCCTCGCCTGGCAAATACCGTAATGCCTAATCTTACTACGGGGCAATAAATGGTTCCTCCACGCCTAGTCCCTTCAAGATTGCGTAAGTATCATCGAGAAGCTGTTTACCAGGCAGACCCTTTGCCTCCATGCTCTTTAACCAGTCGGCGAAAATAGGCCTATACAGTTCCTTCATCTTCTGTACATCTGCGGCTGACAGCTCGGTTCTCTTCCCGCCTTTGTCGTCGAATAACTTCTCGCCCTTCACATCAGCATCCAGCTGTGCATCCACTGCCGCATCAACCATCTTTTCAAAACTGACCTTCTCTATGATTGCCTTAACCTCCTTGGGCAGATTGGCCCAGGTCTGCTTATTGAAGGCCATTCCCATCATAAATGTACTGCAGCGGGGCATCGTGATATACTTCATGATCTCCGGAAGTTGATAGTCCCACAACATAGAACCATTAAGGAAAGCCCCGTCAACGATCTCCTTCTCCATAGCAGTGTAAACCTCTCCTGCAGGGAGGCTTACTGCGGA
>CP070752.1:2982343-2986172 GCA_020348625.1 Deltaproteobacteria bacterium | reverse complement strand
GAAAGTACCACCACGAAAAAAACCGCAAGGGCCACACTCAAGCGCCTCGTGTGCCGTTTAACCAATTCAGGCTTTTGCCAGGATCTCCACAAAAACGCAGCCCTTTCAGCAATGCTGAAGTGGTGCCAGGAGGGCTGATGCCGGCTCTGACCGCTGACCTGGGCGATCTTTTCCAGCGACATGACGGTAGGCCCCGGTTTACCCATGATCCTGACCGAATAGAGATCTGCCTGGCGCTCGAAGTTTCTCATGAAGAAGCCCATGATGTAGCGGAAGTAGAGGATGATGCTCAGGATAAAGGGCAGGGAGAGCAAGAGATAAAAAATGCCGCTCTGAAACCCCTCCTCGCTTCCCAGTAAGCCGAATAACCATGGCAGGGCCAACATGGCATAATAGAATACCTCAAACAGCCCGAATGAGAGGGCCATGAAACCCAAGAGAAAGAGTATGTAGAAGAGCATGTGCCGGTAACGAACGTGAGCCACCTCATGGGCCATCACTGCGTGGAGTTCTTCTTCCGTGAGGATATTGACCAGGGAATCGGTGACCAAGATGTACCTGAGCCTCGGCACCAGTCCCATAACGCCCGCGGTCAGCATCCGTCCCTCCAATATGGGCCATCGCAACAGGTCTCTGTATTTGAAGCCCGCCGATCTGAGAAAGCCCACGATACTCCGTTTCTTTTCACTATCAGGAAGGGGGGAACATCCCCAAAAGTACTTGATGAACGGGGGCAGGAATATAACCAGAAGCACCAGGAAAACGGCGAAGAACGCGAATTGACCCATCTGGCTTTCAAAGAGCCTTTTGAGGGATGGCCATGAAACCAGGGTTATCCCGTCATAGCAAATAGTGAGGATCGCCCAGGGAAAGACAATGGGCATATTGAGCTTGATGTTAGACCCTATGTATGACCATCTTCTCTCAGGCGAACGCGAGAACGCATAGTGCACCGGATAACCATGGTACCAGATGGTTGAAAGAAAGGTAAAGTAGACGGCAATAGCCACAGCACTAGGCAAGATTGAGAATGTGGTGAACCCCGGGATCTGAAGGAGCCAGTATTTCAAATTCAGCAGGTAGACACAGAGGGCGAATATGACTATGGAAAGAATCGAAAGTCTCGTGAGCAACGACTGATAGGCCGAGCTGATATGGCCTTGCGTGAGGCTCATCGCATTACCCTGGGAGGACTTCAACACCCAAGCAAATCGATATCTGCAATAGATCGAGAAGAAGAGCCAGAGCAGAACGAGAACCAGGAGGCTCGTGAGCGGCGATTGCAAGAGACCCTCACCGGGGTAATTGAAATTGAATATGACGAGTACGATAATGATATAAATGATGTTATTAAACATTGGTAAAGGACCAGCCCTTTAACGCGATTTCTTTCCGCTCTCTTGGTCTCCAACTGACGTCATATTACTGTAAGGCTATGCTCTCACACAAGGCAAAACATGTGTTGGTTAAATCTGTTCTCAGCCATGCTTTACGTCATATCTCTAAGGTGGTGCTAACACTACCGTTCGTCGCTCTACACTCTTTAGGCTGCTGCCTGCCTTCCGCCTCAACTCCCGCCTTGCAAGAAACTCCGCGATCAAAGTGGTTATGGGGTCTTTTGCTCCTTGCACCCGATGCACCCGGAATTGCCGAACCTCATGAATGCAGATGCTTTGCCTCCGCGCAAGCGGATTGCCTTCAGTGCTTTCATCCGGAAAGCGCTGAAGCAATAAAACCCCGAGTATCCAGTTAATCCTGTCTCACTTGCATTTGCCTCAAGCGGAGCGATCCTCAAATCCTGCCCAAGGCAGGATGCTCCTCAAACCAGCTGGTTTTCGAGTGATCGGAATACCTTGTGCTTTGACCAGATGTGACAAAACGGTGTTATAGATGAACATAACGTGCCGGAGAATGGCAACGGTATTCCCATTTGTAAAGCCTCATGAGAGGATTGAATGTCAGGATAATAGGGGGATATGTGAATGATCAGATATGGCCGTGGGGCTTATCCGGTAATAATCCGCATTGCCTGAGGTATTCCATGATTTCATCCTCAACCATTTCTCCTATACCCCTGTCGAGGGAAGAAAGTTGTATTTTGGGATAATGTTTTTCAATGGCATGCTTATTATAGAGGATTTCTTTGGTGAGGGTATCGGGGACAAAGGCCCCTTCTCTCACCTCAAATTCAAATTTGACCCTGACCGGGATATCCACCCGTTCAAAACCCATATCGAGTTCATAGTGCATAATCTTCTTCTCAACCACCCAGACCATCCTTTTACTTAAACCTGTTCCTTGGGAATTCGTGTAGGCTCATAGGCCGTATCGTATTCAAGACCCGCCTTCAGCAATCGTTCCTCCACCTTCCCATAAAGCGCCAGCTCTTCAGCCTCGAAGTCTTCAAAATCCTCATCGATCTCCTTGAGCCTCATCCTGAGGGTTTTGATGTTTTCAGGACTCGAAAAGCTGACCATGACCGCAGGATGCGTGGTGATATTAAAACGAACCAAGTTCTTTAGGGCCTGAATCTGTAGTTCAAAGCCTGCTGGCTCCGCACCAGTCAGCCTCATAAAGTCATCCTCGTTGGTTCCCTTCATACTCACCCGGACGTAGAGGTTCTCAAACGTGGATAGATCCCGGGCATAGGCTATGTCGTGACCGATCAAGATCCCGTTGGTCTCAAGGATGAAAAGAATGTCTCTGGGAATCTGCTCAAGCACCTGGATTAAATGCTCCCTTGCAAGCGTTGGCTCGTTTCCGCTGATCCTGACGTGCCTGAACCCTTTCTTATAGGCGATGGTTGTCAGCTTCCCAGCCACTTGGTGCGGTGAATAGAACTTGCCATAGCGGTCAGGTTTCAAGACCTTGTCCCATGACCAGCAGAACAGGCAACGGAGACAGCACCCCAGACAGTCTGCTGTTGCGATCCCTCCATAGAAACGGGCCGGACGGAACCGGTAATATCTCCTCCGATTACCCCTGCTTATGATCCGCGCCGTCTCTTCAGCTCTCTTTACAGGATCATAAAGGGCAGCCCTGTTTCCACTCTGGGTTAGTTCCTCATGCACCATGAACGAATCTCTCTATGGCTCATTCTACATCGCTCCGGATGTGTGATCAAATGGATAACACAAATCATTATCCCTTTCATGTATAAAGGAGTGGCAAAGATCTATACTATGACAGAAGCGGTTAGAATTTAGTTGATAATAAGAACCTGAAGCTTCCTTTCGGTATATCCGGGGAGGTTAGGGAACATACATAGATTTATTCCTTTTGATGTGATATCTCCCGGCTCAATGTGATAGCCCCAAAAAACTGGGAGAAGGTTTAGGTTTGCCCTCTATAACCCGCGGCTTCTGTGCAGGCGCGGATTGCTGTTGGCAGGTCATTGCCGCCTCAAAGTACCGGCATGCCCGCCATCTGTCCCATGATCTCCTGTTGTCTTTCTCTGATGTAGGCGCTGGGATTTACGGGCGCCCACTTGGTGGGATTGGGAAGTATGGCTGCCAGCAGTGCTGCTTGAGACGCGGTGAGCGTAGCGGAGCTCGTGTGGAAGTATACCCATGAGGCAGCTTCAGCCCCCATGATCCCCTTGCCCCAGTGAACGGTATTAAGGTACACCTCAAAGATCCTCTCCTTGCTCCACACCAGTTCAATGAGCACCGTGTAATAGGCCTCGAGGGCCTTTCTCAGCCAGCTCCTGCCAGACCATAGAAACACAGTCCTTGCCACCTGCATAGTAATGGTGCTTGCCCCCCGTATCCTCTCGTCTCCAAGGAATTCCGTGACAGCCCGATTCAATTCGGCAAAATCAAATCCATGG
>CP070752.1:2957969-2982243 GCA_020348625.1 Deltaproteobacteria bacterium | reverse complement strand
GAGACAGGCTATCCCTGCTTCCATGATTATGCTTGTCGGAACGGGGCTCGAATCTACGCGAGAGACGATCAGGTTCACCAATCAGGCAGCCCAACTTGGTGGCGATTATGCTCTCGTTGTTACTCCTTGTTACTTTAAGGGGGCAATGAAGCCACAGATCCTGTACGAGCATTTTATTGCTGTGGCGGAAGCGGCACAGATAGGGATTCTGATTTACAATGTACCAAAGTTCACCGGAATCAATATGGAGCCAGAACTGGTTGCCAGGCTCTCTGAGCACCCCAACATAGTGGGTTTCAAAGATAGCTCGGGGAATATCGGCCAGCTAAGTGAGATTCTACATCTTTCCAAACAGGGATTTGCCGTGTTCGTAGGTTCGGCTCCTGTGCTCTTTCCTGCTCTGTGCGTCGGCGCAGTGGGCGGGATCCTGGCTGCGGCAAACGTGGCCCCGCAGGAGTTCAGCCAGATTCAACACCTCTATGAAAACGGGCAATTAGACAAAGCACGGGAACTGCAGAGTTTCCTTACGCCCCTCTCAAAGGCGGTTACCGTTACGTACGGCATCGGCGGGTTGAAGGTGGCCATGGATTGTGCTGGCTATTTCGGCGGGGAACCTCGAGCACCGTTGCAAAGGCCTGGCAAACAAGGCGAGGACGAGTTGAGGCATTTGGTATTGCAGCTCAGAAACCGAGCTGGCAGCCGCTAATCCGAACCAAATCTCTGCTCCCTACCCGATGCCGCGGTTTTCTTGAGGGCAAAGCCCCAAGAAACTATTGCGCCGCTTCCCTTTGCCTTCTTCGCTACCCGAGGGTTTCTTCCGCACTGTGCGTTCATCAAAGGCCGCATACCGTCATAAGGTAGACTAGTGCTGAAGGAGATGGATTGCAAAGCCCGATACCTGGTTGTCAAGATATACTGCGGTGAGCTTGCCGTCTTTTTCTTTTGCTGTCTCGGGCAGGATCGAAATGCCCTTTCGTTTCAGATAGGCAATGGCCCGGTGAATATGATTGGTGGAGATGGCAATGTGGCCCTTTCTTCCGGGAAAAGGCGATTTAGTGATCTCCAGACCCTGACCGGCAAAAATCGAATTGGTTCCTTCATTGACTGAAAAGAAAAAGAGGTTCGAAAGGAAGGTTGCGGAGGTGGAGGCCTTGTCTCGACTCTCCTCGTTTATCCCGAGATGCGCGAAGGCAAAGCCCAGCATGGTGGAAACTGCCTCCCTGGTGAGCCTGGTGATTTCGTCAAATCTCCCTGAGGCGATCAGATCAGCCTTGACCATCCAGCTCCCCCCGCAGGCATGGACTCTACTATTGGAGAGGTATGCGCTCAGATTGTTCCGGTCAATGCCTCCGGTGGGAATAAATTGTATCCCGCCATAAGGCGCCGCCATTGCGTTGAGGAGTCCTAACCCCCCTGAAGCCTCAGCAGGAAAAAACTTTACAACCTCAAGACTTCTGTCCAGGGCCATTTCAATCTGCGTCGGAGAGTTAATGCCCGGCGTTACCGGAATGCCGTTCTTTACACAGTAATCCACCACCTTTGGGTTAAAGCCCGGTGAAACTATGAACTGTGCTCCTGCTGAAACCGCCTCCTTTACTTGCTCAACGGAGAGCACCGTTCCCGCTCCGACCAAAAGCTCTGGTAGTTCGCCCGCTAAGGTCCTAATCGCCTTCTCTGCAGCGGCAGTCCTAAAGGTGATCTCTGCAACGGGCAAATCACCCTCAATGAGGGCTTTGCCAAGGGAAAGCGCATCCTCAGCTCTCTCAATCTTCACAACGGGAACGAGCCCGAACTCACCTATTTTTTCCAGCACCTCATGCATGTAACATGCTCCTCTTTAATCAATTATTCTCCGCCGGTGCCAGGAAGCCCGTGCTCCCTCGACACACGTTCTTCAACCGTGAAAATGCATCAAAGACATTCGGAAAAGAGAGAGCAGTGAAGGCAATTCCTTGAAAAGGGGTTTTCACTGCCCATTTCGTTCATCGCGCTAGCCAACCACCGTCAACGGCTATGGTATAACCATTCACATAGTTCGAGGCCTCTGACGCCAAAAAAACGACAACGCCCTTGAGATCATCCGGCGTACCCCATCTGCCGGCGGGTATCCGTTCCAGAATTTCTTTGCTTCTCACAGGATCGGCTCGAAGCGGTGCCGTGTTATTTGTGGCCATCCAGCCGGGAGCAATAGCATTTATGTTTATGTTCTGCTTTGCCCACTCATTCGCCATAAGCCGGGTAACACCCATCACGCCGCTTTTGCTGGCAGTATATGAAGGAACACGAATGCCCCCCTGGAAAGAAAGCATGGATGCAACATTAATGATCTTTCCCCGAGTTCCCTGCTTGATGAATTGCCGTGCCGCACCCTGACTTAAGAAAAAGAGTGTTTTGATGTTCAGATTCATGACATCATCCCAGTCTTTTTCGGTAAATTCAATGGCGTCTGCGCGGCGAATGATCCCTGCATTATTCACGAGGATATCCAGTTTCCCAAAGGCCTTCAGGGTCTCTTGCATAATCCCTGCAATAGGGTCAAGGCTTGACAGGTCAGCCTTGATCCCCAAGAACCTTCTACCCATGTCCTCAATGGTTGCCTGGGTCTCAGGAAAATCCACGTAGTCAATGCCAACAACATCGGCCCCGGCTTCTGCAAGCCCGTAAGACATCCCCTGCCCCAAACCCGTGCTGCATCCTGTGACAATTGCAACCTTCCCTGAGAGATTAAACTGATCGAGCACCATCTTTCACTCCCTGGCTGAGGTTATTTCAATGCCGACATGGGAACGTCATCCATGTCGGTAAAGATCTGATTCTCTCCAAGCATCGCCCATATGAAGGTATAGTTGCTGGTTCCCACTCCCGAGTGGATCGACCAGCTTGGCGATAGCACGGCTTCTTCGTTCCGCACGACAATGTGACGAGTCTGGTCGGGTTTGCCCATGAAATGAAAGAGCACTGCGTCATCTGCCAAGTCGAAATAGAAATAGGCCTCCATCCTGCGGTCGTGGGTATGACAGGGCATGCTGTTCCATACGTTGTTTGGCGCCAGGAGCGTCATACCCATTACGAGCTGGCAGCTCTTTACTCCATCGGGGTGAATATATTTGTGTATTGTTCGTTCATTTGATTCGCTCGGTGAGCCAAGATGCACGGTTTCGGTGGTGCCGATCTCTATTCTTTGCGTCGGGTAATGGGTGTGTGCCGGTCCGCTGATGAGGTAAAAGCGGGCAGGATTACCTTTGTCCGCACTGGAGAAGGAAACCTCCTTGGCCCCCATGCCAACGTACAGACCGTCTTTCGTGTCCAGCACGTATTCCTCGCCTTCGACAGCTACCATGCCTCTTGGGCCAACATTGATGGTGCCCATCTCCCTCCTTTGGAGAAAGAAATCCGATCCCAGTTCCTTGCTGACCTCGAGATGAAGGGCCTTGTCGGGACATATGCCACCTACGATCATACGGTCATAGTAGCTGTAAACGAGCCTTGGATTTCCCGGAACAAACAGATCCTGAACAAGAAACTCCTCCCGTATCTCTTCGGTGGTATAGACCTCAAAGTCGTTGGGGTGTACAGCATCTCGTTATTCCATGTTTCATGTCTCCTTTGGTTGTGGGTTCTCCGTTCACGGTTGCCGGAGTAAGGCGATCGCGGCACTCACTTGAGCTTAGTTGAAAGGTGTCTTTGTCGTCAGACAAGGGGCCACTACCACTCAACGGCGACCTTCACCACGACCTTGTGAATGGGGCCTGTGCCGCCGAGGGGCGCGTGGGCGTCCTCCGGAAAGAAGACGCCAAAGGTCCCAGCCGGGGTAGCAACCCACGCGTCGGGTTCATCGCTGAAAAATACCACGTCCTTCTCTTCATTGTACTCCTGCCCGTGCCTGGTACATCGGGCAGCAGGCTTCCAGCCGATCTCATCCCTTCCCGCTACGGTGAACTGGATGTCGATGTACTGTCTGTGGGCTTCAAGCTTGGCGTTTTTCCGGCCGCGATATGTTTTGCAGCATCGATCGCTTCCTCTACCGAGAGCGATCAGAAACTCCGCTCTCGATAGGCACGTGGTAATCCACCCTGTGTAAATGATCGAGGGGGCCCTTTCGCCGCCGAAAGGGAGATATCGGCATGTTGAATAGTTGTTGACAAAGGGTGGTGATTGTAGTACGAAAATTTCTATAAAGAAACTTTGTTTCTAGTTTGAAACAAATTTACTCTCCTTCAACGGCTTTGTCAAGAACAAATTCGGATTTGCTGGCGTGCACCGTGGCTTTGGGCCAACGGGAAAACTGCCCGTTTTCCTTCAACAGAGATTGTTGAGTACGCATGGCAAACTGCACCTGAAGACTCCAAAGAGAGTCGGAGACGGAATCGAAACCCCAGGGCCTCACCAGGCCGGCAGATCGGTCCTGTCTGTCGTTTTCTCTTCGTAACCTTTCTAGAAGAGAACAAGTATGGGTATGAGATCAAAAGCCTTTAGCCCATGCGCTCCGGCAGGACAAGGAGTACTCTCGCGCGAAGCGGTTGGAAAATAAGGTGAAGGGAGGTCTTGAGGGAATAATTGATGCGATCGTCGGGATTCTCTCCATGATGTTCCTGATGGTTATGCCCTATTATGGCGTGAAGCTTACGGTGGTTGCACACGAGCGATCTCCTATTCCTATACTACCGAGGTATCTGTGGTGTTTGTGCATTCCGTTGCCGGGCTTCATCATGATCGGTTATTCGATTCGTGATCTGGTGGTTGCGCTGGGTGAAATCAGGAATTCGGTGTTTCGACAAGAACAAGGCGAAACCCAAACGGATGTGAGGCAGAAGAACTCGTGTGACAGAGGAAAGGGCGCTGAAAGATGAATACGCTTGCCAAGGCATTCAGGATCATAGAGGAGATCGTTTCTCATCAGGAAAGCGGCCTGTTGTTTTCAGAGGTGGTGGCACTGACCGAGGTGCCAAAGACCAGTGCCCATAGGATTCTCAAGACGCTCGTGAATATGGGATATCTTAGATTTGACGCCATTACTGGCAAGTATCGGGGAGATTTGAAACTCTCTTCTCTTGGCTCGGAGGTCATGACACATTTCAACCTCAGGGACTATGTTCGCCCTCATCTCATGGAACTTCATAGCGAAACCCAGCACACTTGTCACCTCGGTGTGAGTAACGGGAACATGGGTGTCTATCTTGACAAGCTCGAGTCTCGCGATTACGGCATCAAGCTCTTTTCAGAGGTGGGGCGCAGCTTTCCGCTCCACTGCACGGCCTTGGGCAAGGTGCTTTTGGCCTTCATGGATAAAGAGAGCCGAAAGGCTGTGCTGAGGCGTAAGCTTGAGTCGTTTACAAACAACACCATAACTGACGCAGCTGTTTTGGAGCGGGAACTCGACATGATTCGGGAGCGTAAGTGCGGAGTTGACCGTGAGGAGATTACACGGGGAATCATCTGTGTCGCTGCACCTGTCTTTAGTGCAGAGGGAGATGTCATAGCAGGCATCAGCCTCAGCTTCCCCTCCTATATTGAGGATGAGGGAGGAATAGACAGGGAAATAGAAGCGGTGAAGCGCTGCAGTTCAGCTATTCTGTCTATGTTCAGAGAACGGAGAGAATCAGGTGAAGGCGGCGGTTCTGACTGATGATAAGAAAATCGTGGCACGAGAGGTTCCAGTACCGCTGCCAGGTTATGACGAGGTATTGATCAAGGTCCAGTGGGCAAGTATCTGCGGAACCGATATTCATATCTACTTAGGAGAGTTCAAGGATCGGGTCACCTATCCCAGGATCCTGGGTCATGAATTCTCCGGAGTTGTTGCGTCTGCAGGAAAAGCAGTGGCAGACCTGAAGGAGGGGGATCGGGTTGTTGTTGATCCGATCATCTGGTGCAGCCGATGCCCTGCATGTCTGAACGGGCAGAACAACGCGTGCAGCAACCTGGGGCTCATTGGGATCGAGACAGACGGGGCATTTGCCGAGTATGCGGTTGCCGACTCGAGTAAGGTCTTTAAGCTCCCCGATAGCATTTCAACACGGGACGGATCTCTTGTCGAATTGTATAGCCTCGGTGTTCATTCGGCACGAAAGGCGCTCATTGAGCCGGGAGACCGGGTCGTTGTTTTAGGTGCAGGCCGTTTGGGACTTTCGGTTCTGGAGGTGATCAGGCAAACGGCCGCCTCATGGGTCTGTTCTGTGGATATCCAGGACAATCGTTTGGAGATCGCCGGAAAGATGGGGGCTGATCTCACCATCAACAACAGGCGGAAAGATCCGGTGGAGGAGGTTCTGTCACTGACTGGTGGACTGGGAGTAGACAGGGTGATTGAAGCCGTTGGGGCCGCCGTAGAGATTGAGGGCAGGGAGCTACCCGTATCACAGGCAGTCCGTATGACAAGGAGCGGGGGACGGATCGTCGTCATGGGGTTAGGGCCCCAGTTCACGCCTATATTATGGAAGGAGTTTGTGCTCAAAGAAATTCAGTTAGTTGGATCAAGGGTAACCTTGGGAGACTTTCCCCGTGCCCTGAGCATGATGTCACAGTGCGTATTCCATCCCGAACTCCTTGTGACCAAGGAGTTCGACCTGGAGGAGACGCCAGAAGCCTTTCATCTGCTTGAGGAAAAACCGGACAGCTGCCTTAAGGTTCTTATCAGAATCGCCTGAAAAACGTGCTGACAAGGAGAATGAAACGCTCACGGTGATCCGAGATCAGAAGTGGACCAAGCTTCAGCTTGAGATCTTTTCTGCCTGCGATTTCGTGCGGGGTGTTTTTCATGGGTGCATTGATAGTCTTTCCGAATCAGGGCCAGTTCACGTGCAAATTCTTGAGGAAAACGGCCGAGAAAGGAGGTGGTAGTGAGGGATATGTCGTCAGGGATCGGCAACTGAAAACCTTTAATCCAGGAGGATCATTATGAAAAGGAGCAATCATTTCTTAGTCGTGGCGATCTGCATCGTCATCGGAGCGGCATTCGTAGTTGCTGCCGCGGGGCCAGTCCAGGCGGCGAAGTACAACTGGAAGCTCGCTTCAGTGCTTCCCGAATCTCATCCCGTTCACAAGGCCCTCGTCATGTTCGCCGACAAGGTAAAGGAAAAAACAAACGGTGAGGCAGTGATCACGGTTTATCCGGCAGGCCAGCTCGGCCAGGAAAAGGATTACATTGAAGGGGTTCAGCTCGGCTCCATTGAGTTTACTAAGGTCTCCTCAGCACCGCTCGGGCAGTTCTCTAAGACCTTACAGGTGGGGAGCCTCCCCTTTATCTGGAAGAATCTGGAGCATCAGCACGCCGTTCTGGAGGGCCCGATCGGGGCAAAGCTCATGGCCGATCTGGAAAATAACCGGTTCAAGGGCCTTGCCTTCTTCGATGCGGGTTTTCGCAATGTCACCACAAGGGTAGGCCCTGTGAGGAAACCTGACGACCTCAAGGGCCTTAAAATCCGTGTTATGAAAAGCAAGCCGCTCATCGCAACCATCAATGCCTTCGGTGCAACAGCAATACCCATGGGACAGTCAGAGGTGTATGTGGCACTCCAGCAAAAAGTGATCGATGGTTGGGAAAACAATGAGCCCACGGTTATTGCGTTCAACATGCAGGAGGTAGCGAAATACTACTCTTACACGCGCCATGTTTCTATTCCCGATATCCTCATCATGAGCAAGCAGGTCTTTGATTCCGCCTCGACCGAGATCCAAAAGGCTATTCTCGAAGCAGCCAAAGAGGCCATTCCGGTGCAGAGGCAGATCTGGGCCGATTTTGTCGGCACGGCTAAGAGCCAGCTCAAGGCAAAGGGAATGGAGTTCAACGAAGTGGACGATATCACGGAGTTTCAGGCGAAGGCAAAACCGCTGTACGAGGAATACGAGCCAATTGTCGGAGCAGACCTCATCCAGGGAATCATGGCTGCGGCTAAGTGATATTCTGTACGTTTTGGCTTGACGTGACTGGGCTGCGGGCTGATGCAGGCCGCGGCCCAGTAATGTAAGAGGAGGAAGCAAGAGGGATGCTCGGGTTTGTGAGAAGAGTGGCGAAGAATCTCAACCGGCTCGAGAAAAGCATTACCGCTGCTACAGGTGTAATCCTTGGTCTGCTTGCGCTGTTGGTCGGCTGGCAGGTGGTAGCTCGCTATCTGTTTCACTCCGGCCAATTCTGGGCGGAAGAGCTTGCTCTCGTCGCGATGATGTGGGCGGCGTTGCTGGGGGCGGCTGGCTGCGTCTGGACCGATTCACACGTGAGGCTCACTATCATTGTCTCGTGGATCCCGCCAGGTGTGCGGTTGTGGATTTTGACCGCCATGGACGGGATCATCTTATGGTTCGCCTTGTTAATAATCAAAGAGGGCACCTCACTGGTGCAGCGAACCATGGGCGGCAAGATGTCCGCCCTCGGGATCCCGATTGGAATCACCTACTATATTCTGCCTGGAGCCGCAGTGCTGATGGTACTATTCGCCCTTGTTAAGGGCGTCGGTCGGGTCACACAGTATTACCGGGGCCAGGGAGGAGAACCCTAGTGCCCCCATCGATTATTCTCATAGGGTCCTTTCTGGCCATGGTGGCCTGCGGTCTTCCTGTTGCCTTTTGTCTGGGAGCCGCGGCGTTCCTGACCGGTATGGCAACGGGAATCGGGCCGGCCATGCTGGTGCAACGCATCAGCTCAGGGATCCAGCTCTTTCCCCTCATTGCCATCCCGCTCTTCATTCTTGCCGGCGGCATTATGGCGAGGGGTGGGGTGGCGAAGCGGATCGTGGATTTCGCCTATGTTCTGGTCGGCCCATTTCGAGGCGGACTGGCCATGGTGAACTGCATCCAATCCATGTTTTTCGGCGGTGTGTCAGGCTCCGCCATCGCCGATATCTCCTCTACCGGGCCTATCATGATTCCCATGATGGTTCAGAAGGGCTACGACAGGGAATTTTCCACTGCCATCACCGTTGCCTCTGCCACACAGGGTATCATAATCCCCCCGAGCCATAATATGGTCATTTACGCCATGGTTGCAGGGGGGGTTTCCGTAGGGAAGCTCTTTCTAGCCGGCTATATCCCGGGAATATTGGTGGGATTTGCCCTCATGATTACCTGCTATTACATAGCCGTCAAAAGGGGCTACCCCAGTGAGAAGAGACCTCCTTTGAGGCAGTCGATGGTTATCGTGAGAGACGGACTGCTCGCCATAATGGCAGCTCTTGTGATAGTCGGCGGTATTGCCTTCGGTATCTTTACGGTGAGCGAAGCCTCTGCAATTGCCGTTTTTTATGCTGCCTTTCTCGGGGTGGTCGTCTACCGGGAGATGGGGCTCAAGGACATCTGGCCTGTTCTCATCGATTCGGTCAAGACTACCTCCTCGGTGCTCTTCCTCATCGGGTGTGCCTCGGCCTTCGCCTGGATGATGACCTTTCTTCATATTCCGGCCAATGCAACCACACTGCTGCTTTCGCTTACCGACAATATCTATGTCCTCTATATCCTCATCAATTTCCTTCTTATTGCGCTGGGAATGATCATGGATGTGGCACCGCTTATCGTGATTGTGACCCCGGTGCTTCTGCCGGTAATGACGGCAACGGGCATGGATCCGGTAACCTTTGGGGTGCTGTTGATGCTCAATCTGGGAATCGGGCTCACCACCCCGCCGGTGGGAACGGGGCTCTTTGTGGGATGCACGGTAGGAGGTGTCACAATGGAAGGGACATCGCGATCTATGCTCGCACTCTGGCCTGCCATGGTGATCGTGCTGATACTGGTGACCTATATTCCCAAGCTTACCACCGCCCTTCCCAACTGGATCATGCCTTAGCCGTAGATATGATCGTTGTCGATTCCCTTTGAGGAGCCCTTGGCTGGCATCTGAAAGGTACTGCAGCCTTGCGCATACCAGGTTTTACATCATCTTCGGGCTGACCTGAGCGCAGATGTTTTGAGAAGAGGTGAGGCGTTTTTTCCGGAAGCGACTCTCCCGAGTCTCTTACAGGATAACGGCTTCCAGGGGCACATAGCAAGGGTGAATCCCAAAGGAGGGGCCTCGACAGGATCAGGTTATACCTGACTCTTGGTGGGATACCATTTCCCGGGAATGGCTATCAAGGTCTTTGCGCACGTGCTTCGGTATGCGAGCGAGATAAGGCAGACCTCAGGACTCATGACAGACCCGAAAGGACTCGTATCTGCTCCATAATCTTGCCGACAAAAGAGCTAGTCGAGACCTCTGGATTTTTATAAACGGGCTCACCGAATTTGATCCGAACATGGGTCCGAAGCCCCATGGGGGAGTAATTGATCCCCACGGGTACAAAAGGCAGGTCAAACCGGGAAAGCATGAGCTTTACGATGCCTTCTCGCCCAGGGCCCATCTTGTTCCTGTAATAGGTGCCTTCGGGGAACACTGCTACCCCCTCCCCGCTGCTCAGGCATTCAATTACGGCTTGTATCGACCGTCTGCTCTCAATGGGCCGCTGCCGATTCAAGGGGATGCCCCCGAGGGACCTTAAGAACCAGTTGCTGAGTGGGTTCTCGAACAGATCATATCGTGCGACATAGTGGACGGGTCTTGAGGCAGCAAGGCTCAGCAGGGGAATGTCCTCCCACCGCTGGTGTTTCGGCAAAAGGACAAAGGCGCTTTCCCGGGGTATGTTCTCCCTTCCGCTTATTTCTACGCTAAAGATTGGCCAGAGCAAGAGTCTTGCTACCCATTTTGTAGGCCACAAGACCCAATTCTTCCTTCCACCCATTGTCATTAGCCCATATTGCCCGGTCAGAAAGAGGATGCAAAGCCTCTGGGCTCGATTGTGTGGTGCAACTAGATGAGCACCTCGTCGCTCACTCCTTTACGGTGAAATGCTTTCCGTTGCTCACCGATCCGCATGGCAATGACACGGTAACCGGACCGGATTTTGCAGATTCCGGTACTACAACCCAAATCCTGCTGTTCTTCCAGTTTACGATCTTGGCCTCCACCGCGGGGCTAAAGGTAACCTTTCCTGCCTCCAGTCCGAATCTCCGACCTCGTATTCGTACCTGGTCACCGGGCTCCCCCGCATTTGGAAAAAGGGTGTTTATGTACGGCTGAAGACATGGCGTCTCCTTCTCCTGTGGATGTGCATACCTCGGGCTAACCAGGCCAATCAGTAAAGATGTGAGCGCCAAGCAAATGATAACCGTAGAAACTCCTTGCCGGCATTTAAGATGATTCATGGTGTCCCCCGTGTTGCTCTTATCGAAACGTGCTATCTATGGAATTCTTGATAGTGCCCTTACGAAAGCAAGGCTTTCTTTGATCCTCTTACGGGCTACTGCGGCTTTCTCAGTATTTCTGGGAAGCCTTGATGCTCAGGCTAGCATAGCAATGAGTCGTTTGCCAACAAATATGGAAGCTACCTTTTACATTCATGAATGATTGCTCTGTGTCACCAAGAGCATGTGAGCATCGCCATCATCTCCCTCCTCGTTCTCGAGAGGAATCTTCTACCGCGGTTTACGAAATGAGGCAAGAATGGTATTGTAACGAGCACGGAGTCTCTTACTAAGCCCCAGTCTTATGAGTGCTCGCTTTAGTGAAAAAAGCATATAAGAAAAGACCTATGTGGAAGCCCATATTTGCAGGCGGGATCCTGTTTTTTGTCGCTATGGGAATGGCTGCTCTGCTTTATTGCTGGCATCTCTCGGACAAGATCGATAAGCGTTTTTCAGGCCGACGCTGGAGCATCCCCTCAAAGGTGTTCTCCGATATTACGATCCTGTATCCGGGGCAAACCATAAATCCAGTGTTTTTTCATCGAAAACTGCGTAGCCTCGGGTACCGAGAGGTCGCGCATAGGCCGGAACACGAAGGCGAGTTGCGTGAGGTGGGCTCAAACATTGAGGTTTTTCTTCATGAACTCAAAACACCATCGGTGAAGCGTGCGGGCTTCCCTGCAAGGATATGGGTATTGCAGAATCGCATTGCATCGATCACCCGGTTGGACAACGGCATGTCTCTGCCGATCTTGGAGCTCGAGCCCGAGGAGATCATGCGCTTTTTCGGTCCGGAACGGGAGCAGCGACAGCTGATTTCAATAGATCAAGCCCCTCGGCACCTTATCTATGCGGTGCTTGCTGCCGAGGATAGCCGCTTCTATCGACATCACGGCTTTGATTTACGGGGAGTCCTTCGTGCCCTTTACACAAATCTTCGACACGGCACCATACGCCAGGGTGGATCAACCATCACTCAGCAGCTGGCCAAGAACTACTTCCTCACTCCTGAGAGGACCCTGTCGCGCAAGCTCAAAGAACTCCTCATGTCCCTGACCATGGAAGTCATGTATGAAAAGAGCGAGATTTTGGAAATATATCTCAATGAAATCTACTTGGGGCAAAAGGGCTCTGTCTCCATTAACGGTGTGGGCGAGGCATCGTATTTCTACTTCGGCAAACCGATTGGGGAGCTCTCGCTGCCGGAGGCAGCAACCATAGCTGGTTTGATTAAGGGTCCCAATCACTATTCGCCATACGGAGACATAGATCGCTGCCGCGATCGGAGAAATGTAGTGTTGCATGCTATGCACCATAACGAATGGATCTCAGAAGAAGAGCTTCAGGCTACACTCGGCTTACCGGTAAAAGCTGTCAGCCCTAGAGTATACGGCAAAAAGGCGCCCTATTTTATGGACTACCTTTCCGAGCAGCTTACCACGCTGTACTCCCCCGAGGCCTTGTCCGACCTCGGGTTTTCCATATACACCACCCTCGACACCCAAGTTCAAATGGCTGCCGAGAGGGCCTTGACCAGGGGATTGGCCCGGTTGGAAGACATGAATCCGGCCCTCAAACGGCTGGAGCATGAAAAAAAGCTCCAAGGAGCTGTCATCGTAATACACCCTAAAACAGGTTACGTTTTAGCTATGGTAGGAGGCCGTGATTACAGCGTAAGCCAGTTTAACCGGATAACCCAGGCTCGCCGGCAACCTGGGAGCGCATTCAAGCCCTTCGTCTTTCTCAGCGCACTGGATGAATTCACACCTGCCTATCTCTTGTCCAATGAGCCCAAGTCACATGAGATTGATGGTACCATGTGGCAGCCGCAGAATTATGAACCGGTAATGGAGGAACGGGTGAGCCTGAGATCTGCTTTGGCACGGTCTATCAACATAGCCACGGTAGATCTGGCCATGCAGGTCGGTCTCGATCGTGTGGTCCGCACAGCAGAGGCATTCGGTTTTTCCACACCCCTAAAGCCTTACCCATCCCTCGCACTGGGAGCATGCGAGGTGGTCCCACTCGAACTCGCCCGGGCTTACTGTGTCTTTGCTGCCGATGGAGTCCTCCCATATCCCTTGACCCTGAAAGCGGTTTTGGACGAAGAGGGAACGATGCTCGAGCGGAGACATATGACCATTAAAAGCGTGGTCTCCCCGGCCAAGGCCTTCATCATGAGCTCGATGCTTCGGAGCGCGGTAACAGAGGGTACCGCTCGCTCGCTCGAGAACATGGGAATCAGCGTTCCGGTTGCGGCAAAGACGGGCACGACCAATGGTTTCAGAGATGCGTGGTTTGTAGGTTATACCCCGGATATCCTGGCCCTCGTATGGGTGGGCTTTGACGATGGATCTTCCCTTCATGCCCCTGGCTCGGTCGCAGCTCTGCCCATATGGGCTGAGCTCATAAAGAGCATACCACAACATATTTCGGGCGATTGGTTTAAGACACCGCCGGGAGTGGTCAAACGAATCGTCTGTACCGAGAGCGGGCACCTGGCCATTCCCGGGAGCTGTCCCGAGCAAAAGGAAGAGGTATTCCTTGCTGATACCGCGCCCGTTGATCCATGTCCGCTCCACGAGCGTGTTGGTCCGTTCAAAAAGATCATTAAGGGGGTTAAAGATCTATTCAAAGACCGCTAAATTGTTCCTTTTATTGTTTTTCGGAGGGCTTGGGCTGGCCATATTGGGATGCGCCGCCACGACTTCAACGCCTCCTCCTGTGCCAGGGCATACCCCGTCTGCGCACGTGGAGGAGTCGGCAAGAGCTGGTGACCAACACGGTCCTCGAGCCCTGGCCTCTCTCGGCTTGACAGAGCAAGGGCGGTTGCTCTTGGAGAGGGGCAACCCTGATGACGCCATCAGCATGCTCGAACGGGCCGTGAGCCTGAATCCCACGAATGGGATCAACTACTTTTACCTTTCAGAGGCATGGCTCATGAAAGGGGACACCGTTCAAGCGGAGGAATTCAATCGTTTGGCCACCATCTACCTGAGGGAGGACAGTGAGTGGATTGCTAAAGCGAGAGAACAAGAGGAGCGCATCCTGAGACAGGCACCATGATGTTGTCATAGTTTGAGGCGGTTATCCACCACCCCGGGCGCACGCGAATACTGTGGGCTAACACGTATATGGATAAAAATGATGGTAGCAGAACCCGGCCGGGTCTCCCAATTGCTGTTCAACATCTGCCATGCATTGCCCGATCATTTTCCTGGATACCTCACCGTAATCCGATCGCCCTTCCTCCTTCTTTTTGCAATCCAAACATATGGGCTCATCATCATAAACGGATAGGATCCTCTGCTCCTGTGCACCGAGTTCCTTTTTACACCGCGTGCATGCAACGGCGCACGAGAGCTTTTCTTCCCAAGCCTCGTCCATGGTCTATTGACCTCCTTCCGTGAGCCATAAGAAACATGCTGCCTGTAGCATATCCTTCACGCTTTGCGGTCTCCCCGCAAGAATCGCCGTGTATTATCCAATAGTACTTCCCTCGTCAGTTGTTTGTCCGGATCGCTTGCAATGAGTCTTTCAGCCACCTCGGCCGCCCAAGCAGGGGTAGCGGGCTTGCCTTCGAAGGGGACCGGGGCATCGGTTTCTACTAACAGGAATCGGCGGTCTATTGTAAGGGCCAGGCTCAAAGCCTCCTCAGAAAAAAGAATTGAGGGACCAACCGACACGAAGATCTGTTCTGCATTGGTTCGTCTTAAGAGCTTTTCCGAATGCGCAAACCAATGAAGGAGTGCCGGCAGCCCGGTATCTCTGCAAAAGCAAATGGCCTCTTCCATGGTCTGTCTGAGAGCCCTCCGAGAATGAAGGTTTACAGGTAAGCGGTGCTCCGCCGCCACTTCCATCTGAGCGCGCAGGGCTTCCCGTTGCTTCTCTTTGTCCTTTTCTGTTGCAGCAACCTTAAAATCCAGGCCGATCTCTCCGATGCATGACGCCTCCCCGGCATGGTTCCTTAAGAACGATAGGGCGGTCTTCCATTGTGCTGAAGACATAGAGGATACCGTCACCGGGTGAATGCCCAGTCCGGGAAGGATGAAATCCGGAAACGCATCCCTCAGTCGTAACGTCTGCTCCATTGAGGCGTGGTCCTCGGTTACTGAAATTATCTGCGTGACGCCGGCAGCACGGGCACGCAATACGGCATCTTCAGCATCTGTCAAAGCATACAGGTGACAGTGGGCGTCAATGAGGCTCATATAAATCATTATAGCAATCTGGAACTCTATGTCATCCCAATTAAACTGCGATTCCGTTTCTCTGCGCAAGGACCGCCGCGGTAGCACTGCTGTCGTTCATATCTTCCGTACCTTCCCCACCCGGGAGCCAATAGAATTTCCTTGACTTATACCGTAGAGTCGTGCCACATTCTCGGAAAACCGCCTCATAAAACTAGCAAAACGATTGACCTCCACAGGATTACAACAGGAAAATCACGTCTTCCCATAAACTAAACGTATGGCCTTTTTGCTCATGGGTCAGAGAGATCATAGAGGGTGCGGGCTTCTATTGCCTGAGTCCTTGGCCGCGGAAGAGCCTGCCCATGTGCTGAGCTTGCAGGGAGCTTACGGTCTCAAACCCGCTGGATAGACAAGAGAGAGGATCTGTATGACCGCCACTGATCTGCTTGCGAATGGAAGTTACATCGATTTTGCTCTCTTCCTATTGATCATTATCGCTTGCTTGTCCCTGGTGTTGGTGCACCGCAAATCCAAACAAAAGACAGAAGAAAAGATTGATGTGCTCTTCGACAGCGCAAACAAGCTCAAAGTAAAAAACCGTGAATTATCCAAGAGAATAGGAAAATTTCTCGAAAACAATGAGACGATTTTGGCTGAACTGGAAAGAAAAACAGAGCTCCTGAAGGCCTCCATTGATAATACGCAAGGCGACTTGAGCAAAGCCGCGAAGGCCAGGGAGAAGGAAACAAAAAGGATTGAGCAGAGGCTCGGCGATTTCTCCAAGGAGATTCAACAGATGAAAGACTACATCCGTGAATGGGCCATTGATATGGAGCTATAGTCGATGCAAAGGAGCATTGTTGCCACTATTCTCTTTGCCGATCTCATGAATTCCACCGAGATGGCAAAAAACCTGACCCTTCAAGAATACGACGAAATGATCGTGGATTTCCAGGGCACCATGTATGAGGTTGTAGCACATCATCTGAGCCACTATGGGTATGAAGGAAGCGGGGTCGATTATGATTGGTCCATTGTAGGCGACCAACTCCAGGTATTTCTCTATTCGGATTCGGTGCGATTCGATGTGCGCAGTGCCCTCCTCATTGCAGCTAAAATCAAACTGGCCTGGTTGGCCGCAGCTTTCAATCAGAGGATTTTGCAGGAGGGGCGCCTTGTCAGCCGAATCGGTATTGGTATCAACTGTGGCAAGGTCATCAAAGACCTGAGGGAATGGCGAATGAAGATGGGCGAGGAGCGCCCCACCATCGAGGGTTATGCCATTAACCTGGCTAAGCGAATTGAGTCCGCATCTCGCGAGGGAACTGTTTATCAGATCATGGTTGGTGCTAGTTTCTATAAGAGATGTCAGGATATAAAAACAATCAATATTGATTTTAGCCAGCCGTGGAGCTTGGGCTTCAAGGGTATTAGCCAAAAGATTCCCGTGTACGAGGTTGTTTCTTTCGTCAATTTTGAAATCCTTTCTTCAATGCCGCCCTCGTTACAGAACGGCTTGGTCCAGAAAATAGAATATGCGCTTACCCAACCAATGCCGGAACCGTGGCTCTTCATCACCTTGCTCCGTCATTACGTTTCGCTGCTTGCCTCAGTTAAGCACGACAATCTCGAGACCTTGGCCTTAGAGTGTGCCCAGCAAGCCTTGGAACTCTTGGATTATAAGCCAGTCATCTACAATATAATCGGATGGCTCTATACCTATGGCCAGAGCATCCGGGACCTCGAGATGGCCATCCACTACTTCGACCGATCGCTGGCCCTCGAGCCTAATAACGCGGCAGCCCTGCTCCACAAGGCCAGGGCCGTAGAGTTAAGCGGCAAGGAGGATCTCTCGCACCATGCCTATGAGGAGGTCCTGTTTCACAATCACGACCACCGTGAGGCACGGAGGATGCTGCCGGTTTACCGAGCCGGCAAACGGTAATGCCTGCACCATAACACCCGCCGTCCTTTGTGTATCTGTACCGTGCTTTCTATCTACGTAAGCCCGGCCAGCAACCTCCCTCCGCAGAGACAAGCCATCAAGGGAGCTCCACCGTTGTATTTCATAACGCGTGCCGTGCTCTCCTCGTTTTGGTGATCAACCGGAAAAAAGCATTTTGAAACTGTTGCCATGTTTGACGCCTTTTGGCCCTTTTGACATATCTACTCTGCTAACCATACATGTGATTAATTGATTATAACTAGTTGAAATTTTTACCTATATTCTTTATGGCACGATTTGGCACGATTTTGGCTAACATTATTAAGAGATTGCCGAGTTCTGCCCAATACCTAAAATAAACTACCAAATGGGCAAAAGCCTCAAAAGGCAATGCTGGGAAACGGTGTTTGTGGCAGTACTGTAAGGCGGTTCTCGGATGCGCGTGCATCTTTTCCACGGCAATGCTTCATACATTGTGTGAAGTCATGGTTTCAAACGGGAATAATAACGGCATCCTGGGAACACAAGAAGTAAAGGACCAGTTGGACGGTTAACCTTTCAGGCAAACCCTAAGTTGTTTGACGCGTTTAATCGTTAACCTTTCAACCAACCGAGAAAACCCGCAGATCGCATTCAGGTCTGCGGGTTTTTTTCGGTGTCTTGACAACAACTGTGCCGGTTAGTACAATTATATTGAAATGGAAAACGGAGCTGCGAAAGGCAGCAGACTAGTGTTTGAGACGTGTTTTCCTGAATATGTTTTCTCCGCGCGGGCTGCACGCACATAACGAATGACTTTCCCTTCATGTTCGGTTTGCTGGAAATCAGCGAGCAGCATGCCCTGGTGGCTTTCACACGACGGGGTGTACGAAATGGAGATTACTCGCCGGGACTTCATCAAAAAGACAGCCTTGTTGGGCACCTCATTGCTCGTCTCTCCCATTTCCCTTTACGCCCAGCAAAAGAAGCAGGAGCGCTGGCATCCGGCCTATGAAGTATTGGAGAGAGAGGGTAAGCTGGCCGAGAGAATCGAGCAGGCCTACTCGATTTTCGAAGATTGTAAGCTCTGCCCCCGCCAGTGCGGAGTAAACCGGAAGAAAGGCGAGAGGGGTTTCTGCAGGGCCCCGGTCAAACCGGTGGTTTTCGGTGCTCATCCACATTACGGCGAGGAGAGATCGCTGGTCGGCGACCATGGTTCGGGTACCATCTTCTTCTCTAACTGCAACCTTCGCTGTGTCTTCTGTCAAAACTGGCCCATCTCCCATGAAGGGAGAGGAAAGGAGATCACAGACGAATACCTTGCCGACTTGATGATTGGCCTTCAGGGCATCGGCTGCCACAATATCAACGTGGTCACCCCCACCCACGTCATGCCCAATATCCTCAACGCAACGCGCATTGCCCTGAACAAGGGACTGCGCATCCCCCTGGTGTACAACACCAGCGGGTACGAGCGCTTGGAGATCGTCAGACTCCTGGACGGAATTGTCGACATATACCTGCCCGACATGAAATACATGGATTCCGAAGAGGCGGACACGTATTCTGCAGGGGCCTCAGACTATCCCGAAGTTGCAAAAAAGGCCATCATTGAGATGAACCGGCAGGTTGGGGTGCACACCACCGACAAACACGGAATAGCCCTGCGCGGCCTCATGATCCGACACCTGGTCATGCCCAACGGGGTAGCCGGTACGGAGAAATTCGTCAGGTGGGTTGCCGAGGCCCTTTCCAAATCTACCTATGTTAACATTATGCCGCAATACAGAGTAGACTATAAGGCCTTCGAATATCCAAGGATCTCACGGGGCATCACAGTGCAGGAGTTTTTGGAAGCCATGGGGTGGGCCGAACAGCACGGCTTGAACAACCTTGATCCTCATTCCGTGGCGGTCAGGGATGTGTACGCTCGGCGCCTATCAAGCTGAATCAACTAAGGAGTAGGCATGACAGCACCCCTCATGCCCACAGACCTGAAATCGGGTATGCGCAATGTGCGCACGTACCTTCCCTCAGATGTATCCCTGCTATCATGTATCCTGTCCTCTGGATCACCACCCGCCCGCACCGGGGGCAGTATGTGTTCCAAGCTTCGTGACCCGGCACCCTCCCGATATAGACGTAGGTAAGACCCACTGACAAGGCCAGGTCCCGGGCCCTCTCCAGCGTGGAGATGGGCGTTGCCGGGAGACGTTTGAGTTTGTGTAAAGGATAGAACCGAGAGAAATGGATCGGGGTATCCGCACCCAGCTCTCCCTTTATCCAAAGACACATCTCCTTGATCACGGTAAGCTCATCATTCTTTGTGGGAATCACCAGATTCGTGATCTCCACGTGAATGCCCTCCTGTTTCAGAACCTTTAAGGCCGCGAGTACCGGGGCCAGCTGGCCATTGCACAGTTCACGATAAAACACCTCCGAAAACCCCTTCAAATCAATCTGTGCCGCATCCAACACCGGGCAGAGATCCCGGAGTGGCCCCTCATTGATGAAGCCGTTTGAGTGGATAACGTTCAGAAGGCCTGCCTTGTGTGCGGCGCAGGCGACGTCCTCCATGTATTCATAAAAGATGGTAGGCTCTGCATACGTGTACGCTATTGAACGGGCCCCAGCCTCTTCGGCCTTCTTTACCACGATCTCGGGTGGCATCCCGTAGCTGTATACCTCCTCCGGAAAGGCCTGGGAGATTTCCCAATTCTCGCAAAACATACACTGAAAACTGCACCCTGCCGTTGACACCGACAATGTCCTGGTGCCGGGAAGGACATGAAAAAAGGGTTCCCTCTCGATGGGGTACGGCTCGAGCACGCAAGGATTTCCATAAACAAGGCTATACAGCTGCCCTTCCCGATTCTCGCGCACCCTGCAATATCCCCTTTCTCCCTTTTGAACTAGGCAATGCCTCGGGCACAGTTCACACTGAACCCCTGCTCCCCCGCGTGGCGTATAATACGGGGAGAGCTTCGTCTTGATAAGCCCTCTCTGGGCCATCTGTGCCTGAAGGGTTCCGGGGACACGGATAAAGTGAGCGAGACACAGGCCACAAAAACCCCCTGCGCAAAACTTCAAGAAGTCCCGCCTCATAAGGCCTTGACCGTGAATGCCCTTAGTCGTGCTTTGAGCTCCTCTGTCTGTTGGGTTCGAATCATGCATGAGCCCGTCGCCCACTGGATTTTCTCGCTAAACCCATCGCGGTTCCCCGGAAATCGAATACCCGTACTGCGTTAATTCTTCCATTATCTTGTCAATGCTCGTCTTCGTATCATCAAACCTTATCGTTACTGTATAGGATGCTTCTTCTATATCATATTCCAATACCCCGGGCAGACTCTCTAGGATAGACCTTATCCCTTTTGTAGGTCCACCTCAGCCGCCCCCGGAAAGGTTGTAGATCGTCAGCTGCACAGTCTTTCCTGAGGTCGCCCTTAGGGCAGTATGGGATGTGAACGTCAGAAAAAGCACTGCAACTACCAAAAGTAAAAGGATGTTTCTGTATTTCATGATACCCTCCTCTTTACAGTACGTTGATATATAGTTTAAGTGCCAATGCCCAGTATATGCAACAAAAACCGTACCTCAGGCCCTACTCAACGACCATCCCTTCGAGTACTCGCTTACATCGTGACCCTGAGCCCTTCCGCCTCAAGCTCATGGCCAAGAAGATCAAGCCCGAGGGCCGAAGGAAGGGCCGCTCAGCGGGGCAGGCGGGTATTCGAGTTTCGGATTTTATATGAGACTTTGCAGACACAAAAGGGTTGGCCAGGTTATCCGAGTAATGCCCGAGGCAAAGCATTAGATTATACCGCAGTGCCCGGCTCTGCCTTTCCGCTCTCAGTCGTGCGCATTTTTCTCTCACCGGAGAACAAGCAGAGCAACACCACGGATAAACAGATGAACACGGAAATAAGCAGTACGTCCTGGAACGCAAGCGGTATCGACAAACGCAGCACATAGTCGCTCTTGAGCCCTTGCCCGAGGAGTTCCGCCTGGTACATCGCCCTTCTCGCTGAAAAGAGGCTCCCGGCCAGCGCCATGCCCAAGGAGAGCCCTACCTGTCTTTGCGTGGCTATCAGGGCCGATGCCGTTCCCAAGTGCTCCCGGGTGACCGCTCCCATAATAATGCTGTTATTCGACGGTTGAAAGCACCCTACCCCCACCCCTAAGAGAATCAATATGGGTACAATGGTCCTGATTTGCGTTTCAAGGCCAAACCCGCGCATGAGATAAAAGGCCGCTACAGTTGCCGCTGCCCCAATGGTGGAAAACAAGACCGGTCCAAACCGGTCGGAGAGGGAGCCGCTGATGGGACCAACCACGATGGTGGTCATGGCATTCACTGCCATCAAAAGCCCGGCTGCCGAAGCCGTCAGGCCCACGCCGTGCATCAGATAGAACGGCATTATCAGGATGTAGCCTGGAACGGCGACAAAGGTCAGAAAAAGGCTCCACGTGGCACTGGAAAAGACCCGATTCTTGAAAAGGGCGAGGTCAACGATAGGCTCCTCCACGCGACGCTCGATAAGCATGAAAACCAAAAGGCTCAACAGACCAAGACATATCAAGAGGCCCACCTGCAAAGACCCGAAACCGAACTTATTGATCTGGCTCATACCCAAGACCACACAGAATATGCCCGCGGACGAAAACAATGCGCCCTTGAGGTCGAGCCTGATGCTCCCGGGCCTTACTTGGTCTTTCTTAAGCAAGAAAAGGATCATGAACAAGTTTATAAGCCCCACCGGAACCCGGATATAGAAGATGGAGCGCCAGTTGAGCCACTCAAGCAGGAACCCACCGAGAGTTGGGCCAAGAATAAACCCGAGAGATACAGCCACGCCGAGCAGGCCTAGCCCTTTTCCCCGTTCCTCGGGCGGAAAGGCCTCGGTCACGATCGCCGGACCGCAAGCCACAGACATAGCTGCACCCACGGCCTGCAAGATTCTAAAGAGGATCAATTGACCGATGTCTTGAGCGAGTGAGCATGCTATGAGACCCAGGGTAAAAATCGCCATGCCACCGGCATAGATCTTCTTTCGGCCAATGAGATCGCTGATTTTGCCGAGAACCAGCATCAAACTGGTACAGACCAGGATATAGACCAAGGCGACCCACATGACCGCGGTAAGATCTGCCTGAAAGACCCTGGTCAAAACAGGAAAAGAGATATTGGTAATGCTCGCATCCATGGTGCCCATGAGCGTACCGAGTGCTACGGTTGCCAAGGCCTTCCACTTGTAGCCTTTCGGATTGGACTGAAGTCCTTGTGTTTGATGCTCAGGTCTCACAGTAGTAATCACCTGCATGGTTAGCAGAACCTAACAGTTTCGCGAAGCGAATGCATCCAGTCAAGAACTTCCCGTGTGTCAGGTCTTACAACACTCCAGTGATAATTCACCTGGATAGGGTGGCTGATTACACAATTCCTCGCGGTACCACCACATGAACAAGGTCTAGGCAATAACCGGTAAGACACATTAGGCATGCAACTTCTTTGCAAGTTCTGCAACCCTCCGGCCGAGCTTGATGGCGTTTTCGGTTGTCTTCTGGTCGGGTGCTTCCACACAGGCGACGCCATAATGTCCGGTAGCCGACATGGGATCGCCCACCACAACCATCCCATAAATAAGCAAGGCGTGAATGATGGACATCATAGTGGTTTCCTTTCCCCCGGTGGCATTACCTGATGTGGCAAATGCGGCCCCTACTTTACCTTCCATCTTCTTGCGGATACCGACGAATTCATCCAAAACCCTCTTCAAATCGGCTGCCATCCCCCCAAAATAGACCGGGGATCCAGCTATAACCCCTGCCGAGTCCACGAAATCATTCTTGGTTACCTCGCCTGTGCTTCTTACGATGGCCTTTGCGTCCACTACCTCTTCCACCCCTTGCGCGATGCTGTCCGCAAGCTTTCTGGTGTTACCGCCTTTTGAAAAATAGAGAATAAGTATCTGCATTGTCACCCCTCCTCATGGTGCTGGAAATGATAAAAGCAAGTGCCTGCCAGCCCTTGCTGTGAAAAAGATGGAGGCGGTCTGCCAAGGGCATTTGGACCGCCTCCAAGTCTCACACATATGCCAAAGCGAGCCTTGTTTCAATGCAACCGAGTGAGCAATTCGCCCGCCGCTTCCTAAAGTGCCTTTATCAGCTCCTCCTGCACCTCGTCAAATGCTATGCCCATGACCCAGTGCCCATCGGGCTTTCTTTGAGAATGAACCACCTTTCCCCGGACAGGAAAGATGTTTTCCTTGACGGCTATCTCCATCTCCATAAGGCTATCCACCTCTACGGGCTCATAAACCTCCACCCCGACGCCAACCTGGCTCACGTTAAGGGTTCTGGCCATGGACACACCGCTTTTTTGTACCTCTCCCTTTTTGCTTACATACGACACCAGGTAAAGGGACTTTACCCTGGGATGGCGTCTTCTTTCCTTTTCTACTGTTCCATCACCTTCCATTGAAGCCCCTCGTTGATACCGTTTTTCGTTAGTGGCGGCAGTGTAGGATAAAGGCCGACCACGTGTCAAGCAGAACCGGTGTTAGAGGCGTTGACAGCGAGCAAACCATCGCATATCATAACCATACTGGAAACAACCTGATACTGTTTTACGAGCAAGCCGTTTGTTAAGGGGTGTGTACATGAGATTCGCCAAAAAAGATGGAGATATAGGGAAGTGGCTGGAAAGCATCGTTCAGGATTTCGTAGATACCTCGCCTGACAACACGCTTAAGAACAGCGAAAACGAAAAGGCCTGGGCAGATCCGTTGGTGGGATTTTCGCGTGGCGATGATCCTCTGTACGAAGACTATAAGGACATGATCGGGCCGTTCCATTGGGCCCCATGGGAGATCTTCAACAAGACATTTCCCGACATAACCGTTGCGCCTGATC
This sequence comes from Deltaproteobacteria bacterium, assembly GCA_020348625.1. The sequence continues at coordinate 2,958,000 of CP070752.1, read as the reverse complement.
AGCTCACGATAATTAGCTGGGTGCTGCCCCA
>CP070752.1:2929689-2957869 GCA_020348625.1 Deltaproteobacteria bacterium | reverse complement strand
CAATTATTGCCTTAACTCCGCAAAGCAATCTCATTTGAAATATTCGCACACCATGAAACCCTTTCTGTCGTTCCAAGGCTCCTGGGCTAGTTTTTTCAGCGACTTGTTTACGTCCCGCTTCAAAGAAGCGGGGCTCCGCATTCCCTTCGACAGGCTCAGGGCTGCGGTTTCCCCCATACCCAAGTCGCGAAAAGAACAGCGCCCTCCCGCCAGTCTCTCAAGAAACGATTTCATGGTCTCGCCTATCAGGAGAATTGCACGTCAAAAAAAGACATCCATATTCTTCGAGACAGCTTACTTATGGGGTTAAGGCAATAATCGATTTTAGGTTTCTTTATGCAATTTAAGTGCCTGCAACGAAAGTCATAAACGGTTTTCTCGAGCTATTTACCCTGCTGGAATAAAAGCTTCGGAATCATTCGACCCTATTAGCATGAAGTATGGGGGCCATTGAAGTTGCATTCTATTAGAGATTATGCGGGCAGCATGTTAGCGAAGGTTCAAATACCAGCGTATTAACTCCGGTCCGAAAAACACATAGATGATGGCAGAAAGGGTAAGAAACGGCCCAAAAGGTATCCTTGATTTCAGCCCGGTCCTTTGGAGCAAGCTAATCCCGCCGCCGATGAAAACCCCGATCAGACTGCTTGAAAAGAGTATAAATGGTATGGCCTTCCATCCCAGCCATGCGCCGAGCATAGCAAGGAGTTTGACGTCACCGCCTCCCATCCCCTCCCGGCCGGTGACCCATTTGTAGCCGAAGGCCACCAGCAATAGAAACCCTCCTCCAACTAATACACCGATCACCGATTCGGCCCACGAAAGCAGTGGGATAAAAAAGGAGGCGCCGATTCCCACGAAGATGCCCGGGATGGAGAGACTATCAGGTATGATTTGATAATCGAGGTCAATGAATGTAATAATAATAAGAGAGGCCGTGAAGGCCAAAAGCAGCACAAAGGGCACGGTTGGGCCATGCTTGAGAAAAAGGGCAAGGGTGAGCAATCCGAATAAGCCTTCAACGACCGGATAGCGAGGCGAAATGGGCTCCTTGCAGTGCCTGCATTTTCCCCTGAGGATAAGGTAACTTACTATGGGGATATTGTCGTAAAAGCGTATGTTTTTGCCGCAGTGAGGGCAACGAGAGCCAGGCGTTACAATCGATTCCTTGTGAGGTAATCTATAGATACAAACGTTGAGAAAGCTTCCGATTATGGCACCCAGAAAAAAGGCAAACAGAGAAATCATGCTATCCGTTCTTGAGGTTTACCGTTCCAAGAGGCCCCTGTTTTTAATGGAGCATATTCTACTGATATCATCTGGACAAAAGTGCTTTGGCGGACTAAATATATAATTATGGGTGCCAGATGGCAACAAAATTGACAATGAGTGATAATGCGGTAGTTGGCTTCCTATTTCTTCGAAGACCGCCAGACTGAGTAAAGAAGGAGAGATGTATGCTTTTATCTATCAATCCGGATAATCCCCAGAAAAGGCTTATAACCAAGGTAGTTGAGGCCCTGGACCAGGGCGGTGTCATCATTTACCCGACGGATACCTTTTACGGCATCGGGTGTGATTTATTCAATAAGAAACCAATCCGCCGTGTATATCAGTTAAAGAAAAGGCCTCTGTCAAAGCCGTTTTCGTTTATTTGCGCGGACCTAAAGGATATCAGCCTGTATGCGCAGGTCTCGAACAATGCATACCGAATCATGAAGAGAACCTTGCCCGGTCCCTACACCTTCGTATTGGAGGGAACAAGGCTGGTGCCCAAGCTGATGCTTACGAGCAGAAAGACCGTAGGCATTCGGGTACCCAAGAACAAGATCTGCCTTTCAATTGTTAAACAGTTAGGGCGCCCCATTATTAGCACGAGTATTAATTCAAAGGACCCCTCCATAATCCATGATGAGTATGCTTCTCTTGTTGACATGGTTATTGATGGCGGGGTTATCTCTTACGAACCCTCCACGGTGATCTCATTGGTAGATGATAATCCAGAGGTAATCAGGGAAGGAAAGGGGGGGATTGATTTTCTTTAGCCCGATAAGTCCGGGCTACCGTTCCAGCGATAGTCCAGAAATCCAAGTGGTCGGTCGATTCTTTCTAGCACTGCCTCGGTCAAGTCCCGGAACAGGAGATCCCACAGAAACGACCTTCTCCTCTTCGGCGGATACACGAGTTTTACTTCTCCCTTGATGTGAGCCAGCCTCTTGGCTACGCTAACTGCATCGCGGAAATTGCCGAGCGAATCAACCAGGCCAAGGTCCTTTGCCTGCCTGCCCGAGAATATTCTGCCGTCGGCCAGCGCCAGTACCGCCTCTTCAGGCATGTTCCGTCCTTGAGAGACGGCGGTTACGAACTGGTTGCGGATGTCTTCCAAAAGGGTCAAGAGCATCTCCTTCTCTTTGTGGGTCATCTTTCTGTTGGGTGAACCGATATCTTTGAACTCACCGCTTTTGATAACCTGCATCTCAACCCCGATCTTCTTGAGTAACTCCTCGACCCGCACGAACTCCATGAGCACACCGATACTACCGGTAAGGGTTCCCGGATTCGCCACTATAGAATCAGCCGCAGATGCAACGTAATAGCCCCCGGATGCAGCGACGGATCCGAGGGAAGCTACCACCTTTTTCGTCCGCGATGTTCTCCTAGTCTCGCTGTATATCTCCTGGGACGGGCCCACCCCGCCACCAGGGGAATCAATCCTCAGGATTATGGCCTTAATCTGCCTGTCGTTACGAAAGGCTATCATTTGTTCGATAATGGTATCTGCATCCCGAATGATCCCGTTAATGGGAACCACGCCTATCTTATTTGTGAATGATAGGGCAGGCCCGCGGTCGGAGAGGGAAAGGACGATAGCCATAAGGGTCCCAAAAAAGAGAATGGCTACGCCGAGTATGATGAGGACCACTGTTATAGGACGTTTCGCCTTGGCCATGAAGTGTTATCTTTGCCTTGAACGGGGAGAGGTTGAGGTTCCGAAACAGGTGCCGTGCATCGTATTGGTGTGAGTGATCAAAGGCCCTTTTAGGGTCAAGAGCCAGTCACCTTTCTTAACGGTCGTTATTCACTCTTCGAGGGCTCCCCTTCTTTGGCAGATTCACCTTCCTCAGGAGATTCGGGTTCATCTACCGATGCCCCTTCCTCCAGGGATTCGGGTTCTTCTCCTGTTCCCTTTTCTTCCGGAGGTTCGGTCTGGGCATCGGCTGATGCTGTTTCTTCCAAGGATTCGGTTTTTTCAACGCTCGAGTCTTCTTCTGGAGATTCCGATTTTTCTAATACCGCCTCTACCTCCGCAGATTCGGCATCTTCCACAGGCGTCTCGTCTTCCGTAGATTGGGTTTCTTGTGCCGATGCCTCTTCCTCCAATGATTCCGATTCTTCTAATACCGCCTCTACCTCCGCAGATTCGGCATCTTCCACAGGTGATTCATCGGCTGCAGTTTCCTGTGCTTCGGGAGAGGTGGGTTCTTCCGTTGTTGCATCATCCGCACCCATTACTGTGGAAGCTTGCTCGTCTGCGATCTCTTCAGCCTCTTCCCCTTGTTCTACGGGGAGGTTGGCATGAGCCTCCTCCATTTTCTCTTTAATAAGCATTCCAAAGGCAGAGGGTGCCCCTTTCTCTTTATCCTTATAGGTGTCATAGATATCTTTGAATTCCTTTTCCTGCAGCTTTCGTATTGAAAGGCCGATCTTCTTGTCCTCTTTGGAAACGTGCACCACGAGGGCTTGAATAACATCATCGATCTGAAACTTGCCAAGCGACGATTTGGATTTTCCCTTGCTTATCTCAGTGGAATGAATGAGGCCCTCTATTCCTTCTTCCAATTCAACGAATACGCCAAAATCGGTAATGTTAGTCACCTTTCCGGTGACCTTGGTGCCCACCTTGTATGTGTATGGGATATCTTCCCAGGGATCTTTGGTCAATTGCTTTATGCCCAGGGAGAAACGCTCATGTTCCTTGGAAATAGAAAGAACCTTTGCCTGCACCTCGTCGCCCTTTTTATATAGTTCGGCGGGATGCTTGATCTTTTTGGTCCACGAGATATCAGAGATATGAACGAGCCCGTCGATGTCGTCGTCAATGCCGATAAATATCCCAAAATCGGTAATATTCTTGATGCGACCCTCGATAATGGTGTCAACGGGGTATTTCTCGGCAATGAGATCCCAGGGATTGGGCTTAACCTGCTTCATTCCCAGTGAGACCTTTTTGTTTTCGGTGTCCAGGTTGAGTACTACAGCCTCAACAACGTCCCCAACGCTTACGATCTGGGAGGGATGTTTAACCTTCCTGGTCCAGGACATTTCTGAGATATGGATTAACCCTTCTATACCCTCTTCTATCTCCACAAATGCACCGTAATCGGTAAGATTGACCACCTTTCCGGTGATCTTTGTGCCAACAGGGAACCGGTCAGTCGCATCGACCCAGGGGTCGGGCTTCAGCTGTTTGAGTCCTAAGGAAACCCGCTCTCGTTCCCTGTCAAAGTGGATAACCTTAACGGTTATCCGGTCACCGATCTTGTGCATGGTTGAGGGATGGGCGACTCTGCCCCAGGACATGTCGGTTATGTGCAGAAGCCCATCTATGCCGCCAAGGTCCACAAAAAGCCCATAGTCGGTGATGTTCTTCACCGTTCCCTCTAAGACGGCTCCTTCCTCAATGATGGCAAGGGTCTTTGCCTTTTTCTTCAAGCGCTCGGCCTCGAGAATTGCCCTCCGCGATATAATGATATTATTGCGTTTCTTGTTATACTTGAGGATTTTCAGGTCCATTACCTGGCCGACAAGGGCATCGAGATTCCTGATAGGGTGCAAGTCAATCTGAGAGCCGGGCAGGAATGCTGGAAGCCCGATATCAACAGAAAGGCCGCCTTTCACCTTTGATATGACCCTTCCCTCGATAATACCGTCGTTATTGTAGACATCCCGGACGCGATCCCACACCTTTATCTTCTTAGCCCGTTCCATGGAAAGCATTACACGCCCATCTTCGTTCTCCTTTTTCTCCAGCACAACGTCTACCTTATCTCCCACCGTGGCCGTAATGTTTCCGTCGGAGTCTCTAAATTCGCCAATGGGGATACTGCCTTCAGACTTATAGCCGATATCGACCAAGACGAAGTCTTCCTCGAGCTTGATAATCTCTCCTGTAATCAGTTCCCCTTCGTTGATCTGCCTCAGGCTCCGCTCATACATCTCCTCCATGCTCATTTCCGTTGCGTCTTGTTTTGCGGGAATAATCTCTTCACGAGCAACAGCTTCTGCCTCGCCCGGCGTTTCGGTCTGCGGGGCCACCTCTTTATCCGTTACATCGTTGACTTCTTCTTTGGTTTCTTCTGTTGGTTCACTCATTAACCCTTTTCTCCTTCATAAAGAATTTGCCCCAAAAGAGGCATAACTTACCTCTATAACAAAAGAACTAGCAAAATACAACATCTTATTCCGCCAGGAGGCGTTTTTGTGCCCTCACCTCCTTTAGCTCTCCGCTTTGCAAAATAACCATCCCTACTACCATCTAAAACGCCTCACAGGGGAAACCGGATATACTCACGGCCCATAAAAACCGCCGTTTGACAACTGTTTTCCTTTGGTATATCAAATGTGAAATCCGATTATTGCTTTTACTCCTAATACAAAAAGGAGCATCTATTCTGCTTAAGCTGGTTTTATGGAGGGATATGGATATCTTTTTTTGACACCGAAGAAGCCCATGCTGTTATGCTCGCTTATGCTGCAAATGGAGGCGGGCGTGCTGCTTTAAAGGTGACTCCCACTTCTTTAAATCTATAGCGCTTATGTGGGTGCAGGCGCCCGTCTGGATCATCGGGAAAGAGCAGGCTCAAAGCACCTGCCTAGTTCGGTGCAAAAAAAGATATCCATATCCCTGGGGTCAGCGTAATTACTGAGCTGAAGCAATAATGGATATGTGAAAAAATTCTTCATATATGAAATCAACACTCCCAAATCATTATGCTCCTGCTTTGGCTTAGGGGCTGGAGGTGCATGAGGTGCCGGCCAAGCAAGATACTGAGCTCAGCCGAGGTGTGGATAAAGACTTTATCGAATTCATGAATCGAGGGACTGAGCTTAGGGATGCTCGTTATGGATAAGGGTCTAGGTGCGAGGAGGGGGGACCCTTCGGGAGGATAGCATTATGGATTTTTCTCTAACCAAGGAGCAGCGCGACATCAAAAGGGCTGCAGGCAAGTTTGCCCAGGGTGAATTCCAGCCGGAGCTGGCCCAGGAGTGCGAATGCAACCATCGGTTTCCGAGGGAGCTCTACAAAAGGGCTGGAGAACTGGGATTCCTGGGGATCGATTACCCCCAGGAGGTTGGCGGCGGGAATTTGGGTGTCATGGAGAATGTGCTCATTGTTGAGGAATTCTGCAAGGCAGATTCGGGCATCGGCATGGCACTGCATCTGGGTTTTTTGCCCGCGAAAATCGTCAGAATGTTCGGCACTGCGGAGCAATGCAAGAAATTCCTGGCCCCTTTGGTGAAAGGAGATTGGGTCTCTGCTGTCTCGTTCACCGAGCCAGATCACGGCAGCGATCTTACCTGCATGGCGACCACACTTGAGGAAAAGGACGATGGATTTGTTCTCAATGGTACCAAGGTATTCACCACCAATGGAACCTATGCGGATTTTTTCATAATTCTGGGCCAGGAGGATAAGGATGCTCCCCCCGGAAGAGGGATGAGCACGATCCTGGTTGAACGAGACCCCTCCTCGTGGCTCGGTGGTGAGCTGAAGATAAACGAGATCCCAAACAAGATGGGATTGAAGATGAGCTCCAGCGGCGAGCTCGTATTTAAGGACCTCAAGATACGCAAGGAGAACATCCTCGGGGAGAGGGGACGGGGCCTTTTCAATGTGCTCGAGTTCCTTGATGAAAGCCGCATCGAGATAGGTGCTCAAGCCCTGGGAAACTGCGAGGGGGCATTTCTGAAGGCGCTGAACCATGCAAGGGAAAGGGTGCAGTTTAATAGGCCCATTATTAACTTCCAGGCCATAGGCCACAAGCTGGCGCGTATGTGGAGCCAGATCCAATCAATTAAGATGGTCACCTACTATGCTGCGTGGCTGTGCGACCAGAAATCCAAGAAGATGTCTAAGACCGTGCCTCTTTTTACCTCCCTGGTAAAACATCACGTTCCCGAAACCGCCAAGATGATCATTGACGAAACAATTTCGGTATTCGGAGGGTATGGGTACTTCATGGATCAAGAGGTTGAGCGGAGGTACCGGGACAATCGCATCGTGGAAATCTATGAGGGCACCGTGGAGGTTCAGCTGAACAATATGGTTCGGATTCTCAAGAAGCTGAATCTGGATTTTATCGGCTCAACGCTGCTCTGAAGTCTATTGCAGCTACCCTAAGAGGGAACGCGCAATGATGGTCTTTTCCATCTCTTTGGTTCCCTCATAGATATCCAGGATCTTGGCTGCACGGTAAAGGCGATTCACCTTGTATTCATCAATGTACCCGTATCCACCGTGCATCTGGACGGCCTCATCCGCGCAATGCAGAGCTACCTCAGCGGAGAGCCATTTTGCCATGGCAATCAGGGCCGGATCTACCTTTCCCTCGTCCACTGAGGAAGCGGCCTCGTAGTAAAGATTCCTAGCGGCCTTGATTCGAGTTGCCATCTCGGCGATCTTGAATTGTGTTACCTGAAAGGAGGCCAGGGGCGCACCGAACTGTCGGCGCTCTTTTGTGTGACGGATGGATTCTTCTAATGCCGCCCGAGCCAAGCCCACAGCCTGAGCGCAAATGTGGAGCCTCGTCCGATCGAAGAAGGCCATCAGCTGCCTGAAACCTTCTCCCTGCTTGCTAATCAGAGAGGTGTCCGGCAAGCGGAGGTTGTTGAAGGAGATCTCGGCCGTATCCGAAGCCCGGATGCCCATTTTGCCATAGATCTTTTTGGATTTGAATCCAGGTGTGTCCGTGGGAACCAGGAAGAAACTGTGACGTTGATGCCGAGAGGAATTGTGGGGGTCTGTACAGCAGAAGACCACGAGATACGTAGCGGTATTACCGTTCGTGGTGAACATCTTGGCCCCGTTGATCACCCATTCAGTGCCCTCCTTGACCGCTGAAGTTGTGACGGCAGTTACATCAGAGCCTGCGTCCGCCTCAGTTATGGAGCCGGCTATAATCGCCTCCCCTGAAGATAAGGGAGGCAGCACAAGTTGTTTCTGGTCTTCGGATCCGAACAGAAGAAGCAGCTCGGCCCCGAAGGTGCACGAAAGAATTGCCTGGCCGATCCCAGGATCGACGGCCCAGAACTCCTCGGTGATGAGGGAATGCTCCATGAACCCCATGCCTGCGCCACCATAGGCTTGGTCTATGAACACACCGACAAATCCGTGCTCACAGGCCCTTTTCCACAGATCAAAGTCAAATGTCTCTTCGCGATCAAATTCCAGTGCCCTGTCCGGGAATTCTCCCTGGGCGAACTTACGAGCAGCCCGCACAATATCACGTTGTTCTTTTGTCAGCGCAAAAAGCATATCTTACTCCTCAAATTGCAGGTCCTCAGTGCAATCTTGAGCCCTGGAACGAAAGGAAGGCTGCCGTGATTCTGCCACTGCGAGAGCTTTGCATAACGCCTCTTCTTCAAGGACGATGGGCTTTTCCTCAGTTCCGGGGCTCACGGGCTGGTTTTTTCAGCGACTTGTTTACGGGGGAGTCTTGCCCCCTCCGCATTCCCCTCGACAAGCTCGGGGCTGCGGTTTCCCCCATACCCAAGTCGCGAAAAGAACGGCGCCCTCCCGCCAGTCACTGCAAAAAAGCCCATCGTCTTTTTCTGGGATGACGGGAATTGTGACGTTTTACAACGGTGTCATTGCCATTCCAAAACGATACCAATCCTTATATAGGCTAAGGCCCGCCTATTTTTTGGCGAATTTCTCTGTCAACGCCGGCAGCACCTTGAACAGGTCGTCTACGATGCCGTAGTGGGCAACGTTAAAGATAGGCGCCATAGGGTCTTTATTAACGGCGATGATGGTATCTGCGTTTTTCATCCCTGCCTGGTGCTGATATGCGCCGCTAATGCCCAATGCAATATAGATCTTGGGCCTTACGGTCTTGCCCGACGTTCCAACCTGCCTGCTCTTGGGAAGCCATTCCTCATCGGCAACGGGCCGAGAGCAGGAGACGGTTGCACCGATAGCATCGGCGAAGTCCTGCGCCACCGCGATATTCTCCGCCTTTCCGATGCCGCGGCCAACGGATACCAGGATGTCGGCGGCGGAAATATCCACATCCTCAAGTTCGGCCTCGGCGTAGCCCAAAAAGCGCCGTCCCTTAAGGTCCGTCCATGAAGGGGCAGCAATGGTCTCAACGGATGCTGACTTGCCTTGCTGTGCCTCTGCGTCGAAGGTGCCCGGTCTGAGCGTGAGCAGATAACTTTCGGCCGGCTTCATTGCCAAACGTGCATTGATCTTGCCACCATAGATTTGCCTCAAGACCGCAAGCTCGCCGCCCTCTAAGGATATCTCCACGCAATCGGTAACCAGGGGCAGGGAGAGGCGCGTAGCCAGAGCAGGGGCCAGATCCATACCTTCTGCTGTATGGCCGATCATGGTCAGAACGGGTTTTCGGTCTCCTAGGAGCATTTGCAGAACAGCAAGATAATGCTCGGCGCTGTATTGAGCGAGTTCCGGATCTTCCATGAATAGGAGCGTATCGCATGCACCTTGCAGTCTCCCTGCAAGGGATGATGCCTCATGAGCCAAAAGGAGTCCTGTAACGGCAAGGTCGTGTGCTTTGCCCAGGACATTGGCTGCGGTTAGCAATTCAAAGGTGATATCTCGAAGCTCCCCGTTTCGGTGTTCAGCGAGTACTAAGATTTCGTCCATTTAGACCACACCTCCCTTATCGCGGATAATTTGAGCCGTCTTCTCACAGATCTCGTCAAGGCTTCCGGTCAGGATTTCAGCACCTTCGCCGACCGGCGGAATAGACAACACCTGCGAGGCAACGCTGGAGCCGTGTGAACCGATTTCCTCTTCAGAGAGCTCCAGCTCCTCTGAACCGGTTTCCGTTATCTCGATCCTCCTGACCTTTTGAATCCCCATAATGGATACATACCGGGGGTTATTGATCCCCGTTTGGATCGTGAGGGCGGCAGGCAACGGCAGTTCTACCCGTTCGCGGGTATTGGACTCCAACTCTCGATGAACCGTAATCATGCCGTCAGCAATCTCAGCGTTCACCACGAGGGCAGCATAAGGAAGCCCCAACAATTCAGCCAATATGGGGCCGACCTGGCTCCACCCATCATCGGAACTCTGGACCCCCGTTAGCAGGAGATCGAAGGAAAGATTCCGGATCACGCGGTAGAGACCCTGCGCAATGCCCGCTGCGTCGGAGAGCTCAAAGCCCTCCTCCTCGATGCGGATGGCCTTGTCCGCTCCCATGGCCAGGGCCGTTCTCAACACATCCTCGCACTCCTCGTCTCCGAGGGTGATCACGGTCACTGTTCCGCCCTGTGCCTCTTTGATTCGGACAGCCTCCTCGACTGCGTAATTGTCCCATTCGTTGATGTCGAACTCCAGGTCTTCTGTGATAATTCCCGTTCCATCCTTGGTGACCTCAAGTTCGGCATCGGTAACCTCAGGTACCTGTTTTACACACACCACAATATCCATGACTGTTGCCTCCAAAAAAGGTATGGTTAACTCCCGGCAGGATTGCAAACCGGTTGCAATTATAAATGCTTAGGACCTGTGGGAACCAGTTTGCTTCGACCATGCACTCTTGAAACTGCGTAGCGTTGCCTTAGTCGAGTTGTCCCCAAGTCTTAGTATTTCCCTAGTATCTTCCTTGCAATGATAAGCTTTTCTATCTCCTTGGTCCCTTCGAAGATCTCGATCACCTTGGCATCTCGCCAGTAATGCTCCACGTCGTATTCTTGCAAGATCCCATAGCCACCATGGCACTCAATCGCCTCATCGGCAACCTTTACTGCTATTTCACCGCAGTACCACTTTGCCATGGAGATCAGGGCACGGTCCGGATTGCCCGAGTCTAAGCTGGCAGTGGCACGGTAAAGCAGAGATCTGGCTGCCTCTGTAAGCGTGGCCATATCGGCGATCTTGGCCTGAATCATCTCAAATGAAGCCAAGGGCTTTCCGAACTGCTGCCTCTTTCGCACATGCATGATGGCTTTGTCAAGGGCTCCTTGAGCTGTTCCTACCCCGAAGGCGGCCACCTGCACTCGGGAACGGTTAAAGAATTCCATGATGTGGTAAAAACCCCTGCCTTCCTTACCCAGGAGGTTTTTTTTGGGGACTCTTACGCCGTTGAAGCTGACCTCACCGGTGTTGGAAGCGCGAAGGGAGAGTTTTCCGTGAAACTTGGTGGCCTCGTAACCGGGCCTGTTTGTCTCTATAATAATCGTACTCATCCGCTCGTGCATGTTTGGCGCGTCCGGATTGGTGACACACAGAGTAAGGAGGAAATCGGCCAAGGTCGCGTTTGTGATGAATATCTTGTTTCCGTTAATCACATATTCATCTGCTTCTTTTATCGCAGTCGTGCTTATGGAGGCTACATCGCTTCCTGCATCCGGTTCGGTGATTGCCATTCCCATGCGGATTTCCCCCTTGCAGATAGGCGGAAGATACGTTTGCTTTTGCTCTTCGGTGCCGATCACATGGATGATTTGGGTGCCGAAGAACGTGGAGTCCAACGCATGAGTGATTCCGCAGTCTACTCGAGCAAATTCCTCCATAATCAGAACCTGCTCCAGGTAACCGTATCCTGCTCCTCCGTACTTTTCTTCAATGAAGACCCCCAGAAACCCCAGTTCGGCCGCCTTCTTCCATATGCGGTCGTCAAACTCCTCCTTTGCGTCCAACTCCCTGGCGACCTCTCTAAACTCCGCTTCTGCAAACTCCCTGGCAGCCTTTCTTATGGCCTGCTGCTCCGTGGTAAGTTGAAACATTACGGCCTTGCCTCCTTTTCAGATATAATTTGGAATAGAAAATTTAGCCCTGTGTTTCAGGTCTTTGCCCGTCAGTAACTATGGCGGGCTTGTCCGATAGCCCCAAGGCCATGAGAGCAAATTCGTTCAAATCCAAAACACGTATAGCATCCTCCAGACCGGTGGTCTTTCGCGCATCTTCAAGCATTATCAGGCACAGGGGGCAGGCAGTGACAACAATCTCCGCCCCGGTGGCAGCCGCCTCCCTGATTCTGATATCCGACATCTTGACATCACTATCCAGCTCATCCTGCCACATCCTGCCACCTCCTCCTCCACAGCAGAGGCTGTCCTTCCTGTTGTGCTCCATTTCCACCAAGCGAACACCGGGGATGGCGGTAATGACCTCTCGGGGGTCGTCGAAAATGCGGTTATGACGACCCAGATAACAGGGGTCGTGAAAGGTTACGGTTACGGGGAGGGGTTTGTTAAAGGTCAGTGTTCCGGATCTGACCAGGTCGCTCAGGACCTGGGAGTAGTGCCGAACCCGAAACGTCACCCGTTCTTCAGGGGGTAATAAGGCCTGAAACGGTGGATATTCGTTCCGAAAGGTATGAAAGCAGTGGGGGGATGAGGTGACGAGCTCACGAATGCCATAGCGGTAAAAGAGTTCCGTACAGTCCCCCATCTGCTTTTCAAAGAGCCCGTTCTCACCGGCGCGACGGGCAATGTCGCCGCAGCAGGGTTCCTTATTCCCCAAGGTGCCAAAGGGGATGTTGGCATGCATCAGGATCCGGGCAAATGATCGGGCCAGGTCTTGCGCGCGTAAATCCATAGCCGTAGTGCATCCCACGAAATAACACAAATCAGATGCACCTTCGCCGGTGCTGATATCCTCTATTTCCAAATCTCCCGACCACTGGGTCCGCTTTTTTTTCGTGGCCTCCCAGGGATTATTGTATTTATAGAGGTTCTTAAGGCTTTGGGTGAGCAGTGAAGGCACCGCAATACCCTCCTCGATGACCGTGGTTCTGGCATTGCGAACGGCATCCGGGGTTGCAACATACACGGGGCATACCTCCAGACAAGCCAGACAGGTGGTACAGTGCCAAATCTTCTCAATTGAGAATCCCTGCCCGGAGGCGTGCTTGCGCTTTGTTAGGTTCTGAACCCAGTTCACGCGGTTCAGAGGATGATGCTTCCTCAGGAGATTTTTCCGCGCCCACACGATGAAGTCCCGGGGAGAAAAGGGTTCTCCCGCTCCCGTGGATGGGCATACCTCTACACAGCGACCACACCGGGTACAGGCGTCAAGGAAGACCATGTCGCGGTATGAAAACACCTCCTCACCGGGCTTGTGGGATTCAATAGGGACTGCCTGAAGCGGCTGGCTTTCCAGGTAGATGCTGGCCGGTGCTGCCAGCACGTGAAACAGCTTGCAGTAAGGGATATAGGCTATGAAACCCAGGCTCAGCACGGCGTGGACCCACCAGAGATATGGATAGGCTGCAAGGGCTGTCTGAGGCTGGGCCCATAGCAGCCTGACCCAATGGCCCGCAAATGACCATCGGGACCACTCCGGTGTTTGAGCGGCCAGTCGCAGGCCCTCAACGAGGAATCCTGAAATGGCAACCAGGAACAGGAAAACCAGCACGCTCAAATCCTCGATGCGTCGCTCCAACCTGGCTACGCGCTGGAGATAGCGGCGGATCAGCGCCCAGATGAGGCCGGTTATCAGCATGAGGCCCGCAATCTCCAGACCCAAGGAGTAAAGGAGATACACAAAGCCGTTGAGAAAGCGATACAACCAATAGTCCGCTGAGATGAGCAAGGTTCCGACAAAAAGGCCCAGGAACCCCCACAATATAAGCAGGTGCATGGTCCCCGCGGCGAGGTCTCCTTTGAAGATTCGTCGGCCCAACAGACCATCCAGAAATACCTTGGAGATGCTCTCCCACGAGAGAGGAATTGTTTGGCGCCTTATACCCCTTACCCACACCGATACATGGGCAATCAAGCCAAACAGAAAGACTGCTACGGCGAGGCCTGCTAAGAGGTAGAAGAACCATACGGGTTCAATGTGCCAGTAAGATGTGCGAGCGGGTGTCATGGCTGCCGTATTATTTTAAGATACCTTTATTGAGGATTTCCGCGAATATCTGTGCCAGTTGGTACAGGGGGATGGGACCATCCTTGTGGTACCACTTAACCGTGTAATGGACCATGCCAAAAAAGGCAAAGGTGGCGATAGCTGGGTCGATCTGTTTCATTTTGCCGTGATCGGCGAGTTCTTTCAGGATCGACTGGATAAGCCGGACATAGCTTCTCTGTTTCTCTATCAGTACGGAGCGGGATTCTGGATTGAGGGAGTTCATTTCATTGACGAGCAAGATAAGCCGCTCCTGATCTCCCGCGTAGTACTCCGTGTAGAAGCAGAGCACCTTTTTGAGCTTTTCCTCCGGTGAAACATCGGTAACGCAGATGTCCTGAAGGGTCGCAAGGGCATCGTCCATAGCATCGTTCATCAGTTTGAAAAGAATGTCCTCTTTGCTTGCAAAATAGTGATACAGAGAAGATTTGTTCATGCCCAGCTCATGAGCGATTTCCCGCATAGAGGTCGAATGATACCCTCTGGAAGCGAAGAGATGAGCAATAACCCTGTAGAGTTCTTGAGTCCTTTGCAGGTTCTTCGGCCTGGACATGAGCTGCACTAATTTTATCCGAACGAACGTTTGGTCTATAGTATTATGCATGCGATAGTCTTGTCAAGGAATATGTGAGAACTAGGTAACACCTCACTTTTTTGTTGTATTCTCTGAACACAGCGTTTTAGCATAAAGTAATTTATAGAGATGCTTCAGGCCGGGAGAGATGGCCTGAACCTTAGCCGGGTAATGGCGGTTGTGATCTGGCGTTGAAGAAATCATTTGAAGAAAGGAAAAGGTATGCAGCGTGTTGTACTGGGAAAAACAGGCATTGAGGTTAATAGGCTCGGCTTCGGGGGAATCCCGATCCAGAGGGTAGGGGAAAGACAGGCCGTTGAAACGGTTTTGCACGCCGTTGAAAGCGGGGTTGATTTTATCGATACCTCCAGGGCTTATACGACCAGCGAAAGGCGGATCGGCAAGGCGTTGGCTCAGACGTCAAAGAGGGTTATTGTCGCCTCAAAGTCTCAAAATAAGACGAGCGACGGGGCTCGAGTTGACTTGGAGCAGAGTTTGAAGGAACTGCAAAGGGAGCGTATTGACCTCTACCAGTGTCATTTCGTGAGGGACGAAGATGAGTACGGAAAGGTAATTTCCTCGACAGGGGCCTTTCAAGGCTTGGTTCGCGCGAAAGAAGAGGGGTTAATCCGGCATATCGGAATAACAACCCACAGTCTTGATCTCTTGGATCGTATTCTTGACGACGGCCTTTTTGCAACGATCATGGTCTGTTTCAGCTTTCTCGAGCCTTTGGCCCGTGAAAAGATCATTCCTAAGGCGATCAAAAAAGGGGTAGGAGTTATTGGCATGAAGCCTTTTTCAGGAGGGGTCATCGATAACGCCAGCCTGGCGCTCAAGTATGTATTATCTCAACCGGGCATTGTGATCCTTGCCGGCGTTGAAGATAAACGCCTCTTCGACGAGAACTGGGAGGTCTTTCAAGGCCGCCATGAGTTAAGCGATGGAGAGGAAAGGGAGATCGAGGAAATCCGCAAGACCTATGAGAAGAGCTTTTGCAGGCGCTGCGACTACTGCCAGCCCTGCTCGGAGGACATCCCCATTCAGGTGATACTTGGCATACGTTCTATGGTCAGAAGAGTTGGAAATCGTATCATACGTGAAGGGTGGGGCGCAAAGGCTATTGACAGGGCAAGGCACTGCTCCGAGTGTGGGGAATGTATGGAGCGTTGCCCCTATGAACTTCCCATACCGGATTTAATCAAAGAGAGCCTTAGATGGGTGGATGAGCAATTGAGATCTTAGACAAGTAACTCTCTTTATCGATCATTACTTTAACCCCGCAAAGCATACTGAATTGAAATAGGCGCATACCCATACCATGAAACCCTTTCTTCCGTTCCAGGGCTCACGGGCTGGTTTTTTCAGCACCTTGTTTACGTCCCGCTTCCGAGAAGCGGGGCTCCGCATTCCCTTCGACAGGCTCAGGGCTGCGGTTTCCCCCATACCCAAGCCGCGAAAAGAACGGCGCCCTCCCGCCAGTCTCTCCAGAAACGATTTCATGGTCTGGCCCCTCAGGAGAATTGCAAGGGTTTGTACTGCGACTACTTTGCTTATTCCTCGGGTTCCTCATCTTGTATCTTTAATGAGAAACGAACGGTTGCCAATAGGATCACGCCAACAAATGTGCCCACTACGGGGTACGGAATACACAGGGCGATTCCCATAAGCGCACCTTTTACGAAAGACTTGCCCCATTCGTCTTGAGTCATGAGGCGTTGGATAAGCATGACCGGCACAAAGCCGGTAACAAATACGGCGGCTACTATCGCTACTGAGGCCCAAAATCCTCGTGAAGCGAAGGGCCCGGCAAGTTCCACCATGAACCAGAGCCAATCCAGCGCGATGATATAGATACATCCTGAAGCATGAATCAGTTGCCGTACCGTCTTGGTCTTTTTCTTGCCCTTATCCATGGTATGCTGTCAGGGGGTGTAAGACTGTTGTCCAGCTCAAGCCAATCGAAGGATTTCGAGCAGGAACTGGTTATTTCCCGGATTCGAATATAAGTTATGCTGCTGTGGCGGGTCAAGGGAAATGTTTCGGGAACCTATCGAAACCAGAGGGGAACCCGGGGCATGAGAGCAAACCCGTTAGAGCTCCGATTCAGCCGGTTGGGTTATTTGGAAATGTAGCGGATCTTTTCTTCCCCACTATCCATTCTTACAAGCCAAACCTCCAGCCGGGAAACATGATGGGGATTGCTGGGTAGTTTCTTGACGAGGGTTGCATCACCCTCCGGTACTATCTTGGTAACCGGGTCTCGGTAAACGGTTACATGATCTCCGATTTCCGTCATTTCTCTACTCCTAAGACGCACGAAAAATAGCCCTATTCATAGCTTTAGCAAAAATCATGCAAAGATATATTCTTGAAAAACTACAAGTAATTACAGATAGTTAAGGCAGCTGATCAAACTAGTTGGCGGGAATATGTAAAAGAATTCTATATTATGAGGAGATTACATTTCGCTTTTGTGGTAAGGTATTACATACTCGTGCGAGGCGGGCCAGTCCGCAAGCCTTTAATAAGAAGAAGGCCCCACCGGCCTCCCGAGGGTGCGAACTGTTGTATGGGGCACCGGAGCTTCTTGAGGCCAGCTCAACCAGTCATCTTTCTCCAATCTCCCCAGACCCCGCTTGAGAAGTGGGGAACCTTTTCTTTGCTCTTGTTCAACGGCACAAACTGCGGGCAGGGAGGTGGTGCGGAAAGATCCTGCCGGTGTGTGCAGGATTTGCTTATTTCACCTGATGCACTCGCAATGGCCTTGAAATGGTCAGGCAGATTGTCGGAGAAGTACTTACACCGCCAGCATTGCTTGCTCAACCTTGTCATCTTAAATAAATAACTCCCTTTTTGACTATTACTTACCTCAGAAGCTGCATGATTGCCACGTCAATCTGAGTGCGCACATATCACTACTTTGCTCAGTAAACGCAGCAATTCAACTTATTTTTTCACATGCTGAATGGACTATTTGTTTTGACAAAAAAGCAACTTATCAAAAAACCTCCTTCTTCGCAACAAGAAAATTATCACTTTAGTTTCTGGCTAAAACCTCGGGCAGGTTGGTCGGTTCCGTGAGCATTTCTTTGTTGAGAAACAGCAAGGGTGATGATATCATACGCCGTGTCTGCCTCAGCCCTTTTCGGCATAGGTTCGAGATAGCAAATACGTAACCAGGAACGGAGACATGCGAACACTCAGAGATTTGGAGATGGCGGGGAAAAGGGTGCTTATCAGAGTGGATGTGAATGTACCGCTCGACGAGAACGGCAACATAGCCGATGACTCCCGCATCAGGGCAGTTCTTCCCACCATAAACTATGCACTTGACGAGAATGCAAAGGTAATTATTGCCTCGCATATGGGCCGGCCTGAAGGGAAGGAGGTTTCAGAGTTGAGCCTGGCACCCGTTGCAAAGCGTCTTTCCCGCCTTTTGCAAAAGGATGTTCAGTTTGTTCCGGATTGCATTGGTATAGAGGTCAAGGCAGCAGTCGACAAAATGCAGCAAGGCGATGTCCTGCTCTTGGAGAATCTGCGTTTTCATATTGGTGAGCAGAAAAACGATGACGGCTTTGCAAAAGAACTGGCTTCCCTTTGTGATATCTATGTGAACGATGCCTTTGCCGTTGCTCATCGGGAAAATGCATCGGTGGTTGCTATCGCCAAGTACAGCCCAATATGCGCCGCAGGCTTTCTCTTGCAGCGGGAACTCAACTATTTCGCCCAGGCCTTGGAAGACCCGGCCCGACCCTTGGTAGCCATTATCGGGGGTGCCAAGGTGTCGAGTAAGCTCGGGGCCCTGGAAAACCTGCTCCAGCATGTGAACAAAATCCTGATTGGCGGCGCAATGGCCAATACCTTTTTAAAAAGCGTTGATTATGATGTGGGGAAATCCTTTGTCGAAAACAGCCTCTTGTGGGATGCTCGTTCCCTCATGAAAAAGGCGACCCTGAAGGGCATCGGTTTCTATATCCCCGTGGATGTCGTGGTGGCTGATCGTTTTGATGCCAATGCGGAGAGCAAGATCACGCCCATCCAGGAGATACCACCGGAATGGCTGGTAATGGACATCGGCCCGGCTACCTCTCTGCTTTACTCCGAGGTCTTGGCGAGTGCAAAAACGATCATATGGAATGGGCCAATGGGCGTATTTGAGATGGACGCTTTCAGCAGGGGTACTTCAGCAATGGTCAATAATATAGCCAATTCATATGCCCTGACCATTGTGGGAGGTGGTTCAACGGATGTGGCGATTTACCGAGCGGGTGAGAGCTATAGGATCACCTATATCTCCACCGGTGGTGGTGCTTTTCTGGACCTCATGGAAGGCAAGGTTCTGCCCGCTGTTGCCGCGCTGGAAAAGGCCTCCTAGCGCAGGGACTGGCCTTTTCCCGTTGGAAGGAGCTAGGAAGTAGACAGAGTACTGCGTGCATTCGACGTGAAGCAAAGGCTCTAGGGGGGTCATGGGGTCTTTTCTGCTGTTCCAAGGCTCCCGGACCCGTTTTTTCAGCGGCTTATCTGCGGGGGAGTCTTGCCCCCTCTGCATTCCCTTCGACAGGCTCAGGGCTGCGGTTTCCCCCACATCTAAGCCACGAAAAAACAGGGCCCTCCCACCAGTCACAGCAGAAAAGACCCCATTTCCCTTCTAAACATTACACACTGTGTGATGCTCTCGGTGGTATGATTAGAAGCCTAGGTGAAAGCCGACAAAGAGCGCGTCATCTGTCGCTTCCACTTCACCGGGAGGTTGATCAAACCGAGCCTCAAAACGTCTATACCCAACTCCCAGAGCCCCGGTTCTGAGAAGGCACACATATATTCCTGCAGAGAGTTCCAGGTATCTGTTGGTATCGGAAAAGGAGAGCGCATCGGGGGCCATGGAGATAGATGCGGCGACCTTGACCGGAAACCCGGTGAAAGCCTGCCTGAAGTCATACTCCCCCAATACAACGAAGCTCAAGGCTTGCAAGTCAAAATCTCTATTGCGGATTTCCACTTCCCCAAAATATCCTTGGAGTCCCAGTCCGAGTGTCAGACCAGGGGTAAAGACCTCGTCTCTTATTGCAAACCTGAGGTTGCCGATGAGGTAATCATCGCCGTAGTCAAGGCCGAACCCGAGTTCCGGGTAGCTATTGAACGCCAAAAACTCCCAGCCCATTTGGAATTTAATATCATCAGAGTTCGCGTAAAGCTCCAGATTGACGTTCTCAGCCACGGAAGCCTTCGGAAACAGAAAGACAACGAAGACCACTAGGAACACAAGTTTCTTTATGCCTTTCATGGCTATTCTCTCCTGCGTTTTAGAATTAGTTGGTCAATGTGTGGAACTAAGGAGCACGGATGCTCTTTCTGCTACCATGAGGATAGAAAAAAACAGGGCTTTGTGTCAAGCTGAGATCGGGCCAAACACAAGAGAGGGCTCGATAACAATTATGCTATCGATTATTACCTTAACTACTAGCTGCCCTGTCCGGAGGGATAGGGATGCCATTTTTGACCTGGCATTTTCCTGAGTGGCGAGACCATGAAACCGTTTCTTGAGAGACTGGCGGGAGGGCCCTGTTTTTTCGTGGCTTAGATGTGGGGGAAACCGCAGCCCTGAGCCTGTCGAAGGGAATGCAGAGCCCCGCTTCTTTGAAGCGGGACGTAAACAAGTCGCTGAAAAAACAAGTCCGTGAGCCTTGGAACGAAAGAAAGGGTTTCATGGTCTTGCCTATTTCAATTGGAAATGTTTTGCGGAGTTAAAGCAATGATCGAATTATGCTATTGCTGTAGCTTGAAATAGAATCGCTCTTTGATGAGGACAAACTTCGAGCAAGGGCAGTAAATCCGTCTGCCCGCCCTGAGCCGGTGCGGACCCAGTAGGCGGGACTTCGCTAAATAGAAGTCCGGGTAAGAAGTCTTTCACTGTGGCATTGCATACAGGTTTTTCTCTGGTCAGGCGTGTAGTTATGCCGAACATATTTCTCTTGGTCCATATCGAAGAAATAGCCGAAGGGTTCGCCGTTTTTGAAGTAACGATATCCAAGCAGGTTCGCGTTCAAGTCTACCAGTAGAGCAACGGTATCAATGGGTGCAGATTTATCCGGATTTTTGACCAAGACCCAAGAGATTCCTCCCGGATTCGGCATCACGGAAATCAGTTCCCAGTTGTCGAACTCATTGGGATCCAATTCGCCTTCCCACGTGAAAGCCCAGGCCATGCCCGTAGTGAGCACAATCAATAAAACGATTAAGACCTTCATTGTTAACCCCCCTTACTGTATTATATCGGCATTTTGCCCCAAGAGCTTAAATAGTTGTCTCACCTTGCTTATTTTGGAGCAAAAGCCAGAGGGTTCAGCACGAGAGCCTATTTTCAGTACCAGGGCTTCGCACGGGGTTCATATGGTCAAATTCCACCGCGACCATGCAGTTTTTCCCTTGAGTGTCGGTTATGAGATATTTGCCGTGAAATTCAGATGTGAGACACCCTTACGTGGTCGGTAGAGGAGAAAAGCAAGGAAAGGGCTAAAACTTTGAGAAAGTTCTACCGATAAGGAAGAATGAGGAGAGGTTGTGAGGGTCGTGTCATGAAGCGAGTTATCTTGTCCTGCATGGTACTGGTGGGTTCCGGGTGTTTACATTTCAGGCATAAGGCAGGTATCGTAGTATGCCGCAAGCATTGAAGGGAGAGTCATGGAAGCCCTGAATTCGTATTTTCACATGACGGTTTACCTGGTTATCGCCATAGCCGTGTTCGTAAGCTTTTTGACGATAACCTTTCTCTTGATTATAAGGCGGGAGCTGATTCAAATAAATGGTAGGTTATCTACTTTTTTCGGCCATTCAGAGCATGAAGATGCTGCCGAGGAAAACGCTACCTTGGACTTTGAATGCTCTCTATGCGCAAAGACTGTCCCATCATCCGAGGCGGTTCTGCTCCCCAGCGGCACCGTGGTTTGCCCTGTGTGTTCAAGGAAAATAGATGAGGCCGATTGATACAAAGGGAAAATCACGAGACCTGCCTACTCCCCCTGTAGGATCTCGTTGATCACCCGAGACAGCTCTCCAATGGTGAAAGGCTTCTGTATAAACCCATTGCAGCCCCGCTCCAAGATCTCCGTGGGCTGCCCCTCTACGGTGTAACCACTTGAGAGGAGCACCTTTACGTTAGGGTCAATCTCCTTCATCTTATCGTAGGTCTCGCTGCCTCCCATATCCTTCATGGTCATATCCAAGATAACGAGGTCTATTTCGTCTGCATGTGCCGAATAGACCTCCAGGGCCTGCGCACCTCCCCGGGCCGCCAACACCTCGAAACCCAATTTGTGCAAAAACGCCTCGGCCACCTCGATGATCATATCCTCATCATCCACGAGAAGAACGGTGCCCTTTCCGGATAAGGTTTCATCGGAAACCTGCTCTTCTTGAACCGCTTGCTCTGTGCATGCTGGCAGAAACACCGTAAAGGTAGTTCCTTCACCCTTTTTGCTTGAAACGGTTATGATCCCCCCGTGGTTCTTGATAATGCCGTATACGGAGGCCAGTCCTAAACCGGTTCCTCTCCCCATGTCTTTGGTAGTAAAGAAGGGATCGAATATCCTTCGCTGCGTAATCTCATCCATGCCGACCCCGGTATCAGCAATCGAAATCCTAACATAGTTTCCCGGGGTTACCTGATGGGGCTCGACGAAGCTCTCATCAAGGGTAACGTTTTTTGCCTCAACCCGCAGCTCTCCGCCGCCGGGCATGGCCTGCCCGGCGTTCACGTAAAGGTTCAACAGTGCCTGTTTAATTTGGGCCTGATCTAACTCAACAGGCCAGATATCTTCCTGATATTCTTCGTGAATCTTTATATCCTTCCGTGTGCGGCCGAACATAGTGGAGGTGGTCTCGACAATCTCATTGAGATCGGTGGGCCTTACCTCGTATTTGCCTCCCATGGCAAAACCGAGGAGTTGTTCGGTGAATTCGGCTCCGCTTTGAACGGATTTTTCGATATTCTTCAATCTCTTGTAATGCGGGTGGTTCGAATCGATATCCAAGAGCATCAGAGAAGCATTTCCCTGAATACCCATGAGCAGGTTGTTAAATTCATGGGCGGTGCCCCCCGCAAGGGTGCCGATGGCCTTCATCTTTTGTGCCTCGAACATGTGCTCGGCCATCTTTTTTTCCGGGGTAACGTCCCTGAGAAAATTCAGGATCGCCGGCCGGCCCTCCCAGGTGATTGGAATGGCATTGAGCTGCACCCATAGTTCTTCGCCTGCTCTATATACTATTCTGAAAGAATAAGTACTTGGGCAGTCTGCATCCTCTAATTTTCCCAGATAGTTTTCAATGACCGTATCCCTGTCTTCAGGATGAATCAGGTCAACAAAGGAAATCCGATTCAATTCGTCTGCGGAATACCCGAGCAAATCTACCGTCTTCGGATTGGGGAATGTTATTGTACCATCCTGGCTGATAAAGATAGCGTCATTTGCATTCTCTACCAAAAGCCGATACTTTTCTTCGCTTTCCCGCAGTGCCTCCACAGCTTGCTTGCGTTCCGTAATATCTCTGACCCAGACTTGCTCTGCGGGCTCCCCGTCGAACCGAATAGGCTGTGCGTTGATCTCGCCGTAGAACCACGATCCGTCCTTGCGCCGCAACTTGACCTCATACTGGGTCGGCAGGTCGTTGCCCAGGATGCCGGCCTGTGCCCGTCTTCTGGCTATATCTTGGAAGTCGGGATGGTAGAGCGCCCAGTGCTCTGCCCCGACTAGCTCATTGGTTGCGTAGCCCAGCATTTCATGTAAGCGCCGGTTTGCAAAGCTGATCTTGCCCTGTTTTTGAACAAAGATTCCGTCAAAACTCTCCTCCACAAGGGTTCGATACCGTTCTTCGCTCTGGATCAAGGCCTTCTCCGCCTTCTGCCGGCCAACTAACTCCTGTTTCACTGCTTCATAGAGGCGGGCGTTTTCTATTGCAGTGGCCGCAACATAACTTAAACCGGTCAGAAGTCGGAGGTCATCCTTTGTGAAACCGCCGGGTAATCCGATAGAATCGACATAGATTATTCCCAGAACCTTCCCTTTGTATTTGAGCGGCACACCCATGATTGACCTGATGTGCATGTGTCTTATGCTGTCGGAAAGATCAGCATTTGCTAATCTACTTGTATCAGACATCATTACCGGTTTGCCTTGCTTGACAGCCCTTTGAACTATAGACCTGCTGTAATTGATCTTGGAATACAATCCCTTTCTTTTGTCCATTCTCGTTTTTGAAACAACCTCTTTTAACGTACCTCGCTCTCTGTCCAGCAATAAAATGGCCCCTCGGTCTATCTTCTTTAGATGACTGAAGACCCGATCGATCACTTCACCTAGTACCTCGTTGATATTAAGGGACTGAGCAAAGATCTGCGACATTTTCACAAGCAGCTCCAGGTTGCCGACAGATTCCCTTGAGGTATCCTTTGGCAACAGAGGTTTGCTCATATCAAAAGGCTTTTTTTGCGGTGGCGGTGCGTGGTCCCGACCGGGTTGTGTTTCTGCAGATTCCTTTTGTAGCGCCAGTACCGTGTTTCCTACATGTAATGTGCAGTCTTTTCGCAGCTCCACTTTCACCCCTGGTTCGATTCTTTCGCCGTCAACATACACGCCATGGAAGCTGTTGAGGTCTACGATGAAGACCTTTCCGCGCCTCTTCAGAATTTTTGCATGGCGCCGTGAGACCCCTATGTCTGAGATGCAGATATTATTGTCGGAGGATCGCCCGACAGTAGTGATGCCATCATTCAGGCCAAAGGATTTTCCCTTATCCGGACCATCGATAACATACAACGTATTCAAGGTTTCCCTCCCTGCTCGCCGAAGGTACGGCTTTGCCAGGCCCTAATCAGTGTTCTCCGTATCCACGTGCACACGCGCCTTTTTACCGGTGGGTGATACCGGTGAGATACCGATGTTTACTTAGGCAAACTTTTTATAATATGCAAAAATTGTGCACAAGAGTTCCGAAAAAACTAGTCACAATTTCAGATAGTTATAGAAATCTCAATCGGCTTTGGGCAATAGAGTGACCACATTGTGAGTAACTATTTTACATTTTTGGGAAAATCATTTCACAATCACGCAATTCAGGCGAAAATTCGATTGTTTGATTCAGGATTTCTGCCATTGCCAAGGCCATGAAATCGTTTCTGAAGAGACTTGCCCTGTTGAGTGGCAAGCTCAGGTCCACCTAACCCCGTTTGTTTATCAGTTCATTTATCGGCACTTAGCGAAGTGTTCATGAATTATTTACTCTACAGGGCTGCTGGGCGCTGAAAGAGCTAGCCCGCCTCGGGCTTGTAAGCCCGTGTGGCTTGGAGCGAAAGAGATGATTCCATGGCATGCGCATGGTTCAATAGAGTCTGTGTTGAGCTTCACGCATTAACATAATATCTTTTAATGAATGACTGAAAAGAATATTCAACAACAGCGTATTCTTATGCTCCCAAGCTAATGCACTTATTGATTAAAGAAAAATGCAGGTTAAGGTTTGTGCGGATCGTGTCGAAAAGGCAAGTAGGTGCTCAGACTATTAGGTGGTGTAAAGGGATTCTAATCGGGAGTCGATCATGTTTACCCAATATCAAAAAAAGGCATTAGACGACGTATGCCGACTTATTTTCGAGCAGTTTTCCAACACGGTAGGGGTAGCTTTTCTAAAACTCGATTGCGACTGCGTAAAACTAGTGGGCGTTTCTTCGGCCGGTGAGGGCACGAGCCCCATGATGTTAGTTTCAGGAAAGGCACCGGTTATTGATCCGAGCTCAGGGGAAGAATCGACTCCAGTTTGCGAGGCCTGCGCGCAAGATGATCTCGGTGTATTCAGGGTAAAAAATCAGGGAATCATTTGGAACGATGGAAAAGTAAAACTGCCGGAAAAACTCAAGCAGAAGATAAGGCTCAAGGTCTTTCAATCCAAATTCGAAAAAGTCCGTTAGTCGAGAAGCCGTAATTTCTCAACAAGCTCGGATACCGCCGATTCTACCTGCCCGCCGGGTGGCAGGCGGGGCAAAGCGAGGGACTCCTTCACTCATTTGCTCTTATCGAGATTTCCTCAATCCCGTTTCCGCTGTATCTTCCCAAGAATTTTTTCGATAACCTGATCGAGGGATAGGCGTGTGGTGTCGATGATCACGGCATCCAGGGCTGGTTTGAGGGGGGCGAGGGAGCGGTTCATGTCCTGCTCGTCCCGCTTGATCAAATCCTCTCTTACCTCATCCCGGATAATGGATTCTCCCCTGTTCTTGCGCTCCTGAAATCTCCTTTCAACCCGCACCTCCAGCGACGCATCCAGGTAAAACTTGTGTTGGGCCTCGGGGAACACAACGGTTCCCATATCCCGGCCTTCCGCCACCAGGGGTCCGTGAGAGCCGATTTTTCTCTGCAGGGAGGTCATGGCGTTTCTGACCGCATGAAGTTTCGAGACGTCGGATGCAAATAGATCCATGTGGGGTTCCCTGATGGCTTGTGATACGTCCACATCACCCATATATACCCTGTTTGTGTCTCCCTCAGGCACGAAGCGTATGTCGAGGTTGTCGCAGGCCTTGACAACAGCAGGTTTATCGCTCAATGCTACGCCGGCTCGCTTAAGAGCCAGAGCAGCCACGCGGTACATGGCACCGGTATCCAGGTACGGGCAGTTGAGCCTCTTGGCCAGGAGGCGGCTTACGGTGCTCTTTCCCGAACCGGTAGGGCCGTCTATGGTTACCACGTGCTTCACGTTAGCACCTGACCCTGGGGCTTTGCTTGAGGGTTATACATGAAAGAAACGGTATGGTGAGCATGGAGATGTCTTTTTTGACTCTGTCCCTGGCCCACACCTGGCTCATACGGCATGAGTAAAGAGAGTTGAGATGTGAAGTACTCTCCTATCCATACACATCTCCCAAGTCTAAGCGCCAGGGCAGGCCTCCCATGGTTCAGAGGAGTGGGCGTTTCAAAACGACGCACACAGGCTGGTACCTTAGTGCTAAGGCTTATGGGGCGGTGCGTCGGTTTGAAACGGCCCTGTACAGGGCCTTGTTTAGAGGGCAGAGCAAAAAAAGATATCTCCATGCTCACCAGAGCGTTTCTTTCATGTATAACCCTGAAGCGAAGGGTCGGGGTCATGTGCTAACGTGAGCTTGGGGCCGAACTTTTCCTTATGCCGTTTCTCGCAGGTGATGCTGGGCGTTGCAGCAGTCACATCTTGGTCTTGCCCCAAAAGAGGTGGCTCGGTTCGGCACTCTTGATATACGGTTTTAATACAATAGACTACATCCAAAGCATGCTTGGGAGGTGGGAAATGCCGATTGTTCATGTAAACGTCTGGGAAGGTTTTGGCCAGGAAAAGGCCAAGACCGTGATAGAGGGTATAACCAAGGTCTTCGTGGATTTGGGCATACCGTTACAGGCCGTAGAGGTTATCGTACATGAGATCCAAAAATCCCACTGGGGAATTGGTGGAGAACCGGCTTCAGAGAAGTTTAAAGATACCCCTCCGTAGTTGATCATCCGGCGGACGCATGAATGGAGTCTCCGCAGAAGGTGATCGGGGGTTCGACCTCCCTTTTAGCCAGGGCACACTCGTTTTAGTAAGTAAAAAAATAGCTGGCCTTTTGATCTCCAATTGAAATCCGCTTTCCTCTCTAAGCCAATACCAATCTACTTTTCAGCCGATACTACTGAGCTTATCTCCGTATTTACTACGGAGAAAAATCAGTCTTGACTTTTGTCTTTTTTCTGGCATCGTACTGTTGATGTACCTCCCCTTGATGCTGAGAATTGAGAAAGCATCAAGTCTTGCTACTTGAACCTTGAAGACAACTGAATGAGGTCAAGCCCGTCAAACGCATGGCGGGCAAGCCCTCCAGAAAAACGGCGAACAGGCATTAATAAGCATGTCTTGTGAGGGGCTCTCGTACCGGTAAGAAGATCAGGGAACAGTTGAAGAGGGCTAAGGCAAATTGCCGTGGCGCAGTGGCGAAATCAGAGAGGGAGGAAAGCTGAGATGAAGGATTTGATTGCATACCTGGCAAAAGCGCTCGTTGATAAGCCGGAAGACGTTGTGGTCACAGAGCTAGGGGGAGCGCACACCTATGTCATTGAACTGAGGGTAGCCAAAGAAGACTTGGGTAAAATCATCGGAAAGCAGGGGAGAACTGCCAGGGCGCTGAGGACCATACTTGGCGCTGCCTCAGCCAAGGTGAAAAAGCGATGTGTCCTGGAGATCTTGGAGTAGTTGAGGAAACCGGTTAAGCCCCGGGAACAGGGGTTCACTTCTTTCATCCTTTGGGAGCGAACCCAACCTCTAACCTGTCGACCTTCTCGCCCACCAAGCCGCGTCCGCAAAAGGAATTGGGGCCAGCCTATTGAGAGTGGTCAAGCGCTCGCCTTTGTCCAATTCGGGATCAAACCACGCTCCTGAACCAATCATATCAGGCAGCAATTAACTATACGGCAATCGTGACTCACCTTCCTTTCAGAAGATGG
>CP070752.1:2926243-2929589 GCA_020348625.1 Deltaproteobacteria bacterium | reverse complement strand
GAAGCCTGCCTGCAGTATCGACGAGCATAAGGTCATAACTCCCTCGCAGGACCCTCTCCGTCGCCTGTTGGCAGATCTCGAGAGGGGTCTGCGCCGGACTGGATTCATAGAACTGTACCCCCGCCTCCTTGGCCAGAAGTTGAAGCTGCTGAATAGCCGCTGGTCTATAAACGTCGGCCGGCACCAGGTAGGGAAATCGGTGCTTCTCCTTAAAGTATGCCGCCAATTTGGCAGCGGTAGTCGTCTTTCCGCAACCATGGAGCCCGACCAACATAACGGTAACGGGTGGCTTGCCCGATAAACTGATCTTTGGCTCACCATCACCCATCAATGATGCCAGCTCCTGGTGGACAATCTTGATCACCTGTTGCGCAGGGGTTAAGCTCGTCATGACTTCCTGACCTATGGCCCTCGCATGCACGGAATCGATGAAATCCTTAGCCACCTTGAAGTGAACATCTGCCTCTAACAGCGCAAGCCTGACCTCCCTGAGGGCCGCCTTGATATCCGACTCCTTCAGCTTCCCATGGCCCTTAAGCTTCTTGAAAACTGCCTGGAGCTTTTGCGACAAATTATCGAACATCGTGGCTTAAGGCTTTTTTGGAACGTAAAGGAAATACGTACACAAATTATTAATTTTATTGAAATTGGCCGCAATTGTCAATTCACCGAATCAAGTCATGTAAAATATAACTTTAGGGGGATCATCTTGTCATTTAAGAATCTGACCGAAATGGACATGAGAGGCGTGGAAGGTATAACCTAGCCTTCATTGAAAGGGGGTTAGGTTATGAGGCGGGAGTTAGGGATGAGGTATTTGGAAGCGATTTATGAGCGATATCATAAGGCCTCTAAAGGATCGAAGGGCAGAATACTGGATGAGTTTTGCAAGGTATGCGGTTACAATCGCAAATACGCCATCTGGAAGCTGAATCGGATGCCCCAGCACAGAGAAATGGATAGGCGGAAGAGAAGCTGTAGGAGGAGATACGATCATCAGGTACTGACGATAGTGGAGCAGGTGTGGAGGACGGCGAATTATCCCTGGTCTTTGAGGCTGAAGGAGATAATAAGGCTGTGGCTTCCCTGGATGAGAGGCAGGTATCTGATTACCCCTCAGATAGAAGAGAGATTGCTTTCTATAAGCCCCAGCACGATAGACCGTCACCTCAGATCGAAGAAGAGAAGGCTTAAGCGGCGGCTTTATGGTCGAACCAAGCCTGGGACATTGTTGAGGCATAAGATCCCGGTGAGGACTGAGCATTGGGATGTGAGAGGGCCTGGTTTTGTGGAGGTAGACCTGGTGTCCCATTGTGGAAGCTCTGCAAGGGGTGAATTTATCAACTCCTTAAATCTCACGGATACCTTTTCGGGCTGGGGAGAGACGCAGGCAGTGATGGGAAAGGGAGAAGGTGGTATCATAGAGGCGCTTGGCATGATGGCCCGCAGAATTCCTTTCACGATCTTGGGTATAGACTCAGATAATGGGTCTGAGTTTATCAACCACCACCTCTGGAGGTACTGTGAGGCAAGGGGGATTCAATTTACCCGCAGCCGCCCCTATAAAAAAGACGACAACGCTCATATAGAGCAGAAGAACTGGACTCATGTGAGAAAGTTTATGGGTTGGGACCGTTATGATTCCCCGAAAGCCTTGCAGGCGATCAATGATCTTTACGAGAATGAGTTTCCCCTCTTTATGAACCTGTTTCAACCATCGGTGAAACTGCAAAAGGTCATCCGCAAAGGCGCAAGACGGACCCGCATCTATGATAAGCCTCAAACACCTCTGGACAGGTTGCTTGCTTCAAAGCAGCTCGGTCAGGAGAAAAGCGATGAGCTCAAAGCATTACGAGAGAGTCTGGACCCTTTTTCGCTTGCTGAAGCCATCAATAGCAAGCTTGAGGGCATATGGGATCTGGCCCATTATCGGTATCAGTCTTCTGAGGCATCCGAGAAATCCTCTGCTAAAGAAGGGGAGCTTTCTGCTGTGGACAGACAAGCGCTGCAAGCTATCTCGCACATTTTTGAGATGAACATCTATGTGAGAGCTAACAAAAAACGAGAGCTCGTGGCTATCCGTGATGGTTAGATTTTAAGTGACAAGATAATAGAGAGTTGGGTCAGATTCTTAAATGACTTTACAGGGAGTCAATGCCCCTCATTCCCAAAAATACGGATTTTGGTTGAAGAAGGGGAAAGTCCCCCCTTGAGTCTCTTGCGAAGTCAGGAAATAGGCAGTGAGGCGGGAAGCTCAAACGGGGCCGAAATCACTGGAGTCGACGGTCGAAATTGAACCGACACCCTATTGATTACGAATTGGAACGCGAGGAGAACCCTGTCATTCCAGGATTGAGCCTCTTCCAGAAGCTGGCTGTTAATCCACTAGGCGCTCCTTGATAATGGCCTCAAGGGTAGGCTCGCTGTTATCCCTGTACTCATAACGAATCCGAATGCTCGGCTTATTGATGGAGAGTAACCGCGTCAGATCGATAGGGGTTGCAACCAGGACAAGATCGCAGTCAGCGCCATTGATGGTCTCTTCGAGATCGCTCATCTGCTGACGGCTGTATCCCATGGCTGGCAGCACGGACCCGATGCGGGGATAGGTTTCAAAAGTCTGCCTCAGGGTTCCCACTAGATAGGGTCGCGGGTCAACCAATTGGGCCGCGCCGAAGCGCCGGGCGGCTATGACACCGGCCCCGTATTCCATCTCGCCATGCGTTAAGGTGGGGCCGTCCTCGACCACCAGCACCCGCTTCCCCTTGATCTGGTCCGGGTTTTCAGCACTCAGCTCTGAATCGGCCAGCACGATCTGGGCCCTGGGGTTGTTCTTCTCAATGGCCTTGCGAACCTTTTCAACATTTTCGGGGACGGCGCTGTCAACCTTATTGATGACTGCCACGTCGGCGAGTATCAAATTGGTTTCTCCGGGATGGTAAGTGGTCTCATGCCCTGGACGGTGCGGGTCAAAAACGACGATGTGTATATCAGGCCTGAAGAACGGGGTATCATTATTCCCGCCGTCCCAGACAATGACATCTGCTTCCTTTTCTGCCTCCCTGAGAATTTTCTCATAGTCGACACCGGCATAAACGACGGTACCCATGCGGACCATGGGTTCATACTCTTCTCTCTCCTCGATAGTGCAATTGTATTTTTCGAAATCCTCATAAGCCGAAAAGCGTTGTACGACCTGTTTGGTGAGGTCTCCATAGGGCATGGGATGACGAACAGCGACAACCCGTTTGTCCATCTTCTGGACGATTTGAATAACCTTGCGGCTCGTTTGCGACTTGCCGCTCCCAGTCCTGACTGCGCAGACCGATATGACTTTCTTCTCGGA
>CP070752.1:2916630-2926143 GCA_020348625.1 Deltaproteobacteria bacterium | reverse complement strand
TGGAATGCTCTCAAGGCATTCTTCGGCGTGAACAACATCACCAACGAAGAGTATTCCGAATATGCGGTGCTGCGGGGCGTTGGCTCCCCAACCGGAGTCAACTTCTACCCGGCACCGGAAAGGAATTGGCTGGCGGGAATCGAGATTGTCTTTTAGAGGCAGCATGGGACTGTTTGGTTGGCGATCATTCTAAACAATAAGTGAAAGCGTGTAGAGCGCCAGATTGCCCAGGACATGGATAGCAATCGGGGTCATGAGGCTTCCTTCGATCTCATAGGCGAGGGCAAAAACGATACCCCCTACTGCCTGAGGCACGGGGAATCCGTGTGAAATGGGATGAGCCAGCACAAATAACCCAGTACTTACGACAATGGCTACCACGACTCCCCACCGCCGCAGGAAACCGTAAAGCATTCCCCTGAAAAACAGCTCTTCCGCTATGGGCCCAACGATCCCGCCAACCAGTAAAAAAAGGAGGATCTGGCTCAACCTCTCCGGCAAGGGGACCTTTAGTAATACCAGGAGGTCGATTCCTGCCACGTACAGTACTGCAGACGCAAGGGCGACAACCAGTGCAAAGGCGGCGGACCATATGAGCCCCCTCCTGATGCCGTAAGCTATACGTGCCCAAGCCAGCCCTATTGACGAAAGCCCCTTGCCCCAGAGCAGGACACAAGAGACAATAATCCCCGTTTCAAGAACGCGTGTACCCCCAAGGAGAATCATGGAATCATAAAGGCCCCTTGAAATCAGCAACCGCGTAGCCCCCTCAATGAGGATAATTGCCCCAAGGGTCAGCAAGAAGACCTTTATTTCGATCGGCTTTGTCTCCATCCGAGGGCCTTCAGTGCCTTATAGGCATACCATTGGTTGTACCAGTCATCGGAGGTTTCAATCCTTTGCTTGATCTCCGCGATTGCTCTCCTATCGCCCCTCTGTCCCAAGGCGTAGAAGGCCATGAAAACGACATTAGGGTGGGGATCGTCAAGAAAGGCCAAAAGATCCCGATAGGTTTCTTCCTTTCGACTCACACCCAAAGACCGTGCTAACCAGTAGCGCTCGGGTACACGGGGACTGTTGCGTATCTCTTGGTAGCCGGGAAACCTTGCTATCTCAAGACCTTTGTCTCCAATGGCCTTCAGAGCCGCAACCCTTTCCTGCCATCGGTCCGATTTCAGTGCCGCATTCAGGGCCCTTGTCTCGATCCTTATCCCGGTGCCCCTGTGTACCTGAACCAGGAGGGCAACACCCACCAAAAGACAGGCAAGGGAAGCAGCCACCAAAGAGGTATTTGAATCGAAAAAAGGGGAGAATACTATGCAGAAAAAGGCATGGACCAAGATGTACAAGACTATGGGGAAACCAATCAAAAGGGAAAAGAAGGTGAGTTTGCGAAAAAGGACATAGGGATCACTTCTTGCGGAGAAGTCCTTCAAAATAGCTCCGGTCCTGGAGACAAAATCCCCCACAGTGGCCCTGACGATTACTTCTCTCTGATTGCGGAGCAGGAGTTCATTGCCCTCCTGAATTATCTCCAATGATATAGCCTTACCTTTTGGCACGATGAGATAATCGTGTTTGAGCAGTGCTCGCTCAAGATGCGAAACCACTGAGCCTTCCTCAACGGATTTATGCGTACACGCCTTGAGCATCCTCTGGTCTAATGATTTGAAGACCTCTGCCGGGTACAGGGTGTATGTGTAATAGAAATCGTTGACCCTCTTGCCTATTGGATTGGATAGTAAGAGATTGTCTCTAATGCCTGTGAACAGGCCTTTGTCCATCTGAGACGACCACACAAGGGCCAGCAAGGCTATGGGGATGCAATGGATCAAGCTTTTCGCCCATGCCCTTTGTTTGGCCGGTAGAGGCATCCATCGTATGGTGGCGAACCACGCCAAAGGCGGTATTAACAGAAAATACGAACTCGCCATGAGGCACATCCCGCGCCAGTTCAAGGCCACGATTAGCCCTGCCCAGAGCAAACAGAAAAACGTCAGCAAAAGCCTATTGCGCCGAAAAGCACGGTCCCATATCCAGGCCAGGGCAAAGGAAGCGAGTGAAAGGCCGGCGCCCACACTCAAGGAAAAAAAGAGGCCTCCAAAAAAGGCGGGACCGAATTCTTGGAGTCGGGGCATGATCCGTTCATTGGGCACCACGAGATAACCAGCCTCTCCAATGATGGTCAGGGTATCATACAGGGCCATATTTGAGAGATAGACCTGTATGGTGGCTAAGACCTGGCCCACAAAGAGACCCAGGAGAAGCACCTTGGCTACATAAAGGCATCGACCCATGGTAGACCTGCTAACCGCCTAATTATGGGCATCCTGTGCACGGGGATCACCTCTTTGCACCCCAGCATGAAAGATTTTCAAATATCCGATTCCCTCGGTGCAATGGAACACACTTAACAGTGGGGCTGACTCTATCACTTGCGCTTCCAGACCGTGGTCCTTCCAAACAGGGAGATGCCCACGTAACCCCTGACCTTCAGCGTATCGCCCTCAAGATTCATCTTGCACGAATAGGTCTTACCATTGTCGGGATCGTAGATGCTGCCGTCAACCCATCCTTGACTCTCATCATATCTGAACCCCCACACCAGATTAAGGCCAAGAACCGCGCGATTCCTTTTGGATGGATCGGGGTTTTCTGTATCCAAGACATCCGAACCATCGGGGTTTGTGGGTTCCTTGAGCCACACAATCTTTCCGCAGTATCGGTCGTCGCATTTAAAGATCTCGACCACGGCCTTATCCCCCTCTGTGAACCATTGTCCTAAAACAGCATCGCCCGCGGTGTCTTGAGCTCGTGCACCCATGGCCATGAGCAAGGCAAGACAACCGGTTAGGATGAATAACCGTTTCACCGCGGTCTTTTTCTTTCCGAGCAGTTTCGCGTGCATACGTGGATACATATGACCCCCAGTGCTTTGACAAACACTCATCAGTCATAAAGATGACAGAGGGCATACCATGTTAGAGGTGAACGAAGTGCCAACTCATTAGTATCCCAATGCCAAGCCGTCTTTTCTTCTGTCGGATGCTCCATGCAGGACACCCTGGCCCCGATCCAGATAAATGGCCTGCCCTCCGCCAACCTGGTTCACCGGCGGTGACACCCGAACAATGCGATGGCCTTTCTCCTTGAGCGCTGACGCAGTTTTTCCCGAAATTCCTTCCTCCAGATACACTTCTCGGTTCTGCATATGCCTTACTCTCGGCGCGTCGACCGCTTCTTGGAGATTCATCTTGAAATCAAGAACGTTGATCAGAAACTGCGCGTGTCCCTGAGGCTGCATATCGCCGCCCATCACCCCGAAGCTCATGAGAAACCGACCATCCTTGAATACCATTCCCGGTATAATAGTATGCATGGGACGCTTGTGCGGTTCGATTCGGTTTGGGTGGTCAGGATTTAAGGTAAATGATTTGCCCCTGTTCTGCAAGACAATACCGGTTCCGTCCACAACCATCATCGAACCGAAAGGCTCATAAATGCTGCTGATAAAAGAAACCGCATTTCCCTCCCGATCTACAGCTGCAACGAACACCGTGTCTGATGGTCCCGCGCAGGCGGATGGTGCCGGGGGGACCATGGCCTCATTCGGATCGATCTTCTTTCCGCACTCTCTTGCGTATTCCTTTGAGAGCAAGGTATCAGTGGGTATCTTCTCAAACTCGGGATCACATACATAGGAGTCGCGATCAGCAAAGGCGATCTTCTTCGCCTCAATGAGGCAGTGGAGATACTCGGCGCTATTGTGCCCCAATCGCCCTATATCCAAACCTTCGAGGATATTGAGCATCTCCAGCGCCGTAACCCCCTGCCCGTTTGGAGGTAATTCGTAAACCGTGTAACCCCGGTAATCGGTAGAGATCGGTTCCACCCAGGTGGTCGAATGGTCCTCCAGGTCCTTCATGGAAAGCAGCCCATCGTTTTTCCTCGAGAAATTTGCGATTGCCCTGCCGATTTCACCAGCATAAAAGGTTCCGATGCCCTCCTGAGCAATCTTCCGGTAGGTCTGGGCCAGATCCTTATTGTGAAAAACCTGTCCCGGCCGGGGCGCCTTACCATTAATGAGAA
Source organism: Deltaproteobacteria bacterium (assembly GCA_020348625.1). Next base: position 2,922,054 of record CP070752.1, on the reverse strand, counting down.
AGGTCTTTGAAGCGCCTTTCCGGCTGAGAAGGCCTGTCTCCATATGCTTCCACTCGCCAGCGATAACCTCGGTAACGGGAAACCCATTCTCCGCGTAGCCGATGGCGTCCTCAAATGCATCTGCCAGCTTCAGGTTTCCGTAACGTTCTACCGCTTGAGCCCAACCATGCAAGGCACCAGGCACGGTTATCGACAGGATGCCATGCTCAGGTATGGCTTTCATGCCCCTGTCGTAAAACCAGTCCCTGCGAGCGCCATACGGCGCCCTTCCGCTTGCATTCATGCCGATAATGTCGTTTTCTCTGGCTCTATAGATGAGGGCAAAGGCATCACCACCCAGGCCTACTGAATGCGGTTCCACAACATTCAGGGTGCTGATCATGGCAACACAGGCATCTACGGCGTTCCCGCCCTTGCAGAGGATCTTATACCCCGCAAGGGTTGCCAAATGCTGGCTCGACGCCACCATACGCTCGCGCCCCATGGTAACCGATCTCTGGGCAGGGCTGCGCCACTCCCTCTTTTGGTTGTATGAGAACTCCATCGCCTCTCTCCCGCATAATCCCTGAAATCAAGGTCCGAATCAGCGTTTCTTTGTGTGACTATTGATTAGCTATACACTCATGAGCCTGGACATTACTTCACAGATGATGATAATTCAAGTCATACCTGATCATATGTATACCTAAATCACACCCCTGTTCCTGGAAAACACACCTTTAAAACCTGCTTGACATGGAGCTGAGGGGTTGCTGTAATATGTCGTGGCCGAGGGGTCAAGGCCATGGCTAGGCTGCAGGGTTTTGCTCTTATCCATAACCAGCTCCTCCAAGGGAGCTAAACAAGGGGAGGGTAGATCATGAGAGAATCAATCTGTAGGTTAGTTGCTGTATTGACAGTTTTAGGTTGCCTAATGGCATTCTCCGCACCGGTCTTGGCCGCAGAGTTTTCGGCCGACGTCATCCAGAAGATGGGTGACGAGGTAAAGAAGGGGAAGTTCTTTGTCAAGGGCAATAAGATGCGCACGGAGTTCGAGGAGGGGATCATCATCATGGACATGGCCACGGGCAAGACCATCACATTACAGCCCGAGGAAAAGATGTATATTGAGATGCCTGCCATGGGATCACCGGCCACCGCAGCGGATTCCGACGAAGAACTGGCTAAGATTGCCACAAAGAAAAAGATAGGAACCGAGAAAGTCAACGGTTACAAATGCGACAAGCACCTTATCACTTACCACGACAAAGCCATGGGCAAGATGACCCAGTGGTACGCCAAAAAGCTCAACTATCCCATTAAAACAGTTTACCACGGCCCCCAAGGCGAGATGGTGACCGAATACACAAACATCAAGGAAGGCAAGGTCAGTGACTCCCTGTTCGAGGTTCCCCCAGGATACCAGAAGATGGGCATCCCGGGCATGTCTTTCCCCAAAAAATAATGGGGTCACAATCCTTAACCTTTCAACCAACCGAATGGCCCGTGGATCATACGTGATCTACGGGTCTATTTTGTCCGCTCCCTCAGGTCTCCCCGTTCGCTTCATCTCGATAAAGGCTCAAGTATCGGAACAGAAATACCGATTAAATACTAAACACAGTGAGGATGCTGCCGTGGATATCGTGATTGGAGGCACACCGCCTGTCAAATTGGAAAAATCAGAAGACCGCACTCCTCCCAATCCGGGCAAGAAAGTGCTGAGGGATCGGCGGAAGAACAAACAGGATCGTCGCAGAAGCGTGAGAGAGGGGATCTTCGTGTCTCTTTCGGTTAAGCACGAGCGCCGATCGGGCGTGGACAGAAGAAAAAACCGCAGTTAATTCTGATCGCATTATTCCTGCTTAGTGCCTCACCCCTTGCTCTTTCAAAAGCCCTCCTCGAGCACCGCCTCAATCTCCTGAACCCAACATGGCAGCTTAAGAAAGGAGTTCCAGCACATCAGGATCGTAGCAAGGCGGTAAGCATTCCAGAAAACATGAGTATGCAGCCTATCAGACCGCGGGGCGAGAGCACTTCGTCCAGGACAAGCCAGCCGGCTAGTGCCGCAAACACAGCCTCAAGGCTGAGGATAATGGCCGCGTGGATTGGAGGAGCATCTCGCTGGGCGATAACTTGCAACGTGTACGCCACCCCAACCGAGAGAACTCCGCCATAGAGAATAGCCGTCAACGCGCCCCTCAGACCATCCAGGGCAATCTGCTCAGTAAACCCGGCACCGATAAGGCTCAAAAGGGAACACACTGCATACTGGGCACAGGCCAATTTTACCCTGTTCATCCGTGGGGAAAGCCAACTGAGAAGCAGCACATGCACGGCCCAGAAAAAGGCCCCTGCAAGTTCCCATAGGTCACCAGGGGCAAAGGTCATGACCCCGGTAACGCTGAGAAGGTAAAGCCCTCCAGTGGCAAGACAGGCGCCCAACCATCCTCCCCAACCCGGCCGGTGGCCCCAAAACAGCCCCAAGAGAGGCACAATGATCACGTAGAGGCCCGTGATAAAGCCGGCCTTGCCTGCTGTTGTGTAAACGAGGCCCACCTGCTGAAGTGTTGCTGCAATGAAAAGAACAAGGCCTGTTACGGCACCTCCCCATACGGCTGGCCACGCCGTCAATGAGTTTACGAGTCCCTGCTCCATATGGGGCTTCGGCTCACCCCGCCAGGCTATGGGGAGCAAAACCATGGTCCCCAGGGCAAAGCGCACCCCATTAAAGGTGAGGGGGCCAACGTAGGTCATCCCCACCCGCTGTGCGACAAAGGCGGAGCCCCAGATGATGGCTGCCGCCATCAGAAGCGAATCAGCCCTGTAAACCCGATGATCCCAAAACATCCCTTTTCTGCTCCCTTACCCTCTATCCTTTCCGCTCTCGTTACGGCCAGAGATTACCGTTTCGTGAGGGCCATGTCCATATCAAATCTCACAGATATCCCTTGCCTGCGGAGGGCCAGTATGCCTCTTGCTCCTAGTTTTTGTGCGGGAAGACAGAAGAAAGATCTGAGCGGGAGGCGGAAATACGGTCAGGAAAGAGGCTAGTTCTTCTACCGGTAACGGTGGTAGGGATAGGGCCACGGATACCACGGGTGCCACCACGGATCCCAAAAACCCCATGGATACGGTTCATAACGAAGGGGCTTTTCTTCCTTCCACAGGTGAATCTCCTTGATAACGATACAGGGGTAGCGATAGTCGATTTCCCCTAATTTCATTATCTTCTCACCCTGCACAATGCCGGCAAGAGTCACCCGCCGCCCCTTACGGTATATCTCGCTCTCCAAAAGGCCCTGATACAGGGCGAAGAAGCGTCCCCCAGATGAATCCAGATTCACCGGTTTGCCTTGCTGGTCCATCGCGGTCTGATAAACCTCAAGTAAGCTCCCTTCCTTTTTGTTCACCAACCCGACGATAACCCCGCCAAGAACTACTGCCTTACCCTTATATTCCTCGGGCGCCTTTTGCAGTGCGGAAAAGGTCAGTTCCGTGTCCGCCTGCTGCAAGGTGTCTCTCGATATGACGTGGGCACATGCCGATAGACAGAGGAAAACTCCGGCGATCATGAAGAATCCTTTTGTCATGCCTCCGTGACCTTCAAAAAGTTTTTCCGATACCGATGCCAAAATGAAACCGGGGAGATGTTGCAGGGGCCCCCTCTACAGGCCAGATATGGAGCTCTTTTTTTTCGATGACAGGATAAGCATATTCCAGCTCACCCAGCGGACGCACTTCTTTTCCTATAACCGAACCCACTACCGTGATCTTTCTTCGGGGGCGATAGATGGCCGGATCCAGAAAATCGGATGTGGAAACGATGAATCTTCCCTTGGATTCTCCCTCTGAATCAGGCTGCTGATTGTAGCCGAGCGATCGCTGGAGCACGGTGATAACCGTTTTATTCGGCACATTCTCGGTCTTGATGATCTCGCCGCCTAAGAGCACCACCTTGCCCCGGTAGGCCTCAGGGTTCTCCAAAACCTGCTCAAACCGTATGTCTTTGTCAACCGTTTTGAGGGTCTCTTGAGAGATTACCGTGGCACATCCGGCCACAGCAAATGCTGCAGCTGCCGCAAGCCACACGGATTGCCATGTGCGTTTCATTGTCCCCATCCATTCCTCCCTTCTATCGGGTATTATTCTGTTGCTTCCTTCACTCTGAAGCGCGGTCTGGGGAACCGGCCTCGTAGAACTTAAAGATATTATACTAAATCTCCTTCCATTCTAGCAACTTCCCCTAATAAGGCTGACATATTTTGTCAAACTCCGACAATTTTCGGCAGGTTCAGGAAGTGAATTTCTTGCTGAGATGGGATAACTCATTGAGATCTTTAATGATATTTTGAAACCTCCATCTGGCACGATTTTGGCAAATACAATAGGACAAGGCTCAATCAGATGCCACCCAACTTTAACACCATTACGACAAACCATATGAGGGCCGAAGGTCCCTGAAGGTTATAGCTTAGAAGAGAGAGTTTGCGGTGGTGCTGAGTTCGGTTTCTCGGGTGTACGTGAATCTTTCTACTGGCCAGCTTCTAACAGAATAGCACATGCACTGGCGATTTAGGGGTGAGCCGGGGAAATAACGGCATGGTGGGAAGCCTTTGATAAAGATGGCCTTGTTGGATGGTTAACGTATCAGCCTAACCTTTAGCCTGCAATAGGATTAATCGTCAACCTTTCAACCAACCAAAAGGCCCGTAGATCATAGGTGATCTGCGGGCCTTTTCCTTTGTGCGCGCCGAACCCTCAAGGATGTCTATACCTTAGGTTCCTTCCACCAGGGATAGAAGTCCGGCATGTCGGCCGAGGCACTCATGGTAAACCGAGGTGGCCGCTTTTCCAGGAAGCTTTGAATTCCCTCATGCGCATCCTTCTGACGCCCTGTCCAGTAAAAACAGTGGGAGTCTATCAGGTGAACGGACTGGGGATCATCCTCCGTGAGCCCGTGCCACAGAAGTGCTTTGCTGAGTGCCACCGATACAGGGGCAGCATTCTCCGAAATCTCCTCCGCGATCTTCATCGCCGTTGAGAGCACCTGCTCGCGTGGAACTACGTAGCTAAAAAGCCCCGAGGCGGCTTCTTCTGCTGCACGAAATACCCGCCCCGTATAAACAAGCTCCGCCGCTTTGGAGATGCCAACAATGCGCGGCAAAAACCATGAGGAGCATGCCTCTGGAACAACGCCGCGCCGCGCAAACACGAACCCTATCTTCGCATCTTCCGCAACAATCCGGATATCCATGGGCAGTGTCATGGTAATACCAGCGCCCACCGCATGTCCGTTGATTGCCGCGATAACGGGCTTTCGGCACGAGAAGATACTCAGTGCAATCTGCCCTGCTCCATCACGATGCTCGCTGAGGGAGACCTTTCGCCCCTCCTGTTGAGAGAGGTCGAAGGTCGATCCGCCGGAGCCAAGGTCCGCACCAG
>CP070752.1:2908235-2916530 GCA_020348625.1 Deltaproteobacteria bacterium | reverse complement strand
AAAAAAGGATTGAAAAGAGGGCTATGCTCGGTGTGAATGCCCGGAAATGGGGATTAATCGTCACCCTCACTCGTTTTGTGCAATTCGGCAAGGTACCGCCTGAGTTACTGAAACAGTATGAGGATAATGTCTATGTAGAATGTGTTCTCATGACAAATACCGTCCCGGGAAACCCGGTGGTAGAGATCTTGAAGAAAGGAATAGAGGCGTATAAAGAGAGGGGATACCCCGATGAATACCAACGTCATCATCAGGGTGGTGCAACGGGATATTTAGGTCGCGACTATCGGGTGAATTTCAGAACGCCCGATATCGTGCAGGAGAATCAGGCGTTCTGTTGGAACCCCTCGATTGCGGGGACAAAGAGTGAAGACACCATGCTTGCAACATCAAAGGGCCCGGTGCTCCTCTCAAAGCCGGTGCAATTTCCGATCTTAGAGATGGAGGTGGAGGGATATAGGTTCCAGAGGCCTGGCATCCTGGAGAAATAGAAAGGAGGTGAGAGCTGGGGAACGATCAAAAGAGATCCAGATTTTCAACTAGAAAGGAGGTGATAGCAACCGATGTATGAAATGGGTCCGAACTATGCGTTAGCAAGAGGGGATTTATTAACTCAGAAGACCCAGAAAATGGAGGTAAAGTGATGGAAAATTCAAAATTCGGATTTATTCTCTCGATCATCGCAATCCTGTGTTTCATTTTTATGGGCGCAGGAAAGGTTTTCTCAGCAGAAAAGACGATTCGTATTGGCAGTCCGTTTAAGCCAGGCCACATCCTCATTGACGCGGCTGAGAAGTTCAAGGAGCTGGTTGAGACCCGAAGCGGCGGCAGGATCGAGGTACAGTTCGAAATCGGCACCAAGTCGGAAGAGGAAATCATTAAGCTGAACAGCGCCGGCGCGCTCGAGATGCAGTCCAATGGAACGCAGTTCCTGCAGATCTTCGCCCCCGCGTACTACTTCTTCACTAATCCCTACGTCATGAAGGACTTCGATCACTACATGCGCGTCTGGAACGGCAAGCTCGGCCAGCAGGCGCAGGCCGAGATGGAGAAGAACGGCAACCTGAAGTACCTGGGAACGATTTACCGCGGCCTACGGCAGACGACGACTAAGAAACCAGTCTACACACCGGCTGACGTGTACAACATGAAGCTCCGGCTGCCGGTTATTCCCAGCTGGATCGCCGTCTGGAAGGCCATCGGTGCAACCGCTGTCCCAATCCCTCTGACCGGGCTCTATGATTCCCTGAAGACGGGAAAGGCGGAGGCCTCGGAAGGCGACCTGCCGCAGATTTCCTCCTTCAAATTGTACGAAGTGCAGACGCACCTGATCATGACCAACCACCTTGTGCAGACTGGTGGAATGCTCATTAACGAGCCATTCTTCGACGGCCTGTCGAAGGCCGACCAGACCCTGGTCGTCCAGGCGGCGAAGGAGGCCTGCGACTGGGCGAACACGAAGATGGAGACCGGTGAGAGCGGGTACCTTCTCGAGCTCCAGCGCAAGGGCATGCAGGTCGTGATCCCGGATGCCGAGTCGTTCCGCGCGAAGGCCGAGCCCGCCGTCGACGAGTTGTTCAAAACCCAATGGCCGGTCACGACATGGAAGGAAGTTCTGGCCCAATAGTGGTGGTGAAAAAAATGGCGAGTGCACACGAAATCAAAAAAAATAGGGGTCGGTGCAAATTCCGATTGTAGAGATGGAGATTGAGCAGCAGGTGTTTTAGCGGCTTTGAATTCTTTAAAGATTGAAGGGAGGTGAGAACTGCGGAGTGAATGAATTCAGTTGTTAAGGAATCCCGCCATAGAGCGGGGTTATAGAACTGAGAGAACTCAATAAAGGGAGATGTAGCTATGAAAGGAAAAAAACTACACAAACTTGTGGCCTTGGTTATCTCGATATTCCTGGTCGCGGGGGTGTTGGGCATTGCTGAGGCCAAGGATACGTATCCTTCTCGCGAGATCGAGCTCATGATTCCCTGGGGTGTGGGAGGTGCTACTGATGTCGTCTTCCGGACTTTTCTTACCGTTCTTCCAAAGTATTTGAAGGTACCTGTGATTATCGTGAATAGGCCTGGGGGCGGTGCCGTTCCCGGCTACACGGAGGCCATGAAGAAGAAGGCGGATGGTTATTACGCTTTGGCATGGATATCAGCTTCACTGACCAAAACCCATATGAGTGTCGTTCCTTACAACTATCAGACCTTTGACCCGGTGATCATGTTGGTGAACACACCTTGCTGGATCCTGGTTCCTGCTAATTCACCCTTTCAGAATCTCAATGATCTGATAGCAGCGGCTAAAGCGAAACCAGGCGATGTCACCTTGGGCAATGCCGGAGCAGGCGGGGGCACCCATATGATAGCTCTGGCCTTTGAGAAGGCAGCTGAAGTTCGATTTAACCATGTCCCCCACAAGGGCGGCGGTCCGACCGTGGTGGCAACCGTGGGAGCGCACGTTGATGCTTGCAATCTCTCTCCTCCCGAAGGCGTGCCCCAGATGGCTGCGGGTCAGCTGCGCTGTATTGCCGCCTTTTCTGAAGAGCGCATGAAAGAGTTTCCCGATGTTCCAACCGCCAAGGAGCAGGGTGTCGATTTTGTCCTCGGGCAGTGGAGGGGATTGGCTGTTCCCAAGGGAACACCTGCAGATAGGGTCAAGGTGCTTCATGACGCCTTCAAGGCGGCCATGGATGATCCTGACTTACAGGTACTGGCTAAAAAGGGCGGCATTCTCTTAGAATACAAGGTTACCGAGGATTTCAGGAAGTACATCGCCGAACAGGACCAGTTTTATAAGAACCTAATCATAGAGAACAAGCTGGGTACTCGATACAAATAGAAGCAGTGGTAAGGGACCGAAAGAGAAGGTGACATGCAGCTCGACTACAGCTGCATGTCACCTTGTAAGGGCTTGAAGCATGGGTAAAAAAGAGATAATCATCGGCGTCTTCTTGATGATCCTCTCGGCGGTATTCTACATCCTCACATACCAGTTCCCACACCAGACCCTGGCCTTCTCACCCAGGATTTTTCCCCGTTTCGCGAGTGTCTGCCTTTTTATTATCTCCTCCGTCCTTCTCATCCAGGGAATTACAGCGCTGAGAAGGCGTTCACGGGAAAAGAGGTCAACACCAAGCATAGATAAGGCATTGCAGAAGGCATTTTTGATACGGCTGTTTGTGGGCATTCTGGTGGGCTATGCCTATACTCGTCTGCTTCCCGTTACGGGATACGTGGTGGCCACTCCGCCCTTTATTGCCGGCATAATGCTCGTCTTCAACGAGAAGCGGTGGCTTAAGATCATAGCAACCTCCATTGTTGCGACCGGCCTGCTTTACATTCTGTTTAGAATTGTCTTTAAGGTTCCTTTGCCACGATTCAGCTTGTTCTAATGACATCAGAGAGGTCATACACGTGGAAGCGGTCGTTCAGGGTTTTCTATTTGTGCTCCACCCACTGCATTTCCCCTTTCTCATTTTAGGGGTTGGTCTCGGGATAATTGTGGGTGCCCTCCCGGGCCTGACTGCCTCAGTGGGTATCATACTCCTTTTGCCCTTCGTCTTTTACCTGGATGTGAGTACTGCAATGGTAATGCTCTGCGGTGCCTTTTGCGGCGGTATCTACGGGGGTTCCATATCGGCGATTCTCATTTCGACACCGGGAACGCCTTCGGCAGCGGCAACGGTTCTCGACGGATACCCTCTTGCCCAGAAAGGAGAAGCGGGGAAAGCCATCGGAGTCGCCACTATCGCCTCTACAACCGGAGGAATTATTTCCACCTTTTGTCTCATGTTCTTCGCACCCAAACTTGCCCGAGTAGCCCTTCAATTCGGCCCGGAAGAGTACTTTGCCCTGACTGTATTCGGACTGACCGTGATCGCCAGCGTTGCAGGGAGGTCTCTTACCAAGGGACTTATTGCGGGTTTTTTCGGACTGCTCATCGCTACAGTCGGCATTGACCCCGTAGAAGGATACGCTCGTTACTCCTTCGACATTCCCAACCTTATGGCAGGGTTTTCTTTATTACCGGTGCTGATCGGCCTGTTTGCCATATCCCAGATCTTCGTCCAACTGGAGGCAGTGGGAAAGAAGATCGTGAGATACGATCAGAAGATCGGTAAAGTATTGCCTTCCATGAGGGAGCTAAAAAGGCTCTTTGCAATCATTATTGGGAGTTCGTTCCTGGGGACTTTTATCGGAATTATCCCTGGAACCGGGGGAGCCATCGCCTCCTTTCTGGCCTACAGTGAGGCCAAGAGGTGGTCGAAGGATCCGGATTCCTTTGGAAAGGGCAATATTGCCGGGATTGCAGCGCCCGAGGCTGCCAACAACGGTACCACCGGGGGCGCAATGGTGCCGCTTCTGACCCTGGGGATACCGGGTGATGTGGTAACCGCGGTTATGCTGGGGTGCCTTCTTCTGATCGGCCTGAGGCCGGGTCCGCTACTGTTCAAGGAAAGTCCTGACGTGGTCACTGCGATCTTTGCCGGGCTACTCCTGGCCAATGTATTGATACTTCTCTTGGGAATCGTGAGCGTGAGACTCTTTCCCAAGGTCCTGAAGATCCCTCCATCGGTGCTCTTCCCGATTATTTTGACCCTCTGTTTTTTGGGTTCCTTTTCCCTCAACAATAGCACCTACGATATGTTCATCGCGCTGGTCTTCGGCGTGGTTGGCTATATCATGCAGAAAAACGGTTTTCCGGCTGCCCCAACAGTCCTCGGAATTATTCTTGGCCCCATCGCAGAAGATGTATTAGCCCGGTCCCTGATCATTTCCCATGGGGATTGGAGCACCCTTTTTAAGTCACCCATCTCCATATTCTTTTACGTAATCTCCATCCTCTCCGTGGTTTATTCACTCAGGAGGCAATTTGCTGCTCGAAGAGCGGAGAGAAAACAGCAGAGTGGAGATTGAGAGACGTCTCGCCTTGTTGACTTGTCGTAATTTGTCAGAGTGGTTGTCGGTAAGATGATCTTGGAGAATCTACCGAAGAGGACGACAAGCTCTTAATTCAAGGGAGGATCGGAATGTCAGTCAGAGTAGATTTCCCCTATGAGGGCTATCCCCCTGCCAATATCCCGGAAGAGGCGCTTGTCGCAATCCTTAGACCAAAGAGCCGCGCAGAGAGCGAACAGAGCCAGATAGATTCTATCGTGTCAGCTCTCGGGCGACCTATTGGGTTACCGCGCTTGGGGCATCTCGTACGGAAGAGCCAAAAGGTATTAGTCCTGGTAGACGATTATACACGTAATACCCCGACCCAGCTCATATTGCCGCCTGTAATGGAGGAGCTTTCGGTTGCCGGTGTTTTACCAGAAGACATCAAATTCATGGTTGCCTCGGGGCTGCACCGACTCACGACGCATGAAGAGAAGGTTCGTAAAGTCGGAAGGGATATTATGGAGAATTACGCTGTGTTGGACCACAACTGGCACAAGCATGATACTCTTGTGCAGCTGGAGAATTCTTCGCGAGGGACTGAAATCTGGGTGAACAAGGAGGTGCTGGCCGCCGATTTCGTTATCGGCATCGGTCAAATAATTCCCCATATGGTGGCGGGTTTTGCCGGAGGCGCAAAGATCGTGCAGCCAGGTGTTTGCGGTGCTATAACAACAGACCAGACTCACTGGCTCAGTGCCTGTTACCAAAGCTCGGAGATCTTCGGCAAAATAGACAACCCAATTCGGCAGGAGATGAATGAGGTGGGCATGCGTGCTGGGCTGAAATTCATCGTCAATACTATTCAGGACGCGACGGGGAAGATCTGCAGATGTGTCTGTGGTGACCCCATTGAGGCCTTTAGGAGCGGATGCAAAACCGCCGTGGATATCTACGGTGCACCGGTACCGGCTCCCGCGGATATCGTGCTGGCTGATTCCTATCCCGGAGACGTGGAGTTATGGCAGGCGGGCAAGGCCATCTACGCTGCCGGGCTGGCCTTGAAGCCGAATGGGATTTTGATACTTGTTTCTCCCTGCCCTGAAGGTGTTTGCAGGTCCCACCCGGAACTCGCTGAAATAGGCTATATGCCTTTTGCTGAAATAGAGGCCAAAGTAAAACAGGGTCAAATCCAAGATCTCACCTTAGCTTCACACATAGCCGAAGTAGGTAAGGTCATTTGCGATAAGGGGACAGGTGTGTTGGTGAGCCACGGAATTGACCCTACTACTGCTCGCAGATTAGGATTTGAATGGGCGGAGACACCACAAGAGGCCCTGGATTTAGCAATTAAGGCGAAGGGCAGAGATGCCAAGGTCGCGGTTCTGCAGCAAGGGGGCGAGGTAATGCCCCTGATAAGGGGTTGAATTGCAAATGCTTGTGGCCCGTGAGCACCATCAGGCTGATTAAGCCTGATTGAAAGATCTTCAAAACGCCCCTCTCACGGGTTCCCGAGCATGGGCACGTGGCCATAGCCTAGAGAGCGGAATCGAGAGGAATGTTTACCTCGGCTCCATTGCGTTCTGCTGAAAGATACGCGGCATACAGTACACCCACGATATCGCTGGCCACGAGCATACCCGACTTGGGCTCTCGATCCGTGGTGATTGCCTCTATGAAGTCTTGAATCTCCTGAGGGTAGCCAAACATGAAACTCTCATCAGGCGCAGGAGTGGACCAGCCCTGTTTGGTACCGATCTTTTCCACCACGTAAACATCAGTAAGCTGCGCCTCCTGAGGGTTATAAAGCTCCATTGCATTAGTAGGACTCATGTTGCACCGGGCCCTGTGGTTGTTGGCGAAGATTTCAAGCCAGTTATGCACTCCTCCCATTACCAGTTCTGAGGCGAAGACGTCAGCAACCATTCCATCGTCGAAAACAACGTGGATTTGGCAGTAGTCTTCAACATCATCGTAGTCGGTTCTCAGGAATCCCTTATCGATGAAGCCAGGATTCCTGGTGATCTCATGAGTCCGTGCGCTTACCGCTTTCGGTCGAATTGCCCTTCCGCCCCGGGCTAGCCCCTCGACTTGTTTCAAGTAAAGGATAGCGGATAATGGATGGCAACTCTTGCCCATAATGGATCCTCCTCCCGAAAGCCTCCAGATCCCATACGCCGGTGAAGGGCTCCCCGAGTGTGACTGATCCCCTAAAGCCCACAATATCTGTCCTTTTGTCTTGAAAATAATCTCGGCTTCCTTCTGTACTGTTGGAGCATAAATCCAGTTCTCTGCATAACATAATTGTTTCTTGCTCTTCAAAGCAGCCGCAATAATGCGGCTGGCACTGGCAACGGCTTCTTCCAGCATTCTCTCCTTTGAAAAGCTGTTTCCCTTAAAGGCTGCATCGTCGGGCGGGCCGAAGTATCCCGTGAAAGGCTTTTCAATGACGACATGTTTTCCGGCATCAAAGGCGGCAATAGTAACAGGCTCATGGGCGTATCCCGGGGTGCAATTATCCACCACATCAACCTCGGGAAGCATCTCATCAAGGGAATCAAAGGCCTGAATCCCTCGCTCCTTGGCGAATTTTTCCCGATGCTCTTTGGTAAGAGATGTGACGCCCACCACTTCCACATCTACTCCGGTAACTCGTTGATAGGCTTCAAAGTGGAATTGGGCAGCATAACGACTGCCAACAAATCCAATCCGGATGGGACTTTTCATGATTTCCTCCATAATTGCATTAAATGCTAGAAGACAATAGTCCTGAAATGATGAGAACTTGTCACTGGGTCAGGTATCTGAGCCCGATGACCGGATGTCAGGCCTTATTGAGAATTCCCCTTTTCGTTTTGTCATAGCAAGATAAGAGATCGAATAGCTTCACTTAGTGACGCCAATTCGAGGATTGACTGCTAATCTCAAGGCGCCTAAGAATCGCGCAATCCCTTTTGCCTCAATGATGTAAAAACAGTATGTTTCTGTTAATCCATGAGGAGCCCGCCGTTCACATCGAGTATTTCGCCGGTAATAAAGTTCGCCCTGTCAGATGCGAGAAAGATGACGGCTTCGGCTACATCTTCGGGTTTTCCGAGTCGTTTAAGGGGGATCGCTTCAATGATGGATTTCCTTTTTTCCTCTGACCACTGGGCGCTCATTTCCGTTTCTATCGCATGGGGGGCCACTGCATTTACGTTGATTTTATATTGGGCTAATTGCCGGGCCAGTGTTTTGGTGAGAGCATCAACAGCAGCCTTTGAAGGCCCATACCCCGGGGCCGAGGTTATGTCGCCCATCTTCCCGGCAATCGAAGAGACATTGATAATCTTCCCCGATTTCTGGCGCTTCATGACAGCCACCACTGCCTTGCAGCAATTGAAGGTGCCCTTGAGATTCACACGGATGACCTCAT
>CP070752.1:2898740-2908135 GCA_020348625.1 Deltaproteobacteria bacterium | reverse complement strand
ATAGCTGCAGGTTGGTGCTTATCCATGACGGTGTCAGGCCATTTGTATCGATTGAACTTATCGAAAAGGTAATCAAGGCTGCCCGACGTTATCGGGCGGTAATCACCGGGCTTCCGATTACCGAAACCATAAAGCGGGTCGACAGCAAGGCCAATGTATTAAAGACCATTGAACGAAAGGGTTTATGGCTCATTCAAACCCCGCAGATTTTCAGCCGTGAAGACATACATTCGGCCCACCAGGAAGCGCTCAAACGGTTTTGGACTGAAGCAACAGACGATGCCTTTCTGGTGGAAAAGATGGGTATTTCCGCTAAGATAATCGAAGGAGAGGAGCGTAACATAAAGATAACCACGCCCCATGACCTTCAGGTCGCGCGTTTTCTGCTCTCAACAGAATCACGGTGATTATGCATATCAGGATCGGTACACGGGCCAGTCAGCTAGCCCTTGCTCAAGCCCTTTGGGTGCGTAATCGGATCTCGGATCGGTATCCGGATACGAAGGTTGAGATCGTGAAGATAAAAACGAGGGGCGATAGGATCATTGACAGACCGTTGAGCAGCATTGGCGGGAAAGGCCTGTTTGTGAAAGAAATCGAGGAGGCCCTACAGAGAGAAGACATAGATGTTGCCGTACATAGCCTCAAAGATGTTCCTGCTGAAATCCCGAATAATTTGCATATCGGCATTTTTCCCGAGCGGGAAGATTCTCATGATGTCATAATATCGCGAAACAACATTGTGCTTGATCATCTTCCTCAACACTCCTCTATCGGCACAAGCAGCTTAAGGCGAACTGCTCAGCTCCTCCACTACCGCCCAGATCTAAATGTTATTCCTTTAAGGGGGAACCTGGACACAAGACTCCGCAAGCTTCATACTGAGGATCTGCAAGCAATCGTCGTTGCCGCTGCCGGTTTGCGAAGGGTGGGCCTCAGCGAAAGAATAACCCAATCCCTTCCTATTGGGATTATGGTGCCCGCTATCGGACAAGGTGCACTCGGGCTTGAGCTGCGACGAGATGATCATAAAGTGAAATCCTTTCTGGCATTCTTGGATCACTATCCAACGAGGATAGCGATAGAGGCCGAACGATCGTTCCTCCGTGAGCTCAGGGGTGGGTGTGAACTTCCCGTGGGTGCACACGCAATGCTTGATGACAAGGTTGTTCATCTAGATGCCTTGGTGGCGAGTCCGGATGGAAAGAGGGTATTTCGCAATTCCTTGGAAGGTACGGCGGATGAGGCTGGACTCATTGGGGCACGATTGGCAAAGATGCTTTTGGGCTCCGGGGCTCAACAAATCATAGATGATATTCATAGGGTAACGTGATCGCCGTTTTACGAGGTGAGGTTAGTGAATAAACGGAAGCAAGGCATAGTCTATCTCATTGGGGGCGGCCCAGGCAGTGCAGACCTTCTCACGCTCAAGGCCAAAGAGTGTCTCCAGAAGGCTGATGTTGTTATCTATGACTATCTGGTTAATGAGTCGATTCTGTGCCTTGCAGGCGAAGATGCAGAGCTCATATACGTGGGCAAGAGGGGCGGCATGCATACGGCCAGCCAACAGAAAATCAACAGCCTTTTGATCGAAAAGGCCAAGATAGGCCTCACAGTTGCGAGGCTAAAAGGAGGAGATCCTTTTATCTTCGGGCGGGGAGGGGAGGAGGCTATGGAGCTCTCTCGGGCCCGGATACCGTTTGAAATAGTCCCTGGAGTAACTTCTGCCATAGCAGTGCCCGCTTATGCAGGTATACCACTGACTCATCGAGCTTATTCCTCCACAGTCTGTTTTATTACAGGCCACGAGGACCCAACCAAAGAAACATCCAGTATAAACTGGGAGGGGCTTGCCGGGTTTTCCGGTACCCTGGTGTTCCTCATGGGCATGCGTAACCTCGGCACTATTGCACAGCAATTAATAGATCATGGTCGTTCGCCGAATTGTCCGGCGGCGGTCATAGCTAACGGAACCCTCCCGGGCCAGAGGGCAATACGGGGAACCCTCTCCGACATTCATCAAAAGGCCCGGGCAGCGAAGATTGCACCTCCCGGAATAATCGTGGTTGGGGACGTCGTAAAGCTGAGAGAACATCTTAACTGGTTTGAATCTAAACCCCTTTTCGGCAAGAATATCTTTGTTACCAGACCGGAGGAACAAGCACAAGGACTCGCTAGTATGCTCTCTGAGCTGGGCGCCCGGGTTCATCTTCTTCCGACTATTAAGATCCTACCTCCTAAGAGCTGGGGGGAAATTGATGAAGCAATTAAGGGACTCTCCCGATATGATTGGGTGCTCTTTACCAGCGTCAATGGGGTTGAGTTTTTTCTTCAGCGACTACGCAGCGCAAAAAAGGACGCACGCCACCTGAGCGGCATCCAGATTGGGGTCATAGGCCCTGCAACTGGAGATGCCCTGAATCAAGCGGGGCTTATCCCGGATTTGCTTCCTGAAAAATACTCTGCCGAGGGTATTGTTGAGGCCTTAGAAAAGCTGCCGATTGCTGGAAAGAGATTTCTTTTGCCGAGACCCGCTCTTGCCCGCGACTTTTTGCCCAAAAAGATCACAAGCCTTGGTGCAACCGTGGACGTGGTTGAAGCATATCAGACAGTACTGCCGGAATATGACGATGAGAGGCTTTGCGGTTTTGTGCAAGAGGGTCCTGTTGACATGATTACCTTTACCAGTCCTTCAACGGTAGATAATCTTTTGCACCTGGTGAAGGGTAAATCAGCTGAGGAGGGAATCGCCGGGGCCAAGATAGCGTGCATAGGACCCATTACCGCTCAAAGGGCTGCGGAAAAGGGTTTAGACGTTACAATAGTGCCCGATACGTATACGATAGAGGGGTTGCTAGAGGCCGTTGTTAGGTATTATAGAAAAGATTAATATTATAGTATAATATATTGATATAATTATACTTTAATACTTGAAGAAGTAATCATCGATCCATTTGCTCGTCTAATCCCCATACCTTTCTGGAGGCCCAAATAACCTTGTCTGCAATAGTAGATGAGCAGACCAACAACCCGTAGTGATTTTCAATATCGCCGGATGCTCTGACATAGCTAATCCTATCGCCAGTGCCAGAAAGTAGCACCCCTCCGGCCTCGGAAGCGATAACATCACAGGCGCACGTATCCCATAGTTTCGTTCCTCGCACAGGGTGCACGTACATGTCGGCGTTTCCATTGATAACCATTGCCATCTTTCTGCCCACGCTTCCGGATGGGATCTCCACGGTGATTGGCAGCAATTGAATCAGTTTGTCAACCTTGGAGTCGCGGTGCGAGCGACTAACTGCGAGGCGCAAATGTGTCGGGTCTGAAATGGTTGGAAAATCTACACGTGAAGCCGCT
Organism: Deltaproteobacteria bacterium; assembly: GCA_020348625.1. Next base: position 2,904,775 of record CP070752.1, on the reverse strand, counting down.
CCTGTTTGGTGGTAAATGCTACGATAGGCACCCTGACCCTTACAACCATAAAATTCTAGCCCACTAGCGGGCTCGATCACCACCCCAATGATGGGTGTGCCAAAATGGGTCAGGCCAATCATGGTTACGAATTCCCCGTTCTTCTTAATGAAATCCTTTGTGCCGTCCAAGGGATCAATCATCCAAACCCACTCCTCACCAGTCCTGTTCCACGTACTCGGCTCTTCCTCGGTAAGAATAGCGTGGTCAGGAAAATAGCTCTTTAACGTCTGCGTAATGACCTGATTCGCCGCCATGTCCGCAGCGGTTACCGGATCATTCTCACCCTTTTCCTTGATACCAATATCTCCGCCTGAAAGATACCGTTCGTAAATACCGCTAATCTCTTGAGCCCCCAAGAGAGCTGCTTTCCTGGCGCATTTCAGTAAGTATTCGAGGTCTGACTTCATAAACGATTTCCCGCAATTCCTAGGTTGCTTTGTTTAAGTTGTTGACAATAGCGACATATCAGGTTACGCTTACCCCTCAAAGTAGAGGCCGTTGCTACGAGGCCGAAGTGGCGGAATTGGTAGACGCGCTAGGTTCAGGACTTAGTGGGTGTAGGCCTGTGCGGGTTCGAGTCCCGCCTTCGGCACCAGAGACATAATGAAGGGTTAGCCATATCTTGGTTAGCCCTTTCTATATTCTAGTTGGTGAAACCAGGTCCCCTGAACTTTGTTAGAGTTATTTGGTGGTCTGTTGTGCCTATGGGGTCATCCTAACCTTTATGATATAATTCATTACAATTGCCGCCATGGATGTCACGGCAAAGAGATCAAGGAGGTTAACCATCTGGAGTGGGCCCCCAGATGAGGCAAACCTAAATACTACTGCAGCGCTTATTACCAGCCAGTAGATGAGCAGGAAGCTTGCTGTCAACGGCCATACGACGTTGTGCTGGCACTTTGGACACCTGAATTTTCTAAAACCAAAGAAGCTCAGCTTTGGCACTGCTTCGAAATTATTGATGCAGTTCCTGCAGTATACCTGCTGGGGGGTTTTTTGTTTCAACATGGTGCCCCTTTTTGATGACACGTGGTAACGCTGGGCTTAAGAGATTGACGTCTTTTTCTTATAGATGTTTTTGCATCGTGCGACAACCTTTTTCCACTGCTCTGTTCTGGCTTTTAATTCATTGGCTGAGGTGATAAAACAATTGATAAAAGATACCCTGGTCATGAACGAGCCAGTTATGAGGTGTGCATGAGTCGATTCATGTTCGAAAGGCGTGTGCAATCGCTCAGAAATAGGTTTGAGAGCCTCGGCGTTGACACGGTTTGGATTATTCAGCCCGAGAACAGACGCTATCTTTCGGGTTTCACGGCCGTTGACGGACAGTTAACCGAATCATCTGGTTCACTTCTGATCTCTTTAGATCATGCCCTCCTGCTAACGGATTCACGGTACAGCATTCAGGCCAAGCAAGAGGCGGCCGGATTTGAAGTAATGACCTACACGGAAGGGGTCATTAATGCCTTGCCTGCTGTGTTTGACCGATTGCATACGAGGCGACTAGGATTCGAGGCAGGATATCTTATTTGGGAGTTTCATCACAATGCCCAAGAAGCGGCATCTCATCATTCCCCAGCCGTAGAGCTAATTCCCCTTTTTGGGGTGGTTGAGGAAATGAGGGAGATTAAAGACCAACAAGAATTAGAGACTGTCAGTAAATCCGCACAACTCATGGGAGAAGTTCTCTCTCAGGTTATCGGTGAGCTAAAACCTCACCAACGTGAAAGGGATGTGGCTTGGAGGATAGAAACCCTAATACGAGAGCATGGAGGTAATGGTGCTGCCTTTCCCCCTATTGTGGCATCTGGACCAAACGGTGCCCTCCCTCATGCAGTTCCTACGGAAAGGAAATTAGAGCAAGGCGAACCGATAATACTCGATGTCGGCGCAATTGTAGATGGCTACTGCTCGGATATGACCAGAACCATATTTTTGGGAGAGCCTCCAGCGCACTTCAGGGAGATTTACCGAATCGTGAGGGAGGCGCAACTGTGTGCGATTGAATCCCTGAGACCCGGGATGGAAACCACTGCTGTAGATTCTATCGCCCGGGAGATAGTAAGGGGGGCTGGCTTTGGTGAATTCTTTGGCCACTCTCTGGGCCATGGTGTCGGATTAGCTACTCATGAGGGGCCTGCCGTGGCTCCTATCAAGCCAAAGGTGTTGCAGGAGGGCATGGTTTTTACTATTGAGCCTGGAGTATACATCCCTGGGAAAGGCGGGGTTAGGCTCGAACAGATGGTGACCTTTGAAAACGGGAGATCCAAGGTTCTGACGAACAACGATAACTTTTATTCTTTCTAGAGCAGGCCGTGAATGCAGCAAAAGCAAACTCCGCGGATCAACTATTAGATCAATTCATGGCTCACATTAAGGTTGAAAAAGGCCTGTCCGCAAACACCATCGTGGCTTATAACCGCGACCTCCTGGGCTTCTTTGAATTTTTAAAGACTCGGGGGGTTACCCCGCTTCGGGTCGGGCAACATGACTTGCTGTCCTTTGTGGCTGAAAGAAGAGTGCAACTAGCGGCACGATCTTTAGCCCGATGCCTCGTTTCTATTCGAATGTTTTACCGGTTCTGCGTTACTGAAGGAAAGATTACCTCTAATCCGGCCAGATTACTGGGTATACCAAAACTCTATCAGCATTTGCCCCATATCTTGAGCAGGGATGAGGTTGAAGCCCTTCTCACGCAACCAGACGACCAGACATTGCTGGGAAAACGAGACAAGGCCATGCTGGAGATTCTGTATGCTACCGGCCTCAGGGTTACAGAACTGATAGATCTGAAAGTGCATAATGTTAACTTGGAGGCAGGCTTTATCCGGACAATAGGAAAGGGATCCAAGGAACGGATTATTCCCATGGGAGGCAAAGCAATAGATGCCTTGAAAGAATACTTGCAGAATGCCAGGCCGGCTTTTCTGAGAAAAAGGAAATCGTCCTCTCTTTTTCTCAACAGAAGAGGAAATCCCATGACACGACAGGGCTTTTGGAAGATCTTAAAATACTATGCAATGAAGGCCGGAATTGCCCGGAGCGTTACTCCGCACACTTTGAGGCACTCATTTGCAACCCATCTCTTGGAGGGAGGGGCTGATCTGAGGTCAGTGCAGATGATGCTGGGGCATTCGGATATATCGACAACTCAGATCTACACTCATGTAGCACGCGAGAGATTGAAAGAGACTCATGAAAGATATCATCCCAGGCCGTGAGATATTGCTTGGGCTTGTTGGAGAGACAGTCTGGGATTCTCATGATTTTTTGTTTGACTAAGGAGGGATACATAGTATACTAACAGTTACTTAATGACGCGGGGTGGAGCAGTCTGGTAGCTCGTCGGGCTCATAACCCGAAGGTCGGTGGTTCAAATCCATCCCCCGCTACCAAATGAAATCAAAGGGTTAAGCGAAAAGCTTAACCTTTTTTTTGGTATTCACGGCAGCCTGAAAAGGCCAGCTAAATTCGATTTATGGAGAATTTGGTGCGTTTTGTGAGCCATTTTTACCTTACCCCATTCTGTAGGCAAGTTTGGAATTGAGCCTTTCATCCTATGAAGGATTAATTTATTCTTTGGTAAATTCATAAGGTGTCAGGCTGCTTAAGGAGTTATGTGGGTTCCCTTAATGTTTCGCAGTAATTCTGGAGTGCGTTGAGATGAATCTTGCCATTTTCATAGTTCTCCGGATAGATCACCATTTGACCTCCGAGGAGGTCAAAAGTGTTTCGCTCCATCACCATAAAGCCTAATACGAACGTTACCTCAAAATTCCGATCCCACTTATTAATCCAGTGTTCCAAGAGCACCATCAATTCATCTTCCGCGGTCTTACCCAGCTCCTTTTTGTCCCTTTCATTGTCTTGCACCTTTTCCTCCTTTTCGTAATGTTGTCAATAATATTAATAAGTTATTTCAATTTAATAAAGCTTTATAGTAAGCTAACTATTAAGGCCAACCATCGAGTTGATGGGAGTGCTGGGGAACGAATGGGCGTTGTCTTTGGTCCTTTCCCAACGCGGGGCCGAATCCGGACTTGAAAATCAATCCCTTTCCTAATATTCAGAAACATCAGATCCTTCGATCATTGGCCTTGCCGGGGCTTGTGCATCTTCACGCAAAATGTTGCCGCGAGCTAACAGCAGGAATAGCTACGGTCAGAAGTTCTTTATTAGACTCATTTTATCAAGCATCTCTGAATATCACGGCACTGTCAATAAAATGCTTGCTTTTCTCTCTGAACAAACGTATAGGCCTAGGTATACGGAATGGGCTCCATTGATAAAGAGGTTGTTTGTTATGAAAAAGTTTTTCATATCTATTTGCATGATAAGCGTTTTTTCTTTGGCATTTTGCGGTAGTGCCGAGGCAGGCAAGTTTAAGGTTACCAAGGTCTATGACGGAGATACAATAATGGCTGAGGGCCATGATATTGTGACGTACGTTCTCCTAGCAGGCATCGATGCTCCTGAAATCAGTTCCCCAAGCCAAGAACCCGGTCAACCATACGCCCAAGCAGCGAAGCGTTATCTGGAACGCCTTATCCTCAATAAAGCGGTTGAGATTAAAGGCTACGGTATTGCTCCCTATCCCTATAACCAACTTATCGGTGAGGTGTATGTAGGGACTGAAAATGTCAATATCTCTATGCTCAAGAAAGGCCTTGCAGAGGTATCTGTTGGGGAGCCGCCAATGGGATTGGACATCGCTCCATATCTCGAGGCTGAAAAAGAAGCTAAGAAGTCCGGCCAAGGAATGTGGTCCTTGGGAGACGGCTATGTTAGCCCCAGTGAGTGGCGAAAAGCGCGCATGATGAAGTAGACGGGGCGAGTCAAAGCAAAGCACAGACTGCACTTGAAAAACATGGTGGTTGATCCATGTGATGCCTCGTCAATCATCCATCCCAACTCCACCTTCCCCTCTGTTTTTCGGCATCACCCACGAGATCCGGGATAAATACTTTTGAGTGATAATGCGAAATACGTATTCATTGTGTTGGCGGTCTTGTGCGCTGTCGCTATGGCGCAAGCCTGTCTTTCATCTGAGCTCTTCATAGAGACAGGGCCTGATCTTCGATACACTGCGGGTGATTCTACCTACCATATCAGCTTTGAAGAACCGTGGGCCCTTGGAGGTCACGGAGAAAGCGAACTGCAATTTCCTATCGCCAATGTGATGGCAGGCGCAAAAGTGATTGTAGGTACTACCTATGGGAAAAACAGCAGAAAAAGTAAAGGACGTCTGTGCATTCGTTTATTAAAGACCATCGATAAGGATGCGGGAATAATGAAAGATTCGGATTGGATTGAAAATGATGCCGCCTTTGGAAAAGCACCTCATGAAGGAAAGGACCTCTATACCGAGTCCGATGCAGAGCTTGAAGGCATGCTGTTTGATGCGATCTGGGCGTATCATTTCTCGCTTGGGCATAATTGGGGCCTGGGGCCGATGCTTGGTTTCAGGTACGAGGAACTCCAATATGAAATCTACGGCTACAGGGGTTATTACTGGACAGAACCGGTATCCGGCCAAGGAAAGGTTCTCGACTACCAAGTTAATTATAAGATTCCCTTTATTGGTCTCAGTTCGGAGACATTGCTCGGGGGCAAGAATCAATTGTTCCTAAGCATGGGCTTTGGCTATTCTGATTGGGTTGAGGCCAGAGATCGGGATGATCATCTGCTGCGGTTCAAACTGAGCGAGGCGGAGTGTAAGGGAGCCGCCTATTTACTGACACTGAATCTGGACTGGCGCTTTTACCCTCAGTGGGTGCTCGGTGTCGGGGCAGAATATGTAGACATAGACACCAGCGGAAAACAGCATCAGCGGTTTTATTCCGGACCCTCCGTGGGAATTACCTATGATGTAGATGATTTCATAACCGCTTCCCGTTGGTCAACTATGATGAGGGTTCTTTATCAGTTCTAACTATTGACTATCTTCTTTATCTTATCCGCTGTTTTCTTGACCTTGAAACCCTTCT
>CP070752.1:2881093-2898640 GCA_020348625.1 Deltaproteobacteria bacterium | reverse complement strand
ACACAGTGCCTGAACCTTCACATTGGTGCCGGCAAGCTCCATGTGGAGCGATTCGGTGAAGAGGGCCAGAAAGGCCTTTGTTCCGCTGTAGGTGGCGGTTGTAGGGAATGGGGTAAAAGCACCGAGCGACGATACATTGATAATGGCGCCTTTTCCCCTTGCAATCATGTTGGGCAGAGCCGCGTATGTCAGTTTCATGGGGGTCAGCACGTGAACCTGTACCATGTTCAGCTGGCCTTCCAGATCTTCATGTAGGAAATAGCTCTTGGTAGTGAAACCGGCGTTGTTGATAAGTATATCGAGATTTTCCGTGTCCCTTACCTTTTGTGCCAGGGCATCTACATCTCCGGGATTGGAAAGCTCGGAGATGATGGCCTCAACATCTACGGCGCAGGTTTGTGTAAGGTCATGGGCAAGGCGATTGATTTTTTCCTTTCTTCTTCCGGTGATAATCAGGTCGTATCCCTGAGGTGCAAGTCTCCTGGCGAAGGCCTCGCCGATTCCGCTGGTAGCCCCGGTGATCAGGGCGCGTGACTTTTCACTGCCGGTCATGGTGCAACTCCACTCTCGTGATCAAATGCTTTTTTGCCGGCTATGCAGGGCAAAGGCACAACCTTATCGTGCCGCGGAGAGATTTATCTCCTTGATGACATAATTTGCAATGCCCTTTGGGAGACCCTCGTCGATGACCAGGTAGTCGAGGAGCTTGAAATAGTGGAACTGGTTGTTCAGGGACACCAGCGATGGAAAACGGTCATCGCAAATCAGACCCAGGTTCTTGATGGTCTGGGGGGTCAAAACGATCTCTTGGGTGTTTTCCAGGTCCCGTGCGGGGATCAGGAGAATCGAGATGTAATCGAGGCTGGCAAGTTGCGCACCCTTGCAGGTGTATACCTTTTTGATGAGCATGCTTCCGATGTTCCGATAGGGAGTGGCGTCATCAATTCCCGGCGCGGTCTTTTTGTCAATTTGAACGGAGTTTACAACCCAGCTCTCTCCCTCAGCACCATAGGTAATGGTGCTGACTGTCTCGGTCTCATCAGTTTTCTTGAATTCGCCCTTCAAAAATGCCTCGAGAGATATACTTGCATCCAGCCCCAAATACTTGATTACCTTTGATGCCAGTTTTCCGGCCAGGAAACTGGTGGGATCAATTGAAACGCCGACCTTCGTCTGGAGGTAGCCCTGTATCTCGGTGAAGAGCTTTTCACTATCCCTGGTTATGTTTCTCTCGCTGCACGCGGTCGATAATTCGTGCTGAAAGGCCTCCTTGAACTGGTAATCTGCCGACATGGTGTTAAGAAAGGTAAGGTAACCGAGCTCTTCAATGCTCCTTCCGTCTCTTTTTTTCGGTATGTAGCCTTCCTCCGGACCTAAGGCGGGCGCAAAGGCCATCCTGACCTTGTATTTGTCTTCCGAAACCTCAAGGACTTTCCCTGCATTCCGTGCGTACAGAGCGAACCAGCCGGGCCCTTCGTCGAGTTGCGAGAACTTATTCCAGATATCCGGAAAGGCTTCCAATTCCCTGCAAAAGGGGATTCTCCTGTTAATAACAAAGTCGAAGTCAGCAAGCGCTGAATTGGTAAACCGGATGGAGGCCTTGAGGATGAGAGCTTGAATGCCGTCCTGTGTTGCTACCAAGCGGTAGGCCCTCTTCGGTTTGTCTGAAAAGGGTGCTGTGCCTACCAGGACATCCTCTTCATCAATGCTGTATATGGGGGTCATGCCCGGTACGTAAAGGAAGATTTGCCTCTTGTCATGGGGGTTGAGTGCGAATGTGCCTTCTTGCAAGTAACCGTCGTATGCACCGGCAATGGAAAGGGAGATGAGAGAAACCACGATCATTACGGAACAACACCAGAGAAAAGGCCTCAAGCCGCGCTCAGTTTTTCGCGGAATGATTACATTGTTCATAGTTCCTTCTCCTTTTTCCTGGTTGCTTAAACCCGGGGGTTCGGTAAGATCCTTAATCAAATGCCGTCGGCCGGTTTTTGTCTTTGAGATGGGCCTGAACCTCCGCCAGATGTCTCTCGTTGGTACGATGGGGAGACAGCGGAGGGAGGTCACCGAAACTGAAAAAATCAACTGCCATGGTTTCGTCGCTCGGGCGGGCCTTGCCGCCGTTTATTTCGCACAAAAAAACGATCTTGTAAGCATGGAAGAACTCCACGGGCTCGGGGCCCCGGTTGGCGTCATACACCCCGATGACCTTTGTGGGGGCGACCTCAAACCCGCTTTCTTCCAACACTTCGCGGACTACCATGTGTGAGGGGAATTCGCCCACATCGGCCCAGCCTCCGGGCATGCACCAGCGCTGGTCGGTGCGTTCCTGAACGAGCAAAATCTTTCCGTCGCGGATGATTGCACCACGGACGTCCACCTTTACCGTTGCATAACCGGGCTGTGCGAGGAAGTGCTGAAGAACCGGTCCCTTGGGAAGGTCGGTGTGGTCGTGAACGATCTCGGCGGCGATCTCGGTGAGTCGCTGGTAGCGATTGGTTTCATAGTCGGTGGTGGCATGGGCAAGCCCGGTTTGGCTCAGGGATTGAATCTCCCGTGCCCACATGAGCCATCTGGGTGTGCTGGGTTCTGTCATAGGCTAGTCCTTTTCTGTTCTAATTTTTTCGCGCGCTAAGCGGCGCACTTCTGTGAGCAGTAAGGCTAGAGCCCCCAGATTTCTGTTTGAATTGGACGTAACCTGCAAGGGATTGGGGCAGCAGAAAAGCCCTCATGACCATCCCCATATTGCATACTAATGCTCTCAGCGGTAACCGGGGTGAGAGATCGAAATCAAAACTACCGTCGGCCTCGCAGTTTTGCCAGAAGCCTGAGGATCTCGATGTAAAGCCAGATCAGGGTTACCATAAGGGCGAATGCCCCATACCACTCCATGTATTTGGGCGCCCCATACGCTGCCCCGTTTTCGATAAAGTCGAAGTCCAACACCAGATTGAGCGCCGCAATAACCACCACAAAGAGGCTGAAGGCAATGCCGATCGTGCCGCTTTCGTGAATAAAGGGCATGCGGACCCCAAAAAAGCCGAGGAGAATAGTTGCCATATAGATGAGCGCAATGCCGCCTGTTGCGGCAACCACCCCAAGCCTGAAGTTCTGTGTCACCTTGATGAGCCCTGATCGGTAGACGAACAACAGGCAGAATAAGGTGCCGAAGGTCAAGGTCACGGCCTGAATAACGATTCCGGGATACTTGGCCTCGAACATGGCGGAAAACCCCCCGAGAAACAACCCCTCGAGGAGTGCATAGACGGGGGCTGTATAGGCTGCCCATTGTTTCTTGAAGATCGTAATCAAGGCAACAATAAAGCCGCCGATGGCTCCCCCGATTATCCACGGCACCACGGCAGAGGGATCCCAGGCCGTGTAATACATACGCCAGGTATAGGTTGCCGGGATAAGGGTCAACACAGCAAGCAGCGCAGTCTTGTTTACGGTTCCGTTGATGGTCATTGCGCGAGCGGTATCTACTGCGCGGCCTACACCGGTAAAACTCTTTGCGCTCAGTGCTGGATTGGCTGTCCTCATGACTTTCGTCTCCTTTCCCGGATTCTATTAGCTGGCATATTCGGTTTTCATGTTAATCCTATCATAGCTTCAGCTTTTCTTGAATCCCTTTCCAACGTGCCATGCCCTGGCGAGGCGTTCCCCGAGTTTCCAATAGCTCTTATCATTCATAGCGAAGAGAATTGGCTCATTGTTAGCTATTAAGTATTCGCTCTGCCACAGCATCTCCCATGTCAGTGGTTCCAACAGCTCTGCGTTTGTCAAGGGCTATGTCGGCAGTACAGATGCCGGCCTCCAGTACATCGGCAACAGCCCCTTCTATGGCGGCGGCAGCTTCTTCGAGATCGAGGCTGTGCCGCAAGAGCATGGCCGCTGACAAAATCTGGGCAATGGGGTTGGCAATCCCCTTGCCGGCTATATCGGGGGCCGAACCCCCTGCCGGCTCATAGAGCCCGAATCGGCTCTCGTTGAGGCTGGCGGAGGGCAACAGGCCGATTGAGCCGGTGAGCATGGCGCATTCGTCGGAGATGATATCTCCGAACATGTTCCCGCACAGAAGCACATCGAACTGGTGTGGGTCTTTGATAAGCTGCATGGTAGCGTTATCTACGTAAATATGATTGAGTTCAATATCCCCATATTCTTTGGCAATATCGCTGACCACCTCTCTCCAGAATACCATGGTTGACAGTACGTTGGCCTTGTCCACAGAGGTAACCTTTTTCCTCCTGCCCCGGGCGAGTGAGAAGCCCATCCTGGCAATTCGTTCTATCTCCTCCCTGGTATATACCATTGTATCGAATGCCTTTTCGCCTGGGCCGCTGCCTTGTCTACCCTTGGGTTGTCCGAAGTAGATACCGCCGGTAAGCTCCCGGACGACCAGAATATCAAACCCTTGTTGTACTATTTCAGGATCGAGCGGGCTGGCGTCGACCAGGGCCTCGAATACCGTGGCGGGCCGCAGGTTGCAGAACAGATCGAAGTGTTTTCGCAAGCGGAGAAGCGCGGCCCTTTCCGGCTGTTTGTCGGGCGGCAGGCCCTCCCATTGAGGGCCTCCCACGGAGCCGAAGAGAATGGCATTGCTGGATTCGCAAAGCCGCAAGGTTTGTGGGGGCAAGGCTTCTCCGTGCTTGTCGATGGCGCATCCGCCCACATCGGCCAACTCGTAGGCCAGTTTAAACGAAAACCTCTTCTGTGCTGCATCGAGCACCTTGACCGCCTCGTGCATGACTTCCGGACCGATGCCGTCGCCGGGCAGTATGGCGATTGTGTTCACGCTTCAGGCTCCTTTCCGTAGTTTTGTAATCAGTAATGGTTTAACGAACACCGGATCTTCAAGGGGATAGTGGTGAAATTCCTAAGTGGTCCAATCCTGATCCAAGATGATCTCAGAGCTGGATCCTGCCGAACATATGGCGAGGCTATTCCAAGGCGGAAGGTTATCAGGTGAGGATGTCTTTTGCAAATGAAAAGGATCAGAGCCTTGAAGCCGGAGATCGAGGACTTCGCGCCCAAAATGGTAGGGGAGCGTTTCAGGGTGATTTGCTAGTCCGCCCGCTGTCCGTGATGGGTCGTTAGGATGTAAGTGAATCGCTTTATCTCATGCCCGCTGAGCATGAGGATGAATTTGACCGTGTCCAGATCTACCTTCTCAAAGGTGCCAAAATCCCCGAGCTTGGTTAGGTCCCACGATGAGGTGCCGAAGTTCCGCATTACCTCCACCTTTATGGGGATATCGCGGGTATTCTTGATTTCCACCTCGAAGGTGCGAATCTCATCCCAGCCGCTGATGTTGCCGTTGTTATCAAAGAGATATCGATCGGTCTCAAACTCCATGAGGGTGGGCTTTACAATCACGTTGGCAACCGGGCCAAGGTTCAGTTCAACATCCTCATTCACGGGAATATACTTAAAACTCGACTGTCCTTCATAGGACAGGTGAGCTGATTCGTCTAACGTGCGGTAAACCTTCAAGGTGCCACCCGGAATGGGGGTGTCTCCCAGGTTGTGCTCTGTATCGTTTTTGAAACTCAGAAAGCGCACGACCTGATTGCCATACCGCTCCTGTTCATATTTGTAAAGATTAACAACGGGAACTTCATCAACGGCAAAGCTGGGCAGTCGCTTGGACCACCCGTGGGGAATGGTTTCGGTTCCCTCGATCGTGTACAAGAAGTATTCGCTGAGACCCTCCTTCTTGATCTCCTTGGGCCTAGCCAAGGCTGCCTTGTCAGCCTGCACGTACGCGCGCTTGACCTCTGCCATTTCCTCCTCAGCTAAGGCTATTCCCTTTGTTGGCGCTGCCGGAGCTGGGCCGGGCCGACCGTATGGATACTGCCTGCGCGCCAGATCGACGATCCTGTCTATGAGGTGAATCTTGCCCACAATCATACGAACCTGGGCGTTTTCATAATCTTCGCCGCTGTTATTAGCAACGCGCACATAACCCTGCAGGCGCATCACCTTTTCATCGGTGCTCAGGGTTCCCATGTAGAAGGCACGCCATGAGAGACCGCTCGTCAGATAATTGATTTCCACGGGCACCTTGCCGCTGATCTGGCTTTTGACATGCCACAGACCCAGGTTGCGCACCCGGGGTGGGAAGGTAAGATCAAGGACATCGATCTGATCGGCATGCATTGAGGGCAGCATATCCAGGCTGGTGGGATCAATGAGCGTATTGGCCCAGGAGAACTGGAGACTGTTGAGCCCGCTCTTCAGGGTGAGGGCCCTTTTTTCCCTTACTAAGGTCAGATCTGCCGAATTATATATGGTCAGCTGAACGGTGTCGCGTTTTGGGAGAATAACCAGGTCCACCTTGGCCGAGGCAACGTCATATCCCAGCAGTAATGCGATTGTCGCGAACAGTATAAGCTTGCGTATCATGATATCACCTCCTAGGGACGAACGTTTCGGCGATGAAAGTGCATGGAGAGCTCGGTCTTGCCATGACCAGCCAAGGCGATCTCGAATTCCAGGGTGGAGGCGTCCTTACGCTTGTACTGGAGGGTGCTCTCCTCCATGTCCCATTGCCCGGGGATATGTTGAATCATGGTAAGCTTGGCCGGCCTGTCCTTAAAATTCTCTATGGTCGCCTTGATTAACTCATCGGTGTCGTAAAGGACCACGCGATTCTTCTTGTTTCTGCGAATATTGATCCTTTCGTCCCGCATTTTGCGCTGTGTTACAACGATGTCACGGCTGTCGCCGATATATACGTCCACGTCTTCACCAACAGGCACCACCTCGGTGGCGTCTTCTCCCAGGAAGATTGTGCTCCCGTATCCGTCCTCTTGAAAAACCCGCACCTTGCCCTCGGAAAGGGCAAACTCACCAAGGCCAGCTGTTGCGGCGTTCTTGATTCTGTAAGTCACAGGGATTCCCACGTTGGTGTCAATCTTCTCGGGATCCCACGGGAGCTTCGCGGCATCAAAGGTCCAGATCTTCTCGATGGGTACTCCATCCTTTTCAAGGAAGAGCAATTGCTTGGTCTCTTCGTGGTCAATGCTTTCCTCGGAAGACTGGCCGCTCCCCAAGAGCACCGATGCGTTATAGAAATCCTCGCCCGAGAAATTGCGGAGCACCAGGAAGCTCTTCAGGTTGACCTTTGTTTCGCCTTTGTCTGCAACTGCCTTGTAGGTGGTCAGCCGATCGATAAACGAGAGCAGATAGCTGATGCGCACCGTAACCTCGGAGGCATCGACACTTGAAATCTCCCACACCAGTGCGGCTTCGTTGGGGGGATAACTCACGCTGAGCAGGTTTACCTTGTCTGGAGTAGTGAGGACGGTGAGCCTGATGGAGTCGGGATCGATACTCACCCCCTTCCACGAGAAGTCAACCTGATTGAGCCCTTTCTGAAGGGTGAGGACCCGTTCCTCCTCGATCAAGGTAGCCTGGGGATTATCGAGACGGATGATGGTCTTGCCCCGTTCTGGGAGCGCAACCATCTTGATTCTGGCCTCAGCACTGCTCATCAGCAGTAACAGAACTGCTGCCACGATGAACATGAATTTGAGCGGGGTTTTTGTGTTTATCATGGTTAGCACCTCATGTGTTGCTGTTTCATGTCTCCTTGGCTGTAAGACCTCTTTTCCGCGGGACCAACCGTGGAGCCCCAGGCCGAGCTAATCAAAGGGCTGCCGAATAACGGTTTTGAGCTTTGCTGGCGCAGTTCTCCTAGGATCGCTCAAATAGATCTCATGATGCCTGCCCCGCAGCCGGTGTCCTTGCTCGGCGATGAAACGGTGGATCCCTTCAATGGCTGGGCCCTCATCGGAGTATGGGCCAAAGTACAGAATTTGTGCTGCCTGACCCTCGTGAAAAGATTCAAATCTCATGCCAGAGAGCGCAGGAAGGTCCTTTTTCTTTCTCACCTGTCTGAGTGCCTCTTGAAGTAGCTCCTCTGTGACATACTCCGGCTGCATGATCATCGATGTCCACTTCCAGGCATCTTTGTCATGCATGCTGAACTGCGTCATATCGTCAACCCACCAGAGGCCTTCAAGGGGCATCACCGCGTAATCAACAGGGGATTCGCTTTTCTTGATCATGAACCTAAGGGTATAGGACACGGCGAACAGGGCCTCCACCGCGTTCTGATATGCTACCGAGGTATTGGGGTCTCCCTGACCGTCGATCATGAGAAAATTCATCTCGGGGACATCCACCACAGCAATCTGCTTTGAGGATGGATTGTAGAGATGCTTGAGCTCTTTTCTTAAATCGATTTTCGTTGGCATCCGTCAGATCTCCTGTTTGAACTCATGAGGCCATTGGCGCAAGACCTATGAGTGCCCAAAGTTTTCAACCAATGATTACGTCATCCAAGTCCCGTTTGGGCACATGATGGACAGCTTGCTCGTCTCGCCAGTACTTGATATCTCCGTCGGGCCCCACCGCTTCGATTTGTGCCTTCTCCTTCGGCTTACCCAAGGTCAAAACCAGGTGTATTTCATAGCGATCGGGTATTGCGAGGGCCTCCTGGAGTTTTTTTCGGTCCACACTGTAAATGATGCAACCGCCCAACCCTTTTTCCGTGGCACCCAGAAGCATGCTTTGACACGCTATGCCGCAGTCATATTCGCTGAGCGGCGATTTGATCTCTGTGTCCTTCAGAATGATGATATAGGCGGACGGCCTTTCTCCTTCAACAGGACCGGGCCAATCCTTCAGATATCCAGCCCAGCCGAGATTGGGAAATATCAGCGCGTTCTTCTGGGGATCACAAGCGATGATGTATTTGAGCGGCTGCAAATTTGCTGCCGATGCGGAAAGCCTGCCCAGGTTAACGAGTTCCCTGAGTGTATCAAGATCAATGGCTGTATCTTGATAAAACCGGCGGTAGCTTCTGTTTTTCAATATCAATTCGCTTATCATGTAACATCTCCTAATTTCGTTGGTTGTTTTTTCTAGGCTTCGTAAAGCGTTTTTCTGAGCCTAAAGGCAAAATCGATACCGCTAGACGCAGCCTCCTCCGCCAATAATCTCAGTTTACCTCTTTAGCTTCTTCCAGGCAATCGATCACTTCCTTTCTTTCTCCTGTACCATAAAGCCGGAGGTAGTTGCATACAGATGAAAAGCCTTGGATTCAGAGGGAAAGGTATAGGTGGCATTGCCGTAAACGGCATTGACGAAGGGCAGATGTGAACCATGCTGATAGAGCCACATCCAGAAGGGATCTTCTTCCTTGGGGACCAAGCTGTAGGCTGTGGATGGCATGCTGGCCTCGTCCTCGGCCTTAAGGTAGCGACCGCGTACCCGTGTGAGCTTATACATGGTAGGCAGTCCCAGAAAATTGAGCCAGTTGTCCCATTTGAGGACATGGCCCTCGATGACCCACTGTTGACCCAGTACCCGGTACTCTTGAAGACGGCCACCAGTGGACGAGTTAACCGTGACGAGCCTCAGAACCATATCGTTCTCCGAGTCGGGCACCGGAGTGCAGTAGACCGTTGCGATTCGCTCCAACTGGGTGAACGAAGTATAAGATTGGAGGAAGGCTAGCAGGAATAGGGTTGCTAAAGAGACAGCTATCACCAGCAGGATAATAAGCAGCCGCAGTGTGCTGGTAATTAAACCGGCGCCTTCTACAGGTCGGCGGCGCAAACGGTCAATGAGACGGGTTACTCGTTTGTAGACAAACCATATGAGGAGCAGGATGCCGATGATGAATACACCGAGCGCTATGTACAGGGCAATGGATCCGGAGAAGGGGGGATTGAGAATAGGGATTCGCTCAAACATCACGTTGGTCGCCTTTCGTTCGCCGGTTTTCTCGAGAGGGAAAACCGGCTATGTTTAGGTTTTGCCTACTAATATTGTGCCCCTGGCACGGGATAGAAATGCTATTTACGGCGTTATCGATATCGACTATGTTACACTGTACTGGGGGCAATAATCAAATGTTTAACTCCCCTGCTCATTTTTTTCCCAAAAACCACGAGCAAGGACAATACAGCTTTACCCGAATGTCACTGTGAGCTCTCGTGGCGGTCTACTCTTGGTATTCGGGGAAAGTATGGAGACCATCGATTCGAATACCCACCAGGGAACTTCGGTGAGCCCTGGAATGACCTTCCCTTGGAAAGACAAGGCAGGCGTATCACAGAACGCCGGCAGCTCTGATGAGGATGAGCAGAAATAATAGGTGGACCATAAAGGAGATCTGTGCTAACATATGTCCGTCTTTTCTGAGTATCAAAATCCCCTTGATCATTTGATGCGAATTTATCCCCGGATATCGCAACAAAATGGTTCAAATACCCCTTTTCTGAATCCATACCTTCAAAGCGTGATTGAAATTCACAAGCTCGTAGGAGGACGAGCATTTTCAACACAATGGGTTATCCTCTTGGTTTCTGGAGGTATTTCTTTCGGAGCTTGCAGAGCTAAGCGAGGGATCATATGCGCGTCTTAGTAACTACAACATCATTTATGGATACACCAGGGGCCCATCATGACCTTTTACAGGCACAGGGCTTTGAGATCGTAACGGCCAGGGGACCCCTGGTCGAAACCCAGATGATCAGTTTGTTGGGGGAGGTAGATGGCATCATCTGTGGGGATGATTCCATCACTAGGAGAGTTATCGAAAAGGGCGTGCCGAAACTGAAGGTTATCAGCAAATACGGAATCGGGGTGGACCGAATTGACCTTAAAGCAGCCCGGCAACTGGGTGTGCCGGTAACCTTCACCCCGGGCGTCAATGAGGTGACAGTAGCGGAGCACGTGTTTGGATTGATGGTGTCTCTGGCCAGGAATATTCCGCAGGAAAACCAGCTAGTAAAAGAGGGACAGTGGAAGCGGATGACAGGCCACGAATTATGGTGTAAGGTTATGGGTATCATTGGCATGGGTCGAATTGGCAGGCAGGTGGCGAAAAGGGCTTTGGCCTTTGAGATGAAGGTACTTGGGTGTGACCCGAATTGGGATGATCCCTTCTGTCAAGAATACCCTGTCGGGAGATGTGTCACGGCAGAGGAGATACTTGGTCAGGCCGATTTCGTCACCTTGCACATGAATCTAACCCCTGAGAACCGTGGTTTCATCAATCATAAGCGGCTGGAACTCATGAAGCCGAGCGCCTATCCGATTAACTGCGCTCGGGGTGGACTAGTGAACACGGCCGATTTACTAGATGCACTGAGAAAAGGTCAGATTGCTGGATATGCGGCGGATGTTGTGGATCAGGAGCCACCCGAACCCGATGATCCATTAATTATGAGCGGCCTGGAAAACGTCATTTTGACCCCCCATATCAGTTCAAGAACCTATGAGAGTGTGGTTCGACAGGCAACGATGGCGATCCGCAATTTAGTGGCAGTTCTGAAGGAGGAGGAACCGCCAGCGCGGGCAATCTAAGGAGAATTGAAGGGAGCATTCAGTGCATTGGGAATAGGCTCTCGAGTTGGTAATAAACAGCAATCATGAATCAGAAGAAGGAGTTTTCTGATGGCTGCCACACTAATTGCAGCGGAGGCATTGAGGGCCTTTGGCAAAGGGGTATTGCAGAAAGTCGGTGTACCGGAAGAAGATGCAAAGATCGTCGCCGAGATCTTGGTAGAGTCCAATCTGAGGGGAATCGATACGCACGGCATTTACCTCAGCAATCTGTATGTGCGCCGATTGGAGAAGGGGCTTATTAACCCAAACCCTCGATTCTCTTTCGAGCGGAAGAGGTCTGGAGTGGGAATCCTGGATGCAGATTTCTCGCTGGGTCAGGTCTCCACCCTTGAGGCGGCGCGAAAGGCAGTTGAGCTTGCACGGGAAGCTGGCACGGGTATTGTTGCGGTGAGGAACTCTAATCACTTCGGTGCAGCGGCCTACTATGCAGAGTATTGCGCCAAGCAGGACTGTATAGGTTTGGTTATGTCTGATGGCGAGTGTGATGTCATTCCCTTTGGCGGGCGGGATAAGTTTATGGGCACCAACCCGATCTGCTGCTGTGTTCCCGCAGGGACGCAGCCTTGGTTTTGCATGGATATGGCGACGAGCGAGGTGGCCTTTGGCAAAGTCCGGGCCGCAGCAGAGGCGGGTAAAACCATTCCACCAAACTGGGCGGTTGATCGGAACGGAAAGCCGGTGACCGATGCTACCAAAGCATATGCCGTTGTGCCGATGAGCGGTGCTAAGGGCTATGCCATCAGCCTGATGATCGAAATTCTCTCGAGCCGTCTGACTGGGATGCCGTACGGTGCCCACATTATTCGGAAATTCGATGACTGGGAACAGAAGGCGTTTATGGGCCATTACGTTCAGGCAATAGACATTGCGGCCTTCTGTCCAGTGGAGGAATTTAAGAGCCGTATGGATGAGTTTCTTAGCGATCTGAAGAACCAACCGAGAATGGATGGAATCGATGAGATTCTGATACCGGGGGAGCCTGAATTGCGCGTCAAGATGCAGCGGGAGAAGCAGGGGTGCCCCATCAGAGAGGAAGACGCTGCCCTGCTGCGACAATTAGGCGAGGATTTCGGGGTTCCATTTCCAGCCTAAGAAGAGGCCTTCGAACAAAACGAATACCAAGGCAAGCCGTGGTGTTTTAGGGCCAGGCATCCCTGGGGATTGGCTCAATAAATCAAGGTGAGGGGTATTGTGCATTTAATTGTTTGCGTGGCTTGCAGGATTGGGGACTCCGTAGTAAATTACTCTTGTTCGGGTAGGGCGAATACAAAGGGCCCTCAACTGACCCTTTGGTGCTCAATTATGGACGTCAGACAAATGACCTACCATATTGATGAAGTAACCCTCTGGGAGACAGTTTTATGGCCGAGATAGAATTGAGAGATGTAGTCAAACGCTTTGGAACAGTCACAGCGGTCGACAGGATCAATTTGACAGTAGAAGACAAGGAGTTCATAGCCCTCGTTGGTCCATCGGGATGCGGAAAAACCACTACGCTCAGGATGATTGCAGGTTTGGAGGAACTGACCGAGGGGGAGATCTATATAGGCGACCAGAAAGTGAATGATATTCCGCCCAAAGACAGGGACATCGCAATGGTGTTTCAGAACTACGCCTTGTATCCCCATATGAGCGTGTACAAAAACATGTCATTCGGGCTGAGGCTGAGGCGACTCGCAAGAAACGAAATTGATTCAAGGGTAAGGGAAGGGGCACGAATTCTCGGAATCGAGGAACTGCTGGCAAGGAAGCCCAAGGAGCTGTCAGGGGGGCAGCGGCAACGGGTTGCCATGGGACGTGCCATCGTTTGAAAGCCCCAGGCCTGTCTCTTTGATGAACCGCTGAGCAATCTTGATGCTAAGCTGCGGGTACAGATGCGAGGGGAGCTTGCCAAGCTCCATGAGCAATTGGAAACGACCATCGTTTACGTGACCCATGATCAGATTGAGGCCATGACGCTTGCCGAGAGAATTGTCGTCATGAAAGACGGAGTCATTATGCAGATAGGAACCCCACTCGAAGTATATAACAACCCCAGAAATATCTTCGTGGCAGGGTTTATCGGAAGCCCGGCCATGAATTTTCTCGATGTGCATGTTAGGGAGGAGGATGGATCACTTTTCCTCGCGGGAGAGACTTTCAAACTGCAGGTTCCTAAAGGCCTTGAAGACCGATATCTTAAGGCAAAGGACCAAGAAGTGATCTTGGGAATCAGGCCACAAGATATCTATGATAAGGAGATCAGGGGACCGTTTCCAGGTGGCGAGCCCTTACATGCGACTGTTGAGGTTGTTGAGCCAGTAGGATCGGAGGTAATCCTTTTAACTACCTGCGGGTCGGCTCAGCTCACGGCCGCCGTTGATCCTCAGACTCGTGCCAAGCCCCATGCCGAGATGGAATTGTTGGTTGATTTGAACCAAATGCACCTTTTCGATAAGTCTACTGAACAAGTCTTATAGTTCTGGTTTTCGTGGCACCATGCTCGTCAGTAGCCTGGGATGTAAGCAGAAGTTTTTGGGATAAGAGATGCCTGGTCTATTCGGGAGGGACAGGAAATGCCGGAGGACGAACAGTTCCTTGGAGTGAATTGGCTCTTGGATACTAGAGAGGCGATAGGGCTGTATCATGAGGTTGCAGTTCCTCTGAGAGAGGATGTCGGCATAGTTGACACGCACACACATCACAATTTGAGGCAGATTGTCGAAAACCGTCCCTTCCCCAATATCTGGAGAGCCGAGGTGCTTGAACCCAGGGAGGAATATGCGAACAATGATCACTATATTATCCAGCTAGCGGCGAAGTTCAAAGGGTTTTCCCAGGCCCTTGCTCGGGACCATGAGATTTCCGATTACGATAAGTGGATGGCCCTCAGCAGGGTTTTCCCTATGCTTGAGGGTAACCATGTTCATCAATGGTTGCATCTCGATTTGCGGAGGATGTTCGGCATTGATTTGGTGCTAGATGGGAATACCGGTGATGTAATCTGGTCGATGGCCAATAAGCGGCTACAGGAAAGGGAGATGCTGCCGCAAGCTATTTTGAAGCGGATTCGAGCAAGGGTTATCTGTACGACCGATGAACCTTCGGACGACTTGGGCTATCACGAAATGGCAGAGGAAATAGATGGAATGAGTTTCTTGCCGACCTTCAGGCCCGATGCCTACTGCAATATCTTCAGCGATGATTGGCGGCCAAGGGTCGAGAGAATCTGTCAATTGACTGGCGAGGATACGACACTTCAGGGCCTTGTGGGGGCTTTGAGGAAGAGACATGAATACTTCGCCCAAAGGGGGGCAAGGGCCAGCGACCACGGGTTGCTTGAGCCATACGGATTAGAGGTAGCCGAGAGCCGGGTTGAGAAGATTTTTCACCACGCCTATGAAAGAGGGGAAAGATACGGCAGCAGGTCCGTGGAGACTCGTGATTTCATCTCCTATATGATGCATAGGTTCTGCGAGATGAACCAGGATAGGGGAATGGTTACCCAAATCCATTACGGCGCATTCAGGAATGCGAATGAATATCTATTCAATAGGTGGGGAACCGATGTTGGCGGCGATATCTCGTTTGATAACCCCAACGTTGTAGAAAACCTCAGCCCTCTGCTCTCGAGGTTTTTCAGCGGAAAAACCGAGAATCAATCACATCTCCTTCTGTACCCGATGAATCAAACATATGCCCATGTTCACGTGATGCTTGAGCGGGCCTTTCCAAATGCGCATGCGGGGTTTCCGTGGTGGCACAATGACACACCCTACGTAATGGAGCAATATTTGCTTCACGCTGGTGGAGCATCTGTACTTACTGCTGGCGGTGGCCCTGTTTGCGACGGCAGGAAGATTCTATCCGTTGGCAGTCGTTTTGAGGTCTTTGACAGGGTGATATGCAGGGCAATCGGCAAGCTTATTTCGGATGGGCAGATGTCAAGGCCGGGTGGTGTTAATGCTGTTAAAGCGCTGATGTACGAGAATCAAAAAAGGCTCTTCCGTTTGTAACAGAGCTTAGCGTGTTGGTGCCATAAACTCTTATTCCATGCTCAGATCGAGCAAACCAAACGATCTTCCGTATCAAGGACTCAATCCAATCTTTATTTCCTTTCCGATGCGGATTCCCTGACTGAATCCCTTGTGAAAGACGTGTGGGGAATTCTGCAAATAATCCTTGACACCGAAACCAAAAAGTAGAATAATAGAACGCAATTCCGCGATACGAAACAAAGAACATTTCCTCTCGAAGCTAACGAGCTTAGCCTGTCCAGCTCTCAAACAGTGTGCCTCTGTGATTCGGAACTACAAAGGAGGATCCAATGGTTAACCGCGACGAAATAATCGAAAAGAAGGAGCGGGTCAGGGGTCTCATGAGAAAGTTGGGCCTCGATGCCGTTCTTCTCAAAAGACAATGCAATTTTTCGTGGCTGACTGGCGGGCACCTCAACCTGGTGGGCATTGCCACAGAAATGGGCGCAACCCCACTGCTCCTAACACCCGAAAATGAATACGTTATTTGTAACAATATCGAGGCTCCCCGAATAGAGAAGGAAGAAGGAATCCTGGATCAGGGATATGAGCTGAGGACCTATAAATGGTTTGAGGAACGGGAGAAGGAATTAATTGAAGAGCTTACCAAGGGGGGCAGGGTAGGGTGTGACGCTTCCCACCCGGGAACAGAAGATATTGCACATCGTATCAATCCGTTGCGGTATTCGCTGACCTCCTGGGAGGTGGAGCGGTATAAAGAAGTTGGTCTTCTCGCCTCCAGGGCTGTCGAGGCAACCGCTGAGACCATTGAACCCGGGGATAAGGAATGTGAAGTCATCGGCAGGCTTGCACAAAGGCTGTGGGCTAATCGGGTGGATTTTGTCACCACGTTCTGTGCCGCGGATGAGCGGATTGCGAATTTCCGCCACCCAATCGCCACTGAAAAAAAAATTAAAAACCGGGTCATGCTGGGTGTTAATGCACGAAAATGGGGATTAATAGTCACCCTCACTCGTTTTGTGCAGTTCGGCACGGTACCAGCCGGTTTAATGAAACAGTATAAAGACAACGTGTATGTAGAATGTGTTCTCATGGCCAATACCATCCCGGGAAAACCGGTTGTAGAGGCTTTGAAAAAGGGAATCGAAGCGTATAAGGAGAGGGGATATCCCGATGAATATCAATTCCACCATCAGGGCGGTGCAACGGGATATCTGGGTCGTGACTATCGGGTGAATTTCCGCACGCCCGATATCGTGCAGGAAAATCAGGCGTTTTGCTGGAACCCATCGATTGCAGGGACAAAGAGCGAAGACACCATGCTTGCAACCTCAAAGGGTCCGGTGCTCCTCTCAATGCCGGTGCAATTCCCTGTATTAGAGATGGAGCTCCAGGGATATGCGTTTCAGAGGCCTGGAATCCTGGAAAAATAGAAAGGAGGTGATAGCAGGAGAATAGTAGCTCAACCGGTAGTTAGATGTTCAAAAAGAGAAAGGAGGTGATAGGTATCGCTGGATGAAATGGGGCGCAACAACGTGTTAATAAGAGGGGATTTATTAACTCAGAAGACTCAGGCAATGGAGGGAAAGTGATGAAAAATTCAAAATTCACATTTATTCTCTCAATTATCGCAATCCTGTACTTCCTTTTCATGGGCACAGGAAAGGCTATCTCAGCAGAAAAGACGATTCGTATCGGAAGCCCGTTTCCATCGGGGCATATCCTCACTGATGCGGCTGAGAAATTTAAGGAACTGATCGAAAAAAGGAGTGGTGGGAGAATCGCCGTCCAGTTCGAATTCGGCACCAAGTCGGAAGAGGAAATCATTCGGCTGAACAGCGCCGGCGAGGTCGAGATGCAGTCCAACGGAACGCAGTTCCTGCAGATCTTCGCCCCCCCGTACTACTTCTTCACTGGTCCTTACGTCATGAAGGACTTCGATCACTACATGCGCGTCTGGAACGGCAAGCTCGGCCAGCAGGCGCAGGCCGAGATGGCGAAGAACGGCAACATGAAGTACCTGGGAACGATCTACCGCGGGGTTCGGCAGACGACGACTAAGAAACCGCTCTACATGCCAGCCGACGTGTCAGGCCTAAAGCTCCGGCTGCCGGTTATTCCCAGCTGGATCGCCGTCTGGAAG
>CP070752.1:2864733-2880993 GCA_020348625.1 Deltaproteobacteria bacterium | reverse complement strand
GGGAAGTATGGTGGCCAAGGGGCGAGAGTTTATCCTGGCCGGGAGCCCTTGGGCTGCGTTGTGGCCTTCTGTGGCCATCGCCTCGCTGGTGGTGGGCCTGAATCTGTTGGCCGATGGCCTGCGAGAGGAGTCCATGCGGTATCAATGATATCCGTTATTTTTTGAAACAGGGAGCGGATGTCTTTCAAAAGCGGAGGAGAAAAAGATACATGGAGGCAGCTGGGGAGATAACAGGGGTCACGGTGCTCGATGTAGAGAATCTCACCATTGCCTATGAAACGCGAAAGGGCGATGTGGAGGCGGTCAGAAATGCCTCTTTCCAGGTGAGGGAAGGCGAGACGATAGGCCTAGTGGGTGAGTCTGGGTGTGGAAAGAGCACTATTGCCTTCGGGATCGTGAATTTCCTCGGGCCCAATGGCAAGATTGTGGATGGGAGTATCCGTTTTCAGGGCGATGAACTGGTGGGCCGCTCAGAGGGAGATCTCAAGCGACTTCGTGGGGATAGGATCGCCATGGTGTACCAGGATCCCATGCAGGCTCTTAACCCCTCGGTGCGGCTTGGAGATCAGTTAGCGGAGGTCTTGACCTTCCATCAGCAGGTCTCAGAGGATGAGGCATGGGAGCGCTCCATCGGTATGCTCAGACGTGTGAACATGCCAGATCCCGAAGATGTGATGAATCGATACCCCCATCAGATTTCCGGGGGCCAACAACAGCGGATAGTCATCGCCATGGCTATGCTCAACAACCCGGCGTTGCTGATCATGGATGAGCCCACCACGGCGCTGGACGTTACCGTAGAGGCTGCGGTACTGGATCTGATTGAGGAGCTGAAACGAGATTTCCGGGCCGCAAATATCTTCATTACCCATAACCTTGGTGTAGTTGCGCGGGTGAGCGATCAGCTCTGTGTGATGTATGCGGGTCAGATGGTGGAGAAAGGGACCGTCACCGATATCTTCAGGAGCCCGCATCATCCTTACACCATGGGGCTTTTGGCCTCCGTGCCTCGGCTCGGGGAGAGCAAGGCCAAATCCGTACTATATCCCATCCGTGGCCGTGTTCCCCCACCGGCCGAGCGGCCCAGGGATGCGTGTATTTTTGCCCCCAGGTGCGATTATGCCACAGAAGAGTGCCGTGAGGCATTGCCGGGCTTTGTGGAAGTCAGACCAGGGCACGTAGCTCGCTGCATATATGCCAGTGAGATTGAAACAAGGTCGCGCACCGCAAAAAGGCGCAGATCCAGTGTGAAAGAGGGTACGCCGGGCAGGCCGGAACCTCGCGAGGATGAGCTCCTGAGCTTTGAGGATCTCAAGATCTACTACCCGCAGGAATCACAGTCGGTGGTGAGCCTCTTTGGCCTCGGAGAGAAGAAGTTCGTAAAGGCTGTCGACGATGTGAGCGTGAGGTTGTCAAAGGGCAGGACCCTGGGCGTGGTGGGAGAGTCCGGATGCGGGAAGTCCACGCTGGTCAAAGGGATTATTGGCCTAGAGCCGGTTACCGCGGGGGAAATGGAGTTTTTGGGTATAGATATCGACCGGCCCGTGTCGGAGCGTGAAACGAACCTGATCAGGGAGATGCAAATGGTCTTCCAGAACCCCGACTCCACGCTCAACCCATCGTACTCGGTTGGCAAACAGATCGCCAGGCCGATCAGGAGGTTCAAGACCGTACCCAGGGATCAGGTGAAAGACGAGGTTATCCGCCTGCTTAAGGCCGTTCGCCTCGACGAAATCTATTACGACCGTCTCCCCAGACAGCTCAGCGGAGGGGAAAAGCAGCGTGTTGGAATCGCCCGGGCGCTAGCAAGCCGGCCCGATCTGATCATCTGTGATGAGCCTGTTTCAGCACTTGACGTTTCGGTCCAGGCTGCGGTGATCAATCTGCTCCTGGAGATTCAGGAAATCTATGGCTCATCCATGATCTTCATTGCTCACGATTTGAGCGTGGTGCGCTTCTTCTCCGATGATATAGCGGTGATGTACCTCGGCCAGATCGTGGAAGTGGGGCCCGCTGAGGCAATCTATTCCCCACCGTACCATCCCTACACAGAGGCGCTGCTCTCCGCCGTACCCATCCCCGACCCGGATGCGGAACAAAAGGAGATTCGTCTGGGCGGTAATGTGCCCAGCGCCCTTAACCCTCCGACCGGCTGTCGGTTTCACACCCGATGTCCCAGACGCCGGGATATGCTTCCGCATCATGGCAGAATCTGTGAAAAGGAAATTCCACCGTGGCGCAGTACGGAATTGGGACACCGCATATTCTGTCACATACCCCTGGAAGAGTTGGAAAAGGTAGAGCCGGTGGTCCACACCGCAACTCAGTAAGCGCCCGCTTCAGTCCCATTCAGGTGGTCGGAATCGGGGCTTTGATGCGGTGGCTTCCGGGATCAAGATAAGGGGTGCTATAGCAGCAGGTAGTGCGGCTACCTTTTTTGACCGGCTGGCAAGCTAATCTTCTATGTGCACCTTGAGGAAGAGATCGCCTCTCTCCCCGTTATCCAATTCCCTTCCCAGCCCGGAAAGCCGCAGTTTAGTTCCCTCCGTTGTTCGGGGAGGGATGATGAGCACATAGCTCCTCTTCTTCAAGCCCTCCGGGAGGTTGACGAGCTTTCGAGAGCCGTTCCAGGCCTCTCTACTGGTCACGGTTATGGTGCCGTACCGGTGGGGGTCGTGGCCCAGGCTCACGGGGCGTATAACCTGTATCCTGTCGGAGGTCCTTTTTCTCGTGATCTGCCTGGCCTTCTGGCCTACGGAGGTCCTCTTCACCGACTGGAGCATCTTGAGGAAGATAATACCGAAGATGAACCCCCCGATATGGGCCCACCAGGCAATCCCCCCTTGGCCTGCGCTGCCTGCTGCGCTGAGGAACTGAAAGATGAACCAAACGCCCAAGAAGAATACAGCGGGCACCTCTACAATGGGAAAGAACAGGAAAATGGGGATGAGGGTCAGTATCCTCGATTTAGGGTACAAGATCATGTAGGCGCCCATGACCCCCGCAATGGCCCCGCTGGCCCCGATGGTGGGCATCTCGGAGTTCCAGTTGAGGACTAGATGAGAGGCGCCTGAGGCAAACCCGCAGAGCAGATAGAACAGGAGATATCTGAAGTGGCCCAGGGTGTCCTCCACATTGTCGCCGAAGATATAGAGCGACCACATATTGCCCAACAGGTGCAGGAAACCCCCGTGGAGGAACATAAATGAAAGGAAGGAGAAAACCTGCTGGCCCGAGGTGAAATAGGCCGAGATCGTGGGAACGGTGTAACGGGCCGGCACCAGACCGTAGGTGAAGATAAACCGGTTCAGTTCCTGGCCCTGGGCGAGTTCGATAAAGAACACCAGGATATTCACAACAATAATCGTTGTATTGATGACCGGGTAGTTCTTGGATCGTATGGTGTCTCTGAGGGGGATCATGTAAGTCTCGAAAGTGCGCTAAAGTGCGCTAGAGTGAGCTAAAATTGAAAGTTAAAAATAGATATAACGGACAATGCATAATCCTCTTTTTTTGAACTGTGGATTCCTTAATACATAATAGCAAATTCCATATTCCCAAATCGCCTAATTCCCAATTCTCAATCAAACACAACCGGCTCCCGGAGGACTAAGGAGATAGCGTCTGCCGCCGTTTCTGCAATTGCAGGGTACACCTCGGTGAGGGCCGTAACCTGCCGCAGATTGTCGGCGGTTCGTGAGGCCAGCATGGCCAGGTCTCCTTCGGTCATGGCCGCTATATCCAAAACAGTTTCCCAGTCAACCCCCTTTGCCCATGCGTACATGGTTGCCGCTGCCCACAGAGGGCTGGGCCGTACCGGAAATCCGCCGGCAACCTCCCGTTCTACCAGAGGCCGAAGCCCCCTTCTCATGGTGCCATATGCATCCAACAGTACCCTGGGCGCCTTGGACTGGTCAAACTCAATCTCCATTTCCCTATCGTACACAAAGGTTGCGATGAGTGCAGCCAAAAGAGCCGGGTCCGATTGCGGAAACAGGTCCTGTCGCAGCCCCTCTGCTATCAGGAGCGGTTGATCCACCCTGAGCTGGGATGCCCACTTGCCGTCTTCGGTTAACGTGTCATCGCCCTTTACATAGCCCTCTTGTTTCAGGAATTCCAGGTGCCGCATGAAATCCGCCCACAGGTGTTCCCGCACAGCATTGGCCGCATCCCACAGATGCGAAAAACCCTTAATCACCGCGCGAAAGGCCTTAGTGTGTCTGCCGTGACAGAGGTTGAAGTGCTCACACCCGTTGCATATGAGGGAATCACGCTCCTGCTGTAAAAACGAGATCCGATCTTCCAACGGCTTGAGTTTCGAGATCTCCTCCTGACCCAGGGGCAGATCCTCAAGGGGAGGGGGCATTTCTCCCATGGGCTCTTTGATCAGGGCGCGATATAACAGGTTCGGGTCATCCGCCGAGGCGGCGTCCAGCACCTTGTCGAGGATGACGGCCACCTTTTCGGGAGTGAAAAAGCGCGACTTGGGCGGTTTCTTCCGCTTTGCCGAGTATCTGATGCGGCAGGCAAGTACCCCGCTCTTTTCCCTTCGGGTGTAGCTTTTCATCACGCAATAGGGGCGGGATCTGCTATCCAGAAAGAGCCTGCCTGGTACGAGGTTTGCGGCTTTTGAGAGGATCGTTTCAAGGCCCTGTTTGTTCTCCTTGACCTGCCGTATCTCCCTTCTGAGCGCACCCATCTTTCTCTGGAGCCTCAACGCCGCCTCCGCTGAACCACAAAGCGCATGAGGGAGAAACCTCATCACGGTCTTGCCGGCCTTGGCAAGCCTTGCCTCAAACCGCTCGTCCCGGTCTTTTTGGCTCAGGTAGTTGGCGAATGAGCGGAGCAGGAGCTCCCTGATCTCCTCCGGATTATGTGACAAAAGCAGGTTGAGGGTCATGGAAAAATCTATCTTTATCTGGCTCAGGATATCTTCAGGGGGAGATTTGATGAGCTCCGCAATCAGGGGAAGGTCCATATACGGCCCGGGGAAGAGCACGGCAAAGCCGATATTGTCCATGCCCCTTCTGCCTGCCCTCCCGGTCATCTGGTGGAGCTCGGTAGCGGTCAGGGGAACGAACTTGGTTCCGTTGTAGCGATCGGAGTTGAGGAAACAGATACTTCGGGCAGGCACGTTGATTCCCGCGGCCACGGTTGATGTGGCGAACACGGCGTCGAGCAGGCCGTCTGCCATCAAATCCTCTACCATCAGTTTCCACAAGGGCAACTGGCCGCTGTGATGGGCCGCTACCGCACTGTGCCTCATGTGCCATAACTGGTTATGTCGTGCGAGATGCGGGTGCACTGTAATGAATTTCTCGATTCGTTTATTGCGCGTGCTTCGCTGCGATGCATTGCTGCCATCATGATCCCTGCACAGCTCCAGTGCATGGTCGCAGTCGGCCCGGGATTTGAGAAAGAAGATTGCCGGAAGGAGATTATGCTTTCTGAGAACCGCTACGATCTCGCCAAAAAAGGGGAGCTTCCTTCCCGTAGTAAGCACAGGTTTTTTGGAGCTGTTCAGATAACCCCACACCTTCTTGTCGAGGCCCCTTTTGTTCATTAAGGGAAAAAGCCTTCCCGTTGGATGAAAGAACAGGTGGGTCAGGGGTACGGGCCTGCCCTTCTCTTCTATCACCACACACTCCTTATCCCTCAAAGATTCCAGCCACGATGCGATCTGATGGGCATTGCCTATGGTGGCCGAGAGCATGAGCAGGGGGATGCGCTCCGGCATGTAGATGATGATTTCCTCCCATACAACGCCCCGATCTTCGTCCCCAAGGAAATGGGCTTCATCCAGAATAACCAGATCTGCACCCAGATCCTCGCCCCGGTGCATTGCATCGTAGAGCTGGTTTCTCAGGATTTCGGTGGTACCCACGATAATGGGGGCATCCGGATTCTCGATCCGGTCGCCCGTGAGGATGCCCACGTTCTGTTTTCCGAAACGCTGGCCGAATTCGATAAACTTGGAATTGCTGAGCGCCTTGAGGGGGGATGCATACCATGATTTGCCATCTCCCTTGAGGACTTCGTCAATTGCCTCAATGGCTATCCAGGTCTTGCCACTTCCGGTAGGTGCCGAGACGAGGCAGTCGGAATGCCTGATGGCAGATACGGCGTCAAGTTGAAAGGGGTCCGGCTTGAATTCGGCCTTTCCCGGCACACCGATCTTGGCGAAGACACTCTTGAGCCTCCTGTCCGCGCTGGGCCGTATGGAAGGGACGGCACGGGCCGGAACTGCTTTTCGCCTCCCTGCACCCACTTTTCTTTTGTATTTGGTCTGGAACTTTGGCACTATAGCTTTCGTTTCACCAGGGAATAGGTAGAGCGGAACGGTGGTATGATAGCTAGGGATTGTTGAGCACTGCAACTGATTCACGTGTTTTCATTATCACAATTCCGTTCTTTAAGCGGGCGGTAAAAGCTGCCTGCAACTGCATTTCAAGCGCTCGTTGGGGTTTCATTACCGTTGTTTATAGCCCAACAGGTGCTCTTTTCACAATGTTAAAATGATAACATAACTACGATGAGCCGTTTTGCAATAAAGCAAGATCGCGTCATTCAGGGAATCAAGGACTTATACGAGCACAAGAGGGCGGAGATCTGCAGCAGGCTGGACGAGTTTAAGGAGATGTGGCAGGCAGGTACGGAAGAGCAGATCTTCTGCGAGCTGGTGTTTTGCATCCTCACGCCCATGGCCCGGGGCGCAATGTGCTCTAAAGCCGTGGAGAATATGACACGGTCGGGGATACTCTTTAAGGGGAATTGTGCAGAGATCGCAAAGGAGCTGACCGGGGCGCGATTCATCAACAAGAAGGCAGCCTACATCGTAGAGGCCCGGGACAAAATCCTGCATGGAAACCCGGTCTCACTTAGATCAATACTCGGCAAAATCAATGATGGCTATCAGGCACGGGAGTGGCTTGTACGGCATGTAAAGGGCATCGGGTACAAGGAGGCCGGCCACTTCCTGAGAAACATCGGCTTCAATCAGGACCTGGCCATTCTCGACCGGCACATCCTGAAAAACCTCAAAAAGCTCGCTGTAATAGACTCCTTTCCCGATTCCCTAAGCAGACGACAATACCTGACTATAGAAGTAAAGATGCAGGAATTCTCCGAAGCCGTTCATATCCCCATGAGCCACCTGGATTTCGTGCTGTGGTACAAGGAGACAGGAGAGATACTCAAGTAGCCTGGCCCCGGTCCTAGAGGCCACAAGGTTATTACCTCTAATGTGGTTACAAGCCAACCACATGGCTCCCAAAAGCTATGGGAGCAATGGAAGAAGTTTAATAATTTAGTCAAGTAAAACGAAATAACAAAAGGAGTCCATATGAAAAAGTTAAAAAGGATTGATTTTGAAGCTCACTTCTATTCAAAGAATTACATAGATGCAATGTACAAAAACAAAAATTACCCTCGTTTTGAGGATAATCTTCAAACCAAAGGCCGGATGCTTTGTTACAACCCGGAAATAGCCCAACCTTTTGCCGATGCACTTATGGACAGTCTCCTGGATCTGGGAGAAAAGCGTATACAAGAAATGGATAGGTGCGGTGTTGACGTTCAGATACTCAGTCTGTCTGCTCCGGGGATTGAACAGTTTGATACCAAGATTGGAACTGAGCTTGCCCGCAGGGCCAACAACGAATTATATGAAGTTACTAAGAGATATCCTGACAGGTTCATGGGTTATGCAGCGATTGCACCAAATGACCCAAGAGTGGCCGTGGAAGAACTTCATCGTGCTGTAACCGAACTCGGGTTTATAGGCTGGAACACTCATTCAAATTATGGAGCTTTCATGCTGGATGATCCGAAATATATACCCATTATTGAAAAGGCCGAAGAATTAGATATTCCAATCTATATCCATCCAACTGTATCCGCATCCGATCAATTGAAAGGATACGGATTTCCTCTGGCAGGCGCACCCTTCGGATTTGGAATTGACACAGCTATCTGTATGTTGCGCCTGATTTACAGCGGGATATTTGATCGGTGCCCAAAACTGAAAGTCATTCTCGGACATATGGGAGAGGGATTTCCCTTTATTTTCAAGAGAATTGACTGGGCTTATCTGAGACCATATGATCCTAAAATGAGGCCTAAACTAGAAAAGAAGCCAAGTGAATACCTGCAGGAAAATGTATTTGTCACCACCAGCGGACAGTTCCATGTGCCTTCCTTTACGTGTACCTATGAAACTTTTGGTACGGAAAAAATTCTTCTCGGTACGGACTATCCTTATGAAGACACGGAAGAATCAATTCAGTTTATAGACAATCTTCCTATTTCTAAGACCAACAGGGTGAAGATTTACAACCGGAATGCACGAAGTTTAGGAATAGTCGTGTGATTTTTAAAAAGCCTGACCTACCTGAGTTATATGGTTAAGAAATGGTAATAATTGAAAGGCGCACGGCTGCCGGTGTTTAGATGAAAGCCCCGCAGGATTTTGAATCACTTTCAGGGTTAAGACTAGTAAAGGAAGAAAGCCACAGCAAGAGCGGCTAACCCCTTTTCTATTGCGGATTTTCGGACATTGAACACCGGGATAAGGCGCAGATAGATGAAACCATTTCGGAAAAAGACACTTACCGCAAAAGAAAGGGCAGGCCGAAACCTCCCCTTATCCACAAAAGGAGGCTAAATGAAAACATATCTATAGAATACCGCGAAACTCTATCTAGTCAACCAAAAAAGCAGCAGAACCTACGGCGTCCTCCACAAGACCATGGGGGCAGCGATCACAGCGAATGAAAAGTAGCTTGTCCCACAGAAGATCGATGGCTCCAGTGCAGTCAGCAAGTACGTCGGGGAAACGGAGAAAAGGTTGAACAAGGTCTTTCTCAAAGCGTAGCTTAACAATCTCATGCTGCTTATAGCCGGGGCCGATGTCCTCATGGGCAGACGATAAACGGTAGAGGATGTGCGCGACCGTTACGGCAACAGTGAGAAGGGGCCAGTTTTGCAGAATCCGTGTGAAATTCACAGGGCCCTAGTTAATCTGCCTCGATGCGGCATTTAGAACGACTGGCAGAGAAGCTAGCAAAAGATCGTTCTTTGAGCAGCGTTTTGAGAAACTGAAATGTGTATAGGGCGGCACATTTTAGGAAATAGTTAAGCTTCAACCCTATAGGCTGGGGACCACCTGAGAAACGTGCCGAGGCTGCAAAGGCAGAGGACAGATTGGCAGGGCTTGTTTTTGAAGAAGAGACTCAATGAAGAATCTAATCGGGATCAACCTTTCACATGAGAGGTTTTTTTCCTGATTTGATTAGCCTTTTTTTGACTATCCATCAGTCATCAACTTCTTTTGTAACATCAGGTTCCTTTGAGAAACGGAGGAATAACTGCGGTCGCTATTTGTCCACTACCCTAATTGAGCAAATGTTGAGCTTAAAAGAGTAAAATCAATGGGGGTGGATATTCGTAGAAGACCGTAAATCTCGTTACTCCCACATTTGGATGGGAGCAAGGTTTTAGGTGCAATTCTTGCTTTGACGTATTCAGGACATGATGATACAAGCCCGGCATGGAGGAGAATAGTATGACTACCGAAGAAAATGTCGACAAGGGTAAACGCCACCTAGCCCTCACCGTCAACGGAACACGCGTTGAGAGTGACATCGAACCTCGAATGACCCTGGCTGAGTTTCTAAGAGAAGAGTTGGGCTTGACCGGGACCAAGGTCGGTTGCAACCGGGCGGAATGTGGGGCCTGCACCGTGCTGCTTAATGGAAATCCCGTCTATTCGTGCACCATGTTGGCAGTTGATGCAGCAGGCAAGGAAGTGCTGACAATCGAGGGGCTGGGGGGCAAGGGGAACCTTCACCCGCTCCAAGAGGCCTTCATCGAGCACGATGCCCTGCAGTGTGGGTACTGCACCCCAGGGATGATATTGTCAGTTAAAGCCCTTCTAGACAGAAACCCCCACCCGACTGAAGATGATGTCAGAAATACCATTGACGGCAACCTGTGCCGATGTGGTTCCTATCCGAACATAATAGAGGCGACGATAGCCGCGTCCGAGAAACTGGATCAAAAGGAAAGGGTTAAGTGATGGCAGAAGGCAAGCTGCTGGTCAAGGGCACGGTACCTCCTCCACTCGACAGGGAATTCACCGTTGTGGGCAAGCCCCTGAATCGCAGAGACGGTGTCGAAAAGGTTACGGGGCGTGCAAAATACACGGGAGACATCAAACTGCCCAACATGCTCTACGGCAAGATTCTTCGTTGCCCCTATCCCCGCGCCAGGATCGTGAAGATCGACACGAGCAAGGCAGAGGTATTACCAGGAGTAAAGGCTATACTGACCAAAGAAAACACCAAGGGCTGGCGTACAAAATGGTATCTGATACCCCAGATCGCCTTTCCCGAGTGTATCACCTATGAGGGACAGGAGGTCGCGGCAGTTGCGGCAGAAGACATCAGCATCGCGCGAAGGGCAGTGGAACTCATAGACGTGGAATATGAGGTTCTCACGCCCATGCTCGACGCAGAGGAAACCTTGAAGAGCCCGCCTCCCCCCTGCATAGCCGATGAGGAATACCCCGGACGCGATATCTATGATAGAAAACCATTCGTGATTGAGCGTGGCGATGTGAAAAAAGGGTTTGAAGAGGCAGATGTTATCATAGAAGACACCTATACCACCCAGGCTCAATATCACGGGATGATTCAGACTCGCGTGTGCATAGCGGATTGGGACGGCAAAAATCTCACCGTCTGGGATTCTGTGCAAGGGGTATGGAATTCCAAGCGAGTTCTCGCCGATTCGCTGGGCCTCGATCGAGACAATGTCAGGGTCATCGTTAGGTATCTGGGTGGCGGGTTCGGATCAAAGGCCTCATCTCAAAGGATCTCTTTCTACGCAGCGAAACTCTCGATGGTCACGGGAAGGCCTGTGAAGATGGAACGCACTAAGGCAGAGGACTTTGTAAATCATCCACACCGGCCGCACTGCAAGATGTACCTCAGAATGGGGGCCAAGAAGGATGGAACCCTTACAGCCGTCTATCAAAGGGCAATCGTGAACGTGGGCGTTGCTGCAGGGATGGCCAATTACTATCCCAGACAGATCATATGGCACACCTCAAACCTCTATAAGTGCCCTAATGCATATCTTGAGCAAATAGGTGTATA
Organism: Deltaproteobacteria bacterium; assembly: GCA_020348625.1. The sequence continues at coordinate 2,869,837 of CP070752.1, read as the reverse complement.
TACCAATTTGCAAATCATCGGGCCTCAACGAGGACCATACAACATGACCGCTATATTTGCCCTGGAATCGCATATTGACAGACTGGCTCAAGAGCTGGGAATTGACCCTTTGGAATTCAGATTCAAGAACTATACTATCTGCGGTTATGATAATCATGAGGTCTCGGGCGGACAATTCGAGCCCCTCTCCATTACGAGTGGGCAAGAGACTAAGATCCCGTACTCGAGTAAGAAACTCGATGAGTGTATGAACCTCGTCGCACATGGAATCGGATGGAACCGGAGAAAGAGCTTGAAACAGGATAACCGAAGCAGGCTTAAACGAGGGATTGGCATGGCGACTTTCGTAGTGGGTCAAGGGGTCGGTTTGCCACCATACACTGCAGAGGCTGATGTCGTCATCAAGCATGACGGCACAATCAGTTTATTCATTGGCGTTGTTGACATAGGAGCTGGACAACTAACCATCTTCCCCATGATCGTCGCAGAGGAGCTGGGAGTAAATGTAGACGACATAACTGTGATGGGAGGAGATACAAAGGATACGAGATATGCCCCCTCGTGTCACGCATCACGGGCCACTCCTGAGGTGGGACCGGCTGTTTTGCAGGCTGCCGCTGAGGCGAGACAAGAGCTCTTTGCAATAGCTGCCCCGATATTAGGCGTGAAGCCTGAAGAGCTTCAATCCAAGTATGGCGAAATATACGTGAAGTCAGATCCATCTAAATCTATTTCCTTTAGAACCGTATGCGGGAAAATACCCCCCAACAGACCAATCAAGGGGAGCGGAAGCAGGGCTCCTACCCCTAGCGACAATCCCCGGTTTGCAACGTTTGGTGCGCAAGCCGTTGAGGTTGAGGTGGACGTTGATACTGGTGCAGTAAATATCCTAAGAGTGGCCGCAAGCCAGGATTATGGAAGGGCTATAAACCCGAAGCTCTGCATCTCTCAAATCTATGGCGGCATAGAATTTGGCGTTGGCTATGCACTATCGGAAGAGGGCATTTTCGATCCCAAGACCGGAAAGATGTTAAACAGCAACTATCATCAGTACCGAATGCCGACCTCGCTTGATATGCCCCCCATAAAGCCCTTTATCGTGGAAGATGAAGACCCATACTTCGCCTATTCCGCAAAAGGCGGGGGGGAATGCTCAAACGCGCCCACTCCGGCGGCCATAAGAAATGCCATATGTAACGCCGTAGGTGTTTGGCTTAATGCCCTCCCCATGACCCCCGACAAGATCGTCAACGCGATTCGTGAAAAGGAAAAGAGGTGATTGAGGTGCTGCTCTATGAATTACCGAGTTTTGAACTGCTTGATGTAGGAACCGTAAGGGATGCCCTCGCTTGTCTCAAGAAGTATGAAGGGAGGACAAGAGTGATCGCCGGCGGCACAGACCTGTTGAGCCTCATGAAGGACAGGGTAGAGGGCCCTGAGCTTCAGATTCCAGAGGTTCTCGTCAACATCAAGAATATCCCTGAGCTAAACCAGATCACCTATGATGAGCATACAGGCTTAAGGATCGGTGCTGCGGTAAAGCTCAATCGTTTACAAACCTCTGATGTCATAAGGCAAAAGTTCACTGTCTTGTCCCAGGCAGCCGGGCACGTGGGTACAACTCAGATTAGGAATATGGGTACTATGGGAGGCAACATCTGTCAGAGGCCGCGGTGCATGTACTTCAGACACCCATATTTTCTCTGCTATAAGAAAGGGGGCCACAAGTGCTATGCTGTAGGAGGGGAGCACCGATACTATCACTCGATCATGAAGAATGGCAGATGCGTGATGGCACATCCTTCCGACTTAGCCCCGGCCCTTGCTGCATTGGAAGCTGAGGTGGTCATAGCCAGTTCCGAAGGGGAAAAGACGCTGACCTTGCAGGACTTTTTCACTCCGGCAAATGATGGCACCGAGACCGTTCTCAAGCCCGGTGAATTCCTGACTGGGGTTCACGTTCCTAATCAGAAAGGGAAGACATATCAGTGCTTCTTGAAACATCGGATACGGCATGCTTCAGATTTCGCACTCGCGAGTGTAGCCACGGTTGCACGGATAACAGATGTGATCTGCGAGGAAATCCGAATTGTGCTGGGCGGTATAGCTCCCTTCCCTTATATGGCTTTCAGGGCCGTGGAAATACTCAGGGGAAGGAAGTTTACTGAGAAACTTATATCACAGGCCGCAGCGGCATCCACAGCCGAGGCTCACCCGCTCCCACAAAACCGCTATAAGATTGATCTTGCAACGGCCTTGGTGAGACGTGCCCTGGCTTCAATGTGGCATAAATCTTCAGGGATATAGATGTCGAATCATTTTCCCTTTACGATTGGTCGATTTTCGGGTCAGGACGGAAACGTATCTTATCTGTTTTACCACATTCTCCTAACGTACGTTTCTGATAACATTGGAACGTCTGTGTTCAGCAGTGAAAAACTATGCCACATGTTTCGCTCAGATCAGACGGAAGGGTGAAGACCAAAGATCTTGAATGGCCGTGATTGATATGATACGAATAAAATAGGTCTAAGCAACAGTAAACCAAAATCTTTAGAGGAGGTTTCAGATGAAAAGACAGACTTTGTTACTGGTATTGGGTTTTGTCGCGTTCGTGCTTCTGGCAGGAATGGTACCATCCAAGGTAGTTTGTGCTGGCCCAATAGAGCTTAATTGGGCAGGATTTGTACCCAATACAAGGCCGCCAGCCTCAGGCGTTCAAAAGCTATTTCTTGACAAAGTCAACGAACGCGCCAAGGGCGAGCTTGTTATCAAGTACCGTGGCGGACCGGAGACTATCCCACCCTTTGACCTGGGCAAAGCGGTACAGAAGGGTGTGGTCGACATTGGCGTGGCTCCTGTTGGCTTTTATGAGCCGATAGCGCCTGGAATTGGGGGGGCTGCACTTACACAGCTAACCCTAGAAGAAGAGCGAAAGCCAGGGGGAGGCTATGATTACCTCAACGAACTCCATAACGCAGGCGGTTTATTCTATCTGGGGCGAGGAACGTTTTCAAAGGAGGACTATTTTTATTTGTGGCTGAACAAGAAGGTTGAGAAACCCGAGGATTTCAAAAAGATCCGGATAGGGAGTGCAACCGGCTCTAGGGCTGCCGTGGTAGGATGGGGAGCTGTTCATGTTAGTATTGGTATGAGAGAGTACTTTCAAGCCATGGAACGAGGTGTGTCCGATGGGATTGCTGGCGTCCCGGAGACGACTTATGTTTCTATGGGTATTCACGAGGTAACCAAGTACTGCGTCGACCATCCGTACTGGCAGTCTACTGTCGCAGTCTTCATGAACTTGGATAGCTGGAACAAGCTTCCTAAGAATCTAAAAGAGCTGGTAATGGAGTGCCAGATTCAGGCGGAAAAGGACTATATTCCCTTGGATGCTGAGGATAGGGCCGCGGCGCGCCAGAAGGCCAAAACGGCTGGGTTAGAGTTTTACAAACTCACGCCGGATATAGCCAAATGGTTTCTTGATACCGCCTACAACGCCACATGGGACTATCAAATGAAGCGATTTCCAAAGGAAACACCTCGATTAAGAGAGCTGTTATCAAAGTAACAAGTTATTATGAGGTTATTCATCGAAACCTTTGAGTCTACCCGCTTGCCTTGACCTGAAATAATAAGATTCTGGATAATCTTTCGAAAAGCACCCCACCATAAGATACAGTTTAGTATCTTATGGTGGGGTGTATGAACCTTTTGCGGCAAGAACTTAAGCTTTTCGGGGCATCAGTGTAATTATGGGCTTTTTCACCGTAATTCTTAGCAACAGGTGAAAATTGGCGGGGACCAGAATTGATATGAGATTATTAGAAAAACTCACCAGTTTTTTTGATCGCATCATTGTCCTTATGAGCATTCTAGCCGGCATTCTCCTCGTTTTTGCCATGCTAATAATTAGTGGGGCAGTGGTCTCGAGGTACTTTTTGAATCGCCCCATAGGCTGGGTCATAGAAATCAGCGAGTACATTATTTTGTTTATTACGTTTTTGGTGGCTGCGTGGTTGCTGAAACTGGAGGAGCACGTAAAAATGGATATCGTGCTCAGTCAGCTAAATCCAAAAACTCAGTCCATGATCAATGTTATTACTTCTGGTGCAAGTGCCATCGTTTGCTTCATCCTTACCTGGTATGGAGCCAAGGTTACCTGGGAGCTTTTCCAAACCGGCTATTTCACCCCCACACTATTGGAGCTTCCTAAATTTATTATCGTTGCCGTTATTTTCGTCGGCAGTTTCTTACTCTTTGTCCAGTTCCTGAGAAGAACTCATAATAACTGGAGAAGTTGGAGAGCTCCAGGAGGCGAAAAACATGAGTCTGCAGTAACCAAAGCCTGAATTGTGAGGTGAACTTCGGTGGAATGGCCATTCATAATCCTCCTCATATTTGCTGCTCTGGTAATCCTGATGGCAACTGGAATGCCTGTTGCCTTCTGTTTCATGCTCATTAATGTAGTAGGGGTATACACGTTATTTGGCGGCACAGGAGGCCTCGAGCAACTTATCCTCAGCATCTATAGCTCTTTGGCCACCTTCGTGCTACTTCCTGTTCCCTTGTTTATTCTTATGGGTGAAATAACGTTTCACTCAGGGCTAGGTACGAATATAATAGACATAGTGGACAAATGGTTGGGGCGCCTGCCTGGTAGAATTTCGCTGCTTGCGGTGGGTTCAGGATCCCTGCTTTCTGCCCTGACCGGCGCTAGCATAGCCAGCACGTCTTTATTGGGGGCGGTACTGGTGCCTGAGATGGAGAAGCGACATTATAAGAAGGCTATGAGTCTAGGCCCCATTCTAGGCAGCGGGGGATTGGCGATTATGATTCCCCCCAGTTCGCTAGCCATTCTTTTAGGCGCTATAGGTGAAATATCTATTGGCAAAATTTTGTTTGCTATTGTTGTTCCTGGCCTGTTGATGGCTGCCCTCTATGCTAGCTATATTATCGGGAGGTGCTGGCTTCAGCCTACCATGGCTCCCAAGTATGAAAAGGTTGAGACACCAGCGTCTGAGAAGATCATGGCCACGGTGAAATATGTGCTCCCTGTAGTGTTCATTTTCTTTCTGGTTGTCGGGGTTATCTTTATAGGCGT
>CP070752.1:2819692-2864633 GCA_020348625.1 Deltaproteobacteria bacterium | reverse complement strand
GAATTACCATGGGGTTATCAAGGGAAAGGCGTTAAGGATAACCGGGATTGACACTAACAAGATCTATTTAGCCCACTGTAGGTCCTTGATCGCAGCCTACGGTTTGGAAAACAGCGTGGAAATCTATCATGAGCCAGTTGAAACGTACCAGCCGCCGAGAAAGGAGTGTTTTGATTGTATTCTATTTAGTATGAGCTTTATGCTTTTTGGAGACCAAGGTTTGGTTTTGGATCGAATAAAGCATTGGCTTAAACCAGGTGGCAGGATCATCTTTTTTCAGGCCATGTTCGACAGGCACTATTGGTTCATAGATTTTGTTAAGCCGTACTTGAAGTATATGACGACCGTCGATTTCGGCAAGGCGATGTATGAAAAAGACTTTTTTGGCCTCTTGAATGAGAAAAACCTAACGATCTTGGAATACAGATTCATAAAGAAGGAATGGCACAAGGGCAAGTATCGTATGATTGTTACCTCTTTTGGGAATGGTGCGGTGTGCGGACATAATCAAATCTAACCCTTTCTCTTTAACTCGAGAGCCCCCCATCAGTAGAATGTGCGTATACCTTACATTCCTTTGATCCCGGCAGGGATTCTTAACTAGATCAAATGCGCTTCTTGTACCAGACGTCAAAGATCCGTTTTCCCCCCCAGGCTAGAACAAGCCCCAGGAGCATGACAACGAGCAGCACCTTGCCAACGTCTTCGAAATATAGCTCGGCCGAGTAACCGAAAAGGTAACCTAACAGGGAGAGGAGTGAGGCCCAGACCAAACAGCTTATGAGCTGCAGCATCCCATATTTTAGGGGCGACATCCCAGCCAATCCGAAGGCCACTGAGCCAGCCAGCCGAAATCCGAGGACATACTGAAAGATAAAGACCCCGGCGGTTTCATAGCGTAGGACGAGGGAATAGACCCTCAGGACTCTGCTCTCCAGATTGCGAAGCCTCCCCAAGAAGCTACGACCTCCTAGGTGTCCGAGGAGATAAAAGGAGTAATGGCTCAGAAAGGAAGAGACGACTGCAATAGCCACGACACCGGCAAAGGTAAAACTCCCTTCCCTGATCATGACACCGGCCATGACCAGGGTGGCTTCCCCCTCAATGAAGGTGCCTATGAATACAAAGAAGTAACCAAATTCCCTCACGATATCGAGCATGGTCGGATTGTACTGCCGACTTTGGGGATAATGCAACAAAATGATGAGGCATGGTTGTGCACACCAGAAAGGCCCAGCAGGATCAATAAAGGAATAAAAAAAACTATTTCAGTATGTTACGAAAATGCTGGTCGTGGATGGAGTTCAGCTTCTTAGACGTTTTCAAGGGCGTAAAGCACGTGTTCAAGCTCCAATAAGCTCGGTGAACCGCACGGCATCTTCTTTCATCCAGTTGTTGTTGAAGAGCACGTAGGTGGGCTTTGTTTTTACCCATTCCTTCAACTGCAAGAGATCGCCATCGCTATAACGATAGGCATAACCGGTTATCCCGTGAAGGCGGAAGTACTGCATGTCTCCGAAAAGGTGTTTGTCTTTAAACGGGTCAACGCAGTGGATGAGCCGGAGCTCTTCGCAGAGCTGAAGCATGAGCTCTTCCGGCCATGTGCCGCGAGGCTCCCATGCAAACCGGAGGCCCGCCCGATCGATCCTGCCGAAAAATTCCCTCATGTTTTCTACATTGTCTTTGGTCGGCCGAAACCTTGCAGGGCACTGAAACAGGACAATGGTTGCCCCTAATGTGTGGGCAAACTGGGCTGTCCGATCCCAAGCCTCCAGGACCTCCCGTGTTGACTGGAAGCACCCATAGCGCTCAAAATTGTTTGGGTCGATCTTGATGTTTGCCCGGCGGTAGGTGGGGCTTGATGGCTCGTGGGTGATAAGCTGCCAGGCCTTCATGATGAACTCGAAACCCGGCGGCGCACTGTCGCGCCACTTTTTCGCAGTCCCAAGTCGAGGGAGTTGGTAGAAGGTGTTTTGGATCTCGATCAAAGGGAAGAGCTTGAAATACTCCGCCTGTGATACAATGAAACCGCAGCAGCCAACCTTTATGTCACTCGCAGGTTTCATAATGGAAACTTGTCAAGACAAGCTCAAAAGCAGAATGGGCACCTGGATCTACTAAGGATCACCGCATGTATTACGTGTGTAGTGCTAAGACCAATCGCCTGTCCGCGTCCTGTCACAATGCCAATCACAGCGCTATCCTATCGCCGGGCTCCGGAACCATTACCTGTACTGGGCCTGCCAGATCTCTCAATTGTTCCAAGTTTTCAATCACCTGTGCTCGCGTCTTCCTTTGGATGTGGACCAGCGCGAGATGCGATGCCCCGGATCGCTTGGTCATATCAATGGAGCTCGTAACGCCTCCATGTGTTAGCAGCTCGGTTTCCATATGAAAGGCCTCATGAATGATGAGATGGCAGTCCTGTGCCAGGAGCATGCTCTCCGGCGTTGGTTTGCCGTCACCGCTATAGTAGATTGCTTTTCCCCCGGCATCTATTCTCAGAGCCAGATTTCTCTGAGAATGGCCCGTTTCGGCTGTCCTAAACGTAAGGCCCAGGCGATCAACATTTCCGCCGGGTTCGATCTCCTCGAATGTAATTGGAAATGCCAGTTTTTCATAGAAACCCGGGTAGGCCAGGTCAAGTGCCTGGCGGGTGAAAGTGCTTATTCCTTTCTGCCCCAGAATCAATAAAGGCTTGCTACGCCCCTCTTCCCAGGCCCGGATGAGCAATGGCGGGAGCCCCAGGGCATGATCACCATGGAAATGAGAAATCCAGATGGCATCTACGGAATCTGGTTCCAAGGCCTCCTTCCATAAACGGGGCGGAGCTGTGAAGCCGCAGTCAAGGAGCAGCGTTACCGGAGAATTTTCAGCGCCGAACCGGATGAGGATGGAGGTGTTAGGGAGCGTCTCGTCGAATGCCTCGCCCACACCCAAAAACACAACTTCAATCATCAGCTCTCCATCTTTTTACAGATCAGGTGCAGTCAGCAAAAGAGGGATCAGTAAGAGAATCTCTCGGTGAATATAGTGCGCGCACTGTAGCCGATCTTTTTGAGATCCCTGCACACCGAATCCATCATGGGCGGCGGGCCGCATACAAAAACACACGCTTCATGGCTTGTGTTTGAGAGAAGTTCTCTGAGCATGTCTTGATTCAGGCGGCCGGTGCGACCCTGAAAATCCGCCTGCGCGCTCAGCACGTGATGCACTGCGAAGTTTGGCAGTTTTGCCTCCATCTCATCAATCTCTTCTCGACACAAGATATCCTCCTCAGTCTTGTTACTCCATATGAGGATAGCCTTTCGCATCTGGTCAACGTCAACCATGTACCGGAGCATGCTGAGCATGGGCGTGACCCCGACTCCCCCGGCAATCATGACCAGTTCGCGGTTCGTGTCTCGAACAGAGGCTAAATAGCTGAAGAGCCCATAGGGTCCGTCAATTTCGGCGGTATCACCGGGCTTGAGCCTGCCTATGTATGCGGTGAAATCGCCACTGCACTTGATAGTAAAGATCAGGCTTTGCGGTCGGGTAGGCGTGGATGAGATGGTCCAGGGGTGGCGCTCCACCGGCAGTGATTCGGAGTGAAAGGTAACAAAGGCAAACTGGCCGGGGGCATAATCGAAAACACTTCCTTCGCTGGGAGAGAGTTCAACGGCGTAGGTATCCCTCCCCGCGGGGAATACCTTGGAGATCGAATACCTGCTCCGCTTCAGGAGCTTTGGTTTCATCGCTTTTGTCCAAACAAACAGGGCCACATAGAGGATAAGGGCAATGAGCAGTGCATAGAGCGGCCAGCCTTGCTTGGCGACACCGGTCACGTTCAGGGCGTGGACGGCAACCAGCACTACGGCACTGAACATGCCCAGGCGATGAAATCGATACCAGATCTGGTAGGGTATTCCCAGAAAAGCCCTCCAGAGCGAGAGACATGCTCCGATCCACACCCCAATCAAGAGCACCACGCCTACAAGTTCAGGCCAAATCCCTAACCGGATGGCGCCCAGGGTTTTTCCCTCCGGAGCGTACAGAAACATGGGGTGCAAGGTTGCAAACGCGGCCGTGAAAGGCCCGATAATTCTGTGCATAAAGAGCACTCGATGTAAGCCAAAGACGCGGTCAAGGAACTTGAGCTTTGCGCTCAGCGGGAATTGGAGCAACACCAGCGCTGCGGCCAATAGGCCGAACATCTTTCCCGGTATCCCCTGCCATGCTTTTCCCTCCTCATGGAGGCCCCCTTTTTCGCCCTCGTGTAAGGCGGGTAGCTCTTCATGCCCGTGAAACGCTATGGTGGCAGCCCCGGCCAAAATTCCCACGGCCACGGCAATGAGAAGGATTCCCAGGACGACGCGGGATTTCGGTGAGAGGAGGGTGCTCGGGTAATGGGTTTTGCGACTCATTCGGCACACCCCCTTCCTCTCTCCAGGTGAACGCCGTTGGGCCAATGGAATCTGAGGATCTTATGGGCCAGAAAGACCTTGGCCCAGAGGATTATGATATCGGGCAGGGTTGAGTACAGCATAACGGTTTTCACGGTCAAGGGCAGCGACCAGTTTGCTGCTGAATAGTAAATCATGGTTACCGTACCGGTAGCAACGGTGACCCAGGTTATAAGATAGCCCCATGGAGCGGTAGCACGTCCGTTAAAGAGAAAGGGCAAGACAAAGGCATTGGCAGCACCGAATGCAGCGGGAATCCAATTGAACAGGCTGTTGGCAGGTGGATGGATGCGAACGTGCAACAGCAAACCTCCAAGGGAGATGAGAAAAAAGGCCCATATCAGGCCACGAATCTCTTTGCGGAACATTTCGCCCCTCCTTTCTCCGCTTCCTTTTCGGCACGAAAGAGGGAAGGTAACCCTTGCAATAGGATAACAATGGAACCGAAAGAAAACCTGCGAATATCTTCGTTTACTAACAAGAAATACTATCACAAGTTCGACACGTGAGCAAACAAGGGAATATGGTTTCTAGAATGGCATGAACATGAGAGAGCTACAAGGGTATAACCGCACAGCCAAGAGTGAACTGCTGGGCTTCGGTGACAAAGAATTTGTTCTCTGTAACACACTAGCGACAACATAGTGTTGTTTGCACTCGACATAACCGAGAAGGATGTAGGAGGGGGCATAAGGTCTTTTCCTCTGTTCCAAGGCTCCCGGCCTGGTCTTTTCTACGAGGTATCAACAGGGGCTTTCTGCCCCCTCCGCATTCCCCTCGACAAGCTCGGGGATGCGGCTTCCCCCATTGATACGCCGTGAAAAGGACAGCGGCCTCCCGCCAGTCACAGCAGGAAAGACCTCATGCCCCCTTCCCAATAGTTTAGACTATTTGATGCTTTTATCAGTAAGATCGGTTCTCAAAGCGGTTCAGGCCTCAGCCATTGCGGGTAAATAGAGCCTTAAGGCCTTTAGAGTCGCTGGTCGAACATTTCAGGTGATATGGTGCCCTCGGCGATAGGGGTAACGGGTCCGGTCATGGATACGGAGAAGTCATCTGCAACGGTAATCTCAAGGGTGCCACCGGGCATATGCACGATTATGTTGGAATCACAAAAACCCAAACGGCGGGCAACGGCTGCTGCCGCGCTGCTGCTGCTACCCGAGGCCAAGGTATAGCCCGCTCCCCTCTCCCAGATCTCGATCTGGATGTTCCCCCGGTCAAGGATCTTCATGAACTGAACATTGGTCCGATTGGGAAAACGGGTATCATTCTCTATCAGAGGCCCCCATCTCCGAGTTTCCTGCGCAGACACCTCATCGCGCAGTACGACGCAGTGGGGGTTGCCAATAGTTGCGGCACAAAACCTGAATTCCCGGTCATTTATCGCTATGGTCTCGTTGATTACCTTTCGCGGTGGGCCTTCAACGGGTATCCGGGTGCTGTCAAAACTCACCGCGCCCATATCCACGGTAACTTGATCACCTCCTTCGTGGACCTGAGATTGCACCGTTCCTCCAGCCGTCGAGATGGTAAACGGTTTCGTTCCGACCAGCCCCTTATCCCACAGATAACGGGAAAAGATTCGGAGACCGTTGCCGCTCTTTTCTGCCTCGCTCCCGTCGGGATTAAAGATGCGCACGGCGAAGTCATTCTCCGGGGTTTCCAACGGACCGAAAAGAATGCCATCGGAGCCGATGCCGTAGTTCCGGTGGCAAATCAGCCGGATTTGTGCTGTCGTCGGTTCGTCTCCGACATCTTCAGGATCTAAGACGATATAGTCATTGCCGAGTGCGTGATACTTAAAGAAATGCATGAGTTGAGATCCTCCATTGCACCCAAAGAGAATGTGCCTTGCAGGTATTTATACAAAAAAACTGGATGAATAGCCCGATTTTTTTGTTCTGTCGAGATTTTTTGAGTTTCGTTTTTGCGAATTGGGTTTGAGGCACAGGCAAAGGAGGTCAGCTCTTAATTGCGGGCGTTGGCCTGGATATGAAGCCATCAAGAAAGAGGCCTGATACACAAATTACTGACGCGCAAGCTTCTTTTTTATGTCTGATGGGTTTTGCCATCGCACTCACGTTGTTTCGTGGAGTTAGAAGAGAGGCTTATCAGGTTCGCTGATTGTCGTACCAATAGGCAAGGGCATATTTGTCTACTGAACGCCGCGAGAAGATGAGCCCATAAAGGAGGCGACCCAACATCCTTAGATAATGCCATTCTCCCAGCTCGTCGAACTTGCGGGTAGAGCAGATAGCCTTGGCCGATCTGATGCGGACCAGCTTTTGCCCCTTCGACCGGCCCAGTTGCTTAAGGTCCAGTAGCAATTGGACGTCTTCTGCAAACAAACGGCCTTCGTTGTACCCACCAACTGCATTAAAGTCCTCTCTCCGGCAAAAGACTACTCCTGTGTCCATGCCGGTGAGCCAGACCATGGAAACCACAACAATGAAGCTTATGGCTATTCCCAGGGACATCCTCTCCATCTTTACCCCGGTTGCTCCGGCTATAACCTTGCCTGTTGAAAGGGTGCGATCAATGGCATTGAACGTGTCAGGATGGATTCTGGTATCGGCGTCAACGAATGCGAGCACCTGACCGTTGGCGGCCCGAGCGCCGCGGTTGCGTACCGCCGCGATGAGGCGCCGCTGCTCCTGCACTACCCGGCATCCCCGAGAACGGGCAACACGAGCGGTTGCATCGGTTGATGTGTTATCAGCTACGATCACCTCAATGGCTTCTGCCCCATCGGCATACCTTTGGCGAGCTGCGTTTACGGTATCCAACAAGTGGAGAAGATATGCCTCCTCGTTGTAGGCCGGGATGATAAGGGAAAAGCGAGGATTAAAAGGCTCGGGATAGCTCATATTTGCATTATATCCAAAGGGCACTGAAATTCAACAGGTCAGGCTTGTAAAGTAAGCATACTGAAGCTTGCTTCCTGCGTTCCATGCTCTTGTTAAGCATATCGGCATGACGCAAGCTTCAATTAAACAGAAAATCATTTTCAGTTTTCATTGAGCTCGCAATCTTTCCGCAAGCCAACCTACAAGCGGTGGCAGCCAGCAAAGATTGGCGACAATGGTCTCCAGGGCTGTAAGGATCTGAGTTTGCGGGCTGAACCCGAGCAACCGGGCACCGAGCAAGCCGGCGGGAACAACAAAGATAACCGCCAGGCTCACCAACATTACCGGCTCGCGAAAATATACAAGAAATGCCCTTGAGGATGGGCCTGCCTTTCTTCGAATAAACAGAAAGCCACTCACATTTGCACCGATTTGATCGCTCATGGCGTAGAAGTACGGTATATAGAAACTCTCGATCCCGTATATATCAATTCCGAGGATGCGGCTTCCCCAATCGATTATCCAGGGAGCTATCATGCCGAATAACTTGCCCCAGCCATAGGCCTCTGCAAGAGAACCGATCTCACGGCGAATACGGCGGCGGAAGGCGTATAGCCCCTCAAGGATGCTTTCTCCCTCCCCGGAAAGAGTTCGGACTAGCCACTGCCCAACAGGGCTCTTCTGAAATCCAAAGAAGTCTAAAAGTATTCCTGCTATCAAACCCCCGGCAAAGCCCGCCACCGTGTACCTGAGTAACTCGCCGAATTCCTCCTTTTCGGCTTTCCCTTCACCGGAGACTGGCTCTCCGTTCTCTTTCATGTGCTCTTGCTCCTTACAGCGAGAATAACGGGCGATCTACGGGACGCTCTAACCGCCAATACAGTAAACTCGTGCCACGTTTCCACTACATATAACCTGCACCTCAGTTCCCGACTCGAGCAGTTGCGTTGCCTTCTTGGTGCCCAGCACTCCCGGCTTATCCATGATTACCAGCACCTCTGCAGCCCGGGAAACGCGAGTGCCATGGTCGGTGATGACCCCGGAGAAACGCTCCAAAATCCGAGTCCACGACCAGTCGATTTCCCGTGTCACCAGAATCTCTGCTGAGGATGGGAGGGTTGCTTCGATATAGCCGCTCGCCTCTTTGAAATCGACAAGCACCCTCACTGCACCACGGGTTGCCCCGTGCATGGTAGGGCATTCTCCCGTTATTTCCGGAATAGGAATCAGCTCCATCTTTTTTCGCGTTTTTGCCATAATCTATCGCAAGTCGGCCCGTCGATAGCAGCTTACGCTTTTGTTGACCCCGGTCAGAATCCCCGCAGGACCAGGTTGTGAGATTTACCACATTTCGGCCACTCAAGAAACTATTGCGTGCAACGGTGCAAGGCAAATGGCAGGATATGAACAGAAACGAAATGCCATCGATGAAATCCTATAACGGTTTATGGCGTGGTTATTATAACGAACTTGGGCAACTGGTTCGTGATGGCGTCGAATTCTAAGATGGTAGTTCTTGATCAACTACTTCGAAAAGCCCTATTACCTCGGCTTTGGGGAGGGCCGATTCACGAAAGCCCAAGCTCAAGGTAAGGGTGTCCCTATACCCGGAGAGCCCGGTGACGAGAAATGGGGGGTTGCACGGCGGCACCAAAACCTCAGCAGCAGTGATGTCCGGTGAGCCAAAGTCAAGGGCAGTATCATCAATTGTGCCCAGATTTGTCATGGAGGGCGGTATGTTTCCGGTAGTGGCCAGTTTCGAAAAATACTCCCTGAACATGAGCATTTTAAGGCCGAACGGGTAGGGCAGCCCGAGAAGATAGGTGCCGAGCGCGAAGCCGAGCCCGAGATTATCGGTTTTGAGGCTATCGATTTGCCCCTTTACCCGCGATAACGTATCGTTAAATTGAGCACCCAGACTACGACCGAGGTCAATAAAATAGAAGGAGCTTAGGTTGCAGAGCGCCTGAGCGCGTTGGTTTGGCAGGTAACGGCGCAGGTCGACGGTGCCGACCATCCTAAGCTCGCCATTGCCGTTCCATCCGGTCTTACGGACATACGAACGGAGCATGGCGGCCACCACCACATCATTTATGGTGGCATCCATCTCAGCGCAGTAAGCCTTTATTGGGCGCACCCGTTCTCCTGAAAGCCGCTTCATCACAAAGGTGTGACGGCCGTTTGCATCGGATTTCATAGGATAGGTCATGCTTTGGTAAGGGATGGAGCTATCTAAGAATTCCTTGAAGTAGGTGAGCAGTATGCTCAGAAGGCGTCGTTTCGAAAATCGGCTGTACACTTGGCGCATGCTTCGTGTTCCTAAATTGGGCACAGGATTGATATCTGCATTGTTGCCTAACTCTCTGTAAAGCGATGCCAGCAGATATCCGAATTCCTTTGTGCCTCCGGCATCGGCTACCTGGTGGTTTAGCTTAAGCGCAAGCCTGTCTCCGCTTTCACCTCTTAGAAGCAGTGCTTTGACCTGAGGCCCCTGGAGTTCATTGATCTGTTCGACGAGAAAACCTTCCAAGGCGGTTTCGAGGGTCAACTCATCACCCGTTAGCACGTGGAAAAAGGCCGAGTTATCCAGTTCGTCCTCGGCAATTCTGGCCCAGTAGGGATTGATCCAGCGAGGCACAAACCGACAGCCTAGGACAGGCTCGGCGTGAAGGGTAAGGTATAATGCCCTTGTCAGTCGATCGGGGTCGAGCCTCCCGGCGAATTCCATGAGGAGGTGGATCTGGGGTACGTATGCCCAAGACAGGGCATAGTTGGCATTGTCGCAAAATCGGGCGGAAATGGAGCTTGGGATCATCCTGTCATCGGTGTCTTTTGGTGTTCATAGAGCATTCGCAAAACCGCCATCAAACCTCGCATCCTGACTCTCGGCTGTAGTTCGGTGTGGCGCCAGGGCTATTGAGAATATACTTCACTCCAGGGTTCAGCGATTTCCTATGGCGATTTCAGTCCCACAAAGCGGTTGTTGTTTCAATAACGGCGAATCAACAAACAGTAATTATTGCTTCTATCGGCAATGGAGGGGCTGTAGTTAAGGAAAATACGAAATGGTGTCCCGGAGAGTCCGATCCGCGGCTCATACACCTGTAAAAGGACTATCTTCGACGTAGGAGCGAATGAGGTTCTTGCCGCTGAAGTGCCCCAACGTAAAGTAGGCCAGGGGTATCTCGGCTCCAAATAGTTTGCGACGAATCCGGGCATAACCCATACCTGCGTTGTAAAGGCTGAGGACGCGCTTCCCCAGGTCATCCAGGTACTCGATTTTTCTGATAATCTCATCCTGAGGGTTTTGGCGAACTGAGCCGCTACCGGGAAAAAGTAGGGAAGTATCGAGGGGTGCCAGCTTTTTCAGCGATTCGATTATCTGCCAAATATTGTAGTCGGCCCGAAGTGCCCGATCTCGACCGCCTACAAAGAGATCCCCTGAAAATAACCAGCCCTTTGCAGGCTCATAGAGACAGATATGATCCGGGCTGTGGCCGGGCGTGTGAATTACCTGAAAGTGGTGATGACGGGTCTCCACAGTTTCACCAATAGCCTTGCCTTTGGAGGGAACTGGGTAGCCCCACAACAATCTCCGGTAGGGGTGAAGTGGTCGTCGTCTGTCCAAATTCTCGATCGCGGGTAGCGCTAACGGGTGCGCCAGCACCTCGGCACCATAAAGCTTTTGCAGTGCCGCATTTCCGGCAACATGATCCTCGTGGCTGTGGGTATTGACAACGAGATCAACCGGATGTCCTTTCAAGGCGTTTATCAGTTCCCGGACCGTGTGCGCACAGCCCGTATCGATCATCATACCGTCCACCCAGTAGGCCGTGGTAAAATAGAGCCCTCGGCCAAACAATGAGCGGGCCAGCCGAAACTTGAGGACTTCATCAATCTGTTCAGTCTGGATCATGGATCACATTTAGCGCAAATTTCCACAAGAGCGAGAAAAGACGATCGAAAAGAGTCCTTAGATTGTGCAACTACTAACGAGAGCACTCTATTTCTTGCATTGCGCGTAGCCGGCAAGGGTAAGAAGTGGTCATGAGGTCTTCGTCATAGCCTCTTGGACGAATCGAAGCCCTTCCAGCAACTCCTCTTTGCCTACTTTGGGGTGGATTTCCATGACTTTAATGAGATCGGGTTTCAGGAAAGGGGTGATCTCCTCATAGTTTAGTTCTCCCTGACCGGGCGAGAGATGATCATCCAGGCCATGCACATCGTGAAGATGGATTCCGATCATCCTATCCGAGTAAGCGTCAAGGAGATCCTTGTGGTGGCATATCCCCAGATTTTGCTGTACCCCGGCATGGCCAACGTCATGCCAGTACCGCACATTCCCGCCCTTAAATTCACTCAGGATAATCCCGATCTCCTCGTAATCTGGGATTTCGTGAAAATGGTACCTGTTTTCGATGCCGATAAATACCCCCTGTCGTTCTGCCAGTTGATTCAGCTTTTCCAGGCTAAAGAGAACAGCATCCAGATTCTTCCTCTGCTTGCTTTTCCTGATTTCCCGTTGTTCTTCCAGAAAGGTTGCACCATCTTCCTGAGTTATCATTTCGCTCTTATATAGCTCCCTGAAGCGCTCTATCGGATTTGTCATATCCACGTGGCCCAGGTGAAGAATGACAGCCCTGGCTTCCAGGTCATTGGCATGCTCTATGGTCCGGAGGGTGTATTTTACGGCAGTCTCTCGTTCATCCCTGCCGGTGGCGGATAAAAGAAACAGATCACCACTTCCCTGCTCTTTAGCCCGCTCTTCCGGTTTGGGGAAAAAGTTGTGGATGCTCAAAACCCGGACTCTCCTGATTAACTGAGGACGCATCTGCTGATAGAAAGCATTGGTGATCCTGTATTCCAGTTCCACCCCTTCAAACCCGAGATCAATGATTTCGTTGATCAACCTGTCGCCTGGAATCGTCTCCAGGTTCCACCAGCATGTGGAAATACCGATCATGTCTCTTCCCTTTTCAAACCCCCGATAAAACCGTGGCTGAGGGTTCGACCATGAAGGCGTTGCTGGGCAGCCACAAGCCCCTGTTTGACCGGGGAACCGGTGCGTTGGTCTATTAAAATCAGTTTTGAGGGTATCTGTCAATAGCTTGTAATCTGTATCGTGACCCGGTATGAACAATGCTTACTCACAGGAGGGCTTTGGTGAGTCAATTCGTTATTAAGCTAAAACCTTTACTTTGTGCTAATTTTTGGTAAAGATAGAGTAAACTAGTCCCCACCGGTCGGATAATCAGTGCATGTTCATCTATACGTCATGACGATGCGGATGAATAAGCCCGATCCTATGCAGAAAAGAACTGGAAGGCTGCAGAACAGAGGTAGGCAAGATGAAAAAACGCCAAAAACTGATCCGCTGGATTACACTAAGTGCCGGCGTGGCTTTGATATGCGCGGTGGCGGGCTTTTGGGGGGCCTCACAGTGCAGCGAGCCAGATAGTTCAGGGCTCGTGGCAGAAAAGGAAAGGAGGTTCAAGGTGCGGAGAGCAGCTGTGGCCGGAATGTTTTACGATAGCAATCCCGAACGTTTACAGGATGAAATCAACAAGTACCTGCATAACGCAACACCGGAACGCGTTGAAGGAGAGGTGATAGCGCTCATCAGCCCCCATGCAGGCTACGTGTATTCAGGGCAGGCTGCCGCGTTTGGTTTTAAGCTCCTGGATAAGTCCAAGATCAAGAGAGCCGTTGTCCTCGCCCCAACCCATCGGGTGGGCTTCAGGGGAGTTTCAATAGCTCAGGTCAGTGGCTATGAGACACCACTCGGTGTCGTAAAACTCGACACCACGGCCTGTGATATGCTCCGGAGGCAGACGCTCTTCACGTCAATTGCGGAGGTTCATTCCCAGGAGCATTCCCTCGAGGTGCAACTGCCCTTTCTTCAGGTTGTTCTGGGGGATGATTTTACCTTAATACCCATGGTGGTCGGGCAACTCCGGAACGGCGACTATAAGGCGATAGCCGGTTCTCTCAGGGAAGTTGTTACGAAAGGTGATGTAGTCGTCATCAGTTCCGACTTCACCCATCAGGGCCCGCGATTTGGCTATGTTCCTTACAAAAATGATATCAAGGAGAACATCAGAAAGCTCGATTTGGGAGCGGTGGATATCATTATTGAGAAGGACTGTCCCAAATTCATAGACTACATCGAAGATACCGGAGCTACCATATGCGGAAGGTGCCCCATCGGTATCTTGCTGGAGCTCCTGCCCGAAGACGCCAAAGGCACCCTGCTTACCTATTATACTTCAGGAGAACTTACCGGGGACGAACGCGACACTGTTAGTTATGTTTCCCTGGCATTCAGTTCGCCCTCCGGCTGGCCGGAGAGGGAATAAGCCATCCGTTAATTCCGCCTGCTCCCAGTAACGCACAAGGCCGGGAAATACGGCGCGGATTGATAGGAGAAAGAGACTCCTTTGATAACACAGAATTATGGGGGGAGGTACGGGATTTTCCTCGGTTGCTATTTGCAATCATAAATTCCGGAATTATATTTAGAAAAATATATGAGCAGATTCTTCTGGGGACTTGCTTTGAAACCCGAGGCCCCAAAGACTTGGCTTTAAAGGAAAACAAGGCTCATGCAACAAAAGGATTACTACGAGATTCTGGGTGTTGACAGAAACGACAATCAGCAGCACATCAAGGAGGCCTACCGAAAACTGGCCCTTCAGTATCATCCGGACAGAAATCAGGGTAACCCGGCTGCGGCCGCCAAGATGAAGGAGATTAACGAATCGTATGCGGTGCTCTCGGATCCCCAAAAAAGGAGAGAATATGACTCGCTAAGGGACATTTACGGCTCCTCCGCTTATGGGCAGTTTAGACAGGCCTATTCCGAACAGGATATCTTCAGGGGCTCTGATATCCAGCAGATCTTTGAGGAGTTGAGCAGGGCCTTCGGGTTCAGGGGATTTGATGAGGTGTTCAGGGAGGCCTATGGGGCGGGAAGTCGAACCTTTGAGTTTAGAAGACCCGGGGCCTTTGGCAGGGTATTTGTAAGTCCTTCCATGGGCAAGGGAGCACCCTTGTCCAGTTTTTCCCTAGGTGGCCCGTTCGGTAAGTTGGTAAAAGTGGGCCTGAAAAAGATATGGGGCGTAGAGTGGCCGGAAAAGGGGAAGGATCTGCACGACAGCATTGTGATTCCTCCTGCCTTGGCCCAGAGCGGTGGTAAGATCAGCTACTTCTGCCGCATTAACTCCAAGCAACTGATCGTTAGGATTCCCGCAGGCATCAAAGCAGGCCAGCAGATAAGGTTGAAGCGGATGGGGGGAGAAGGAAAAGGCGGGGCAGAGCCGGGAGATCTCTTTGTCCAGATTCGTGTCAGAGCACCCTTTGCCCAAAGAATACGGGAGTTTTTCAAGCGCTTCTTGCCCTCGAGTATCAAAGGGCAGATCATCCACTGAATCATCATGGTCAGCGGGGGCCATATTGTGGCTTGATCCCTTCAAAAAAAGGGCAAATGCACGATGAACCCGCTCAACCTTCGGTGCCAGATTCCAGTATTTCGAGGATCTTGGAGTTCATGCCATCGGGCACCACGAGCCAGATGCGCTCAAGGTGCCTCAGCTCAGTTTGGCTAAGAGCATGCCCAAGCAGCTCCAGGAAGCGCCCTCTTTCCAACCTCCCGTGTAAGGTGCCGAGAAATGGAAGCGCAATCGATTTCAGTTTTCGATTCTCAGCTTCCGCAAAGATCTTTTCCAGGCAATGCGCTACCCATTCCTCTCTCCACGAGGGCTCCTGGTTCAGGTCATGAACAACGGCAAGGAACCGTAGCGACCGTTTTCCCCTGACGAGCACGGTACCAGGTGTTTCGGGCCGTGTTTCAATCACCCGGGTCATTATCCTCATGCGTGATTCCTTGGGGGCACGGACGATCGGCTCTGCGCTCATGACGAGGAAGGTGTCCTCCTAGAACGCCATTGCTTCTGCCTTGAACGGAGGCCTGTCTTTGGGTGCCGCCACGATGTGGATGGCTCCAAAGGAGATCTCGAGGGGATAGGTGCCGGGAATAATTTGGAGGTTCGGCTCCTTGTCGGTTTTGGTGTTCATGTAAGGCCCCTTCCCTTTCAATCCTCGCGCCTACCGGATCCTCGCTCAAGCTCGAGAGTCATTCCATCGGAGGCTGCAATTACATCCACTCCAAGCTCATGGGATAGTTGTTCCGCAACCACCCACGGCTTTGCTTTTAACATGGTCATGCCAAAGTGAGTCAATACGGTTTTTCTCGGACGTATTCGGGAGAGGATTTCCCTTACATCATCAATACATAGGTGCATTACCTTGTCGCTCTCATGGGCGGCGGATCTGACGACATTCATTACCAGTATGTCGGAATCTTCATAATCTTTTGTCAAATCTGGAAAATAGTGTGTGTCGACCATGAAGGAGATCCTTCGACCATTGTAGTCAAAGATGATACCGTATGTTTCCACCGGGTGCTGGTGTCTCAGTGAGGTGGTAAAAGATACCTCACCGACTGAATACTGCCCTCGCGGTCTGAGTATGACAATATCTTCAGGAAAGCCCCTCACATAGGGAAGCACAACGGCATTCTCACCACGGATGCACTCCTCAGTTGCGAACAAAAGGCCTTTCCTGTTGAGCCCGCCGCCTGTCATGGCGTCAATTAATATGTTGGCGTCATTGGAGTGGTCGATATGGGCGTGAGTGATGATAATGGCATTGAGCTTTGTTACATCAATGGGCGGCTTGGATTTGGCACATCTTATAAGTGTGCCCGGACCGGGATCTATGATAATACGGGCGTCTTTCATGCTCACGTAAACGCCGGCTGAAGACCGGAGCTGTTTTGCCACAACAAATCGGGCACCGGCGGTACCCAGGAATTTTACGCGGTCTTTATGGCCCGTTTCCATCGCTACCTCACGTGGCCTCATATCTGCCCCAGCTCAGCGCAGGCGTATCTATTATGCACCGTGCATATCTTGACGATAGGCTTTCTCGATGCTCTCATAGTACCCATTTCAGGCTCCTAAGAAACTCACTGGAGAAAAGAGCATGGAGATGTCTTCTTTTGACTCTGTCCTCCCATGGTTCAGAGCAGTGGGCGTTTCAAAACGGCGCACACAGGCTGGTACCTTAGTGCCAAGGCCTATGGGGCGGTGCGCCGGTTTGAAACGTCCCCGTACAAGGCCTTGTTGAGAGGGCAGAGCAAAAAAAGACATCTCCATGCTCACCAGAGCGTTTCTTTCATGTATAACCCTGAAGCAAAGGGTCGGGGGCA
The DNA here is from genome assembly GCA_020348625.1 of Deltaproteobacteria bacterium. The sequence continues at coordinate 2,848,071 of CP070752.1, read as the reverse complement.
TGTGCTAAAATGTACCAGCGTATCCTGCAAGAAGCAAGCTGATGTTATCGAAGCGCGGGTGAACTCTTCTCATTCGGCTCATCATGTGCTAGTATAGGCCTCATTGTGAGTCGGAGCCGTCCGTGAAATGAACGGGTTCTCTCCGGACATAGGAAAAGAATGAGGCGTGGGCTCAGCGGGTTTTCGATGCGAATGGTTAATAGGAGGTTTCGATATGGGAAAGGGTGATAAACGCACCAAGCGCGGGAAGATCTGGAGGGGAACGCATGGTAAGCGCCGTCCAAAGCAGAAGAAAACCAAGGAACAGAAGTAGGATACGTTTTTGCGGAGCAGTGAAAGGGATTATGTTTATCGGTTTGCTACCAAATCTCCTCCCTGTTCAGTGTTCCAGATGCTCGTCACTCAGCCATCCGGCAATCTCAGCCGCCAGGCTCTTGCCGATCCCGGGCAACTCCCTTAGCCCCGCCTCTCCTCGGGCTTGATGCACGTTGACAATACTCTCCGGCCACTCATCCAACGCCCAGGCCGCCTTGCGATACGTCCAGATGCGATATTCCCGTGCCCCCTCCAGTTGAAGATCGTAGGTCTTAAGGAACAGGAATTCGGCGATCCGCTTGTTTGCCGCCAGCGGCCCTGATGGAATAAATCGGGGCATGCGATCCATCAGGCCACGCCGTGCGCACAATTCCCGAATCAGTACCCCGAGGCGGGCGACATAAGCCCGAGGCGGGCTGTAGTTGGGTTGTGCGCCCATGTCCCACCCATACAGGTCTCGCCAATGGGCCTCCAGGTGAGGGGCGAATCGCCGGAGGGCTTCAAGCGTCCGTGCGGCTTGCACACCGCTCATCGTAAGCCCGCCTGCCAGCACGAAGGACCCTCCGTGGTCTATGGTGGCGGATACCACGTCCTCCAGATGTGCTTGGTCGTCACCGCCGAAGGGGAACACGGGCATGAGAGCGGTTCCAACCAGAATGCCGGCATTGGCCAATTGCGCCATAGCCTGAAGGCGAAGCCGCACACCGGGGCTCCGGGGCTCAAAGGCCCGCTTCAAGACCGGATCCAAGCTACTGATACTCAACAACACACCCACCCATGCCTTACGGTTGATCTCGACTAGGAGGTCCAGATCGCGAGTGAGGAGCGGTGAGCGTTCGATAATGAGCAAGGGAAAGCCCAGCTCGTTTACAACCTCCAGCATGCCGCGCGACAATCGGTAACGGGTTTCAGCCGGCTGCTGCCAGTCGCCGCATGAAATTACCTCGAGAGGTAGTTGTTCCAGTTCCTTTTGCAACAGTTCCACAGCGTTGGTCTTGACCTGGATCAGGCTGTCAAAGAAATCGGGGTCCCGCCGTCCGAGATATCGACCGCCCCTGAGGTAGCAGAACTCACAGCCACTGCGACAGCCTACGTAAGGGTTTGCGCTATACTTGTCCCAAAACCACGGGCCGTCCACATGGCGATGGACGTTGACCATCTTGCGGGCACGATATTCCTGGAATTCCAGCTTCATGAGGGTGTCTCCCCGGTGGCTCGGCCCCGTTGCTCTTCCGTGAGATAGGTAAGGGCCTTGCGCAGCAGGGTAGCCCGGCAGCGGCGTTGCCGGTGGACAATCTGCTTAGCCAGCCAATCCGCCACCAGGTCGGGATAATACCTGCCTAGTGTCTTTAGTCCCCAGCCAACGCCTTTTACGGCATCCCGGTCCTGCTCCTCGAACATGGGCTCCGCAAACGCCAGGAGCGTCCTTGCTTGATCCATCCGCTCTGCCGCCCCCCGTGAGCGCTTTGCCCAGAAGTGAACGCTTACCCCGACAGCCCGTCGCACCCAGCGGTTGGAATCCACGCGCCACGGTTTCAGCAGGTCCAGGGTTGGTTCAAAGGCAGTCGTTAACGCCGGACCAGAGACCCGCTCACCCAAGATGTCCGTGGCATACCAAATGTCGGCCAGGATAATAAAGGACCGGCAGCGTGCATGAGCGACAGCTAGATCGCGGTCCAGGTGCGCCCTCAATGCGCTCCCGATAACCACCCAGCCTCCTTCGGTACCTGCAACGGCGATGCGTTCCAAAAAGGGATTGACCACCTTGATAGGTGCAGTTCCGACAGCGGTACCGATGTGTTCGAGCAGGCGAAAAGGCGTGCGCTCGGCCAGAACAGGTTTCAGAAGATCGTATGCCTTCTCACGCTTTCCGGTTTGAATAAGTTGGGCGATATATGTGCCCAGTTCCCTGGCCTGTTGGGTCATCATGCGATGATCCGGTTCAAATCATGTCGTTGCCTGAAAGCACCTGTTGCGGGCAGCAGCGTGTATTGAGATCGCACCCAATTAATACGGGCAACAGACTCAGAAAGCTCGCGCCGAATAATTAGAGAGCCCTCTTGATCGCTTCGACCGTTTCCTTGCTGTCCAGAGAGACGATGTTTCTGAGAAGCCCCTCATTCTGGTAAAAGCCTATGAGGGGCGCTGTTTTCTCGTTGTACGTGTCAAGCCTGTGCAATATGGCCTCTTCCGTCTCATCGTCTCTCTGGATGACAGGGAAACCACATTTCTCACATTTTCCTTCCGGGGTGGGTGGTTTGCTTTTGATATTATAAATCTCTTGGCAATCCGGATTCGAACAGGTCCTTCTCGTGGTGAGGCGGTCCAGAATGACCTCTTTGGGTACATCCAGATTCACGGCCATATCAAGACTTAGGTTGAGCTTAGCCAGGAGTTTTTTCAGCTCCTCAGCCTGGGGTATTGTCCTGGGAAATCCATCCAGGATAAATCCCTTCTGACAATCGTCTTCCTGTAAGCGTTCTTCCATGATCCTCATGATAAGCGAATCGGGAACAAGATCACCTCTGTCCATATATGCTTTGGCCTCTTTGCCCAGGTCAGTTCCCTCCTTGACCGCAGCGCGGAGTATGTCTCCTGTTGATATTTGAACAGAACCGTCATAATCGGTGAGGAGTTTGGCGATGGTGCCCTTACCGGCACCCGGTGCGCCCAGCAGAATAATCCTCATACAGAACCTCCTTTATGTTTTTTTCGTGCTTTCCCTTCGATGCAGTGGTTAGGGAATCGAACTATAGAAAAAAGTATCGCTGCGGTCAAGTGGCAGGGCAGGGTTTTTGAAAAGGTATGCGCCTTGCTCCAAGGCCTATTGGTTGGAAGCACGGTCGTATCTCTAGTAAGCATTGGAATACGTGCTAAAAACGCAAGAATGCCCTGCCCGGAAGGACAGGGCATTTTACCGGAACAAGAAAGATTAATAGTGGGTATGGATGAACCGTTGGATTCTTTGGAAAGCCTCCTCCAACCGCCCCTCGTTAACGGTGAGGGCCAGCCGAAGGCATCCGGTTCCGGATGACCCAAAGGTCTCTCCCGGAATCACCAAGACCTGCTCATGCTGTAACAAATCGACCGCGAATTGAAGGCTGTCTTTCGCTATTTGACTCACATCCGGGAAGATGTAGAAGGTACCAGCGGGCCTGTGTACCCGCACACCGGGGAGGCCCTGTAATACCTCATAGGCTAGGTCGCGCCGTACACGGAACTCGTCTACCATCATGTCGACGAACTTCCCGTCCAGCCTGAGCGCTGCAAGGGCGGCCCGTTGCGATACCGATGGCGCGCAGGAGGTATAGGAGGTTACCACCTTGATCATTGACTCAATAATCCATTCGGGCCCAAAAGCGTACCCTATCCGCCACCCGGTCATTGCAAAGGATTTCGAAAAGGACTGAACCACAACGGTCCGCTCCCGCATGCCCGGTCGTGTCCACATGGATTCGTGTTTCAGCCCGTCGAAAAGAAGCCGGTCATAAACCTCATCGCTCAATACTAATAGATCCCTTTCCACCGCGATACGGGCAATACCGTCCAGGGTCCCGGCAGGAAGAACCGCCCCCGTTGGATTGTTGGGTGAATTCAGGAGCAAGGCCCTGGTAGAGGGGCTTATTGCTTCCTCAAGAGCCTCCCCGGTAGGCATGAAGCCGTTTTCGAACGACGTGTGAACAGGGACGGCCTTTCCCCCCACCCATTCGATCAGATGTTTATAGGGAGGAAAATAGGGCTCGGGTAAGAGTACTTCGTCGTCAGGATTGAGTGCAGTCCTAAAAAACGAAGACAAGCCGCCAATCCCCCCCGTGGTAACCACAATCTGGCGGGTAGAGAAATCTTCCCCGAAGCGCTTCATCAGGTATGCTTGGATGGCCTCGACCAATTCGGGGTCTCCCTGCGATTGGGTGTAGTGGGTCGCCCCTCCGACGGCATCGCGGAATGCCTGTTCACAAATCTCCTTGGCCGTGTCAAAGTCGGGCTCGCCAATCCCAAGGGAGATGACGTTGTCATACGTCGCAGCACGTTTCATCATCTCTCGAATACCCGAAAGGGGTATACCGCTGACTGCATCAGCTATCTTTGATCTCATGGCAAGGTACCTCCAGGTAAAGATTCCTGATTAACATAGAAAAGGCCGCGGGGCTTTTGGACCCGCGGCCTTAATCGGATTCCCAAAATAAAACCGTGGGCCTTACGGAAGCGAGCCCACGGTTGTCTTTTACATAACGGTGCCGGTTATGGTGGACTCACCTCCCAGCGGAAGCTAAAGTGCCACCAGCCAATAAACGACACAAAGAGGGTATCTTTGATTACACGGTTATGCATAATTGACCCTTACCGTTAGAGACGGAGTTTGTCAAGGGGAAAACAACAACGTCTTCAGCCGATAGGCTACGTAAAAGCAAAGGCCGCGCATCTTGTTCCTTTCTCTACGGACCTCTTTCATCCTTGAGGATTCGCGGCATCACTCTTTGCCACCTGCAAGATCATCGGGATGAACGTACTTTCCCGGCAGCACCTTGTCCCGCACCGATATACCCGCTTTATGAACCGTGCCGGGATCGCGCGATATGAGTGGATGCCACCATTCCAACTCCCTTCCTTCAACAAGGCATCGGTAGGCGCAGCTAGCCGGCAACCAGTTTGTGTGTCTTATTTTGTCGGGGGTAAGTGGCACGCAATCCGGATTCACAAGGGCACGATCCTCATATACCATGCACCGGCAACTGGATATATCCAAAAAATCACACGAAACAGGGGTAAGTTGAATCTGTCCGGTATCCTCGTCTTCTATCTTCTGTAAACAGCAACGTGCACAACCATCACAAAGAGATTCCCATTCATCGTGATTCATCTTCTCAAGGGACTTGGTTTTCCAGAATGGACTTGGTTTCATGCGCACGGGTCTCCGATGGATCTACTCTATCGTCCGTTTCAAAGGCCTACTATTCGTAAATGCTGGCGCAGGAATCATCTTACCCTTTCTCCAATGCCCTGACTCACAAAGCTCACTCATAACGCTTAGAAGGAATTCCGTCAAGGCCATCTGAGGGCCAGCCCTATGACAATAATCGACAAATGAGTTCAAATCAAATGCTGTAGGCCATTCCATCTCCTTCTGGTATGCCGCTCTTTTCAATCCGCAAAAGCTCATTCCTGTGGTATGATCAGCTTTAATGGCCCTGGTGCAGCCGATCAAGGCTATTGGCAAGGTTCCGGAATAGGCTAAGCGGGTATACTCGCATATCCGATTCGTGATAGAAAGGTGCAGTCCGTGCTCAAGGTCAGGGAGATCACGGCGAAAAGCGTTCTCAATAAGTCAAAGATCTTTGACTATTGTCTCAATCCTTATACGGGCTGCCAGATCAATTGCGCTTACTGCTATGCGCGCCTGTTCATGAAACGCTATTCAGGCCACAGGGAACCGTGGGGTCAATTCGTGGATATCAAGATCAATGCCCCTGAGCTCCTGAGAAGGCAACTAAATAAGGCCAAGCCAGGCACGGTGTGGATCTCCTCGGTCTGCGATCCCTATCAGCCGCTCGAGGCGAAGTACAGGCTGACCAGGCGTTGCTTAAGGGAGCTCGCGAAAAAGGGGTTCCCTGTGAACATTCAGACGAAGTCAAATCTGGTGTTACGGGATGTGGATCTGTTTCAGGGATTTGAAACCATTGAAGTGGGGTTTACGATAACCACCGATGATGAGCGGATCGCAAGCTTTTTTGAGCCCGGGGCGACGCCCGTTGAGGACAGGATCAGAGCGCTGCAGGAAATCCACTCCCTGGGCATAAGAACGTTCGCCTTTGTGGGGCCGCTTCTCCCGGGCAACCCGCAAAGGCTTATCCAGCGGCTTGAGGGAAAGGTAGACGAGGTTCTCATCGATAAGATGAACTACATCCCTTCGATACGTGGCCTGTACTATCACCTGGGGTTTCAGAAGGAAATAACCGACTCGTTTTTCCGTCAACAAAAGGAAAGGCTCATAGGCGAATTAGAGACAAGGGGAATGAAATACGAAGTCCTGTTTTGACCTTTTTCCGGGTCTTGCCTGTTCGCCAAAATTGTGCTGATCTGAGTTCCCCACTTTCAGATCGCTCCCGTTGTACCAGGTTTTGCTAACAGGAGAGATGCCCGCAGCCGTGCCCGTGGAAAACGCCTCCTTTCTAGAGTTTGACTCAACTTCCGTACCGCAGCCGCGGCTTGCTTTTAGTGGTTAACCCCCGTCTTGCTTTCTTTGCCTAAGAAATCCAGTAGGGCAGTGTTAAAGAGTTTAGGTTGCTCAACGTTTGAAAGATGACGGGCCGACGGTATTACTATGAGTTTTGAGTTCGGGATCCGCTCATGCATAGCCTTTGAGGCTGCAACTGGGGTTCCAGGATCGTCTTCCCCAACAATGATCAACGTGGGGATGTTGATCTTAGCGAGTTGATCCAGGTAATTGAGTTTGCTGATCGCCTGGCAGCAGCCGACATAACCATCCACTGGTGTTGCGAGAAACTGCTCTCGGATTCGCCTCACCATTACGGGGTTCAGGGCCACGAACGAATGGCTCAACCAGCGCTCTATTATGGGTTCTATCACGGCTTCCATGCCTTTATCTCGAGCTGCATCGATACGCTCTTGCCATAATGGCAGGGCTTCCTCGGGAATGGCGGCAGAAGTGTCGCAAAGGATGAGGCTCTCGAGCCGATCGGCATGATGCAGGGCAAGATACTGACCGATCATCCCGCCCATGGACAGGCCGACCCAGTGCACTGCATCGATGCCCAGGGCATCCAAGAGGGCGATTGCGTCTTCTCCGAGGAGCTCCAAGGTGTATGCCCCGACTGAAGCTTGGCTGAGGCCGTGCCCGCGGGTATCGTAGCGCAGTACCCGGAAATGGGGTTCCAGGGAACCCATCTGAGGATCCCACATAGCCAAACTGCAGCCAAGGGAATGGCTGAAAATCACAACCGCTCCATCGTCTTTGCCGGTGAGTTCATAATTCATATGAATGCCATTAGCTTTGATTCGCATACTTCTCCCTTCCATACCGTGCGAAGTTTCCTTGAGTACGTTTCGCCCTTCGCAGGCTGTCTTAAGGCGTTTCGTCAAACAGCTTCAGGTACTGTCCGTACCCTTCTTTTTTGAGGTCTTCTTTGGGAATAAACCTCAAGGCGGCGGAGTTCATGCAATACCTCAGCCCGGTGGGCTCGGGTCCGTCTGTGAATACATGACCCAGGTGAGAGTCTCCGTGCTTGCTTCGGACCTCGGTACGGACCATAAAAAGACGTCTGTCTTCCCGCTCCACGATGTTCTCCGGTTGAAGGGGCTTGGTGAAGCTGGGCCATCCGGTTCCCGAGTCGAACTTGTCACGGGAGCTGAACAAGGGCTCGCCCGAAACTATGTCCACATAAATGCCTTCCCTTTTGTTATCCCAGTATTCGTTGTTGAACGGCGGCTCAGTGCCTTCATTCTGCGTAACCTCATACTGCATAGGCGTAAGGTTTTTTCGAAGCACCTCATCGGCGGGCTTTGAATAGGTCCCGTTCTTTGAATGTCCTTCGGGGGTTGGCGTGGACTCACCCCATGCCTTTTTCAGGAACCGATCCCTACCCGAATTATATCGGTAAAGCTTGTATCGAATCGGATTTTTCTTGTAATAGTCTTGATGGTAGTCCTCGGCCGGGTAAAACGCCTGTACCATGGCGATCTCCGTGGCAACGGGTTTATCGAACCGGCCCGATTCGTTGAGCTGGTCTCTGGATTCCTCTGCCAGCCGCTTCTGCCCCTCGTTATGGTAGAAGATGGCTGTTCGGTACTGAGACCCTCGATCGACGAACTGTCCACCGGCATCGGTGGGATCCACATGCTTCCAAAAAATATCCAGCAGTCCTTTGTAGGTGATCTTGGTGGGGTCGTAGCGCACCTGAACGGCCTCTAAGTGGCCGGTGCCACCGGATGATACCTCCTCATAGGTCGGCTTTTCCTTGTGACCGCCGGTATAACCCGATATCACCTCAATAACGCCCTCGACCTTTTCAAAGTCGGACTCAATGCACCAAAAGCATCCTCCTGCAAATGTTGCCGTCTCCAATTCTTGAGCCTGTTTTTTCATCGTATCACTCGCCATAATTTCATGGTTTGTAGGATTTTGACATCCAAGTACACCAAATAAGCCTAACACTATACTGAAAATAAGGGTTTTCATTCCAACCACCTAATTTACGTCGTTTTCAAATTGCACAGCTACCGAACCTTATATCAAGAGTTCGGAACACCCTTGCAGAGATATGGTGATTCAGTTTGATGTATCCTGCATTCCTAATGAATCTTTTAATCATTATCTCGCAAAAGTCAAAAGACCTAACGGAGCCCGAAAGGGGGCGATACGAAAGATTTGCCCCCGCGGTAAATAACATGGTATTATCCCGTGCAATTGCCGAGGTATGCGCGCCATAGGGGAGTGCGCATATCGATTGTTATAAGGCAAGGTTGCTGAGCTGAAGAGAAATGGTGCCAGCAGACCCCGGTGTCTTGAGGGCGGCAAGAAATAACCAGGGGAGGTTGTTATGTTCTATATTCTGGCAGTCATCTTGCTAATAATCTTTCTGAGCGCGGCCATCAAAGTCCTCAGGGAGTATGAGCGAGGCGTTGTTTTCAGGCTCGGGAGGGTATTGGAAAGGGCCAAGGGACCTGGGATTGTCATTATTATCCCGATTATCGATAGACTGGTTAAGGTGAGTCTCCGTTTGGTGACCATGGATGTGCCTCCCCAGGATGTAATTACAAGGGATAATGTGTCCATTAAGGTGGATGCGGTTATCTACTTCAGGGTTATGGATCCGAACAGTGCAATTATTGAAGTAGAGAATTACCTTTTTGCTACCTCCCAGCTAGCCCAGACAACGCTGAGAAGTGTATGCGGGCAGGTAGAGCTGGATGAACTTCTGGCGGAAAGAGACAAGATAAATACCACGTTGCAGCAAATACTGGATAGGAATACGGATCCGTGGGGAATCAAGGTCTCCACGGTGGAGGTGAAGCATATTGAGCTTCCCTCGGAGATGCAGCGGGCTATGGCCAAACAGGCAGAGGCCGAAAGGGAGCGGAGGGCAAAGGTCATCAATGCCGAAGGCGAGTTCCAAGCCGCTGGCAAGTTAAGGGAAGCTGCCCAGATGATACAGGATTTTCCTTATGCCCTTCAGTTGCGGTACCTTCAAACCCTAAGGGAGGTTGGGTCACAGGGCAGTTCAAAGACCCTCTTTCCAATACCAATCGATCTGTTTAAACCATTTACCACGAAGAAGTAGTGCAAGTAGTACCTTAGTGGAGCAGGCCTTCTTGCTCAAGCGAATCTATGGCCTTATTCCTTCAGTCTTTCCTTAACGATCTCCTTGAGTCTTTCCCTAACCCCCATGGGATACAAGGGAAATAGGTCCGGAAGCCTCTGTTCCAATTCGTTAAGGACCATCCCCGCGCTTGGAGCATTCAGCTGTGAAAGCCAGCTGAACTGTCTTCTGATCTTGCTCCTTGCTGCCATCTTTTGTGCACGATTGATTTTCGGGATAAGCCTAATTCCGTCTTCCAGGAACTGGAGTATCGCATTTACATCTCGAGCAGCTAAGCGGGCCATGAGCCTCCTTGTAGATTGGGAATACCTGAAAGTCAAGGGATATTCCTGAGAACCTGCATTCCCAAGATTCACACTGTTTCATCTCATTGTCCCTTTTTATTAGACTAAACGCGTTTTTCTCTCTAGTATAAGGATAATTTCTAGAGGAGGGACCTTTAAAGGGGGGCCTCATGTGGCTGAATCCTTTAATCGGCTCATTCTCCAATGACCTGGCTATTGATCTGGGAACGGCCAATACCTTGATCTACACTAAGAGCGGGGGCATCGTTTTGAATGAGCCTTCTATGGTGGCGGTCAGGAAGGGGGATCAGCGGGTAAGTAAGGTACTGGCGGTCGGGAAAGAGGCTAAGGAGATGTTGGGCCGAACGCCGAGCGATATTGTGGTGATCAGACCCATGGCGGACGGGGTTATTGCTGATTTTGATAGTACTGAGATCATGCTCAAACACTTCATTAGAAAGGTTCGCAAAAGGAGATCTCTTGTAAGGCCCCGGATCATAATATCCGTTCCATCGGGCGTAACCCCGGTCGAGAAGAGGGCAGTTCGGGAGTCCGCGGAGTCGGCGGGGGCTCGACAAGTCTTTCTGATCGAGGAGCCCATGGCAGCAGCGATCGGCGCAGATCTCCCAATAACCGAGCCTACGAGCAATGTAGTGGTTGACATTGGCGCAGGCACTACAGAAGTCGCCGTTATTTCCATGGCTGGAACGGTGTATTCCCGCTCGGTCAGGGTGGGAGGTGATAAGATGGATGAGGCCATCCTGCAATACCTAAAGAGGAAATACAATCTCTTGATTGGTGTTCAAACGGCGGAATTCATAAAGATCAGCATTGGGAGGGCGCACCAGACAGAGGAAACGGAGACTCTAGAAGTCAAGGGCAGGGATCTGGTAACTGGGATACCGAAGACACTCACCATAGATTCAGAAGAGGTTCGAAAGGCCATATCAGAACAGGTAGGCACCATTCTTCAGACTGTGAGAATTGCCCTGGAACAGACACCTCCTGAACTCTCTGCTGATGTGGTAGACAACGGGATCTTCTTGACTGGGGGCGGAGCCCTGTTAAAGGATCTTGATGTTCTGTTGCGAGAGGAGACACGTCTTCCTATAACTATCACTCACGATCCGCTTACCACAGTGGCCCTGGGAGCAGGAAAGGCACTGAATAATCTGTCACTTTTTCGAGAGATAATGGCTGAATAGTGAAAAGGCCTTGAAATTACCCTAGAGTTACGGGGACCATTCGCCTCCACCGAAGCCACCCGCCCTTTGGATGGCTTTTGGTCTACGATTAGCCAATATTTGAAGGGACATTTCTCCGACGTTTCGAAGCCTCCCGTGAGAAACATCGGCCCAGCCGCCTAGCAGCCGATTTCCATTAATGACCGGGTCGTGCTCCTCATAAGCCTACCAGATGTCCCCGAGGAATTCCGTTTAAGTGGGAAGGTGGTGCTTTTTTTCACAATCAATGGGTCTCATGCCACAGTGTTTCAACCGTAGTTTTTACCGACGTTTTAGATAACTAATTGAAATTTAAAATAAAATAATGAGAACGGAACACCAGCCAGTTGCGCATGATTCTTGCTTACGGAAAGTATGTATTTGGGTAGACAGTAATGATAGTATAGAATATAGTATTAAATCTGCATCAACCCGAATAAACAAACTGTTAGCTCGGCGATTCGGCAGATGCCCGGGCATGAATACAGATAGAGGGAGAAAAACCACTGAATAAGAAGACAAGGAGGTAGAGAGTCATGAAGAGGAATGCAATAATCGTAACATTGCTCATTTTCGCATGTTCATCCATCTTTTTGATGTCCTCATGCGCCAAAAAGAAGCTTGTCACGGAAGAGAGTGTGATTACGGCACGCCCCACCGAGGTAACGAAGGCTGAGAAGGAAGCAGCGGCAGTGAAAAGAGCGCAACAAGAAGAAGCTAGGAGGGCTGAAGAGGTCAGGATCGAGAAACTTGAGGAATTGGAAGCGGCGAAGAGGCGTGAGGCTGAGGAAAAGGCTCGACAGCTGGCAGAAGCCGAAGAATTTCAGCCACAGCCAATCTATTTTGATTTTGACAGGTCTTCCATCAGAGATGAAGCAAGGGTAGTTCTCGAGAAAACGGCAGCATTTCTAAAAGAAAACTCCAGTATCCGCATAAGGATAGAGGGTAACTGCGATGAAAGAGGCACCAATGAATATAACCTTGCTTTGGGAGAAAGAAGGGCTAATAGCGCCAAACTTTTTTTGGTCTCCCTCGGAATATCTCCCGATAGGATACGAACGATAAGCTATGGAGAGGAGCGGCCGCTTGCCCTGGGTGGTGGTGAAGACGCGTGGGCCAAAAACAGAAGGGATGACTTCGTAGTTATAGGGGAATAGTCCTTCCAGGATTCAATTGTTAAAAGAGGGGAGGAATGCTCTCGATATCATCAACTCCCCTTTTTCAGCTGAGGGCAGCGGAAAGGAGCAAGTCGATGCTGGTTAAGGGAAAAAACGGAATCGTCTTGGTGCTCATGACTGCAGTGTGTTTGCTTGGCGGCTGTGCGGGGAAAGGGTTGCTCACGGAGCCCGTTGCTGCCCCAGAAAAGCCGGTAGAGCAAGTTAACCGCTTGGAGAAAGAGATCAACAACGGACGAGACAAGCAACTCAATGTCTTGGCACCAACCTGGTTTTCCAAGGCCGAGAAGTCGCTCTATGAGGCAAAAAAAGGCTTGGAGTTGGAAGATGAGCTTTCCGACATCTTGAAGAATGTGACCTACGGACGAGCCCACCTTCAGCGTGCACAAGAGGCGGGTAACGTTGCGCGGGAGGAATTTCCGGACGTCATCAAGGCCCGTGACCTTGCTCGCTCCGCGGGAGCTACGAGCATGGGAGAGGATTATGCAAAGGCGGAGGAGGAATTCCTCGAGCTCATGAGAGCGATTGAGAAAAACAATCTTGATTGGGCCCGAAAAAACAGGGCAAAGGTCGTGCGGGCATTTGACCAACTTGAGTTACGGGCAATTAAAGGTGTGCTCAGCGAGGTCCGTAAGCTGATAAACGAAGGAGAGGAGAGGGGTGCAAGCAAAATCACCCCAAACACATTCAAAGCGGCACAAGACAAATTAAGGGATGTTGACGCATTCATTTCCGAAAACCGTTATCAGAAAAAGCAGATACATCAACAGGCTAATGAAGCCCTGTTTCAGGCTCGCCGGCTTATTCAGGTCTTAGAGCAGAGCAAGAAAATCCAGACGATGGAGCCCGAACAGATAACTGTCTGGTTTGAAGGGATGCTTTACGAGGCCGCGGCGAAGCTGTCTGCCCCGGATATGCGCGACCGCGGGTTCGAGGTGCAGGTCGAGAATATCCTTGCCTCAGTTGCGGCCCTGCAGAAAGATCACGAATTCATGGTCGGTAGGGTAAAAAAACAGCAGGCAGAGCTGGAATACAATCAGGTGCAGTTAACCGAGTTGGAGAATAGGATAGCGGCCCTGGAGGGAAAGACCCGGCAAGAGAGGGCCGCAAAAGAACGCTTGGCGTCGGAACGGCGGTTTCAACAGCTGTTTAGCGAAGTCCAAGACTCCTTTAGTCCGAATGAGGCTGAGGTTTACAAACAAGGAAACCGGCTAGTTATTCGTTTACGGGGCATTCAATTTCCGGTTGGAAAGGCTTTTATCCTGCCGGGCAATTATGCACTGCTGAGCAAAGTCCAAAGGGCTATTCGCACGTTCGGCGAAGCGGAGGTCGTTATTGAAGGGCATACGGACAGCACGGGATCAGAGGCGCTCAATCAGGGCTTATCCGAGCAACGGGCCGAGGCCGTTCGCCAATACTTCATAGCGAATGGAACCTTGACATATGATGAAATCTCAGCAATTGGTTATGGTTCGGAGCAGCCGTTGGCGTCCAACAAGACCCCTGAAGGCCGGGCTATCAACCGGCGGATCGATGTGATTATTGTGCCCCAACTCCAGAAAGGGAGGTAGAGTGTTCTCCCTAAGGTGTTCAGCCTCTTCCTGAGGCATTTCCGCTTGTCGTAACCCTGCGCGTGGATTCTTTACTCCCCGTGCTTTCCGCTCTCAGCAAGTTCCTCCAGTCCAACGAGATCCAGCAATCTGATGCTCCTGGCCTTGACCTCGATCAGCTTGTTATTGGCCATCCTTGCAAAAGCCCGTGAGAGGGTTTCAGGGATGGTTCCCAGAAGACTTGCAAGTTGACCCTTTGAGATATTGAGGCTAACCCGATCTTCTTTCCCTTGTTCGTCTGCCAGGTACAGAAGATATGCTGCCAGTCGTCCCGGAACATCCTTGAGGGAAAGGTGTTCTACTTGAACCGCGAATTGGCGCAGCCTCTTGGACAGGACAGCAAGCATATTCAGTGCGATGGGTGGATGGGCCGCTATCAGATCAACAAATGCCGCTCTGGGGACGAAGAGAAGCTTACTTTTAGCGATTGCTTCCGCATTTGCCGGAAACTGCTGACCGGAAAAAACCGAAACCTCGCCAACTGGCTCACCAGGACCGAAGACATGGAGAATCTGTTCCTTTCCTTCGGCAGAGAACTTAAAGACCTTTACCAGCCCGTCTAGTACCACAAAAAGACCGGTGCTATCGTCCCCCTCGAAAAAGACGACCTCTCCTTTATCAAAGGTTCTGAGAACACTGATCTTTTCGATTTCTCCGAATTGATCTTGAGTGAGGTCACTGAAAAAGGGAATGCGGGAGAGTGTCGAAACCTTGTTTTTCAAGGCCTTCCTCCTTTTTTAAAATTATCGCCCCCTTTTTGACTTAAGTCAAGGAAAGCTGCCGCGGGTATGATGTAACATTGCACTTAAAATCAGGGCAAGGAACCCTCTTCGTGAGTATCTTCGCCTTGGCAAGAGCAAAAGGATCTGAAGGCCGTCTCAAGATTGGACCAGATTCTGTACCGGGGCCTTCCGACCCGCTGAGGAAGGACCTTCTGCACGGCCAAAAAGGCCATCAGATTGGGGAATGAGAATGACCAAGACGCCCGTAAGTGGAGGCTAAATCATGAAATGCCCAGGACAGGACAGCCGCTACTGGAAGCCTGGGGCTATCTTCGAGTCAAAATGCCCCACATGCGGTAATAGGGTGGAGTTTTTCAAGGATGACACCACGCGTGTTTGTAAGAAGTGCGGGCATCGATTTCTTAATCCAAACATGGATTTTGGCTGTGCTTCTTACTGCCAGTACGCTGAGCAGTGCATCGGGAGCCTCTCTCCTGAACTCATAGCTCAAAAAGAGGATCTTCTCAAGGATCGGGTTGCCATTGAGGTCAAACGCTATCTGAAGGGGGATTTCAAACGGATTGGCCGCGCAATGCGAGTGGCCAGATATGCTGAACAGATCGGAAAGGAGGAAGGGGGTAGCCTGGCCGCGGTTTTGGCAGCGGCCTATCTGCACGATTTGGGTGTCAAGGCAACGGAGAACACATGCGAAGGGAGTGCTGCTGGGTTTCAGGAGGAGGAAGCGCAACCAGCCGCGCGGGAAATACTGGTTAGAGCGGGTGCGAGGGAGGAGTTGATCAAAGAGGTTTGCGAGATTATCGGTCATCGCCAACATCCCCGCCAAGAGGGGAGGCTGAATCTCAAGATCTTCTCCGATGCCGTCTTGATTGCTAGGTTAGAGGAAAAACAAAAGGAAGATCCAACCGAATCAGAGGCGCTGGCACGAGCAATCGGTAGATCCATTTTGACCGAGAGCGGTAGAAAACTGGCTAGGAGCATACTTATGAAGGGGAGGGAGAAATGAAAAACGGACACAAAGATCAACGGATAATCAATGACTAAGTATATAATGCGAAATGCCAAGTACTAAGGAGATGACTATGGAAGCTACGAGAAGGATCGTAGAGATCGATGAAGAACTGTGTGATGGGTGCGGGCAATGTGTCCCTGCTTGCGCAGAAGGAGCCATTGAGGTTATTGACGGAAAGGCCAGGCTCGTTGCAGAGAAATATTGCGACGGACTGGGAGCCTGCCTGGGGGAATGCCCGAACGGGGCAATTACTGTGGTTGAACGAGAGGCAGATGAATTCGACGAGGAGGCTGTAGAAGCATACCTGCGTTCGAAAGCAAGGCAAGGGGGCCCGAAAGCCGCCACCATGGCCTGCGGATGTCCTTCTTCCCATATTGAGACCCTGAACCCTCCGGCTTCCTGTCAAGAGGCCAATTCGCCGGGGGTTCAGGAAAGCGTCCTTTCAGCGCTCTCCCACTGGCCGGTACAGATTCAACTGGTTCCGCCTACCGCACCCTTTCTGAAAGGGGCTCATCTGCTGGTGGCAGCAGACTGTACGCCGGTGGCATATCCGAATTTCCACAAGGACCTTCTCGGAGGAAGGGTTATCATGGTCGGGTGCCCCAAGTTTGATGACGTCCCGAGCTATATTCAGAAGTTTGCCGACATCTTTAGAGAGGCCGATATCAAGGGTGTTACCGTTGTTGTGATGGAGGTACCGTGCTGTTCTGCGCTGCCCGTTATTGTCAGAAAGGGAATGGAGCTCGCCGGACGGCAGATTCCGCTGGAGGAGATCATTATCAGCAGGAGAGGTGAAATCCTAAGGAGGCAGAAAATGGCAGCCTAGCAGGTCTCTGCCGCTCATCTTCTTATTCGCATCAGCCTGAGGTTGCTTTGCCTTCGTATTCGGGTTCGGTACATACGGTGTTAGCCCGGATCGTCGGTCACGGGCCCACCATAACGGCCCAGTCCTTGCCCATAACATACGAGGTGCCGCCGCTACTGCCCCCGCCGATGCCGGTAATGTTCGAACGGTAGGTCGAACCGGTCCCGCCGCGCCCGGGCGCGGTATTTGCGATCCTCTCTTCATCGCTGTGCATTGGCCTCAGACAAATGGGCCTGCTGTTGGTGCTGTTCTATCAGCTCTCTTAAAAACTGCGGCAAAGACTGCCACTTCCGGATGAGGTCGGGTAAAACGAATCTTTGGGTAATATCAGGAACCGACAATTTTCCCCAGTTTAATAGCAGTAGGTACTGTTCCAAAAACAGGGTCGGCAGATCATACGCGGTATGCCCTCGTAGGAATCCGTTGCAAAGGTGAGCCAGGTAAAGTATGGCTACGTTAAGCCTGATATCTGCAGGCACGTTTGCTGGCAGTGAAAATTCCGGATAGAATTGAAATTCAATTGATTGCCAAACAACGTCAGGCAGATTCCACTTCTTAAGCAGCAGCGCTCCAACTTGAGCACGGTCAAGAGAGTCAATCAGGATGCCGAGGCTCGGATTCCTGTCCCTCAAAAGCGTTATGACGACCTGGCCGAGATCATGGAGCAATCCTATTGTGGCAAGCTGCGCCGGGTTGCTGGATTGCACGTTCTGGGAAAGGGCAAACGCTATGTGTGATATGGTCACAGAATGGTGGTGAAGTTCATTGAAGTATGGCGTGTCCGGCATGATGCGGCGTACACCTGCACCTATGATGAGCTGATGTAGCCCGTTGAGCCCGAGAAGCACCACCCCCCGGTGGATATCGGAGATCTTTTTCTGAAACCCGTAGTACGAGGAGTTAAGCGTCTTTAAGACGAGGCCAACGAGGGAAGGATCGGCCTGAATCATTTCGCTAATCTCTTTCAGTGAAGTTCCTCTTCCCACTAGTTTATGGGTAAGCGTACTGGCAAATACGGGCAGTTGCGGCACTTTTTTGATAATGCTCTGAATCAATTCCGAATCACTATAGTCTTTGCTTTTGCCGCTCCGCGCTGAAAAAAGGCTCTCCGTCAGTTGCCTGTTTCTACGAGTGAGTTCCTTTTCGCTCGCATCTAGATCACCGACGATCATGGACGTCAAGAAATTCAGTCGTTTGTAAAGAAACAGTTGTGTTTCCTCATCAAGGGCAGATACGGTAGGCCTGTCTATTGTCAAGACTTTGGTAGGTTTGTTTGCAAAGGCTGATGCCGTTCGGGGTATCCCGCCGATGAAGCCAATTTCTCCCACCCAAGACCCGGCGCGGAGCGTGGAGACCGTTTCTATCTTTTGGCCGTGCACGTGTTTCACAACCCTTATCTCGCCCTCCAAAACCACATACAAGGCCGGGTCGGTGTCACCCTCCAAGAATAAGGCCTCGTCTTTTTGGAGCGTCTTGGTGTTGGCCACGCTAAAAAGGGCACGCAGTTGCCTTTCGCCTAGCCCTTCAAATGCATACGATCGGCCCTTATGGTTTTCCGTTGCGCGTTTATCCATGGGATTTCCAAAGATCTCCAGACAGGAAATAATTACATTGTGGTCAACCCTATTTCGTGAAATCCCCCTCTTCCCTCATGTTGAGAAACCCTCGTACTAGTTGCTGGCAGTCGACGGGGCGGCTGAGCCTTATTGAGATAAGAATGGGTCGTGCTTTTCAGCACCTGCTCGTTGATCCTTTCCTGCAGAGGAAGGGTCGAGCCATTGCCTCTCCTACCCCCTCGATGCCTTGTTATCGATTCTCAAAAGAGCAATGCAGGCACGAGGTTAGCAAATCAATTCTGCCGCAGAGGGGATCATTGATACAGTATCGTTTATCTTATCGGCAGGAAGGGGACCTGAGTTAAGGGAAATGTCATTGAAGGCCTTGGCAAAGGTCCTGCTTGTTGGAACCTGCCATAGCATGTATGAGCACTTCGTAAAGGCTTGACAAAAGGTGTGGCACCATCCAGAATTGAGGTCTCCTTTCCGCCCTCATAACCAAACCTGAACAATAACAGGACCTTTTTTCGTTTCCCGATGGAAACGGCAAGAGACGGTCACATGCGGCGAATTCCAGAGATTTGGCTAACGAAAAGAGATGGAGCGCTGGATCAGACCATGGCGGACAAGCGGAAGGCCTTGGGCGATTTAAATGGGATCATAAGGAATTGCAAGAATTGCGATGCTCTATGGTAATCTCTTTCTGGCACAGAACAAGAAGGTTTTCCCGCTCCCCCACCCGTCTTCACTGCTGTACAACAGCACTTTCAAGCCAAAGACACTTGAGAAGTATCGCAAGCTCAGGGTCTTGTCACGTGAGTGCAAGTGGTTTCCGGCTTGCCCCATGAAATGGTTCTATCATAAGGGGAAACTGGACCGATACTGGATAGAACGCTACTGCAAAGGAGATTGGGAGCGGTGTGTCAGGTATCAGATGGAAGAGCAGGGCCGTTTTCACCCGGACAGTATGTTGCCCGACGGAACCATTGATGACACACTCCAATAGGTAAATACACCAGGCGGCTCACGGGCGGGATCCTTTCCTTGATGTAATGGTGCCGAATAGGGATGTGAGCTAGTTTTGTAGGCTTGTTCTTCTCAGAAGGTGACGTGAGAGGGAAATCATTGAAATTCGATTTGTGGCTTCTTGGGATCTGCTTCTCCAGAGTCTTTACCCACCTGGTTGTTATGACCTATGCAGCAGCACTGCCCGTGCTCCAAACGGAATGGGAGATGTCTGCGGCTACTGCCGGCTCTATCTCTAGCGGGTTCCAGATTGGATATGCCTTCTCCCTCCTGATCTTTTCCGCCTTGGCCGACAGGGTTGGGGCTAAACGCGTTTTTTTCTTGTCGAATCTTCTCACCGTTTTCGCTTCATTGATATTTGCCGCATTTGCGCGGGGATACAACTCGGGCATCATTCTCTATACCCTCATCGGTCTTTGCATCGGCGGCGTATACACTCCAGGTCTTATGATGCTAGCGGATCGCTACTCCCCTAGAGGTAGGGGAATGGCTGTTGGATTCTATATAGCGAGCACCTCACTCGGGTATGCCCTCTCCCTGAGCATAAGCGGTGCGGCATTGCCCTGGGGCGGATATCGCGTCTCTTTCTTCCTCACATGCATGGGGCCATTGATAGGGCTTTTGCTGGCATGGGCAACACTAGCGTCAACGCCAAACAAGGTATTTCCGAGAAGTCGAGAGCAGCGGTTCTCCACTGAAGTCTTGCGCAACGCATCGGCAATGCTATTCATAGGGGCATATGTCCTCCATTGCTGGGAACTCCTCGGAATGTGGGCATGGACACCGGCCTTTCTCTCAGCCTGCCTGACAGCGCGGGGCTCAGGGCTTTGGACCGCAGTTGGAAGTGGTGCTTACATCGTTGGTCTATTCCACCTCACGGGCATAGCAGCCTCTCTCTCTATGGGCACCCTTTCTGACAAGCTTGGTCGCCCCCTGGTAATACTGCTCGTCAGCAGTATCAGTACGGCATGCTCCTTTGTCATAGGCTGGCTCATCGGCTTTCCTGTTGGTCTCATTGTTTTCATCGGTATGATATATGCGTTTTCCGCCTTAGGTGACTCCCCAATCCTTTCGGCAGGAATAACCGAAAGCATAGAACCCTCGTACTTGGGAACTGCATTCGCCGCAAGGGGTTTGCTAGGGTTTGGTGCCGGCGCCATCTCGCCCTACGTATTTGGCGCCGTTTTAGACTACACGAACCCGGCGTTTTCAGACACCGTCACCTATGCAACCTGGGGTTGGTCTTTCAGTGCGCTTGGATTAGCGGGCTTGGGGGTTGTAATTATGGCACACATGCTCTACAGAGGGGGTTACCATCAGAAAATTATGATCTCATAAAACCTGAGTGCAGATGCTTCAGGAGAAGCATCACGTAGCCTTTGAGCCTAGATGGAACGAACGAGCCGGTGACAGGAGTTAGAACTCCATGATTAGTGTTCCTACAGAAAGCAATACCGTGTCTTGCTCCACATAACTCCTCGCAGGGTCTCCATAAACTGCAAAATCAATGGTAAGCTTATCGAATTCCGCACCAATTCCTGCGGCACCACCAATCTTTGGCCATGGGATATCGTCTCTGATATCTCCTGCCGTTGAGGTATAGGCTACAACAGGATATATGAGGCCAAATCTTATCCTGAAGATATTTCCTATGCTCTTCTCGACCCCACCCCTCAAAAGCCAGAATTGAGCTTTCTTCTTTTCCGTGCCCCCATACCTTCCGTGCACTATCTCGCTGTCCAAAGAATAGGTGTAGCCATCCTTGCTCAAGGATATCCCCACAGTAGCATAGCGTGGCAGGGAAAAGGCATCATCGTCCTTGTTTGAGGATACCCCGTATATGTTCTTTACCATTAAACCGAGATTGATCTCATCTGTGAGATGGTACAATACTCCTAAATCAAAGGTGTTATATTCAAGTTCCAGTTTTTGAGCTTCTTGGTCCGGACTCCCTGCCCGGAATAGGAGAGTCTTTCAACACACATGGATCAGGTTCAATCCAATTGACAGATCACTGTAATGAGGATGAACAAAGGACAGGCTTAACCTTGTATCGTACGTCTTGGAGTTCACTGACCCGATGAAATTCTCTTCCACCTCTATCATGCCCAAATCGAGAATATAGGAGGGATATCCACTCCAGGTATCATCCCCGCTAGCTCCTTTTATCCGTAATCTATTGATAAGGCTGAGTCCTACTGTAAGGTCTACTCTTTCCAATTTCCAAAAAGACGGTTTGTACACCACGGAAGAAGCGCTGAAACCATCGGGCAGATCAGCGGATACAAGGAATTGATTACCCCTTATACTGGTTAAACCAGCCGGATTCCAAAATGTTGCCGAAGCGTCATCGGCAATCGCTACAAACGCACCTCCTAGTCCTATAGCCCGTGCTCCTATGCCCATGCCCAAATCAGAACCGTGCAATACATCAAAAGCAACCTCTGAGTCAGCATTGATTGCCAAAGAAAAGGCAATAACATTGACGAAAAAAAGGATTCTTTTCAAAAAGCAAAGGTTCGGTTTCAACTTTCACGATCCTCACGTGTGATCAAAGTGCCCTGATCGGTTTCATGTCGACAGCCTGACCGAAGACAACATTATTGGGCGATTCTGTTACGCTGCGTCGTTTATGTTATGAGCAGCGATTGAAAGGAATTTTGAATTCTCGGCAGGCCTGTTGAGACCCGCCCTGCCTTGCTTGCCTCAGGATCGCAGATATGATGCCCCATTTACGTCGACAATGCATCCGGTCAAGTAATCCGTGCCCTCCGAAGCCAGAAATGCAACAGTGCGTGCTACTTCTTCCGGTAGTGCTACCCGGCCAAGGGGGCTCTGTCCTCTAATTGTATCTCCATTCGGTCCGGAAAGCATTTTACCAGTCATATCCGTTTCAACAAATCCTGGTGCAACAACATAAACGAAGATATTATACGGCGCCAGTGCGTGGGCCATTGATTGACTCAACGAATTGAGCCCCGCCTTGCTCGCGCCGTAATCAGGAGCATCTGGTTCGCCTCGAAAAGCCCCCCTCGATGAAACATTCACGATTCTCCCTCCGCCCTGATCTATCATGTGCCTGATAAGACAGAAGGAAATATTGGCGGGACCCAACAAATTGGTGCGGATTGTACGCTCCCATTGTTTCTGCCACTGTTCATAGGCCAAATCAACCATCTGATATTCCCCGAATATACCCGCATTATTGACTAATACATGAATCCTTTCCATGGCATTCAGTGTAGTATCAACCATCCCATGAACGGATGTCGGATCGGATACGTCGGCCTGCACAAGGAGATGCGGGCCGCCAGGTAGATCGGCCACCGTTCGTTCAGCGGCCTGACGGTTTTTGTGATAGTGAATAACGACCCGTGCACCCGACGCTGCAAATTGCCGGGCGATTGCGCGCCCTATCCCCCTTGAAGACCCAGTAACCAGAACATTTTTGTTCGAGAAATCGAATTCCATCTCATCCCCCAGGATTGCTCGTCAAGAGCGCTCGTGTTAAAAACAAATCGCCGCCTTTGCCAGCCGAAGCCCCATTCCTTTTGCCGGGCTATCGCCTCTCGTAAGAGACTTACTTAGCACAGGCTACGAAAGTTTTCATCTCTTAGCAAGGGCTATTGGGGGCATTTCCCAATAGAGAAGTCATTTACATCATATCCTCAACAGCTCTCCTCACCGAAACGCTCGATTTGTGGCCTGGCAATGGTTTTCATGCGTCAAAGGCCGAGACCTGTCGGCTTCTTGGTAGCTGTGAGGAGCTTTTGCTGGCACTTAATGATTACACCTCTGGGACCGCCGAAAGACACCTACTTGAAAATTTAAAAAATATTCAAAAATATTTATAAATATTCTTTATAATAATATATTAATATAATTCTAAATAATTTATACCTAAATAAACAAAATTATGTTTATCTGGTTTGAGGGAAACAGGGACAGTGGAGGATTGATCTCTGGGGCAACGGCATGGGAAAAGCGTTTCAAGGTACGAGGGTCGAGATAGGGAGTATACGCGGTAACAAATGAATCCGATCCCGAAAGATGGCAAGGGCAAAGGGTTGAGTCCCAGTATTCGAATATCGCAAGGATGAAGGGCTGAGCCCCTCGGAGCACTATGATGAGGTGCGGTTGTCACTCCAACCAGGAGCAGAATCCGGATCGGCAACCGGAAAAGCCCAAGCACCGGGCCAGAGGCTTGGCGCCTCTTCCCCAAGGTTCGCACCCACGAGCAAGGCATCCATGATATCCACCCTGCCATCACCATTGATATCCGCCCTTGAATCAGTGGGGGGCGCACTACCAAAGGCTGCCCGCACGATGTTGAGGTCAAACCAGTCTATGAGGCGATTACCATCGGCATCGCCTGCCCTAAGAGTCACTGTTGACAGATCTATTGGCCTGTTAGGCCTTATTTCGAATCTTGTTTGGGCGTATAGGTATCCGTTCATAGTTACCGTGACAGTATGGTGTCCCTTGGGCAGCGGGAAGAACACGCGGCCATGTCTTCCGGTAATTTTTTGCCAACCATCCACGCTCACCACAACGCCGCTATGATCGTAACGCCCCTCCAGCCTAATATGGGCTGTCATCCATCCATGCTCATGAGTCAAGGCCCCTTCAGCACAAGGGGGACTATGGCAGACGGAATAGAAGAGTAAGCAGCATATCCCCGTGAAGCAGAATATAGCCATGAGAATAGGTAGCTGCTGCAGGCTTTTCCCGTTCATACTGTTCTCCTTTCAGGATAAAGGCCCCCTTTGATTAAGGTACCCTTCCCGTGTTTTTTTCAGTATTTATGGACATCATGTGATAATCCCCATTGAAACAGATAGCCATCCCCGATGGTTCAGCCCGCTTCACGATTCCGCTGATCTCCACATGAGCTTGAGCTCCCATGAGCCTTTTCAACCTATCCGCAGACAACGTCAGATTTACCCTTACTGGTGTACCCTCAGGGAGGGGATGTATACCGGAAAAGAATGCGCCTCCGCAGGATATATCCCTGGTTCTAAGGTGAGGCACTCTCAGCATCTGTTCTGTGGTTTTCACTGTGATTTCCGCGGGGAGCTCCAAACTGAATCTCTCCACTTTCCTTCGGTCCTTCATCGCTATGTGATCCCCCTATGGTGAGCGAGCGAGGTGACATCAATGGCTTTCAGACCTTTTGGCCATTTCTACACCAAGAAGGGGGGATTGTGCAATCGGGTGGGAGTATGTTTTTTTTCGTATTTTTTTCCGGTGTGACTACGAAACAGTTAAGAAAAAAGTACTAGTGGAAGGAGGCACTGTGAAAAGGTTACGTGGAAGGCGAAGGGCTTTTGATGAGAGGTGATCGGGCTTAAAGGTTTTTAGCGGCCCAAAAGGCAGCTTGAAGGCGGTTGGGGACATCGATCTTCTTAAAGATATTATAAACGTGGGTCTTGACTGTATGAGGGCTGATGCAAAGCCTATCGGCGATGTCCTCATTGCTGGCTCCTACAGCAACCATTGTCAATACCTCATTCTCCCTCTTTGTTAAGACCACCCTAGTCTCTTCGGGAGAGGGCTCTCGGATCTTGTTCTTCAGAATGCATTTCGTCATGATTTTCCGAGGGAACCACAGCTCTCCATTAAAAACTGCACGAATACCTTTCAGAAATATTTCCACAGAGTCGTGCTCATAGAAGAACCCGCGTATGCCCAGCATTACGGCTTTCTCTTCGATCCCAGTTCCCTCCTTCACATTAAAGAAAGTGACAAGGTCTCTGGCCAACAACCTTTTGCCATAGGACTCAATTTCAAACACAAGCGTTTCGAGATTTTCCCCAAGGCAGTCCCAAAGTACCTGCCTCTGGGTGCCTACTTTCTTGCTATCCGTGAACAATATCTGCCGGATATTTTGTGCGGGCACGCACCGCGCGCCGGTTTCCCGCTCTAGGAATGACGCGATGAGTTCATTTTGAAACCTTCTGGGTCCCACAACACAGATCACCTTGTTCGTCAATGGCATGTGGCTGCTGTTGGATTTGGAAATTTCGGAGTTCATAGCCGTTAAATCAATGCGTGATGTATGGTGCCCCATGGCAAGGTTTCCGCGTTAACTCCTCCTCGTTGGCCAATTTTTCGAGTTTTGAGGATCAATTACCCTTTTATTCTTCGGCACATTTGGCCGTTATCATAAGCCATTTTTGAATCAGGTGAGTGTTTTGATGGGCAGAATTTGGGCTACCAAAAGCCGGTTTTGGTCGTCTGTCAAGAGCAGATCTGACCTCTTGTCACGGAACCAATGCCTCTTCCCTAACTGTTTTCTGTATACAAAAGGACTAAACTCCATTAACATTAAAAAATATGCAGATTAAAAACGTCCACGGGAGAGGTCTGAAACGGAAAACACTATTTAACCTTTTTCGTGGATTTCTATAGGATGAGAGTGAAAGGGAAGGCTTCGTTGGTAAGAGTAGTCTGGGGGATGGAGGTCTAATGGAAAAGCTGCAAAAGAGCCGTTCCGATTTCACGGCTGGGCTTGTCGGGTTCGATTTCGGCCCTCATGAAATCCAAATACAGACAGCGATTGCCGAGGAGCTTCTTGAGATGAACGAAGCAGCGGCTACAAACATCTTTAAAGGGCTATGCCAATCCTTCAGTGAGGTCTGTATCGAGCATCACATTAAAGTCAACCCCATTGATCTCTTCATTCTCGTGGATGATGAATTAGGAAGAGGGGCAAGCACGAGATATCGAGATGCAGATGACGGCAGTTCTTTTGCGGAAATCCTTATTCCATCTAGGGATTTCAAAGTACATGATTATTGGAAGTATACCTTTTTGCATGAATTAGGTCATTCATGGCTTTCTCTTAAGGTTTCCCCCAAGGACATGGAATCGGGTTATGAGGATCTATTAGTAGATTTGGTTGCAATTTGTACCTTCAGAAAAATTCTCCCCCCACACAAGCGGGTATACCGGGAAGTAAGAAAACACAGAACATATTTTCTGACCCAACAAAGCAAAAGGTTTTTGGGAAAAGAGCTCTATAAGCAGATACTGCAGGACCCGGAGGCCTACTTAAGGGATTTGCGGAAGAGGATATAGCGGGCAGACCTTACTTACTTAAGGCGTCTTTTGAGTATATGCGCTCGCGGATTTCCCGATTGAATGTGATATTCTCGAGCACTGGCCTCTTTCCTCACGGTTTCAGAGCTATGAAACAATCTATTCCGTTGCAACCTGAAACTCCGACAAGAGATGTCCCAGTCTGCGAATACCTTCCTTGATTTGTGTAGCAGGCACATAACTGTAGCACAGTCTCATGTGCTCCTTGCCGGTGCGATTGTGGAAAAACGCCGGGCCGGGAGCATATGCTACTGAGGCCTCCTCGATTGCCCGCGGCAAAAGCGCCTCAGTGTCAATTCCCTGTGGTAAGGTAACCCACGAATAGAAACCTCCTTGGGGTCTTGTCCAGCGTGCACTGGGCGGAAAGTAACGCTGCAAGGCGTCCAGCATAACGTCTCGTTTCCGGCGATAGATCTCAATCGCCGCGGACGTCTGTCGCTCAATCAAACCCTTTGAAGCAAAGGCAAAAGCCAAGTATTGTCCGATAGTGGTAGAGCATTGATCTTGCCCTTGCTTGGCCAGCGTCAGGGTCTCGACTAATTCTTGCGGCGCCGTCACCCAGCCGAGGCGCACTCCCGGATTAAAGACTTTTGATAACGTATTAATGTGTATAACGTTTCGCGGTTCCAGGGATGCGAGCAAAGGCGGAGCTTGCCCCTCA
This sequence comes from Deltaproteobacteria bacterium, assembly GCA_020348625.1. The sequence goes on along the minus strand of CP070752.1, from coordinate 2,821,165 downwards.
AATCGAAGGGCCCGGTATGCCGCATCTTCTATAATCGGCACACCGTAGTGAACAGCGATTTCGATAATGCTTTTTCTCCGTTCCCCTGAAATCGTAACCCCCGATGGATTTTGGAATGAGGGGACTAGGTATATGAATTTGGGTTGCAACGATTTTAGCCGCGCGTCTTCAAGCACGGATTTAAGCGCATCCGGCTGCATTCCTTCATCATCCAGCGGCACACCGGCAAAGCGAGCCTGATAACTTCTCAGGACTTGGAGGGCGGCTACGTATGCCGGTTCGCCCACAATGACAACATCGCCGGGATCCAGCAAGACTTTGCAGATCAGGTCTAACGCTGCAATGCCGCCTGTTGTTACCAGACACTCCTCAACCGTCGAAGGTCTGCCGAGGTGTGTCATATGTTCTGCCAGCCATGCCCTTAAAGGGGCGATACCGGGTGTGGGCCCATAGCCTAAGACGGCTCGTCCCCTTTGAGCGAAAACTTCTTCAAGAGCGTCTCGGGTTTCCTCCAACAGAAACGTTTCCGGATCAGGTAGTCCACCGGCGAAAGAGATAACCTCGGGCTGTTCAGCCAGCTTCAACATTTCAACGACATCAGAATGTCCCATTGAATCGATGCGACCGGAATAGAGAGTGTTCCAGTTCATTGCGCCTGTTCTCCTGTAATAAGCTATGATCTTGTACCTTGATAAACCGCAATTCCAAGATTGATACCGAAAGTCTAACCAAATGGCAAGGGCTGAGTCCGCGTAATGGCTTTATCGACTGGAAACGGGCCTTATCTTGCGGGGGGCAACAAGCTGCATCAGCACTAAGGAGATGAGTAGTGACCCTAGCAGTATGAGGAATGTCGAGAAGTAACTGCCGGTTTTATCGTAAAGGAATCCTGCAAGCCATGGTGCGATTGCGCCACCCAAGGAAAAACCCAGCACCACCCCGCCCTGGATAGAGCCGAAATGCCTCCCCTGGAATAGGTCAGCCACCGTGGTGAAAAATACGGGAGCTGCAGTGCCTATCCCAAGGCCAAAAAAGACGGCATACCAGAAGCTTAACCAGGGATGAGATGCGTCTTTGACCAGAAACAACAGGCATACGGCCATGGCACTAAGTAGGCAGCTGGGTACAAAGACCCGTTCCCGTCCTAGTCGGTCTGAAAGAGAGCTGGACAGGTTGCCAATCACAAAGGCCACCCCAAAGACACTGTAGATGCCAGCAGCTTTCATGGCCTCGTAGCCTACATCGCGGAAGAAAAAAACCATATGAGCTATTGCTATGGTCTCAGCGAGGCCCAGAAGGCAAAAAGCAATAAAGAAGAGGAGCCAAAAGTGATAGGTCCTTATCGCTTTGGAAAGCGTCCAAGAAGCACGAGCCCAGGTCCGTCTTAGATCGGTTGAGATTAAAGGTTCATTCTGGTTCTTTGGCTCAGGGGCTTGGAATCGCACACCATCCGGCAAAACGCCTTTATCCCGC
>CP070752.1:2813653-2819592 GCA_020348625.1 Deltaproteobacteria bacterium | reverse complement strand
ATGCCATGAAACCCTTTCTTTCGTTCCAAGGCTCACGGGCTGGTTTTTTCAGCAACTTGTTTACGGGGGATCCTTGCCCCCTCTGCATTCCCTTCGACAGGCTCAGGGCTGCGGTTTCCCCCATACCCAAGTCGCGAAAAGAACAGCGCCCTCCCGCCAGTCTCTTCAGAAAGAATTTCATGGCACTACCGGGTCAAGAGAACTCCGAGTGGGTGATAACAATGCAATGCTCCCCGTCTTTCTATTAAACAGGGCCCGGCCAGTTACGGAGCTAAGGCAACAATCGAGTACCGGAAAAAATCGCCGTGGACATTATTTGAGGGCATGTAGGTTAATTACCTGATTGACAAACCAGTAACAAGACGTTATAAAGGCAACCAATGGACTGTAGGATTCGATCAATGAACAATTTCACCTGAGGGAGGAAGCGGCCTTGGCACAGGGCCACCGGTATAAACACGCCTATTGACCTACCTGCTGGAGTGTGAAGCTGCCCAAAGCGGTGGGCAGGAGCACTTCTGTCGATCTGTTTTTCTAGCAACGCATACCTAATAGACCTTTTATTAAAAACTTTTTTCACGAATACCGTTAGTGCACAAGCGGCGAAAGCAGATTTCCCGTGTTGCAGTGAGGAGTACGGGTCGTGAGTCGCACGTGATTATGAAAGGAGCTTATCAAGAATGGAGAGTCCTTTTGGTAAGCACATACTGGCTGAATACTTAGAATGTGAGTGCACCTTTCTTGACAGCGAGCCTGATATAAGGAGCCTGATGCTGGAAGCGGCCACCAGAAGTGGAGCAACGGTAGTAGGGGATATTTTCCACCATTTCAGCCCCCAGGGGGTTACTGGGGTCGTGGTGGTGGCAGAATCCCATCTGGCCATACACACGTGGCCCGAGTTCGGATATGCCTCGGTAGACCTTTTTACCTGCGGCACCCGGGTGGATCCGTGGATTGGCTTCGAATACATCAAGGAAAAACTGCAATCCAAGAGATGGGTGAGTAAAGAGATCGCGCGAGGGGACTTGGAAGAAGAACCTGCTTCGCTTTTGGAGGCAGCATCCGGATAAGGCAATGGTGCCCCATATTTTTCGCTACGAGATATCTCCACATGTATGGGTATATCTTGAGTGCAACGGAATCCTGCATTCAAAGAGGTCCAGGTTCCAGAAGATAGAGGTAGTTGATTCCCTCGATTTCGGCAAGATGCTCGTTCTTGACGGGGTTATTAACGTCTCGGAAAGGGATGAGTTCGTCTACCATGAGATGCTCGCTCATGTTCCCCTGTTTTCGCACCCGGAACCGCACCATGTGCTTATTGTAGGCGGTGGGGACGGGGGCACCGCTCGTGAAGTGCTCAAGCATGAGGGCATCAGCAGAATTCAGCTCGTTGAGATCGATGAGGAGGTAATGTCTGTTTCCAGGGACTATTTTCCTGCCCTGGCCCAATCCCTTGATCATCCCAAGGTACACGTCCTGGTGAAGGATGCAGTTGAATACCTGAAAGAGACCAAGGAAAAATTCGACATCATTCTCATTGACTCAACGGATCCGGTCATTGAACAGAGCGGGGGGTTATTTACCGTACCGTTTTATAGGGATTGCCTGAATGCCCTCACGGACAAGGGGATTATGGCTGCCCAGGTGGGTGACGTATTCTTCGAGTCGAATCTGGTCACGAGTGTGCTCAGCAACCTGAAAGAGGCATTTCACATTGCCAAGCTTTTCTCTGCCCCCATACCTTCTTATACTATTTTTCCATACTGCTTCGCATTTTGCTCGAATAGGATCAAACCCCAGGGGGGGTTAGGATTGTCCCGTTTTGGCGGCAGCTTTGAAACCAAGTATTATAACCCTCAGATTCATCAAGCGGCCTTTGCCCTTCCGGAGTACCTGAGAAGGGATTTCGAAGGGTAGTTTGCCGGTAACGGTTCTTCGAGTAGCTTAAAGAGCTTGTTGCGGCTTCCATCTTCACGGTTATCCCAGGACAGTGACTAAAGTGAGCTAAAGTGCCTAAAGTCAACTAAAACTGTGGACAAATCGGGATTGATCATAAACAGACTATTAAGGAGCTCGAAAGGCGGACTTCCAGAATAAGATTGCTATTTGTGCAAGGGAACCTAGTGAGACTCAGTATTCATCAGAGGTAATTGTCGAGATGGATTGGTTGCCCTGGGACAAAGTGAAACATGCACATATGGAGTGTAGTAAATTCATTGCTATTTTTACATCTATTGGAAGAAGCAAGTGACCAAAGATGTTCGAATTTCTGGGTATGGCTTTCCAGCTATTGAATAAACTTTAGGCACTCTAGCTCACTTTAAACTTTAGCTCACTTTCAATCAGCCAGTGCTTCCAGTGTGCTGATTTAGCCATTCTGAAGGGTAAGGAGCGTGCCATGAAGGTTATATTCCATCCTGATTTCTACCGGGTTTACACCTCAGATCCGGCGGCTGCACCCGGCAGGATGGAAAGCATAATTGACGCTGTTTCCAGCCATTATGAACTTACCGAACCTGTTCCTGCCACGGAAGAGCAGATTGCCGCTGTTCATACCACCTCCCACATAGAACACGTCAAGGAATGGGGCCTCTATGACATTGCGGCTCTGGCAGCAGGTGGTGCCATTCAGGCTGCATCATGGGGATTGCAAGAGCCGTGTTTTGGCTTGATCAGGCCTCCCGGTCATCATGCCTCGACAGATACATCGTGGGGGTTCTGTTACTTCAATAATATGGCTATCGCCCTTGAAAACCTGAAGAGAGAAAAGCGCATAGAGCATGCCTTTGTTTTGGATATCGATCTTCACTTTGGCGACGGGACCGTGAATATCTTTAAGGGGAGCACATACGTACAGATCTTTAACGGATCCCACAACGCTCGGAAAGGCTATCTAAAGGAAATAGAGCAGGCGCTGGAAGAGCAACAATCCAATATCATAGGCATATCAGCCGGATTTGATAATCACAAAGATGATTGGGGAGGCGTGTTGGAAACGGACGACTACGCCGCCATAGGCAAAATGGTCAGGGAGAAATGTACCGAGGTCGGGTGCGGCAATTTTGCAATCCTCGAGGGAGGTTACAATCACCAGGTATTGGGCGATAACGTGGTTGCGCTCCTCAAGGGTATGGCCGGATAGGAATCGGCGGGCCGTTTTCTGTTGACTCGTGAGCCTCTTGTGATATAGGTTTCCCACATTAAGCAAAGGAGATTCATAACCTGCAAAAGAAAGGAGCCTCCAGATGAAAAAGAGCATTACCCTTTTAGTGGTTTTGTTTTTCGGTTTCCTTGTCATGATTGGGTGCGAGGCAACGACCAGCATGATGGAGAAGAAGACGGAACCCCAAGCCAGGGCCGATACAACCCTTACTGATGAGCTTGGCCCATACAGCGGTCCTAAGGCTCGACTGGCAGTAGCCGACTTTCAATGGAAGGTTGAAACAACAGGGAGAAAGATTAGCATCAAGGGTATCCCTGGTTCACAGGGCATCACCATCAGTGAAGAGGAACAGTACATGACCGGCCTTGAGGATATGCTTACGACCGCTTTGTTCCAATCCAAGAGGTACAGGGTGGTAGAGAGGCAGGCGTTAGGAGCAGTGCTGCAGGAACAAGAACTGGGTAAGGCTGGTGTCGTGAGCAAGCAGACAGCGGCAAAGACGGGTGCAGTAAAAGGCGCTGATATTCTTGTAGTAGCGGCGGTTACAGGATGGGAGCCCGGAACTTCAGGAGCGGCCGCCGGTGGTGGCGGCGGTGTTTTCGGAAAGGCAGGTGCGCTGATAGCAGGTATTCGAGGGGGCATGAAGAAATCTTCCATGGCAATGGATATAAGACTGATTGATTCCTCTACCAGTGAAGTGCTGTCCGCAACGAGGGTGGAAGGCGTTGCCAAGGATGTGGATTTCGGTGCGCTGGCCGGGGGAATCATGGGCGCCGCAGGTCTAGGAGGTGGCCTATCGGGATTCTCCAAGACTCCTATGGAGAAGGCGATTAGAACCTGTATCTACGAGGCAGTTAAGTTCACCATAAACGAAACACCTAAGGAGTACTTCAAGTACTAGCCCCACAACCGAATCCTGCCCGAGGGACTGCTATTCCCATTCCCCAGGGCAGGATTCCCATTCAAAGAAACGAGCGTTTCGGCGATAGAAGGCCAAAAGGGGGAGAAGGGATTCCCTTGCTTTCGTGTGGCCCGCCGCCACAGAGTAGGTTGCACGAGGGCTTAGCGAAGCGGCTAAAGAATGGGATAAATGGTGAACTAAAAGGACAATGGGAAGAAAAGGGGCGGCGTACCACGGTTGCCCTGCCCCTTTTATTATGACAGCACGATAGAGTCTAGGAGCGTAAGAGTTGCGCTGGCGGGCTGACTGCCGACAACGGCCCAGCTTTGAAGCCATGAAGAGCATTGGAAATCTGTGCCTTAAGCACAGATATTGCTTGAGAACTGGTTGCATGCCAGCGTGGTGTATTTATTAGGATATGTGTTTAAGTTATCAACGTGAGGCGAAAAAGCGGATTTTTGCTGAGCTGAATGCCAAATACGGAAGCACAAGAAGGGACCGATAAGAGCCGTCTTTCTTTTGAGAAGGATGGCTCTTTGCTTTGTATCGATTGGTCGTATAGGCGCAAAGGCTTCAATGCATAAATGAATCAAGAAGAACCCGATTGCGATGCCCTATCGGCGCCCACTCTCACTGATAGGGGCCGGTCAAAAACGGCATTATAGATAGGGCCCTTGTCTCCCCCTTCAATAGTGGTTGACATCTGGCAAGTTTTCGACTACATTTTCACCCAGCTAGACTACAGCTGATTTTTTCGGGTTCTTTCGGGCCTCAGGATCTTGAGCGGCACCAGCAGATCTTCACCTGGAACAAGGCACAGTGTCCGCAACGACGAAGCATGAGGTTGTTATACCTTTTGAGCGCATTGGTTGACCTATGAAACGAACCTCTTATCCTCTTGCTGATCCACCTGTTAATAGCAGCGCAGTCGCTCTTCTCATTGTTTTTCCCACTGTCTTATCTGAGGCGAAAATCGCAAGAACCGGTGAATCAGTTCGAGCACCTTTGCTCCACACTCCTTTAAGGTGACTCCTCAAAGAGGTTTGGTTCGTACTGATTGCTCAACCACCAGGCATGTTTTCTGCTCATTTATTCAATATACACACGGACGTGAGTCCTTGCCCACACGATACGGCTCTCATTGTCCGGATACTCTCGGAGTGAATGGTTTCAATTCAACGCAAGCGGATAAGGCCCGATAGAGTGCTTGGCAGGGAGTTCCTGTCTGGCCATCCGATAACACTTGTTACCCTTTGGACCGCCGATCAGGCGATCGCATTTCTTGAGAGAGGAGGTGAAATATAAGATCTTGAAATTAAGGGCAATCAAACCGTAAAGGAGGGAGCACTATGAAAACGAAATCTTTTTTTATTCTCGTCATTCTGTTCGCATCTCTGATCGCACTGCCGGCAGGGTTGGCTCTGGCTGCAAAGCCCATTGTCCTCGGCGCCCCTTTGTCCACGGCCTTTCTCTATGGCTGGGATGCGGAGCGGGCGATTACCCTGGCTATTGAGGAAATCAATGCCGCTGGCGGGGTTGATGTAAAGGGCGAAAAGAGGCCCTTTAAGGTGGAGGTCATCGATACGCGGGATCTCGAACCGGGGGTGCCCGTAAGCGAGGCCCTTCTGGTGGTGGAAAAGCTGATCTTAGAGAAGAACGCGGATTTCATCGTGGGGGGTCCTGTGCGCTCAGAGGCAGCACTGGCTGCCATGGATTTGCTCTCCAAATACAAAAAGGTCTCAATTCTCACCACGGGCGTCTTAACCCCTGCGTACCATGCCCGGGTCAAAAAGGAGTATGATAAGTTCAAGTACTGTTTTAGGATCACCGGTGAAGCCGGGTGGATGGTTATGGGGGAGATGATTCCCTGTCTGT
>CP070752.1:2791359-2813553 GCA_020348625.1 Deltaproteobacteria bacterium | reverse complement strand
AACCCCCATAGTACCTCTTTCCCGGATACCCTTCGGCATATTTATTGGTCAATACACTTGCCTGGGCCTCCATCACAGCCTTGCTGGTATAGTTTTCCGACGCGATCAGCACCAAATTATCGCTCTGCCTTTGCGCTTCGGCTTTGATAGCCCTCGCTATCTGAGAATCTAACACTGCAAGGCTCATTAAGGTCTTCCTTCGGAGGATCGGGTACGATCAATCTCATTGAGTCGCCTCTGATGACGGCCCCCTTCAAACTCGGTCTGCAAGAAGAGATCTACCATATCCAATGCGATCCCGAGACCGAGAACCCTTCCACCAAGCACAAGTATATTGGCGTCGTTGTGAAGCCTGCTAAGTTTGACCGTAAAAAGATTGTGGCAAAGAGCCGCCCTTACTTTAGGATAACGATTTGCGACTATTGACATCCCAATCCCTGAGCCGCAAATCAGTATTCCTCTACTGAACTCCCCGTTGGAAACCCTTCCGGCCACCTTGTGAGCAACAATCGGGTAGTCAATTGGTTCAGTGCCGTAAGTCCCCATATCGGCAACACGATAAACTTGCTTTGCTGACAGGAAAGCCTTCACCTTCTCCTTTAAGTCAAATCCTGCGTGATCAGATCCGATGATGATGTCCATGGTGGAGCCTCAGAGGCTCAAGGCGAATTTGAATGGGGCTGACCTCTTCTCTACCCTGAATTCCAGCCTATTGGCCAAAGCCCCCGTTATTATTCTAATAATCATGGGCGCCCTGCACAATACAAAGGCAGGATTCGACTTCGTCGCTAACAAACGGGCTAGATTCCCTCCGCCTCTGGCAGAAGTTTGGGGCTAGGGGGTATATTGTTTGAACATAAGTGAGCTATTGGTGCCGCCGAAGCCAAAGGAATTTGAGAGCACCGTTCTGACCTGTGCCTTTCTCGCCGTATTCGGCACATAGTCCAGATCACACTCTGGGTCCGGAAAGTCATAATTGATAGTTGGCGGGATAATTCCATGCTTTATCGTTAAGATAGAGAATATCGCCTCTGTTACTCCAGCTCCGCCTAGGAGATGGCCCGTCATCGACTTAGTCGAACTCACGGGTATCTTATACGCATGGTCACCGAAAACCGATTTGATGCCTTTCGTCTCTGAGATATCATTGAGGGGTGTACTGGTTCCGTGAGCATTTATGCAGTCAACCTGAGACGGAGTCAAACCTGCATCATGAAGCGCCGCCTTCATACACAGGGATGCCCCGATACCATCGGGGTCGGGGGCGGTAAAATGATAGGCATCCGAAGACATGCCATAGCCTATGATTTCGCCGTATATATCTGCTCCCCTTTCAAGGGCATGGGTCAGTTCTTCCAGAATAATAATGCCACCACCCTCTCCAATGACAAAACCCTCCCTTTCACGATCGAAAGGTCGTGATGCCTTTTCGGGCTCATGGTTTCTGGTTGAAAGGGATTTCATCATAGTAAATCCTCCGAGAGCCAAAGGCGTTATGCATGCCTCTGTGCCGCCGCTTATCATCGCGTCAGCCGCTTCTCGCTGGATTGCCTTAAATGACTCACCGATGGCGTGAGAACTCGCTGCACATGCGGTTGTTATTGAGGTGTTTGGGCCTTTGGCGCCAAATTCGATAGCCAGTCGACCCGGGGCCATATTGGCAATAATGCCAGGTATGAAAAAAGGGCTTATCCTTCTCGGCCCTTTCTCCAGGTAAACCTTATGATAATACTCAATGGTGTTCAGCCCTCCGATACCAGAACCCGTGATGCAGCCCACGCGGTGACTGTTCTTTGGCGGTATTTCGAGCTTTGAATCCTCCATTGCCATCCGCGCAGAGGCCATAGCATAGTGTATGAAGATATCCAAATGCTTCGCATCCTTTGCGCTAAGAAAATCCTCCGATACGAAACCCTTTACCTCTCCAGCAACCTGAGAGGCAAAGTCAGATACATCGAATTTAGAAATCGGACCGATACCCGATCTCCCATTCTTGACGGCCTCCCAGTTTTCTTCCACCCCGATACCAAGAGGTGTAACCATACCTAAACCGGTAACCACAACCCTTCTGGTCATTACAGTATTCTCCTGGCTCAACGAGAAAGGAGCTTACCCCTGATTCTTTTCAACGTATTCTATGGCATCGCGAACAGTAACGATCTTTTCTGCCTCTTCATCGGAGATGGATATATCAAACTCCTCTTCCATGGCCATAATCAATTCGACCTGATCAAGAGAGTCTGCACCCAGATCATCTACAAAGGACGCCTCTGGAACAACATCTTTCTCATTAACCTCAAGCTGCTCACAGATTATTTTCTTTATCCTCTCTTCAATCGACATGAATAGTCACCTCCATACTAGGTTTTGAATACCGTTACATATAAAGACCACCACTTATATGAATTACTTGCCCTGTGATGTACGTTGCGCTGTCAGAAGCCAGCCAGTAAACCGTTTCCGCCACCTCCTCAGGTTCTCCCATCCTTCCCATGGGGATCTGAGCCAAAAAACTCTCCTTCACTTTTTCCGGCAGCTTTTCCGTCATTTCAGTATTTATGAAACCGGGAGCCACGGCGTTCACTGCAATACCCCTCGATGCCAACTCCTTTGCAACGGTCTTGGTTAAGCCGAGTATGCCGGCCTTAGCGGCTGCGTAGTTGGACTGACCAATGTTGCCAATCTGGCCAACCACCGATGAGATATTAATGATCTTTCCCTTGCGCTCTTTCACCATTGATTTGACTGCGGCCTTCGTGCAATTGAACACGCCCGTAAGATTAACGGCGAGTACTCGATCCCACTGAGAAGCAGACATTCTCATGAGAAATCCATCCTCCGTTATCCCGGCATTGTTAACCAAAACATCCACCCTTTCAAACTGCTTCACGGCTCTCGCAAAAAAAGCTTCAACGGCTTCAAGAGATGAAACATCAAGCTTCTCTCCGTGCGCCTCAACACCCATCCCACTGAGAAGACCCAATGTCTCATTTACATTAACCTCGTCAGGGTCGTAATGGACAAACAAGATCCGTGCTCCCTCTCGGGCGAACCTCAGGCAGACTGCCCGGCCAATCCCTTTTGAGCCTCCGGTAACAACTACCACCCTTCTTGATTCAGACACGCACCCCTCGATCTTCTTAGAGTACCGCAATTGATGCTAGAAGATTTTTGACTAAAGCGCAGCTAGTCCCTTTTCCAACCGTTCCTGAACCCCGTTGTTTACGAAGTTTCGAGCCGTCCTAACGGCGTTTTTTATTGCCTTGGGAGACGAACTGCCGTGGCAGATCACACCGACACCCCTAATACCCAAAAGGAGTGCTCCACCATACTCAGCATAGTCGAGATTCCTGCCAACTCTTTTTAGGGCTCTCCTGCTGAGCCAGAAACCGATCCTCGACGCAAGACTCCGGGATGTTTCTCGCTGAAGCATTAGGCGTATAGCCTCTGCCATCCCTTCGCTTAGCTTAAGAGCCACATTACCGACGAACCCGTCAGTTACTATTACGTTTACGTCCCCAGAAAAGATGTGCCTTCCCTCAACGTTGCCGACAAAATTGAGTGAGGCATTTGTGAGCATATCGTGAGCTATCTTAACCCTTTCACTGCCCTTGCTTCCCTCTTCACCGATATTTAATAGCCCAATCTTCGCATTGTCGATACCCAGAAGAGATTCGGCGAAGATATTCCCCATAATCGCAAACTCAAGGAACTGCTTGGGTTTCGTATCAACGTTTGCTCCAACATCAATTAAGACAACCGCTCCCCTTGCTCCTGGAAACATGGCAGCCAAAGCAGGTCTCTCAACTCCACCTATCCTTCCGAGAGCAAGAACTGCAGCCCCAACCGTGGCTCCACTATTACCTGCACTGACAACAGCCTGAACCTTTTCGCTTTTCATAAGCTGAAAGGCCACTGAGATAGACGCATCCTTCTTCTGCCTCAGGATCTTGAGCGGTGATTCATCCATACCCACCACCTGAGAACAGTGGTGGATTTGGATGCCATTGTCAGTGCTCGAGGCCTTGTCAATCTGTTTCGCGATAAGGCCGCGGTCTCCAACCAAGGTGATCTCCACCCCCAGTTCAGAGTGTGCCCATAGGGCACCCTGAATGGCGGCTTCAGGGGCATAGTCTCCTCCCATTGCATCTACTGCAATGTTCAATAGCTAAGCCTCTTCTTTTTTGATCACTGTTTTGCCCTTGTAGGTACCGCAATTCATGCAAACATGATGGGGAAGAACAGGCTCATGACATTGAGGGCAAAGGGAGAAATTCGGCACCTTCACGTGATGATGCGACCTCCTCATATCTCTTCTTGATTTGGACTTCTTTTTCTTAGGTACAGGCATAACGGCTTTTTGTCACATGTTTTGGTACGACTTTGTGTCATATTTCTTGGAACAAGAACAGATCGTCACATTCAAGTTGCTTCCACAGATTGCACAGAGCCCTTTGCAATCAACAGAACAAAGCGTTTTCATTGGCAAACTGAGGATTATTTGCTCTTGTATTACCTTTTCGGGTTCCAAAAAGTTGTCGTGAATGAAATCGAGGTTAAGATCGTCTTCAGACAACTCAACATCTATCCCGCCCGTAAGCGGAGATAGGGATAAGAATATCCTGAAATCGTTCGATAGATCCCACGAATACGGCTCAAGGCACCTGTCACACTGCAGGAGTAGGCTGGTTGATATTGAACCCTCAATACAGATCCTCTTTCCTACAGGTTGAATCTTGATCCGCGCAGAAAGAGGGGCACCAAGCCCCAGAATTCGTTCATCCTCAAGATCCGTTTTCCACCAATCTTGAGCAAATTTAAAATTAAATTGTTTACCCTCTGAAGGGATGTTTGTCAAATCGATTTTCACAGAAGCGGGCTCTTATCGAAATTGCTCACTTTTGCGCTTGCCGCTGAATAGTAGAATCTGCTTTTATATCCAGGCCCTTCTTTTGTCAAGGGAATTTGTTTTCCCCATCTCCTTGAATTGGTGGGATCAAAGTAGTAGAATCACTGCAGACATGAAAGCCAAACAGGTATTTGAGACCTATCAAAGGGAACATATGCGGGTTGATCGGCGAAGATATTGCCCTCATTGCGGTTCACCCTGTCACCAAGTTCTCTCCGGAGCATTCTCCAGGTTCAGGTGTTCTAGTTGCGGCTCCCCTATTTACAGGAATCCCTCTCCCGGAGTTGTGGCCTTAATTATCAAAGATGAGATGCTCTTGTTGGGCAAAAGGGCGCCTGATATCTTTAGAGGCGGGAAATGGAGCCTTCCAGGTGGGTTCATTGAGTTCGAAGAAGACTTTCTCTCCGCAGCTCACAGAGAAATAGAGGAAGAAACCGGTCTCACCGTAAATGTCATTTCAATTCTAAGCGTTGTTTCTAATTTCTTCTCACCTGAACTTCATACCCTCGTCATTGTACTTCTGGCAGAAAAGGTTGGCGGAACACTGCGACCTGGGGACGATCTGGTAGCGTTAGAATGGTTCCCTCTTGCTGGACCATTTCCCGATTTTGCCTTTGAAGCAGATGAGTACATTATTCATCGATACCACACTACACAGATTCCCGGTGCTCTCGTAGACCCTGATCTCGCTTCCCGGTGAAGGAAGATGTGTCGCCGCGGAGTATCTCAAGGCTTTGGCCAGCTTGACAGCTCAACCACTTCGATCGAGAACTTTCAATCGATACCCTCAACTGAACCAGCAATCTCAGCTGATCACAGCCACTGTTCCTCCAGCACCATAATTATGGCCCCTTTTGGACACACCGCCGCACAAATACCGCATCCCTTACAATAGTCGAGGTCAACGTTAATTTGTCCGGTACTATCATCGCGGGTGACGGCAAGATCAGGACACAGGAAGCGGCATACATCGCACGCTTCGCAGCTCATCGCTCCAAGGCAGCGGGATGCCTCAAAATGAGCCTCATCGGATGTCAGCGGAGGATCGTGACGCTCAAAATCGATCTTCACCGGAGCAGCACTGAATCCCCTGGCCTTGTCCTCTCGCACACAGTTTCGATTCAACATTGTCCTAAATCATTTCCAGGTAGTCCATGACCCGCCGCGCCACAGCCTTTCCCGATCCCATAGCTTCAACAACGGTAGAAGGACCGGTTACTGCATCTCCGGCGGCAAACAGATTATCATATCCAGATACCCTACCCGATGGATCGCAGGAAAGGGTAGTACTCTCAAACTTATCCTTTAGCTCCAAAAAGGATAGGTCGGGACGTTGCCCAAGTGCGGGAATAACTATGTCCGCTTTTTCTATGAACTCACTTTCCTCAATGGGTAACGGCTTCATTCTCCCAGTCTCATCGGCATCACCAAGTCTCATTCGTATCAGGTTTACACCTGTCACTTTGCCACGTTCGACTCTAATTCTCACGGGAGCCACCAGATATCGAATCCGCACCCCCTCTCGCTCTGCCGCATCGATTTCTTCACACGCTGCGGGCATCTCATCCCGACTGCGTCGGTACGCGATAATCACCTGGTCAGCTCCTAGCCTTAGAGCGCTACGGGCAGCATCAAAAGCTGCATTACCACCTCCAACGACCAAAACCGTTCCGGCGAGCTTCCTGAGCTTTCCTGCGTTCACGCGACCCAAAAAATCCAAACATTGAAAATACCCTCTAGCGCCCTCCCCTGGAACGTCAAGTGTCAAATCCTTCCAGGTACCTGTGGCAAGAACCACCGCATGAGCACCATTTTGTATCAACTTGGAGAGGGGAACCTCCCGGCCTATACAAACCGAAGAGATAAACTCTACCCCGAGAGATCTGATGATACTGATATCGTGCTCAATAACATACCGAGGCAGCCGAAACGCCGGTATACCAGCTACCAGCATACCACCGGGTTCGGCAAGGGCGTCCATGACCGTAACCGTATATCCGCCCATTACTAAATCAAACGCACAGGCAAGCCCTGCAGGTCCAGCCCCCACAATCGTTACCTTTTTGTCTCGGGAGGGCTGCTTGCGCTCCAAAAGAGCATCCACGATCTCGTTGTAGTGCTCCATTTCATAATGGACCGCGTATCGCTTGAGTTCTCGAATGGCTACCGGGTCATCCCAGCTGCCACGGATACAAGCCTGCTCGCAGGGATGATGACAGACATAACCGCAAACCCCTGGAAGCGCGTTGTCCCGACGGATTAAGAGGAGTGCCTCTTTCACCCTCTGTTTCTCCAGCAGGTGCACATACTCGCGCACCTCTTGGCTAATGGGGCATGCGTGAACACAGGGAGGGAGCCCCTCCTTCTGCTCTAGATCGGTGTTTGTATAAACATATCCTCTCGTTGTATCTGTATCGGACCTCAGCTCACAAAAACATTCAGCAGGGCATGCCCTCAAACACACGCCGCAGCCTTGACACAATTCCGTATCCACAACTGGCCTATGCGTTCTTCCTTCTACAGCCATAGTTATAGCGTGCCCTCTATGGTACCGCCAAGCTCATATCCCTTTTTAAGGGCCTTGAGGTTTGACTCCTTAAACCGTTCTTCAATATTTTCACGAATGGATACATTAAGTGCTCGTTTTGTTACCACCTTGGTTATTGCCATCGATGCCCCCAGGATGATGATATTCGCCACCTGCTTGCTTTGCATCTCGTGAATAGCAGTGTTCGTGGCCGGTACAGCGATCAGTCGAACACCAGCTACCTCCCGGGGCTTCACCATCAAATCATCGTAGATCACCAGTGCACCGTCTTCAGCCACATCCGTGATGTATGCATCATAAGCACTTTGTGACAGCACAATAAGGAGATCCGATCGTATCACATGGGGAAACGTAATGGGTTCGGTCGAGATCACAACCTCAGATCTGGCAGAGCCACCCCTTGCCTGTGCCCCGTATGAGTTTGAGCCCGACACCCA
Source organism: Deltaproteobacteria bacterium (assembly GCA_020348625.1). Next base: position 2,805,659 of record CP070752.1, on the reverse strand, counting down.
TTTGCCGTCATGAATAGCTGCATATCCCAGGATCGTGCCGGCAAGAACAACTCCTTGGCCACCGAAACCGGCAAAACGAATTTGTTTAAGGTCCGTCATCGCCAAATTCTCCGGTAATAATCCTCTCTCTCAACTCCCCGCGGCTCAGCTGCTGTGCCTCCTCTTTGGAGATACACCTCTCCGAGAGCATCTTCAGCATCTCCGCAGCTGACTCGTATTGGTTTCTCCTGCCAAATTGGGTAGGACATGGAGAGAGAACCTCTATGAAGGCAAATCCGTTAACAATAAGCGCCTTCTTAACGGCGTTGACCAAAGAGACTGGCTGGGTCACCGAATACCTGGCAACATAGGGAGCACCGGCGGCCAGCACGAGCTTGCATAGATCAAAGGGGCGATAGATATTTCCCTCCGTCGTTGTTGCGGTTATGGAGCCAACAGGAGATGTAGAAGCGGCTTGACCACCGGTCATGCCATAAATCATGTTGTTGGCACAGATCACCGTAAGATCTGTATCCCGTCGTGCTGCATGGATGAGGTGGTTGCCTCCGATAGAGGTGAGATCCCCATCTCCACTGATCACCATGGTTGTGAGCTTCGGATTAAACATCTTCACTCCGGTGGCAAACGCAATTGCCCTCCCATGGAGGGTGTGAAGGGTGTCGGCATTGAAATGAGGGCTCGGAATCCACCCTGCGCAGCCTATGCCGGATACAAAGAGCATTTCATTCATATTGAGGTGCAGCTCATCAATAGCCCGTAGGATACAATTCATGAGGATTCCGTGGCCACACCCGGGGCAAAAGGGTGTTGATTTCACCTCCGGTCGCATATAGCTCTCTAGGTCCCTGGCCATTATATGAGCTTCCTCACCTCTTCCATGATCCGATGGGGATGGATGATCTCACCATCGGTCTGGTTATATGCGATAACTTCAGAGCCCGCGTATTTCATGACTTCACCGATGATCTGCCCCCTGTTCATCTCAGGGACGAAGATCTTTTCAACCGACCTGCTAATTTCCCGTATGATTCGATCGGCAAAAGGCCACATGGTCTTAAGGCGAAGGAGGCCAACCCGCTTTCCATCTTTTCGGAGCTCACTAACCGCAAACAGGGCGCTCCTGGCAGTAAATCCATAGGAGAGAATGACCACCTTAGCATCATCCAGATGGTAAGTATCAGCCCGAATGATTTCTTCACGGTTCTTCAGGATTTTATTGTTAATACGCGTTACGAGCTTCGAATGAGCTGCGGGGTCATCGGTTTTTCTGATTCCGAGCTCGTTATGCGTGGACCCTGTCACCAAAAGCCTCTCGCCTTCACCAAAGGCAGGCATGGGGGGAACGCCATCATCTTCCCTGGTGCCGAACGGAGGTGCACCAGGCTCTTTCCTTCTGTCACAGATCCTGATCGTAGGGCCTACATCAATTCGCTCTCGCAAATGGCCCACTGCCTCATCCCCCATCAAGAACACGGGCACCCGATAGTGCTCGGCCAGATTAAAGGCCTCGATGGTGAGATCATACATCTCCTGCACCGACCAGGGAGATAAGGCGATTATTTGATAATCGCCATGAGAGCCCCATTTTGCCTGCATAATATCACCGCTTGCCACCCTTGTCGCCTGCCCGGTTCCCGGACCGGCTCTCTGTATATCGACAATAACAAGAGGAGTTTCCGTTATGGCTGCATAGCCGATGGCTTCTTGCATAAGGCTGAAGCCCGGCCCCGAGGTGGTTGTCATGGCCCTGGCTCCTGCCCAGACGGCCCCTATCACCGAGCAGATCGAGGCGATCTCGTCCTCCATCTGCATAAATACCCCATTGATCTCCCCGAATCGCACCGATATCCGCTCCATGATCTCACTGGAGGGTGTAATAGGATAACCGGCATAATAACGACAGCCGGCAGCAATGGCCCCCTCAGCCACAGCTTCATTACCGGAAAGGTAATATGTTCCGGGTGAAAGCGTGCTATATATTTACTTGCACTGCAAAAATTCATTCATCAAATCTTTCCACGAAATAATTGACCGAGTTGTGTATTCTCCCGTTGCAAAGGTTCTCTCAACCCCTTCATCGGTCCTCTATCATCTCTTGTGTATACACGGTGAGGCAGGCTTTCAGTCGATTGACGATTACCTCCTTGTTTCCCCATTTTCTTATCTTTACTGATGACCTGAACCCTTTCCCAGAAGCAAAACACCCCTCATATGATGTTTTTCCAGCTACTCGTGCCTACTAATTTGAAGGTTAAAAAGCAAGAGTTATTTGTATTTGCAAAGCTCCTCTTCAGACTTACCTTAATCGCCTTTTTGGGTAGTCCGACCCAATTGAATAGGGAATAGTACTAAAAGACTTCAGTCCTGCAAAGAAATGGGGGTGCCTATCATCTTTTTGGGTAAAATACCTTATTGAACACGTCCCTTTCAAACGATAAACTGCTACACAGTATATATCTTATATTACATTCATTATCGCTTTATTCCAGCAAAACACTAATGCGCGTGTATTTTCGTTAAGTGGTGTTGTTAAGCGAAAGATTGATCACGAAGCAAAGGCAATAATTGAATATAGTATTTGAATTTAGTGCACAGATGTATTAGGTTCTCCTGCAAAATAGGGATTAGAGACAGGAAGAAACGTTTTTTCTGTTCGCGATCAAGAACCTGAGTCATTCTGGTATTTCAATTTCTTCACGCAAAGGAGGTAAGTATGAGACCGTATTTTGAGAAAATGACCCCTTTTGGAAAACCTCTTTCCGACAGCCAACGTGAAAGCGGAAAAGAGAACGTAGCGCAAATCAAGGAGGTAGAAAACCAAGTGGCAGAGGCATTAGAGGCTGTCAAAAAGGCCGGTATACCGGCGGAGAAGATCAAGGAAAGAGGACAAACCACTGTCTGGGAGAGAATCGAGTATCTTGTCGACCCTGGTACCTGGTGCCCTCTCCATACGTTATATAACCCCCTGTTCAATGAAGAAGGAACAACCGGGGTTATTGACGGACTCGCCAAGATAAACGGTAAATGGGCAGTGGTGATTGGGTTTGACAACAAGGTTATGGCAGGCGCTTGGATTGCCGGACAGGCCGATAACCAGCTGAGGGTCACCGACATGGCGAAAAGACTGCATGTCCCGCTGGTATGGCTGGTGAATTGCAGCGGCGTAAAGCTAACAGAGCAGGAGGAGGTCTACGCAAACCGAAGAGGAAATGGCACCACCTTTTTCCGCCACGCTGAACTGGAAAAATTAGGTGTCCCTATCATAGCAGGCATTTACGGTACCAACCCCGCTGGAGGTGGTTATCAAGGCATCAGCCCCACTATTCTTATAGCCCATAAAGACGCCAATATAGCGGTCGGCGGTGGCGGCATCGTGGGAGGCATGAGCCCTAAGGGTTATTTCGACGAAGAAGGGGCTGAAACACTCATTGAAGCCACGCGGCATTTTAAGGAAGTACCTCCTGGTAGCGTTCCCATCCACTATAATGAGACGGGTTTTTTTAAAGAGGTCCATGACACCGAGTTCGGCGTGCTCGACGCCCTAAAAAGATACATGGACATGGTCCCCGCCTATGATCCCGCTTTCTTTAGAGTTGCTGAGCCAAAGGAGCCGCAATTCCCAGGGGAGGATCTCAATACCATCGTGGCATTCAATCAGAAGCGAAGTTACAACTTCGACGAAATGCTTGCCCGTATCTTTGACAACAGCGAACACATGGAATTCAGGCCCGATTATGGCCCCGAGGTATACACAGGATTGGCAAAAGCCGCTGGGCTTCTGCTGGGTTTTATCGGAAACCGGCAAGGTTTTCTGGGCAAAGACTATCCTGAATACGCACCCTACCCTGGGATCGGAGGAAAGCTCTATCGTCAGGGCCTGATCAAGTTAAACGAATTTGTCACCTTGTGCGGTCGGGATCGGGTTCCCATTGTCTGGTTTCAGGACACCTCGGGCATCGATGTGGGAGACATAGCGGAAAAGGCCGAGCTTTTGGGTCTGGGCCAATCACTCATATACTCCATAGAACAGACCGATGTCCCTCAGATCTGCATCGTCCTAAGAAAAGGAACTGCTGCCGCCCATTATATCATGGGAGGACCTACAGCTAACAACCACAATGCCTTCACCCTAGGCACGCCGACAACCGAAATCTACGTTATGCACGGCGAGACAGCTGCCGCCGCTTCATTTTCGAGGAGGTTGGTCAAGGAGAAGGACTCCGGCCGTCCGCTTCAGCCGGTCATAGACAAGATGAACGCCCTGGCACAGGAGTACAACGACAAATCCAGACCCATCTACTGCGCAAATCGCGGCTATGTGGACGAGATCGTATCTTTTCCGGAACTCAGGAAATACATCATCGCCTTTGCTGGCTGCGCGTATCAAAACCCAACCTCCATTTGCCCGCAAAATCATATGATGATTCCCAGAATTATTAAGGGCTAACCAAGAACCCAACAAGGGCTGGCTTGTGCGAAAGCGCCAAAGCCAGCCCTCTCCCGCCGATGCAGCAACTCGAGCACATTCTCGTTGGCATTTTGTCACTAGGATCTGCTCATACCTTTTTCTAAGGTGAATGAGAGTCCTACGATCTCCCCAATCCGTACATGATGCACGAGCTGCGAAGGTTATTAAGCCGAGAACCTTTCGTAACTTACCAAGGGCTCACGACAAATGTTTTTTCTCTATTCTTTCCGCTCCAACAAATTACCGTAACCCGACCTCATTGTCTTTTTGTCAAACTTGCCGACGCTCGTGCAGGGTATCTGATTTACAAGGACAAACCGATCGGGTATCCACCACTTCAGTATCTTGCCATCTTCCACAAACTGGGCCATGTGATCCTTGAGTTCATCTTCGGAAATCTCTGCCTTGAATTCCTCTTTCGCCACCAAAAGTGCGACCGGGCGCTCTCCCCATTTCTCCGAATGTGCCCCGAAAACTGCCACTTCCTGAACTTTAGGATGCATATTTATGAGGTTCTCCAGTGTGAGGCTGGAAATCCATTCCCCACCGCTCTTTATTACATCCTTGGAACGATCGATAATGAGAACGCTTTCCTCTGCGTCAATCGTTGCCATGTCCCCCGTGTGCATCCATCCACCTCGCCAGAGTTCCTCGGACTTCTCCGGGTCCCTGTAATATCCCATGGTAAGCCATGGGCCCCTGAGCACGATTTCACCAACCGCTTTCCCGTCTTTCGGCACATCTTTTCCCTGCTCATCTACAACCCGCTGCTCGACGAACGGAGGTGCGATACCGGTTCCGCTGAGAAATTCTATCTTCTTGTCCTCTGGCCAAGCAAACATGTGCGGTTTAAGATACTGAAGGCCCACCTTTGTATAGACTTCCGTCATTCCCCATCCGGAACAGACATCCATGCCGAGTTCTTTGGCCTTTTTGGCAAGTATGGTATTAAGCCGCATTCCGCCGCCCTCATATATGAGGCCTTTAAGGTATTCTCTGAATTGCTCGACCTCCGGATGGGAGATAATCATGTTCAGCATCGTGGCAACGCAGCACATGTAACCACCCTGATCCTGCCTTTTTTCTCGCTTCAGTAATTCAAAAAATACCGTGGGATCGAATCGACCCGGATAGAGCTGTTTGCAGCCAAGGTATGTTGCCATATAGGGTTGACCCCAGCCATGAGCGTGAAACATGGGCACCATTTGAATAGTCAAGTCCCGGCGCGGGTCCAAACCCCTTTCCCCTTCAAAACCCAAGAGTACGTTCGCCCAGATAAGGGTATGCATGATATGCTGCCGATGTGTGAAGAAGGCTACCTTTGGATCTCCGGTTGTGCCGGTTGTGTTGCTCAACGACGCCACCGTATTCTCGTCGAGATCGGGGTAATCATAGTTTGGCGATGCGGAGCGCAGCAATTCCTCGTACTCCGAGAGCGGCTGCAAGGTGGTCTCCGGCAGTTTTCCGTCATCCGCCAGTACGATATACTGTTTGACCGTCTTCAGTTTGCCGCTGATCGACTCGATTATCGGAGCAAAATCCTTATTAAATATGAGAACATCATCTTCTACCCGGTTGACGAGATACACAATTTGCTCTGGGCTCAGCAGTGGATTCCCCATGTGCAGCATGGCACCCATACAGGGCACTGCAAAATATATCTCAAGGAAGCGATGTGTGTTCCATTCGAAGCAGATGACCCTTGAGCCCTCCTTGACGCCGAACCCTTTGAGCGCATTCGACAGACGCTGGCACCGCTCATGAAGCTGGGCATAATTCCCGCGAAAAAGATCCTTATATACAATCTCTCCCTCGGGGCGCATTCTTGCCGCGTGTTCCAATATATGTTTCAAGATGAGTTGATAATCATAACCAACCCTCGGAAATTCCTGTACCTGGTCCATCTTTCACACGCTCCTTCTATTTCGCGATGATCTCCCCGCAATATCGCTTAACAGCCAATCGCTTGCCGCTTAACAGAATCACCTCCTAACTCTGTTAAAGCCATGGTCTGGTAGCACCAATCATTGAGCAATTCGCCCACGACCTTGTATCCGAGTAGTAGTGGGCCTGTGCTGGTGAAAGGCTTGATGTAGTAAGGCGGTCAAATAAGCGACTAGCTACTAGAGGCTAAGGTACCCTATCCACAGAGGCAGTCTCAAGCCTCATCCCCGAGCCTTGCTTCTGCACGAGGATATTCTTCAACCAATTTTCATTATCTTCTTCGGGGTAGTCGCTGCGATAGTGTGAACCTCGGGTTTCAGTTCTCATGAGAGCTGCCCGGCAGACTGCATCACCAATGAAGAGCATGTTGCGCAGCTCGAGATATCTCAGCAATCCTCTGGTATCCCCTATGTGAACTCTTGAGAGATAAGAGCTTAGCTCTTGAACTTTTCGCAACGCCTCTTCCAACTCATTTTCCGTGCGGATGATCCCTGCTTTGGACCAGAGCACCTGCTTAAGCTCCCGGCGCAGCTCTCCGGGGTCCCGGTCTCCTTTCCCATAAAGAGATTCAACCCAGTTCTTCTCCTTTGTCATTTCTATCGCGGGAGCGGTGGGCAGCTCCATTCCTTGTGCCTGACATGCAGCATTCTTCCCGGCAATTTCTCCCATAGCGAAAACTTCGGCGAGGGCGTTGCCACCAAGTCGATTAGCACCGTGAACCCCAGCGCATACTTCACCAGCAGCGAATAACCCTGGGACTGCAGTTTCAGCGTGTTCATTTACGATGATGCCGCCCATGCAAAAATGGGCAGTCGGTGAGACGACGTACTTCCTCTCATCCGGTGATCTAGCGGCAGGCAATAGATGCATTAGGGGGGCCAGCTTTTTCTCAGATATAGCGCTCAGATCCATGAGCACTCCACCTGCTATATCCCGGCCCTCAAGGATCTCAAGCATGATTGCCCTGGTCAGCCGATCCCGAGTCATGGCCATTGGATCGCTCAGACCCTGTTTGGATATGATGTCATCGCCCTGTGCGTTCCTGAGCACACCACCGGCACCAAAAACAAAGCCCTCATAAAGAAGAATGCGATTACCCACATTGCCGAGTGCCGTAGGATAGAATTGAACGAATTCCATGTCCTTGAGCGGCACGCCAAGCTCAAAGGCAAGCGCCTGGCCATCTCCGGTTATGCCAGGGGCATTGTTGGTGTGCAGATATACCTGAGCAAACCCTCCCATAGCGAGTATTATCGACTTCGCCACGAAGCTCATAAAGCTTCCGTCTTGCGCGATCCCAGTGGCAGCCACTACTCGATCCCCCTTAATGAAAAGGCGAGTGATGAAAATCCTCTCAGCGAAGTGAACGCCGATTCTCTCGGCGTAATTTCTTATGGGGATTATCAGGTCACTGCCTTCCTGACGTTCTCCCCGCACATGCCTCGGGTAACTATGCCCTGGAGTATGTGTAACGGCGATAGCGTCATGTTGCCTGAAGAACTTCACACCGCACTTCTCAAGAAAGGGTATCTGGGCTGCAGCATGTCGTGCCACTGCTGCGAGAAGCCTCTTGTCATTGATAAACCGACCCCCGTCAATGGAGTCCTTAATATGGACTTCAGGATTGTCACGGGAATCTCCCCATCCTGTTGCTGCGGCGAAGGTTCCCTTCGAGATGTAAGTGTTGTTTGCATATCCGACTCGGGATTTCGAAACAATTAGGACATCCGCCCCGTTCTCCTTGGCCTCGATAGCAGCCCTGAGTCCTGTACCACCACCGCCAATGACCAATACATCACAGGGAACGGTACTGAGGTTTTTCAGTGCCACTGTTTTCCACCTACGATAGGTTAACCGTTATCCTGCCGCACTTTGCCCCGTAAAGCTCCCGCGGTTAGCTGCCGTGGAATCCATTCGTTTGAATTTCTTCATTTTTCAGAGCAGCGGCGAGTCGATTGTTGAGGATGCTATAGGTTTTGTCTTCTTTGTCAAGCAAAATCACACGTGTCTCTGATCAAGCCTAATGCAGTCAACAACCACCCCCAAAAGGGCTTTTAATCTCTCATGGAGCACCCCGCTCAGCGGGATAGTTTATGGCATTAATTAAGTATCCAGTGCCTTATGTTCAAAAGTGTTCAGCGCAGAAGGTGCGGCCTCTCTAAAACACTTGACATATGGAACAGGTGTGCTAAATGAGCCCTATGATGGCCAAGAAAGCTGGCAAGAAGCCTGTTATCAACAGAGAGTGGTGTAAAGGATGCGGGATCTGTGTCGAGTTTTGTCCGGAAGATGCCTTGGCCCTGGATGAAATGGAAAAGGCTCAGCTTATCTCCAGTGAAAAGTGCAATGGTTGTGGAATGTGCGAACTTCGCTGCCCTGATCTGGCAATAGAACTTGAATAGGGTGCTAGCTGCATGGAGCAGAATGTCCTCTTTGTTCAAGGTAATGAAGCCTGCGTGGAAGGAGCCCTTTATGCAGGTCTCGATTTTTTTGCAGGCTATCCGATTACCCCTTCCACCGAGATTGCCGAACTGCTCTCCTATCGGCTGCCCGCAGGGGGCGGAAAATTCATCCAGATGGAAGATGAGCTTTCCTCTATGTGCGCCATAATCGGGGCCTCGCTAACCGGAAAAAAGACCATGACCGCAACCAGCGGACCCGGTTTTTCCCTGAAGCAAGAGGCTATCGGTTTTGCGGTTATGACCGAGACCCCCTGTGTCGTTCTAAACGTTCAGAGGGGCGGGCCCTCCACAGGTCTCCCTACGAGCGGGAGTCAAGGTGATGTAATGCAAACCCGCTGGGGTACTCATGGAGAGCATGCTATCATTGCACTGACGGCCTCAAACAACCAGGACATATTTGCCATGACCATTGAGGCATTCAACCTTTCAGAGACCTTTCGAACTCCGGTCATCCTGCTCCTAGATGAGATTGTGGCACACACAAGGGAAAAGCTCGTGATGCCGGATCCGGGTGAAATCACTGTGGTTGAAAGACTCCATACATCCGTACCTGAGGGAACTGACTATCATCCCTATCTGCCCAGGGAGGACGGCCGGCTTCCCATGTCTGATTTTGGAGGTGTCCACCGGTATAACGTTACCGGCCTTGCGCACGATATGTGGGGCTTCCCCTCCAATAAACCGGAGACCGTATACGAACTGATGCGCCACCTGGTAGACAAGATTCAGGGGCATACGAGAGAGATCACTCGGGTAAAGGAATTCTATGTTCACGATGCAGACTGCCTCTTGATATCGTATGGCGCCTCAGCCAGAACTGCACTGCATGTTGTTGAGAACAGGCGCGAACGGGGTGAAAAGCTCGGGCTGTTGGAGCTTCAGTCGCTGTGGCCGTTTCCCGCTGAGGTTGTCAGAAAGCGGTGTGCCTCGGTCAACTATGTTATTGTAGTTGAGATGAACATGGGCCAGATCCTTCACGAGGTTAAATCCTCCGTGGAGGAGCGTAACAAGGTCTTTCTGGCAAATAAGATCGACGGAACCTTTATTACCCCTTCGGACGTTTTAGACATCTTGAGGATCATTCAGGGAAAGGGGGCGTAACCGTTGCCGGTAAGGGACTACATACGTGAAAGGTTCTTTCCTCACCTTTGGTGCCCTGGTTGTGGCCATGGTATTGTGATGGGGTCAATGATCAGGACAATAGAAAAGCTCGGGATCAGAAAAAACGACATAGTCGTGGTTTCCGGCATCGGATGTTCCTCCCGTATCTGCGGTTATCTCGATTTCCATACCCTTCACACACTGCACGGACGCGCCCTTGCTTTTGCAACAGGTGTTAAGCTGAGCAGGCCCGAGCTTACCCTCATCGTTCCCATGGGAGATGGTGATGCATTCGCTATCGGCGGAAACCATCTCATTCATGCAGCTAGGCGCAATATCGACGTAACGGCCGTCATCATGAACAACAACATCTACGGCATGACAGGGGGACAATATTCACCTTCGACCGGGTACGGGGACCTGGCAACCACAGCACCTTACGGCAATATCGATCCTTCTTTTGATTTGGTTAAACTTTCCCTGGGAGCCGGTGCTACCTTTGTAGCAAGAACAACAACCTATCACGTAACCTCAATGATTAAGATCCTCGAAAAGGCGATCACCCATAAGGGCTTCTCGGTTGTTGAGGTCTTATCCCAGTGCCCAACCTATTTCGGAAGGAAAAACAAATTTGCAACTGCAACGGATATGATGAACCACTACCGGACGCATACAACCCCTATAGGAAGCAAGGAAAAGGAAAAGAACCCAGATCTGATCGAAAGGGGGATTTTTATCCAGGAGGACCGGCCGGAATACTGTGCTGAATACGCCAAGGTAATAGAGACGGCGTCACAAGGAGGGTGATGCAGCATGGAAAGATGCAGGATCGTCTTTTCCGGTTCAGGCGGCCAGGGCGTGATTACGGCCGCTATTATCCTTGCTGAGGCCGCGGTGCTCCATGAAGGCTTGAATGCGGTCCAGTCTCAATCGTACGGACCGGAGGCAAGGGGAGGAGCAAGCCGCTCCGATGTCATCATTGCAGATACGGAGATACGATTTCCCAAGGTAATCCAGCCAAATGTGCTCGTGTGTCTAACGCAGGAGGCATATAACAGATTCTCCGGACTTATCAGGCCTGGCGGACTCCTGTTAACGGACAGCCACTATGTGCGAGAAGAACGAATGGCCGATGCCTGGCAGGTGGAACTTCCCATGTATAAGACGATAATGGATACAATCGGAAGGCCTATCGTGTTTAATATCTGTATGCTCGGGGCCTTGATTGCTCTCACCCAGTTGGTGAAAATCGATTCAGTGATGAAAGTGCTGCAGAGCAGAATTCCACCAGGCTTCTTGGACGAGAACAAACAGGCCCTTGAACTGGGTCTTCATCTTGCCGAACCCTTTAAGAAATAGACCTCCCGACTGTATAATAGCCCTAGGCCTCATGACTAACTCTTTGCAGCACCTTACTACCTTGAAATGAGCGGTTTGAGCATATGAATACAGAGAACGTTGTCACCAGGTTCCCACCCAGCCCTACGGGCACGCTTCACATTGGCGGAGCCAGGACAGCCCTATTCAACTGGCTTTTCGCCCGACATCATAACGGCAGGTTCATACTCAGAATTGAAGATACAGATAAAGCAAGATCCACCCGGGAAGACACGGAGATTATCGTTGAATCAATGAAATGGCTTGGTCTGGACTGGGACGAGGGCCCCTATTTCCAATCCCAGAGGACTGAGATCTATGCCGAGTGCATTAAAAAGCTTCTCTCCGCCGGAAAGGCATACTACTGTCACTGCAGCCAGGAAGAGCTGGATCAGAGGAGAAAACAGGCAAAAGACAAGGGTTTGAAACCCAAATATGATGGCAAGTGCAGGGACCTCAACCTCGGTAAAGCGCCGGGGGCGGTGGTGCGGCTCAAGAGTCCCCTGAGCGGCACGATCAATTTCAAGGATCTGGTAAAAGGGGTTATCTCCGTGGATACGGAAGAATTGGATGACCTTATACTGCAACGCTCTGATGGCAGCTTTACCTATAACTTCGCCGTGGTGGTGGACGATAGCAAGATGGGCATTACATATGTCATTAGGGGAGACGATCATGTAAACAACACGCCCCGCCAGATCCTCATCTATCAGGCCCTGGGGGAGCCCCTACCCCATTATGCCCACCTGCCAATGATTCTCGGCCCAGACAGAACGCCCCTTAGCAAGAGACACGGGGCGACCTCTGTGCTGGCATATCGGGATATGGGCGTCCTGCCCCACGCCCTGGTGAACTCGCTGGCTCGCCTCGGATGGTCCCACGGCGATCAGGAAGAGTTCTCTATCCAGGAGCTCGTTGATCTATTTTCTCTCACCCATGTAGGTAAGTCCGCTGGCATCTTCAATATGGAGAAGCTATTGGATCTGAACGGAAAATATATTAGGGCAGAAGACGATGCACGCCTGGCAGATCTATTGCTCCCTTTTCTTGCGGATCTCGGCTGCTCTGGACTCGACAAAGAACAGGTTAAGGGAGCTGTAAGAACATTGAAGCCACGGGCAAATACCCTTGTCGACATGGCACAAGGTGCCCTCTTCTACTTCAAGGCAATCACGTATGATAAAGGCGCCGATGAAAAATTCTTGCGCCCTGAACTCTTGACAATTCTGGAGGATTTGCTGGCCGAGCTGAAAATAGCACCGGAGTTTACCCAAAAGGGATTGGAGGGAGTTTTCTCAGCCCTCCTGGAAAAACACCAGATCAAGCTCGGCAAGATTGCACAGCCTGTGCGCGTTGCTCTGACGGGTAAAACGGTCAGTCCGGGCATCTTTGAGGTCATGGAAGTTCTGGGTCGGGAAAACGCGATCAAACGGCTGGCAAACGCCATCTCCCATATAAAAGGGAAAAAGGCAAACGGGTAAATAGAACGTTTCGGTTGAAAATCAAGCGGTGACGGCAGTACTTAGGATCTCAGCTCTTCGGCCACCAGGTCCATATCCCTGACTGCCCCTTCATAGATTTTGCCCAGCACCAGGGAAGCGAGCCTTTCCTTAAACTCCTCAGGAACCTCCTTGCCCGCCTCAATGATCTTTAGTGCATTGATATATACCTTCTCGAGCGACTCCCTTGCGAACAGCCGAGCAACCGCCGACATGCACTCACGAGAAAGGGTCCTCTCACCGATCTCAGAAGATGCCTTCCTGCAGGTCGCGTTTGCTACCTCCACCCATGTCATCATATCGGCCAGCAGGAACATATGGAACTGGGATTTAGTGACCTTAAGGCTGCGCGCAATCAAGAGGAATTCATTCAGCATGTCTATGGCCTGTGCGGCCATCGGACCACCACTTTCGTAGGGAAGCCTTGCCAACTCCTCCGCCATGCCCCTGTAATAGGCTCCTTTGGAATGTATGGTCTCTCTTAATCTGAACAGGGATATGATGCTCTGCTGAATCTCACTTGTTCCTTCAAAGATTGTGGTTATCTTTGCGTCTCTCTTGATCTTTTCAACCTCGTATTCCCTGATATAGCCGTACCCGCCAAGGGCCTGAATAGCGTCATTCGCAGCAGCATCACCGACCTCGGTGGCGAAGTATTTGGCAATGGAGCCCTCCACCTGCAAATCCTCTTCTCCCGCATCGATGCGTCGGGCCACCTCTTCAATGTACGCTCTGGCTGCCTCAAGCCGAACTGCATGAGGGACCAGTAGTTTGTGCGTGTAGCCCTGCTTTTCGCTTAGCAAGGTTCCGAATTGAATCCGTTCCTTTGCATAATTTACAGCCCTTTCTAAAGCAGCCACCCCTGCTGCCAGTCCGAAGGTCGCCACCATAAGCCGCGTGTATCCAAAAACGGTGTTAGCCTGTTTCAGGCCAACCCCCTCGACCCCACCGACAAGATCTCCAACCGGCACATACACATCTTCCAAGGTGATCGGCGCGGTATTTGAGGCTCGTATGCCATGCTTATCCTCATGTCTTCCGGCCGAGAGTCCTTCCACACCCTTTTCAACAATAAAGAATGACGGCCCTTCAGGGGTATCTGCAAGTATTGTAAACAGATCTGCTACGCCCCCATTGGTGATAAACTGTTTCTGCCCGTTTATCCGGTACCCGGCAATGTTACCCTGTTTGTCAAAAGCCCTTTCAGCCTTGGTGGTAAGCGCCTGAACATTGGAACCGGCGTCCGGCTCGGTAACGGCATAGCCTACAATGAGCCCTTCTTTGGCAATCCGCCCCACGTATTTCTCTTTTTGCTCATCCGTTCCCCCAACGCGTATGGGGTCCATACCCAAACAGATTGCCAAAAAGGAGGTAGCTATCGCCATGTCCATCTTTGCCATCTCTTCGGATATCTGCGCAATCTGCACGGCGCTTGCCCCTAAACCGCCA
>CP070752.1:2779011-2791259 GCA_020348625.1 Deltaproteobacteria bacterium | reverse complement strand
AGGAAAGAAATGCTTTGGTGAGCATGGAGATGTCTTTTTTTGGCTCTGTCCTCCCATGGTTCAGAGAAGTGGGCGTTTCAAAACGACGCACACAGGCTGCTACCTTAGTGCTAAGGCTTATGGGGCGGTGCGTCGGTTTAAAACGGCCCTGTACGGGGCCTTGTTGAGAGGACAGAGCAAAAAAAAGACATCTCCATGCTCTTTAGTGGAGTGAGTTTCTTAGGAGCCCAGCTTTGAAAAGCGATACCGGCCCTGAGCAATAGACCGGAGCGGGCGGATGCTTGAATCCGGGCCGCGGACGTGAAAACGAAACCGGCAGGAGTAAGATCTTGCCGGTCTTTTCCGCATGTCACAGCCGGTAAGGGTTGGGAAAGACAGAGCTTTTCTCTTGCACTTCCTCACCATTTTTTGGTACATTTATAAAGAAGATGATACGGTCGAAGAATGCTGAATTCGGCTACTTCAGATTATTCAGGGAAACAGAGAGCACTTTGTTTGGAGATTTGGTTTTTCTTCCTCATATTCAGTGTATGGTTAAGAAGAAATTAGAAAAGCTAAGGAGGAAAACATGCCCGAAGATGTAATACAGGGTGAGGGGTTTACCGTAAAGGATAGGCGAGCCTTTGATAGCGAAGGAAAAGCGAGGGAGCCATCGGATAAGACACAGGATACCGCGGAAAAGACACAGGATACGGCCGAAAAAGCGCAGGAAGAACCAAAAGAGGAAACCACACAAAAAGCACCTCCCTTGCCAGAGGTCAATTTTTCATCCTTTCTTCTCTCATTGAGCTCGTCGGTGCTGCTTCACCTGGGTGAAATTCCCGATCCCCAGTCAGGCGGAAAAAAGAAGGATATGGCGTTGGCCAAGCAATCCATTGATATCTTGACCCTGCTCAAGGAAAAAACAGAGGGTAATCTCACCGAGGAGGAGAAAAACCTCCTGGAAAATCTTCTCTATGATCTTCGCATGCGGTTTGTCAAGGCAAGCGAATAAAAATGGCCCTCACGCCCACAAAAAGGCGGGCGCACGCTGCCCGTTACACCCGGGCGAGCATTACGATCAAGGCCCCTGGCAAGCTCAACCTACATCTCAGAATCACGGGCAAGAGATCGGACGGGTACCATGAGATAGAGTCCCTTTTCGTTCCCGTTGCCCTTTGGGATACTTTAAATATCAGCAAGGCTAACAAGGGGCTGACGGTTTATTGCACGGGCAGGGAGTTGCCCGAGGGGCCGGAAAACCTCGTTTATCGGGCAGCCCGCTCGTTTTTTGAAAAAACGGGAATGAGGGGTGGTGCACGCATCAGCCTTGTCAAGGTGATACCCATCTCCTCGGGGCTGGGCGGCGGCAGTAGTGATGCCGCAGCAACCCTTAAGGGATTGAACACGCTTTGTGATGATCCCCTCCCCGGAAAAGACCTTGAAGAGCTTGCCCTTTCGCTGGGGTCAGATGTTCCGTTTTTTCTTTTTCAGGGGCCGGCCATAGCAAGGGGAATAGGAGAACTGCTCGAGCCCGTGAGGGATTTTCCGCCCTTTTGGTACGTTATTGTGAGCCCGGGCCTGGCGGTATCCACGGCGTGGGCATACGGGCAGGTTAGATTAAGGTTGACAGTTGAGGGCAATAGGGATAAAATGGAATCCTTTAATGCTGCCACTCTCAAGATCCCAGATTTGCTCTACAACGATCTAGAAAGTGTTACCTTGGGCAAATACCCTTTTCTTTGCTCCATTAAGGAATCCCTGCTGGCATCAGGCGCTCTCGGTGCACTGATGACGGGAAGCGGTCCGAGTATTTTTGGGGTATTCGACTCCGGACAGAAGGCACATGAAGCCGGAGAGACGTTGAGAAAGAGATGGCCGAATTATGACGTATTCGTTGTGAGAGGTTTGGAGTAGAGGCGTTTGATGAGGAGGGCCAGATCTTGTGGTGCTTTGCTGGGGTGTCGTCAAGCGGTAAGACACGGGCCTTTGGAGCCCGCATTCGGAGGTTCGAATCCTCCCACCCCAGCCAATAGAGAGGAGATGGTTTCACGGAGCGCGAGAGGAAGACCCGGTGTATGAGCTCGACGATACGTTGAAGTTGTTTGGAGGCACAGCGAACGAGAGCCTCACACAGGAGGTGTGTGATTATCTGGGGATTATGCCAGGCCAGATCCTCAGTACTACGTTCAGCGATGGAGAGATCCGGGTTGAGATTGAGGAAAATGTGAGAGGGAGAGATATTTTTGTGCTTCAGTCTACCTGCAGCCCGGTCAATGATAACCTGATGCAGCTCCTCATCATGACCGATGCCCTCAAAAGGGCCTCTGCCAGAAGTATTACCGCTATAATCCCATACTACGGCTATGCACGGCAGGACAGGAAGGTAAAGCCCCGGGTCCCCATAAGCGCAAAGCTCGTGGCCGATCTGATTACCGTTTCCGGGGTAAACAGGGTAATATCGATGGACCTGCATGTAGGGCAGATACAGGGATACTTCAACATCCCCGTGGACAATCTGTTCGCAGCACCGATTCTGTTGAATTACATCCGAAAGCACTATGACGCGAATTTGTCAATAGTATCCCCCGACGCCGGTGGGGTTGAGAGGGCGAGGGCCTTTGCAAAAAGGCTCAATGCATCCCTGGCCATAATTGACAAGAGACGGGACGAACCGAATGTCTCGGTGGCCATGAATATTATCGGCGATATCAAAGGGAAGACGGCCGTTATTCTCGATGACATGGTTGACACGGGTGGGACCCTGGTTGAAGCTGCTGAGGCCTTGGTACAAAATGGGGCTGCCGAGGTTTACGCGTGCTGCACCCATCCGGTGCTGTCCGGCAACGCTACAAAGAAAATAGAGGCGTCCTCTATTAAGTCATTGCTTACGACTAATACGGTTCCTCTCAGCAGAGAGGCTTCCAAGTGCCCGAAGATAGATGTGGTTTCAGTGGCTGAAATCTTGGGAGAGGCTATCAAGAGAGTTTACTTTTCGAAATCGGTGAGCTCCCTATTTGTGTAATCTACGGTGCCAACTCACGCCGTGCCGTCAATGAACGAGTGGAGTCAGTAGAATGGATACGATGCAATTGAATTCCGAGACACGAGACCAAACAGGCAAGGGGGCTGCCCGCAGACTGAGAAGCGCAGGCAAGCTTCCCGCCATACTTTATGGGGCGAAAACAGATCCCATTATGCTCGCCATGGATCACAGTGAGCTCAAGAAGACCTTAAAAGGCAGGGCTGCCGAGAATATCATTTTTGATCTCACGATAAACGGTGGGAAGAAAAGCCAGTCGAAAAAGGTCATGATCAAGGAACTGCAGAGGGACCCGGTGAAAAGGGATTATCTTCATGTAGACCTTTTCGAGATATCCATGGCTAAAGAACTGGAAGTAGAGATCCCCTTGGATCTGCTCAATACACCGATCGGGGTGGAACAGGGAGGTGTTTTGCAACATATCCGCAGGGAGGTAAAGGCAGCATGCCTGCCGCAGGATTTGGTAGACAAGATAGAGGTTGATGTCTCCGGCCTAGATATCGGACAGTCTTTGCACATCCGGGATATTTCTTTTCCTCCGGGGCTAAGATCACTCGACGACGAGGATCTGGCCTTTGTCACCGTGGTCGCTCCAACGGTAACACCCGAGGTAGAGGAGGAGGAAGTAGAGGAAGTGGAAGAGGCTGAGGTCGAGGAAACTGAAGGTGAGGAAGTAAGCAGCGAAGAGGAATCATAGAGAGCTATACCTGATAGTCGGTTTCGGTAATCCAGGTAAACGATACCGCGATACAAGACATAATCTTGGATTTAAGGCGGTTGATCTTTTCTGCGCAAAATTGGGCCTTCATTTATCCGATCGACGTTTTCAAGCCTTAAGCGCACGAACCACGTATCATGACAAGCGTCTGGTTGTGTCCTGTCCGCAGACGTTCATGAATCGATCTGGGCTCGCGGTCAAACAACTGGTTGAATACTACCGGCCGGAGACCAAGGACATAATGGTTATTCACGATGACCTAGATCTGGACGTTGGCCGCATGAAGATTGTTCGCGGGGGCGGAGCAGGTGGTCATCAAGGTTTAGAATCGGTTTTCTTTCATCTTAAGATCACCGAATTCAACAGAATCAAGATCGGAATAGGGCGACCCAGGCACGGGGAGTCAATTGAGGATTTCGTGTTAAGCCCTCCCTATGAAGATCAAAAGGAGCAGATTAAAGACATACTTCGTACAGTGGTAGAGGCAATCGAATTATTCGTCATGCGGGATGTGGAATCGGTTATGAATACGTTCAACTCCCCAGGAATGAGGAAAAAGGAGGTGGAAGGCTGATGCAGAGTCTAACTGTTTATGCGGCTTGGTTAGGTATTGTGGGTTTGATAATTGCGTATCTGGTATTTCTGTATGTCAAAAGGCAGCCAAACGGAACCCAGGTGATGCAGGACCTGGAGGGTATGATCCATTCGGGAGCCATGGCTTTTTTGCGAAAGGAATACTTCGTTCTCGTGTTCTTTATAGCCATCGTCTTCCTCTTGCTCGGGTTTGGCATTTCGTGGAGAACGGGAATAGCCTTCGTGACCGGGGCATTCTGTTCAATGCTGGCCGGGTTTTCGGGCATGAGTGCAGCTACCAAGGGTAATTCTCGGACGGCAGATGCCGCCAACAAGCACGGTCAGGCGCAGGCACTCAACGTATCGTATTTTTCAGGTTCAGTAATGGGCCTTTCCGTGGCCAGTCTTGGTTTGTTGGGCCTCGGTTTTTGGTTCTGGTTTTATGGGGGCGACCCGGTAACCGCCCAGTATATTAACGGGTTTGCCATGGGAGCCAGCTCGATTGCCCTGTTTGCTCGGGTCGGCGGCGGCGTATACACCAAGGCAGCGGACGTGGGCGCAGACCTGGTAGGCAAGGTAGAAGCAGGCATACCCGAAGACGACCCCCGGAACCCCGGAGTTATCGCAGATAATGTTGGAGATAACGTAGGCGACATTGCCGGAATGGGGGCGGACATATTCGAATCCTATGTGGGTTCCGTTATTGCGACGATCGCGATTGGGGCCACCTTATCGGTGACGCCTGAATTTCTCAATCAATTTCCCGTGTTGAAAGGGCTCGACCCGGTAACCATAAAGCTCAAATATATGGCCATGCCCATCCTCGTTGTCATGGCAGGGCTCCTGAGCTCGTTTGTGGGGGTTTTCTCCATCAGGGTATTCCAGGGTGGTAATCCGGCCAGCGCCCTCAGAAATACTACGTATGTGGCAGCTGTTATTTTTGTTATCTTGACTGCTCTTATCACGAATTCCATCGGAATGCCCTGGGGAGCATTTTGGGCGGTGTTTTCAGGGCTTCTTTGCGGGATCGCAATAGGGCTTCTTGCCGAGTATTACACCTCTGGGCCACCGATCAGGACCATTGCCGGTCAGTCGGCAACCGGCCCTGCCACGGTAATTATTGCCGGACTTGCGGTTGGCATGCAGTCCACTTATCTTCCCATTTTGGGCATCTGTGCCGCAACGTTTATCGGCTTTAAGGCAGCGGGTATTTACGGGATTGGTCTTTCAGCAGTGGGAATGCTCTCCACCGTTGGCGCCACGATGACGGTGGATGCATATGGTCCCATAGCGGATAATGCCGGCGGCATATCCGAGATGTCGGGCCTTGGCCCTGAGACGAGAAAGATTACCGACGGGCTTGATGCGCTTGGCAATACCACGGCAGCGATCGGCAAGGGTTTCGCCATTGGATCGGCTGCACTCACCGCTTTGGCCCTGTTTGTAGCCTATACGCAGGCATCGGGGCTTGCGATAATAGATATAAAGAACCCCATGGTGGTGATTGGGGTTTTCATTGGAGGTATTGTACCGATGCTCTGTGCGGCCCTCACCATGACCTCGGTGGGTAAGGCAGCATTCAGTATTGTGGAAGAGATACGGCGTCAATTCCGTGAGATTCCGGGACTTCTTGAGGGAAAGGAAGGGGTCAAACCGGATCCGGCCACGTGTGTGTCAATCGCAACCGGGGCGGCCCTCAGGAGGATGGTAACACCGGGACTGATCGCCGTGCTTACTCCGGTGACGGTGGGTTTCCTGCTTGGCAAGGAGACCTTGGGTGGAATGCTCCTGGGCGCAACGGCAATGGGCGCATTTCTGGCCCTTTTCATGGCCAATGGAGGCGGGGCATGGGATAACGCAAAGAAATATATCGAAGAGGGTAACCTGGGCGGTAAGGGCAGCGATAACCATAAGGCTGCCGTAGTTGGCGATACCGTAGGTGACCCATTCAAGGATACGTCTGGTCCGGCAATGAATATCTTGATCAAACTCATGTCGGTTGTATCCTTGGTAATAGCACCGGTGCTCCCTATGATCGGATTGTTTTTGAGATAAGCACCGGTAAATCCCAATAAAGCTACCTTGCTTTCTCGATGGAGTAGCCAAGGGATTAATCGGAAGAGGAGGTAACTATGTTTAAGATAGGGGATCTGGCAGTGTATCCGGCACAAGGTGTTGGTATTATTGAGAGAATTGAGCAGAAGAAAATATCGGGTTGTCAGGAGGATTTCTTTGTCATGAGAATCCTTGAAAACAACATGATCATCATGATCCCGTCTTCGAACGTGGCAAACGTCGGCCTACGACAGATCATAGACCGAAAAGAAGTATCGAAGGTTTTCTCAATCCTCAAAGCGCGGGATATCTGCGTGGACGATAATCAGACATGGAACCGGCGTTATCGGGATTATATGGAGAAGATCAAGAGCGGTTCTGTGTATGAGGTTGCGGAGGTCTACCGCGACCTCACGAACATACAGCAAGACAAAGAGCTCTCTTTTGGGGAGAGAAAGATGTTGGATACAGCCAGAAGCCTGCTCATTAAGGAGATCTCCCTTGCAAAGAATATGAAAGAGGAGGACGTAGAGCGGGATATCCAGTTGAATTTTTCACTGCAGAACGCCGATGAATAGGGGGTAAACCGCACAGGATCATTGTGATAGAGGAAAGAGAGCAAACCGTAACCTTTCATCATGCATTGCGTGATGGCGATGAAAGGCTTGACAAATTCCTCTCTGACCATGAAGCTGTCGATCTGTCGAGGGCTCGCATCCAGAGCCTCATCAAGGACGGCGCAATAACCGTTAACGGCGATACAAAGAAGCCGAGCTATCAACTCAAACCCGGCGATATCATAACGATCCGGCATGTGCCGCGGGAAATGGTTTTGCAGCCATCCGAGGAGGTGGAGTTCGAGCTTGTTTATGAAGACGACTCGATCCTGGTGGTCAACAAACCTCCAGGACTGGTAGTTCATCCTTCTGCGGGCCATAACACCGGCACGCTGGTCCATGGCCTGCTTCACAAATGTGCACATCTCTCATCCCTGAGTGGCCCAATAAGGCCTGGCATTGTTCACAGGCTCGATAAAGATACATCGGGGCTCTTAGTGGTTGCCAAGGGTGATCGGGCCCATAGGCTGTTGGCAGATCAATTCAAGAAAAGAGAGGTCACCAAGCGATATGTGGCGCTGGTGCATGGATGCGTTGGACAAGCGAGGGGGCGGATAGATCTGCCAATCAGCAGGCACCCCATGAAGCGGACGGAGATGTATGCATCCGTTTCTCGGGGTAGGGAGGCGGTAACTGAATGGGAGAGGGTATCCACCTTTGCCCTTGGGTTCTCGCTTTTGAGGGTCAGCCTTTACACCGGCAGGACGCATCAGATACGGGTTCACCTGGCACATATGGGCTATCCGGTGCTGGGCGACAGTGTGTATGGGCACGGAAAAAGATGGTGGAAAAACCAGCCTGCCCAAGTGAAGGAGTGTCAGGCACTGGTAACGCGACAGATGCTCCATGCAGAGCTGCTGGGGTTCCGTCATCCCGATTCGCAGGAATATATGACGTTTGAGACACCTCCTCCGGCAGATATGGCATCACTCTTGCAATATCTCAGTGAGTATTCACACCATAAAAAAAATAAGGGGTCAAACCCCTTGACATAGGGGTATGGAAGCTTTATTATTTTAAATACTATTTCATATTCCCACAGAAATACATCCCTTGCACGCTTTGGTTATGTAACATTTTCTCAGTGAAGGTCTACTCAATAATCAGCGTTTACTCATAATATTCGCGAATGACAGGGTTTTTAGCCTACCTCACTATCCGAGGTCTATTCCGTATTTCTCTTTTTAGGGGTCAAGAACGATGAACTTAGTTGAACTCAAAGGCAAAAATATCAGCGAGCTGGTAGACGTGGCCAAGACTTTTAAGATCGAAGGTGCCACCAGCATGCGCAAGCAGGATCTCATCTTCTCTATCCTCCAGGCGCAGACAGAACAGAACGGCGTGATCAGCGGAGATGGGGTTCTGGAAATCCTGCCCGATGGATTTGGCTTTCTCCGGTCACCGGATTCTAATTATCTCCCAGGGCCAGACGATATCTATGTTTCGCCATCCCAGATCAGGCGGTTTTCCCTCAAGACCGGAGACACCGTTTTAGGGCAGATACGACCCCCAAAGGAGGGAGAACGGTACTTCGCGCTCTTGAAGGTTGAGAACATCAACTTCGAAGACCCGGAAGCAGCGGCGGACAAAATACTCTTTGACAACCTTATTCCTCTCTATCCCACGGAGCGAATCAAGTTAGAGACGGACCCCAAGAACCTCTCAACCAGGATCATGGATCTCTTGACCCCCATTGGCATGGGACAAAGGGGATTGATTGTCTCACCACCGCGAGCCGGAAAGACTATGCTCCTTAAAGACATTGCAAATGCCGTGACCGCCAATCACCCGGATATTCACAAGATCGTGCTTCTCATCGATGAGCGGCCCGAAGAGGTAACCGATATGCAGCGATCCGTGAAGGCCGAGGTCATTAGCTCAACCTTTGATGAACCACCGCAGCGTCACGTGCAGGTAGCAGAAATGGTGTTGGAGAAGGCCAAGAGACTGGTTGAGCACAAGAAGGATGTGTTTATCCTCTTAGACAGCATTACGCGCCTCGCCAGGGCCTACAATACGGTAGTTCCTCCAAGCGGTAAGATCCTCTCCGGCGGCGTTGACTCAAATGCCCTTCATCGGCCCAAGCGATTCTTCGGGGCCGCTCGGAACCTGGAGCAGGGCGGAAGCCTTACCATAATCGCCACTGCCCTTATAGATACGGGAAGCAGAATGGACGAGGTCATCTTCGAGGAGTTCAAGGGCACCGGTAACATGGAGGTCAATCTGGATCGCAAACTGAGCGACAGGCGCATATTTCCCGCCCTTGACATCAATCGTTCCGGAACCAGGAAGGAAGAGCTGTTGGTCGATGAGGAGGATCTGAACCGTATCTGGATCCTCCGCAAACTCCTCTCCCCCCTCACCCCTGTTGATAGCATGGAATTTCTCCTCGAAAAGATTACGGGAACAAAGAACAACAAGGAGTTTCTGGCCTCAATGAACCAGTAGCACACGGCGAATTCCAAAGCTCAAAGCCCAAGTCGAACCGCGATTTGGTATTTGGGCTTTGTTGTTTTTGGGTTGCAGTTACCTTGGTGATTGCGGAAAATACGTAATGGGTGTATAGAGTGCTATGTAATTTGTGGAATCAGCCAAGCGTTACCATGTAGCGGTTTAATAAAAGGGAGAGCACGCGATGAAAAAAGATATTCATCCACCTTTTCAAAAGGCAATTGTTCATTGCGCCTGCGGAAACGAATTTGAAACCTTTTCCACGGTAAAGGAGATCAATGTGGAGATCTGCTCCCAGTGTCACCCGCTTTTTACGGGCCAGCAAAAGATCGTTGATTCAAGAGGCCGGGTCGAGCGTTTCAGGCGCAAGTACGAAAAGGTAGGCGAAATTAGCAAGGCTAAGAAAAAGAAATAATAAGAGACGAATTAGGTATGTTTTCTCAGATTGAAGAAGTAGAAAAACGGCTTAATACCCTGGAATATGAGTTGAGCAAGCCGGAGATTATCCAGCAGCAAAGTCTCTACCGGAAATACCGAAAAGAGCACGTGAGCCTTTTGCCCATTGTGGAGACCTTCCGCAAGTACAAGGCGACCCAGCAGAAGATACAGGAAACCAGAAGCCTCCTCCATGATCCCGACGCGGAGATCAGGGAGCTTGCGCACGCGGAGATAGAGAGCCTGAAGCAAACCCTGGCCAGGCTGGAGGAGGAGATGGGAGCCCTGCTTGTTCCCAAGGATCCGAGGGATGAAAAAAACGTCATCCTGGAGATCAGGGCCGGCACCGGTGGCGAGGAGGCAGCGCTCTTTGCCGCAGATCTCTTCAGGATGTACGGCCACTATATAGAGGAGAAGGGCTGGAAGATGGATATCCTGAGCAGCAATTACACCGGTTTGGGAGGGTTCAAGGAGATCATTGCCTCCATAGAGGGCAACAGCGTATACAGCAGGCTCAAGTACGAGAGCGGGGTTCACCGGGTTCAACGGGTTCCCGAGACCGAGGCCCAGGGGAGGATACATACCTCAGCCGTTACCGTGGCGGTTCTCCCCGAGGCAGAAGAGGTTGATGTAGCAATTGATCCTGCCGATCTAAGGGTGGACGTGTTCCGGTCTTCAGGTCCGGGCGGGCAGAGCGTTAACACCACTGATTCGGCCGTTCGGATCACCCATGTCCCAACCGGCCTGGTAGTGACGTGTCAGGATGAGAAGTCGCAGCACAAGAACAAGGCAAAGGCCATGAAGGTGCTCCGATCTCGCCTTATGGACATGGAACAGATGGAACAGCAATCCAAGATCTCCCAAGAGAGAAAAAACATGGTTGGTTCGGGCGATAGAAGCGAACGGATCAGGACCTATAATTTCCCGCAAGGCAGAATAACCGACCATAGAATTGGGTTGACGATCTACAGGCTCGAGGACGTATTGCAGGGTGAGCTTGATCTTATCTTGCAGCCGATCTTTGCCCACTTTAAGGCCGAGTCTGAAAAAGATCAGGCAACTCAACTGTCATGACCCAAAGAACATGGACTATCAAGGAAATCCTCAACGTAACCTCCGAGTTCTTACGAGATAAACAAATAGAGAGCCCCCGCCTCTGTGCAGAGGTGCTCCTCTCCTTTCAATTACGCAAAACCCGCGTCGAGCTCTATCTTTCGTTTGATCAGCCCTTACGCGACTCCGAGGTTGCCCAGTATCGGGCCCTGGTCAAAAGGCGTCTAAACAGAGAACCCCTTCAATATATCACCGGCCGTCAAGAGTTTTGGTCCCTCGAGTTTGTGGTGAATCCCTCGGTCATGGTCCCACGACCGGAAACGGAGATCCTCGTTGAGGAGGCATTGAACCTGAAAAAGACCAATCAGTTGCCTGAGGGCAGTGGAGATCAAACGAGGACACTCGATTTAGGCACCGGATCCGGGGCCATAGCCGTATCCCTGGCAAAAGAGATCGAGGGTGCTGCCTTCTGGGCAACCGACATCTCCGCCGAGGCCCTTGCCGTTGCCAGGGAAAACGCGGAACGGCACGCTGTATCCGGCAAAATAACGTTCTGTCAGGGTGATCTCTACAAGGCGCTTGAGCAACCTGCACCCGCATTTGATATGATTATCTCTAATCCTCCCTATATCGCGAGCGATGCCTTTGATACCCTGCCCGAAGAGGTACGTGCATATGAGCCCAGGATTGCCCTTGACGGGCACGAAAAGGGCATGTACTTTATCGAGAGAATCATCGCAGATGCGGAAAACCACCTGAAGCCCGGAGGCTGGCTGCTCATAGAGATGGACCCGGGCCAGACCGAGCAGGCACTCGCTCTTATAGGCGAAACCCGATCCTTGCACCGCCAAGAGCGGCTTATGGATTATCACAAGAACTACCGAATGATAAAGGCCCAGAGGGAGCATGGATAAGATCATTATCGAGGGAGGCACTCCAATAGCCGGAGCAGTAAAGGTGAGCGGTGCCAAGAACGCCGCCTTACCCATCCTCTGCTCCTGTCTTCTCACCGGCGGAAGGCATACCCTGCATAACATACCGGCACTGAGGGATATCCGGACTATACGAGAGATCCTCTTTAATCTGGGGGTTGCGTTCGAGGAGCACGAAGGGGCGCTCACCGTGAATTCGGATAACCTCTACAGCGACACCGCCCCCTACCAGTTGGTCAAGACCATGCGGGCATCCGTACTCGTGTTGGGTCCGCTCCTCTCAAGGCTGGGCAAGGCGAGGATTTCCCTGCCAGGCGGATGTGCCATCGGCGCTCGCCCCATCGATTTGCACCTCAAGGGCCTCTCAGCAATGGGGGCAGATATAAAGCTGG
>CP070752.1:2761004-2778911 GCA_020348625.1 Deltaproteobacteria bacterium | reverse complement strand
AAAGGGCGAGAGGAAAAATGATAAGCGATCTTCAATTGGTTAAAGAGCGGCTCGGACGTAGTGGTGCCTCACGCGGGGCAGCTTCTATAGCCAAGGATATGATGGGTTCAGAAGCACAAAGTGACTAAAATTGTAAGTGATCTAAAGTGCCTAAAGTTAAGTCAAAAAATATCAATTATCGGTTGCAAAAATAACGGACAACCGACAAAAGACAACGGACAGATATGGCAGAGACGATCCTAATTGTTGATGATGAGCCGGGCATTATTCAGTCCGTGCAGGGCATCCTGACTGATGAGGGGTTTGAGGTCATGGCTGCAGACGGGGGGCTGAAGGCCCTGGACATAATAAAGGAGACCATCCCGGATATCGTACTGCTGGATATCTGGATGCCTGATATCGACGGCATAGAGACGCTCAAAAGGATCAGGGCCCTTTACCCTAGTCTACAAGTAATTATGATTTCAGGCCATGGCACAATTGAAACTGCGGTTAAGGCTACAAAACTAGGTGCCTATGACTTTATTGAAAAGCCTCTTTCCCTGGAAAAAGTCCTTTTGTCCATCAACAACGCCCTGAACTATAACAGGCTTGAGGCAGAACTTGATCTGTTCAGGGAGCGAGAGCGCCAAAGGTATCAGATAACTGGGAGCAGCAAGGCCGTTACGGAGCTAAGGGATCAGATAAAGATCGTTGCCCCAACTGATGCATGGATTCTCATCGCGGGGGAAAACGGAACCGGGAAGGAGTTGGTAGCCCACACAATTCACCGTATGAGCAAAAGAAGAAATAAGGCCTTTATAGAAGTCAATTGTGCGGCCATACCGGAGGATTTGATTGAATCGGAGCTCTTTGGACACGAAAAGGGGGCATTTACCGGCGCTACCACTATGAAGAGAGGGAAATTCGATCAGGCCAACAATGGTATACTCTTTTTGGATGAGATAGGAGACATGAGCCTCAAGGCCCAGTCAAAGGTCTTGCGCATTTTGCAGGAGCAGAGATTTGAGCGGGTGGGAGGGAATAGGACCATTAAGGTTGATGTCCGGGTTATAGCGGCAACGAATAAAAACCTGGAGGAAGAGATTGAAAGGGGGACGTTCAGAGACGACCTCTACTTCCGGCTCAACGTGATACCTATGAGGGTCCCCCCCTTGAGGGAGCGTGCCGACGATATCCCTGAACTGGTGACTGAGTTCTTGGATCAGTTCTCCCTGGATACCAAGATGGAGCAAAAGACGTTGGGCCCTGATGCATTGGAATTGCTGGATAGGTATAATTGGCCTGGAAACATCAGGGAACTGAAAAACCTGGTGGAGCGGCTGGCCATCATGTGCCCCGGAAAGGTGATCAGTGCGAAAGATGTGCCTCCACCCTATAATACCATGCGAACTGATGAGGAAAGGATGGAGTCTTTTCTTGCCTTTGATACCCTCAAAGAAGCCAGGGAGACCTTTGAGAAATCATTTATCGCCACTAAGTTACAGGAGTTCGAGGGAAACGTCAGCAGGACCGCCGAGGCCATAGGAGTGGAGAGAAGCAATCTCCATAAAAAGATAAAGGCATACGGGCTCTAAGTTCTCGTTACTTGTTGCTGGCTACTCGTTTCTTGCCAAAAAGAGCAAGGAACTATTGCGAGTCAGAAACCGTGGATTTTACCTCTCTGGATCACACAAAACTTTAGACACTATAGGCACTTCTCACCTTCTCTTCAATCGCCTTCCAGAGTTCTTGTTTTCCTTGCCCTGTTTTTGCCGAAAAGCTGATAGGCTGGCCAAAGCCTTCTTGCATGAGTTGGCTGGAGATCACATCCTGGTGATGTTTTGCTTTGCCCTTTGATACCTTGTCCGCCTTGGTGAGCACTACAATCGCGTCTATCTCGTATGACCTCAACCAGTGCAGAAGCTCCAAATCCCCCTGCCCTAAGGTACGACGGATATCGATAATCACCACAACTGCTTTGAGGTTATGTCTCTTTTTAAGGTAAGTCTCTATAAGCACCTTCCAATTACGCCTGAGCTTTAAGGGGGCCTCTGCATACCCATACCCGGGAAGATCAGTAAAACAGAGCGTTTTGCCCACGTTGAAAAAATTGATGGCCCTTGTCCTGCCCGGCCGGGAGCTTGTTCGGGCCAATTTTGGGCTGTTTACCAGTCTATTGATGAGCGATGATTTTCCTACGTTTGATCTTCCGGCGAAGGCGATTTCCGGTCTATCAGGTGGGGGGAATTGCGAAGGTCTGACCGCACTTTTTATGAATAAGAATTCCATTGACGGTAATGTCCCTTGATAATTCCAGGAATCGATTATTGCCCATCTTTAAAAAAACGACAATAAGCATCTACTCTGACTAAGCTTTTGCTATTGAGGGATATGGATATCTTTTTTTGCACCGAACTGGGCAGGTGCTTTGAGCCTGCTCTTTCCCGATGATCCAGGCGGGCGCCTGCTCCCACCTTAGCTCTTTAGATTTAAAGAAGTGGGAGGCACCTTTAAAGCAGCACGCCCGCCTCCATTTGCAGCATATGCGAGCATAACAGCATGGGCTTCTGCGGTGTCAAAAAAAGATATCCATATCCCTCGGGACAGCGTAGTTACAAAGTTAACGCAATAATCGATTCGACTATTGGAAGGAACTACTGGGATTAGTCCACCCAATCGAAGTCGTTAACCCTTTTCTCCTAACGATTTTTCAGAAAATCGGCCAGACGATCCAGCGCTTCGGCGATATTATCAAGGGAGTTTGCGTACGAGAACCTGAGGTATCCTTCGGCATGCGACCCAAAATCGATGCCCGGTGTAACACCGACTCCTGCCTTCTCCAAGATCTCAAAGGCAAGCTCATATGAGTTATTGGAGAGGTGTTTGGCCCGAGCAAGCACATAGAATGCTCCGACAGGATCAACGGTAATCCCAAAACCGAGTTCTCTTAATCTCTTGATTATGTAATGTCTTCTCTTATCATAGGTGGCCTTCATTTGTTCTCCATCGTGCTTGGCTTCTCTGAGAGCTGTAAGGCCAGCCCACTGTGACACACTGTTTGCAGAGATAAAGAGGTTCTGTTGAATCTT
This sequence comes from Deltaproteobacteria bacterium, assembly GCA_020348625.1. The sequence continues at coordinate 2,775,840 of CP070752.1, read as the reverse complement.
TTGCATGGGTCTGACAAACTCGGACGGTGCGATAGCATAACCCAGTCTCCACCCGGTCATAGCGTAGCGCTTGGAAAAGCCGTTCAGGACAAAGGCCCTATCGGTGTATTCGAGAATCGAGTGCTCCTCCCCTTCGTACACGAGACCATGATAGATCTCGTCTGAAACCACGTATAAGCCCAAATCCGCTATTCGCTGTATTCTCTCGGCTGAAAGTATATTGCCCGTTGGATTCGAGGGAGAGTTGATAAGAATTGCCTTTGTTCTGGGAGTGACTCGCTTGGCAACCTCTTCGGGCCGGAATTGAAATCCGTCATCCTCATCCACATTAACAAAAGCGCACGCGCCTCCGACATAACTGATGATATTGGAGTAACACGGGTAATAGGGATTTGAGACAATGATCTCATCTCCGTGCTCCAGCAGGGCCGAGAAAATCAGTAGCATTGCAGGCGAGGTACCCGAGGCTACTATGATCTGGTCGGGATCGACGTGCACACCGTATTCTTCTTTGTGCTGCTGACAGATTGCCTCCCTGAGCTCGGGTGTTCCCAAGCTGTGGGTATAGTGTGTTTTTCCTTCTTGTATCGCCCTGATCCCTGCCGCTTTTATGCACTGAGGCGTGTCGAAATCCGGCTCACCAATCTCAAGATGAATGATGTGCCTTCCTTCTCTTTCAAGCGCATTCGCCCTTTCCATTACATCCATGACAATGAAAGAGCGGAGTTCTTTTGCCCGTGCAGCAACCGACATAGGCTCACCGTATGTTTTTTAGAAGGTTTTTTGCCTCAGGTGCAATGGTGTCTGTTTTATCAAGCCTGATGGCTTCTTCGAGGTTTTTAATAGCCTGAGGCCTATTATTGAGTCGAAGATAGAGCTTGCCAAGACGAAAGTAAGAGCGAGGGTCATCGGGCTCGTGCCCTATCGATTCCTGGTAAGCTTCCAATGCCTTATCCCATTCATTCATGGCCTCATAAGTGATACCAAGGTAATGATAAGCCCTGCTGAAAGACGGCTGGCCTTGAATGGCTTTTAGAAAACTGTCTACGGCAGTTTTGAACTGCCCCTTGTTAAAGTATGCTAATCCGAGGTTATTATAGGCAAAGTGGGGTGTGGCGTAGCGGCTATTGGTCAAGGCTTTCTTGAAACTGCCAATAGCGCGATCCCAGTCTTCGAGCATGAGGTATACAGTGCCGAGGTTATTGTGCGCCTCAGAGAAATCGGGTTTCAATTCTATCGCCTTATTAAAGTGGCTAATGGCCTTGCTGTACATCCCCATTTCCCTGTAGGTGATTGCAAGGTCATTGTGTATCTCCGGATTCACGGGATCAAGCTCCGCTGCGTCCAAGAGTTCCTTGAGTCCGGCGGCATAATTTCCGTCCACGAGAAACGATTTACCGAGATTTCGCTTTGCCTGAGCCTGCCTCTCCATCAAGGCCCTATCCTCGGCGCAGGCAGTGAACAAGACTGCAAAACAGATAAGGAGTGCATGAAACCTTATGGTTCTCAACTGCTTAATCATGGTCAGATAACCTTATTCAGTGGATATTCAATAATGCCTACAGCCCCTTTCTGAATTAATTGTGGAATGAGTTCCCTGACTCTTTCGTTATGAACTATAACCTCAACAGAGATCCAGTCTGACTGGAAGAGATTGGATACCGTTGGAGAAGTGATGCTCGGGAGTACCTCGATGACCGCATCCAAGCGTTCTTTTGGCACGTTCATCTTCAGCCCAACCATACTCTCAGCCATCAAGGCTCCTTTAAGGAGAAGAGCGATTTGTTGGATCTTGTTTCTCTTCCATTCATCCTCCCAGGCCTGCTTGTTTGCGATGAGTACCGTGTTTGTTTTCATCAATTCATGAATAATCTTCAGGCCGTGGGCCTCTATGGTGCTCCCGGTCTCGGTAACCTCGACAATTGCGTCGGCCAGACCCGCCGCAACCTTGGCCTCTGTTGTGCCCCATGAGAACTCCACTTTAACGTCAATCCCCTTTTGGGCGAAGTATTTTCTCGTAAAACTGACAAGTTCTGTTGCAATCTTCTTGCCCTTAAGGTCGGACAATTCCCTAATGTCGGAATTGGCGGCCACAGCCAAAACCCAGCGGGACGGTCTCTTGCTTACCTTGGAATAGACCAGGTCGGCAACGACAACAACATCAGATTCATGTTCCTCTTTCCAATCTCTGCCTGTAAGGCCTACATCAAGGGTGGCGTTTTCCACCTGGACAGGCATCTCTTGGGCCCTGAGCATAGAACACCTAATAGACTCATCGTTTATTTCAGGGAAATAATTCCGATCAGTTATAGATATCTTCCAGCCCGATTTCTCGAACAGCCTGAGGGTTGCCTTTTCCAGGCTTCCCTTTGGTATTCCCAGTTTTAGTAGATTCATTTCTTGTATATCTTCCTTGGGTCAAATACTTTCTTTCCAATGATGGTTTCCTCACCACGCTCGTTAATTCGATTGTGGAAGCAGCTCTCGTATCCCAGATGGCAGGCAGCTCCACCAACCTGCTCTACCTTAAGAAGGATGGTATCGTGGTCACAGTCAACAAATACTTCTTTAACTATCTGGATATTGCCTGAAGTCAAGCCTTTATGCCAAAGTTCCCGGCGAGAGCGGCTCCAATAATGAGCCTCTCCGGTTTGAAGTGTTAACTGCCACGCCTCACGGTTCATAAAGGCTAACATTAATACCTTGCCGGATTTGTAATCCTGAACAATAGCAGGTAATATACCATTTCCCTTTTCAAAGTCTAATGCAACCGCCACGATAGGTAAAAGCCTCGCTTATTGTAAGAGTATTATCGAGTGGCTAAATGGTATGTTCTATATACAAAAGATCTCTCGTGATGTCCACAGCCAATTTTTTAATCAAGACCATATCCAATTTTGTGGCACTGTGATCTATTTTAGGATATAAAAATAAGATGGAAGCCATTAAGGAGACAGATTTTTCCAATCTCACGGTGGTTACCCGCGGAAAGGTTCGGGACATTTATGAAGTCGAGGGCCACCTCCTGATCATTGCTACTGACCGAGTTTCGGCTTTCGATGTGGTAATGGATGATCCGGTGCCAGATAAGGGGAAGATCCTTAACCAGATTTCCGTGTTCTGGTTTGAAAAACTCTCCTCCATAATCGCTAATCACTTTATTACGGCCGATCCCGATGAGTATCCAGAATCCTGCAGACCGTATAGGGATAACCTCGAGGGCAGGAGCATGTTAGTGCATAAGGCCGAGCCGCTGCCGGTAGAGTGCATTGTTCGGGGATATCTTTCCGGCTCAGGGTGGCTTGAGTATAAAGCACGGGGCAGCGTTTCAGGGGTTTCTCTTCCACGAGGCTTGGAGGAGTCAGCTCAACTGCCAGAGCCTATCTTTACCCCTTCAACAAAGGGTGCTCCGGGAACTCACGATGAAAATATCTCCTTTGAAGAGGTTATCGGAATGCTTGGGGAGGAGCGGGCAAAGGAGATTGAAAGAGCAAGCCTGCAGCTCTATCAATACGGAAGAGATTACGCAGGCCGCAGGGGAATTATTATTGCCGATACGAAATTCGAATTTGGCGTGGTAAACGATCGCCTCATGCTTATCGATGAGGTGATGACACCAGATTCGTCCAGATTTTGGCCACTGGCTGACTATTCCCCCGGCAGGGCCCAAAACAGCTTTGACAAACAATTCCTAAGGGATTATCTGGACGGCCTCGACTGGCCTAAAGAACCCCCCCCACCTAGATTGCCTCAAGAGGTAATTCAGATAACGAGAGACAAATATCTCGAGGTCCTTGAAAGATTAACCGAGAAAAAACTGCAATAGGTTAGGCCGATCTTCTTGAATCCCCGCCCTTGACAACATTTATCCCGATGTTTAACATCCTAAATATTTAAAAGAAATTAAGAACACTGCTCTTTTCCTGACATACTGCTGTTAACGGGTGTTGTGGTTCATGCAGTTAAGCTATAAGGCAGCAGGCCTTCTTTATATTCTTGATGCCAGAAAGGAAAAGAGATTCCGATATGTTAGTGGTGAGTGTATATCGATCAGAAAAGCAATCAACCTAGTAGGTCGGTGAGATATGGTCAGAGTAGAGGTCAAAGAAATGGAAGACCAAAAGAAGCCAGAGGAAAAAACACAGATGTATTCCGAAAAGGCAGAAATATCGGAAGGAGAATCGGTAGAGAAGGAGTATGAAAAGGGCCGGGGCAAAAGGACGAAAAAACCCGAAGAGATGACCAAGCAGGAACTCCTGAAAAAACTGAGTGAAACCCAAGAACAGGCCCAAGACAATTATGATCTCTATATGCGGACCTATGCCGAAATGGAGAATATTAAGAAGAGGGGTATCAAGGAAAGGGAAGAGCTGGCGAAATATGCCAACGAATCCCTAATCAAAGAGATTCTTCCCACAATTGATAGCCTTGAGAAAGCAATATCTCATGCAATAGATGATGAGAATTCATCTGCCTTGGTTGAGGGACTGGAGCTAACACGAGACGGTCTTATGAAGACGCTGGAAAAAGCCGGTCTCGAGGAGGTGGAAGCTATAGGAAAACCCTTTGACCCGAACTTCCATGAGGCAGTATCACAACAGAGAGATGATACCGTTGCACCCGGACACGTAATGATAGAGCTTCAAAAGGGCTACACGCTTAATGGACGCTTGATCAGGCCTTCGACCGTTGTGATCTCATCGGGAAAAGATACAAATGAAGAGGAATTTGTTTAGCAATTTGACATAAATTCTTGTAAGTATACTTTCAAGGAGGAGAAGATGAGTAAGATTATAGGAATCGACCTGGGAACCACAAACTCCTGCGTAGCTGTTATGGAGGGAGGAGACGCGAAGGTGATTGCCAACGTGGAAGGTAACCGCACCACTCCCTCTATTGTGGCGTTCACTGACAGTGGGGAACGGCTTGTCGGGCAGACTGCAAAAAGGCAGGCTATTACCAATCCCGAAAACACCGTTTATGCTGTAAAACGGCTGATTGGCAGGAAGTTTGATTCAGAAGAGGTCAAGAGAGACGTAAAGATATCACCCTACAAAATTACCAAGGCAAAAAATGGTGATGCCCAGGTGACGGTGAAAGGCAAGGATTACAGTACAGCCGAGATTTCGTCGATGATCTTGACCAAGATGAAGCAGACTGCAGAGGAATATCTGGGCGAAAAGGTGATCGATGCCGTCATTACCGTTCCAGCCTATTTCAATGACAGTCAGAGGCAGGCAACCAAAGATGCAGGAAAAATCGCAGGATTGAATGTTCAGCGGATCATTAACGAGCCGACAGCCGCCTCACTTGCCTACGGCTTGGATAAGAAGAAGGATGAAAAGATTGCCGTGTTCGATCTTGGCGGGGGAACTTTCGATATTTCTATATTGGAGCTAGGTGATGGCGTCTTTGAGGTTAAATCCACAAATGGAGACACCCATTTAGGCGGTGAAGACTTCGATCAGAGAATTATGGATTATCTTGCCGATGAATTTAAAAAGGATCAGGGAATTGATCTCAGAAACGATAAAATGGCGCTCCAGCGGCTAAAGGAGGCTGCAGAGAAGGCGAAGATGGAGCTCTCCACCTCAATGGAAACGGATGTCAATCTTCCCTTTATTACTGCTGATGCGAGTGGGCCAAAACACCTGAACATCAAGCTTTCTCGGGCTAAGCTCGAGGCCCTCGTGGATGATTTGATTGAAAAGACGGTCGAGCCTTGTAAGATTGCCTTGCGCGACTCCGGGTTGCAGACGGGCGACATTGATGAGGTTATTCTGGTAGGTGGTATGACCAGAATGCCCAAGGTGCAGGAAAAAGTGAAGCAAATCTTCGGGAAGGATCCGCACAAGGGTGTGAATCCCGACGAGGTTGTTGCAATCGGTGCGGCAATTCAGGGTGGCGTATTGAAGGGTGATGTAAAAGACGTTCTCCTCCTTGATGTTACGCCCCTTTCTCTGGGGATTGAAACACTGGGCGGTGTTTTTACCAAGCTCATCGAGAAGAATACGACCATACCTACTAAGAAGAGCCAGATATTCTCCACGGCGGCCGATAACCAGCCCGCAGTATCCATCCACGTGCTCCAGGGAGAGAGGGAAATGGCTGCGTACAACAAGACCCTTGGGCGCTTTGAGCTGGTAGGCATTCCGCCGGCTCCGAGGGGCATTCCGCAGATAGAGGTAACCTTTGATATCGATGCCAATGGTATTGTAAATGTATCGGCCAAAGATCTGGGAACGGGCAAGGAACAGTCTATCAAGATAACTGCTTCAAGCGGGCTCAGCGAGGAAGAGATTGAGCGTCTTGTCAAGGATGCCGAGCTCCATGCTGAGGAAGACAAAAAGAAGAGAGAGCTTGTGGATGCTCGAAATGCCGCAGACTCACTGATCTATGCAACCGAGAAATCGATTAAGGAGGCCGGTGATAAGCTTGATGCCGGTACCAAGGGAGATATTGAGAATTCCATTGCCGCATTAAAAAAGGCCATGGAGGGGGAAGATGCGGCGGAGATCAAGCGGCTTTCCGAGGAACTGACGCAGGCCTCACACAAGCTGGCCGAGGTGTTATATGCTCAGACTGCCCAAGCCCAGGCTCAAGGTGAAGCCGGCTCAGAATCTGGCCCTGGGGCATCTGCCGAATCAGCCAAACAGGATGAAGAGGTTGTGGACGCCGACTTTGAGGAAGTAAAGTAAGGAATGACGACTGATAACACTGCTCACTTCAGGAAGGTCATTACCGCTTGCTTAGTGGTAATGGCCTTTTTGATATTCTCGTGCGAACAAAGGCTTGTTCTGAAAGAACCACCGACAAAGGAAATCATCGTGGAGAAACCGGCCTTAGAGGAACCGCCGGAAGAGAAGGTCGTTGTCGATCATTTTGCCATTGCTGAAGACTATTGGCGCCAAAAAGACTACGATAATGCCTTGGCTGCATATGACAGGTATCTCTATGAGTTTCCGTCGGGAGACCGGGTGAGGGATGCCCTAACCCGAAAGGCAGAGATCTATTACGATAGGGGCCAATATGATGAGGCCTTACCCCTTCTCATTGGGGTCATTGACGAGTATCCCGTTAACGAAGAACGGGCTGAGATCAACCTCTTGTTGGCAAAGACCTATTTCCATTTAGGGAAATATTCTGAGTCCCGGTTATCCGCTCTCCAGTGGCTTGAGCTATTCGAGGATTACCCCGGAAAAGAGGAGTTGTTTTTTCTTTTAGGCCAAAACGCAAAGGAACTGGAAGACCGTCCCCGAGCTCTCTATTGGTGGTTGAAGGTTTTGGAATCTGAGCAGACCACCGAAGAGCAGGAGGAAGAGATCAGATCGCAGCTGCTTGACCTCATTTACGAGTCTACGGAAGAGGAGTTGAAAGAGATGGCGGACTACGCTCGAGAGGGCGATCTCATCTTCCCGATTTATTATCGCCTTGCCAATTCCTTCTTGCTTGAGGACAGGCTGGAGGAAGCACAAGAGGTGGCGATCAAGATAATGCGGTTTGCATCGGAGGGGGAGTGGTTCACTGTAGCAAAGGAAATGCTGGAGAAGATAGACGGCATACTCCAGGTAAAGCCGAATGTTATCGGTTGCCTGCTGCCTCTGAGCGGTCCTTTTGCCATTTACGGGCAGGAGGTCTTGCATGGTATCGAGCTTGGTTTGGATATCTTCCGGGAAACCGATGAGCATCTTTCATCTCTGGAATTAGTCATAAGGGATACCGAGGGAAACCCGGATAAGGCGCGGGAGGCCGTGCGAGAACTCGCTGAACAGGAGAAGGCATTGGTGATTATCGGGCCCCTCATCAGTAGGGTTGCCGAAGAGGCAGTGGAAACAGCCCAGGATTTGAACATACCGATAATCACGCTTAGCCAGAGTGAGGCAATAACCAGCAAAGGAGACATGGTTTTTCAGAACTGTCTTACCCCAGAAGACCAGGTACGGAGCCTTACTAATAAGGTAATTGCTGAGATGGGTCTGAAGAGATTCGCCATCCTCTATCCGGACAACGGATATGGCACATACTTTATGAATAAATTTTGGGACAAGGTTGAATTCCTCGGGGCCGAGGTGACCGCCGTTGAAGCATACGATCCCAAGGAGACGGACTTCGCTGAACCGATAAAAAAGATGGTGGGCCTATATTATCCCAGGCCAAAACCTGAGACAGAGGAAAAAACGGAGGAAGAACCTGAAGAGGAACCAGAACCCGTTATTGATTTTGATGCCATATTCGTCCCAGATAGTTATGAAAGGGGCGGGCTTGTAGTGTCACAGTTGCCATTTTACGATGTAGTTAATGTTACAATTCTCGGAACAAATCTCTGGAACTCCCCGAAATTGATCGAGGTCGCCGGTAGATATGTTCACGGGGCGATATTTCCGTCCGGCTTCTTTCCCGGTAGCAGATTTAGAGGCGTAAACAGCTTTGTTGAGCAGTACAAGGTAAATTTTCAGGATAAACCGGGGCTTCTCGCTGCCATTGGTTACGATACGATCAGAATGCTCAAGGACCTTATGCGAGAAGAGGGCGGAAACATCAAAACAAGGGCTGATCTGCGCACGGCCTTAGCGTTAATTGAAGGATTTGAAGGGGTAACCGGGCCCATGGTCTTTAACAGCGAAAGAAGGGCTGAAAGAAACCCCCTGCTCCTGACCGTCAGCGGCAGGCATTTCCTTCCCCTCCCGTAGCACTCATGATATGCACTATCGGCGAGCATCGGGGTGTTCGCATCTTCCCTCCTGCCTACGAAGATGTATGTCACCTAGTAAGCATTAGCCCTTATTGTGAAAGGGCGACAATCATTATGGCCAGAGAAAGAACCCGAGCTGCTTATTGGTAAAGTGGTCTACATTAGAGAACTTCACCCCCAGCAGTATGGTATTTCCATTATTCTGCCGGCTTAACCTGGCTATTTCGCCCTGTACCTTCAGCATCTCGTTTCGAGGAGGGAGGGAGAACAAGAAGGTGAATAGGTTGCCTTCCCGAAAGTGACTCGACGAGAAGTCTTGCTTGGAACTTTCAACGCGCATCCCCTGTTGAGAGAGGTCTACGATTGTCCCCATCCGAGCCCTGTGATCGTCTGGGCGATCTATGTCATACCGAGAGTAATAGACGGGTATGGACACGGGCTTCCTGTAATAGTTTCGCACATTGAGCTTTATCAGGAATTTCTCTTTGCATCGCGGACACACCACAGTGAAGTCTGCCTGTGGCGGTTTCTCCTTTCTTACTTTGCCCTCTGCGCCGCAATTTGGGCACGAGATTCTCATGACTACCGCTGGATAAACCGTGGTGACCTTCATGTTTGACTACCGATTTCGCTTTACCCTGTTTCTGACCCCTTGAGGCACAATAATCATTGAAGGAACTACCTTGTAACCAAAAGGCGTATCCGGGTCATATTCCATACGGATGAATTCGTTGTTGCAGTGAGGGCAGGTGACGACCATGAGGTATCTTGATCGGTCAACGATCTTCCACTTCCATGTGTCCGGCAGCTCGTAGTTACACGATTGGCAACGGTATTTCATGCTGATCCCTGCAATCTCAAATGGTCTTTGTAAGTTGTCTGAAACGTCCTGTTCTGCAACTCTACCCCTTGCTTAAAGCACCTTGAGCTTTATTGGATAGACTCAGGAAATATAGTCTAAGGAAGAAGTTCCTTTCAAGTAAAAAATGGAGAAGGCGGCTTGTGGCCAACAGAAATGGGGAATATCGGTAATGTCAGCGGCCGGATTAGCTGCCGGGAACCAACAGGAGGGGCGCAGACAGAGTAGGTGGATCTACCTGAGGCACACCTTTCTGACCTGCTGCATATCGGTCAGCCCCAAGAGCACCTTCCTGATTCCGTCTTGCATTAGAGTAGTCATTCCGTCCCTGATGCTTTGCTCCCTCAAAGCCTCTACTGTGGCCTTACTTTGAATGAGCTGTTTCAATTCAGATGTGGCTTCCAGAAGCTCTATGAGACCTGTTCTCCCTCTGTATCCGGTATGATTGCACATATCGCATCCTGAGGCGCGATACAGGACCAAATCATCGTGATAAGGAAAACCAATGGCGTTAAGATCGGCATCATAACTTCTGGAAAGGGCATCATATTCTTGCTTGCTCGGGTGGTACGGTTCCCTGCAATCTTTGCAGAGGGTTCTCACAAGTCGCTGCCCTAGAATACCGATGAGTGCATCGGAGAAGTTGAAGGAATCCATGCCCATGTCCAGGAGGCGTACGATAGTCTCGGGGGCGCTGTTTGTGTGGAGCGTGGTAAGGACAAGGTGACCGGTTAGCGATGCCTCAATACTGGTTGAGGCAGTCTCCTGGTCGCGGATTTCCCCTACCATAATTATGTCAGGGTCGGCTCTCAAGAAGGAGCGCATTGCAGCGGCAAAACCGTAACCGATTTTAGGCGATACCTGCACCTGGCGCAGGCCCCGCTGCGTGATCTCCACAGGGTCTTCTGCGGTCCAGATCTTGGTCTCCGGCTTGTTCAGATAGCGCAGAGCTGCATGTAGGGTAGTAGTCTTCCCGCTTCCGGTCGGACCGACGACAAGAATGATTCCATAAGGCTTTTGGACCATCTCCAGGAAGAGATTGTGGTCTCTTTCACTCATGCCTAAGCAGTCCAGTGGCATGGGTTCGCCCGTGGGCAGGATACGCATCACTACATCTTCTTGCCCGGCCGACGTTGGAACGGTGGCAACACGCAGCTCTACATCCAGAGGCGAGAACTTCTTTAGGTTTATTTTGCCGTCCTGTGGTTTTCTTCGTTCGGTTATGTCCAGCTCAGCCATAATCTTTATCCTGGAAACAATGGCCTGCTTATAATTCTAGGGGATGGCCTGATATAATTGGCAGTGTCCGTCCACCCTGAATCTGATCTCGGCCCCGGCCTTCCCGGGGTAGGGTTCAATATGAATGTCGGAGCAATTCTTGGAATAGGCATCCTTTATGATTTTATTGACCAGCTGGACAATGGCGTTGTCATTTTCAGTGAGGAGATCTGCGCCGTCTTCAAAGTCCTCTGTTTCGGGGGCCTCTAATTTCCCGAGAAGTTCATCGATTGATCCTTCTTCCTTTTCGGAGTTGGTTCCGTAAAAGTAGTCTAAAAACTGGATAATGTCCTCTTTGAGGCCGACCGCAAGCTCATAGTGCTCTGCCGGTATGAGCGATCTTATGCTGTCAATCTTTTCCAACCGTTCGGGGTTGTCAACTACAACTCGGACCGTTCCATTTTCCCTTCCCAGGGGTACCCAGAGATTAGTCCTTAGATAGACAGGCTTCAAGTGGGACAAGAGATCCTGGGGAATGGGAACGCTATTGCTAAAGGGAATGTACTGACAATTGTAATAATCGGCGAGCGCTTGTCCTACCTCCTCCTTTTTGACCTTGAGGTCATTGATCAGGACAGACTCAACGGTCTTGCCTTGAGCCCGGGCAACCGCAACGGCCTTTTCAAGTTCCTTTTCCGTGACAATAAGGTTTTTCACGAGGTAGTTGAACTTGGTCTGTTTAGCCCGCTGTTTGGAGAGCTTGTTCTGATTGTAAAAGGCGATCCCCAGGATCTTGGCCATTTCCACAGCAGAATTCTGGTCTTCGCGCGTGAAATGATTTCCGTTTTTCTTGTTGATGAGTTGGAGCACGCCAATAACATATTTCTTGAAAAAGACCGGGACACTCAGTATCTGCTTCGTCTTGTAGTTGTGCTTAGTATCCCAGGTTTTGTCAAAGGAGATATCCTTATTGATCATGGCCAGTTTTTGCGGGTCATAGGCATCAACAATATTAGTTATTCGCGCGGTGTTGGCAGTGTACCCTGCTATGCTCTTATTATTGATAGGGACTCGGATCTCCTGCGGAATGTTGCCGGCCTTAAACCGCGAGAAGATTTCCTTTGTCTTGCCGTCTACTACATAGATGGTGATTCGATCCGCATCGAACAAGCTCAGCATGCTATCTTTCAGGCTGATGAGGATCTCGTCAATATCTTTGGCGGCATGAATCTGGTTGGCAATATCATTGAGGGCCCTGTAATAAAGCAATTTCTCATTTTCCGCGACATTATCATTGCCGGTCTTCAGGCCTTTCTTCAGGACAGCACTCCTCCCGTGTCGCTCTCTTCACCTTTATCGGTCCACCGTGGTTAACACTTTAGGGAAATGCTGCTCACGGCTCACCGTGCTGTGGGCCTAAGGGTGCCGCCAATCTCAGGTCTATCGCGATTGCCCCAGATGGGATGCTTTTTTACTCCTTCCGATAGACTCCCTTGCTAATCAGGATGCTGATTTCATAGAGTATGATAATAGGTAGCGCCATCATTATCTGAGTGGCAACGTCGGGGGGCGTTAAGATTGCGGATAGGACAAATGAGCCCAAGATGGCAAATTTACGATATTTTTTCATCGAGTCTGGACTAATAAGCCCGATCTTGGTCAGGAAGAGAACTGCAACAGGCATTTCAAAGACCAGCCCGAACGCCAGGAGCAGCCTTATGGCAAAAGAGAAGTACTGCTTCACTGAAGGGAGTGCTTGGATGTCCTCTGTGGCGAAGCCCAGAAAGAACTTGAAGCCATAAGGGAAAACAATGAGATAGCCAAACAGAGACCCTGCAACAAAGAGAATGCTTGAAAACACGACAAAGGGGATGACGTACCGTTTTTCTCTCTGGTACAGGGCAGGGGCGACAAACATCCAAAGCTCATAAAACACCACGGGTATGGCCAGAATGATCCCGGCTATGAGAGAGACCTTGAGATAGGCGATAAACATCTCGGGGAGGCTGGTGAAGATAAGGGTGCTCTCTGCAGGGAGAACCTTTGTTAGGGGGTGAATGAGCAGAGAGAAGAGTTGCTTTGAAAAGACATAAGAGACCACAAATCCCGCCCCTATGGCTATTGCACAGACGATTAATCTTCTTCTGAGCTCTTCGAGGTGGCTCAAGAACGGCTGTTTTTCACTGCTCATTCTCTTTCTTCTCCGCAGGCTTGTCGGTACCTTGTTGTTCCTCAGTTAGTGGAGCTACATATTCCCCTGTTTGTGCCTCGTTCTCCATTTCCGAGGCATTCAGCAGACCGCTCACGGAGTCGGCTAGTTCTCCTTCCACACCTTTTAGTTCTTCTTCAACTTCGTCTATATCAAGGCTTGCCTTTAACTCGTTTGTAGCTCTTCGAAATTCGGCGAGTCCTTTGCCAAGGGCCCTAGCCAAATCGGGCAACCGCTTTGGCCCGATTATGATTAAGGCAATCAGAAAGATGATAATCAACTCAGGCATGCCAACACCGAACATAGCAAATCTCCCTTAAAGTCCGCTTACGTTGATTTCCTTCACCAATGCGGACGGGGCTCCGAGCTTGCCAAAAAACCTCAGATCGTCTCCTACATCCGCAACGTCTGCAAAGAGGCTGTGAATAGACCCGGAAACCGTCACCCCTTTGACCGGAAAAGCAGGCCTTCCTTTTTCTACCCACATTCCGGATGCTCCCAAAGAAAAATCGCCCGAGATCGGATCGCTCATATGAACACCCATCAGATCGGTTACCAGAAGACCCTCATTCATGCTCATCAAAAGCTGATCAAAGGAAAGAGTTCCCGAGCGGATGAAAAGGTTGGATGGACCTGGGGAGGGTGGAGATGAGATTCGTTCCCTCACTGAGTTACCGGTAGACTGAGATCCTGCCTTCTTTGACCAGTAGCGATCGAAGAGATATGTCAAAAGGGTGCCGTTCTTCACCAAAACGGTACTCTTCTGAGGTGTACCTTCGTCGTCAAACCAGGCACTCCCTAAACCCCTGTTGTAAAGCCCATCGTCAATTAAGGTAATTTTCGGAGAGGCGATTTCCCGGCCTACCTTGTCCCGGAGAAAGGACTTCTCCTTGTGAATGTTATCTCCCAGGAAGGAGGAGGACCATACATCAAGCAATTCTCCTACGACCCTGTTTTCCAAGACCGCCGGACATGTCCGCGTGGAGATCTGGCGGCCCCCGAGCATGGCGATCCCTCTGCATGCAGCGTTCATGCCGATCTTGCTTGGATCAATATCATCATACCACCTGACGGTCTCAGATTCCCACCCCATTTCGGCATTGCCGTTGTCCTCTGCAAGTACCATGACGGAAACGGTGATAGCGGTCTCTTGCTTTTCCGCATCCAGGCCATACGAGTTGACCACAGAGGTATAGCTGGTTGTTTCCTCATACTCCGCCTTTCTTACTTTCCGTATTCGGCTATCAACATCTAGAGCGCGCTGCTCCATTTCCTTGATATGCTCCACCTTTTCATTGTTTGCTCTCTGAGACAGAGTATTATCAAAAACGTCCAGATCTCGTGCATTAGCCTGTTCAGGTGGCGAAAAAGAGTGGAGAGGATCACGGTCAGCCTGGCTCGCTATTTCACATGCCCGATCTGTCAATTGGAGCAAGGTGTCGGGGTTCGGCCCGAAGAGATATGAGAACCCCAGCTTCCCATCTTCCAGGGTTCTAAGCGCAATGCCCAGCTCCATCGATGAACGGAAATGATCCAACTCGCCGGCCTTTATGTCACATGAGAGGGTCTTCTTTCGAGAGAAGAATATCTCGAATTCCGCTCTCGACTTAGCAAGGCGGTTGCTTATGATTTGTACTATCTCCTTTTTTTCCACCGGTAGTTGCTCCTGAGAAACTCACTCCACTAAAGAGCATGGAGATGTCTATTTTTGGCTCTGTCCTCTCAACAAGGCCCCGTACAGGGTCGTTTCAAACCGACGCACCGCCCCATAAGCCTTAGGACTAAGGTAGCAGCCTGTGTGCGTCGTTTTGAAACGCCCACTCCTCTAAACGATGGGAGGACAGAGTCAAAAATAGAC
>CP070752.1:2754630-2760904 GCA_020348625.1 Deltaproteobacteria bacterium | reverse complement strand
GAGCAGGCTACCCCGTTTCACCAACTAAAGCAAAAGCCCTTGGTGTTTCGTCTACGAAAAGAAACCTAAACTTTCTTCGAGTTGAAGATTTTGGCAAGTAGTGTAAAAAACTTGCTTATTACTGCCCAGCACAACATATAGGGATCTAGCCAAACCGCCATTTCTCATCTTAAAGTCATAGATGATTAGTTCTTATGCAATTCGTCAATTCCTGCCAAGGGCTGGGACGGCAAAGAGCTTATTCGCAAGCACTTGGTTTAAATCAACCAAAGCAATTGGAGTACAAAATCAAAAAGGGCTCACCGCGGAATCTATTCCAAACGCAAAGGAGAGAACGTAATCTCGATTGCCGTCTTCCTTGACAAATGCGTCCAGTCTGCTAGAGTTCGAAATGACGACAAAGCCAAACCATCCGTGAGGGTGGGACGGGAAGCCACGGGTCTTAATGGTGCTATGTGATCCTATATCATTGACCCTCTCTTAAGGCACTAAAGGCAAATCTCCCGCTGAGAAAGATAGCCGAGTTGCTGAGTGTGACATCGTGAAGGTCACATGTTGACCAGTTCGGCTTTTTTATTGAACGACTAGAAACCTGGCGGGTAAAGTACGTGGGGAAGGGACAAGCCCTTTTTGAAGCATGATGTAGGAGATAAAGAAAAAGGAAGTTCATGAATAGACTCCTCAAATGTCCAAAGCCTTCCTTTGCTGTATCGCTCCTTCTCCTAGTGGGCTGTGCAGGGCCGCTTACCATGAACACCATCCAGCGTATCGAGCAGGGCATGCCCTCAGCCAGCTTTTCATCCATGGTGAAGCGAACGCCAGCCAGGGTGTTTACGGTTGTTGATCCTGAAAACGGTAGTGAATACCAGGTCCAAATCTATCGCATGCAGACCGGTACAGGCACGACCTCTACCGTAATTTATCACAATGGATACCCTTCATTTGTTCCAATGATCTATCCTATCAGTGAACCTTATGCATTTCTGTTTCGGGTGGACGCTCTTCTTTTTTGGGGATTTCCCCATGAATACGCTCGCTCTGATGAGCAGTCCATACGGCGACTTGCCCCTCTCATTATGAGAGAGCTGGGGAAGGGAAGGTGAAATGAAGCTGATTCGTAAGAGAGTGCAATACCTATGCCCTGCTTTTTTGCTCCTAGGGCTTCTTTCTTGTCTTCCCCAAATCAACTTAACAGATTTATCAACATTGAGGGTGGGCATGAGTCCAGACGAGCCACCAAGGATCATGGGCGTACTTCCACGAGAAATATTTGAATGGTCATTGGCCGAAACTGGAGATACGATGATCGTCCAGTCCTATGTATTTAGTGCTGGTGGAGAGCCTGGTTCCGCCTATTTTCTTGCCTATAGAAACGGTTCATTGCTCTTCTGGGGATACCCGCATGAATTTGCCAGGTCCTCTGATCCGTTCATAAGAGACATAGGAAAGGGTGCTCTCAATCGTCAAAACAAGGCCCCCTAACAGTTTCAAAGGAGGGTTTTTATGAAAGCCCTAACAAAAATAGCCTTATCGGTTCTAATTGTATTGCTTTTAGCGGTTGGCCTCAGCTTTGCTCAAAATACTGCTAAGAAAATCTGGACTGAAGGTGTGGAGTATGCTGCCCAGGGGAAATTCAAAGAGGCCAAGGAGGAATTTGAAAAGGCCTTGAAGGTTGATCCGTCACATACACGTGCAAAAATATTCTTGGAAGTCATTGAAGATGTACATGAGCAAAAAACAAAAGGTAAGACAGCTCTTCATATCTTCAAAGGGACCTCCTTCATCATTAAAGGAGACTTTAACCAGGCCATCTCTCATTTCAACAAGGCCATAGAGTTAAACCCGGAGTATGCTATCCCATACATCTATCGGGGGCAAGTCTATGGCGGTCGGGGCCTCTATTCCGAGGCTATCGCTGATTACAACAAAGCCCTGGAAATAGACCCTCGTGCGGCCGACTCCCCCTTCGACACCTACTACTGGCGAGGACGTGCGTGGATGGAGAAAGGTAAAATAGACCGGGCTATTATTGATTACAGCAGAGCCCTGGAAAGAAACCCTCGTAACGCCAACGCATACAACTCCTTGGCCTGGCTCTTGGCCACCTGCTCGGATGCCAAATATAGGGATGGTGTCAGAGCAGTGGAACTGGCGGATAAGGCAGTAGAGCTTGCACCGCAATACTATGGCTTCTTGGATACCTTGGCCGCCGCCTATGCTGAGGCGAGCCTCTTCCAGGATTCAATAACAACCCAGGAAAAGGCCATCGCTCTCTTAAAGAAAGGGGGTAGGACGGGAGAAATCCATGAATTCATGAAGCGGCTAAATTCTTACAGAGCCCACAAGCCGTGGCGGGAAAAGTACGGGCGGAACATAATAATTGAAAAGCTCATAAAGATCCCGGGGCCAGAATTTCTAATATATTTCACTGCCTTGGCTCTCCTCTGCATATTTGTCGCCTGGTATTGGGCAAACGCAGACGGCTCTACCCAGTATCCCCTTCCGAAGCTCACGCAATTCGACCCGATTGCCATCGCAGCGTTCATTGGGGGCCGGGCTTCGGTGATCAGGACAGCCGTTTTTAGACTATGGCATCAAAACTTGGTCGAGATCAAAAGCTCGAAAAAGAGTTGGGGGAGAAGAAAAAAGCCGCAGATCGAAAGTCTCCCATCACCAAAAAGAGCACTGAGCCCCATTGAGGAAGAGATTTATCAATTCCTGAAAGAACCACAAGAGCCGAAGGCTCTGTTGAAAGATGCTGATCTCCGGAGCCGGATCGAGAGGCATCTCGAACCGACTTACAGCGAGCTGGAACGGCTGCACTTAACCCGAACCGGAACAGATCGCTTTCGCGCCCGGATGGCCCCTCTATTCATGGGTTTGGTGCTCTGCGCTGTGGGGGGAACCAAGCTTTATTTTGGATTTATTCGTGGACGTCCCAGTCTTTTTCTCGTAATTCTGCTTCTCGTCTCATTGGTCTTCCTTTCTTCCAAGCGGTTTAGAAAGCCGTCCGGGAATATGACACGGCTCGGTCGTCGCTATTTCAAGGAAATCAGGGAATTATTTGACGGTGTGAATAAGGAATCGGCTAAAACTGGCAAGCTTCCTGAAGGGATTGATGCCGCCATCTCGGTGGCCATCTTTGGCACTGGAGCCTTAGCCGGTACTTCACTCTATGGGAACTTCGTCCGAGCTTTTCCAGTAAAGGGGGGTGGCTGGAGCAGTGGCGGTGGTTGCGGCAGTTGCGGCGGAGGCTGTGGTGGTGGCTGCGGCGGCAGTTGCGGCGGAGGCTGTGGTGGCTGTGGGGATTAAGGCGGAGGTTTTTTGCTGTGCACCAGAAATTACTCCATAGATGCCGGGAAGGCGTTTACATTCCACGACGCCTGCTGCTCCAGTGGCATATCACTGAACGCTGTAACCTTCGTTGCTCCCACTGCTACCAGGAATCTTACTCGGGAAAAGAACTCGGACTTGAAGATTTGCTTGAACTGATGGCTCAATTCAAGGATTTACTAAAATTCTGGAGACATGAAGATAAGGGGCATCGGGTAGGCGGTCACATAACCGTCACAGGCGGAGAGCCCTTTGTTCGACCAGATTTTCTAGCCTTGCTCGAGGTCTTTTCTGCCAATAGCAAGCACTTTAGCTTCGCCATCCTTACCAACGGGAGCTCCATAGATGCCGCCATGGCTCGGGAGCTCCGCAAATTGGGCCCCCGCTTTGTGCAGGTGAGTATCGAGGGGGCACAGGCGACTCATGATAAGATACGCGGCGAGGGTAACTTTGAACACACGGTTTCCGCCCTGAAACACTTAGTTCGGGAGCGGATTCGTACCTTTATTTCGTTTACTGCCCACCGGGGCAACTTCCGCGAATTTGCCGAGGTTGCACGATTGGGAAGGAGACTACGGGTATCTTCTGTCTGGGCTGATCGACTCATTCCCTGGGGGACCGGCTCGGCAATGAAGGAACTGGTACTTGCGCCGGATGAGACACAAGGGTTCTTTGAGATTATGAAAAGAGCTCGCAAGAAAGCAACCCTTTTCCGAAACGGACGCACTGAAGTCGCCATGCATCGGGCCCTTCAGTTTCTGGTGGGGGGCGGACAACCCTATCACTGCACTGCTGGCGACACGTTAATTACCATCCAGCCCAACGGCGATCTCTACCCGTGCCGTCGAATGCCCATCTGTGTGGGAAATCTGATGGAGACAAATCTCTTCGAACTCTACTACAGCAGCGAACTCCTTCGCGCTCTTCGCAACCGAGATCTCATAGGCGACGGTTGCCGAACTTGCTTTTACGCTACCCTATGCCGTGGCGGACTCAAGTGCCTGTCGTACGCACTAACAGGAGATCCGTTTCAGACCGATCCCGGTTGTTGGCTAGCATCAACCGAGGACCAGGTTGCGAGTCTTAGGGTGAGCATCGGCTCAAAATTGTGAGAGGGAAGCTGAGAGGAGTTGACAACATGCTAACTGATAAGGAGAGCAGCATGAAGGAATCAATTGATCTATCAGGAACCAGAGTTGGAGCTGATGAGGCAGCTGCTGTAGTAGAACTCTGCGAAGCGCTTCGCAATGCCCCGAATCTCGACATCCAGTCAATCATTCTCTATGGCAGTGCCACCGGTCAAGGATATCGACCCGGGAAGAGTGATATCAATCTTCTTATCATCGTTGAACGAATCGACGTGGCAATTCTCAAAGGTGTGCTCGATCCTATAATGCGCGGCCGACGGTACGGTATTTCTCCATTCTTTATCACAGAGGTGAACCTGCGTTCATCGGCCGACGTATTTCCAGTAAAATTCCTTGTAATGCAAGAGTCGTACACAGTGCTGCTCGGACGGGATGTTCTCGGGGAGCTTGAAATAAAGCGCGAACACCTGCGTCTGCGCTGTGAGCAGGAGATCAAGAATCTCCTCCTTCGGCTTCGTCGCCACTACATTATGTCTGGAGGCCAAAGGCTGACCGAAATGATGACCACTATGGTTGTAGGCTTTCTTGAGACGCTGCGTGTAGTGCTCTCTCTAAATCAACAGAGCCTACTTCCGCGAGAGGATGTCGTGCATGCTGCAGCCAGGACATTCGGGGTTGACTCTCAGGTCCTGCAAGATGTGAGCGCTTTGCGCACACAGAATGTGGTGCTTTCAAGCGATGAAGCTGAACAACTCTACGACAAGTTCATGGGTGTCGTAGACAAACTTGCCAGGATAACAGATCAAATGAAATAGCCACGGCTTTAGAAACCCTGGCCGACACAAGGATGCTGTGCCCCTTGCCATGTGCTCTTAGTTGAAGGCTTCCGCCATAGGTGCCAACCTCACGTATCCCTTAAGAAACTTTTGTCATGGTTTGTAAGCTCTAATCGGCTACTAGAATAACGATGCCATGTTCCGGGTGGGCTTCCTCCCTGCCTTAACAGGGCACCTTGTTTCATCTCTCCCATGTTAGGATCTCTATCTTTGAGTGATCTATCCCCTCTTCTTTCTGGCCTCTGTATCCCTCTAGGCGTGTAACACGTTACCAATGAGGAGCAAGTGATTTCTCATTATGTGGGTAGTCCAATGCCTATACCGGGATCAGCTTTCACTAACTGGTTGAAATCCAATGGAAAGTGGATGTCTTTCATTTGTGCACGGTTTTTGCGGAAAAAATTTTATAGAAAGATGTGTTTTTCTTCTACCCGTTAACCATGGGCAGAACGCTCAATGGAGGGACCTCTTAAATTCATCCCCCCTCGCTCCTGACAGGATGCTACCTGTTTTGTTGGGAGTCTGTAATCGCTTCATTTGGGCAGGATTATTTCCCACAACTCTAACCGAGGAGACCAGAACATGATAGAAATAGCGCGCTCTGGGGTAGAGAGACGTATCATGTGTAATATTAGTTACTGGTTGAATGGTGGTGTCGAGCGAAGGCAATGGAAAGAGCGAAGGCCGGAATTCGAGCGGGGAACCGGGTGGGGTGAGATTGTGTCAGTGGCACAGTGTATTCGTTGGAAACTTGACTCAGCGCACCTAGGGATTTGTGTGCCTTTGAGAAAGTCAACTTCTCTACAATAAAGCAATGGGGCGTGCAGGGTCAGAAATTGGTCCGCCTTTTTCTTATCGTAATCACTCCACGTTGTATGTGTGCCACCAATCCAAGAATTGTAGGCTTCTGCTATAAGTGGAAAGCCTCCCACAATTCTCAAGACTTGCTATTACTATATGTAACATGCACAGGCTGGGTGCAGTGCCGAACCCACAATATCTGAGGGTGGGTAGAAT
>CP070752.1:2746765-2754530 GCA_020348625.1 Deltaproteobacteria bacterium | reverse complement strand
GATAAGGCTCCGACCGGCAGTGCCAGGTACCATAACCAGTAATAGGGTACAAAGTCTATAGTAGTATGATATCCCGTTGCCTTGGCTTTAGCTACAATGACGATCCCCAGATACGAAAAAACGATACCGAACATAATTACGGTAACGTTTATAAAGATGTCCAAGTATATCCCAGCCTTTATTTTTCCGGTGTTGGTTAGATGCTCCCCCAAGGTCCCCATCACGATATGTTTCTTTTCTTTATGAGCAATGCCTATTACACTAAAAGAGATCCACATCAGGAAAAATACACACCACGATGAAACCTGTGAAGTACTGAATCCCCAAATATATCTCGTAAACACCTCGATAAAGGTCACTGTCGCAAGCAGGATCAGGAATCCTCCGTTCATACCCATAATCAGAAAGTCAAGACCCTTGTCGATCGTTCTGCCTATATGACCCATAATATCTCCTCTCATGGAATCAGCCCTTGGCATAAGGGGCATTTTGATGAGTTTGGATGACACGTCTTGCTTAATAGAACCGCAAGGAGAGCCGGGGAAACGCATTCCCCGGCCCTCGTCTAGCAAAACGCATTAACTCGACGTTCCTTCTGCATGCTTCACGCTGTTCCAACGGCGTTTGTAAATCTACCTGTACTTCCTGAAATCGTCGTACAACTCCTTTGTGCCGGGAATTTTTTCGAGAGCCTTGGGCAAAGCCTCCTTCCGCACCAGCTCATCCCACACCTTAGTCTGTTCTTCGGTTAGGTAGGACACCGTGTTCTCAGGTACCGCTTTATATTTATTCAACAACGCCTCGTTGGTACTCTGTGCGTGCGCCCGACCTTTCTTTATAATATCCGGCAGCGCCCCAGTGATCTCATCCTGCATGTCTTTGGGCAGCTTGTTCCACCATTTCATGTTCACGACAAAACCGATCGGGCTGTTGTTGAAGGCCCATCCTCCGCGAGGAATGGTCAGATATTGCATGGTTTCGTCAGCCTTCCATGATGTCATTGCCGTACCCGGGGTAATGATCCCACCATCTACGGTGCCCTGGCTCACCGCGGAGAGCACTTCAAGTGTCTGAAGCACTATCGGGCTTGCACCGAGAGCCCTGACCGCCATTTGCTGCACTTCCATCGGCGCGACCCTTATTTTAAGACCTTTCCAGTCAGCTGGGGTCACGAGCGGGCGTTTGGTATTGAATGGAATATCGCCATAGGGGATGAGATAATACCAGAACAAAACCTTAACGCCTGTCTTTGCTGCATACTCCTCATTGAGCTTCTTATAGGCCACCGATTGATGTGAAATACGCTGCATATGTTCATCACCCATTATGGCTCCCGGCAAACCCATGACATTCCAGCGCTGATCATATTCTGCCAGCATAGGCGGATACATGTATAAAAAGGGCTGAACCCCATCTAGGCAGCTCTTGAGAGCATCACCATAAGAGCTGAACAGGGTCCCGCCTAAGAAATACTCAAACTTAAGTTTCCCACCGGTAGCTTTTTCTACGCCTTCTGCAAACATTATAATGGTTTGGCCGGGCCAACTGGTCTCAGGCCATACGTGCGCTATTTTTTCCACCATTGGTTTGGCAGCTGTTGGTTGTGCGGCTGCCGGAAGCGATACAACGACAAGAATGATCCCAACAACGCAGATTTGCCATAAAATATGTCTCTTCATCGTGCTCTCCTCCTTACATAAAAAGTTTCTGCTAACTAAATTAACCCCTTTTCATCCTTTTTGTTGCTCGGCAATCACCTCCTTTCTCAAAACAACCCGTGTTTTCTCATGACGAGACAAAAATGTCTCGCCTATCCTTTGATGCGGGCTCTGTCCCCGTGAACGCGTACAGAAGTTCTCTTATCCTTCCAAGATCGTAATCACGCAGGACAAATGGCAGACATCACAAGAACTATGAATTTCCTTGCGTTCTCCCATTCGAAGAACACCCCTTCATTTTGTGACTGCACGCAATTCTCAAAGGCCTCGGTCTCTGTCCAAATCGGGTTTCTGCTTGCCAAGGGCCTTTTCGATAGCCGATGCAGAGGTACGAAGAGCTATCAAAATCTCATCAACCCGATTCACAATACGGTTTTCGGGGCCCAGCACACACATGGCTATTGATTGTGAATAGTTTTTAATTGGAACCGCCACAGAACCTGCCCCCACTACAAGCTCGCTGCAGCTTACCGCATATCCTTTGCGGCGAATATCTTCTATCTCTTTCAATAGGGCTTTACGGTCAGTAATGGTATTGGGTGCGACCTTTTCAAGGCCGATGGTGTCTATCAGTCGCAATAGTTCCGGGGAAGGCATTTGAGCAAGTAGCACCTTGCCGGTAGCACCCGCGTATATTGGGGGTGAGTACCCTTTTCCCGCAGCGTATTTGAGTGGTTGAAAGCTGGGCAATTCCTCCAGGTACATCCGTCTGAGGCCCGTTCGGATCACAAGAACTATTGTTTCATCTGTAATACTACGCAATTTTTCCATCTCCGGCAGCGCACAGAATATCAAATTATGATGATATCGGGTGGAATAGTCGGCCAAATAGTGAGCGAAGGGTCCAAGGCTATACCTTAAGGTGATAGGATCTTGAACAACGAATTCCGCAGCCTGCAGGGTCTTCAGGAGCCGGTGAGTGGTGCTTCGACTCAGCTCCAAATTGCCGGCGATGTTCGAGCTTTGGTTGATCCCTCTTGTAATGCACTTGAGGATGTCAGCCGCTTTAATGATCGTATTGACATTTTTTTGTTCTGACATGCCTTGAATGCCAAGAAATGAAATTGCAGTTTCACATAGTGATATATGGTGAGATTGAACGAAAGTCAACAAAAACCTGCATTCACCGAAAAAAACTACTGACTGAATGCTGTCACTGATAGAAATGAGCGTGTAATAGTAGTTTACTCTTCTAGCAAAACAATGTGGTTCTCGCTAAAGGAGAATCGGGAAATGGAGGAAGTGGAGAATGCCCAGGCAGGCGAGATTGGTCGCCCGCTGGTCTCGGCTGAGGCTTACGATGGCGGAAACGTTTATGATGAACAATCAATGAGATAGCTTGGCCCAATCCCGAATTGACCGAATTGCCGCCGTTGATTGCTATTGGACTTTCAGGGAGACGTGTTAATTTACAGGGTATGATATTGAATCTGCCAATTCAAGGTCAAGCAGAATGCCGGGCGCTATATTGCTGAAACGAGCTCAAAGGTCGTTTCTTGATCAAGACATCACGTCAGCGATCATCATTGACACGTGAGCGTGATTTTCCTACACTCCCATTCTGAAATACTGAGAGCTTCATAGGCACTGGCACTTTATATGGAAAAGACTTCAGACGCAAATCCAAAAGGAGCAACAATATGAAAGCCTTGGGGCGATTGATTTGGGTGGCGATTTTCGCTGTTGCCTTTGCCTGGGTCGAGAGTGCGGTGGTCGTTTATTTGAGGAAGATATACTTTGACGGTGTCTTCAGCTTTCCTCTGGTTGTTGTCTGGGAGGAAGGCAAACATGTTATTGACCCTCTGATCAAGATCGAATTTGGGCGTGAGATTGCAACCCTCATAGTGCTTCTGGCCGTTGGGTGGGCCGCCGGAAGGAACAAGTTTCAGAGGTTTTGTTTTTTTATGATCGCCTTCGGCATCTGGGATATTTTCTACTACATCTGGCTCTATGTCATGGTGGGCTGGCCCGAAAGCCTTATAACGTGGGATCTGCTATTCTACGTGCCCCTGCCCTGGGTGGGGCCGGTGATCACGCCGGTATTGATTGCAGCTGCCATGATTGTGGCAGGCCTACTCATTATATATTACCAGGAGAGAGGATATGAAATACGGTGGCGCTGGTATGATATGGCCGTTGAAATAGTCTGCGGGTTGCTGATCATTGTTGCGTTTTGCTGGGATTGGAAAAATATCGTGCAGGTTCCCGGTGACATCGAGCGAACCGGTATACCCAACCCTTTTGCATGGTGGCTGTACGTGCCGGCTTTTCTCTTTTCCCTTGTCTATTTTGGTTTGCGGCTAAGGGCGATCCTTTCTGCCGAAACTCATACAAAACACTTTGAATGAGAAAGCGCTCAAAGCCCTTATCGTGTCTGCGCCCTTTGTAGGGCGAGCAGTCCACTTATCAACCAGTAGGTCCCTGCCCCTGACGATTTTGATCCCTTTAGATCTTCACTGGCCCTCTTTTCTTCACGATCTGGATCAGAAAACTCAGGGCAAGCAGCCCAGCGCCACCGGTGACCAACCAGAGATTCTTAGTATAAAGATACGCCATTAGGAGGACAGACCCAACCAGCGCAATAACCCTCTCTGCTGCGTTAAGCCTCGCGAGCAAGAAACCAACAAAACCCGCCTGAAGGCCGATGAACACGAGGATGCAGGCCAATAATTCAACAACAGAGGTCAAGGGATTGGAGAAATCTCCCAGAAATGCCGGGGACCAGATGATCATAAAAGGCAAGACAAAGCCAGCTACCCCCACCTTGGCTGATTCAATGCCGGTTCTCATATAAGATGCACCTGCCAGCTGTGCTCCGAAAAGAGCCGCAATGGCTACGGGGGGCGTCAAATAAGAAAAATTGGCGAAGTAAAAGGCAAAGAGGTGGGCCGGCAATAGTTCTACGCCCAGTTTAATTAGAAGAGGGGCGAGCACGATTGCAACCACAAGGTAAGAAGCTGAGGCTGGTAACCCGATGCCGAGAATAATTGCGACAACTGCCGTCATAAGCAGTAACAACAGCAAGTTTTGACCACAGAAATTCCCCACGGCTACAGGAAGTTTGATGCCTAACCCTGTGCCGGTGATGGTGGCTACTATTATCCCCAAGGTTGCGCAGGTCACGGCAATACTGCTTCCCAGCGAAGCGCCGCGGACGAATCCGTTCATTAGCTGCCTCAATGAGGGTCGTGTCGCTTTCCGCAAAAGGCTCAAGAAGATAATAGTGATACAGGCCCAGAAACTAACATAAAGGGCAGTTTTGCCTATCACAAACAGCGTAATGATAATCAGGAGGGACCCAAGAAACAGGGGCGATCTGAAAAGCAACTCTCGGTAATCTACCTCCTCAGCCCTCGGAACGATATTCATTTTTGCCGCTTGAAATTGCACATAGAGGGCACACGAAAGGACATAGAAAACTGCCGGCACTGCAGCCACCGCAATTATCTTTGCATAGGATATTCCCGTTATTGCCGTTATGAGAAACGCGGCCACCCCCATTACCGGTGGAATAATAGGGCCTCCTGTCGATGCGGCTGCCTCAATAGCCCCGGCCTGATGTGGCGCATACCCCACCTGCTTCATCGCCGGTATGGTGTATGAGCCGGTAATGGTTACATTGGCGCCTGCCTGGCCGGTAACGGAGCCCATGAGGCCACTGGTTAACACGGCAGCAAGGGCTGGGCCGGCCCTAAACCGGCGCGCTATGAGTTTACCTAACTGATTGAAAAACTCCGTAGCCCCACAGACCTCTACCAGGGCAGCAAAGAGCATGAAAAGAAACATAAAGATGGCCGATACCCTCAAGATAGGCCCGAATATGCCTGTTTCGGAAAAACCTACGGACAGTCTTTCAACGATCACCTCCCAGTTCATGGGCAAGGTTTTGAGTGTGCCAGGAAGAGCATGGCCGAATAAGGTATAGACAATGCAAAGGAGGGCTAATGCCGGCAGCACGGGCCCGAACCGTTGCCTGGTAGCCTCGAGAGAGAGAATAATGAGGACTATGCCAGCAGCTAAATCGAGATTGGTAGCCTGGTACATCCCGTACAGCTCAAGCCTCTCGTAGGATAGGCTCAAGTAAATGAAACAACCCGCACTGAGCAGAACGGCCACCAACTTCACCGGCCAGTACTTGTAACTACTCTGTATGGACATCACGAACACGAGAACAAGCGCGAAACCGAGGTGAAAAATCTGATGCCCACTCACCCCCTGCAAATAGGTCTGGGAGTAGACAAGGTGATATATCACCATTGCCACTCCCACTGCTGCTACCGTTATATTCAGGCTACGTTGAAACCGCTTATGCTCTGACATGCGAACGGCCTATTCCATGCGATGAATTTCCTTCTATCCGCTTACTGCCCGACCTTAAGCCCCTTGCCTTTAAAGAATCTGGCAGCTGCCGGATGAAAATCCCCCTCCGGAACCGCCACGTCTGCCAACGTCTTTGGAGTGATACCCTTTCCACTCGCATGATAGGTCCCAAATTCCGCGGCGTGCTCATAGATTATTGAGCAGATCTCATTGACGACCTCATCGTCCATGCTCTCGTGGACCCACCACGAATTGCTCCACCACATCCGGTTTCCGCCAAAGGCCGCTGACTTTCCAAAAGCCAATGGTTTAGCCTTGAGAAAGTATAGTGGGTAACCGCTCTTCTCCCTTGCTTTATTGTAAGCCTCCTCTGTAATATCAATCAGATAGCACTTTTTTGTAGACAGCACCTCCTCTGTTGCCGGTATGGGCACCCAGGTCTTGTATTCTTCCTCACCCCACATAGCTGATGACTGCAATCCGGCGTCTATCGTTCCGTCGATAAGGGCATTCTTAATGCCGTCAAATGACGTATAACTCACCCTCCCCAGATCATCAAATATGCCATAGCCATACTGCAATATGAATCTGGGTATATACTCGATCGTGATGCCCTTGGGTCCTAACCCTAGGCTTTTACCTGCCAAATCTTCAATTGTCTTAATCTCCGGGTTTGTCGTCAGGAGAAACCCGCAGTTATTGGCTATCATGGAAAGTGCCTTCAAACCCGTGAAGGGCTTCTTGAAAGGAGGATCGGCCTTTGCTGCCTGAGTTACGGCAAAAGGATTAGCCAATATCACGGTGTACTTCTGGGCTGCGGGGTTCTTTTGCATGTAAAGGATATTTGCCGAGGAACCTTTCGATTCTACGCAGGTCATATGAACCTTCGTGGAGTTCTTGTTCACAATCTCGGCAAGGCCAAATGAGAGCACGTACGTCGTGTGTCCGAAGGGATTGGAGTATATCTGTATCTCGATTTTGTCTGCAGATGGATTTGATTTGGCCAAAGCCTGCGTGAAGGGTAATAAGGCCAGAATTATAATCAAACAAATACTGCCGCCTAGTGCGAATGCTTTATTTCTCATTGAAAAACCTCCTCTTGGATGGTTGAATTTCATTGAAAAACTACCCACTAGATTACGGTCATCTGATTTTCTGCTTTACCCCATCTATCACCCCCTTTCATTTGAACTTCAGTTTGGTCTCATCAAACATATTCCTCCTGCTAACCCCCTTTTCTTAACTTAAACGCTCACTGCTGTCAAGGTATGTATTGTAAGACGGCTCTCCTCAGGTAAGAGTATGCGGGATTTGGCTTGTGCATCAATAAGGCAGGTATATGGAAGCGTAAAGCCACCTGCTATCTCTGTGCGTGCCGAAATCGTCGATGCTTAATCGCCTCTAAAAACGATTTTTCTTGACTTCAGAGACGTGTTGTCGTTCCATCGATTCAAAAAGCGAACGTGGGGAGTTACCCGAATGGGCTGTCAGTAACTGGCCTAGTAAAATCGCGGTAATTCATGGTGGTATCACCGAGCGAAGCCAGGTCGCTAGTGCCCGGTTCTCTTAATTCTAACCAATTCTCAAAAGGGAGGGCTAAACGTGAAGCACATTCATTATCTGGATCAGGAACCGGAAAAAATAGAAGCAGATGGGGCAAAAGGAGCTGTCATACGACATATAATCACAGAAAAGGACGGCGCGCCAACTTTTAACCTGCGAGTCGT
>CP070752.1:2736411-2746665 GCA_020348625.1 Deltaproteobacteria bacterium | reverse complement strand
CTGACAAGGCGCTACCAAAGGGATCACTTGCCCTGGATCTTCTCTGTGTCGACGATGGATTCCAGGTGCCCAGGCTGCCCGTAATAGCCGTCGCCGAATTACTACTAGCCGGGGAAGTGAGAAGATGTGACGTGCAATTCGACCGACTCACCAACAAGCAGGTATCTCAGGTGAGGCATTTCATCCGGACCTATGCCGCAGGTGAGGTGTAGAACACTGCTCCTCCCAATAGCCAGGACACGGCAGAACCCTCACTTTGTCAAGGACAAACCTTCGCTGTAGCTTCCTCCCTTAACATTCCTTCCATCCAAGTATTCCCCCTCTTCTTTTTGAGATCTTGCTCTCTGCACCCTGTGCCTCTCAAAGTATGGAATACTTTACCAACAAGGAGAAAGCAACTTCTCATTACGGAGGTAATTCTCTGCCTATACAGGGATGAGCTTTTGCTAACTAGTTGAAATCTAACGGCAAGTGAACGCAATTCATTTGTGCACGGTTTTTGCAAAATCAATTTCAACAAAACATGTGTGTTTCTTCTCCCAAGTAAACGTGGGCCGAATGCTCAATGGACAGACCTGTCAACATTATCCCCGTTCACTCCTAAGGCGACTTTTCGTCTTCTTTTGTTAGGCCTGAATCGCTTTCTTCAGACAGGGTTATCTCGCAGAACTCTAACCGAGGGGATCAAAACATGGCAACAATGTGGCGCTCTGATATTGATCGGCCTCCGGGGCAGATCGACGTATCGCGTTTAGTATTCAGTACTGGTTGAACGGTGGTGTCGAGCGAAGGAAGTGGAAAGAACGGAGGGCGGGAATCGAGCGTAGAGCTGATTGAGTGAAATTTGGTCAGTGGCACAGTGTATTCATTGGAGAGTTAATTCAGCGCACATAGAGATTGATGCTCCTGTGTTTATCTGGGGCTTGCCTTTTAATCCTCGGGAATCCGAGGAGAGGAGGTTGCAATGAAAAAAATGCTTTCAACTCTAGTATTATTTTCCACCCTTGCTCTCACAAGGTGTGCTACCCCTCCAGCTCCTGTTGGTTACGACGTCACCATGATAAAGCCAACCCCTGCCCCTCAGATGGTCTACTCGGATGAATCCATACGCATTCGCTTTGCCATGAGCAAGACCTGGTACCACGGACCTGAATTCGGCGGGCTCAGTATTTTCGGTCGATGGGAGAACTACGATGGAATCTCCTTTGAGTTGGAGAATAAGACCGATAAAATCATGACCATTGATTGGACTATGATAACGGTTACGGATTGCACCGGAGCATCGGGAAATCCCGTTATGCACAGAGGAGTTGAGCCCAGGCTGTGCTATGGTCCCAAGCAACCTACTGTGATAGGACCGAAAGACATATTGCGTGATATCATCATTCCGTGTTACGCGATCAGAATCTATCCAACAGGGTGCTATGTCTATATGCTCCCATCACCGCTTGAAGTGCCAGAGCCTGAATTTGGCCTCTATCTGCCGCTCAAAATCGGGGAAGATCTCTATGTGTACCGATTTGCATTTCGAGCAAAAAAAGCCTCTCGGTAGCTTTGTTTTAGAAGGTTTGTGGAGAGGGGACGTCCTCTGTTGAGTTTCCCACGTGTGGCCTTTCAGAGATTGAGCAGCACGTAGCCAGGGTCAGAAATTGCCCTGCCTTTTTCCTGCCCTACTCACCACATAATATATGTGTAGCGTTTATCCAAAATGTAGTTTGCTGCTATGATTGAGCAGAATTTGAAGACGAAAAAAGCTTTGATTAGCAAACCAAATCCGTAATAGACTCAACTTGCCGGCGAAGAACTAATATGGCAAGGATTCAGAAAAATACTATTACAGGGAGTAATTGGGAGGCTAAAAAAATTTCAGCCTTCGTGATGAAATCTTCAAACCGGTCGTCTCATCCTCGAACATAACTTCTGGCAAGTATGTTAAAGAACTCGGATGCTATGCAGGACACACTATGTGAGGGCTCAGCAACATATAGCCCTCCCTGTTCAAAGACGCCATCATTTTTGTTCTATTTTTCCCCCATGGGCTTTTTGAAAACATTGGACTCTGGATTCCAGTAGCAGCTTATAATATCGATCCATACAACCTTATCCTCTTTTAACTCGATATTTTTCCAGTATATTTCAAGTCAAAATGAGCTTAGCCGACGCGTAGCTCATTGAAAACCCGCTTATTCAAGAAGGGGTTTTCTGTCACTATTTATGTGCTTCCAATAAAGGCTCCATATCTTTCTGCAGGCCACTACGTTTTTCCGAACCGAATGATCGCGTTCATGGCGCTACCGCGTCCAAGCAGCTAAACAGATCCGGGGCTTAGAAATTCTTGCCCACGTTTAGAAAAAAGGTAATATCAGCGCCGGCATTCGAAGAGTCGTAGAAATCCTCTACTAACCCTCCTTGCAAATATAATCCGGTTTTTGTCAAATAGCTGACACCCAGTAATAAATTAAAGATCCTTTTATCCAGCATTTCAAGGCCCGTATCCTCAAATGGCCTCGTTATATAGTACAACTGCATTAAGCCTGAGAAACGTTCACTCAGCTTATACTCCGCACCCAGCATAATCTCGCAGAACGTCCTTAGTGAAACGTCTACTTGTTCGAAGGCTTGGCCCGGGAAAATAACGTCGGCGTTCAAATAGGCAGTAGCCCTGTTAACAGTCTTTTGAAGCAACAGGCCGATCCCATAATCCACTTCTCCGCTTCCAAATGCTTTGTCCTCATCTCCCGTCGGAATCTTAACTGAGAACCGGGCGCTCAGACATGGCGCCCTGTCTCCCTCATCCCATATCTTGCCTTTTACTGTTAACGCAAGGTCCCCTAACCCCGAAGATGGTTCTTTGCATTCAATAAAGGTCTTGCCATTCTTCTTGACAAAATACGTATAGGTATTGGCTGTTCCGTATTGTTCTTGCTTCTCCCTTAAATCTCTCGTCGCATTGAACCATTCTTCAAACTCCAGGATACTATGGTCCATAACGCCTGCATAACAGTGAACAAAGGGTATGGACATCCCGATATCAGCCCCTGAGAAAATCCCGTACTTTACTTCCAGAGAGGTCCTTATCATTTCCATATCCACGCAGGCGTAATAGTTATCCGATTTTCCCCACTGAAGTGTATTCGTTATGGCAGTGGTAAGGCTGAGCGAATATCTGTTTTCAGGATGGGGTTCGGCCCTGTCAGGTACTGGCTGGAGAAACAGGAGTTGACTCGGAGTCTGGTTTACAATGGGAATTGGGCCCGATATTCTATCCCAATCGTCCCGAGAATCTTTGCAGAATCCGTTTCCTACATTGATAAAAAGGAAAAACCCAATGGAATAGACCACGAATCGCAAGGGCTTCACATCACGCTGTGCGCTTGCCCGGAATGCTGCTGGAAGGTTCCTCAGTCGTTGAATCAAAACCATCGGTGATAAGTGACGCAACAGTGATTGTGAGTGAGCAAAAACTGACTTTTTTTGTGACGTCCATATAGGGAATTTACCGTGTAGGTCAAGTAAAATTTGGCCTACCTTAATTTTTAACAGGCGGGGATTGGTCGTGCGCTTGAGGTATCTCGCAAAAAACCGATCAGGAACTCTCGTCTTGGCTTTCGTTCTCCCTTTGTTTCAGGTTCTCCATGTATTCCAGGAAGAACACCAGGAAGATGCCTACAAAAAGGGATACGATCCCGGCGAGCAGAACGTTAAGTTTTCGCTTCGGCTTTACCCTTTTCTCAGGCGCTATGGCACGATCGATGATCTGGAAGGCGATGTCCTCCTTGGCCTCGTCGATCTTTGCAATCTCATACTGCTGGGTCATGAGCTCAAAGACTTTCTCCTGGGTGAGGGCTCTCCGCTTCAGCCGTACGTATTCCAGCCCTATGCTCGGCACTTCAGAAAGTGAAGGCAGGGCATTCGTTTCGGGATTGGCGCCTTTTGACTCTAGAATGCTCAACTGCTTTTTCAGTTCCCTGAGTTCATCCTCAAGCCGGAGCACGTCGGGATTTGAGGCGGTAGAAAACTGCTTCATAACCCCTAATTGGACCTCCCGTGCCGTGATCTGTGCCCGCAAATCGGCCAGGGCTCTGATAGCCGCCTCGGTCTGGGCATCCATGGCCACGATCTTCTTGCTGGTCTGAAAACGCTTCATGGCCTCCTCAGCCTCCCGCAACTCCTCTTTCACTTTGTTAAGCTGCTTTTCAATAAATATCCTATTCCTCTTGGCCATGGACAGGGCGTTCTCTTTGAGGAAGTCCTGGAGTGCCACGGTGTAGTGGTTTGCTATATCGGCGGCCAGTTCGGGGTCTTTATGTTCAACGGACACACTGATCAGCCCTTTTTTGTCACTGGTAACCTCGGTCAACTCTTCAGTCAGCAACCGGACCGCATCCTGAAGCGTAGGAGGCTCATCGCGGTCTTCCTGGAAAAACAGCTTTATGAGGTCAAGGGATCGGATCACGTCTTCTGCTACTGTCCTGCTTTCAAGCACGGCCACCAGTTTGTCGGCAGAAGCTCCCCCGATACTCGGCACCATCCCGCCCACAAAGGGCAGGGAGGTGAGGTTTCTGAGGGCTGCGGATACCTGGCTCCCGGAAGACTCAACAGGCATCAGGGTAGTTGTGGCCCGGTATATGGGGGTCATAAGAAGGCTCACGATGCCTGCAGTGACCACGGCGACGCCAAAGATCCAGGCAATAATCTTCCACCGCTTCCTTATGACGCGCCAGTAATCCAAAAGGTTGATCTCGTCTTCTCGCTCCATTTCAAGGAGGCTGAGCTGATCTTCTTTTTTCACTTCGCGCATTTTTGCCTTTCAGGTTTAGTCCAGCTAAAATGCAGCAATAATTACACCGGCTGATACGGCGATCTGGAAGAGGATGGTCGTCCAGTCCATGAGCTCCTTCTTCCACACAAACCTGGCAAGCTTGGTGGGCACCAATACGGTGTCACCGGGCTCAATCCTGGAGACCATAAAAGTTCCGGATACCCACCTTCTGCCTTCAGAATCCCACGATAGGCCCGATTTCGACTTCTGGGTTTTACTGATAACCGTGCCGTCTGCCTTAATGATGTAGATCTCGTCCTCCTCTGCATCCGGCGTTGGACCCCCCACCAGATTCAGATAGAAATGAACGTTCTTGCCTTTTGTATAGATAATAGAGGTAGGATTATATACGCTGCCCAGCACATTCACGATCCCCGGCTCTTTGGGTATGGTGAGCGTATCACCAGTTTCAACCTCCAGATCATACTTGGAGCCTTCGAATTCTTCGAGCGAGTCCAGCGCAATGACCACCCTCCCGGTAACCTTTGCCTCCCTGAGCTTCCGAAGCATTTGCTGCCTTACGACCAGGGATTGCTCAAGACCCTTCACTTCCTCTTGTGAAAGAACCGCCTCAGCAGCTTGAGCCTGGGTTTTCAGGATGTCTTGCTCCAACTGATCGATGAAACTCTTGATCCTCTCCTCCTGAATCTTCTTTGCCGATTCCCGGGTAAAAAACGCACCTCTCAGATAGGCATACTCAGTGAATCCCCCTGACCGCTCAATAACCGAGCTTAACCGTTCGCCCTTGGAGAATGAATATTCACCCGGGAATCTTACCTCTCCACTGAGGGTAATCGTTCTATCGGTGTACCACTCCGGAATCTGCCGGATAAAGAGGTAGTCATCTTCTTCTAAAAGGCTGTTGTGCTGAGGGCTTTCCTTCAATGCCTCCCTCAGATTGATCTTGATTACCCTTGAGGTAACGCCCTGCTCTGTCTTCTCTAATCTCGTTATCTCCGCTTCGGGGAGATAAGCGCTTCGCTTCAGGTTACCGGCGACATAAATGAGGTCCTTTACCCTCATATTATCCAGCAACCGATATTTACCTGGATTCTGCACGTCCCCGCCGATGGTAACCTGAGGCATCTCTCGGAGGGTCTCCTTGGCATAGATGGTCACCCTGTCGTGCTCCATCAGTGCCATGTTCTGGGACAGATCTCCCTCCAACAACCTTCCCAGGTTAAATGAAACAGTCTCGGGATGAAAGTCCGGGGGTATCAAACGGATGATATCAGCATGATCCAAGTATGGTTCGGGCAACAACTGATCAAATGAGGAGACAAGATCCAGCAGTCTCATCCCCGGCTTAAATTCATACCCACCCGGGCGTTTCACGTGCCCCTCCAGGTAGACAATATCCTCTGGAGTTGGCAACACTGGAAAGATTTTCACGAGGTCGCCGTCTCGCAGCGGTATATCTAAACGGGTGCTCTTCGTTTTGAGTGCTTCTGAAACATCAAAGTCAGCCACAACGCGTTTCTGATGAGCCTCTACGCGCTCAACCTGCACCCGCTGGAGATACCCCAGAAAGGTCACCCCGCCGGCCATCTCTATTAATTCGCCGAGGTTCATGGAGCCTTTGACCTCATAAATGGCAGGCCTCTTCACGCTGCCCGCCACGCCGACAACCGGCCCGATCACCGGGATAAAAATCGTATCCCCCGACTGAAGTCGCTCATCCTGGCTCTTATCCCCTTCCAGAAGAAATGCATAGAGGTCGATCGCCCTTACGACCCTGCCGTTTCTCATGAGCTGTACGTTCCTCATGGTTCCCCTCTTGGATGGGCCGCCCGCCGCAAAGAGGGCGCTGTACACGGTAGAAAGGGAACTCAGGGTATAACTGCCCGGGGT
This sequence comes from Deltaproteobacteria bacterium, assembly GCA_020348625.1. The sequence goes on along the minus strand of CP070752.1, from coordinate 2,739,992 downwards.
TTGTGCTTCGCCCACGATGAAAACGCGAATGGTTCGAAGCTTATCCATGGTGATATTCATTTGAAAGCCGGAATAGTACTTGGAGAGCTGCTTGTACACGGCCTGCTTCAGTTCGGAAAAGGTTAACCCCCACACCTTTATGACGCCCACCTTGGGCAAGGTTATCTCGCCATTCCGGTCAACAGCCACCTCAAAGCGTGCCTCTAACCTTCCCCACAGGGAGATTATGAAGCTATCACCGGGCCCCACGACATAGTCAGGGCCAACCGGGACATCGGTCACCGCCGCAAAGGTCGAGACCTTTGCGGAGAAGAGATCGTAGCCGAATTGCTCGAGGTCTTTCGATACTGCCTGGGAAATCTCCTCTGAAAAAATCCGTTCAATGGTGGACTTGAGCTCTTCCTTTGGCCTGGGGACAACCCGAACCTCATTTGAGAACGCACTGAGCTCCCTGGATCTGGTGTAGGCCCTGACTGCCAGGTAATAGGGCGTGTGGTTTTTCAGGTTCCTGACCCTGAAACCCGATACGTCACCCACGTCAATTTCCTCGGTATACCTGCCCGATTCTGTCCCGTAAGAGATGATATAACCACTGACCGGTTCATCCAGTTGAAATTTTTCAACCTTCACCCTGGCAAGAGCAGGCCAGCTCACATCCACATAGGTGTCGCCCGACACCACCGAAATAATCAACGGAAACGTAGGTTTCTCCTCGACCCCCGTTTTCTCCAGGGCTTTGTGTAAGGCTTTACGCTCCAAGCCTGCAGGAACCCTTGGAACAGCTTCCCCGCCGCCTGTCTCGGATTCAGGGGGGGTAGCTGATAAGCCTGAAGGGAATGGATAAGGTGAGGCGAGGCCGGGTGAGGTTATAGGCCCTGTCGATTCCTGCCCGGACAAGAGGCTGACACTAGAAAACATTAGGACGGCACAAAAGAGGAGGGCTTTGTATTTCGGTAAATCTCTAAGACCCAAGAAGCTTCTCCTTTTCCGTTCAATAACAAAGGCCATAGGTCTCATTGCTCCCTGGTTTTCCTGTACCCATGACAAGCTTCTCCTTTATTCGTGGGATGGTATCACGAAGTTTTGCGATCGTTCAAGTTTTCTTTGCCCCTTATTCAATGCGCTTATTCCTAGATTCCTCAACCTCTTAATCTTCGTCCGTCTTTTCACAGATTCCTAACCGCCTCGTCCCTACCCCTGCCTCTTGTTTCTTACTCACTTGTACCTGCTGCCTTCCCAGGCTAGAACCGAAAACCCACCTCCACCCCTATCAGGTGATTCTTCTGCGTTGCGCCCTCTACATTCTCAACATTGTCGATGACTTCATGCGCATACCTAACCCCAAGGCTCCACCATTGCTTAAGGTCATATCCTGCCTCAAAGAAGTACTGATTCTTTTCTTCCACACATTTCTTGCTGAGACCGCTCCTTTCCCTATCAAAACCCAACCTGTAGCTAAAATCGGGACTAATTTCGTGCGATAGTTCAAAGAACACATCGTCTGAGTCCGTTCCTGCGTGGTGCCCAAATACCCTGCCCTTGTATTTCATTGACCAAATATTGTGGTCGTACCAGGCGGTAGGTGCGCTTTTCGGAGAGAGTCGTGCGTATTCTGCCCGCAACGTCAACCTGGGCACTGCAAGGAAATCGTAAAAGGCCGCTCCCAGGACGTAGGCCCTTTTGTCGGGGGGAAAATCCGAGTCTTCCGCCCCCCATTCGACATAGAGCTTCATTGAATCCGCAACACGCAAAACCCTGGAAACATTTGGTATGGTTAGGGCTGCATCTACGGCAACCTCCTTGTTGCTGTCTTGCTTGTCTCCTGTCCTGCTCACAGTACTAGTGAGTATAGCGAAATAGTCTGAGAAACCCAGGCGCCCGATGCTCGGTCTGTCACCGTTGAAGTGGATAAAATATGAGGCACCCAACTCTAAAGCCGGATGAGGCTTGAAATCGAATCTCGTGCCAAAAAGCTGGGACCGAGGCGGATGGCCGGAGGCCATTTCCTTGTCCAGAACCGAAAAGAAGATGTTGTATTTAAACGCCCCGAGCACGTGGAAGAACCACGGAAGCAGCGTGGCCCGGGGATTGGATATCTTTATCAAATTAAAGGGCCGGGCATTGCTGGAGATAATGAGGGCACCATGATAGCCGGGGCCCCACCACAGAGAATCCCTTCCCGCCTCAAGCTCGAAATTTCCCAGGGTGAGCTTAACATAGTATTTGTGCAAAGTAGTCTCCGTCTTGTCGTTCCCCTCAATGCCCGACAACTTCCCATTATAGATGACAATGGGCTGAAGAAAAACGGTGAAAACCCCTCCAAACCGGGCGCTTGACTGAAATTCAAACACGGCGTTGTTCCCATCAAAATACTCGATTCCCTCATTGTTGAATACGGAAAACGGACCATCCAAAAAGGTGTATGTTAGAGACAGCTCCTCTACCGGTTTCAGATAGGTGCGCGGCCCGTACCCCGGTAATCTCGCCTCAGCGATCTCCTCCGCGTACACATGGGCCGCTCGATCCAGGGTCTGGGAGATGAAAGGCGAGAGATCCTCCGTTGCCGCATAATCGGCGGCCTCTGCCAGCAACCTCCCAGCCTCCGAGCGGGTAACCGGTTTGGTTGACAAGAGCCCGCTCTTGATAAGGCCTTGGGCATCGAGCATAGCAAGGTGCTGGTAAAAGGGAGAACCCAAAGGGATGTTTACGGAGGCGTATGATTCGTGAGAGCAAAAGAGGACCGAAGCAACAACCATGCATATGGGCAGTGATCTAGTGAATAAGTACTTCATGATCCGAACCAGACGAGCGCGAAAAGATGATATCATCTCTAAATCTAGGCTGTAACCGCCCACGCTCCTTCCATGGAATCATCAGACTCCCATGAGGCGTGCAAATAAAAACACACCTGATTTACTAAAATATCGAGCGCAAAATAGCAAAGAAAAGTTGAGACCAGCCAGGATTGTTTTTGAAAACAGCAGTCATGAAAGAGCATGTCCAGGGCATTGTATACGATCCTTACAGTACCCCGTATGGCGGGAAGACCACTGAGGAGGTCAGGTGACGGATTACTGGCCGGAAAGGAGGGACCGAAGACCAAGGAGCACAAGACGGGGATTCTTGGAAAATACTCGCAGGAGGAGCTTGGCGGTCTCATCTCGGTGAAAGCACCCGAGCGAGCGCTTCACCGCTGGGGTTAACAGGCCCAGGAGTTTCACGTAATCCTCTTCCCTGAAATGATTGAGGCCTCTCCGAATAAGCCGATGAAGGTCGAGCTCCACCCGTAAGCCAGCGGAACAGCGGCTCGAGCCGCCATTTGTTATTGCGTGAACAACGCCGAGTGCCCCGCGGAAACCGGTAACAAGACCACCCACTGTGGTTACCTTTACATGCCCCGCGGCATCGCCCACAAGGTACACCCGACTTCGTTCAATGTTGCGGCGAAACGGGATCCAACTATCGTATCGAGGAATCAAGGCGGTTTGAAACTCAAGCGGCTCTAAGGCCTTTCTCTTAAGGAAATTCTCGAGCACTTTCTGGGGTTTTCTTTTCTGTTCGCCTATGAGCCCTAGAACGCC
>CP070752.1:2730535-2736311 GCA_020348625.1 Deltaproteobacteria bacterium | reverse complement strand
CTCTTAACTGCTGCATCTGGCCTTTCAGCGCCGCAGACTCTTCTATCATATGGGCCCTTGCATCGTCGCTCCTCGTGAATTCCTCTTTCAAGCCATCTACCTTGCTCTTTAACGCGGCGAGTTCCTCTCCCAGGTATGAACGCAGGTTATCAAGGGCCGTGAAAATCTCGCCCGCCGGTACGGTTGTCGAAGACGGCACAGCACCCGATGGGGGTTCCGAATCCCCTGCACCGGTCTCTCCGGTCCGCGACACCGCTTTTTTTCGTGAAGGTTCCTCGCCTGTAGATGTTTTGGCCTTGAACTTGTTGAAGTGTTCAATCTCTTTGCTTATGAGCGCTATCTTTTCATGGGTCGATATGCTCTGATCCTCTACCACTCTTTCCATGCACTGAAATGCCGAGTTCAGCAATGTGGTCGTTTCCTGGTGAGCATCGGGCTTGTTCAGTTTCATGTACCCAACAAGCAGCGACATGATCTTGAGCAGCGCCAGAACCTGTGTATCGCCTGGGTAGGAGCTTTGGAGGTGCTTGACTTCGGTTTTGAGGGCACTGATGCTCTCTTGGCAAATTTCCTCGTTAATTGTGCGCATCACACCCCGGAGCTTTTCTAATGGCGAAACAGGCATCCCCTCTGCGGGCATACTTTCACCTTGGTCTTTCCCGAAGAGGTCGTCCAGCGTCTTGTCGAGTTCTCCCAGTATGGAGTCTGAATCAGATACGTCAGGCATTGTGTAATCCTTGCTGAGTCTCGGTAAGCAACAACGGTCGAAATAAACCTTCTTCACGAGCGAAGAGCGCCGCCCTTCCTGCTACATAAGGGCTCCCGCTCAAAAAACCTCAGTAACGTTATCGGCAACTAGCGATCTTTAGTTGAGGGAAATGTCTTACGTGAGTTTCGGCTGGGGGTGAAGGAGTTGAGGTGTAGCGCTGGTCTTCACACATGCTCGGATCTTCACAGTTTCAAATGGCAGCAAGCTAAAACGGACTTTCTGTCTTGACAATAAACTGATGATGCCCTACAGGTTGACTATATCAAAACCTAAAGGTAGCCAGCTGGTCCAAGTCCTGATCGTTCGCCTAAAATGCGAAACTATGCCGCTCGTGTGCGGTTCCGTGAAGAAGTGGAAGGTAACTTGAGGAACTTGGGTATGCCAGCGTTTTCTTGGCAAAGGGGGTATTATGATCACAGCCGAAGATATTGAAAAGACCGGCGTCCCGGTAAGATTCATCGAATGGACCAAAGATCCGGGTAACAAACGAATCGTGGTTGAAGATCTTGCGGCCTGTTGTGAATTAGTAAAGCTGTTCAATTCCGATGTTGATAGCTGGATAGACTATACCAGAATGGTAGCTACCAAAATAAGCCCCAAGGTGGCCGACCTAGAATACGCTGAATTTGTGAAAGAGGCTATAGAGCATGATCCAGGCATTCTGAGAAACATCGAGAGGATGGTAAGGGATTTGCTGTCTGAGTGATAATCCAGTCTAGGTTTGAAACTTGGTCAATCGCTTGAACCTGCCTGGCAAAGATCATTCCATCGAAACTTGAGCCCATTACCATTGTTATGCGTCTCTTCCCCATATCTTCGCTTTCAGAAGCTCAAAAACATTGAACGCAATCGGGCATATCTTATAACTCTCTCATCCAGCTATCTGGCAGCTCTGTAATTGCTACAATCAGTCATGGTAGGTTCTTGGGCCTCTGGCAAGCGCAGGTGCATGGTTGCCTATTTCATAAGATTCGGCAACAGCAGAGCAATCTGGGGAAAAGCAATCAGGAGGGCCACGCAGGCCAGTAATGATAGCACAAAGGGAAGCGCCCCCTTGAAAATAGTCTCCAGGGGGATATCCCTGGCAATTCCCGAGAGGACATATACATTAATGCCCACAGGCGGGGTTATGGCACCCATCTCCGCAACAAGCACGATAATAACGCCAAACCAGATGGGATCATACCCCATAGCCGTGACCAAGGGGAATAGGATCGGAATCGTCAGAAGAATCATGGCAAGGGCGTCCATAAAACACCCCCCTATCAGATAGATAACCACGATAACCCCCATGATGGCATAATTGGGTAAAGGGAGCGCCCCGATCCAGTTGGCTGCCACATAAGGAACCCTGGTGATGGCCAGAAAGTGGCCGAACATAATGGCCCCGGAAACGATAACCAGGACCATGCAAGAAATTCTCGTGCTCTCCGTCACTGCCTGGGAGAATCCACGCCAGGTCAGTCTTCTTCGGGCAAGACCGAGGATGATGGCACCTCCTACGCCGATGGCACCTGCCTCCGTTGGTGTAAAAAAACCACGGAAAAGCCCCCCCATCACAAGAAGGAACAGCAGTAGAGTCTCAGTTACACCTGACAGGGCTAATGCCTTTTCTTTGAATGTGGTCTTCCTCCCGCGGGGAGCCTCCCCCGGTCTGAGCTTGGCCCAGATAAAAACGGTTACGCAGAAAAAAAGGGATAGAATAATCCCCGGTAAGATTCCTGCAGCAAAAAGCTTTCCAATAGATTGCTCGGTCGCGATACCATAAATGATAAAGATCACACTGGGAGGAATGAGAATCCCCAGGGTCCCACCTGCAGCGATCGAGCCCGTACTCAAGGAAGTTCCATACTTATACCGCTTCATCTCGGGAAGGGCCACAGTGGTCAGTGTGGCAACCGATGCGTTGGTCGAACCGCAGATGGCTGCAAACCCCGCACATGCCCCCACCGTGGCAATGGCCAGGCCGCCTGGTAAATAGTCAAAGATTTTGTAGGCGGTATCAAAGAGGCGACGGCTTATGCCTGCATGAAATGTAATTTGACCCATCAGGATAAATAAGGGGACGACAGTCATATTGTAAGAGCTGAACATGGCGTAGAAATCCTTGGCAAGGACCCGCAGCGCACTGTCCATGGACACCAAATAGGTAAACCCGGCGAAGCCCACAATGGCCATCACAAATCCCACAGGCATGCGGGAGAAAAGGATGATAACCAGAATTACCAATCCCACTAAACCAATAGTCGTTGGACTCATCTACCGTCTCCCTTTCCGATTAGTTCACGGCACATACCACGGTTTTTCCCTTCCTGTGAGCACATTCCAGAAGTCCAGCCAGAGGATGATGCAGACGATGAGAAAGGAAAAGGACATACCGTAAAGCAATGGGAAAAAAGGCAGTGTCAGCGTCAAAGACGTCTCTCCCGATACCCTCAGGTCGTTTCCAAACCGGATACATTCCATTGTCAAGAAACCGAAAAGGACAATGCTGAGCAGGTGGGTGATTTGATGGATAATAACTTGAACCCGATGGGAAAGCCGCATGACAAGTATGGATACGGCCACGTGGCCGCGCTCTACGGTTGTATAGGCCACCGCCAAACTTGCCACCGCTGTTCCCAGAAACCCCACGATCTCATAGGTGCCAAGAATGGGATGCCTGAAGAGGCGGAGTACTACATCCGCACACGTGAGGGTAGTCATGCCAATCAAACAAGACCCGGCGAACCAATTCAGGATGGTGGAAAATCTATGAACCCCTTTGCCAAACGCCGCCATGTAATCACCCCTCAATTAGGACAAAAAGCGGCTGCCGTAGCTGTTGTATCAGCCCGGCAGCGCTTCTTGTAGGTTCTCTACTTCTGGCTTTCCTTAAATTCCTTGATCAGAGCCCTTACCGTTGCCACATATTCCTTGCCCGGCAATCCCTTGGCCTCCGCGTCCTTTTCATACTCAGTGATTACAGGCTGCACAGCCTCGGCCCAGCGTGCATTTTCTTCATCGGAAAGAGGGATAATTGTATGGCCCATGTTGAGCGCATACTTTCTGCCCCTTTCATCAGCGGAATCCCACACCTCGGCCGCCTTGGGAATCCATTCGGCACTCACCTCTTCAAAGACCCTTTGCACATCTGAGGGCAGGGAATCCCATTTTTTACGGCTCATAGCCACATAGAACGCCGAGGTATAGCCGACCCCGAAGCACTCGGTCGTATATTTGACTACCTCGGCCTGTTTCCAGGTCATGAGGGCCTCAATGGGGCTGAGTGTCGCCTCTACCACACCCTTTCTGAGGGACTCGTAGGTATCAAACATGGGCATGGCGACCGGAACGGCACCTAGGGCCTGGGCAGACTTGGCCGCAGCCCCCACAGCGCGGATCTTCAAACCTTTGATCTCTTCAAGGTTGCGCACCGGTCCCTTGCTATGAAGAATACCCGGACCGTGGGCATGCATGAAGAATACCATATAGTCATCGAACTCTTTGGGCCTGAACTTCTTATAAAACTCGTTGGCTACAAAGGTTGCCATTTTTGCAGAGCTGTAGCCGATGGTTAGGTTCACGGTCTCCATGGCAAAAAAGCGTCCGGGTGTGTAAGCCAGGACTCCATCCCCTACGTCGGCGATACCCTTCAGGATGCCGTCAGGGATTTCATTCCCCTTCAGGAGCGTTGAACCAGCGTAATAGGTGAATTTTACCCGCCCGTTCGTGCGTTTTTCTATCTCGGTTCCCCAGCCCTCATTCATGGGATACAGGGGATGGGTCTCAGGATAGAAGGTGGCCCAACTTATTGAAATAGGCTTGTTCTTTGCGGCGTGAGATATTGCCAGGGATGAAAACAGAAAAACCACAGACAGAGAAATGATAACGGACCATTTCATCTTTTTCATGATAGCACCCATTCTAAAAGATTTTCGTCAAAGAATCCCCAAACCGTGTTTTCCTCTCCTGAGATCATCACCTCCTTTCTGCAGTAAAGGATTTCAAACCTGATCGCTATTCTAGAAAGGACTCGTTTGGAGCCGAATAATCATCCTAAGGATGGGGAAAGAAACAGCACAATCATACATGAACTGCAACTCATAAACAACCCTCTATTAATGAAATCGACCCAAAAAATTCATTACGCTACAGGGAGTTACCCTTGTTCATGGCGACAAGTGTTGCATTTTCCCAGTGATTGCCTATAATTCAAAGGCCTCCTCAATCTCTTGTCAAAAGAGGGAAAAGCGCAACCCAGGGAGTGGACGTCAAACAGATGTAGACGCTTAAAGCGGAGGTCTTAGAAACTTAGGAATAGTTGAAGGAGCAGAGCGAAACATGGAAAAGCCAGCACTCATCAAAAACATCCCTTTTTCGGAGCCTCATCTCCTGGTGAATCTGGTGGATTATGAGAAAGGAAGGGTCGTAAGCCGCACCTTTGCTCAAAACGATGCCGTGAGCTTGACGTTATTCGCCTTTGATCAAGGAGAAGGCCTGAGCACCCACGCTGCACCAGGAGATGCCATGGTCCAAGTTCTGGATGGTGAAGTGTCGCTGACCATTGGCGGTAAGGAGGTGGTTGCCAGGGCAGGAGAGGTTGTGGTAATGCCTGCGGATATTCCTCATTCAGTGAATGCCGTAGAACCCTTCAAAATGTTGCTCACAGTGGTAAAGAAACAAGATATACAACGACGCAATGATACATGATCACCCGTTCTATAATGAATTCTATCACGTCATGACATTACGTGGTGAAGCACCACAAGGCGCAGGAAAGAACTCGGGCAATTCTGTCAAGCACTTCCTGAATGCCTCCACTGATAGAAGCCAAATAGAGAAAAATAGACGGATTTAAAAGGCAAACCATGCCTATTCCTGGAAATCTGCTCACAACGGCAATGGCCGTCATGCCTCATACGGATGTGGACAGGGCCCTTGAAGTGGCTCTTTCCATGGATATACCCTTCTGGCCGCAATTGCCTCATTATAGCTATTACGAAGACATGTATGTTCAGGCCTCGG
>CP070752.1:2704142-2730435 GCA_020348625.1 Deltaproteobacteria bacterium | reverse complement strand
GATTCCTCGCCGTTACAGTTTGGCATCGTTCAAAAGTTTTGCACGGGGCTCCCGCGAAAGGGCAGGTGCCTTTTCTATCGTTCTAAGCCCGCCAGAGGCGGGTAAACCTCCCGGGCTGGTCCTTTCTGACCACCTATCTACGGGGGAGTTTTGCCCCCTCTGCATTCCCTTCGACAGGCTCAGGGCTGCGGTTTCCCCCATACCCAAATCGCGAAAAGAACGGCGCCCTCCCGCCAGTCTCTCCAGAAACGGTTTCATGGTCTCGCCGTTCAGGAGGATTCAATGTTAAAAAAAGGAATCCATATCCCTCGGGTCAGCCTGGTTACGGAGCTAGGACAATAATCCAAAAAGGAATTGATCATTCTTATGGGTGCGCCCTGGTGAATTTCCCTGCAAGAGGCCTATTCGTCAGTGCGGAAAGACCCGCTGACGGTAGGGAGAGGTTTATGCTCTTGACAAACGTTGTGTATCATTTATAAGGGAGGAACAAAGGGTATCTCAAAAGAGGAGTTGCCCATCAGTTATGGGAAAAAGGGCTATATGAAATCGATTAGGATTTGGCCCGAACAAATAGTAAAGGCAACAAATGACGCACAACTGGATTACCCCATATCTTTGTGTGGGTAGGTAGTTACCACAGTATTAGCGTAAACGGGCTTAAGTAAAGGAGGTTCCCATGGGTCGCAGAGTTTACGTTGATGATGAAGAATGTATCGGATGTGGCAGCTGTGAGGAGATCTGCCCGGACGTGTTTGTGCTCAACGAAGACACCGAAAAGGCAGAGGTGATTAACCCCGAAGGAGGCCCTGAAGATCTCATCGAAGAGGCGATGGAGGCCTGCCCGGTAGAATGCATACATTGGGAAGATTGAGGGCAACAGATAACCAGGCGGTCTAGGGTTTCATCCTTGGCTTCTCCGGGCTTCAAGTTTCAGCTCTTGAACGGCAGTAATGGATCGATATTCCCGGAGAGGCTTCCAAGGCCATGCTGTCAGCGATGACCCTTCGGCTTTTCCATGACTTCTTGGATGGTGTTTAGTAGCTCGGTGGGGGTAAATGGTTTCGCAATGAAGTGGGCGGCACCTGTCTCCATGGCCTGCTCCACGGTCTGCTCCGTGTCGTAGCCGCTCATGACAATAATCGGTATATCCGGCCATTCCTTCTTGATCTCGCTCATCAGATATATGCCGTCGCGCTTGGGCATCTTTATGTCAACAAGGAGCAGAGCGAAATCGTCATTTCTCATCGCCTCGAGGGCCTTATCGGCGCTCGGCACAAGATATATATCAAACCCCTCAGGCTCCAGAACGCGCTGGCAACTTTTCAGCACGGTCGGATCGTCATCAACTACCAGAATCCTCATTTTGTTCGATCTGCTCCTCTATGGGAAGCCAGATAGTAAAGGCGCTACCTCGTCCAACCTCGCTTTGCACCCTGATGGTGCCGCCATGTCTCTGCACGATCCCGTACGAAACAGCGAGACCAAGCCCCGTACCTTTGCCTACCTCTTTGGTTGTGAAGAAAGGCTCGAACAGCTTATCGAGATCTTCCGGTGGAATACCACACCCATTATCAGTGACAGTAATCTCAACCCCCCTTTTACCGGTATCGCTTGCAGACAAGCTGATACCGGTAGAGATCGCTATGGTACCGCCCTGTTCCATGGCATCAAAAGCGTTTATGATTAGATTTATTAATACACTCTGGATCTGGTTCCGGTCCATGGTAAGCATGGGCAAATTTTCCCCTGCATTGAATTCTATGCTCACGCCTTTTATGAGCGCCTGGTTTTCCAATGCTGAGATTACGCCGCGGATGAGCCGGTTTATCTCTGTTGGCTCTCGATCAAGGGCGGTTTGCCTGGAGAAGTCGAGCAATCCCTTAACAATGTTCTTAACCCGTACGGTAGACTCAGCTATTTTCTGAAGATAAGACAAGTTTTTCTCTCCAATGTCTTTGCTGCGGAGCAGGATGCGGGTAAAGGTTAATACACCGGTGAGAGGATTATTAATCTCATGGGCAACACCTGCGGCCAGCCTTCCCATGCTGGCTTGTTTTTCAGACTGAATGAGCCGGTTTTCCGCTGCAGCCTTTGTGCGTTCATCGCGCTCTTTGAGCGATGCGACCATATCGGTAAATGTCTGTTGCAAGACGCCGAGCTCGTCTTTTGACACAGGGCCGATCTTCGGCGATAGATTGCCCTTAGAGACGTCCTGACTGGCTATTATGAGTTGGTGTACCGGCCCCATGATCTTCTTTTCCAGAAAGTATCCCAGCAGGATTGCCAGTGCCATACTCGCCACGATGATCAGTACTAGAATGGAAAAAGCATTCCTGCGCATGTCGGCATACTTGGCTTCCAACACCCCGACGTAAAGCATGCCAACACACTCTCCGGAGATGTCCTGGATCGGCTCATAGGCTGTGATGTACCAGTCGCTGACCACAAAGGCGCGGTCGGTCCACCGTTCACCTCTATCGAGTACGTGCTCTTTGACTTCCTGCGAAACCCGTGTTCCAATGGCTCGCTTTCCATCGGGGGTGAGCACGTTTGTGGAAATGCGGAGATCCTTCTGAAAGATCGTCGCTGTCCCGATGCTTCGGCCCTTGTAAATCTCCTGCTGAAATACCGTGTCCCGAACCGTGTCAACGATCTTCGTGCTCCGGTTCAATAACGCCCCGCCATAGACAGCGCCGATCAACTTGCCTTCTTCAAATACCGGGATCGCAGCAGCGAGGGCCATTCCAGAGGTCTCCACCTTTTCGTCTCTCGGGGCCGCCCTTGGTGTAAGAACCAATTGAATGCTGGCTCGATTTGCGAGTTCAGGATCCTCGACAATGAGCACCTCTTTGCTCAGAATAACGGTACCCGCAACTGAACCAGGCTTTTCGAGCGCCAAGCTCCCGATAGGATTTGCAGGCTGAGGATTATTATTGGGGATGGGATTTGGCCCAAGTCGACACAGGGTTTTGCCATCGCTCGTGACAATTCCCGCGAAATCCAAATCGGCGTTGAGGGCGAGAATCCTGATCCTGTTAAAAAGTTCCTGGGCGTCACCTTGTTTGAGCGCTGAGCGGAACCCAGATCCCAGGGTGGTGATATTGAGGGAGGTCTTAATACTCTCTATGCGGTTTAGGTATATCTCGCGGGCGGCATTGAGATCCAATCTTACCCGGTTTGTCGCCTCGCTGAGCACAGCCTTATAGAGGAGTTGACCACCGACGAAAAGAGAAACAGCTCCGACCAGAAGGCTGACCCCGAGAAAGCTCGCAATAAGCTTGGACCTTGTGGAGTAAAACATATTCAAGTGTTTAAAGTGAGCTAAATCAGGCTTAGGCTGATAAATCAGGCTTAGGCTGATAAAATGGCCAAAGAGCCGAAAATTAAGATAAGAGCAACACCTGAAAACCAATCCCTAACGTTACGTGGCTAGAGTACTAAGAGGGTGAAGTGAGCCAAAGCAGTAAATCACTCGTCGAGCAGATACTCTTCTTCTCTCCTAGGACTTACTCTGGATTTTCAAAAAGATAAGCATTCGTCGCTGCGCTCGAGTGAGACGACCAAGCTGCTCTTCTATCCACAATACGTCACCGGTTACGATTGCAAGTTTCTCTGCCTTTGTTAAATCGTATTCATCGAGGGCATCTACGGAGTGCTCGAGAAGCTTCATGAAGAAGTCATCATCCGATTCGGCTCGGTCCAGAACCTTTGCCAACTCTTCACGGTGAATTAGCCCTTGCTCTTCCGCCTCCTCGGAAATACCAAGAGCTCGGGAAACCGCATCGAGCAGCTGTTCGGGTTCAAAGGGTTTTTCGATGTATTCTGCCGCCCCCAGTTTCATAGCCTGTACTGCCGACTCGACCGAAGCATAACCGGTGATCATGATAACCGGAAGCGTTGGATTGATTCTCTTGACGTCCCTTAAAACCTTCATGCCCCCAATATCCGGCATACGAATATCGGTCAAAACAACGTCATAGGTTCTTTCAATGGCCCAGTCCAGCCCTTGCCGCCCATCCAGCGACACATCAACCTCAAAACCCTCATCCGTGAGTAATGCACTCACACTATCTAATACGATCTGCTCGTCATCGATTACGAGGGCCTTCTTTTTTTCCATGGTGTTCCTCCTTTGCAATAACATTGCGGACCGTTTCCACAAGTTCATCCGGTTCAAACGGCTTGGCAATAAAGGTTGCAGCTCCCATACTCATAGCCTCTTGAATGGTCTGTGCTGTGCAGTAACCGCTCATCACTATGATCGGTATATCTGGCCATTGGTCCTTAATCTTTCCCATGAGATACATACCATCTTTTTTGGGCATCTTCACATCTATGAGCAGAAGATCGAATCCATTATTCTTCATTGCTTCCAGAGCCTTATCCGCACTGGGAACAAATTCTGCCTCAAAGCCATCGAGCTCGAATACCGCCTGGCAGCTCTCGAGGACGATGTCTTCGTCATCAACTACGAGTATCTTCATGGGCACCTCTTCGCAGGAGGCGTTTGAACAATCTAGGCGACTTTAGAATTAAAGGGTTCGGATTCTCGGCAGACTATTCTCATCAATTGCAGAGAACACGATTAGGCCCCAATGTCAAAATCAATGATCGCCCGAAATATCTGCTTTTGATCAGGTAGTTGTTTAATAGTATTAAATCCTGAGCATAGTCAATATATTAATCCATCCCGTGCTTTCAAGGCATCGTATTTTTGGGCCACAAATAAGGTGCCCAGGTCGAAGAGGCGTATCGTCTTATTAATGGCCTCAATGGCTTGCAGATGGTCCATAGGTGTGACAAAGGTCGCTTGGGAGTCGGCGTACAACCAAATATGACGTCTCATCATGAAAAGAGCGTAAATAGCCTCGGGGCAGGGGATGCCCTCGTTGTATCGGTCTTCCGCGTACTGGGTGAAAAACTCATACAGATCACGGCTCGGTCTTTTGCTGAAATACACCCTGCCCAGGTTTTTGTAGAAGTTGACTGCCTGCTGAAGACATCTATCTTCCGGAACGACATGATATGACGGTGTTCTGTTGCTCGTCCTCACAGCTTTGCACCACTGTTCAGCAATTTCTTCTGCATGGCGTTCGGTGATCTCGACTAACTTGTCTGCAAATGCCCTCATAGTGTTCCTCCCTTTGAAAGCAGTATACACGCTGCTCGGAGTGAAAGCTCGCAAGAGTGACAATCAACTCAGGCAAGATGTAATCAGGTTTAAGAAGGCGCTCAACGGTAACCTGTCTCGCGCTCACCTTTATGCTTTTGTGCACGTCTGCGGCGTAGTTTTTCTGCAACCTTAAGCCTCACTAACGATCTTCGAAGAGCAGCTTCGGCTGCAGCCGTGTCAGTTTCGGGCGATGGAGCCTCCATTATTTCCCCTGCCCTGCGTCTGGCTTCCTCGGCACGAGCAATATCGATTTCATCGGCGCGCTCACAGGCATCGGCCAGGATAATCACCTTTTCGGGCCTTACTTCAAGAAAGCCACCGCTCACCGCCAAATAGGACTCCTCATCATCTTTTCGAATGATGAGTTCCCCCGGCTGAAGCATGGTAATCAAAGGGGCGTGCTGGGGTAGGATACTCAGTTGCCCCTCCGTACCCCATGCAATCACCATACTGACATCATCAGAGTAAACAAGCCTCTCTGCAGTAACAAGCTCAAGCTTAAATGTGGCCACTATAACTCACCCATCTCTTTAGCCTTTTCCACTGCTTCGTCAATGGTGCCAACCATGTAGAAGGCCGCTTCGGGAAGCTCATCATGTTTTCCTTCCAGAATTTCCTTAAAGCCGCGCACAGTCTCTTTCACGGGTACATATTTACCGGGGACACCGGTAAATTGCTCGGCAACATGGAACGGTTGAGAACAGAACCTCTGAATCCGTCGAGCCCTATTTACCGTTAACTTATCCTCATCACTCAGTTCTTCCATGCCCAGAATGGCTATTATGTCCTGCAATTCCCGGTACCTCTGTAATGTCTTTTGTACTCCTCGTGCCACCTCATAGTGCTCTTCACCGACAATAGCAGGGTCGAGTATTCGTGATGTTGAAGTTAGGGGGTCTACAGCGGGATAGATACCCAGCTCGGCGATAGAACGCTCGAGGGCGACAACGGCATCCAGGTGGCCATAGGTAGCAACTATGCCGGGGTCTGTATAATCGTCTGCGGGAACATAGATGGCCTGGAATGAGGTTATTGACCCCTTTCTTGTCGTGGTAATCCTCTCTTCAAGCTGCCCGACATCGGTACCGAGTGTCGGCTGATAGCCCACAGCAGAGGGCATTCGGCCTAGCAGGGCCGAGAGTTCCATGTTCGCGAGCACATACCGATAGATATTGTCTACGAACAAGAGAACGTCCTGACCTTCCACATCTCGAAAATACTCTGCCATGGTCACGCCGGTCAACGCAACTCGAGAACGAACACCTGGGCTCTCATTCATTTGCCCGAAGACGAGGACCGTTCGTTCCAAAACGCCAGACTGCCGCATTTCCAGCCACAGGTCGTTGCCTTCACGAGACCGTTCACCAACCCCGGTAAACACGGAGTACCCGCCATGCTCGGTGGCGATATTGCGAATGAGCTCGGTAATAACCACGGTCTTGCCCACACCGGCCCCTCCGTATGCGCCTATCTTTCCGCCTCTCGTAAAGGGAGTCACCAAGTCCATTATCTTGAGGCCCGTTTCCAAAATCTGTGGGGTCGTTTCCTGTTCATCGAGTGGGGGAGGTGTGCGATGTATGGGATAGCGAAGGTTCGTCTTTACCTCCCCTATACCATCGAGCGGCTCTCCAAACACATTGAAAAGCCTCCCCAACGTCTCCTTTCCCACAGGCACCATAATAGGGGTTCCCATATCTACAGCCTCCGCACCCCTCTGGAGTCCCTCAGTGGCCGTAAGGGCAATACCCCTCACCCAGTTGTTTCCAATATGTTGCTGAGCTTCGGCAATGATCTTGGTGCCATCCTGAGAAATCACAATCCCGTTGTTTATGGCCGGTAGCTCACCGGGCGGGAATTCCATATCGATCACGGTACCAATAACCTGAACTACTCTACCTTTTGCCACCTATTTCCTCCTTATCTGGCCAAAGCCTCAGCTCCTCCACAAATATCGCAGATCTCATTCGTGATTGTCTCCTGCCGGGCTTTATTGAGCGTTAGCGTCAAATCCTCGATCACCTCCCGAGCATTATCGCTGGCACTGCGCATGGCCACCATCCGTGCAGATTGTTCGCTTGCAATGAGCTCCAGTATGGCGTGATAGACTTCCATCTCCACAAATCGGGGCAACAGTTCATTGAGCACCACATTTGGCTCAGGCTCGTAGATGTATTCTCCTCTCTGAGCTGGAGGCAGATCAACCGGTTCAATGGGAAGCAAGAGCTCCATGGTAGGCCGCTGAACCATGGTGGTAACAAAACGAGGGTATGCAAGGTATACGAGGTCAAGCTCTGCCTTCCCGTAATCGTCGATAACAACCCGAGAAATGGGCAAGGTCTCTAGGAGCGTGGGCCGGTCACTCATACCGGTAAACTCGGCGCGAATGGCTTGTCCTGAACGAAGCATAAAACTACGCCCCTTGCGGCCCACGGTTACCAGATCCACCGGTACGCTTTGTTCTACTATGAATCCTGCGACCATGCGGTTCATGTTGGCATTGAGCCCGCCACAGAGCCCTCGGTCAGTGGTAATGTGGATAATTGCAATCTTTTTGACCTCCCTCCGTTCCAGCAGTGGATGAGTCTGGCCCCCGACCTGAGGATGGACAGCGAGATCTGCAATTACCTGTCTAATCTTCTCCGCGTAAGGACGGCCTGCCTGTGCTTGATCTTGAGCCCGCTTCATCTTGGCGGTGGCAATCATCTCCATCGCTTTACAGATCTTGGCTGTGTTTTCAACGCTGTGTATGCGGCGACGAAGAATTCTCGTGCTAATCATGAAACCCTCTAGTAGGCACTTGCCTCATTGAATTGTGAGATGGCTTTTCGCAGCGCGTCCTCAGTGTCAGGCTTTATCTCCTTATCCTCGTTTATTCTTCGTTCGATGTCAGGGTAACTGGTTTTCATGAACCGGTGAAGACTTTCCTCATAAGCGAGAACCTTTTCCACAGGAACCTCGTCAAGATGGCCCTTGGTCACTGCATAGAGAATAGTCACTTGCTCTCCTAAGGACATAGGTGTGTACTGCGGTTGCTTCAATATCTCGGTGATACGGCGCCCCCTATCAAGCTGGTCCCTGGTGGCCTTATCCAGGTCTGCGGCACCGAATTGGGCGAAGGCCTGGAGCTCGCGAAACTGCGCAAGCTCTAAACGGAGCGTTCCCGCTACTTGCCTCAT
Organism: Deltaproteobacteria bacterium; assembly: GCA_020348625.1. The sequence continues at coordinate 2,722,086 of CP070752.1, read as the reverse complement.
GGCTTTTCGCTGAGCCGAGCCTCCCACTCGGGATACGGATAAACCGACATTTGCCGCTGGTCGAATCCCGGCGTTGAAAAGGTCGGGCTCCAGGTAAATCTGCCCATCGGTAATCGAGATAACATTGGTGGGGATATATGCAGACATGTCGCCTGCCTGGGTCTCGATGATCGGCAGGGCCGTAAGCGACCCGCCGCCAAGCTCCGATGACAGCTTTGCCGACCTTTCCAGAAGCCTGCTGTGTAAATAAAAGACATCCCCGGGATAGGCCTCCCTGCCCGGTGGCCTGCGAAGCAAAAGGGAGAGCTGGCGATAGGCCCATGCATGCTTGTAGAGGTCATCATAGACAATCAGCACATCCTTTCCCTCTTCCATGAACTCCTCGCCCATAGCACAGCCGGCATAAGGAGCAATATACTGCAAGGGGGCAGGGTCAGAGGCATCAGCCGCTACCACAATCGTGTGGTTCATCGCCTCGTATTTGTCGAGCGTGGCAACAACCTGGGCAACCTTGGATGTCTTTTGTCCGATGGCCACATAGACACAAATGACATTTTCGTCCTTCTGGGCGATTATGGCGTCTATGGCAATGGCCGATTTACCGGTAAACCGGTCGCCGATGATCAGCTCCCGCTGACCACGGCCGATGGGAATCATGCTGTCAACGGCCTTAATGCCCGTCATGATGGGAGTATCGACCGGCTCACGCATTGTGACACCGGGCGCCACCCGTTCAATCGGTCGTGACTTCTCTGTCTTGATCGGGCCCTTGCCATCACGAGGACGGCCTAAAGGATCGAGCACCCTCCCGATAATGGCATCACCCACGGGAACCTCAACAACCCTACCCGTAGCGCGGACCTCGTCACCTTCATTGATTCGGTTGTATTCACCGAGGATGACGGCACCAACGTTATCCTCTTCCAGATTGAGAGCCAACCCCATGATTTCATGGGGGAACTGTAATAATTCGTTATACTTCGCAGCACCCAGTCCATGAACCCGGGCAATGCCATCACCTAGCTCCACAACGGTACCCACATTGGCCGTCGTTACTTCAGCTCCGAACTGTTTGATCTCTTCCTTGATTATTGCAACGATATCCTGCTCCCGCGCTGCCATCTGTGCCTCCTATCTGGTGCTCTCAGCGCACTGCTCGTTTACCTCTATCATCTGCCGGCCCCGATCAGGTTGTGTCTCAACAATTCTAGTTTGTTATGTATGCTTCCATCGATGAGCACATCGCCAATCCTGGCCCTGAACCCGCCGATAACAGACGGGTCTGTGCGCGCATCGACAATAACCGTATGACCCACTATTTCACCGAGCCGGCGGGCAAGTGTGTTTGTCTCCTCATCATCTAAGGGTAAGGCGGTTATGACATCAGCACGCTCAATGCCGTTATGAGCGTCGAGCAATCGATTATAGTGGTCAGCCACATTTCCGATAATCTTGAGTCTGCCCCTGCCCATCAGAAGACAGATCAGGTTAAAGACCAAGGGATTCATTTTTCCGAGCCGCTCTTCCAGAAGGCTTTTCTTGGCATGGAAAGGCAGTTTGGGGTTCTCCAACAAGACCATCAGCTGCGCGTCCGATATTATTGCAGCAGCCCTTCTCAGGTCTTCTCGCCAAACCTCCAGTTCACCTTTCTCCAATGCCAGCTCAAAGGCCGCTTGCGCATATCGTTTGCCGGAAAATGTTCGGGGCATGGCTTACCTTAATGAGTCCTTAGAGCTGCACTCTCGTCTAGCGTCTTCTCAATAAGCTGACGATGCTTCCGTCTGTCAAGTGTTTCACTGAGTACTCTCTCAGCAGCCAAGATAGCTGTATCGACAAAATCCTTGCGTAACTCATCAACGATTTTGTCTCGCTCTCGCTCCAGTTCGGCGCGGGCTCTTTCAACAATGGCTTGCGCCTCCTTTCGAGCCTCTTGCCTCGCCTCTTCCTTAAGCACGTTCCCCGCTTGCGCCGCCTGTGCGATAATAGTTTGGCCTTCATCGCGTGCCTTACTGATTTGCTTTTCCGCCTCAACCTGAGCCCGCTCATATTCGCTTCTGGTCGCTTCGGCTTGCTCCATGCTTAGTCTTATCCTGTTGGAGCGCTCGTCCAGCATTTTGCGAATGGGTTTGTAGCCAAAAAAGGTGAGCAGCCCGAGCAAGATGAGAAAATTGATCAGCTGACCGATAAAGCTGGGTAGCGTTAACCCTAAGAAACCTTCCATGGTGCTATCCTACCTTCCTGTTCGTTGGCAATGGATATTAGGCCACGAAGATGAGCAAAATAGCTACAACCAGGGCGTAGATGGCTACTGCCTCCGCGAACGCAATACTTAAGATCATGTTAGTCATTATGGGTCCTCTGGCCTCGGGATTTCGGCCCAATGCGTTCATGGCACCCATCCCGAGTATGCCGATGCCGATGCCCGGCCCAAGGGCTCCCAGTCCTATAGCTAGACCTGCACCTATTACCTTAGCCACACTTATCCAGATTTCCATCAGTTCGACCTCCTTCTCCTGCCCTATAGGTAAACTATGGGTTTACCTTTTAGGTACGGCTTGTTTTGAGCAAATAGACTTCTCTATTCTTCCTCCATGACTGCAGCACAGGCAAACCCGAGCGTTAGTCCACCGAATATCATCGCTTGAATAAAACCAAAGAATGCCTCCAGCCCATAGAAGATGGAGGGAAGCACCCAAGGAATAAGGAAAAGCACGATCATGACGAGTATCATCCCTGCCGTCATATTGCCAAAAAGTCGAAAGGTAAAGCTCACCATCCGGATCAAGTGGCTGAGAATTTCGAGCAGGCCCGCGAAAACTGCCACCACGCCATTCAGCAAACTACCCATTCCAGCCTTTACATTACCCGTAAAGATGAGTTTCAGCGCTTCCCACAGTGGTGAAAAATGAAAGAACGTTTTCAGATATGAAGAGCCATGGGCCTTAAAACCCCAGTATTCGATAAAGCAGAAAGCTACCACGGCGAGGGCTGCCGGTATATTCAGGTCTGTATTCGCACCGCGGAATAGTGGCTCCCCATGAACGGTGATGGTCTCAAAGCCGGGAATGAGGCTTACCCACGCGTTGGCGACAACAAAGAGAAAGATAGTAGTGCAAACAGGGAAAAACCATCTCCCATGCTTTTCGCCTGCCGGATCCTCAATAAACTTTGCTGCCGCTTCAACGATCAACTCAAGAAAATTCTGTAACCCGGTGGGAACGAGTTCCATCTTGCGGGTGCCAAGGAAGAATAGACCGAATAGCACCAGCATGCTGATCCAGCCGGTGATCATAGTATTGGTTATGGGAAGAGCATGAAAGGGTCTTTCAGGGGCTGGGCGATACACAGGGGCTTCGACATCGAGCAAGCCGAGTGGATGCACGCCGATTATACCGCTTCCCACTTTGCTGCCGATAAAGCTGACGATAACCATGGCCAAGAGGGCAATAACGATCACCGCTATTTTAAGCAGACCAGAGCGTCGCCTTTTTTCAGCCATTATCCCTCCTCTTCGTCATTTTCCGTTTGGGTGCTAGCAGGCCAATGAGGGTCATTTTCGGCCGGCTAGCTTGATCTTCTTTTCCTTCCTGTTCGCTCTCCTGCAAAAACGGCCGTACCATGCGGTAAACACCATAAACCATTATGACGGTACCCACGCCGAGACCAATGAGGGTGTAAAGGGGAAATCCATGGGATGCCTTTCTGTCAAGCCAGAAACCCAATCCCGTTGGGATCAACAGGCTCAGTGGTACATAAAAGCCAACTGTCAGTAACTGCAAGGCTGCTGACCACTGCTTCACTCAACCTCCTGCCGAGACATTCGAGGATTTATTCTTTCTGATAAACCTCAACCTCATGCACTCAACACCCTTTGATCTGCTGGATCCTCCTTGATATTATCTGCCGCCCTTACGGTATATAGTATCCTCATCTGATTTCGGAGGCCAGTTCAATTATGAACCCCTTAATTCGCGATTATAAATAAGTTGTTGGGAGGAAAAGTTCAATCAGGTATTCTACTCAAAAGCAAATAAACCACCCTCATTTGCATATGGGGGTGGTTCCAGTTTGTGTGCCTGCCTAGCTTGCGATAGGGTGAAGTACCTAAATGGAAAAGGGGAAAAAGCCGTCTCCCATAAGAGGCACGTGACTTTATGAGGGGAGTGCCGCACCATCTGTTACTTGACCCTCTCGTCCTTGTCACCTATAATAACGCCATGTAACGGTGCGGTTCTCTTTGGAATGAGACCCTTACGGGACCATGCATTTCCTTGTTTGCCTCAAGCAAACGAGTAGGAGCCGAGTCCTGACTGGCCAGGGTCTTGCTGAGGTCTCACAACAGCGTCTTGGTTGAAGGTGGTCTTCTGTGAGGCCCCAAAGCCTCTTTTCTTACACGGAGAGGTGAGAATCCAGCCTCTTAAAGTAGTTAAAGCCTCAATGCCTGCGAGTGGACTTGCATGAAGGTTAACATAAAGCCTCTTATCGCCTATCTCCTGGCAGCCGCCTTAGTTCTGGCCCTTGCCTATCAAAGTGTCGATCGTTCCTTGGATAAGATCAAGAAACGGGGTTACCTGGTCCTCATAACCACCAATGGGCCTACGACCTATTATCTGTATCGAGAAGAGGAGATGGGTTTTGAGTATGACCTGGCCAAGGCATTTGCCGATTACCTGGGAGTAGAACTCAAGGTTGTTGTGGCGGAGGGGGACGGAGTATTTCCTTTACTGAGATGGGAGAGTGGTGACTTTATCGGTGCAGGCTTGAGCATCGACGACGAATATGAAATGGCGACCAGCTTTTCGAGGCCTACTTTCACGATCCAACACGCTGTTATCACACATAAAGATGATCCGAAACTAGAGGACGTGAAGGCCTTGGAGGATGAGGTGATCCACATAATGAGTGGAACGTCCGAGGAGGAGAAGCTGCAGGATCTCGTGGATAGCGGTCATAATTTGAAGGTCAAGCCCTACGATACTGTGCCAACCGAAGAGCTGATCAATTGGGTTGCGCGCAAAAGAATCAGGGTAACAGTAGCGAAATCTAACCTCGCTCTGCTCAGCAGAAGATACTATCCCGATATCAGAGTATCATTTACCCTGGATGAGAGTAAGCATCTCGGATGGGCAGTACGGAGAAGAGACAAGAAGTTGCTGAGGACCATTAATGGATTCTTTAGCGAGATAGAGAAAAATGGCTTATATCAGAAGATATATGAAAAGTACTACTCGTACATAGAGATCTTTGACTATTTCGATGTCAAGGCGTTTCACCGCAGAATTCAGACGAGGCTACCGAAGTATCAAGGCATAATAGAGAGAATTGCAGAAGAATACGGCTTTGACTGGCGCTTGATAGCAGCGATTGTATACCAAGAGTCGCATTACAGGCCCAGAGCTCGCAGCCATACTGGAGTAAGGGGGCTCATGCAGCTGACCCTTAAGACGGCCCGGGATATGGGTATCGATAACAGGCTCGATCCCGGCCAGAGTATCTCCGGAGGTGTGAAATACCTAAAGCAGCTTTATGACCGGTATGAAGATATTGACGGTTGGGACAGGATCCTTATAACACTCGCAAGCTATAATGTGGGGCCTGGCCATATTGCCGATGCAAGACGGCTTGCTATGGAACAAGACCTTGACCCCAACAAATGGACATCAGTAGCTGAGGTGCTGCCGCTCCTTTCACATAAGAGATACTACAAGAAGGCCAAGCACGGATACTGCCGCGGAAGTGAACCTGTTGAATATGTTAAAAGGATTGTGCTGTACTACGATATCTTAAAAATGCAGGCAGTAAACCGAGAGTTTGAGGGCGTTTGAGACTTGAGTCGCCCCTTTCCCGGCTCACTGGCCAATCATGCCCACCAGTCTTTCGAGCACCGCCACCCCTTTCCCGTACTTACGATCTTGACACAGGAAAACCATTTTCTTATACATTCTTGTAAAAATGGCATGCTTCTTGGTGCATGCCCTTCGGCACAGCGGATAGAACTTGGAACGGAGAGGATTAAACTATGATCCATGTCGAAAACCTCACGAAGTACTTCAATGAGCTCTGTGCAGTAGATCAAATCACGTTCGATATCCCGAGTGGAGAGATTATGGGGTTGCTCGGGCCCAATGGGGCGGGCAAAACTACCTTTCTCCGAATGCTCACCGGGTATCTCCGTCCCACTTCCGGTACCGTTCAGGTAAAAGACTACACTATTGATGAGCATCCGCTGGAGATAAAGAAGCTCTTGGGCTATCTGCCGGAATCAGCTCCTTTGTACCACGACATGCTCGCATATGATTACCTGAACTACGTTGCCGACGTCAGGGAGATCCACGGAGAAGATAAGCTCTCCAGGATTCGCCGCCTGGCTGACCTCTGTGGTCTCAACGAGGTCATGCATCAGCCTATTGGCGAACTCTCTAAGGGATATAAGCAACGGGTTGGTCTGGCTCATGCAATGATGAGCGATCCTGAGATCTTGGTATTGGATGAGCCCACATCGGGCTTGGATCCGAACCAGATCGTTGAGATTCGGGAGATCATTAGGAAGATTGGGAAGGAGAAGACGATCATCATCTCCACCCACATCCTGAGTGAAGCGGAGGCCACATGCGATCGGATTGTCATTATAAACCGGGGCAGAATCGTCGCCGACGGTAGCACTGAGATGATCAAACAAACAGCGAGCGGCGAGTATTTGGTTAGTATTTCCCTTCAGAACACGGACTTCAAGTCTGTGAAAAGAGAATTGGGTTCACTTGAGGGTGTAGTGGATATTGCGCCCAGTAATGAAGAGGAGGGGGTTTTGGGGGTTCGGCTTACCTGTAACTCCTCTGAGGATATTCGCGGTGAAATCTATGAGAGGATTAAACGAACTGACTGGATTCTTTTGGAATTCCATCAGGAGACCGGATCCCTAGAAAACATATTCCGAAGGCTTACTCAGGAGAACTAATATGCGACAGGTTCGGCATATCTTCAAGAAGGAATTCAAGTCCTATTTCGTATCTCCCATCGCCTATATCGTTATTGGTATTTTTCTGCTGGTGACTGGATGGTTTTTTTTCACGCCTTTCTTTCTCTTTAACCAGGCGAATCTGAGGAACTTTTTCGCACTGCTACCAATTGTCTTTTCATTCGTGGTTCCGGCCGTCACCATGAGGCTGTTCTCGGAAGAGCTGAGCGTCGGGTCCTATGAGATCCTTCTGACCATGCCGGTGACTATTCTTGACATAGTGTTGGGAAAGTTTCTGGCCAGCGTGGTGTTCGTAGCAGCAATGCTGATGCCTACGGTAGCGTATCCAATCACGGTTTCCTTTCTGGGCCAACTGGATTGGGGTCCGGTTGTTGGCGGGTATATGGGCGCTGTTTTGCTGGGCGGAGCCTTTTCTGCCATCGGGCTGTTCGCATCATCGCTCACCCGCAACCAGATCATAGCATTCATTGTCGGTATGGCTATCTGCTTTGGTCTGACACTGATTGATAAGATGCTTTTCTTCCTCCCCCAATCACTCCTGGGAATCTTGGGATACTTGGGGGCGGACTTTCACTTTCAAAACATCTCAAAGGGTATCGTTGATTCCAGAGATATCCTTTATTTTTTCAGTGTTTGCTTCGTCGGGCTCTATGGGACACACCTAGCCATGCAGGAAAAACGTTAGGGAGAACAGAAATGGGCATGAAGAGCAAATCAGGAAACTATATGAGATTTTTGGCCTATCTTGTTGTCATTGTCCTCGTAAATGTGGCTGGTATGACCTTGTTCTTCAGGCTGGATCTGACAGCAAACAAGATATACTCGATTTCCGGGGCGAGCAAAGAGGTTGTATCTACCCTGTCCGAACCCCTTACCATCAATGTCTTTTTCACCAAGAACCTCCCCGCACCTTATAACAACACCGAACGATATCTCCGCGACCTGTTGGAAGAATATGCTATCTCCGCCAATCAGTATTTTAACTACCGCTTCTATGACGTGAGCCCGGAGGAAGGAGATGTGAGTCGCGAAACGAGGGAGAACCAGGAATTGGCACAAGGCTACGGTATCTTTCCCGTTCAGATTAGGGTGATCCAAAAAGATGAGGTTAAATTCCAGAAGGCTTACATGGGCCTCGTGATGATACATGGTGATCTCCTTGAGCGGATCCCCACCATTACTTCCACGGAGGGCCTCGAGTACAAGCTGACAACGACAATAGAGAAACTCAATAACAAGATCAGCGCCCTATTGGGCCTGTCCGAAAAAATCCGTGTCAAACTCTTTTTATCCTCCTCCCTTGAAGCAGTGGCTTCCTATTTGCAGATTGGTGATCTGGCTCAGCTCCCCGGAAGGCTAGAAACAATCGTTAAGAAGCTGAACGGCAAGAACTATGGAAAGCTTGAGTTCGAATACGTGGACCCTTCGAAGGAAGAGGGTCTCGAAGGGGAATTAGAAAGACATCATATTTTGAGCCTCAAGTGGCCGGCCCTTTCCGGGGGTAAAATCCAGGCGGGCAAGGGATCCATCGGTATGGTGATGGAACACGGTGACCGGGCGGTGGAACTTCCCTTCATTCGCGTGGTGCGGTTGCCAATCATCGGTACGCGGTACGAGCTGACTGACCTGAGCAAGATGGAGGAGATTATCAACGAAAACGTGGAGTCAATCATAGACATCAATCAAGACCTCGGTTATCTCGTCGATCACGGCACCCTGAAACTCTCCGGTAGGTCCGCGGCAGATCGCGGTGAACAACAGAGAGAGGAGACCCTCTCTACGTTCCGAAACCTTATATCACAAACATATACCTTTAAGGACGTTATGCTTAAGGATGGGCTCATACCTGAAAGCATCAATTGTCTCATCATAGGGGGACCGACCGAAACCTTTACCGATTATGAGCTTTTTCAGATCGATCAGTTCCTAATGCGAGGAAAAAGCCTGGCCATTTTTCTGGATATCTTCAAAGAGATCATGCCCCGGGACCAGCAGGGCAGGTCATTTAAGGCTCCTCAGTATGTTCCCATCAATACGGGCCTCGAGAAACTCTTGGAGCACTATGGTATCAGCATCAAGGATTCCTATGTTATGGATGAGAATTGCTACAAACAAACACTCCCGGCTGGGCTCGGAGGCGGTGAGCGGCCTATATACTTTGTGCCCATCATTAAAAACCGATTTATCAATCAAGACCTGGATTTCATGAAGGACATCAAGGGCCTGATCACCATGAAGATCTCCCCTCTTGAGTTAGACACGAAACGCATTGGTGAAAACGGGTTGCGGGCCCATCAGTTGTTTGCCTCATCGGAGAAGTCATGGGAGATGAGCGGCAGGATCAACCTCAACCCCACGCTCATCAAGCCTCCCCAATCAGGCGAGGGACAGCGAAGCCTGCCGTTGGCTTATATGCTTGAAGGGGAGTTCCCCAGTTATTTCGCTGGAAAACCCATGCCCGAGAAGAAATCGGCGGAAGACGATTCGGGGAAGCCAGAGAAGGAAAAGGAAGATGCCCAGAGGTCCGAAATTGACCTGTCAAAGATCGAGGGCAAGGGCAGGGTTATAGCAAAGGGCAAACCCGGCAAACTATTGCTCGTGGCCTCCACGGAGATGCTCAAGGACAATCTATTAGACCCGAAGGGCAGAAGCCCCAATGCCGCCTTTATCATGAACGTGTTGGATTCCCTGAATAACCGGGAGGGGATTGCTGTCATTCGAAGCAAGGAGCAGCGGTTCAACCCCCTCTATGAATCCAAGGCCGGTACCAAGACCTTTGTCAAATCCTTCAATATCGCTGGCCTTCCGGTACTGGTAATCCTTTTCGGGTTTTTCATTTGGATGCGCAGGCATGCCCGAAAGAAGCAGATCCAGATGCTGTTTCAAAAATAGTGAGGGAAGCCCATGAAGATAAAAAGAGAGTACATCATACTTGTTGCGGTGATTCTTGCGCTCTCCCTGTACCTTTTTCTCCGTAAACAAGACAGAACCCACTACAAACTGCCGGAAGCCCCTCCTATCGCTCAGACAGACATCTCCAAGATTGAGATCTTCAAAAAAGGCACGGCCATCACCCTGATCAAGAAAGATACCATTTGGCTGATTGCCCCACAGGGTTATCCTGCTGATGCCGGCAAGGTAAAAGGCATGCTGGACGCTATTGAGAAGCTAGCCCTTACGGCCCTGGTATCGGAATCAAGAAACTATACCCGCTATGACCTGGGCGCTGACCAAAAGCTCATGGTCAAAGCCTGGGCTGGAGATAAACTGAAGCGAGACTTTGCCATAGGTAAAGTTGCTCCGTCCCACCGGCACACCTTTGTTCGGGTTAGCGAGGATTCCCGTGTTTATCATGCCAGCGGGAATTTCAGGGGCGTTTTCGATCAGACCTTGGACAATATTCGGGATAAAGCGGTTCTAAAGTTCGATAAGGCAGAAATTCAGGAGGTTCAAGTTAGCAAAGGCGGGAAATCCGTGGTTTTTGGTCGGAAACAGGTACCCGTGGAAATAAAACTAGACCAAGAGGCTGAGGCCTCGAGCCCTCCTGCTGCAAGAACGGAGACCCTGTGGGAGACTGTTGAGGGTCAAGACGCCGATGAGGCTAAACTGGATCGGCTTTTGACCATCCTGTCTAACCTGCGCTGCGAGAAATACCTGGACGATAGAAAAAGGGAAGATTTTACCGAACCCATTTACACTGTTCAGCTCAGAGGGATACAGGAGTACAGCCTGTCAATTTTTGGCAGATTGAATAAAGACATCAAGGCCTATCCGGCTATTTCCTCCGCAAATGATTATCCGTTCTTGCTCCAGGATCGGCAGGCAAATGATATCATGAAAGACCCCGAAGAGCTCCTGGTAGAGCCCAAAAAACAGAGTGCTGAAGAGGAGGAAAAAGGCTAGATCCACCACCAGATTTCCAGCCCAAGTCCTGATTCTACAGCACAATCGCGGCGTTTCACCATTCGGTAGGCATGCCACATATCCCTTGACCTCCCAAACTGCCTCACCTATACTTATTTATAGCAAAGGTCTTTCGTAAGGAGAATCTCGAATCGAGGGCTGTATGCTTAAATGCTTGAACCCCGTTTCTCATTCAGAGGAATGGGGTTTTCATTACTCCAATGAAAGGGAGATCAAGACCAGGGTAGTGGTTTAATGCCTTCTCGATGGGGGTTATGATGATCAGGATGATCATCTCCGGAGGTCAAACCGGTGCTGACCAAGCTGCTCTCGATGTTGCCATAAAGTTTGGTATTGCCCACGGTGGCTGGATAGCAAAAGGGCGGAAGAACGAGAATGGAAGGTTGCCGGATAAATACCAATTGAAGGAAATGCCTGCCGGCAGCCGGGCCAGCCCCGCCGAGCAGAACCTACTAGATTCTGATGGTACCCTGATTGTCGCGCACGGAAACCTCACCGGTGGCTCGGAGTTCGTGCGGAAGATGGCCATGTACCATAAACGTCCTTGGCTTCATATAGATCTGAGCAGGATGATTACTTTTAAGGCAGCGAGAAAGCTACGGTTGTGGATTAGAAGCCATAAGATTGAGGTTTTGAACGTTGCAGGACCAAGGGCTAGTAAGGACCCGGGGATATATAGGAACACGGTGGAAATACTTGAGACGGCCTTCTATATCGATTTTATTGATATCCAGATGCCACATCAAGTGTCTGTTCCCTACAAGACTAGGGTAGCGATAAGCAAGGTCGATCTTCCTAGAACTGTCGATCAAGCCTTGACCAAACTCATGTCCGATTTGTCCCTGAGGGATAAGACAAAGATAGCCAAATTGAAGGAAGAAGAACTCGTATCGCTGTATTTCTCTCTCGGAGAGTATATCAGAAGTGCATTCGGATTATGGAGCGGGAACAGGGAATTGATGGAGTCGTGCCGGACGCTATCGGGAATGGATGAGCTTCAGGAAGATGATGCCTCTGCTTTCATCGTCAAGGAATTCCTGAAAAAACTGCATGAAACCTACAGATTGAGAGTCGTTAAATAGGTACCTAAGACAAGCTGCACGCACGTGGAAATGGATTAGGGACTAGGAAATCCAAAGGCATCCGTGATAAGGAGAACGAGATGAAGGAGCAGGACAGCAATATATGCGAGTCGTGCAACAATGTAACCGACAGCTTCAGACGATGCGAGAATTGTGGTTGGATTCGCTGCAACAATTGTTACGCACTAACGGGCCAGGTTTCGGGGGATACGGATCGTGATTCGGTTTGTCCCAACTGTGGCAGCAACAAAATCGCAGTATTCTCTCATGGAAGAAAAGTGAGCCCTTAGAAGCCCGTAGCCCTTTCCAAAAAGATTTCTTCCCAATCCACCCGGTAACCCTCATCTGCATTTTTCAGCAGGCCTTTCTTCACTGCCGTTTTTGCACCCAAACAAAAAAGGGAACAAGACGGGCAATAAAGGGCTGAATCGCGAAAATCGATCATTTCTTTAGCTCCGCAGGACTAACCAATACCTGCACCACTATGCTGAAGAGCCTCACAGCAATCACTTGCTCACAATCCTGATATGGTGTAACTAAGATAACGGTGCAATTGAAACTGGATAAGTAATTAAAGGGGAATTTCCATGAAAACCGCCAAGCAATATATCGATAGCATACGCGATATGAACCATGAGATTTACTTGTTCGGCCAGCGCGTGAAAAGCCCGGTGGATCACCCCATTATCATGCCCACAGTAAACTGCGTTGCCGCCACCTACGAGCTGGCCCACAAACCGAACTATGAGTCCCTGCTCACTGCTACCTCGCATCTGACCGGCAAAAAGATAAACCGGTTTTGCCACATCCACCAGAGCCTCGATGACCTAGTGGATAAATCCAAGATGGGCCGAGCCCTGGGTGCCTATACGGGCTCCTGCTTTCAGCGCTGTGTGGGTATGGATACCTTGAATGCCTTGTCCATGGTAACCTATGATACCGATCAAAAACATGGCACCCTTTACAACAAGCGCTTCCTGGATTATCTGAAATATGTGCAGGAGGAGGATCTCGTCTGCTGCGGTGCCATGACCGATGCCAAGGCAGACAGGAGCCTTCGCCCAGCTGAGCAGCCTGATCCCGATCAGTACCTCCACGCGATGGAGGAAAAAGATGACGGTATCGTCGTCAGGGGAGCCAAGCTCCACCAGACCGGTGCTGTTAACTCCCACGAGATCATTGTCATGCCTACCAGGGCCATGCGTGAAGAAGACCAGGATTATGCCATCTCCTTTGCACTGCCGGCCGACACCAAAGGGATCATCTATATCTACGGCAGACAGTCTTCCGATACCCGAAAGACAGAAGGAGGGACTATTGATACCGGCAATATCCTGTATGGGGGACAGGAGTGCATGGTAGTATTCGAGGACGTGTTCGTGCCTTGGGACCGGGTTTTTATGTACAAGGAGTGGGAATTCGCTGGGGATCTGGTTGAAAAATTCGCCGCCTACCACCGGCAGAGCTACGCCTGCAAATCCGGCATCGGTGATGTCTTGATCGGGGCTACCCAGCTCATCGCCGAATATCAAGGCACTGCCAAGGCTTCTCATATCAGGGACAGAATCCTCGAGATGATTCACCTCAATGAGACGCTGATATGCGGCAGCCTCACGTGCGCCCACGAGGGCCGCAAGGAGCCCTCTGGAACGTACTTTGTCAATCCACTGTGGGCCAATGTGGCCAAGCTCAATGTAACCAGATTCCCTTATGAGATTGCTCGGCTTGCCCAGGAGGTGGCCGGTGGCATCATGGTCACCATGCCATCTGAGAAGGACCTTGAAGAGCCCAACGTGGGCACCTACGTGGCGAAATACCTCAAGGGGGTTGAGGGCACTCCCGTGGAGCACCGGATCCGTATCCTCCGGCTCATCGAAAACATTACCCTGGGCACCGGAGCGGTCTGCTACTTGACTGAGTCCATGCACGGCGCCGGTTCACCCCAAGCACAGAAGATCATGATCGGCAGAACGGCCGATATAGACGCAATGAAGGCAGCTGCTAAGAGATTGTGCGGCATTGTGGATTAAGGGTAATTCTTGCAATCCTGGTTTTAGTCGATGGTATCGCTCAGGCCGCGCTCGAGCAATGCAGAGTCTATGCAAAGAGCCGCATCGTGTTCGGCTCCCCTATCACCAAAAACCTGCCATTTCCTTTAAGCTGGCCGACATGGCAACCGAGCTTGGAGCGGCACGATTCCTCTACGGGGGATTTAACGAGGTGCACTAAGATGAGCAAGCAGCCGGACATATTTCGTAACAGGGCTATCCAGGCTGAAGTTGTTGTAGCTATACCGAGGCTCATACCGGAGCACATTATAGGAAAGGGAAAGGCAACCTGAATCCGTTCAACCTAGTGCTTGACCATAGGCGCTGTCTAACCTATACTTTTTTTATACGCGCGTGTTTTTCCGCTGAGGCAACCTCTATTTGAGGAGTCCACAGACTTAGGAGCGAAACCTCCATTTCTGATGAAGAAGAAGTAGTAGTTGGGGTTCCTGTGGGCAGGAGTGATGCGATGACGCACGATGCCAATACGGTGAGATCACGGAATCTCCTTTTGCTTGCCTTGCTCATCGTTGTTACCCTCTTTTCAGCGTACCATGAAGGATATCTCCCCTTAATCTCTGCCCCCTTCTGGGCTTCGATCATCGCTGGTTTTGCAATAGCGGGGTGGCTTGCCCTTGGTATCTCTACTAAACGGTTTCTTTCCCTGGTGCTGGCCATATTCATCATCGAATACATAAAAGAAACCATTGGGATGAAATCGCACATATGGAGCTATCATGGTAATGCCGGACAGTACAGTTTTGTCGTGTGGGTTTGGGTACTGGCAGGACTGGTGGCCTATACGGTTTCCACGAAGCTCTTGATAAGGGTGATACGAAAGTTGAGATGGACAGTGCCCCGATGGGTAAATCCAGCCATTCTGATAATCATATCCTCGCTCATTCCATTGAGTATGGGAGACTATCGAAGCGGGGCAGGGGTCCTGTTTTGGTTATTCTACGCCGTGGTCTTCGTGTTGTGCATTAATGTATCTGTAAAGACGGAGTTTCCCGTCTTGGCAGGTATTGTTATCACGGCGTGGATCATCGCCAATCCCAGCGAGTATGTCGGCTCAGTAACATGTCATGCGTGGACCTTTACCCATAACCCAGATTATCCCCCTTTCTTTCTGCTGTTTGGATGCTGGCCCTTGGAGATATTCGTGCAGTATTCCCTTTCGGCGTTTTTGGCCCATGAACCCATGAACAAGAACACCTTTTAGTGATAAGGAGCATGGTTATGGTATCATTGAGTAAGGAAGAAAGGCATCTGAAAATCCTTATGCGCCTCAGCGCCATAGCTTACTTCGTTGTGGGGTTTGCCTTTGCCTTTCTGCCGGAGCCCATCCTCAGGGTAATCAATCTCTTCTCCCGAATCCTGGCACCTGGCCTGGAAGGTATGCCACTGTCAGTGGAGAAATTCTGGCTCTCCATGACCTTTTCCATGATGATGACTATTGGGGCCCTCTCCTATATTGCCCAGCACAACGTCAGGAAGAACGGGGGCTACGTCATTCCCGTGCTCATCTCCAAGGCGGCATCATCGCTTTCGGCATTCTGTTTCTTCATATTCTCGGCCAGGTATTTTGCCTATCTGGTCATTTTTATCGTTGACGGTTCGATTTTCTGGATAACACTCTTCTTTTTCATTAGGGCAAAAAAAGGGTTTTTCAGGACCCAAACGGCGTATCTCAGAAAAGAGCCGGTTGTGCACAAGAGTACAGCCCCTACGACAGTAGTAGCACTTAAGGGTGAAGATAAGTTCGACGTCCTTTCAAAGGTTTTAGAAAAATCGGGATTCTTTGAGATTCTGGACAGACGCCTTCAGGATACGGGAAAGCCCAAAGAAGACTTTTCGGTTGTGATCAAGCCCAACTTCATGTTTATGCACTCCAAGAAGGACATATCAACCTATACGGACCCTGAGCTTGTGGAGGCCCTGGTCGATACGATTGTCGAGAGGGGATTTCCGAACATCAGTCTGGTAGAATCTCAGAGCACCTATGGGAACTATTACAACAATAGAGAGGTGATCAAGGTGTCCGAATACATTGGATATTCGACCACCAAGAATTACCGCATTGTTGACCTGACGGAAGAGATGGTGCCTTATGACTACGGAGGAAGGCTCGGTCAGCACTTTGTGGGACCAACCTGGAGGGATGCCGATTTCCGGATATCCTTTGCCAAAAACAAGACCCACGTATTCTGTAACTATACCTTGACCTTGAAGAACATCTACGGCACCCTTCCCATGCAGAACAAGCTCAAAGAGTACCACACGAAGCGGGAGTACGACTGGCCCACCATAGAGACCATGAAGCACTTTCCCGTCCATTTCGGCCTTATCGATGCCATCTCCAGTGGGGACGGGCCGTTGGGCGTTATTACGGATCCCAAGCCCAACAATACCAAGACCATTATCGGCGGTGAGAACCTGATCGCGGTAGATTGGGTAGGTGCCAAGAAGATGGGGATTGACCCGGACGATCCCGGGGTGGGCCGGTTTCTTCAACTAGCGGTGGAGGCCTTTGGAAGACCTGAAATCGATTGGGTGGGAGACAAATCCGTATATGACCCATGGGAGAATGTGAGCGAGGCGTTCATCAAGTCGCTCGATATCATAGAGGAGGCCTATGCCTTCAGCGACTGGTGGTTTTCGGCTCTAACGGCCATGGATGAGTATTTTAGCTTTAAGAAAAAGGCCTTGCCGATTTTAGCGCTCAGGTGGCTCCTCACACCGATCAAGCGTATTTTCTTCAGGTATGATTATTTGCCATGAGCATTGAAACGAGCGTATGTTCCAATAAGGTGGCCAAATAATGGAAAGAGCCGAATTCCCCCTCATTATGAGCCCGAACCTGGGATGCCCCAGGATCGTTTCCCTTGAAGGGCTTAAAAAAGGAGAAACAATCCCTTTGATTATCGCCGGTTTGTACGGCGAATTTGCATCTCCTTTGCGAGATGCATTCGAAGGCGTGTTCTGCCTTCGTCTCTGCGATTCGCTGGGCGGGAATGCCCATGATATACCGCTCCATCCTGTGGACGATCCCGAGGAGATAAAGGACTGGAATCTCTTGAGTGATTTCACCAGCATTGATGGGACCCAACGAATTTTCAACAGCGAGTTGCACTACAACGTGCTCGGAGAAGAGACTCGTTACTGGCGGCTCGATGTGGCGATTAGAGAAGAGGATTCTGATAACTTCCGATCGCTTCTCAGGAAGCGGGGGAGAAAAACGCTCCCGACGCTGTATGATCTTATCTTAAGGAACAAAGAGGGTAAAGAAGAGCGGGTCAACTACCATGCCATCCAGGTTGTTCAGAGCACAAGGGGAGGGTGCAAGTTCATCCATCTCACCGACATCCATGCTGCCAAGAGGAATGACGAGATCCTGGGTGAAGTGCTTAAGGTGAAAAGCAGGAGAAGCCGCAGTGAGATTGTGGATGCCTATATCAACTTTAACGACGGATTGAGGGAGTTCATCGGTATGGCCAATGCTATGGCAGATGAGGGAGAGCTCGATTTTGTCGTTATGACGGGTGATCTGGTGGATTTCGCCTTCCACGGATGGGAGGATGAGCCCAACGCAGCAGAAAATAACTGGAGGGCCTTCATACACCTCATAACCGGCACCGGAGCCGAGCAGGCGAAGGGGAATCCCGGGCTAAAAGTGGCCATATATACTTCCACCGGAAACCACGACTGGCGCCTCCACCCATACGACCCTAATATGGCCAGCTGTCGTGATACGTTCGGTTTGGAGAAGGACGAACTCGAGCACTATGAATACAAGTCCTTTGACTCGCGGGAATACCCCGAGGATGAACGGGCGAAACGGTCAAAGGCGCTAACAAGCCAGGCACTCAAGAAGCTGAATGTTGTCGCCCTAAAGTTTAAGGATAAGCAAAAGG
>CP070752.1:2698151-2704042 GCA_020348625.1 Deltaproteobacteria bacterium | reverse complement strand
TCAGCAACAAAAAAATCATTCCCTTGATTCGCAACCTCATCTTGACCTTGTTTGTTCGAGTGATCGTGGATTGCATAATGTAATCTCTCTAAGCAATTTACCCTTCCCAGTTACTTTCTCTTCTATTAACTTTGCCATCAAGGGTTGCCTGGATAAGGAGTAATTCCCCAAACAGCGCCAACATTGCATACAGGATTTTCGTTTTCATTGTTACTTTCCATCAAAAATATTTATTCAACTTTCACAATATCATCCGGTTTCCATGTTTGATCGAAGTACGGCTCCAATGGGCCATATAGGCGGAGCAGTATTTCCCACCCCTCTCCGGGAATTATTTTGATCCAGTTCTTTTCTTTTCCCTTGGGCGCTTTGGGGGCAAACCATATGTCAACGGAACCATCAGGATTAACGTCCGGCTTGTCATAGGTACTCACACTGGGTTTATCCTGACCGTTCTGCAACAACGAACGTGTATCCGGGTGATAGGCTGTCACCGACCAGAAATTCTTGGCTGGAATGTTTTTGGGAAGCGTCAATCTATATACATTATCTCCCATCAGGAAGTTGTCATCCGCGTCCCGATAACAAGCCAGGTACTGCGAGCCCACGCCCACCATCTTTCGCGCCATGGCCGGTGTGACCACAATGGCCTCATAATGGAACAGCGTGCGAGCGTCGATCCATAGGGCGTCGCCGGACATGAAGTCATGGCGTCCCCCGATAAACAGGTACTCATACTTGCGGTCCGGATATATCCGGACCCCCTCAAGTCGATTGGCATAGGCGTTGGCTTTAGCGATCGCGTCGCCGATAGTTACCCCTTCTGCCAATAGCTTCTTCATGCGCCCATCCGGAGCGAAAGGCTTGCCCTTCTCGATGCCAAGGGCCTTTAACAAACCCAGTTCATACTGCGTGAATGCCGTTGAAGGTTCATATTGGACAATTTGGTTCAGCAGGTCGAAATAAGTCACATCGCGCGGATGAGTCGTGTCACCTCCCTTGAAGGACATGCTGGTATACTGAGCGTCCTTGCGCGGGCCCGTGGCAAGGGGATAGATCTTGAAGGTTTTCCTGTAATAGTCCAAAGCATCATCTCCGGTTCCCGTATCCTGAACAAACCCGCGCACCATCACCCAGTTGCGATAGGTCGGGCATTGGAAGACGAAATAGCCGTCCGGCACGTCGCCTTTGTATCCGGGAGGAAGAAGCACGTACTTCCCGCCTTTTCCCTTGTCCGGCCCGGCATTGCCCAGGTCAGTGATCCAGCGCTGCCATCCGTCATCGACCACGCCCAATACATTGGGAGGCACCTCGACAACCGTCGGGCCATCCTTTTTCAGGTCGGTATGGGCCGAAGCATAGATGCTCTCGGTGTTGTAGGTCAGGCCTATGGCCCCAGCCTTTCCTTTGCCTTGCTCGACATAGATCTGGATGTCACTGGCCGTCTTCCAGCCGTAGTCCCTGACGTGCGCCTCGCAGATGGAATTCACCGACATCATGGGCATGAATTCCAGATACGCCTGCGTCGCCCTTTGGACATCGAGCTGGGCGTAGGCCTTCTGAATCGTGGCTTCGGTCGGATACCCGCCGACGAATTCAAGTTTGCCGATTCGGGTTGTGACGGTTTCAGCAAAACTTAAGGAACACGTCCCTAACATTGTTAATGCCAAGAAGACCGCTGCTATCTTTTTCATAATGCTCTCCTGATGTTTTTGACACCAAAGAGAGACGCACATAATATATTATGTACGTCTCCCCCCTTACCGTGTCGCTCGCTTCTTAATCGGTCAAGGTAATAACTACCCTATCGAGCGCACCCTTAAATACGAATGGGTCATTGTAGAGCTTAGAAACCTGGGTGCCTGTATCACGACCCACATCGAAAGTTTCCGCGAGCGAATAGGTGCTGATATGCATTTGTGGCATGTCAGCTTCATCTACCTTCTTGCCATTCACATAAAGCTCCCCTTTGCCACCGAATTCCTTAGTCTTGATGAAGTTGAACTTCAATTCGGTCTTGCCCTTGGGTAACTCAGGCGATTTCAGAGTGTAGAAAACACCGTCCAGGAAGTTGTAGTCGAAATAGAGACGGCCATCTTTAATAAACATGGTGAACCCACCCGTCATACCTCCAACAGCTACTATGACACCTTCTTCGTCACCTTTCAGGTCAATAGTAGTAACGATAGTATGTGACCGATTCTTGACGGGAGCCGAAGCTTTTTCAGCGATACGAAAAGCACCCGGAGCGTAATAAACGAACTCCTTTTGATCACCAAACAAGCGGTCCTGCTGCTTGGCCAATCGCATAATCATGTCATCATAAAGTGGGTACACATTATACTTCCACGCCTCTTCGTCAAAGATTTTCTTCAGCTCTTCCAATTTTTCAGGGTATTTTTCCGCTACGTCTGTGCTTTCGGAAAAATCCTCAGCAACGTGATACAGCTCCCATTTATCCTGATCAAAGGGAAGTACAACATTGACGTCCCATGGCATACGGTTGGCGTGAAGCGTTACTGCCTTCCAACCATCCACCCAAATGGCGCGGTTACCGAACATCTCATAATACTGGCGCTTTTTGCGGTTCGGTGCATTGGGATTATCAAACGCATAGAGCATGGAAACACCGTCCATGGGCTTCTGCTTCACTCCATGGTAGGTTTCCGGAACGGGTATGCCGACCGCTTCCATAATGGTCGGCGCAATATCGCTGATGTGATGGTACTGGTTGCGGATCTCGCCTTTGGCCTTGATACCTTTGGGCCAGTGCACCACGAGCGGATCGTGCTGGCCGCCGCGGTGTTCGCTCTGTTTGAAATAGCGGAACGGTGTATTGCCCGCCATGGCCCAGCCGGCATGGTAGTGGGGATAGGTGTTTTCCCTGCCCCAATCTTCGTAATGGCGCAGATTAGCATCTAATGGTGTCTGCAAACCATTGAGCACATAGGTCTCGTTGAAGGTACCTGCCAGTCCGCCTTCACCGCTGGCGCCGTTATCGGACGTAACAAAGATCAGGGTGTTATCCAGCTCACCGATGCGCTCCAGTTCCTTTACTACACGACCGATTTGATAGTCCACAAGCTCCATCTGTGCCGCAAAGGTTTCCATCTGCCGCGCGTAGAGTTTCTTCTCTTCCGCACTCAGGGAATCCCAGGCCACGATTTGATCAATACGATCGGTGAGTTTCGTATTTTCAGGCACAATGCCCAGGCGCTTCTGGTTTGCCAGAATCATCTCCCGGGCCTTGTCCCATCCCATATCGAACTTGCCGCGGTATTTTTCCAAATACTCATCCGGTGCGTGATGCGGTGAATGCATGGAACCGGAGGCCCATAACATCATGAACGGCAGGTGCGGTTTGATGGACTTATGCCCGGTAATCCAGTTGATAGCCCTATCGGCCAGATCTTTATCAAGGTGGTAGGTTTTACGATAGGGTTCAGGCGTGTGGTCGTTCCACATCACAGGGATAAACTGGTGCACGTCCGCAGCCATAAAGGTGTAGGCGTGATCAAAGCCCTCGCCGCTGGGCCAGCGATCAAAAGGCCCTACCTGGGATACCTCATAAAGAGGGGTATGATCCCACTTGCCCAAGGCATAATTGACATAGCCATGTTCCTGCAGATAGTTCGCCACGGACTTGGCTGATGGGGGCACCATGGCGTTGTAACCTGGGAACCCCATGGCTGTCAGTGCATGAGAGCCCAATCCGATGGAGTGAGGATTTCTGCCGGCCATTAAGGTGGCACGAGAGGGAGAGCTCAAGGCAGTCGTATGGAAGTTGTTAAAGCGCAACCCATTTTGCGCCAAACGATCTATATTGGGGGTGTCAATTAGTCCACCGAAACTGCCCACATGAGCAAAGCCCACATCATCCAGAAGGAAAATAATGACGTTAGGCGCACCCTCGGGAGGACGGACCTCTTCCGGCCACCATTCTTTTGATTCTTCATAGGATCTTGTGATTTTTCCTTTGAATTCCTGATGTGAACCTTCCTCTTTAGCACAGGCCGAAGGGGCAAAAGCAGTAGCAAGCAGTGACCCCACGGAAAGGCTTGAGACGGTCTTCCCTACACTACTATTCATACTTTCTCGTAACGTATCTAACATTGTTCTTTCCTCCTTCTGTTTTTCTCTTTGTGACTAAACAAATACATACTGCCCTCCTTGCACGATGTTGATTTATTTACACCATTGACTCATACCCCCCTCCTTATCTTTATCGTTCTCCAAAATCTGTGATCGTTGCTGGCTTTGGATTCGGATACTTCTTAAGCGATCCATAATATTGCATGACGAGCGGCATGTACTTTCCGACTACCCAGCTCTCGGATGGTCCGGTATCGTGCTCCTCCCGGGGGTCGGCCTCGATATTGAATACCAATGGATATCCATTCCTGGGCAATCTGTTTGCCTGTGTGCCACCCATTCGTATATAGCCATTGCCTGCCTGGACAACGTCCTGAAGGTAGATCCGATAATGCCTCCAACGAACAGCAACAAGATCACCGCCAATGAACGTCAACAGGTGCTCCCGGTTTGAAGTATCCTTCTTTCCCAGGAGCCAAGCGGACTGGTCAATGCCGTCAATCGGACGATCAGTAGGGATCTTCGCGCCGGTGAACTGAGCAAGTGTGGGGAAGAAATCCATAATGGAGATCATCCCGTTGGTCTTACCCGGCTTGATGTGACGGGGCCACCTGATCATGCCGGCCGTTCGAATCGAGCCTTCCCAGGCACTACCCAACTCCCCTCGAAAGGGCCCAGCACTTCCTCCGTCCGGCCACACCATGGTTCTCCACGGGCCATTGTCGCTCATCCAGATCACGATCGTGTTGTCTTCGATCCCTGATTTCTTAATCGCATCCAATACGCGCCCCGTGTTATAGTCGAGTTCCATCACGCTGTCGCCGTAATCCCCGATATGGGAACGTCCCTCGAAATCCTTGCTGGGCAGATTGGGCCAGTGAGGGCGCGTCCATGACACAAACAAAAAGAATGGCTTTTTCGACTTCGCCTGTTTACGGATGTAGGTGTCAGCGCGGTCGGCAAGTTCAAGATCGATGGTTCGGCGCACATCGAGCGTGTATTCCTTGACCGATTCCGCTTTCTTTCCCTGGACGCCTTTCCAGACATAGGCACGCTCGGACTCTGTGGGAGTATATCCTGCGCGCTTCATACTCTGGGCAAAAAACGCTTCATCAGTGGAGTTCAAGATGCCGTAAAAATCATCAAAACCCTGGTTTTGAGGTTGGCTGTGAGCTTCCATCCCGAGATGCCATTTCCCCACATAAGACGTGTCGTAGCCAACCTCCTTGAGCATCTCCGCAAGCGTGATTTCTTTCTTCTGAAGCGTATTTGGTGAACCACGAAGGACAACCAGTGAGAGCCCTGAACGTATAGAATACCGTCCGGTCAACAAGGCTGCTCTCGACGGCGTTGAACCAGGTTCGACCAAGAATTGAGTAAATTGCATTCCCTCGGCGGCAAGTTGATCGATTCGCGGTGTCGGCATGCCGCGAATTTCCCCGCCGCCGTAACATCCTAAATCGCCATACCCCAGATTGTCCGCCAGCATGATGACAATGTTCGGTTTGTCCATTTTCGTCTTACCTGGTGCCGCCTCGGCAGCTCCCATCCGTGATATTCGCTGAGGTAAAGATTCGTCATCCTTTCTTTCAGACACATCATCGTGATTTGAAGGCATCGGCATAAGCACGTGTGCCACCCCCACTGCGCACATGGTGGCAACGCTTGCGTACAACCGATTGAGTTTTGAGCCCATATTGTTTCCCTCCATAGATCTTATGTACGCTTTCTTTTAAAACCTATCTCCAACGGACCTTGCTTGACGTTCATTTCTTTTTTGTACAATTAACTCCTCTCTC
>CP070752.1:2694580-2698051 GCA_020348625.1 Deltaproteobacteria bacterium | reverse complement strand
GAAAAGGCTGGTGTGGATTGTATCAACATCACTGCTGGCCTCAGGGAATCGGACCACAACCTCCATGACCAAACCATGGCCTCCCCCAGAGGCTCGTGGGTTTATATGGCCGAGGGAATCAAGAAGGCTGTCAAGATCCCCGTGATGGTAGCCAAACGGATCTCCGAAGACATGGTCGAGGGCATCCTTGCCAACGGCCAAGCAGACTTCGTGTGTATCGGTAGGCCCCACATTGCCGATCCCGAGTATGGGAGTAAACTGCTTGAAGGAAGAGCGGAGGACATCCTCCCCTGTATCTGGTGTGCCCAGGGATGTTTTGATGTACTGTGGATGCTTGCCCCTACTACGTGTCTGGTGAACCCGGGAGCAGGGCGGAGGGATGAAAGGCCTCTTGATGAACTAGAAAAGACCCCCGTTAAGAAAAAGGTAACGGTTGTTGGTGGTGGGGCTGCCGGATGTGAGGCCGCCCTCATTGCCGCCAAGAGAGGCCATGATGTGAGCCTCTATGAAAAAAATCATCGACTGGGGGGCGCATTCAGATTGGCTACTCGATCCCCTGCCAAAGCCGAGGTAGAACGCCTCTTTTAATACTTTGAACGTGCCCTGCCCAAGGCGGGTGTCCAGGTGGTGTTGGGAACAGAGCTCACGCCTGAAATAGTAGAAACGGTAAAACCTGAAGTCGCCGTTATCGCCGTGGGCGCTGACCCCATTATTCCAAAAAAAATCCATGGTACCAGAGGCCCCAACGTGTTGTCGGTAGCTGATGTCATGACCAACCAGGCACAGGTAGGCAATCGAGTAGCCATATGGACGTGCAGTCACCACTGCAGATTTACCTGCGGGCCGAGGGTAACCCCCGTTGATGGGGATCCCACCAATGTAAATTCCAACTACAGCTATGCGTGCATGGCCGGATATTCAGCCGTAGATACGGCCGAATGCCTAGCCTCCCAAGGCAAGCTGGTGAGTATTGTCACCGAGAGGGAGGATGTTGTTCCCGGGATGGGATATACCTCCAGGGGATACTTGCTGCGCCGATTCTATAGGGCCAACGTCAGGGTTTGCAGCAACGCCAGGGTCAAGGAGATCACTGACCAAGGGCTTTTACTCGAGAAGGCTGGAATTACCTTCTTACTCGATGCTGACACGATCATTATCAGCGTTGGAGGCAGATCCCGAAAGGGTCTCGCTAAGGCCTTAAAGGGCAAGGTTTGCGAGCTTTACACCGTTGGTGATTGCGACCGAGTAGGCAATGCCATGAAGGCCATTGAATCTGCCTATCATACGGCGGTGAAAATCTAATCGACTTGCAACCGATTCAATTAACAGAGATAAAGGCCTAGCCTTGCCCTACTCAGAGGGGAGAGATGGCACAGACAAGTACCGTGTCGAAACAGTACCCCTTTTTTCGCCCCAGTTCACTGCCATTTATCTGTGCCTCAAGCCGGCCAGAATCTAGGGAGTTGAATCTCAAGACATGCCTTTGGCTGGCGATGTGGGAGACAGCCCCACTATTCCCTTCTTTGAAGAAGACGTCCCGGCGGGGACTAAGGTCAGGTAAAATTTTCGTATTCTGTGTATCTCCTTGGCTCAGGCTTTCGTAAGTTCTCGCGAGTGTCACGATTAGACAGGCCTTTGCCGAAGTCCCCTTTCGCTTGGTCTAAAACGTTTTTAAGAAATCTAGTGCTCGCTCTAGGCGATGTCAAAACTCGCCGTTAGGGCTTCTAACAGCTGACATCGTTCATCTTACATTTCGCCAAGATTTCTTGGCAAAAACCGTTTTAATCACTGCTCAAATGAATTCTGTTTTGGGCAACAACCCGTAGAATTTGATTTGCCCCTATCGCATTGAGACGGGATTGAACCGGCCCTAAAGAGTCTTATTAAAGTTCAATATCTGATTCAAACGCCTGTGATCTCTTGAACTGATAGAGATAAGGGATGAATATTACCGATATTTGGGTTATTAAGAGACCATAAGGAGGTTCTAATGGAAAAAGTAGAGATTTTCCCAACTGTAACTTGGTCTGCCGGACCCGGGTGCCATGGGGGCTGCGGCCAAAAGCTCTATGTGAAGGATGGAAGACTCATAAAGGTTGAGGGGGATGAGGACCATCCCTGGAATCAGGGGAGATCCTGCCCCCGAGTGTTGGCGATGACCCAGTACACATATCATCCGGATCGAATCACCTATCCTTTGAAACGTGTGGGTGAGCGCGGAGAAGGCAAGTTTGAACGGATCTCATGGGATGAGGCCTTTGATACCTGTGAGACCAGGATGAAGGAGATTCGAGACAAATACGGTGCAGAGTCAGTCATCTTTGCCCAAGGTACAGGGCGTGACATTGGCGGCCCCATCACCTTGCTCACGTATAGCTTCGGCAGTCCCAATTGGTGTCAGCTCGGTCTTTCCGGACATTCCTGTTATACGCCGCGCCTTGCAGCTATGAAAGCTACAATGGGTGATTATGCGGTTGCTGATTGTTCCCAGTTCTTAGCTAAGCGTTATGATGATCCGGAATGGGAGGTTCCCAAGGTAATTATTGTCTGGGGGACAAACCCCACGGCAACATGTCCAGATGGGTTTTACGGGTACTGGATCGTTGATTGCATGAAACGGGGATCCAAGATTATCTGTGTCGATCCGCGCCACACATGGATGACTACTCGATCCGAGTACCATCTTCAACTCCGCCCCGGAACGGGCGGTGCCTTGGCCCTGGGTATGCTCAATGTGATTATCAATGAGAATTTGTATGATAAGGAATTCGTCAAAAAGCATACCTTTGGCTTTGATGAGCTTAAGAAGCGGGTTCAGGAGTATCCACCCGGAAAGATGGCGGACATCACCGAGGTTCCTGAGAAATTGATTGTGGGGGCGGCACGACTTTACGCTACCAGCAAACCTGCGGCAATACACTGGGGCCTGGCAGTTGACATGGAACCCGAGAGTACATCCGTTGCCCAGGCCATTGCCCACCTCTGGTCCATCACCGGCAATATCGATATTCCGGGTGGTCAGGTAATTGCTCGGCCATCCCACGGCGTAACCGCTTATCCTTTTACCACCAAGGAATTGATGGACCTGTACGGCGAGGAGTTGATCAAGCGGCTCAACGAGAAACGCATCGGAGCCGATGCGTATCCGATGGTTAAGGGTTTCAGGGGCTGGGCTCATCCTGACATGGCGATTGACCAGATATACACAGGAAAACCCTATCCAATCAAGGGCATCTGGATCCAGACAGCCAATATTTTGGGCGGTCAGGCGGCGAGGGCCGGGCTGCATTATGAGGCCATGAAGAAGGTCGATTTTATCGCCGTTGTCGATCTTTTTCACAATCCCACCACAATGGCCCTGGCTGATATCGTGCTTCCTGCGGCTACCTTTGCGGAAAAAAACAGTATTCGCGCCTGGTGGGCACCCCTGGACATAATAGCTAAAAGGTTACAGGTGGGTGAGTGCAAATC
>CP070752.1:2675011-2694480 GCA_020348625.1 Deltaproteobacteria bacterium | reverse complement strand
TCATGACTGCCTTGAGTGAGGCACCCGTAGGAGAAGATAAGGGCGCTTGATTACCTATTTCGTCCCTCCGTGGTTCTTGACCACACCTGATCTTTCTTGCCACAGCATCGGATACTTCCACCTCCCCCATCCCCTTCAAGGCTTCCCTTAACGGGATTATCACCTCGTCCAGCTTTCTATCAGACCGATATTGAGCCAGCTGCGCAACGGTACAGGCATTATCCACATGGAACGGGCCACTCTGTAATCTCCTCAGAAAAGTCACGTGGGCCCCCGTACCAAGGCTATTTCCCAAATCCGCCGCAATGGTTCTAATATAGGTTCCTGAACTGCAACCTACCTCTATCCACACGGTCGGCAGATGCACCGATAAGATATCGATGTAATGAATCCTTACTTCCCTCTCTTTCAGCTCCAAATCGACACCATTTCGTGCTAATTCGTATGCCCTCTTCCCTCTGTAGTGCAGGGCAGAATAAAGAGGCGGAACCTGTTTTATGCTGCCAACGAATTCCTGTGACTTCTTCTGTATGATTCCTTGATCCAGGTTTCCAATCTCTCTCGTTTTAATAATTCGCCCCGTTATGTCCTGGGTGTCCGTTTCGATTCCGAGCCTGAGAGCGGCCCGATAGACCTTGTCCTGCGCCATTACAAAAGGCGATAATTTTGTCCCCTGGTTCAAGAGAATTATCAGGACGCCACTCGCAAAAGGATCCAAGGTTCCTGCGTGCCCAACCTTCTTGGCACCTAAGAGACCTTTGATTGTTTCAACCACTCTAGATGAACTGGGCCCAGATTCCTTGTCAACTACTATGATCCCATCCTGCCGATTCATTCCCCTGTCCGCAAACCCATTGCTTATTCCGAATACGTTACAACAGTCTAGCTATTCATCCTTTTCGGAACTTAGTTCCTCCAAAAGTCTTTCCATCTTTTGTCCGTATTCAAGGGAGTTATCGTACCTAAACTGCATATCCGGGACGTATCTCAACTGCAGCCTCTCGCCTATTTCTCTGCGGATATAGCCCTTTGCGCTTTCAAATCCTTCCTGGGCCTGTTTTTTCTGCTCCCCTGTCCCCAAAATGCTGTAGTACACGTGGGCACGCCTGAGGTCCTTACTCACACTTACGTCGGTAAGGGTGACCCCCTTAAGCCTTGGATCCTTGACTTTTCTCAGAAGAAGGTCCGATATCTCTTTTAAAATCTGATCCCCGACCCGATGAGATCTGTTCCCTGCCAGCATTGTAGTCTCAAAAGCTACACATTCAAGATCTCGATGGATGAATCTACAATCTCCCCGAGGTAGAGTGAGTCTATGTAGGAGAAGATAGTATCTAAAGCGGAATTCACGAATCTTCTGTCGTTGCCGACAGCGCTGATTCCCAGTTCTATCATTTGCCATTTGTCATTGGACCCGACCTCGGCAATGGAGACATTAAACTTGTTGTGAACCTTGGCGACAACACTCTTCACAACTTTTCGCTTCTCTTTAAGCGAGTGATTATTATAGATGTATACCGACAACTTGAGGGTACCTACTACCACATCAAAGCTCCGCCTTCGTCTCCTCTAGCACATAGACCTCCAACACGTCGCCAGGCTTTATGTCGTTATAGTTGTCTATTCCAACTCCGCATTCAAAACCCGCCAGGACCTCTCTGGCGTCGTCCTTAAAACGTTTTAATGAACCAATCTGCCCGTCGAATACGACCACGTCGTCCCGTAAGAGGCGTACCTTGGCGTTCCTTTCAATCTTACCGTCGGTCACATAGCATCCCGCAACAGTGCCAATCTTGGAGATATGAAATATATCTTTCACATCTGCCCGACCGATGATATTCTCGTTGTAAATGGGCTCGAGAAGCCCGGTCATAGCAGACTTTATATCCTCTATAACTTGGTAGATGACGTCGAAAAACCGTATTTCAACCTTTTCTCTCTCTGCCAGTGACCTAACCATCGGATTGGCCCTCACGCTAAAACAGATAATAATGGCGTCAGACGCCGAGGCGAGCATGACGTCGCTCTCTGTAACTGCCCCTGTTGCGCCATGAATGACCTTAAGCTTGACCTCCTCAGTGCTGAGTTGAGTCAGAGAATCCGTAAGTGCCTCTACCGAACCCTGCACATCGGCCTTGACTATAATGTTCAGTTCCTTGACCTTGCCCTCTTTGATCCTGTCATACAGAGTATCAAGGCTGGTGGCATCTTGTTTTCTGGCTGTTTCAGGCCGAGCACCGGTTTTCCTGTGCTCGCTAATCATTTTGGCCTTCTTTTCATCAGAAACAGCGACAAAATCATCACCAGCCATGGGCACGCCTGAAATCCCGTATATCTCAACTGGTGTGGAGGGTGATGCGGACTTTATCTTCTGCCCCCGATCGCTAAGCATTGCCCTTACTCTACCGTAATTCTCACCGCTTACAAAAAATTCGCCCTGTTTCAACGTACCATTGCGAATAAGAACGGCTGCAACCGGGCCCCTGTTCTTGTCGAGCCTCGCCTCTATGACAACCCCTCTCGAACTCCTATTCGGATTTGCCTTTAACTCAAGTATCTCTGATTGAAGCAAGATTGCCTCAAGAAGTCCGTCTACGCCCTCTCCTGTTTTGGCCGATACATAGCTGAAAAGCGTATCGCCTCCCCACTCCTCGGCCACCAGACTATAGGTTGTTAATTCTCTCCGAACCTTTTCTTGATCGGCATTCGCCTTATCCATTTTGTTCACGGCAACAATAATGGGAATGTCAGCCGCTTTTGCATGGTTAATGGCCTCTATGGTTTGCTCCTTTACTCCATCATCAGCAGCAACGACCAACACAATGAGATCGGTCACCTTAGCACCGCGAGCCCTCATAGCGGTGAAGGCCTCATGCCCAGGTGTGTCAAGAAAAACGAAATCACCATGGGGGGTGTTTACGTAGTACGCTCCTATGTGTTGCGTGATCCCACCTGCCTCTTTATCGATAATCCTCGATTTCCTAATATAATCTAAGAGTGAGGTTTTACCGTGATCTACGTGTCCCATTATGGTAATTACCGGCGGCCGAGAAACAAGATCCTCAGGTTTATCCGTTTCTTCTGCCAGCAAATCCTCTTCTTCGAAAGTTGACAGCTCCAGTTCGTATCCAAACTCGCCCGCCACTAATGAAGCAGAGTCGAACTCAATTGTCTGATTGAGGGTAACCCTTATATCAATCTCCAACAGTTTCTTGATGAGCTCCGCTGCCTTCACTCCCATGCTCTTTGCCAACTCAGCAACACTAATAACGCTGGGAACCTTTATCCTACGTTTAATGGCCTTGGGGGTCGTTATCTCCGTTTGCCTGAATTTCTTTTTATCCAGCTTTCCCTTTGCCTTTAGTTTAGCCTTGCCTGCCAGCCCGACGACCTCACGCTCGCCATAGAGGTCTTTGCGCTCAAAGATCTCTCTTCTTCGCCTATGGAACTCCCTCTTGGGGGTGAGATCCTCAACCTCTTCCTTTCTTCGCCTCTTTGGTTCTTTTACCCTCTCAGCTTTTTCATCGCGAGGCACAGCGATTTCAGTTGGCGTTACCTTGGCTGGTTCATGCGCCTTTGGTTCGGGTAGCGGCGCTTCTCCGAGTTTTATTATTCTTGCGGGAACACTCTTAGGCTTCGCCCTTTTTTTCTTTTCAACCTTAGGTTCACCCTTCTTGACCTTGCGCTCAACAACCGCTTCTTCTTGGAATTCCAGGTCGCGTTCTTTCCCCAATTCCTCCGAGACCCTAGACAACGTTTCCCTTTTTCCTTCTTCCTCAACTTCCTCTCCGATCTCTTCTTTCGCTTCTCCTGTAACCTCTGGCCCAGCCTCTATGCTCTCCTCTTCTCTTTGCTCAGGTTCCTTATCTAATTTCTCTCCAACCTCGGAAATTCCCTCCTCCGGACCCGACACAGCTTCCTCAGGAGACGCTGCAACCTCTCTCTCAACAGCCGTTTCTTCTGCCTGTAGCTCATCGGGCACCATTGGAACAATCTTCTTTCGTCTGCGGATAACAGTGGGTTTTATCCTTTTCTCTTCGAAGACCTCGCTTGTGGCCCCCGAAAGATAATCCTTAGCACGGGCTACATCGGCGCTGTCGAGCGTACTCATATAGTTATTTATAGACAGGCCAGCACTCTTGAGCTTTTCCACCAGTTCGCTGGAATTCATATTGAGTTCTTTGGCTAATTCGTATACCCTTACATTACTCATGTAATCCTCCAGACGCTCCTTCCTTCTCTTCATCCAACGCTTTCTCGGCATCCAAACCTGGTGACTGTTGGCAGCTCAGGGCCCCGTCAATCAATTCCCTGGCCTTCTTTTCGCTAATACCCTTTATGCTCGCCAAATCAGCAGGCTCGGCCTTGGCAATATCATCTGATGATCGATAGCCAAGTTCATAAAGCGCGGCGGCCAGTTTTTCTCCAACGCCCGGGAGCATAAGCAAAGACTTATATCCTTCCTTTAAGAGTCTGTTGTATTCCGATTCGCTTCTCACATCCAGTTTCCAGTTGGTAACACGAGATGCGAGCCTCACATTCTGACCCTTTTTCCCAATGGCAAGAGATAATTGGTCGTCCGGTACAACAACCTCCATTGCCCTGTTCTCCTCATCTACAATAACCCTCAAGATTTCCGCAGGGGCCAAGGCATTGCAAACAAACTTGGCCTGATCCGGATCCCAGGGTACGATATCGATCTTTTCGCCCCTCAGTTCTTGAACTACCGCTTGCACTCTCGAACCTTTCATGCCTACGCAGGCGCCAACTGGATCGACATCCTTATCTTTTGACGCAACAGCTATCTTGGCCCTGCTACCCGGTTCTCGAGCTACTTGCATAATAGTTACGATGCCTTCGGATATTTCCGGCACTTCGCTCTCAAAAAGGGCGGATAAGAAGTTAGGGTGGGTACGGGATAAGACAATCTGGGGGCCCCTGCTGAATTGTTTTACGTCATAGATATAGGCCCTGACCCTGTCACCTTGTGTGTAGGTCTCTTTTGGGATTTGTTCCCTGACCGGAAGTTCGGCTTCTGCTTTGCCGAGATTCGCAATAATTGCGCCCTTATCAATACGTTGAACAATGCCATTGACTATTTCGCCCTTCCTATCCTTAAACTCACCATAGACCGCATCTCGCTCGGCTTCTCTCAACCTCTGCATTATTACCTGTTTGGCTGATTGCGCCGCTATTCTTCCCAGGGCATCGGTGTCCATCTTCATGCCGAGACTATCGCCGATTTCCGATTCCGGATCAAGCTCTCTGGCTTGCTCCAAAGACACCTGAATTCTCTCATCAGTTACTTCATCAACCACCTCTTTGAACTCGAAGACCTCAATTTCGCCTATTTCCATATTAAAGGAGACTTCCAGTTCGTATTCGAGGCCGAACTTCTTCTTGACCGCCGACCGTACAGCCTCTTCCAGCGCTTCTATGAGAATCTTCGCATCAATGCCTTTATCTCGACTGACTTGCTCGATAGTCCTCAGTAAATCCGTAATCATGTTCAATTCTCCATCAAGCTATCACTTGTTAAATTCGTATTTCAGTCTAGCCTTTTCAACGTCCCTCAAGGGTAGCTCTACGAGATGATTATCATCCAGAGAAAGACGCAATATCCCCTCCACGACATCGCTCAGACGTCCGGTGAAGTTTCTCCTGTTGTTGACCGGTTGCAACATGGTCACTTTTATTAGCTTGCCAATTGAGCGCGCGAAATCGCGCTCCTTCTTAAGGGGCCGGTTTAACCCAGGAGAAGAAACCTCGAGCACATAGGGAAAGTCAATCATATCCTCTGCATCAATGAGATCCCCAAGCTCTCGGCTCACTTCAGCACAGTCGTCCAGGGTCACGCCCCCTTCCTTGTCCATATAGATTCGGAGGACCCATCTGCCCCTTTCAAACAAGAACTCCACATCCACAAGCTCTAAAAGCCATGAGCTTAGGAGCGGCTCAGCAAAATGCGAGACCTCATTAACGATTCTCTTAGATTCCGACTTCACCCGCCAACCTCTAACACAAAAAGCGGGCTCAAAAGCCCGCTCCCTCAACCTGTCTCAGGTATGCTCGAATTTCACTCATCCACTTTTCAAAGTACTCACCATGCGCTGAACGACAGCTGCCTACCTCGAAAAGGGAACAGAACTCTTTTGTAACTAGTCTGGAGCGGGCAACGGGGCTCGAACCCGCGACACCAAGCTTGGGAAGCTTGTACTCTACCAGCTGAGCTATGCCCGCCCGGCTAATTGTTTTGATTTATAATGAAATACCTCAGGATAGTCAAGAATAAAAAACCGTGTAGATCTGGGCCTCGCTTGGAGAAGCTGGAGGGTATCCTAGCGAAGGCGAATAAAGCCAGCCGCGATTGCATAATGGGCCAGATTCTACTATAAGAGGGCAAGATACTGGTGTAAGGGCTGGGCACATATGTTCTTATCAATGGGAACCATCACATATAAGGATGTGGGGCTCGCTATCTTGTGCGGGCTGCTGATGACTGCCAGTTTCGCACCCCTTAGTTTGGATTGGTTGGCATGGGTCTTTCTCATTCCTCTTTTCCTAAGCCTCAAGAATAAGTCGCCGTGGGATTCCTTCAAGCTCGGCGGCATCGCCGGGCTTTCCCACTACCTAACGCTTATCTACTGGATAATCGTGGTTCTCTCCTATTACGGTGGTCTCAATCCCGTCTTTGCACTTAGCGCCCTTTTGCTTCTCAGCCTCTATCTAGCACTCTATATCGCATGTTTCGGTCTCATCTGGAATACCCTACAAAAGGACCAACTGGCGCCGGTGCTGGCGGCAGCTAGCTGGGTAGGCTTGGAATATGCCAGAACATTTGTTATGAGCGGCTTTCCGTGGTGCCTCCTGGGATACAGCCAATACCTGCGATTGCCGCTGATCCAAATCTCGGACATCGCCGGTGTCTACGGCATATCATTTCTGATTGTGATGGTTAATGTGGCCATATTCAAGCTGATTTCCTTTGTGCGCCCCGATTCCATCAAAGCAAAGGTAACGGAAACCGGCGTGGTTATCTTGATCATGGCCTTCACCCTCGTATACGGTTACAACTGCCTTGGACGAAAGGCAGCTACCGCCCCCGATACAAATGTGCTTAGGATTGCTGTTGTCCAAGGAAATATTGATCAGTCGCTTAAATGGAATCCCGAGCTGCAAGAAAAAACGTTGCTCCTTTACGGGAAACTCACGGAAGAATCGGTTGACTTTAAGCCCAAGCTAATTATTTGGCCTGAAACTGCGCTCCCCTTTTTCTTTCAGGACAATACGGCCCTTTCAAGAGAGGTCTTTAGGATTGCTGCAAAGATGCATTCGAATATCCTTTTCGGCTCCCCTGCATACACCAAGAATAGCAAAGGAACACATTACTATAACAGGGCCTACTTCATATCAGAAGGAACGATCTATGATTACTATGATAAGGTTCACCTGGTCCCCTTTGGAGAATATGTTCCCCTTAAGAGATTCCTTCCTTTTGTAAACCGCCTTGTGCCAGCAGCAGGAGATTTTTCATCTGGGGGGGAGGTAAAACCAATCAGCGCTGCTGGTCTTAGAATAGGGCCCATCATCTGTTTCGAGGCCATCTTCCCGGATATATCGCGAAAGCACAGCAAACAAGGCGCTCAACTCTTGGTGAATCTCACCAATGACGCTTGGTTCGGTCGAACGAGCGCCCCCTATCAACATATCAGTATGGCTGTTTTTCGATGTGTAGAAACGGCCTTACCAATGGCGAGGGCCGCAAACACCGGGATCAGTGCCATTATTCTCCCGACTGGCAAGATCATAGCCAGAGGCGGGCTCTTCACAAAAGAGGTGTTATGCGAGGAATTGACCCTGGATCATGCAAAAACATTTTACTCACAATTCGGTGACATTTTTGCTATACTGCTCACACTGCTAGCCATACTTAAGCTTGTAGGGAAATTCATACATAAGAGGAGATAGGATTATGTACGATATAGACACTGCGGAAAAGACTGATCTATTGAACAGGAAACTCGATGATCTCTGGGACCATCTTTGACCTGGCTGCCAGCGAAGAACGCCTGAAAAAGATCGAAAAAACCCTATCCAACTCAGATTTTTGGCAAAAAGACCACAGCGAGGCGACGGAGCTGAGCCAGGAAAGAGGGGTGCTGATTAATCAACTG
The DNA here is from genome assembly GCA_020348625.1 of Deltaproteobacteria bacterium. The sequence continues at coordinate 2,686,306 of CP070752.1, read as the reverse complement.
GAACAGTGGCAGCGATATAAAAACGAGTTGGAAGAGCTTGATATCTTAACGAATGTCGCACTGGAGGAAAACGACCAGAACTCCCTGAAAGATCTCAACAAAGACCTTCTGGAGCTAGAAAAGCAAATAGAGCGATATGAACTTCAGTCACTGCTTGGGGATAGAGACGACAAAAGGAACGCAATCATCGCGGTAAATGCGGGTGCAGGCGGAACAGAGGCACAAGATTGGGTCGAAATGCTTCTACGGCTCTACCTGAGGTGGGCTGAGTCCAGAGGGATGAAAACCCAAATTGTTGACCATTTGCCCGGAGATGAAGCCGGAATCAAAAACGTGACCTTTACTGTTGGCGGCCCGTACGCTTATGGATACCTTAAATCGGAAGATGGGATTCATCGGATGGTACGGATCTCGCCCTTTGATGCCAATGCACGGAGACATACCTCTTTTGCATCGGTTTCTGTGCTTCCCGAGATTGAGGATGACATTACCGTAGAGATCAATGATAAGGATATACGGGTTGAGACTTTTAGGGCAAGTGGGCCGGGTGGACAGCATGTAAATAAAACCAGTTCGGCTGTAAGGATTACCCATCTACCAACCAATATCGTTGTACAGTGCCAGAATGAAAAGTCGCAACACAGAAACAGAGAATTGGCCATGAAGATCTTAAGGGCCCGCCTGTATGGATTAGAAAAGGAAAAACAGGAAAAGGAAAAACAGCTCAGACATCAATCTCAAAGAGACATAGCGTGGGGAAACCAGATACGGTCATATGTATTCAACCCTTACCAGCTCGTGAAGGACCATAGGACCGATGTTGAGGTCGGAAATATTGAAAGGGTGATGAATGGTGATATCGACGTATTTATCGAGGCCTACCTCAAGTGGCTCCAGAACTAGCAGTGCCGCTCCTGTCTATTGATTTCCATCCCGCACCTGATTTTTCCCGCCCTAACGAATGAGCGCACGTAGCACGGAAGCGTGTCGATAGCACTCCCTGTATCATGTGATAAACAGATTTCTCGATGAGAAATTTGCATCACTGGTTAGATTCACGCCCAAACGCCTCAGACCTGCTTCGTCTCCCGGGGTAGGCATATGCGTCATGTGCACCTCGCAGCCCCTCAACTCTTTCAGCTTTTCAATGGCGATCTGAGCCGCAGAGTTGGTCGTTGCACTGATGCTGAGCGCAATCAACGTCTCTTCCAGATCCAGACTGACTGCCTTCTCACCGAGTACCTTTGTTTTGAGCCTCTTAACCGAATCCGTTATGTTTGGCGGTAGCAACTTGATCTTAGGGGGAATACCAGCCAAGTGCTTTATGGCATGTAATACAAGACTTGAGGCGGCGTGAAGGAGCGGAGAATTACTCCCCGTTACTATGGTACCATCTCGTAGGGCTATTGCGGCACCGCAATAGATGCCCTTGTGGCCCTTGTCTTTCTCCTGAGCCTCTCTGGCTGCTTGATGTGCCGGTTCAACCACCGTTCTTGATCTCAATTCAAGGCTGAAATCCTTTATGAAAAGCTCCACCCTCTGAACGGTCTCCTTGTCGGCAAATCCCATCAAATATTCGCATTGATACCGAAAATAGCGTCGGATAAGCTCCTGTTTGGCAGCCTCACAGGTCCTTTCATCGTCGATAATGGCAAACCCCGCTTGATTAACCCCCATGTCCGTCGGAGACCGGTAAAACGACTCGCCCCCTGTTATCTTCTCCAGTATTCTCTTGAGCACCGGAAATATTGCCACATCTCGATTGTAGTTTACTGTTGACTTTCCGTATGCCTCCAGGTGAAAAGGATCTATCAGGTTGAAATCTCCGATATCGGCTGTAGCTGCCTCGTATGCAATGTTGACCGGATGCTTGAGGGGTAAATTCCAGATAGGAAAGGTCTCAAATTTGGCATATCCAGACCTGATCCCTTTGCGATAGTCGTGATAGAGTTGAGAAAGACAGGTTGCCAATTTCCCGCTCCCCGGGCCAGGACCGGTGACAATAACAAGGGGTTTTTCGCTTTCAATATACCGGTTTGCCCCATACCCGTCCTCGCTGACAATCAGATCTACATCGGTAGGATATCCTTTTGTGTAAGGATGGGTGTATACTGCCATGTTTCGCCGCTCAAGTTTGTTCTTGAACAATATGGCAGCCGGCTGGTTATCAAATCGCGTTATGACCACACCGAGCACGCCAATTCCCCATTCCCTTAAATCGTCAATGAGCTTGAGAGCATCGGAGTCGTAGGTAATGCCAAAATCCGCCCTGATTTTCTTTCTCTCTATATCGCCTGCATAGATGCAGAGCAGTATGTCGGCTCTGTCCTTCAGTTGCTTGAGTAATCTCATTTTTGCATTCGGATCATACCCGGGAAGAACCCGTGCGGCATGGTAATCATACAGAAGCTTGCCGCCAAACTCGAGATACAGTTTGTTGTCAAACCGCTTAACCCGTTCCAGGATTGCAGCAGTCTGCTCACTGATATATTTTTCATTGTCGAAGCTGGGTTCGTTTTCTAACATGTGCCACTCATTAAAGGATCAGCTCTATTTGCTTTAGTGTAAGGCCCTATCCTCCCTTGTAGGTCAATTCCATGTCCTCTATGTACGAAGCGATGCCCTTCACGATACCGTCGGCAGTTCTGTTCAGATAAGCAGGAGAGCAGAGCCGGCCATTTTCAATATTATTGGTAATATAGCCCACCTCCACCAAAATCGCGGGCATTTCAGCACCGATCAAAACATAAAATGGGGCCTGCCTTACGCCCCTGCTGTTAACCCGTTTGTAGCCCTTGCGCAGTTCCTTCATGAGACCCTTATGCACGAACTGCGCGAGCCTGCCCGATTCATTGATTTTCGTGTTGAGCATAAGGTCATTGAGGATCATTTGGAGATCGCCAATGTTCTTGGTTGAAGTGGCATTTTCCAATGCAGCCAGATTCATGGCATCTTCGTCTAAGGCGATATTGAGGATATAGGTCTCTATGCCGCTAACTCGCCTATCCCTGTGGGCGTTCGTATGAAGTGAGATAAACAGATCACCCTTCTTCGTATTGGCAATTGCGGTTCGATCCTCTAGGGCTAAAAACGTATCACTGGTTCTCGTTAGAATAGCCTCGCATTTCAGATCGTCTCTAACCCTGTCCGCCAGTATTTCCGAGAGTTTCAACATCACGTCTTTCTCTTCTATGCCGTTTTTTCCTAGTGCCCCCGGATCCTTGCCGCCATGGCCCGGATCGATTATGATCCTCTTCACCCCCAGTCCCAACTGCTTGGCCAAGGAGATTCCCTTTTCATCTCTTTTGGTTTGTTTTGGCTTTTCAGGCGCCTTTTGTGCAACAATCTGCTTTTCTGGTTTCAGCAGCCGCTCTTTGCCCCTCACATCAACGACAATCCTGAAAGGGTCATAGAGATGAAAAATCTTGTAGCTTTCCATGTTGTCTATATCCAGCACAACCCTTACCGTCCTCTTGTCGTACTGGCCAGCGCGGGCCCTTCGCAGCAGCCCGTCCTTTATGGGTATGGAGCTCTCTATGTCCTTGCTAATGCGGGCATTGAGCAGATCCACAAATAGCCTCCTGGGCTTCCTAAGGCTTGGATCCCTCTTCAGAAGATGCTCTCTGTAAATGACCTGGCTTTCAAGATCTACAACAACCCTTGTATATGAAGGGGTTGACCAGTGCCTGATATCTTTCACCACTACAAGCTGCTTTTTCTCTGCCGTTTCTCGTTTGCGTTGTTCTTCGGCTACGAGCCTTTTGCCCAAAACACGTTCAAGTTGGTTCATCATTTTGGTGGCTCTCGCCCGCATATCCCCATTCGGGAACTTCACCTCTACCTTCAGGAATTCGACATAGGCCTGCATGGGATCCTTTTTATACTTGTAGAAGATCTCCCCGAGCCGATACTGTGCATCATCAGCCAGACGATGATCTTGATGATGCTTCACCAGTTCTCTATAGAGCGATATTGCCGTATCGATGTCAGACTCCTTTGATGAATACCTGTAGAGGTAAGCCCAGAGCTCCCCCGCCCCCAGCATGGCATAAACAGCCTCGTTCGTGCTTGGAAATCCCTTATAGACTTTCTCATGGCTTCTAATGCATCTTTCCCAGTTATGTCGGTACTTTTTCTTTGCCGCAGATCCATAAAGCTTCTCTTTACAAGCCCTCGCCTTCTGCAGGAGAACACCGGCCGCATTAGATGACGCAAAAAGCTCTTGCGGAAAGGAAACAAAAAGCAGGAAAACTACCAAGGAAAGCACGGAGGCCCTGAACATGTGCTTACTGAATGTTAGTCTATCGTGCATCTAATAAACGCCTTCTCCACCTGCATATCATGTAACATAGTACCCGCAATAGACGCGATTTCGTGAAGCTCACGAAGGCGAATGCCCGTTTGGCAAACCAAGAGGAGGGGGTTCCATTATGCCAATTGAATCCCATTTCAAGCACTGTGGACACCTCCACGCAAGCTTTTCCGGACGGTATCCACAGTTGTTGCACCGAAACTGCAAAAACGGAAAGTCCAAGCTCAGCAGAAGCTCTTTATAAGCCACAAGGGCCTCTTCATTTCTCCCCTCCTTCAACAGCACTTCACCCATGAATTTTCTGGCATCCAAAAAAGAGGGCGCGAGTTTAATTGCCTGCCTCACCTGGTCAACAGCAGCGTCTACCTCCCCCTCGTTGTAGAGGTACCGGGCGAGGGCTAACTGGGTAGACACATCCGAATTTTGGCGAGCAACCTCCTTCAGAAAATCCCCTACAAGCCCGGGGTTATCCATCTTGGCATAAGCCCTCTCAAGTCTCTGATAAGCGAGAAAGGTGAACTCCGGGGCCACATCAACTATCTTTTTCCATTTTGCAAGAGCGGCTTTATGCCTTTGCTGAGACAGATAGAGGTCGCCAAGGTGAAGATAGGCATCGACGCACCCATCGAAGATGGAGATAGCCTCCTTGTAAGCCTTCTCTGCGCCGACTTCATCGCCATCCTTCTCACGAACCTTCGCGAGCTCAGTCTTGTGGTGGGCCAGGATATGACGATGATCCCCCTTCACCAGTTTTGAGATAGTTTGCCTTGTCTCAAAAGCCCTACCCCAGTCATGCAGATCTTCATAGATTCGCTCAATCTGCTCATGGGCCTCCAGATTGTTGGGCTCACTCTCGATAACCTTTTGAAAAGCAGAGAGGGCACGATCCAAAACGCCCCCCCGTTTGTAATCCGACCCGAGATCGAAGATGGCCCTCAACCTTATGGCACTGTCTAGATTGGGCCGGAGAATAATCCCCTGGCGTATCCTGATCGCCCTCTCAATATCGCCTGAAGAACTATACAGATTGGCTAAAGCAACGTAGGTTTCTATGGTTTCTGAGTTAATCTGAACTGATTTTGTGAACTGCTCGATAGCCCGATCCGGCTCATTCGATAGGATATGTTGCACACCCCTGAAAAAGGCCTTATCCCCCCTGTCCAGTCTACTTCTAATCTTTTCGGCGCTTCCTGACCTAATAAGCCAATTTGCAACGAGACCTGCAACAAAGGCAAGGAATATCCAAAAGGCGAAACTCAATCCTTGTATTTCAAATAACAAAGAGTTACCTTCCTCCTATCCTTTGCATTAGACGGCTCTATCGTTATTTGATAAGGCGCTTTCACTGTTTGTCGCTACAACTGCCGAAGTATCCTCAACCTCTTCCTCAACAATAGGTAAGTTCCTGTATGAATTCAACTCCTTATCTTTTTCCTTGTTTTCCTTTGAAAGCCGCTTAATCTCCCTCTTGAGCCGAAACCGCTCGAATATTCCCAGGAGTCCTGCCACAAAAACACCGATGAGAAATGCAATGATCACGACCAGATAGAACGCCATTGGACCGGTTTTTGCGCCCCAAAAAAGCAGATCTATCCGAAGCGTCAGCGTCTTGGATAATTGCTCAAGGTTCTCAACAACGATTATCACAACAAATAACATGACCAAAATGCTTGCTATAGCTTTAACGTGCCTCATAGGGTCCTCCTGTTTTGCCCGAAAAATTGCTGAGTCTAAATCTATTTAAAAAAAGGCAACAGCTTCTCGTACGTAGCCTGAATATGCTCCGGAATAATCCTGACTTCCCCAAGAACCGTCATATAATTAGTGTCCCCGCTCCATCGCGGGACGATATGAAAATGAATATGATCTTCAACTCCGGCCCCTGCTACCTTTCCCAGGTTCATGCCGATGTTGAATCCGGCCGGATCCATGACCTCCTTTAAAACGCTCACCGACCTTTCCACCATGTTTAAGAGGTCAAGCTTCTCATCCGGTGAAAGGGAATCGAAAGAAGAAATATGCCGCAATGGGGCAATCAACAGGTGTCCATTACTGTAAGGAAACCTGTTCATAAGGACGATGCTCCATTCGCTTCGGTAGAGTATCAGTTTCTTTTCATCCTGAGTCCGGTCATGGCCCGGACAAAATATGCACCCCTCGTTTGCCTGATCCGAGCCAACATATTCCATGCGCCAAGGCGCCCAAACAACCTTCATCCCAAAACCTCAAACGCCAATAATAGTCCCCTTTATGTCCTCTCCGATATGCAAGATTCCGACCGAATGTGACCTGGATACGGAAAACCCGCTGGCCGATCCCGGATTGAAGAACAGAACATCGCCGCTTCTGTGATTTGCCGATCGGTGAGAGTGGCCATAGACAATGGCGTGCACCTCGCCAAATTCGGGCCTAATCCTCTTCTCTATGCCCAACGGCGATCCCCATCCGTGTATCAGCCCGAGGCGAAACCCGTTTACCTGGATTACCTCCTTTTCGGCAAATCGAACCTTTACGGCCTGACAATCCATGTTACCCTGCACTACATGAAGAGGCTTTTGGCCCAGAAAATCAACGATATCCATGGAAACAAGGTCTCCCGCATGAAGAATCATATCAACGTCGGAGAAATGCTCCTCGTAGATCCTAACCAACTGTGAGGTCACCTCTTGGAGGTGCGTGTCGGAAATAACCCCGATTTTCATCTTATAAGATCTCGTGAAACGCTCAGTTTGCTTTCTACCTATTAAATCACGAAGTATAGCAAAATAGGAAAAAGAAAGACAAGCTCAAATGGGTTTAGCAGTCGGGCAATTGGTGTTGACATGGTCTGGCGATCCACCTATACTCGTGCACCACAACAACGGGGCCCATAGACTATTTGCATTCCACTGAACCGCTCAACACCTTAACGGGAGGGAGATAATGAACGTTCTCGTCTATGGTACGGGAGGAAGGGACCATTCACTTGCTGACAAATACGGAGACAGCCAGCACGTCGAAAAGGTCTACTTTTGCCCCGGAAACGACGGCGTGCCTCATACGGCAAAGGGAAAGAGGGGCTTGATAGAATGTTACGATCTCAGGGATTTTGCCGAGGTTGCTAAGTTCTGCTTCGAAAATAAGGTCGACCTTGTTGACATCGGTTCAGAAAACCCGCTTGAAGAGGGCCTAGTGGATGTACTCAATGAAAAGGGAATTAGAACTATAGGACCGAAAAAGGAATTCGTCAGGCTGGAGTGTGACCGGGAATTCACCGATAACATTCTGAGGCACATCGGCGTCGGTAAGCCGGAATACCGCGTTTTTGAGAATCCGCAAGAAGCCAAGAAATACGTTAGAAATATCGGCTATCAAGTATTTGTTAAGGCTAATGGCCTGGCAGCGGGAAAAGGTGCCATAGGATGTGATGACGTCGCGCAAGCCGAGGAGGCAATCGACAAGATAATGGTCCAGAAGATATTCGGAGAATCTGGGGATAAGGTCGTTATCGAAGAAAGAAAATATGGCACGGAGATCTCATTTTTCGTCTATCTGGACGGCGAACACGTATTGCCTCTCAGAATGTTCGTCCAGGACTATAAGAGGGCCTTTGATGAAGATGATGAGGAATCAGTCAAGGAGTTCGACGGAAACCTCAATACCGGCGGAACAGGTTGCTATTTGCCCCATAAACTGGTGACCCCATGGCTGGTAAATAGGATCGTGAAAGAGATCGTAAACCCCACGGTGAATGCGATTTACAATCGGGGCGATCTCGGTCTGGGATGGGATTACAAAGGGGTCTTGTACTTTGGCCTCAATCTCGACCCTTACAATAGCCTAGATGTCTTTGAAATTAACGTACGACATGGCGACCCCGAGTGGGAAGTTCTATCCCGAAAGTTAAGTACCGACCTATTCGAAATCGGTATGGCGGTCTGGGAAGGTACGCTGGATCAAATCACCCCTGTCTGGAATAATCAATACTACGTGGACGTCGTTGCCATGGAGGGCCGCTCAAAGGCCAGCAAGGGATGGAACAAGGGCTACCCCGGGCGTTACGGCAAAGGCCATCAACTCACCGGCTTAGATAGGCTCGAAAGGGGAATCGCCATCTATTTCTCAGGGGTCAGGGAAGATCCTGAGAAAGGCCTCGTCTCTGACGGGGGCCGAGTACTGCACATAATCGCCGGTGACTCAACCCTTGAAGGCGCCAGGGAAAAGGCCTATCGCAATATAGGTTATCTGTCGTTACTGGATCATAACAACAATAATGCCAACTGCCTGCGATACAGAAAGGCCATCGGGCTTTAGGGTTACACTATACCGGCTTTTCAAACAACGGCTCATCGAAATCCAGAACCTTAAGGGGGCTCTTACCCGTAAATAGTGTAATGATCTTTCCAACGGTATAGGCATTGCCCCTTAGCAGCAATTTGCAATTCTCAATTCGGCAATTATCGATCTCCGTTTCGCCCTTCTCGAGCACAACCATGCAGTCCTTGAAGGTGCAACGGCTGAAAGACTTGCCGTCCAGCTCGATTTTCTCACCCGAAAAGGTGGAGTTTTTATACCGAATCTTAAAGCCTTCCACGATATCACCGTTTGGCGCGAATCATCTCAAATCACTGTATCGCCCCTAGGGATGTATCAACAACCGGCCTCCAAATCAAGACAAAATAACTCCTAGACTTTTCGCTTTAGGGCATCTATCCTGGTTAGAGTATACTCAGTTAGCCTTTGAAGAAACCGGAAATAGAGGGCATCAAGTCGAACGAGCATCCAATGATGGGTATGGAGTTCAGTAGAAAACCGGCCCCGAGGCCAAACATCGCCGCAACCACAGTCGAAGGAGGCATGCATGAAAACCTACCGCAAAGAGCTCTGGTTTCAAATTCCCACAAGGAGGGCGCTCGTCAATATCACGCCTCAAGTAGAAGATTGTCTAAGGGAAAGCAGGATCACGGAAGGTCTTCTCCTTTGTAATGCCATGCACATAACGGCAAGCGTTTTCATAAATGACGATGAACCGGGCCTGCACCATGACTATGATGTGTGGCTGGAAAAGCTTGCACCGCACGAACCAGTCTCAGGATATAGACATAACGTGGGCGAGGATAACGCGGACGCCCACATGAAACGGCAGATCATGGGCCGTGAAGTGGTCGTTGCGGTAACCGACGGTAAGCTGGACTTTGGCCCCTGGGAGCAAATATTTTACGGGGAATTCGACGGTCGGAGACGCAAGAGGGTGCTGGTGAAGATCATTGGAGAATAGACACAAGACAAACATGAACCAGGATCTTAATACTAGAATTCAGACCCTTGCTCAATGGCTCTATGAGGCACGACACCTGGTTGTCTTTACCGGGGCCGGTATCAGCACGGAATCAGGACTGCCGGACTTTAGAGGGCCCGATGGCATGTGGACTCGGAGAGACAAGGGTCTCCCGCCCAGGCCGATGAGCCGTCCCTGGGACTCCGTGGAACCTAATACGGGTCATCGGGCTATTGTTGATCTCCAAGAAATGGGCAAACTGGCCTTCCTTATTTCCCAAAACGTGGATAACCTGCATCTCAAATCCGGAATACGCCCGGATTTGCTGGCCGAGCTTCATGGAAACATAGCAAAACTCCGCTGCACGAGGTGCGGCAAAAAGGTGGATAAGGCTGCTAACATGACTGCATGCTCATGCGGAGGAGACCTCGTTCGCAGTGTAGTCGATTTCGGCGAATCCCTTCCGGAAAAAGATCTCATGCTTTCGTTCGAGCATTCACGAAAATGCGACCTTTTCGTGGTTGTTGGCTCAAGTCTTGTAGTAACGCCAGCCGCAGACATGCCTGCTGAAGCCCTTCGCTCCGGTGCAAAACTGGTCATTATCAATCAGGGTGAAACCCCCTTTGATAATCATGCGCACTTGAGATTTCATGAAGGCATTGGAGACGTGCTCCCCAAAGCAGTCAAGAAACTGAAAGGGCTGATGGGTCTATTCGAGTGAACCTCCCTGCCCCATCAGCTCAAATGCTTCCCTAATGCAACCAAACAAGCCCTGTACACCTCCAAAGGTGGTCATGATCCTCTCTGCCTTTCTCATCATCTAGCAATTCCCGAAAAAACTGTATGGCGAGGGCTGGACATACGTGATAGCATGCTTACCTTTTAGCGCAATTGACCGCGCTTTTTTCTTGACAATAAAAACCCATAAAAGATATAGAGAGGCGCTTTTCTCAAACCGTCCGGATATGAGCTCACTCTATTCGGCTGACTACAATAAGAGCTCGTAGTTCTTATTTTGAAATCCACAAAGAAAGGATGTGATACCCATGGTTTGTACAACTTTGAGAGAGGGCCATGAATGCATCTTCATGACCAAGAAAGGGTGCCAGTTTAACGGCGGCAGCTGCCACCCCATTGTCGAACAGTGCAACGGCTGTGAGAGAGTCGCCGAGTACTCCACCGGAACGTTTTGCATGAGTTTCCCTGACCCCGCCCTCAAATGGAAAAGAGGAATTTGCAATATGGCAACTCATGTAAAAGCCCAAAAGGCGGCGGAGAATCACAAATTAAATCCCCTCAAGGCCTCAAAAAGATCCCACTAGGAAACCTCCGGAACAGGAATTCTTTTTAGGGAAAAAGGGATAAGAACAGGGAATCGAGCTCTGGGTGCCGGTTTGTCGAGGATTTGTATGGTAAATAAATCACTGGACCTCGGCTTTCGGCGTATTGCTCCAGCTCTATCCATTAGGGACCGAGGAGACCGGGGAAGTTCGCCCTAACCTAATGTCAGCACTTTCGGGTAAAGGGCTCCCAAAACCATACATCGAAATCCCCGCGGATGAGCTCTGCCGGATCACTGAGGCCCAATGGGTGGATGTCTGCAAATAGATGCAATAAAGCGCCATTTCCATAAGAAAAGAGGATTAACCTACATTCAGCTAATCCTCTAACCTTCTCATGGTGCCGAAGGCGGGACTTGAACCCGCACGGGCGTAACCCACTACCC
>CP070752.1:2667528-2674911 GCA_020348625.1 Deltaproteobacteria bacterium | reverse complement strand
ATATCCTGAAGGCAAACTTCGATATCCTGGAGGGAGATGGGGATCTCGAGATCAGGGAAAAAGTCAAAAGAGGCCTGAAAATACTTGGGGCAGATGAAAATTCGGCCCTCCCTTTTCTTCTGGAGCTTTTTTCGGTGAAAGAGAGTGGTATCGACAAGATCTCCATGAGCCCTGAATTGAAGAAAGATCGAATTATTGAAGCATTCAAGCGAATTGTCCTGAAGGGTTCTGAGATCAGGCCCCTGATTTTGGCCTATGAGGATCTTCACTGGATTGATAAAAGCTCAGAAGATCAGTTAAAACATCTGCTGGAGAGCATACCCGAGGCAAGAATCTTATTGATATTCACCTACCGGCCAGAGTTCGTGCACACCTGGGGCGCCAAGTCCTATCACAGCCAGGTAATGTTGAACCGGCTTTCCAACCGCGAATGCCTCATCATGGTCTCCCATCTCCTGGGCACGGAGGAGCTTGATAAGGAGCTTGAGGAATTCGTTCTTGAGAAGACAGAAGGGGTACCCTTTTTCATAGAGGAGTTAATAAAATCCCTGAAAGATCTAAAGATCATAGAGAAGGAGGACGCCAGATATCGCATAGCAAAAGATCTCAAAGAGGTGACCATCCCCGCCACGGTTCAAGATGTGATTATGGCCAGGGTTGACTCCCTGCCCGAGGAGATCAAGGGCCTCCTTCAGATAGTTTCAGCAGTTGGGAGGGAGTTCAGCTATGAGTTGATAAGGCGCGTGACGGGCATATCGCAAGAGGAATTGTTATCACACCTATCGGTTTTAAAGGACTCAGAGCTTCTCTATGAGAGGGGAATATATCCCCAATCGACCTATATCTTCAAGCACGCCCTTACTCAAGAGGTCGCCTATAACAGCTTACTTATCAAAAGGAGAAAGGAGATTCATGGAGAGATAGGAGGAGCCATAGAAGCCCTCTACCCGGACCGGCTCCAAGAATACTGCGAACTGCTGGCCTACCACTACTCGCATAGTGCCAATACGGACAAGGCGATGGAATATCTGGATCTGGCCAACCAGAAGGCGGCCAATCTCAACGCCATGGAGCAGGCTAATGCCTATTTTGATGAGGCCATGGAGCTCCTTGATACCCTCCCAGAGACCGAGGAGAACCGAGAACGGCGAATCTCCCTGTTGGTAAACCAAGAGTTCGTGGTTGAGCTGCTCTTTAAGTTCCAAGAGTATTACGACCTTTTGATCCGCTATGAGCCCATGGCGAGGGGGTTAGGGAATCCAGAGCTCCTGGGGGCGTTCTATGGCCGCTTGGGACATTGTCATTTTGCGTTCGGCCACTATGATCAGGCCATCCAAACCCTGACCAAAGCGGCTGAACTCTGTGAGGCTGGGGGGAATGCTGAAGATGCCGCGCACGCATATGCGTATTTAATATTGAGTCATTCGGATAGGGGCGACTACGACCGAGTCCTGGCCTTGAAAGAAGACCTCCTCCGAACGATGGAGAAGAGTTTTAACCTTCGCTGGTACATGAGGGGATGGGTCGGGGCCATAAATGCCTGCTCACATCTCGGTCGCTGGGACGAGGGGGTGGAAGCAGGGCAAAAGGCACTGAGCGTTGCCCAGGAATTTTCGGACAACAGCATGATCTCTATTGCGGCCTCTCACCTCTCATTGGCCTATTCTTGGAAAGGCGACCTCGGTAAGGCGGTAGAGTATGGGGAGCTAGCGGTCCAGAAGGCTCCAACACCTGGGGATAAAGCGCGGTCGCAGAGAAGTCTTGGATGGGCTTTGTGCCGAGCCGGAAAACCAAACAGAGGAATTGAGCTTCTGACGTCTGCTATCTTGCCGATTTTTCGAGCTGGGGGTTTCATGGCGTTTGAAACTCCCCTTAGGTGTTACCTCGGCGAAGGGTATTGGCTGGCCGGAGAGGAAGAAAAAGCGAGGCAGACGCTCGAAGAAGGCCTGGAAATGGCAGAACGCTGTGGGGCGAGGTATTATGTCGGGTTCACTCACCGCCTCTTAGGCGAGATCGCCCTGAAAACCAATCCCGCTCAGGCGGCACCCCACTTCGAACGTAGCATCGCTGTGCTTCGAGAGATCAAAGCCGAGAACGAGTTGGCGTTGGCCTATGCAGACTATGGCCGGCTCCACAAGATGCAAGGCCAAGTTGCCCAGGCTCGTGAGTATCTTGCGAAGGCCCTGAATATCTTCGAGCGGCTGGACACCCTAATCGAGGCGGAAAAGGTCAGGGAAGAGTTGGCGAGGCTACCAGAAGAAGGCTAAGTGTTCATTATAACGGACATGTCGTTTTTTACCAAGCCTACTGAGGTCACTTCTCTCTCTGACGCAATCTGTCGAATACATAGTAGATGATATCGATCACCCTCCCCCCTATTCTAACGATTAGCGTTAGAAACCTTGCATTTATGTGGGTCTGCGGAAATTCAAGGATACAGTTAGAATCGTTCCCTCTTCGGGTCCCTCGGCGCTTTCCCAATCGTCTCTGCGTGAAAACAGCATCGGGTGTCTGGCGAAACGAAGCCAGCACGGATAGAAGGTCATCTGAGGCAAAGGAAAGCCTCACGTCTCAGGAAGCCGCTAGCTCGATTAACGACTGAAGGAGTAACCGATGTCTTAAACGAAAAAAAGGAGTTTGATAACAGGCAGCCTCATAGAAAAAGAATTCGTTCAATCGTTTCATGACTTGTTTGCTATTACGATTCATCGAGGTGCTTGCTTTTTGGTCCTCCGTTGTAGAAAGTGAACGATCCCCCCCAAAAGCCACCTTTTTTGCCCCCCAGGGGATGATCCAGCACACGGCTCGCTGTTTAGGCTAGATCATTCTGTAACATCCATTCTGCAGTAGGAAGGTCAACTGAATCATCGAGAAACACTGCGGTAGAAGGTTTCACCTGCCACTAGCAATATTCTTTGTCTCTTCCAGGTATGTTTCTGTATCACGGTTCCTGCTCTGCCAGGGCCAAGAGAATCTTTGTATAGTCGAGGATCTGCAGTGGAGTTCTGGCACGTTCATGCACTGCACTTTTGATGGCTAGAGCACAATTCGAAAGGCTGGACCATTCAAGCACCCGCTTGATGTACCTCATATTTGTGAGCGTGAGATGGATGTTCTGTCCGGTTATTTCGGTTTTACTTTTTGTCGTTATTGTCTCAGCATACCTGACCACCTTAGTTACATGAACAAGATAATTGTGAGGGGTCCGGTCCAGGAGTTATTAGGGGAATTGGGTATCCCTTATGCACGGGCTAACAATGACCATTGATCGCAATGGATTCATGGCTATAGAAGAGGCTAGATGGTTGGAAACTTGCCTTGGTACGCGACGAATGTCTCAACTCTGTAGGTTTCAAAAAACATGTTGACATATATATCACAATGTGATACTCAATGTAACAGTAACAGGCAATTTTTACCCTGGAGGTGAGTTATGGAGAAAGGTTTTCAGAAGGTACCGCTATTTTGCCTCTAAGGGATCCTGATGATGGTCCTTAGAGGCTTTTGTGTTCAAAACCGCGAAATCGCGCGGGGAGAGACGCAAAGAGATAGTCGCACATACACCCGTTCTTCCACATCTGTACTTCATTTCCAATCTTGGGGTCCGTCTCCACCTGGCGAACAAAGTTTCTCCCAAGTTCGTTCTCAGGCCGCTTCCAATTATCCAAGGTAAGAGTTCGTTTGCAGCAAACCCACTAGATGCGTGATCGCAAGGCAAGAGGATATTCGTATGTCTCAAAAGGAAAAACCCACCAAAAGGAGGATTGGGTTGCCGATCCGGATAGTTCTCAGTTTGCTTGGTGTGCTGCCGATCGTGCTGCTTGTGTACGCCGCGGATGTGAGCGAAGATTTGATCAAAGCTACGGAGAATGGCGACACTACAAATGTGGAAGCCTTATTGACCAAAGGTGCCGAGGTAAATGCACAAGATCCTTTTGGCTGGACTGTTTTGACCTTAGCAGCGAGAAAAGGCTATACCGCCATTGTGAAAATCTTGCTGGCCAAGGGAGCTGATCCCGATGCGAGAATAATTCATGGCCTTACCGCTTTGGTCTTGGCCGCGAGAAACGGCCATGTGCACATTGTCGAATCCCTGCTCGCCAACGGCGCCGACGTCGAAGCGAGAGATGTTTGGGGGAGGACCGCTTTGATCATGGCAGCAAAGTATGGTCATACCGAGGTTGTGGAATCCCTGTTGGCCAACGGCGCCAAGGTCGACACGGAATCTGACCGGCGCCGTACGGCTTTGCTCTTGGCTGCAAGATGTGGCCACGCCAGGATTGTCGAGGCCCTGCTAGCCAAAGGGGCCGAAGTAAATGTGATAGATATCTTTGGTTACACTCCTTTGAGCCTGGCGGCAAGAGAGGGCTATGTGGACATTGTCGAATCCCTGCTCGCCAACGGCGCCGACGTCGAAGTGAGAGATGCCTGGGACAGGACGGCTTTGGATGTGGCAGTGAAAAACGGCCACACCGAGATCGTTCGACTACTCAAGGCTGGAACCACAGAATAGCCAAACCTCGGTAGGCTCCTAATGCCGACCCTTGAATTTTGTCGCCGTTTGCATTGGTTTAAGGGAGATTGGTTTCGGCGGAATATGAATCGGTCCCGATGGCAAGATTATTTGCCATTGGGTGTGAAGATCGCCGCACACATCGGAATCCTGGGCCAGTGAGACTTCGAAAATGAGGAGAGCATCGTAAGGTCATGAAGAAACTCATCAAGAACTACTTCAGGCTTATTTTTGATCTGTGGAGATATATCACGGAGTTTTGGCTGGCTTTTTGGCGGGAGACGTACAAAGGAACCAAGGAACACTACAGAGGTCTCCTTGCTTTTGTCTCCCTCTGTTTCGTTGGTTTAATTATTCTCATGGCCATAGGTTACGAGGTTTCGGAGAGCCCAAGATTTTGTGGCATATGCCACAACATGGAGGCCTATGTGGCGTCCTGGAAAGCTTCCACCCACAATTTCGTGCGTTGTGCCCAATGTCATTATAAACCGGGCTTCTGGAACCATCTAAAGGGAAAATGGCGAGATGGACAGGTCTCCCTGGTACTCTTTGTCACGGGGAAGCGTTCGCCGAAGCCTCATGCAGAGATAAGCGACGCTGCGTGCCTTCAGGCGGGTTGCCACCAGGCAGAAAACCTTAAAAGAGAAATGATCTTTAAGAATGTCGCATTTGACCACGGAAGACACCTAGAAGAATTAAGGAGGGGGAAGAAGCTACGGTGCACCACATGTCACTCCCAGATTGTCCAAGGGGCTCATATCACTGTGACAGAAACTGACTGTTTCATCTGTCACTTTTACAAAGCGGACGCTCGGGGTGAGCAGAGGTCTCTTTCCAGTGCCAAGTGCGGGTCATGCCATATCCAACCGAAAGGGAATCTTGTGGTCGAGGGTGTCAAGTTTAATCACAGGAAATACATCGAGCGAGGGGTTCCTTGCCTGGACTGTCACCGTGGCATAAACAAGGGGGATGGGGCTGTGCTCGAAAACAAATGCATCGAATGCCATGTTGAGCCAGATCTAGTGAGGACAAAATATCCATCAGAATTCATCCATCGGAAACACGTCACTGATCACAAGGTAGAATGCTACCGATGCCACAGCCAAATCAAACATGAGATCAGCGGACAACCTGTGATGACAGAGTTCGCCGGAAGTTGCGAAAGGTGCCATGCGTCAAACGTCCACTTTGGGCCTCGGGAAATGTATGCTGGCACAGGGGGGTTCGGTGTCTCGCGTGAACCAAGCAAGATGTTTCTTACGGGAATAGACTGCGTGGGGTGCCACAGGTCTGAACTGGAGAGTGAGGAAGCGCTTTTCACGACCCGATACACCGAGAGGGCCCTCATCCGGTCGTGTGCAAACTGTCATGGCGAAGGCACTGAAAAGATGATCGTGAGTTGGAGGAAGATACTGGTGGACTTGGGAAATGATCTAAACCGGGGCATATTTGAGGTTCAGGAAGAACTTTATGGCACCAAGCACGAAGCCTCTAGAAGGGAAATCGTTCGGAGAGCGGAGAAGCTACTCAACGAAGCTCGGCACAACTTCTCTTTTATTCTTGTGGGAAAGGGCGTCCACAACATTGAGTACGCCATAAAGCTGTTGAACTATGCCAGGAAAAACACAGAAGAGGCATTGGAGCTGCTCAGGGAGAGTTATAAGCAGGAAGAATTCGAGACTCGCTATACTTGCACGTCTCTCTGTCACGGTGGAATTGAAGATCGCTCGGTTCCTTTTGGAAAAACGGTGTTTCCTCATCTTCCTCATCTCGAGGACATGGACTGCATGGACTGTCATTCCCCGAGGAAACAACACGGTGAGACATTCTTCCGTAACTGCGATATCTGCCATCACACCATGGGAATCGGGCGGGTTGACTGTGTCGATTGTCACCAAAGCGCTGGGAACCTCTTTTATGGGAAAACGGCCGTTGGGATCGATAATTTGCCCAGTTTCAAGGCGACCATTATCGAATGTGACGACTGCCATGAAGGTCTGGTAGAAGGGGGCAAATTGGGTTTCCGAAAGGCCGAAGCCAGGTGCATCGAATGCCACAACGAAAGCTATGGAAACATTCTATCAACATGGAAGAAGACCGCCGATGACTTGATCAGAGAACTCGAACCCAGGCTCACCAAGATCGAAACGATGGTACAAGATCTGGAAAAAAAAGGCAAACATACCTTTATCTACACGGTCCCCTTGGGTGAAGTAAGACACAATTTTGATCTCCTCAAAGAAGGAGGAGGAGTCCATAACCTGGAATATGCCGAAGCCGTGGCAGAAATGGTGCATAGGAAGCTCGATAAGATCGAAGAACTCATCGCCCGAGGCAGGTAGTTTGATAAAATAGCGGCGGTTCGATGTCCCCGTTGGAATGATATTGGAATGATATATGTACAGAATGCCCTCTTCCTTCGCTATTTCCCATTCCGATTCTCCATGACATTACAGTATCCCCTTTCTTCATCCGAAAGTAAGCACCCTCTGGTACACAGGTCACAGTGGATCCGCTCACCGTCCGAAGACGTCTAGGAGGAAAGCTTGGTGTTGATGACCCAGAAGGGTTGAACGATCCTCATTCGTTGTGATAGCTAGTCCTAAACCTTCCTTTCCGATATCTTTCAGTCCGAGGGGTGATCGTGCGGGTTCCGGTTCTGGAACAGTTAACCCTTCGAGATTTTCTTCTCTTCCCGTGACATACCCATTCACCCCGATCCCAGCGAAATGGGGAACTCCACAAACCGCCAAGGGCAGAGGGCAACGTCAAGAGTTTTGTGTCAAGGCAAGAAAAGGGGCACCGATTCCCTGTCTTAGATTTTCGTAACTGAACACTGAGTACAATATTCTCTCTATGCTAGTCCGGTC
>CP070752.1:2655812-2667428 GCA_020348625.1 Deltaproteobacteria bacterium | reverse complement strand
GGCTGCACCACGCCCTGATGTGAAACGAAACAGTAAGAGATTCCTGCCAGGCACCCTCTCGTTACTGCGTCTAAGCCATGGCTCTCTCGCTTCAACTCCTCCCCTTTGGCTCGTGCCTCTTGTAAAGAGATTCTGTAGAATTGAGGTGCGCATGTCGCCTTAAACTGAAGGGGTACAACGCTTTGCTGTTGATAAAACCAGTAGAGTGTGTCCTCATATTCCTTGGCCGTTAACTCTTGGCCCACCATCTCCTTTGCCCGCCCTGTCGGAACGAGCAAGAATACGTGGTGGGCAACGGCTCCCAGACGCACGGAAAGATCGAGAATACCCTTCGCTTCAAGAAGATTCTGTTTCGTCAGAGTAGTGTTGATCTGAAATTCGACATTCTCCTCCTTTAATCGAGCGATTCCCTCCATTGCCCTTGAAAACGACCCGCGAACTTGACGAAACTGGTCATGGCTCTTGCTCGTAGCCCCGTCAAGCGATATGCTCACGCGCTTGATCCCGGACTCGCTTATCTGTTTTGCCATATCGCGTGTGACCAGAGTGCCGTTAGAACCCATCACCATCCTCAGCCCCTTCTCTGCACCGTAGGCTGCGAGGGTGAAAATATCCTTCCTGAGCAGCGGTTCCCCTCCGGTTAGTATTACAATTGGTCGACCAACCTCCGTGATCTGGTCTATTATGGAGAGTGCTCCTTTCGTATCCATTTCCTCGGGGTAGGGACCTGAATCCGATGACGCGCGGCAATGCACACAGTTGAGATTACACGACCGAGTGACTTCCCAGGCGACAATTTGAAGCCGAGGGCTGCCCTGGGGCCCCTTAGTATTCTGGGGATCAGTATCTCTCATGCTCTCTCAATTGAGTTGCAGCCTCTTTGGCAAAATAGGTTAGGATAAGTTCGGCCCCTGCCCGCTTAATGGAAAGGAGCGTCTCCATCATTACCCTTTCACCGTCTATCCATCCTTTTTGGTGGGCGGCTTTGATCATGGCATACTCCCCGCTTACGCTGAATGCAGCCACCGGCACGTCTATTCGGGCACGAACCCCGTGAATAATGTCCAAATATGGCAAGGCAGGCTTAACCATGATAATATCCGCACCCTCTTCGATATCCAGCAGAGCTTCCTTGAGGGCCTCTCTAGCGTTGGCAGGATCCATCTGATAACTCGCTCTATCGCCGAACTGTGGCGCAGAATCGGCCGCCTCACGAAATGGTCCATAAAAGGCAGAGCCGTACTTCACTGCATAGGCCAGTATCCCCGTTTCCTTATATCCCTCGCCTTCGAGAATATCTCTGATTGCCCTCACTCTGCCATCCATCATATCAGAGGGAGCTACAAAATCAGCTCCAGCCTGGGCATGCGATAGGGCGACACGGGAGAGGATTTCAAGGCTGGCATCGTTATCAACCTGACCATCCTTTATTACCCCACAATGCCCGTGATCGGTGTACTGACAGAGACACACGTCGGTAAGAACTGCCATCTCCGGCACCTTCTCCTTAATGGCAGCCACAGACTGCTGAACAATACCGTCCCGGGCATAGGCCTCGCTGCCGAATTGATCCTTTCTTTTCGGCAAGCCAAACAGAATCATAGCTGGAATGCCTAAAGACCAAACAGTTGCCGACTCCTTCACGAGTTCATCAACGGTTAACCTGTATTGGCCCTCCATGGATGGGATCGGCTCTCTCTCGCCCTTGCCGTGTTTCACAAAGACGGGATAGACGAGATCATTCGTGCTTAATGCTGTCTCCCTGACCATGCGTCTTATCGTGGGAGTCCGTCTCAGACGGCGAGGCCTCTTCAACATTTCCTACCTCCTCTGTATCCTGGTTTTCTCATGAATTTTGCGACGTATGTCCTCGGGATCTTCAGCCCTCATACCCCTCGAAAAAACGAACAGTTAGGCACGTAATCATCCTTACTGCATGAGTGTTTTCCGGCCGGCTCTTATGGTGAGGTACGGGTATAAGCTTAGGTGGTTGCCGGATTGTGGCTATAGTACTGTTTGATCAGGCTATCAATATATTTCTCGGGGTCTATAACAGCCTCTCGAGTAAGGGCGAAAGATTCGAAGCCAATGCGGTCCCGAACCAATTTGAGCCCATACTCCAACTCGCTGGCCAAGCTGGTGCATATCTCGCTAATCTCTCGATCCTGTTCAAAGGCAATTCTTATTATCTCGTCGATTGCGCTATCAGCTATGGTCACAGTAACTCCTAGCTGAGAAAACAACCCTTCATTGTGAATCATTACCTGATGGTACATCTCCTTGAAATCCAGAAACACGGAATTGATGTCAGCGATAGACTGCAGCGTCTGATCGGCGATTAAATCGATTCTCTCATCATACAACTTCAACCCCAGTTGCTCTTCAAACTCCAGTGCCCTTTGGCCGATGATTCCTTTCACTCGCTCCTTTTCGTTTGCCGCTGCCTTCTCAAATGCCTGTTCCAATTCTGCGTCGCTCATACCCTCTCGGGAGTCAATTCGTTCCAGTTCTTGCTCCGGTTCTTCGACCAACCGCGCAGTGACAAGAAGTCTCCTAATACCCGTGGATGGGAGGTGTTTTTCAAAAGGCATTAGTGTTCTCTCCACAGCGCTGACGAGACCCCTGGCACCTGTCTTCTCGTGAGAAGCCATCTCTGCCAATGCCTCAAGGGCTTCATCTTCGAACTGAAGAGCAATATCGTATGCCATAAAATCCCGCTTCTTGCTCAGGATAATGGGGTTGTTCGGATTCTTTAGAATTGCAACAAGGTCGTCTTTACTGAGCTCATCGAGAACGACGATTACGGGGAGACGGCCGATAAACTCAGACTCAAATCCGAACTCAATAAGGTCTTGCGCCCGGACCTCTTTTAGTATTTCCAAGCCCGCCTCAGCGGAGTGTATATCGGCCTCAAATCCTATGCCCTGCTGCTTCAGCCGTTTCTTGATGATGTCTACCAAACCCTCGAAGGCTCCGCTCATGATAAAGAGGATATTCCTGGTATTCACTACCTGCTTTTCCCGTTTGCCAGTCCTCCGGTAGTGTTCGATAGCCTGTATCTGCGATATCGGATCATGGGGAACCTTCAGATCAACTTCGGTTTCCTCCATCGGTTTCAAGAGTGCTCTCTGCACCCCTGTTCTCGAGACGTCGTGGCCGATGATGTTCTGGCAGGAAGCTATCTTGTCGATCTCATCTATATAGATGATTCCGTTTTCCGCCAGCTTGATATCATCGCTCGCCTCATAAATCAGATCCCGGACCAGATCCTCAACATCACCACCGACATAACCCGTCTCACTAAATTTGGTAGCATCCCCCTTTACAAACGGAACACCGATCTTTTGAGCAATCAGCTTGATCACATAAGTCTTTCCAACACCGGTAGGTCCAATCATGAGAATGTTGTTCTTAATCATCCCCACAGAAAAAGGACTTTCCTTCTTAGACCGTTTTTCAAGCGATTTTATCCTATTGAAATGGGTACAGATCTTCGTGGCCAGTACGCCCTTTGCCCTTTCTTGCTTAACCACATATCCGTCAAGGTAAGACTCCAATTCCTCGGGCTTCATATCAAAGCTTGGAGTTTCGGTCTTTTGGTGGTCGGAGCCTCCTGCATCTTCTTTTTTCTTTGGATCGCTTTTGGGAAAGAGGATTGGTGATATTATCTTGATTCGGTCACCGTATTTCTTGGAGAGATAATCGCTTAGCTCTTTTTCCAGTTCCTTCTGGCTCGGAATCCTTTGATCCTGTTCTCGCTTTTTTTCTAAATGGTCTTCAAAATCCATTAACTACCCTCTTATGAAAATGTTAGGGGATATTCTCAATTCAACAAAACCAATATAGTCATTGCGCCTGATTTTGCAACCCTTTTTTATGACTCGGTTTTTTCGTGCACTTTCGAAAGCTCGCCGTCCTGCCCCTTCTCCATTCGTATCGGATGAAACGATAATAACTTGAAATGCCTCTTGTGGATTGAGCCACTACCTCTCTTTAACACCCTTCGGAAAAAGGACTCCAACCTCCCACGAGCGTCTGTGCTGATGTATACAACCACGGACCTGTAAGACCCGATAATCACTTAGATTCCCGAATCGATACTTTTTTAACCACCTCTGGAAAATTCCGCTGCAACGCGTCCCAGGCTTCAGGCGGGAGCATCGAGTGATTCGACAAAAGGCGGGATACGAGTATTGACCGGGTATTTGGAGGGTGCTATAAGGTTCAGCGCAAAGGCTAAGATAATGGACACAGGGAGCAAGAATCAAATAAAGGGCTACCTTTCCGTTATTGCGGCCTCGATCATGTGGGCCTCATCGGGCACCGCTGGAAAGGCCCTTTTCGAAGCGGGAATGACGCCCTTTGTGTTGGTCCAGATTCGCGTTACCCTGTCAACGGCTATCTTGGCTGCTCTCTTAGCGGCGTCCTCAAAAGGACTTCAGAGGATCAAGATCAAGGATCTGGGCACCTTTCTGATGCTTGGTGCTGTTTTCATGGCCATGGTTCAAGGGACCTACTTTTTTGCCATCAGCAAGATCCAAGTGGCAGCGGCCATCCTGCTCCAAGACCTTGCGATCGTGCTCGTTGCCCTTTTCTCCGTCTGTTTCTGGAAGGAGCGTCTGACGACCTCCAAGCTCATTGCACTCATTATGGCACTGTGCGGATGTTATATGGTAGTAGGGGGCTACAATCTCAACATCATACGGATGAACCGTATGGGGATCATGGGAGGGCTTGCTTCAGCAGTCTGTCTGGCAGGCTATACCCTTGTTGGCGAAGGGGCGATGCATCGCTATACTCCCGCCACCATACTCTTCTATGCCCTCGCCTTTTCGAGCTTAACTTGGCACATCATCTATCCTCCCTTTCACTATGTCACTGCCGGGTTCACTCCATCGCAGTGGGGATGGATCGTCTATATCGCCGTGGTGGGGACCATTATTCCTTTTGGCCTCTTTTTTGTCGGCATCAACTATATCCGATCCACTCGTGCCATCATCACGGCAACCCTGGAGCCAATCTCCGGGGGATTCATGGCGTTTTTTCTGTTGGGAGAGATTCTAGAGCCTTTACAGGTGATCGGAGGAGGACTGGTGATCGGGGCCATCGTGCTCTTGCAAATCAAGCGAGAACAGGACGAAATGACACCCGAGTTCCTCCGTACCCGGGGAAAATAGGCCTCTCTTGCCATGGGGTTGATGGTCCTCACAGCCGGCTCTTTCTGGAAAAAGGCGCTCGCGCTCGGCCCCAGGCTGGCATAAGCCGGACTGGTTATAATCATGTCTCCCTTCAGCTCTCACCAAGACTGTATGCTCACAGCCAGTTTTCCCGTTGACCCCGCGATTTTCTTTCCTCTATACTGGATTTAGGAGGATGAGATAACCTGTGATGTTCCCTCGGGGATCTCTTGGCACAGCAGCCAAACCGCATGAGCCCTGTATCCAATCTAGTTTCCGGTGATTCGAACAACTGAAAGCAGCAGTCTACCGCTGGAATCGGCACTAAAATAGCCAGGCAACCAAAGTACCGGGGTCTTGTTGCTGCTTGCCATTCCTTTCTCGCTCCACAAACATGGCTTTTATGCGCAACCTCTTGGTGATAAGCGATCGGGTCACGTTTCACCACACGGGGCTCCGGTAAGATTAACCAGCAGGGTATCGTCTGGACGATAGAGACAAATAGATAGGGGGAAGTAATGAAAATCAAGATAGTATTCTACAGCATGTATGGCCATACCTATAGGATGGCTGAGGCAATAGCAGAAGGCGCTCGGCAGGTTGAAGGGGCGGAGGTCGAGATCCTACAGGTCGCAGAGCTCATGCCTGACAGTGTATTAGAAGAATCTGGGGCAAAAAAGGCCCGGCAGGCGTTTGCGCATATCCCTACGGCAAAGCCAGGTGATTTAGCTGATGCCGATGCCATCATCTTCGGTACGCCGACTCGTTTCGGCAATATGTGCGCGCAAATGCGAAATTTCTTGGACCAGACAGGTGGGCTTTGGGCAAAGGGAGCCCTGGTCGGCAAGGTGGGGAGCGTGTTCTCCTCTACCGGTACGCAACACGGGGGGCAGGAGACGACACTCACCAGCTTCCATAGTACTTTGCTTCACCAGGGAATGGTGGTCGTGGGCTTGCCATATTCAGAGGCTCGCCAGATGACCTTAGATGAAATCACCGGCGGCAGCCCCTATGGGGCCACCACGATTGCAGGTACTGATGGAAGCCGCATGCCAAGCGAAAACGAGTTAGCCATGGCTCGTTTCCAGGGACGCCACGTTGCTGAAATAGCCAAGAGGCTGGCAAAGCAGTAGATGCTCTAGCACGGGGATTCGATCACGACGACTCCCCTCACGGCCACTTGCTCTGGCTGCTCTTGAAACATCCTTTTGCGGTCCTATGTCTCTGGCGGAGGATTCCATGCCCCATTGTCACGAAAACACCTTCGAGCCAGCGAAATTCTTGCAGGATAACATAATGCTCTTACCAAAAGGACGAGCATTCGATGTGGCCATGGGCAAAGGATTGAATGCGGTCTTTCTTGCCAAGATAGGCTATGAAGTAGAAGGTGTCGACATCTCTGCTGAGGCAGTAAGCGATGCCCTGGAGGAGGCGAGAAAAGCTGAAGTCACTATCAGAGCTGAAGTTGCTGACCTGGAAGGTGAATATGTCATTAAGAAAGGCGCCTACGATGTGATCATCTGCTTCAGATACCTTCAGCGATCCCTGATACCTCAGATCAAAAACGGTCTTAGAAAGGGGGGAATGGTTGTATACGAAACCTTTACCATAGACCAGGCCCGGTTTGGCAGGCCAAAAAATCCGGACTATCTGCTGAAGCATAACGAACTACTTGACATGTTTCGTGACTTTCGATGTCTGCTCTATCAGGAAGGCATCCTGGAGAATAGAAGAGCTGTCGCACGGATAATAGCGGAAAAAACTAGGTCAGATTCGCTTTCTCGAAATCCCAAAACTAACTGACACACAGGTTCCTTCGGGAAGACGAACGAAAGTTCCCGTAGCCCTGATGAACCAGAGGAGAAAGGGGTATGTCCTGACATTTTGTTTGCAGTCTTATTTAAGACTTTGATAAGCTGCCAAGGTTACTGCCCACAACGTATGTGAATAGACCAGTGGCGCATGTTGTCACAGCGACAATTTGGCTTTTCATGGCTTAGAGAAAGGAGGTTTTTCAATCTAGTATCATGAAAAACGACTCACAATGGCGTGGAATGGAAACAGATGAACTCATCCACGAGGTTCTTGAAACATGCAGAACAGTTGCCGTATATGGGATGTCTCAGAATCCAGAGAAGCCTGCTCATTACGTCCCGCTTTTTCTCGCCACGAAAGGCTTCGACATTATTCCGATAAACCCGTATGCAGATGAAATTATCGGGCGACAATGTTATTCTCATTTGATGGAGATCCTTGAGCGAATCGACATCCTCCAGGTCTTCCGACCATCTGATCAGGTGCCGGACGTTATGGAGGAGGTGGCATTAAGAAGAAAAGAAAAAGGGGATATTGCTGTGGTCTGGCTTCAAGAAGGCATCAAGAATCGAGCAGCTCAAAGAAGAGCCGAGGACCTGTGGATAGCCTTTGTTCAGGATCGATGCATGCAAAAAGAATTTAAGAGGATCTTTGCGAAGAGGAGATAATGAGTGGCCTTCGAAGACAAGCATCACAAATGAGGAGTTACGGAAAGCAGAACAGAAAGAATCCTAAGGGGCCTTTCCTGCGCCAATGACGAATTGATAATGACTTTCAATGTCTGAAATGGGTTTTGTATAAAGCATCATTAGAGGTATTTGCACAAACAGTACACTAGGTTTGTTATGCGTTTGCGGATATAGGAGGAACCTTTCTTGTCAAAGTATCTGAGAAGGGGAGATTGTCATGACTGAGACCTATTATAAACCAGAACACCTTGGAAAGTTTGAGGAAATTGGAAAAGAGGCATCAGCCCTGGCAGAGAAGTTCTTTGATTACTACAACGCGGTTTTCACAGAGGGCGAACTCACCGAAAGAGAAAAATCGCTCATAGCCCTGGCAGTCGCTCACACGGTACAGTGCCCTTACTGCATCGATGCCTTCACGCAGGCCTGTCTTGAAAAAGGCTCCAGTTTGGCTGAGATGACAGAAGCAGTTCATGTGGTAACAGCCGTCCGGGGAGGTGCTTCGCTCATTCATGGCATCCAGATGCGGGACCATGGCGAAAAGCTGTCCATGTAAACCTGCAAAGAGGGGAAGATGCCTTCGAATCGATTAGCACAACGGAACGATGAGGCCATGGAGCAAGGCTCCCTAACTGTAGAGCCGTTCAGAGAAAACCTTTTTAGACATGGACTTACGTTAAAGAGGGATCGAACGACAACACTTCAGATCAACGTCGGCTTACTTTGCAACCAGACATGCCGGCACTGCCATCTTGCCGCCGGGCCCAACCGCAAGGAGATCATGGACCTCGATACCGCGCGAGCGGTTGTTTCCTACGCAGGGCGAAGTCAATTTGAGACTATCGATATCACCGGCGGAGCTCCTGAGTTGAACCCGAATCTCGCTACACTCATAAAGAGACTGTCTCCTATTGCCCCGAGAATACTACTTCGCTCTAACCTGTCCGCCCTGAATGAAAACAGCAAGACATATCTGATAGATCTACTAAAAGAGCACCGGGTCGTGGTGGTTGGATCACTCCCTTCCCTCAACGAATCTCAGACCGACTCCCAGCGAGGCAAAGACATCTTCCGGACCAGTATCGACACCCTGCAGAGGCTCAATGCATTAGGTTATGGGCAGGATGGTACGGACCTTGAACTCGATCTTGTATCAAACCCCACCGGGGCCTTCCTTCCTCCCCCTCAGCCCCAAACAGAGGCGCGGTTTCGGAAAGTTCTGGAACAAAAGTGGGACATCCGTTTTAACAACCTCTTCAGTTTCGCGAACGTCCCTTTGGGCAGGTTTCTCGCGTGGCTTCAACAGTCAGGAAACTTCGAACAGTACATGCAGAGACTTGCTTCGAGCTTTAACCCCTGCGCCGTAGAGGGGGTCATGTGCCGAACGCTCGTCTCTGTCTCCTGGGAAGGGTATTTCTATGATTGTGATTTTAATTTGGCCAATGGGCTTTTGATGGGGGGAAGGAAAATCACTGTTTCAGAGATGTCTGGCTCACCTGAGTGCGGAAGTTCTATTGCCGTTGGAGACCATTGCTATGCCTGTACAGCGGGGCTTGGTTTCACCTGAAGCGGTGCCATTGAAACCTGAGGTCAGGATTAATCTCTCGTCGTGTTAGTTGACAGAAACCCAAAAGATCAAAGGATGAGAAAGCCGGCTCGATAGCTCAAAGCGAATGAGACAGAGCCAGGGCGGTCGGCATCTATCAGATCGAAAGAAGTCTACTATGCTCCTTGCAGGCGATATCGGTGCAACCAAGACGAATCTGGGAATTTACTCACCTGAGAAAGGGGCACGAGAACCGCTTGTCGAATCCACCTTCCCAAGCCCCGAATACCCCAGCCTGGAAACGCTGGCCCGGGAATTTCTCGACTCGGCAGACGTGACAGTAGATTCCGCAAGCTTCGGCGTTGCCGGTCCGGTCATTAAGGGTCAGGCCAAGACCACCAACCTCCCCTGGGTAATCGACGAGGTACAGCTCAGAAAAACGCTGCACCTTAACTCCGTCCGCCTCCTGAACGATCTGGAGGCCATTGCATACGGAGTTCCGATAGTGGGTCCAGAAGACCTCCATACCCTGAACGAGGGGGCGGCAATTCTCGGCGGTACTCTGGCCATCATTGCTCCAGGCACGGGTCTTGGGGAGGCATTTCTGACTTGGAACCGTACGCGCTACCAGGCCCATGCCTCGGAAGGCGGGCACGCCGACTTTGGTCCCACCAGTCCAATCGAGCTGGATCTCCTGCAATATCTTCATGACAAATTCGGCCATGTGAGCTATGAGCGTATCTGTTCCGGCCAAGGCCTGCCGAACATTTACGCCTTTCTTAAAGACCGCGGATATGCCGTTGAGCAGGATTGGCTTGCCGAGCAGCTTAAAGCCGGGGATGACCCTACGCCTGTGATCGTCAACGCTGCGCTGGATAAGGAAAGACCCTGTGAACTCTGTATTGCTGCCATCCGACTCTTCGTATCAGTGCTGGGAGCAGAGGCGGGTAATCTGGCGCTCAAGGTCCTCGCAACCGGAGGGGTTTACCTAGGGGGAGGCATACCGCCGCACATCATCCCGGCACTTGAAGACAAGGATTTCATGGAGAGTTTTACGGGTAAAGGGCGCTTTTCTGAACTCCTGTCTCGTATACCGGTGCACGTTATCATGAATCCCAAGATCGCACTGATCGGGGCGGCTTATTACGGCTTGGAACTGTTGCAGCAATCACAACGCACCTAGAAGGAGAAAATAGAATGAGTGATTCTGGTACCCTCGAACAAAAGTGCATCAATACCATCCGGTTTCTAGCGGCAGATGCAGTACAAAAGGCAAACTCAGGTCACCCCGGCATGCCTATGGGAGCAGCACCCATGGCCTATGTGCTGTGGACACAACATTTGAAGCACAATCCCTCTGATCCGAAATGGCCGGACCGCGATCGCTTTATCCTCTCAGCAGGACACGGCTCCATGCTGTTATATGCCCTTCTGCATCTCACGGGTTATGATCTACCGCTTTCCGAGCTACAGTCGTTTCGGCAGTGGGCCAGCAAAACGGCCGGCCACCCGGAGAGCCACATTACTCCCGGAGTAGAGGTGACGACGGGCCCGCTCGGCCAGGGAATCAGCAATGCCGTTGGTATGGCGCTCGCCGAGGCCCATCTTGCAGCAAGGTTCAATCGACCCAAGCACACCATTGTCGATCACTTCACCTATGTTATCGCCAGTGATGGAGATCTTATGGAAGGGGTGGCATCCGAGGCCTGTTCCTTGGCAGGCATGCTCTCTCTGGGTAAATTGATCGTGCTTTTCGATGACAACCGCATCTCTCTGGCCGGCTCCACCGCCCTTACCTTCACGGAAGATGTGCGAAAGCGGTTCGAGGCCTATGGCTGGCATGTACAGCAGGTGGACGACGGTAATGACCTCGAAGCTATCAATGCGGCGTTGAGTACTGCCAAAGATGAGCTTTCTCGACCCTCCCTCGTCTCCGTGCGGACGATCATCGGCTACGGCTCTCCGAATAAGCAAGGAACCTTTTCGGCCCACGGCTCCCCCCTCGGCCAAGATGAGGTCTTGGCAGCTAAGAAGAACCTGAACTGGCCCACCGAGCCGGAGTTCTTGATACCGGATGACGCATTTGAACATCTTCGCAGGGCAGTTTCTAATGGGAGAATCAGGCAAGGTGAATGGGAGGCGGCCTTCTCGCGATATTCCCAGGCCTTCCCGGAGCCGGCTGCCGAATTCGAGAGAAGAATAACGGGCGAACTCCCACGGGGATGGGAAAAAGATCTCCCTGCCTTTCAGCCCGACCAGAAGGGAATAGCAACCCGTAAGGCCTCCGAAACCCTTTTACAGGCCCTCGCACCGCGCATCCCAGAGCTTATGGGCGGTTCGGCGGACCTAAATCCCTCAACCTTTTCATGGCTCAAGGGCTTAGGCGATTTCG
>CP070752.1:2644357-2655712 GCA_020348625.1 Deltaproteobacteria bacterium | reverse complement strand
GTTGGTTTGTTCTAAAGACATGGCTCTGAATGTCTTGTTTAGCGCAGTCCAGGTGCTCCATCAATGCGTGCAGAGTTTGCGTAAATTAAAGGATGGGCGTAAGGCGCTACAGAGCTTAAATTTCCAGGGCTTAAGACCGGCTTTCTGCCCGCACTTGCCGGTATTATGCTCCTTTAGGCGCCTATCGGGGTTGGAAGTATGGTCGATGTATCGTTCACCCGGTTTCTTCGAGCTTTCGTGAATATAAGTGAAGTAACTAGAAAAGACCTCTAATTCAAAAGGCCGACCAGATAGAAAAGTCATCCGTCGCACAAGGCTATGGATGACACCATCCTTCGCTTGTTTCCTATTGATTGTGTTGACCTGTCGGGCTGGGCTTCGAACAATGAATGATGAATGTAGCCCGCCTTCGCACAAGACTTCTGCGGGCAGACTTCGCATCTTCACTTCGTTTCGAAGCGAAGTCTGGTGGAGGCGGGGGGAGTCGAACCCCCGTCCGAGAATAGTCCACATAGGCCTCTACATACATAGCCCGAATTCAAATTTTTGCCCTAGAGACACCTTTCGGGCGAGGTGGCTGAAGGGCTATCCTGATTACATGTTCGCCTCCCTGAGATTCAGGCCTCTCAGATCAGCTATCCTGCTCGTCGACGCCCAGATCTGTCCTCGCAGGAAAGAACAGCAGGACGTTAGCCGCTTACGCAGCTAAAGCGTACGCATAATCGTCTGCGTTTACTTTATTTCTGCCTGTTTAACGAGCAAACAGAACCTCGGTATGCAACCTAAGCTTCTTTACCCCCGTCGAAGCCGTTTCGCCCCCATTTGTCAAGGAACCATGGCCGGATGGCCATACAAAGTATTATAACACATAAAGACGCTATTTCAAGAGCGATCTTTCCTTTTCAGCTGGTCCAGCTCCCGTTTCATCTCCCTTTCCTTTAAGACAGCTCTTTTGTCGTATTTTCTTTTTCCTTTAGCCAGGGCAAGCTCGATCTTTATGATGCCGTTCGAGAGGTATGCCGACAGCGGGATGAGGGAATACCCCTTTTGCTCTGTTTTACCGATCAGTCGCCTTACTTCTCGCTTATGCATGAGGAGTTTTCTCGTCCTCGTGGGATCAAGGGCGACATGGTGTGCAAAACTGTATGGTGTAATGTGCATATTGTGTAAAAACAGCTCCTCATGCTTGACCTGTGCGTAGCTATCCTTGAGGCTCGCCCGCCCCTCCCTCAGAGATTTGACCTCTGGACCAGCAAGTACAATTCCTGCCTCATAGATCTCGTCAATAAAATAGTCGTGTCTGGCCTTTCTGTTTTGGCAAACGATCTTCTTCCCCATGTAAAACCTTCCTAGGCGGTGCCGGGGGTCCTGTACCTAAACACATCCTCCTTAAAGATATCGGGCAGAAGCGTTTTTGCCTTCTTCAGCACAAAATCCTCAATTTTTCTGCTTGTGGGAAGCTGCAAAATATCCTTAAAGGCCTCCCTCACCTCTCGCAATGGAAGCATTCTAACCATTTTCTTAATCAGCGGGATTGAGCCGATATTCATGCTGAACTCTTCCAGCCCGAGAGAAAGGAGTATCAGAATAGAAAGCGGATCACCTGCAACCTCGCCACACAAGGATACATCGATTCCCTCTTGTTCGCCGGCCTTAACCACCTGGTGGATCATCTTCAAAACGGCGGGATGAAACGGCTCATAAAGGCTGGCCACCTGTTGATTATCCCTATCGATAGCAAGAGCATATTGAATGAGGTCGTTGGTTCCAATAGAAAAGAAGTCCGCATGCTTTGCGAGGATATCCGCAATCGAGACGGCTGAAGGGATCTCGATTAATATACCAACGGGAATGTCTCTGTCGTAAGGGATTCCTTCCCTGTCAAGGGAACGCATAACACTCTTTAAGATCTTCTTGGCCTCAAGGAACTGCTCCAGCCCCGATATCATGGGAAACATCAGCTTAAACTTGCCATATTTACTGGCCCGCAAAATAGCTCGTAATTGGGTCTTGAATACCCGTCGCTCTTTCAGGCAAAACCGAATAGACCGCAGTCCCAGAGCGGGATTGTCCTCCTTACTCCCCTCCATCTCCGATACCATTTTGTCACTTGCAATGTCCAGGGTTCTAATGGTAACCGGATGAGGGGCGACCATTCTGGCAATCTGGCTATAATCATCGAAGAGGGTCTGTTCATTCGGAAAATCTTTCTTGATCATGTAAAGATATTCCGTCCGGTAAAGCCCAATACCCTCTGCACCGCTCTCCATTGCTACCTGCGCCTCAGCCAGGAACTCAATATTGGCCTTAATGGTGATCTTGTGCCCCTCCAAGGTTTCGGCGGGCAGGTGTTTGAACCTATCAATAGCCGATTTATAGTTGGCATACCGCTTTATTTCTTCCTCATAGGAGAGAATCGTATCAGGCTCTGGGTTAACAACGACGTTGCCGGTGTTTCCGTCAACGATGAGGATGTCGCCCTGTAAAATCTCATCGGTAGCTCTTTCCATACCAACGACAACAGGTATATCAAGGGCTTCGGACATAATCGCCATGTGGGACGTGCGACCTCCCACATCGGTTAAGATGCCCAACACATGGTTGACATTGGTCTCAACAATATCAACCGGCGAAAGGCTGTGGGCTACAATGATTACCTCATCGCGAATGTCTGCCACGCTGTCCGCCTCTACTCCTGACAGATTCCGTAGCACCCGTTCGCTGACGCTGTCAACGTCGTCCATTCTGCGCCCGATGTAATCATCTTCCACATCTTTAAAGAGCTGGTGAATGGCCTTCACTGATTTCTCTAACGCCCATCCTGCATTGATTCTCTCCTTCTTGATCCTCTTTAACGTTGCATCAAAGAGCATCCTGTCATCGAGAATCATTGAGTATGTATCCAAGACAAACGCATACCCCTCCACCTGTTCCGGGATATTGGATTTAAACCTCTGGATTTGCTCTTTTGCTATGTCCACACCCTGTGTGAGTCGGGCAAGCTCTCTTTCTACCTCCTCGTCGTTGGCTAATTTTCTGTGAAAGACCTGCGTCTTTGATCTATCTAAGTGGTGGGCTTTTCCGATAACAATACCGGGGGATACAGGAAACCCTTTCAGCACCTTTTTCTTGGGGCGATAAGGACCCGTCTCGGTTTCACCGAAGTTATTCTCGAAAAGGCTTTCAAGCTCCTCCATCAATTCCCTGGCGTGATTACCCATTATGCGGGCTTCGAGCTCAGCACCTTTTGGCACGGCAAGTGAGAGAATAGAGAGAATGCTTGAACCATCTGCCTCTCTTGTATCTTTCTTGAGAAACAGTTTGGCGTCGTATTTGTTGGCAAGCGCCACAATCTGTCCCGCTGCCCGGGCATGGACCCCAAGCTCATTGGTTACTTTTAAGGATTTTTCTATTTTCATGACCGTTTATACTTACTAGGAAGATGGTTTTTTGTCAATAACCCAGATGCATTAACCCCTGTCCTTGTACCCGGAGACAACTACGGTATATTCGCCTCGCACCGTCTCATCATTGAGTGTAGCCAGTATGCCGCTGATCGGCCCCCGCCTTACCTCCTCAAAAACCTTGGTCATCTCTTTGGCCAGGGCAACATCCCTGTCTCCGAGGATATCGAGCACATCGTTGAGCATCTGAATCAATCGATGAGGAGATTCAAAGAAGACCATGGTACAGAGCTCACCTTTAAGGGACTCAAGCTCCTTTCTGCGTCTCCCTCGCTTGTTCGAGAGAAAACCAACAAATAAAAATCCATGGGTAGGCAAACCCGCAACAGAGAGTGCCGTCAGAGCAGCGGATACACCGGGAACAGGCACCAATAGTATGCCCGCGTCAATGGCTTCTCTGATCAACCGGGTGCCTGGATCTGACAAACCAGGCGTTCCCGCATCACTCACCAGGGCGATGGTAAGCCCTGATTTTACCTTGTCCAAGAGTACCCGTCCCTTATGGTGCTGGTTGCGGGCATTGTAACTGGTGACAGGGGTCTTTATACCATAGTGACTGAGGAGTTTCCTGGTATGGTCTCTACTTTCAGCAGCAATCAATGTCACGTGCTCCAAGACTTTCAGAGCGCGGAGCGTGATGTCCTCCAGATTACCAATGGGGGTGGAAACTACGTAAAGCGTGCCCGGTGTTACGGTGTGTTTGCGTGCTTTAGGAGCCATGCACCGTTTCCCATGCTGTACTCCGACAGGTGCCCCGTTCCTGATCAGTAAGCCAATTCAAATGCATCTCGTATGACCTCAACCTCCTGTTTCCCGTCACTCATGCCTATGGCTACCACATCAAAACGCGCCTTGGCGCCCCAGAGACTTTTATGTTTCATATATGCGAGGGCCACCTTTGAAAGCTGGACCTGCTTTCTCTTGTGAACAGCTTCTTTGGCAAAGCTGGAGGGCTGATTCCTGCGTGTCTTTATTTCCACAAAGACCAGCGTATCACCATCGCGGGCAATGAGGTCGATTTCGCCCAAGTGGCATCGGTAATTCGTTTCGAGAACCCGGTATCCGAGGTCCTTCAATCGTTTTCGTGCGAGATCCTCGCCGACCTGTCCGAGGATTAACCGCTCTTTTGTCATGCAAGAACACGTCTAAAGGTTAGCCTGTGGATTCGACACGGACCGCACCGCTTGAGAGCTCCCCTATGGCCCTGCGTGCCGTACCCTTTATTCGATGAAAACCCATATTGGGGAAAGAGCGTATGGTAGCTGCGCATTATGCTGTCGCGGTACACCTTGGCTAGGACTGACGCCGCTGATATTGAGAGGGAGAGCTGATCGCCCTTGATAATACATTTCTGGTGAATGGGAAGGTCGACAGGATGGGTTCCGTCAATAAGGAGAAAATCCGGCTGGGGATCGAGCATTATGATCGCTTGCCTCATGGCCTTGCGGCAAGCCTGAAGGATATTGATGCGATCGATTTCTTCCGCACTCACCACCGACAGGGAAAACCCGATGGCTGCTTCTTTAATACGGGGAAAAGCCTCTTCACGAGCCCTCTCCGACATTCTCTTAGAATCGGTTACCCCCGCTAACTCGGCACCTTCATGTAGGATAATGGCGGCAGCAACAACCGGCCCGGCTAAGGGGCCCCGTCCTGCCTCATCAACACCGGCAATCGTGGAATAGCCCGCACCCTTGGCCTGACATTCATAAAAGCGATTGTTCATGCAACCGTTTATGAGGTTCTTCGTTCCTTAAGCCTGGCTGCCTTGCCTTTTAACGAGCGTAAGTAATACAGGCGTGATCTTCGCACCTTACCTTTAGAAATAACCTCTATCTTATCTATGGTTGGAGAATGCAAGGGAAAGATCTTTTCGACCCCTACACCATATGAAACCTTTCGTACGGTAAAGGTCGCCCCTGTATTGCCCTTTCTCTTCCTGATAACCACCCCCTTAAAGACCTGCACCCGCTCTTTATCACCCTCTGTAATGCGGCTGTGCACCTTGACTGTGTCACCTGTTTGAAAGGGAGGGAGATCTACCCTCATCTGTTCTTTTTCTACCATTTCTATCGGCTCCATGGCACTTCTCTCCTTTACTCAAAATACATTCCACGCCGAGGCTCTGCAACGCGGGAAAACAAGCGATCCAAGGTTATGGCTGCGGCCCCCCTCACCGAAAGGTGATTATAGCGGGATACTCCCAGAATGGGCGCCAAAACATAATCTGCCCTTTTCAGAAGTTCATCTGCAATACCCCACGCCGTACCGAATAATACCATTATTGTCTTATGCGAAGCAACTATCTCCCGTGCTACATCATACGTAATTCTCTCGCCTCTATTCTTCCGTGCATCGGTTACCATGAGGGCTGGCAGTTGGCCTTCTGTCTTTTCAATCTCTGCCACAGCCTCCTCCAGAGTTGAGACAACCGAGATCAACGACATGGCCTCTTGCCTGTCACTGTTATAGCGAGCTCCGTAACCACTAACCCAATGTTCACAAATACGTTTGGCAAGGGCCTGCTGATCAACAAGCGGATTAATTACATAAAACCTTCGAGCCCCGTAAGTTTTGGCCAATCTCGCCAGGTCATGGAGATCTAGATTAGTTATTGCTGAGGCAATAATCTCTCGTCTCTTGTTATAGACGGGGTAATGAAGGAGTCCAATATAAAAGGGCATAATCGCACCGTCACGGTTGATCCTTCAGTATTATGCGATCTCCTCCCGCACTAATCGGTATCGGGCTTCTGGCTGTCAAGGTCCGAGGATTCATCCTGTTCTCGCTTTAACTCCTCCAGTATGCCTTTATCCGTTTCGCTGAGATGGGCCTTTTCGAGAAGATCCGGTCTTCTTTTCAACGTTCTTTTCAGAGACTGAATTCTCCTCCAGGTCTCGATCTTCCCGTGATCACCAGAGAGTAAAACCGCTGGCACCTCATGGCCTTGAAAGAGCCGGGGTCTCGTGTAGTGCGGATATTCAAGAAAGCAATCCTCAAAGGATTCCTCAAGATTCGATGTCGCTCCCCCGAGTACTCCGGGAATCAGGCGGCTTACAGCATCCACAACAACCATGGCGGGCAGTTCGCCTCCTGTAAGGATGTAGTCACCAATGGATAGCTCGGCATCTACATAATTGGATCTAACCCTTTCATCTACCCCCTCATATCTTCCACACACAAGGATTATTTGCTCAAGCGTAGCCAGGCTCCGAGCTAATGCCTGGTTAAATGGTTCACCCTGAGGCGTCAGCAAGATAATCTTTCTCTCCTCCGTTGCTTTGGGAACCGATTCCAGGGCTCTGACAATTGGCTCGGGCTTCATAACCATGCCGTCACCCCCGCCGAAAGGACGATCATCGGTCATCAGATGAGGCCCCTCAGCATAATCCCTGATGTTCACCACATTTATCTCAACTCTACCACCCTTAACGGCTCGACCTATGATTCCATAATTGATGAGGGAGCCAAAGATCTCCGGGAATATAGAAAGGATATCGAATCTCATGGCAAATCCAACAAGCCCTTCATCGGCGAAATGATCATTCTTCTCTGGGATACGTCCATTTCCCTAACAACCTGGTGAATAGCTGGGATCAAAAACTCTTTGCCCTCATGCTCCACCACGTACACGTCATTGCTCCCCGTGGGAAAGATCTCTCTGACGACCCCGAGATATTCACCGGTGGTCAGATACACCTCCATGCCCAAAAGCTCATGCCAGAAAAACTCATCCTCGTCCTCTCTTTTCAGAGAATCCTTTGGTATCAGTATCTCAGCTCCCCTATAAGCCTCTGCCTGCTCCGCCGAATCCAATCCTGACAGACGCAAGTGAAAGAATGATCGATGTGGCTGTATGGAATCAACCGCCTTTTCATGCAGCTCGTTTTTATCCGTCCTCAGAAACACAGAACCGGCCTCGAGGAATGTTTCTCTGGACTCAGCGTAAGAAACGATCCTAAGTAGACCGGTTACACCGTGCGGACGAATAACGTGCCCTATTACAATGAGATCTTTACGTTCTCTCTTGCTCAACTACTCCAAGATCTCCAGGACAGATCTTTTTTTCATCTTGGTTGAGGCAGCACCAAGAATAGTCCTCATAGCCCTGGCCGTCCTTCCTTGCTTTCCGATTACCTTGCCCAAGTCCTCTTTGGCGACCCTCAGTTCGATAACAGAGGTCTGCCTCCCTTCAAGTTCAGTCACTCTCACCTCATCAGGATTATCCACAAGAACCTTTGCGATGTATTCAATCAGGTCTTTCATCTCGATCATTCCCCTCACCTCGATTTCTGATTAAACACCGTTAGCTTGTGTTCGAAGATGCCTCGGATACCCCCTTCTTCCGCAAAAGAGACCTCACCGTCTCAGAAATCTTTGCGCCTCTCTCAACCCACTTGTTGAGCTTTTCTTCATCAACTGTTATTTGGGCCGGGTCTGTCAGTGGATTGTAATGGCCCACTACCTCAAGAAACCTACCATCCCTTGGTGCCTCAGAATCGGCGGCCACAATACGGTAAAACGGTCTCTTTTTTGCCCCTTTCCTGGTTAGTCGTATTTTCACCGACATATCTGCAA
The DNA here is from genome assembly GCA_020348625.1 of Deltaproteobacteria bacterium. The sequence goes on along the minus strand of CP070752.1, from coordinate 2,647,670 downwards.
TTCTCACCCCCTTTAGGTTAGCGTCTCATCATACGGCAAAATTGTTTACGGTGCAATGTGAAAGAATGCCTTGCTCTTCAAAGCGGGGAAGCTTCACCTGATGTTCACCAAAGAAGAGAGGTCTCTTACGCTGCCTCGCTTCAATTTCTTTAACATACTCTTAGTTTGTGCGAAGTTCTTGAGGAGCCGATTAACATCCTCAACGCTCGTTCCACTTCCTCGTGCGATCCTCTTTCGCCTGCTGCCACTTATTATACGGTAATCCATTCTCTCTTCCGGGGTCATGGAGTCTATTATGGCCTCGGACTTGATCAGCTCCTTTTTGTCGGTGTGAACTTTTCCCAGCTTCATCATCTGCCCGATACCCGGCATCATCCCAAGCACCTGCTCCAGTGATCCCATCCTCTTGATCGCCACAAGCTGCTTCTTGAAGTCCTCCAGATCAAACTCAGCCTTCCTGATCTTCTCGGCAAGTTCCATGGCCTCCTTTTGATCAAATTCAGCCTGCGCTTTGTCAATCAAGGAAAGGATATCACCCATTCCCAGGATCCGTGAAGACATCCTGTCTGGGTAAAAAGGCTCCAATGCATCGAGCTTTTCACCGACACCGACATATTTGATCGGCTTACCGGTAACCGCCATTATGGAGAGGGCCGCTCCCCCTCTGGCATCCCCTTCCATCTTCGACAGAATAACGCCGGTAATATCGAGAGCCTCATCAAATCTCTTGGCCAAGCTCACAGCGTCTTGGCCGGTCATTGAATCGGCAACCAAGAGGATCTCCGATGGTTTGATCACATCCTTCATCCGTGAGAGCTCTTCCATCAACTCCTCATCGATATGGAGCCTTCCGGCGGTATCAATAATCAACAGGTCTGCTCCAACCTCCGATGCCCTTTTGAGCGCGCTCAGACAGATAGCTTCAGCCCCTCGTTCAGTATCTGAGGGATGAACCGGTATGCCGATCTCATCGCCAATTTTCGAGAGCTGATCTACGGCAGCCGGCCTGTTAATGTCAACCGGCACCAGGTAAGGATGGTATCCTTGCTTTCTGAGTTGAATTGCCACCTTACCAGCGGTTGTCGTCTTACCGGAGCCTTGCAGGCCAACGAGCATTATGCTCAGCGGTTTTTTGCCTTCAAGCTCAAGATCGCTCCTGCCCTCACCCATGAGCTTGATGAGCTCTTCATTGACGATCTTAATTACCTGTTGACCAGGGGTAAGGCTTTCCATTACATCCTGACCGAGGGCACGCTGCCTGATTTCTTCAAGAAAATTCTTAACAACCTTATAGTTTACATCTGCCTCGAGAAGCGCAAGTCGGATGCCTTTGAGAGCGGCTTCGATATCCTTCTCGCTCAACCTACCGCGGCCCCGCAATTCCTTGAAGATGCGACTCAATTTTTCCGTTAATAACTCGAACATAGGTCGGAATCTTAAGTTTAACTGATTTTTTTATTCCTTTTCCGGATTTATGTCAATAAAATCCTTTGGCGCTCAATGATTCACGACCGCAGAGCTAGAACTGCAATCCCTGACTGAACTGGGTTCAGAAAGAAAGGTTTCCGGTTGCATTTTCCCCGGGATTGGTTTTAAAATTGCGGGGTTTCATAAGCCGAAAGGAAATTTATTGACCAGCGACGCGGCAATAATTAGACCTCGGAGGGAAAAAGGAGAACCGATCATTGGCCCGGACGCAATTATGGCTGCGATCCCTTCGGATCTTGACTATATGGTTGGCTTGGCACAGGCCGAGCGAGTTACCCTGAAATCGTTGAGCCCCTTTAGGCTCTATACCGGCAAAAGGGAGGGAAACGCACTTGTTGCGCTGGCAGGGCCCCTGCTGGGAGCGCCCCAGTCGGTGATGGTGTTAGAGAAACTCATTGCGTTGGGCACAGAGAGGATCTGGGTCTTGGGTTGGTGCGGTTCCCTACAGCCGTCTATCAAAATCGGTAGCCTCGTCATTCCCACAACTGCCTTGTGCGAGGAAGGAACCTCTGCCCATTATCAGGTGACTGAGGAAAACAGACAGACAAGCCCACTGCTTACTGAACGGATCGAGAATGCCCTTGTGAGAGCCCGCATGCCCTTTACCAAGGGGCCTGTTTGGACGACGGATGCCATTTACCGTGAAACGGAGGAAAAGATAATAGCCTATGGAAAAAGAGGTTTTCTGGGTGTTGAGATGGAGATGTCCGCCCTCATTACCGTAGCAGCCTACCGGTCGGTGAAATTAGCTGGGTTGTTAATTGTATCGGATGAACTGGCCTCTCTCAGATGGCGTCACGGAGTTGGATCGGAAGCCTTAACCAAGAGGTGCAAGGAGGCGGGAAGACTGTTGCTGGATGTGTGTATGGCAGGCAGGTGAGTTCATCTTGGGGATAACATCATCTTCCTGGGGTCATTTGCTGCCGGCTGTAGTGTAAGTTTTCACTGTCATTTTGGTATTATTGGATAGGATGAAAGCCAAATCACGCGTTATTATTCTCAACTGTAGTCAAGGATAAACAAAATGGATAACACCAGGGCTCACCTCATCATTGAAGGAAGGGTTCAGGGCGTCTGGTTTCGGGATTCAACCAGGCAGGAAGCCGTCAGACTGGGGCTCAGCGGCTGGGTAAAAAACCGGTTTGACGGAGCCGTTGAGGTTGTTGCTGAGGGCCCCAGAGAAAGGGTGAAAGCCCTCGTAACCTGGTGCCATCACGGCCCTCCTGCGGCCAGGGTAACAGGAGTCCGTGAGTTCGAAGAGGACTTCACCGGTGAGTTCGACTCCTTCCGTATCGTCTTTTAGTTCGAACAAGGAAACCGTACGGGGAACAACAACAGTACATCCGGAGATACTCTTAATGAAAAAAGAATTACATCTTCTTATCTGGGCAATTGCCCTGTTATGCATTCCGTTCATCGTTGGATGTGGAACCGGGCGCTCGTTGGTGTCGCAGGCGATTAACAATACTGTTTGGCCAAAGAAGCGGGTTATGGTGATGCCGACCGCGAATCTGAGCGGAGTGTCTTCAGGTGGGCTTGTGAACACAGTCAGCGAAGAGCTCAGCAAGAATCTGCGTAAAACAGGCTTTTTCATCATTCAGCGACAAGACGACACAACGCATTCGTACAGCTTTAAGCTAGGCAAGCCCCTTGAACAAGAACTCATGAACAGAGCCACCGAGTCCGGCATTAATGCCGTTGTCTTTACCACCGTAACCCCCGTTGAGATTACAACTGCGAGAAAGGGTGTGTGGCCTTTCAGGAAGCACGCTGAGAAGTTCACCGTATCGGTGAATATGGATATCGTAGATATCAACTTTGGAAC
>CP070752.1:2636922-2644257 GCA_020348625.1 Deltaproteobacteria bacterium | reverse complement strand
GAACCTTTTCCAGTTCGGCGAGGGCCAAGAAGAACAACCAGTCATCGATGTCCGCAGCTAACACAGCCTTTTTCAGTAGCCTTTCCGAATCCGCCAGGTCCCCTCGTTTGGCCCGGATAAGACCGACAACGTAATGAAGCCAGCTCTCTTCACCCTCGGTGTAGCCTCCTTTGAGGGCTGATTCCTCATCAACCATTCCTTCCAGTACCTTGACTAGGTGACCCAGGAATTCGGTCGGTGATCGCCAATCCAAAGCCAATAATTCCTGGCGGTACGTGCGTATATGAGGTTTGGCGTTCAGCCAATCGATAATGAAGAGCATCAGCTTTGGCTTTTTGTTTTCATTATCCATTGATAAAGCTTGACCGAAGAGTTTCTCGGCGCCATTGTTGTCCCCGGCGCAAAAGTGCATAATTGCAGCCGCCATTACCAATGTGGGGTCAAGGCTGAGCTGGAGTTCCTTATCGGCCACAGCTGTGGCATCGTCCCATCTTCGCTGTTTGGCGTTGTCAGTGATCTGCTTTAGCTTGGCCTCAATTGATAGATCCAGAACCCCATTCCATTTGATCTGCCCGGCCTTCAACTCCTGAATAAAAGCTACGGCCTTGGTAATAGGCAGGATCATCCCAATGTCAGACAAGGGGGTAGCTATTGGCACCGGCCCGACTGCCCATCCTACAGCAACACCTGAGGCAATGCCGATGACCTTGCCGCGAATATCGATTATCGGCCCTCCACTGTTGCCGCTATGGATTGAGGTGTCAACCTGGAGCATATTTTCAAATGTACGGCGCACGTGGCCTTGGGTTACACTCACATTGACGTTAGATTCCTGGGTTCGGCTGCCAAGGGGAAAACCCAGAGTAATGACGGGTGAAAGCCTGGGGACTTTCAGAGGATCCAGATCAAGATCCAGGGGCAGAGGTTCAAGCCCCTCCGGCACCTGATCGATTTTAAGTACAGCAAAGTCATCTTTGAGGGGAGATTTCACCAGCTGCCAGGTTTTGGCCGGAGATTTGGAGACTCCGGAAATGATCAAGCGCCGGCTTCCGTTTGTGCTAAAGGCCGAATCAATAGAGTAAATGTCTTCTACATCGGTGCTTGCTGACAAATCTGGCAAGCGATTGAAGGCTTTTTCGCCTTCAAACCATAAATATACCTGATATACCAAACGGAGTGGTCGCTCATTTTGCCTGAGCATATTGATGATCACATAGAGATTGCTGTCCTCCAGCCATGGACAGGCCACATGTCGGTTGGTCAACAGGTAACCATTCCTATCCACGAGAAAGGCGGTACCCTCGGTCCGATTGTGATACGCAACGGATTCACCATCAAGCAGCCGATAATCAACCATTACGAAGGCCACTGAGCCGGCATACTTGTTGGCGTAACTCAGAAGGATGGCCTCGGTATCCCTTGCTTTGAAGCTGAAGTAATACCAGGCAAGACCTCCGATCAAAAGCCCGAGCACGAGCACAATGGCCACCAAGAGAGTCATCCTTTTCTTAAGCCCTTTTATCTGTTTCACTGGTGCCGGGGCCGATTCGAGGCGACTTTGCTCGGCGGCTTCAAGCTCTTCGTCACTAACCCGCGAGAGGGTTTCAGCCACATCCGCCATTGACTGGGGCCGGAGATTTGGGTCCTCGGCCAGCATGATTTTGAACAAAACGGCAACTTCCTGGGGCAATGGTATTTCGTCTACTTTAGCCAGGTAATCATCGGCTTCGAAGTCGGCGGTAAGCAGTTCCACGAAGATTTTACCCAAAGACCAGATATCGCTTCTGAAATCCAAGGGCCGCTGGTTGATGATATCCGGATGGCAGGTTAGCAGTTTCTTCAGCATGGGTCCGGGCCGATCCATTTCGGGATCCAGAAATCGAGAAAGCTTGTAATCGATTTTGACCTCGAGCTCTTCGCGATCCCCTTCAAATACCATGATGTCGTCTAAGATAAGATGTGGTATAAAGTGCCCGATCTGGTGGAGGCCTTCGAGGATTGATGCTATTCTGTGAAAAAGCTTGAAAGCCACTCGGTAGTCCTTAAGGCGACCGGAAGCTAATAAAGTGCCCCAGTTTTCCGCGTCGATCCATTCACTAACCCTGTACCACAAACCGTCGGAAGATCTCCGGATGTCGAGATGCCTTACAAAATATTCTTCAGGAAGTTTCTTGAGTTCCTCCAATTCCTGTTTAAGGCGAAGGGCGATCGTTTCGTCGACTCCGGATTGGGGTGTAAAGATGCGGATCATTACCGGCTCTTCCTCGCCCTCCTTCCTGCCTTTGCAGAGGATGCTTGCATAGCCCTCATGGAGGATCTTCTCGATATGGTAATCATCAATGTATCTTCTCCCTTCGGCAACCTCGCTGCCGCAGGAGGGGCAGGTAGTGATCTCTTCGGCCACCAGCTGACCACAATTTTGACAAAGCTTCATAGCGTGCTCGCAGAAATTCGGTTAAATCTTGCCAACCATACAAACGCGGGCTGCCGGAAATAAGAAAAGTGTTATCCGGGTGTAGTTGTCTTTTTTCTTTTCAACCGGAGCCAAACCTCGGAGGTTCATCTCCTGAGAAGGGCGGGGCGACTCATCGTGTAATATTCTTGTGAATGGCACTTTGTTTTCGTATTATCACTATGGATAAGTGAGGCCTGTCAGTCAAACAAAAAGATTCACAAGCTCTGATAAATTAGGGTTATCCCGCCTATCAAATTGTAGTTAAGACGTGTACAGAGAGAATGGTAGGGAAAATCTCCGGGTGCCAATTGGCGTAGGGGAAAGGCAAGGAGCATTCCTATTGACAAGGATGATTGTGTAAAACTAAAAAGGAGAGCAGGTTTTGTAACCCTCAGGTCATCTGCTGGGTGCAAAGTCGGAGACGAGAGCAAAAAAAGGGAGGGATGGTATGGACTTAGGATTCAAAGAGAGGTTCATGAAGCTGTGGAGAAAATACTTCAACGGAGCGGAACTCCCGATCACCTTTTGCTATACCAATGAGCAGGGCTGCGGTGAACTGGTGCAGGCGCCGACTAAGCACCAGTGTCTCATCGGTGTACTTTCTAGGGTCCGCAATGGGCAATCGCTTTGCTTTGAGGGCGAGTCCATAGGATGCGGCGGAGGAAAGCGATACACCGGCTTTACCCAGGAAATAATGCCGAACTTCGAACACTTTCTCTCCTGCGGGATCCCGGGTGAGTTGGAAGGGGAACGGTACAAGAAATCTCCGGAACTGGTTCGGGAGGCGATGAAAAGGATGCCCGAGTTCAAAGCGCCGGCCAGGTTCATCGTGTTCAAGCAGTGGGAGAAGCTTGACGAATCAGACAATCCCGACGTGGTCATCTTCTATACAAAATCTGATGTGCTCTCCGGCCTATTTACCCTTGCAAACTATGATGAAGTGGAGGAAAATGGTGGTTTCGCACCCTTCTCCGCTGGATGCGGTTCCATTGTCATGTATCCCTATCTGGAAAGAAATGCCGAAGGGCCGAGAGGGGTTATCGGCATGTTCGATGTTTCCGCCCGGCCGTATGTTGGCAAGGATGAACTTACCTTTGCAGTTCCCATGAGCAAGTTTCGCCGGATGGTGGAGAACATGGAAGAGAGCTTCCTTATAACGCCCTCCTGGGATAGGGTGCGAAAGAGAATAGGCGCACAAAAATGACAGATCCATGGGTTTTCTAACAGAGGCCTTTCCCATGCCCGTCCCGATCGTGCAAACTGTCTTATGCTCTCAGCAGTAGGGAGAAGCAAACAGGGCTGCCCTGCCTGACTATCGGGCCCACTTCTCTCTCAGCTTGGGTTTTTCCACCTTGCCGGTAGGGCTACGGGGCACTGTATCAAAGATGATACGGCGCGGGCGTTTATACCGAGGAAGATTCTTTTCACAGTATGAATTTACTTCTTCTTCCGTCAACACCGAATCGGGAACCGGCTCAATAACGGCTGTCACGATTTCACCAAGCCTGTCATCCGGCGTCCCAATCACCGCCACATCACGAACCTTTGGATGTCGCTGGATCGTTTCCTCAACCTCCACGGGGTAGACGTTCTCACCTCCGCTAATCACCAGATCCTTCTTTCTATCAACAATGTAGATAAAGCCTTCTTCGTCCATTTTGGCAAGATCCCCGGTATGCAGCCAGCCGTCTCGAATCGTCTCAGCTGTCAACTGGGGGTTCTTGTAATACTCCTTCATGACCCCACAACCCTTGACAGCTATCTCGCCGACCTCCCCCTGGGGCACGTCCTCACCGCGGTCATTGACGAGACGAACATCCCACAGGGGGCCCGGTTTTCCGATGGAGCCTGTTTTTCCCTCATTTCCCATTCCAAGGCCAAGGGTATGTGGCCCGGCTGTTTCACTCAGTCCATAGGTATTATCAAACTGCATTTGTGGAAAATACTCCTTCCACCGTTGCACCAGGCTCGGGGGGACAGGCTGCGCACCCATATAGAGCAGACGCCATGTGCTAAGATCATAATCGTCCTTGTTGAGTTTTCCCGTATCGAGGGCTTCGAGGATATCAATAACCCACGGTACCAAAAGAAATGCAAGGGTCACCTGCTCTCGTGCAATGTTCTCGAAGATGTACTGGGGGTTAATCTGCTCGGTTAATAGAACGGCTCGTCCTGCCACAAGCATACACCCGAGTAAATGCCCGATGGCCAAGTGATAAAAGGGCGGCAACATCAACAGACAATCTCTGTGATCCCAGTGCTCACAGGCCATCTCATTGATAGCAACACACATCATGTTCCTGTGCAGATGCAGTACCGGCTTGGGCGCTCCAGTGGTGCCGGAGGTAAAATAGAGGGCGCACTCATCCTCATCTTCTACATTCACTTTCGGAGGTGCTGGCGATGCGTCCTCAATGAGCTTCTCCATGCTCACCATTTCTTGAAAGGTGCCCACACAAACATATTCCTTCACCATGGGAAGGCGGGAGCGAAGCGCATGTACCCGGGCTGCATACTCCTCCTCCATGATAAACGCGATAGGCTCAGCCACGCTGGCACAGAACTCAAGATCCTTGTCTGTAAACCTGAAATTCAGCGGAACGGCCCACGCCCCTGCGGACATGACGCCAAAATAGGCCTCGAGCCAGTTAATGGAGTTTCTTCCGAATATGAGAACCTTGTCCCCTTTGTTTACCCCCCGATCGGTAAGGGCATTCGCAAATCTATTTACCCGCTCGCTGAATTGTCCCCATGCAATGGCTTTTCTGACGTTTGATACAGGCCGTACCTCTATAAATGCCGTATCATTGGGATAGTAGCGACCATTTCTCTGAATGATGTGCACCAGATTCATAGCTGCCCCTCCATATGTGGTTAGCTTATGGCAAAAACAAGTGAATCAAGACACGAACGTCTTCAAGGTTCTCAATATCATGAACCAGGGATACTATCTGTTCAGCCTCTGCAACAACCCTTTCGGCACTCTATTCCGCTCGGTCCAACACTATCTCTCCCAGGCACACATCCGTCCTTGTGTTGACACTGAATTCTTTGGGAGCATATCCTTTATGTTCGATCTTTATGGTGTATTCTGTGTCAGGTTCAAGCCCTTCAAACTCAAAATCCCCGAAGCTATCGGTTTTAATCGTCCTTCTTGCTGCCTTATCCTCCAGTAACACACTCACATTCTGCGCACATTCGGCCTCCCTATCGGCTAATATTACCTCACCGGCAATGAACCTTTTTGGCAATTCGATATAACATACGCCCGGGTTTAACCCATATTCAGGATGAAGTGCTTCCACCTCCTGCGAAGCTTTAATCTTCGATATTTCGCTATTAGGGTCGCTCAGGTCTCCAAAAACCAGAGCGCCGGTGGGGCAAGCCTCGACGCACCGCGGTTCCTTCCATCCCTTATCTAACAGGTGAGCACACAAGGTACATTTCTGGGGAATGTCTTTCTCTTGGTTCCAGTATATTACGCGGTAGGGACATGCCGAGGCAATTTCCTTCTGTCCCACCGCCTTCTCCGGGTCTATGATGACGATCCCATCAGGCCGTCTATAAACAGCATTGTTTGAGGATCCTGCAATACAGGGTGCCTCCTCGCAGTGCATGCAAGGGATGGGGATATAGGCGACCTTTACCTTTGGGTACTGCCCCCGTTCTTTCTCAATCAACCGCATCCAAAACTGACCGGCAAAGGGCTGTGATAAGGAGTAAGGAGGATAGTCGTTCCCGCAATATTCATCTCTACAGGAGAGAAAACAGTTATAGCAACCATTGCATTTGCTTATATCAATAACCATACCGTATCGAGCCATCGGTTACGCCTCCCACTTTGAAAACTCTATAAGGCACGAATTAGGCGCCATTCCCGGGGCGTTTTTTGAAAGCATCCTGGAAGAGGTCAGAAGGTTCACACAGCCCCCCCGATCTGGAGAACCGGGTTTTCCCGGCTCCAGTGGATCATATTTCGCCGAGGAGGTATAACTGTGGACAACACCAGGTCTGATGCGCTCAGTTACCTGAGCGATGCACAGCACCGCGCCACGTTCGTTATAAAGTTTGACAATATCTCCGTTTTTTACGCCCCTTGCTTCTGCATCCTGTGGATGGATCCGTGCCGGCCACCAGGCATAGTCGTCTTTGATGACACGGTGGACCGGAATTTCATCCAGCCAAGCGGTGTGTTTGTCATAGTGAGTATGGAAAGAGAACCTTGGATGTGGCGAAACAAGTTGCAGTGGATACTTTTTCGCCATCTCCGACTTGTGCCCCTCCCAGCTCGGGATATAATGTGGCATAGGCGGTCTCTCTTCATCATCGGGTAAATGCTGTTTGAGGCTTTGAGAGACAAACTCTATCTTTCCGCTGTATGTCCCCAACTCCTTGGCCTTTTCGGTCTGTCTCTTGGGATTAAACGTATCAGGGGTATCACAATCCCTGCCTTCATAGAACCAGCGAAGGCAAGGGGTCGGCTTGTAATCTTCCGGAAGGGGCACCAAAAAGTACCCTTTTCGATCAAACTCTTCCCAGGATATATATTTGGGCAGGTCGGAAATTTCAAAGTACTTCTTTGACCAGTCAAGCTCCGTTTTGCCCTCTGTGTATTCTTCCCGTAACCCCAGTCTCTCTGCGATGAGCGAAAAGATCTCGTAATCCGACTTTGACTCCCATAGGGGCTCAATGCACTTCTTCTGTCGAATGACAATCTTGTTACTACTGCCGCAGCTTGCGTGTGTTGTATAACCTCCGCAGGCACCAACTTCACCGACATCATCTCGCTCAAGGTTCGTACAAGCAGGTAAGATAATATCGGCGAATCTGGTCTCGCTCTGATACCAGCAATCCTGGTTCACCACAAATTCAAGCTTAGG
>CP070752.1:2628911-2636822 GCA_020348625.1 Deltaproteobacteria bacterium | reverse complement strand
ATCCCCGCATTTAGAAGCTCGTCCAGCAAGATGGCCCCTTGTCTTACCTCAAGTTGCCGCCCATCGACGGTTATGGTGGTCTTACCCATGTACCTATGCCGCTGATTTCAATCCATTTCATCCTGCTGGAGGCCTTACGATATTGCCGTAGCCCTCATATCTCTTTTTCATCTCCTTCACCTTCTCTTCATTCTCGTAGAAGGTCTTCTGGAGGTCCTTGATCAAATCCAGGTGGGTAGAGACCCCCTGTTCTGAAAACCGGGGTATCTTTTTGCTTTCCTCATCCCATATCACCTTCATTTCTGTGCCCTCCATATGCACCTTACCCCGTATCCAGCATACAGGGCAGAAGACCTCGGGAAGTCTCGCGGGTACCTTTAGCACATTGCAGTGGCACACCGGGCATGAGCAATCGGTATCCTCGCCCTTATATCGTACCTCCTCTATGGGCATCATCATGGCCTCCCCCACGTTCCTCCCCAGTTTCCTCGCCCTTTCCAGATATTCCGGGTGAAGGAGCACAGAGCCCGGCCTCCCACAGAAGTTCACCTGCATCTGGTCCACCAGCCTCCAGGAATGCTGAACGAAGATGTTTGCCGAGGTGAGGCCCAGGGGTGTCCATTCTGGCTCTCCACCACCCACGCTGATAATAGCGCCCACCTTGTTCTTTCTTAAGATCTCGGGGTGCTTGAATATGACGGGAAGCATCCTCTCATGGATGGACTCGAAATAGGCATTCGCCCTGAGGTGATAGAGGGGGAAGGCGACGATAAAGCCCGCATCCTCCAAAAGGACCTTATCGAGGATCCAGGGAACATCATCATCCTTGATCGCACAGACAGGTTCCTTACCCCTGAACTTGAGCATGGTACACGACTCACACCCTTTACACGGCTTTACTCTGAGATCCATTGCGCGAATGATTTCCCCTTCTACACCGAGTTCCTCTGCCGCCATGAGGGCTTCTTTCAAAAGATACTCGGAATTCCCGTTCTTTCTCCCGCAAGATAAGCCGATAATTTTCTTCTTTTTAGCCACATTAGTTCTCCTTTTTTTAATCAGCATTGTTATTGAGGCCTGATGATCTCCGTTTCAGCGTAAATATTTCATAATACTGATTCACAGGTGCATTTCTTGTCTAGCCTTCTGTGTACTTCTACCAACACGACTCATCATCTGGCGAATACGACTTACAGATCCGATGATCCCATAGGGTGAATACATCACTACCAGAATGAACAGGAGGCCAAATATGATGAGATGCGCTTCTCCCAAAGTAAGGGCAAATATTTCCGAAAGGACGACCAGGAAAACGCTCCCTATAACTGGACCGCCCAATGTGCCGGCACCGCCAATGACAACAGCCATGAGTGGTTCAAATGTCCAGATTGGACTAAAGACCGCTGTAATATTATGGAATGAAAGCCGCAAGAACGCATAGACTCCTCCAGCCAAGCCAGCCAAAAATGAACTCATGAGTAATGCATAGACTTTATATTTAAACGTATTGACACCGGTAACCTGCGCTGCTTGCTCATCGTCCCGAATGGCAACCATCGCTAACCCCACTTTGGAATGGGTTACGAGATATACAATTGCTACGGTAATAGTTGCGACGATTAAACCAAGGTAGTAGCGGGGAATAAGGTTGTAGTCGATAGCATAGGAGCCTGGCATTTTGACCATGCGGGCGAACATGTTTCCGACGACAATTCTACACACCTCTGCCAAGGCGAAAGTTCCAATAGCAAAATAGGCGCCTTTCAGCCTGAGAGTCGGGAGACCTATAATCACTGCCAACACCACCGCTGCCAGACCACCCGCCACCACAGCAAAATAAATCGGTATCTCAGCCTTCCATACAAAATGGGTAACCAGTAACCCACAACCAAAAAAAGCAGCAAGACCAAGATTGATCTGCCCTGTATACCCTCCTATAAGATTCCAGCTTTGGGAAAGAATGATAAAGATAAATAGCAAGACCAATAGATTCATGGTTGCAGTCCCCATTTCTATTACCAGCGGCGGTACGAAGAGAACTACAGCTAACAACCCTATGATCAGTAATTTTTTCCCAGTAAATAACATATCAGATGCCTAAACCTTTTTAGCAAATAAACCCTGTGGTTTGAATATGAGGACTATGATAAATACAAGGAGCGCGATCGCCTGGCGATAGGGAACACCTACAACCAAAACACTCCCTGCCTCCAGTAGTCCGAATACCACTCCGGCAGGGATAATGGCGTTGATATTCCCCTCTCCGGCCAGTATCATGACTACGAAGGCTATTAACAACCAACTGATGCCGCCGGATGCATTGATGGAATACGTTGAAACGATAACAACGCCAGCCACGCCAGCCAGCGCTATTGCAATGCCAGAGGAAAACAAATAGACTCTGTTAACGTTGATTCCACACAAGCCAGCGGCCTCAGCATCCTGTGTAGCCGCTCGGATATGTTTACCGAAATAAGTCCTACTGAGAATGACATAGAGAATCAAAGCAACGAGAACCGCAACGCTCAGTCCTCCTAAACCCGTAATACTAAATCGCGTGCCAAATACTTTGAGAGTTTCTCCAGTGTACGTTGTTATTATCGTGCGCGTATCAGGGGTCCAGAGCATGGCCATCACGTTATCCAAAACCCAGATTAAGCCGAAGGTAACGAGCATAGATGTATCAATTCGCATACCAATAGTTGGCAATTTCAGCAACGGTGAAAATGCCACTTTATAGAGGACGAGGCCAATGAAGAACATGACAATGACTACCACGGGTATGGAAAGGAAAGGATCTATACCCCACAGGTTAAAAAGCCAGAAGCTTACATAGCCACCGAGTATGATAAAGGTGCCATGAGCAATATTGAGAAATTTCATCACTCCCATAAGCAGACCGAGTCCCAGCGCCACCAATCCATAAAGCGCCCCGACCAAAATTCCATTGGCGATAGTTTGGAATACAATTTCCATAAATTAATTTGCTTTGTGCTCTTGACCGACGCCTAAGTATGCTTCTTTAATACGAGCATCAGATAACAGTAACTTGGCATCACCTTGGTCTACAATCCGGCCATTCTCCATAACATAGCCACGATGAGCCATAGACAAAGCCAATTGCACATCCTGTTCGACAAGGAATACCGTCAGTTTCTTTACCTTATTTATATCCTGAATGACTTTGCAGAGTTGCTGTACCAAGAGCGGGCTCAAACCCAACGACATCTCGTCAATTGAGAGTATCTTGGGCTGTGACATAAGCGCCCTGCCTATGGCCAACATCTGCTGCTCTCCGCCGCTAAGTGTACCAGCCATTTGTTTAGACCGCTCCTTTAAAACGGGGAAGAGGTCATATATCCAGGTGAGTGCGTTATGTCTTTTCTGGCGCGCCGGTTTAATAGAGGCGCCCATTTCCAAGTTTTCCAGCACACTCATTTGTGGGAATAGTCTTCGGCCTTCAGGAACCATGGAGATGCCCAGTTCTACAATGTGGTGTGGAGACAACCGGTCAAGGCGAATACTGTCGCAATCGATGTACCCGGCTCGAACTTTAAGTAAGCCTGAGATGGTTTTCATGACAGTGCTCTTGCCCGCCCCATTGGAACCGACAAGCGTCACTATTTCTCCTTCTCCAATGCTTAGCGAGACATCCCACAGGGCCTGAAGGTCACCATAACAAACGTCGATATGGTTAATCTCTAGCATAGAGGCTTTTCTCCCAGATATGCCTCGATAACTTGTCGATTGCTTGCTACCTCCTGCGGTGTGCCATCAGCTATTTTTTCCCCTACGTTTAGTACCACCACCCTGTCTGAAATCCCCATGATAACTTTCATGACATGCTCAACGACAATGAGGCTTATCCCGGAATCCCTGATAGCCTTTATTAACTGTATTGCATCATCCAACTCTGCTGGGTTCAACCCTGCCATCATCTCATCCAACAATAGCAATTGAGGCCTTGTTGCCAGCGCTCGGGCGATCTCCAACCGCTTGCGGTCCATCAGGGTCAGCATTCCCGCTGCCCGTACCCGCTTATCTCCCAATCCAGTAAGAACCAAGGCCTCTTCCGATTCAATACGCGACTGTTTTATGCTCCGAGCGGGCTGGCTACCATATGCCCTGCCCACCATCACATTTTCCAGTGAGGTCAACCGGCTAAACGGTCTAACCAACTGAAAGGTCCTGGCTATGCCGCTCTGGCATATCTTGTAAGGAGCTATGCCGGTGATATCTTTCTTGTTAAATCGTATTTTCCCCGTGTCGGGTTTGAAAATTCCACTTATGAGATTGAACAGAGTGCTTTTCCCCGCGCCGTTGGGACCAATAAGCCCCAGCACCTCTCCCTGGTTAAGGTCAAAGCTCACCCCATTGATGGCAAGGATGCCTCCAAAGGCCTTGGATACGTTTTCTACCTTAAGTAATTCCATCTTTTGCCCACATTCTATGGCTGAGCTTTAATTGTTTGACAAAAAAGCAGGCATTCCATCCGCTGTATAAAGCGGTTGGAATGCCTGTATGTGATAACCAAACTACTGCGGCATAGGGCACACCATTGCCTTTGTCTTCATATCGTCAGGCCACACCATCTCCATGATTCCTTTCTGCCATTGAGTAACTACAGGCGGAGCATAGACGCGTCGGCCATTATTGAATTTGACCGGACCATAAACGGTCGTCATGTCAGTGCCGGCAATGGCATCCCTGATCTTCGTTCTGTCCAGCGTTCCGGCTTTTTCGATAGCAGCAGCAACTATCTGGATCGAGGCGTATGCATTGCCCACAACAATATGAGTGTCCGTCCCGAACTTGGCTTTGTATGCGGCGTTAAGCTCTTTTACCCCGGGATAATTCAACGCGGGATGCCAGTCAGGAGCACCTATAACATAATCACCCATTGGGCCAGTCATCTTTACCCACGCTGGATCATCAGAGGCCCTTATCATGATGATTGCCTTGGGTTTGTAGTCAAGTTCCTTCATTTGCTTAAGCATCGTAATGGCATCAGGAGGTACAGGGGCGGAAAAGATTACCTCGGCATCAGCCTTTTTTGCCCCAAGGATCAGCGGACTCACGTCCTGAGCGAGCATCGGGTATTTGCTGTCTGATACGAAGGTCACGCCCTGGGCAGGCGCTTGCTGCCTCGCAAGATCGAACAGTTCTGCAATCCAATCGGTTTGTTCTTGCCAGATAGCCCACTTTGTGGGCTTTTGGCTTGTGGGGATTTCTGCAAACGCGGCGTATATTGCATCTACTATTCCATCGTTCATCTTGCTAATGCCAAAATAGTACTTAAAGCCCCTTTTAAATAGCCCAACGGTTGTTACCAAGGAGGTTATGGCAGGTAACTTATTCTTTTCAAAGATATCAGACGTCGCGCTCATCAAGGTGGTGCCACACACAACAGAAGCATTTTGTTGATTGAGTGCTTCGGCGCGTGCTACAGCTTTCTCTGGGTTCGTTTCCATATCCATGATTATGAGTTCAAGAGGTATTTTTTTACCATATTCCTTGACATAAACGCCGCCGTCCTTATTAAATTTTCCCACCGCCAATTCGTAACCGTCTTTTGCCGGCTTTCCTATCATGGCATCTGGTCCGGTAAAGGATACCATGATACCAATCTTAATAGTTTCAGGAGCCGCCGGCTTAGCATAAGCTGATACACCTGCAAGCATCAGTATCAGGCAAATACTGAGCGTCATTATTATCACTCTTGTTTTCATCATTTATCCTCCTGACTATAGGGTGAAATCTCCCATCTGAACACTCCTCCTCACATTACAACGTTACCCTTCATATAACTCTTATATATCACCCCCCTTCCAACTCTCGTGTAGGTTGCCCTAAATTGGAAATCGCCTAATATTCCCTGCTTTATTCATGGAATGAAAAATTGAATGAGATTACAAATTCGTTTTTTAATAGGAAAAAATCAGGATAGAATTATAACTTTTTTAATAGTCAAGGTGTTAGAAAAAAGGCAAAGGCAACCCATGATGTGGTGGTTATTCCCTTTAGGGCGAGGGGGTACGCCCTGTTCCTTTTCGCCTTCAACCTCAATACCGTCTATGGTGAGCGTAATCATCGTTACACTACCTCAATTGTTGGGGAGGGGGTGCTGGGCCAGTCTAGCGCAATTGCCTCGCTCAGCCGGTAGTTGCGGATGGTCGGCGAGCACAGCAGGACAAGAAAAGCGATGATGGCGGCAATACCAGCGAGAATAATAGTAATCATCTTTGGTCCTCCGAGAAGGTCGGAGCCAACCCCAGCCACTAAACCGCCCAGGGGCATCAGTGCAAAATTCAAGTTGACAATGGTGGTTACTCGACCCCGTAAATTGTCCGGTATGGAGAGTTGAATCAAGGTCTGATTGGTAGTCAGGAAGATCATTTCAAAAAACCCTGCAAACGCCAAGAGTGCAAGAGAAATCAATAGCGTTGTGCTAAAGGCAAAGCCTATCAGCGACAGACTGAGCAGGAAAAGAGATGCAATCTGCAGGAGGCCTCTGCGCTCTAAATGGCCCAGAGAGGCGGTAACGAAGCCGCCGGCAATACCGCCAACGCCTACAGATGCCATGAGGAATCCTAAAATCTTGCCTGATCCATCACCAAAAACCTCCACGGCGTAAATCGGTGGCAGGATGACAAATATCGGGATGATGAGCAGGGGAAGGACCAACCCCATCATCATAAAGGCTTTGGTGGTAGGTTCCTTCATTATGTACCGAATGCCCTCCCGGATGTTGTCAAGCGAAAACCCCTGAATGCCACCCGATGTTCTTACAGGAAAGCTGATTTGCATGATGGTGATGGCAATGAGGACATAGACGCCCGCCTGGATGAGGAAGTTACCTCCAGGGCCAAACCACAAAATAAGCAGACCTCCTATGCCAGGGCCAAACGAACGCATCAGACTCCAGCCTGTCTGGACAAGTGCTACACCATTGGGGGTAAGGGAACGTGGTACAAGGTCAAAGACAAGAACTTGTCTGAGGGAAAAATCAACGGTGTGGACCATGCCAGCCAGGAAAGTGAAGACGAAGAGGTAGGAGATATTGGAGTGGCCTAGAATAAGCATAAGCCCGAGTGCAGAGGTTATTGAAAACAGCCAGCCATTTTCTATCAGGAGAATACTACGGCGGTTGAGGCGGTCTATCAAGACGCCGGCCATGGGTGTCATGGCCAGCGAGGCTACCGACCGAACCATATTGATAGTCCCTAAAATCGTGCCAGAACCCGTCAGGTTATAGACAAGCCAGCTCAATGCGACATGCTGAATCCACTGGGCTGCATTAGAGAGGGTGGTTCCTGTCAATAGGAGGCGGAAGTTGTGGATGCGCAGTGAGGCAAAAGTGCCGATCTTCTCCACAGGGGCAGAAGCCCCACCAGGCCCATCAGGGATAGAGCTCTTTTTTTTAGCCTTAGAATCCGGGCCTGCCATTTTAGTCATAGTGCTCTTCGCTGACATGAGCTACCGTTACCATGTATTTCTCCAGTTTCTGCTTTACCTTCTCCAGATTTGCTTGCTATAGAGTCACTTCTTAGGCTTTATTTTCAGTTTGTTACTTTAGCTAAGATGATATGAACCGCCGTGTATGCACCAGTCTGCACGGTGGTGCAGGAGGGTGAAGATTGCAGGGCCTTCCCCCATCGCGGTTTCTCATAAGACGCCCCATGCCCAGCGCTGCGATTCGTAACTATAGCGACATATCTCAACGAGAAATATTTAACCAAATATGCTCGACCTTGAGCTCAGACCTAAAGGCTTACGCAGCACTGAGCCTAGCCCCTCGGCCATAAGCTCAAGCCGAGTAGAGTGAATACATAGGTTACTGCATTTATGAATCGAGGGACTAAGCCGTCACACAAAATCAACAGTTCTTCATTATTATAGTATAGCAACTTC
>CP070752.1:2583275-2628811 GCA_020348625.1 Deltaproteobacteria bacterium | reverse complement strand
CTCTCAATGAGAAATGGGATCTTTGTGTTCTTAGACATAACGCCCTCTGCTAAGGGTCACCCAGATGCGTAGTCAGCAAAACCATAGCACCGATACGATCCAGGCTCAAGTATATATTCAAGTGGGTAGAATCTAGAAGAAGCTGCGATCACCTAAAGCTGGCCTTTGCCTTCGGTGTGGGGACAAAGTGAGGATAAATTAAACACAGCCAATAAAAAAGGGCTTTATTAAAAGCCCTGAAACCCTTGCCAGTTCTGATGCCGAGAGACGGAATCGAACCGCCGACACGGGGATTTTCAGTCCCCTGCTCTACCGACTGAGCTATCTCGGCTTATCTTGTTTTTATATTTTCTATCCGAAAAAAGTCAAGGAATTATTTCTTGGATCCCTCATCGTCTTCAATATCAAGGCTCAGGTCCACATCGCTCAGATCCAAATCCAAGTCTCCCAAATCCGCCTCGGTTTTCTGCTTCTGCTCATCATCCTCGGCATCGGGCTCGAAGTCAACGTCTGCTCCTACATCCTCTTCGTCGGTCACGCCCAGATCGCCAAGATCAATTTCCGTAACATTCTCCGCATCTGTCATAGACCCTTCATCAATATTGATATCCAGCTCCGAACCGTCATCGTACACCCCCTCATCCTTATAGCCCATGCCAGCTGCTGTTTCTCTCATCGATGCAGTAATGGCAACCTCGTCTTCGCTTTCATTGAGATCGCCGGTGAGGGAGCCCAAGACAAAGGGCGGGTTTGGTTTAAGGCCGGATATGTTATACTTGGCCTTTTCAGAGGCCATGTTCTTGCCACACCTGGGACACGTATCCAAGTAATCAAAGGTAACATACTTACACTTCGGGCATTTCATGATACCTCCACCTTTTTAGTTCAGTGCGACAGACTATTTTTTTATAATTATTATTGCTACTTATAATAATTGTCAAGTAGTTTTGCTTTAATTAAATATAGTTTTAATCTTTATGGCGGGCTTACTTCAGATTCTTGCTGATAGCCTTCCGTGCAAGCCTGTCACAACGCTCGTTTTCAGGATGCCCTGCATGGCCCTTAATCCAGTTCCAGTCGATCGAATGAGGCTTACCAGCCCGCAATAACCTTTCCCAGAGGTCCCTATTCAAGACGGGCTCTTTTCGGGAGCTGAGCCACTCTTTCTTCTGCCATCTATGGATCCATATGGTGATCCCCATATACACGTATTTTGAATCGGTCGTTACCCTGACCCGGCAAGGTTTGTTCAGTGCCTCAAGACCCTTGATTACAGCCATGAGTTCCATACGATTGTTCGTTGTATCCGGAGAGTAGCCCGAAAGCTCCTTCTCCTGTTTTCCGTATCTGAGAATAGTACCGAAGCCCCCTGGGCCAGGGTTGCCCGTACAGGCACCATCGCAAAAGATCTCTACTACTTCACCTCGCCTTGTCTCCACTGGAAATCCCCTCTCACCAGGCGCCATTTGTGCGTATTTCTCGGAAAGACCCCTGTTCTTCGAATCCTATACCACACTTCGCGGTATCTTTTGAAACCTTAATTTTATGGTGTCAATTAGCCCTGGTGCGACCATGGGTATATCGTTCGACGCAGACGAACCTTCCCCCTACCCCCCGAGTAACCTCAACAACTGCTCGGCCCGGCAGAATTATTAAGGAGACCATCTCTTTACTTACTTGCCTTTTCTTCTCCCTCACTATACTGTATACGCATCAAGGAAAACCCCTTGCAGCAACCGGGTTCAATGACTCCCGATGGAGGAGGTTATGGATTGGGGATCTGCTCTCATAGGACTGATCATAGGGTTTGGTGTCGGCTTGGTAGTGGCGCTATTGTTTCGCTTTGCGCACGGGAAAACCGCGAAACAGCTCGCTGAGGAACTGCTTCTTGAAACCGAGACTCAGAAAAAGGCAGACATGGATGCGGTTATCGAGAACATCAAGCAAAGCTTCGGCAATCTCTCCCTGGAGGCCTTATCCAAGTCAACTGAGGAGTTCCTAAAGCTTGCCAAGACCCGTCTCGAATCGGAGCGAGAAATCGGTTCAAAAGAGCTGGATGCAAAAAAGGGTTTGATCGATCAGCAATTAAAACAGATGACCTCCAAACTGGAGGATGTCTCCAGAGTCATGAGTGAACTGGAAAAGGATCGGGTAAAGAAATTCGGAGAACTCGCAAGCCAACTCACCATAGCAAACCAGCAGTCCGCAGCGCTGATGCAAACCACCAATCTGCTCCGGGAGGCATTGGCAAGCACAAAGGCACGAGGCCAGTGGGGCGAGCGGATGGCGGAAGACGTGCTCCGGCTGGCCGGTTTTATCGAAGATGTGAACTATTTTAAGCAGAAATCCATCGATGAAGCGAGGTCACGGCCCGATTTCACCTTTCTCCTCCCCCGGGACCTGAAGCTAAATATGGATGTGAAATTCCCCTTAGACAACTATATCAGGTTTCTGGAGACCGACACGGATACAGAGAAGGCACGATTTCGAAACGACTTTCTCCGGGACGTTAAGAACAGGGTGAAGGAGGTTACCAGCAGGGAATACATTAACCCCGAGCAGAACACGGTGGATTACGTGCTCTTGTTCATACCCAATGAGCAGATCTATTCCTTTATCCACGAACAGGACAGCTCCATCCTGGATGAAGGCATTAGGAACAGGGTGATCTTCTGCTCTCCAATAACCCTATTTGCAGTCTTGGCAGTTATCAGGCAGGCGGTGGATAATTTTGCCCTGGAAAAGACCTCTAATGAGATCCTCTCTTTGCTGGGGTCATTCAAAAACCAATGGAATGAATTCCTGAAGAAGATGGATCTTTTGGGAAAGAGGATCGCCGATGCTCAAAAGGAGTATGAAGCACTTACCACCACTAGGCG
Source organism: Deltaproteobacteria bacterium (assembly GCA_020348625.1). The sequence continues at coordinate 2,625,932 of CP070752.1, read as the reverse complement.
CCGGCAACTGGAACGACCCCTTAACAAGATCGATGATCTGAGAACCCAGCGGGGACTTCCCATCAGGAGCCTTAAAGACCAATAACGCGCTACTAAATCCTTTCCATTGCTCCGTATGCGCCTTGAAGCCGTTCGCGGAGTATCGAGCAGATCCTTTCCATGACCCGAAATCCGAGCAACGGATCGCCGAGCATGATCTGTCTGAGTGCCTGACCCTGGATGGTAATTATCCTACACGGCTTCACACACGTTGCAGATGACAGCAAGGTGTGAGGGGCGCCGAGGAGGGTTGCCCAGCAACCCAATGTACGGCCTTTGCCTAAAACCCCGATCGTCGCCGACCCCTTGTGTGCCCCCACATCAATGGCTCGTTCAAGCACCACATGACCCTCGGCGATAACATAGAGGTCACCCCCGAAATCTCCCTGGCAAAATATGTTTTCACCTGCATTGTACCCCTTCATAGAAGCAAGGCCTGCTATCTGTTCGATCTCCTCCCTGTCCAAGCCCCGAAAAAGCTCACAGTCTTCCAGGGTATTTAGAATCTCTCCGTTATTCATAGTATCGCCCCAACAACTTACGCCTCATTTTCAGAGTATGGCCATCGGGGAAAAGAAGTCAATCGAAAAGGCAGGCCCGCGTCGCAGAATACGACGGACATCTCCGAGCCCTCGGCCCTCTTATCTCTATCCTCCTGCCTTGGCACTTATTCGCGCTGCCCCGATACCGAACAAATCGTTTGCCTTGGGGACCCCTGCTTGGTATATACTGTTTCGGCTATTACAGTGTAGCCCTCTCCACGGAAACCAAGACGTAAAGAATCAAAACTCGAAGGGTCTGACTTTATGATTTAAATTAATAAATATAGTTAACTTACTGAATAGATGCCAAAAATAGTTGCCTTTATACCTGCCCGGTTTTCTTCAACCCGGTTTCCCGGAAAGCCGCTTGCCCCCATATCGGGCAAACCGATGATTCAACACGTTTACGAAAGGGCACAGGCCTGCCCGGACCTAGATGAAACGTACGTGGCAACCGATGATAAGAGGATTTACGCGTGTGTTGAGGGATTTGGAGGTCGAGCGATCATGACGGCGAAAAACCACCAAGCAGGAACAGATCGCATTGCCGAGGCAGCCGAAAGGCTCAAGGTCGGGCCCCGCGCGATAGTGGTGAATATTCAGGGTGATCAGCCCCTGTTTCAGCCCTCCATACTCACCGACCTTATAAGACCCCTCAATAAGGACCGCACAATACCCATGTCCACCCTTATGTGTAAGATTGTGGAAGATAAAGAAATTCAGGACCCCAACAACGTAAAGGTCGTAGTCGATGCTAATGGCTACGCACTCTATTTCTCACGCCTACCGATCCCGTTTGTTCGAGACAGAGGTTCCACTCCGCACTATTACAAACACATTGGTATCTATGCCTACCGCAACGAATTCCTGCTGACCTTCACAAAGCTCCCATATGGCAAACTGGAGGAAATGGAGAAACTCGAGCAACTTCGAGCACTGGAACATGGCTTCAAAATAAAGGTGATAGAAACCCCCTTCGATTCCACCGAGGTGGATGTGCCCGAGGACATTATTGAAGTTGAGAGACAGCTGGCCCAATCAAAAAGCCCTGGGCCATAAGCCCAGGGCTTTTTTCGTTGTCCGGAAATGCCGTCCCCTTAGGCATATTTCACTCTTTTCTCCTGATTTTTCTCCTTAGGAAAATCTCCCATGTTACGAGGCGATCATTCCAGACGCGATATTAATTAGCAACAACTATACCAGACCTGCTACCAATATTTTTGCTGCAATTATAATAGGTTATGAACTCCCAAAATCTACGCTCACGCCTTTTGTGGTAATGAAACCACAGAGTGTAGTAAAAACAAAACAGAATGCTCCTCAAGCCGTCCTGCCCCCAGGTGGTTGACCTACTATCGAGTTGACTCGCCAATAGGTACATGTTAAAGGGTAATCCAAGAAACGGGTCTCCTCACAAAGGAGTGACATGGATACCAAACCTTTGCCATTTACAGGGGGAATGCTACCAAAAGGGCAAGGGATTCGCCACGTTGAGGATCTCGTTTCTGTTATGCGAGAGGCCATAGGTGAGGCCGAGAAGGGATGGCTGGCCGGTGAGGTCCCGGTAGGTGCAATTCTGCTGGATCGATTGAACGGCATTGTAGCCAGAGGCCATAATCGGTGCATTTTAGATGCTGACCCCACCGCCCATGCGGAAATAGTGGTCATCAGGCAGGCAGCCAGAATATACGAGAACTACCGACTCACCGGGGCCACCTTGGTCGTTACGGTTGAGCCTTGCATAATGTGTATGGGCGCCATTATGAATGCCCGGATTGACACCCTCGTTTTTGGCACTTTCGACGAGAAGTCCGGTGCTGGGGGATCCCTTTTCAATCTTGCTCAAGACCAAAGGCTTAATCACCGCTTGAAGGTAGTCCACGGAATACTGGAAGAGGAGTGCAGAGGCCTGATGCAGGCTTTCTTCACGGAAAGGAGATAGCCGAGCGGAAGAAATACCTTTTTCTGCGGAGAGGTACCGAAGTGGTCGTAACGGGGTCGACTCGAAATCGATTTGTCTCGTTAGTAGCGAGGCACGTGGGTTCGAATCCCACCCTCTCCGCCCACAGAAGTCTTGTCGCCTTTCGCCATTGGCCTACAGCACAAGGATTGCGGAGAAATTCGGAGGTGGAAGGCGAACGGTTTTTCTGCCAAAAACCGGACAAGTGACAAAGGCAACGAGTACCTAGCACGAGGCTAATCGAGGAGAGATGTCCGAGTTGGCTTAAGGAGCGCGACTGGAAATCGCGTGTACTACCAAAAGTGGTACCGGGGGTTCGAATCCCCCTCTCTCCGCCACCCATTATTTTATTTCATCATGCCATACGAAGTTTTTGCCAGAAAATGGAGGCCTCAACTCTTTGAAGAGGTTCTCGGTCAAGAGCATATCACCCAGACCTTACAGAATGCTATCTTGTCTGGTAGGCTGGCCCACGCTTATCTGTTCAGCGGCGCGCGGGGGGTGGGCAAGACCTCTGTTGCACGGATCTTTGCAAAGGCCCTCAATTGCGAGCAGGGTGGCAGCAGCAACCCATGCAATCAATGCACTTCCTGCACAGAGATAACAAACAGCTCATCGGTAGATGTGCAGGAGATCGATGGGGCGTCGAATAGGGGTATCGATGAGATAAGAAACCTTCGGGAAAATATTAGGTACCTTCCCTCTCATGGCAAATACCGTATCTATATCATTGATGAAGTCCACATGCTCACCCTGCCAGCGTTTAATGCGCTGCTTAAAACCTTAGAAGAACCGCCTGAACATGCCAAATTCGTGTTCGCTACCACGGAGCCTCATAAAGTGCCGGTGACCATATTGTCCCGATGTCAACGCTTCGATTTCAAAAGGATACCCATAAAGCGAATAGAAGAGCAGCTCAAAAAGATAATAACAACCGAGGAGATAACCATAAGCGATACGGGCATTTCTATTATTGCCAGAGAGGCGGAGGGCAGTATGCGTGATGCCGAGAGCCTTCTCGATCAGGTTGTCTCTTTCACGGGCCGCAGTATAGAGGATAGTCAGATAGGCACCGTCTTGGGGATAATAGATCGGGATCTTATCTATATGATGTCGCGGGCAATAATTGATGGTGACAACAAGGGATGCCTCGAGATTGTCGATCAGATCTACACGTACGGATATGAGATCAAAGAGTTCTATCGGGAAATAATGAATCAGTTTCGAAACCTCATTGTTTCGTTGATTGCCCCGGATTCCAGCCAACTCCTTGATTTGCCCGACAATGAGCTCACGGAGACAAAAAGGCTGGCAAGAAAGGCCGGTATGGGAAGGCTTGTTCAATCGCTGAATTTCCTTATTGGCAGAGAAGCGGATTTGCGCTACACAAATAATCCCAGAATCGCCCTCGAGGCCATCCTTATCAGGCTTTCACAACTCAAGGATTATCTCTCCTTTGATGAATTAATAAAGAAGATCGAAGATATCGAAAAACGCATCGATACATCAATCGCAACGGGACCTTCTGTGGGCCGGGCAGAGATTCCCACCCAAACAGGGGCTGAGCCGAAACCGGCAGATCAAGACGATGGCAAAAAATGGGACGATTTCCTCCGCTACGTTGCGAAAAAAGATCGAGCAATGGCAAATGTACTCAAGGAGTGGAAGTCCTACACAATACAGGCAGACCGGCTCGAGTTACCGAACGGAGAGGGTTCCTTCACCGCAGGCTATTTCGATGACCCGGAACACCATGAGCAGCTCCTTACATATGCGCAGGAATTCTTTGATCCTTCGCTCAAGGTAATCTTTACCAAACAGAGCGAACCGGTAGCCGGGAAGAACAATTCGAAGGAAGAAACGCTCCCTGCGGCTGCTCAAGACATTATCGACTTATTCGAAGGCAAGATAGTAAATCGCACCTGACCAAGCGTCACCAGAGACAAAACGCTCACATGCATCACTTTACCTACAAGAAGAACCGGCTGTACTGTGAGGATGTATCCGTAGCCTCTATAGCAGATGAGGTGGGAACACCGCTCTATCTTTACTCCTACGCAACAATAAAGAGGCATTTTTCCGTTTTTGATAATGCTTTCAAGGAGTTAGCTCATCTCACCTGCTTTTCTGTGAAATCCAACTCCAATCTCGCGATTCTCAAACTTTTGGCCCTCCAGGGAGGAGGGGCGGATATTGTCTCGGCAGGAGAACTGTTTCGGGCGCTGAGGGCGGGAATGCCTCCCGAGAAGATTGTCTTCTCCGGCGTTGGGAAGACACCACATGATATAGAGCAGGCACTCCAATCCGATATCCTCATGTTTAACGTGGAATCCGAGCAGGAACTTCAAACCCTCGACAGAATAGCACGGGACACGGGTAAAAGGGCACCCATAGCAATCCGAATAAACCCCGATATTGCCCCCAAAACCCATCCATACGTTGTTACCGGGTTCGGCGAGACCAAGTTTGGGATCCCCATAGATGATTCTCCGGCCGCCTATAAGCTGGCGCAGCAGTTGGACAATATCGATGTGAAGGGCATATCGTGCCACATTGGAAGCCAGCTGACCGAAATCGAACCCTTCCTCGATGCGATGGGGAAACTGAGGGCGCTCATGAAGGGTTTGGAAAAAAAGGATATCTCTATCTCCTACCTCAATATTGGAGGAGGCCTCGGGATAACCTATGATGATGAAAACCCGCCACACCCATCCGAATACGCTGCAGCGCTGAAAAAGACAATGGGAGCGAATAATGTTACCCTCATCCTGGAGCCCGGCAGGGTTATTATCGGGAATGCGGGCATTATGATCACGCGGGTCCTCTATACCAAGTCAACACCACACAAGAGGTTTGTGGTTGTGGATGCGGGCATGAATGATCTCATTCGTCCGGCACTGTATAATTCCTTTCATGCCGTGCAGCCCGTTGAAATCACGAGCTCGGAAAAGGCGAAAGGTGACCTCGTGGGGCCTGTCTGCGAAACGGGAGACTTCTTTGCCAGGGATAGAGAGATGGCTTCCTTTCAGCCTGGAGATCTTGTAGCGGTGATGAGCTCAGGGGCCTATGGTTTTTCTATGGCCTCGAACTACAATTCCCGCCCCAGGCCCGCAGAGGTGATGGTCAGGGGCAACCTCTTTTCCGTAATCAGGTCAAGGGAAACATATGATGATCTTGTTAAAGGAGAGTTCATTCCCGAATTTCTCGGCGATGAGGAGCAGTGAAATTACCTTGCGCAGGAGCAAGCGACATGGATACTGATTAACGGAAACCAGCAATTGGCCTATTAAGTTAAATCCAAGAAAAGAGAGGAAACAATGATAAACGTCGTTGTTGCCGGTGCAGCCGGCAGGATGGGAACAAGAATCATTCATATGATCCAGAAAGAGGAGGCGGTTGTGCTAACGGGCGCTTTTGAAAGGCAAGACCATCCGGCGGTGGGCCAAGACGTGGGCGAAGTCGTGGGCCTTGGCACAACAGGACTTACCCTTACAGGAAGCATCGGTGAAGCAATAAAGGACGCCGATGTCCTTATAGATTTTACAACACCCGAAAGCACCCTGGAGAATATTAGGTTCATCACCAAAAGCGGTCAGGCAATGGTCATCGGAACAACCGCCATTGTCGGCGAACAAGAAAAAGAACTGAATCGCCTTGCCCAAGGTATCAGATGCGTGAAATCCCCGAACATGAGTGTGGGGGTTAATGTCCTGTTCAAGGTGGTTCGGGACGTATCACGGACCCTCGGCAAGGAATACGATATAGAGATATTCGAAGCCCACCATCGGCTCAAAAAGGACGCTCCGAGTGGAACGGCCATGCACCTGGCCAAGATTGCAGCAGATGCAACGGACAGGAATTTGGATTCCGATGCCGTGTATGAGCGGAGAGGCTATATTGGTGTCAGAAAAGATACGGAGATCGGTGTTCAATCGATCCGGGCCGGGGATATCGTTGGTGAGCACACGGTTCTGTTTGCCGGCACGGGTGAAAGGATTGAGATTACGCACAGGGCCCACAGCAGAGACAACTTTGCACGAGGAGCATTACTCGCGGCAACATGGGTTGTTACACAGCCTAACGGTCTCTATGACATGCAGGATGTACTTGGATTAAGGGAGCGGGAACATGTTTGAACTCACGGATAGGTTAAGAAAACTGCCACCATACTTATTCAAGGAGATCGATCAGAAAAAAAGAGAGTTGGAGGCCTCGGGAATGGATATAATCGACCTCGGCGTAGGCGATCCCGACCTTCCCACACCACCAAAGATCATCGAAGAGATGATACGCGCTGTGCAGGACCCAGCAACGCATCGCTACCCTGCTTACTCGGGATCGGGTGATTTCAAGGAGGCGGTAGCTGAGTGGTATAAGGACAGATTCTCCGTCCAACTCGATCCGGAAACCGAAATACTATCCCTGATTGGTGCGAAAGAAGGTATCGCCCATATGCACCTGGCATTCATAAACCCGGGTGACCTCGCCCTTGTCCCCACGCCAGCCTATCCAGTTTATAATATCGGAACGCTCTTTGCCGATGGAAGCGCATACTTCATGCCCCTGCTCGAAGAGAACGGGTTCTTGCCTGATCTCAATGCGCTACCGAAGGAGGTTGCCCGGAAGGCAAGAATGATGTGGCTCAACTATCCCAACAATCCTACGGCAGCCGTGGCCGATCGGGACTTCTTTGAGGCGGTGGTTTCATTTGCGCACACCTACGGCATAATCGTGTGCCACGATCTCAGCTACAGTGAGATCGCCTTTGACGGTTACAAGCCACCGAGCTTTCTCGAAGTCGAGGGTGCAAAGGATGTTGGGATAGAGTTTCATTCCCTGTCAAAGTCCTACAACATGACCGGCTGGCGAATCGGCTTCGCCGTGGGCAACAGGCATGCCGTGAGCGGGCTGGGGACCGTTAAGAGTAATCTTGATTCCGGGGTTTTCCAGGCCATCCAGAGGGCCGGTATCGAGGCGCTCAGGGCAAATCGGGAAAGCGTGAAGGAGATGCAGAGAATCTATGCCCGGCGGCGAGATATCCTGGTGGAAGGCCTCAGAAGTGCAGGCTTCGCAGTAAATACGCCTGTGGCAACATTCTATGTGTGGCTTCCCGTTCCCCCTCCCTATACATCTACGAACCTTACGGCAAAGCTCTTAACCGAAGCAGGTGTCGTAGTAACGCCGGGCAACGGATTTGGTGAACCGGGAGAGGGGTATGTTCGACTCGCACTAACCCAAGATGACAGTCGCCTTATGGAGGCGGCCGATAGAATAAGACGCCTGGAGCTCTAAGCATGCAGGCCTCTGTAGCATATATCGGCATAGGATCAAATCTCGGCGATAAGGTTGTTAACTGTAGACATTCCGTAGCGAGCATAGCCGGGACATCGGGGTGTGAGGTCATGGCCTGTTCCGATCTATTCAAAACCGAGCCGGAAGGTGTTGCTGGTCAGCAATGGTATGCAAATTGTGTTGTCGAGGTGAAGACAGAGCGCACTCCTCGCCAACTCTTGGATAGACTCATGGCCATAGAACATGAGATGGGTAGAATACGTACCAAGAAGTGGGAATCTCGAATTATCGATCTTGACCTACTCCTTTTCAATGAACAGGTACTAGATCTTCCCGACCTTGTGGTTCCACACCCGCTGCTGCATACAAGGCGATTTGTCCTTGAACCGCTCGTTCAGTTGGCCCCCGAGTTGGTTCATCCAGTCCTCAATGTAACCATGCGGCGACTCTTGGATGTATTACCGAAGGTATCTTACGTTGAAATCTTGAAGGAGGTAGCATGAAGTTCTTTATCGATACTGCAAATCTAGAAGAAATAGCCAAGGCCAATGAACTTGGTCTGCTCGACGGGGTAACAACGAACCCTACGCTGGTGGCAAAGGAGAAGAGGAATTTTGAAGAACTGCTGAAAGAAATCTGCACGCTCGTCGACGGGCCGGTCAGCGCAGAGGTGGTGAGCACGGAGGCTAAAGGCATGGTTAAAGAGGCACGGCAGCTTGCAAAGCTCGCCGACAATATCGTTATAAAGATTCCGATGATCACCGAAGGGATTAAGGCTACCAAGATCCTCGCAAAGGAAAACATACGGACCAATGTAACACTGGTATTCTCACCGGTACAGGCCCTTATGGCGGCCAAAGCGGGAGCCAGTTATGTCAGTCCTTTTATTGGAAGACTCGATGATATCAGCACCGTTGGCATTGGAATTGTAGAGGAAATCGTAACGATATATGAAAACTACGGCTTTGAAACCGAGGTCATCGTGGCGAGTATCCGTAACCCCGTGCATGTATTAGATGCAGCCCTTATCGGAGCACACGTTGCTACCATTCCGTTCAAAGTGCTCATGCAATTAACCGAGCATCCTCTCACCAAGATTGGACTGGAGAGGTTCTTGGCGGATTGGACGAAGATGGGCTCGTGACATGGCTATAAGAAGATTGATGCCGTGGACCGGTCTCGTCGCGATACTCCTGTCGAGCCCTTCACAGGCTGATATTTATCGATTTAAAGATAGCAACGGGGTCTGGCATTTCAGCGACACTCGCTCGGACCCACGATATCACCTGTACATGAAGACTAAAGGGCTGTCGGGAAAACAATACCTCAAGAAATACGACGGTATCATCCAAAAGGCTGCAAAGCAATTTGGGGTGGAGGTAACCCTCATAAAGGCTATCATAAAGGCCGAATCATCCTTTGACCCCGATGCCGTATCCGAAAGTGGTGCTCAGGGTTTGATGCAGCTCATGCCTGATACCGCAGACGATATGAGTGTTGGTGATCCCTTTGACCCGGAGGAGAACATCTTGGGAGGTACCAGGTATTTGAGCTTGCTCCTCAAGAGGTTCAATCAGGATAAGAGACTAGCCGTAGCCGCCTATAATGTCGGCCCGACCACGGTTGCAAAGCATGATGCAGTTCCCCCGATACCCCAGACCAGACAATTTGTAGACAGGGTTATGAGGTTTTATAGGGAATTCGAGGAAAAGGGCGATTGAGCGCTTCGAAGATGAGAAAGAGGAAAGATCAAAAGACCAAACTCCCCAACCACCTGAGCGTGTTGAGGCTCATTTTTATCCCGGCAGTGGTGACGTGCTTGTATTTTCCCGGAAGAATGGGGAGTTTACTTGCTGCCCTGTTCTTCGGGCTTGCAGCCCTAACGGATCTCCTGGATGGATTCTACGCGAGAAGGTACCGTGTGGTAACCCCCTTGGGTAAGTTCCTTGATCCTCTGGCCGACAAGTTACTGATTTCGGTAACGATGATCATGCTCATAACACTGGATAGAATCCCTGCCTGGGTCGTGATGCTGATCATTGCAAGGGAATTGGCAGTGACGGGATTGAGGGGAATCGCCATTGTCGAGGGGCAGATTATTGAAGTAAGCATCCTCGGAAAATACAAGACGATATTTCAATCGGTGGCTCTCCTTTGCCTTTGCCTCCATCACCAGTATTTCCAGATTGACTTCCATCTCGTGGGAATGGTATTCCTTTGGGTGGCCTTGGTATTGACTTTGTGGTCCGGTTGGATGTACTTTAGGGTAGCAAAAAGGATGCTCACTTAAAAAACCTTGACATTGCAAGGAATACGTAGTAGGAAAATTGGGAAACTGCGGGAATAGCTCAGTTGGTAGAGCATCACGTTGCCAACGTGACGGTCGCCGGTTCAAGTCCGGTTTCCCGCTCCAGGATAAGGCGGCATAGCCAAGTGGCTAAGGCAGCGGTCTGCAAAACCGTTTTACACCGGTTCGAATCCGGTTGCCGCCTCCACTATGCAGCTAAATTCCGTTACCTATGGCCTCAAACAGATCTACTGTCATATTCCTGCCCGGGGGATCCAGCAAGGTAAGAAAAATTAGCATTCCCAATAGACTTATCCCCTTGCTCTCCTTTCTCATCGTCGTGGCAATTGTCATTATCGGATTGCTGGTCAATGACTACAGAAGGATTAAATCCCAGATACCGGAACTGCAGCATCTAAGAAAAGAAAGCGAGATTCAGAAAACCCAGCTTATCGCCCTTTGTAAGGAAATCCAACAAAGCAATCAGAAGATCGCTGCACTCCAGGAATTCGACCATAAACTCAGGATTATGACCAACTTGTCGCCTTCCGGGGAACAAGATCAGTTTCTGGGGGTCGGAGGCTCAAACATGAGCACTCTCAAACCGGACTATCAGCTTGAGGACGTTCACAGAGGGCTCATCCATCAGATGCATGAAGCAATTGATGGTTTGAACACGGAAATAGCGATGACCGCCCTTTCTCAAAACGAGTTGAGCCGGTTTCTGGAAGAGCAAAAATCCCTATTGGCTTGTACGCCTTCTCTTGCACCAACGAACGGCTGGTATTCATCGGGGTTTGGATACAGGATCTCCCCGTTTACCAACAAACGAGAGTTCCATAAAGGGCTTGACATAGCAACAAGGATCGGGACACCGATTATTGCGCCAGCTGATGGACTGGTTGTCTCTGTGGGCAGAGAAGGTAACTACGGCAGAATGATCGCGATCAACCATGGTTACAACATGAAGACCAGATACGGTCACTTAAACAAATACCGGGTCAAAAAGGGTGATCGTGTCAAGAGAGGGCAAATCATTGCCGAAGTTGGAAAGTCGGGTCGATGTACAGGCCCTCACCTCCACTATGAGGTTCTCTTGAGCGGTGTTCCCGTAAATCCCCTCCGATACATACTCGATTGAATTGAGCCTCCCCACCAAAAACACCTAGTCTGCTCTGCTTTCATTATTTCCATCACCCCAAGCATTCGAATAGATCCTGTATTCAAATGTTGCTTGAATTTTCGTGCACAAAGGTTTAATCAGAAGAAAACAGAACTGAAAGGAATCGCCTTCTATGATCGGCAGCATGTTTAGAGCTGTAATAGGCAGCAAGAACGAAAGAGAGCTCAAAGCTCTTACCCCCCAGGTGTCAAAAATCAACGAGCTTGAGCCTCGATTTCAAGCCCTCAACACCAGCCAACTTCGACAAAAGACGGAGGAGTTCAAGAAAAGACTGGAAACAGGTGAATCCCTTGAGGATATCCTACCAGAGGCCTATGCGGCCGTAAGAGAGGCCTCGGTGAGAACTTTGGGTATGAGGCATTTTGATGTCCAGCTCGTTGGCGGCATTGCCCTGCATCAGGGTAAGATCGCGGAAATGAAAACCGGGGAAGGCAAAACCCTGGCCGCAACCCTCCCTCTCTATCTCAATGCCCTTCAGGGACGCGGTGCCCACCTTGTAACGGTTAATGACTATCTTGCCAAGAGAGACGCAGAGTGGATGGGAGGAATATATCGCCTTCTGGGGATGTCGGTGGGCGTGATCTTTCATGATATGGGGGAGCAAGAGAGAAAGGATGCATATAACGCCGATATAACCTATGGAACCAATAATGAATTCGGCTTTGACTACCTGAGAGACAACATGAAGTATTCGCTGGAGGAGTGTGTCCAAAGGGACCTCAATTTTGCCATTGTTGACGAGGTGGACAGCATTCTGATTGATGAGGCCAGGACTCCTCTGATCATATCAGGTCCTATTGAACGCAGTGAAGATGCACATTACGCAAGTCAGAAGCCCTCGATCTTGAAGCTCAAGGAACAACAAGATAGAATCATTAGATCTATCCTTAGCAAAGTGGATACCCAATTACGGCAGGGCATAGATGACGATAAAACAATCGAGCTGCTCCTTCAGGTCAAAAGAGGTGCCCCAAAGAATTCGCGGTTCTTGGATATCATCTCTCAAGAGCCAGGGTTGAAGAAACGGATCGATAGGGCAGAATCGCTCTTGAGGGCCCAGAAGAGCCTTTCTCTCCTAGACGAGGAGCTCTATTGCATTATCGAAGAACAAGATCACAGCGCAAACTGGACGGATAAGGGTCTCAAGCTCCTGTCGGGTGATCAAGCGGATGCCTTCGTCGTACCTGACTTGTACCAAGGTCTGCAGGAAATCGAGAACGATCCTCACCTGAACTTCAGGGAAAAGAAGAAGAGAAAGCGAGAACTAGAAGCCAGGTATTCCGAGACATCCGAAAAGATGCATGCTGCCCAACAGCTCATTAAGGCCTACTGGCTCTTTAACAAGGATGTCGATTACGTGGTAAAGGACGGGCAGGTGGTCATCGTGGATGAGTTTACCGGCAGACTCATGCCGGGAAGACGTTGGAGCGACGGGCTCCATCAAGCCATCGAAGCAAAGGAAGGTGTGAATGTTGCAGAGGAAAACCAGACACTGGCTACGATTACCTTCCAAAACTACTTCAGGATGTACGAAAAGCTCGCGGGAATGACCGGAACAGCGGATACAGAGGCCCCAGAGTTTAAGAAGATATATGACCTGGATGTCCTGGTGATACCGACCCACAAGAGGATGATCAGAACCGATTATCCGGACGTGATCTATAAAACCGAACGGGAGAAATTTAGGGCAGCCGTAGCAGAGATAAAGGAATTACACGACAAGGGTCAGCCGGTGCTGGTGGGTACCATTTCTATCGAAAAATCGGAGATGTTGAGTAAGATGCTCAACAGGGAGGCCATCAAGCACCAGGTCTTGAATGCAAAAAACCATGAGAGAGAGGCCGAGATCGTCGCCATGGCAGGCCAGAGAGGGACAGTCACCATATCCACCAATATGGCCGGCAGGGGAACGGACATCGTCTTAGGGAGCGGCGTTCCAGACCTCGGTGGCTTGCACATACTCGGCACTGAGAGGCATGAGAGCAGAAGGATTGATAATCAGCTGAGAGGACGCTCGGGGCGTCAAGGAGACACCGGATCATCGCGCTTTTACCTCTCCCTGGAGGACGACCTTATGAGGATTTTCGGGTCCGAAAGGATTGCCTCGGTCATGGACAAATTGGGCATGGAAGAAGACCAGCCGATAGAACACCAGATCATCTCACGGGCCATAGAAGGTGCTCAAAAGAGGGTTGAGGGCATAAATTTTAATATTAGGAAAAACCTTCTGGAATATGACGACGTGATGAATCAGCAACGAAAGGTGATTTACGGTCAGAGGAGGGAAATACTCAAGGGTGATCAGCTCAAGGAAACCATCATAGATATGATCGAAGAGCTGGTGGAAAATGCCGTTAGTGAAAACATCGACCCGAATGTCTTTCCAGAGGAATGGAACCTGGGACCCTTACTCGACTATACGTACGGTGTTTTTGGACTCCTGCACTCATTTTCCAAAGAAGAGATGGCCGATCTGACCCAGGAGATTCTCACGAAAAAGATAACCCAGGAAGTTCTGGCCGAATACGGGAGAAGAGAGCAAGAGATCGAACCACAGGCTTTTCTCTTTCTGCAAAAGATCGCCATGCTGCGGGCAATTGATGACCTTTGGATGGATCATCTCTTGGCCATGGACCAGGTCAAGGAGGGAATAGGCCTTAGGGGCTATGGCCAGATGGATCCCCTTAAGGAGTATCAGAAAGAGGGGTACAATATGTTTCTCGCCATGGTGGAAAGCATAAAAGAGAACTCTCTCAGAACCCTCTTCAGAATTCGAATAGCACCTCAACAACGGCCTCCCATAGAGGCACCAAAAAAGGAGATGGTCTTAAGTCATGGCGGTGATGGAGGAGCCGCTCCGGCGAGACGAAAAACACCTAAGGTGGGCAGGAATGAGCCCTGCCCTTGTGGGAGCGGAAAGAAATACAAGCATTGTTGCGGAAGATGAAAAAGGACATTGGTTACTCCATTCCCGGTTTTACAGCATCTGCTGTTTCCGCAGGCATCAAAAAGGGCGGCCTCTTGGATCTCTGCCTTATCTTTTCTCAAAGGCAGGCCGTTGTAGCCGGCATGTTCACAACTAATAGGGTCAAAGCTGCGCCGGTGCTCCTGAGCCAGAAAAGGATAAAAAAAGGTTTTGCAAGAGCTGTCCTCGCCAATAGCGGCTGTGCCAATGCCTGCACCGGAGAGCAAGGGCTCAGAAACGCCATTCAAACCACTGAGATGCTTTCGCAGAGATTGGATATCGATCCGGATGAAATACTTGTTGCCTCAACAGGGGTTATCGGGGCTCATCTTCCCGTTCATCGGTTTCAGCGGGCGGTTCCCGCGCTCGTGCGGGAGCTATCTCCAGGTGGATTTGAATCGGTCGCACAGGCCCTCATGACCACTGACTCCTTCCCAAAGGTGAGCTATTTCGAAGGCACCGCAGGGGGAGTTCCTTTTCACCTCTTGGGTATTGCCAAAGGAGCAGGCATGATCATGCCGGATATGGCTACCATGCTCTCGATCCTGGTCTCAGATATCTCTATCGACTATCAAACCTTATGGCCGCTGTTTCGCTCGGTTACCGACTCGACCCTCAATCGCGTTACCGTAGACGGCGAGACAAGCACCAATGATACGGTCTTGATCATGGCAAACGGTGCTGCAGGCAACAGCAGGCTCGATGCCACCGGTATAGGGGAGTTCAAGAAAGGCTTAACCTCGGTTATGGGGGAGCTCTCCTACCTGATCGCTAAGGACGGTGAGGGTGCCAGCAAGGTAGTGATAATCGAGCTCATGGGTGCCGCCACGGACAAGGATGCCCACGCCGCAGCAAGAACAGTGAGTAATTCCTATCTGGTAAAAACAGCTATTTTCGGACAAGACCCGAACTGGGGCAGAATCATGGCTGCCCTGGGGAGATCTGGAATCATGATGGAGGAACACAAGGTCCAGATTGCCATCAACGGGGTCGCCATCGTAGAGGGCGGTCTTATAACTAGCCCGGAAAAGGAAAAAGAAGCAGCCGAGCAAATGAAGAACGAGGAAATAACCATCACTATTCATCTGAATCAAGGAAACTCTAGCGACAGGATGGTAACGTGTGACCTTACCTATGATTACATCAAGATCAATGCCGAATATAGGACCTGAGAACGTGGCTCATCGTGACTGAAAGCTCCCATGCCTGAGACTCAAATGAAAACCTTGGTCACTGGAGCTGCCGGTTTTATCGGCTTTCATGTGGCCAGAGCCTTGCTTGAAAGGGGGCAGGAGGTAATCGGAATAGATAACCTGAACCCTTACTACGATGTCTCTCTTAAAAGGGGCAGGCTCGAGCTCATAACCCCAAACCCTCTATTCACGTTCTATCACGGCGACATCAACGATCTGGCAATCCTCGAGACAATATTCGCCAATCATTCCATCGACAGGATTTGTAATCTTGCAGCCCAAGCCGGTGTACGACACTCGATACAGAATCCCTTCATCTATGAGGAAAGCAATCTAAAAGGCTTTCTTAATCTTTTGGAACTTGCACGGCACTCCCCCGTTCGTAATTTCGTTTTTGCCTCCTCGTCATCCGTTTATGGCAATAATAGAAAGCTTCCGTTTAGCATTGACGATACTGTGGATACACCGATTTCGCTCTATGCAGCTACAAAGAAAGCCAATGAACTGATGGCCCATGCTTACAGCCACCTCTTCGACATTCCGTTAACCGGTCTTCGTTACTTCACGGTGTATGGCCCCTGGGGGAGACCCGATATGGCCCTTTTTCTTTTCACAGAGGCCATCATCAATGGAAGGCCGATAGAGATCTACAATTTTGGAAAAATGAAAAGGGACTTCACCTACATCGACGATATTGTAGAGGGTACCATCGCGGCACTCGATAACCCGTTCAAATATGAAATCTTCAACCTCGGAAATTCAAAGAGCGTAGAGCTCATGAAATTAATCGAGATCATTGAAGAGGAGCTGGGAATAGTGGCAAAGAAGAAGTTCCTACCGCTCCAACCAGGGGATGTACCAGAGACATATGCAGACATAGAAAAGACGAAGAGGTTGTTGGGTTTTAGCCCCAAAACGTCGATCAGGTCGGGCATCAGGAGTTTTCTCTCATGGTACAGACGCTACTATGGATTACACTAACTCTCGGGCTCTTAACCAGAAGGGCAGCCTTGGAAAATCAGTTTCGCGATCACGTTATGACCACGACTCGCTGTGCCCACATAGAGTGCGCTTGGCCTCTAGGGGCGGGCGCATTGTTTCGTTTATTTTTCCTCTGCTTTTCTAGGCCGTCAAAGCATTTGGTATAACGTAAATCCTCCGCACATAACGTTTTTGAGGAGGTCGTGCCAAACATTCCTGTTGGTGGTCATTTGAATGAGATCATTTGGTTGACTTTTTAAAAGAAAGGTAGTACAAACACCACGATTCAGCTGGAAATTCCTCGTTGCATATTTTTTCTACCTGTGCCATAAAGGGAAGGCCACATAATTTTGTGTCTTTTTGCCGGACCTGGGCGTGACAAGCTTGTTCGTGAAATGCCTTGCTGTAAGAGCCTAAGTGAAGTGAGCAGTGGGTAAGACATCAAAAATAATCACGGTTATCGTAATAAGCCTGTTCCTTGTTGCCTTCTTCCTGAGCATCTACGTAACAGTTGATGAGGAAGTGCCCGGCAACGCCGTAGTCGTGGTAACGCTAGAGGACAAGCATTACCACTCCATTCACTTTGACTATAGCTCCGTTGCCGGCAAGACAGCCAAGACCATGCTCCTGTCTGAGGCAAAGGCCAATGGGTTTATACCAGACCAGTTTTCCGTGGACTTGGGTTATTTTAAGGGAAACACGCTCTTCCTTTACCAGTACGTCCTCTCGAAACTCGGTGTGCGGTACAATAGTCGATGGGATAAGGACGGCAATTGGCTCTGGTGAAAACCCAATCTCTTGCGATCATTCGTTCCAACTATTTGCCCTGCCACGATGATACGTCTGCCGAGAGCTCGCGTGAAATAAGATAAGCGCTTGACTTCGGGCGGTTTTTTCAGGTACATTCCTCCTAACCTTGTCAAGGGCATCAAGGGTGCTCACTGCCAACTCCAAGATAAAGGGCTAGGGCATTATGCGGTTTACCTTCTTCGGAACCTCCGATACAGGCCGTCACCGAACGAACAATGAAGACAGCTATCTCTGCAATCCTGAAGAGCAGTTATTTCTGGTAGCAGACGGAATGGGGGGACAGGCCGCCGGTGAAATCGCAAGCAAAATAGCGGTAAAGAGTGCTGAGGAATTCTTTGTTCGTTCCCGAAGGAATGATATTCCCTGGCCCATACCCTATAGGCAAGATTTGACTCTGGAACAAAACCGTTTATATGCAGCTGCGGCCCGTGCCAATGAGATGATACGAAATTATTCCAGTAAGAATCCTTCGCAGAAAGGCATGGGGACTACGCTGGTTGGGGTAACCGTTGAAAGGGGCCACTTGGCCGTTGTGAACGTGGGAGACAGCCGCTTGTATCGTATCCATGACCAACGGATAGATCAGATTACGCACGATCACAACCTAGCATGGGAACAAGAGAGGATGGGGCTCTTAACCAAAGAAGAGGCCTGGAACCACCCGCAGAGACATATTCTCACGAGCGCCCTCGGCATTGAGGTAATCGAGAATATCAGGATCGACCTTACTAGCACTGAAATACATGAAAAAGACCTGTATTTGATGTGTTCGGACGGTTTGAATGATATGCTGAGCGATGAGGAAATTCTGAAAAGCATCGGTTCAACTGAAAGGGAATCCCTTGAACACGTTGCCCATTCCTTAATCCAAGATGCCAATCGCGCCGGCGGTCGAGATAATATAACGGTTATCCTACTCTCTTTTGGTTAGGTAACCACAGAAAGGACAGTATGCCAAGCTTAAATGTGGAAACCTGGGACGGCCGTACTTACAATTTCCCAATGTCGAAAAACAAGATCGTTATTGGGCGGCGTGAGGATTGTGACCTTTCCCTTGGCACCGATAATACCGTTTCCCGGCTCCATGCCCAGATAGAAAAGACCAAAGACGGCTATCTGCTTACAGACCTGGGCAGCCACAATCTCACCAAGGTAAATGAAAGACTCATTCAGCGTGCTATCTTAAAACACAACGACAAGATAAGAATCGGAAGGAATAACCTCACATTTCTAACCAAGATCCATGAAAAAGATAAGCCTCAGGATTCTCTCGTCCTCACTACCGACACAAACGACGAAAAAGAGCTCAAGCGAATATTGAGGAGTTCGTCAGGGGAAGATGCCCTCGAATCGCAAGAACTTCTTGTTTCCATCGATGATCTGAAAACCGCGGGTCAGGATGCCGTCTCCTCTGTCCTTGAAAAGAGCGAGATTGACGCCAAGATCCTGGAGAGAAGCAACAAAGTGTTACGCCTCCTCTATGACATCAGCAGCCAATTAACCTCCATCACGGACTTCAAGGAGTTACTGAAAAGAATTATGGATAGCATCTTTAAGGTAATTGATGCGGACTACGGCTTCCTAATTCTGACTGGCCATGGAGGAGATAATCAGCTTACCCCTGTAGTAGTCAAACACAAAGACGACCGAGAGAGAGATAAGGAAACCCTCAAGGTTAGTCGAACCATTATTGATAAAGTAATTCGCGAAAAAGAGGCCATCTTAACCTCAGACGCGATGGCCGATTCCCGGTTTGACGGTTCCAAAAGCGTCTTCCTTCAGAAGATTAGATCGGCTATGTATGCCCCACTGTGGAGAAAAGACAAGATCATTGGAGTTATCGGGCTCAACAGCGTCAGCTTTGACAATCAGTTCTCTCAGGATGACCTCAAGTTGCTCCAGGCCATTGGAAGCCAATCAGCCATGATACTCGAACAGGCCAGTCTCAACGATCAGATACGAGAAGAAGAAATCCTTAGAAGCCGTCTCGAAAGGTTCCTTTCACCACAGGTAGCGGAAATGATCGTAAAGGGAAGTCAGGAGACAATAGACACGGTAATGGAGCCTACTGAGCTTACGGCAACCATAGTCTTTACGGACATAATTGCCTTTACGCAGCTGGCGGAACAGATTCCCCCACGGGAGACAAATATGTTCCTCAACCACTATTTCTCAATGGTCACGGATATTATATTCCGATATGACGGAATGCTCGATAAGTATATGGGAGACGGACTCATGGCGGTCTTCGGTGCCCCTATGGAGAAAGACGATGACGCTGAGAGGGCAATTCTGGCAGCTAAAGAAATGAAGAAAGCCCTCACAGAAATGAGGGCTGAACAAGGTGGCCAGAAGGGCACGTTCGACATACGTATCGGAATAAACACGGGGCGAGTGGTTGCCGGGAATATCGGTTCGCCGAGGAGAATGGATTATACTGTCATCGGAGACCCAGTGAACATCGCCTCACGATTGGAGTCGATCGCAAAACCTAACCAGATCCTTATCGGGGAGGAAACCTACAAGGCCGTTAAGAATAAATTTGAGATCAGCAAAATCGGCCCGAAAAAGGTTAAAGGAAAGATCGCCGAAATCATGGTGTATGAGGTGAGTTAGCCGCTATCGATCCCTCCAAAGCGGCCATTTCAAGCATTTTTCAGATCAGCGATTTCTTTCTTCAGGATGTTTATTTCTTCTTTCAACTCACGCACAACCATCTCTTCTTGGAACTCAACTGGGCCTTTTCCGCGAATATACCTCGCCAGGTTTTTCCTGAGAAGCTCATACTCATCGCTCAGTCTTCTGAGCTGTTCCTGGGCCTCTGTTTCATCCCTCTCTAGTTGACTGATCTTCAGTCTAAGGCCCGTGATATCGGTATTAACCACGACGCACTCTTTCGACTTCCCGTCCCCTGACAATACCGAAAAGGCATTTGCCAGCACGTACCGGGGTTCCCCCTGGGCTGAATAGTATTTCCACTCTCTTCCTTCAATGCTACCCCCCTTAAAGACCATCACCACTGTCTCCCGAAACGGCTTTCGCAAGGGTCTCGAAACGAAGGTCAGTGGGCTTTTTCCTTCTATCTGAGAGTGGGAATAACCAAGGTATTTCTCACAAGCCTTGTTCCAGAAGCTGATCTTGCCATTCGAATCAATCCCAAAAACTGGGCTTGGCGAGATTTTAATTGCCTTGTTCATGTGAGAGGGTGACGCCCGTGTGCCTGCTGAAAAATCGCTTACGTCCTGTATGGTCTCCACCGCCCCCTTTATTGAGCCATGCATGTCCAATAGCGGGGCAGTCGTCACAATTGCCCGCATTCCTTCTCTGAGGGCTGGAAAATGCATTTCCAGCTGAAATACTCCGCCGTCCGCCTTGCCTACAATGGATTCGGAGAATCTCTCCGCTATGGAATTCGGCTCCTCGATCACGATATCGGCCAAGCTCCATTGATCATCTACGCGTACGGATTCGGGGACACCTTTTCCAATGATTTCCTTTTCACGGATACCTGTCATCTCTTGAATCGCACGGTTCCATTGAATAACGCGATGTTCATTATTTACTACAAATGTGGGAAGGGGAGATGTTTCCATTATGGTATCAATAAACCGTTTCGACTCGTGGAGAGCCAGCGCCTTGATGCCCTCGCTGTCAACGGCGTCATCCTTGTCCCTTTCATATAAGAAGGCAATGAGAAGGATCACTAGTAGCCCCAGAAGATAGGCTCCCAAGGCATAGGTTGTCACGATTTGCTGAGGTATCAAGTTGGTAAACTCGTACCCCTTTCTGAAAAAGTGGATTGCGGCACCGGTTTCAACAAAGATCACGATTGTCCAGATCGTTCCTCCCAGATAGCCGGTTATGAATATGGCCATGAGGATAAGCACGGCACTCCACATCCATGATAAGGGCATCAATGTGCCAACACTCATGCCGCCGGTATTCCATCGAATGATCAGCAAGGTGGACCAGAGTATGAAAAATCCGTAATGTGCGGCAAAGGGGACATTCTTGCTCTTTCTGAGGATGAGGATATCGGAAATTCCCAGAAGGGCCGCGATTATGGAGGTGAAAAAAAGGAGATCGGCACCGATAAGAGAATAGAAAACGCCGAGAAGAGGTGTGACAATAATGAAGATCAGGAGAAATACGTTGAGGGTCCTAATCCTTTTTGCTTCCCCCAAATCCTTGGATTGTATCCCGCCTGAAACAAAATTAGTCAAGAGCGCGTTGAGGTTCTTAGACATCGGTTAATTCTCTAAACCTGATTCTGGAGATTAAGGACATCGACATGTGCTTCGATGGTGGGTAGAACCAGAAATCTAAGACGGTGCATGACCTCGTCTGCAATGGCTCAATAAAAGGATCGCAATCATGCCTCAAAACGGATCGGGTCCTGTGATTGTTCCCCGCTTGTTAACAGTACCTCTTATTCCAAGAAAGCCCGGCAAAATATTGAAATTTCCCGCCGATGTTATATCAACCCCAACTGGATATCGTTCTTCATCCGGATACCCAGCCCCAAGGTCCAAACGATAGATACGAAAATCGAGCAAATGGCCCGTCGGGATAGCTACCTTAAGAGCATCGAGCACCTTTTTCTGGTCAACTGCTGATGTGCCACCACCATCATGGTAAACCCATATCTCAAACTCTGCTCCTACATCTTTCGGTAAGAATTCATTATGTTCCAAAAAATACATGATCTCACCTTCGAGTAGCTGTTTCATCATCACTAAAGCCTCGGATCCAATGGTGCGCTGTCGATATTTCTGTTGAAAAGCAGCGCCACTGGCGGCTAGGATACCAAGTACACCGATTACCACCATCAATTCTATGAGCGTGAACCCGGTCTGCCTTTTCATTTGACCTCTTCCCCAGCTGGAGCAGTATACTCAATCCCCTTCGGGGTCAAAACGACATTCATCTCCCCTGGCTCCGGTTTGGCAAGGGATAGACGATACCCTACATCCGAATCCCGCCGATACTTCAACTGCTGCAGGTGAATGATCTGCCCCCCCTGCAAGGATACATACTTTGGGACGAGGTCGGTAAGTTTTTCAGGATACGTATTCTCTTCATAGTGGGCATAGCGTTTGAGAGCCCCGTCAACCATGAACAACAGCACCCTGCCCTGCTTCCCGTAGTCTACCGTGGCAATGGAGCTTGGCAGTTCTTGGCCGCCGAACAAGATGTAGCCCCACATGACCAGTATCAGAACAGATGAGACGATTAGGAAGTAGTGAAAAGGGCCCCATCTTTTCTTCTTTTTCTTCTCCTCCTGTTCCCGTTTCTCCTTGATGGACGTTCCAACCTCAGAAACCGACTGAATCATGGCGCACTGAAAACAGAGGAAATTGCCAGGCCTAATCTCCTCAGCGCATTCCTCGCACAGCGGAGCTTTGCAACTGTCACAAAAATGCTTCGCACTCCTTTCAGGGTGATATTTGCACTGCATTTCCAATCCTCTTCTGCGGAAACGGGTAGAAATTATAGGGGGAAAATAATGAAAGATCAGACATTAGTCAAGAAATAAATCTCCTGCAGCAGGTCTTGGAACTCCTAGGTTTCCGGCTTAAGGTTATTTCGACAGTACGGGCAAACCACCCAATCTGGCTGCACGATCCGCTTGCAGGAGTTACAGTTCGGAACCAGTGGCTTCTTGCAATAGGGGCAGTCCCTGAAATCCAGGCTCACCGACTTTCCACAGCTCGGGCAGATCGTTGTAAGCTCCTCCTTCTGGTGCACGGCCTTAAGAACCTCTTCAACGGTGGTCATTCCCATTTCTATCTTCTCCAAACCCTTTATGCCGAGGGTTGTCATACCCAAGGCCAGTGCCGCTTCTCTCAGCGTATCGACTGAGGCAGAAGACTGGAGGAGTTCCCTGACCTTGGGGCTCATAACCATTATCTCCTCAATAGCGGTACGCCCCTTATAGCCCGTGTGGTTGCAGCGAAGGCATCCTGCCCCTCTGTAGAATTTGAACGGGAGATCACCCTGATCCAGATTGATCCTGCTCAAGAGTTCTTGGTTTGGAACATATTCCTCCTTACACTCAGTACATATCAGTCTAACAAGTCGTTGCGCAACGACACCCACCACGGATGAAGAAATCAGGTAAGGGGGTATCCCGATATCAATAAGACGGGTTATGGCTGTGGGAGCATCGTTTGTATGGAGCGTTGAAAGAACCAGATGTCCTGTCAGAGAAGCCTGGACAGCTATCTCAGCAGTCTCCTCATCTCTTATCTCTCCAATCATGATAACATCGGGGTCTTGCCTCAGGATTGAACGGAGAATAAAGGGAAAGGTGAGGCCAACCTTCTCGTTTATTTGCACCTGGTTGATTCCTGGCAATTCGTACTCCACCGGGTCCTCAACGGTGATGATGTTTACCTCATCTGACTTGATAATTTGCATACAGGCATAGAGCGTCGAGGTCTTTCCGCTCCCTGTCGGACCCACAATCAAGATCATCCCCTGGGGACGCTGGATGAAACTCCTTAAGATCTTGGTATTCCTTGCATCGAACCCCAGTTCATCAATGCTGAGAGACGCCTCTTCCTTCCGCAAGACCCTTATGACGGCCTTTTCACCATAATAGGTAGGGAGGGTGGAAACTCTCAGGTCCGCAGACATATTCTTCGCTTTAACCTTTATCCTCCCGTCCTGAGGCAGTCTCTTTTCCGCTATGTTCAGACCGCCCAGAACCTTTATTCGCGAAATAATGATCGGCTGAGTCCACTTTGGGAGCTTGATCGTATCTTGCAGGACCCCGTCAACGCGATTTCTTACCCTGACCTGGTTTTCTTGCGCTTCAATATGAACATCGCTCGCCCCCCTTTTGATGGCGTTCCGTATGATAAGATCCACCATCTTTACGAAGGGAGAATCCTTAAACGTCTCGAAGTTATCTTCTTCGATTTCCTTTTCTTCAGGCAAAAACTCCAGCCCAACGTCTTCAACAAACTCGTCAGCGACCTCTTTAATGCTCTTTTCAGGATAGTAATGATTTCTGAGCTTTTCGATTATCTGGCTTCGAGTTGAAATGGCCGGTTGGATGTTGTACCCGGTTATGAACTGGAGATCCTTTATTGTATTGAGATTAAGAGGGTCAGCCATAGCAACGTCAATCACATTATCTCTGGCCGTAACAGGAATGCAACCGAACTTCATACAAACTTCTTCCGGTAGAGTCTCGATCACAGCTTCCTCTATGGTGTAGTCCCTAAGATCTACAAAGGGAATCTTCAGTTGCATGGCTAGGGCGAAGGCTATTTCCTCCTCCGAGATCAGTTTCATCTCCACGAGGACTTCGCCCAGCCTCTTACCTGTTCTCTTCTGAATCTCCAGCCCGCTGTCTATCTGATCTGCGGTCAACAGACCCGATTCAATCAGCAACTCGCCTAGCTTTCGCTTGGAAACGAAGTTCTCCTTCTTCAACTTATTTTGGGTCATTATTGCGCTGAGGTCCGTATCTTGCATAGAATCGAGCCTAGTTGTGGTTTCGGATTTCAACGTTCTCCTGTTTTCTTAATAGCACCATTTGCTGGTGTTTTCAACCGAATATGGTTAATATAATATTAAGCAGGTTAAAGCCTTGGCTTTTCTTTGACATAGCGGTAGTAATTTGTTATAGAATTTCGGTGCCTTTTCAAGCACTATATTATAGAGTTCATCGGCAAGTTAGCGAAAAAAGTTAATGTCACGCTCAATTTATCACTGATTTTCCCGGAGCCACATTGAGCTTCATGAAAGAAAGCGATCAGAAAACACATGTATTGATTGGCGCCATCGTTGTCGCCGTCTTCGTTTACCTGTCATTTGCTCATTTTTCCTTTTTAGAGGGTCTCGAAAAACAGATCTACAAGATTCAAATGCGGCTGGACTTACCCCGTAGCCCCGGGGAAAGCCCGGTGGCTATCGTCAATATTGACGACAAAAGCATACACCGGGTCGGTCAGTGGCCATGGCCGCGGCATTATATTGCCGACATGATCACAATCCTCAAACGCAACGGGGCGAGGTTCATCGGCCTTGACATCATGTTCAGCGAAAAGGAATCGAACCCCAGCATCAGCGAAATAGAAACCCTTTACAATAAGATCTTAAACCGAGAGAACTCCAACCCCGAAGTGGGGGAAAATAGCTGGATACTGGCGGAACTAAGGGAGATTGGAAATCGCCTTGACAATGACAAGGTGCTGGCTCAAACATTGAAGACCTCTGGAAACATTGTCCTTCCAGTAGATGGTGAATTCGGAGAACCGGAAACACAGCTCCTAGACCTCCCCGAAGCCTTCTCGGAAAAGAACTTATTAACACCGGATAAGGATACCCTAAAGGGGTTCGTTTCCGTCAAAGAGGTGACAACTCCCTTTGCCGAACTGGCAAAAAGCAGCCTTGGCCTTGGACACATTAACCTCTCGCGTGAGAGAATAATGACGGGGCGGAGTCACGTACCATTTGTCAACTATGGAGGGTTTCTTATTCCCTCCTTGCCCTTGCTTCTCGTTCTCAACTATCTCGACAAGTTTCCGGACGAGGTGCTCGTTAAGGGGCCTGGAATCAAAATCGGCAGAGAAGTCATCCCCACTACCAACGGTGAGACGTTCATCAAGTTCAAAGGTGGAAGACGATCCTTTCCCTATTACTCCTTTGTAGACATATTGAACGTAAAAAAGGTTCCGCGGGTTTTTGATGGCAAAATCGTGCTCATCGGTTTCACGGCTAAAGGAGCTGCCACTATTGACACACCGGTAGATCCCCGCATGCCACGGGTTGAGTTTATCGCCAATGAAATAGAGAGCTTACTGAATAAGCGTTTTCTCAAGCGCTCAAATGCCATGTTGTATGTTGAGGTTATCATCCTGCTGCTGCTGGGAATGGCGTCCTCTTTCGTGCATGCCCGGCTCAGCTATCTCAACCGGGCAGGAATAACCTTCGGGCTGGTGGTTCTTGTTTTCTTAACCAGCGCCACCTTTTTCATAGGTTTTGATACATGGTTCAAGACAATCTATATTATTCTCTCACTCGTAATCATATACGGCGCTATTACTATCAGAGACGTGTTTTACAGGGGCAAGTCTGTGGTTTCGAAAGACGCAATAGAGACCAACCGCATGCTTGGCATAAGCCTCCAGAGTCAGGGCCTGCTTGACTTAGCCTTCGAGAAATTCAGAAAATGTCCACTCGATGATGAAATGAGAGATATTATATACAACCTCGGGCTTGACTATGAACGGAAGAGGATGATTAATAAGGCTATATCAGTTTACGAATACATCAATATAAAGGACACTGGGTTCAGGGATCTCAGAGAAAGGATACCGACCCTTAAAAAGGTACTCAGTTCTCTGCCGCTAGGCGCCCATCAAGGAAAAACAGAAGAGCAGATAGTGGTTGCCGATGACCTCGAGGTCAAGCCAACGGTTGGGAGATACGAGATACTCATGGAACTTGGCCAGGGCGCAATGGGTACTGTTTACAAGGGAAGAGATCCAAAGATAAATCGTCTCCTAGCCATAAAGACTATTCGTTTTTCCGATGAGTTTGAGGCCGACAAGGTTCAGGAAATCAAGGATCGCTTTTTTACCGAGGCCGAGCTTGCAGGGAAGCTTTCTCATCCTGGTATCGTTGCGATTTACGATGTGGGAGAGGACTATGACCTAACGTATATGGCCATGGAATTCCTGGAGGGGGAGGATCTGGAGAAATACTGCAAGAAGGGCTCGCTCCTGCCTCTCCGAAGAGTGCTGGATATTATCGCTGAGACAGCAGAGGCCCTCGAATATGCCCACAACAACGGCGTCATTCATAGGGACATTAAGCCCGGCAACATAATGCTCCTAGGAAACGGCAAGATCAAAGTAACCGATTTTGGGATTGCAAAGTCCATTTCTGCTTCGAAGACCAGAACTGGGATCATACTCGGCACCCCAAACTACATGTCCCCGGAGCAGATAATCGGTCGACAGGTAGACGCTCGTTCGGACATCTTCTCCCTGGGTGTAGTCTTCTTTCAGCTGGTAACCGGGGAGTTGCCGTTTAAAGGAGAGAATCTAAACAACCTGTTCTACCAGATAACCCAGCAAAGACACCCGTCGCCGAGTAAGATGAATCCGCGGGTAATAAAACCCTGCGAGCAAATCATTGACAAATCCTTGGCCAAGAACCCGGACCATAGATTCCAGCGGGCCAGGGATATGGTCGCTTATTTGAAAATGCTTTCCAACAAGATTGATGCCTTGAGAGCCCAGAAACAGAACGCTAATAGTACTTAACTAGGAGAAGGAAAGCAAATTGAAGCTGAAAGCTGCTGGCCTTACTGACGTTGGCCTAAAAAGAGAATCCAATGAAGATTACTTCTCCATTGATAATGATCTTCCTCTCTACGTTGTGGCCGATGGCATGGGAGGGCATCTTGCCGGTGAAGTTGCCAGCAAGGTTGCCGTGGAGCTCATCAACAGAAACGTCAACCGATGGATAGCAGAAAACGCACCTGATGATGAGCTGTTTGACTCTCCGGATACGAGTTTGAGTAGAAGGGGCAACTATATTCTCAGCAGCATTAAACTAGCCAACAGGGTTATTTACGAACTCTCTAAGGTTCACGATGAATATAAGGGGATGGGCACTACCATTGTGGTTTTATCCGTGACTCCTTCTATGGTAATTGCTGCAAATGTAGGCGACAGCCGCATTTATCTGGTTCGAGGAAACTCGATTCAGCCTCTTTCGAAAGAGCACAATATGGTGACGGAACAGGTGGAGATGGGCCTTATATCTGCTGAAGAGGCAGAAACTTCACCGTTACGACACATACTAACGAGAAATCTCGGATCGTCCGATACAGTAGATGTAGACATATTCGAGATCGAGCCCATGAACAATGACCGTTTCCTGCTTTGCACCGACGGCCTGACGGACCTAGTATCAGACCAGGAGATACTCGGAGTAATCGAAGATGGAGATGACCCCGAGAATCTCTGTCGCCAACTCATAGTCATGGCCAACGGCAAGGGCGGTAATGATAATATCACTGTCTCACTGGTACTTGTCAGTAACTTGCAAGGGAAAAGGAGATCAAACTCTAAGGGGTTGTTCTCTCGGTCAAGAAAATAAGAGATCGAAACGGGGTTACGGGCTTTTAATACTAACTACTTCATAAGAAGGGGCAGCTGTTATGGCACGGGTTATACTGGTATTTAATAAACAAGTCGTCAGAGATTATCCTTTTACAAAGGAAAACATGACCATGGGGCGAGCTGACGAGAACGACATTGTGATCGATAATCTCGCCGTGTCCGGCTACCATGCCAGGATAGATAAGGTTGGGAACGCTTACATCCTCACAGACCTGCAAAGCACCAACGGAACCTTCGTGAATGATAAGAAGATTGTGTCCTATAAACTACGTCACAAAGACAAAATAACTATTGGCAAACATCTCCTCTTCTTTGCCCTTTCCAAGGCCGAGCAGGCCAAACAAGAAGATGGGGAACTCGAGCACACGATGGTCCTGGATACTGCCAGGCATAAGGAAATGCTAGCCAAACAGGCCGAGAAAAAGGCAGCGAGCGCACCACCAGGTACGGAAAAAATCGGCGTCATCAGCTTCATTAACGGCTCTGATCAGGACGAAATTCAGCTCACCAAAAAGCTTACGAAGATCGGCAAGGCAGAAACAGCGGAAATAAGGCTTGGTGGCTTGTTCATGTCGCCAACCGCAGCCACCATCAGTAAGAGACCCGGGGGGTATGCTATCACGACAACCAGTGGAACCAAAGTAAAGGTAAATAACCAGCCCTTACAAGAGAGTCAAACCCTTAACGATTTCGATACGATCGAAATAGGATCCTACAAATTCCAGTTTTACACCCAGGGCAGCGAGGATGAGAAAAAATAGATCGCGATAGCTAGAGAGAAAAGCGATCGGTACCCTTTTCTTATCCATTGTCATCTTTTTCCCTTCATCTCATGTGTAGCTGGTGCAGAAAAGCTGTCTTACGTGGTGCAGGCACATAACTCTATCAGCTTTCTCTGATCTGTGATCTACGGCAGGTTTATCCCCTTCCCTCACCAGTTCCAACGAACGACTCACGCCTTTGCCTGATCATTTCCTTTATGCCAACGTCTATCTGGTTTTTGGTGAAGGTTTTTTGACATTGGGTGCACCGATAGATCTCCTCTTTAACTTCATCATACACTAGGTCATCGGAGAAATTCACCATTCGAAAGCTTACGGAAAAGTTATAGAGTCTGACAAAATCTTTGCCCTGACATTTATCACACAAAAAGTAATCCTTCATGCTATCCATGAGTGACCTCGGCTGAAACATCGTTGTATTGAAAAAAGAGGTGGACCTTGCTCCCAAATTTGAAACAGACCTGACCTTTCATCGTTCTACAAAGGGCAAGGTCTCTTCTCTGGTAAGGTACGTGTTCTTAACCCGATTCGGCTGGCTTTGTCAAAGAAAATGTAGCGTCTGTTCCAAAAGAACTCGGAAAAGGAACTGAAAAGACAATTAGAGACAATTAAGTTCTTGAATGATGGACTTGGTTATGTTAAAAAAGTTAAAATTGTACCAAGTCAAGCAGAAACATAGGTAAGGAGGGAAGCATGGCTGCATTATTTGGTGGTATAGTAGCTCTTATTCTGGGCATAATTGGTATCATAATCTTTTGGGCATATTTCGTTAAGGCCTTGGCAGCGGGAATACCGGTATTGCTAATCCTAGGTGGTGCCTTAGCAACGTATCTTGGTATCGAAGAGTGGAAAGATAAGAGAAGCGAAAAGAAACTCGAGGAAGAGCCCGAAACGAGTGAGCTTAAGGAGGAAGTACAAAGCCTCAAAAAAGAGGTAGAGGATCTCAAGAAGGAAGAATAATCCGACTCCTCATAAATTCCGCGGGCAAATTCAGCCATACTGTCTTTACTTCGGATAATTCCTTGTCCCCGCACATCATGGTATGTTGAATTCAGTCCCTCGGGGGCTACCGAAAGCACCTGAAGCTGTCCTCACTCGGTAGCCCCCTTATATTTTTGTGTTCTAATCAACTCCCCCGACCCTGAAGAACCTTGACACCGCAGAGGCTTGCAAAAGGGTCTTTCATTAAGCCTCAGCTATCGCCGACTGCGATTCTCCTTTATTGCATACCTTCTACTTATAAGAGCGATCAACAAAATAGCCCAAGGCATGGCTCAGCATCCAAAATTGCCTTGCAGCCGATTCGTGGATCATGCTATAAGCCCTGTCAAAACCGAGAAGCGCTGGAATTGACCGGGCGTGCCTTGGTATGTCCGTAACTAGTTGGTTTACGTATTCTGCCTCTAGCGACGCTAGCGCAGGTATTGACGAACACAGTTTGAGACCAATCGAATAGGAGGATTGAATCGTGGAAGAAGAAAGAGAAATGATGGAACTCGACGTCCTCTTTGTAGGGGGAGGAGTAGCCTGTTTGAGCGGAGCCCTTCATCTTATGAATCTCCTAAAGGAGCACAATAAGAAGGTTGAACAAGAAGGAGAAGGAAAAAAGCTGGACGAACTGATGGTCGGGCTCCTCGAAAAGGGAGCCGATATAGGTTCTCATTGCCTCTCCGGCGCGCTGATGGACCCCATTGCACTCAGGGAGCTTGTGCCTGACTTCTTGGAAAAGGGGGCACCCCTGGAAGGGGCAATCACCAAGGAAGAGGTTTGTCTGTTAACGAAAAACGGCCGGATACGGTCTCCCATTATCCCTCCTCCTCTCAACAATCACGGTAACTATGTTGTCTCTCTTGCAAAGCTCACCACGTGGCTTGGAGGCCTGGTTGAAGAGAGCGGGGTAGATATCTTTCCCGGTTTCGCCGGAACGGAGATCCTGTATGACAACGACAGGGTTGTCGGTGTCAGGACAGGCGACAAGGGAATAGACCCAGACGGAAACAAGAAATCAAATTTCGAGCCGGGAATCGATTTGCGTGCTAAGGTAACGGTATTTGGCGAGGGCACGAGGGGAAGTCTGGCAAAAGAGCTTATTAAGAAACTGAACCTTGACGATGGAAAGAATCCACAGACGTATGTGGCTGGAGTTAAGGAGATATGGGAAGTGCCGGAAGGCAGATTCGAGCCAGGGCGCGTGATTCATACCCTGGGCTATCCATTAGAAAACACATATGGCGGTGGATTTGTCTATGGAATGAAGGAAAACATGGTCTCAGTTGGCCTGCTTACCGGTTTGGACAGTGAAGACCCGTTTGTAGATCCTCATCTCGAGTTTCAAAAATTTAAGCTTCATCCTTTTGTTGCTGAGATTTTAACGGACGGCAAGCTCATGCAATACGGGGCGAAAACCGCCCCTGTGGGAGGGTATTTCTCTATTCCCAAAATCGCCTTTAACGGCGGTCTGCTTGCTGGGGATTCGGCAAGCCTCTTTATCAGTCAAAAGCTCAAGGGAATTCATGTGGCCATGAAATCGGGCATGCTTGCCGCCGAAACGGTTTTCGATGCCCTTCTCAAGGACGATTTCTCGGAACCTCAACTCCAAAGTTACGAGGCATCGCTTTACAAGAGCTACCTGGGCAAAGAACTCTACAGAGTTCGCAATTTTCACCAGGCCTTTCAGAAGGGCCTGTGGTTAGCTCTCATAAAAGCGGGTTTTCAGTATATCCTGGGCGGCAGGATCCTTAAAGGCAGGCTCGGTGCCGAACCCGATTATGTCCATGCAAGAAAGGTGCTCGATCTCTATGGCACTGATTCACCTTCCGATGAACAGAAGGGGCTCATCAAGTTCGACGGCACCAAGACCTTTGATAAGGAATCGGACGTATACTACTCGGGAACCACACACGAGGAACAACAGCCACCCCATCTGCGGATTCCAGACCTTAACATCTGCTACACTGTATGCAGAGAGGAATACCAAAACCCATGCACCAGATTCTGTCCGGCCAATGTCTACGAAATGGAAACCGACGAGGCAACTGGCAAGCCGACCTTGAAACTGAACTTCTCCAACTGCGTCCATTGTAAGACCTGTGACATACAGGATCCTTACGAGAATATCGTATGGGTTCCGCCGGAGGGAGGCGGGGGTCCAAAATATACGATAGTGTAGAAGCCCACGGAGCGCCCGCTTTTGACTTGACAGCCCGTTCATATCTTCTTTATAGTTTAGTTACTTTGTAGCTAAAACGTAGCTACTTCCAATATAGCATAGAGGGGACGACTATGGACATAATCAAAGAGATCTCTAACATCGTCGGTGACGATAATGTGTACTCTGGTGCTGTCGAATGCATCCCATATTCCCGCGACAATTCAGTCCATTCTGGTGTACCAGACGTGGTGGTTTTCGCGCGAACTACCGAACAGATATCGGCTATCATGCGGCTGGCCAACCAGCAAAAGGTTCCGGTCACGGTCCAGGGTTCGGGGACGGCCACAACCGGGGCATCTTTACCGGTAAAGGGCGGCATACTCCTCGATGTCCACAGGATGAATAACATTTTGGAAATAAATAAGGACGACTTTTACGCTCGGGTAGAGCCTGGGGTTATCTGCATGGACCTCAATAAGGCTCTAGCCAAGCATAATCTGATGTTTCCTCCAAACCCCGGGAGCGAGCTTATTGCAACGATTGGCGGAATGATGTCTACCAACTCAAGCGGGCACCGTGCTGTCAAATATGGAACAGCGCGGGACTATGTAAAGGCCTTAAGGGTGGTTTTGGCGGATGGGACTATTATTACCACCGGCTCGAAAACCCCTAAATCATCGATGGGTTACGATCTTAACCATGTATTTGCCAGTTCTGAGGGAACCCTCGGGGTAATAACCGAGATCACCGTAAAGATTCAGTCGGTTCCCGAGTTCAATGCGCTTGCCCTTGCAATCTTCAATGACCTGGAGGCCGCTGGAAAAGCTGTTACCGATATCATTGTCTCGGGCATACAGCTTACTGCATGCGAAATAATGGATAAATACAGCCTCAAGGTTGTTGAAAAGGCAATCGAAAGAGACATCAGCGGCATAGAGGCCATGCTCATCATCGAGTCAGATGGTGTGGAGGAAACAGTAAAGAGGGATATGGAAAGGATAAACGAGATATGCAGGAAACACAATGTCAAGGAGTTCACCTGGACTGGTGACCCTGAAAAGGCTGCCGAGATAATGGAGGCTCGAGGGAAACTCGTGCCAACGCTGTCGCGTATTAAGCCTGGTAATCGGCTTGTCCCCATATCAGAAGATCTGGGTATTCCCCCAACCAAAATCCCTGAAACGATAAAAAGGGCGCAGGCAATAGCAGATAAATATAATATACTCCTCACTACCTTTGGTCACATCGGAGATGGAAACGTTCACACTACCTTTGTCACAGATATGAGAAGCAGGGATGAATGGGAAAGACTAAGGCCGGCCGCGGACGAGCTTGCAGAACTCGCACTTGAGATGGGGGGCACCATTTCTGCTGAACACGGGTCCGGTCTTGCCAGGGCACCTTATATGGAAAAACAACTGGGTCCTGCACTGGAGGTTATGAGGGCCATAAAGAAGGCACTTGATCCCAATGACATCCTGAATCCCGGCAAGATGGGGCTGGAAAGAAAGAAATACGACATTTACGACTATTTTGCCTTTCAGCCTCTGCTCGATCATCCTGAAGGTGTCAATTCCTACGGTGAAGAGATCGATAACGAGCTTCTGGCTTGCATCTACTGCGGCTTTTGCCGTCTCGGATGTCCCACGTTCAGCATAACCCACAGGGAATCAAGGAACGCACGCGGGAGAAATGCCCTTGCCTTCAACCTCCTGAATGGCTCAATAGAGCCCTCCAAGGAGCTGGCAGATGCCTTCTACAGCTGTACCACCTGCCAAGCCTGTACTTACTTCTGCCCCGCTCTGATCAAGGTAGATGAGATCGTTGAAGGGGCTCGCAAGAAGCTCTATAAGGCCGGATTTACCCCTGAACCGGTGCTCGGGGTGAGAGACAACATATTCAAGACAGGCAATGTTTACGCAAGTGCCACGGGAGATAGGGTGGACATCTATCCCCCTGCCCTTAAGGAGAAGGTCAAGGCGGGGCAACTGAAATCTAAGGCTGAAACGCTTCTGTTTATGGGTTGCGTACCCAGCTATCTGGACATGAAGATGATCCCCAGCTTGCTCAAGCCACTCGATGCTGCTGAGGTTGACTACACTACTCTGGCTGCTGAAGAAGGTTGTTGCGGTTTTCCCCTCTTCCTCATGGGGACTGATGAATTCGAACCTCACGCTGAAAAGGTTATCAAAAGGATACAAGCCACCGGAGCTCACGAGCTCGTTACCCCTTGTGCCGGTTGTTATAAGACCTTCAAAAAGCTGTATCCGGAGATCGGAGATCTCAGGCTAGCGGTGTATCACTCGGTTCACTACCTCGACAGGCTCGTCAGTGAGGGTAAGATAACGTTCAAGAATGAATTGGGCAAGAAGGTGACCTATCACGATCCGTGCGACCTTGGAAGAGCGCTTAATGTCTTTGAGGAGCCACGGAATATCCTGAAAAGTATTCCGAGGCTTGAATATGTTGAGATGGCTAGGAATAGGCTCCAAGCCCGGTGCTGTGGAGGAGGTGGAGGTGTGGTAGCATACGACCCTGAAATGGCGATAGAAATGGCAGCCGAAAGAGTGCAAGATGCCTTGGATGTGGGTGCTGAGATTATCGTCTCAGGCTGTGCTGCGTGTAAGGATAATTTGAGGAAAGGGGCCAAGACCTTCCCTAAAGAGGTGAGAAAAGCGGTCAAGATCATGGATATTACGGAGATCGTGGCAATGGCTATGGAGTGAACCCGAGGTAGTGACCCAATGAGGGTTCACATAGTTGACGGCCCTTCAGCGAAAGCTATGCTCATCCTTAATCTGGATCTGCCGGAGTGAAAGCCCTGTATTCAGCGTTTATCAACTGTATACCAATGAGGGAGAGGTGCCTACAATGACAACCAGCAAATGGATGCATGCGGGTACGGTGGTCAAGATGAACGCCATCAATTATCCGGATGAGTTAGGATGGCAGGACAAAAATAGGCAATTTACCTTTAAAGAATGGAACGACAGGGCCTGTAGACTTGCCAACGCATTGTCGAATCGAGGCGTTGGCTACCAGGAGAGATTTGCCGTCTTAGCATACAATCGCGGTGAGTGGATGGACATGTATGCCGGCTGCGCCAAAGGGGGACAGATAATAGTCCCCATCATGTTTCGACTGGCACCACCGGATATCGAATACATTGTCAATCACGCCGAATGCAAGGCCTTTATCGTTGAAGAGCCCTTCATCGAAATGGTAGATGGCCTTAAAGATAAGCTCCCTGTTTCCGAAGATGCCTATATCTATCTGGGAAAAGATCCTGTTCCAGATGGGTATATAGGCTATGAGGATTGGCTATCCCAGTCATCTCCAGAAGAACCGGATATCATGGTAGACGGCGATGACACCTGGACCTTCATGTACACCTCCGGAACCACAGGGAGACCAAAAGGTGTGGTAAAAACCCATGAAAGTTATCACGCCATGTATTTGCTTAATAATATTAATATGGGTGTGCTGCCGACAGATAAGGTTATGCTGGTTATGCCCATGTGTCATGTGAATTCTATCTTTTATTCGTTTCCTTATACCTTAGTTAGTGCGCCGGTTTTTGTTTACAATATGGTTAGCTTTGACCCCGAAGACCTGCTCAGGACCATCGCCGAATACAAGATTACCTTTACCTCGCTCGTGCCCACCCATTATATCATGATGCTGAGCCTCCCAGATGAGGTAAAGAACAATATCGATGTATCTTCAATTCGCCAGCTCCTCATATCATCCGCACCTGCGAGGAAGGATCTCAAGCTCGCGATAATGAAATACTTTAAGAATGCAGAGCTTTGGGAGGCCTATGGCACAACAGAAGGAGGTCTGGTAACCCTCCTGAGACCGGAGGATCAGTTCGAAAAGCTTGGCTCCATAGGGAAGGAGATCTTCGGCACTGACAGGATCAAGCTGCTTGATGAAAACAGGAACCCGGTACCCGATGGTGAGGTCGGAGAAGTCTATTACCGGACTCCCATGATGTTTAAGGAATACTGGAAGGACCCGGAGAAGACCAAAGAGGCCTTTGAAGGGGAATGGTCGTCCGCAGGAGATATGGCTCGGCGGGACGAAGACGGTTACTATACCCTGGTTGACAGAAAGGCCAATATGATCATAACCGGTGGGGAGAACGTGTTTCCGTCTGAGGTGGAGAACGCTGTAGGTGAGCATCCTGCAGTTAAAGACGTGGCAGTGATTGGCATCCCTGACGAGAAGTGGGGCGAGGCAATAAAGGCGGTTGTCATCCTAAATGATACCTATGAACCGCGCGATGATCTAGCAAAAGACATCATGGAGTTCACCAAAGGCAAGATCGCGGGTTTCAAGCGGCCCAAGTCCGTTGATTTTATTAAGGATGAGGAGATGCCTCGGACAGGAACTGGCAAGATCTTGCACAGGATTCTGAGGGAACGATTCGGAACGTGGAGTGAAGCACAATAAAAACCCTTTGGTTACAGTTGCCTAATTGATTCCGTTGGTGATCAGCGATCAATAGGAGAATCTTTCATTAACCCATTTAACAAAACAACCAAATGAACCCGTTAGAACGATCTTCATAACTGATTTCATCTATCTAGGAGGAGAAATGACATGTTGACAAAAGCATACATACCGTACAGGGGTTACTATTCGTCGCCTTTCTGTCGCTGGCAAGGAACCATGGCCAATGAGAATGCTATTTCCCTTGGCGCAACCACGGCCAACCGGTGGTTAAAGAAGAATAACTTTGACCCCACTATCTTCGACTACGTGTACTTCGGAATCACCGTAGCACAGCATCACCTTTTTTATAGCCATACCTGGGCGGCAGCCTTGCTCGTTGATGGCGCCAAGGACCTGCCGGCCCTTATGGTACATCAGGCATGCACCACCTCAACCACTTGCATCCACCTTGCAGCCCTAAATATTGAAGTGGGTACGTATGAGACGGGATTTGCCCTCATGGCAGATCGCTGCTCTAATGGTCCGCACACGGTGTGGGCGAATCCGCTCGGCCCGGGCGGAGAGGTGGAGTCGGAAAACTGGATGATGGACAATTTCAACAGGGACGTCTGGGCGGGCCTGAAGATGATCCAAACGGCTGAAAATGTGGCAAGAGAGCTCGGTACCACCAGAGAAGAGTGCGATGCGGTCACCTTGAGGAGATATGAACAATATCAGGACGCCTTGGCTGACGACAGGGCCTTTCAGAAAAGGTATATGTTCCCTGCCGAGGTCAGGGTTTCCAGAAAGAAGACTGTTCTGGTGGAAGAAGATGAAGGTGTCACAACCACGTCAGCTGAGGGGTTGGCGAGGCTCAAGCCAGTAGAGCCAGGAGGAGTTCACACCTTTGGCGCGCAGACCTTTCCTGCTGATGGAAACTGCGGTATTATCGTTACTACCCGAGATAAGGCCAAAGAAATCAGTGCGGATCCGAAAATCGAGATTCAGGTGGTATCATACGGCTTCGCAAGGGCCAAAAAAGCTTATATGGCCGCAGCTCCTGTTCCTGCAGCAGAGATGGCCCTTAAGAACGCGGGCATCACCGTGAAGGACCTTAAGGCCGTCAAGACCCATCAACCATTCGCCATTAATGATATTAATATGGCCCAGAAGATGGGGATTGATGTTAATTGGATGAACAACTATGGAAACTCGCTGATCTACGGGCACCCTCAGGGACCTACTGCAGGCCGAATTATCATTGAGCTATTAGAAGAGGTGACCATGCTCGGCGGTGGCTATGCTCTCTGGGCAGGCTGCGCCGCAGGCGATACAGCAGCAGCAATGGTATTCAAGATAGGCTAATCGAAGTTATAACTCTCTAGAGTGAGCCCGCCCTGGTGCGACGTGATTTGAATAAAGGCTTGCTCCTGTTATATCATCAAGCCTGGTTTATCTTCACTGAGTCAGGTTTTCCCAGTTCTGGGCCAGGGCTAAAGTGCCTGAAGTCAAAAGGCAAGATTACTTTATGCGCTTTCCCCTTTCACTTTAGATCATTTTAACTTTTTCTCCGGCCATGGCAGCCGCCCGCAATGGCGGCTGCCATCCTCTCCTGCAAGCGCTATCGCCTTATTTAATCACAATTGAGTTCACTGATCGCAAGTTACAAGAGGAGGTTCAAGAATGAAAAAGATTGGAGTCATCGGCGCAGGTAACATGGGCGGTGGAATCGCCCAGAAGACGGCCCAGGAGGGCCTATCCGTCATCCTGGTGGAGGTGAAACCGGAATTCGTGGAAAGGGGAATGAACAATATCCGCGGCACGCTACAGCAGGGGGTGGAGCGAAAGGTTTTTCGCCCTGAACAGGTCGATGGAATTCTCTCCAGTATCAAAGGTACGGTAGACTTGGCCGAGACAAAGGACTGCGATCTCATTATAGAGGCTGTGTTTGAAGATTTTGCGGTCAAGAAAGAGCTTTTTGCCCGGCTCGACAAGATCTGCGAGCCAAAAACGATCTTTGCCACTAACACATCATCCTTTTCGGTTACCGAGTTGGCCAAGGCCACGGCCAGGGCGGACCGCTTTGTGGGGCTTCATTTTTTCTACCATCCTGCAATGAACCGCCTCCTGGAGATTATCCCAGGTGCCCTTACCTCGCCGGAGACAATTGCAGCCTGTAAGCAATACTCCATTCTCACTGGCAAGACCGATATCCTGGTCGCGGATTCCCCCGGATTTGCAGTGAACCGCTTTTTTGCCCCCTTAAACAACGAGGCGACCCGCATCCTGGAAGAGGGCTGGGCCAACATTCCCACGATTGACAAAGCGGTCATGGATGCCTTGGGGATCGGCATGGGGCCTTTCAAGCTGGTCAACGTGACCGGCGTCCCGATCGCCTATCACGTCTCCCAATCCCTATTCGATCAACTTGGGCATCCCTTTTACGCACCATCGGCCAGGTTAAAGGCCCAGTTTGAATCGGGCGAGGATTTTCCTCTCGATGGCGAAGTGGATGAGGGCAAACTGGATAACGTTACTGACAGGCTTCTGGGTGCCGTCTTCTTTATCTGCTGTACCCTCCTGGAGGAAAATATCTCGGATATGGCGGACATCGACCTGGGCGCCAAGGTAGGACTGAGGTGGAGCAAGGGGCCTTTTGAGCTCATGAACCTTGCGGGCGTTGATAAGACCTCCAACATGGTGCAAGACCTTTTGAAGGCCTGGCCGGACCTTAAGGTGCCCGATAGCCTAAAGGCCCAGAAGGACAAGGGAGAGCCCTGGGATATCCGTTATGTGAGATACAGCCGTGATGGGGGCATAGGGCGGGTATACATATCTCGACCAGATGCCATGAATGCCCTGAACCATACCATTGTCAGACAATTGGACGAGGCCTTCAAGGAGGCTGAATCAGACCCTGACACCACGGCCATCATTATCGCAACCGCCGGAAAGGCCTTTGTAGCTGGCGCTGACATCAAGTTTTTTATCGATTGCATCAATAACGACCGGCTGGAGGACAATTATGAATTCACATCCTACGGTCAAGAGGTCTTTAACCGCATAGATGATAGCGAAAAGCTAGTTATTGCCAAGGTGGATGGACTTGCCCTGGGCGGCGGGTTAGAGCTGGCGCTCTCTACCGATATCATTGCGGCTACTCCAGGTGCTGTCATGGGATTTCCTGAAACGGGAATTGGGATCTATCCGGGACTGGGAGGTACTCAACGAACCAGCCGCTTCGCTGGTAAGGAACTGGCAAAGTATATCATATTTTCGGGTCGGCTGATTTCCGCTGATGATGCCCTTTCCATTGGCCTCGTGGACTATGTGTTCGCCCCCGATCAAATCGACGACAAGATACTGGCGCTCATTAAGGAGGGAAAGCCCGCTCTCCGCAAGGCTAAGAAGACGGAAGAACTCCCTCAAGATTGGCGCAAGCTGAAAGAGCTTTTTTCAGACGCCAACATCGATGCGTGGTTGGGCGGAGAATATATTGAAAGCGATGATCCCCTTGTGGCCAAAACGGCCAAGATGGTCGCGAGCAAAGCCCCTATCGCACTTCGCCTTTCCAACCAGATAATTGACCAAGGATATGAGAAGCCATTGAAGGAGGGCCTCAAAGAAGAATTGGCCCACCTCTACGAGATCTTTTCGACAAGGGATGCCCTCAC
The DNA here is from genome assembly GCA_020348625.1 of Deltaproteobacteria bacterium. Next base: position 2,585,489 of record CP070752.1, on the reverse strand, counting down.
CGGGTTAACCAGCGTCGGCAGGGAAAGGCCGAAGTTTGAAGGAAAATAACAGGAGAAGCCTTCGGCTCCGCTCTGGCCCGGGCTCTATATTCCTACCCGCTCGCTTGCTATGACAGCCGCACCGAGCGCGGCTGTCAGGCGGGGCTCGGGTGGTACAATGATTTCAAATCCGGTTATCTCCTCAACCGCCTTGATTAGGCCTTTATCCATGGCCGCACCGCCCACAAGTGCAAATTCCCTTTCAATTCCCACCCTCTCTGCAAGGCTGTTAATCTGTGCAGCCAGGGCTCGGTGAATCCCGGCCAGAAGATCCTCTTTTCTCACACCCTCAGCTAACCGTGAAACGGCCTCGCTTTCGGCGAAAACAGCGCAGCCGGTATTAAAATCTACCTTTTTCTTGGACTTGAGGGACAAGGCTCCGATGTCTTCCAGCCTGATCTGGAGTACCTTGGCAATAACCTGCAAGACCCTCCCCGAGCCTCCGGCACACTTACCACTCAGCACGAAGGTAAGGATAGTGCCCCTCTCATCCATCCGAAAGGCTTTACTGAACAAATCCCCAACATCAACGGCAGTTCTCACCGATGGAGCAAGGTAACAGATGCCCCTACCCTGACAGGATATGTCTGTTATTACCTCATCCGCAAAGCCCACGTTCTTGGCCCCATATCCAGTGGCTATTGTGTAAGAGACATCTCTTGCAGATAAGGTCGATTCCGAAAGCAACTCATCTCTTACCCTATCGGCTGCGACCCGGTAATCTCCACCGGAGGGGATAACACAAGACCCTTCCATCCTACCGTCAACCAGGGCAACGCCTTTGGAGGAGGCAGAGCCAATGTCTATCCCAACATAGCAATCCATCCGATTTTTCACCTATCCTCGCTCTCACCTGACCGCTTTAATCGAGTCGCTTCCTGAATCTCTTAACAGCGCTCGTGAAGACTATGAGCCCGAGCAGCAATAGCGCAAGAAATTGTGGCCAAAGCACTGTGAAACCAACTCCCTTTAGAAATACTCCTCTGATGATGACCAGAAAATACCGCAGGGGATTCAAATAGGCAAGCCATTGAATGGCCGGTGGCATGCTAGCGATGGGGAAAACAAAACCGCTGAACATGAAGAAGGGCAGAATGAAAAAAAACACCGTCATCATGGCCTGCTGTTGCGTTGCCGAGATTGTCGATATGAACAGGCCTGTGCCCAAGGTACTCAGGAGAAAAAGACACGCCGCAGCCACAAGAAGGAGAAAGTTTCCCCTGAGCGGTATGGAGAACCACATGATGGCGAAGCTAATCACGATAATCATGAGTGTCTGGGCAATTATGATATAGGGGATGATTTTTCCCAGAATGAGTTCAATGGGTCTCAGGGGTGTAACGATAAGCTGTTCTATGGTGCCTGCTTCTTTCTCTCGGATGATAGCCATAGAGGTAAGGAGGAGGGAAAGGATCATGATCAAAACCGCCACGATGCCCGGCACAAAAAAGTTACGACTGTCAAGGTTCGGGTTATACCATGTTCGCACTCGAGCATCAATCCTGCCGTAATCCAGCCTCTGCCCGTGAAGCTCCCTGATCATATGCTGATTAAACCTATCAAGAACGAGCGAGGCATACGCGATTCGCACAGCAGCCATATTGCTCATACTTCCATCGGCAAGGATCTGAATAGGAGATGAATCCCCTCTCCTTATGCGCTCACTGAAATCAGGGTCAATCTTGACGGCAAGATCGACCTTTCTTCGCAACAAGAGTTCCTCGAGTTCTTCAGGATGCTTTGGGTAATAGACTATGCGGAATGTCTTGTTTGCATCAAAGGAATCCATCACCATGCGGCTCTCTCGTGTGCGGGACTGATCAAGGACCGCAACCCTTACATCCCTTACGTCCGTGCTGAGCACGTAACCGAAAACGAGCAACTGCACAAATGGCGCGATGACTAGAAGAGGTCTGTTCTTTTTGTCGCGGAAAAGCTGGATAAATTCCTTTCGGACCAATTCGCGAATCCTGAGCCAATTCACCTCACATTCCCTCCCGCTTGAGCATGGCGAACCCTATGTTGCCAAGGACGATCAACATGCCGATCAGGACTGCGTAGCTAGGCCACAAGTGGACAAGACCAAGGCTTCGGAGATAAATCCCGTTGAGTATATCTATGAAATAGGTTGCCGGAATAACATATGTCAGGATTTGAAATATCTTGGGCATATTG
>CP070752.1:2580193-2583175 GCA_020348625.1 Deltaproteobacteria bacterium | reverse complement strand
TAAGGCCACTTAACAACCTCCAGTTGGGCAAATAGGCTTGCAGGAGTGAGGAGTTTGAATTATGTCTGATGGACCTTCTCGTCTAGCCAAGATGGCAAACGTAGCTCGTCTTCTCTTTTGGAGCTTGTTGGTCGTTATGCTTCTTTCGCAGTGGATCGGCACGGCTTCATTGGAGAGAAAGCGCTCGGCGATTATTGAAGAGATCCAAAAAACTCGGGGAAGCAGAGTAATTACACTGATACATCGTGAGGAGACGGTCAACCTGCTTGGGATGGCGGTTAGTAAATATATCGACATTGATGATGCCGAGGCTGTCTTGCGGGCCATTCGCCTCACGCCACCAAAAAAACCGATTGATTTAATCGTCCATACTCCGGGTGGGCTTGTACTCGCCGCCTCGCAGATCACCCACGCCCTTCGGGCTCACGAGGGCAAGATAACGGTTCTTATCCCCCACTATGCCATGAGCGGTGGAACGCTGATCGCGCTTGCTGCCGATGAAATTATCATGGACCCAAACGCAGTCTTGGGTCCAGTTGATCCACAAATAGGGGACTTACCCGCTGCTTCCATCATTCGGGCGGTTGAGCTCAAGAAACCCGAACATGTAGATGATCGGACGCTCATTCTGGCCGATATGTCCAGCAAGGCAATTACCCAGGTGACCTCGCTGGTCAGCCAGTTGTTGGAGAAGCATCTTCCCAGGGAAAAGGCAAAAGAGGTTGCCGCCCTGATTAGCACGGGCCAATTCACGCACGATTTCCCCATCACGGTGGAGCGAGCAAAATCCGTCGGGTTGCCGATTTCAACGGAGACGCCCCCGTCCATCTACCAACTTATGGACCTCTATCCCCAGAGGGGGGCTGCACGGCCTTCGGTCAACTATGTACCGCTACCAAAATCCCCTTAGACCCGACAAATATGTACCGGATTAACATAAGGACCCGGCGAATCTCACCCAGAGGATTGAGGAGTCTCCGGTTGGCTTTGAACCCGCGACACTCGGTGATCCATTCGCGGGCTGCTGGGGGAGAAATTATTTGCTACAAGAACAAACCTTGTGTTCAACTTCCTTGAGAGTACAGAAAACGACGCATCGTAGCGGAAAGAAGGGAGCTTGACCATGAGCAAACATTATGGGTTAGTTTTTGCGTATGTACTGGACGGAAAAGGGGGCCGAGAGGCGATCGATTGGAGAAAACTGAGACAGTGGTTCCTCGAGCAGGGTACCCTCTGGTTTCACTTCGATTATGCGAGTGAAAAAGCGCAAAGCGGCTGAATGACATGGATGGAATCCATATCTGGGAGATCGCAGAACGTACGGCTCGTTTCGTTGAAGATATCGACCCTGCCCGAGACTGAGCCGCAATTACCCAGGAAGAGCTGAACAACCGTCTATCAAAGCAAATGAACAAGGCCATATATATACTCTCGATCATACCGGCAATATTCCTGCCTCTTGCGCTTCTTACCGACCTCCTTGGGACAAACGTTGGTGGTATACCGGGCGAGGAGAACCAATGGGCCTTTGCGCTCGTCAGCATCTTTCTCGTGGTGATCCCCCTCGTGCTCTTCTGAAAGTTCAAACGGATAAAGTGGCTTTAAGATAAGGCATGAATTTCCGTTAGACATAGAGGGAAATTCTGATTGAATTGATGGGGCACCGCCCGTCTATTTATAGGAGTGCCGAGTAATCAACATGCTTAGAGAAGTTCCTATTTACTGAAAAAGGAGATTGGAACATGGAAGGGGCCAGGATTTCTTATCATGAATCCATCCTCAGGGTGTATGATCGAATCAAAAACGATGGGATGGACAACATCTGGGACCGGTGGTCCAGCTGTTGACACAGGACGGCAAGAACATCACCCGTGGCATCATGAATGTCGAAAGAGACCCCACCCAGGCTGCAGAGGCAATTTTATCCCACAGAGAACTGAATCGGAAAAGACTAGGCATGTAATCATTCATACAAGGCGCTTGACCTGGCTTATAGTTAATACCATACTGTCGTATGGTAGTGCTTGCGGCGAAGGCCGAATGCATGGACATGATGGGAAGACTTTCTTCAAGACGTTGAAGGGCAGGCCTCAATGGAGGAAAGGGAAGAAAAGCACTCCTTCACATCAGAACCCAGACAGGATTGTTCAGACGTTTTTAATACAAATGGAAACTTTACACACTGATTTTTACATATATCCCGATAAACCGCTTACAAAAGGAGGTAGTGATGAAGGTTTCGTGGCGAATTACCCGAATTTTCGGCATTGACATCTGTATTGACGCCAGCTGGCTCATTATTTTTGGCCTTTTCACATGGATTCTCGCATCTCATTATTTCCCTAACGCATACCCCACATGGCCATCATGGCAGTACTGGGTAGTGGGGGCACTCACGTCAATTCTGTTCTTTGCGTCAGTGCTCGGCCATGAGCTGGCACACTCTCTCATAGCGATCCAGCAGGGGGAAAAAGTGAGAAGAATTACCCTGTTCATCCTCGGCGGAGTCGCCCATCTGTCCGAGGAACCAAAGGAGGCATCAAAAGAGTTTTTCATGGCTTTGGTGGGACCTCTGACGAGTTTTAGCATTGCCGTTATATGCTATTTTTTGGTTCCTGTTCTCCGCCCTGTGAGTGAACCCGTGGCTGCAAGCATCCGATATCTGTCGTTCATTAACATGCTTCTCGGCATCTTCAACCTCCTCCCGGGATTTCCCATGGATGGAGGTCGTGTTCTTCGATCCATTATTTGGAAGTTTACCGGCAATTTAAAAAAGGCGACCGGCATCGCCTCATCCGTTGGCCAGGGGTTTGCCTATCTCTTTATTGTTCTTGGATTTCTCATGATGTTCAGGGGATTATTTGTAAATGGGATCTGGATCATGATGGTTGGCTGGTTTCTCCTCAGAGCGGCAGGCCAAGGTTACCATCAGGTCATCATGAGAGAGATGCTCAGTGCGGTCAGGGCAGAAGACCTCATGGA
>CP070752.1:2577590-2580093 GCA_020348625.1 Deltaproteobacteria bacterium | reverse complement strand
GCTGCTTACCGATTCCACACCGCCTATTGGATTGCCCTGTTAGCGAATTGACAGTCAATTAAATTGTCAATAAGTAACCGTTGCCAGAGTTTTGAGGGCGCATAACTTTCCCTTAATTAAGAGCCGAATTATGTAATCTTTTACTCTTGAATGGAATCATATTTACCATCCCTCTGGTAATCTATTTCATAATAAAGTGTATCTTCTAACATAACTAATTGGAATCACTAAAGATATTTTGAGCCTTGAATATGGTATTAAATTTGCTTTTGTAAAAGTTTTACCGTTCTGGGTCAGCATTCCATCAAACATAAAAACCAATCACGATCTTCTGCTGATGGCCACAATGCATGCGACCATAATAAGGAACCGAGGTGTCAACATGCAAGACGTAGCGACGGTACACGACTCAAAGACCTTTGCGATAATTCTCCTGATCATCTCGCTCTCCATTCTGGACGCCTTTTTCACGTTGGAGCTTATAAGCCTTGGTGCAAGGGAAACTAATCCGATCATGTGCTACTATCTTAAGCACGGAGCCCTTGTGTTTTTTATAGTGAAATACCTTTTAACCTCCGCATCCATCTTGTTGATCCTCGCGCTCAAGGAGCGTTATGGAGCTAGGTTTACAGTCTCGGTAAGAACCATTCTTGCCTTTCCAGTAATAGCATTGGGCATGGTCGTTCAATGGGAAGTGTATCTCATCCATTTCTAATGCTGATCTGATCAATCCAATAGTACCGTCATGGGATTCGTTTCGACTTTGTTCACTATGAAGGGACAATCAAGAACGTTTCAATGACTTCCCTAATCACCTGCGAGGACATAAGGGAAGCCATCTGCAATCTTAACTTCATCTCCCTGCTTCATTTCCTCAGTGCTGCCTGCTGCACCAAACAGCAGAAATGATTTTTGGTGAATGGAGAAATCTTATTTGGATTGCAAGGGCTTCGCTTGCCGTTCAACCGCATGCCGAACAAGTCGAAGCTCTGTAGTAAGGGATGAAATGCTTCCAATCAGCTTCTCCGCAATCGGCAAGAGTAGCTCCATATTGAATGCCCCCGCAGGTGCTCCAGAGTTCGGCACTTGCGGAGCAGCCGATTTCTGACCTTCTTCCGGGTATGAGATTAGACTGTGTGCCCTAAGCATTTCAGTAAGGGGCCCTGCTCTCTCGTGTTGGCCTGTTGATTTATTTAGCAAGTCTTCCTTTCGATCATATTCAGCGGTTTGCTGCTCTCTTTCTTGCTCGCCACTGAACAGGGGTCTCGGGACATGTTCATCCCGTTCTCTTTTACCGTCGAGCACTCTGACAGGTTCCTCCATCACCTGGAAGCACCGGCTCCAGAAGCCCTCCATATCGTCCGCTTCTCGACGTTTCGTGCCCGCTGTCATCAGAGAATCTCCTATTTGGCGGATGCACCTGGAGGCACTAGAGTCAGGGTATAGTGAGAGAAAAGGCCTCTGCTGTCTAACAGCTTCCATAACTTTTGGGTCTTGATAGATTGCTCCAAGGGCTGAAACATCCATGTTCAGGTGTTTGACCGCCGCAATCTTGAACTTCCTGTACACCATTGCGGCAACATCTGAATCCTTGCATTGATTGATAATGACCTTTGGCTCCCCTGTGAATCTGTTCAAAGCCAGTACTTTCAGCAGGGCAAAGGAATCGGTTAAGGAGGTGGGCTCTGGGGTGATGACGAGTACTACTATTGAGGAAGCAAGGCAAAAGGAAATAACATTTCTTGAAATGCCAGCGGAGGTATCAAAAAGCAATAAATCGTATCGATCCATTTCTGAAAGGGATTCGATAAGGGCTTCCCTGCGATCAGGTGCAAGGTTAGCCATCTCTTCCAGGCCCGAGCTTCCGGGCAGGATATCGATTCTATTGTGAACCTTCATGATGATGTCTTTCAGGTCTCGGCCGTCGAGGATGACATCAGAGAGATCGTACTCGGGGTGGAGTCCCAATAGAATATTTACATTCCCCAACCCCAAGTCCGCATCAAAAAGGCAGACCCGGTGCCCATAGGTAGCTAAATGAAGGGCCAAATTGAGCGCAATATTCGTTTTGCCCACGCCCCCTTTCCCGCTTGCAATGGTAATCGATCTATTCATGAATTCCGAGAACTCCAATGCCTCTGAGGGCACATCTGTCAAACCTCAAGGCTCAGCGATGCCACCCTCCCACGTGCACCGAACTAGAAACGAATCGGCTGCCTCCTTCATCCGATTTCACAGCTGTGCCGCCATCATCCATTATTAACTGGTGAGTCGGGGAAGCTACTCGTAAGATCATTGGATCCACGCGTTCTGGATACCGGCTTTTCCGATCCCGAGGATTCACCCACACTAAGAGCAAAGGCTGTACCAAGCTCTTGATAGAGCTCATTATCTAATCAATTCAATTAATTATAAGAACTGAAACGAAAAAACAGATAGCGCCAAGGGCCGGAAATGTACTATTTTTCCTAGGAAACGACGGGGTGATGAGGAAAATATTTCC
>CP070752.1:2554821-2577490 GCA_020348625.1 Deltaproteobacteria bacterium | reverse complement strand
CGATATGGTGGAGGTGGCACGGGGATATGCGAGGAATTACCTTGTTCCAAAGGGAATTGCTGTTGAGGCCACAAAAGCCAACCTAAAGGCTTTGGAGATGAGGAAAGATAAAATAATGGCTAAACGCATGAGGGACAAGGAGGAAGCAGAGAGGATAAAGGAAAAGATCGTCCAGGTAGCCATAACCTTAAAGCAGAAGGCGGGCGCCGAAGGCAAATTATATGGTTCCGTCACAACCCGAGATATTGCCCAGGAGCTTGAGAACGAGGGAATTGTTGTAGACCGGAGAAAGATCAGCCTTGACGAGCCGATTAAGTCTTTGGGTGAATTTGATGTGCCGATCAAACTCTACCCGGAGGTTCAAGCCAGCATAAAAGTCCTTGTCCAACCCGAGGAAGAACAGTCCTAAAAAGGTAAGCATGCCCAGCAAGAATCAAGAAAGCAATTTGTCCAGGTACAAGGTGCCACCCCACAACCTGGAGGCTGAACAAACGATTTTGGGGGGCGTACTAATCAATAATGATGCGCTCAATCAAGTGGTGGACATCCTCTCAAGCGAGGACTTCTACCGGGAAGCCCATGCTCATATTTATGAGGCGATGCTGAGCCTGTATAACAGGGATGATCCTGTTGACCTCATTACCCTTTCTCAGATCTTAAAGGGAATGAATCTCTTAGATAAGGTTGGTGGAACGGACTATTTGGCGTCCTTGGCGGAGGCGACTTCAACATCAGCAGGTATTGTACATCATGCCAACATTGTGAAAGATCTTTCTACGAGAAGGGGCTTAATCGTAGAGTGTTCGAGGATATCAGAGGCGTGTTTCGAGTTCGCGAATGATACTGACGAGGTTCTTGATCTGGCGGAGCAATCAATATTTGACATTGCCGAGAGAACCATCGATCAGAATTTTTTTCCTATGAATGAGGTCATAAAGGAGAGCTTCAAGAAATTGGAAAGCACCTCTCATAAAGACAGCTTCATTACGGGCGTCGCCACCGGATTTACTGATTTTGACAACATTACCGCGGGCCTTCAGCCTTCCGACCTAATCATAATTGCCGGTAGGCCCAGCATGGGCAAGACGTCACTGGCCTTGAATATGGCATACAATGCCGCTCTGGGGGATAAGTTAGGTGTGGCTGTGTTCTCGCTTGAGATGTCGAGACTCCAACTCGGCATAAGGTTGTTGGGATTGGATGCGATGATCGATGCATCTAAGCTGAGAAGGGGGTCTTTGCAGGATGATGAGTGGGGCCGGTTGACCGATGCGGCAAACAGGCTCTCAGAGCTCCCCTTATATATCGATGATACTTCCGGGTTGTCGGTTTTGGAGCTCAAGGCTAAGGCTAGGAGGTTGAAAAAGAGATATGACATATCCCTGTTAGTCATTGATTACCTCCAATTAATGCAGAGCAGGAAGTCAGCTGAATCAAGACAGCAGGAAATTTCCGATATTTCTAGATCGTTAAAGGCCCTCGCAAAGGACCTGAATATTCCCGTGGTGGCCCTTTCCCAGCTTAATAGAAAGGTTGAGGATAGGCCCAATAAGCGACCAATACTGGCCGACTTGAGGGAGTCCGGCGCCATAGAACAAGACGCAGATGTGATCCTTTTTATTTACCGGGAAGAATTGTATAACCGAACAGAGGAAAACAAGGGGAGGGCGGAGATTAATATTGCCAAGCACAGAAATGGACCGATCGGTAAGGTTGACTTGACCTTTAGAGAGAAATATACGAAATTCGATAATTACTACCGCGAAGATATGGTAGAGGGGTAATTGGCGCCCGCTAGTTGCTTGATCCACAACTGAAACTTGAGGCATAACCATAAAGAAGGTATTCGGAAAGACAGGTGGTCTCAAGGCCAGCCACTTAAGAAGACTCCAAAACATCTACAGACGACGCATCTCCGAGAACGAGGTAATCTCTCGTGAGATGGCACGCCGAATTGCCGAGATCTCCTTTGAGCTTAATAGACAGATAGCCCTCCTCATCGGAAGGAAGGGCGATGTGGAGTATGTGATCGTTGGCAGCGATCAGCGAATCGTGATCCCTGACCTGACCCGGTATCGATTTGGTACGGGGAGGCTGAAAGGCCTAAGGTGCGTACATACCCATATCCATGGAGAACCGCTGAGCCATGAAGATCTTATGGATCTATCACTGCTTAAACTTGATTTAATGATGTGCATTATCATCAATACCCGAGGCCTGCCTGCTGAGCTCTGCTACGCCCATCTTCTTCCCGAGAACGAATTAGGTCAGCCGTGGAATATAGAGCATATATCTGATATTGGCGGGCTCCGTTTTGATTTTTCGGGATTTATCAGAGACCTTGAAACTGAGCTTGCCAGGACTGCGGCAGGTGTGGGCATGAAAAAGGTGGAAAGGGCCGTCCTTGCAAGTGTTACCAAGGCCTCAAGAAGGGAAGCGGAACAATCACTTCAAGAGCTAGAAGAGCTAGCCGTCGCATGCGATCTGGTGGTGGTGGGATCCCTTATCCAAAGGAAACCTGACGCGGATTCTCGTCTCTTTCTGGGCAAAGGAAAATTGAGCGAACTTGTTGTATATGCCTTGCAAAAGGGGGCAGATCTCCTCATCTTCGACGGCGAGCTGAGCCCTGCACAGGTTAAGATTCTTACCGACTACACAGAAATGAAGATAATCGATCGGAGCCAGGTCATTTTGGATATATTTGCTCGTAGAGCGACGAGCAGAGAGGGCAAGATTCAGGTGGAACTTGCCCAGTTACGCTATCTTCTGCCCCGACTGGTTACTAAGAATACGGCCATGTCACGACTTACCGGCGGTATAGGTGGTAGGGGTCCAGGAGAGACCAAATTGGAGATAAACAGACGAAGGGTAAGGGATAGGATTGCACTCCTCAATAGGGAGCTGGGCAAGATAAAAGGGCAAAGGAAAGAGAGAAGGAAAAAGAGGGAGAACAGGGGTTCCCCAATAATTTCGATTGTCGGCTATACAAATGCAGGAAAGTCAACCCTCCTGAATACGCTTACTAAAAGTCACGTTAAGGTAGGGAATAGGTTATTCGTTACCCTCGATCCTACGAGCCGTCGACTAAGACTCAATGGCAGGGAAGCTATCCTCACTGATACCGTGGGGTTCATAAGAGATCTGCCTGAAGACCTGTTGGAGGCCTTTGCGGCAACCCTGGAGGAGCTGCATGAAGCAGACCTCCTTCTTCATGTCACCGATGTCAGCAACCCAATGGTGGAGGATCAAATAGCGTCAGTGGAAAGGCTATTGCTCATTCTTGATCTAACGAGGATACCAACGATTCTTGTCTTGAACAAGACGGATAGATTGAAGGGGGGCCACTACACAGATCTACCCAAAAAACTAGGCGGAATTCCAATTTCGGCTCTCGACCGTGCTAGCCTATCAGGGTTACGAAAAGAGGTTGAAGCTAGGATATTCTGATACCCTCCCACCCGTTGGACTTGATCTTATACTGATTCCTTGTAATGATGAGGCTCTCACAGTGGGGCAATGCGTTAATCAAGCGCATTCCCCGCGTTGGGTCAAGGAGAAAGAGTGTAGTTGAAAGGGTATCGGCCTCCATTGCCGTTGGGGCTGTAACTGAAACGCTCGTGTAGATAAGCGGTGATATGCCGGTTTTAGGGTTAACGATGTGATGAGAGACCTTTTCGCGGTCAAAAAATAGCTCGTAGTTTCCGGATGTGGCAATAGAGCCATTCGTAATCGCAATCGTATCGGGGTAATTCCTTTTCTTCAGCGGGTCTTGGATAGCGATTTTCCAAGGCCTATTATTTCCCTTATCTCCTATCGTTCTGATATCCCCCCCTGCATTGAGAAGAGCATGCTGGATACCGTGCTGCGTCAGCTTCTCAACTGCCTTATCCACGATAAAGCCCTTGGCGATGCCATCCAGGGTAATCCCCATGCCGTCTCTTTTGAACGCAATAGCCGATCCATCAAGGGAAATGAGCCTGGAATCAACAACTTCAAGGAGTCTGGCAATAGTCTCGTTTGGCAGCGAAACATCACCTTGGTTCATGGGCGATTGAGCTAAGACATCCAAAACAGGTTTTATAGTTATGTCAAAAAAGCCATGGCTGACCTGGTGGTACTGCAGGGATTTTCCCACTACAAACAGAAGCTCAGGAGGAACATCCTTGAGGACTTGAGATTGGTTCAGTTGAAAAAGGGGTGTTTCGTTATCATATCTGCTCAACAGTTTGCTCAATCTTTCGATCTCTTGAAAGGCTTGGGCAATTGCCTCCTCCGCATGGTCTTTGGAGGGGTCAAGCACAGTTATCGAAACAAGAGTCCCCATGCCGATTGCTGACTTTGATACCTTATAGAGTTGATTGTCAAACCTTACCGCCTCGGCCAAGGGAGCATTTATGGGGCACGCTGCCAGGCCAACGCCAAGAATACCAGAAAGTCTTATGAACTCTCTCCTGTCGAGCTTTGCTTGTTCCATGGGCTGAAAGGCTCCTCTAAGCATACTTCTGTCCCCCAAAAAATTTTTTTCGTCTATATCATTTGAATTATCTTATTACAAGGTTTTTTTCTTTTTCACGAGTTTTTTAGGGCCCCTCATCTACGATCATTTCATACGTTAGTTTCCCCTGTCTCGTGGAGAGTTTGAAAGTGACTCGTTTGCCATCGATTAGCTGCTTTTCTGATTGACTCCTTAGCTCGGCGAAATTTGCAGTCTCCAGAAAGCCTCTAAGCAGTTCAATTCTTTCCTCAAGTCCCTTGTCCTCAACCCGCGTTTTCATATATTCGTGTACACGCTTCCAGTATTCCCTCTTAGCAGTAGTCTCAATACAGGATTTAAGTGTCGGGCCCAGCTTAACAACGACCGCCACGGTGGTATCACCTCGAGTAAAGGTTGCGTGGGTTGTCGCACATACAATAACACAAAATTGATGGCTCTCGTCAAGAGGTGCTTTTACCTTCTGACAACTCATGAGTTCTTGCAGATACAGGTGAAAAGGGCTATATAACGGCTTGCTTTTGGGCACGAGATGGCGTAAGGGAGATCTCATGGAGAAGTGTTGGGGAGGTGACGGCATGATGAAGAATATTTGTATTATCTTTCTCGTTATCCTATTGGGCGCATCGGGGAACCTGGTTTTTGCCGATGATAAAACCAATACAAGGACGACAATAAGCGAGACTATTCTGGAAATCTTGAATTCTATCAGTGTGATTATCGAAAGCAGTATAGCGATTGCCGAGGCAGAGCTGAAGGAGCTGCAACGGGAACTTAAGAAAAAGGGGGATTCCCTTGAGAAGCAGGCAGAGGAATCCATTGTCCAGACACTTCGGAAGACGTTGGCTGAACTCAAGAAACTCGAGAAGGCCCTCAAGGAGAACCTTGCTGAAATGGAAGAGCTTTCCCGTGAAAACCTGGACAAGTATCGCAAAAATCAGGATCAATTGGAAATGCGGCTCGACCAATTCAAGGAGAGGTTGAATGCGCTCGTTGAGGAGACGGAAAAAAGACGTGAATCATTGAATGAGCAAGTTCGAGAAAAGGTTATTGGCATTCTTGAGGAGATGAAAAAAACTCTGAATCGCATGGAAGAGGGGGTCAAGAGACAGAGACAGGCCGAAAATATGCTTTGAACCAAAACAGACCGGAAGAGCCATTATCGTCGGCTTGGACCTCCGGATTGGGAGGGGTTATCTAAGAACTCTCTTACCCCTGAAAGAATCTTTCTGCCTCTTCAATGTCCCTTTTGATCTGCTGAGAGAGTTCTGCGGCGCTGGCAAAGGGTATTTCATCTCGCAAGCGCCTGAGGAAGTTTATCTTGATCTCTTTATGCATTATGGTGGTGGATAAGCCGAAGATATGGGTTTCAATTGAAAGAGCCTTCTCCTTAAAGGTTGGATTGCGGCCTATGTTCGTGAGCCCTTCAAAGACCTTGTCTTCCAGGTCCACGGTAACGATATATACGCCTTCGCGAGGTATAAGGCCCTCGGGCAAGCTGATGTTGGCGGTTGCATAGCCGAGCAGGGACTTACCCCTTTTCTTACCTTCAATAACCTTGCCTCTGATCTGATAGCTTCTCCCGAGCAATCGATTGGCGTCGGATAACCTGCCTTCGATAATCAGATTACGGATTGAGGTGCTTGACACCAGGGTATTGCCCGCATAGACAGGTGCAACTTCGTGAACCTCAAAACCGAACTCCTGACCCATTTCCCTGAGGAGCTGGATATTACCCTCTCGATTATGGCCAAACACATAGTCATAACCCACTACTATCTCTTTGATCCCAACCTTTTTCACGAGGACTTCTTTGACAAAATCTCGCGCAGATATGTCAGAAAATTCCATAGTAAACCTGATCAGGATCAATATGTCTATCCCCAGGCTCGCTACCAGTTCTTTTTTCTGCTCGATCCCAGTAATCAGTGGCTTCAGTTTTTTGGGGGACATCACTTTTATGGGATGGGGCTCAAACGTCATAATCACCGAGGTTCCCCCTAAATCTTCTGCTCTCTTTCTCACCATTTCAAAAAGGGCTTGATGTCCCTTATGGACCCCGTCGAAGTTGCCGATCGTAACCACAGGGCTCTTCATATCCTGAGGTAAATCATCAAGTGTATAGATTGCAGTCATAAGCCGCGATACCTTTCTGAGACCGTATTTTCTTTCCGGTTTTGCCGTGCGTTCTGTTGAGGGTTTTTTACCCTATTTTCTTGTTTTTCACAATCTTTGTTCGTCTTCTTCGGAATACCCCGGCGCACCGTTGCCATACCGGCTTTGGCGCGTTGGCAATTTGTCGAAGTGAAGCGGAATTGTCCGTCAGATTTGTGGCCTACCGGCCCGCCAGAGCCATGGGGGAAGTTTAGACTAACAATCGGTTTCAGGACAGTTACGTCGATGAGTTTAATTCATATATGGCGTTCAGCCCTTCAAGGGTCAAGAATTCCTCAACATAGTCGATAGCAGTGGCCTCGGACTTGATCAAAGGGGCTAGGCCTCCTGTAGCTAGAACAGTAACATCAGCCCCTACCTCTTTCTTTATCCGGTTCACGATGCCATCGACAAGGCCGGCATACCCATAGATAAGTCCGGAATTAATACTGCTTATAGTCTCTTTGGCGATAACGGTTTTTGGTTTAGCGAATATCTCAACCCTAGGCAACTTGGAAGCCTTCTGGAATAAGGCCTCGGCTGAGATGGTGATTCCAGGAGCTATTGCGCCTCCTTCATACACGCCATCTGAAGAGATATAGTCAAACGTAGTCGCCGTTCCAAAATCCACAATGATCAGTTTTGTCTTGTACTTCCGATATGCAGCTACTGCATTAACGATCCTATCGGCACCGACCTCCTTTGGGTTATCATACTTAATGGGCATTCCTGTCTTTATGCTTGGTCCTACAATCAAGGGTTCTATTTGCAGATTACAGACACAAAAATCCTTAAAAGCGCTCAAGAGGGGAGGCACAACGCAAGATATAATTACACCGCCAATTTGCGTCAGATCCAAATTCGCTGGGATGAAGAGATTGTTGATTAATATGGCCAGCTCATCGGCGGTCATATCCCTTTCTGTTCTTATTCGCCAATGATTCAGCATGGCACCATCCTTAAAGATGCCGAGTACGATGTTGGTATTTCCGATATCAATGCAGAACAACAACATGACACATTCTTCTACTGTCCGGACCAGAGCTTACACACATAGGAGTAACAGCACGGTTTACCTAGGCTTCTAAAGCAGAACTGCCGGACTTAATTGCATCGATCATACGCACAGTTTCTTTGGCAGTCTTTACATTGTGAACTCTCACAATATCTGCACCATTTATAACAGCGGCAGCAACAGTTGCCATAGTTCCGGCGTCACGTGAATCTGGCGGAAGGCCGAGTGTATGACCTATAAAGGCCTTATTGGAAGTGCCCATCATAATTGGCTGCCCGAGAGATGAAAAGGCGTCTAACTCTCTCAAAATCCTAAGATTATCGTCGAACGATTTCCCGAACCCAATGCCCGGATCAATGATAACAAGCTCTTTTCTGATGCCTACTGAATGGGCCTCATCAACTGCTTTCCTCAAGAATGCTAGTATCTCTCCGATCAGATCCTCATAGGTTGGATTCACCTGCATGTCCCGAGGGGTTCCCTTCATATGCATCAAGACAATAGGTAAATCAGCCTCTGCAACCAAAGGGCCCATGCCGGGATCAAACCTGAGAGCGCTTACGTCGTTTACCATTGTGGCGCCGGCCTCGATAGCCAGTCGAGCCACTTCGCTCTTATAGGTGTCTATGCTTATAATGAGCCCGGTTTCTTGGGCGAGGGCCTTAATAACCGGTATTACCCTCCTGAGCTCCTCATCAAGGGGAAGTGGATCTGAATATGGTCTGGTGGATTCACCTCCAACATCGATAATATCAGCACCTTCCCTTGCCAGGGTCAGGCCATGGTTCACCGCGTCATGCAGGGTAAAATGGGCTCCGCCATCAAAAAAAGAGTCAGGGGTAACATTCAGTATGCCCATGACCGCTGTTCTGCAGGCAAGATCAAGATGATGGCCCGACCAATCCAATGCCTCAGGTTTTTGTACCTGCCGAGCCAACTTTCTCTTTCCTTGGGGATTTTCTGGGTTGCTTGCCTTTTTTCTTATTCCCTATGATTTCTTCAATTTCAGGGCCTGCCAAGGTCTCTCTTTCCAAGAGTGCTTGAGCTAATTTATTAAGAATGTCCATATGTTCGCTGATTAGCTTAAACGTTTTTTGATAGTTTTCGCTCACCAGATTGTTGACCTCTTCATCGATTTTTTGGGCTGTCAGCTCGCTGTAGTCTCGGTGTTGTGCTATTTCGCGTCCCAGGAATATCTCTTCGTCTTTTTTCCCGAAAGCAAGGGGGCCGAGGTTCTCGCTCATGCCGTATTCACAGATCATTTTCCTCGCGATCTCCGTTGCCCTTTCGATATCATTACTGGCTCCTGTGGTCTGGGTATTCAGGGCGATTTCCTCAGCTATTCTTCCTCCCATGAGGATGCGGATATTGTTGATGAGGTAATCCTTGGTATAGGTATGCTTGTCATCGAGAGGGAGCTGCTGTGTCAGTCCGAGAGCCCTTCCCCTGGGGATAATAGTAACTTTGTGTATTGGGTCCGTATTCGGCGTTAGCTTGGCCACAAGGGTGTGGCCTGCTTCATGATAAGCTGTTGTTTTCTTCTCCTCATCGCTTATGATCATGCTCTTTCTCTCTGTGCCCATGAGTACTTTATCCTTCGCATCTTCCAGTTCAGACATATCAATCCTGTCTTTGTTTCGCCTGGCTGCGAGCAGAGCTGCCTCGTTGGTCATATTCTCAAGGTCCGCGCCGGTAAAACCAGGCGTTCCCCTGGCAATCACAGAAAGGTCAATATCCTCTGCCATCCTGGTTTTCCTTGTGTGAACCCTGAGTATTGCCTCCCGACCTTTAACATCGGGAACGGGAACAACTACTTGCCTGTCAAATCTGCCTGGTCTCAAGAGAGCAGGATCGAGGACGTCTGGCCTGTTGGTAGCTGAGATAAGGATTACCCCTTCGTTGGATTCAAATCCATCCATTTCCACGAGGAGTTGGTTAAGGGTCTGCTCTCTCTCATCGTGGCCGCCTCCAAGGCCAGCTCCCCTGTGACGGCCTACAGCATCGATCTCATCTAAAAAGATTATGCAAGGGGCATTCTTCTTCCCTTGAACGAACAGGTCACGTACCCTCGAAGCGCCAACACCCACGAACATTTCCACGAAATCAGAGCCGCTGATGCTGAGGAATGGGACCCCTGCCTCTCCTGCTATAGCCCTCGCCAAGAGGGTTTTGCCGGTTCCGGGAGCGCCCACCAGGAGTACACCTTTGGGTATTCTTCCCCCAAGGCGGGTGAATTTCTTTGGGTCTCTCAGAAACTCGATAATCTCCTGAAGTTCCTCCTTTGCCTCTTCGATACCGGCTACATCTTCGAAAGTTACCTTATTCCTGTCGTCACTAACCAGTCGGGCACGGCTTTTGCCGAAGGAAAGTGCCTTGCCGCCTCCCACCTGCATCTGACGCATAAAGAAGATCCAGACCCCTATTAAGAGAATCATAGGAAACCATGAAACGAGCACAGTCATATACCACGGAGAGGATTCCTCCGGTTTGGCGCTTATCTCTACTTCCTTGTCACGGAGGATCTTTATCAATTCAATGTCCTTGGGCGCAAAGGTCCTAAACGCTCTGCCTTGGTTCGTCATACCGGCGATTTTATCCCCCTGAATAGTTACCTCAACGACGTCGCCTCTTTCCACCATCGTCAGGAATTCACTGTAGCTTAACTGTCCTGTCTGTGTTGTCTCTTTCTTGAAGATTTGAAAGAGCAAGATCAACATAAGGCTGATTACGAGCCAGAGTGTCAAGTTTTTTGAGAATGCATTCAACTACTTTTTCCTCCACCTAAGTTTGCAAACAATGAAAGAGCAAAATCCATATCTAAAACATAATCTTATAGCACACTTTCTGCAACTTCACATCTTAAAATTCTCCTCGTACTACCTCTGACCCTGTATCTCTCATCGATGCGAATGCCGCAGACCCAGATTATGTTATTGGCATCCGTTAGAATAAGCATCCGTTTTCTTTCTTGGCGGGAAATCTTTTTGTCTATGAAAACATCCTTCACCTTTTTGGAGCCTTTCAGCCCAAGGGGCATGAATTTGTCGCCAATCCTGAAGTTTCTCACCGACAGCGGCCACTCGATTCTGTCGAGATCCACGAACGCCACATGAGGTGAAGGAGAGGACTCTGAGAAATCCCTTTTTGGGACTTTTTCAAGGAAAAGAATCTGATTGGTTTCAGGAATATGGATGCTTCCCATGTGCTCTATCCGATATGAAAAGTCTTCGATCTCAACTTCGGCATCTGCGGCAAATCTGAGCCGCTCATAAGTCTTTGTCACCACGAGTTTTTCCGGAAGATTAGTCTTGACCTGAGGTTTAGAATTATTGATAAGATCGCTCACTGCTTTGACATGCTCCCCATTTATCCTTCGCAAGGTCCCCCTTATCTGTTTGATTGCCTCTCTGATAACGTCAAACCGGGTTGACATGGGTAGGTCCTTAAGGACGCCAATTGACAGGTCCATTACACCATGAGAAACATGAAGGGTAGCTTTCTTCAGGCAATTTCGTGCCTCCTGTTCGAGCAATTGATTCTTCTCTCTGCACAGGGAGGCGAGCTCCCCGAGGTGCTCGATAAACCTCGGTTGGTAGCTTAAGAGAAGCGGTATCAGGTCTAAGCGAATCTTGTTTCTGAGGTATTTCTTTTCGAGATTTGAGCTATCTACGATGAATGACATTTTCCTTTCCTTCAGGTATGCATATATCTCATCTCTGGTCACTTGAATGAGGGGCCTAATATAGCGATTTTCGCGTATCGGAGGGATTCCCGACAACCCCTTTAAGCCACTGCCCCTCAGAAGATTCATGAGCACTGTCTCTGCTTGGTCGTTCATGTTGTGACCTAGGGCCACCTTTTGGGCATCGTGCTCGGATAAGATCTTTTCGAAAAAACTGTATCTGATTATCCGCGCCTCTTCCTCAAGAGAGGTTCCAGGAACCTTGAGGAGATTATGGGCTTTTTCTTGTGCCAAGGGTAGATTAAATTCGCCGGCCAAGTCCGCGACAAATTCGGTTTCTTTTTCGTCCTCCGGTGGTCGTAGGCCATGGTTGAGATGGGCAACGATTAGGCTCATGGCCAAAGTATCTTTGAGCTCATAAAGAATCCTCAAAAGACAAATCGAATCTGCTCCACCTGACACAGCCACAACGACAACGTCACCGTCCTGGACCATGTTATGATCGAAGATGGTGGAGAGGACCTTTTTTTCCGTTGGATGCAGATTCAACATGAGATCTGTCCGTTCTTAGAATTGAGCTCGTAATTTGCAGAAGCCCATGGGCGCCGAAGAGGTATCTTGTTTGGAGGGTAGGATACCAAATAAGCGTAGTTCCTATAAAGGAATTTGTGTAATCGCTTGGCTCCTTAAATGTATTGATTCTTTGCGCTTATTTTTACTACAATGCCTTTGGACTTATGTGGAGGTTTTCCATTGGGATTGAGAGGCTCTGCTGAAGATCGGAGCGCAACCTTGAAGAAGATAAAGGAGCGTCTCCGTCTTGGTGAAAAAGAAAGGCTTTCGCCTTATGCAACCCTCAGTTCTGAGGCCATGAGGCGCCGAGAAGAACCGGAGATTGCAGAAGGTCACCGGGAGAATTTCTCTCTTGATGCCGACCGGATTCTCCACTCGTTAGCCTATAGCAGATACATCGACAAGACCCAGGTATTTTACCTCATTAAGAATGATCATATTACCCACCGCGTCCTCCATGTGCAATTGGTCTCTAAGATCGGCAGAACCATCGGGCGTCTGTTGGGGCTCAATGAAGATCTCATTGAGGCAATTGCCCTTGGTCACGACCTGGGGCACGCACCTTTTGGTCACGACGGTGAGAAACTCCTTTCGGAGTTATCGCTGGAGTACGGCTTGGGGAATTTTCTCCACAATGTACAAGGTGAGCGGTTTCTGGAGGTAATAGAAAAAAAGGGGCAGGGCTGGAACCTTTCGCTTCAGGTTTTAGACGGCATGCTGACCCATAACGGCGAGGTTCACAACCCAGATCTTTACCCCGACAAAGACAAAGACTTCAACGCGCATGAGCAGGAGATTAGCAAGCTTACGGAAGACCCCACTTTCCAGGTTTGGCCGATGACGCTTGAGGGATGTGTAGTAAGAATGGCGGATACCATCAGCTATGTAGGCAGGGATATAGAGGATGCAATAAGGCTGGGGTTGATCACAAGGGATGATTTGCCCGTGGAATGCGCACGGCGGCTCGGAAGAACCAACGGAACAATTGTGTATAACTTGGTTGAGGATTTGCTCACCGTAAGCCTGGAAAAACCCTTTGTTTCATTTAGCCCCGAGGTTGCAGATGCCTTAAAGAGGCTTAAGGATTTCAATCAGGAACGAATCTACACCCACCCGCGGGCCAAGCATCAAACGCACAAACTGGGATTGATGTTTCGGCTGCTTTTCGAGAAGTATTACGAGGACCTTCGAACTGGCGATGAACGTTCGGTTGTTTTTAGGGAGTTTTTGGACGGGATGTCCGACGAATACCGGCGGAATACACCACCTGCCATGATCGTCAGAGATTTCATCGCAGGGATGACGGATGACTATTTCTTGCGCCAGTGTCAGGAGAACCTCATGCCTCAAATCTTATCAGATCATTATTAGACTGCTAATGAAGCTCCCCGCAGCGAGCTGCGGAGTATCGCAAGCGGAACCTGCCTTCGTGTAAAAGCTGCGGCACGGCAAGTTGCGCCGAAGCCAACCCGCCTTCGCTCTGTGAGCTACGGCGCGCTCGCCTCGCCATTCATCCCTGCAGAAAGCTTCAGGGTATTCTGGCGAAGGCGAATAAATCGGGATGCTCACCTTTTGCGAGTATCGGTGAAAGCAGTGATCAGAAGGCGAGTGGCTATCAAAAAGCTATATTGTAACTATATGTAACTATTACATTTTTTACACGACACATAAAAAAACTGTTGACAAAAGACAAATAAAGAAGTAAACGGCTCCTAATAATCTTGAGAATAAGCTTGCTTGGCCCAGAAAAATGCGTTCGCCAACCCACCACAAGGACAAGGTTACCCTTGTCCATCAAAAGAGGTACTTTACTAGGAATTCTGTTAAGCCCCTCGTGTGAACAGCACCGAGGGGCTTTTTATCATTAGCGAGGCCTTTTTTCACACTCTAACGGGATAGTTTCGAGAGGAAGGGAAAGGTATATCCAGCCCGTCTATACCTATACCTTGGCACAGCAATAGAAGCGCAGGAGAGGGCATTGCGTAAACCAAAGGTTCTGCGAGCCTTATATTCGCTAGGCGGTCCAAATCCGGCAAGCACTGCGTGGAGGCCCAGATGAATAATGGTGGAGAGGTACCTGAGGGTGAGATTCTCCTGAGACTCGAGAATATCTTTATGGCCTTCGGAAGGGTGCAAGCGCTCAATGGCGTTGATCTCGAGGTTAGGAAAGGCGAGATACATTCCATTATTGGGCCGAATGGTGCCGGAAAAACCGTAATGATGAACTGCATTAACGGCCTATATCGCCCTCAGAGGGGTAACATCTATTACAGGGGGCGGAGGATTAACAGGCTCTCCCCCCACAAGAGAGCAGAGCTTGGCATTGGCAGGACCTTCCAGAAGCTCGAATTGTATGGAGGGATGACCGTACTTGATAATATCAGGATGGGTTCTCACATCCATCTCAAATCCGGTATTCTGAGCGGCTCTGTTTACGCCGGAAGGACAAAGAGAGAGGAGATCGAGGAGCGAAGCTTCATTGAGGAGGAAATCATAGATCTCTTGGAGATTGAAGACATCCGAGATCAGGTTGCTCATATGCTTCCCTACGGTTTGCAGAAGCGGGTTGAGCTGGGAAGGGCGCTGGCACTAAGACCAGAGCTGATCCTTTTAGATGAACCAATGGCGGGATTGAACCTGGAAGAAGTGGAGGATATGGCCAGGTTCATTCTTGACATAAACGAGGAAGAGAGATGGAAGGTGACCTGCGTCTTGGTAGAACACGATATGGGTGTGGTCATGGACATTTCTCACCGAGTTCTCGTACTTGATTTCGGAAATATGATTATTGATGGGCTTCCGCAGGAGGTGAGCAAGAACCCTCAAGTTATCAAGGCGTATCTCGGCGAAGAAGATCTTTACATCACGAGGAGATGAGATGGGTGAGGAAACGGGAGAGATAACAAGGGATCTGACTATTCCTCAACTGTTTTATAGGCAATGCAAGCGATATGGAAGCGGAAAGGTTGCCATGAGAGAGAAGGAGTTTGGCATATGGCGGCCTTTTACCTGGCAAGACTACCTCGATAATGTCAAATATCTCTGCCTGGGAATGGTGAGTCTCGGCCTGAGACGGGGAGACAAGGTGGCCATGATCGGAGACAACAGGCCCGAAGGCATCTGGGCAGAGATGGCAGCAATGTGCGCCGGCGCCATACCGGTGTGGCTTTTTCAAGATTGTATGATGGATGAGGTCAAATACATCGTCGATCACTCGGATAGCAGGTTTTTTGTAGGAGAGACCCAGGAAGAGGTCGATAAGGCCCTGGCTATTATGCCTAATTGCCCAAAACTGGAATATGTCATATGGGATGACCCTAAGGGGATGAGGAGATACCATCAGGAATTCCTAATGGGCATAAAAAAAGTCCAGGAGCTTGGCAAGGAGCTTGATGAAAAAGAACCTGACCTGTTTGAGAAAATGATCAACGAAGGGCATGGTGAGGATATTTGTCTTCTTTTTTATACCTCCGGGACTACAGCTCTGCCAAAGGGAGCCCTCTTAACCCATTACAATATGCTGAGCATGGGTCGAAACCTCATGGCAGTTGATCCCTGCTATCATACGGACGACTTTGTTTCGTATCTTCCCTTTGCGTGGATCGGGGAGCAGATGATGTCTGTCTCCTGCGGCCTTCAGGTTGGCTATACAATTAATTTCCCTGAGGAACCGGAAACGGCGCAGCATAACATTCGAGAGATTGGCCCACATGTCATGTTTGCCGCCCCCAGGCTTTACGAGGGCCTCACACGGCAGGTGCAGGTGAAATACCTGGACTCAACCTGGATAAAGAGGAAGGTATATGAGCTGGCCACGAAGATAGGGTATCACGTTGCTGATCTCAAGTTCGAAAAGAAACCCATCCAATGGTACTTCAAGGTCCTCAATTACTTTGCTTACGTCATTATGCAGAAGAAGCTCAAGGACCACCTTGGAATGTCCCGGCTGCGGCATGCATATACCGGGGGTGCTGCAATGGGGCCCGATCATTTTCGCTTTTTTCATGCCTTGGGCGTAAACCTGAAACAGATATATGGACAAACTGAGATAGCAGGAATATCCGTTACACACAGGGATGGAGATATAAAGTTTGACACCGTGGGCACCCCAATTCCCGAAACCGAGGTCAAGATCACCAAGGACGGAGAGATACTCTCCAGAAGCCCATCGGTCTTTCAGGGCTACTACAAAATGGAGGAAGAGACCAAGAGAACACTCAAGGATGGGTGGCTCTACTCTGGTGATACCGGTTTTATTGATGATGACGGGCATCTGGTGGTTTTTGACAGGTCAAAGGATGTCATGATCCTCAATGACAGCAGGCCCTTTGCACCTCAGTATCTGGAGGCCAGACTTAAGTTCAGCCCTTATGTACAGGATGCCTGGGTGGTTGGAGACAAACTGCCCTACGTTGCGGCCGTCATGTGTATTGATTATTCCGTTGTCGGTAAATGGGCAGATGAGCACAAGATCAATTATACAAGCTATCCGGAACTCTCTCAGGATCCGAAGGTTTACGATCTTATCCAGAAACAGATAGAAGAGGCCAATAAGGGTCTCCCGGAGCCGGCCAGGATTAAGAAATTCGTGAACCTCTTTAAGGCATTTGATGCGGATGATGACGAGTTAACCAGGACCAGCAAACTCAGAAGGGGTTTTATGGCAGAGCGATACAAGGATATCGTAGACAATCTTTACAAGGATACGGACACGGTGCACCTCGATATGACCATTACGTATGAAGACGGGCGGATACAGCCCATCAAGACTGATCTGCGCATACAGGAGATCACGGTGTGATATGTAAGCAGTAGGGAGTAGGCAGCAAGCAGTAAGGAGAGAGGAAGAAGTATGGAACTTTTTCTTATGACCTTGACGACGGGTATTATGGTGGGGGGGATATATGCCCTGGTTGCCCTGGGGTGGGTTCTAATCTACAAGTGCTCAGGGGTATTGAACCTGGCTATGGGAGAGCTGACCCTCTTTGGAGCCTATACCACCCTTTACTTTTATTCAGTTGGCATTCCCTTCGTCCTCAGCATTTTATGTACGCTCATCATTGGCATAGTCCTGGGCATTCTGACTGAGCGAATATTCTTGGATAAACTGATTGGTGAGCCAATCCTTGCCGTAATCATGGTAACGGTGGGACTCTCCTTTTTCTTTAAAGGATTGATTGGTTTCATATGGGGCACGGATACCAGGGTCTTCACGCCGGCCATCTTTTCCCTTAAGCCGTTTACCATCGGTTTCTTGAAGATCTCAACTGTATACTTTTGGTCCTTTGTGCTGGCTATAGTTCTTTTTCTCGTTTTTGTTGCCTTCTTTAAATATACCCGGTGGGGTCTCTCTATGCAGGCAACAGCAGATGATGAAACAGCAGCACTCTCCCTGGGAGTAAGTGCCCGGTTTGTATATGCCGCATCCTGGGCCATTGCCTTTATGGCTGCCGGTGTAGGGGGGGCACTCCTGGGAAATATTAATGGGGTTAATATATCCATTGGCTATTTAGGATTACTGGTGCTCCCGGCCGTAGTTTTGGGTGGCCTTAACTCGGTACCCGGAGCCATAGTCGGCGGGCTGATCATCGGGGTTCTGCAGAATCTTGCCGGCACTTACTTAGATGCTTATTTTCCCGGAGGGGTAAAGGAGATCTTTCCCTTTGCATTTATGGCAGTATTTTTACTCTTCATGCCTTATGGGTTCTGGGGCTGGGTAAAGATTGAGAGGATGTAGATGAGAATTTTCAATTTTCAATCGCCAATTTTCGATTGAGGGAGATCAGTTTATGAGCAGGGTTTGGCTTCCATGCGGTGATTACCATCAGAATTACGCCGAAGACCAAGGTTGGTGGCAGACGCCGGTGATTAAAGGCAAGATGATTTTACTTCTCTTGATCGTTTTTATTGGATTCCCTCTTTTTCTAGATGAATACTGGATTGGCGTGGCTATTATGATCGGCTACACTGCACTTGGTGCCCTGGGCGTGCAACTCCTGATAGGTTACGCAGGCCTAATAACCCTGGGCCATGCCGCCTTTATAGCCGTAGGTGCCTACACCAGCACCGTGTTAGTATTGAGATTCCCCTGGCCTGAGTTTATTGTTAGCTGGGGTCTTGCATACCCCATAAGCATTATTGTTGCTGCGATCGTTGCGGGCCTGTGGAGTGTTCTCTTTGGGCTTCCTTCAGCCAGGGTCAAGGGGTTTTACCTTATTTTGACCACCATGGCAGCACAGTTCATAACAGTTGACTTCATACTGACCCAATATGTAAGCAGGATCGGGGGCAGGGGACAGGCCTTTTCTCTGCCGCCGGGTACCATTAAGATAGGGCCGTGGTTTATAGATTCGGATGTTAAGGTATATCTCTTGATGATCACTCTGTTGACACTTATGGTCATGATCATGGCCAATCTTCTGAGGAGCAGGGTTGGGAGGGCCTGGGTTGCTATCAGAGATAATGATATTGCAGCAGAGACTCTGGGGATCAATATCGTCTGGTACAAGCTGTTGAATTTCTTTGTTGCCGGATTCATTGGGGGTATCGCAGGGTCATTCTGGGTAGCCAACTTAGCGGCTCTGAGCCCAGAGCATTTTCCCTGGTTCTGGTCACTATGGTTGGTGGGTGTGATTCTAATCGGGGGTGCAGGTATTGATGGGGCCATATTCGGAGCCATATTTATGGTTGTGGTCTTAGAAATCTTGCAGATGTTAGCCGTACCAGCTTCTGAAATATATGATAGGATCCTGATCGATTTTGCCTTTTTAAAAGAGATGGCCTTCGGTCTTGCAATATGTGCCTTCTTGATCTATGAGCCGCGCGGTCTCTCTTATAGATGGTGGCAGATCAAGAACTATTTTAACCTGTGGCCATTCTCGTATTAGTGTTCATTGGGTTTCTTGAGTTAATTGTGTTTACTCTTTGGGGTTTGTTGTTGAAAACGCTAAAGAACTTGAATGCTTAATCGCTAATTAACAGCAGAAAGGAGGTGAGTGTTAAAGATACTAAGGAGTAATAACTGGTAAGGAAATAAAAGCAGATTAGTACCTAAAAAAGGGGGAAACTATGAGAATGAGAAGACTCTTAATACCTTTGATTGCTTTTGTAATTTTGTTCTGCTTATCCTCTATGGCCTTGGCAAAGGTAATAAAGATAGGTGGGCTCAAAGATACAACCGGTGCTACATCTGATGTGGGAAAAGACGCTGCTCTAGGTCAGGAGGAGTTTTGGAAGTACTATGTGAACGACATGGGTGGCATCAATGGGAAGAAGGTAAAATACATCTGGTTTGATTATGGTTACCGGGTCCCCGAGGCCATTACTAAATATAAACTCCTCAAAAGGATGGGAGTTATCGCTATTATGGGGTGGGGCACCGGCGATACCGAGGCCCTTTCGCCAACCATCAATAAGGATCAAATTCCCTATGTGTCAGACTCCTACTCAGCGCATCTGACACGGCCCAAAGACTGGGTGGATAAGGATGGAAAAAAACACTTGGGCACGCCGTATAACTTCTTCTTTTCCTCGGACTACTCAACAAATGCCAGATCCTGCCTAACGGCTTGGTTTGACAAAAAGTGGCCCAAGCATCCCGATTATGGCAAGAGGAAACCCCGTCTCGCGTGTTCCTATATGTTTGGCTCTCCCTATGCCAGTGCCCCCATTGCGGCCATCAAGAACCATGCCGAGGTGCTCGGTATTGAGGTGGGCCCGGATCAGGATGTAAGTCTCTATGCCATCGATACCAAGAGCCAGGTCATGGCCCTTAAGAGTTTTGGGGCCGATGTCATCTGGCACGGAAACACGACCATGTCGGTGTCCACCACTATCCGGGATGCCTATGCCCTTGGGTTACGGGCAGCTCACATAATTAATAACTGGGGTTTCGATGAGAACTTACCGCGGCTTGCCGGAGATGCCATGAATGCGCCGGATGCCCTCACTGTAATGGGTGCGGCTCCCAACGGGTTCTTCGGTCAGGACTGCGACTTGATGGATAAGGTTGTGGAGTATACCAAGAAAGTCCATCCTGGCGTCCCGCTGGAAAAACGCATCTGTCGAACCGTTCAGGGGTGGTCCAACGGTATAATCCTGTGGGAAGCCATGAAGCGGGCGGATAAGGCAGGTGACCTGACAGGCCCGGGCATCAGGGAAAAAGGCTTTGAGACCATGAGAGACTTCCACATTGGCCTGTGCACTGGTGATGTCAGCTACTCAGCTGATGACCATAGGCCCGCAGGCGGTTGCTGGGTACAGGAATGGAAGGACGGCAAGTTCCAGAAGGTAGCGTTCGTCGATGTAAAGGCTCGGTGGTCAAAACAGTGGGCAGACGAATGGTTCGGATGGTAAAAAAGGGGGTTTCCGATTGGAAGCAGCAGAAACAATTCTAAGTGTCAACAATATTGAGGTTAAATACCATGAGGTAATCCTGGTGCTCAAAGGTGTCTCTGTTGAGGTGCCGAGAGGAGGGATCGTAGCCCTTCTGGGTGCCAACGGGGCAGGTAAGAGCACAACCCTCAAGTCCATCTCCGGGCTCCTTAAGGTGGAGGTCGGAAAGGTCACGGACGGAGCTATTGAGTTTGAGGGTGTGATGATACATAAGAAACCCGCGGTGGAGATTGCCAAGATGGGCATCATCCAGGTAATCGAAGGCCGGAGGGTCTTTGAACACCTTTCTGTTGAGGAGAACCTCAAGGTGGGGGCCCATTTGAGAAAAACAGGTACGGTCAGAGACGGGTTAGAGCTGGTTTACCACTATTTTCCCCGGCTCAGGGAAAAAAGGGGCGAAACAGCGGGATTCATCAGCGGAGGTGAGCAGCAGATGACGGTAGTTGGTAGGGCCCTCATGACCGAACCCAAGCTGGTGCTGTTAGATGAGCCGTCCATGGGCCTGGCACCCATGCTCATACATGAGATATTCAATATCCTCATGAGGCTCAACAAGGAGGAGAAGATCTCTATCCTTCTGGTAGAGCAAAATGTGAAGCTGGCTTTGAATGTGGCCCCTTACGCGTATGTAATGGAAACCGGTCGCATTGTCATGGATGACACCTCGGAGAAGTTGAAGGAAAATGAAGACATCAAGGACTTCTACCTCGGGCTTTCCGAAAAGGGCAAGACAAAGAGCTTTGCCGAGGTAAAGCACTATAAGAGAAGAAAGAGATGGTTAACATAGCCCTAACATTTAAGTAGGGAGGTTATTATGCCGAAGAAATCTACTGTTTTACTGATAGCATTTATATTCGGCGTGGGGGCCCTAATGGTCTCTTGTGCCGGGATGCAAACCAAGCCAACCGAGGCGAATTTTAAGAACCCGGTAATCGCTATAGAACTAATTGATGTGCCCCAGTATGACGGGTACTGGTTTTACGGCGGAAATATTAAGCCTACAAAGGGTCAAGCGGGGAATCACGGCGCGTTCTTAACCATAGCCGTTACCTTTAATATCACAAATCCGAATCCATACCCGGTTTTCCTGGATCAATACCTATTCACTCTGGCATTTGAGGGATTTGAATTGATTACGGTGAACGGTTATGAGACCCAGTGGATCCCACCTGGTAAAACCAATCAGCTTAGGGCGGCAACCTTGATTACCACTAGGTCTGCCTTCCTGATCCTTGGTGCGGTAAGCGGCCATCAGCTCAAGGCCAAGGGGATGGATCCCTGGTCTGCCATGGAAAAGTGGTGGACCACGATCGCCGATATGGCGTTTCCCATTAACATTGGCGATGGAAATTTTACCTTTACTGCCAATGGTGTCGAAAAGGTGGTTTATTTCAGTGCCACCTACCCCGAATAGCTGGGTATTGAACGACTGCTCGAATTTCTAGAGGATGACCGCCAAAGCTCTCACTGAGCTTTGGCGGTCTAGTGCGTTATTGACTTTGGCCGTTCAACCGGGTACACAAAGACAATGGTTGCATGTTGAGGTTTTGGACCAGAAAAACTGCTGCATCGAGGGTTCGTTTCCGTAATCTCTGTAGAGGTGGAGGCCATGGGTCTATATGACATTGCTGTGTATGATGTAATAAGCCGAAATGCCATGTGCTTCAAGGAGAGGCTGGCTTGGCTGGAGGTGGATGACGGTCGGACGATCACATTCGGCCAGTTTAAGGAGAGCGTTGATCGCCTGGCCAAGGGCTTGCAGGGTATCGGAATCGAGAAAGGTGATCGGATTGGAGTGCTGGGCAAGAACAGCCTGGAATATTTTCTCTTATTCGGAGCAGTGGCAGCGCTCGGTGCTATCATGCTCCCTATTAATTGGAGGCTTTCCGCCGATGAGGTGGGGTTTAACCTGAGTGACTGCGCCCCCAAGGTTGTTTTTGCCGATAAGGAATATGAGGAATTGATTGAAGGCTTAAAGGGGAAGCTGCCTTCCGTGGAGAAGCTCTTTAACCTAGAACTCCATGGTGGGAGCTTTCTGGATTTTGAATCCCTCATGGATAACGCAGGTGATCTTCAGCCTTGTGAGGTGGGAACGGATGACGGCTTTGTCATCATTCACACGGCAGCAGTGGGCGGGAGACCGAGGGGGGCATTGTTGAGTCACGGCAATATCTTGTGGGCCGATATGCACTTCGGGTATTGCTTTAATGCGACGCACGAGGACAGCCATCTGAACTTCTTGCCCCTTTTTCATGTTGGCGGCCTGTTTATGGCCTGCACCAGCTTTCATGCAGGGGCGCTCAACATCAATATGAGTAGATTTGATGCAGCCAAGGCCGTCGAGCTTATTGAGGACAAG
>CP070752.1:2550327-2554721 GCA_020348625.1 Deltaproteobacteria bacterium | reverse complement strand
TATCAGAACTGTTTGCTCGAATTGTGCGGACAGGCTTCCATCATCGGTTACCACTGTCCAATTGTCCGAGAGAATGTGGAGATTGTGCTTTCCCAGATTTATCATAGGCTCTATGGTAAACACCATGCCGGGCACAAGCGTAATACCGTGATTCTTTTGCCCATAATGGGGAACCTGCGGCGGTTCGTGAAACTCAAACCCGACGCCGTGGCCCACATACTCTCTAACAACCGAGCACCCCTGACCCTCGGCGTATCTCTGAATGGCATAACCGATATCACCGATCTTGTTGCCGGGAACAGCCTGGTGAATACCCCGGCGTAAACACTCGCGAGCAACGCTTACAATCTTTCGTGCATCTTTGCCGCAGGTCCCAACAAGGAACGTTTTGCTGGCATCCGCATAATAGCCGTCCATAATGGGGGTAACATCGACATTCACGATATCGCCGTCTTTGAGAACAGTGTCATCAGGTATGCCATGACAAATTACGTTATTGATGGACGTGCATACGCTTTTTGGAAATCCATGGTAATTCAGGGGAGCGGATTGAGCGTTGTTTTCTCGCGTGGTTTCTTCTACCAAGGCGTTAATATCGTTGGTGGTAATGCCGGGTTTGATCAACGCTTCGGCTCGCTTGAGAATGTCCACTGCAAGCCGGCCCGCCTTTTTTATGCGGGCAATGTCGTCTGGTCCCTTAAGGCGAATCTTATGTTCCGCCTCGTATTGGGCTTTGAGTGCTTGGAAGTCGTTTGAAGAACTGGCTTTCTTGAGTTTTCGTTTCAGTTTTTTGTAGTTCATATCTTATGCTGGATGTGGTAGATGAAGATCGGAATTTTCATGACTGAAAGGATGATAGGCAAGATGATGCGGATGGTCAAGGATTTTCCCGAATCCCCCAATCCCTTCTTTGTGAGGGAAGGTTTAAGGAAATAGTTGGGCGGTTATCTTAGGTATGGATGCTGAAAAGATAAAGATGAGGAAGGATCTCGATCTTTTTCCCGTGCAAAGCGGTGATCGAACGCTCATCATGATCAAGGACAAATTGGGGCTTGTTGAGCAGGATAGGGCAATTAGCCCCGAACTCTATAAGATGATGGTCATGCTGGATGGCGCTCACTCCCTGAGAGATGTTCAAATAGAACTAATGCGGCATCAGGGTGGAAGACTGGTATCCATGGAGGAGGTTGAGGAACTGGTAAAACAGCTGGATAACTCATTTCTTTTGGATAGCCCGCGCTACAGGGATGCGAAACGGGAGATTGTTGATCGCTTCACGGCACAAAGGATACGGAGTTGTTCTCTGGCAGGCCTTTCCTACCCTGCAAGGGAGGAAGATCTCAGGAGACGATTGGAGGAAATCCTGAATACACAAGCGTTACTGGAAACTCCTCAGGGGAAAATCACTGCTCTGGTGGCGCCGCATATTGATCTGGAGGCAGGCAAGCGGGTGTACTCGAGCGCGTACCAGGCAATAAGAGATTGTGGTACGGTAAAGAGGGTTGTTGTGTTAGGTGTGGGCCATTCCCTTACCGAAAGAATGTTTTCGCTGACCACAAAAACCTTTGAAACTCCTCTGGGGCGAGTAGAAACGGATGAGGAAACCGTCAGGGAATTGATGAAGGCAGGGGGCGACATCCTTTCCGCAGATGATTTTGTCCATAGAGATGAACATTCTATTGAGTTTCAGGTTATTTTCCTTCAGCATATATTCAGCGGCAGTTCCTTCGTCCTCGTTCCTGTGCTGTGCGGCTCTCTTCTGGGAAGCCTGCCTGCGTATACCAGGGAGGCATACCGGTCCGAAGGAGGGCGTTTCCTGCAAGTCTTGGCCGATGCCGTAAAAGACGACGAAACGATTCTGGTGGCAGGGGTTGATTTCTCGCATGTTGGGCAGAAGTTCGGGCACGATATGCCCGCTTCTCTTATGATTAACGAGTCTGAAAAGCATGACAGAGCGCTTTTGCATTTCCTCTGTGAAGGGGATGCCAACGGATTCTGGGGAGAATCGATAAAGGTGGAAGATAAGTTCAATGTCTGTGGGTTTTCGGCTCTGGCGTGCCTGCTGGAAGTGCTTCCCCCCGGTCATGGGAAACTCTTGGCCTATGAGACATATCGAGAAGAACCGACCAAATCCGCCGTAAGTTTTGCAGCAGTCATTTTTACGGAATCAAGCTCCTAAGGGAAAACCCTTGAGCATTAGCGGCGAATCATGAAACAGATTGCTGGTTGAACTTCTGGTATGCTGCGTAGAGCCTTTGGGTTATGGTAATACCCCCGCCGATGACCAATATCCACAAACCTACGAGCAGGTATTTGGGAAATAACAGCATGAGAAAGATGACCAATATTCTTTCCGGTCTTTGCAAGAGTCCTATGGAGCCAAATTCCAAAAAATTCTCGGCCTTCGCCTTGATATAGCTCGTAATCAGGGAGATGATAAGGGCGAGGAGGGCAAGCACGAATATGCTTTTGTTTTCCACTCTGAAGCCGTACAAGATGATGGCAAACAGAATAGCACTATCTGAGAAGCGGTCCATCACGGAGTCCAGGAAGGCTCCAGCCGGCTTGGCAGTGTTGTTGCTTCTGGCAACTAATCCATCCAGCGCATCAAACAAAGAAAACACTAGGAAAAGAAATGCGCCGAGCTTCCAGATCTCGTAATAAACTAATACAGAGGCCAGAACTGTACCGAGAAAGGCGATTATCGTTAGAACAGAGGCAGTGAACCTGTGTCTGATCAAGAAATCAGTGAAGGGTCGGGCAGCCCTTTCGAAGCGGCCTCTTAGCAAATGAATCATGGGGTTTTGCCTTCCGTTAATGGCGGCGCGGTAGATCGTGCCAATAGACGATATAGTAAGGCAAATGTGCCTTTTGGTCAAGGCAATGTTTTATGTATTTGTTTGCATCGGGAGGCAAGCGAATGGCTCTTTTCGCTGCAATCGCTGAAAGGAAATTATTGATTGACAGGCCAGCCATAACTTACTATGTAAATTAGCTTTGGTTTGTTTCTACACGGAAACGGTACATAGATCTCAAAGAATCACGAAAGGTGTGAACCCTTATGGACAAACCCGGCATGTCTCTTGGCGGACAAGCCCGCGGGTTTCTGCATAGGCGGGTAAAGGTTGCAATGAACTATGGCTTCTAAGAAGAAGGGTTTTATTAAGATAGATGAGGAGTTGTGCAAGGGCTGCTATTTGTGCCAATCAGCGTGTCCCATGAACTTGATTTCAGTTTCCGAGAAGCTGAATCAAAAGGGATACCATCCAGCAGCCTACAATGAGGAAGGCATGAAATTGGAAGAGCACCAGTGTAAAGCTTGTGCGCTTTGTGCACTTGTATGCCCTGATATCGCCATTGAGGTATATTGTGGGTGAAAAAAGACTGGCACGAGGAAGTCATGTAATTGGGGAAGCAGCGATACGGGCCGGCTGCCGCTTCTATTTCGGTTATCCCATAACCCCGCAAAATGAACTTACCGAATATATGGCAAGCGGAATGGCTGCCCTTCCCGATGGCGTGTTTATCCAAGCAGAGAGTGAGCTCGCTGCCATAAACATGGTTCTGGGTGTTGCAATGACCGGAAAGAGAGTCATGACATCTTCCTCAAGCCCTGGGATAACCTTGAAGCAGGAGGGAATCTCCTATCTGGCGGGTCAGGAGCTTCCTGCGGTTATTGTGAACACTATGAGGGGAGGACCGGGCCTGGGCAATATTGCACCTTCTCAGGGAGACTATTTTCAGGCCACGAAAGGTGGTGGGCACGGAGATTACAGGACCATCGTCTTAGCCCCAGGAACGGGTCAGGAACTTGCCGATTTAACCCGGCTTGCGTTTGAGTATGCCGATAGATACCGGATTCCAGTCATCATCTTGGCCGATGGTATGATGGGCCAGATGATGGAGCCCGTTGAATTTCCAGAGCCGATTGATCCTGCCTCTCTTCCCCCGAAATCATTTGTGCTTGATGGCGCAAAAGGGAGGCCGAGCAGAATTATCAAATCGCTCCTGCTCGACCCTCCAACGATGGAAGAGCACAACTGGAAACTGTACAGAAAACATCAAATGATAGAAAACGAGATACCCGAAGTTGAACATTATTTTACTGATAATGCGCGCCTGGCAGTTATCGCATACGGAACAGCGAGCAGGATTGCAAAAGGGGCAATTAAGCGGGTGAGGGAGATGGGACTCAGGGTTGGGCTCTTGAGGCCGAAGACCCTGTGGCCATTTCCCAAGAAGCAGATTGTTGAGATGAGTGGGATGGTGTCTGATTTTCTCGTTTTCGAAATGAGCACCGGTCAGATGCTTGAAGATGTAAAGCTCTCTTTGGAGGGCAGGAGAAGAGTACACTTTTATGGAAGGCCAGGCGGAGTAATACCTACACCTGACGA
>CP070752.1:2539945-2550227 GCA_020348625.1 Deltaproteobacteria bacterium | reverse complement strand
GCAGATTCCCTGGCTTCGTGAGATAGTGCCATATCCGATGATGGAGATCCACCCTGATACTGCTTCAGAACTTGGTATTAAGGATGGTGACGCGGTATGGATCGAAGCGCCCAGGGGCAGAGGGCGGGTAAAGATGAAGGCTGAACTTACCGAGGCGGTTCATAAAAGGGTAGTGCATGCACCATCACACTGGTGGTATCCAGAGGTAAAGGATTCTCAGCATGGATGCTGGGATTCAAACATAAACGCTATCATGTCCAACGACCCACCCTACGACCCGATATGTGGCGCTACGCCACTGAGGGGTAACCTGTGCAAGGTATATAAGGAAGAGGACTTTGGGTAGAAAATCTCTCCTTTTTAATGCAGATGAATGCATCGGCTGCTTCGCTTGTGAAGTTGCCTGCAAGCAGGAGCATAATATCCCTGCTGGTGAGCACTGGATCCGCATATTCAAGGTAGGCCCTACCAAAGTTGGGGGTAAATTAACTATGCATTTCTCTGCCATCCACTGCATGCATTGCGGAAAACCTTCTTGTCTGGATGTATGCACAGTGGGAGCCATATCTCAGCGGTCTGATGGTATCGTTCTATTCAATCAAGAGTTATGCATTGGGTGTAAAGCATGTATTGAGGCTTGCCCGTTTGGGGCGCCTCAATACAATTCAGAAAAGGATATTGTACGAGCATGTAACCTTTGTGTCGAACGAGTTGATCGCGGCCTGAAACCAAGCTGTGTACATCATTGCCCGACAAATGCGCTTTATTTCGGAGACTGCAATGTCTTCGCATCAAAGATGCCGGTGAACAGGGCAAAGGGCACAGTCGAGAAACCATGGATGGTTCGACAGGACTTCTAAGGTTAAATAGAATCGCTCAAGAATTTGGGAGCGATACTTTTCTTGAAAATTTGCATGGAGCTAGCTAATAAAGAAATAAGATCATTTCTGAATAAACCAAAAAAATGAGCAAGCATATTTGTAGTACCCGCTCTAGAGACTTAACTCTAATACCTTACCTGTTTAGGGTAGCCGTATTCGTGCTTGAAGATTGAGGGGAGCCAATGCCAGCTGGGTACGAGCAGTAGCTATCCTAGACAAATAAAAGATAAAGGGGGTGATGAATGAGATAGGTGATCTAGTTGGTTTATCATGGTATTTACAAAAAAAGGGGAGTCAAGAAAGGAGGTTCAAATGAAAAAGGAAAAATTTTTGGTTGCTACAGCGACTGTCTTGCTATTGACATTAGTTTTCATTACATTTCCTGCAGTAAACGGTTTTGCAAAACCGGCTAAGCCGATAACGCTCAACTATGTCTCATTTATACCCGTAGCCAATTTTGAATTCGCAGAGTTTAGGCGGCTGTTTATTGATAAGGTCAACGAAAAGGCCAAGGGTGAGCTTATCATCAACGTTCGTGGTGGACCGGAGGTAATCCCCGCCTATGACCTGGGTATGGCAGTGCAGAAAGGCACAATCGATATGAGCATGATTCCAACTGGCTTCTTCGAGACCTTTGTGCCTGGGGCGGATGCGACACGGCTGTCGCAACTTACGCCCTTTGAGGAGCGAGAGAGTGGGGCCTATGATTACATCCTGGAACAATACAAGAAGGCCGGTTTATACTATCTGGGGAGGCAGCAACATCAGCACACGCCCTTTTTCTATCTGTTCATGAACAAACGGTGTGAGAAGCCCGAGGATTTTGTTGGACTCAAGATAGGGAGTAGCCCATCCTTCCACGCCTTCTATCGAGGTTTAGGGGGTATTGTGACTCGTATAGCGATGCCGGAATACTACTCGGGCTTGGAGCGGGGTGTAATCGATGGGCTTGGCACCTCGCTTTTCAATTGGGCTGGTGCCGGTATTCAGGAGGTAACCAAGTATTGTATCGATCATCCGTTCTATACGCCTACTCCCGCAGTCGCAGTCAATCTGGATAGCTGGAACCGGCTACCTAAGCATCTGCAAAATCTGATGACAGAGAGTCTGCTTGCGTCCCTAAAAGCGTGGCCGGCCCTGGCCGCTAAGAAGATCGAAGAGGACAAGCAAAAGGGGCGAAAAGCGGGGGTAGAGTTTATGACGTTGTCGCCGGATGTTGCTAAATGGTATTTGAAAACTGCCTACGATGAAGCCTGGAAAGAGGAGGAAAAGAAAGCTCCGGAAGTCGCCCGCAAGTTAAAGGAATTGTTGACAAAGTAAGCCAGTATTATTCTGTTTGGCAACCTCACACTCTTTATCCCCCCTCGGTTGCAGTAGAGGGGGGATAAATTAGTGTGATAGACGAGCGCGTATAAGTGTGATTGAATATTTGATGGCAGGTTGTTAACGCTCAGCACAGGAGGGTTAATGCCCCTTCAGGCAAAATTTTGGTTATAGCGCACACCAATTGGCATTTGGTCACGGGGAACCACCACGAGGAGCCTGATATGAAGCTAATAACGAAAGCCGGCATTATTTTTGATCGCATTATTGACCTTACAATGATTTTAGCCGCTGTTCTCCTCTTCTTTGTGACATTTAGCGTCGGTGCGGAAGTTTTCCTGAGGTATTTTCTGGGGCGCCCAACAATCTGGGTGACAGAAATCGCCGAGTATACTCTACTCTACATTACCTTCCTCGCGGTTGCCTGGGTGCTAAGAAGAGAGGGGCATGTAAAAATGGACTTGGTGCTTAACCGGTTCAGTCCAAAAACCCAGTCCGTGGTTAATGCCATTACTTCTCTTGCTGGTACCCTCGTCTGCTTTATCCTTACCTGGTTTGGGGCAAAGACCACTTGGTATTTCTTCCAAGGCGGTTACCCCACGCCCACCCCTCTAAGGGTCCCTAAATTCATTATTGTTGCAATTATTTTTTTCGGCAGTTTCTTGCTCTTCATTCAGTTCCTGAGAAGGACCTATGGATATTTGGAGAGCTGGAGAGTACCAGAGAAGAAAGAGGATCTTTTAGAAAAGCCTGAACTCAGACTATGAGGTAAACACCGTTGGAATGGCAGCTTGTACTATTGCTCATATTTGGTAGCCTGGTAGTCTTGATGCTAACAGGAATGCCTGTGGCGTTCTGCTTCATGCTCATTAGCGTGGTAGGGATGTATGTCTTTTTTGGCGGCGCAGCAGGTCTGGAACAGCTTATTATCAGCATCTGTACCTCCTTGGCCACCT
This sequence comes from Deltaproteobacteria bacterium, assembly GCA_020348625.1. The sequence goes on along the minus strand of CP070752.1, from coordinate 2,547,067 downwards.
TCGTCCTGCTTCCCGTTCCCTTGTTTATCTTCATGGGCGAACTGATGTTCCACTCAGGAATGGCCCCACTTTTAATAGAGAGCGTAGATAAATGGCTGGGGCGTTTGCCCGGCAGGTTGGGTTTGCTCGCGGTCAGTGCCGGGACTCTATTTTCTACCTTAACGGGCACTAGCATAGCCAGTACGGCTATGCTGGGGACAGTACTCGTGCCGGAAATGGAGAGGCAGGGCTACAAAAAGCCGATGAGCTTAGGACCTATCCTGGGCAGCGGCGGTTTGGCCATGATGATTCCACCCAGCGCCCTCGCGGTCCTTTGCGGTGCCATAGCAGAAATCTCCATTGGCAGGATTCTGATTGCTATAATCGTTCCTGGCCTGCTGATGGCCATCCTTTATGCCGCATACATCATCATTAGATGCTGGCTCCAACCTTCCATCGCCCCCGCCTATGAGGTGAGCCCTTTACCACTTTCTGAGAAGCTCACAGCCGCGGTGCGGCATATTCTGCCATTAGGTTTGATCGTCTTTCTGGTTATCGGGGTCATCTTCTTGGGTATTGCTACCCCATCTGAGGCGGCGGCTACCGGTGTCATCGGAACGCTCATTCTATCCTTCTTCTATGGACGGCTGAGTTGGGAGGTAATAAAGAAAACTGCCAGCAGTACCCTTGCGGTTGCGGGAATGGTACTGCTGATCATAGCCGGAGCAAGGGCCTTTAGCCAAATTCTGGCCTATAGTGGGGTTAGCAAAGGTCTGGGTGAACTTGCCACAGGGCTTCCTGTAGCCCCTATCTTTATCATTATCGCTATGCAGGTTGTCATACTTTTCCTTGGCGGCTTTATGGACGTAGTCGCCATCATGATGATCACCCTACCCATATTTGTACCTGTTGTTATTAGTCTGGGCTTTAACACGGTGTGGTTCGCTGTAGTGCTCCTCCTCAATATAGAGATGGCAGGCACATCGCCACCCTTTGGCCTCGGCCTGTTAGTGATGAAGGGGGTAGCCCCACCGGATACTACGATGGAGGATATCTATCGAGCCGCCTTGCCATTCCTCGGATGCGACTTGATAGCGATGGTACTCATCATTGCCTTTCCAGAATTGACACTCTGGTTGCCAGGGTTGATGCGTTAGCCTTCCGCCGAGGTAAGCCTCTCTTATCGTATCATTGTCCTGTTAGTCACGGCTTTTTTATGAGGGCAAAACAGAACGAGGCTCTTTATTTATAGATGCGACAAAGGGTACCCCTCGTCGGAACAGAGCCGCATATCTCCTCTCTGGGAGGATCTGCCGACATAACGACGTTGATATTTGAATCGAAGCAGCCGTGTTCCGGGGCCGACTTTTCTGGGAACCACCATCCATGGGGTACATGGACAATTCTTGGATGAATGTGGGAGGTAAGCTTAGCCTTGAGCTTGATTCGTTCGCCCTCGACCTGTGGCGTTTCAATCCATATCCAGTCTCCGTCGTTAATATTCGCCTCTCCTGCCGTACCAGGATGTATCTCAATCTCCGGATCAGGTACTCGCTTCCGCAGTTGAGGGATCTGGCGCCCTTCGGAGTGAAAATACTCCATGCATCTGCTTCCTGTTATGAGAATAAGAGGATACTCCTTAAGGAGCTCCGGAGTGCTCACTGGACTTTCTGGTGGCTCATTAAAACCGGGCAGGGGATCATACCCAAATTTTTCAAAAATGGTGGAGTAAAGTTCAACTTTTCCAGTAGGAGTATCAAACCCTTCTCCCTCATATTTCTTGTATTCAATAGGGACAACTATATACCCCTTCTGTTTGAACTCATCAAAGCTGATTCCCATACCCTTGACCATCCAGTCGTAACATTCAGTAACATCATCCCATGGAACGATGTCTCTGTTCGCCCAAGGTATCCTTTTGATCAGTTCTATCACGATCTTTAAGTCATCCCAGCACTCAGAAATGGGCTCTATCACTTTTTGTCTCGCACTAATGTAGTTCATATATGGAATGTCACAACACTCGTCCCTCTCGAGCCATGTTGTAACCGGCAGCACATAATCCGCCAATTCAGCAGTAGGCGTTATAAAGAAATCAGCGACCACAAGTAATCCGAGTCTTTTGAGTGCATCCCATACCCTTTTACTCTTCTGGACATTTATGACTGGATTAGCTCCTGCACAATATAGTGCCTTTAATGGATAAGGTTTCCCTGTCAGCATTGCTTCAACAGCAAGAAAAGAAGTAACAAATGGAAGCCTCGCTTCAGACCCTGATATGAGGGGAAATTCTCTGTTTCCCAGCCGTTTTTCCTCAACCTCCGGACCTGGTCTCAGCCACTTCCCTCCGCCGGAAAGCGCACCGCTCGGAATGTATCCTTCAATCTCCATTGGCAGCAGATTTCCGCCTTTCACGTCAATATTTCCGGTAAGGGCAATCAGGATGATAAGGGCACGGTCCGTTTGAGTGGAGTTGACATTATGTTCAACAGCGACCCGGTGATGAAGAGTTGCCGGTTTTGTCATAGCATACATTCCGGCTGCCTCTCTGATTTTACTAGCAGGTATCCATGTTATGTCTGCTACCTTTTCCGGCGTATAGTCCCTTATACGTTCTTTCAGTTTGTCAAACCCGTAACACCATTTATCGACAAATTCTTTATCATAGAGCCCCTTATCAACGATTACATTTAGCATGCCTAGAGCCAGCGCAACATCAGTGCCAGGCCTGATTTGTAGCCACAAATCGGCCTGTGAGGCTAAACGGGTCTGGCGAGGATCAATGACGATAAGCTTTGCCTTTCTTTTCTTCTGAGCCTCTACTATCTCGTTTCCTCTCGGGGGATGTGACACGAGTGGGTTCCCGCCCCAAACCAGGATACAGTTTGAGGCCTGGTAATCCGGGCCCTCCTCCATCATGATAGAATGTCCCACGGTTACGCCTTCAGCCGCTAACGATGGGGCATAGCAGATGTGAAGATCAACACTTATCCTGTTGGGGCTGCCAAGTGCAAAGGGAAGAAGAGTAGAGCAAAGCGATGCCCTTGGACCCGTACCATGAATTGCGGCGATCGATTCTGAACCATGTTGTTCCTTAATTTCTGTCAGTTTATTTGCGATTGCATTGAGGGCGTCATCCCACGGGACTCTCTCCCACTTTCCCTCTCCTCTTTCACCAGCACGCTTCAGGGGATAGGTTAAGCGATCAGGGTGGTATAAACGCTGGGGCTCTGCTCGTCCCTTGACACATGTGAAGCCTCTACTCATAGGATGCTCGGGATCTCCCTGTACTTTCGCAACTTTTCCATCCTCGACATGGACCATGACCCCACATTCACAATGACACGCTTGGCATACACTTCGAACGGTTTTTTCCATCTCTCCTCCTTAGATTATGTGGGTTGAGCCAGACTCAAGAGATTCAGCGCTTGAGTAGGATTCATCCGAAACTTCAGATAACTTCACGCCTTAACGTGCTATTGCCCAAACCCAATTTGCGGCTTTACAGATTGGGGGCCACGCCTTTTCTGCTGCAATAGCTGTTTGTTCCAAGATCTCTTGGACATGCCTTGGAAGGCTGTACCGTCATATATTCTTTTTCTACAAACTAAAATGCTCGGTCAGGAGGGAGAATGCTTCCGGGCCATTGAAGCTGCTTATAGTCAAGGATTCTCAGCGAATTGCCTAAACCAATACTGGCGAAAAAAAGTTCCTCAGAGGGATTTCCTCATATCTCTGTCTTACTCTTACAAAGATAATGAGGGGATGCCAAGCATCTCCCGCACCTCGTTCGGCGAAGCGATTTCACGCCCCAATTCCCGTGCTATCCTGACAATCTTGGCCACTAATTCTGCGTTATTCTTGGCCAACCTTCCCCTCTCAACATAAATATTATCCTCAAAACCCACACGAACATTTCCACCAAGAAGAATAGAGAGGGTCGTGGCCTGGAATTCAACAGGGCCAATACCCAGTACCGAAAATAGAGAATCTGAAGGCAGGAGATCCACGAGGTGCATTAGGTGTTTCGGAGAATAACGGGAGGCCTGATTGTTCACCCGGTGCATACCCAATACGAAACTGACATAGTAGGGCTTGGCTAGCGCACCATTCTCGATGAGGTATTCAAGGTCATCCATGTCACTGTTGTTATATATTTCTACCTCTGGTTTGATTCCCTTCTCCATGAGGTATTTTGCGGTCTTCTCGGCCCAGAGCCTGTCCCACAGCATATTATACACCTTTCCATCCGCTATAATATTGCTTGGCGCCACCTCAAGGCTGGCCATCTCGGGCGGCGGCTCCGTTGTGGTGGTTCGTGTCCCATCATCGACATCACCCTCTTTCTGTCCGAGCAACACCGGATTGGCCGGCGCCATACTGTGCTGGATAATGATGTCGCATTTTTTCTCCCTGATCAAACGATCAGCTTCTTGAAAGAATGCGGGGTCGTTTGTTGGCAGCCCCTTCTCGTCCCTACCGTGTATATGGACAATGGAAGCGCCCTCGTTCCAGCATTCATAAACAGCCTCGGCAACCTCCTGGGGAGAAAAGGGTAAGGCGGGGTTGGCTTCTTTTCCGTGAAAATTACTTGTTGGTGCAACGGTTACGATCATCTTCATAGTTATTCTCCTTTTCAGCGATTAGTTTTGAATGCAAAGCACACTGTGAGTTATAGCAGCGTGTTTTCTATTCATCTATGATGGCCACCGCTCGGGCCCAGCCCCCACCGGCGTGTTGTATCTTGATGGGAAAGACCGCGACTTTGAACCCATAGGGTTTGGGAATTTTATCCAGATTGGTGAGATTCTCAATATGACAGTATTCTTTTTCTTTTCCTGCAAAATGTGCTGCCCAGAGTTTTTCCTTTTTGCCTTTACGCACCTCCTTGACCATGGTATCGAAAGGCTTGTCCCAGCCCCAGGCGTCGATTCCCATGACCTTAATCCCTTGATCCACCAACCACAAAGTGGACTCACGGGTGTTTCCGGGGTGCATCTGGGGATAATCGGGCTTTCCGTAATGTTTTGTGGCTCCGGTCATCACCAGAACGATATCAAAAGGTCTCAATGTATATTCGATTTTCTCCAAGGCCTTTTTGAAATCGGCAATATCGATCTCCTCGCCTGCCTCTTTATGGGTTACATCCAGAACCACGCCGTTGGAATAACACCACTCCAAGGGGATTTCGTCAATAGTGCGTGAAGGCTTTCCTTCCGATGTGGGCCAATAATGCCAGGGGGCATCAAGGTGGGTGCCGCTGTGAGTGGTCAGCGTCAGCTTTTCGACCGCCGAAAAGTTACCATCGGGAAAATCACCATCTCTGAGTCCGAAAACGGGGCCAAAAACTTTTGCGCCCTGTTTATGGTCAATATATTCAATGTCTACTTTTAAGGGTGAATCAGGTGGAGTTGGTTGGATAGGAACACTCAGGTCAATGATTTGTACTTTTCCCATTCTTGCCTCCATATTTTCTAGTCCTTAACATATTTGCCGGATTATTCTGGTTGATAACCCAAGCCCGTGGAAATTCCCCGACCCGTCCCGCAGCCATCCGTGATTAATTGTTTCTTCCTTTTGTTGCCGAGAGATGAACTGATTAAGCGTATCTCAACCCCCGCAATGACCTTGCCGAGGTGATTGCGGATAGGTGCAGCTACATCTGTGAGTCGATGATCCCCATTGCTAAGTACGGCTCTTGTTGACTAAACTGACCTACTTTTCTTTTATTGAATTATTCAAGCTAGTCAAAAACGTTTTTACATAAAGGGTATAGAAAACACAAGCGTCAAGAGCAGGCTTGACCCCTCGCACGAGTTTCAGTCTTACCCAAACCGGTCTGACACGAGCTTCTCCATCTCATGCTGACGGTGGCAGGCCACACTGCGTCCCTTTTCCACTTCTGCAAGGTCAGGGTCTTCCATTCGGCAGCGGTCAACGCTAAAGGCACATCGTGTGTGAAACCGGCACCCTCGGGGCGGGTTAACCGGGCTCGGGACATCACCGGTGAGGATGATGCGGTGTTTCTTGTGCTCCACATCCGGGATTGGAATACCTGACAAGAGCGCATGAGTATACGGGTGTATGGGTCTTGAAAAAATATCGCGTGTTTTGCCAAGCTCAACGATCTTGCCCAAGTACATAACTGCGGTGCGATCGCTGATGTATTTGACCACTAAGAGATGGTGTGTCACGAAAAGGTAGGTTAGGTTGAGTTTTTCCTGAAGTGATTTCAGCAGGTTCAATATCTGGGCCTGCACAGATACATCCAGGGCAGAGGTAGGCTCATCCAGCACAATGAATTCAGGATTTGTGGCGATGGCCCTGGCTACAGCGATGCGCTGCCTCTGCCCCCCGGAAAACTCATGGGGGTAGCGAAGCAGGTGATCTCTGGTCATCCCAACCAATTGAAGTAGCCCAATGATACGGCCCTCAAGTTCCCTGCCACCAATGTTTTCCTGAACCTTGATGGGCTCGGCTATAATGTGCTTGGCAAGCATCCTGGGATTGAGTGATGTTGTAGGGTCCTGGAAGACCATCTGTAACTTGCTTCGAATACCGAGCCTTTTGAGCGCAGATAGTTTTGTGGATGCGATATCCATTCGGCCCTCGGGTCCGCTGCCCTCGGGGTAATAATAGACGCTTCCGTTTGTGGGAGTGTGCAAGCGGATAATCGTCTTGCCTGCGGTTGTCTTACCGCACCCGGACTCTCCCACCACTCCCAGACATTCACCACGGTAGATATCCAGATCGATTCCATCCAGGGCCCTTACCGAGTTGATCTTCTTGCGAAGCACGCCGCCCAGAATCGGGTAATGCTTTTTCAGTCTCTTTAGCTCTAATATCTTGTGCATGTTCCAGCAGCTTTTAAAGTAATTGGGCTCTTTGTTTGAGACCTACTTTCAAAACCAAAACAGCCCATGACTACTCCGGCAATACATGACACGCTACCTGGTGATTTTTCCCGACTTTTCTCAATTCCGGCAATTCCACACTGCAAACACCTTTCCTATACGGGCACCTTGGGTGGAACCGACATCCCGGCGGCGGAGTAACCAGGTTGGGAACATTTCCCTCAATACTCTGCAATTCCCCTTCCTGGGATAGTTTGGGCACAGAATCTAACAACGCGCGGGTATACGG
>CP070752.1:2514705-2539845 GCA_020348625.1 Deltaproteobacteria bacterium | reverse complement strand
GGAATGCGGAGGGGGCAAGTATCCCCCGTAAACAAGTCGCTGAAAAAACAAGCCCGTGAGCCTTGGAACGAAAGAAAGGGTTTCATGGTATTCGCCTATTTCAATTGAGAATATTTTGCGGAGTTATAGCAAAAGGAGCTTTTTAGTATGCGTGATACGGGCAAGGAAAAGCGATCCAAAGAGGAGATTACCCTGGAGCTACTCAACGGTTCTCTCCGCCACGCAGAGGGCATCCTCGTTCGTACGGTCTTGGAAGAGATGGATTGGAATATAAGCCGGGCAGCACGGGAGCTGCACATCCCCCGCGGCACCTTGTACAGCAAGATGCAAAAACACGGCATTCAGCGGCCAACCTGAAGCAAGTCCTTGAATTCATGCCATAAACCAACAGCTCAGCAAACTGCCTCTAGAATCCGTCACGAGCACTCTCCTTGTGAAGGTGTGCGCTATTACTGGCACGGCACCAATTTTGCATAAATGGTTCACGGATACAGGTAGCACCGATTCACTGTGCGATCGCTGGGTTCCTGCTCCTCCCAGGTCCACATATAACGGCACAGGGAAGGAAATCGGCAATGAAAACATATTGCGAGTACCATCCGGGCCGACCTGCACTATGGAATTGCCCGGAATGCCAGACAAGTTTCTGTGCAGAATGCATCAGCAAACGGGCCGTCAACCAGTACGGAGCAAACAAGGTTTTCCACTTCTGCCCGAAGTGCAATGTAGAGGCAGAGAGACTCTCGCTGACAAACACGATTACCCCTTTCTGGACTCGGCTTCCGAAGTTCTTCGTCTACCCGTTTCACCCCAGGCCCCTCGTGTTAATGATCGTGTTGGCTGTTGCCACGGTCTTATTCACCAAGGCAAATGTATTCACCATGCTGATCCGCTTTGCCATTTGGGGCGTCATGCTCAAATACTCTTACGCAGCGCTCAAGAGCACTGCACACGGGAGCCTTACACCGCCAAAGATAAACGCGGAAACCATCTCCAATGATTTTGGAGTGGTTTTCAAGCAGATCGGCATCTATATCGCTGTAGGGATAGCGTTCGGGTTGGTGGCTGCTTTAGCGGGACCGATCTTGGGGCTCCTGTTCCTGTTGTTCGCCATACTCTCCCTGCCTGCAATGATTATTGTCCTGGTGGCCACCAGCAGCCTCTTGCATGCCTTAAACCCCATGTTTTTTGCGAGAATGGCATGGAGAATAGGATGGGGATACCTCTTAATGTACCTTTTTCTGGGATTCCTGGGGAGTGCACCTGCGTTCCTGGGGCGGCATGTCATAGCCCACCTACCCCCGGAAACCCATCTGTTTCTGTGGACCATGGCCCAAAGCTTTTACACCCTTATCTCCTACCATCTCATGGGTTATGTTATTTTTCAGTATCATGAAGAAATCGGCTATGAAGTCGATATAGACGAAGAGGGGCTATCCACCTTGGGGGTACCGGGTGAGCGGGATGCTGATAATGAGCTTCTGAACCGTGTAGATATATTCATTAAAGAGGGGAGGATAGATGAAGCGATCTCCCTGATAAGAGACGAGACCGGAGGCAGTATTTCCGATGTGGATCTGGCAGAACGGTACTATAACCTGCTCAAGGTCAAGCAACAGACTCCAGAAATGCTTGAGCACGGGAAAGCCTATCTGGATCTTCTTGCTAACGCGGGCCAGAAGGATAGGTTGTGTGAGGTATATTCGGAGTGCCTATCCCGAGAAGCAGGGTTTACGCCCTCCCCTGCCACCCTGCTCAAAATAGCCAGCTCGGTAAATGAAGCAGGAAATCCAAGGGGGGCGATCGAGGCCTATAAGCGGTTTATCAAAACGCATCCCAAAAATCCCTTAACTCCAAAAGCATATTTTCTTGCCGCCAATATTGTCAATGAAAAACTGAAGAATCCCCAAAAGGCAGCAGGAATCCTGAAGGGGATTCTAAAGAACTATCCGAAGCACGAGATCACCCCTTACGTTGAGCAATATCTCAGGCAGATCAGCGTGTCCTAGCCACTAGCTCGACCCCTGCAATAACCTCTGGGCAATCTGAGATTCGGCCGATCCCGGGTACTTCTGACAGATGATCTTGAGACACATTTTTCCCTTGTCGGGAATCCCCTGTTTCAGGTACGCCCGTGCCAGATTCAGTATTCTTGTTGGAATATCCTGCAGACCGGGGCGGTTACGTAAGAGCAGAGCCAGAATGCTCTCGGCCTCGGAGAGATGGCCGTGCACGGTGAAAACTGAAGCGACATGAGACAAAAGATCTAAACCAAGCCGGGGAGGCTTCGAAACGCGGCAATATTCCTTGTATGTTCTATACAGGGCTTCATGGGCGTCAGGGTCATGGCTGAGGTTGCGCAGCAATCTCGAGGCCGTTTTATGAAAGGCGTCGTCTTGAGGGCTCAGCTTCTCGATATTAAAAAGGTGGGTTATAGCCTCACGATTGGAAGGGTCAATTTCCAGAACCTGTTCTAACAGGGGTCGGGCGGCGTTCATTTCGAGCCTTCCTATCCGCTGGAGGGCCTCTTCGAGGAGACCGCTAATCTGTTGTCGGGGGTCTTGTTCGAATACCTTCCTATCGACCTGTCCCAAGAACCTCATGTTAAGATATCCCAGCACCGCACCGCTGGTCAGGCCGCCGATATGTGCCAAATAGGCGACATGCCGGTAACTGCCAAAGAGTAGCTGGACAACCTCGTTTCCGATCCACACGGGAAGAAGGGCAATTGCCGAGACCTGGGCGTAATTGAAATAAAACCCCAGTGAGTAGAAGACCTTGATCTTTTGCTTCCCGTAGGTCACGGCATGGGCGCCTATTAAACCCGAGATGGCGCCGGATGCGCCAACCAGAGGAACCGTACTATCCAAATAGCCCAGGGCATAGATGCACACCGAAAGTACCCCGGTGAGGAGATACAGCAATACATAAAGGACCCTGCCGAGCCCTAATTCGAGCACACATCCCACCAGCCACAGGAAGACCATATTTCCCAAAAGATGCATAAAGCCCCCATGGATAAACATGTAGGTCAAAGCACTGAGGTAGTTTCTGGATGCAGGTCTAAAGCCATACCGCATGCTGATCAGTTTGGACAAAAGGTCCTCAAACTGTGTCCGGAGGTTTTTCCATGTATCGTAGGTTTCATCTTCGGGGGTGATGATGGCGCCGGAGCGGAGCTTCTTGAGAAAAACCTCATCCTCTTGCATTTCTGCGTAGAGGCGTTGGACCGTGACCTTATCGAGGTTTTTCTTGTTCAGGAGCGCGGGATCTATTTTGTCTTTCCCAGTGGTTTCAAGATAAACCCTATACTCCGATACCTCGATCTCAACGAGGCCCGAGTTGAAGTAGAACTCCATTGCCTGACGGTATCGCTTACTGTCACCGGACTGTAACACGAAGAAGACGAAACAGTTTATCAGAATGATCCCCATGGTAATCAAGGGAGGGTTGTGTTTGCTCAGTTTTCCGGTCAGGGGTATGATAAGCATGGTAGTCCTCTTTGCCAGGGCTCAGTTACAACGCGCCTTCTCCTTATTACTCGGTACCTTCATTGATATTCTAAAGCCTGAGCGCAAGAAATATGGAAGGTTAGAATGGCTCGAATCGCTCAGGTGATTTGAATTCGCCTTTGAGGAAGGCATCTGATACAGTAGATTCTCAGCAACTCCGACGCGTATCGGTTGGGTGCCGATAAGGTATCCGGGGCATGATCAGGGAATACCGGAATATTGGGAGTACCTCGGTTAAGGAAAGGAGGTTGAGATATGGAGAGGGCACGGGATGTCTACGTCATAGGGGCATACAGTACGAGCTTCGGAAAGTGGCTTGAAAAATCCATGAAGGATTTGACCCGAGATGCCTATCTGGGAGTCCTCGAAGACGCCATGATGAAGGACGGCAGAGATATTGAGTTTGCATGGTTTGGCAATTGTGCCATGGGAGTCCTGTGGGGTCAGGATATCATACGAGGCCACGTGTGCATGTCACCCCTGGTTGAGGAAGGAGTGTTTCCGGAGCGGGTGCCCCTTATTAACGTGGAGGGTGCGTGCGCTACTGCCTCCATGGCGTTCCATGGTGCATGGAAGGATATCTTGAGCGGGCAGTGTGATGTGTCGCTGGCCATGGGCGTCGACAAATTCTACCATTCCGATATGGCAAAGGTATTGGCCGGTTACCAACAAGGAATTGATCTTGAAGATAAGGACCGGCTGGTCGCCGAGTATGAGGAGGTCGGGGAAGAGTGCGGACAGGAGTTCAAAATGGGCGCCGGACATACAATCTTTATGGATACTTACGCCATGCAGGCCTGCTGGCACATGTGGAAGTATGGAACAACCCAAGAGCAGATTGCCATTGGGGCATCAAAAAACCATTATCATGGATCCCTTAATCCAAAAGCACAATATCAGTTTGAGGTTCCGGTCGAGAAAGTCCTGGAAGACTATATGGTCAGCTACCCCCTGACCCGCTCAATGTGCTGCCCTATAGGCGACGGCGGGGCTGCAGCTATCCTGTGCTCTGAGGACTACCTCAAAAGCCGGCCACCAGAGGTGCGAAGGCGGGCGGTCAGGGTTTTGGCCAGCGCCCTGTCCTCGGGCAAACATCGAAAAATCGCAGAGCCAAGCCTCAGTAAATACGCGGCCGATCGGGCATACCAGATAGCCGGGATGGGGCCTGGAGACATCGACGTTGCCGAGGTCCACGATGCCACCTCATTCTGCGAAATATACCAGGTGGAGATGTTGGGCTTCTGTCCCATCGGGGAGGGAGGGAGATTTATTGAATCGGGAGCAACCAAACTGGATGGTTTGATCCCTATCAATACCTCCGGAGGGCTCGTTTCCAAGGGTCATCCGGTTGGCGCTACAGGGCTGTCCATGATTTACGAGATCGTTACACAGCTGAGGGGAGAGGCGGGTCCACGCCAAGTGCCCGACGCAACCACTGGCTTAACGGAAAATGGGGGAGGTGTTATCTCGACCGAGGAATTCGCGTGCAGCGTAACGATACTGCAAAAGGCTTAGGCGATTTACGGAGCAACGCTCAACGGCAAACCTGAGAGTGATCCTTGAGAGCATTGACATGATTTCTGGAGAGCATGGATGAGCAATCTACATTTGGTATATGCCAACACTTCTGCACCACAACAAAGTCATGGGTTCAGCCGGTGATGCTACCGACAGAGGTTCTCAAAGATACCGGCGGCACCCTGACCGCCGCCGATACACATGGAAACGAGGCCATACCGTGATTTCCGCCGTTTCATCTCGTGGATGAGCTGTACGGTAAGCTTGGCTCCGGTGCAGCCCAAGGGATGGCCCATGGCTACGGCCCCGCCGTTCACGTTCGTTATGCTCTCATCGAGCTCGAGGTGACGGATACATGCCACCGCCTGAGAGGCGAAGGCCTCATTGAGTTCGATGAGGTCCATATCGCCTATCTTAAGACCAGTGACTTTCATAACCCTGGGTATGGCATATATGGGGCCGACTCCCATGATTTCCGGCGGTACACCGGCAGTTGCAAAACCCACAAATCGCGCGAAGGGGGTAAGGCCTTTTTCTTGAGCCTTGTCCGCGGTCATCAAAAGCACGGCTGCGGCCCCATCACTCATCTGTGACGAGTTTCCCGCCGTAACCGTACCGCCGTTCTTAAAGACCGGTTTGAGTTGCGCCATCTTCTCAGGGCTGGTTCTTCGAGGGCCTTCGTCTACATCGAAGATCTTTTCGTTTTCAACCCGTTCACCCTGTTCGTTTACTTGTATTGTCTTCACCTCCAAAGGAACAACCTCTTCCTTAAATCGACCTTCCTCAATGGCTGCGAGAGCCCTTTCGTTGCTCCGCAGACCGAAGGCATCTTGGTCTTCACGGCTTACGTCATATTGCTCGGCAACGTTCTCAGCGGTCAAGCCCATTCCTATATAGGCCTCGGGGTATTCCTGGACCATGCGCAAGTTCAGAGACACCTGATATCCCATCATGGGCACCTGGCTCATCGATTCCGTGCCACCTGCGATGACGATGTCACACATTCCCGTGATGATTTGTTGGGCGCCGATAGCGATGGCCTGGAGCCCGGAGGCGCAGAGGCGGTTAACGGTCTGGCCGGGGATGGTATTCGGTAGGCCTGCCAAAAGGGCTGCCACTCTTCCAATGTTAAAGCTTTGGCTATGTTCCGGAAACGCGCAGCCCATAATCACATCATCCACCTCGGCCGCGTCTACGGCAGGGGCTCTTTTCAGGACTTCTGTGGTCACAACCGCCGCCATATCGTCGGGGCGCATGTTCACCAAGGTACCTCTATTTGCCCTTCCCACTGCGGTGCGGGCACCGGAAACAATAACAATCTCTTTCATGATCTTGCTCTCCTCAATTCCGCAACGGCTTCCCCGTTGCAAGCATATGCTTGATGCGCTCGATCGTCTTGGTCTCGCCGCACAGCGAGACAAAGGCCTCTCGTTCGAGATCCAGGATATACTGCTCATGGACCCATTGGGGGGATGACAAGGGGCCCCCAGAGAGGACGTAGGCCAACTTTTGGGCAATATGCTTATCGTGCTCTGATATGTAGTTCGACCAGACCATCGACTGGGCAACCTGCATCAGAAAGGCCATTCCCCGTGCTCCGAGTGCATAGACCGATTTGGATCGAGGGGGCGGCACGTATCCGGCATCGTCCATCTCCACAACCAGGCGCTTGGCCTCGTAGAGGAGGTGATCGCTGTTCATGATAATGCGATCGTTTTCTGTCATAAAGCCCATCTCACGGGCCTCCACGGCGCAACTGCTGACCTTGGCCATGGCGATGTTTTCAAATGCCTTCATGAGAAACGGCAAGGCGTCGGTGTTGGCCACGCTCATAGCAGGACTCACCAGCCGCTTGATCATTTCACGACAACCGCCGCCTGCAGGTATCAGACCCACGCCCACTTCGACAAGGCCCATATAGGTTTCAGCCGACGCGCAGATTCGGTCTGCTGCCAAGCAGATCTCAGCACCTCCTCCAAAGGTCATGCCAAAGGGGGCGGCTACCACGGGCTTGGGTGAATAGCGAAGCCTGAGCATCTGATCTTGCATGGTCTTTATCGCCCCCTCGATCACATCCCACTGCTTGTTCTCGGCGGCCATAACAACGGTAAAGACGTTTGCGCCGACGGAGAAGTTTTCTCCCTGGTTGCCGATAACGAGGCCCCGGTATGCACCTTCCAGCTCATCGAGGGCCCGATCACACATAGCCTGAATATCCTGATCGAGGGAGTTGGCCTTGGAGTGAAACTCCAGACACAATACCCCGTCTCCCAGATCAAAAAGAGAGGCGCTGGGATTCTCTGCGATTACCCCGGCCGCTTCCTTATGCCCTGCAAGCGAGAGAGCATGGGGATCAGTGGGGAGGATTTGATAGGAACGTGTTGAAAGATCCCAGTACAGGGTGCGGTTGCCTTCCTTCTTGTAAAAGCGCTCCGCCCCGGAATCGATCATCTCCTTGACCCAGGGTGCAACCGTAAGGCCCTCGGCCTCCATACGGGCAATGGTATCTCGTACCCGCAGAGCATCCCAGAGTTCAAAGGGCCCCAATTCATGGGAAAACCCGGCCCGAACGGCATCGTCGATGGAAAAGAGGGCATCGGCAATCTCGGGTATGAGATGGGAGCAATAGGAAAGGGCGAGCGCTACTTCATGCCAGATGAACTCTCCGAAACGGTCCTGTTGTGAGATGAGGAAGCGCATGCGCTCGCCCAGATTATCGATCTTGCTGGCCTTCTTGAGAATGGGGATATCGGGCTCCTTCTGATCGCGGTACTCGAGGGTTGTGAGGTTCAGCACCCGGTAGGTTTTCTTGCCGTCCGGTCCCTTGACCTTCTTGTAGAATCCTTGAGATGCCTTGTTGCCCAAGAGGCCCGCCTCAACCATCTTCTCGGTAAGATCGTTGCCAGGCCCAATCAAATGTTCCCGAAATTTATCATGGGCAATTGCCTCGTAGAGGTTGGCAGATACGTGCTTGTTCACATCCATGCCGACCAGGTCGAGCAGGCGGAAGGTTGCCGTTTTAGGGTGACCGATCAAGGGGCCGGTGATAGCATCCACCTCCTCTACTGAGTAATCGTTTTCCAGCACATAATTCAGGGTGGCCCGGCCGGTTAGCACCGCCACCCGGTTCGCGATGAAGTTGGGGGTGTCCTTACAGAGTACCACGGTTTTTCCCAGCCTTCGCTCCCCGAAAGCCTTCATGAACTCAATCACTGCGGGGTGGGTTTCGGAAGTAGGAATGAGCTCGAGTAGCTTGAGGTAGCGAGGGGGGTTGAAGAAATGGGTCCCGAGGAAATGGGCCTTGAACCCCTCCGAGCGACCCTCGGCAATCTGGTGGATTGGTATGCCGGAGGTGTTGGTTGAGATGATGCTTTTTTCTTGGCGGAGTTTATCGATTGTGGCCATAACCTCACGCTTGATCGCAAGGTTTTCTATCACTACTTCGATTATCAGATCGGCCTCTTGAGCCCATTCGAAGTTATCCTCCGTGTTGCCGACCGTGATCAAATCCAGTTTACTCTTACTGAACAGGCCCGCAGGTTTGGATTTCTGAAGAAAGACTAGCCCCTGGTTGGCGATACGGTTCCGTACACCGGGGTTCTCCAAGGTGAGCCCTTTTTTCTCCTCTTCCGGGGTGAGCTTGGACGGCACAATATCTATCAGGTACACCGGGATCTCGGCATTTGCCAGGTGAGCGGCAATACCGGCGCCCATAACCCCGGAACCGATGACCATTGCCCTGTTCACACTGTAGTTCACAACATCCTCCTTACGATAGGTTACGCCGCGCAACGTCACCCACAAACACCGCGGCGCTTATTTGAGCAGGCCCCGGGCGATGATAAGTTTTTCGATCTCCGTGGTACCCTCGTAGATCTCAACGATCTTGGCGTCGCGGTAGAGGCGCTGGACCTTGTATTCATCCAAAAAGCCATACCCACCGTGCATCTGCAATGCCTCATCGGCACACTGGACCGCCGTCTTGCCCGCATACCACTTAGCCATGGCTACGAGCTCTGGATCGAGCATGCCATTGTCGGCCTTCCATGCAGCCTCGTAGTAAAGGTTGCGAGCTGCCTTGATCTTGGTGGCCATCTCGGCAAGCTTGAACTGGGTAATCTGGAAGGTTGCCAGGGACATGCCGAACTGGTGTCTTTTCTTGGTATGCTTTATGGATTCCTCAAGGGCTGCCCTGGCAATGCCGACGCCCATGGCGGCCACGACGATCCTGCTCATGTCGAAAAAAACCATCAGTTCTTTGAAGCCGGCGCCTTCCTTGCCCACAAGGTTCCCCACCGGAACCCTCACATTGGAGAAGGAAAGCTCTGCAGTGTCGCAGGCACGGATTCCGAGTTTTCCATGCAGCTTATTTGCCTCGAATCCCTCTGAGTCCGTCTTCACAACAATCCAGCTGTGCCGCCTGTGCCTGTCGGGGTTCTCGGGATCGGTTTGGCAGAATACAATAATGAAATCGGCGATGCTCCCGTTGGTGATGAACATCTTGGAGCCATTGATGATGTAGACTTCGCCATCCTTGATTGCAGTCGTGGTGGCAGCGGTGACATCTGAGCCTGCATCAGGCTCGGTTATGGCTGCTCCCATAATTGCCCGTCCCTCAGCAAGAGGAGCCAGATACTTCCTTTTTTGTTCCTCGGTCCCATACAAATTGATGATGTCAGCACCGAAGATAGGGGCAATTACGGCAGCCCCAATGCCGGCATCCACTGCCCAAAACTCCTCCATTACCAAGGAACACTCCAGCAGACCCATACCGGAGCCCCCGTATTCCTCCGGAATGTACATACCTACAAAGCCCAGTTCGCATGCCTTTTTCCAGAGTTGGGGATCAAAGGTTTCGTCGCGGTCCAACTCTTGGGCGCGATCCGTAAACTCCCCCACGGCAAACTCGCGAGCGGCATTTATGATGTCCTTGTGTTCTTTGCTCAGTTCGAAATCCATTATCTTGCTCCTCAACTATGGCGTATTCCGGTTTCTTGACATTTCGGATCATCGCCTTAGTTTTTCCGCGCCCGGTCTTGCGCGCGATGATGGTTGTACTTTCCAGAAAATGCTTCAAAGACGGAATTCTAACGAGCACGGGAATGTCATGGCATGACTGGCAATGCCATGTGTACCTGCCAAAAGCATGCCATAGCATCAACTTGAAAACCGTTCTGAGTTCAACGTTCGGTATAGCATGCGCTTCATAACTAACGGCAGAAAAGAGTGCCTCACAGCACGGTTGATGCTAGGAGGCCCCGTGCACAATATTTCGATTCTTGGAGACGGTATATTGTGTTTTGGGCTGGGATTTGTGCTCGGATAATTGCTGAAACGGCCTTCCGTAATGAGTAAAATCGGTATCTATATTTCACGAGGCATCTCAAAGAAATGGAAAGTAGTGTTCCGGATCTACAATCATGTTTTTTGATTTCAATGAGTTGCATTACATTACGGTGCAGTGGAAGGCCGGGTGAGTTGAGCCGTGTTCTTCGCGGGACGCTGGCACGGCATTTATCTTGCACAATACTAGCTCTGGGTGCTGACTGTTCCCATTCGTCACCAGTGTCTCGACGGTGATGTTTTCCGCGGGGAGACCGCCAGAGAGGCAAAAAGGAGGTAAGGGTGGTCCAAGCTGCCCTTTTGGGACCGTGTCGCAATTCTAAGGAAGCCGTCGCGACTTGCTCGCCAGCCGGTTGGCGGGGCGTAGGGAAGCGATCTCCAACCTATTGCATTGCTGTATGATTGCTTCGTCGCTGCTCTCCTCGCAATGACAAAAACCAATCATAACACATCCTCTTTGGGGTTGTTTGCCGAGATGATATTCCCCATATTCTGGATTAGGCTGGAATGAACGAATGATATGCAAATCCACCGAAGAAAGGAGGTGATTCTTTTATTCGTTTTGTTGGGTCGTAACCTAAACCTTTATTGTTCAGGAGGTTGAAATGAAGAGATATCTGTATCTGACAGTTTTTCTGGTTGTGTGTCTTGCACTCCCGGCTTTGGTATGTGCCGGGCCCGAAACACCAGGAGTGACGGACGATGAAGTAGCCATCGGTATGACCTGCCCCATGTCAGGGCCTGCGGCTTTATGGAGCGCCATGTATCTGGGCAATGCTGCATGGGCCAAGTATATTAACGACCAAGGGGGCATCCACGGGAGAAAAATAAAAATTGTCATAAAGGATGACGGGTATAATCCCAGCCGTGCTCTGGCAAACCTGACGGAGATGAAGAATGATGTGCTTGCATACGGTTGCGTTATCGGGTCGGCTACGGCGAATGCGAGCAAGGATTTTCTTCTGGAAAACAAGATCCCGGTCGTTCATATCCATGCAAACCCAAGGATTTGGGTCGATGTGCCCTCGGCGCAAATGCGGCACCTGTTTATTGCCTACCCCGACTACATTGATGAGGCGGAGGCCATAACCAATTTTGCGGTGTATCAGCTGGGTCTCAAAAAAATTGCCCTTTTTGGCCAGAATGATGATTGGGGCAAATCGGCAAAGCTCGGTATTGAGAAGGCAATGAAACATCTCTCAGGAGAGGTCGAGTTTGTCGGATTCGTCCCCTTTGAACTGACTGATCGGGCCTTGGGAAGCCATGCACTGAAGCTCAAAGGGACAGGCGCCGAGGCCGTAGTCATTTATGGTGCACCCACCCAGGCATCTTTGATCATCAGAGAGATGGCCAAGGTGGGGTATAAGCCGAAGCTCTTTACCGCCAATCCGCTCGGAGACCCACTCATGTATAAGATTGCCGGCGAGCTTTGGGAGGGGGCATACCCCGCGGCCTCCGGCAATGTTGCCATGCCCGGTGTTGAGGCGGAGGCACAGAAGGTGCTCGACGTTCTCTTAAAGAATCAGCCGAAACTGGCTGGGCTTAAGTTCTTGGGCGTAACCGGTGCTACGACGACGATGCTCATAGCTGAAGGCCTTCAGAGGGCTGGACGGAACCTCACGAGAGAGAGCTTCGTGGAGGCCATGATGAGCATCAAGCAATTCAGGCCCGAGGGCATGGGCGCTCCCATCACCTTTGGTCCGAA
Source organism: Deltaproteobacteria bacterium (assembly GCA_020348625.1). The sequence goes on along the minus strand of CP070752.1, from coordinate 2,527,767 downwards.
CCGGCACCATGGTCTCAATGCCATCCGGATGTGCCATGCGGAAAAGGGAAAGCACATACCAATTACGGACTTCATGATTTTTGATCCGCTATTCTAGTTCTATGGGAGAGCTGTTGTCCATTCGTAATCTGGCCATCTCCTTTGGCGGGATCAAGGCCCTGGATGGGGTCGACATTGAGATGGATCAGGAGGAGATTCTGGCCGTCATAGGCCCCAACGGTTCCGGCAAGACTACCATGTTCAATTGCATATCGGGGGTATACAGGCCAGATCAAGGACAGATTATTTTCCGGGAGGAGAGCCTCTTGAGGCTCTCCCCTGATCTCATCTCCCAAAAGGGTATTGCTCGAACCTTTCAGAATATCCGTCTCTTCAATAACATGTCCGTTTTGGACAATCTGATGTTAGGCAGACACATCAGGTTTCGGAAGAACCCGATGCATGCCTTCTTGAGACTCCGAAAAGAAGAGTTAGTCCACCGGGAGCGGGTGGAGGAGATCATTGATTTTCTGGATCTACAAGCATACCGAGAAGCCCGAGTAGTTGATTGTCCCTATGGAGTCCAAAAGAGAGTTGAGTTGGGCCGCGCCGTGGTCATGGACCCGAGGCTGTTGTTGCTTGATGAGCCCGTTGCCGGACTAACTGCAGAGGAAAAAGGACGCGTTGCCTATTTGGTCAGAGAGATCAGGGGACGATACAGGTTTGCCATATTGATTATTGAGCACGACCTCCGGATTGTCTCAAGACTTGCTGACAGAATGGTTGCGTTCAATTTCGGAAGGAAGATAGCGGAGGGGAGTCCTGCAGAGGTTCAGCAGAATTCTGAGGTGATCCGTGCCTATGTGGGTGAACGGTAATGGCCCTGCTTACGATAAAGAGCATTGAAACGCTCTATTTCGACCGGATCTATGCACTTCAGGGGATTTCCCTGGAAATCAAGGAAAAGGAGATATTCACTGTGCTGGGCCCGAATGGAGCCGGTAAGACTACGTTATTAAAGACCATTGCAGGATTGTTGAAAGATCAGCCGAAGAAGGGCCAGATAGATTTCATGGGCCGCAGGATAAGCGGATTGGCGCCTGAACGCATATCTGCACTGGGAATTGTGTATGTCCCTGAAGACCGAGGGCTTTTTCGAGAGTTAACGGTGAGAGAAAACCTGGACCTAGGATGTTGGGGACGAAGGGGAAAAGCGGTGAGCGACGATCTGGAGTCCATCTTCGCCCTCTTTCCCATCCTGAAGGATCGCAGTGAACAACAGGCGGAAACCCTTTCCGGCGGAGAACAACAGATGCTGGCTATGGCTCGAGCCCTCCTTCGAAGGCCGCAGCTCTTGCTTTTGGATGAGCCATCGTTGGGTTTGGCCCCTCTGGTTGCCCGTTATGTGTACGACACGCTTTACAAAGTCAGCAAGAGGGATATGACGATCCTGCTGGTAGAACAGAACGCACGAATGGCCCTCGATATCGCCGATTACGGATACATCATGGAGGCCGGAAGAATTATGCTTGAGGGGAGTTCACAGGATCTAAAGGAAAATGAAAATGTGCAGGAGCTCTACCTTGGTATAAGTCAAGAAGAGACCTCAGAGAAAGGATGGCGGTTTTATGCCAAGCGGAGGAGATGGTGATGGCGGTTGAAGCCAAACTGCTGCCCCGCGCCTTTTTTGAGCAAGCCTCGCGACACGCCGGACGTGTGGCCCTCAGGTACAAAAACTACGGGATATGGCAGAAGGTAACGTGGGATGAGTATGGGAGTCAGGTCCGCACCGTTGCTGCTGGCCTTGTTGCTGCTGGTGTGGACCCTGGAGCGACCACCTGTATCTTAGGCGATAACCGGCCCGAGTGGTTAATATGCCATGTAGGGATTATGGCCGCAGGGGGATGCACCTGTGGCATTTATCCCACCTCTGCCACAGATGAGGTGAAATATATCGTCAATCACTCCGAATCGAAATTGATATTCGCGGAAAATGAGGAACAGCTGGAAAAGATCTTGGAGATTCTTCCCGAGCTGAGCATTGGGCAGATCGTGGTTTGGGATGAGAAAGGTCTCTGGGGTTATGCGCATCCCCAGGTTGTGTTTTTCTCCGATTTCTTGGCAAAGGCGCGAGAATATAGTCGCAAGAACCCCGAGGCTGTTGATCAAAGAATTGGCTCTCTCAAGCTTAACGACACTGCAATGATCATCTACACCTCAGGTACAACAGGTCGACCAAAGGGCGCGTTGCTCTCCCATGCCAACATCTCTGTGGTAACCCAGTCGTTTCTTGAGGTCATTCCCGTTAGCGAAGAGGATGAGGTAGTTTCATATCTCCCCCTGGCTCACATATACGAGAATCTGGTGTCGGTTTTTATGCCTATGTTCACGGGCGTGACCGTCAATTTCGTGGAAAGCATGGATACCTTGGCCCTTAACCTCAGGGAGGTTTCTCCCACCATATTTGGAAGCGTACCGAGAATTTGGGAGAAGTTTGCCTCAAATATCGAAATAAGAATGGACGATTCCACCTTACTCAAGAAACTCCTCTATCGTTTCAGTTTTCGTGTAGCGCGACAGTACCTGAAGGCCAAGTCCGATTCCGGCCCTGTCATGTTGTGGCGCATTCTTTACTTCATGGCGTACTGGGGTGTTCTGTACCACCTCAAGCGCCAGCTGGGCTTTGAGCGCATCAGATGGGCCCTTTGTTCAGCCGCCGCCGCTTCGCGGGAGCTGTTCGAGTTTTTTAATGTACTCGGTATTCCCCTGAGGGATGGTTATGGGCAGACTGAGTCAACCGGTATTATTGCCCTTCAAAGGCTTGATAGGCAGCCACGGTATGGGTACGTGGGGGAAGCGCTTCCGGGGCTGGAGATGAAGATAGCCGAGGATGGAGAGATTCTTGCTCGAGGATCCGGAGTTTTCAAGGGATACTTCAAGAACCCCGAGTTAACTCAAGAAACGCTTGCAGGAGGATGGTTACACACGGGCGATCTGGGAGCCATTGATGAAGGGCATCTCAGGATCATCGGACGAAAGAAGGATATTATCGTCACCTCAGGAGGCAAGAACGTTACTCCTGAGTTCATCGAGAACAAATTGAAGTTTAGCACCTACATTCAGGATGCGGTTGTTATTGGGGATGGCCGCAAGTACCTCACTGCGCTCATCCTTATTGATGAAGAAAATTTGATGAAATATGCACAGGACAAGAGGATTCCCTTTACCACCTTTTCCGATTTGACTCAAAACGCCGAGATCAAGAAGCTGATCGATAAGGACGTGAACGAGGTTAATAAGACCCTTGCCAGGGTTGAGGCCATTAAGAAGTTCGCCATGATACCACGGCGGTTCTATGCGGAGGATGGGGACGTCACCCCCACGCAGAAAGTGAAAAGGGCGAACCTGGAAAAGCAATATAAGGATTTGATCGAATCGATGTACCGACAATAGGTGCCTGGATCTCGTGGTGCCTCGCGTACAAATCAAGATGACGTGATTACTAAGCGGCGATGGACCTAGTAGAAAGCTATAAAGAGGAACTGAGACTCATTGATAAGCCCTGGAAAGGGTTTTGGGTCGGTCTTCTGGTGCTTTTCCTGATCCTTCTGCCCTGGTTTACCGGTGAGGATTTGCTTTATGTAGCAACGCTGATATTTATTTATTCCATCGGGGTACAAGGTCAAAACATACTCATCGGCTACACCGGCCAGATTTCCCTTGGGCAGGCAGGTTTCTTGGCGATCGGAGCGTTTAGCTTTGGCCATCTTTCGAGGGCAGGGGTACCTCTTTTAGCAGGGCTACTGGGAGCGGGTTTGGTGGCCGGCCTTTTCGGCGTGCTTGTTGGCTTCCCTTCGCTCAGGCTCAAGGGCCCGTATCTGGCGATCGTGACCCTCGGCTTCGGGATAGCAGTGTACCAGCTCTTTACCGCGTATGAGTTTCTTTCCGGCGGTCGTATGGGGATGATTGTCCCAAAACTGAAGCCCTTTATTGGCCTTTCAAGAGAGCTGTCAACGTACTATTTCACGCTCATCGTGGGGCTTTGTTTTACGCTGCTGAGCTATAATCTTATTTCGTCCTATCTGGGGAGGGCTTTTGTTGCCGTGCGGGACAACGAGATTGCAGCCGAGGTATTGGGCGTCAACCTCACCCAATACAAACTCATGTCTTTTGCAATCAGCTCTTTCTACACAGGTGTTCACGGAGCCCTGTATGGTATGTTTTTGGGGTTTCTAGAGCCCCAGATGTTCACCTTTTTGGAAACCATTACCATGTTCATTGCTGTTATTATTGGGGGGCTTGCGTTAGTAGAAGGGGGCATCTTTGGTTCGGCATTTGTGATCTTGATCCCGTTTATATTCAACGAGTACAAGGAGCTGGTCCCCGTGATCTACGGGGCCACTGTTATTGTTGTGATGATTTTTGAACCATTGGGGCTCGCCGGCAGCTGGCTGAAGATCAGGCTCTATTTTAGGAATTGGCCCTTTCGCTGAACGAGGAAACACTATCCATGTCGAACTTCTTACAATACGTGATTGCCGGCTTATCCATGGGCAGTCTGTATGTGCTGGTGGCCTTGGGTATTGTGCTCATTTATCGCTCAACCCGGATCTTGAACTTCGCCCACGGCGATATGGCCACCATGGGCACCTTTTTCGCCTTTACCCTGCTTTCGTTTCGACTTCCCTTTTACGTGGCCTTCATAGGGAGCCTTCTTTTTGGCGGTCTTTTGGCCGTACTCTTCTACTTTTCGATTATCATTCCTGCCCAACGGAGGGAGGCCACCCTGTTAGGGCAGATTACGTTGACTGTCGGGCTTGGCATGATCTTTCAAGGCGCTATAGTCTCAATATGGGGAACGGATTCCAAGGTAATGGATTTTCCCCTTTCAGATGCCAATGTCTGGAAAGTCGGGCCGGTCTATCTCAATGAATTGAGTCTCGGAACCTTGGCTGTGGGAATCATAGGCAGTGTTCTTTTCTATCTTTTGATCCAGCGAACTCGTATTGGGCTTGCAATGAGGGCTACCTCGGAGAATCTTCCTGCTGCCCAGACACTCGCCATTCCGACACGCAGGATCTTGGCCCTTGCGTGGGGTTTGGCAGCGTTTTTGGGTGTTTTGGCAGGGTTATTCTTGGCACCAGCACTCCTGCTCGACCCATTTTTTATGTTGGAGCCATTCTTGAAAGGCTTTGCTGGAGCCATTCTTGGTGGCCTCAACAGCCTACCAGGAGCTATCGTAGGGGGCCTCATCATAGGGGTAGCAGAGAGCCTGACAGGTGGATATATGGCCCTTGAGTTTAAGAATACGGTGGCCTTTCTGATCATCATCTTGGTGCTCCTGGTTAAGCCGGAAGGTCTCCTGGGAACTGAATTCAAGGAGAGGGTATAAGGGCTCATGAAAACGGGTCAGAGCACCGTGTGCCGACGCCACTTTACTCTTGTATAACGGGGGAGATGTTCGGATGATCCATATTAAAGAGGATTTCTTGGATGGGAACACCATCGCTATTGTAGTGGATGGAGTGCTGGATCAAGGAACCATTCCCATCTTGAGGGGAGTGTGCGATCGCCATCTATGTGAAGAGAGAAAGGTGCTCTTGAACCTCGAAGGGGTCGTTCATATCACAAGAGAGGGCAGGCGGTTTCTGCACGGAATACACGACAGGGTCAGCATTGCTAACCTTCCGGAATTCGTAAAACTGGAGCAAAGTCAATGACATCAGACGCACAGGATTCGAACGATACGATACGGGCTTATTTGCTTAAGGGAGGGGGTACAGGATGAGCTATGGAACAATCTTCCAATTCGGGAAACAGGGAGACTTTGGAATCATAAGCTTTGATGTAGCAAAAGAGGCCATGAATACATGGACCCCTGAGGCTATCGACGAGTTTTCCGCCCTTATAGAGGACTTGGAGAAGGCTAAGGAGATCAAAGGTGCGGTATTTATTTCGGGAAAGCGCGGCAACTTCCACGCCGGGGCTAACCTGAACATGTTGGACCAGATGAACGATGAGGTGGAGACCGTTAGGGTCCTGGATGTGTTTCATGGGATGTTTAAGAGATTGGAGGCGTTGCCTTATCCCACACTGGCAGCCATTGAAGGCCACTGTTTGGGAGGCGGCTTGGAATTCGCTCTGGCATGCACCGGGAGGATTGCCAAGGAGACAAAGACCACGGTCATCGGTCTTCCCGAATGCACTCTGGGGATCTTCCCCGGAGGGGGTGGCATGCAGCGATTGCCTCGTTTGATAGGGTATAAGGCCCTGGATCTCATATTAAAGGGCACGGTTTTGCAGGCGTCCCAGGCCCTTGAGTTGGGAATTATCGATCGGCTGGTTTCGGCAGACCAGGATCTGCTTACCGAGGCAACTGATTTTCTGGCAGGAATTATGGCTGGGAAGGTTACACTCAAGAGGGCGGATCAGGATTTTTCTCAGATCGATGAGGTTGCCCGTACAGCCCGGGAGGATGTCCTCAAGGCCACGCGGGGAAGGGAACTACCCGGTCTGATGCTTGCCCTTGCCTCAATCAGGGATGGTGTAAAAGTCTCTTTGGAAGAGGGTCTGGAGATTGAGAAGACCAACTTCGTAAAGGCGGTACTTTCAAACGAGGCCAAGGGAAGCATCCACACATTTTTTCTGAAGACAATGAGCGATAAACCGAAATCTCTCATGAGCAAGGGCTTTGAACCAAAAGCGCTCAATAAGATTGCCATACTGGGTTTTGGAACCATGGGTCGTGGGATTGCCATCGATATCCTCAGGAATACCCAGGTTCCCGTCATTGTCAAGGATCTGCCCGATGCCCTTGAACCGGGCACGGGGCTTGTTCGAAAGATACTCGACGGCATGGCGGAAAAGAAGAAACTCAAGTATCCCGTCGATGACCTGATGAATCGCCTGGGGGTTACTGCTGAGTACAGCGATGAGTTCAGGGATGCGGATCTCGTTATCGAGGCCGTATTCGAGGATCTGAAGGTAAAGGCCCAGGTTTATCGAGAGCTTTGTGAGGTTATCAGAGACGACTGTATTTTGGCAAGTAATACATCGTCTCTACCCCTCAACGCCATGTCCAAGTATGTTGCTCACCCGGAACGATTTGGCGGTGCCCATTTCTTTTCGCCCGTGTGGCTGATGCAGTTGGTTGAGATCATTAGGGCCGATAGCACGAACCAGGATACGGTTGATAACCTGCTTCACTTTGCGGCCTCCATTCGGAAGCGGCCCATCGTATGTAGAGACAATCCGGGATTTGTGGTAAATGCAGTGCTTTTTCCTTACTTCATGAGCGCTCTCGAATTTCTGGAGAAGGGCAATCCGATTGAACAGATAGACAAAGCATTCGTGCAGTTCGGAATGCCCGTGGGCCCCATACGGCTTATCGATGAGGTGGGAATTGACATTTGTTATCACGTTATCGTTGGAAAGGGGCTTGAGCAGGAAACCCTGAAGCAAATAGTTGACTCGGGACGCCTTGGTCTCAAAAAGTCGGGGAAAGGGTTTTTCTTGAAGGACGGCGGGGTTGATCCGGAGGTCCTTCCCTTGATCTCGCTTAAGAAAAAGCAGGAGATGACGGCCGAGGAAATGCATAGAGAAGTTCTGACCGAGATGGTAACCGTGGGAAAGGATCTCCTCGACCGCGAGATAGTCGGCGATCCGAGGATGATCGACATCGGAATGATCTGGGGAACCGGATTTCCCGCCGACAAGGGCGGGCCCATGAAATGGGCGGATCTGATCGGGCTGAGCCAACAGATGTTTGGCAAACCCTTCTATGGGGCACGATAGCCTGAGTTGTGTAACTGCAGACAGACACGGATAGCGGGTTTCAACCTCCTCCGATTTCACGTTGGTTTTAGGCGGATTTGGCGGGCCTTTGAATACCCAGCTTCTTCATTCGGAAGGCCAAGGTGGACGGGGGAATCTCCAAGATTTCCGCTGCACCTCCCGTTCCCCTCACCTTCCAGCCGGTCTTTTGAAGTGCCCAGAGAATGTGCCTGCGTTCGTTATCCCTGAGCGTTACTCCGCCTCCGGGCGCAGGAGCTTCATGTTGTTCTGTCCGAAGCTCCGGTATCTTGAATAGGGGGCCTGAATTCAGAATGGTGCCTCTTTCAATGATGTTTTCCAACTCCCGCACGTTGCCGGGCCAATCGTATTGAAGAAGTTTTTCCATCTCTGTGTCAGGTATTCCCGAAAATGTCTTCCCCCTCTTTTTCGAGTATATCTTGAGGAAGTAATGAGCCAGCAGAGGAATATCCTCGTTTCTTTCCCTTAAAGGCGGCACATAAATGGGAAACACGGCGAGTCGATAGTAGAGGTCGGCACGGAACTTCTCGTTCTTAACCTCCTTTTCCAGGTCCCGATTGGTTGCAACGACAAGTCTGAAATCGGAGCGGAGCGTCTCACTGCCTCCTACCCGTTCAAATTCCTGTGTCTGAAGCACCCTTAGGAGTCGGACCTGGATATCAAGGCTGAGATCACCGATTTCGTCTAAGAAGAGAGTGCCTCCGTTAGCTAGTTCAAACCTTCCGATTCTACGGCGAACAGCCCCGGTAAAGGCACCCTTTTCGTGTCCGAAAAGCTCGCTTGGGATAAGGCTTTCAGGCAGAGAACTGCAGTGGACCCTGATGAAGGGTTTATCTCGACGGGGGCTGTTTCGGTGGATCGCCCGTGCCACCAGCTCTTTGCCGACGCCTGTTTCCCCGATGATCATGACGGTAGCATCGGTTTCGGTAACCTGATCTATTTGGGCAAACACGCTCCTGATCGCAGGACTTTCGCCTACAATGTCCTCAAAATGGAGGTTCTCAAGATGCTCCTCTTTGTAATAGAGATTTTCTTCGTTCAGATTTCGATTCAGCCTATTGATCTCTTCATACGCCCTGGCATTGTCAAGAGCAAAGGCAGCCAGCGCAGCGAAATAGGACAAGAGTTCCAGGTCTGATTCCTTGAAGGCACTGCTCAAGAGCCGGTTGTCGTGGTAGAGCACGCCCACAGTTGTGCCTCTCAGGATCATGGGAACGCAAATCCGAGAGCGGATGAACTCCCTATCGAGGCCTTCCCGGGTATTCTGGGGATCGATACCGAGTATGCGGCCTTTCCCTGCCTGGGCTACCTCTTCGATCATTTCCATGGAGGACGCAAAACTTGCATGTTTGATCTGGTCTGAGGTCAGCGTCTTTGAGGCCCGCAAAAGGAGCCTCGGCGGATTTGTGTGGTCTTCCAGCAGAAAGATGGCACCTCTCTCCGCCCCGGTGATTCTGTTTACCGTGGATATAATGCCCTGGACCAGATCTTTGTGATCGCGGATGGTAACCACCTCCTGCCCCAATTTGAGGATCTCCTTGAGGAGGTTTTCACCGGCCGGCCGATCTTTGATGAGGGCCCTGATGTCACCAGGGATGAGGGCCTCATTTAAGGAGGCAAGGGCCTGGGAGGCGATGAACGCTAGTTCTTTTGCCTTGGCTTCCTCCCCGACAGCCAGGTATCGTTGTGCGAGCGCCAGTCTTGATTTTGAAAGCTCAATCTGATGGCCGGATTCCTCAAGCCACCTTATGGACTTTTTAAGTGAGTGCGCGACACTTTCAAAGGGAAGCCCTTCCATTTCTTTGAGGATCGCTTGGAACCGGTATGCAACGCCCTTCAGGAAGATGTTCTTTCCCTTGACCATACCCTGTATATACTTCTCAAAAGAGAGCCCCTCTATCCGGTCGATTTCACCCTTTTTCATGGCCAGAAAAAGTTCCATCAAATACGGATACATGTGGACCGTAGCCTGAACCGTTCGGCTCTGCTGAAGAAACTCACCAAGGTATTTGCCGGATTGTTTCTTTGCTCCCTTGAGATAGCTTGCATAGGCCAAAATTATCTTTACGGTAATCCAGACCCAGTCATTATGGGCGTTTCGAGCCTCTTTTGCCGAGGCTTCAAGAAACCGGATGGAATCTTCCATTCGTCCGATGTCCAGCAAAATGCTTCCTATGTTCCCTCCTGCATAAGAGGCTATGTACAGGTCTCCCTTTTCAAGACACCTGGTCCGGATAGCATCCAGCATTCCCAAGCCTTGGGTAACCTGTCCAATCTGTGCGTAACAATAACCTACGGTCATGACAGCGAGGAGGGGGAAACCACCTTGAGGGTATTTTTCGATGTCCGGCACGGTTTTTTCATACATGCGGACTGCATCCCGGAAACGGCCCTGCCAGAAGAGAAAGAAGGTGCTGAATGTCGTGGCGGAGAGCAACAGTTTCGGGTCGTTTAATTCCATCGCTAATGCCCATCCCTCCTCGAAATAGTGCAGAGCGCTGCGATAGCGCGATCTGAGCCACTCGTTCTTTGCCATATGCATTTTTAAGAGGGCCTGAAGCCGATGCATATCCCGCCTTTTGGCACGTTCCAGCGCCGAGTCAAGTATGGAGAGCACCCTTGTCGTGTCATGCCGAGCAGTGGAGATCTTTGAGTATTTGATTGCAGTTTGGCTGAACAGGAGATCCTCCTCTTCACCATAAAGGCAGGAGAGATCATCTAGGACCTTACTGTAACACTGGAGTGCATCTTCTGTTCGAAAGGCCCTCAGGTGAAGGTCGCCTGCCTTTACTAAATGCCGACATCTTTCCGTATCGTTGGTAACGTGGATAAGATGGTGTGCGAGGGCATGTGCCTTCTGTTCGTCGTCCGGCAATTCTGACATTAGAATATCGGCAATACGTCGATGCAGTTGCCGCTCAGCTTCTTGAGAAAGCAAGGCTCTGCATTGTTCCTGTTTTTTGAAATCCTTGAAGGAGTAATATCCGGGGTCTTTTTTAATGAGCCACCCTTCCCGTACTGCACCTTCCAATTGTGCAAGCAGTTGGGATGGCTTTTTTTCGTTCAGCAAATCCATGAGCCAATCAATGGAGAAGACGCCCTTGAAAAGAGAGGCAACGATGAGGGTTTGCTCGTGGTCAAGGGAGTTATTATGGTAAGCGTTTGCATACATGCCTGGAATCACCTCCCAGCAATACTCTGCACCCGTGCAGGCTCATGAGGTCACCGCTATCTGAATCGGACAGGAATTCCACGGTCGAGGCATAGAACAGATAATGTCTAGCCCTAATTGGAGGAAATGTCAAGTTGTGTGCACAACATTTGGATTGTCAGAAACAAAATATGGTGCGAATAGACTGATGCTTACCTACAATCCATCGCTAATATATTGGAAATGCATGCCTTATTTGATTCGAGGGCTCTCGGCACCCATCTTGCACAAAAGCTCAAGAGAGGGATATTTGTCTCGCCTCGTATACTGCCTCTGAATCATAGAGATAATTCTGAAACCCACAAGGAGGAGTTGAAATGGCAAGCAAGAATTACGACGTGATCGTCATCGGGTCAGGAGTGGGTGGTATGGGCTCTGCTGCGTTGCTGGCAAAGGACTTTAACCAGAAGGTGCTCGTATTGGAAAAGTCACCGTTTATCGGGGGAAGAACGCTTTCGTTTGTCGGTAAAGGCGACAAGATGACGGTTGATGGCCAAGAGGTCGATGTAAACGGGTTCAAGCAGTGCTGGGAGATGAACAGCACCTGGGCATTTACTGCCCCTGAAACGCCCACCCTTGAAGAGATCTTTGCAAAAGGATTGTTCGACGGCTACACCATGGACAGCGGTCACGGGCTTTTCTGGGGAAACAAATCAAGGGCTCGATGCTTGCTCGATTACTTGGGCGTGCCCGTTGATATCCCGGTCAACACCGGTTTTGCCATCGTCGACTATTTCAAGAACAAGGCCTACCAGGTAGGAAAAGGCGAGCGCTACCCCTGGATGTCTGATGAGGGATTCACCGCTACCATGAATCAGCTCCGTGACATGGCAACGACCGAGTTGGCGGCGTTGCCGAGGCTCATGAAGGTTTCACTTCAGGACTGGCTTGAGGAGCGGGACATGCATCCGGAGGCATACGACTATATCAAGAACCTGGCAGGTTCTCAGACAGCCAATAATGTCCCGGCCATTACCCCTGCAGGAGATTTCCTCGGATACCAGGCTATTGCCCGGGATATCAAGATGAACCTGGTCAGCGGGTCTGTGGGAACCATATCACAGCCGGGCATTACCGCTATCCCCTTAGCGATGGAGGAGTGTCTCAACGCGAACGGCGGTGAGGTGAGGAGGAGCTGCCCTGTAGAACACACCATCATCGAACGGGAACGAGTTAAGGGCGTCATTGTCAGGACAAAGAGGGGCTTTGAGACGATTTGGGCCGATAAAATCATCTGTAATGTGCCGCCGAAGATGATTCACAGCGTGATCCATCCCCGTCATTTCGATCAAGAGTGGATCGGCACGATTCAGAGGTTCTGGAACCCGGGCCTTCTGTCAGCCATGATCGGCCTTAAGAGGAACGTTTGGGAAGAAAAGGGGATTGAGGAGCGAAGCTTTATCTATATGCCAGGTTGTATCAGGAAGGAAGAGGGGTTTGAGGGTGGCGCCATGGACGTTGTCATGTGGAATATGGTATCCAGTGCCGGAGATAGCATTGCCCGCCCGAGCATCTGCGGCAAGCCGCGGAGAGCCCAGGAGGGAAAGAGGGATTTCTGCTTTTCAATGCCCCTCCTGGGATATGAGATGCGCAATCCCGAGAAGGTCAAGCGGCTCACCGAGTTCTGCGAAACCTGGTTCAAGCGCTTTTTTCCGTCCTGGAGAGAGGATGTTGAGTTCTGGATCTGGACACCGTGTGACCGGGCTTATGGCGACTGGAGGCCTGTAGGAACAGAACGGCCCGATGTGGTGAGCCCATGGGTTGAGAATCTCTATTTTGTGGGTGATCAATACGGCAAACGCCTATGGGGTGGCGGCGTTGACGGTGCCAGCCTTTGCGCGGCCTTGACTGTTGATGCTATGATGGGCACCAATCTCGAGGAAGCGATCTTCCCGCCTTATCACCGCGGAATCCCGAGAAGGAGAAGTTGGTAGAAGGACTGACTTCTTCAGGCAGGGTTCGAGCTTTCTGAGAAGCTTATGAATGCAGCAACGATCATCTTCATGAGAAAGGAACGATACAATGGGTTTGATTACACCTGAGCAGTACAAGGAAAGCCT
>CP070752.1:2502749-2514605 GCA_020348625.1 Deltaproteobacteria bacterium | reverse complement strand
TGACAACCTTTCCCACCAGGGAGAATATCTTGGTTCCCTTGCTGTTGTCCGTGCCGATGGAGGCATACCAGTCTCTCCCCCTGTTGATGATCACCGGCACGTTAGCCCAGGTCTCCACATTGTTTAGATTGGAGGGGCTATCTTTAAAGCCCTTCTCTACCGTGTGCACGTACTTGGACCTTGGGCGCCCTACCCTGCCCTCGAGGGAAGCCATTAAGGCGGTGGATTCCCCACACACAAAGGCTCCGCCCCCTCGGCTGATATGGACATCGAAATCGAAGCCGGAGCCAAGGATATTGACGCCGAGGAGCCCTCGTTCCCTGGCCGAGTCCAGGGCGATGGTAATATTCTTCACCGCCAAGGGATATTCGTGGCGCACATACACATAACCCTCGTGAGAGCCGATGGCCAGAGCCCCGATAAGCATTCCTTCCAGAACGCTGTGGGGATTCCCCTCCAGAAGGCTTCGATCCATGTATGCGCCTGGGTCCCCCTCGTCAGCGTTACAGATGACAAAGCGTTCACCCTCATGAAGACGGCAGGTCTCCCACTTTTTCCCCGTTGGAAACCCCCCTCCGCCGCGGCCCCTAAAACCCGATCCTTTTATTTCATCGATAATCTCCTCTGGGGTCATGTCGAACAGGGCCTTGCCAAGGGCGCTATATCCTCCCACCGCCAGATAATCCTCGATGCTGGTTGGATCGATTGCCCCGTTGTTGCCGAAGATGATCCTCTCCTGCAACCTATAAAACGGGATATCACGCTCATAGGTGAGCTTCTTTTTCGTAAGAGGATCCTTAAAAAGCAGGGACTCCACAACCTCTCCATCCTTAATGGTCCTCTCAACTATCTGTGAGATGTGAGCCTCTTTGACCTGGGGATAAAATATGCCCTCCGGATGGACCACCATAATGGGTCCCTTCTCACAAAAACCATGGCAGCCGGTGAGTTTTATTTCCACCCTTTCTTCCAGGCCTTGTCTTTCAATCTCTTCACGCAAGACCTCGTAAACCTTTGCCGTTCCATAGGCTGAACAGCCGGAGCCCGCGCACAGGGAGACTAATCTCCTTGATTCGCCTCTCCTGATTGTCAGTATGGAATTCCTCTCCTGATCAAGGGCTTCTCTACTCTCCAATCTCGCTCCCACTTTCTCCATCACCGCTCTTCCCCTCGGTAACGCTCGAGGAGCTCCTCCGCACGTGAACGATCTATGCCCCCATGAATCTCCTTGTTCACCATAAGCACTGGTCCAGACGCACAACACCCAAGGCAACGAACGCCCTGCAAAGTAAAAAGGAGGTCATCGGTGGTTTGGCCCTCCTTTATATGGAGCTTGTCTTGGATTGCCTCCATCACCTTGTCCGCGCCTCGCACGTGGCAAGCGGTCCCCGTACAAACACTGATAATATACTTACCCTGGGGCTCCAAGCTTATGCTCTTGAAGAAGGTGGCCACGCTGTAAATGAGGCTCTCCTTTATCCCCAACCTATCCGCCAACAATGGAACAACCTGGGATGGGAGGTAATTGTAGAGGTCACATATATCCTGCAGTATCATCAGGAGTGACTCGCGATCCCCGTGGTATCTCTGTATGACTTGGTCTATCTCCTTCCACTCAATAGTCGCACTGTTCTCCATTGCTCCCTTACCCCGAAATAAATCGTAAGAAAACGCCCATACTCGCTATTTAGCGCTTATTCGCCTAGAATATGATTACCCAATGGAGACCGCCTGGTTAGTGACCGGACAGCCTTCGATACACAGACCGCAGCCCGTGCAAATGTCCGGATTCACGGTCCGCGCCCTCTTTCTGATCCTTACCTTGAAGTTTCCTGCCGTCCCCTCAACGGACTCGATATCTGCATAGCTAATGATCTCGATGTTTGAATGCCGGCCGACCTCGACCAGTTTGGGCGAGATGATTCACATGGCGCAGTCGTTGGTGGGGAAGGTCTTATCCAGCTGTGCCATCACCCCGCCGATAGAGGGTGATCGCTCCACCAAATATACGTAGTAGCCAGAGTCTGCAAGATCAAGCGCAGCCTGCATACCGGCAATGCCTCCCCCTGCAACAAGTATCGAACCTAGCTTTTTCTCTGACACAGGGCACCTCCAGTGCTAGGGTTTTCTCCTCGGTTTCTATTCCCTTTTTTGAAGTAAGGTCTTGGCCGCCTCAGCCAATTCAGGAAGAGCAGGAAGGCCTGCCTTCGCCCTCTTCTTATTATCAAACTCATCAATAATGTAAATCTTGCCTTGCTCCTTGAGGAGTTTCTTCTGAGTGCTCACGCCAAGGGGGACATTCTTTTCACGAGTGGCAAGATTCTTAAGGTGATTGATGATATCGGTGATCCTAACCTCCATGGGACAGTTCTCTTGGCAGGTATAGCAGTCGGAACAGAGCCAAATCATATCACCCTTCAAGAGTTCCTCCCTGAAACCCAGTACCAGCATCCTCATTATCTTAAGGGGGTCATACTCCTTATTCACCCGGTGCACCGGACAACCTGCGGTGCAAGTGCCACAGGTGTAACAATCCCTAAACCCCCCAATGAAGTCAAATAACTCGATCTCATGTACAAACGCATGGTCCGAATCTTGTAAGCTGAACCTTTTCATTACGCTAGCCTATCTCTTACCATACTTACTCCTCAAAGGCTGACTCCAGCTCTTTTGTGCTTACCGAATTAAGGTTGAGCCCGAGCTCCTTACGACTAAACCCGAAAGCCAGACCCATGATCTGCGGAAGATAGAGGACCGGGAGATTGAATTCATTACCGGAATTCCCCTCGATACCCTTCTGGTTGGCGTCGAACATTAAGCTGCAGAAAGGACAGACCAAATTCATACAGTCGGCTCCTACATCCTGCACCTGCTTGAGCTTCTCCTCGGCCACGCTGAGGGCTACCCGCTCATCCGAGAGCAGGACAGGTCCTCCGCAGCAATCCTTCTTTCGCCTATACTGAACGTTAGTGGCTCCCACTGCCTCGAGGATAACCTCTAAGGTCTGGGCATCTTGAGGATCGTCAAAGCCCTCATAGATGTAAGAGGGTTTGAGGTAATGACAGCCATAGTGGGTGGCTACCTTGAGGCCCTTCAGATTCCGTTTGACTTGGTTTTTGATCCGTTCAAGCCCCACATCCTCTAATAGTATGCGCGCGAAGTGTTTTGCCTGAACCTTACCTTTGTACTCTTTGCCGATCTTAAGAAGCTCCTGATTTACCTGATCCCGCAATTTGCGATCGTGATCCAGATGATAGGCCGTTTTGGTGAGCATGGAGGCACATGCGCTGCACAGCACACAGATATCCAATCCCTTTTCTTCCGCTACACACAGATTCATGGCGCCCAACAGCACGGCCCCCTGTTCATCAGAGGCCTCAAGCGGAAATCCACAACAGGAGAACTCTTCAATATCAATAAGCTTAACGCCCAGGCTGGAAGCTACGGCCCGTGCTGCGAGTTCATAGTTCCTGGAGCGAGCAGGGATCGTGCATCCTAGAAATAGGCCGTACTCCATTTTGCCTTTCTCCATAAGTAGTAAAACAGTTCAGAAATCGCTACCACGCAGCTCAACAACGGGAATTTTGCGCGGGGAAAAAGTATAGTTTCGCCTTTGCGAGCATGTCAAGCACTAATCTCGGATACCCAATACCTCAAGAATTGAATCCTGAAACCCTCTTGTATCCTGTATTTTCACGGAATGGCTTGCCTGCCCAACCCAATGTTGATCTGTGTTAAAGATAATCACGAATTGAACTTGTAAAAAGCCCAGAAAATCCATGCCGGGCAACTAAAAGATATTGACCAACCGGTATGCTTCTGCTAGAAACTGAATGACCATTCAGGTTAAGAATCTCAGCCGATAACGTCTTTTCAGGTGGCAGCAGCATGAGGCAGAAAAACCAAGAAAAATACAAGAGGATAATCGATGCCGCGACAAAGGTATTTGCCGAAAAGGGTTTTTACAAGGCCAAGGTATCTGAAATCGCTCAACAGGCGGGCGTAGCTGACGGCACCATCTATATTTACTTCGATCATAAAGACGACATTCTGATCTCCCTGTTCGAAGAAAAGATGAAGGAAGTATTGAACAACATGAAGGAGCAGATAAGTTCAGAAACCGATCCGCTGAAAAAGATCGAGAAATTTACATTAGTCCACCTCAAATTGATCAGAGACAACAAAGATATAGCCGAGATAATCCAGGTGGAATTAAGGCAGAGCAGCAAGTTCATGAAGAACTATCATAACACTAAGTTCTTCGAGTACCTTGACCTCATCGGCGATATTATAGAAGAAGGAAAGGAAAGGGGTTTAATCAGAGATGATATACTTCCCGGAATCGCCAAGCGAGCGTTCTTTGGAGCACTCGATGAGATGTCGCGATTCTGGGTCTTATCAAAAAAACCAAAATACGACATAGAAACTGCCTCAGAGCAGATCAGCAGCTTTTTCATAAATGGCATAAGGAGATAGGGCTATTTCATAGCCGATCGCTATTGACATGATAAACGGTTTAGTGCTAAGCATGTGCACCAACTGGACACGTAGTTCTAATCAGCCGAATTGGTTGTATTTCATATCTAACCGCACATATCATTATAAAGGAGGATGCCGTGAATATTTTAGTCTGTTTAAAACAGGTACCAGACACTGAAACGCAAATCAGAATCGCACCAGGTTCCAAGGCAATCGTAACCGACAACATCAAATGGGTGATGAACCCCTATGATGAGTACGCGGTGGAAGAGGCCTTACGCATCAAGGAAAAATTCGGCGGCGAGGTGACCATTATCGGGGTGGGCCCACAGCGGAGTACCGAGGCCATCAGAACCGCCCTGGCCATGGGTGCGGACAAGGGCATATTGGTTGATGATCCGGCGCTTACCGGCACTGATTCACTCGGGATAGCTAAGATTCTCGCCGCGGTTATTAAGGGGCTTGAATATGATATTGTTTTCTGCGGTAAGCAGGGGGTTGATGATGACTACGGTGTAGTTGGATCGAACGTGGCAGAGCTCTTGAATATCCCGCAGGTATCGGTAGTCGTTAAGCTGGAGGTCAGCGATGACGGATCTAAAGTAAAGGCCCACAAAGAGGTGGAAGGTGGGACCTATGTTATCGAGGCTGCCCTGCCTGCCTTGATTACGGCTCAGAAGGGATTGAACGAGCCGCGGTATGCGTCATTGCCGGGGATCATGAAGGCCAAAAAGAAACCGCTCGATGTTAAGACGCTCGCCGATTTGGGTATCGATGCAGGTGAGGTTGGAGAAGGCGGAGCAAAGATACAGGTTGTTGAACTTACACCGCCTGCAGAAAGGGCTGCCGGGAAGCTGGTAGAAGGTGAAACGCCGGAGGAAAAGGCTGCAAATCTAGCTACCTTGCTTCGCGAAGAGGCAAAAGCAATTTAGGAGCTTCCGCAACAAAAAACAAAGGAGAAAAAAATGGCACAGGGAATTTGGATAGTTGCTGAACAAAGGGAAGGTGAATTAAGGAAGATATCCTTTGAACTGGTGAGCGAGGCAAGGCGCCTGGCAGATACGCTGGGTCAGCCGGTAACTGCTCTCTTGTTGGGTTCTAATATTAAGGAAAAGGCCGCAGAGCTTGGAAAATACGGCGCAGACAAGGTCATCGTTGCCGACGATGAGCGGCTGGCAACCTATACTACCGACGCCTACGCATCTGTACTCGCACAGTTGGTCCAAGCCGGTGAACCGGCGATACTCCTGTTAGGTGCATCGGTTCAAGGTAGGGATCTATCAGGCAGGCTTGCGGCTCGGCTCGGGGTTGGTGTGGCCCAAGATTGTGTAGAGTTTTGGCTTGATAATGGCAACCTCGTGGCCAAGCGACCCATTTACGCAGGTAAAGCTTACGCAAGCGTTACCTACAAGAACAGCGTCCCCCAAATGGCCACAGCGCGGCCAAATGTTTTTGAAATGAATGAACCGGACGAATCAAAATCGGCCGAGGTGGTTGACGGCCAATTCAGCCTCGATGACTCTGAACTCAAGACGAAGGTGGTTGAAGTTGTGCAAGAGGCAGGCGGTAAGGTGGATCTTACCGAGGCTGAAAGAATTGTCTCTGGCGGACGAGGGATGAAAGGTCCAGAGCACTTCACGGTGATAGAGGCATTGGCCGATCTCATTGAGGCGACGGTTGGTGCATCACGCTCGGCGGTAGACGCAGGCTGGCGGCCCCACAGCGACCAGGTGGGGCAAACCGGGAAGGTTGTTTCTCCAAATCTCTATATCGCCTGTGGTATTTCGGGAGCCATTCAACACCTGGCGGGAATGAGCACTTCTAAAGTCATTGTGGCAATAAATAAGGACCCCGACGCCCCTATTTTTCAAAAGGCAGACTACGGAGTGGTCGGTGATCTCTTCGAGGTCGTGCCGGCATTGACCGAGGCGCTCAAGAAGGTGCTATAAAGAACCTGCCCTATCAGCCGTCAAACTAATGGCGGCTGATAGGGACCGGTGTTGTTTTGCGTGTTCCCTCAAAAGGTCTTCTTTCCAGCGATTTTACCCCTCCCCCAACCCTTGCTTCATAAAAACAAAATACCGTTCTGAGCAAGCATCTTGGCCTTTATTTTGCATTCTTTTGTCACAGAATATCTGTTTTCTGAGAATGGTGCAGGATAGCACCTGTTCTCCATTGCACCTGAGCTCATGACCGCACTATCAACAGCGGCTTCCGACAAATGCTATGTGCGGCTCCCTGAGCCTGAACCATGACGTGGGGCTTTCATACTCGTCATTGCAGCCCCGGTTTTTAAGAGTTCAAACTCGCACCTGTAGGCTATTATGCCGGGGACGTAGCGGTGCAGAAAAATCGTCTATGCCTTTGCCCAAATTGATGCAATGAAAGCGGCAGTAAAGAGCAAGGAAGGATTTTCCCCCGAAGTAGCCAAATCGCGTCAAAAGTTGCCTCAAGCGACAAGACTGAACTCCCCGTACGAGCATCTTGATGAGCCCTACAAAGCACTCTTCGAGCAGTCGAGGGATGCCATCTACATCACGACCAGAGAAGGGGCATTCTCTGATTTCAACCAGGCTTTTTTAGATCTCTTTTGCTATACCAGCGAAGAGCTAACACGCATTAAAGCACACGAAACCTATGCTGATCCCGCTGACCGGTCCCGTTTTCAGAAAGAAATAGAAGATAACGGCTCTCTAAGAGACTTTGAGGTAAAGCTCCGGAAGAAAGATGGAACTGAGATGGAATGCCTCCTTACAGCGAGCCTCCGGCGCGCTCCTGACGGAAGGATTCTTGGTTACCAGGGAATCATCAGAGACATTAGCCAGCAGAAGAGGGCTGAAGAGTTGCTTCGCCTCACGCAGTTCAGCATCCAGCGCTCTTCCGAGGCCGCTTTCTGGATAAATCCCGATGGACGATTCTCATACGTGAACGAAGCTGCATGCCGCAGCCTCGGCTATTCGCGAGAGGAATTGTTGGAAATGACGGTGCAGGACATCGACCCGGGCTTCCCGAAGGGTATCTGGGCCGAGCATTGGGAGGATCTCAAACGCCGCGGCTCTTTTAATATTGAATCCTATCATCGCGCCAAAGATGGTACCCTGTTCCCCGTAGAAGTAACCCTAAACTACGTTATATTCGGCGGCAAGGAATACAATTGCGCGTTTGCACGAGATATAACGGAGCGGAAGAGGGCCGAAGAGGTGCTGCATCGGGAAAAGGAAAAGTTCCGCGTTCTGGTTGAAGAGTCACCGTTTGGGGTATCAATGGTGGATAAGGACGGCCACTATCAATATATCAATCCTAAGTTCGTTGAGATATTCGGTTATACCCTGGATGACACGCCCACAGGCCGCGAGTGGTTCAAAAAGGCCTTTCCCGATCCAGAATATAGGCATCAAGTGATCTCAACATGGATCTCTGATCTTGAACGCGCAACACCTGATGAATCCCGACCGAGATCGTTCACCGTTACCTGCAAAGACGGCTCAAACAAAGTGATTCTCTTCAGGCCTGTAACGGTTGGATTAAAAGATCAATTCTTAATTTATGAAGACATCACTGAAAAAAAGTACTTTGAGGAGCAGCTCCAGCTAGCGCAAAAGATGGAAGCGCTCGGAACCCTAGCAGGAGGTATCGCCCATAATTTCAACAACATGCTTATGGGTATCATGGGAAATGTGTCGTTGGTACTTCTAGACACCGATAAAAAGAAGCCACAATATGAAAAGCTAAAGAATATCGAAAAACTCGTTGAGAGCGGATCAAAGTTGACGAGCCAACTCCTCGGATACGCAAGGGAGGGCAGATATGAGATCAGACCCCTAAGCCTGAATCGTCTGGTGGAAGAAACCTCTGATACCTTTGGAACAGCCAAAAAGGAGATTCGGATTATCCGAGATCTTGCCCCGGACCTGCTCACCATAGAGGCGGATCAAGGTCAAATAGAGCAGGCGTTATGGAATCTTTATGTGAATGCAGCTGATGCTATAACGGGCAGTGGAGATCTTATTTTAAAAACCGGCAATGTCACTAACATGAACATGGCCGGAAAGCAGTATAATCCGAGGCCCGGGAATTATGTTTTGCTAACCGTTACCGATTCGGGCATAGGCATGGACAAAAAGATTATGAACCATATCTTCGAGCCATTCTTCACCACAAAAGGCGTTGGAAAAGGCACCGGCCTTGGACTGGCCTCGGTCTATGGTATAATCAAAGCCCACGATGGATACATTGATGTGGAATCTCAGAAGGGACACGGAACTACCTTCAAGATCTATCTGCCTGTATCGAACAGAAAGGTTACCGGAAAGGCCGAATTAGCTCAGGAGCCTGTCAAGGGCAGCGAGACCGTTCTTCTTGTAGACGACGAGGAAACGGTTATTGACGTTGGCAGACAAATGCTGGAAAGAATGGGCTATACCGTGTTGGCTGCCAGAAGCGGAAAGGATGCCATTGAGCTGTATCGGGCTCATAAGGACGCTATTCATATCGTAATCCTCGATCTGATAATGCCGGAGATGAGCGGCGGAGAAACCTATGATGAGATCAAGAAGATCAACCCCCATGTCAAAGTGCTCCTTTCAAGCGGATACAGCAAAGACAGCCGCGCTACTAAAATATTGGCACGAGGCTGCAACGGCTTTATTCAAAAACCCTATACCATGAAAGGGATGTCTTTACGAATCAGGGAGATCCTTAAATAAGGATCTCACCACTGCCATTTCGGAGAATCCTCTCCTTCCCCCATTATCCCGAACCAAGAAATCGGCCTGTGTCATCAATATCGCAGAGACTCCAGTCCCTATTACGCTGAGCCCTGCATCCTATGGTGAGCTGAAGTGGACTAGGATATCGTCCAAACGCCTTCAACTTATTGATTTCTCTTATTTTGAAACCCAGAATCCCCAAAGCAAACTGCCCGAGAAGCCCAGAGCCTGAGCACAGGAAACTACTAAAGTTTCAACAAAAAACATCCGATTAAGTTTAGTGACTTGAGGAGTAAAAGGGGAACATTGACCCAGCTTCACGATGCTTCAAAACGGACACCTGTTCTCATTGGGCTTATGAGTTTCACAAACCGGATGATAGAACGTGAAGCTTCAGGTGAGCTTGAAAAGGCTTCTCGGATGCGCGTAAATCTAAATTACCTGGCATCCCTTAAAACATAGGTAGCTTTTGTTCAGACCGGGGGATAACGCCATCTCGGGAAGCCCTTCTTTTGTTAGCTCTCCTTTATTACCCTACGGTATCGGTATAGATTCTAACTTCAGGTCGTAGAGGTTATGGGTAGTCCGTCTGTGAGATCTTTTTCGGAGGAGTTGATTGATCTCCAGAGTTCAAAAACAAGGTAAAGGCTGAAGGGAGAGTCCAATGGAAAACGAGCCAAGCTATGAGGAACTTCAACGCAGAATCAAGGCCCTTCAAAGGGATGCTGTTGAACGCAAACGGGCTGCAGGAGCACTTAGAGAGAACGGAAAAAGGTACCGCATTTTAGTCGAAAACGCCAATGACGCCATCTTTGTCACGCAGGATAACCTGATAAAATTTCCAAACCCCAAGACAGAAGATATGATTGGCTATTCAGCCGATGAATTGCTCGGAATTCCCTTCAGTGAACTTGTTCATCCCGATGACCGGGAAATGGTCTTGGAGAGAAACAACCCAACCTCTAGCGGAGAGGAGCTTCCCGAAACCTATGCATTCAGGATCATAGATAGAGACGGCGAAGAAGTGTGGGTACAACTGAATCCGGTGCCCATAACATGGGGAGATCAACCTGCTATGCTGAATGTGCTGAGGGATATCACGTCACAGAAGAGAATTGAAGCAAAGCTTGAACAGGCCCAGAAGATGGAGGCGATTGGCACCCTTGCCAGTGGTATTGCCCATCATTTCAATAACCTGCTTATGGGTATACAGGGAAATGCATCGCTCATGCGACTAGCCCTGGACTCCAGCTTTTCGGAGTATGAAAAGCTCAGGAACATCGAGCAATATGTGCAGGAGGGAACTGAGCTTACAAAACAGCTTCTGGGGGTTGCCCGGGAAGGCAAATACGAGGTTAAACCCACCGATCTTAACGACATAGTCAAAAATAGTTCCCAAATGTTTGGTCATACGAAGAAGGAAATAACCATACATACCCAATATCAGCAAGGAATCTGGATTGTTGAAGCAGACCCCAACCAGATACAACAGGCGCTGCTCAACCTTTACGTCAATGCATGGCAGGCTATGCCTGGAGGCGGGGAGCTTTATCTGCAAACCGAAAACCTCACGCTTGATGAAGACCATGTAAAGCCCCATCACTTGGAACCCGGAAAATACGTGAGAATCTCGGTTACAGATACCGGCGTGGGCATGGACAGGCAGACACAGGAAAAGATATTCGATCTGTTTTTCACTACTGACCAGACAGGTAAAGGCACAGGCTTGGGACTGGCCTCTGTTTATGGGATTGTGCAAAACCACGGGGGCTTTATGAATGTTTACAGTGAAAAGGGTGAGGGAACTACCTTCAATATCTACCTTCCCGTTTCTGAGGGCCGAATCGTTGAGGAAGACGAGTTTCAGAATGACCTGTTAACAGGCTCCGAGACCATTCTCCTGGTAGATGACGAAGACATGATCATAACCGTGGGCAGCGAAATGCTCAGCACGTTAGGATATGAAATCCTCATAGCGAAGAACGGAAGGGATGCCATCGAGCTCTGTAAAACACACAAGGATGCCATCGATATGGTCATCCTGGACATGATCATGCCCGATATGGGTGGGGAAGAGACGTACGAACGAATCAAAGAGATAATGCCAAACGTAAAGGTTCTCCTTTCAAGCGGATACAGTATCGTTGGTCAGGCCAAAGAAATGCTGGAACGAGGGTGTAACGGTTTTATCCAAAAGCCCTTTAATATGAGGCGATTGTCTCAAAAAATAAGGGAATTACTAAATTAGCCCAGAAGGAGAGTGCAACGGTTTCAGCTTCCCTTGAAGTCGGCCTGCACAAACCTCTCTGCAATCTTCTGAGCAATTAATGGCGCATTTCCTCCCGCGCGGTTGTTGATGATCACGTTTATGTGTACTTCTTGTTGGATGGCTGTTCCCATTATTTCCACGGTTTCATCTATCATTCCTGGACTCATCATTTCATCAATCAATTGATCGAAGGGGTGAGCTCTGATATAGGCATCCTCATACCGCATCCCGATAGGTGTCATAAGCCTAACGATCGATTGGTTCCCTCCATTCAAGAACCTTTGCCTGCTCAGGGCAAATTGTCTCCTTAGAGGAGGCAGCCAGGTCCAGTGAGAGAGCACCTGACCAACCCCGTACTTCTCGAGTACCCTGAAATACGGCTCCCTCAGATAAGACTCG
>CP070752.1:2490181-2502649 GCA_020348625.1 Deltaproteobacteria bacterium | reverse complement strand
GGACTTCTTAAAGCCAATTGAAGAAGCACCCTCAAAGTACCGTGTGGGGCATGAGACTTCGCCAATCCGGTAGCCAAAATAGATAACCTGAGCTAGCATTTCATTGTCAAAGACGAAATCATCGGAGTTCTCGTGGAGCGGAAGAGCCGCAAGCACCTCTCTGGAAAATGCTCGGTATCCAGTGTGAAATTCAGACAATTTGCTCCAAAGAAGCAGATTTTCAAAGAATGTTAAGAACCGGTTCGCGATATATTTGTAGACGGGCATTCCTCCCCTCAGTGCTTTCCCTCCTATAATCCGTGAGCCAAGAACAACATCATAGACATCAAAGGCAATCATACTCGCCATGGCGGTAATTAGTTTGGGGGTATACTGGTAGTCTGGGTGAATCATGACCACTATATCGGCGCTCCTTTTCAAAGCCTCCTCGTAACATGTTTTTTGGTTACGCCCGTAACCATAGTTCCGGTCATGGGAAATGGTAGCAATGCCCAGTTTTCCAGCGAGAGATAGGGTACTATCGCTACTACCATCGTCCACCATCAGTACGTCGTCCACAATTTCCAGAGGTATTTCCCGGTATGTTTGCTCTAGAGTTCTTTCGGCGTTGTAGGCTGGCAAAACAACTATTATTTTCTTGCTGTTTAACATACATCCTCAGCGTTAAGTAAGCACTGGTCTTATTAATTGCCCATAAGAAACAAACAGAAAACCCGTCACAAGTTCTCTCAGCCAAAAATATGCCTTATCCATGTGACTCAAGGTCTTCTATTCCTCCATGATCGCGAATATTCTTGCTTCGCGTTATCAGAAGAGTCTTCTTATTCCAGGATATTGGTTCCTTTTGATAACATATTTGCAAGACTATAGAAAAATAAACCCCAATCCTCTCCTCTCATCCCTTCTCATCTCTTGAGCTTTCATCAGTTCGCTCGTTTAATTTCAGGATCCTGTAAGCCTCATTCATTAATTCAATTACATCCATCTCAGCCCTCTGGCTTTGTGGTATTGTTTCGAGAATAGAGAGCGCCATGGCAGGATTTCCCGTGCGAAGATGGGTAATCGCCAGGTTTTTTCTTAATGAAATGGAGTCTGGAAAAACTTCCAGAGCCTTCTTTAAAACCAGAACAGATTTCTCATAATCGCCGAGGTATCCATAGGTGGCGCCTAGATTGGTCCAGAATTGTTGTTCATTCGGGTAAAACATTATTGCCTTTCTAAAACTTTTCAGGGCCTCCGCTTTTTTTCCCAGTTTGAAATAGGCCATTCCCATATTGTTAAGCCATTGTCCCCGCTCGTTATGAGTCATTGTCAAGGGCTTCGCCTTGTTGAGGAAGAGAAGTGCCTCATTAATGCTACCTGTTTCTATGAGCAGTGCCGAATAATTGATATGATTCTTGGCCTCATTAGGGTAATTCTCGATAGCTATGCGAAAGTATTCTTCCGCTTCCTGATATTTCTTCTTATCTAAGAGGCTTTCAGCGAGTCCACCTGCGTAGAAATAATTCTTGAATTTCACCACCTCGTGCTCAAAGAAGGTGTCTTCATCATGCCAAAGGTTCTTATTCAAAAGGTAGGAATAAGCACCGAAATAGAGTAGCACCAAGCCAACGCACGACAGTGCCAGAAATCTATTTAATTGCATAAATCGCTGCATGAACCGGTAAATGGCAATCGAAAAAAAAGCCAATGGAAAATAAAGCCATCTCATGGAAATCAAAGTAACTGCAGAGGTGGGAATAATATTAAGGATCGGGACAATTGACATAAGGAATGAGAGCAAAGAAAAACCAACAAGCTTTTCTCTCCTTTCTCTCCATACGAAAAGGCCGAGCAAGATACAGGCGAGAAAACCAGCAATAGCCTCCCAGCCGGAATACGAATCAGGATAATCAATTGCAAAGCTGTGGAGGCCATAGGGTAACAGTATAAGCCTCAAATTCACCAATATGAGGTAAGGGAAGAAATAAACCCGAGACCAAATATTTCCCATTTCCGATGGCAGCAGCAGTGAAGTGGTTGCATTCTGCCTTAGGACCAAATAGCCAAAGGTTATTCCCATGAACAAAACATAACTGGCTAATTCTTTGGAGATATTTGGCCTTTCATTTGCAAGGGATCTTTGATAGAGAAACAAGATCGGCAGAACCATGAGGCCGAATTCCTTAGAAAAAAGGGCACAAGCAAAGCAGAGCAGAGAAAGGGCCATCGCTTTAGGACTATCATTTTGCACACTTGTGATATAGAAATATAGTGCAGAAAGTGAAAAGAGGGTTACCAGTATATTGTTTCTGGAGACAATCCATGAGACCGATTCGGTATTAACGGGATGGAGAGCAAAAAGGGCCGTAGCCAAAAGGCACACATGCCGATCATAAATGAGTAAAACGAGGACTTTGAAGAGGATTAAGCAGCTCAGCACGTGAAGAATAAGGTTGGTCGTTCTAAAGCCAGGGGCACTCATGCCCCATAATTTATGATCAAGCCAATACGTTACATTAATTAACGGCCTATAGTAACCGGTGTGATAACTGCGTGCGTCTCTCCTATCGATTATGCCGTCTTCTTGGGCAAGGTAAGAGGTGATAGGTTGCAATTCCCTTATGTATGGATTGTTTCTGATCAGGCTATTGTCATCTAAAATGAACTTACCGCTAAAGGTAGGGAAATAAACAAGGGTGACCAGCAGGATGATGATTGCACAGGGCAACCACAATCGTTTTGGAGTGATGGAGGAAATATGGCTTTTATTAATCTCGAACCGGAAACTCATCTAACCCTTTGTCGCAAAAATGTATTCGCCGTGGTTGCGATCCTCGTGATAGTGCTAGCGATTTATTCAAATACGTTTCATGCCTCCTGGCAGTTCGATGATGAAATCAATATCCTGACAAACAAGCCATTACACCTGAAGGAACTTAACTGGAGCAACATCAAGAAGACATTTTTTGCCAGTCTTGATGGTGGCAAAAAAATTTATCGACCAACAGCGTGTTTGAGCTTTGCCCTTAATTATTTCTTCGGGGAAGACGATGTTTTTGGCTATCACGTGGTCAACATATCCATCCACCTTCTGGCCGCTGTCTTTCTATTTCTTCTTATCTATAATATCCTTAACCTTCCTATTTTAAGAGCAAGATACGGGCCAAACTCTTACTCCATAGCCTTACTCGCCACAGTTCTTTGGGCCATTAACCCTGTCCAGATCCAAGCGGTTACCTACATCGTCCAAAGGATGGCCAGCATGGCGGGCTTGTTTTATATAGTATCCATGTACTTTTACCTCAAGGGGAGGACCTCAGAGCACAGGATATTACAGCCGCTCTACTTTTTGCTATGTTTCTCTGCCGCCGCACTAGCTTTCGGCTCAAAAGAAAACGCGGCTATGCTCCCGATCAGCATATTCCTTTTCGACCTTTTTCTAATCCAAGGCCTTACAAGGAAAAATATCAAAAGGAATTTGGTTATCTTTCTGGCCCTCTTTTTGATTCCTCTGGTTCTTGCATTGATTCTCAGGGGTCCTTCTTTATTTTCTGGCAAAAATCTGGTTTCAAGCTATGGACACCGGGCATTCACCCTGGGTGCAAGACTCTTAACTGAGCCCAGGATCATACTCTTCTATATCTCCCTCTTGTTTTACCCCATGCCCGACCGGTTATGTATAACTCACGACATCGCCATCTCACATAACTTTATTGATCCCCCGACGACTATAGTATCAATCCTCATCATTTTGGGTATCCTCTGCCTGAGCATACTAAAATCAAGACAGTGGCCTTTTGTATCATACTGTATCATCTTCTTCTTCATTAATCACCTGATCGAGTCTTCTGTATTCCCTCTCGAACTTGTCTTTGAACACCGGAATTACATTCCCTCCATGTTATTCTTCGCCCCTGTTGCTATCTTACTCTTAAGGGCGCTGCAACTGTTTTCCAACAAGAGAAGCATGCAGGCAACCATCTCCATTTTCATCATACTTGTTCTCGTAGGCCAAGGTCACAGCACCTTTGTGCGCAATGTTATCTGGAAAACGGAAGAGAGCTTGTGGATGGACGCCGTGGATAAGAATCCTAACCTTCCACGACCCTACCACAACCTCGCAAAATATTATGGCGATATGGGCAATAGGGAAAAAGCAATGACCTTGTACCATAAGGCACTCACACTGAAAAGAGGCCCCAATCGCCCAAGCCACCACATGACTCACTACAATCTGGCCCTGGAATACATCAGCTTGGATCAAAAAGAAAAGGCCCTAGAGCACCTCCGTAAGGCAATTGAGTTAGCCCCTGGTTTTTCGGGAGCCTATAATAACCTGGGGGTACTCATGATGGAACAAGGGAAATACGATGAGGCGTTCGATAACTTCACAAGGGCACTAAGCTACGACGAAAACAGTACGATCGCACATAACAATCTGGCTGTTGTCTTGCTCAAGAGAGGGCGTCTTGAAGATGCTCTTATTGAATCAAGAAAGGCCCTTGCATTACAAAAGGATTCCCCCCGGGCCTTCCATAATCTGGGAATCATATATAAATACAAGAAACAATTTTCAAAGGCCAAACATTATCTTGCTTTGGCCTTGAAGAAACGGGGGAAAGACATCATGACCCGGCTTCACATGATTGAGGTCCTTTATCAAATGCAGGACAAGGTATTGCTTACGGAATTCCTAGCTGAGACGCTACGCATCATACCACCTGAGAAACTCCATGCACTGATCACGAAAATTGCAGCAGATAATATTCCCACTGATGAAGCTCCCGATCTCCAAATCGTTCTGCCCCTTTTGGGGAGGGCCTATCTGGAACGCTCGGATATGTTGAGGAAATATGGATCGAGGTACCTTGAAAAAGGGAAGGCTAACGAAGACCTTTAAGAAGTGGGGCTAACAGCAGGATGAAGATGACAGCGATAACGATGAGCAACTCAATGGGGGTAAATCCTCTTCTATTTTTCATCCAATTTAGTCGTCGTAGATGCTTATGCACTTCAATATATCAAGGATTCCTCATGGGCAACCATTACTTCACATGCTGCACAAGCTTCGTCTCTACCGGTGAGGAAACAACAAACAAAGCCTAAAGCAGTTTCCCAACTAAAAGAGGCAGGCCCTTTTCGGCCTGCCCCCCTTAGCCACCATAGGTTTCATAACAAGCGCTTATAAGGCTCCTACAGATCCACCCGGACCCTTTATCCTGTAAGTCTTATCGCCGCTCGTATGGTAGGACCTCATGACATAGGAATCCACATCACCAGCCACGCTGTAGAATTTTACACTTTTAGAGGTATAGAGCCCATAGCTGCCGGTGAGGTTGTTGATGTTGCTGGTGTAAGTTTCTTCATCGACATAGTACGCTTCCTGCGCTGTAGCCGCGTTTCTGAGGTCTGCCGTTGCCGAGGAATTATACGACCTTTTCCTGTAGGCACTGAACTGCGGTATAGCAATGGCCGCCAGGATACCGATGATCGCGATAACGATCATCAATTCGATGAGGGTAAAACCTTTTTGATCTTTCATTTTGTTGAGTTTTAATAACATCTTTCTATTCCTCCTAGTTTCTATAAGTTAACCTTAGTTGCTGGGTCAAGGATTACAAAACTTATACTAGCCGCTCATTCACCTCCCCTCTCAAAGAATAGTTAGCACTCGGTAATGTTCATAAGCAAGTTGTATGCCATTTAAGCCCATTCCACGCTCCAAAGTAATATTATTAATATTTACAATAGGTTATCATCTTGCCTCCCTGAAACACACATCCTAGCGCCCTCGCTTTAAGGCGTTTCTTGCCTCCCAACGACACATTTTGTCAGGATTGTGACAATTTTCGGCAGATCTGTGATGAACCCGGGTAGGGGTTGAGGGCGGGTTGAAGGGATGTCATGATGCGTCGGAAAAGGCTTCTAGGCCTAGCTTGCCCATCCGGTAGCGCAATGATCGTAATGTTATACCCAGAAGCCGGGCAGCCCTTTGTTTGGAACCCTGAGCCATGTCAAGGGCCCTCAGGATATAATCTTTTTCGAGATCGGTCATAACCTTGTCAAGCTTTATTCCGTCTTCACTAAGGTCAGTCCGTCTTCTGTTCTCCCTCATGCGGGTCTTCTTAAAATTAGACAGCGATAAGCTTTGGGGCAATACGATAGTAGAGCTTTCCAGTGCCACGCTCCGTTCGACGATGTTCTCCAATTCCCTTACATTGCCGGGAAACGGGTATTGGCTCAAGATGTCCATTGCATACCCGGAGAGCTTTCGTATGTCCTTTCCCTGTTCGTGGGAGTATTTTCCCAGGAAATGATGTGCCAAGAGGGGCAGATCCCCTTTTCTCTCCCGCAACGGCGGCATTGAGATCTCTATGACATTGAGCCGAAAGAAGAGGTCTTCCCTAAAGCCTCCAGCCATGACCTCCTCTTCGAGATTTATGTTTGTC
Source organism: Deltaproteobacteria bacterium (assembly GCA_020348625.1). The sequence goes on along the minus strand of CP070752.1, from coordinate 2,496,218 downwards.
GCCGATATGAATCGTACATCTACCCGCCGCTCCTCAGTTTCTCCAATTCTCGTAAAGGTCTTCTCTTGGATTACCCTCAACAGCTTCACCTGAATGGCCGGGGTTAGCTCACCGATCTCGTCAAAGAATACCGTGCCGCCATCTGCAGCCTCAAAAAGACCCTCTTTATCCGTATTTGCCCCGGTGAATGCTCCCTTTTTGTAACCAAAAAGCTCGCTTTCGATTAATGTCTCAGGGATACCGGCGCAGTTGATCACGACAAAAGGCTGATCTTTTCTTGGGCTCTGTCCGTGAATGGCCCGGGCTACCAGTTCCTTCCCGGTCCCGCTCTCACCGGAGATGAGTATGTTTGTCTTGGTGTTAGCAACCCTCCTGATCAAATCGTAGATCCTTTTCATCTGAGGGCTCTCTCCAATGAGACACCCAAAGTGGTACTCTTCCTCATCCTGACCCTTTGAAATCGCCTTTTTCTGGAAGGCATCACGGACAATCTTCTTAAAGTCAGCCACGTTAAATGGTTTGGGAATGTAATCGTAGGCCCCATCCTTCATGGCCTCAACCGCCGTTTCCGCTGTAGCGAATGCGGAGATAAGAATGACCGGGGTCTCGGTGTTGACCTCCTTTACCTTTCTGAGGACACCTAATCCGTCAATATCGTCCATCCGGATATCGGTGATGACCAGATCAAAGGCCTCCTTGTCGAGCATATTGCACGCCTCCTGGCCGCTGGCCGCAAAATGAACGTCATAGCCTTCCTTGCTCAAGACGATCTCGAGGAATTCTCGCATGCTCAATTCATCATCGACTACGAGGACTGAGTTCATCGGACTCCCAGACAATCCTTCCTTTCACCATGGTTAAGACAGCCTTACCTTTCAGTTTCTTACCAAGGAACGGTGAATTGGTGCTTTTCGACTTAATGATTCCCCTGTTTAATAGGTATTCGGCATGAGGGTCTATGATCGTTAGGTCAGCCTCTTTGCCCTGTTCAATAGCCCCACCCCTAATATTGAGAATTTCAGCAGGGTTGCACGAGAGCTTTGCAATCGCCGCAGGCAGTTCCATGACACCATCCCGCACCAGGGCCAGGGTGAGGGGTAAAGCAGTTTGCAGTCCTATGATGCCGAAGGCTGCCTTCTCGAACTCCACCTCTTTCTCCAAAGGGCTGTGAGGGGCATGGTCCGTTGCAATGACATCTATTACGCCCTCGGCAAGCCCCTTCCTGACGGCTTCTACATCTTCAGCTTCCCTCAATGGTGGATACATCTTGGCATTTGTATCATAGCCGATGACTGCCGTGTGATCAAGGCTGAAGTAATGGGGAGCAGTTTCGGCGGTCACGGGAATTCCCCCTTCCCTCGCCCTTCTGATGAAGTCAACGGAACCCTTCGTGCTCACATGGGCTATATGAACCGGGTATCCTGTCAACTTGGCCAGCAGTATATCCCGGATAACCATAATATCCTCGCTAGCGCCAGGAATTCCCCTGAGGCCCAAGCGAGTGGATACGGCACCCTCGTGCATAACACCGTTCTGAGACAAATCCAGATCTTGGCAATGGGAGATGACCGGCAGACCGAAGAACTGTGCGTACTCCATCGCCCTGCGCATAAGCTCGCTATTGGCAACCGGCCTCCCATCATCGGATACCGCAACGGCACCTGCCTCTTTTAGATCACCGAATTCGGTCAGCGTCTCGCCTCTCTGGCCTTTGCTGACCGCCGCAATAGGATGAATCCTTACCAGGTTGGCCTTACGCGCACGCCCTAGAATGAATTCGGTAACCGAGCGCGAATCGTTCACCGGTATGGTATTGGGCATACAGGCTACCGCGGTAAACCCTCCTGCTGCAGCTGCCATGCTTCCCGTGGCAATTGTCTCCTTGTGCTCCTCCCCGGGCTCTCTTAGATGGACGTGCATATCAATAAGGCCCGGGGAGACGATCATGCCGGTTGCATCAACAGAGCGTACATCGCCCTCTTCCGGGAGTTCAAAACTCCCTGGAGCCAAGAGTTTTTCAATTTTCCCCTTTTCGACAATGATATCCTGCCTCTTTTGGATTCCCATACGAGGGTCGATTACCTCGCCACCTTTAATCCAGATTGTCACCTCGTCCGCCTCCGATGAGTAGGTACAGTAAGGCCATTCGTATTGCTACACCATTGCTGACTTGATCAAGGATAACGGAAAAAGGGCCATCCGCCACGTCTCCGGTTATCTCAACACCCCTATTAATAGGACCGGGGTGCATTATAATGGCATCCGTTTTGGCCCCCTTTAGAAGTTCCTGATTCAGGCCGAAGAAAATGGAATATTCCCGTAAGCTCGGAAACAGGATTTCCTGCTGCCTTTCCAGCTGAATCCGCAATACAATAATAACATCCTTATTCTTCAGTGCTCTGACCGGATCAAAAACGGCTTTTACGCCGAATGATTCGATATCAGGTGGAATCATGGTCGGCGGGCCCGATACAGTCACCTGGGCACCCATCTTCCTCAAGGCCACTATATCTGAACGAGCAACCCTGCTGTGTGCTATATCTCCGATAATGACCACCCGCAGTCCTTTTATCCGGCCCCTCTTCTTTCTGATAGTGAAAAGATCCAGCAAGGCCTGACTCGGGTGCTCATGCATTCCATCTCCCGCGTTTATTACCCCTGCATTCAAGTGCTTGGCCAAAAGATGGGGTGCACCACTTGAGGGATGTCTGAGCACTATGATGTCCGGATTCATGGCCTCAAGGTTCTGGGCCGTGTCAATGAGCGTCTCTCCTTTAACCATACTACTCTCATTTGCCGATAGAGTCAGCGTGTCTGCGCTCAGCCGTTTAGCAGCCATCTCAAAAGACACTTTGGTGCGCGTGCTTGGTTCATAGAAAAGGGCGATGATGCTCTTACCCCGTAAGGTTGGAACCTTCTTTATGTCCCTCGACGAGATCTCGTAGAATGCGTCGGCGGTATCCAAGATAAGGTTTATATCGCTGACTGAGAGCTGCTCTATACCGAGCAGATCCTTATGATTGAACTTATACACGACAACTATCCAAAAGAAAGCCCCCTTTCTTCCGCGTCGTAAAGGGGGCCCTCTTGCACCAACAATTATGCGCTCTTCGTTTGAGCTCTAATCTCTTCTCTTCGTTGAACACCGTTTCTCTGTTTCGATTACTCTACCTTCTCCTGTCCGCTCTCAGAACCGTTCACTTGCTCCTCAGCGCTTTCCTGCACGTCCCCTGTGGCCTGCTTCTTCACTCGAGAGGCACCCTTTTTTCCCTGGAGACCTTTCTTTCACCCGTGCCAGTATCCCGTTTCTTCTTCGTATCACGGCTTTTTCCTTTAGCGCTCTTCTTCTCTCCTTCAGGCTCGACTCCTTTCATCTCTTCTTTCGGGGTCTCCTTCTCCTCTGCACCCTCCTTGGTCACCTTTTTTGCGCCCTTTTTGTCTTTCCTCGCGGCCTTCCTGGATCCTTTTGTTTCACCTGCAAGCAAGAGTTGTACAATCGCAAGGGGCGCATTGTCGCCGACCCGGTAGCCGGCCTTCAAAATCCTAATATACCCGCCCTGGCGATCGGCGAAACGATCCTTCATCTGCTCAAACAGCTTATGGGCAACGGACTTGTCCAAGAGGTAAGCAAGGGCCTGCCGACGCGCATGAAGATCTCCTCTCTTGGCCAGAGTAATCATTTTCTCGGCAATAGGTCGCAGGGCCTTAGCCTTTGCCTGTGTGGTTGATATCTCCTCATATCTGAATAATGAGGTAACAAGGTTTCTTAATACAGCCCTTCGGTGACTCGAATCACGACCCAGCTTTTTTCCTGCCGTTCTGTGTCTCATTCATCCTGTTCCTCTCCGCGTTCAGCCTCTCTTTCCTCCTCATAATGCTTGGGAAAGGGGAAGTTATCCAATTCCATGCCAAACTGCAGATCCATCTCCTCCAATATCCTCTTTATCTCGTTCAGGGACTTTCGCCCGAAATTCTTCGTCTTGAGCATTTCACTCTCTGTTTTCTGGACCAACTCGTAGATATGCTTTATATTGGCATTCTTGAGACAATTCGAGGAACGCACAGACAGCTCAAGCTCGCTTACCGGCTTAAACAGGTTTTCATTCACCTTTTCTTCTATCTCTCTTTCTTCTTTTTCTAATTCTTCCTCTAGTTCTTCCTCGAAGTTAATAAACGGCGTGGCCTGTTCCTTGAGAATCTTTGCTGCAAAGGCCAAAGCATCTTGTGGATTAACCGTTCCATCGGTCCAGATCTCCAGGGTCAATTTATCGTAGTCTGTCCTCTGACCGACCCGTGCGTTACCAACTACATACGCAACTTTTCTGATCGGGGAAAAGAGGGCATCAATCGGTATTACACCGATCTCCTGTACTCCTGTCACATTCCTCTCTGCCGGAACATATCCCTTCCCAGACATGACTATCATCTCCGCATGCAGAACGGCGTCTTTGTTGAGGGTGGCAATATGCTTTTCCGGATTCATTATCTCAACCTTACCGTCGGTACTGACATCCCCGGCCTTTACGTCCTTTTCCCCCTCACAGTCTAAACCAACCTTAATCTGTTCCTCTTCCTCAATATCATCGACGATCTTAAGATTTATTTCTTTGAGATTGAGAATAATGTCTGTTACGTCCTCCTTTATGCCAGGAATCGTCGTAAATTCATGAGGCACACCATCAAATCTGACGGAAACAATGGCCGCCCCCTGCAGAGAAGACAGGAGAATCCGTCTCAAAGCGTTACCAAGGGTTATTCCGAAACCTCTTTCTAAAGGTTGGCACACGAATTTTCCATAAAAATCCGTAAAGGTATCGGCTTCGATTTCTATCGCCTTTGGCTTTATCAGATCTCTCCAGTTCTTTTGCTGTAGCTTTTTCATAAATATGCATCACCTCGAAGGCAGATTGTTGTAAGTGTCTTCAAAAACCTTTTGCCATATCTTTTGCGTAAAATCGTTAGAAGCTCCTTTACTTTGAGTATAGCTCTACTATGAGCTGCTCATTAATCGGCATGGTCAATTCTTCACGGTTTGGAAATTCTTTGACAGTACCACGAAAACTAGCTCCATCCACCTCTAGCCATGATGGCATTTCACGCCTTACAACCGTCTCTATTGCCTCAAGAACAGTAGGAATCTTGCGACTCTTATCCTTCACCTCTATCACATCACCAATCTTAACCTGGTATGAGGGTATATTGATCTTCCTCCCGTTCACGGTAAAATGACTATGCCTTACAGCCTGTCTTCCCTGATTTCGCGAGGACGCAAATCCCATGCGATACACCACATTATCTAATCGGCGCTCTAAGAGGATCAACAGGTTTGTTCCGGTAATGCCCTTTTGTCTCTCGGCTTTCTCATAGTACTTCCGAAACTGCTTTTCCAATACTCCATAAATTCTCTTGACCTTTTGTTTCTCTCGGAGCTGGACCCCGTAATCGGAGATCTTGCCGCCCCTCCTCTGGCCGTGCTGACCCGGTGCATAGGAGCGTCGCTCAAAAGCACACTTGTCGGTGTAACACCGGTCACCTTTAAGAAATAGCTTAAGATTTTCCCTTCTGCATAACCTACATGTCGCCTCTGTATATCGAGCCACTCCTTTCCCTCCTACACCCTTCTCCTCTTCGGCGGCCTGCAACCGTTATGTGGAATGGGGGTCACGTCCCTGATCATAGTAACGGAGAATCCATCCATCTGCAAAGCCCGTAAGGCCGCTTCACGTCCGACACCGGGCCCCTTGACTCGAACCTCAGCGCTTTTGAGGCCCAAGGCCATTGCCTTCTTTAACGCGGCTTGGGCTGCCAGCTGGGCGGCAAAGGGGGTGCTCTTTCTGCTACCCTTGAAGCCTACCTGACCCGGACTCGATGAAGCAACAACGTTGCCGTTCATATCAGTGATCGTAATGATGGTATTGTTAAAGGTAGATTGAATGTGTACAATCCCATTGACAACGATCTTCTTTTCCTTCTTCCCTCTACTTGCCTTTCCGCTTTCCTTGGCCATTACTCCTCCAGGCGCCTATTTCCTACGTCT
>CP070752.1:2486474-2490081 GCA_020348625.1 Deltaproteobacteria bacterium | reverse complement strand
ATAAGTATAGTCTATCTATAGATGTTTCATGAATGGGCGAATTTCCCGTTTTATGAACGATGAACGAAACCCCCGGTTAATCCGGGGGCATTTGTAAGGCATAGCAATCATAAAGGACTACTGTGATGAGGAGAAAAGAACAGGAGATAACCGACAGAGCGGCAATTGAATCTATCATAGCAAAATCAACGGTATGCCGGCTCGCTTTATCAAAAGATGATCGCCCCTACATCGTTCCCCTGTGCTTTGGGTATGAGGATAATGCCCTGTATTTTCACACGGCCCGGGAAGGAAAGAAGATAGATATACTCAAGAAGAATAACAGGGTCTGCTTCGAGGTCGACTGCGACCATGAACTGGTGACCAATGAGACTGCGTGCAAGTGGAGCATGAAGTATCGCAGCCTTGTCGGGTTTGGGAATGCTTCTTTAGTAGATGATCCCGAATCTAAGCGCAAGGCCCTGGATATTGTCATGCGACATTATGGGGGTCGACCATCCGATTATTCGGCAGCTATCATGGAGAAAATGCTCATTATAAAGGTTGAGATAGAGAGCATGACGGGAAAGTACTCGGGATGGCTTGAATAAAGACCCCGGCAGGGCCTCCGTTTAACAATTAATTCGTATCTCTTACGAGGTTTGGAATGGATTTGAAGTTACTCTTAACGGTGTTCGGCACTGTCTTTGTTGCCGAGCTGGGAGATAAGACCCAGTTTGCTACACTCCTGTATGCGGCCGGCCCCACAAACAGCAAACTCACGGTTTTCCTCGGGGCAGCGCTCGCCCTAATCGTGACGTCGGCGATTGGCGTTGTGGCCGGCTCGCTCTTGGCACACTACCTGAACCCCAAGTACATATCGTGGGTTGCGGGCTTGGGTTTTATCGGGGTAGGCATCTGGGTTATCATCAATGCTTAGTTCCTTAAGAATAGGATTCCTGCTTTTTGTGGCAGATAGTAATTCTATGTCTGGAGCATCCTGTGAAAATGGGAATATTAAATTCGAAATGCGAATATCGAAATCCCTGGCCCAGACCTGGTTTGCAAAGCATGAGTGTAAAAGACTGCATTACGAAATATTGTAACAACCATAGCCAATAACAGCAATGTCGCGCCAGGGCAGGCCGAAACAAATAGGCAATTTTCAAAATTCAAATGACCAAAACTAAATATACACCTTTTTTGAAAGGTATATCTTTCGACAGGTACAGTTAGATGAAACTTCTTTTTTGCCTACTGGGGTTGGTTCTCATCGTTGAGGGGCTGCCCTATCTGGCATGTCCGGATAAGATGAAGAAGTGGCTGCGGCAGGTGCAGCAGGTGCCCGATAATCAGCTCAGGGCAATCGGTTTTCTGGCTATGTGCTTGGGGCTGCTTTTAACGTATCTTTTCAGGTAGGCTATATGTATCACGTTGCGGATTATGATTACGACCTGCCTGCCGAGCTGATCGCCCAGGTGCCTGCTCTGAGGCGGGATGAGTCACGTCTGCTCTCTGTGGAGCGCAGCAGGAAACGGATTTCCGACCATCACTTCTATGATCTGCCCTCGCTGCTCAGGGCAGGCGACCTTCTGGTGGTGAATGATGCCGAGGTGGTACCTGCCCGGCTGTACGGTGAAAAGGAAACGGGTGGAAAAGTAGAGATTTTGGTCATCGACCACCCTGCTAAGCCCCTCAAGGGGGGGCAGGATAGACGCTGGTGCCTGGTAAAGGCATCAAAAAAACCAAAAGAGGGATCGGCTATTGTCTTTCCGGATGGCCTTACGGGTATTGTAGAAACGCTCAGTGAAAACGGAAAAGTCCTGCTCAGATTTGAGGGGAAACACGGCCTTGACTACGTGTTGAAAAAAAGAGGTTGCCTTCCCCTACCCCCTTATATTAAAAGAGACAACAATGATAAGAGAGCGGAGATAGATAGAGAACGATACCAGACTATATTCTCCCGTTATTCAGGGGCGGTGGCAGCACCGACGGCAGGCCTTCATTTTACCCGCGATCTCCTCACGGCTTTACAATCCCGGGGAGTAACCATAGTGAGTATAACCCTCCTGGTTGGTCATGACACCTTTCGACCGGTGAGGGTACAGGATATCAGGGAACATACCCTGCAAAGTGAGTCATATACGGTAAGCCCCGCTGCCGCCAGCACGATCCGGAGAGCCAAGATCGAGGGCAAAAGGGTTATCGCCGTTGGAACGACCGTTGTCAGGGCCCTGGAAACCGTATCTCAAAAGAAAGGGGCAATAAAGGCTGATTCCGGGTCTACAGATCTTTTGATCTACCCGGGATTTGGTTTTCAGGCTATCGATGCCCTGTTGACGAATTTTCACCTGCCCCGGTCTTCGCTTCTTTTTCTGGTGGCGGCATTTGCCGGTCGTGAACTGACCATGAGGGCCTACCAATGGGCCACCGAAAAGCGGTATCGCTTTTACAGTTACGGCGATGCCATGCTGATAAGCTGAGCCAGGCAGAGTCGACTGGACGGTAAAGGAAAACCAAGTCGTGGAATTCCTTATTCAGAAGCAAGATACGGCAAGCAGGGCACGGGTTGGTGAAATCGTAACAGACCACGGAAGCTTTGAAACCCCTGTGTTCATGCCTGTTGGCACGGCAGGCGCAATCAAGGGAGTGACCCCTGATGAAGCCAGGGATGCGGGGGCGGAAATAATCCTGGCTAACACATATCATCTGTACCTGAGGCCCGGCCATGAATTGATACGAAAGCTCGGTGGTCTCCATCGGTTCATGAACTGGTCAGGGCCTATACTGACTGATAGCGGAGGATTTCAGGTCTACAGCCTCTCGAAGCTTAGGACTATCTCAGAGGAAGGGGTTACCTTTCAGTCCCATATCGACGGCTCAACCCATTTCCTGAGCCCGGAAAAGGCAATGGAAATCCAGGATGCCCTGGGTTCGGACATTGCCATGACGTTGGATGAGTGTGCACCTGCTGAGGCGGACCACGACTATATCCTGAAATCCGTAAAACTTACGGAGCAGTGGGCACAGCGATGCCGGGCTGGCAAAAAAAATAATAAACAAGCGCTCTTTGGAATTATTCAGGGAGGAATATATCCTGACCTGCGAGAGATGAGTGCCAAAGGCCTCGTTGAGATGGGTTTTGACGGGTATGCCATTGGCGGTTTGTCCGTAGGCGAAGAGCGTGCCACCCGAGAGCAGGTGATCGGGGTCACGAGGGAATTCTTGCCGGACGAAAAGCCGGTGTATCTGATGGGCGTGGGAACACCTGAAGACATCGTCGAGTCGGTGAACCTGGGCGTGGATATGTTCGACTGTGTCTTGCCGACTAGGAATGCGCGAAATGGCATGCTGTTTACTAAGCAAGGAAGGCTTGTGATAAAAAATGCCCAATACTCTGATGACAGCTCGCCAATCGAAAACGATTGCACGTGCTATACCTGCTCACATTATTCGAGGGCATATTTACGGCACCTGTTCTTAACAAAAGAACTCCTTGCGTATCGGTTAAATACCATTCACAATCTCCATTACTACGCGAAGCTCATGACGGGGATACGGACGGCGTTACGGGAGGATAGGTTGGCTGATTTCAGCCGTGATTTTTACGCGCAGAAGATACATAATG
>CP070752.1:2463499-2486374 GCA_020348625.1 Deltaproteobacteria bacterium | reverse complement strand
TTCATCTTTTAAAAATCATAAATTCGAAAATAAGCTGTGTCAATAGCAAAACAAAACTGTTGACGTTAGCAAGCTTGATGTAGATAAGACCTCACGGAGATGACAGATTTGCACGGGCGCTGGGCAATCACCTCTTGCTGAGGCTGCGGGAGGATCTCTACCCCGTTTTCACAGATCTCATGAATCGAAGGAGCTAGCGAAGAGCGCGGGGATCACGCCCAGGTGACGAGGCCCATGACGAAACGGTTTTCAAGCCTCTTGTGGCTGGGTGTAACCCGCACCGTAAAGCCGTAGCGGCCCGTTCTGGTGCATGGAATTGTGCCGCTAAAGGTAAATACACCATCTGCAGAGTCGGTAGCTTCCAGGGTAGCGGTTTCCCGCTCAAGGAAGTCCCCATTTGGGTCCAGACGCCCGTAGTATGCTTCTACCGTTACGTCCTCCGGCGAAAGGGCCCCAAGTCTCACCCGGGCCACTGCGTCGATCTCGTTTCCGACGGACATCTCCAAGCCATCCCGAGAGGTAATTCCCGCTACGGAAACCTCGTGCCAGCTGGTCATGAGCTTCTGTCTCCAGGCCGCCAAGTCCTTTGCGCCGCTGAAATCGTTGCTGCATAACGTATGGTACCGTTTCGAACAGGGCAGGTAGTACCGGCTTGCATAGTCTTGCACCATTCGATGGGAGTTGAAGAAAGGGGCAAGGCGCTGCAGGCCGGCCCTCAACTTATCAACCCAGCCGCGGGGTATCCCATCGGGTCCCCGCTGGTAGAAGAGGGGGACAACTTGCTCTTCAAGGAGGTTGTAAAGTTCGCGACTCTCAATGTCATCCTGGGCCGCATGGTCCTGATAGACTTCCCCATGACCAACGGACCAGCCAATGTCGCGCTGATATGCCTCATCCCACCAGCCGTCTAACACGCTGAGGTTGAGCGAGCCATTTGCCAGCGCCTTCATACCGCTCGTGCCACACGCCTCCAAGGGCCGGCGGGGCGTATTCAGCCAGAGGTCGCTCCCTGAGACCAGGCGCTTGGCAACGTACATGTTGTAATCCTCAAGAAAGACCACGCGGCGGCGAAAGCGCTCCTGCCGAGTAAGGTGGACGATATGTTGTATGAACTCCTTGCCTTCGTTGTCCTGCGGGTGAGCCTTGCCTGCAATGATGATCTGAGCCGGGCGCTTCGGATGGTTGAGAACTTGGTCTAACCGGTCTGGATCTCTAAACAGGAGTGTTGCCCTCTTGTAAGTTGCAAAGCGGCGGGCAAAGCCAATGGTGAGCGCATCCGGGCTGAGGACCTCGCTTGCGGCCTGGACATCGGTCATGGATACCCCTTGGCTCGTGAGTTGCTCGGCGAGACGGCGCCGGGTGAAGCCGATTAGGTATTCTCGGCACCGCTCGTGGGTCCGCCACAGCTCGGCATTGGTGACTTTTTCTACCTGTTCCCACACGCGCTCATTGTCCGGATCTTCGGCCCAATCGGCACCAAGGTACCGGTCGAAGAGCCGCGCCAGATCACCCGAAATCCAGGTGGGAACGTGAATGCCGTTGGTTATGTAGTCAATCGGTACATCCTCAACCGGATGATGGTGCCAGACCTTTTTCCATAGCTCTTTTGACGTGCGCCCGTGCAGACGACTTACTCCATTGCTGTGAGCGGACAATCTCAGGGCGAGGGTGCTCATGCCGAAGGGTTCTGTGTCATCTCGAAAGTCCAGACGTCCGTAACCTAACAGGACTTTAAAGCTGATGCCCAGCTCTTTGACGTATTCCTCGAAGTAGGCCCGAATAAGCTCTGGATCAAAGGTGTCATTGCCGGCAGGTACCGGGGTATGGGTCGTAAAAACGGTACTGGCCAGGATAATCTCCCGCGCCGCATCAAACGACAGGCCCTTTTCCTTTCTCAAAACATTGATTCGCTCAAGGGCCGAAAATGCCGAATGACCTTCATTGATGTGGATGACCGTGGGCTCGATTCCAAGGGCCTTGAGTGCCCTGATGCCGCCGATGCCCAAGACAATTTCTTGTCTGAGCCGCATTTCACGGTCACCCCCATAGAGCTGGGCCGTTGTCTGGCGGAACTCAGGCGGATTCTTTTCGACATTGGTGTCAAGCATATACAATGGTACTCTCCCCACATCGATACGCCAGATTGCGATATGAACCGGCGTGCCCTTAAGGTCTACCGAAACGGTAAGCGGCTTACCCCTTGCATTGTGGACGGGACTCACCGGCATATTGGCGAAGTCATTCGGCTGGTATTTCTCCATTTGCCAGCCATCAGAGGTGAGATACTGGCTGAAATAGCCCTCCTGATACAGAAGGCCTACACCCACGAGCGGCAGGTTCAAATCGCTCGCCGATTTGAGGTGGTCACCGGATAGCGCCCCCATTCCCCCGGAATAGATAGGCAGACACTCGCTCAGCCCGAATTCGGCAGAGAAGTAAGCGACCTGAAAGGGCACCTCCGGTGAATAATCCCCCGCCTGGATACGAGGCTGAGAGAGGTAACGGTCAAAATTCCGACCTACCTGCTCCAACTGTGCCAGAAATCCATGATCCTGTGATAGCTCATTCAGCCGATCTTGACTGACCAGACCCAACATCAGGACCGGGTTGCGACCGCAATCGACCCACAGACCGGGATCAATCCGCTGAAACAGGGCTCGAATTTCATCCTTCCAACTAAAGCAGAGGTTATAGGCCAAACTCCTTAAGACCTCCAGTTGTGGGGGAAGATTGGGGACGACACTATATTTGATCTTTGCCTTCATAAAGGGGCCTTTATCTGTTCGAAATTAGTTTTCGATTGTTGCTTGATTCCCGAACTACGTCATCCTAAGGGGTATGGATATATTTCTTTTCACGTGTTTTGTCGAATATTTCTTTTAGACGCTCGCGTATCATGGAGCAAACTTCTATTCTTGAAGCAAATTCTATGCCCTGATCCTTATTGCCATACTAACAAAAACGGGGGTCCTTTGCAAAAAGTGATCTTGCAATGCAGAGAAGGCTCAAGGCAAAAAAGAGGTCGCAGGAGCTTAGCTGCGCCAACAGTAGATTGGGATCTACTATCCTAATATACGATTCCCCCAGAGAAAGCTCAGTCAAGGGCGCAGCGCAAGAAAGGACGAAATGCGGGTTTCACGTGAACCCAATCTGGCTGGATTCACTGGACATGAGGTACAGAAAGGTAGCTGCGAACTTCTCGAAATCCCTAAAACCCTTCACGCTCATATATTCGTTGGCCACATGCTGTCTTCCACCGTGCCCGAGCCCGCCTGAGACAACTGGCAGGGCTAGGATCCTTGAAAAGACAAAATAGGGCGCTGCCCACGTGGCGATAGGCCATACCTCCGGTTCTGTTCCGTGAAGGCGATAGGCATGGATCATCTGCTGAACAGCATGCTCATTGTAGTTTGTCTTAGACCAGGTGTAGGAGTCCCTTACCTTTACCTCGATGTCGTCAAAACCTTGGCTCAGAAGGTGCCTTGTAAACTTCTCCACAACCTCTTCGGGCTCCATCTTTGGGCCAAAACGGATATCGATCTTCGCACTGGCCCGCCTGGGCAAAACAGTCTTGGTACCGGACCCATCGTAACCTGCATGAAATCCATTTATATTTATAATCGGGGAATAGAGCCCTCTCTTGAGTAGATCGATCCCGTGCCGGTCGTGTTTGAAACAGAGGCTCTTCATCTCCTTGAGAAATGCCTTTTCATCAAAGCTCTTTTCCAGCTTATAGAGGAGCCTTAAATCCTCTTTGCTCGGCGGCGAAACATTGTCATAAAAGCCCTGAATTTTTATGTTCTCCTTATTATCCGTTAATGAGCCCAGTGCATGAATTAACCGCCATACCGGCGATGATATCCAGGCGCTGACAGATCCATGGAGGGAGGTTTCCGTGGGTCCACCTCGCCTGCCTCCACGACAAATGAGGTCCAGGTACACAATTCCCTTGAGACCGAGGTGCATGGAGACTTTACCCCTCGTGTCTTGAGAAAAATCAAAGTCGACAACCCCATCTCCTCTGAGCTGTTCCCGATGGCGGAGGATAAAATCCTCGAACTGAGGACTCCCAATTTCCTCTTCTCCTTCAATGGTGAATATAAGATTCAGCGGTATATCGTCTTCCTCATTGATTGTTTTAAGCACGTTGAACAGGCCCCACAAGGCCCCTTTCGAGTTTACAGCGCCTCGCGCTATGATGCATTCCCCAATACCCGGAAGATTATGGCTTTCAGCTGCGAAGGGCGGACTAACCCAATTAGGCTCCTCAGCAGGCTGAACATCGTACATGCCATATATGATCAATGTCTTTGGATACCCCTTGTCCAGACGGCCGTAAACAATGGGAAAGGATGGGTTGCCCCAGAAAGTCACCTTACCCCCCAATTCCTCAATAGAGCGCCCAATCCACTCGGCGGTCTCACGGATTCCTTCTCCCGTGGCCGATACGCTCTTCTGTCGCAGAAAGGCTTTGCATCCCTCCAGATGTTCAGAAAACCTGTCATCGATGGCCGTATAGATCTTCTCTAACCGAGAAGATGCTACCTTTTCCCTATACACCCTCTGTAACCTCCTTCATGAAGAGCACCTTGTGATCACCTTTCCGGTAAAAGTCTTCAAGCAAGCCTACCACGCGATAGCCGTGCTTCTCATATAAGGCCCTGGCGGGCTCGTAGGGCGGTGTTGAGGAGGTATCCACGTAGATGCGCCTGGCCCCTTTCTTAATAACGAAATCCTCCATGAATTCAAGGAGCTTTCCTCCGACCCCCCTTCTCGAGAACGCCTTATCGACAACGATCCAGTAAAGATCATAACAACCCTCGGTCATCGGGATAGGGCCGAAACAGATGAATCCTGCAAGAGTGCCATCACTATTGAGGATACAGAAAGCGCAGTAATCACCTTTCTCAGGTCGACGAAGCGCCTCATCCACAACCTCCAGGGCCACCCGGACTTCCTGGTCGTTAAAGGTTTTGGCCTGCCTGAGAAGCCTCGATACCTCTTTCTTATTATGGGTTTTTAGAGGCCTGATTTTCACGGTTCCTTCATCTTTGATCTCTGCGCCGTGAAACCAACGAGCGCCCCTACCATCTCCGAATACGTCATGCCGGCTTCTCCCACAGCAGCTGCAAAGCCTGCGTCGGGGCTCAGGCAAGGGTTGGCATTAACCTCGAGCACATGGATTTGCCCGTGGTCATCGACCCGCATGTCAACCCGCCCATAATCCCTGAGCATAAGGAGCTTAAAACATGTGATGGCTGTTGCCTCAATCCTTTGTTGCAAGACCGGTGAAAGATCTTGCGGAAACGCTCTTGGCGTATGAAGGTATTCGAAGGTAGAGGCGTCCCACTTGGCCCTGTATCCTACAATAGGGTAGAGTTCTGGAGGAAATTCGGAAAAATCGATCTCTGCTAAGGGAAGGACCCTCGGTGACGGGTATCCGAAAATGGAGACATTAAACTCCCGTCCTGCCACATACTCCTCAACCAGAAGGGTGCCGAATCGATCGAAGAATTCCTTGACCCCTTTCTCGAGTTCACCCCTATCCTTAAAAATTGACTCTTGATCTATGCCAATGCTGGCATCTTGAAGGACTGGCTTAACGATGACCGGGAACCTCAGAACGTGGGGGTCAAAGTTACCTGCATCATCGCAAATCAGATATTCGGGTGTTCTGATTCCGTTGGCCCTCAGCAGGCATTTTGTGATCACTTTGTCCGTTGTAAGCATGAGGGCTTGAGAGGGCGAACCCGAAAAAGGGATGCCCAATAGCTCAAGCACAGCAGCGGGATGCGCGACAAATCGAGGGTCATCGTCAAGGCTCTCACAAAGGTTGATCGCCATCTCTGCCCTCGATTTCTTCAACTTTTGCATGAAAGCGCTGACATCCCTTGTAAAGGGGATGCTAACCGACGGATACCCCAGCTCTTGGAGGGCCTTTTCTATTGCCTCAACTTGCGTGAGGATATCCAGGGATGCCTCTGCAAAGGCATGACCGGCCGGAACCGGCACGTTGTGGACCACACCTATCATCTTCTCATATAAGCGGACAGATCTTCTCTGTATTCGCTCCCTTGGACACGGGCAAAAGCGGAGTCTAGGATTGCTTCCAGAAGCGACCGGTAAGGTATGCCTACCAGGTTGGCGATGATGGGGAGGTCGGAGTGTTGCGGGTGCAGGCCTGCCAGCGGATTAACTTCCATGAAGTTTGGAACCGCATTCACGTCAGCCCGTATGTCAACGCGCCCTGCATCCCTACAGCCAATTCCGTGCCATACCGCCAGCGCAAGCTCCTTGGCCTTTTCTGCCACGGCATCCTTGGCCAGACGATACTCAACGAATTCCTCACATCTTTCCTTATTCTGGTAAGAGTAAACGTCGGGCTCGGCAGTGTCTCGGAGGATAACCTCCATAACCCCTATGGCTGTCGCGTCTTTTCCCGTGCCCACGATCCCCACGGTAAACTCCCTCCCGGGCAAAAAGGCCTCCACGAGAACCGGTTGTTTGTACGCGAACAAAGACCTGGCGCACACGGATATGAGCTGGTTTTTGCTCCAGATCTTGGATGCGGCGGTAATTCCCTTGCTGGTGCCTTCAGCGACTGGTTTGGCAAAGACGGGGAACGGAAGATCAAACAGTTCCAGGTCAGACATGCTTTCGACCACGCGGAAATCCGGAGTGGGGATGCCGAGGTCGCGGACCACTGCCTTGGTCATAGCCTTATGAAGGGTGAGGCACAGCACCAAAGGATCGGAAAAAGTATAAGGTATCTCATAAGCATCCAACAGCGCCGGCACTTGTGCCTCTCGGCCAAAGCCCCTGAAGCCTTCGGCAATGTTAAAAACCATGTCCCACCGGTCTCCGGCGGCCAGACGCCTTGTAAGTTGCTTGATATTACCGATGCGATCTGTCTCATAACCCAGATCTTGCAAGGTTTGCTGAATGGCTTGAATGGTGTCCTCGCGATCGAACTCGGCCGTATCATCTTCGCTAAATCCCTCAGCGAGGTAGTCATCGCGGAGATCATATGTCAATCCTATGCTCATCATCTCTCCATTTCCTTAATGTAAGTAAAGGTTGAAAGGCTGTTGTCCCGCCGCCATGCCGCCTGGATCCGGATACCGATAGAGACGGCCCTGGTAGTTCTTGAGCAGAAGGTCATCTCCATCCCGCCCAACAAGGGATTCCGGGAAGATCGGGATCTTACCGCCGCCTCCGGGGGCGTCGATCACGTAAGTTGGCACCGCATACCCCGTGGTGTGACCTCGCAATCCCTCGATAATCTCTATACCTTTTTCTACGGGAGTTCTGAAATGGGCAGATCCCAAAATAGGGTCACACTGATAGAGATAGTAGGGCTTGACCCGTATCCGGAGGAGCCCATGCATCAAATTCCTCATGGTCTCCACATTGTCGTTGACTCCCGCAAGAAGAACGGTTTGACTGCCTAAAGGAATGCCGGCGTCTGCAAGGCGCCCACACGCCTCCGCCACCTCCACAGTCAGCTCATCGGGATGGGTGAAGTGTATGCTCATCCACAGCGGATGGTAGCGTTTGAGCATACGGGTAAGGGCGGGCGTTATGCGCTGTGGCAAAACAACAGGCACCTTTGTGCCTATCCGCAGAAACTCCACATGGCGTATTCCGTATAATCGTGCGAGCAGCCATTCCAACTTTTCGTCCGAAAGGGTCAAAGGATCCCCGCCTGAGATCAGGACATCACGGACAGAGGAATGCGATTCAATATAGGCAAGTGCGTTGTCCAATTGTGTTTTATTAAAGGCCAGTTTGCCTCCATTGCCCACAAGGCGCGAACGTGTGCAGTACCGGCAGTACGTTGCGCAGAAGCCCGTAGCCAAGAGAAGAACGCGATCGGGATATCGGTGCACCAAACCAGGTAATGGGCTGTCATGGTCTTCGGCGAGAGGATCAATCGCCTCGCCGGGTGAGCAGAGAGACTCGGCGTTTACCGGCACCACGGTACGCCGGAGGGGTTGTTGTGCATTGTCCCTCTCAAGGAGGCTTGCATAGTAAGGCGTGATTGCAATGGGGAGCTGTGTGGCAGGGCATGTATCCTTTGTCCACTCATCCTCTGAGAGTTGAAGGATCCGGCCAAGGTTTTCCATGTTCCTGATCCGGTGACGTACCTGCCACCGCCAATCGTTCCAATCAGCGACAGTTGCGTCCGGGAAGAACCGCCTGCGGAAGAACAAGGCCCGGCTGCTCGATCGGAACCTTGGAATCTGGGGGCCTTTTCGAAAAAAGACCTCTGCCCTGGGTGTGGTTGTCTGTGTAAAATCAATAACTGTGTCTGGCTTCAATTCCCCGAGTCCGCAGCGCGTACCCGGGGGCTCAAAATCCTCCGAACTAACTGTTTCTTTCGTCATTTATTACGTTCTCCCATTTTTCTAGAAGTCAACGGGCCAACGCTGGAATCGCGAGCCTTGCAAGGCTGTTCTTGACGTTCCTGCAAATTCCCGTGGCTTCATATATCCCAATGCTAACTATCCCCATTCCTTTGCTCTGATAAATCCATTGTCTTAGAATGCTTCCCCCCGAGTCCGGCAACCGGATCGTGGTTTTCTCAGCCCGTCTCCTTACGAGGATTTACCCTCAGTAGCAGCGGTAAGAGGAGAGGGTTGCAATCTAGGTGTTGAACGAGAAAGCAACGACCATGCCATAGGTATAACCTATTGATATAACTAATCTATTAAGCTTTCAGGCAGATAGGAATCAGAACTGATAGTTCCGATACCTGCCAAGAAAATAACCCAGGCGCTTCATAATGGGGCACGGTAATAAGCTAATTAGTTGATATGAGGTAAAAAATAGGCATAAGAAAAGCAAGTTCCGATGTTGTGGGTAGCGGAACCGCAAGTTCCGAACTATTGTTTGGCTGTTTTTGGCTCTCAGGGAGGTCACCATTGGGATGTGCCAGAAGGCCTCAGTCATCATCAGGGCTAAAACTCCCGTTTTTCTCGAGCGCTGTGGATAAATGGGTGCAGCAGGTAGCTGAACCCGTTGGTCATATTCAATCCGCGAACGCTCCTCAGTATTCTGACCATCTGTCCGACGGGTACCTCCTCCGGTTCATGCACATCCTTCAAAAACCGGAAGCTTAGTAGTCTGAGCAGGGTGGAAGTTATGAATATGACATGAACCGGAAACAGGTTCCAGGAAAACAGATGCAGATCTAGTTGGCTGATGGATTCAAGCAAAAGCCCGGCCAAAATGGGTGCTGTGGCTGCGCCAAGACCTCCCACGATGTTGTAAAGAGAGAAAAACGATGCCCTATCTTCCCTAGGCGAGATACTCAGCAACAGGTTGTTCATACAGAGGTTGATACCCGCCCAGAAACCGCCTCCCACAACATGAAGGACCACTGGCATTACGATGCTGCGTGGTCTTGCCAGGACCCATGCTAAAGGCAGGAAAATGGCAATCCGCCCCGCAAACTGAATGACCGCTTTGTTCTTTACTCTATCGGAGATCCTCCCCCACACTTTCATGCCGATCAAATCAGCAAGGGCTGAGATCATGCCAAGGACTGCTACAAAGCTGTAACTGAAATGGAGATCCCGAAGGTAATAGAGGGTGAAAAAGGGGCTGGCAAGATATACCGAGAAGCTCCACAAAAAGGTGAAGAGCAAAAACCTCTTGAGATTGGGCTCAGCAAAAGGAATGGTAAAGGTTTTAACAAACGAATGAGGCGTCTCAGCCCTACTGCCGTTGTCCGGTTCTGAAATCTGATTCAGGAAATAGAGGCTGAATATCCCAAAAAACGTGGCTGATATAAACGTGATCCCAAATCCGACAGGCAAGGCTCCCCACACGTAGCCGTTCAGGCTATCAAGAAGCCTTCCGAAAACCACCAGTACGATCATCCCGGCTGCACCGCAGATCATATTTCTCGTTCCAAAAAAGCTGCCTCGGATATCCTCGGGAACAAGATCTGACATCCACGAGAGCCAGGACACATAGCTGATAGAGACGAAAGCGTAAGAGAGAAAGATGAGGCCGAGGATAATCCCCACCCCATTTAAATGCGATATAACGGACAGCAAAGTGACCACAACAATGGGAATCCATATCACGCGTGCTGCTGCTGCAGCCCAGCAGGCAATTGCTTTTTGTTTTCCAGTTCTGAGGATGCCATATGAGGCGGGTAGCTGGAATACCGTGACCATAAAGGGCATTGACGCGAGGAGGCCAATCATAAATTCGTTCATGCCAAGATAAAGGGCAAAGCCCGTAAGAAACATGCCTCCGGTAAGAGTCGCAAACATGTTGGCAAACATACCATCATAGATCGAATTCTTTAGATTGCGTTTTGTGCGGGGTGTCATCGTATTCCATTGATCAAATCATAGCCTTCAAGCTCTATCGTTCTCGCTATCCCTTCGCCAACCCTGTTTCTTGTTTCCCTTGTGCTGTAACCTTTCAGTTATCTCAATCGCTCTGAACTTCTTTTTTCGGCATTCTGGACATCGCTTTGGAATGTCAAAGCCGCGTTCATGAAAACGGGCCTGCTCGGCAACGGCAAAAACAAAAGGGTTTTCACACTGAACGCACGTAATTACCTTGTCTTTCATCGGATTTCTCGAAAGGGATTGCTATTGAGCTGCTTCAGAGACTCCTGCACCCAGATTTGTTGTGGCTCTTGAGACGTGACGCCTGAAGACATTCCCAAAGCTTCTGACCAAAGGAATGACATTTTCTGTGGTAAGCGATGCTGCCATTAAAAAAGAGGAGGAAACTCCTCCTCTATTTATTTCCGCCCCTATTGCCGCAGCGCAGCCTGGTCATTCCTGCCTGTTCAGCGCATTCTCCCCCAGTCTTAGGCGGCTTTAGGCAAGGGCTTCGGTGGCCCCTCTTCTATGTGAGTCGTCCACGATTTCTTGTCGAACCATCCATGAAAAAGGATGAGCTCGAGATGCTCGTCGAAGGAGGTATAATCTTTGACTTTGACCTGGGCCTTTGCGACCTCGGCCTCATCAAAAACCCTAAAATCATAGCGGCTCTTTTCATTTTCCTGCCCGCGCACCACACATTTCAATCGCCACACCCAATCAGGATTCTTGCCCATGTTGACGATCAAATCTCTGCCCACAGCCTGCGGGATATCCTGCGGCCTATGCAGTTTCTCCGTTTTCGACCGGGCTTCGGTTGCCGGTTTCTTTTTCCAGAAATTCCACGTCATGTTCTTCTCCTGTTCAGTTTAATTTGCTGAAATACTCATAATATGAATCAGCAATAGCTGTGCCATACTCATAACATGCTGATTTTTCATGTTTTTTTAATATCTTCATCAGTGATCATCAGAACCAAGAGTTCCGATTTTCACGAGAATACCCCCAGCTTATATCAGATAGATAAGAAAATGATGGTGTAACTCTCTGAAATTAATAGCAAATGAGCACAAGAGAAATTTTGGTTCCGATACTATCTGGATCGGAACACCTTATTCCGATGGAAGGAGGTGCGCATCATTCACCGTGTCCAGGCGGTTGCTGGTTAAATAATTGGTCTCTCAATTTCAATCATAATATTTGCCGGCACATCACACGGCGGTTCGTCCGTGCCAATAAAACTGCCGCATTCAGCAATAGATTGCGTCGCCCTGTGAGGACAGCAAGAGCAGTTCCATGACTGCCAGCAGCGCTGGACCGCATGATCTAGGCAGCCATCATAGTAAGGGCAAAATATGTTTCTCGATCCCGATCGAGGAATTGGTTTTGCATAAGCGTCCAAAGCTGACTCCTTCTTGGAGTGGACCACGCATTTTTCAACAAGAGAGCGCTATCAGGTCAATAGTTTGCAACTGTTCTTCTGACGGCATACGATGGAACGGTGGTCGGCAGCAGTTGCTCCACAAGGCAGGCGGGCTGAAGAAATGCCCGGCATGTTCGAGATCATCCAACAGCCTCTCTCTCAGCCTCCCAAAGGCTCACCAATCTTATCCGGCGGTTGTCCGCTGCGAGCTGCCTTTAATCCAAAAAAATCAGCAAGTGATCCGACACGCTTACTTATTTGATATTCAGTCACAGTGATTAGCTTCCTGTCGCCTTTCTCCCTCACAATGCCAGTGACTTCCACCTCCTCTTGGACTAAAGAGAGCAATTCAGATCCCTTTGTGTTATTCTCAATTCGGTACTCGACCTCGCCGTGGCAAGAAATGGCCGCAGCGATCACATTTCCCTTCTCATCCCAATCAACCGGAACAATGATACCGTTGATGTAAGTTGGTTTTTGTTCTGCTTCCATCTTTATTGCCTCTTCCAATCCCAGGCTCTCGTGGTGTAGAAGGAATACCCCCATGATTTGGAGTAGTCCGGCACTTGATCAGCCTCTAGGCCGCCCGAGGCAATGATTCTTCTGCTTTCACCATTTCTTTGATGTGGGCTTTCCACGATTTCCTGTCATACCAGCCCTCGAAGAGAATCAACTCGGGATGGTCGTCGAGCGAGCCGTAGTTCACCACGCTAATCCCCATTCCCACTGCCTGTGCCTGATCAAAAACCCGGACGCTATAGCGATGTTTGCCCCTCGGGCTCTTGTGCACAACGCTTTTGAGGTTCCACACCCAGTCAGGATTCTTTCCCAACTGTACTATTAATTCCCTTCCCACCGCCTGCGGTAAAACCTGCGGTTTCCGTAACCTCTGTGCATTTAATGGCTTTGCTGGCACAGACCCCTTTTTCCAAAACCCCCAGAACATTTCCTTTCCTCTATTAAAGGTTTTGCTTGTTACGATACTCAATACCGCAATTACTGTGCCATATCAGTAACCTGCTGATATTCATTACTATTTTGGATTTCAGGAGGAACACCACCAGAACTCAAAGTTCCGATAATCACCGGGCAAGGCACATGCTAAAGGCGGGGAAGCGAATCATGAAAGGGATTAATATGCTGAATCGAAAGGGAAATCCATGAACAGGAAGCGCAAGTTCCGATATAAAATCTATCGGAACAACCCATTCCGACCCAAAGACGGCGTTTATCGTGATCAGATCTTTGCGGGATACGTAGTAGGAACGTAAAGAACAGCCCGGGTGCCGTTCCAGACTCTCGAATGTGATCTTACGATTTGAAGTCCTCTTTTCTGATGCCGTACCGTTTCATCAGTTTGTGGAGTTGGCGTGTGGTTACTCCTGCCACTGATGCCGACTCCTTTATTCTTCCCTGATTTTTGGCCAGCACCTCTTTCAGGTAGCGCCTTTCAATATCCTCTATGCCTTTGTGTCTGACTTCCGTCAAGGTGAGCTGGGTATCGAAAAAGACGCTTGCTGACGGTACTTCTGATTCGAATAGTTCACTCGGGAAGCTCTCTGGTGTGAGCAGCGAGGAGGTTTCAAGTATGTAAGCCCTCTCCATAAGGTTTTCCAGTTCCCGTATGTTTCCGGGCCAAGAGTATCTTCTGAAAGCCTCCAATACACGGGGATGGATGTCGTGTATCTCCTTGGAGCTGAATTTGTTCATCCTTTTCAAAAAGACCTCAACAAGATGAGGAATATCCTCCGGTCGATCCCGCAGGGGTGGAACCTCTATTGGGAAGACATTTAATCGATAATAGAGATCTTTTCTGAATTGGCCGTCTTCACACATCTTTTTGAGGTCCGTATTTGTGGCAGCAATGACCCTCACGTTGGCTTCGAGGGTTTCTTCACCTCCAACGCGTTGAAAGGTTTGATCCTGGAGGATCTGCAGGAGCTTGATCTGAGCGGAGGGAGTTATGGTTCCAATCTCGTCGAGAAAGATTGTTCCCCCCGTTGCTATCTCAAATTTTCCAAGTCTTCTCCGGACAGCGCCGGTGAAGGCTCCTTTTTCGTGGCCGAACAGCTCGCTCTCTAAAAGTGTGTCTGGGATTGCTCCGCAATGAACGCTGATCAATTGGGCATCCCGCCGACTGCTGTGCCGATGTATCAGTTTCGCCAATTCGCCTTTTCCCGTTCCCGTTTCCCCGATAAGCAGCACTGTACTTTTAGTTGGCGCAACAGAGCGTATCTTCTCGTAGGCCTTTTTCACCACAGTGCTGCTAGTATGAACGAGTTCCAATGAGTCGCTCTGCCAGAACTGATCGCGGAGATAATCCAGCTCGGATTGGGAGATTAAGTACTCGTGAAGGCTTTCCGTTACGTGTTTAACCTCGTCCGGATTTATGGGATAGGTGAGGTAGTCGCTTGCGCCCGCCTTCACCGCCATCACAGCCTCTCTGATCATTTCTTGCGAGCACATAACGATGATTTCGATGGTAGGATAGAGGTGCCAGAATGGCTCCATGGCAGCCTTGTACCCATTGCCGGAGCCTGATCTCCTGAGGATTTCTAGATCAACGAATATGAGGTCATATCGCCTTTTCTTAAGCGTATCGAGGGCGGCATCTGCATTCAACGCAACGCTAACCTTGTATCGCGTATCGAAACAACTGCTTATAGATCCGCAGACCTTTTGTTCGTTTGAAATAACCAGGATAGATCTCATCTATCTGCTCTCACCATTGCGCATGTTCTTCGCATAGAGTGCATTAAATATAAATAAAGATTCTAGTCAAGGAAAAAAGAAAATCGATTCTTGCGTTTAATCCGTAGCTTCCTTCAGGCTGATCCAGAAGGCAGCCCATCTGCACTTGAGATCTCCCGTAGGATGATACGAAACCGTTTGAAACCCATAGGACTTAGGCGAAAGAAAGTGATAGAATTAATTTCAGTTTTCTTAAGCCCCAACCGCTAATCGATTGATAATTTTTGGAAGGAGGTATGCAGCAACAATGAGAGCGATCACGAGATCATTTCATAGCATTAAAAACGTAGGCTTTGTTTCCACAAGGATCGCCGGAACCGATGGCGTTTCCCTCGAGATCCAGAAGTGGGCAGAGGTACTGGAAAGGAATAGGTATAACTGCTTCTATTTCGCCGGGCTCTTAGACAGACCGAAGAAGAATTCCCTTCTCGTGAAAGAAGCCTATTTTGACCACCCCTCGATTCGGGAAATCACAAGGGATATATTTGGCACAAGAACCAGGAAGAGGGAAACCTCCGAGGCAATTCAAAGGATGAAGAGCAAATTGAAAGGCGAGCTGTATCGTTTTGTAGACAAGCATGCCATAGATCTAATCGTTCCGGAGAATGCCCTCTCCATACCGATGAACATCCCCCTCGGGCTTGCCATAACCGAGTTCATTACCGAGACAGGCATTCCGACCATTGCCCATCACCACGACTTCTCCTGGGAGAGAGAGCGCTTCCTGATAAATGCTTGCAGGGATTATCTTAACATGGCGTTTCCTCCTGGTCTCCCATCGATTCAACATGTGACGATAAACTCCCTGGGCTCGGAACAGCTGAGCTTCAGGAGAGGGATTTCAAATGTGGTAATTCCCAACGTTTTAAACTTTGCCGTTGAGCCTCCTGAAATCGATGATTATTGTAATGATCTGCGCCAGAAGATAGGGCTCGGCAAAGGAGATCTCTTTGTTCTTCAGCCGACCCGCGTAGTGCCCCGCAAATGGATTGAACGTTCAATTGAAATCGTAAGGGATTTGAACCTGCCGAATCCAATGCTGATCATCTCCCACGCCGTGGATGATGAAGGGGCCGACTATTTTGCTCGGATTGAAGACTATAGCCGGAGCATGGGAGTAAGACTCGTGCATATCGATCATTTGATATCATCGGAGCGGGGCACAAGCGAAACAGTGGATAAGCTCTATACAATTGGTGATATTTACCAGAGCGCAGACCTGGTCACTTACCCGAGCGGCTATGAAGGATTTGGCAATGCATTTCTGGAGGCCGTATATTACAAAAAGCCAATAGTCGTCAATAGGTACTCCATCTACATTGCGGACATAGAGCCAAAGGGATTTGATGTGATTGTCATGGATAGTTTCGTTTCTTCTAAAGCCATCGCACGAATTCAAGTGATACTAAAGGATGAAGAGAGTTTGGAAGAGATGGTTGAGTGTAACTACCAGGTCGCAGAACGCTATTTTTCCTACGAGGTTCTGGAAGAAAAACTGCTGCACTTGATCCGTACGTTCGGTTGAGGGCAAAGGGAGTATGGCCTGGACCGAAAAGCGAAGTCGTGGTTCCGATAATTCGAAAAGCGGAACAATCAGTTCCTGGTGCCACATTATATCGTTATTTCAACAAGTTGGATTGTCCTCAATACTCGTCTATAGCTCGTATCGAAGCTCTTTTCACTGAGCTGAGAACCGCCAGTTCCACCTGCCTTGTGGTTGGCACAATAAAAAGCCTGCAATATCAATAGGTTAATGACATGGCACGCAAGTTGCCTAGCTCTTACATGAAATGTCTTTATGCCCAAAGATCTTAACATTTATCCGCCAGACTCCGGGCGGATTATTGTTGAGTTTTTGTGGTGACATGAAATCGTGGTTCTATTTGGACTTTTTGAATCCGAAATGCCTTGCGCACATTGATATGGTCAGGGCCATCCGTTACATCCCTGACACTCCGTTTGAGTCGAGGAGAAAATGAAGCAGCTTATAAGGGCTTTGATGATGCGATTGGCCGGCAAGGGAATGGAGGTCAGCGATATCCCGGCGTATATCAGAAATGTGGCCAATACGATAGTGGCGCATCCGAATCTAGGCATTGAGGAGCTGGACGGCTATCTTCACAACCTGGGCTGGAAGAATGTTGAGCTGGATAATTACACGTTTATGCTAATACTAGCGACATTTGAACCCGAGCTTCTTGATGACCTGGGCTACCGGTCTGACGGGAATTGCTCCTCAACGTCTTCATGGGCTCGCTAGTAAAGGCCTTTATTCAATCACATGAGACAGACTGGATTACCTTTTGGCAGGAGCAAGTAATGGATCCTCAAGCCAATCCGTTTTTCGGGCGGGTGCACCTTTGAGTGGTGATTGGGGTCCGGTCAGGAAGAGGGAGATAGTACATGGGGAAATATGTCGGCGTTTGGATTGACCATGATAAGGCCTTCGTCGTGTCAATTAGCGACGGTCAACAGACCGTTACCCGTATAGAATCGAATGTGGAGGGCCGTTATCGTTTGTCGGGAGGTTCTCGTTCTCGGACGCTATACGGTCCTCAAGAGATAGCTTCCGACAAAAAGATTGAAGAAAGGCGCAGACACCAGTTACGCCGTTACTACCGTAAGGTTATCACAGAATTTGCCGATTCCCTGGCAATACTGGTTTTTGGACCAGGCAAAGCAAAGATTGAACTCCAAAAGGAACTGGAGAAAACAAAGGCGCTCGCTTCAAAGGTAGTAGGAAGTGAAACCACAGATAAGATGACGGAAAGACAGATAGCAGCCAAGGTAAGAAAATTCTTTGCTTCAGATTCTCCTAAAGCACCTTCCAAGGGCTGAGTATGATCTGGCTAACCTCTGAGCACAAGAATGGCTCAAGGCTCGTGTAATGGTGGGAAAGGTTTCACTGGCTTGAGCGAATCTTGCCCTGAAGCTGAGAACTGGTAGTTCGCATTATGACTCGAAGTAAATCAGTAACTTTCCAATATTTCAATAAGTTAACGATATAGAACACTCGTTGCTGAACCAACAAAAGGCAAAGTGAAGAAGAAGAGGTCATAGGCTAAGAAGGCTTCTCGGGTGCATGTGCATCTTTTCTGCCGGGCATCTTCAAACCAGCACACACCATACATAGACAAGATAATCGCGCCGGAGGAAATAACGGCATCTCGGGAAGCCATACTATGATGAAACCGGCAAGAAAAATAGCAGCACTGATTGTTGTCTTCTTATTAGTGGCATCCTGCAGCGTAAGTAAGCAAGAACCACTTTTGACGAGACTCGAAGAGAGTGGCTATGCTCATCTCACCAGTTCGGCAGAGATTACAGTATTTCTCACGGAGCTTTCCAACAGGAATCCTACCGCTGAAAGGGTCACAATCGCCAGATCTGCCCTCGGCAGCCCTGTTGAGGCCTTGCTGATATCCTCGGAGATAGATCGGTTTAAGAGCGGCCACTGCTCTAGCGATAAGGTAACGGCCATGCTTATCGGCTCCCAGCACGGAATGGAGCCTTCCGGCGCTGAAGCCCTGCTCCTTATTTCACGGGATATCGTGGAAGGGCAACTTGCGGCGTGGCTTGAGGATATGAACTTTGTTATCATTCCCAACGGCAATCCCGACGGAAGGAATTCGAAGCGCAGGGTCAACGGTAATGGCGCGAACCTGAGCACGAACTTTACAATTCTCTCCGAAACGGAAACCAGAGGTATACTGGATGCGTTGCATAAGTGGAAACCAGAGGTCGTGCTGGATGTTCATGAGTCGGCAGTTCTTAAGAAAAGATCATTGGGCAGACAGGGTTACTTGACTGACTTTGAGGCCCAGTTCGAGGCGGCAAACAACCCTAATGTTGATGGCCAGATCCGCGCTTTCAGCTTTAACCATCTGCTTCCAGAGGTAATAGAGTTGGTTAACTCTGGGGGACTCCCCGCTCAGCGCTACATCGGGGAGATCACCAGTATCCATCAGCCCATTACGCATGGAGGGCTTTCCCTTAGGAATTTACGGAATATGGCTGGAATTATGGGATCATTCTCGTTTCTCCTTGAAAACAGGCTCGATCCATCATCGGGTAATTATCCGACAGACCGAAATATCTGCGCTCGTGTTGCAAAGCAGTATCTTTGCATATGGGCATTTTTAACGTGCTCTCGGGCCCATCAATCCGAGATTATGAAGCTTTCACGGAATGCGCGGATGAGGTGGACACGTGGCGAGGACGAAGAGCCGCTCTATCTATTTTATGCCTACGCTGCTGATCGGAACCGGCCGCAGATTACGCTACCGCTGCGAAAACGCGAGACCAGGGAGCTGGTAAAACATACCTTCGAATACCGTGGTGCTGTGGAGTATCATTCTCCTCTGAGAGTACCGGCCTACTATATTGTCACCCAGCACCAGGACCTCATCAAGGATTTTCTTGACCGACACCATATTGCATATGAAACGGCAGAGCAACCTGTGAAGGTGGTTGTTCAAATCCAATACAACCTGCCTCAGCAGGGCCCGAGGACAGGGCCACAGGAGGGCTACACTCATTACGTGGTTCCAGAACGGGTCAGTAGATATGAGCTTAAGAGGGGCGACATAATTATTAGCCTTGACCAGCCCGCCAGAAGGCTCATACCACTGCTTCTGGAGCCTCAATCGTTGAGCAGCGTCTTTAATTCTCAGGAATACCGCCATATTGTGCAAACGGACAGTGATTTTTTCGTTTACAGGGTTCCGCACCCCGGCCTCCGTAACGCGTTAGGCGATGAGCCGAAACTCCCTTCTTGTGAAAATATCTTCAAGGATTTTTTGCGTTCCGATCCACAAGAAGAAGAGATCATCAGAGTCCTCGGGCGGAGGAAGGTTATCGAGGAGACTGGCATAGGAAAGTGCGGGAAAAGCATATTGCCGCTTACCCAGCTTACAACAACATCACCCTTAACCAAAGATTTGGGAGGAGCCATATGAATTTTAACGATATCAAGAAAATGGCAAAAGATATGGGCCTGAAAACCGCTGGCATGAAGAAGATCGATTTAGTCAGGGCGATCCAGCGGGCGGAAAACAACATCGATTGTTACGGCACGGAGCGGGTCGAAACGTGCCATGAGGATGCCTGCCTTTGGAGAATCGAGTGCCTTTCTCTAAACGATAAGAGATAAGTGCTCGGCGAGCTCGTTTCGAGGCGATAAAAAGGCACGATCTACGAAAGAGTTGAAAAGGGTTATTTTTTTGCCAATAATGTAAGTAGAGGCAGGAGAGGGCCAAACGTCCTTGAGATGTCAATATAATAGGTAAAGAAAGAATTGTACCGGTTTAGTATCTGGGGAGGGCCCACAAATAAAGGGAGGTGATTGCTATGGATTTAGTACCATGGAGACCCTTTGGTGGAGAGCTCAGCTCCTTGCGCCGGGAAATGGACAGAATGTGGGATCGGTTCTTTGGCGAAACACCGCTCACCAGAAGGATTGGGGAGGAGTGGTGGCCGTCAGTTGATATGTCGGAGACTAAAGATAATTACGTTGTAAAGGCCGAGCTACCGGGTTTGGAGGCAAACGATGTGGACGTGAGCATATCAGGCGATGTCCTCACCATCAAAGGCGAGAAGAAAAAGGAAGAGGAAGAAAAGGACGAACACCACCACTACGTAGAACGCTACTATGGGTCGTTTCAGCGTTCCTTCAGGCTTCCCGCTAACGTCAAGAGCGATAAGATCGATGCCTCCTTTGACAAGGGCGTCCTCAAGGTGACCCTTCCGAAGGTAGAGGAGGCCAAGAAAAAGAAGATCGAGGTCAAGGTCAAACAGGAAAAAAAGGCCAAATAAGTGATATTAGGGTATTAGGCCCTCCCCAGGCTATCCGTATGACGAAAAACTGAGAGCTATGCGCTAACCTTAAAAAGAGGAGGTAGAAGCCGTGGAAGTAACAGCCGTTGTTACAGGGGCCTGGAATGCCTTTGCAACCAAGATCACGGCATTCCTTCCCGAGCTGATTGGCGCCATCATTATCTTCATCTTGGGATGGATCGTGGCGCGCTTGATTAAACTGGGGGTTGTCAAGCTCCTCATGCTCGTCCGCTTCGAGAAGGCAACCGAGAAAACAGGGGTGAATGAGTTCTTGCAAAAGGGAAACATAGCCAAGACCCCATCAGAGATCATCGGGGCCTTGGTTTACTGGTTTATCATGATCCTGGTGATCATCGCATCGCTCGATGCCCTGGGATTGCCCATTGTCTCCGATCTCCTTAACAGTATCTTCCTCTATATTCCCAATGTAGTGGCAGCGATCATTGTCTTGATCCTCGGGTTTCTGGTGGGAAACCTGCTTGCTGCCGTTGTCAGGACTGCAGCCTCCAATGCCGGATTCAAAACAGCCGAGGGTATGGGAAAGCTCGCCCTCTATGCTATTGTAGTATTCTCCGTAGCGATTGCTCTCGATCAACTGGAGATCGGTGAGGACATTGTAGCCGGTGCCTTTATCATCGCCTTTGGGGCCTTTGCCTTGGCTTTGGCCCTTGCCTTTGGACTGGGCGGCAGGGATGCAGCTGCCGAGTATTTGAAGCGATGGTTGGAAGAGAAGAAGGCTCCGACAAAGAAAGCGGGAAGGGAAAGCAGCAAGTAAGAAAGAGATCAGCTTTTGAAGGGAGAAGGGAGAAATTGCTCTTTTCTCCCTCTCTGTGTTGGATTAATTAAACGCGGGGCATCACTTAAGCTTGCCCTGTATTGGCTAGAAAAAGGAGAGAGGCCGTGGCAAGGTATATAAAGAGTATTATTATGATTATCATACTCCTGTTCCTGGTGACCTTTGGGGTAAAAAACAGCCAGCCCATACAGATCTACTACTATCTCAACTTCCACACGGGAGCCTTTCCCCTCTATGGCTTGGTTTACCTGTGTATTGTTATTGGCATTGTTATTGGGATGATGGTTGGTATTTATGACAGAATCGATCTGCGGAGAAGGGTTAAAAGGCTAGAGCGGGAGAACAGGGAGCTTAAGGAGAAGGCAGAGGAGGAAGAACAGGAGGGGGAAGCACTGTCAGGGCCTATCCCGGTAGAGCAGCGCCTGGCAGATGAAAGACTTTTGGATGACCGCGGGGAGAAATGAAAAAGTTTCTCTTTTCAGTCTCACTAGCCACTGTCGCTCTTATGTTTTTAGAGGCCTTACCGGCGGAAGGCAAGCTACTGGTTGGCTGGCTGGAGAAAGTTCGCATATATCCCGGCGATCTCGTTATTCATGCGAAGCTGGACACAGGTGCTAAGAACTCCTCGCTGAATGCGTCTCATGTAACTGCATTTGAGCGTGATGGTGAGCAATGGGTGCGATTTGACGTGACAAGCCGCTATGGCAAAACAGCAACGATTGAGCGAAAGGTTCGCCGTATGGTGAAGATCAAGCGCCACGGCGCCAAACCCCAGGCACGATTTGCCATCAACCTTGGGATTTGCTTGGGAAACAGCTACAAGGAAGTGGAGGTAAACCTTACGGAGCGAAGCGACTTTCTCTATCAGATGTTAGTTGGTCGCAGCTTTCTGGCTGGCAGTTTTGTCGTAGATTCGTCAGCCAAATATACCACAAAACCCAATTGCAGTCTCGTGCCCGGACAATGAAAAGGTATCATCTTTTCATAGTAGCGCTTTTTCTGGCTTCTTTTGGCGTGGGCCTGTTTCTATACAAGGCTCTGGTGATGGGCTTCCCATTAGCTCCTCGGGCCATATCTGATATATGGAACATAGAATGTCGTATCGCTTTTATTGCACGAAATGCACCAGTTAAGGTGTCTTTGTTCGTCCCGCGTACTTCATCGCGATTTGCGATTATGAACGAGAACTTCATCTCCCAGGGCTACGGCATTGGCACTGCTATCAAAGATGGTAATCGGCAAGCAGTGTGGTCAATCCGGAAGGCTCAAGGGCAACAGACTCTTTACTATCGCGCAGTGGTTCGGCGAATTGACGCCGAGACGCCGTCAGTGACAGTAGCACCATCGGAGGGAGAAAAGCCCACGTTTGAGGGCGCCTACCTTGCCGCTGCTGAAGCCCTCATCGCCGATATCCATGCACAATCTGCCGACGTTGATACCTTTGTGAAGGAGCTGATAAAACGCCTCAACAGCCCTCAGCCCGACAATAATACTGCCTTGCTGCTTGGTGAGCAAACGGCTATTTCGAAGAAGGTTAAGATTGCGGTCCAGATCCTGGGGCACGCAGGGATAGCTGCCCGAGCCATACAGGGTATGCGATTGGAGTGGGAAAACCGTGAGGCCCCATTAATCCAGTGGTTTCAGGTATACGAAGAAAAGCTTTGTCGTCCGTATGATCAGATTATATGATACTCTGTAGTCCCTGCTGATTATTTACCATT
>CP070752.1:2448665-2463399 GCA_020348625.1 Deltaproteobacteria bacterium | reverse complement strand
CATCAGCTTTTCTATTCTGAGGGAGCAAAAGAGACAGTTTACCGGCCAGTTAATTGATCTTGGCGAGAGCATGCTTCGGATTGCAGCTAATAACGCCCCTGACAAGTTGCTCGGAGAAGAAGAGCTCGCCTTGTTTCAGCTGGTCAAGGATATTGCTGAGAACGAACAGGTTGCATATGCCTTGATCACCGATAAGAAGAACGTGATAAGGGCCCACAGCAGTATCGAAGAGGTAAACAAGGTTTATAAGGCGCCAAAGAACCTGACGCTGCTTAGACAGGATGATGAAGTCAAAATAAGCTCCTTTGTAAATGAAGAAAAAGATATCCTGCTCTTTGAGAAGCCCATCACCTACCAGAAGTTAACCGTTGGAAGGGTTCATTTGGCAATCTCGCAAGAAGCCATTTTACAGAAAATCCGGGCTGCTAAGATATCTATCCTGGTACTAACGGTCATAATAACCATTGTGGGAATATTGCTTAGCCTTGTGCTCAGCACCTATTTTTCACGGCCCATCAATAAGCTGAGGGAGAGTACGGTGACCATAGGCCAGGGGAATTTTAGCCATCGTGTCAGCATCGATCGAAACGATGAACTGGGTGATCTTGGCTCAGCCTTCAACAGAATGGCCGAAGGTCTGGCAGAAAGCAAAATGATCAGGGAGACCTTTGGCAAATATGTGACACCTGAGATACGAGACGAGATCCTGTCCGGGCGCATCCCCCTTAATGGAGAAAGAAGAGAGGCCACCGTTCTCTTTGCCGACCTTCGTGGGTTTTCATCATATGTAGAAGAGAACCCTCCTGAGGAGGTAATCAAGAGCATGAAGGTTTATTTCACTGCCATGCAAAAGGCAATACGCCAGTGTGATGGCCTTGTGCTTCAATACGTGGGTGATGAAATGGAGGTTGTATTCGGCGTGCCGCTCAGGGATGAGGACCATGCGGAAAAGGCGGTAACAGCTGCCCTTGAGATGAGAAGGCTCTTGGAATCGCTGAATAATGATAGGGTGAACAGGGGATTGATGCCGTTCAGGCATGGTATCGGCATCCACACCGGCGTGGTCTTGGCCGGAAACACCGGAAGCGAAGATCAGCTTTCATATTCCCTTATCGGTGATACCGTTATCCTGGCATCGAGAATTCAGGATCTCACCAAGGAATTCAGCTGCGATATCTTGGTAAGCGAGGAGACCGCCAAGAGGCTTGGCAAAGGCTTTGATCTGAAAAAAGAACCGCCCCAGATGATGAGAGGTCGTTCCAAGCCCATCATCGTTCATCGGGTAATTGCCTGATGTCTAGAATACTAATCACCACCTAAAACGATATTGCCGGGGTCATTCAAGATGCGCTAGGAGAGGTTATCTTGACGTGATGCTCTTATCGTGCTTACTGTTAGACGACCCGCCTCGGTGGTGAAACAACAATTCTTCATAATACGTGAGTCTTGTCGGTTAAGTAATGGTAGAAAATGTCCGAATAATCAGGTAGAAGACGTATTTCGAGTGGGGAATGAAATAAGATGAGTGCCCGGCAATTTCCCCTTAATTGCCTCCACAATCGAGGCGCAGTTTAATAGACAGAGGAAGCCAAGAATGAACAGGTTGTTTTCAACGCTCATGGTGCTTGCCGGAGTGTTTTCGGTAGTGATGTGGTCATCTGCTACCGAGGAAACTGTCCTCAAGGGCGAGAGGGAAGCAACTGTGAAGGATCAGGTTTCCGAGCCTGCCGTTTTTCGTTCAGATGATTATGTGATCTATCAACTGAGAGGAGGGGAAACCCCCCATTTCCTGGCCGCCCGGTTTCTCGGTGATTCCAAGAGGTCGTGGATAATCGAGGATGAAAATAAGAGCGCGAGTTTTCGACCCGGTAAGATCGTTGTGATCCCCCTGAGGGAAGTGAACAAAGGGGGTCTCGCCCCTGAGGGTTGCCAGGTGGTACCGATACTCTGTTACCATCGGTTTGCGGAAAACTGCAAGTCTTCGAACTGTATGCCCGCTCATGTTTTTGAAAAGCAAATGAGATATCTGAAGGAAAATAACTACCGGATCGTAACCCTGAGGGAGCTCTACGATTTTCTGCAATACCGGCGCTCGCTGCCCGAAAGGTCAGTCGTTATCACTATTGATGACGGCTACCGAAGCGCTTATGATATTGCTTATCCTATCCTCAACGAATTCGATTTTAAGGCGACCCTTTTCATTTACACAGATTATGTCGGTATTTCAGAGGGGGCAATTACATGGGATCAGCTCAGAGAGATGAAGGCCCGTGGATTCGAGGTTGGTGCCCACACAGTCACCCATTGCGACCTCACCAAGAAAAAGGAGGGTGAGGATGATCAGGCCTATTTGGAGCGGATTCGCAAAGAGCTCATTGTCTCCAAGCAACTCATAGATAAAGAACTGAAGCAGGATACCATTTACCTGGCATATCCTTATAACGATTACAATCAGAGGGTATTGCTGATTGCGGAAGAGGCGGGCTACAAGCTTGGGTTGACTGTACAAAGGGGAGGCAACGCGTTTTTTGCAGATCCCCTCGCCCTGAAACGGGATCCTATCATAAAGAAAGATATGGAGACTTTTCTCCAGAGGGTGAAATGCTTTCATGAATTTGCACTCGAGTAAAACCCTATGAAAAAACACTGCCTCAGAATCATTCTCCTAGGACTTGCACTCGCGTTGTTATCGAGTTGCGCACCCCGGGTGAAGAAGCCCCCAGAAGAAATCGGGCGAGTTCCCTTTGAAGTGCTCAAGAAAGACCTGTGTCAAATATATGCGCGAATCGGCCGGGAATATGAACGGGCGGGTGAACTCGTTTCGTCCCTCAAGCATTATAAGCTTGCACTGACGGTTAATCCCCTTGATCAGGAGGCCGATGAGGGCCGCAGGCGAGTTGAAAGGGAATTACGGAATTCAGCACAGCACCATTACGAGGCCGGTCTTAAGCTCCATAAAGAGGGGAAATATGCCCATGCCCGTCACCAATTCCTCATTGCCTTGAGGCTCTGGCCCAACCATGAGAACGCGGCAAAAATGCTCATCACGCGGAAACGAATCCAGATAAAGCGCTATATTGTACATACCATTCAGCCGGGACAAAATCTTTCGAAGCTGGCTGAGATTTACTATGGAGATTACCGTAAATTCCCGCTTATCGCAGAATACAATAACATAATGGATGCCACTCAAGTCCGTGTCGGTCAAGAGATTAAGGTTCCTGAGGTTGAAGGCGTGGCATTCAAGGATAACGAGGAATTCATCGAGTCAGATGGAACGGAGATCGGGGATTTGGAATTATGGGAATGGGATCGATATGCCTCGGAAAAACAGGGGCCCGTGGAGAAGGCTACCGTAGCAGACAAGCATGATGAACTGCTTGATCAGGTTGCGAGCTATCGTGAGGACGGAATTGAGCTGTTTATGCTCGGATACTATCAGGAGGCAATTAATAGTTTTAACAAAGTCCTTAACGTGTCCCCTGGGGACGATGTCGCCCGTGAGTACGCCTGCAAGTCTCATGTGCGAAAGGGCATGCTCCTTTTTGAGGGCAAGGATTACCTTGCAGCTCGAGATGAATTCGAGGCATGCCTGCGCTATAAGGCTGACTGCCGGGAATGTGTCGACTACCTTGAAAAAAGCAAGATCTCCTACAAGGAAGAGCACTATAAACAAGGGATCCAGTTCTTCGACAAGGAACAACTGACCGAGGCCATTCGAGAATGGAACTTGGTTTGGACTGTGGATCCGAACTATAAGAGGGTAGATTATCTAATCACCAAGGCCAAGACGATCCTCAAGAACATTCAGGAATTGAGGGAGGGCCAAAAGGAGTTCGACCAGAAACGATATCGCCCATAGGCTACATCTTGAAGGAAACGGAATAGACTCTCCAGCCCCTCTGAATGAGCACCGTTACCTGTTCCTTAAGCCGGTATCTGATGACTGCCCGGGTGAAGTCTTGCTTGTTGTTAATCGACAGATCGTTTATTCCCCTCACCAGATCGCCAGGCTCGATACCGATTTTGTCTGATTGAGAGCCTTTCTTGACGGCCACAATAACCAGGCTTTCTTTGTTCTCCAACCTATACTGAGCGGCAAGGCGCTTGTTTAGATCTTCTACCTTGAAACCGAGCCGGTCAAATGCCAGATCCAAGGCAAGCTCGGGCGGGAACGAGGCAGCCTTTATGCTCATCTCTTCTCTCTTTCCGTCCCTGATGAGGGTGAGGTGAAGCACTTCATCTGCCGTATGCTGTGATAACTGGTCGTAGTAATCTCGACTGGACCCGATATTATTCTTGTTGAGCTCAGTAATCACATCCCCTCGGTTAAGGCCCTTGTCCTCGGCCGGTGACCCGGGCACAACCTGGGTAATCAAGACGCCGCGGTCAACGGGCAAGCGGAAGTAGTCGATTAAGTTCTTGGTCAGATCCTGAACCATGATACCCAACCAGGCGGTATGAACCCTGCCGTAATTTATCAGGTCACTGACAATACGCCTTGCCCTGTCGATTGGAATGGCGAAGCCGATTCCCTCGGCCCCGGAATAGATGGCCGTATTGATGCCCACGAGTTCACCGTTGATGTTCAGCAAGGGACCGCCGCTGTTTCCGGGGTTTATCGACGCATCGATCTGGATAAAATTATGGTAGACGCCACTCTGAGTTCTCACGGATCTGTTCAGGGCACTGATTACCCCAGTTGTAACCGTATGAGAGAGACCGAACGGATTGCCGATAGCAATAACGGTTTCCCCTATCATGAGGTCGTCTGACCTGCCCATACGGATAGCCGGTAAAATGGTATCTGATTCGATCTTGAGGACAGCGAGATCAGATTCAGGATCTGTACCGACAACCCGAGCTTCAAACTCCTGCTGGTCGGCCAGGGTTATCATTATCTTTGATGCCCTGACGATAACATGGTGATTGGTGAGGATATACTTCTGGGTACTGTCAATGATGACACCTGAACCAAGGCTGTTCTGAACATACTGCCTTTTGCGAGGCTCAAAAAAGTCCCTGAAGAATCTGTTGAAGAAATCGTCGTTTTCAAAGGAGAAAAAAGGACTTACACCTCTCTCAACGAGCTTGCTTGTGCTAATGTTTACTACTGCGGGGCTTACCTTCCGGACGGCCCTTACAACGGCGTTTTCCCTGGGAAAGGGCTGTTCAGCTCGACTTGTTGGTGGAAATGACAATTGGAGAAGCGCGCAAAAACCCAAGACGAAAAAGGCGAAAACGCTTCCGTTGCCACTGAATGCTAATCTTTTTCGAAGCATAGTATCTCCACCTGTGAAGCTTATTTAAATACAACCTTACCATGCTCCACGTCAACCGTGAGATCGCTTCCGTCTTCAACATCTCCACTGAGTATCTTCAAGGCCAGCTCATCTTCAATGTAGCGTTGAATAGCCCTCTTGAGCGGTCTTGCCCCATATACGGGATCGAATCCCGCTTCAGCCAGGAACTCTTTAACCCCATCAGTCAAATGAAGGGTTATCTTGCGGTCCTCCAACCTCTTGCTGAGCAGGGCAATCTGTATGTCGATGATCTTCTTTATCTCTTCCTGACCCAGGGAGTTAAAGATTATGGTCTCGTCGATCCTATTCAGGAATTCGGGCCGAAAAGTGTTACGGAGCATCTCCATAACACCGCTAGCCATCTTTTCTTTTTCCTTACCGGCCAGCTCTCTGATGATCTGGCTGCCGATATTGGATGTCATGATCAGGACCGTATTCGTGAAATCGACGGTCCTTCCCTTGCCATCGGTCATCCTGCCGTCATCTAAGATCTGAAGAAGGACATTGAAGACATCCGGATGGGCCTTCTCTATTTCATCCAAGAGGATCACGGAATAGGGATGGGTTCTAACCGATTCGGTAAGATATCCCCCTTCCTCATAGCCAACATAGCCCGGTGGTGCCCCTATCATCCTTGCTACCGAGTGTTTTTCCATGTACTCGGACATATCTATCCTGATCATGTACTGCTCGTTATCGAAAAGGAACTCCGCCAGCGCCTTGGCAAGCTCGGTCTTTCCCACACCGGTAGGGCCAAGGAAAATGAATGAGCCAATTGGTCTGTTCGGATCCTGAAGCCCTGAACGTGCCCTGCGAACAGCGTTGGCCACGGCCTGTATAGCCTCTTCCTGCCCAATAACCCGCTTGCCAATCCGCTCTTCCATCTTCAGCAACTTTTCCCGTTCACCCTCCATCATCCTATCAACGGGTATACCGGTCCATTTTGATACAACCTGGGCTATGTCATCGCTGTCCACTTCCTCTTTGAGCATCTTTTTGTTTGCCTGGAGCTCGCTCAGCTGAGTATTGGCCTCGGTGAGGCTTTTTTCCAGCTCTAGAATCGTGCTGTATCTCAGCTCGGCGGCCTTTGCCAAGTCTCCTTGTCTTTCGGCAGCCTGGGCCTCAGATTTTGCGGCATCGATCTTCTCATTTACTTCCCTGATTCGCCCGATGATCTCTTTTTCCCTCATCCAGTGGCCGGTCATCTCCTCGCTCTGTGCCCTCAAATCATCCAATTCCTCGTCGATCTTCTTTAACCGTTGCTTTGAGGGATTGTCCGACTCCTTCTTAAGCGCCTCTTTTTCGATTTCTAATTGGGTCATTCTTCTGCGGAGGTCGTCTATTTCAGATGGCAGACTGTCGATCTCTATCCGCAGCCTGCTCGTGGCCTCATCAACCAGGTCTATGGCTTTATCAGGGAGAAAACGGTCGGTGATATATCTGTTTGAGAGCACGGCTGCTGCAACGAGGGCCGAGTCCTTAATCCTTACACCGTGATGGACTTCGTATTTCTCTTTCACCCCGCGGAGTATGGAGATGGTGTCTTCCACGTTCGGCTCATCTACCATGATTGGCTGGAAACGCCTTTCAAGGGCAGCATCCTTTTCTATGTATTTCCGGTATTCTTTGATCGTTGTGGCGCCAACGCACCTGAGCTCGCCGCGTGCCAGAGCCGGTTTGAGCATGTTAGACGCATCCACTGCCCCCTCGGCAGCCCCGGCGCCCACCAGGGTGTGCAGTTCGTCGATGAACAGGATAATGGCGCCTGCTGCTTCGGTTACTTCCTTGAGAAAGGCCTTCAACCTGTCCTCAAACTCGCCCCTATACTTGGCTCCTGCGATCAGTGCGCCCATATCCAATGCCACCACCCTTTTGTCTTTTAAGGTTTCAGGGATATCTCCATGAATAATCCTCTGGGCGAGGCCTTCGGCAATGGCTGTCTTGCCCACCCCGGGTTCTCCAATCAACACGGGGTTGTTCTTTGTCCTCCTGGAAAGAACCTGGATTACCCGCCTTATTTCATCATCCCTGCCGATAACCGGGTCGAGCTTATCTTCCTCAGCCATTTGGGTGAGATCGCGGCTAAACCGTTCAATAGCCTGATATTTATCCTCCGGGGTTGCATCGGTTACTCGCTGCGAACCTCGTATATCGATCAGGGCCTTTAGTATGGTATCCCTGGTCAAGCCATGGGCAGACAGGATCTTGGAAGCCTTTCCCTGCTTGTCATCGGTTATGGCCAAAAGAAGATGCTCTACGCTTACGTATTCGTCCCGCATCTGCTTGGCCTCTTTGAGTGCCTGATCAAATACGGCTTTTGATCGAGGTGAAATATAGGCACTGTCAATTCCACCACCGCTTACCGAAGGTAACTGATCCAGTGCTTCTCCCAGTTCCTGAACGATAGCATCTTCCTCCACGCCTATCTTTCCCAGTAGGGGCGGGATAATGCCTTCCCTCTGCTCAAGAATTGCATAGAGCAGATGTTCAGGCTCGATCTGTTGATGGCCTCTCTGGGATGCGATATCCTGAGAATTCTGGATAACCTCTTGGGCCTTGAGCGTGAACTTATCAAAACGCATCATGATTCTTCCTCCTGTCCCGGTACCGTATGTAAAAGTCCAAAGGCACGACCATAAAGCCATTTCTTTATTTATAGACCCACGCTGGCTTTTTCAAAAGATCTAAGCCTTTGAACTGAAATGGTTTTTTGTTTTAAAAGTTAAGGATTGGTAGGGGAATTGTCAACAATTCTCGTTTGGCTTACTGAACCGGGAATTGCTTGACTGACAAGGGGTGTAAGCGGTGATTCGAAGGCCCTATCCCATGCTCAAATCTCGGGAACTGAAAGGGGGTGTGGATTGTGGCCTTTCTGTTTTAATCGCTTGACCGGTCCCTTTTGCTCATCTATATTCTTTTTCGTTGTAAGGGCTAAGGGGAGTGGTAATTCCCGGAACAAGCGGGGTTTCGGTTCTAGGGCACAAAGGAAATCTGAAAGATCAGGTAATATGGGACTAAGCACGGACAAGGTAGCACTCCTAAAAAAGGGAATACGAGAGAAGGAGGCTTTGGCAGAGGTAACCGGTGTGAGCGAATCTGCTCTAGCGTACCTCCTGTCGTTGCTTCTGGGCGAGATCTCTAATCCGTGTCTTATCATTCTTCCTAGCTCTGAAGAGGCAGGGACATTTTACAAAGACCTGGAATTCTTTTTCCATGACCGCAATGAGAGGAGATTACTCCTTTTTCCTTCGTACAATATCTCCCCCTTAACTGGACTGAGTCCCCCCAAGGAGTTGATCAGCCAAAGGATAGAGGCGTTATATTCACTGGCAACAGCAGAGAATCCGGTTGTTGTTACCTCTTTAGAGGCAATCATGACCCGCTTGGTGCCTAAGGACGTCTTCCTTTCCTCAGTTGAGTACCTGGCAGTTGGCGAGGACATAGACCGGGATGATCTGATCAGGAGGTTGGTAGCCTTTGGGTATTTCCGGACCTCACTGGTTGAAGAACGGAGCGATTTTTCCGTAAGGGGCGGAGTCATCGATCTGTACTCCCCCCTGTATGACTCGGCTGTTAGGGTTGAGTTCTGGGGCGACACGGTAGAATCAATAAGGTTCTTCGATCCAGTCAGTCAAAGATCGATGAGTCAAATCAACGAGCTGACTATCCTCCCGGCAAATGAAATCATCCAGACTCACGCCAACGTCAAGCGGGCACGATCAATGGGGAGGCTCCCTGTAGGCTCTGAGACGGGTGGGGGGTTTCCGGGTCAGGAGGGGTGGATCCGACATTTTTACTCCCATCTCGACACCGTATTTGACTACTTACCGGAGGAGAGTCATGTATGCCTTGTTGCATCAGAGAAACTGAGAGAAAACGCCCAATCCGTGTCTGAACGGTTTTCAAGAGAGGCCCAGAGATTTCTGGATGAGGCCGAAGAAGAGGGCAGGCCGTTTCCTCAGACCGATGGGATTTTTCTGAAAAAAGAAGAGCTGGAAGACTCCCTTGCCGGATATCCAAGGATCGCTTTATTCAACCTCCCTGTCAGCACCAGCCTGAAAGGGACAGGGTTGGTTGTGGATTTTAGAGGATCATTGGAGCCGGGAATTCCCCTCGAGTTGCAGGGTGGTGGTCCTAAAAAGGTCTCGCTGGCGCCCTTGTGGGCAAAGGTCAGGGAATGGATTGAACAAGGAAATCGGGTTGTCCTCATCTGCCGCACCGAGCAGCAGGCGCAGCGCCTCAAGGAGATCTTGCTCAATTATCAGCTTGCTGTTCGAGACATAGTTTCGGGCTGGCACCAGATACCGCGGAGAAAGGGGCTATACATCTGTTTAGGACATCTTTCTCAAGGGTTTCGGTTTCTGGATTCGGCCCTGACCGTCATTACCGAAGACGAGATATTCGGCGAAAAGAAGCACAGAGAAAGGAGGATCACCAGAGACAAGGTGCAGGCAATTCCCTGGACGGGGCTGAGCCAGTTGAAATTCGGGGATTTGATTGTCCATCAGGATCACGGCATCGGGCGATACGGCGGCCTTTCCAAGATGGAGGTCAGCGGGAGGGAGCGGGATTTCGTTACCATTGAATATGCCGGTCATGATCGACTGTACATACCTGCAGACAGGATTGACCGTATCCAGCAGTATGTTGGCGTAGATGACGAGCAACCTCTCCTGGATAGGCTTGGCGGGAGATCTTGGATTGTTGCGAAACAGAAGGCCAAAAAGGCAATCGATAAGATAGCCAAGGACCTCGTTAAGATCTATAGCATGAGGAAGTTCCTCAAGGGTTTTGCCTTTTCCAAGCCGGATAATTATTACAGGGAGTTTGAAGCAACCTTTGAGTACGAAGAAACCCCCGATCAGGTCAAGGCTATTGAAGACGTATGCTCCGACATGGAGTCAGAGAGGCCCATGGACCGGCTTATTTGCGGTGATGTGGGGTTTGGCAAAACAGAGGTGGCAATAAGGGCTTCTTTCAGGGCAGTTATGGACGGAAAACAGGTAGCTTTCCTCGTCCCCACTACGGTTTTGGCTGAGCAGCATTACCAGACCTTTACGAGACGGTTTAGGCGGTATCCGGTGAAGATAGCTGTCTTAAGCCGCTTTCTTTCGAGTTCGGACCAAAAGAGGATCACTCGCGATCTGGCCCGGGGAGAGATCGATATTGTTATCGGGACGCATAAGATCCTCTCCGACAGTGTGATCTTCAAGGACCTCGGTCTGCTGATCATTGACGAGGAACAGCGCTTTGGGGTCAGGCACAAGGAGAAATTGAAGAGGTATCGACACTTCGTTGATGTTCTGGCCATGACAGCTACCCCGATCCCGAGGACATTCCATATGTCCCTGATTGGTGTGAGGGATATGAGCATGATGCAGACCTCACCTGCCGACAGATTATCCATCCAGACCTATGTGAGCAAGTTTGATGAAGGCGTCATTTCTCATGCCGTAGAAAGGGAGTTAGACAGGAAGGGGCAAGTTTTTTTCGTTCATAACAGGGTGCAAACCATTGCTGGAATGGCAGACAGGTTGAAAAGCCTCGTTCCCGGCGCCAGGATCGGCATTGCCCACGGTCAGATGAGAGAGAGGGATCTGGAAAAGGCGATGATGCGGTTTCTGAACCGGGAGACAGATGTTCTCGTCTGTACAACTATTATAGATTCGGGCCTGGATATCCCGTCTGCCAATACCATTATTATTAATGATGTTGACCGCTTCGGCCTGGCTGAGATCTACCAGCTCAGGGGCAGAGTTGGCAGGGCCGATATCAGGGCCTACGCATATCTCTTGATCTCGGCGACCTCCACCCTTACGAATGATGCGCAGAAAAGGCTCAAGGTCCTCATGGACTTCTCTCAGTTGGGCTCGGGGGTCAATATTGCACTCCATGATTTGAGGATACGAGGCGGGGGAAACATCCTTGGTTTCGCACAGTCGGGTCACATAAAGGCCATCGGGTACGAGCTGTATTTGAAACTCATAGAACAGTCAATTGCGGAGCTCAAAGGAGAGGTATGGCAGGAAGAGATATTCCCGGAAATAAATACAGACTTACCGGTCTTTATTCCTCACGATTACATCGAGGAGAGCGATGTCAGGCTGGAGGTCTACAGGCGCTTGGCTGTTATCAAGCAGGAATCGGAACTGGATGAGATGGTCAAGGAGATCCAGGATCGTTTTGGTCCTATGCCACAGGAGGTCCTGAACCTGATCTCAGTCATCCGGATCAAGGTGGGCCTCAAAAGAATAGGTGCGGTGAAGTTGGACCTGAACAAGGGTTCCATGATCTTTTCATTTTACGAGGTTACTCCCCTGTCCCCTCCTCTATTAGCCGAGTTAGTGGGTCGGTATCCGAAGAATTACAAGTTTCTATCCGATCGGAAACTCCAGTTTACGAGCCCAAACAAGGGGCACGTTGCCACACTGGACGAGGCCAAGGCGGCCATAGGTCAGCTGAGCACCTGTATGGCAAATAATTGAGAGGGCACCAGGGCCGGAAATTGAATTAGATTCTCCTTGCAATTCTCCCGAAAATATTATTATTTAAGATAGTTAGGTCATTTCTCTGTGAATTTGGCCCGAAGAGCGTGTTGCGCTCTGTACCGTATTGAGCCCTGGTCTGCGGCAGGCTGGGCGAGATTTGTTTATAGCAGCCTCGTGCTCTCAGCGCTGTATGTGTTTGTGAGAAGTATTACGGCTGAACCGCACAATCCACGCATAAATAGTGATGTATGGGTTTCCCGTGACATATAGGTCTTTTAGAAGAGATGTGGGTTTGCCGTTGTTATGCTTGTGGCTTCTTGTGGCCTGGCCGAGCTGCTCCCCACAAAGCGGGTCGAGCCAAAGCGTTGTAGTTAAGGTGGGAGATCGGGTTGTAACACTGGGGGATTTGGAGCGAATAGTAACTATCACATCAGTTGAAAATGGGATTTCGAAAAAGGTGGTATGGTCGTCCATCGATAGCCTCACAAATAGAATTGTGGATGATTTCCTTATTCTTCAGTACGGCGAGGAAGCGGGGATCACCATTTCCGATATTGAGCTTGAAAG
Source organism: Deltaproteobacteria bacterium (assembly GCA_020348625.1). The sequence continues at coordinate 2,451,041 of CP070752.1, read as the reverse complement.
GGCTATACAGGATATCGTTAAGGACTATCCAGAAGACAGCTTCAAGGAAACCCTTTTAAACAGGTGTATAGATTACGACGAATGGAAGCAAAGACTCAGAGAACAACTTTCAATCCAAAAGATCATGAACGAGCAGGCCAGCTCTCTTCCACCCATCTCTCACCACGCCATCAAGGCTTATTATGATGAGAGAAAGGAGGAATTCCAGCATCCGCAACGGGTTAAGCTCCTGCATATTGTAACAAAAGAAAAGGAGGAGGCCGAGGCCCTGCTTGCCCGTATTAAACAGGAAGAAGATATGAAGAGCATCCTGAAGGAGAGAGCAGGGGATCTGGCATCAAGAGCAGACCAGGGTGAACAGTGGCGTACCGATGATATGTTGCCGCCTGAGCTCTCGGAAAAGGCGTTTTCCATAGAGATTGGCACAATAAGTGATGTTATTGAAACCCAATACGGATTTCATATCATCAAAGTCCTAAAGAGGGAGCCTGCAGGAAGGAAAGGACTTCTCGAGGTAATACCGGAGATAGAAAATACGCTTCTGAGAGAGGCAGTCGAAAGACATTATCGCGTATGGCTTGAAGAGCTGAGAAAGCGGTATCCTGTACAGATTAACCACGCCCTCCTGGAACAGAAAAAGAGCGCTTATGCGAACGAGTAAATCAATTGTTTCTCTGGCTTTATTGGTCATGGCCTTTGCACTGCCGCCAGGTCACGTTTGCGCTGAGGTTACCAACAGGATCGTGGCCAGCGTCAACAACGATATCATCACCCTCTGGGAACTGAATGCCTCTATCAGAAGACTCACCGGTTTGACCCCGAAGGATTTGCAGCGAAGGAATGAGAAGGAATTCTATGAACTGCGGCGGGCTTTGTTAAATGAGCTGATAAACGAGAAGATAGCGCAACAGGAGATAGCCAAACTCGAACTTACGGTCACCGATGAGGAGGTGCAGGCCTCGATTGAGCGAATAAAGGAGGAGAATAATCTTACGCAGGAGGAGCTTATAGCAAGCCTCAATGCGGAAGGTACGTCATTTGAGGAATACAGGGAGCGGATAAAGAAAGATATTGAGCATATGAGGCTCGTAGAGCGCGAGGTGAGATCCAAGATAGTGGTAACCGATGAGGATATACGCCGATACTACGAGAACAACGCCCACGAATACCGGCAGGTTCATGAGGTTCGACTGGCCAGGATTTTCCTGCGGATTAAAGATCCGGATAGTGCGGAGGAGATCGCTCAGGTGCGAGCGGCGGGCGGGGAGATACTGCAGGAGTTGAACAGGGGGCGGGATTTTTCCGAGATGGCTCGAAAATATTCCCAGGGACCAGGTGCTGCGGAAGGAGGGGATCTGGGCTGGATAGCCATGGATCAGTTGGAAACCAAACTGCGAGAGGTAGTCGCAGAGCTTTCACCGGGTGAGTATACTGACCTCCGTCCCGCGCCCTCTGGATTTCAGATAATAAAGGTTGTTGAGGAAAAAGAGGCAGGGGTGAGACCGTTAGAAGAGGTCAGGGATGAGATCTATTCCAGATTATACAAAAAGAAGGTGGAAGAGAAATATGCTGCATGGATTCAAGAGCTCAGGGAGAAAGCGTATATCAAGGTGATATTCTAAGGTGGACAACACTCAGAACAGCCAAGAGCCGCACGAGGACTCCAAAGAGATTAGCCTCGGGAGCCTTCTGAGAACATCCAGGGAAGAGCGCCATATTGACCTGGATGCAGTGGTCAAGGCGACCAAGGTGAGGCGGCATTATCTGGAGGCCCTGGAAAATGAGGAATGGGAAACACTGCCTTCCCAGGTCTTCGTTAAGGGATTCCTGCGATCATATGCCCAGTTCCTGGGGCTGGATACCAAGACGGTACTCGACTATTACCAGAAGGCAGCCCCTCGCGAGAGATATCAGCCTCATGCATTGCAAAGCATCGATACGCGATCTACCATGTGGCGTCGGATCATCACCATTTCTCTTTTGGTTCTGGCTCTGATTGGTGCTATTATCTATCTGAGAGCAAATGGGATTTCGATCATCGGGCAGGCGTTCCGCTACCTTGACACCCAGAGCGTCACAGAACAAAGGGAAGTCGAAATTGAGCGTGAGGATGTCAAAATCCCCGATGAAGAGGCGGCAGAGGCGGTTTTTACAGGGCAAGCGGAAATCGAGGATGAACAAGGAGAAGAGATTGCCCCGGTAACACAGGGAGAATCTGCTCAGGATGCTGTTTTGGCTCCGGAGGAAGGGGCCGTCGTAACGGAAGCGGCCGAGGAACAACCGCTGTCACCTCGGTTCGTTCTTACAGCAACTGTCATAGCCAGGACCTGGCTTTCTATAGCTGTTGATGACGAGCCGGTGAAAGAATACCTATTT
>CP070752.1:2445385-2448565 GCA_020348625.1 Deltaproteobacteria bacterium | reverse complement strand
GAAAGGTGGTCGGGACGACTGGATTTGAACCAGCGACCCCAGCGTCCCGAACGCTGTGCTCTACCAGACTGAGCCACGTCCCGACTTTATCCGATTACCCGTAGATGATAAAGAGTTATGAAACAAAAGTAAAGGGAAATTCCCGCTCTCCCCACGGGAATCTAGGCGAACCGTATCGCTGGCTTTATCAAACCGAGGAAGTTATCTAAAATCCTCTGGGTAGCGCCCCAAATGATCGTATCCTCATAGATAAAGGCGGGCGTCTCAAAGGTCACTCCCTCAGAGTCCATGGTTACAAACTGTGGTCGAGCGTTTTCCAAAAAGAACTGTAAGGGTATCTCTATTAGGTGATCTACCTCTCTTTTGTTGAGCGTAAAGGCATAAGGAAATGGCACCATACCGACAAAGGGGTGGACAATGAAGCGCGAGACCACGGTAAGCATATCGTCCAGCTGACCCAGGATCTCTATATCCTCCTCCTGTATGCCGACTTCCTCAAAGGTCTCTCGGAGAGCAGTGCGCTCAAGGCTTGTATCCCCTGCATCTACCGAACCACCCGGAAAAGACACCTCACCCTTATGATATTCCACGGTATGTGTCCGCCTCATAAAGAGGAGCCAATAGCGCCCATCTTTGATGAAAAGGGGCAAAAGGACCGATGCGTGTGTATAGCCATAATCAGGATCCTTTACGCTCTCTGGCTTTCTGTGGCTCAAAAGCGCCCTCAGCGCTCTTTTAACCTGATCGCGGTCCGACATATATACCCTTTCTCAGTGATCGATAGTGTTTTTCAGATGAGCAGCGGCACCCGGCTCCTGCGGCAGGCAGCATATTGATATCCTCACCGACATAAACTCAATAATATTCAATTGAGAAGCCCAGCAACGGAATTCGCCCTATTATTACCTTCCATAGGTTTTCAGGTACCTATCGAACTCGTTTCTTGTCTCGTCGTCCATGGGCCGCTTATCTCCTGAGATGAGGAGCGGGATCTTTTGGTCGTACAGGTACCCCACGATCTCCCGTATACCGGCAACAGAAAAAAACGGGATACCAGTCTTGGAGGTGAACTCCGATATCGGATTCACTCCCCTTTTGTTAAGAACCACCCTTCCCTTTTCATCGTAAACAGCGGTGGTCTGCTCCCTGTCAACCGCAATGCCCAACCCGACTATCTGGACATTTATCTCCCGGGAGCGAGATTCTTGCCCGATCTTATCAATAAACTCGTATTTGGTTTCCATGGACGTCACTACATCGTCTACAATAAAGACCCTGCACCCATCAAAAAAGGTGTTGTTTACGAAATAAGCAGCTGATGAAGAACCCTCCCCGTGCCTTTTGGCCTCCTTCCTGTCGTAATCAAAGAGTAGATCGTAGCCGTGATGCTCAAAAAGGGCAGTGGCTGTAGCAGAGGCAATTGCACTTCCCTTATACGAAGGTCCCACAATGATTTCCATGCTATGGACAAGCAAGTTATTAACGAGCATATCCGCAAAAAAGGAACCCATCTCAAGAATCAGTCTGCCAGTGCAGAATTTGCCGAGATTAACGAAATAAGGAGTAGGTCTGCCGTCTTTCAAGGTCAAACCCTTATCAAAGAAGAGTGCCCCTGTCTCAGCAAGGGTCAAACTCAGGCGTTTCTTGTATTCATCCATTTCGTGCCTCTCTCAGTTCTCAATGTTATGTGCTTGCCGGCTTTTTCGGGGAGAACCCTATGGTGATTTTCTCAACTACATATGCATTTTAACCACAAACGGGCCCCCGGTTCAACCTCTATAGTAATTAGATTGGCAGATTCCGGGAAAACGCCAGTACCGAGAAAAAACTGCGCACCGGCACCTCCCAAGCCAGGAGTTTCCTGAGTCTTCCTCAAGACATCTCTGCAACGTATTGGTTCTGCAAATACTAATATTTCTTATTACTGCACACCATTGTCCCTTTGCTCTGATGCTCTCGCGGTGACCCTCCCGGGGTTCGCAGGTGGGGAATGCCTGCCCCTTCCCCGCTCTAAAGGCGGGGCTTTCCCCTTCCTGCTCACCCTCGGGGGGTGCCCCACCGCTTCCGCGAATGTCGCTCAGGGACAATGGTGTTCATTAGAAACTCAGGAAATTCTGAGCTGATAGGGATGCCTGTATCTTCTTGATTCTCCATTAATTATTGAGTATAAAGATACATTCCGAAGGGGGGCTTTCCGTGTTCATAACCTTTGAAGGGATAGACGGCTGTGGTAAGTCCACACAGATTTCCCGGCTTGAGAGAAGCCTCAAGAGAAAAGGGGTATCGGTTCTCCATACCAGGCAGCCCGGCGGAACTGAGATTGGGGAGGCTATTAGGGACATCTTACTCCGTGTGGAAAATACCCACCTGACGCCGTTGGCGGAGCTTTTTCTCTATGCGGCAGACAGGGCCCAGCACGTTCAGGAGGTAGTTAAGCCGGCACTCGCGGCCGGAAGATGGGTTATCTGCGATCGGTATTATGATGCAACAACAGTTTACCAGGGTGTGGCTCTTGAGTCCTATGGCCGGTTGATTGAGACGTTGAACCGTGAGGCCAGCATTGGTTTGATACCGGATATCACCTTTCTTCTTGATTGTCCAGCCGAGGTGGGGCTAGAAAGAATAGCAAAACGGGCTAAGAATGATAGAAAGAGGGACAGATTCGAGCGAAAAACCCTCGATTTCCATCTCAAGATACGATATGGATACCTTACCCTGGCAAACAAGCACAAGGACAGGTTCAGAGTTATTGATAGCACGCTTACTGAAAACCGCGTTGCCGCGAAGATCAGGGAGGTTCTTGCTCCCTATCTTCAGAAACAGGGATGAGGGTATTTGTGCCAATGTCTACAACTTATTAAAATTAAAAGCATTCTTATGGAATACTGGAATAATGATATTAAACGTAACTTTCGGATTTGTGACCTTGCCTGTTAGCAGGAGTTTGCCAATAAAGCGCTGTTGCAGTTTGCGAGAACCCAATATTCCAATGTTCCAGTGTTCCACTATTCCAATTTCAAACCAAGGGAACTAGCTACTCCCCATGAGTGCTCTGTTATTAAAGGAAATCATAGGTCAAGAAAAGGCAATCGACTTTCTCCGGCGCGTCGCGGCCAACGACAAGATTGCCTCGGCCTATCTGTTTGCCGGTATTCAGGGAATTGGCAAGACAACCACGGC
>CP070752.1:2410424-2445285 GCA_020348625.1 Deltaproteobacteria bacterium | reverse complement strand
TGAAGGGTTTCATTGCTTATCTCCTATATCCTGCCCAGGGCCTTGAGGATTTTGTCGGGGGTAACATAAAGAGGGGAACATTAGCCCCTTCTATAGTTGAATTATTGAACGGTCTCAATCTAAATATTTTAGATCTAATATTTAATCTTATAATGCTTATAGATAGCACATTGTATATTGTCAAATAAAAAAAGAGTATCATCAAGATATTTTTTACACCATAACTTGATAACCCGCGCTGGTAATATGATTGCAGCTACAGAAATAATATGACATCAAGTATCCTTGTTCATCTATTTTTGTACCCACACTGAAAATTAGTAAGGGGGCGATTATTCTTGACAGGAAGCGAAATTTGATTAAATATAGAATCAAATGTTCTGCAACGAGGATCAAAAAATGGAGGCTCCTCGAAAAGATGGAAGACAATAAATCCTCGATCCAACGGGCCTATCTGCAAATCAAGCAACTCATATTTGAGCAGAAACTGGTCCCCGGACAAAAATTGCTTACCAGGGAACTCAGTCATATGCTCAACATGTCGAAAACCCCCATCATAAATGCCTTGAACCGATTGGAGCAGGAAGGATTTGTAGCCTCCGAAACCTTCTATGGTTATTATCTCAAACCCATTGATGCACAAGAAATCATGGATGCTTGTGAGGTCAGGGAAGCGCTTGAGCAAAAGGCTATCAAACTGGCTATCACATTGGCAAGAGACGAAGAGATGACTATCCTGGAAGAAAAGCTCCATGCCCATGAACAATATATGCCTCACAAATACGACAAACAGAAATTCCTACTTGACGCCCAGTTTCATCTGCAGATAGCGACTATGTCAGGGAATGAGGTGTTAAAATATCTAATAAGAAGAAACCTCGAACACATTATCCTCCGGGTCAGATTGGATGATTATGATCCCCAAAGAATGGCATCCTCAGCTAAGGAACATCATGAATTAGTAGATGGGATGAAGAGGAAAGACATACTCGGAAGTACGGAAATTATTAGAACCCATATAGAAAGGGTAAGGGATCACGTCCTCAAATGCTTATCAAGCAGCGCGTTAAATGGATTACAATCAAACGATTTTTTCGCCTAAGGTCTGCCGAGGATAAGATTCATGCTGGCTCCGGGCACCTCGGACATTCTCCAGCATACCTCTTTTTCTACTGCGTGCGGATATGGTCCACCATGACAGGGCATGCCTTGAGTTGCTCTAATGGCGTGGATTAATTCCAGCATACTTTGTCGGCTTGCTCGACACCTCTTTTTGAGGTTAACGCTAAGGGTTTTTTCCACCTCCTTCCCCTTATCTACTCACCTATACCACTTCGTAAACTCCTCAGGCTTTTGCTTGACTGCACGGTAGGTGTTCAGTTTGGCCTCGTTATCCGGATAGCCCAGGGATATACAGATTACCAGCTTCTTATTCTCCGGTATCCCTAGGAACTTCTTTATTTCCGGGGCGCATCTGGTGACGCTGGCCTGCAGACAACTCTCCACACCAAAGGAGTGTGCCGCCAGAATGAGGTTCTGGGAGAAAAGCCCCATGTCAAAGATCGACCAGTCATTAAGCGAGCCGTCCATGAAGAGGAAGATTGCGCAGGGCCCCCCATAGAATTCAAAGTTCATCAGGGCAAGCTTCTCCCTTTCCGCCTCATCGTCCCGCGCCACGCCGAGAGCGGCCAACCTCCGTTTCCCATGATCTCTTGAACGAGCTTCATGCTCCGGCGGCCAACCCTTCGGGATGGGGAGGTCGGGATGGGTATCCATTTTCTTGCTGGCCAACTCGTGAATTATTCTACTTAAATCCTCTTTCTTTTTTCCGGATACAACGGCCACCTCCCAGGGTTGGGTGTTGGTAAAGGACGGGCTGTTGGCTGCCGCCTTTAAGATTTTGTTCAGTGTCGCTTCTGGGATTGGGGTGTCCTCAAAAGCCCTGATACTGCGTCTGGTCTCGATCCCTTCGATTAAATCCATAATTTAACCTCCTGTAAATTGAATAGCCTCTCTGGCTATTAGAATGCCAGCTATGCCTAATGTTTCCTGAGATGATTCTTGCCACATACTCAAATTCAAGGGATTTAACGATTACATACCGTAGTTGAAATATCAATATCGAATTGTGGAATTAGGGGGACACCCTTGACTACGCGTACTTATGTTCATCTTGCCTGCTGAGAATCTTGGCAACCGCAGATCGTGATACGCTTAAATGACGGCTGGGTTCCACGAGTAGAGACCTACCTTCTTCTACAAGTTTCTACCGAAAACTGCTTTGAGCAAAAATCGGTAAAAAAATTGTGTCGTGCAGTCGGAATCATAGAGGGGCAAGAGTCAAGGGCGGGCTTGACCACCATCTCTCAGAGCCTTCGTGGGGGACATGTTTTCTTGATTCATCCTTATATCGGAATTCCAAGGGGAAACAAGAATGTCTTGACAATGGTGTCTACCTTAGGTATAGCGTTGCTCAGATAAGATCTAATGCTTTCACATTATCTTAGATTTTCTAACTTTACCCGTCAAATAAGTTCAAGTTATTTCTGAGCAGCTTTATTTGCTTCAGGTTGGTCGTCAGATGTATAGGAATAATGAGAACCTGTCTCAATAAACGTCTGGTGTCTGATAGCAATGATATTTGTGGATTCAAAATGATTCCGCACTATCATACAGCTGCGCTTTCTCATCCACAGGTGTCTTTTCCTTGTAGATAGCCTCAAATTTTGGCATGGCTTCGAGCAAATATGATGAAATATATCCAGCCAATTTACAAAAAACTGAGTAGGAGAAAGGAGGGAACTGCCTTATGTTGAAATTCTCGTCTAAGCTACCATTTGGAGCTGCAGCTGCGCAACAGGATGTCGGTATTGATGCATCAAGAATGCGGCAGGAACGAGCAGAAAAGGTAAAACAGGTTTTGAAGCGAGAGGGTATTTCCGCTTTATTAGTGACAGGGGCACCCAGCGTTCGCTACCTGACAGGTTTTTTCTGGAGAGAATTCCAACCTTTTTTATCTTATACGCTATTCTTTGCCGAACAGGATCCGATTATTTTTGCCCATGCAGGCTCCTATCAACAGGCGCCTGACCTAATGCTTTGGATCAAGCACTGGCGTATTGCTCGTGCTTGGTTTAACGGCATGGCCGGACCTGATGCTACCCGTGAGGAGGCATCGCTATTTGCCAAAGAAATCCACAATGAACTCAAAGAACGAGGCCTGGCGAATGAAAGAGTGGGGATTGTAGGCTTTGATGATGCCGCAAAGGAAGCGCTTCGGAGAGAAGGAATACATCTTGTGGACGGTGCGCCGGTACTGTGGGAAGCCTCTAGGACAAAGACACAGGATGAGATTAACTGCCTGAAAACTGCAGCGTCTATGTGTAGTGTAGGATGGCAAACTGTTCTTGAAACTGTAAGGCCCGGTACAACCGACGCGGAAGTGCGTTCAGCGGTTTTGGCTGCCATGGCCAGAGCGGGTTCGGAAACGCCCAGTTGCGGTATCGGCTCCGGCCCAATGAGTTTTGAGCGAAGCTTAACACCTTTCCCCAGACGGATCGAGTACGGAGACATGCTTTATATCCCTTTGTGCGGGAATAGTTTTATGGGGTACACAGCCTGTTTATACCGAACATTCCTCCTAGGTAGAAAGCCGACCGCCAAGGAGAATGACTGGTTCAAAAGGATGAATGATCGTATAAACAATGCTATTGAGGCCACTAAAGTAGGTAACACCACAGCAGATGCCGCCAAAGCTTATGATGAAGCATCTAGGTGGGGATATAAGGACGAGGTGGAGGTGCTCACAATTGAAATTGGTCATGGCATTGGACTAATGGGTATCGGAGGTCAAGCAACAGTCAATTACAACGAGCCGGTAATTAACCGGCAATGGTCGCTCAAGTACCCTCAACCGTTTGAAGAAGGGATGGTAATCGCTTACGAGAGCGCAGAAGGAGAACATCGTGTCGGTGGTGTTCGCAATGAAAGCATGGTCGTAATTACCGACGCGGGCGCCGAGATAATAGAACATTTCCCAAGAGACGAGATTTTAGTGATATAGGCGTGTGAACTGGCTCTTATGAAACGATTGGCAGATCTGTCGCCCTAAAAGGAAGACGCGCATCTAGGCGCCTTATCCAAAAGGTCCCATCTTTGTGAAGCCATCTGCCAAAAGGCGCCAAGTTAGCAAGTTGGACTCAGTTTCGAATTTTCAAGGCCTGCACTTCAAACGCGCTATCAAGGACAACGGAGGGGATTGTCAAGTTTGACAAGGAAAAATGCACCCATTGCGAGCTATGTGTAACCGCCTGTTCCTATGGATTTATGGAATTCAATTCAGATGCATCTCTGCCGGTCAAATGTGCCTTTTGTAGCAATCTGCTGGAAAGAGATCTGGATCCAAGCTGCGTAAGTCATTGCCCGGCCAATGCCTTACACTTGAGACCTGAGGATGAATTGAAGGATTTTCTGTCTTTTAGGCATCACCAACGGATTGGAAAACTTGTCTATTTTTCTCAAACCTGGAAAATTCGTTCACCAATGATAAACCCTGAAAGATAAACGGTTCATACATCGAGAAACAACCGCTGACAATCTCAAGGTTTTTGGAAGAGATTAGAGTTACTATTTTATTTTCGTACACATTCTATTGAACTCAGGTTTTTTGATAATGCAATGATGCGACTTTTGCGACGGTTTCATTAAGATGTTAGAATAGTAGAGTTTACTGGGGCATCACGAAACTATTGCAGGAATTTTTTGCTAGGTTTTTTGCCCTCCACTCCCCTTTGAAGGGGTAAATTTTAGGAGAGAAAGGAGGTGCCTTACAAAAATAGAATGCCACAAAGGTATGTATTAGAACCTTATGGGAAGATACCAGAAAAAAATGAAAGGAGAAAGAAAATGAAAAGAACCAAATCAGCAAATGCTAGAAGGTCTATGTTATTTCTTCTTGTGATCCTTTTAGTCGGGCATGTTTTCCTTCCCAACCAGGCTGGCGCCAAAGAGGGCTCCCTCCCACCAGCAATGGGCCTCGCCACCCATCCAGTGGGATCGCTTTTTTATACACTGGGTTCGGGCTTTGCCAAGCTTTTGACTGAACGCCTGCCGACGACTGTTTCGGTCCAGCCTTTTACCGGATCGGGAGCGTGGTTTCCCATGGTGGATTCGGGTGAACTGATGTTAGGAATCATAAACAATTATGATCCTTGGGCGGCTTACCGTGGCCTGCCGCCTTACAAAGAAAGATATCCCAATCTTCGCTTTCTCTGCACCGGCCCGTCTCTAAAGCTGAGTTATCTTGTAGCTGCTAGTTCTCCTTTTAAGACCGTTGCCGATCTGAAAGGAAAACGAGCAGCCTATGGAAAAGGAATGCCGGGACAACGTTTCTGGGCCGAAGCAGTTCTTGAGGCCGCAGGCTTGAAACCAGGGGTTGATGTAAAGGTCGTTCCTACCCCAAACATCGTGGACCCTATTCGTGCCATCATGGATGGTCGAGCCGATGCCGGAGCTGCTGCTACAGGTATGGCTGTGGTAACGGAAGCCGCTGCCAAACTGAAGGGTGTGCGATATTTGCCCGCGGCGACTTCGCCCGAAGAGGTCCGTATCGTTGAAGCATCAGGCCCCTGTGAGATTTGCGTGCAAAAGAAAGGCCCACCAGGCGTAGCTGAGGACACTCCTCTGGTGTGTATGAAGATGAATTTTCTCGCCTCCAAACAGTTGAGTGAGGAGGGCGCTTATCAGGTCGTAAAGGCAATATGGGATAATCACGAGGACCTGATCCCTGTCCATGTTGTGTTCAGACAGTTGACACACGCTACTATGATACATAATAAACCTGTCGTTCCTTATCATGATGGTGCCATTAGATTCTTCAAAGAAAAGAATCTATGGACCGACGATTTGGAGAAAAAGCAAAAGGAAATGCTTGCTCAATAGCTTGTGGATGCAACGTCTTTGGAGTGCTTTAACAGTCAAGAGGCTTCTATTGCTCCCGGGCGAAACAAAGCCTTACTAATTTTTCTCATGTGTACGGGGGTTTGACAACGATGAGTGAATCCAGGTACCGCGAATTGAAGGGAATCTGGCGAAGAATAGAGCAGGCCTTTCTCATCATTCTGGTGATGTCAGGTGCACTCTATGTCCTGGATCTTCAGTATTATTTTGGCTGGACCATCTACAAGGAACAGTACCTGGGCTTTTTTTTGGCCCTGATACTCGGTTGTACGTTCATTGCCGTGCCTCTCTTTCCAAGATCCTCTCGCACAAACCTGCCTTTCTATGACATTGTGCTTGCTTTTTTGGGGCTGTTTGTCGGACTTTATATCGCTATCATTTATCCCCAGATCGTCAACGAAATGGGAAGAATTACAGCCCTGCAGGTCTCGGTGGGTATAGTGACTTTGGTTCTTTTGCTGGAAGCAGTACGTCGACTTACCGGGTGGGTGCTCGTTATCCTTGCGTTGATACTTATTTTTTATGGTTTGTTTGGACAGTACTTTCCCGGTATTCTTTTTGGCAAGTCGATACGCTGGGATCGGTTGGTTAATTATTGTTACCTCGATTCCTCTGCCCTGTTGGGTCTTCCGCTAACCATCGCCGCGACAATAGCGCTGGCCTTCATCTTCTTCGGCAATATCCTCTTTGCCACGGGTGGGGGAGATTTTCTGACTGATTTCGCCATGGCCGCACTGGGGAGGTTCCGGGGTGGTCCAGCCAAGGTTTCCGTGGTAGCATCCACCCTGTTTGGCACCCTCTCGGGAGTCGCTGTTGCGAATGTTTACGTCACAGGAGCGATCACGATTCCCATGATGGTTCGCATGGGCTACGTGCCACACCTGGCTGCAGCCGTCGAGGCAGTGTCCTCCACAGGAGGAATTCTAATGCCTCCTGTGATGGGCATTGTCGCCTTTCTAATGAGTGAATTTTTAGGTATCCCCTACTATCAGCTCGCGATCGCCGCTCTGATTCCAGCTCTCGTCTATTATGCCGTAATACTAATGCAGGTCGACCTTGAAGCAGCGAAAAGCAACTTGAAAGGCCTCCCGCTCAGTGAGTTACCCCCTTTGAAGGACGCCATGAAAGGATGCCTGTTATTCATCGTGCCCTTGGCCGTCTTGGTGTATACCCTTTTCAATCTCCACTACCAGCCGGCCAAGGCGGCAATGGCAGGTCTGCTTTCCGTATTGATCTTAGGCGCTCTCCGTCGCAGAAGCCGCGTCGGTTTTCAGAAGCTTCTGGAAGTGCTGGAAAAGACAGGCCGAAGTGTTCTGGATATCGGTATGCTGTGCGCTGTCGCCGGGATAATCATCGGGATTATTTTTATGACTGGTATCGGCTTCAGGTTATCCATGGCCCTGGTTAATCTCAGTGGTGGCAATCCGCTGATGGTTTTGCCGGTCGCTGCTATTGCAAGCATTATACTCGGAATGGGAATGCCGCCGGCTGTCGTTTATATTCTTCTAGCAGTACTTATGGCACCGGCAATAACTCAACTGGGCATCCCGCGTCTGCCAGCCCATCTGTTTCTGCTTTATTTCAGTACCCTATCCATGATTACGCCGCCGGTGTGCCTTAGTTCCTATGCCGCTGCAAACATAGCTCGTTCGAATCCGGTAAAAACGGGATTCACCAGTGTAAGACTGGGAATAGCGGCATATATATTACCGTTTATTTTCGTTTTCTCACCCGCCCTGTTGTGGAATGGCACAGCTCAAGAGATTGCCCTGACAGCTCTGATAACAGGGGTCGGGGCACTATTTCTGGCAATCGCTTTTGCAGGTTTTTTTCTCCAAAAAATTTCCTTTCTCACTCGCGTCTACGTGGCAGTAGCGGCAATTGGACTCATGTTACCGAATGAAAAATTAGGCACCTTTAGTGTGCCGATCAACTGTGTAGTGGTTGCGATGCTGGCGATCTTCGTATTCTTGCAATGGCGAAAGAAGGGCGATAAGAAGTAGCTTTTTGCAGGAAGGAGTGTTCAATAAGCTGCCCGGCTCAGGTTCGAAAAACACGTCTTTTTTTTGCCACAAAAATATGGTCTAACTTCTAAATGTTCTACCACCCGGGGTTATAGGCCTCTTCCGGTTCGATGTTTGTGACGCAATCAGCTCAGTCCTGAGCTGGTCTCGATGATGTACCTAGATTTTTTTTCGCCAGGGTCAGCGACATTTCTTTTTTTTGAATATGGATTTGTTTATAACCTGATTTTTTCGCCAACTCTTGGATCAGCATCACAAGCGGTTGACTTGAGGACAAGTATTCTTTCGGTAGCCCAGCCCGTTTCATTTCTTCCACATCATCGTTCCCGGCAATATAGCGCAACACAAGTTCCTCATCGCTCAAGCCCGGACCACCTAACTGGCTCCGAAGTTCCCGGATCGTCGGCTGAGGAGGTTCCCAGTTTAAAAAGTCTTTCGCCTGCGGACGGCTGAGAATTATGTCTTTGATGTCGGGGTCAACATCAGCGGCGACCTCTTCACCCCAGAAACCCAGCACATATTGAATAGTCTGATCGGGTACTTCTTTATACCGCTCACCCAGCATGACATTGATCGCGGCCTGGGTCCCGACAAACTGGGAAAAGGGGGTTACCATAATGGGATACCCCAATTCCGCTCGAACTCTGATCGCCTCCTCTAGAACATCCTTGATACGATCCTCCATTTTGACTGTTCCGAGTTGATGGCGAAGGTTTGATATCATTCCGCCGGGTACCTGGTGAAGATATTGATAATAATCATACTCCACCGGCGATCCGATGGGAAGACCCTCACGTTTAGCAATAAAGGTCAGTTGTTTAGCAACCGGCTTGAGATCTGTTTCTCTTATTGTCGATGTATACCCCATCGCATCAAGATTATTTACGATATTAAAGATGGAAGGATTGGAAGAGGCATTTGCAAGGGGCGGAATAGCGGTATGCAAAATTCTAACTCCCATCTTGACCGCTTCGAGGTAACAAAGTGGCCCCAGTCCGGTGGTACAATGTGTATGGATCTCAAGCGGAATGCTTTTAACCTCTTCGGATATGATCTTGATCAATGTTCGGGTTCTTTCGGGAGTTAATAGTCCACCGGGGTCCTTGAGGCAGATAAAGGGAACTTCGAGCTTTGCCGCCTGTTGTGCCTTGGTCGCATAATACTCGTCGGTATGTTTTGGAGAGATCGAATAAATGATATTGAGAATGGGTTCGAGGCCGGCCGATCTGGCATAATCAATATACCTGCGCCATAATGCAGAATCATTCCCGGGGTCGGAAATCCGCATCTGCCGCATACCGTTGGCCACTAACAGCTTTAACCAGAGCCTGGCAACAGCGTCGGGTGTTAACTCCATTGAATTAACTTTATCTGCCCCGATTACGCGCAATGGCGTCTTTTTAATACGCTGTGCAACTAAGCGGATTCGTTCCCAGGGATTTTCACGGAGTTCGCGAACACATTTCTTGAAATGGCTTGCGGAAATCAGCTCAATGGCATCAAAACCCGCCGCTTCCATCTGGTCGGCTACGGAAAGCATCATGCCGGTTCGCATGTGCTCCGACCATAAAGATTGCTGACCATCCCTTAATGTTGTGTCAACAAAATGTATTTCGGTCATGTTTTCTCTTTTTTTCAGTTGAGTTAGTTGAGGTGGTGAAAGAAGATAAGAATTTTTCCAGTTTTCCTTCGAGCCAGAGGGTGTTCACATCCCCTGAGAGAAATTCAGGTTCGTTTATTAGAAACTGCAGGAAAGGGATCCCGGTGTCCGGTCCGGAGATATGAAAATTTTCCAAGGCCTGCTGCATCCGTTCGATGGCTTGAAGTCGGTTAGTGTTGTGGACAATTAGCTTTGCCAAAAGCGAGTCATAATAAATCGGCATAGAATAACCGGCATAACAATGGCTATCGATCCGAATCCCCGAGCCTTCTGGGGGACGCCAGTCCGTAATCAATCCCGGGGTCGGATAAAAACTGTTAAGAGGCGACTCGGCATTGATCCGGCATTCGATGGAGTGGCCTTCAAAGCGAATATCCGGTTGGTCAAATTCTAGCGCCTGGCCGTCTGCAATACGAATCTGTTCCTGCACCAAATCGACTCCGCTGATCATTTCAGTAACAGGATGCTCCACCTGAATTCGGGTGTTCATTTCCAGAAAATAGAAATTCGCGGTATCCTGGTCTACAACAAATTCTACGGTGCCCGCATTTTCATATCCACATTTTTTTGCAATTATTACTGCAGCTTCAAGGATTCTGTTGCGGAGTTCTTCAGAAATGGAAAGGGCCGGCGCTTCCTCAATAACCTTTTGGTATCTGCGTTGCAGGGAACAATCACGTTCTCCCAGGTGAATAACCTTTCCTGAGCTATCTCCAAGAACCTGAACTTCGACATGTCTTGCATTGGCATAGTAACGTTCAACGTACAGGGTAGGGTTGCCGAACGCTTCTCGGGCTTCTGCCGCTGCCGTTTCAAAGGCCTCTTTGAGGCTCTCAGTATCTCGAACAATCTTGATACCCCGTCCTCCCCCTCCGGCAGACGCTTTCAAGATTACTGGTAATCCTATTTTTTCCGCAAAAGCAGCGGCTTCCGCTGAAGTCTCCGCCTTGTCGGAGCCGGGTATCACCGGTATGCCGCAGGATCGGACAAACTCTCTTGAGCGGAGCTTATCTCCCATGATGCGGATACTTTCCGAACGGGGACCAATAAATTCAACATGATGAGCGGCACATAGATCTACCAGTTCTGGATCCTCCGCGAGAAAGCCATATCCGGGATGGATGGCATCGCAACCAGTTCCTAAGGCCGCTGTTAGGATTGTTTCCGGTTTTAGATAACTATCTATCGCTTGTGAGGGACCGATACATATCACGCGGTCGGCCATTTTTGCGGCCAGGCTTTCGCGATCGGCTTCGGCAACGGTAACAACCGATTCTATTCCGAGTGCCCTACATGCTTTAATGACACGGATTGCTATCTCACCCCGATTTGCGATCAAGACTCGAGAAAAACTCATTTGGCGGTTTTACTTCTCTCTAAAGGCTAGCATCCGGTCTTACCAGAAAGAGTTCTTGCCCATATTCAATGAATTGACCATCTTCAACAAGAATTTCAACAATTCTCCCGCACACGCCCGCCTTTACACTGTTGAAAACCTTCATGACTTCGATAAGCCCAACAACCGTATCTTCTTTTACAACTGAGTCCTGCAGGACGAAAGGGGCTTCTCCAGGATTTGGTGCGCGATAAAACGTACCGAGCAGGGGCGCGGTAATCCTGACAAGCCCGTCGTCTGATAACGTTGCTGCGGTCTTTGTTTTGATCTGTTCATTCTTTGGCACCGTTTGTCGTTCCCTTGTTTCCGTTGATCCCATTGACCTTTCAGCGTTTTCAGGTGCACTGTCTGGAACCGGCTTTAAATTTTTGATTTGGGTAAACTCGGAATCGACTCCCTTATTGACGACAATTTTTAGATCTTCCATTTCTATCTGGAAAAAATCGAAACTCGACTTTTCTATGATTCTTAAAATCTGGAAGACATCCTCTTCACTCAACTCCATATGCCCTTACCTCCTGTCCCACCAAATAGTAGGTGTTCTAAATCTAAAATAATGGCAGGCTTACTAAATAATACCGGTTTCTTTTAGCGATTGATACGCCTTTTCCTGTAAACCAAGAATTTTGGTATAAAAATAATGATTGTCTTCTCCCAAGTTTGCAGGAAAGGGTTTTTTGACTTGCTGGGGTGTTTTAGACAGAGTAAATGGGAGTACTCGCGTAAGATACTTACCGGCCTCAGGATGTTCTAATTCTTTGTATACTGAATCCACATAGCCGGAATCCTCAAACAAATCCTTCCCTTTAACCACAGCAGCCTCTACCCCTGCCTCCTGCAACCTCTCCATCACTTCTTCAGCATCGAGCGTAGCTGTCCATTGGGAAATTAAATTATCCAATTCGCTCTCATGCTGTTTCCTTGCGTTTAGGGTTGAAAAATCAGGATGTTTCGACAAACCGGGCTGACCGATAACTTCGCAAAACCGCTGCCATTCCGTGTCAGTAAATACGGCGATAATACACCACCGATCATCCCCACGACAGGGAAAGGCCCCGTGAGGTGCTGCATAATGACACTGATTTGCAACCCTGGTCATCTCACGACCATTTACACCATATTCTAATAACACCGGAATCATGAACTGGAGTCCGCTTTCTAACTGAGAAATATCAATGTATTGTCCCTTGCCGGTGTGGCGTCGATAATCGAGTGCCGATAAAAGGGCACACGTCGCCATAGTCACTGCAATGTAATCAATATAAGGGCCAAATAACATTACCGGCGCTCTGTCCGGCCAGCCGGTCAGGTGGCTGAATCCTGCCAGATGGTGCAGATGCGATCCCATACCCGGATGGGTTGCATAAGGGCCGGTTTGCCCTAAGTTACAAGTACTTAACATAATCAAATTTTTGTTAGCCTTTTTCAATTCTTCATAGCCCAAACCGTTTCTTTTTATCACTCCGGGAGTAAAATTTTCGATGACCACATCAGCCCATTCAGCGACTATCTTTTTGGCGAGTTCTCTTCCCTGTGAGGTGGTAATGTCCAAGGTGATACCGTACTTATTCGTATTTACCGATGCGAATACGTATCCCCAGTTAGTATTATCCTTTATTGCCGGTGGAAGATACCTGCTTGTGTCCGGTCTTCTCTCAGCCTCAACATGAATTACCTCAGCGCCATAAAAAGAAAGGTACGTACCTATCAATGGACCGGCAGCTACCGTAGTAAATTCCAAAACTCTCACTCCCGCAAAAGTCTCTTCATTTTTCTCCATTGCACCACCTCCAATCTAGCAAAATGATACCTGAGAGAGAGCTGATCTAAACTTACACTCTTTTTTTACATTTTCGAAGGCATTAGATAATATTTGCTTCTTTCAATCGAATTAGCTCATCACGTGAAAATTCGAGTTCCTTAAGATAGATATCTTCATTATGTTCTCCGATGAGGGGCGCCCGGTGACGAATTCCTGAAGAAACCTCTGAAAACTTGGCAAAGGAATCAGGATAGGTAATCTTATGGCCCAATTCCGGATGTTCTATCTCCTTCCAGGCTTTTCTTTCCTGGAGATGAGGGTTTTCCAGAATATCCCTTGCTGTACTTACCGGATACCCCATTATACGTCTCTTAGTCACTTCTTCAAGATATTCCCGCTTGGTCAATCCCCGGAGAAACTTACTTATCGGCTCAATAATCTGATCAAACTCTTCCTGTGTACAGGGCCCCGGATCAAATTGTGCCCAGTCTTTTTCCTTTAAGTAATCTGGTGCCATTTCATGTTCATCAAGCCATTTGACCATTTCTTCATTTGTAACCCGTCCAGCACGGCCGCCATAGATGAGCCAGGCCAGATAACCATCCCGGCATTGATGAATACCGGGAAAGGTCGCTCCCTTGAAACTCCGTCCGGTAACATGAATACCTTCTCTCTTGGTATTTATGCCCATTTTCCAGAAGTATGGGGCATTTGCAGCTGCCCAACCCGTAGCGGCTTGTAGGGAGACATCAACGTGCTGACCTTCCCCCGTTAACTCCTGATAATGATGGGCGATCAGCGCACCGATCGCTGCGTAAGAACCGCCCCACATATAAGACTGTGGAAAACTCACACGCACCGGCGCGCGATCTGCATCTCCCAGGAATGACATAAAACCACTCATCGCCATAATACCCAGATCAGAAGCTTTACATCGACTAAGGGGATTTTTCTGACCAAAAGCAGTTATGGAGACCACAGAAAGGCGAGGGTTAAGTTTTTCAAGCTCTGTATACCCTATGCCCAATTTAGACAGGTAGCCGGGCAGATAGGATTCAATAACAAAGTCACTGCGTTTGACTAATTTCTTAAATATTACCTTACCATCTTCACTCGCAATGTCTAAGGTAATACCCTTTTTACTGGAATTAAGGCCAAACCAGAAAAGGCTCTTTTCCGGATCTGGAATATCATGATAAAACGGTCCGATATTTCTTGCCGGATGACCTCCGGGAGGTTCAACTAAGATCACATCCATCCCTAACTCAGCCAGGATTTTCCCGCAAAGAAAACCCCTTTCATCGGACAAATCAAGGACTCGACATTTATGAAGTGGGTATTCTTTATTTGTCATACTTGGTCTCCCATGGATGGTTTTGCCTTGAAAGCATGTACCCTACTTTTCAAGTTTCCCTTTTTGCGTTCAAGGAGATCGCTGCATTTGTAATTTTCTAATACCCAGCAGTTCGCGCGCTTCGTCCGGCGTCGCTATTGTTCGGCCCAGGTCTTTAGCTATTCGGGCGACCCTTGCCACGAGTTCGGCGTTACTTTTGGCCGGAACCCCTTTAGTATAGTAGGGATTATCCTCAAAACCAACTCGCACATGACCGCCCAAAAGAATTGATTGAACCACTGCCGGCGTTTCATCGGAACCGATACCGAAACTGGAAAACATAGAATCTTCCGGAAGTAAATCAACCATGTGCATCATGTTTCTCGGTGTAAACGGCATTTTGTTTTGTACGGTTCTTTGCATACCAAAACCAAAACTAACCCAATATGGCTTGGTAAGTAGTTCCTTTTTTATAAGTTCGTCGACTTCTACCATATGCCCAATACCATAAACTTCCAGTTCTGGTTTGATCCCTTTTTCTAAAGTGATTTTTGCTGCTTTATCAACAAAATTACGCGTCCATAGTGTGACTTTCTCCGTGACACCGGTCATTACCGAAACGCCTATATCTACGCTTGACATTTCCCAGTTTGCCTCAAGGGCATCCAAACCTTTATTAACTGCCGAAAAATTCAAGTTCTCAGGAACATCTTTAAGGTTGCTCTCCACAGTATATCCAGAACCCCGACCAGTAGAAATGCTATTCTGAATAATTATGTTGCTTCCTCTTTCCCTGATACACCGTTCAATTTCTTTAAAGACTTTCGGATCAGTGGTCGCATTTCCCTCTTTGTCTCGGGCGTGGATATGAACAATAGAGGCTCCTTCATTCTGGCATCGATAAACTTCCTCCCCAATCTCTTTTGGTGTAATGGGAACATTGGGATTTATATCTTTTGTTACCCAGCTTCCAACCGGGCAGACACAAATGATAAGTTTATCCGTTCTAATCATTTTTCCTCTCCTCTGCTTATTCCAGTTAATATTCGCAACTCATTATTGTAATCAGGTCATGGAAAATAACTGATTGAAGCATTATTAGGATATCTCCATATATCCCACAACTCGATCTCAAAAAGGCCTCAGGAATTTAATCAATTCCCAGCGTTTGGTTGGGCAACGGAAATGAGACTGTCGAAAAAGTAAGAAAATGGCTATTTGAGCAATTTAACAGGTAATAAAATCAACAAGTTACAAACATCAAAATGACAGACTTAGCGTTGTTCGATAGTCTCAATGGTAGTGTGTCTTTTGGCCAAAATTCCGCTACAAATATATTATAGTCAATAATTAATCAAGAACAAAAGGTATACTGGCTATTCAATAACGTAAAGGTCCTTGAGTTTCTCTTCTAACCGCTCTGAAGAGAGTGAGTCATGAGAAGATTTGCCAGAAGGTGGAGCGAAGAAAGCCTCTTATAGGTTCCTTTATCGCCATAGGCCCACACGAATTTCGCGTATTATGCACTCCCGGGCATTCTAGTGATGGTATTGTACTCTAAAACAAAAAGGAAAAACTCTTCATATCTTCTGATACTCTTTGGGGAAATGATGTAGCGGCGATGATGGTTCGTGTTGAAGGGAGTAGGATACTGTTTGACATGCAGGAGTCTCTCGAAAAGCTTGAATCGCTCGATGTGAAAATCGTTTTTCCAGGGCACGGAAAGCCTTTCACAGATGTAAAAAGGGCTATTTTTCGATGGTTTCGTGGACGCCCGTGGGCATGAGAGCACTCGTGGCGCAGAGCATAAAGACCTCATGGGTGCCAAAGATTGCATAGCGGTGTTCATCAAGAAGGATGAGCTTGTTGCCTGGAAAAAACCTTTGACAATCCGCAACGGTTCGTATTTATTAAGGCTACTATAATTGTCTTGACCACCGAGGTCCACCTCACTCTCCATTCTCCCCCAATCTTGTGGGAGGGACAGGTTAAAAGGGACCGAACTGTCCATGCTATTTCGAGACGATTAGCACGTTTAACACAACAAAAAAAGGGGGGGGGAATAGCCAACCGGGAAGCCTCTTACCGGTCCATACAGTTACATGAAACCGACAGGAGCACCCTCGGCGTTTCTGAAAGGGCGAAGAGGTCCACTATTCACTACCAGAGAAGGCTGCTAACGAAGGAGGCTGTCAAGAATGGATCACGACCGCTTTGCATATATACCAATGCCACGTCGACCGGTCCTCGCTTTGCCGAACGGGACAAGAATTGCATTATGGGTGATACCAAACGTGGAGTATTTCCCGTTTGACATACCTTCGACTCCTATCAACCCTGCTTGCACTAACCTGATTCCGGACGTGCTTAATTTCTCCTGGCGTGATTATGGCACGAGGGTTGGTATCTGGCGCATCATGGACACTCTGGATGAGGTGGGCATCAGGGGCACGGTGGCCACGAATGCCCTGGTGTGCGATTATTTCCCCGAGTTCGTTGAAGAGGCAATGAAACGGGCATGGGAGTTCATGGGGCACGGGCTTACCAACGCCCGCCACTTGGGCGGCCTGAACGAACAAGATGAAAGGGAGACGATTTTCCGATCCGTCGAGATGCTTACCAGGAGCACGGGAAAGCCCCCCAGAGGATGGCTGAGTCCCGCCCTTGCCGAAACCATGCGAACACCCGATCTATTGAAGGAAGCAGGATTGGAATACGTCTGTGATTGGGTAAACGATGATCAGCCTTATTACATGAAGACGCTACACGGTCCCCTGATTTCCATGCCTTACACCATTGAGCTGAATGATATCCAGGTATTCCTGAGAGGCGGCTATACGCCCGAGCAGTATTACACGATGCTCATGGATCAGTTCGAGGTGCTCTATGAGGAGGGGGCCAAGACTGCCAGGATAATGAGCATATCAGTTCACCCATTTATCATGGGCGTCCCTTACCGCAACAAGTACCTTCGCCGTGCCTTGCAGGAAATTGCGTCCGCCAAGGATGTCTGGCTGGCTACGGGCAGTGAGATCGCCGCCTGGTTCAAAGAGACCCTACCCTGGAAGGAGGTGTAAGCAATGCCCCGCTGGGTTGACCTTATCCCCTCGGAAGAATTCGAGATCTATAAAAGAGCCGGCTTTACCAAGCGGCAGAAGCCCGGCAAGAGCCCGGCCCTGCTCGTCATCGATTGTACGCTTTCGTTTACGGGCTCACAGAGTATGGAATCCGTCGTAGACGCCATCAAGGAATATGAAAGTGCGTGCGGGCCCTCAGCATGGCAGGCTGTGGGATTTATTAAGGAGGCCCTTACCCTCTTTAGAAAGCAGGGCAGGGTCGTTGTTTTTACCAAGCCGGATGTATACGACCAGAGGTTCGCGGGGGAGGCTACCAAGGCAGGAAAAGGGACAGGCATGGTAAGCGGCAACGAGATCGTGCCGGAGGTTGCCCCTCTTCCGTCTGAATGGATCGTTGAGAAAGCAAAGGCGAGTTGTTTCTTCGGCACGCCGCTCGCTTCCTACCTCTTTCAGAAACAGGTTGATACGCTCGTGGTTGTCGGTGTTTCTACATCCGGATGCGTCAGAGCCTCGGTGGTCGACGCCTTTTCTCATGGCTTCAAGGTATTTGTCATTGAGGAAGGTTGCTTTGACCGTTCCGCCTTTGCCCATGCAGCAAATCTATTCGACATGGATGCAAAGTATGCGAACGTGATGACCTTCGAGGAGTTCAAATCCATGTTTTCCGAAGAAACCTCTCCAACCGTCTAAAGCATAAAGGATTTTTGCCCATTATTCATGCTTCAGGCCGAAGAAGCGAACACACATGGTCCACCTATTCCTGAGGCAAAATTCAACCCATTGAATGCAACAGTGAGGAATTCATGTCAGATATGATTTTGATGTGGGCCGGAGTCGTGGTAATCGCGCACGATCAGCCAGGCCTATTGGACGGCGCCGTAGCTGTGTCAGGTGACCGAATCGAAGCGGTAGGCGCCCACAGCGAACTTTCCAAGAGATATCCCCATGCAAGAGCCATTGGTGGAAAGAGGTTTCTGCTGATTCCAGGTTTGATCAACGGCCATGGTCATGGTCGCGGGCTGACGGATTTTCAGCGGGGCGCCCTGGATAATACCCTGGAATCATGGCTTCTGGACACCCGGAAGTACACCCCCGTTTCCACCTACGATGACATCGCTCTTTCTGCAGCCAGGCTCCTGCGCTCTGGTGTCACCACCACCATGCAGAATCACATTCTCAAAGATCCGGCCGCTTATGAAAGCGAATTTGACGAAGCCCTCAAAGCATACCGAGATGCGGGCATGCGAGTTCAGTTCAACCCCGGCGTGCGCAACGCCAACCCTTTCATCTACGGGGACAACAAGGCCTTTCTCGAAAAACTGCCTGAAAAAATCAAGGCCATTCTTTCAGCGCCGCCTCCCTCTGGGTCTCTTTCTGGAGAAAACTTTGTGCCGGTGGTAAAAGGCCTTCACCAAAGCTGCAACGGACCAATGAGCAAGATCGGTTTCGGGCCCTTGGCGCCCCAGTGGTGTACGGATGAACTGCTCCTGCAGGTGCGCCGTGAGGCCGAGTCTCTCCGGGCCCCTATTCACATCCACGCCATCCAATCCGTCTTCCAAAAAATCTACGGCCTCGAATTCCTGGGAAAAACTCTGGTGCAACACATGCATGACATAGGATTTCTCGGGCCAGGCGTGGTGATCGGGCACTGCGTGTGGCCTACTGAAAAGGACATCGAACTTCTCGCCAAGAGCAGCACCGGCGTGACCCATCACCCCTCCTGCAATCTCAGGGTGCGCAACGGCATCTCGCCGGCCTATCACATGCTGCAGGCCGGTGTCCGCGTGGGCCTGGGGTTGGACGGCAAGTCCATCAATGACGACGACGATATGATCCAGGAAATGAAGATTTGCTATCTTCTGCATCGGCTTCCATCCCTTGAACTCGACTCCCCCCACATGACCGCGAGACAGGTATTCAAGATGGCTACTGAAACCAACGCCGCTCTCCTTGGGTATGAGGGGGAAATTGGGCGCCTTGAGCCTGGGATGAAAGCGGACCTGGTCCTCCTGGATTATGAAAAAATGTGTTGTCCTTTTGTTGACTCCACCCACGACCCCATTGATGTGCTCCTGTATCGGGGCTCGGGCGCCCATGTTGATACGGTCATGGTCAATGGAAGGGTGATAATGGAAAAGCGGAAAGTGCTTACCCTTGACGAAGAAGCACTTGGCAGGCGGCTGGCCCAAGCAGCTTCCCGCCCCAGGTCAGAAGAGGAGAAAGCCCTTGTAAACACGATCGACGAATTGAAGAAACACATGATCACCTATTACCGAGGATGGCCCCAAAAGGTCAAGCCGGAAGCATACTTTTCGGTCAATTCACGGGTGGACGGCCTTTTATGATCCTCATTCGTTCCGAAAGCCAAATTTATGCGAATTTCCCATACAATCAACTTACCTCTTTGTAGGTGGCATAATCTTCCATAGTCTTTTTTCCATACCACTCCCGTAAGAGCAGCAACAGGGCAATAACTCCTCCAACAATATTGCCTAATAAACCGAACGTAAAAAGGTTACCTTGCTGAACCGGTATCATGAGGATGATACCCGCCAGGGACATCATCACACGCATTAGTAGGCCAAGTTCGCGAAACAGGTATCCAGTTACAGCACTGGCCAGCAGAAAACAGCCCAACATAGCAGTGATTAAAGCCACAATGATCTCGAGCGGAGGCCCCTCAAAAAGCAATGCCGGAAAGAATGCGAAGATGAAAGGTATCACATAAGCCGTAATACCCAGACGCATAGCAGCAAAACCTGTACGCATGGGATCCGAATCAGCGATCGCTGCAGCAGCATATGCAGCCAAACAAATGGGCGGGGTGGTCATAGACATCAGACCGAAATAAAGAATAAACAGGTGTGCGGCCATGGTTCCAATCCCTGCATCGGTAAGGGACGGTGCCATCAAGACCGCAAGCACTATGTAGAGGCACGTGGTAGGCAGCCCCATTCCCAAGAGAATGCTTGTTCCTGCGATGATAAATAACAGAAGAAATATATTTCCTCCTGCCAGCTGTCCAAGAAAAAGCGACAGCACAAAACCCAGACCTGTAGCGTTGATAACGCCGATTACAAGTGAAGCCAGGGCAACAATCAGGCTGAGTTCCAGCATAGCCCGACCTGTCTTTTCCAACGCTTCCAAAAGCCATGCAACGCGTAACCTCGTCGCATGTTGAACGAGGCTCAGAATGAGCACGGACAACACGGCCAAGAGCGCTGATTTGGCCGGTGTATACCACAAGATGAACAAGGCAAAAACGAGCACTGCCAGCGGCACGACAATCAAATAGCATTGCCTCAAGACTTTTCTCAGTTGAGGGAGCTGGTCTCGGGGCACCCCCTTGAGTCCAGTCTTTGCTGCCTCCAGGTCAACCTGGACAAAGACGCATAGATAATAAAGAAATGCCGGAATCAAGGCAGCGATAGCTATCTCGCGGTAGGGTATGCTTGTAAACTCAGCCATGATAAAGATAGCGGCCCCCATAATGGGTGGAACAAGCTGCCCGCCATTCGAAGCTACTGCCTCAACAGCACCGGCTATATGGGGCGGGTACCCTGCCCGTTTCATCATAGGAATGGTCATTATACCAGTGGTGGCCACATTGGCGACAGCGCTTCCTGAAACGGTGCCGAACATAGAGGACGCGACCACTGAGATCTTTGCCGAACCTCCCCGAAATCTACCAAAGGTGGACATGGTGAAATCGGTAAGGAACGTCCCGCCCCCAACCCCAAACAGCACGTTGCCAAACAGGATTAGGGGCAGAACAATCACTGTGGCCACCATCATAGGAATCCCGAGCAGGGCGTTGGTATCCACAAAGAGGTAGTTGAGGAGTCGGTCCCAAGGCATCCCCGGCCCACCGAACATCCCGGGAACCAACCAAGCGAAACGTGCATAGAGGATGAAAAAAAGACCGAGGCCTAGCAGTACCCAGCCAGTGAGACGGCGCACCCCCTCAAGAATAAGCACGATGGTTATCGCGCTCATGGCAAGCCTGGTTGGTGTTATTAAATCAAGTTTCAATAGTATGTCAGGGTAAAAGAGAACCAGATAGAGACCAACACAGAAACTGAGGAAAGAAAACAAGATATCATACCACGGCACGCGATCCCGTGCTGCCCCTTTACTCGGAGGAACGGCAATAAAGACACAGCCAAGCACCATCGCTAGAAAGATACCATAATACTGCTCCCTCAAAATCGCCAATCCCAAATAGTATGGAACATCCGCAATAAAGAAAACCGCCACTATGGGAAGCCCAACAAATAGCACCCTCGTGAAAAATTGCCACGGTTTGGACAGCGTACGGAAGCGCGAAACCTCTCCAGCCATTACACATTCCCTCGTTAGACTACTTCACCATAAGGCCCCTCAAAAAGAACCCCTACAATTGATACCTGAGCACCATTAGCCGACAGCAAGAAATTATTATTTTGAGAACTCTCTTTGCGCTTCTTCAATGTCAGATGTCCAAACGCCTTTCTCCTTATAGAACTTGATAGCTCCAGTGTGATAGGCAATCGGCGCGAGTTCAGTGGCAAAGATCTCCGACTTGAAATCTTTTAACACGACATGAATAGGCCAAGTTTCCTCGTAATGATTCCACCAGGTTTTCACGAGCGTATAAGCAACATTGTCTGGCATGCTGCTCGAACAGACTGCATAATAGGGTTTCGTCCAGAGAGGGGTGTCCACTTTCAGGCCAGGCGGGCCTGCTTTTTTTGTTGCAACGAAACTTCCCGGCATTATCATTTGAGCTTTCTTGAGCCATTCGTCAGAGGCTATCGACTGTCGCAGGAAGCGAACACCTATCTTGGCATCGGCCTCGGCAACGGCGCCCATACCCACAGCTGCTGTGGTCACATCGATACGGCCATCGATGAGGGCTTCGAGCGCGGCAACAAGACCAGTCATTGGCACAGGCTTCACGTCATCGAGGGTTACACCTGCGCAGGTCATGTAGGCCAGTGTGGAAGGAATATTAGGTGGAAAACCCGGAAACTCCCAGGCCATTCGTTTCCCTTTTATATCGGCAACCGTTTTCATCTCTGACTTATCGCGGACAAGAAAGCCAAGATAGAAAGAAGGGAGTTGCAGCAGGACGCGAATATTTGGAGTTGGAGGCCAGTAGGGAGGTTTTTTCCGCGGGTCTCCAGGAATGGGTTCTTTTATTATCTTTCCGGTATATGCCTGCCATGCATCTATGGCACCGAGCATGCCCAACTCCGGTACACCGGTGTCGTTCATCTGATGTACAAAGGCAGCAGGCCCAGCGGTTGCCCGCGCCACTACCATGATAGGCCCTGATTGGGAGGCAACTTTGGCCATCCCAGAGCCTACCGCATACGCTGTCGTGCCAACCTGGCCGAGAGCAAAGGTTACCCTTTTTGGCAGCTCGGATTCGGCAGAAGCTTTAATGAAGGATGTTGTTATAAGGGTCAAAACAAACAAAAAACCAAGAGATAGCACCAACAACTTTTTAGTTTTCATTACAAACCTCCTACAAAATTTTAAAGGTACTGCTAAGTGGGAATATGTGCTCGGCGGGTTGAAATATTCCTTCAACGCACTCTTTTATCCCCCTCTTTAGCCTTATCCGGTTTATTTTGCACCAAATTGTTTTTTGCGATTCATTAATCTTTAAAAACCAAACTCATGAATAAAGAAGTTTTCTTATGAAAGCATAGATACCACCCCCTTTCAAAACCCTTATTTTAACCTTTTTTGAAGACTTGCGCTGTTCCATCGCTTCTATGCCATTATCGCAATCTTTACTCTTAGACGTTTCACCTTCTGCTGCTATTCTTTCACGATCCTAAGAACCATAAATTCTGCCAATGACGGCAAGCTCCTCACTAGGCCATGTACTGATAATTTCGTGACCGGTTTCAGTCACCACGACCATTTCTTCGAGTCGCACGCCTCCATATCCAAGCGCTCCCTCCCTGCATTCGACCGCAATGATCATCCCCGGTTCAAAAACCTGAGGGTGATCAAAAGACCAGATACGGCTAATGATCGGTTCATCGTAAGTCATTCCGATCCCATGCCCTACTTCCGAGACCAGCATTTTGTGCTCTGATTCATGGCCCCATGTGCTTGCCGGCAAAAGGCGCTTTGCCGCATCCGCTGTAGTCGCTCCGGGCCTAATCTCCTCTATAACGGAGTAGACGCGATCATAGACCTTCTTGTACCAGTCCTTTTCCTTCTGGTTCGGTCGTCTGCCTACCACAAAACTTCGATAGATGCACACGCGGTAGCCCATGTAGTTGGTGGAACAAACGTTCATGTATAAAAGGTCGCCCACCTCTATAATTCTGTCCGTATTTCCGATATGGAAAACTTCAAAAGTGTTAGGGCCGGATCTGGCGCCCGCATTGGCATGTTCGGCGCCAGCCCTGAGCTGAGCGTTCATTGCCGATCCTCCCAGATCGCACTCGCGAAGCCCAGGTCTTGCTGTTTCAAACAAATCCGCATATGCGGCGTTCGCTATTGCAACAGCTACCCTCATACAGTTTATTTCATCCCGCGTTTTTATGCGGCGGACTTCTCTCATCACCGGCATAGCGGGCGTCGTCTTCAGACCCGCCTTCTGTAACGCTTGGGCCCCTACTCCATCCAGGGAGTCGAACCCCAGCCTTTCCCTGTCCAAACCTTTGTCTGTAAGGTCCTTCAGAATTCCATCCGCCCATTGCCTGGAAACATCCACAGCAGCTTCCTGGCCGCAGCAGCCTCCAAGCCAACAAATGGAATATCTCCAATTTTCGGGCTTTATCCATGTGCAGTGAACCCTGTTGTGCGCCAGTGTGTCCCCTAACTCGTACATGACAGGGTCGGCTTCCGCAAAGACCAAGGCATATCTCAATTGCGGTGCGAATTCGGGCGCCCCTCGAACGCCGAGGGCGTATCTGATGTTCTCAGGACGAGTTAGGAGACACGCCGCTATATCGTGGCTTTTCATCGCTGCCTGGGTCTTTGCCAGCCTCTCTCTTCTCATTCGTCCAAAATCAATGCGCTCCTGCCAGTCTGTTGCGTTCACGCCAAATGCCAGTTTATCCATTTAGTTACCTCCTATGAGCTCAAGTAAGCAAAAGATTCAGGTGATGCCAATCTGATTGTGTGAAATCTTGAAAGATGACGAAATTCAATCGTATCTTCCCAAGTGCAGTGGATCTCCAGTGTAATTCCATCCTTAGGCAGATAAAGGCAAGAAGCATGTAGCAACTTGTTTCACCTGCCATTTTCTTTTGAAAAAGCTTTTGTAAAACCAGAAAGGCAGCCATAATTCCAAATCCGGCGGTATCCCTTAAAAAAGCAGGGCCGATCATAAAAAGCGCGGCATTCTCAGTCACTCACCGGAGTCCACATAAAACTATATGACCAGTTGCCATTGGACTCCCTGCGGAACTTTCTTGTAACCATTTTCACTTTCATGCCGTTTTTCACCTGCTCGGGCTTACAGTCAACAATCTCAGTTGGCCCGATATAGATCCCCTCCGGCAACTTGACCATGGCGTATATCCGAGTGTCACCGTACACCTCGAATCCTTGGAGAGGGGGAATCATGTATCTCTTCTCTTCAGGGAAGTTCACAAAGAGCTCGCCTTCATGACTGAATTCGTATTCTTCAAAGTTCCTCGAGCAGCATTTGCCGCAGACCTTTCCTTCCCTGCTGGGCCACCAAAGCTGACCACAATTTTTGCAGCGCGAACCCACGAGCCTGTAACGCTCTTTCCTATGCCTCCACTGCTTCGTAGTCCTATAAACCCCGTGTCTGTATAACGGTTCTGGAAACATAATCTAATTCCTCCTGAGAACAAGAACTGCCGAGGATGCCATTTCCCCCTGCATGCCTACGACGACACAAACATCCGCTTTTGGCACCTGCCGCCCCGCGGCCTCTTCCCTCATCTGAACAACTGCTTCATAAATCCCGTCCGACTGGTTGGATCCGGACGTAACTCCAAAGCCTCCTCTACCGCCGTCCGTCCCTGTCGGCAACCGGCCATCGAGGCCCGTCTCACCATTCAAAATAAAATCGACGGTCTTTCCTTCCGGAGGTACCTGGGTAGCCTCAAGGGTCGGAATGATCGAAGTTATGTGTGATTCGAATACCTCGGAAAAATCCACCTCTTCGGGGCCGATCTTCGCCATTTTATAGGCTTCCTCTACTGCCAACCGAGGTGCCGCAAAATCCACGGCATCATATCCGACCAATTCCGGAACAGGATAGTACATCTGACTGGACAAGAGATGGGAGTTGCATCTATAGGATATTCCGTCGATATAGATCGGTTTGTCCGTATATTGCCCGGCCTCGTCCCCAGGAACAAGGACAAAAGCAGAGGCGCCCTCCACCGGCTTTGCCCCAGGAAGTCTCTTCCAAAAATCAGGATTGATCTCGCCGGAACCGGGCTCCAATTCCCAAATATCCATCAGCTCCTCCTTTGTTTTTATGGGACAGGGCACGCCGTAGAGGTTCGCGTTGGGATTTCTGTTGGCGTAATCGTACATTTGCATTCTGTAAGTCACCAATGCCTCCAAAATCTTTTCCTTTCCATATTTTCTATAAGCCATTTCCTGCAAGAGAGCCTGCAGTTGAATATGATCGAAACCCATGTAATAATCATATTCCACATCGCCGCCCATAGCCCTCTTATCGGCAAATCGAAGCATGTCCCAGCGCTTGTCAAAACCAACTACCAATACGCGGTCATAAAGACCGGACGCCACCAGGCCATAGGCATCGTGAGCGCCGACCCCTGCGCCTGTACAGTTCGCACACAAAGCCGTTACCCCCACGGGGTGCAATCCCAGGGTGTCCGAAATAACAGGCCCAATGCCTCCCGCTTCCACTGCTGCCTCCCCGTGATAGTTTGCGACAACGTACTGAATGTCCTTGGGATCCAACCCCTTGCTCACATTTTCAATGGCGTTGTAGCAAGACTCCACCACATAGTGCTTCCATGATTTCCTATCTGCGTCCGCCAAGTAGGTATTGTTCCTCGGCGTGATTCCTACACCTGCGATTGCTACTCTTCTCATTCTTCCCTCCTCCCAAAATCAAACGTACAACGGACTAAAATCCTGCGCATACTTATACTCAAGACGACAGGCAGTAGCATAATCAACCAATGTCTTTTCGTTCAGGATTTTCTCCAGGGAAAGAGACGGTCTCCTCGCCTCAATAAGAGGCGTCGCCTCGAGGCTGATCGCATCGCATCCCGCTCCAAATCCATAAGATGCCACGAGTATTTTGTCCCCTTTCTGGGCCTTGTCCAAAACTTGGATCAAGCCCAACAGGGCGGACGCGGCTCCGCAATCTCCAATGTTCATGGAAATGGAGCCGGGCTCAATCTGCTCTCTCGTAAATCCAAGCCTTTCCCCTACGGCGAAAGGCACGAAACCATAGGGCTGCTGGAACACTGCAAAGGTATAATCCTCAGGTTTGTGCTTTAAGTCTTCCATCAAAGACTGAGACGCATGTGTCACGTGGTCCATAAAACCCACTTCCCACGCGGGATAAAGCTCTCCGCCTTCCCCCGTGCTCTGGATGTACCGGTCGCCTTCGACTCTGAAAAAGTCAGAGAGGTCAGTTGCACAGGAACGGGTTCCTAAAATTTCGGCTATTGTATGCTCTTTGCCGATCAAGAAAGCAGCGGCTCCTGCCGAGGCCGTGTATTCGTAAACCCTGCCCGGGCACGTGTGCCGGTTGATAGTGTCTGCGCCAACGGCCAGCCCCACCTTCACCATCCCCGAATCCACCAAACCCATGCAAATTTGAATGGCAGTGCTCCCTGATTTCCCGGAAAATTGCACATCCCCGCACATCAAATTTTGTGATGTACCTATGGCTTCAGCTATTACGGTACTTGAGGGCTTTGAATCGTAGGGATTTGTTCCCGTCCCGAGAAAAAGCGCCCCAATTTCCCCCCGATCGATGCCAGCGTTGCTGATCGATGTTCGAGCTGAAGCAATGGCCAGCGTATTCGTGTCCTCATTCGGCTGCAAAACAACCCTTTCCTTTACCTTCAGGACATTTTGTATTCTCTCCAGAGGGATATTTCTCCAAACCTTCTGGATTTCCTCGACAGAGATCCTCGTATAGGGAACAAAAGCCCCATATCCTAGTATTCCACTCACTTGACTCCCTCCTTCTTCAGTCCAGGTTAAGCTTTCAACTGAGTTTCAGCGAAAGCTTGGAACCATATATGCACCGAGTCACTTTCCCGGATCAAAGATCCTGAATGCTATTGACTCCACGCCCAGAGGATTTTTTACGATTTCTGCCAGGACGGAGATGTTTGCCACATTGTAGTCCCAAATTTTTTCCGGATGCGAGAAATCGAAATCATCGACAATGACCATTCCAGGTACCAGAGGCCCCTCTTCGAGCTTAACGGTTCCCTGTATGAAATCAAGGCCCATCAATCGATGCTTGCCCACGGAAGCATACAGCAATTTCCCTCGCCCGCTAAGCTCGATCCAGCTCAGGTCGTAACCATAGCACTGACCGCATACGCTTTGAGGAGGCAACATGACGTGCTTGCATGCGTCGCATCTTGCCCCCATGATTTTTCCGCTTTTCAGATATTCATAAAATTTTCTTATATAGGGTTCCAATCAGACTAACCTTCCATAAATATTTATAATGCAATCCCTCGCTGCCCCGGCATCATACATGAGACCGATTTCTGGGGTAGGCACGACCTGGTTCGCTCCAGCTTCCCTTCTCAACTGTTTGACTAAATAGTAGGTTTCAACAGCGCCTACGGATCCAACCACTGAACTGGCTGCCGCTCCTCCGCTGGTGTTAACAGGTTTGTCCGAGTCAAACCGGGTCCTCTGATGAATGACCGCCTGCCACGCCTCCCCTCGTTCAAAGTAACCAAAATCCTCTAATGGTATCAAATACTCAGGAGCGACAAAGTCATACAGCTCCACAATATCTATATCTCCGGGACCGACCCCGGCCATCTCATATGCCTGACGAGCTGCTTCCACAATAAAGGGCTGTGAATACATCTTCTCGCTAAAACTTCTCCCGTGCGCGTTTCCAGTACCCAGAATCCGAATTGGCTTCTTGTGAAACTGCTCCGATATTTCCGAAGCGCAAAGTAAGACAGCCGAAGCGCCGTCGCATCGACGCGGTCCGTCAAACAATCGGAGCGGCCAATAGGTCACAGGGTTATGGTCCGGCGATCGAAGGAATGCAACGGGGTCCTCAAAGCCTGCATTGAGGGCAAGTTCTTCGATTGTTCCATTCCAATATGCCTTTGGGTTCAAATGCCCGTTGTAGGCATTGGAAAAAATGCGAGCGTCCAGCCAATCATACATTGTTTCCACGTCAAGGCCGTAATGCTTTGCATAGGCAATAAGCCATTGGGCCAGAACCATATCTTGGATCGAAAGCTGGGACACCTCCCATGCCTGATCGTAATGACAATAAATACTTTGAAGCCTTTCCTCATTCGTCATCTTTCTGGGGTTGCCCGGATCTCTAGAGCGGATTCTACAGTTGTTGATCTCAACTCCTCCGGCGATGACAATGTCATAAACACCCGCAGCGATGGCAAATGCGGCCTGACGAATCGCGTGGGATGAGGAAGCACAGGCGCCCTCGATTCGGACGCTCGGCTTCCAAACCTCCTCGGAAACAGTCAGGCCCGTTGACTGCGGCAGCAGATTGCCAAGATGGTACTGATCCTCTGATAGCTCGCTGATCATGTTTCCCACGAACAATGCGTCCAGCTCTTTCGCCGTTATGGCTGCATCTTTGATTGCCTCCTGCGCCGCCCATGACCAGAGCTCCCGTGAGGTCATATATTTCACTTCGGGAGTATCCGAAACAAAGCCCTGATTTGTGAGTCCGACTCCTAGGATATCTACTGAACGCGATAGTGTTTTCGCCATAATACGCAAGGAACAATTTCATAAGGTTTCCCTTTGGTTCCTATCCACCCCCTCCCAATATCATGTCTGGATCGATGCAGCGGTTCGCTTCTTCAAAAAAGATCTACTCCTCTTTTCCCTCAGGCTCAAAAATCGTCAGCTCAGGTGCCGGGAAATCAAACCCCAGGCTGCTCCAACGCCTCTTCACATTCTCATACACCGATTCTTTCAGCCGAGTTCTCTTGGAGAAGACCTTGAGGTATTTATGCTCCATACACGCATTGATCAGCACTTTGGCGCCATAAGGCCGTTCTTCAGGCGGGTTTTTTGTTGGATCGAGATAAGTCGACCACGTATTTCTCAAGATGTCAATGTCGTCAGGCGGATGACACCTTGTATTCATAGCCCAAATAACCTGTTCTAGATCAGTAGGATCGACATCCTCATCGACCACGACAATCCATTTGGAATTATACGCCCCTCCAGGGCACTGCGCTGCGAGACTGGCAACCTGCGAGGCATGCCCAGGGTGTTTTTGTTCTATGGATACAACAATCATTCCAAACCCTCCAGCCGCCGCAGGAACAGAATACACTCCTTTTATGCCTGGGATTCCGAGTTGATCGAGATCATCCCATATCTTGGCAGAGCGTGCGATGCCGAAGAATTCATTCTGCTCGCATGATGGATGATCGGCCATCAAAGCCGCGGTCAAAATAGGCTTGTTCCGGTGATGGACGCATTTCACCTCAATATATGGAGTCGGTCCTCCGGGTCTGCCGTAATACCCTTGAAATTCTCCAAATGGGCCCTCTTCCTTGTAAAGGCCGGGGTAACTTAAGCCTTCCACTACGATTTCAGCATCAGCGGGAATCATGAGGTCCGTCGCCTCACCTTTGACCAATCGAACAGGTTCCCCTTTGAGCGCCCCAGCATAATCATACTCTGCCGCAGTGCGCGGAAATCCCATAGACCCGGTTATGAAAAGGCCGGGATCGATGCCATAGGCAACGGCGACCTCGCAGGGTTCCCCCTTTTTCCAGTATGCTTCACGATGAAGAAGAGCATCCTTTCCCGGCGAAACATAAAAACCCACCTCATTTTTTCCGACTATCATTTGACGGTATGTTCCGAGGTTAATGTGGCCGTCATCGGGGTCTCTTGTAATCACAACATCGGCTGTCCCAATATACCTTCCACCATCCCTCGGCCACATTTTGGGCGCGGGGAATGCGTAAAGATCGACATCCTGACCCGTCAACACATTCTCGTTTACAGGGGCGTCGGTTTTGTCAATCTCTATAGGTCTGATTGGGCTCTTATAGATGCCTTTCATCCCTTCTATCATTTCCATGGTGGTAATGTTTATCGGAAGACCGATGGCAAGGGCGATCCTCTTATGGCTGGATCCCAGCATATTACTCAGGACCCTGTAATCTTTGGAGTATCCCTTGATATTCTCAAACATGAGTGCAGGACTTCCCTTCTCCTTGGCTGCCATATAGGTGATGGCCGAAAGCTCCTCATTCCAATCCACCTCTACATCTATCTTCGTCAATTCACCTATTTCCTCTACCATTTCCAGCCAGTCTCTCAAATCTCTATACGTGCTCATCATCTGTTTCTCCTCAAGACACATATTTACGGAGTCCTCAGACCCCCGCTTCCTACTCGCATGACATCTCAGAAACTCCCATAAGAAAGCTTGGGTGCATTGTCAGTCGAAATGCCTGATTCTACGAACTCCTCATACGCCCAAGTATATTTCGCGCCTTAGCAGCCTGTCGGGCTTTTCCCGTAACCTATTGAAATTACTCGCTGCGTTGTTTGGCGTCGGCTTTACATTTTAACAACGACATCAATATGTCATAGAAGTCGCAGATCCCAAAACCGACACGCTGCTGGCTTTGCCAAATTCATTTTATGAAAGGGTGCAAACAAAACAACGGACTGAATTACGAACCAAAGTTCGTGAGCAAATTCCTAAATTCCTGGAGTTGTCTTCCTACTTCATCGATATGTTTTGTGATAATTCGAAGGGCTAGGCGGCTGTCCTTTTTCACAATCGCATCAAGAAGTTCTTCGTGTCTTCTAATAGACCTTTTGGAGAGCCCCATATCTGAAGGGATACGCGAATGATAATCGCTCAGAACAGCCATTAGAACATTCATTAGTATGGCAAGAGCTTGGTTCTTTGTTGCGTTTGCCAAGATATTATGAAATTGAATGTTTTCATCTGTTGCGATCAACCCTTTAGAGATCTTCTCTTTTGCCATTGAAATATTTTCCTTCAATGCGTCGATATCAGATCTCTCGGCGTTTTTGATTGCGTAGGGCACTATGCTTTTTTCAATCTCAAATCTCGTCACTGTAATCTCTTCAAGCGTAATGTGCTCCAGCTGAAATACGTCCAACAACAAATTGTTTACCGAGCTCAATAGCCGGTTCTTAACGATTGGCCCTCCGCCGCCCCCCTATACAACCTCAACAAATCCGCATTGTTCTAAGAGGCGCATTGCTTCCCGTATGGTTTGCCGGCCTACCTTGAACATCTGAGTCAGCTCTCCTTCTGGAGGAAGCTTGTCTCCGGATTTAAACGCTCCTTTGATAATAAGTCGTTTTATTTCGGTGGCTACCGTTTCGAAGAGCCTCTTGTTTTTTTGGATAGGTTTAAATGGTAAGACTTTATTATGCATTCTATTTTTGGTGAATGTATGAAGATCTGATATTACGCTAAACTACTAATTCGCGGACTGCACATATGTCAAGCAAAAAACGGTTTGCGGCGACGGTAAATTTAGGCCTGTTCAATAATTATTATAATAATAATATCAGCTAGTTATCCGGGGTGATTTTCTTAGAATTACCCCCCGGTTTTATGGTACCTTTATACAGTGAAACCTATCATCCCATACATAATCGCGATAGGGGAAGGCCTCACGGCCTTCGTCCTCTCACACTGCCTTGCATACGGGTCCGTAGGGTCACAGCCCCTATCGAGGACAATCCAGACAGCATAGGATCATGGATAACAACCTGACTTACCACTATGGGCTCAGCCCACCCTCCACTTGAGATTTGCCTAGGGAGAGACAAGACACAGCGATTACAAGATTCAGATAGAGCATGCAATTTTTCTAAGCTCCTGCCCGCTATTGAAGCTGGCAGCGAATCTGGGGAGTGGCAACCGCCTCGGCTGCTTCACCGAGTATCTTATACTTCTGCTGAACCACCGGAGCGTGGGCTACTTCTTCCAGCTTGGCTAAAGCACCTATCTTGAGTTCGCTCCCATCATCGGTGATCTGATTCAGCTTGGGGATGGTCTTGATGTTGATGAGGGTCTCCGGGTAGTTGCGGAGAATTTTGTCTTTCAGGGTGCTCAGCAGGTCGGTGCCGCCGGCAATGAGTTTGGCCCTGCCCCGGTTTTTCTTGAGCAGGGTAACGGCTTGCTTTACGGTTTTCGCATCAACGTGGTTGAAGGATTTCATATGGCCTCATTCTGAATATAACACTCCAAATCTATTTTTAACACACGGGGCTGGGAAATGTTAATTAATTACAGCATACTTTGTCGACTTGCTCGATACCTCTTTTTAACGTTAACGTCAGGCGTTTCTTGCCACCGCTAGAAAAGGGGTAGCAACACTATGCCTGTGGTTCTCATAGGAGAACACCGCTATAAGCGCAAGCTGAGGTGAAAATCTTACCCGAAAAGATTCATAGCAGAACCTGCAATTTTAGGCTGAATAAGGTGCATACATTATATTGGAGGTTCTGGGCAGGTCCCGTGACGACCTGCCTTTCGCATTTGCCATGCCCGGCATATTTAGCGAATTTCCTTATTTCATAATTTTCACTAGGTTACTAGGGTGCCAGTGCTTCTTCATTGGTCATTTACGTACATACTTGATGTTATCTCTAATAGAGAAAATAACTCATGTGAGGACGATTACTCGTATCGAGGGTTAGGGAGGAATGTCTTTTATTAACTGCTACATTATCATCAACCCTTTCAATATGACAGGGTGAGTGAAGATGTGCTATGATGTTGCCAAAAGTTGTTTTTTAAAAAAGAGGGATCTCATCAATCTATTTTCCCATTTAAGGAGGATCTTTAACCCTAACAAGTGTGGTTTTTCAGGAGGATAAGCGTTGAGCTCTGATATAGCCCTGGAACCCAAACAAATAACCTCACAGATCTATCAAGGTGGCTGGTTACGACCTCAAGACATTCCCGAACTCGTGCAACTTGGAATCACCCACGTTCTCAACCTTGATCTTCCCTATACAACAGATCCCTTGCCCTTCGTCGAGGCCAACATCACGGTACACAACGCCTATATACGGGATCATTGTCTCATGTTGCCCCAACTTGTGCGAGAAGTCATTGAAGTTATTGACAGGTCTCTTTCCTCCCCTGGTAACAAGATCTACATTCATTGTGTCGAAGGCGTTAGTCGTTCCCCAACTATCACTTGGTTTTATCTTATCTACACTGGCCTATCCCCCGAAGAGGCCGCCGCAAAGGTCAAGCCCAATCCGGTGTTATATAACGCCACCGTTGTTCAGCAGGTAATAGCTAACCGGCCTGTCACCCACTGTTTGCGACAGTAATCTCAGCTTCATGGATAATATCAGAAAATGCCTATTGACATAAGTCAGGATGAGTTTCGATTGCCAAGAGATACGAGTTTGTCCTGGGTAATCAGAGGCCCAACCATACGCCGCTGCGGGAGTGCAGCTCGCCAACACTACGGCAGTTGTGGCGAGCTATAATGTGCAGATCAACATCTCACGGATCAAAGATCAGGCCTTTGTTGCGAAATGCGAGAAGGAGGTCACCGAAATCCTCAAGCGCCAGGAGACCCTCCTTTCGGATGTGGATGGCAGCGCCAATATTTACTTGGCGTTATCAGAAAGCCATATCTCAGCATTTTAGTTGTCTTGGGAATTACATGTAGCATACCAGATATACGCACCCTTCAAATTCAATATTTCTTATCGAAATCAAACGCTGTTATGCCCCAGCGAAGGCCTCGACTCATAGCAGCTAATCTATGATCCTAGAAGCAGAAGTCAGGCCCTTAGACCCGATTATGGGAACTACAAGATATTGTGGTCGCCGAATTAAGGACCTGCACCAACCGGTTTGGACACTCCAAGTGATTTCGCAAAGACTTCCGGCCAATGCTATTCTATTCAATTGCGCTACAAATACTGCATGATCAAAATTAGCTTCTACCAAACTAGTTCATCTTGAAATAACGGGCTCTCATAAATTAATTCCCTATACTTCTTGCCACAATAAGCGAGGTCTTATCAAATCAACCGACCAGACTTCAGGCGGGCAAAGGGGAGGGTGACCAAAAATTTTATCACCCCCACCTAGCCTGCCCCATCAAGGGGCAGGCACTAATGAACCACCCTGCAGCAAGCCACAGGGAATTATCAAGTTCAATAATAATGCAATCCAATAGATCATGAACTGCTGCCTATAATTACTATCTCAAATTCTTCGTTTTAGTGCCAAGATTGAGCAGATTATCAGGGTCACAGAAAAAACAGTACCTAGAATTATTACAGGTATCAGTTCTGTGGCATGAAGTTCGAAGAAGAATTTTTGGGGTCCGCTGGATAGCAAACACATTAGTCCGATAATGATAGAAGAAATATATCCTATTCTAAAATGAAAATATACCAAGTATAGTGATACAACAGCCAGAGCGATTGTAGACCCGATATATGGACCG
>CP070752.1:2403461-2410324 GCA_020348625.1 Deltaproteobacteria bacterium | reverse complement strand
TGATCGATGTTCCTTTGACTTCGAAATTTACGTCCTGTCTCAACGACAATGGTCTTGTGTTTGGCTTCCCAATCGTTTGTTTTGTTCTTTTCAGGCTCTGCTTTGGCACCGCAAAACCGGGGCTCAAGGCCACTACTAGTAAGTAAAGGATACAAACTCCAAGAATAATGCCGATGCCTTGAAGAATCATCATCACGATTGCCATTGATCATTTTCTCCATTAATGATTCTCTCTTCACTCTTTGACCATAAACACGTCAGCAGGTACGTCGAATTCTGATTTGATTCCGTAGTTCACAGATGGGACAAAGCCAAACCGCGGGTAG
This sequence comes from Deltaproteobacteria bacterium, assembly GCA_020348625.1. The sequence continues at coordinate 2,409,998 of CP070752.1, read as the reverse complement.
TAGTCCGGATGACCCAGCACGCAAACAGCCGCATAACCCGCGTTCCTGCAATGCCTTAGTCCTTCCTCCACGAGCATTGAACCTATGGACCTCTTCTGAAATGCTGGCGCTACCGCCATTGGGCCTAGACCTGCCATAGAAATATTGCAGGTGTGGCCTTCCAAAGTAACGGGACTAAAAAGGATATGCCCGATTAATTCACCATTTTCCTCTGCTACCAGGGAAATTAAGGGAATGCCGCTTTTCCTCAAAGCGTCCACAAGGTTTGCTTCGGTATCAGTGTCAAAAGCTTGGGTATTGATGTGCCTGACTCCAATTTGGTCTTCTGCCTTTTCCGCACGGATAATCATTCCAACCTCTGCGTATGAAGGTTTCAGTATTCATATCCACGTCTGGTATTCACCTTTTATGGTTCAATTAATTTCTCCTCCAAGGCCTTCATGGGTGGAATAACAGGAGATTCGTACAAAACATATCCCTGGATTGGATACCGCAATCCCTTTTTATGCGTTTTTTCCAGTCCATCCACAAGGGCTTCCAAATGATCGATCGGGGTGGAGAAGAACATCTCGCTGTCATCGGTACCTGCCAACGTGCGCTCCCCTCGCCCCGGATGCACTAAGGCCGGTTCCTCCTTCCAGAAAGGCATCACAGCTGAGAGACAGGAGAGCCCGAAACTCGTCCTGGAATGGATAATCCGTGCATGGCTATGTATATGCGCATAAGTAAGCCGAGTCATCTGCGCCGGTGTCCCATAGATTACAGCAAGATCAGGGTCTAAGGGCGCCTTGGCCAAGGGAAATGCTACAATCCCTTTTACCTCTCCGGGTTGCAGAAATTCCATTTGTTCCACCAGCACAGAGGCAGGCCCAAGGGAGTCGAAATATCCCATGTCCACAGTAAATTGGGCAAAATCGGATTTGTCCTTCAGTTTCTTGAAACCAAAGCCGGCCAAACAGGGTGTACAGCTGATATCTTCTGCCATCGCTCCCACAATCCATCCCCACCTTCTGGCCAGTGTAGTCCACTGACACAGGGCGATCTTGATCCCGAATTTGCTAGGTCTAATTACCCCATCAGGTATTGGATCATCGTTTCTGAGGATTTTAATGCCGATGGGAAATGATTGTGGCATTACCATTCGCATGATAATCTCGGAATACCCCTCATAATCCATATTCTTCCCCCTTTCTACTGTATCTATTGTGATGATTGCCTTATGCAATTATTTTCTTCAAGTGTGAGAAGCTCACCAAGATCCGAGATTGTGCAATCCGGTATGGGGTCGGCGGGAGACAAAGGCTTCATGTCATTCTTGAGCCATGCTGTTTTTATCCCCGCGGCCTTGGCTCCAGCGATATCCCTCTTAGGATTATCTCCAACGAACAGAACGTCTTCTGGAGCCACCTCCAACGCATCCAGCGCCACTCTAAATAGCCGAGGCGATGGTTTGATAAAACCGTAGTCAGAGGACCACACAATGACTGTGAATAGATCGAGAATACCAACCTTTTTGAACTCAGCTTCAAAAAAGGACGGATTCGACCAGATGTTTGAGACCAGGCCAAGAACATGGCTCCTGTTCAACTCCCGGAGCACGCGAACATGGGAGCGGGGGATATGCCCTGCCTCGTGTTCGCCAAACACCCGCTCTAATATTTCGAGTTCCTCTGATGGCAGTGTCTTAGCCACCGGAAGCTCCCGGAGGTATTCTTCAACCGTACCGAAAGCATCGTAGGAGGCCGGATTGCGGTAGTCCGTTAGTATCCTTGTTAAGAGAGCATCCATGACTCCCCAGAGTGCTTGCACATCCAGAACAGCCCCACCGCACCTACTGTAGGTGGCGGAATAGTCTATATCCTTGCCAAATCGGTTGCAACCGAACATGAATGTGTTACCCATGTCCAGAAGCAATACGTTGAAATCGTCTATGAATCGTGTACCCATACCTCTCTGCTGAATGCTCTTGGGGATAACCTCATCGCTGAATAGGGGCGAGATGAAGCACTGTACCGCCCCACAGACTTGTGTCCTAGAAACTGATTCTGCCTCCTACCTTGCAATTCGGGTTACAGTATCTATTCATTCCGCGAGCATAGGGCCAATCTTAAACATCTAAAACGGGTTTCGACTCCTATATTTTCATAGATACAAGTATTTTAATCACTTGGCGTGGCCCAAGCCCTATTTGACCTATATGTCACGATAACCCTAGGATAGCATTTGTTAACGTAGTCTATTGGTTGGATCTCCTTCAGCAACCATGGCTTTCATGACCTCTTTTTCTTCGGTGCCTGGCATGATACCGGTTAAGACACCTTCTAAAACAGTGATCTGATCCTGATTTGTGTAGACTGCCTCAGCCTTTGCACGCCCTCTGTCGTCGATGGCGGTAATCGTCAAGTCACATTGTATTTTATCACCAAAGTATACAGGCTCCCTGAAATGAAAATTCATTCCAGAAGCAAACCATCCAATTTGACCTCCGATTTCGGTGATCAGACTAGCCACCAAAAGACCATGACAGATGCGCCCATTAAGCCTCTTAGCATCAGTAAAGCGCTTTTCAAAATGGACAGGGTTGTAGTCTCTTGAGATATCGGCAAATTGGAGCACGTCGTGTTCTGTAAACGTGCGCGAGATAGAAAACGTGTCACCTACCTTAATCCCTTCAATAGCTTTTCTTCTGATGTATGACATATACACTGGCCCTCATCGTTAAAAGAGAGATACATAACGTGTTGCGAGATAACCTGCACGCCCTATATATCTTTCCTTAGCTCTCTGAGCCGAGGGCATTTGTCGCAGTCACCAAGGCTGGCGTACCACCGAATAAATAGGCCACCTCAATCGCTTCATTGATCTCCGCTTCAGAGGCGCCCGCTGCCCGAGCACGATTGGCAAGGGCAAAACAGCCATCGGGGTGAGCCGTGATGGCATCCACAATCATTGTCATGAGGATTTTATATTTCGCAGGGATGGCACCGTCCTTCAGTATCTTCTCACTCTGGGAGAGATACATTTCGGCGAGTTTGGGATTGTTATGCTGCAATTTTGTAATCCATTTTGGGGATGCATTTTGAGCCATTGTTTCCTCCTTTAGTGTTTTCTTTGATTTACGGACTTCCAGCGGCAAAATAAAGACATGGATATCATGAAGACTTATTTACACTCAAAATCACAAATCTTCAATGCCTTTGGCGCTTCATAAACCCCTTGACAAGATATGGCAACTAAAGGAAGATGTCGATCGGTTAGGGGAGATAATTTCAGACCTCGCAAGAAAAGCTGAGGGCAAGGTTGCGGTGAGCTGAGGTTCTCTTTGTGGATAGCAACGCGTAAGTGAACTGAGTTAATTGGAAAAGGCTGGATCAGAAGAACAAATTTCATCAGAACCGAGAACGGAGATGAGAGTCTCCGAAGAAGAGCAAAAAAAATTAGGTTAACACAAAATTAGGGAGGCTGCGCTATGAAAAAGTTATGGGGAATTATGTTCGTGCTTCTGATTTGTTTTTCTCTGGTATGGCTCACCTCCACAGTGGGCCATGCCGCGGACAGGTTAACCACGCTCAAGTACTCCAACTTCTTCCCGCCGACTAACAGCGTGAGCGTACTTGCAGATCAGTGGTGCAAAGAGGTGGAAAAGAGGACAGATGGGAGAATCAAGGTAGACTATTTCCCCGGAGGTGCCCTTACACGTCCAACTGAGACCTATGACGGCGTGGTGAAAGGTATTGCCGATGTCGGGTTGAGTTTTTGCTCGTACACAAGAGGACGATTCCCTCTGAGCGAGGTGATTGACCTCCCTCTCGGCTACAAGAGTGGCTACCTAGGAACGGAGTTGGCAAATGCGTATTACAAGAAGTTTAAGCCGAAGGAATTTGACGATGTGAAGATTATGTTTATGCATACGTCTCCCCCTCACCTGTTCCATACGAAGAAGCCTGTAAATAATCTGGAGGACCTGAAGGGGCGCAAGATACGATCTACCGGTACGAGTGGAAAAGTGGTAGAGGCACTGGGAGGGGTATCGGTGGCAATGCCCATGTCGGCAGCCTATGACGCCCTCAGAAAAGGTGTTGCAGAGGGAATTGTATGCCCGTTTGAGCCGATGAAGGGTTTCAAACTCGCGGATGTTGTCAGCTACAGTATTCCGTTTGGCTCAGCCTATACAAACCTCGCTTACGTAGTAATGAACAAGGAAAAGTGGAACAGCCTGCCGCAGGATATCAAAGACATTATTGAGCAGATCAACGATGAGTGGATAAGAAAACAGGGCACGCTCTGGGATGAGCTCGATCAGGAGGGGAAGGACTTTTATGTCCAGAAGGGCGGCAATATCATTACCCTGTCTAAAGAGGAAGATGCGCGGTGGACAAAACTGCTGCGTCCTATCCTTGATGAGTACGTTAAAGACAAGCAGGCAAAGGGCCTGCCTGCTGAGGAAGCATTGGAATTCTGTATCGGCTATCTGAAGACACATCAGCAATAGGCACAGAGGGGGGATGCGGGTGCATCCCCCCTCTTTCGTCCTTTTTCATGAATGCCAAGCTGTGTGGGTGAACAATGTTAGCCGAGACGAGCTGTAAACCCCACACATTCGGCCACGAGAGAACCTGGTGACATTCTTTAGGAGATATTGCCTTTTGAAAACCGGCATGACCTCCTGAGCCCGCGAGTCATCATTCAATATTATTCATACAGACACTTTTGAGCGATACCACCGTTTTACATTCATGGGAGTAGAATATGCCAGGGTTTATCGGATCGATTCACTGGTTATCTCGAATATTGAATTGGGTGGCGGGAGGAAGCCTGGTTGGGATGATGGGCATTACCTGTGCAGATATTGGGATGCGCCTTTTCAGGCGGCCTATCCTCGGTACCTATGACATCGTGGAGTTCTTGGGAGCGATGGTCGTTGGTTTTGCCCTTGCCCAGACCACCATCAAGCAAGGGCATGTAGCCGTCCAATTGGTGGTTGCGAGATTTTCCTCTCAGGTTCAGAAGTTCATCTATGTGATTACGCATCTTCTGAGTATCGCATTGTTTGCCCTGCTGGCCTGGGAGTGTGTGAGATATGGCAATGACTTGCAGGCTTCAGGAGAGGTTTCAATGACCCTGGAACTACCTTTCCTCCCCGTGCTCTATGGCATTGCTATGTCTGCCGTCATGGTCTGTCTGGTCCTTGCAGGAGACGTCTTGCTTGTTCTGACCAGGGGTGTAGAGGCGTGGTCACAGGGGGAGGGATGATTTTTCTTCTATATATCTCGCCTTTGTCTTCTTTTGTTCGGAAGACATTCATTTTTTGTGAGCGAGGAGTGAGGATATGAGTCCAACAACGGTGGGATTGATCGGGTTAGGAGTCCTTATCATCGTCCTCTTTTCACGTATGCCGGTGGGCTTTGTGATGGCCTCTGTGGGATTCGTTGGGTTTACCTATCTGGTCTCCTTCGATGCGGGGATTCGACTCTTAGCCCAGGATTTCTTTGCCACATTCGGCTCGTATAATTTGACCGTGGTACCCCTCTTTATCTTTATGGGCCAGATCGCATTCTATGCCGGGATAAATCGCAGGCTTTACGACGCTACTTATAAATTCTTGGGGCATTTCCCAGGAGGTCTGGCCATGGCCACTATTGGGGCATGCGCCGGTTTTTCAGCCATCTGCGGCTCCACCAATGCCACGGCTGCCACCATGGCCACCATTGCCCTTCCTGAGATGAAGAGGTATAAGTATAGCCCGGAGCTGGCCACCGGTGCGGTGGCTGCTGGCGGCAGCCTGGGGATTCTCATTCCCCCCAGTGTGATCTTTATTGTCTATGGGATCATGACTGAACAGTCCATCGGTGAGCTGTTTGCTGCCGGTATCCTTCCGGGCATCCTCCTCGCCACCCTCTTTATCGCAACCATCTATATTCATGTGCGCCTCAAACCCGAGCTGGGCCCGCCGGGGCCTAAGACGAGCTTCAAGGAGAAGGTGCGCTCCCTTTTGGGGGTCATTGAAATGCTGCTCATCTTCATCCTGGTCATGGGGGGCTTGTTCATGGGCTTTTTTACCCCTACCGAAGCAGGGGCGGCGGGCGCCTTTATCACCCTCATGGTCGCTGTGGGGAGAAGACAGATACGATGGAGGCAATTTTGGGTGGCTGTTTTGGAGAGCGTACAGATCGCTTGCATGATAATGGTCATTGTCGCAGGCGCCACGATCTTCGGTCATTTTCTGGCTGTGACCAGGATCCCCTACCTGCTGGCAGAGTGGGTGACCGCGCTACCTTTACCTGCATGGGCCATTATGGGAGTGATTGTCTTTATTTATCTCGTCGGGGGCTGTTTCATGGATGCCTTGGGGATGATTCTGCTCACCATACCCATCTTTTATCCCGTTGCGGTAGAACTCGGATATGACCCCATTTGGTTTGGGGTGATCATCGTGCTTATAACAGAGATGGGGGTGATTACCCCTCCGGTGGGGGTAAATGTTTATGTGGTCAGTGGGGTGGCCAAAGATGTGCCCCTGGAGGTCATCTTCAAGGG
>CP070752.1:2390086-2403361 GCA_020348625.1 Deltaproteobacteria bacterium | reverse complement strand
GGACGTCAGGGTTTTACTGGATACCTTTCAATTCATACATTCTCGGTAGATATGACCATCTCGTCGTTCTTATTCTGGATGATTATCCACTTAAGCCGGTCCTTGTTATCCATTTCGGGACAATCTTCACATAGGTGCCAGCCCCTGGACTCCTTTCTCTGCATGGCGGCGCGGAAAAACATCTCGGCACTGGTCACCATGGACCTGACTGCTTCAGCTTCTACCTCCTATTTAACCATCATCGTGCTGGGCAAGAACAGGGCAATCTGTGGGAAGATGGCAAGGATAAGGATACAAACAAGGGACGCCACAACAAAGGGCCACACGCCTCGGAATATGGTGAACGTCGGCACGCCAGTGGCTCCACTGACCTGAAATACATCCATGCCCACTGGTGGGGTAATCAGCCCTACCTCGCATACTATCACCACGGTGACTCCGAACCATATCGGGTCAAACCCTAATGATACGATCAGCGGGTAGATCACCGGGATAGTGACGATGACAGCAGAAAAAATGTCCAAAAACATGCCAAGCACGATGTACAGGAGCACTATGCATGCGAAAACTGCCAGTCGTGGCAAGCCACTCTGGGCAACAAATTCGCTCAGGGCAAAAGGGAGTTTGCTGACAGCCATAAACTTCATCAAAATATAAGCACCGATAATGAGAAGCATGACCATACCCGAAACCTTCGTAGCGTCCAGAAGGGAATCACGAAAGGATTTGAGGGTGAGCTGGCCGGTGACGGCGGTGACAACGAGAGCCCCAAACGCGCCAATTCCCCCCGCTTCAGTAGGGGTAAAGACACCTCCGTAGATACCCCCGAAAACTATGAGAAAGAGGATCAACGCATGCCAGACGCCTTTCAGCGATACGATTTTCTCCTTAAAGCTCGTCTTGGGTCCCGCTGGCCCCAAGTTCGGGTGTCGTGCCGTCAGGATCGAAATGGTAAGGACAAAGAGGCCAGCCAGCAGTATTCCCGGTAACACGCCAGCCGCAAACAGCAACCCGATAGATTGCTCAGTGAGAAGGCCATAGATGATGAATGCAACACTGGGTGGAATAAGAAAGGCCAGGGTACCTGCGGCGCAAATAGAGGCGGTAGCCAGGGTGTCGTCGTACTTGTATCTCCTCATGGCCGGCAAGGCCACCTTACCCATGGTAATTGCTGCTGGTCCACTGACGCCCAAAATCGAGCCTGCAAGAGCACAGGCAAAAATAGTAGCCATAGCCAGCCCTCCCCGCAGCTGCCCTACCCAGGCATATGCGGTGTCAAAGAGATCCTTACCTACACGCGTGTTGGCGATAAACGACCCCATCAGTATAAACAGGGGGACCGTAGTTAAAACGTAGCTGGCCATCGTTGTGAAGGGGATCTGAGCGACCATGCCACAGGCCGGTCCCATGCCCATGATGAAGAGATAGCCGAGGAAGCCGATCATGGCCATAGCCGCACCGATCCACATCCCGGCAAATAGAAGCGCAATCATAATCAGTAGGCCGATAAGGCCGATTATTTCAGGGCTCATCTCCTCTTTCCCTCTCTCTTTTGCTCTCCTAAAGAAGCTACATCCTCAACCACAAGGCTCACGATTGCTAGGCACAGCATGGCAAATCCCACTGTCATTACCCAATGGAATGGGGCCTCCGGGATGGAAAGGAGGGAAGTTGTCATGTCCACCTGACTCGACTCCAGGATGCTCTGCCAGGTTATAATGACAAACGTACCCAGGGTTAAAAGCAGGATGATGATCTCCACTATCAGCTGAACCCTTGGTGGCCAGGTAGATACGAGCAGGTCTACCCGTATATGACTCCGTTCTATCGCAATCCATCCTAATGCCGGGAAAACCAAGACCACCATCAAAAGCTCGGATACTTCGATGGCCCCCGTTAGCGGTGCATTCAGGACGTAACGAAAGAAGACATCGACCACCGTGAGCATCATCATAATCCCCAGAATCACCGCCGCGATGTACCCCAACCAACGGCTCACAAAGCGAATTGCCTTCACCTCTCTGCCTCCTTTCAAAGGGGGTGCTGAGCTACAATGTCATTACATTAATTGATCCCCTCACGATGCGCTGCAAGTGGCAACCCGCCGTGAGGGGATTCAATTATTTTGCCTTTTACTTCTTCTGATACTCTTTTATTAGTTTTAGAGCCTCTTCATATACAGCTTTGCCTGGCAGCCCCTTGGCCTCGGCATCTGCTATCCATTTATCGTGGATGGGCTTTTTAACCAGGTCATACCACACCTTTATCCCCTGAGGAGTCAGATTCGTAAAGGTATGGTTCTTTCCTTTACAGAAACCAACTGCCGTGTCTTGCAGCGGAAAATCCAACTTCTTCTGCTCCTCTGTCCACACCTTACCCGATTCTTCCATTATCTTCTGAAGGTCGGGGGGAAGGCTGTTAAATTTTTTAGGGTTCATGATGGCAAACATGGGGGTCATGTTTATGCCTCCATCGCCAAATACCGTATGATACTGCGTAAGTTCCAACACCTTGAAGATAAAGCATACGGGGAAATGATTCATGACCCCGTCGAGTATCCCCCTTTCCAACCCCGTATACATCTCAGTTATGTCTAATTGAACCGGAGAGGCACCTGCCGCATCCATCGTTTGAACAAGGGCATACTCCGCGCCATGGATCTTCATACCCTTCAAGTCCGCCGGGGTCTCTACCGCCTTCTTCTTGGTGTGGATGTGTGTTGGGGGCATCATAAATATCCCGATTATCTTTACCCCCTCCCATTCCTTGGCCATTTCGGGAAACTTGTTCAGAAGCTCCATCCATAACTGGCCGGCCTCCATTTGGGCGGGCATGCCCAGAAAGGGCAACGTCGTGACGGTGCTGAGCAGAAAACCCTCCCGACGGTCCACAACGTAGTGGGCCATATCGCACACACCAGTTTCCGTGCCTCTATACGCCTCTTTTTCCGCTAATAATGCCCCCCCATGGTGGATCGTTACCTTGAGCCTGCCTTTGCTCCGCTCCTCAACCCATTTTCCCCAAGCATCCCAAGCCTGAGCAACAGTTGAAGGCGGCGGATTGTGGTCGTTAACGGTAAGTTCTATTGGTTGTGAAAAAGCGGGAGTTGATACAACCATGCCCGAGCTAATTGTAAGACAAAGACCAATTATTATAAGTAATGCTTTTTTCGCCATCTCAAGCCCTCCTCTATATTAAGATTAATGAAACGGAAGCCAGCCTTATTACAGACTAAACTCCTTTGTGCCTGATAATGCATCACCCCCTTCCTTTTTGCGTTCACCGTATATTGGCCTCATCCCACGTGGCAATCTCCCAAGCCCATCCTTGTTATTAGTATTCAGCTGCTTCTGGGTCGGGCTTTCGGCTGCAAAAATACCAAAGGCAATCGCAGAATTACCACCAAGGCCTCGTTTCTCCAATAGTTATACCCGCTTCCCCTTCTCTGCCGCAGCCACAGCAGCTGCCAGGCCGGCACCGCCGCCACCGATGATGACCAGTTCCGCTTTGAGCTCTTTCAGGTTAGAAACCACGTTGCAGATCTCCTCTATCTGCCTTGAGAACCGTTGATAAAATGGCAAAGATCAGGGCACAGTGACTTTCTAAAACACAGAAAGAGTGCTTGGCTTGGTAACAGCCTCCCTACATGGCACCCACACCCCGTAAGATAAAGTCAACCAAGGAATCCACATGCTTCATGTTTGGCTTCTCCTCTAAGGTCCAACCCCGTAAGGCCAGAAAGACCAGGAGATATGCAATGACGCTGCCTAAGAAATCCGAATTGTCTTGGAGCGGTTTTACCGTATCTACCTCCTTTAAGAGGCCACGCCAGAAGCCGACCACGTTTTGATAGTCCATATCCAGAACGATGCGTAAGTGCTTCTTGTCGAGATATTTGCTTTCCGAATAGATGAATTGAATCAACTTTTTGTTTTCGATCATAAAGAGCAGGGAATGACGGAGGGCTTCAGTGAGTTTTTGCAATGGATCGTCGATTTCGCCGAAGTTTGATTTTTCTAAGTACTCATACCAGACCCTCTGCATGTGTTTATGTACCAGGTACAGCACGTCATCTTTGGAAGAGATGTAATGATAGAGCTGTCCGATGGACATGCCGCATGCTTTTGCAATGTCGCGGGTAGTGGTGGGGTGGTATCCCTTCTTGAAAAATACCTTGCAGGCCCCATCTACGATCTGTTGGTGCCTTCTTTCAACCAAGGGAAGATTTTGAGTGGAGGCAATACCCAGGTCGTCGTCTGGGGATTCCTGAACCTGGTGTTTGCTCTTTGAAGCTTTTTTGGGCTTGGGCATTGGCGTTCTTTGTTAGATATGAGAAGAACATACCCTCGCTTTTTAGGTATCAAAGGGTTTCTTTAGTGTCAATTATTATTCTCTTGTTTGTATTAGCCTAACGAAAGCCTTTGCCGATTCTTTTTGACGAACGTCGATACGTGAAAAAATAGGCAGAAGATGTGTACCTCCAAACGAGAATCCATCCTGGTGACGAATGATGTAGAATACCAGAGATTCGGATAGGAAATGCAAAGATTAATCTCATCCAAGACCTCGATATAGATCTTAGGGAGTCCCTAGGCCACCTTCGATCTTGATAGTGCTGAACCAACGATGGTCTTCTGGAGCTCGGTGCTTGAGGCAGTAATGCCCGCATGAGCAATGGTTCTATAAAGCCTTTCTATCTTATAGTCCTTGCAATAGCCGTAAGACCCGTGAATCTGCAAGGCCTTTCTGGCAACCTCTTGGATGGCTGGAACCACGAAGAGTTTGAGAGCAGCAGAATCTACTTGAAAATCACCTCCTTCGTCCTGCTTGCAGGCGACCCGATAGGTCCACCATCTACAGGCCTCGATCGAGGCATGCATCTCAGCCAGCATCCACTGGAATCCCTGCATGGCGGTCATGGGCCTTGCCCTCACCATTCTCTCTTGTGCGAACTTCAACGACTCATCCAGACACGCCTGCCCCATGCCAACCATGAACGCCATCTGCTGAATCCTCTCGCCGGAGATCCACCTGAGCAGGATATGAAATCCCTTACCTTTCTCGCCGAGGATGTTGCCTGCCGGGACCCTAATGTCTTTCAGGAATACATCGACCAATCCCTGACCGGCAAGACCCATCAGGGCCCACGGCTTAGACCAAGTGTAGCCCTCGGAGCTCTTGTCCACGATAAACGCCGTAATCCTTCCGGTCTCATCCTTGGCATAGAAGATCCCGTACCCCTTCTTGTGCCCCACGGTAATAAATCGCTTGGTGCCATTCAGGATATAAGAGTCACCGTCGGGGGTGGCAGTAGTGGTCACCGCGGTCGGGTCTGAGCCGGTGCCCGGTTCCGTAAATGCCATAGTCGCATAGCAGGAACCGTCGCAGAGAGGGGGGATAAACCGCTTTCGAACCTCCTCCGATCCCCAGTGATAGATTGTCTCGGCAACGCTGTTGTTCATAGCCATCATAAAGGGTGCCGCTGATGCGCTTTTTGCCAACTCCTCGGCGATGAGAATAACGTTAAGGGCACTTGACCCAATCCCGCCATATTCACGGGGGACCATCATGCCCAGCATCTTGGCTTTGGCAAACTTCTCCAACAGGTCTTCGGGAAGCTCATCATCTTCCTCTATCTTGGGGATAATCGGCTCGATTTCTCGCTCAGTAAACTCCCGAGCGGCCTTGATCATCATCTTGCTCTCACCTGACAGCGTGAAATCCATGGTTCTCTCCTTTCTCCTCCAATAATAATCTACAATCCTACGATAACCACGCTCACGACATTCATCTGCGGGAAGCCGCCTAGGTTATGGGTAAGACCGATCTTGGGGTCTTTGACCTGTCGTTCCTCGGCCTTTCCCTGCAGCTGCTTGTACATCTCGTAAAGCATCCTGAGTCCGGACGCGCCGATGGGGTGACCAAAGCACTTCAACCCCCCGTCGGGCTGCGAAGGGATCTTGCCGTCTATGGCAAAGAACCCGGCTTCAACGTCGTTTCTTGCCTTTCCCCGAGGCGATATCTGCAAGTCCTCATAGGTTACCAGTTCGGTGATGGAAAAACAGTCGTGCAATTCCATCATGCTGATCTCTTTTCTGGGGTTCTTGATTCCCGCCTCTTCATATGCCCTGACCGCAGTTCTGGTGGTCGTCTCAACAGAAGTGCCGTCCCATGCAGTATACCCCAGCTCCTCACCTGAACTGACCCCGATCTGAAGGGCCTTGATGAACACGGGGTCAGGCCTGAACCCCTTGGCCATATCTGCCCGGCACACGATAGCCGCTGCTGCCCCATCGCTTACCCCGCAGCAGTCAAAAAGCCCAAGGGGGGAGGCAACAATAGGCGCGTTTAAGACGTCGTCCTCCGTGATAACCTTGCGCAGGTGGGCCTTGGAGTTCTTGGCTCCGTTTCTATGGCTATTAATCGAGATCTTGGCCAAAACCCGCTTTCCTTGCTCTATGGACAATCCGTATTTGGAAAAATACCGATTAGCCAGCATGGCAAAGGCACCGGGGGCGCTTATGCCGGGGAAAATAACCCTGTTCTTAGTGCCCAGGATCGTGTTCATTTCGGGAAGACCGCCATATCCCGTATCCTTGAGCTTTTCCGCACCGAGGGCCAGCGCAATATCATAGGCACCGGAGGCAACCCCGTACACCGCTCCCCGTATTGCCTCCGAACCGCTGGCGCACAGGTTTTCAATCCTGGTAACCGGTATGAAAGGAAGCTTGAGGGTCCTGCTCAGCGGTAATGCCGACTTGCCAACATTCACTTCGTCGTAACAAGAGGCATACCAGGCGGCCTGGATATCCACTTTCTCAACCCCGGCATCCTCAAGGGCCTCGGTAAACGCCTCAACGATCAAGTCCTCAGAGCCTTTATCCCACTGCTCTCCGAATTGGGTGCAACCCATTCCGATAATAGCAACCTTGTCCTTTATCCCTCCTGCCATCCTCATTTCCCCGTATTGTTTATTGGGTTCAGTGAGATTCTTTAACCTTGCGCCTTACCTTATTGGAATCGCCTTCCAGAAATAGCCAATGACTCCCCCTCGCTCGTCAACGTATCTTCTTCTCAGACTCATCTCGACAGGCATGCCGATCGACATGGATTCGGCATCGCAATCCGTAACGTCAAACCAGTACCTGCCGCCTCCCTCAAAATCAACAACTGCATATATGCCGGGTGGACTAGGCGTAAAGGCCAAGAGATCACTCGTGAAGCTGAATACCATGCCCGTTTTATCTGAAAACCGGTACGGCTCCACGTCGTCAATTGCCCCGCAGTCGGGGTTAGCACAGACCCGCTGCACCGGATACTGGGGTGTGCCGCACCTCTTGCAACGCGTTCCGCACAGGCCCAGCACCTCTCTCCTGTCTCTCCAAATCAAAGACAGGGCTGTGTAAGGGTTCACTTCGGCCCGAATGCCTCCCTCCGGCGATATGAGCCCCCGAAATGCGAGATATTGTTCGTAGTTCTTCAAATCCTTTCTGGAATCCAGATAGCTCTTTATACTACGCCTTTGCTCCTTTATCCTTCTTATCTCCTTAGTTACCCTGAACAAGAGCGCGTCACTGCCGTTACCATATCCCGCCACGAGTAAGGTATCTCCCGGGCTCGCCTCCCCAAGTGCCGAGATCAGGAGCATGAGAGGGTAGGCTGTGCCAGTATTTCCCATGTTGTTCATGAGATGCTCGTGAATTTGCCCTGGTTCAAATCCCAATTTCTTGCCAATGGTGGCATGATCCCGGGGATAGATGCCCGGATAGATCACCTTTGTTACCTCTTCTGCCCGCAGATTCTGCCTGGCTAGAAGGCCGGAAATGGCCTCGGGTAGGAACTTTCGGTACCCTTCCTCCCTTCCAAACCGCTCCTCCCATGCCCTGTCAAACTTATCATCCTCAGCTCTCCAATGGTCGGGGAAATCGTAGGAGACACTGTAGCTTCCTTCCCAGTTTGCGATGACCCCTTCGTCTCCCACCAAAAGCGACGCCGCTCCATCGCTAAAGGTCATCTCTTGAGAACCGCCCGGTTTACCGAGTCGGGCATCCGATGCACAGACGAGCATTTGTCTGCCCGAGCCGGAAGCGATGCTCTCGAGCGCTGCTATTAAAGCAGTTGTACCGGCACTGACTGTATCCGTGAAATCCGCCTTTCTTGTTGTTCCGGCAAGGTCTAGTGCGGTGCCTATGATATCGGCTCCCCGCCTTTCTCTGAAAGGTGCCGTAGTCGTGGCAAAGTAAAGACCATCAATTATCTCCCGATCATATCCCCTCAAACAGTTCATGCCCGCTGCCACAGCCATGGTAACGCTGTCTTCATCGAAATTGGCTACGCACTTCTCTCCTTTCATATAGCCAGCCTGATGGAGCCAGCCCATGGCCTCAAAAACTGTCTCCCTCCTGATCCTGTTGAGCGGGAGATATCCGCCGTATGAGATAATACCTTTCATCCCTAAGACCTCCCCCTTTTCCGTTCGAATCACTGCAACAATGAACAGTGATAACCAATTAGTCCACCACGGGTGGCGGGCATTGAAAAGCGCTTTTCCTCTTTTAAGAAGGGGCACAAAACCCGAAAAAAACAAAAAGGAAAAGCGCTCACCCAAAGATCTATATCGAGACTCCAGACACCGCATTCTTCGATGGCAGAAGCTCAAGCCTTTTCAAACACATACCCGAGCTGTCCGTTCGGTAGCGTGGTAGTCTGGGTTTTCAACTCCATCCCGATGCTGAGATCTTCGAAAGGAATGTCCTTTGATATCCTCCCAAAGACCTTGTGATTGCCGTAATCGAGAAGGGCAATGGTGTAGGGAAGATCACCCTCAAAGCCCACCGGTCCGTATTTCAACTCGCTAAAGCTCAGCAGTTTACCGGTGCCGGAGACCTCAAACCACTCCATGTTACTATCGAGACACTTCGAGCAATCCGATCTTGGGGGAAAATACAGGGTCCCACAGTCCTTACATTTAGTGCCCATTACCTTACCCTTCTCAAGGTAGTCTACGAAATCGTTGGTCTTGGTTATTGCGGTAAAGCTAACGGTACCAAACTTCTTGAATCTATCATCCACTTCTTTCTTAGCCATGTTCCTACCTCCCCAGTATTGTTACGTTGCCGTAAAGGCCGACGCCACCGATATTATGCACAAGACCAATCTCCGGATCTTTGACCTGCATCTCCCCGGCTTCATCCCTGAGCTGAAGCACTATCGTCCTAATCTGCGAACCTCCCGTGGCTCCGATCGGATGACCTTTTGAGAGAAGGCCCCCATCAACATTAACGGGAATGCTTCCCTCCTTGTACGTTTCTTTGGATGCAATCAAATCCTTACCTTCCCCTGGTTGAGCGAATCCGAGGTTTTCATACGCCATCATCTCAGCTATGGTAAAACAATCGTGCACCTCTGCTACGTCGATATCCTTTGGTGTCACACCTGCCATTGCGTACGCCTGTTTTCCCGCCTCAATGCCTACTGTGAGGCCGGTCAGCAAATCCCTGCCGGCCATATTCACCGTCTCGGAGGCAGCACCAATGCCCAAGACCCAAACCGGTTTCTTGCTCATGGCCTTAGCCCTTTCCTCATTAGCGAGAATGATACAAGAGCTACCGTCAGCGTTGGCACAGCAATCTCCAACCCTCAACGGCTTGGCCACGGGAGCGGAGAAATTGCTTTCAGGATCGGTGAACATCTCCATGCTGACCGGTTTCCGGTACACGGCCTTCTCGTTTATCTGCCCGTACGTAGCGGCCTTGACCCTGATTCTAGCCAAATCCTCCAGGGTTGTTCCGTACTTGTCCATATGTGCCTGAGCATACATAGCATAGTAGGCCGGCATCATGGTGCCAAAGGGGGATTCCCACTGGATGTCGGCGCCCCTTCCCATTCTCTCCTGGGACTCGCTTGACGAGATCTCGGACATCTTCTGGAAGCCAATGATAGCGACAACATCATGCAACCCTGCCTTGATCATCGAATAAGCTACCTTTAGGGCCGTACTGCTTGAAGAGCAGACGGATTCAATATAGAAGGTAGGCTGAGGAATGAGACCAAGATACTCAGCTATCACCCCGGCAGGGGATCTCTGCTTATCGTATTCAGGGGCAGAGGCGATGATCGACGCATCGATATCCTTTGTCTGTATCTGAGCATCCTGCATGGCCTCCTTAAATCCGTCAAAGGCGAGTTCCCGTATTGAACCGGGATACCCTCTTACAAAACTGCTCTGCCCAACGCCAATAATTCCCACCTTTCCCATAATTACTCCTCCCTCTTGAAGATATTTATCCCCTTATGCTGTTTGGTTGATACTCTGTGTCTCGTGTACTTTCGATTATTGCTCTTATTCCGCAGAACGATCTTGAGAATCTATTCTGCTTGACGTGCTGCTACTGAGGGATATGGATATCCTTTTTTTGCACCGACATCCATATCCCACGGATAGGCGCAGTTACGCAACTAAAGCAATAATCGATTATACAATTTTATCGATTCAGAAGATAGGTTCAATCAGGGAATCTACTCAAATATATAAAGAAATCCCGACTCCTCATGGGCAGACTGCTGCCTCGTGCGTCTTCCCTACCGTTCATGGGGTAATATACCCATGCAGCTCCCTCAAATATACCAATACCCTCCCATCTCTTATCAAGGAGTCTGAAACAAGGGGGACGAGAAGCATCTTATCATTGCTTACCGTAATTCAAGCAAAACTTACAATCGCCTTTGTTTGCTCTATTTGACAAGCAACAAATACAGGCTGAGGCCCATGATGCTCTGGCTGTGCTTAAGCTCTCCGTTCCGAATCATCTCCGGAATCTTTTCCAGGTTTACCAAACAGATCTCTATGTCCTCCGCTGCATCAGGCTGAGGTTCAGCTATTTTTCTCGCATTCCGCGCCAGGTATGTTAAGCCCATATTGCTCAGGACAGCAGGTTGTGGATACGTCTTCGTAATAAGAACGAGCTCTTCGGCTGCGTATCCGGTCTCTTCAAGCAACTCTCTCTTGGCACTTTCCTCGGGCTTGATATCGTTATCATCCATAAGGCCTCCGGGTAACTCCAAGAGAACCTCTCCGCACCCGTGCCGGTATTGCCTGACCATAACGACCTGATCTTCTGACGTAATCGGCAGGACCTGGACCCAGTTTGGAAAATCAATGACGTAGAAATCATGCTCTTGCCCTGTCCTGGGAGAGCGGGAGCGCACTATCCTAATGGAAAAGAGTCCCATATCGGGGCCCTTATTTGATTCGACTACTGGCCATGGTCTTATCATCATGGTTGCCCGTTAATCAGCTTTTAAGTCCGAAAGCAGTTCAGATGAACTGCTGATCCTGAAAAGCGGGTAAAGAACGGTCCGCCTGTAAAGATCGAGGGTATCATTGTGTACTTTCTCCGAAAGAGCAGCGGAACAGTCGGCGAGAATAACGCTCTTGAAATCGTGACAGATGGCATCTATGGCAGTTGTCAGCACGCAGAAGGGCGTGGTTACTCCCGCTACCGCGCACAGGGTAACCCCCTTCTCCCGCAGATATGCTTCAAGGCCTGTCTGAAAAAAGGCCGAAAAACGTGGTTTGGGAAGCCAGAGATCCCCCTCCTTTCTTGCCAGTTCATCGATAACCTCAGCTCCTTCCGTACCTGCCAACGATTCCGGCTCCATTCTGCCCGTAAAGATAAAATCATCTTCCTTGTAAGCATCGGTAGAGAATATAACCGGCCAGCCTCTCTCCCTGAAGGCAGTGGCCAGTCTCTTGATAGGATCGACAATTGCCCTGGCAAAGGGAGTGATCTTCAGATTGCGTCGAGGATCAAGGTAATCCTTGACCATATCAATGATCAGCAGCGCCGGATTGTCTTTGGTTTCCATCAAACTCGTCCTTTCCCCATGTACCGCCTACCTCGTGTGGTGCTAAATTTTTCAACCCTGCCAGAGTATCCACAGGGTCCTCAGAGCCCTACTTCAACTCACCAACGAGAGCATAGTATTGTCTGCATTGGAAGTACCAGACAAGGGGTGTTGGATAGTCATGAGGTCTTTTCTTCTGCTCCAGGGCTCCCGGCCTTGTCTTTTCTACGACGTATCAACGTCCCGCTTCGGAGAAGCGGGGCTCCGCATTCCCTTCGACAGGCTCAGGGCTGCGGTTTCCCCCATTGATACGCCGTGAAAAGTACGGCGGCCTCCCGCCAGTCACAACAGAAAACACCTCATGACTATCTCAATATACTGCAAATGAATTGACGTTCTTAATACTTCTTTTGTTTCAGCCCCCATCCATGGCAAGGCCCTTTGGCTGAGAGGGTATATCATTTTTTCCAAATTGACAACCTCCCAGTGTTGCGGTATACCTTCACCACTACCACCATGGTGGCCCAATCCCATAGTACAAGGAGTATTCCATGAATCGGGAAGACAAACTCATCCTCTGGTTTGATGAGATCACCATAGCCGATGTCCCCCTGGTGGGGGGCAAGAACGCCTCTCTGGGCGAGATGTACCAGCACCTGATCAAGAAGGGGGTCAATATCCCCGGGGGCTTTGCCATCACCGCCACTGCCTACCGCTACCTCATCAAAGAGGCCGGCATCGAGCAGGCCATCAAGGATGCCCTCAAAGGCCTGGATACCCACGATATGGCCAACCTCCAGAAACGCGGTGAGGCGGTGAGGAAGATCATCAGACACACCGAGTTCCCCCCTTCCCTCACCGATGAGATCATCCAAGGCTACCGCAGCATGGAGGAGCGCTACGGTAAACACGTGGATGTAGCGGTCAGATCATCCGCCACCGCAGAGGACCTGCCCGATGCCTCCTTTGCCGGCCAGCAGGAGACCTTTTTAAATATCACCGGCGACGATGCCCTGATCGATGCCTGCAAACGCTGCTTTGCATCGCTGTTTACCAACCGGGCCATCTCCTACCGCCACGATAAGGGCTTCGGCCAGTTCGACGTGTATCTGTCCATTGCCATCCAGAAGATGGTCAGATCCGATCAGGCCTCTGCCGGCGTGATCTTCTCCATCGACACGGAAACGGGCTTTGAAGACGCTGTGTTTATCACCGGCTCCTGGGGACTGGGGGAGAACGTGGTCCAGGGCAAGGTCAACCCCGATGAGTACTATGTGTTTAAACCCACCCTGAAGTTAGGCAAACGCCCCATCGTGGGAAAGCGGGTGGGCAGCAAAGAGCTCACCATGATCTACACCGATGAGCCCACCGAGCCGGTCAAAGACATCCCCACCCCTCATGAGAAACGCACCCAGTTCGTGCTCAGCG
>CP070752.1:2366798-2389986 GCA_020348625.1 Deltaproteobacteria bacterium | reverse complement strand
ATACTATTTATTAGTCTGATAACTATTATATGGCATAGGGTACCATGAATGTGCTATGTGTGTCAAGCCTGCAACTTATTGAAAAAACACATTTTTTCTAGAAAAGCCCTATTGGCATAGTTTCTGCTCCTAGAGAGTGTAAAAGGCAAAGAAAGCGGAGGTGTTGCTATGGGTATTTTTTCACGATTTCGAGATATCATCAGCTCCAATATCAACGTCATGCTGGATAAGGCAGAGGACCCGGAAAAGTTGATCAAGCTGATGATCCGTGAAATGGAAGACACGCTGGTCGAGATCAAGGCATCCTGTGCCGGTGTGATGGCGGGCAACAAAAAGGTAGAGCGCCAAATGGAGGAAGTTCAGTCCCGTGCTAAACAATGGGAGGAGAGGGCTGAGCTTGCGGTGAGCAAGGGCAGAGATGATCTGGCCCGAGAGGCGCTGGTTGAAAAAAGGAGATATGCAGACCGGGCAGAGGCACTCTTACAGGAATCTATGAGGCTCAATGCCATCGTTGAACAGTACCATGACGACATTCGGCAACTTGAGGAGAAGCTGGGAGGGGCCCGCGAGAAACAACGAAGCCTTGTGCAACGGCATATCCGGGCCAATAAGAAAAGGCAAGCTCAAGAGGAGATTCGCCGCTTTGATAGTTCCGAGGCTATCCTCAAGTTCGAAGATCTTGAAAACCGCATTGAGCGAATGGAAGCTGAGGCAGATCTGGTTAACTTCGGGAAAAAACCCGCTGTGGATGCGGAATGGGAAAGCCTGTTAGTCGACGATGAAATCGAAAAGGAATTGCAAACGCTGAAATCTTCCCTTAAAAAGGAGGATGAGGGCGCATCATCCACGGTATAGAGTGCTTTGAATTGGTGATAGCCCTTTTGCAGGGGAAAGGGGCGAATACTGTATAAGGTCTCATTCGTTTCGTTACTGCCACAGTTCTCAGCGCCGCATTATGTAGATGAAAGGGAGTTAGTTCTGTCATGCACGGTGTTCTGATTGTAGCTATTGTTTTCGGAGGTAGTGTGCTGGTGGTGGCCATTATCGGCAGCACGATCCTCATGGCCATCAAGATTCTGAAAGGGGGGCTATCCCGGAAAGGCCAGAGGGTTCAGAGTGAGGAAGCCAGGATGATCCAAGAGATATATCAGGGGTTATCACGGATGGAAGCACGGGTGGAGGCGCTAGAGACCATTATTTTGGAGCGTGAAAGAAAGGACCGTGAATCATGAGACGATTTGAAAGGATTCTTGGAGATGGACTCTACCGTTCCCGCAACGGGATCATACTCGGTGTGTGTAGGGGCATAGCCGATTATTTTGATTTTTCCGTGTTTTGGGCGCGGGTCATCACCCTGGTATTACTCTTCCTTACGGGATTCTGGCCTGTCATGATACTGTACTTCGTTGCCGCACTCCTGATGAAGCCGGAGCCGGTAATACCCATAGAAACCGATGAAGAGCAGGAATTTTACGACAGCTATGTTCATTCGCACAGAGGAGCGACTGACAGGCTCAAACGGAGATATGAAAATCTCGAGCGCCGAATACGGCGCATGGAAGATCATGTAACGGGGCGGGAGTTCGAGTGGGAGAATAAGCTGAATTCTTAGGGTCTTGACTGCACCTTTCACACTCTTTACCATCAAGCCTACGGAAACTGGACCCTGAAAAATGCATTATGCTTCGTATCGCTTGTGCCTTCCTTGCTTCACCTCTCAGTACTGCTTGAATTCTGCTTGCCAGGTGCTCTATGTTTACGATCGACAACCCTGCTCGCCGCGTGACTCTCCTTTTGACTTGAACTCCTTTTTTTGATACGAATACTGAGGATCGGCTGAGAAGATGAGGATTATCAAGTCAAGCATCTCTTCTAATGATCGATACATGCCGTCCATCGTTTGGTCGGGCGCACAGGCCATGATTTGCAAAAAATGACTTAAGAACGGGGGTATGTGACGATGTTTAGGAAGATTGTGGGGTATGCAGTTTTACTTGCCTTGATTTGGATCGCAGTCAGCATAGCACGGCCTTACTGGCACAAGTATTGGATCGGCCAGGATATTGAGGCTGCTGCCATATTTGGAACCAAGAAGTCTGTTGGCGATACGAGGGGGTTTTTGACCAGAAAAATGAAGGAGGCAGGGCGGAGTTTTACCGGAGACGACTTTAAGATCGCAAAGGATGAAAAGAACAACGTGACCATTAGCCTCTCATATTATGATGAGATTCGTGTCTTCGGGATAACGCTGACTGAGCTTGAATTCACTATCAAGAAAAGCAAGTCGGAGGTACAAGAAAGGTTCTGAAACACCCATTTCAAGACGGTAAACCGCTTTTCTGGGTAACATCTGAGGTCTATCGCATCATCCTGCGGACATTTGCTTAGCCGACCGAGTCGAGGAGCTCGCAGATCTCATTACCGAAAAGTCGCTTCTGCCATTTTCGCAACCCACCCATCCGTTGCAAATCTCCGGGTTTCTTCGGGGGTGCGTCGGCCAAGGAACGGATTTGAGCATTGGTCAGGGTGAGGGCTGAATCGATATTGAGACCCTTGGATCGTTGCACCCGCCATTCTCTGAGCGCCCTGATTCGGCGCGCCACCTTTGGATCATATGCCGATCTGGGCTTGTAGGGATAACTGGGCAATGCTTCTTCAGGCAGGCTGAGGGCCTGGGATATTCTTTGCAGAAGCGCGCTCCCGAGGGATTCTATATGTCGCGCGCTCAACCTTCCGACGGATTTGAGTTCACGTACGCTCACCGGCTTTTTCTGGGCCATTTCCATGATAGGTATGTTCCCCAATATCTTGAAGGGTGGCCGATCCTGCTTCCTGGCCAATTCGTCACGAAATCTCAGAAGTGCCTCCAAGACCGCGAGGCTCCGGGAATCCAGATTCCCGGCGCCTTTGAACCTCAGGAAAAATGGTGTCTCCTCCACTGGGACAGGACGCACGTTGCTCAGCACCTCGCATTCTTCCTCTACACAGAAGAGCAGGCCTTTAGCCCGTAGTCTTTCCTCAAAGACCTTGCTCAACTCCACAAGGTGACAGGCATCTCGGGCAGCGTAGGCGCACATTGCAGGAGGCAGAGGTCTCTGCGACCAGTCCTTTTTTTGATACTTCTTTTCAATGAGTAGACCGGACACATCCTTTAGCAGGCTTGCAAGGCTGGTCTGCCTGAAGCCGAGAAACCGAGCCGCAATCTGGGTGTCGAAAAGAGAACGGACCTCAATACCGAAATCCCTGTATAGCGAACGGATATCATAATCGGCCCCGTGGAAAACCTTTCTGAGACCTGGGTCAGCAAAAACCGGCGTAAGAGGCGAGAGATCCTTGATAGCAAGCGGGTCGATCAGAAAGGTCCGGTCGTTTGACGCCATCTGAACTAGGCAGACCTTCTCCTGGTAGTGAAACATGGAATCAGCCTCTAGGTCCACACCGATAATCGCCCCCGTGTGGAGGTCTTTGGCTATCCGGCGAAGGTCCGGTGGTTTTTCAACCATCTCATAGGGAGGTTGCATGTGATCTGTAACCGGTTTGCCCACGTGAAGTTTCTCCTTTCCAGCCGGCACCATCCCTACCAGCATGTTGAGAGCGAGTATTTCAGGCGCTGCAATGGTAATTCGAAAACGGGGTTAAAGCCTGAGTCCTGACTTTGGTGGATTACCTCATAGCTGACAGAAGCTTCTGCCTCAGTTCCCGTCACTGAGGTCCACCAGAACGCTCAACTCGAACGGCTGAACCACTCTGTACTGCCTGAAAAACGCGCGCATCACCCTTTATGTGCCCGAAGATGTTTACTGGACTGGCTGCGCGGGGATGCTCGTCAGTGCTTGCAGGGGTTGGACCGAAGAAGATACAAAAGGCACTGCCAGGCGGCCAGTATCCGAGATCGCCTACCTGGACATCCTCCTGTGCATCAGGCTCTTCTTCGGTTTTCACGGGAATCGCGAAATAGATTTCATCGCCCCACCTATTTGCTGTGCCGTCGACAGGAAGGGTATCCCATATCTTCCGGGCCGTAAGGCTTTCCCCTATTTCGGCGACAACAGTGATATCGCCAATCGATATATTGATGTCTTTCAAGCTCATGTACCCCCTTTATTCTAACAATTTGTCCTCAGAGGCTGCAGCAACAACCGAACAGACGCATTTGTCCCCGCAATGGACCAGTTTCTTTTCGCTCAATTGAGCTGGCAGTATAGCAGCTGTTTAGTTGTTTGTCGAAGTTACATTCTGCATACCGCATAGGAAGTCACCCAGGAAAAGCGAGGTTTTGTCCCCTTATAACCATCCCATACCCACCGACAAGCCAAAACTCGATAGGTGAGTTTCACTATGCGTGGTCGTTGTATGCTCCATAACGGGCTTGACAGTCTTCTGATCGGATGACATACTCGCGTGTCCGTCAGCCTGCCTGGGTGGGGTCGGATTCCCACAAGATACCCTGCTGAGCTTTGCAGGATAAAAGGTAACACAGTCTG
This sequence comes from Deltaproteobacteria bacterium, assembly GCA_020348625.1. Next base: position 2,385,502 of record CP070752.1, on the reverse strand, counting down.
TAAGGAATGTATTGATGACCGAAGAGATACTACCCCGTCTATACAAACTGGAAATCCCGCTTCCTGATAGCCCCTTGAAAGTCCTCAACTCTTACGTGATTAAAGGAAAGGAGCGGAATCTGATTATAGACACAGGGTGGGATCGTGAGGAGTGCATGGTGGCAATGCAGGCGGGTTTAGCACATCTGGGCATAGACTTAAGAAATACGGATTTCTTCGTCACCCACGGGCATGGTGATCACCTCGGACTTGTCCCCAGTCTCGCCACTGATACCTCGCGCATCTATTTCAACAGGCCCGATTCGGAATGGCTTCAAAACGCTGCCCGCTGGCGGAGATTTATTGACTTTGCTCGGTTAAACGGGTTTCCGGAAGACGAGCTTCAAAAGGGGCCGCAAAGTCCGCCCGAGTATAATCTGCCTTTCAGCATCGTAAGAGAAGGCGATAGCATCACAGCGGGTGAATATCAGTTCATGTGTATTGAGACACCGGGTCATACGGCGGGGCATCTATGCCTGTATGAACCCGAAAAGAGAGTCCTGGTAGCTGGCGATCACATTCTCGACGAGATAACGCCCAACATTACCTTGTGGTCATACGATAGAAATCCGCTTATGGAGTATTTGGCGAGTTTGGATAAGGTAAGCAAGTACGAGGTTGAACTCGTTCTACCGGGCCACAGGAGCCTTCTCGGAAACCCCGAGAAAAGGATTCAGGAGTTAAAGAGCCACCACGAGATGAGAGCTAGAGAGATCGTGGCTATTTTGATGGAGGGGGCGCAGAATGCCTTCCAGGTGGCTGCAAAGATGAGCTGGGATATCACCTATGATTCCTGGGATCTCTTTCCATTGAGGCAGAAATGGTTTGCAACCGGTGAAGCGATCGCTCACCTGAAATACCTCGAGGAGGAGGGGCTGATTCAAAGGGAAATGGATGAGGATGGGAAGAGTTTTGTTTTCAGATACATTTCCTCATGAAGTAAAACAGTTTTCCTCTTCTTGAGGACTTGCAAGGATCCTTTCGATCAAGGCACGGAGGGCGAGGGTGATTTGCGACTGAGCAAGGCGGTAGTAATATTGCGGCTTGCCGAAGGGATCAACGATATCGTCAGCATCAGGCCCTGCTGAGATATACCGACCCAAAAACTCGGTCTTTCCTTTGGCTTCAGGCCACCGCACCTCGAGATCCCGTGCATGAGCCTGCTCCATCACAAGGATCAGGTCTGCCCACGCTATATCCTCCGTGCTAACCTGCCTTGACTCGTGGATTGGAACAGACATACCCTGTTTCTCGAGATGGTCCACCATGACTGGATCAGGGGGATTGCCCGGGTAGGCGTAGATGCCCGCAGAAGATACAGAGACGTTATCCAACTTATGGATTTCAACTTCATGCCTGAGCAGCATCTCGGCCAGAAAGCTTCTGCTAACATTTGCACTGCATACGAAGAGGACATTCATCCTGATAAGTACCCGATTCTTGTAAGTTCGTGCCGAGCGAGTTCGCGTCCAGCCAACTGTAGCCAAAACGTGATGTACGGTCTTTCTGCGGCCCTGCAGATTAAGGATCTCTGCTCCTTTTCGGCTATACTTAACTCCCTTAGCTACGGCGAATTGATTTCCCGGATCAGCAATGCAAGTCTTTTCGAGTCATGCCGTACAATCCCGCCGGAGATATCGAGCATCTGGGCCGTATAGATCTTTCTATCTCCCCACCAAGCATCGTTCACGTCAATCTCAACGAATTCCGCCTTCTGCTTCTGGTACTGATCCAAGATATGTTCATCAGGCCTTTTGGTGTTATAAATCACTCCGTCAACCTGCCGTTCAATATAGTCCTCGAGTTTCTTGACAAAATCAACACCGGCAAAGTTGTGCGTTTCCCCGAACTTGGTCATGATATTGATAACATATAAGAGGGTCGCGTTCGTTTGTTTGATTGCTTCCTTAACACCGGGAACAATAAGGTTAGGAATTATGCTTGTAAAGAGATCACCCGGCCCAATAATAATGTAGTCTACGGACCTAATGGCCTCAACCACTGGAGGATACACCGAAATACAGTCGCTGTGATGAGGAACGAGGAACACATTACGGATCTTTTCTCGCTGTGTCCCCCGCGGTATATCGATTGCCGTTTCTCCATAGATATGGCTCCCGTCGGTCAATTCGGCAACAAGTGTTGCCTTATCAATCGTGACCGGCAGAATAGTGCCACGGGTATCAAGGATTTCTGCAAGGGCCTGTACACCCGCGGGAAAGCTGCCCGTGTACTGTGAAAGCATGGTTAGAAGCATGTTTCCTGCATTGTGGCCCTCTAGGCGGCTGTCTTCGGTAAACCGTTTCAGCAAGATCTTTCGAACAATATCGTGATGCGGCGAGAGTGCAAGAATGCATTTCAGAACATCGCCGGGAGGCAAGATGCCAAGTTCATCCCGAAGCCTGCCGGTGCTTCCGCCGCTGTCAACCATGGAGACCACCGCAGTGATCTCGATCTCCTCCAGATTCCGCAAGCCCGAGAGCAGCGCGAACTGTCCACTTCCGCCACCAATGGTAACGATTTTCGTTTTTCCGTCTGTCACCGTTATCCCCCGGGCTTCATCTCATTGCAATTTGAGGCAAGAGTTTCTTTGTCGAAAGAAGGCCCCATTAAGACAAAAGACTATAGGAATATGAAGATTATAAGTCAAGCAGTATGACTGGTCGTCACTTTTGGGATTCAAGATCGCGGTTTCGGGGAAACCTGCTCTGTTTGCTCCGAGGGATAGATAGCGGTGCAGGCGACTGAGAACATTTTCTGCTCCGGAGAGATTCAAAACGGCCAAGGGAGGGCTTTTGGAATCTGAGGAGACCAGACAGTTGGGAACCGGCTTGTTGTAGTCATCTTGAAAGAACTAGCTGATTCCCTTGATACTACCCGCAAATAGGGTTGCTATCACCATAGCCGCTGCCGCAAATCCAAAGGCGATGAAATAGCTTCCAGTAATATCAAAGGCAAATCCCCCTGTGGCAGGGCCGACCGCGGCACCGATTCCCCAACAAGCAGACATAAGACCCATTATCGTTCCGATGCGCCGGGTTCCAAATACGTCACCAATGAGGGTTGTCACGAGAAGATCAACCCCTCCGAAGCCGAAACCAAAGACTATCGCAATCCCGTAAAGCATCCACAATTCCCGGGCCCACATGAGCCATAGTAAGGTTGCAACCTGAAGCGAGGCACAGACTACGGTTGGAGACCTTCTGCCTATTGTGTCTGATACCCGTCCGATCGTGAGGCGACCAATAATATTTGCTCCGCCTATTAGGCTAAGGACAAAAGCTGCGTCCATCGGTGAATATCCCATATCGACTGCGTAGGGTATGATGTGGACGTAGAGGAGGTGAAGGCAGAAGGATATGAGCAACCAGATCGACCCCAAAAACCAAAACTGCTGGGTTTTCAACGCCTGGAAGAGATCGATACCAGTTGATTGGACTGTTTGCACGTCAATTGAAAGAGCATCTTGTTTCGCATGAGACCTCTGACCGTCAGGTAAGAGCTTCATAACAGCCGGATCCTTTCTTAATAGCAAGGACATTGAGCCAATGAAAAGCCATGAAATTATTCCCAGTACTATAAATGCCATACGCCAATCGAATATCGAGAGAAGGTAAGTAGCAAAGGGCGCTGTCACAATAGGACCGAAACTTGCTCCCGAGGAAGTAATGCTCAAGGCGAGGCCTCGCCTCTTAACAAACCACCTCGAAACCGTTGCGTTGATTAATGAATACAGCGGACCGGTTCCCAGAGATAACAACAGGGCATAGCTGATGTACAGTTGCCACGCGGAAGTGGTTTGACTGGTGAGCAGTAAGCTCAATCCCGTGAACGAACCCATTAAAAGGCACACTCTTTTGGGCCCGTATTGATCCAAGGTCCAACCTCCCAAGACCGCAAAAACGGAACAGAGCAACATATAGGCCGAGAATATTCTGGATGTTGCGTAGCGGGTAAGATTGAAATCGACTTCTATTGATTTGAAGAAGACACCATAAGAAAAGCGCGCACCAAGTCCAGTGAGTAGAATGATAAAGCCGGCTCCTACTACCACCCAGCCATAGAAGACCTGATTCCTTAATCTCGAAGAAATGGCGGTACCTCCAGAGGTGCTTTTCATAGGCTTATCGTGCAAGGTCGGGCAGGGAATATACGATAACGCTTGGTCGGTGTCAATGAGGTATGAGATCTAAGGATTAAGATATGATATTCCACGCCGAAGCTAGGTGCGGAACCTGCTGGTCTGCATCTAAGATAAACGGCATTGTCTCTGAAGTGGTTGTTTCCCGGCGACTCAGTGGTATTTTGGACACAATATTAAAATACCGGCCTTCCACGCTGCAGAGGAATGGGCGGCGGGGGAAACACTCATCTCATGAGACCTCCTGGATATATTCGCGAACTTCTGATAAGGCATCAGGGGCTACCACTAAGAGATGCCCATCTATGCTTTGCCCGTCAAGATAATCGTCGAGCGAAAACGCACCTCCATCAATTCTAAAGATCTTCCCCCCCGCAGCTTCAAGGATCACCCGAACGGCCGCCAGGTCGCGGTAGGTCTCATTGGTAATGACGGCAGCCTCTGCGCAGCCTGCAGCAACGTAGCAGAGATGGGCAGCCGTACATCCTAAGTCGCGGATTTTCCCTGGAAAGGTGGACTCAAAATGCTGGTGAAATCGCGAAAAGGTGAGCAAAACGCTCTCGTCGTTTATTTCCTCCTGGGCAGAGACGCGGATCTCCTTATCTCTCCAGAAGGCCTTCTTACCTGCTTGGGCGTGAAAGAGGTCGCCGGTCGCGGGCATGTAGAATACGCCTAAGATAGGCCAGAAGTTCTCGAGCAGGGCCAGCGAGGTTCCCCAGATAGGAATGCCTGCCTGGAAGTTGGCAACACCGTCCAACGCATCAAAGATCCAAAGGTATCTCTTTTCCTCGTGGGAATAGTCTTCGCCACTCCGCCTGTTATCAAAGACCTGGTGCTCTGAAAAACGAGAACGAAGCTGATCTTGAAAGAAGCCTGAGAGGTGAAGTTCAGCCTGAGTGACCAGCTCTTCGTCGAATTTTACCTGTGGATCACCCTTGGCATAATAGGAAAGGGCTTCTTTGCCTGAAAGACGGATCACCTCAATCGCAAACTGTGTTAACTCTTCGATCCCCTCACCTTTAGATACCGCCATTTCTCCCCCCTTCTTAAAAGTGGACCATTAGGTTCTCAATCTCTTTCAGAGAGCTTCTGACACATATAACGCGCCCAAATTGAGTTATGCACAACCGGTTTACGATAGGCAATCGATAATGGGTTGCGAAATACCGCGCGCTTAGGTTTTCATGATAATCCTACCACCAAAGCCTGCTCCAAATCCATTTCTTTCGCTCTGGAGGGGTCTAATCAACCTTTTCAGGGCTTTCGCAAGGACATCCCGATTGCAATTATTGCTTTGGTGAGGGAGGCTATTGGGACAGTCGTTCACCGTATGCCGCATTTTGGATTTGACTTTCGGAAGCCAGCTTGACAAAGTGGTCGCAAAAACCGAGTGGGAGGCTGCGTGATGGCTGAAGAGCTTCTTGTTGATCAATTCTTCGAGTCCGTCAACGGGAGAGACCTGAACATGCTTGAGAAGTTACTGAGCGAAGATGCTGAGTTCAGTTTTCCGAAGACCCAGTCACTTGTAGGAAGAAGACAAATCATTCGGTTCTTTAGGATCCTCTTTCGCCAATACCCGGAGTTGGTCTTTGAGGTTCAGCGAAAAATACTGCAAAGAGGCAGCGCAGCAGTTCATTGGGTAAATCGAGGGATTAACAAGAAGGGAGAGCCTTATAACAACGAGGGAGTGACCTTACTTGAAATGAAAACAGGTAGAATCATCTTTATCAGCGATTTCTTCAAGGATACGGGTAAGTTTTGACTTCCCCACGTTCCTGCACAGAAAAAGCGCGTGTCTTGACAAGAAAATCCAAGATGTGATACCGTAAATCACTCTTTGGCTGGTGTGCAGATTTATGTCTGCACGTTTCGCATATTTTCGGTGGCACTTTCCAGGGAAAGGAGAAGAGATATGCAAAGATTTAAGAACGCGGTTCTGACGCGCCGAATTGCGATGTTGCTCGTTGTTTTAATGGGGGTTTTCAGTGTTGTTCCGAGGCTAGAGGCCTCCTTCGTTTCCTCGGGCGAGTCTTTTGCATCAGACGCACGACAAACGGACATGGCGATGGTGCAGAAGGTCCTTGAGCAGAAGGTGGTTAAGGAGCGGCTCAAGGCCTTGGGCTATACCGAGGAAGAAATCAACAGTCGACTGGACCAGCTTTCTGACGCAGAGATTCACCAGTTTGCCACCCAGCTTGATTCACTTACTTCAGGTGGTAGTGCCGTTGGTTTCATAATCGGGGTACTGGTGATTATTCTGCTCATCTTGCTCATTCTCCACCTCACCGACAAGAAGATCATTATAGGATAGTGGCTCTTAGGCAGGTCCCAAGGAAGGGCGAGCATAGGGGGAAAACCCTTATTCGGGCTGCACAACTTCTATTTCGCTTGGCGCCTGCCTTTGTGCTATTTTCCTTCATCATCTTTCAGGGATGTGCAGCCGGGCCTGATAATATTACCTCAGAGGTATCGCAATCGATCGGGTCCGGCAAGGTTAATAAGGTTCCCTTCTATCCACATGTTTCCTTCCAATGTGGTCCGGCCTCTCTTGCGGGGGTGCTCAATTTTTTCGGTGAAGGCGTAACACCTGATGAGATTGCCGAGGCCATCTTCCGGAGAGATATTCGGGGTACCGTGACGTTGGATATGGTGCTGTATGCCCGAAAGAGGGGATTTTTCGCTGAGTGGTACAACGGTAGCGTAGACGATATCCGAAGATCCGTCGATGAGCGCGTCCCGCTCATTGTCATGGTGGATTTAGGGTTTGCCAGCCTAAGTAAGAACCACTTCATGGTTGTGGTGGGTTATACCGCAGAGGGTGTTATTGCTAACTCCGGCAAAACTCGTGAAAAGCTCATTCCATGGAAGGCTTTCCTTGCTCGCTGGAACAGAGCAAAGCGGTGGGCCCTCCGAATCGAACGGGAAACAGCGCCATGAACTCGGAAGGCGCCAATGAGACGATGAGATCCATCTTTGTGTTGAGCTTGGCACTACTGGTGGTGCTTGCTGGCGGTTGTACCATGCCCCGGATTATGATTATTTCAGATCCACTTACGGCGGAAGAACACCTGCAGCTCGGTATTGCGTATGAGAAAAAAGGCGAATTCGACAATGCAATAAGGGAGTACGAAGCAGCAGAAAAGAAAACACCTCGTGCCTATTATTACCTCGGCAACGCATATTTTCAGAAAAGGGAATTTGGCAAGGCGGAATTCTATTACAAAAAGGCAATCAATAAAGAGGCCAGCAATGCTGACGCCTATAATAACCTTGCTTGGCTCTATTACGTTCAAAGGAAAAAGCTGGTTGAGGCGGAAGGCCTTGCCCTGAAGGCTATGGAACTGAATCCCGCTGAAAGGAACACTTACCAAGATACGCTGGAACGAATACGGGAACTCAATAAGACCACTGAGTGAACACGCCGACCAAGGCTAACGAGTGTTTCAGCCCGCAAGGAGTTCTAAGGTATCGCCGCACCATCGCTGATCGGGGGCGTGCAGTACCACGTTTTTCTTGATTGAATAGGTATGGAATTCAAATCCGGCTGATCCCTTAATCCCTATTGCATATCTCGAATTCGAACCTCGATTTCAGGGTTGTCTTTGAGCAAGTCAGTGAGCTTGGATGTGTCCGTATCACCGAAATGATACGGATACAGGATCTTAGGCCTGAATGCCCTTGCTGCATCAGCAACCATCTCAGGTGTCATGGTGTAAGGGAGATTCATGGGCAAGAAGGCAACGTCAATTCCGGCAAGCTGTTTCATTTCGGGAATGTTCTCCGTATCACCTGCTACATAGATCTTAATATCGTTAAAGGTAATAATATACCCATTGCCCACCCCTTGGGGATGAAAGGGGCTGCCGGGCTCACGCATGTGCACCATGTTATAAGCGGGTACTGCCTCTACGGGTAATCCCTTAATGGTTTTGACATCCCCGTTCTTCATTACCGTGTAATCCGTAATCTTCTCGGCGCAGGATTGTGACCCTACTACCACTGTTTCGTCTTTGCGGAGCATCTGAATGGTGCTTGTTTCACAGTGGTCAAAGTGCTCGTGGGTAACCAAAATAATATCGGCTTTGGGAAGTGCGGTGTAATCTGCAAAATCACTCACGGGATCGACGTGAATCACTAGGGTGCCGAAGGTAAACATAAGGGTCCCGTGCCCAAGAAAGGTTATCTTGAGATCATCTCCTGATGTCTTAACAGTATCTGTTGTGTACATGCGTGTATCCCTCCTTTCAATTCCGTACGAATGTGGCCAATATCATGTAAGAATAATACAAAGCCTCTGCCAGGTCAAGCTGTAGAACACAGGAGTTTCCTGAGTTTGTAGTGAACACCTTTGTCCCTGAGCGACATTAGCGGAAGCGGTGGGGCACCCCCCGAGGGTGAGCAGGCTTCGACGTGAGCTCAGCCGAACGTAAGGGGAAAACCCCGCCTTTAGAGCGGGGAAGGGGCAGGCATTCCCCACCTGCGAACCTCGGGAGGGTCACCGCGAGAGCATGGGAGCAAAGGGACAACGGTGTTTACTTGTCAAAAGCATAAGTCACTTTAAAGCCAATACGTTGGTGAGATCGCTTGCGGAAAACTCAGGAAGCTCCTGGTTGAACAGCCTCAAACGCTGAGCATCAATCCCGCGGAAGGCTGTGTTTTAGTGCAGCGAATTTTGAATATGCCGGGTGGCCAACGATCTCACCTTCATTGGTGAACTGAGCGATCTACAGCAGATAACAAGATGGCAATAATGATGAACTCTTCTAATTACAAGATGAGGTTGAGGAGCCCGCCGGTTATAAGCGCGGCCGAAACCATTACTGCGGTTGCCTTGAGCAAATCCACAAGGCCGAGCTCTCTCAAGAGCACGACAAAGGTGGCGATACAGGGAAAGAACATGGCCAGAACTACACTGGCCACCACCAGTTGTTTGGAAGTTAAGCCGAGCGGTGCCAGCATGCCCAAGGCTACGTCTTTTCGCAAAAACCCGATGAGCAGAGATGTTACTGCTTCCTTGGGGAGCCCGAGAAGGCCGGTTATTATTGGGGCTGTAACATTGGCGATGGCGTCAAACACATGAACAGAGTAAAGCAGGTTTATAACCACAATAGCACCGAGCATAATCGGGATCGCCTCTGCAAGAAACCCATAGATCCTCATCCACAGCTTCTGGAAAACAATTCGCCACGGTGGTATGCGGTAGGGCGGTATTTCGATCAAAAGCTCTGGGGTAAATCCCTTAACGGCATGGTGCATGATGATCCCCAGCAGGACCCAGACAGCAAAGAGCGAACCGTAAACCATAACAACATAGTGTCCTCCCCGCTGACCGACAAGGCCAAAGATCATCGCCTGCAACGCGGCACAGGGTACCGCGATGGACACCAGAGTTGAGGCGATAAACCGCTCCCTCTTGCTTTCCAGGATGCGAGTCGACAAGATGGCTGGCACATTGCAGCCGAGCCCAAGCAAATTCGGTATGATTGCGTACCCGTGCAGACCAAGGCGGTGCATGATAGTATCCATTAGAATTGCCAGTCGAGGCAGATACCCCACATCTTCGAGCAGACCTAGGACAAGGTAGAAGGCAACTATGTAAGGCAGCACCATTCCAAAAGGCACATAAAGCCCGCTCGACAAAAGTCCGAATGACTCAATGAAGTTGACTTCTTCGCCGGTGACTTTGCCAACCACAATGTCATGGAGGAACCCGCTTCCGCCCAGGAGGTTGCTCAAAGCCATAACCACAGGCGCCCACAGGGTATTAAAGAGTGGGTCAAGCAGGTAGCCAATGAGGCTCTCGCCGATGAAACGGATTACCAGAAAGGCACAAATGAGAACACCCAGGGCTATCATGCCCCCGGTTAAAGGCTTGACACTGGCATCCTGTAAACGCTCGAGCCAGGTGTGATGGCGATGCTCAATACGCTGAACCTGTTCTATGATGCTACCAACGCTAGCCCATCGGTCATCGCGAGTGTGTACACGAGTGTCCGGTGACGTAGCCTTTGGAATATTTTCCACTAGGTCCTTTATCCCCTCGCCAGTTAAGGCCACCGTAGGGATAACCGGCACCCCCAAGAATTCCCTTAGTTTGTCCAGATCAATATCTATTCCACGATGCTTGGCGTCATCCCACAGATTCAGGGCAACAATGACCGGCGTGCCTTTCTCCAAGAGCTGCAACGTCAGGTAAAGGCTCCTTTCCAAAGTGGTCGCATTAATTACATTTATGACTACATCTCCGGTATCGAGCATCCGAAGTGCTATTTTTTCGGCTTCAGAGGTTGGTTCCAGGGTGTAGGTGCCGGGCACATCGATAACTTCAAGCTTTTCTTCCCCGAGTTTCAGAAAGCCCCGAGTATAGCTTATTGTCGTGCCGGGGTAATTAGAGGCGGTTGCACGTACTCCTGTTAGACGGGAGAACAGGACGCTCTTGCCCACATTGGGATTGCCTATGAGGAGTATCTTCCTCATCTTGTTTGATCGAGCTCAACGATTATCTTGTTGGCCATGCCGTAGCCAATAGCCAGCTGAGCTCTATCCACCTGGATGGCTACTGGTCCCCGCGCCAACATAGAGCTAATCTTGGTTATTCTCTTGCCCGGGACGATACCGAGGGCATTGAGACGGTCGACTACACCAAATCCGCCTTGAATCTCAACCACTCGACCGCTCTGGCCTGTCTGCATTCGAGTCAACGAAATAATACTTCTATAGGGCATAAGTCATATCCCTTTCCAATCATCTCCACGCTACGCAAAAAGCCGTTGCATCATCTTTATCTTTCCATGGCCCTTATCTTGGCACTATATTTGTCCACGAAATCCTTCATTTTCTCCAAGCACTTTTCCCGTGGCATCTCGTGTCTCCTGTATTCGCTAAATAGATCTAACCAGTCACTCCCACTTCTGGGACAGTTTTCGATGAACTCCATAAATTCCACGATCCGCTCGAGGGTAGTAGGACTTACAGCATGCTCCATCTTGCAGGCGTCCTCATCGGCCTGATCATGATCGATTTGCAGGATATCGATCAAAAAGGACTTGAGGATCTGATGCCGATGGTCGATTTGGCTGCCTATATGAGAGCCCTTTCCCGTGAGCTCCAGGTACTCGTATTTCTCGTGGTCAATCATGCCTTTATCGCTGAGGGTTTTCAACATGCTGGTAACCGTTGGCATCTTAACCCCCAGTCTATTGGCAATATCCTTCACCCTGACCGCCCGCTTTTCTTGAGAAAGGGTATAAATAGCCTCAAGATAATCCTCCATGGTTGGAGTAAGGTTATCTTCCGAGGTAGTTGCAACAGTTTTGATCTTCATGCCGTCTACCTTTTTTAGGGTGACTAAATAAAGTTTTACCTCTCTAATTTATTAACGAAAAGAATAATTGTCAATGTTTTCTTGAGCTTCATCCTCAGGGATTAGACGATTCATTAAAGACGCGAAATCTGAGGAGACGATACCTTTTTCTGCGAGCCCGGAAAATCCGGATTGAAGACGTCACACTCTTAGAGGTGATTGTAGTATTCAAGGCCCAGGTGGGTGATCTGCTTTTCCCCCATGAGAAAACGCAGCGTGTTCTTCAGCTTCATTAATTGGATAAACAGATCGTGTTCTGGATACAGATTTGGTGCACACTGTGGGCTTTTAAAATAGAAAGACAGCCATTCCTGTATACCGGTCATGGCCGCTCTCTGGGCAAGGTCGATGAAAAGCACCAGATCGAGTACTATGGGTGCTGCCAGGATACTGTCGCGGCACAGAAAATCAACCTTGATCTGCATTGGATAACCAAGCCACCCGAAGATGTCAATACAATCCCAGCCCTCTTTGTTGTCACCCCGGGGTGGGTAATAGTTAATTGCGACCTTGTGGTAGAATTCTCCGTAAAGGTCCGGGTAGACCTCAGGCTGGAGAATGGTCTGCAGAACCGAGAGCTTGCTCTGCTCTTTAGTTTTGAAGGAGTCTTGGTCATCCAGAACGAGGCCGTCGCGGTTTCCGAGGATGTTGGTTGAATACCAGCCGCTAAGTCCCAACATGCGGGCCTTTAATCCTGGCGCGAGGATGGTTTTCATGAGGGTCTGGCCGGTCTTGAAATCCTTGCCTGCAATAGGAACCGCGAACTTATCTGCCAGCTCCAGCATGGCCGGAATATCCACGGTCAGATTGGGTGCACCGTTTACAAAGGGGATCCCGCTGGTCAAGGCCGCATAGGCGTACAGCATGCTCGGCGGGATGCTGGGATCGTTGTTCTTGAGTCCTTCCTCGAATTTGTCCAAAGAGGCGTGTACCTCTCCGGGTTTGAGGTATACCTCGGTGCTGGCACACCAGATCATAACACACCGCGATACCTTACTTTCGCGTTTGAACGTAGCGATATCCGATTTCAGGGCCTCTACTAGCTCCATGTGGGAGATCTGGGGTTTCACATTGGGGCCATTAAGGTTCTTGACGAATTCCCTTCTAAAAACCGCTGGCCACGGTTGCAGCCCTTCAAGAAAGGAGCGCACGGGTTCTACATGTTCGGACCTGAGTACCTTCGCCTGCAGAGCTGCCTGAAAGGAGTTATCCGGAAAAACGTCCCATCCTCCAAAGACAAGATCTTCAGGGCTCGCCAAAGGGAGGAAGTCTTTGATATGCGGAATCCGATATTCGAACCGTTTCCCGAGCCGGATGGTCCCCATCTGGGTAAGGGAACCAAAAGGAAGGGCAAGACCCTGCCGTATTGATTCCACACCGGCCAAAAAGGTGGTGCTTACGGCACCTCCCAATCCGGGGATAAGCACACCTAATTTGCCGTCTGCCTTTCTAATATCCTTTTTATTTTTCATGGCTCACCAGAAAATTGATCTTTTAGTGGGAAGAAATTCCAAACAACGGCAGTATATTCCAATTGAACGTGGCGGGCAAGTGAATTGGATATTCCCGGGTAAATTGGTACGTCACACAAAATTCGTTTCTTCGATTTACTCTCCTTGGCCGGAATGCCCAGCGGCTTGCCGCGGGGAGGCTTCACTAGCATACGTAGTTGATAATAAAGCGCTGTTTTTGGTAGCAGAAGATAGCCAAGAAATAGGCAGGTGTCAAGGATGCGCTGCGCCAACAATGGTTGGTTTATAAGGTGCAGGTCACAAGTGCGGCATATCCGAAAATGGAACAGGTGTAGGTTTGTGAAGAAGATATGCGGAACATCGTGTGGGAGGCACTTTTTGCTCAAAAGAGGGCACTGCTCAAAGGAATGCCTGATTCGTTTGTTGAGCATTAGCGCCTGTTTACCCTTGACACAGGGGTATACCTTACCTATATTCCCGAAAAACTCTCCATGTGCTAGTATATAACTCAAAAGGATAGAAAAGGGGATACCGCCCATGTACAATAGCAGCGATTTGAGGAAGGGTCTGAAGATTCAGATCGATGACGAGCCGTATTTGGTCATAGACTTTCAGTTCTCAAAGCCGGGAAAGGGCCAATCCCTTTACCGTTGCAAACTCAGGAATATGATCACCGGGGTGATTATTGATCGTACCTATCGCTCTGGAGACACCTTTGAGCCTGCAAATCTGGAACAACGAAAGATGCAGTATCTCTATAATCAGGACGGGGTCTTCTATTTCATGGATGTAGAAACCTACGAGCAATCCTCCCTAAATGAAGACCAGGTAGGCGAAGCCAAGAATTTCCTCATTGACAACCTGCAGGTGGAAATACTTCTGTTCGATAGAGGGCCTATCGGGATCACGCTGCCCAATTTTGTTGATCTCACGGTAACCAGGGCAGACCCGTGGGTGAAGGGCGATTCGGTATCCGGCGACAGCAAGCCCGTCACCGTGGAAACGGGATATGTCCTGCGTGTTCCCCCGTTTATCGAGGAGGGGACCAAGATAACCGTTGACACGAGAACTGGGGAGTATGTCACCCGGGTCAAATAATGGCGACTCTTTTAACGGGCAAGAGCAAAGACTGGCCGCCAAGAAGTCGTACCTCTGGCTGCGGGCCAGGATTATCCAGGGCATACGACTTTTTTTTATTGAAAACGGATACCTCGAAGTTGAGACGCCTTACCTGATACCCGCCCCTGCCCCCGAGCTCCACATCGATGCCGTCAGCGCAGGAGAAGCCTTTCTCCATACCTCGCCTGAACTGTGCATGAAGCGGCTCATCTCAGCAGGCTATCCGAAATTGTTCCAGATTTGCAGGTGCTTCCGCCAAGGCGAGCGGGGGCAAAATCATCTGCCAGAATTCACCATCCTCGAATGGTACCGCGCAGGTATCGACTACCATGAGCTTATGGATGAGGTGGAAGAGATGATCCCCTTTGTTTCGCGCAGCCTTGGGTTCGGAGCGAGTATCGAGTTCCAGGGGTGCGCCGTTGGCCTGGAGAGCCCGTGGGAACGCATTTCAGTTAAGGAGGCCTTTCAGCGCTATGCCTCCATGTCCTTGGAAAGCTCTATGGACTGTAATCGGTTTGACGAAGCAATGGTGCAGGAGATAGAACCGAATCTCGGCGTACCTAAGCCCACATTTCTCCATGATTACCCCGCATCCCTTGCCGCCCTTGCGCGCCTGAAACAGGGTGACCCCGCGTATGCCGAACGGTTTGAGCTGTATGTGGCGGGCCTGGAGGTTGCCAACGCCTTTACCGAGCTTACCGATGCCCATGAACAGAAGGAGAGGTTTGAACGTGAGCGAGAAAGACGCCGGCAACAGGGCAAAACAGTGTATCCTCTGCCCGAGAAATTCCTCAGGTCCCTGCACAACATGCCACAGTCTGCAGGGATCGCCCTTGGCGTGGACCGGCTGGTCATGCTATTTGCCGACCAACCCAGCATAGATCAGGTGGTCTCTTTTACACCGGAAGAACTCTGAAAACTGCACCGTTCAAACTTCTTCATCTCCGCCAATGGGCAGTCGTATCAGAATTCTCAAACCCTCCGGGGCATTTTCGGCTTCAATGGTCCCGCCATGCCGTTCAAGTATCTTTCTCGTGATTGCCAGACCTAGTCCTGATCCGGCTACATTGGCGCGTTCAGTATGATAGAAGGGCTCGAAGATCCTCGTCAAATCCTCTGTTGAAAGGGCCTGGAAGGAATTTGTGACGCCGATTTGAACACAATCGCCCTGCTTTTGCATGGTAACGATAACACTGCCTCCCTCTGGGGTGAACTTAGCGGCGTTGTCGAGAATATTTGAGAGCGCCGTTCGAACCGCATTCCTGTCCCCCAGAATCGACAGATCGAACGACAAATCCGTCATGAGGCGCAGACTCCTACGGCTTATGGAGGGCTTGAATTGCTCAAGGAGTTCCCGTATCAGATCAGAGGGATTGAAGGACTCACGTTTCAGGGATGCCTCCTGCATATCCAGTTTTGAAAGAACCAGGATGCTGCCGATAAGGCGGTCCAGCTCTTCTATGTCCTGACGTACGTTATCCAGATGCCTTTCACAACCCTGATAGTCTCCCTGTTTCCACCGTTCCCGAAGGATTTCCTCGGCAATACGGATTCTTGCAAGGGGGCTGCGGAGTTCATGGGATACGTTGGCCGTAAGTTCCCTGCCTCCCTGAATCATCCGTTCCACTTTGTCCGCCATTTGGTTGAAGGAACGACCAAGCTCTGCGATCTCGTCTTTTCCTTTGACGGTCACTCTATGAGAAAGATCTCCTTCCGCGATTTTCAGGGCTGAATGCCTGAGCTGCTTGATGCGTTTTGTGAAGATCCTCGAAACAGGAATTATGAGCAGCGCGATCACAAGGCCGATTCCCACGAGCCCCAGCGCGAAACCTTTTTCGGGATGTGGTGGCACCACGGTATCGAATAATACATTAAGCTTGCCGCTTTCATGCCCCCGAATTTCTATCGGAATAACGATGAAGGGTGCCCATCCCCTTTTGAAATGGCGATGCAATTTGAAATCTCCGAAATCCTTCACGTGCTTTTCGGACAGCATGCCCATACTCACGGGGATGTCCCCTGAGAAGGATTGGAGCAGGACCGTCCCGTCAGGGCCCTCCAGCCACATCTTGACGCCGTAGATTTCGCTGAGTCGCTGTATGAGATCTTTGAGGGGCTCATTTTCACCAATGGTTGTCTCCGGTTTTGACCTGATCCGCTCTTCGATGAATTCCTTGGCCATGCGGGCATGGGAGCTGGCATATTGCTCAAAGCGGGACCGGAAGCTCCTTTGGCCGGCAATGCTGAAAAGACCGAAGACCAGGATCTCGGTTACGATGAGAACCAGCACAAAGGAAAGGAATATTTTAAGGTACAGCTTTCCAGGTTTCATGGGGCGTCCACGAACATGTAACCCGTCCCCCACACAGTTTTGATTACCTTGCTGAAGCGGGGATACGATTCCAGTTTCGACCTCAGTTTGCTGATATGAACGTCAATGCTTCTGTCGAAGGCCATGAAGTCTCGCCCCCGGGCCCGAGTCATGAGCTCATCGCGGCTCAATACCCTGTTGGGATGCTCCATGAGCACCTCGAGGATTTTGTATTCAGTTGAGGAGAGCTCAACCTCATCGTCTTCAACCAGAAGGCTCTGTTTTGCCCTGTTTAAGGCCAAGCCGCCGGCCTTGAGAAAAAGGCCGCCATTCTTTCCGGCCTCGCTTTTGTCCCCAATGGGGAGTCTTCGCAGAACGGCCTTCATCCTGGCCAGCAACTCCCTGGGGTTAAAGGGTTTGGGAAGGTAATCGTCCGCTCCCAACTCCAGTCCAACAATTCGGTCCGCGTCCTCTCCTTTTGCGGTCAGCATGATAACGGGCAAGGAGAATTCCGCTCGGATCTCTTTCAGCACCTCGAGCCCATCTTTTTTCGGCAACATGATGTCCAGTATCGCAATATCAGGCGAGTTTGCCCGGATCGTTTGAGTAACCGATAACCCATCGGTGAGGGTCATGACCTCAAATCCGTAATCCTCCAGGTATTCCTTGAGAAGCTTCAAGAGCTTCTCATCGTCGTCTACCAGTAAAACCCTTTTCTTCATGAATGTCTCCCTGTTTTTCATTTTTTTACAGTTTTTTACCATTTTTTAACACCCCCAACAAACATTCTTAACATGCCGCGGTTAGCATGTGCGCAATGTGAGTTCATTTGAGAGTACTAACAACACTAAACAATGGAGGAGAAAATGAAATCAAAACACACATGGATCACCGTAGGAGCAGTTCTCGTCGCGTTCGGTCTTTTGGCTGGCTGCGGACCGCACGGGTTGTGCGACAGGGTGTTTTCAGACAGGGATTCAGGAGAGCGAGGCCCATTTCATAAGAGATGGGGAACGCACCGATTCGCTGGCAAGGATATCTCCGAGCACATCATGAAGCGGTTTGATGAGCGAGTGGAGAAACTGGATCTTTCTGAGGCTCAACAAAAGAGCTATGAAGAGATTCGAAACAAGGTAGAAACCAGCCTAAAAGAGGGTAAGGAGGAGCACCGCAAGTTGTTCGAGGACCTGCGAGGCGAAATCAATCGCGAGAATCCGGATATGAACGTAGCAGCGAGTCTCGTGAAGGATCGAGTCAAAGATATGCCTGACCATCTGTCGGAGATTGTTGATTATTTCATGGAGTTTTACAACGTGCTCGATGAGGACCAGCAGGCACAAGTGCTGGATGAGATGAGAGATAAAATTGGAAGGGATTAAAACGTATGTTAGCACCTTGTTGTGTGCATCGCGTTGGCGAGCCTCGATGGAACAAGAATTTACAGAAAAGGAGGTAATACCATGTACAGGTTTCATCACTATCCCCTATGTGGACCCGGCGGCACGGCAGTGCCCGTTATTTTAGGGTTGGCGTTTTATGTGTATCTGGCAATCTGTCTTCAGGTTTTGGCTAAGAAAACCGGAACCGAACACGCCTGGATGGCGTGGGTTCCCGTGCTCAATCTGTACCTTCTGTGTAAGATAGCCGGCAAGCCGGGATGGTGGATAGTCTTTACCCCTATCCCCTTTGTCAACGTCTTCTTTGGCATACTTGTCTTCATGGCGATTGCCCAGACGAGGGACAAGCCGTACTGGTGGGGGATTCTCATAGCCATACCGCTGGTGCGGTTTATCGTACCGGGATATCTGGCGTTTTCAGGGCCGGAACGCCTTACGGAAGCAGCGGCAGCCGGGTAGCAAGCCCTGTTTTGCCGTACCCTGGTTCTTGGGAAGAAGTGAGGGGGGCATAGCGCGAGTCGTTACGCTGATTGATAGCGGCATAAGCCCCCTTCTTATTCACCTAATTGTCTTAAGAATATCCCTATCCCCGTGGGCGACTATCGGGCATTTAGAAAGCTCTTTTGCCATCATGGGGTTCCACTCGCCTCGTTCTTCCCATTGCTTATGCCATTCGATTTGCGGTTTATTAATTGAGGAAAAAGGAGTAAAACGCACAATCGAATACTTCATTACCGTTGGATGACACGAATAATATTTGGAGGGACACATGGAGGTGACTGTTTTAGGTGCCGGAATGATTGGAAGCGCCATTGCTAAAGATTTGGCTCACGAACTGGATTTGAACGTAACTGCAGTTGAC
>CP070752.1:2340673-2366698 GCA_020348625.1 Deltaproteobacteria bacterium | reverse complement strand
CAGCCGCCGTGCCCTCCCTTTTTGAAAACGGAAATATGTGCATATAGGTTACCGGAAGTTCCTCCAGGAGGCCGAAGGTATTATGAAAGGCCGATTGCGTTTCTCCGGGAAAACCAACTAACACATCAATACCTATGGAAACCCCGGGTATTCGTTCGACGATATCCTTTACCACCGATGTGATCGCCTCGGCAGTATAATGCCGATTCATCCTTCTCAATACAGAATCATCCCCGCTCTGCAAGGAAATATGAAAATGCCGGCAAAACAAATCGCTCTTTGCCATTAACTCAATGAGTTCGAGATCTATTTCCGTAGGTTCAAGGGAGCTCAATCGTATCCTCAGTGCACGTCCTTTGGTATTGATTTCGGTGAGCAGGCGGGTTAGGTTGATTCCATTGCCCAGATCCAAACCATACCTCCCGAGGTTAACCCCAGTAAGAACCACCTCCCTATAACCGCTTTGCTCTAAGTCATCCAGATCTCTCATAACCTTCTTAGGTTCCAGACTCCTGATTGGACCCCGGGCCCTGGGGACAATGCAGTACGAACAGAAGCAATCACAACCGTCTTGTACCTTTAGAAATGCCCTCGTTTTTCCACTAAACTCCTTGGTTTTGGTGTGTTCGAAGGGGTACCTGTGCCCGAAATCTTCCTTGAGGACGAGGGGCGGATCATGGCGAATGCCATGAGCCACTATCTCGGGCAACGATTCCTTTCCCCTATTCCCTGAAATCACATCCACCCCTTTAATCCCGATCAACTCGTCGGGATACACCTGGCCATAACAACCCGTAACCGTGATAATTGCTCCAGGATTTTCCCTGATGGCCCTTCTGATTGCCTGCCGAGACTGATAACTCGCCCTTGCGGTAACGATACAGGTATTGATGATTACTAGGTCTGCCGAACCATCTGCACCCACCTTTCGGCATCCCTTGGATACCAATGAATCTTCAAAGTAGGCAGACTCGTACTGGTTGACTTTACAGCCAAGCGTAATAACCTTAAAGGCCTTTGACATCTTGCAGTGTTTGAGCCCTATGCCTTTCTTATCCACCCGCCACCGAGCACTTTTTCTCCGTCATAGCATACAAGGGCCTGACCAGGAGTTATTGCCCATTGTGGATCATCAAATTCGAAACAAACTGTATCAGCAGAGACTACGGTCAACGTACCAGAAGCCGGTTTATGCCGGTACCGTATCTGAGCCTTCACCCGTATCTCCCTTTGACGTGGTCGAATTCCTACCCAGGTGTAATCATCGGCACAAAGTGTCTTTGAATAGAGCGTCTCTCGCGGACCAACAACTATCTCTTGTGTTTCAGCCCTGATCTCATAGACATAGAGAGGTTCAGTGGAAGCAATTCCCAGCCCATGTCTTTGGCCTATAGTATATGCGTGCGTACCGGAATGAGCGCCCAGAATCGTACCATCAAGATCGACGATGTTTCCGGATGATAACGCGCCACGGGCGGCCTGGCGATTCAGAAATGACCGGTAGTCGTTATCGGGAATAAAACAAATCTCCTGGCTTTCATGACGCATGGAACCAAGCAGGTCTATGTTCTTTGCTTCTCTGTAAAGATCTTCTTTTTTCCTGTTCCCTGCTGGTAAAATGAGTCTTGACAGATGGTGCTGGTTGAGCCGGTGCAGAAAATAGGATTGGTCTTTGTTCGCGTCTTTCCCTCTGAGCAAATCCACATGGGTTCCGTTTGAACTCCGCCTGGTTCTGGCGTAATGGCCCGTTGCCATATAGTCAAACCCGTTGTCGCGAATCCAGGTGACTATCCGCTCAAACTTGATGTGATGATTACACGCAACACATGGATTGGGAGTTATCCCTGAGGAGTAAGCCCGAACGAAGTAATCAATAACATGCTTGCGGAATAGATCTCGCACATCCAAGAGGTGAAGGGGTATACGAAGCCTCTCTCCAATAGCCTTAACGGCCTTCTCTTTTGTTTCCTGTTCTCTGGCCGGGAGAGGAAGGATAAGGTGAATTCCTTCCACGTGCCATCCTTCATCAATCAGGCTGAGGGCAGCGAAAGCGCTATCCAACCCGCCACTGAGAGCAACAACAACCCTTTTGTTTTGTCTGCTCATGCCCTTGGCCTGGTTAACCCATCCTGATCTTCTGGGACCACTCGCTCATGCGCCGAGCAGGGCCTTATCAAAACTAACCTCCATAGCACGAGCGGGACAGGCTGTTACACATAGCTCGCAGGCACTGCATCGATCCCTATCGAAGAGCACGCTCATCTCTGGTCTCGCAATATAGAGTGCCTTCGTGGGACAAACTGCCGTGCACACACCGCAATGAAAGCATTTTTCTTCATTTCTCCTGATGTCTTGACCAATGTTGTCGACCTTGACACCAAGATCCTTCAGATATCTGATGCCAGCGTTGTAGTTTTTACGGATGCCTGCCAACTCCATAACAACCATACCCTCTTTTCTCGGGTAAATCGTGGCCTTCAATATGTTAAAAGAAAGATCGAATTCTTTCACCAGATTGACCACAATGGGCTGATCGACTATATCCCGAGGAAATCTAAGAAGAACCACCTTTGAATACATGACAGCCTCCCTACTTGTATTTTTTCATTACCCGGGCAAAGCCTGGAAGGGAACCCTCAATAGTCTTATCGTCGGTACAGAAGGCAATCCTGAAATGGCCGGGACCTCCAAATCCCGAGCCTGGTACAGTAAGGATGTTTTCCTCGCGGAGTGAACTTACGAACTCCACATCGTCCGGTATCGGGGCCTTGGGAAAGATATAAAAGGTACCCTCCGGCACCATAAAGGTATATCCTCCTTCCTCAAGTCCTTTGCAGAGAATATCCCTTTTTCGCTGATAAAGCATTGCGTCTACGCTATCCTCCAAGAGAAACGGTATCAGTCGTTGCATCAAGGCCGGAGCGTTCACAAATCCCAGGATTCTGTTGCAGAGGACAAGTGCCTCCGTGACCATATCTTTATCGGCAATACCGGGATGAACGGCTACGTACCCGATTCTCTCTCCGGGCAGAGAAAGGTCTTTTGAAAAGGAGGTTACCAAAAAAGCCTGTGTGTACGCATCAAAAATCGATGGGCATGTCATGCCGTTGTAAATGATCTTGCTGTACGGCTCATCCGATATCAAATAGATCGGCTCGCCGTTCTTATTGCTATAATGGGTCAACAGTTCCCCCAGTTGCTTCAGTTCAGCCTCCTTGTAGACCTTTCCTGTTGGATTATTGGGGTTGGTTATGATTATTGCCTTTGTGCGGGAACCTAATGACTTTTCAATTGCATTGTGATCAAGAGAGAAGTCTTGATTGGTGGGTACCTCTACCGTATTGCCATTAAAGTTGTCGATATACGCAGCATATTCCATGAAATAGGGGGTCAGCACCACTACTTCATCACCTGCATTGAGGAGTGCCTTCAAAACGACATTCATCCCCCCGCCTGCGCCTGCCGTCATAACAACATCGTCATAATCAAATGTGAAGTTATGGTGACTGCTGAGATAACCGGCTACCGCCTTCCTTGTTTCAACAAATCCGGCATTTGGCATATACCCGTGCACGCCCTTTGAATTGCTGGAAACCAGCTCTTTCAGGACTGTCTTAACCTTTTCCGGAGGTTCAAGGTTCGGATTTCCGAGACTGAAGTCAAAGACATTCTCCGGGCCGTATTGCGCCTTTCTCATAGCACCCTCTTCGAACATCTTCCTTATCCATGACGCCTTCTCAATGGAACTGCTGATCTTCTTGGCAACAGACATGAGCTTCTCTCCTTACTAAAATGTACATGAAAAAAGGCCGTGGAGGTTTTCGTCCTTCCACGGCCTCGAAATTCCTGCATTAGAGCATTCAATCCGGGCCGCGGACGAAGACATAGCCAAAAAAGAAAAAATAAGAATATTTCATGCTTGAATACAACGACGTACGCATCATGCCCAGAAACCCCTCTAGAACTTCTCGGGAGAGCATAAAGAAAAAAGCGAGGAGTTGTCAATAAAAAAGTAAGGTTTGTTGGCTAGTGTCCGATAAGGCAGGTGCAAGGAGAGTGTGAGGCAAGATCGTGCGTGCACTGAACTCAACCGAAACCAAACCTTGTCCCAGCTGCCTTTTTCTGTTATATACACAAACAACCTGTGAAACTAGCCGGGAACCTTACCGGAACTATGGGTTTTTATGGAGTCCTTCACTGACGTTACAAAACGTGAAGACACAGTGCAACTCTCACGTTTGATAGATATGGAAGACCCCCGTGCTGTTCTTGACGAGGTCAAAACGATTGTGTCTATGCTCTTTTCCAGCTTTGATTTTACCACGCTGGACCTCGTCTTTACCGATATTGTAGACCTTTTCAAGGGCGAGTATTCGGGATATGGCCCCTGTCGCACTCAGTATCACGACCTCAAACATACGACCGATACCTTTCTTGCTATGGCACGGCTCATACACGGTGTCATCCTCTCAGGTGAGCAACTCACCTCTAAGCAGGTTACCCTGGGCCTTGTGTGCGCCCTCATGCATGACACGGGATATATCCAGAAAACTGACGAACAGCAAGGCGAAATGACCCTTAAGAGCCTTACCGATGTCCGGCGCAGCATTGCCTTTATGGACCAGTATAAGTCCGACCATGGCTTATCACCGGAGGTCTTTCGGCATTCCTCTGTTATCCTCACCTGCACTGACCTGAGCGCAAAGATTGCCGAGATTCACTTTCCGTCTCCAGAGATTGCACTGTTGGGAAAACTCATTGGTACCGCCGACCTGCTGGGCCAAATGGCAGACAGAACTTACCTGGAAAAGCTTCTGTTCCTGTTTGACGAATTCAGAAACGGTGGCGTTATGGGTTACAAAAGCGAGTTGGACCTCCTAAGAAAGACGAGGGATTTCTATCGCATGAGCCGACAGAGGTTGGCGAAGGATCTTGGCGGAGTAAACGAACATATGCGCAGCCACTTCAAGCAGCGATGGAAACTGGATCGGGACCTCTATGTGGAAGCCCTGGAAAGACATATGGCCTACCTCATGCACATACTCAAGAACCACGAAAAAGACTATCGAAGATATCTGCGCAGGGGGGGTCTCGTAGCAAAGCTCGACAAGAGGTAGGACCAGCGTTGAGTCGGACAGTGTGGGTTAAATTGCATTCAATCCGTTTTCATCCTTGCCGTTGAGATGTTCCCGGCTCCGGGCACAGACTCATGACCCACCCGTGTGTTTCTCCACCAAGCTTGAGAAGGGAGACGGTCATTTGAACCTTTCGGGAATTGATTAGCATGAAAATACTCACATTGCGTAATTCTGTTTTTTGTAGAACACTCCTGAGCGAGCCCATTACCTTCGACCGTTCTTCTTTTGGAAATAAGGAACTGGCCTCTCGATTCAGCACCTCGTCATAGGATTTATCGATGATATCGAGCGCAAGGGAGTTAGCAGTGATGATCCTGGCATCCCGGTCAACCACAATCAGGCCCACCCCAATGCTCTCGGTAATTGCCTGTTGAAAATTCACGCTTTGAATGAGCTCGCTGGTTATATGCCGCGGGATCATATCGTCAGGCTGGATCATCACTTCATCTGTGGAAGCGGGAATAAGCCGTTTTTCGATCCTCTCCAGCACCATATCGATATGGACGGCCATCTTTTCAGCGGGACTCTTGGCTATGAAATAATCGGCATCTATCCCACTCAGCCCGTCCATTTGCTCAATGATTGATAGGGCAATAATGGGAAAGCGGGTGTCAGGGTATTTCGATCGAATGAATCTGATCAATTGCCCTCCGTCTATTTTGGGCATAATCATGTCCACGAGAATCACATCAACGTTTTCCTGCTCCAGTTTCGAAATACCCTCCTTCCCGTCATAGGCCTTTATTACCTCATAATCACGTGCCTCGAGAACTTCAGCAAGGAACTCCATAAAAAAGAAATCATTGTCTACTACCAGTGCCCTTTTATCCGTCATATCCTGAACCTCCGCGAAGTCCTAACGACCTCGTATGCTTTTCTTAAATGCTGTATCGTTCCCTAATTACGGCACTCACTGGGCAACTGCCATTTCTCTAACGCATGTTGCCAAATCTAAATAGCACTCCACTGTGCCTAAAACATAGGGCAGCCATGTTCAGCTAGAACCAGGTAACAGCCGAAAACGATACTACTTTATGCACACCCTTCTTACCTCAGCCATATCCGTGATTCCCTGAAAGACCTTCTTGATGCCATCTTGCTTCAAGGTCGTCATGCCCTCCTTAATGGCCTGTTCGAGGATCATGTCTGAGCCAGCCTGTTTCTTGATCAACCGCTTTATCTCGTTACTGCCGTAGAGCAATTCATGAATGCCGATCCGCCCCTTGTACCCGGTGCCAGAGCATTCTTCGCACCCTTCGGGACGGTAAAGCGTGAGATCAGATGTGTATTCTATTCCGTTGCCCTCGGAATTATCCTTTCCGTAATCCAGTAGAATCTCCTCAAACTCCTCCTTTGTGGGGTGGTATTCTTTACGGCACTTCTCGCATATTTTTCTGACCAACCTCTGGGCCAAAACACCCAGAAAGGACTCCGAAAAGTTGAGCGAATTAAGCCCCATATCCAGGAGCCTCGCCACGGTTTCCGCCGCCGTGTTGGTGTGCAGGGTAGAAAAAACCAAGTGACCGGTTAAAGACGCCTCTATGGCGGTCGCCGCGGTTTCCTCATCGCGCATCTCACCGATCATAATAACATCCGGGTCTGCCCTTAGAAATGCACGCATAATCCTTGCAAAATTGAGCCCAATCTTGGGCCTTACCTCCACCTGACGTAGGCCAGGCTGGGTTATCTCAATAGGATCCTCTGCCGTCCATATCTTGATCCCCGGTTTGTTGATACAGTTGAGTGCAGCATGAAGCGTAGTGGTCTTACCTGAGCCAGTGGGACCAACCGCCAATATGAGACCATAAGGATGGGCGATGAGTTCCTTCATGAGTTTCAGGTTTCTCTCGCTCAAGCCCATCTGATCCAGGTGCATGGCATTTGCGCCGGCCAGTATTCTCAGCACCACATCCTCATAGCCCCCTGCAGTGGGGAGGGTTGCCAGTCGAAGTTCGAAAGTGGGTATGCCCTTGCGTTTGAATTTGATTTTTCCATCCTGAGGAAGACGCTTCTCGGTGATGTCGAGGGCCGCCATGATCTTGATCCGTATGATAACCGCCCTAATCATGGAGTTGGGGATCTTGGTGTACTCCTGACAGACACCATCGATTCTGAAACGCACCGAGGTTATCCTGGACTCCGAGGAAGGCTCAAAATGGATATCGGAGGCATTCTTTCGGCATGCAGCAATCAGGATCTGATCGACAAGGCTTACCACCTGACTTGACGTCTCATCAAACAGGGTTTCCTCGAATTCCGCCCCTTCTTCCTCCTCTTCAAAGGTAATATCCGGGATCAAATCGTAGCCCTCCATGATGTCGGGCGGGGCCGCGGTGGGATCGGATTTTTGCTCATCAAAAAAGCGTTTGATGTACGGTTCTATATCCTCTTTGATCGCAACGGAAAAGTTGATCTTCTTCGTCTTTACCAGTGCCCTGATGTGATCGGTTTTATTCAGATCTTTGGGGTCGTCGATGAGTATTTCAATACCCTCCTTACTCCAGCTCAACGGAACCCAGAGCTCATGCATGAGAAATTGCTTCTTCAGACTCCGTACCAGCTCAACCGGTGTCGGTAGTGCCGGATCATAAGTCTTGAATGGACACCCGTAGTAAAGAGAAAGGGACTTTCCTAGCTCTTCTTTCTTGACCCTAAAATGCTCAATTAAGACGTACTCTACGCTTTTACCCATCTTTTTTGACAGAGCCAGGGCCTTCTGAAGCTTCTCCGGCGTAACCATCTTTTGATTAAGCAGGTAGTCATATTTCGAGCCGGAGGAGAGGCTACCGATTATCGTATCCAGCTTCTTCTTGATATCCGTATCCTCCGGATCAATCTTTTTTGCGGAGCGGTAAAGATCGAGGGCCAGTTCTTTTTGGCCCCTTTTCTCCATTTCCATGCCGAGCCTCAACTTGATCTGGACTTTTTCCTTCTTCTCCAGCTTTTGTTTGTCCACGATCTTTTCGACGTGCTCGACGATGTTTGAAGGTGTGTGCGTTACGGAGAGACATGCAACCATTTCGGAAACAATTTTTCCCGGGTTACAATCCAGGGTAAAGAGTTTCTCGTACTCGGCAACCGCCTCACCGTAAAGGCCAAGTTCTTTCCACGCGGCGGCACTGGCGAGGACCGCCTGCACATCCTCCTCCTCCGAAGCTCCATTTTTGAGAATAGAGATATCCTCCGAAGAAACATCTTGTTTGTCGAGTTGTTCCTGCTCGACCAGTTCTTTTTTTACTTGGGTGATCTTCTGCTTTATCTTGTCTTGGTTTTCTATATCGGAGGTGGGAAGACCCGAAAGCACACTTTCATATACGCCGAGGGACTCCACCAGCAATCCCATCGAGCGGTATACCTCCGCCTCATTGATCTTAGATTCCAAATTCATCTTCTCCTCTTGCTCAATAGTTTCGATATCTGGATCTCCTCGATAAGAAGCCAACTCAACTCTTTTTCCCGAATCTTTCATCCCGAAAACCTATTTCCTGGTTTGGAAAAGACCTCTCAGCCCTTTAGTGCTTTTTATTCTTTTCATGGAAGCTGCGAGCAAGTCACAATTGAGTCTCATCATGGCAGTCGGCGCAAGAATTTCCATCAGTATCAGCAGGTAGCCCAGCTCTGTCTTCCGGATATAGAATCTACTTTTTTCATACACAAGATCTACTTCCTGAGCACCTTCTAGCGAATACATGAAAACACGCCACCAGTCCGTGCTTTCAGGTTCCTCCGGCGGAGGAGATAGAAATTCCTTAAAGATGAGTTTTCCCTCAAAGGTAAAAAGCATGACCCCAGTAACGTCGGTTACGCTCAAAATATCATCGAATAGTTCCTTCATATAATCCTTCACAAGCATAGGGTAATCAGTATTGGGAAGTCACTTCCTCCCTGATAGCATTCATAATCTTGTCCCTTGGACATCGAGGGTTTACCGAAACCACCGTGTTTTCTCTTCCCGGTAACACGATGAAATCATTGGGCCCGCCACGATCGATATAGGCTAGGGTCAGCTCTCCGATGTTAAAAAACCTTCCGAGACGGGAAGCCTGCGCGATAAGACCGTTCCACGAGCGATCGTGATAGATGGCCTCTACTCCACGCATGGTGCCCATCTGCCTTTGTAATCGCACCTTGATGCCCTCGGTCGAATCCAATCCCTCTGATTGCTGCTCGACCTTCGGCGTCTCTCTGAATACTTGCCCTTGCTCAACCACCTTTGCACGCTTTGTCTCCTCATCGGCCTCATCTTTTAATCGGGCGGCATCGAGGAGAATAGCCTGAAGGTCTGCTTGAATCTTCTTTTCCTTTTGAGCACAGGCATTCTGGATGAAAAGGTTCACTTCGTCCCACGAGAAAATCCTATATGCAGCAGCTTCACCTTGCAGAGAACCGGCCCTTGCGTCCATAAGTTCGCCGTCACGGAAGAACAACACCCCTCGACTCCCCGATACTTTATCAACCAGTCTGATAGTACAGGTCTTCTGTTCCATTTCTATCAATTGCAAAAACATACCGGAGGAGACGCTGTGCAAAGTCCCTCCCTCCGATTCATGCCTGAGGGTGGCCATTATCTTCCGCGCAAGATCCTCAATCATGAAAGGCTTTGCTATGTAGCCTACTGCACCCCCCTCCCGGGCCAGTCTTTCCATCTCCGGGGTGCTGTAACCGGTAATGATAACAACCGGTATATCCGGATAGTATTCCATAATGTGAGCGAGAAGGCTGAAACCGTCCATCCGAGGCATCTTTAAATCACTGACCACAAGGGAAACGGTTTTATTCTTCAGCATTTCCACAGCGATCATGCCATCTTCTGCTGTGAGCACACGAAAGCTCTCGAAGTAGCGCTCCAACCCTTCCTTAAGGGATAGCAGCATTTCACGATCATCATCTACGATCAGCACTGTTCTTATCATCCAACCTCCCCACCCTGTTTCATCCGAGAGGCCTTATCGATGTCAACGATCCTTATACCTGCAACATACTCCATGGCCTCATATTGGTTAATGGCGCCTATTTTTCTTACAATCTCGTTCAGCTTCTGAATTTGGGTATCTATCTTCACAATTTTCTCGTAGTTACGTTCGTGGGGGTCAAAACCGGACAACACCTCGTGGAGCAGATTGCTGATTATGGTCAGCGGTTGGTTCAATGTATGGGCAACTCCGCCGGCCATTTCCATAACCCCAAGCAGTCTCTCCCTGCTTAATTGCTGCTTATGCTGTTTCATCCGTTCCGTTGCTTCCTGCGCAACAACCTTTATTAGATGGAGTCCCCCTTTCCCCTCCACAAGGAGGGCATGCATCCCGAGATAATGCCTCGCACCCCCTCTGTCGATCACGGCTAAAATGCCCTCCTGCTGGCCCGATTGTAAGAGCTCAGAAAGAAACAGGGGAAAGTCGTATTTCTCCTGGGGTAGCATGAACTCAAATAAGGATTTCCCCGTCAACTCCTCCTTGTCAAATCCCAGGAGCTCCGCATAGGCCTGGTTCATGTCAACCATTTCAGCACGGAGATTCAAAAGAAAGACAAAATCGGTATTGCCAGTCTTGTCTTTCGGCATAGTGATAGAATGGTTTTTCTCGTCTTCTGGATCGGTAATCTC
This sequence comes from Deltaproteobacteria bacterium, assembly GCA_020348625.1. Next base: position 2,355,958 of record CP070752.1, on the reverse strand, counting down.
CCTGATGACTCCATCCAGATACACCACAACGCCATCATCGTCTAGCACCGCTTGGGCGGATACGGAACAGACCATAGGCGTACCGTTTCGTTTCAGCAAGTATAAAGGTAGATCCGTTACGCGACCCTGCTTGATTACGTTCTCAATCAGCAAACCCCTGTCTTTGCGGTTCCTATAGAGCTTGACAACAGGGTAATCGATCAATTCTTCAGCCTTTTCGAACCCAAACAATTGGGCAAAGGCCCTATTGCAAAAAACGAGTTTCCCTTCGATCGTGGTACGATACATACCCACGGGAATGCTGTCGATGAACCCCGCGTACCACCCAACCGGGTATTCGGGACCCACGCCAAAAGCCGTGTTCACCATAACTCGCTACCCATTGTGCCGAGTGAAGCCCCTTGAGCCGAATTCGCCCTGACAGTGCTCGGTCGGTCTGGACAAATCAACGTAGTGACTGTTCAGATTCTCAACTACGGGCCTCTGTGTTGGAATCATAATCATGCGTATCCCTTAAAGACCTGGGTCAGCTTGGACGCCGGCGCCTGAGCCTTTCTATGGAAAGACGAAGGCTGTCCTGCATCCGAGAGATCGCCTCTGCTAGCTCACCGACTTCATCCTTTGATCTAACTTCTATCTGGGCATCCAGTTCACCAACGCTGATCCGGTCGGCAACCTCGGAAAGATGCCTAATATTTCCCGTTACCTTGCGACCATAGAAGAAAATAATAAGGCCGATAATGACAATGGCACCCAACATTATGGCCGCATTCATATTCCTGGCTTTATTCGCTATCGTCTTGCTTACCGCCTTGAGCCTCTCCACAGGTCGCGTAAACTCGTCTAAATAGGTGGTACTGGCCACATAATAGGGTGTTCCTTTTACAGGAACACACACCATAAATTTATCCCGAAACCTGCCATCGGCATCCTGCCAGGTATAGTATCCGCTTGATTCCTTGTCATCTTTACCAGCACTGAAGACCTTCCAGAATCCGTGAAAGGCCTTACCCATCGGTTTTCTCAGGGTGCTCATGTCAATGCCCACGATCTTAGGGTTCACATGGGCCCAATTTCTCCATATCCCCTTCTCATCCGGTACCCCATGTAAAGCGGTGTATCCGGTAGAACCCACCTTCTGCACCGCTATCTCCTTAAACTCGACATCTTGCTGAAAACGCTCTTTTTTTAGTTTCGGATGGCTTGCAAGATAAAGGCTGACTTGCAGGGCTACCGCTCGCGCGTGTTCGGCAATCTGCTGCTCAGCCATCCGTGTAACAATCGTCGAGCTCTCGTGGGTGATCAGGCCACCGAGGTCCACCATTTGTCTCAATGAGAAGTAGCCACCGATGAGGAGGGCAAGGATGAGGGGAACAAGAAGAAAAGACATAAGCTTTGCCCTTATGCCGATGCCCCTCAACTTCATGACCGGTACTTCTCGCCGAGCCGTCGTCGCCGGTTCGGATTGTTCCACCGCCCCGGGTCTTTCCACTGTCTCAGTTTTTTCTACCGCTTTTGGTTTTTCTAACGCCGGTGGAACAGGCCTCGGTGTTCCAAGCTTAAGGGTGGGATGAATCGATTTCTTGGCCTCAGCAACAGGTGGTAGCGGTTTGTTCACCACTATTATATGCCCGCAGGCCCTACATCTAAACCGAGCACTGCTGGCCTTTATCTTTTCAATATTTACCCTGTACTGTTTCCCACAATCTTCACATGATACGATCATGGTTTTCTCCCCCTGTGATCATTATTTCCGGTGAAACATAGAGCAATTCGATTGTCGTTTTGCTTCGCAACTACGCCCTCACAGCAGCTCATGCTCCCATCTCTCTTAGTTTTTCGACCATATTCCTCTTAAATGTGAGCCTTTTATCCTCGCGCTGAATCTCTCGAGCAAGCAGGTCTACCAGCTCAGGGGCATGGGTACGTGAAAATCCAGATCTGGTTTGCCCCAGATCATGCACTGCTTCTTCGATCAACACATCGGCTATTGGTCCCAGCGCAAGGGACAACTCGGCGCTGAGGTATTCGAAAAAGTTGTTGCTCAACACTGAGACACGCCTTCCCACCGGCTCAACTAGTCGCATACTATAAAGCCTTGAAATCAGCCGTCTCAAGGTGCCCGTGTCCAGTCCCATTTTTCTTGCAATAACGGCAAGGCTTCTCTTGCCATCCAGCTCAACGAGAAGGCCCAACATATTACTGTCGAGGGAAAACTGACCAAGGTCTCTGCTGGGAGCACGCCTGAAAATCAAGGGATAGATATCACCGGATAGAATGTCCATATCACCGCCTCCGATGGTTCATCCCTCTGCAGGCCACAGACCCACAGCAAACCGCATTACTCGCTCGTTCAAAAGTATGCTGGCTTCCGACGCATTCTTCTAATTGGATCACAAATTGAGTGATGGAAGCACACATCCTTTATGTCTTCCTCCATTCCTTCAGTTCCTCCCTCAAGGCCCTAAATTCCCCATGTATGAATTGTTTCAGCTCCTCCAGGGCACCTGCAAACGCCTCAATCATATCAACCGGGCCCTTGAATTCCTCGGCAGTCTTATCGGGTGCTCCGCTCCCTCCCTCAATGGGTGAAGCGGCTTGTCGCTGGGCAATATCGTTGCTTGTCTTATCAACGCCCTCCACTGTCTTTTCCCTTACTCTTCCAGTCTTCCTGAAAGAAATCTGCTCCTTTAATCTGCTGTATCTTCTGAGCTCTCTGACAAGCATCCTCTTTCGCTCCATGGGTGTTAAATGCTGAGATCGGATTACCTTTTCCAGGCTCATAAAGGCTGAGTTCAGTAATTTGCCGGCGTGAGGATGGGCTTTACCTTTATGCGTTTTGATATATTTTCCTATCGAATCAAGGAGATGAAGGAAGGATACGAGGATTTTCTGGTCACCATACTCGTCCTCAAGCCTTTGAATTTCCCGGAAGAATCTGCCCATAACTTCGTCGGTAATCTCCCAATCCAGCGATAAGACAATGGACTTTAATTCCCTGAGGGGATTGCCACCAGGGTTGTCGGCATCGTTTGCTGCATTTAGATTACTACCGCTCTGCCCAGTGGTGTCTTCATTGTTTATATGTATATCCCTCTGTGGGGTATTGTCCCGCGTCTGCGTCAATCCGTTACTCCCTATTTCAGTTCTTTGAGTAAAGAAGACATCGTCATCCATACGATCCTCTTTAAGGTCGCCACCACATTGCTTCCTAGTAAGGCGCTCGCCTCAAAGTAAGGTGCCTTCAGTTTACTATTGAGGTCCTTCTCCAGCATTTCCAAGGACAGGAGCGGGATGCCCTGTTCCGCCAGATCCCTCTTGTTGTATTGCAGCACAATGGGAACCCTGAAGATGCTCTTTCTGAAGGTTGCCAGATTCTTCTGAAGATTTCTGAGAGAGAGGATGTTCTTCTCCCTTCTCACTGCCATTGAGTCAGCCACAAAGACAATCCCGTCAACCCCCCTTAAAACCAGTCTCCTGGTGGCATCATACTTAACCTGCCCCGGTACGGTGTACAGTTGAATTTTCACGGAGTATCCCTTGATCTTTCCTACATCAAAGGGAAGGAAGTCGAAGAATAGTGTTCTATCACCATGGGTTTTGATGGTTACCATCTCCGTTTTTATCCGCTTATTGAATTTATTGTAGATATACTCTAAATTAGTGGTCTTCCCTCCCCTTCCCGGGCCGTAGTAAACTATCTTTGCCTGAACCTCTTTGTTTTTCAGATTTACAAATGCCATCAGAAGATACCTCTCAGAAGAACTCTACTCATACAGGATCTGCTCAAATTCGCGATACAGCGGAACCACATCATGGAGTACAAAAGGGTTCTAGTATTCTTTTAATCTTCTCCGTGGCTTCAGCCACCTTAAGCCGCAAGAATCCCAATGATATACCCTTTCCGAAAATAGTGATTAGTAAGAAATCCGACAGTACTTTGCTGAAATGTATGCTCTCCTTTTCACCCTTATGAAAAAGCAAGGAGAACTCGTCTTCTCCAATAATTCTTGCCATAGTGCTCACCGCCGCAAAGTTGCCAGCGGCTAAAGCAGCCAAGGAGTAGATGTCGTGCTTGATTTCGCCATTATCAAGGTTAGCAATGACATTGCCGGCCATATCGATCAGAAAAATACAGTCAACCCCAACATCAGAGAGATCCTGCTGAAGAACCGCCTCAATTTCATCCAGCGCTTTCCGGCCAAGCATATATGTCACTGCCCTACCTCCACAGGAATTGCCGTGCTTTTTTCAGGCTCCCTTTCTTGCACGCCAGCACATTTGAGCCACACGGTCACTTGCGTGCCCTTGCCAGGACTACTTTCAATGCTCATCTTACCCTTCATCTCCAGGGTAAGCTTTTGGGCAATGGAAAGTCCCATGCCTGTCTTTCCAGACTTGGTTGAAAACAAGGGGGTGAAGATTCTCCTCAATTCATTATTTTTGATGCCCGATCCATTATCCGCGAGCACTATTTTCAACCAGCCATTACTTTTTGAAGCCACCAATTCAATCAGGGGCTCCTCTTGCTCCTCAATGGCCTCCACCGCGTTATCGAGGATACTGGTCATCACCTTATTGAGGGCCGCCCTGTCGCCCAGAATCACGCAGGGCTCAATCTCTTGGCGAGAGATAAGTTTGATCCTCCCACCCTTTAACCTCTCAGATGCCGCGCTCAAGAAATGTGTCCAAAAGGAGAGGAATCGAATCTCATTTTGCTCGTTTACCCTGAATTGCGAATAAGACTTCATGGCATCTACGAGTTGCTGCTGGCGCATCAGTAGTTTTAGGCCCCGCTCCAGATACTCTTTCCTCTTTGCATCATCAAAGACCTCATAATTCTCTCGCATTACATCGAGGCTGATCTTTAATGAGTTGATCGAGTTTCCCAACTCATGTCGCAAAGTTGAAAGGATCTGCTCCAGATTCCTGATTAGTTCCATATCATTGCTCGTCAAGGCAAACCCCCATTCCCCCTGATAGGAGATCAAACAATTTCCAGGCAACGGCCTCCGAGATACGCCTTGTTCTGCGTCGCCCAAGGCGAAAACCCTATCTGATATCCGGAATAAGCAAAATATATACCACTCCCTTAAGCCATACCTTAAAGTCATTATGTATTTAATTTTATTAGATAATTAAGCCAAAGAAAGACAGATTGAAAACAAAAGAGGTCATTTTGAATGGGTCAAAATAGGCTGGGTGTCGCATTTCTGTCATCTTGTCGTACCCGAATCCATGATAGAGAAGACTAATTGACGTTCATCTCCTTGAGGTTTCGCTTAAGAGTTGACAGCGAGACACCGAGGTTGCGGGCAGTGAGGCTCTTGTTTCCGGAACAGGCCTTCAGGGCAGAAAGAATGTGACGTCTTTTCATCTCCTCAAGCGAAGGTATCTCTTGGCCAGCCCGAATCGTCTCATCGGCTGGAAAGTTCTGATTGAGCGCGCCGTGAAGGAGAAGGTCCGCCGGCATTATCTCATCTCCGCGAAGCAAAAGGGAAGCCCTTTCAATAACATTCCGGAGCTCCCGCACATTACCGAGCCAGGGATACGCCATCATTCTCTCCATGTGACTTACAGGGATCTTGACAGGCTTCCGACAGAATCGATTCACAAAGTGATCGGCTATTTCAGGTATGTCCTCCGGATGCTCGCGCAAAGGGGGTAGATGTATGGTGATAACAGCTAAACGGTAATAGAGGTCTTCCCGGAAACGCCTTTTGTTAATCGCTGCCTCCAGGTCACAGTTGGTGGTAGCTATGATTCTGACATCAACCGATATGGATCGACGGCTCCCGATTCGTCGAACGCATTTGTCATCGAGCACCGTGAGGAGTTTGCTCTGCAGATGTACTGGTATTTCACCGATCTCGTCGAGCACGAGTGTACCACCATCGGCGAGCTCAAAAATGCCCTCACGCCGGGTTTCTGCACCGGTGAAAACCCCCTTCTCGTGACCGAAGTACTCGGCCTCCATGAGGTTCTCTGGTATGGCTGAGCAATTGATCGTGAGAAAGGTGTCTCGCCTATCCTGGAAATCGTGGATCGCCCTGGCAACAACGTTTTTGCCCACCCCGGTTTCTCCGGTGATCAATACATTGGCTTCGGAGCCTGCAGACATCTTTATCTGCTCCGCGATTCTTTTCATGATTTCGGAAGAACCGATGAGCTTTTGCTCCTGCCGCACCTTTTCCCTCTCGTAGGCCTGAATCCTGAGCCTTCCTTCGAGCTGAGCATTCTCGGCGGCCAGATTCACGGCTATCAGAAGCTCATCCAGAGAAAAAGGCTTGGAAAGGTAGTTATATGCCCCTGCCTGCATGGCCTCAACTGCATACTGAACGGTAGCATAAGCGGTCATGAAGATAATCTTAGTATTAGGGTTGATCTCCAGAATCTTCTGGCAAACCTCAATACCCCCGATGTCGGGCAACTCCTGATCAAGAAGGGCAAGGGGAGGTTCACGGTTTTCGAAGCTCTTTATCCCCTCTCTTCCGGTAGTGGCAGTTTGAACGTTGAAGCCCTTGCTGATCAGGAAATCGGAGAGTGAGGCCACAAAAAAGGCATCGTCATCAATGATCAATATGTCTAGGGTCTTGTTCATAATCGCTCACGCATCCCCATACATTATCTGCAAGGTCCGTTCCAAGAATTCCTTTGATCGCCGATTTTGTTCGCCTTGCGTTCACTAATCCTCTCCAAAGAAACCAGACAGATTACAAATCGAGCTCGTTTTGATTTGACAGAAGGGTTTCAGGAGCCAGGCCGGTATAGGTGTCATGATACCAATCAACGACCTTCAGGGATGACAAACTGGTCAAATCATATTCCTTGAGTTTCCTGAATCTTCTACTAGAGATCTTTGCAACGTATTGACTATGCAGTGAATTATGTCCTTGACAAGTGAACACCATTGTCCCTTTGCTCCGATGCTCTCGTGGTGACCCTCCCTGGGTTCGCAGGTGAGGAATGCTTGCCCCTTCCCCGCTCTAAAAACGGGGTTTTCCCCTTCTGCTCACCCTCGGGGCTGCCCCACCGCTTCCGCGAATGTCGCTCAGGGACAATGGTGTTCACTGGAGACTCAGGAAGGCCCAGAGCAAATTCCTGTTGACAGGCCAGCTTGTTTGAGTTAGCAATAAATCGAAGTGCTGGGGGAGCTCATAGGCTGAGAGATTCCGTGCTCACGCATGCATCTATCATGAGTGGATGGAATGACCCCTTGAACCTGTACGGGTAATTCCGGCGTAGGGAAAGCGGCTCTGAACCAATCCGATGCCGTAATGTTCGTATCTGCAATTACGGCTCTCCATCTCCTCTCGGTTTACGCCCCAACAGCCTCCATGCATTCGATTGGATCAATGAAACAGGAGCAATTATGAAGCGGATCTTAACCATTGCCGGCTCAGATTCTGGAGGTGGGGCAGGAATCCAAACCGACTTGAAGACAATCACTGTATTGGGGGGATATGGCATGAGTGTCATCACGGCGCTGACCGCCCAAAACACAGTGGGTGTTCAGGCAGTGTTTGACCTGCCCATCGATTTTATAGAAAAGCAGATCGATTCGGTGATCCGTGATATTGGGGTAGATGCGGTCAAGACGGGAATGCTTTCGAATTCCCAGATCGTGGGATTGGTAGCTCGCAAGATTAAAGAATATCGTTTAAAATGCGTGGTCGTTGATCCGGTAATGGTGGCAAAAAGCGGTGATCCCTTGCTCAAGGAGGAGGCCCAGAAGTCCTTGCGAGAAGAACTCATCCCCCTCGCGCATGTGGTGACCCCTAACCTCCCGGAGGCCTCGGTGCTCTGTGGGTATACCGTTCATGACTTTGAAACCATGAAGGAGGCTGCCCGCGACATCCACGGTTTGGGCCCCAAGAACGTTTTAATCAAAGGAGGCCATCTTGAAGGAGAGATTATCGATGTCCTCTTTGATGGAAAGGCCTTCCACGAGTACCGTGGACCGCGTATTTCCACCAAAAACACTCATGGAACCGGGTGCACCTTTGCTTCAGCTATTGCCACAGAGCTAGCCAAGGGAAATCCCGTTCACGTGGCAGTCAAACGCGCCAAGGATTTTATGACCATTGCAATCCGTTTTTCCCTTCCGTTGGGTAAGGGCCACGGGCCTACCAACCCATATGCACTGATAGGCAGCGAAGCTGAACGCATCTCAGTTTTGGACGATCTGAGGGCGGCCTTTGAGAAATTGAGAAGAAGGAAGGTAGGCTCCTTGATTCCGGAGGTCCAGTCCAACTTAGGCTATGGGCTACCTTATGCACAAGGTCCCGAAGATGTGGCAGCCTTTCCGGGTCGAATCAGCAGATTTCACGACTCAGTTGCCGCACTTTCAGGCCCGGAATATAACGCCTCAAGACACATCGCCAACATCATCCTTACCCTGATGAAACACGACTTACGGTTTCGCTCGGCAATGAACATCCGCTTCTCAACAAATATCATTGAAGCCTGTAGGAGCGCCGGCTTTACCGTACGCAACTTCGATCGGTCAGGTGAACCTGCACAGAGCAAGGAAAGAGAGGGATCGTCACTGGAATGGGGAACGGAGCAAGTGCTGAGGGAAGGCGGCATTCCCGACATTATATTCGACAGGGGAGATGTTGGAAAAGAGCCCATGGTCAGGGTTATTGGGAAAAACCCCGATGACGTAGTGCGAAAAGTCTTCAAGATCCATAGGGAAATGGGGGTTAAGGCGGTAAATATGTAAATACGAAGCAGGAAATCCGAAGCTCCAAATGCTTCGACCAGCTCACCATCCTGACCCAAGTTGAAGTAAAATGAAAAAAGAGCAATTCGATTATTGCTTTAACTCAGCAGCTATGGTCCCGAGATGTATAAATGTCTCTTTTTGACGTGGGATTCTCATGACTGGCGCGACCATGAAACCGTTTATTAAGAGACTGGCGGGAGGGCGCTGTTCTTTTCGCGACTTGGGTATGGGGGAAACCGCAGCCCCGAGCTTGTCGAGGGGAATGCGGAGGGGGCAAGACTCCCCTGTAAACAAGTCGCTGAAAAAACAAGCCCGTGAGCCTTGGAACGAAAGAAAGGGTTTCATGGTCTGCGCCTATTACAATGTAGACTGTTTTCCGGAGTTAAAGCAATAATCCAAAGAGCAATTATGTGCCAGGCTAAGAAGACGTGGTTTCCTGCAATGAAGCCAATGCACTGAGTCCATCAAAAAGAGTCGGAGGTTAGTCATGAACGGCATCCAACCAGTTCCAAAGGATCAAAGAACCTTAGCAGGTTTTGACTTCTTTCTCCTCTGGGCAGGGGCAGCCGTTTCCCTGGCGGAGATATGGGCCGGAGGGATTCTCGTACCAATGGGGTATGCTACCGGGTTAGTCGTCATCCTCTTAGGTCACCTGATCGGAAACACACCACTTGCCTTGGGCGGGCTTATCGGCAGTAAATGGGGTATACCAACCATGGTCAGCACCCGTCCGGCTTTTGGTGTGCATGGGTCCTATGTACCTGCAGCGCTGAATATCTTCCAGTTGCTTGGCTGGACCGCTGTTATGGTCTGGATTGGCGGACAAACTGCCGCCACATTTACCAAGGGCTCTTCCCTTTACACGCCTCAGTTTTGGATTGTTTTGCTTGGTGTCGTGACAACCCTGTGGGCCCTTGTTGGACACAGATTCTGGAAATGGCTGCATCGAATAGCAATAACGGCCCTGGTGATTCTGTGCATCGTTATGACCTATGTGGTGTTCAAGGAGTATGGGATCTCCACATTGTCTCAAATACGCGCCACTGGTGAGCTTCCGTTTATGCTCGGGCTCGATTACGTTATTATCATGCCGATCTCTTGGCTGCCGTTGGTCTGTGACTACTCCCGGTATGCAAAAAGTGATAGCGGCAGTTTTTGGGGCACCTGGATCGGGTATTTCTTCGTCAGTTCCTGGATGTATTTCATCGGGTTGAGCGCGGCCCTTGCCACCAAATCACCTACCCCTGAAGCAATGGTACTGGAGCTCATGGTCTCCTTCGGTCTTGTTGTGCCAGCCATGATCATCGTGCTCTTTTCCACCTTTACCACGACATTTTTGGATATATACTCCACATCCGTGTCAGCCTTGAATATCTATCCAAAATTGGGAGAGAAAAAGGGGGTTATTTTCGGTGGGGCCCTTGGCACCATAATCGCGCTCATCTTTGTCGGCTATCCAGGGACATATGTGCATTTTCTAGAAATAATCGGCTTTATCTTCTGCCCCCTATTCGGGGTTGTATTAACAGACTACTTTTTTGCGAAAAGGAAAACACTGCTGACCGATCAGCTCTTTACGCAAGGCACCTACTGGTATACAAGGGGAATACATTGGACCGCAGTTATCTCGTGGGTGATTGGAGCATTGGTGTTCTGGCTTGGCAGGTACACACAGGTTGGAGGGGCCATTCCCAGCTTCGTAGTCGCTGCGGTTCTCTACCTGGCTTTAACGAAAAGCCTTGGAAAACGGGATTTCTAGTAAGCTAACCCAACTAAGTCTCCGGACCCTTGAACAAACTCTTGATGCTGTTCCCGTACGGCGGCGTAACGACGCCTTTTTCGGTTATGATGGCTGAAATGTACTGGCACGGGGTTACATCAAAGGCGGGATTATAGGCCCTCACATGATCCGGTCCTATTTGTTGACCAGCTAAGGAAACCACCTCTTCATGCCCCCTCTCCTCAATGGGAATACGATCGCCATTTTCCAAATCAGGATCAAAGCTTGAAATAGGTGCGGCAACATAAAAGGGTATTTCGTTCTCCTTTGCCAGCACAGCCAACTGGTACGTGCCGATCTTGTTCGCCGTATCACCATTTAAGGCTATCCTATCCGCTCCCGTTATCACCAAGTCTATCCTCTTTTTTTGCATGAGATAACCGGCTGCACAATCAACTATTACGGTGACTGGAATACCATCCTCCATAAGCTCAAACGAGGTAAGGCGCATCCCCTGGAGCAGCGGCCTCGTCTCATCGACGTACACGTGAATCTGTTTCCCGGCCTCGAAAGCAGCCCTGATAATGCCAAGGGCAGTGCCATAACCGCCGGTGGCCAGGGCTCCGGCGTTACAGTGGGTAAGGATATTCGCTTCGTCCGGGACGAGTCTCATCCCGTTTTGACCTATGTTTCGGTTGGCCTCGATATCCCGCTCCAACATGATCTCCGATTCCCTTCTAACTGCCTCTTTAATCGCGGAAACTTCGTGATTACGCATCTCATCAACGATCTTAGCCATCCTATCAACAGCCCAGCCCACGTTACTTGCAGTGGGTCGCGTAGATTTCATGCGCCGGGTCATTTCAAGGAATTCTTTCCTGAAAATGATATAGTCGTTTGTGTTAACGGATTGAGACCCCAGCGCCAGGCCCATACCTGCAGCTATGCCAATAGCCGGGGCACCTCTTATGGCCATATCCCTGATTGCGGTAATAACATCGTCTATGCTATGGCAAACAAACCACTCCTTCGTTTGAGGAAGCTTTCTCTGGTCAATTAGGTAGACACTGTCCCCTTCCCATTTTATCGTTGGTACCATGGCAATCACCCACATCCTTCTAGATCGGTTCTCGGCCCCAGATCTCAACGTTTGGGGCACAATCTTGTGCCGAAATCACATGACAGTTCTATCAGCACCTCACGGGTCGCTAGGACTGAGGTTAGGGAAAAAATCGGCGACAAGCGACAATACTATTCTATTCCATGCTTCGGGTCCGAACCCATCGGCCATAAGATAATCCGAATGTGCAAGATCCCCTCTATATATCCCATCTTTCTGCCGCATTAAAACGGGCTTGTCTACCACGTCCAACATGGGAAAATCATTGGGGCTGTCTCCCAGGCCTATGGAAAGAAGGGATCCCCAGAGCCTTGTGTAGAGACCTAACACTATCTGTACGGCCTTTCCCTTATCTCCACCGATAAAAAGATGAATAAAGCGTCCCCCTTCCACACACTCGAGTCCGAGGTCATTCGCCCTTTTGCAGAACATCTCTCGATGGACCGGATTTTTCAATAGAATTGGCTCGTCAAACTCACGCCTTGCCGCCAGGCCGGCCTCCCGTAAACTGAGGCCTGTTTGAGCGGCAATCGCCCGTGCCGACATCTCTGAGAAACCCGTATAATCATATTCCCTCTTCAAGGGAATTGCCTTGCTGAGCACCTCATCGATCGGCCTCCCCGTTAACACCAATTTATAGTCTTCAACCTGATGATAATCCTGGTCTTCCGGCAGGCTAAAGGTGTCAGGGAAAAACACGCCTCCTCCATTCTCAACTATAAAAGGGGCTTCGAGCGACAGCCTTTTTCTCAAATCCTCTATCTCGGCTCGGGTCTTGCTGCTCACCAAAATAAGGGGTATTTTAAGCGATCGAATAAGGTTGAGGGCAGGTAGGGCTGGGCTGAAATCGTACGTCTGAGCGTCGAGCAACGTACCATCTAAGTCGGTGAATATCAGCAGGGGGGGTCGGTTCACGCTCTTGCTCTTTGAAAGAGATCTCATCTCATTCCATTACAAACTATTTGCGGACACTGCAGTACATTGGTAAGTAAATTGCAAAGCAGGAAAGCGGCAACCAAGCCAAACGGCTTTAATCTAACAGTTTGACTCGAAACTTGTCAATCGCAGTCTCGCCCGGATGGTTGTGCTTACTTGACTTCGCCATCTATTTGCCATATATGGTTAAGCTTACGGAAATATGAAGCTTTTTCAGATCCTCGAACATTACGCGGCAAAGGCCCTTTTAAAAGGGGCATAATATGACTAAGAGAATTAAGTCTCTGACCACAATCAATCCCCTTACCATCACCCTCTACCTTACCCTTCTGGTCATTGTGGTGTTTCTTGTTGCCCCTTCGTTTCTTGAGATCGTCGAGCTCAAGACGCTGGACCTGAGGTTCAAGTCACGGGGTGTTCTCCAGGGAACTGATGCCGTCGCTCTTGCCGTCATAGACGAGAAAAGCCTTGATACGGAGGGCAGATGGCCATGGCCCCGCTCCAAGATTGCTCACCTTGTTGACTACCTTTCGGATGACGGGGCAAAAGTCATAGGTTTTGATATTGGTTTTCTGGAACCTGATGAAAACAGCAACATCTTGTTTATCCGGCAACTTGAATCCCGGCTAAAGAAGCTCGCACTTGAAAACAAGGATTTGGAAAGATTCTTGGCCGAGTCGAAAATCCTTGCCGACAACGACCTTATACTGGCTCGCTCCTTGAAGCGATCAAGAGCCAACGTTATACTGGGCCACTTCCTGCGCATGAGCCAGAAGGATCTCGGTTACGAGATCAGCAGCAAAGAGATCGATAGCAGAATCGAACAGATACGTAAATCCAAGTATCCGGTTGTCCAGTTTCCTCCTGGTGAGGATTTTGATGTTAAGCTCATTCTTGAGGCATATGCCCCTGAGGTCGATATTCCCATCCTGACACAGGCTGCCGACTCGTCAGGCTATTTTAATATGATCCCTGACCTGGATGGAGCTGTGCGGTGGCTCCCCCTCATTATCAAGTGCCGAGATCAGTTTCTTTCTCCCTTCTCGATTCAGTGTGCATGGCATTATTTAGGCTGGCCTCCCCTCATTGCCAAGATTGCCAGCTATGGGGTGAAGGGGATTCAAATGGGCAACACTTTTATACCAACTGATGAGAGAGGGCAAATGCTGATTAACTATTTGGGTCCCCCCAAAACCTTTCCTCATTACCCTATAACTGAAATAATCAATGGCGAAATAGCAAAGGGAGCATTTAAGGACAAGATAGTGCTCGTAGGCGCTACTGCGCAGGCTATCTATGATATGCGAAACACTCCTTTCTCACCGGTATATCCCGGGCTCGAAGCGCACGCTACCATAATTGATAATATCTTGAGGCAGGATTTCTTGATACACCCTGCGTGGATCAAGATCTTCGATATTCTGGCTATTATCCTCATTGGCGTTATTATTGGGCTCGTTATTCCCCGCCTGAATGCAGTAAGAGGAATCCTGTTTGCCGTAGCCCTTTTCATAGCATATATATTGCTGAGCAGGCTTTTCTTCGTCAGTTACGGTCTCCTGATTAGTACCACCTATCCTCTCACGGCCTTGGTTGTCCTCTATGTTTCTCATACGCTCTATAGGTACATGACCGAGGAGCGGGAGAGAAAGAAGATCAAAGGTGCTTTCACCTACTACGTGTCTTCTTCCGTGGTCAATGAGATGTTGAAACACCCTGAGAAATTGAAATTGGGCGGAGAGAGAAAGGAAATGACGGTCCTCTTTTCCGATATAAAGGGCTTTACCACGATCGCTGAAGGATTGACACCCGAGGAATTGGTAAGTCTTCTCAACGAGTACTTGACGGTGATGACTGATGTTGTCTTCAAATATGGTGGAACCCTGGACAAGTATATCGGAGATGCAATAATGGCTTTATACGGCGCACCGCTCGATTTGCCCGATCGCCCTGCCAATGCGTGCCGGTCTGCCCTTGAGATGATACACGCGTTAGGGAGTCTAAACAACAAATGGATTGATGAGGGCCGCAATCCTATCGATATCCGTATTGGCATAAACACCGGTCCTATGATGGTTGGCAATATGGGATCGAAGCAGAGGTTCGATTTTACCGCTATGGGGCGCTATGGGGGATTCGGTCAACCTTGGCTCCAGGCTGGAGGGTGCAAATAAGAGCTATAAGACCAACATAATAATCGCTGAATCAACCTATGAGCACGTAAAGGATGAATTCATATGCATGGAGCTGGACTCTGTAAGGGTGAAAGGGAAAAAACGGCCGGTAAGGATCTACAGTCTGGTAGGATATAAGGATTCACCTGAAATCCGGCTGGAGACGGTGGATCAGTTTAATCAGGGAGTATATGCGTATAAGGAAAAACAATGGGATGAGGCAATCCGCATTTTTGAGACTATTGCAGCCAGGGAACCCAGCCTCTATGCGGCGCAGGTCTATATCGAACGGTGCCTTAGTTTAAAAAAGAATCCTCCGTCCGCGGACTGGGATGGGGTGTATGTCATGGCCACCAAATAGACTGGCTCCCGCAACACGTAACAGGTTACAATGGGCTTACAGAAAATAGGTGAATTCGATTATTGCTTTACGGTTACAACTATCGCGTCCCGAGGTATATAAATGTCTTTTTTTGGCGTGGAATTCTCCTGATCGGCAAGACCATGAAATCGTTTCTTGAGAGACTGGCGGGAGGGCGCCGTTCTTTTCGCGACTTGGGTATGGGGGAAACCGCAGCCCTGAGCCTGTCGAAGGGAATGCGGAGGG
>CP070752.1:2329464-2340573 GCA_020348625.1 Deltaproteobacteria bacterium | reverse complement strand
GGAGCAGGCGCTTCGCGAAGGGGTAACAATCGAATTTCAGGCCACAATCTCCAAGATAAAGTCAGAGACCGATAAACTCCGGTTGGAATGCATACGGACAGCGCCAGGCCCTGCCGATGTTGATGGCAGAAGCCTTCCAGTGCCAGTTGAAGGGAGCGAATTTGATATGCGCGCAGATACGGTGATTATTGCAACAGGGCAATCGCCTGAGGTGCCTTCCGCCTTTGGCCTTTCGTTGGGTAAGGAAAATACGATTCAAGTGGATCCTGAGACCAATGCTACCGATAGAGAGGGAGTATTCTCAGGTGGTGATGCAGTGACAGGCCCAGCTTCTGTTATAGAGGCCATCGCCGGGGCCAGAAAGGCAGCAGCCAGTATAGACCAATACTTGGGCGGTTTGGGAATAATTGATGAGGTACTGGCTCCGCCTGAGCAGGTCCTAGAGGTTTCCCCTGCCGAGGACGCATTAGGACAAGTGGGCGGTGATCCTGAAAGGCCTCAAATACAGCTCGTGCCCGTTGAGCAAGCATTGGCCGGCTTTGATGAGGTCGAGCTTGGCCTTGCCGAACAGGAAGCACTGGTTGAGACAACCCGCTGTCTAAAATGCGACCAAGTGGGATTTGACTGCGGAGCCTGCGGTTTCAAGACATGCCGTGAGGCGGTAATCAACTGTCAGAACAGATTGAATGAGACCGGCGGGGAACCTTGGGGATGGCTCATGAAAGGACCAAGCTGTATCTGGAGGACTATAGAACTGGGGATCAGTATCGATTGGGCCGCTGCAGCAGCACACAGATTGAATATAGAGAGCAGAGTAGGTATGATCCCTGCCACCGCTTTCATGCGCATGGGGTATATGGAGGGCTGCACCTTGGTTATTGTGGTGCCTATAGGCCCATGCAAGGAGCGCTGGTATTTTTCGCCGGGAACCGGAAGAGAGGATTATCGTCCTGCTGAAATGGAGAGAAAGGCTGTTATGTTGCAGTATCCTCCGCTGTGGATGCGTTTCACCGGCCCAGGTCGAGATTTGGGTCGCAGGGGAATCAACACGAAAGACAAGTGGTGGGAACCGCCTTACACGCGCCTTGAAATAGTGGATGATGACAAGTGGGGGGATTCCGTTCTTGACAGGGATTATGCCATTTTTGCGGCTGCTGACGAGATAAGAAAGAAAAAGAAACGAAGAAGATTGAACCTGCCTAAGATAAAGGAGACCCTGGATGCAAAGAAGAGCGGGTAACCCATTGTGCAACTACAAACACTAGGGGGATACGAAATGGTGAGTCTGGCAAACATAGATCAGGCAATGTCAACATACGTGAAACACCAAACCTACCCACTGGCTATTAAGATGCTGAAAAGCCCAGATGAGATTCCGCAGGATGCAAAGAGGCCCTTACAAGACTATAAGGCATCTTTCACGCTTTGCCAGGCCCTTGCTCTGGGGCGCAAGGAGGGCTTGACCATAGTTCTCGACAAGGAAAGTCAGTCCTGCCCCATAGCACTGGCGGGGTTGGGATTTGTGAGGCCGGAAGAATATCTTAGCGGTAAATATGCACTTGCCCCTGTGAACCGGCCTGCGGAAGCCCAGAAAAAAACTGCTGAGGATGTACCAAAATTTGAGTTCGGAAGGTTCAATTATATTCTGATTTCCCCGATACTCAGTGCAGACTTTGATCCGGACGTAATTATATTTTACGGGAGTGGCGTTCAAGTGATGCGCATGATACAGGCTGCTGTGTTTGCATCTGGTGAGAGTTTAACATCAAAGTCATCGGGGAGTGGCGGTTGTCTTCTTCCCATTGTGGCACCAATTCTTGAAGGGGAATGCAAGTATGGTGTTCCCGGTAATGGAGAACGACGTGCGGCACTGATTGGTGATGGGGAATTGGTATTTGCAATGCCCAGGAACCGATTTGATGAAGTCACAAGTGGATTAAAGCTCTCACATGATGGAAGACAGAGTTATCCTATTAGCCCTGGTTATCTCAAATTAGAGTTCAAGTTACCCCCTCCCTATGTTGAACTACGGAAGGCAATGATAGAGGGCTCCAAATGAAATGTATTCACACGCAACAAAAAATCTTATAACCAGTCTTATAAATGCTCTAATTAGTAAGGAGGCGCCTTATGTCCGCCAAGGAAATAAATGTAGTGGGTACGCTTATTCAGGAAAAAGGACGTATTCATAAGGATCGTACCTTTTTGTATTTTAAGGATGAAAAGGTCACCTATGAGCAATTAGACCTCTTGTCCAACCAGTTTGCTCATGGCTTTAAGGACATGGGCCTTCAAAAGGACGATAAGATTGCCATAATGATGAAGAATCACCCGAACTATTTGTATGTATGGTTTGGCTCTTCCAAGCTGGGGATTGTGGAGGTGCCCATTAATACCGCCTACAAGGGAGATCTTCTTCAACATATCATCAACAATTCGGATTCAAGACTATTGGTTATCGATAGCTCATTTTTAGACAGGCTTCTAATCATTAAGGATAACCTTCCAAAGCTGGAACGGATCATCTGCTTTGGTGAGGTTGAACAGGAGATCTCCAAGTCACTTCCTGTTCCCGTGTCCCCCATCGAGGATTTTTTTAAATTCTCCTCGAACCCAGTTGAAGTGGATATCAGCCCGGCAGATCCTGCTGCCATTATCTATACTTCCGGAACCACCGGCCTTTCGAAAGGGGCCGTCTGCCCCCATAACTATTATGTACATACTGGAAGGCTTGTGGCCCAACTCCGTGATGCCAACTCACAGGATATCCTGTACACCTTTCTTCCCCTCTTTCATATCAATGCCCAGCTCATGACCACATTGGCAGCCCAGGTATCTGATGCCCAAATGGTGCTGAGCGAGCGGTTCAGTGCATCAACCTTCTGGGACGATATCCGTAAGTATGGAGCCACTCAATTTAACTATCTGGGGGCGGTTATGACCATACTTGCCAAGCAAGAACCTCGAGAAGACGACGCCGATAATCCGGTCAGAATAGCCTTTGGTGCGGCATGTCCGACAGACGTAATGGAGCATTTGGAAAAGCGTTTCGGATTCATCTGCCTGGAGGGTTTTGGGATGACTGAAATAGGCCTAGCCGTTCACGATGCCATAGAGTACAGGAGAACCGGTTCCTGCGGCAGGGTGCTGGATGACCTCTTTGAGGTGCAACTGGTTGATGACGATGATGTGGAGGTGGCGATCGGAGAAATCGGTGAGATCGTGGTCCGGCCCAAAAAGCCCTACATCATGATGACAGAATATTACAGGATGCCCGAAAAGACCCTTGAATCATATCGTAATCTCTGGTTCCATACAGGAGATTACGCCAAGAAAGACGAGGACGGATTCTTTTATTTTGTTGACCGAAAAAAAGACGCTCTTCGTCGACGAGGCGAAAATATTTCCTCGTTCGAGGTGGAGAAGGTCATCAACACGCATCCCAAGGTCTTGGAGTCCGCCGTTTTTGCCGTCCCCTCAGAGCTTGGTGAGGATGAGGTTAAGGCAAATGTCGTACTTAAACCTGGTGAGACCTTGCCCCCAGAGGATTTGATTAAACACTGTGATGAGAGGATGGCCTATTTCGCCGTTCCTCGGTATCTGGAGTTTGTCCCCGAACTTCCCAAGACCCCGACCAACCGGATTGAGAAATATCGCTTGCGGGAGGCTGGCATTACGAAAGACACCTGGGATCGAGAAAAGGCAGGGATCAAAATCGCTCGGTAGCCCCCGATGCTGCAGCATTCCTGTCAAAAAGGCGATATACGAAGAGACTATTGCCATCATTTGGATAAGGAACGTAGATGAAGAAGAAGATTGTCATCATCGGCACTGTTGACACCAAGGGTGATCAGTTGCGGCTTCTGAAGGAGCGGATTGAGTCTCGAGGGCATGAGGCGATCCTCATGGATATCAGCATGGGAGGGCAGCCTTCCTATCAGGCAAACATCACCCCGAAAGAAATTGCAGGTCTGGCAGGTAAGGATATAGAGGAGATTTGGGCCTCGAAAGACAGGCTCACCATTACGAACGCAATGAGTTTTGGTGGGCAGCAAAAGGCGTTAGACCTCCTTTCACAAGGGCAACTCCACGGTATTGTATCACTGGGAGGGGGCACCATTGCCTTGATTGCATCACAGGTGATGTCAAAATTGCCCTTTGGGATACCTAAGGTCATCGGCGTCCCCGCTGCTCAGACGGTCTATGTAGGAAGATGGTTCGGTGCCACTGACCTTATCATAATGCAGCTCATTATGGAAATTGCCGGCATGAATGACCTCATTAAGAATGCCATTTCTCAGGTGGCAGGCGCGATCTCGGGGATGGTGGAGGAGGCTTATGATTACACATCATTGAGGCTCCCGTACCCATCTATTGCCATTACCGAACTGGGGTTCTCAGATCAGTGCGCCAAGTATGTAGAGCAGCTGCTCACGGAGAAAGGATATCACGTATATCCATTTCATGCCCAAGGTATCAGTGATCAAGCCATGGATCGGCTGATATCCCAGGGGTTCTTCGATGGCGTCATAGAGATAGTACCTGCTGGACTGATCGAAGAGCGGTTCAAGGGAAATCGGCCTGCTGGTATGGCAAGACTTGACGCCGCTGCTGAAAGGGGAATCCCCCAGGTATGGGCCCCTTGCTGCTTAAACATTACAGGTGCGGGCCCGACCAGGACTAACAGGGAGAAGTATATTGCCTCTGGAAAGGTTCTTGAGATTGACGAGATGAGGGCCATGGCCCGATTTCCGGTGGATGAGATGAAGATTGGGGCCCGGCTTTATGCGGAGAAGATAAACAAGGCCAAAGGCCCCATAAAGATGGTGGTTCCCTTGAGGGGCTGGTCGTCTTTAGACAGAGAAGGGAGTATCCTCTATGATCCCGGTGAAGACCGGGTTTTTATAGAGGAACTGAAGAAGAATCTCAGGGTTCCCCTTGAAATCGAGGAAATAGATTGCAACCTTGAGGATGCGGAGACAGCGAAAGTGTTGGTTGACAGCTTAGACAAGTATATGCACAACGAGGCAAGAGTATGACAGAGAGTTCCTGAACGATATGGTATTTACCCTATCGCGCTGTATCTAGTGGAGTACCTTTGTTTGAATGGAGAGGGAGAAAGATGCAAAAGACACCTGAAGCGCTGTTTGAAGAGAGGACCAATAGGGTCCTGGATGCAGTTCGATTAAAGGTCCCTGACCGGGTTCCTTTCATGCCCTTCTTCAACTTTTTCCACGCGAAATACGGAGGGATCACGTGTCAGGAGGCCATGTACGACTACGACAAGCTCGCGACGGCCGCCAAAAAAACCATTACGGATTTTGAACCTGACATGTATAACAACCCCTTTGTCCTCGTGGCACTGGGGCCCACCCTGGAAGCCCTGGACTGCAAGTACCTCATGTGGCCCGGCGATGGTCTCCCTGCCCATCATTCATACCAGTTTGTGGAAGGGGAGTATGTTACGGCAGACGAGTATGACGACCTTCTCTTTGATCCTACCGGTTTCATGTTGCGACAGTTTCTCCCGCGGGTCTACGGCGCCCTGGAACCGCTTCAACAGCTTCCCCCTTTGCCTTCCATGTATTATACTCGATTCGTAACCAGAACGGCGGCCTTTGCGAGTCCGGAGGTTGCGGGGGCCCTTGATGCCCTTGTGAAGGCGGGTACCGAGGCGCGCCGTATGCTGGCAAGGTCGAAGGCCTTTGCGGATGAAATGACAGCATTGGGGTTTCCCCCACAGATCGGCGGCGTGGCTTATGCTCCCTTTGATTACATAGGGGATTTTCTCAGGGGCACCCGAGGCATCATGCTCGATATGTACCGGATACCGGACAAACTCCTCGAAGCAATGGATAAGTTGATCCCCTTTATCCTCGAGGGTGCTATTCCTGCAGCCAGGATGGCCGGGATTCCCTTCATTTTCATGCCTCTGCATAAGGGCCTGGATGGCTTCATGTCCTCGGATCAGTTCAAAACCTTCTTCTGGCCTCCGTTGAAACAGGTGATCCTGAGCCTGATCCAAGAAGGGCTCATTCCAATGGTCCTCTGGGAAGGGGATTGCACGTCCCGCCTGGAGACTATAAAGGATATCCCAAAGGGGAAGGCGATCTACTGGTTTGAGCGGACGGATATCTTCAAGGCCAAGGAAATGCTGGGAGATACGGTGTGTATCCGGGGAAATGTGCCGGGCACTCTGCTCTGCGTCGGCCGTCCCGAGGATGTGGGGGCGTACTGCAAGAAGCTGATTGATGTGGTGGGTAAGGGCGGCGGTTTTATCTTGGACGGGGCTATTGGTATTCCGGATGAGGCAAAACCCGAGAATGTAAAGGCCATGGTAGATACCACCAGGGAATACGGTGTCTATGGATGAAGCAAGATAACACGCGTCGATATCTAACGCTCAACGGAGAACAGTGCCTTTAAGGAAAACACCTCTTTGCTAAACAAGCTCTATGCCGACAACCGCATCAGCTCTTTGGCATTGTCTTCCTATCGGCGGGCAGGCCACAGGGCATGTGCTTCGAAATTATGGTCTCTGATCATCTGTCATTCGGTTTCAGAATGACTGTATTTTTAATGATGTTCTCGTTTACCATAAGGAAACGACAACCTACATAGGTGATTCTTTGTTGCAGCAAAAGGAAATGGAAAGACGGCTGTATATTGCCAAAGGAATGGATATGGCAATTCTCAGCGGGAGCCTTGCTCCATAACCAAATGAGGCGATCAAAAAAATGGCTACAGAGCTTGTGGCACCGCCAAAGTCATATGTTTTGGGTGTACAAGCAATGCATATGAACTGAGAGTAGTCCTTGATCTTGAACATCGTTTTTCGTTGACAGTCAGGAAACGAAAGTTTACATAGAAAATATTCCATGAACGGATAACAAAATAGATAGACTCGCCAGGCTTTCAGTAATCAAGAAGTCTAACACTGTTTCATCAGCATCCCGAATTGAATGGTGATCTCCTCTTTTTCGGCTACCGGGGAACGAAATTAGTGGAGAGCTTAAACCTTAACCAGGGATAGCGTATTATAACTCCAAAGACCCATTTATCTATTCCACTTACAATTTTTATTGGGAATTCTTCTGATTAGTGCCTTAGTTCCGCAGCATAATGATAAGCATTTATTCTGCTCGATGTGACAATGGTGAGGGAGATGGACTCTTTTCACTACACCCGGTAGCACTACATGGGATGGCCTCGGAAGAAGTCCGAAAATGGAATCGAAAAGTAATCACGCCACAACCGAGTCCAAGTGCACGTTGAGCTTGCGAAATCCCGCCTGTTGAAGATGCCGTGTGCGGTGGGGAGCGATGAAATGTTGAGGCATGAGGCGAGAACAAACGGCTCAAGGCATAAGGTTAAAGGCCCACGGTAGAGGAGACAATTCTTACTTTCCTGAGCCTTGCGCCCGAGGCCCTTTGCCTCATTTATACGCTGCAATTTTAAGTTTATTCATTATCAGATTGCAGACCTTTAATCTTGACTTTCAGTATTACTTTTTCCGCTCAATTGGGATTGTGTATGATCCCATTAGAGTATTCAAGGAGCGGGTATGGGATGTTTTTTTATACGGTAACCTAATCAAAGGGAGGGTAGGTTATGAGAAGAGAAAGATGGCGAAAAGGGTATCTTGTTTGTTCACTGTTTATCATCGTTTCCCTTTTTTGTATGGGGCTTACGGCCGGACCCGTTTCGGCAAAATCGGAGCTGAAATACCCGAAGATCGTTCGTTTTGCGTCCCTTTCACCGGGTTCTTTGCTTTATATCCTCATTAGCGGTCTTTGTAAGGTCGCTTCGGATAAATCCCCCATGACCGTGGTCGTGGTACCGACAGCCGGGGCTTATACGTGGCTTCCCATGATGACCAAGCAGGGAACGATCGACATCGGTATGGAAAACTTCGCAAGTATCGCGCAGATGTGGACGGGTATCATCGCGCCGGAGCCTGTTCCAAAGGGGTTTGGCGGTAAATCGCCTTACCCCAAGACCCCGACCGTTCGAATCCTCAATGCAGGGCCTGCATTTAAAATGAGTATGCTCGTCCGAAAGGACTCCGGCCTGAAATACGTTCACGAGTTGAAGGGTAAACGGATCGCATGGGAGTGGACCGCCTTTCCACCAAACATCGCGATCACGCTGGCTGTTCTGTTAAATGGAGGCCTCACCATTGACGATGTCAAGACGGTACCTGTGACGGAAGTTGTGGCAGCTGTTAAGGCGGTTCAGGAAGGGCGCATTGACGCAACCGTATGTGCTTTGGGGATGGCCGCTGTTGCCGAAGCTGATGCACTTGTGGGTGTTCGTTATCTGCACGGATCCATGGATCCCAAGATGATCAAGGAAGGGCAACGGGCCATGCCCGGGTGTTATGAGGCCATCCAGCCAGCTGGTCCGCCCGGTATTCCCGAAGATACGCCTGTATGGCACGCCCCTCTTGCCAATGTGGCTACAACCCGCATGCCCGATCATGTGGCCTACAAGATAGTGGAGACCTGGTGGAACCATTATAAGGATTATCAACCCATTCATCCTGTACTCAGATTCTGGACCCCTGAGACTTTTGTTAATCCCTATTTTACCATGCCCTATCACACCGGGGCTATTCAGTTTTATAAGGACAAGGGCGTGTGGACCACTGAACTGGAAGAAAAACAGAAGCAGCTCCTAAAAATGCAATAATTCTGAAAAACGTTACCCCCATAGTTATACGACTGCAATAACCCCCTTCATTGGGGGTTATTGCGGATAGGAGTACCGTTCGTGAGCGATACAGAGACCGGTCCTCCTGCCGAATCGTCAGGATACTTCAGGGATTTGAGCGGGTGGCTGGACCACTTGACGAAAACGACTTTCATTGCCATGCCCCTTTTGGGATGTTTTTTTATCATGGACGTCCCCTTTTACCTGGAATGGAGCATCCTGAGAGAGCAATATTACGGCCTTATACTGGCAATGATTTTACCCTGCACCTTCATTCTTGTTCCCATGAGCAGGAAATCGCCGAGAGACAGGGTTCCATGGTACGACGTCATTCTTGCTATTTTAGGGGCTGTGGTCGGCCTCTATGTCGCCATATTCTATCTCAAGATCACTCTGGCTTTGGGCACTATTACGCCGGACAGGGTAATTCTAGGCACCACAGCTATTTTCCTCATACTGGAGGCATCTCGCCGCGTGACCAATTGGTTCCTGGCCTCTTTTGGGCTTTTCTTTGTCCTCTTCCCTCATCTGTCCTCGCTTTTTCCTGATCTCTTGTCCGGATTCAGTATTCCTTTCGGTCAGCAGGTCAATTATCTCTTTCTTGAAACCAACGCCATGCTTAGCATAATCTTTGGCGTCGCAGCCATCATCGTCCTTGCCTTTATCCTCTTCGGCAACCTGTTATTCAGCATTGGCGGAGGGGCATTTATTACAAACGTTGCCATGGCGGCCTTCGGCGGTTTCCGCGGGGGCCCGGGAAAGATGGCCGTGGTGGGATCGAGCCTGTTCGGAACCATTTCAGGGGTGGTTGTTGCGAATGTGGCGACCACGGGGGTGGTGACCATACCCCTCATGAAACGCATCGGTTACAAGTCCCACATCGCCGGCGCCATTGAATCGGTCGCCTCAACAGGGGGGCAGATATGCCCTCCCATCATGGGGGCGACTGCATTCGTCATGGCTGTTCCTGGGCATGCCATACCAGAAGGTGGCTATTGCCGCGATCATCCCCGCTTTTCTGTATTACGCGACGATATTTTTTCAGGTGGACATGGAGGCCGGAAAAGCCGGCCTGAAGGGCCTGCCACGGGACCAATTGCCGAAGATTTTCAGTGTCATGGGGAAAAGCCATTTCTTTATCATACCGTTTGCTGTTTTGTTGTTCGCCCTGTTTGTCTTGTACATGGCCCCCGCAAAGGCCGCGCTCGTAGGGGTGGCGTCAATCGTTATCCTGGGCTTTTTCTTCCAAAAGGAGACACGATTTCGATTCGGCTGGATATTGGATGGCTTATATGGCACCGGCAAGGCAATGGTCCAGCTCGGCAGCATCGCTGCCCTGGCGGGCATTGTGGTCGGCACCATATCCTATACGGGCTTAGGGTTTATCATTTCCTTATATCTCGGCCAGTTCGCAGGAGGGAATCTGTTTATTCTACTTCCGATCGTGGCCGTGGCAAGTCTCATTATGGGCATGGGCATGCCGACTCTTTCCGTGTATATTGTCCTGGCGATTCTCTTGGCACCGGCTATGGTTGAACTGGGCGTTCAACCCATCGCGGCTCATCTGTTCATACTCTATCTCGGAACAGCTTCCATGGTGACACCGCCGGTTTGCATTGGAGCCTATGCCGGCGCCGCCATTGCGAACGCGAGTCCCATGCGTACAGGTTTTATGGCAGCGCGTTTCGGTGTGATCGCTTATATTGTTCCGTTCCTGTTTATCTTTTTCCCTGCATTACTGTTCCAGGGTTCCCCGGGTGGGATCTTGGTTGCCACAGTCACTGCGTTATTCGGTTGTTTCGCATTGTCTGCCGCCTTGACCGGATATCTTTTTCAAGAGCTGAGTACGATCAAGCGGATATTGTTTGCTCTAGCCGGTATCGGCCTCATGATACCCATCAAGGGCCAATTTGTTGCGTTTTGTCTAGCCTGTAATCTCGTGTCGGTTGTGATAATGATGTTGCTTCTTACCTATGAATGGAAGAGGAGGTCAAGGTTCCGTTTCAACCTTAACAAGTACTGACGTGAAATCAGGAGACTCAAGGCGCGAGAGAAGCTAGAGTCCCAGGTAGGCTTTTTTTACATAATCATTGTCCAGAAATAGCTCACGGCGTCCCTCTAAGACAATCCTGCCGTTCTCTAACAAGTATGCTCGATCCGCTATCTCCAAGGCATGGCGAATATTCTGCTCAATGAGCAGGATAGTAATACCTTGCTCATTCAGTGCCTTTATAACCTTAAAAAGCTCCTTTACCATTAACGGCGCCAGCCCGTATGATGGTTCATCAAACATGCACAACTTTGGTCTCGCCATTAAACTCCGCCCCATAGCCAGCATTTGCCGTTCACCACCGCTTAATGTCCTGGCCAATTGGCCTTCTCTACCTTTTAGAAGGG
>CP070752.1:2318416-2329364 GCA_020348625.1 Deltaproteobacteria bacterium | reverse complement strand
GAGGTGATGCTTATGACACCTTGCAGTGCAAACGCCTGCCTGCACTCTTACTGGGGAAGTCTTTGTTTCGTCACATATTTTACCGTGACCTTGTCTTTTGAGCCTGATGCAATTCTCAGGGACGCAGGGTTGAGCGCCAGCCGAACCGTAATTGTTCCGCTGGGCTCAAGGCTATCAAGGGATACGGGCTCGCTATAAATCGTCGAAACGCTCTCCAATACCTCTCTACCACCGATGAGCTCGATCATCTCGGGCTCAAGCCGCACCTCCGCAAGGCGCAAATCCCCAGGTAACGTTCCGACCCAGTCAACCTGAACAGGAACCTCCTTTGTTATTACGGTGTCAAGGGTAACGGTAACTGCCGTGGGCTCAACCTTCTTTAATGAAATGCCGGGCGGCAGGGCAATACTCTCCTTTGTAATGGGAACCGTATTCGGCCCGACACCTGCCTTACTGAGGTCGATTCTCACGTTAACCTGTTCAGGTCGTAGAGATCTCATCAGGGTGCTTGACCCGCTCAATTCGAGACGGACACTGTTTGCCGATGTATCCACGATCTCCGTTCCGGCATCGCGATTTATGAACCCAAGAGGGGCTTCGAGGGTAGTTAGCGTATCCCACCCCCTGGCAAAGCTAAACCAAACACCGGTTATGAACAAAATGGATCCCAGGGCTGCTAAGCCGAGCTCAAGCTTTTGTCTCTTGAGATAACCCTTGTTCTGGTCAGGGATTTCTGCATGCTCCCTCAAGATCCTCATGAGATGGTCCTTTTGCTTTATTGTGCGCATACGGGAACCCTGAGCCACTGCCACCTCTCCCCGTTCCTCTGATACCAAAACAATCAGAGCATCGGTCTTTTCTGCCAATCCCGCTGCAGCACGATGGCGGGTCCCATAGGACGAGGGAAAATCCTTCCGATGCGATAAAGGCAGAATAACCCCCACCTCTTCAACCCGGTCGCCCTTGATGATTGCAGCACCGTCGTGAACGGGGTTGTCATGCCAGAATATGCTGAGCAGCATCTCTTTGGATACTGCACCTCCCCAAGGTATTCCACTGTGGATCAACTCTTCCACATCTTCCGTTCCCGGCAAAACAATCAGTGCCCCGGTATGTGATCGAGCGAGCTCGTAGACACTCTCCGCTATGATATCTACAGGGGTCTCGGGCTCTTTTCGGCCGAACCCCCAGAGAAGGGCCCTCGCGTTTTTTGCCTGAAGAACGGAACGGATCTCGTTTCTGAACACAACGATGATAATGAGGGCGGTTACTGCCATAATGCCCTGCATTGCCCAGCTGGTTACAATGAGCCCCAGAAACAGAGCGATCCGGTGAGAAAGCCAGAGCAGTGCTATGCCAATGAGCACGTGGAATACGGTGGTCCCTCTCAGGAGGATGTAAAGGCGAAAGACAATGTAGCTCACCAGGAGAATATCAACGATATCCTGCCATCGAATGCTCGTGAAAAGGGTCAAGAGGGTGTTCATGCTTCATCAATCCGTTATGCTGAATCGCAGTATGCGGAAAACCGTTCCTGTCTGATCGGTGATTTCCACACGCCACGGCCCTTTGTCAGCCTCCCGCAACTGGATCCTGCTCACCGTTGACCACTGAGGCGGTTGCAGGGAGAGCTTAATACTCGTAATGAGCCTGTCCCTGCGAAACCACCTGTGGTAGATAAACGTTCTTTCCGGCACAGGATCAAACCTGGTAAAACAGCAGACCCTTTCGTTTGCCATGGAAAAAACAGCCCCCTGGTTGTGGGGGGCATGATCTCTGATCTCTTCACACATTACCGCCTGAGTCAGGGTCAAGCTTTTCTCATCTCCCTGTGAATGCGCCTGCTGTGAAAAAAACAAGCACACGCCCAGTATCGCGATGCAGAATATCAGAGTCTTAGCGTTCATAGTCAAGTCGTGCAAAAGAGTCTTTTTGACTAGTGTTTCCCGGAGAACCGATGTGTGATCGTGTCTATAGCTGGATTTTAGTCTGCAAGAACGGTGGGTATCAAGGAATTTTTAAGAAAATGCGTAAGTGGCCCTACGGCAACCTGTCTTGATATGTTGTTTGAATCGCGTTTACCAGTTCCGCGAGGGCCTTGTTCACAGGAGTCGGTATTCCCAAAACAGCTCCTTCTCGTGCTATGGCACCGTTGATCGCTTCTACCTCTGTGGCCTTGCGTTTCAGCACGTCCTGAAGCATTGATGATACATTTTCCTTGGTTGCCTCACATACTGCAATAACCCTGGTTAACGGGTCTTCGTAAGGAAGCCGAACACCCCTTGCCCGTGCCACGGAAACCGCCTCCTCCACTGCCACTTCCATAATCGCCCTGGTTCCTTTGATTGCAGGGAGCAGGCCGTTCTTGAGTCTTGTTATCGCAGTAAGGGCATTGATGCCCACGTTGATGACCAGCTTGCCCCATATGAGTTCTTCTACCTTCTCAGCCGAGCGTGTTTTAAAACCAGCCTGGTTCATAAATGAGACGAGCTTGTGCACAGGGCCATCTTCTTCTCCCGCAGGTCCGATCACGGTTTCTCCTTCTCCCGCATGTCTAATCACTCCTTCATCCACCAAGGTTGCACCCTCAGCGGTGACCCCACCCAAGACCTTTTCCTGACCGAAGATCTCCGCCAGGATCTCCCTATTCCCGAGCCCGTTTTGAAGGGTGACAACCATGGTTTCCGGACCCATACTACCGGAAACGCCCTCCCCGGCAGCCCTTGTGTCGGTGGATTTTACGCAGATCAAGATAAAATCCGGGGCAAAGGGGGCACCCCCGACCGCAGTCGGGATACGAACCTCGTATGCTCCGGATATCCCGGTTACCTTGATACCCTGCTCGTTAATCTTCTGTGCCCTGTCCTTATCGTGATCAGCCAGGGCCACCTCATTTCCGGCAATACTCAGTCGGGCGGCGAACAGACAGCCCATAGCCCCTGGCCCGACTACCAGGAATTTCATACCTTTTTCGCCTCCTCTTTGCTCATGGTGAAGATGTGTTCATCACCGGGGAATACCCCTTCTTCCACCTCTCTTTTATACTCCTTCAGCGCATCTACAATCATGGGCCCCAGTTTGATGTACTGCTTTACGAATTTCGGGGTAAACCGCTCAAAAATCCCTACCGTGTCGTGATACACGAGGACCTGCCCGTCACAATCCCTGCCGGCACCGATCCCTATAGTAGGGATGGCCAGTTCATTGGTGATGCGTGCAGCCAGTACATTGGGAATACATTCCATCACTACCATAAATGCCCCTGCCTCTTCCAAGTCTTTGGCAGACTTGATCAGGCTCCGTGCGCTCTCCGCATCCTTACCCTGAACCCTGAAACCGCCCAGCTGGGTTGCCGTTTGTGGCGTCAGCCCTATGTGAGCGCATACCGGAATCCCCGCAGTAACAATTGCCTTCACCACAGGGGCCACCTCGCTGCCGCCCTCAAGCTTCACCGCATCACACCCACCCTCTTTTATGAACCGCCCGGCATTTCTCACGGCATCCTCTATGCTCGCCTGGTACGACATGAACGGCATATCACCAATGACAAAGGCCCAAGTAGTTCCCCGCATGACTGCCTTGGTGTGGTGGATCATCTCATCCATCGTTACCGGTACGGTAGAGGTGTAACCGAGAACGACCATTCCAAGGGAGTCGCCAACCAGAATTGCGTCAATGCCTGCCTGGTCAACCATGTTGGCACCAGGACAATCGTACGCAGTCATCATGCTTATTCGCCTTCCGGATTCCTTTTTGGCCATAAGATCTCCGATCGTTACCTTTTTTTTCTCCATACTCTCCTCCACAAAAAAGGCCCTTCCCGGGACAGAAGGACCTTTCAGTTACTCTTGAAAAAATGGTTCCGTCCCGGTCTCCATGAACTTCAGATCCGGGCAGATACTGTATTGTCAAGAAGCCGTACTGCTGTCCCGGTCCCCTTGCTGGCAGATCCAGGCAGAGGCTTCGTTGCCCTTATAGATGATCACTCCAGCTAAGTCAACCGTTAATTCTCGAACAAGGGCCTTACCTTGCTTGAAATATGGCAGACCCTACCTACCCCTCTCCGCCCAAACCTTTTCGGGTCAAACTCCCTGGCGAAGGAGAGTAAAACGCGAATTACTTGCGGGAGCGAAATCGCTGTAGTACAGTGCATTAAGTAAACAGCTCATAAGATAGTATCACGAGGTTCGCAGTATCGCAGGACTTGTATGATGATAGCCGAGAACTACAAGCCGGTCATTGTGGTTGACGTGGGAAGGGTGCTCGTGGATGTAGACCCCGGAGCCGTGCTCCAGGAGCTCTCAAAACGGTGCGGCAGGGAAATCGGGCTTCCCCTGCCCGGAAACCTGGAGAAGCTTTTTTCCCACGCATATGTGGGAAAGCGCTCTTGGGAGGACATACTCCCTGCCATCAACAGTGCTCTTGGACTCTCGTTCACGATCGACGAATGGCATGCGCTCTGGTGCCTAATCATAAAGGCCGAGGTGCCTGGCATGCGGCAGGTGCTCTCGGAGCTCAAGAAAGACTTCCGGCTCGTGGCACTCAGCAACACCGATAAGGTGCATTGGGATTTCGCGCTTCACACCTTCCCCATCTTTGAGCTTCTGGACGGTTGGGTGGTCTCATACGAAGAGGGCATTGCAAAACCCGATCCTGCTCTCTACCATGCCGTGGTAGAACGCCATTGCAACGGCAGATTGCCGTTTCTGTACGTGGACGACATCCTCGAAAACGTGGAAACGGCACGCAGCCTGGGCTGGCAGGCCGAGGTGTTCCGTGATGCCGCCCAGTTCAGAGGGGAAATTGAAAGGCGCCTACCGAAGCCCTCTAACACACAATAGTGTGGTACACCTGAAAAGGGAAAAATGGATTTCTTGTCCGGCACAGTTAAGTTCGCTTGGTTTAGCTTGTGGCTTGGTCTTGCCACTCTTGCAGCGTTTGTACCCATCACCGTAGCTGCCCTTTTTGGTTCAACAGGGAACTTCGCCTTTTCTCTCTCCAAAGTGTGGGCCTGGATAATGCTCACGGTAACAGGGACACGATGCGAAATTAGAGGCAGAGACAAGATCAAGAAAGGGCAGTCGTATATCATTATCACAAACCATCAGTCTCATTTCGATGCTCTGGCCCTGGTGACAACGCTCGGCATCCAGTTCCGCTGGATTGCCAAGAAGGAGCTCTTAAAGGTCCCTCTGTTCGGGCATGCACTCCATGCATCGAGGAATATATTCATCGACAGATCGGATAAGGAAAAATCCATTGAGAGTATTCATGCGGGCATGAAGCGTCTTCCCCGTGGGGTGAGCGTACTGTTCTTTTCTGAAGGCACTAGATCTCCTGATGGAAACATCCAAGAATTCAAGAAGGGTGGTTTTGTCACGGCAATAGAGCAAGGCCTCCCCATTCTGCCTGTCACCGTAAATGGCAGCAGAAAGGTCTTACCTAAGGGGAGCATGGTGTTCTATCCAGGCCCAATTGAGGTCGTTGTCGGTAATCCCATCGAAACGCGCAATTATACCGCCGACAGATTGGGGGAGCTTGTCAAGAAGACAAGAGACACAATCATTTCCAACCTTAATCTTGATTACCCCGAAACATAACCATACACCAAGCAAGGTTTTGATCTGCCGGGGAGGTTCCTTGGGATATGTATGACACTGCCCGAAGGACTATGGCTTTTGCCCGATCGGGACCGTTAAATGCGGAGCCCATTTTAACTGGGGCACACTCAGTGACTGTGCTTGCCCCGTGGGTGGGAACCATCGTACTGGGGTGGGAAACGATCTTCAAAATACCGAACGGGGGAACTCACCTGCACCCTTCACAACAGGGACAAGTGGAGCTTGTCGATCACTCCCCATTCATCTTCTCCCTTAGCACCTCGGACCACCTGAACCTAACAACCTTCCTGGGCCTGAGCATCAGGTCATCGCCGGTTTGAGGGTTCCTTCCTCTCCGTTCCCTTTTCTTCATGATAATGAATTTGCCGAATCCGCTGATCAATACATCCTCGCCGCTTGCCAAGCTGTTCTTCATGATTGCAAAGATGGATTCTACCGCCCGTGCGGATTTGGCCTTGGAGAAATCAAACCCGTTGTAAATGGTATCAATGAGATCTTCTTTGGTAAGGGTCATGGGTGGGTGCTCCTTTTAGGGTTAAGTTACGTTACTTTCACGCTCTTGGCTTGTCAAGAACTTCTCGATAATACGGAGATTTTAGGTGCAGAGATTGGCGTTTGAGCGAGAGTGAATGAAGTGAAGATTTCAGGATCATATCCGAAGACTTCTGAAGGGCTGCAGATTACGTTTTAATAACAGATAACACAAGAATCAACTATAGGGAGAATTAGCGGGGCGGCTGTTAGAAAGAAGGCCTACAGCATTTTTGGGTCATTCGAATTTGCAGCACTAGAATTGTTTCGCATTTCGAAGTTGGGATCTCCCTCTGGGTTCTGCCGCAGGGTAATTCCCTGTTGCCGATACCGCAGAAGAATGGTAAGTTTCGCGTTCAATGTCTCAATGAACGCCGGTTTCTGTATATACAGCAATTACAGCAGAAGGTGGAGTACTGGAGGTGCTGCAACAACTGAAAACGTTCTCTCACTGCTCCTTAAAGGACGTTGCTTCCTATAAACTTATAGAAGAGCATAAAACCACTTCCTCTAGCGAAGGACTCAAACTTTTAATGGCCCAAACGATTGGGCAGGGTCAACATCGGACCATATAAAGGAAAATAGGAGAAAAAAATGCCAGCGGAGTTTTTGCTAAAGGAGCTATCACGTTACAAAATAGGTACTTTTGCGGACATTATCTATAGAAACGCACTCCTCTATCCAGACCAAGAAGCCTTTGTGTACTGGCCCGAGAGAATAACTTTTTCTGAATTTAATGCTAGAGTAAATAGCTTAATACATGCCCTGTCATCAATGGGACTCAGAAAGGCAGATATTATCGGCGTCTTGTCCTGGAATTGTCTCGAGTATGCTGACGTCTATGGAGCGGCGATGAAGGGTGGATTCATTGCCACTCCCTTCAACCCCAGGCTGCAAGCGGATGAGTTAGCTTATCTTATCAATTATTCAGAGGCCAGTACTCTATTCGTTGGGACTGAGTTACTAGCGATGGCTAATTCGTTGCGACCACGCCTTCCCAAGGTTGAAAACTTCATCTCCTTTGAAAGCCCTGCCCCCGATATGATAGCCCATCGTGACATAATAGCTGTTCATTCCAAGGAAGAGCCTGATGTTCAAGTGGAGGAAGATGACCTGCTTTATATATTTTATACCAGTGGCACTACTGGTATTCCGCGCGGTGCCATATATACTCAACGTCGCAAAATGGAGGACACCAGGATTTACGCTCAAGCATTAGGTGTCGAGGCTGGAGATAAACATGTCATGGTGATGCCCCTGTTCCATATTGGTGGGAACGCGCACTTCTGGGCCTTCTTTTACGCTGGTGGCACCAACATTATTCTGAAATTCTTTGATCCAGCCACTACGTTGCAATGCATTCAGGATGAGAAAGCTACGGATATTCACGTTGTGCCCACTCACTTGGTAGCCATGCTTGCTCTATCTGATTTTGAAAAGTATAACCTCGGTAGCTTAAAGCGAATGTGGTATGCTGCTTCACCTATGCCTTTGGAATTATTGAAGAAAGCGATGAATATTTGGGGGCCTATTTTCATGCAGGCATATGGACAAACAGAATCAGGGCCAATGGTCACCTTTTTGTCAAAGCAGTCTCACAGCGTCTTAGACAAGCCATCTGAGGAGCAGGGGATATTAGCGTCGTGCGGGCAACCTTGTCTTGGAACTCATGTAAGAGTAGTAGATGACAAGGAAAATGATGTCAAACCTGGCGAGGTGGGTGAGATAATAGTTCATAGCAAACAAATGATGGTTGAATACTGGCACAAACCAGATGAGACGAGGGAAGCCCTTGTCAATGGGTGGCTACATACCGGCGACCTAGGTCGCTACGACGAAAAAGGATATATTTACATCGTAGACAGGAAAAAGGATATGATCGTTTCTGGAGGGGAAAATATCTTTCCTCGTGAGATCGAGGAAGTAATTTATCAGCATCCATCGGTTCAGGAAGCAGCGGTTTTGGGCATACCTGATACTTACTGGGTGGAGAAGGTTCATGCTGTTGTGGTTTTGAAAAAAGGGGCTAAGCTAACTGAACAGGAACTCATTGCCTTTTGCAAACAAAGACTTGCCAGCTTTAAAGCCCCGAAATCTGTCGAGTTCGCTGATGCGTTGCCTAAAAGCCCGGCTGGTAAGATCCTTAAGAAGGAGATGAGAGAAAAATATTGGTCAGGAACAGAACGTCGTGTCTGACCTCGAAGTACATTCACAGATGAGCTTCTTATCCTATCTCAAAGGAAACTCAGAATACCTATTGATTGCTTGAAGCAGGGCGATTTGAAGCTAATATGTGCAAAATAAGTACGTATGTGCATGGAGGAACTGCATGCATTTGAAAAGATCATAAGCAGATAGATCTACCATCTTAACTCAGCAACCAACTGTCGATAGGTAACGGCTTGGTTAGTACAGCACGCCGTAACCAAGCGGTCAAAGATGGTAGCACGACGTTCTTTGAAGCGTCGATTAAATCGATAAGGTCGATTGCTTTCTTGTGGCCCCCTAAGAACACCATTAAATGCGTAAACACCACAAAATTTGTTGAAGCCACCTTTACTGCAATGTGTTTTATCCCACATTCCTCTTTGGGCTTCAATTCTATTCGGACCGAGCCACTCAACACCTGATGAAAAAAGAGATGAGCTGGATATGCATAACGTAATGACTGACACTCCAGACTTTACAAAATCAAGGATATTATTAGCACCCTTACAATTAATACCGTTAGGATATCAATCGAAGATGCTGAAGCCATAGAATGGTTAAAGCGCGGGCTTGAAAGCAAAGATTCTAAAGTCTCTGTCTATGTCCGAACAGAATACACGATCCCGCCTGAGCTGAGCCTTAAGGGGCAAGCGGAGTATGACACGGTCTTTAAGTTGGTCCTCTGGAGTCATGACGCCAACCGGTTTGAGAATGTTTATTCACCGCAGCGAGAGAAAATCATCAGTATGATCGAAGAGCGCGGCTGGCTTACGACAGATCAACAGGGATAGGCACAATGACATATCCGTTAAGAATCAAGCATGCCCAAATCTGTGAGATCTTGCCACGATATTCAGTTTAGGAAACATGAATATCCGATAAGAATATCAAAACCTCAACCTATGAGATGATATGACCTCAATTAGACGAAGGGCTGTTCGAGGGGCAAGTTCGTGTAGCGTGTGCGGAAATTGAAGAACGGGGAGATCGTCAATTTTTGAGGCTATTTTTGCTCTGTTCAGCCTATTTTGGAACAAGAAAATAGCAGATTCTCGGATACTTCGTATCACCTGTCCTGTATGTGCAGAACATTGTATGTGGTGGTGAATTATTCCGGTTTTGTTTTGACCTTACGGACGGCAAGACCTCTGGAATCTCTCTTGGGTTCGAAAATGATCGAAGGGATGAGTTCATCATCGTAAACGAAGCTGTCGGCATCTCTGACATCGCCGTACCTTGCTCTTAATTCATCCATCGGTCCGGCATCCAGCGCCCACGTTGGACAGCTCTGAACGCATGCCGGCTTCTTGCCTTCCGCCCATCTGTCAATACAGAAGTTACATTTTTGCATCCTGGCGCTTGCTTCAGCCCCGAACTGTGGGGAGTCATAGGGGCAGGCCTCGAGGCATAGACTGCAACTGTCCCGGCCCAGACAAACCTCTCTATCAACAATCACGATGCCGTCTTGATCCCGCTTGCTGATGGCATTGACCGGGCAGGCAGGCACACAGGCAGGTTGAAGGCAGTGGTAACAGGCCTCAAAAAGAAAGGAGGTGAATAGATCCGGGTATTTTCCCTTTTCTGTGGTCTTTACCCTCAGCCAGCTTGCAGGCCCTGCGGGGACATCATGCCAGTCATGGCAGGCAACCACACAGGTGAAACAGCCCGTACAGCGATTCTGGTCGAAATAGAATCCGTATTGCATGATGTTGTTTTTTCCTCTCGAAACAATTCAGAGCTAGTGAAATATCAAACGGAATAGGCAGGATATTTAAGTATTCGTTCAAATATCCTGTAGATAAGATCCTTACAGGTCAATTCCGGGAGTTCAGACGTAAGCCTTTTATGAAAATCATGCAGATCCTGTTCATCCTGTCAAAGAAAGCCGAACTATTGCGCCTTCTTTACTTGTACCAGGGCGGTATTGGAGGCGAATGCCCCGGCCGGTGAGGTCACGTTTTTGGTGAAGATATTGGCACAGCCGCCCCGGTCGATGCCGTTCTCGTCAGGATCGTACCAGGCTCCTTGTGGGATGGCAACTACCCCCGGCATGATCCTTTCCGTCACTTCGGCCGGGATGAGCATCTCCCCGCGTTCGTTGAATACCCTCACCATATCCCCCTCCTCAATACCCCTTGGCTCAGCGTCAATGCTGTTGATTGAGATCGTCTGTTGTTGTAACTCCCGGAGCCAGGGCAAGTTATCGAACTGGCTGTGAGCTCGCCGCTTAAAATGGGGGGTGATGAGCTGCAATGGATATTTTCCGGCTAAAGGATCATTCAGGCTTTCCCAGGTCTCTATATATGTGGGGATGGATGGTATCAGGGGATGATTCATGTTCGCCACCAACTGGGAAAAGATTTCAATCTTTCCCGAGGGCGTCGGAAATGCTTTTTGTTCCTTCTCCCCGGGTTCTTTTTTGGCAACCGTGTCCGGTTTGCCCTGCCTGAGCCTGTAAATGCCCTGGTTCTTGAGGGTATCGTAGTCCGGGAACTCATCTGCCTCGGACAGCTTCGTGATGAAGGATCTCACCCACGCCTCGTCTGTTTTGTCGTTGTAATCGGTAATGCCGAGTTTCAGAGCCAGGG
>CP070752.1:2300952-2318316 GCA_020348625.1 Deltaproteobacteria bacterium | reverse complement strand
CCATCTTTTTAAGCAGGAGAGGAGCTGCGTACTTGGGGTCTTTGGTCTCCTCGTAGAGCATCTCGGCTATGGCGAGTTCGGTATCGAGCCCGATAATATCGACTACCTCCAGGGGGCCCATCGGATGATTGACTGCCAGCTTCATGGAGGTATCGATTTCTTCTCTGGTAGCGATCCCTTCTTCCAGCATGTGAACCGCCCCCAACAGAAAGGGCGTAAAGAGCCGGGTGACGATAAAGCCGCCCACATCGGGAGCTACCACCACGGTCTTTCCCAGCGTCTCGCCGAACTTCGTTACCGTTTCGATGGTCTCTTCGCTCGTCATGATGGTGCGAACCAATTCCAGCAAGCGCATAACGGGAGCGGGATTATGGAAGTGCATGCCCAGCAGTTTTTCGCCCCTCTTGGTTGCCGCGGCCATGTCGGTCACGGAAAGACAGGAAGTATTGGTGCCAAAAATGGTATGGGCGGAGCAGATCTGATCCAATTGGGAAAAGACCCTTTTCTTCAATTCAAGGTCTTCCGGCACGGCTTCCTCGATGAGGTCACAGTCTCTCAAATCCTCCATTTTAATGCTGGTTGTTATGCGGCCCAGTATGCCGTCTTTCTCAGCCTGGCCCAGCTTGCCCTTCTCAACCCGACCCGCCAGTCGTCTATCCAGGGATTTCAGCGCGTTGTCCAGCATTTCTTGGTCTGTGTCAACAGCAATAACCTGGTAACCGGCTTGGGCGAAGACCTGTACAATACCGGCTCCCATCTGGCCGCATCCCAAAACGCCAAGCTTCTTGATCTCCATATTCCTCCTCCTTTCGTGCTGTTAAGTCCTTTTAATACCAGACAAAAGCGGTTTCATCGGGCTGGTACCCCAGCTGAGCATCACGACTGGCTTATGCGCCGTTTCAAATCTTCCCGCAGGGCCTTTTTGTCGTGCTTGACAGCCTCGGTCATTGGCAGGGCATCCATGAATTCAAACCGCTCCGGAATCAGCAACTTAGAAGCCCCTTTGTCTTCCATGAATGCCTTAATCTTTTCGGGATCCAGTTTTGCACCGGCAGCGGGCTGGATGTACGCACAGACCCTCTCACCCAAGTCCTTATCGGGCATACCGATAACGGCAACATCTGCAACACCTGGATACGTTGCCAATATCTCCTCTATTTGGCCAGGAGTGATGTTCTCACCGCCCCTGATGATAAGATCCTTTATTCTTCCTGTTATGCGTACGTTACCCGACTCGTCCTTTCTCGCCTGGTCTCCGGTTCTGAAGAAGCCATCAGCGGTGAAGGCCTTCTCGTTTTCCTCGGGGTTCTTGAGGTATCCGGCGAATATGCCTGGTCCCTTGGTTGCCAATTCACCGTCGGTGCTAGCAGGAAGCTCGTTTCCGTCCCGATCGATTATCCTGGTTTGATCGTATGGGCAGCATGGCATCCCAATGGTGGTGCAGATGGTATCGAGGTCATAATCGATCCTGGTCCGACAGAGCAGCCCCTCGCTCATCCCGAATTCGTTTATGTATTTGCAGCCCAGTTTCTCGGTTACGCTTTTGATGAGCTCGGGAGTACTGGCCTCGCCGCCGGCAGATATCTTTCTCAAGGATTTGACATCATAGTTAGCCAATTCCTCGAAATCGATAATTCTCTTGAGCAAGCTGGGCACAATCGGCATAAAGGTTATCCTCTCTCTCTGGATAGCCCCGCACACATCACCCAGTCTCGTAGAGTCCAGCAAAACCAACTTGCCGCCGGTGAAGATGCAGCCGGTAACCCCCACGAGCAGTGCCAAATTATGGCCCACCGGCACGGTTACCATCCAGATGTCATCAGTGCACATCTCTCCCGCTCGCGCTACGTATTCAATATTACAGATATAGTCGTTGTGGGTGCGGGGGATGGCCTTGGGTAGACCGGTTGTTCCTCCAGAGGGCAGTATGTGGGCGAGATCACTTGGTAAAGGCCTTCTGTCAGCCAAGTCCTGCCTATCTTGAGCGGTAAGGTCTCTATCCATGAGGGTTTCAAGACTGGTGGTGAAGTTGTCATTGTCGCCAGCTACCCGTACCGAGATGATGTAATCCAGCTGGGGGTTTGCGTCCTTCACCTCCCCCATAAACGACGTATAATCTATCTTGCGGTAAGCATCCGGCACAATCCACGCCCTGGCCTCGGTCAACTGGCAGAGATGACTCACCTCTAATTGTCGGTACCCGGAAATCAATAGCACCGGAACACTGCCGATCTTCTGCAGCGCAAAATACGAATACACATATTCAGCCCAGTTGGGGAGCTGCAAGAGAACGGTGTCGCCCTTTTCGATGCCCAATTTGATAAATCCCACGGCTAGCTTGTCCACTCGGTTTCTGAGCTCTGAGTATGAGAGCCGAACCCTGTCGTCCACGAGCGCTTCCTTTCTGGGATACAGGTCAGCTGTCT
Organism: Deltaproteobacteria bacterium; assembly: GCA_020348625.1. Next base: position 2,315,890 of record CP070752.1, on the reverse strand, counting down.
TATCAAGCATGTCACCGAGGGTTATGCCAAGCCACCACCGCTTGGTGCTATATTCTTGGGCATCTTCGTGTTTGTGCCGTGGAAAATCGAGTTTAGACACGGTCATAGCCTCCATTCGCCTGAAGTTATCAACAGGCTATCCTTCGGCAATTTCAACGTGCCAATGAAATCACCTGTCTTCCTTCTTAATCTTGCCGGGACGGGCCGCTTTTGGAGTAAACGGGTCAGGAGCAACCAGGCTCCCCTCGGGCCACCTGCAGCAATTCACCTTTTCATATCGGGAGTCGGCCTCAAGACACCAGTTGCAGGCCACGCACTTCACGATTTCCTTGTCTTTGCCTTCCTTTGCCTTAATCGGCCAGTCGGGATCGCACAGAAGTGCCCTGCACAGGCCTATCATATCTGCCTTCTCCTCCCGCAAGATTTCCTCGGCATGTTTGGGCTCCCTGATCTTGCCGGCAATCACTATTGGCGTATCGAACCCACCCTTTCTGACGGCCTTTCTTACGCCCTCCGCCAGGTACACATGGGTTCCATCTGGCCACCACCACCACGGGCTCATCCGGTGACCACTGTAGCCGGACATAGGATCAGGGGGGTTTCCCTCTTCCGGGATGGCAGCGTCTTCAAAGCGATCGCCTGCGGTTACGCTAATATAGTCAGCGCCCAGTTCCGCGAACCTTCTGGCAATCCGGGTGCTCTGTTCCAGCGTGTTGCCTTGGACGATGAAATCCTCTCCGTTGATTCTGATACCCAGCGGGTAGTCTTCTCCCACCGTCTGACGTACCGCCTTGTACACCTCGACAGGGAGCCTCATCCTGTTTTCAAAGCTGCCCCCGTACTCGTCAGTCCTTTTGTTAACCCGTGACAAGAAGGAGGCAAGGACAAATGCATGGGCCATGTGTAGTTCGATAAAGTCGAAACCCGCGGTCAAAGCACGCTTGGCAGCATCTACGTGATCTTGCACTATCTTCGGCAGATCCTCCTTCTTGAAGTCCTCGACTTTCTGTCGCCATCCGCTTCTGGCGATCTTGAGGAACTGCATGATCTGAATCCCAATTCGCGTATCCGCGTTCGCTGAGCGGATCGTGTTGACCACCTCGGTAAAGCCGGGCACAAAGCTGTCGTCGCTGATCCGGAGGTTATAGGGGCTCTTGGAGGCTATGACAACGGATGCCTCTACCACAATTGCTCCGACTCCTCCCTTTGCCTCCCGTTGGTATCTTTGCTTCAATACATCCGTTACCGCCCCATCCTCAGTGGCGAGCCCTGAGACCATTGAGGTGCGCATAATCCGGTTGGGAAAGGTCACTCCCCGCATAGTGATTGGCGAGAAAAGCTTTTCATATTTCATGTCTTACCTCCTTAAACATTCACTTCACCTGCATCGTCTTGGGGGCCCTTAATCACCGTCCAGGGTAGAGACAGGTCTGGCATTATTTTCCAGCCTTTTTGAGCACCTCCACTATGCCTGCGTTCCCATCTACCCTTATGGTGTCACCATCCTTAATTGACCTAGTAGCCCGCCAGGTGCCAACTACAGCGGGAATCCTATATTCCCTAGCGGTGATGGCAGCATGGGTTAACATGCCGCCTGTATCAGTAACGACTGCTTTGATCTTGGGAAAGAGGGGGGTCCATGCAGTGGCTGTATAGGGACATACCAGAATATCTCCCATTTTTAGTTTAGGGAAATCCTCAAAGCTGGTAATAACACGTGCTACACCTTCTGCAACTCCAGGAGCCCCAGAATAACCCTCAAACCGGTCCATCACTTCTAACTCTTCAACCTTACCAGCCTTTATGAGTTCATCTATCATCCCAAATACCTTAATCATAATGGGGTCTTTCACCTCTTCTGGAACAGCGCCAATGGTCAATGGGGCTTCCTGCAGTTCTTTCGCCTGTTCCCAGCCCCATTTTCTCTCTTTGATTAAGCTAGGGACCATTCGATGGTAATGATATACAGCGGCTTCTGTGTTGCGCGCCAATCCGGATATCACTTCCTCAAGATCATTAAAGGTTAAGAAAAATACATCTTCAGGCTTTTCGAGCAACCCATAATGGGTTAGCCTTCTTCCGCAAGCCATAAGAACATGGTGCAGATCCGCGGTCGAAGACCCATCTATATAAAAACCATGATCTTCTTGAAAATGGTAGATTCTTTTACCTATCTCAAGGAACTCCTCAAACTCCTTTTTGTTTTCAGGTGGAAGCTTCGCCATAAATTGATCAGCTGCATTTTGAGCCTCTTTGAGCATATGCTCCCTTTCAGCTTTGATGTCCCAACCCTGCTTTATTTTCGGGATATACGTCTTAATTGTAGTGAATACGGGTGTTGGGTCCTCTATCCATGTGGAAAAGATAACGTCTAGATGCGCAGCAGTAATCCGATGGCCGTAGAGATCGAGGAATTCCCTAAAGGATTCTAACCATTTTGCGGCCCTGGGATCTCCTTCCAGCTTCCGGAGAAGCCCCTTTTCATCTTCTTCCAAAATCAGCTTGCTAATTCCTGAATCCTCGGCCAGTCTCGTGAGGCCCCAAAGAGCTTCATCTGTCCTTGTCGCCATTGTGTCAAGACCCTGGAGCATAATGGTAAAATCTTTCTCCTTGAGCCCATGTTGCCGACAGAAATTCTCAAATTCAAAATAGAGCGCATCGGCGGGGTACATGAGCGTGAAGTGGATCTCCCAGTTCCTCTTATTGATCTGCTCACTTCTGCAAAGCATATGATGTAAATCGATATTGGACATAAGGTCATTCACGCTGCGCATGAAGGTTAAACCCTGCTTAACTTCGTCAATGTAACGCGCATAATAGGCATCCCAATTCGTTTTTAGGTAATCCAGGAGCCTACCAAATTCTGCAGCCCTTCTCTCGATCTCTTTTGCATCTTTAATCTCCTCGAACCCTAATAGAACTCTTCCCTTGTAAATCTTGACATGGCCGCCCTTCGAGAGTGGCAATTTCAACTCTTCAGCCGCCACATGGTAGCCCCAGGAATGATGTTTTTGTATGGTAGTCATCCCTAAGGGAGATATGGGATAGGGCTGATGTAGATCGTCTCGGAACCAGAAGATATCTTCGTCCTCAGGCATCCGAAGGCTTCTCAAGCCAGAAATACTCCTGTCAATTGCATTGAGGCCCAATTCTTCAGACATCGATCATACCCTCCTTTCTTGTTCTAAGCTTCAAATCATTTTACCGACCAAAAATGAAGCATTTTTAAAGCTCTTACGTCCCGGAATTAGCCAAGTTTTCTGTCATCAATTGTATAAAACCGTAAACATCCTCCTGCTTTTCAGTCGCCCTTATGCCTACTGCCCTTGCGACCTTTTTGTATTCTTCAACCCTCGGAGCTTGATCCATGGCCAGAAGTTTCTCAGCCGTGAGGCCGCTCTTATCGAACTCCCTTTGTAAGGTATCCGTTATTGCTTTAACTCTGTCTTGAGCAGTCTCTTCAGGTTCATGCTGGAAATGACGTTCTGCCTTATCGTATTCGACGTGCTCTACTTTCCCTCCTTCCTCGTTCCGTAACTTCGGTTCCAAGCCAAAGACCTTTGAACCACCACCCCCGATTATTGTCAGGCTCTCTAGTTTTTTCGGCATTCGCCGTATCAACAGGAGCACTGGATAATCACCTTCGACCTCGAGCGCCATCCTACCCACCTCTTCCATTCTCTCAATAACGTAATATCGCAACAATTCAACGGAACCATTGTCTACCCCGAAGACTTCCTGCCATCCATCTTTCCACCGGAGCAAAAGGTAATATTTTGAAGGTGAAGGTATAGCCGAAGGCGGAGCACAGAGCCCCAATTTTGAGAGTTCAAGCCGATTCAGCCGGCTCAAATGAAAGAATTCAATCCCTTTCATGGAACCGTCTTCATATTCAATGATTAATCGCTTCGGCTCGCTCATCTTTTGACCCCTTTTATTATCTCTTTCAATTCACTGAAATGAGATATCACGAAATCCGCTTCAGATGACCCATAGTTGATGTAGCCAATGAATTGAATCGTTTTGAAACCTCTTTCGTTCGCGGGATTGATATCAGTCCACGGCTTGTCGCCAATCATTACTGCGTCTGATGTCTGGATACCCCGCATGAGCAGTTCTTGAGCGAGCTCATCGTACAATAAACCTTCTTCCTTAGTTTTTCCCTTATACCGCATATCAGATGAGCCATCATGTAGATCTATTTTACCCTGAGGTGTAAACATTTCATCGAAATACTGCAGCAAACCTTTGTGTTTCAGGAACCGTGTAGCTATGTCTGAACCGATCGGCCCGAGGGTCTTCTTCAGCTCGGCTACGACAGCCTTTTGTATGCCTTGGTCTCTTAAATACGCCAATGCGTCTTCAGCGCCTTCCGCTACATTCAGGTGTTCTTGTTCCTTAGTGGAGAAGATTTCCATGGCAAAGGAATGGTCATCGAATACGTAACGCAATATTTCGTCTCTGTGTCCTTCCTTTATGGCGCCATAGCTACCATACTTCTCCTTTAACACTCGGTACCTGTGGATCCTTTCCTCAATAAGCTCAGGCTCACCAAGCTCTTTGCATACGTCGCCCACTACCAGGTAATTTCGCAGTCCTGAGGGGTCCATTAAGCATTGTCCAAAGTCAAACCCGCACCACTTTACTCCGGTGATCATAGTTTCCCCCTCAACTTACCCCAAATTTAGCAGTTGCATAGCATTCTCCCGGAAAACTCTGCCAGTACTTATCCTGATGAACGGTTCTGGGGGTAAAGTGATCTCTCTCCAGGAAATACAAAATGTGTTTGTTTTATTACGCTGGTGGCAGCTTAAAGAGCCTTTCAACGTTTTTTCCAAGGATGAGATCGATCTCATCCTGGCTCAGGCCCACCTGCTCTCCCACGTCTTTAACTGCCTTGATGGCTCCTTCTGGATCGCCGACCCTATGCGCATAATCGGTGCCGATGCACATATGATCCGGACCCACCCACTCTAAACAGCATTTCATGGCTGGAACATAAAAGGATGTTGTATCAGGATATACCCTGTTCTTGTAAGTGATGTCAGGAGACTCATCCAACTCAACGCCCCATTCCTTGGCATATCCCTTATAAGAGTCCTGCAATCTACGAACAAAATAGGGGACCATGCCTCCCAGGTGTCCATGAATAATGGTCAATTTGGGGAATTTTGCCATTACTCCCTGAAAGATCAGGCTGACCACAGCAAGGCTTGTATCCAGGGTATAACCCCAGAGCTGATAAGGGATCTTAACTTTATCCATAACCTCACGCGTGAGTGGAACAGCGGGATGCATTAACACGGGAAGCTCCCACTTATTGACAAGCTCATAAATGCCATGGTATTTTTCCAAGAAAATGGGCTCGCCATTGAAGTTGGAGAACAACTGGATCCCCACGCAACCCATCTCGTGACACCTTTCCAGCTCCTTACAAGCCTCATCGGGATCTTGATAGGGCAGACTTGCCAAGAAATAGAACCTCCCTGGATAATCCTCGGTTGCCTTTTTCAGGGCGTCGTTACACTTTTTGGCCCAATAGATGCCCTTGTCTCGTTCAAGGGTCTCGGGGCCCGGAATAGTTACGCTTATCAGTTGCGTGTCCAGACCTCCCGCATCGAGATCTTTTATCCTCTCTTTCAAATCATAATGACCGGCCCGATCTATGTGGGCCACACATACCCCCTTGTACCACATGCGGTAATGTGTACCTCCATCGTGAGTGCCAGTCGGAGACTCCTTCGAGCCCCTACTCACAAGATACTCAAGATACTCTTTTGGATACCAATGATTGTGTACATCAATTGTTCTTTGTGCCATTTCATTATCCTCCTCTTTCAAATTTGGTGACACTTTATTCTCCAGCCACGCGGGCCCTTCTAGCCTGCAGGATATAGAGATCACCTTTTTCGTATGCCCACTCGATGTCTTGAGGATACCCGTAATGATCTTCAATCATTCAAGCTGTCCCGCAGATTTCGGCGATACGTGCCTCGGTAAGCGTTGGCTCATTGACCTTGTCAGGTTCAACTTCAACCCACTCGCCCCCGCCTCCTTCCGCCTGAATAAATTTCTGCTCTTTTCGTGCAATCTTCTCTTCTTTGACACTATGAAGCTTCTTTCCGGCTACGTAAAAATCACACAAACACTTGCCACTAACCACGGACTCTCCTAACCCCCAGTTTGCCTCAATGACTATTTCGTCCCCTCGGCCACTCACCGGATTTACTGTAAAAGCCACGCCGGCGATTTCTGAGTTAATCATAAGCTGGATGGTTGGTGCAATCACGGACTTTTTGTAATCTATCTTCTTGTTGTAACGAGAGAATGAAGCACGTCCTGACCATACTGAGGCCCAGCAGTTCTTCACGTTCTCAACAACGTCTTTGGCGCCCCGGATGTAGTGATAGGTGTCCATCATCCCGGGGAAGGAAGATATGTCGGAATCTTTCACTGCCACTGATGAACGGATGGCTACAAATGGAGCAGATGTTTCTTTGGAAAGACACTCATAGGTTGCGATGATTTCCTTTTCGATCTCTTTGGGCATTGGGGCCTGCTCGATCAGTGATCGAATGCGGCTCGTCTTTTCTTCCATGTCCTGAAAATCCTCAAAATTGATGCCGTTTGCTATTGTGGCTATCTGGTTTTCAAGGTTGCTGGCTTTCAGGTGATGGGAGTAGGCTTTATCCACAACGCAAAAACCTCTAGGAACGTTGAGCTTCAAGGAGGTCAGTTCACCTAAGTGCGCCGCCTTGCCACCGCATTCCTGAAACATGTCCTTGTTGATTTCTTCAAAATTCTTGGTGAACATGGCAAGTTACTCCTCTTGAGGAATCTTTTCAGGCCCTACCGATGGGTCTCATGAATATCCTTTGTTGTTGATTATTTCACACCTCTAAAGCATTCGCCCTGTTCCAGGTCTTTCAGGCTTTCTCTTTAAGACTTCTCCAACATAGACAATCACTTCGTATGTTTTATTAAATGAAATTCTATTTCATTTAATGAATTAAACCACAAATATATACCTTTATCAAATCATAAAAGGGAAGGTTTTTCACCATCAGTTCGCCCTCGGCTGAGAAATGTGGTTTCCGATAGTTTTCAGTGCAGCTTGTCGTAGTTCGATCACCTTCCCTTAAATACTGGGGCCTTTTTTTCCAGAAAGGCCGCAATTCCCTCCTCTGCGTCAGCCGAACGAGCCACCTTGTCATAGATCTCAAGCTCAAGTTTCAAGGCATCATCGATGGAAAGCTGGGTCCCAAAATTTATGGCTCGCTTGCAGGCCCTGACTGCAAAATGGCCGTTGGAAGAGATCTTGCTTGCTAACTCATCAACCTCTTTCATGAGGGCTTCGCTACTGCAAACCCTTTCAACAAGACCTATCCGATATGCTTCCTCGGCTGTTATCATCTCTCCAGAAAAGATCAAGTATTTTGCCGCTCCTGTTCCTATAAACCTTGGAAGCAATTGTGTGCCCCCATACCCGGGCATGAGCCCGAGCTTCACCTCCGTAAGGCCAAATCTTGCATTCTTTGAAGCGATTCTGATATCACAACAGAGGGCGAGTTCACATCCGCCGCCCAGGGCGTAGCCGTTAACCGCTGCAATAACCACCTTACTTGAATTCCTTATTTTGGAGAAGATCTCCTGCCCCTTTTTCACGAGCTCAGTCCTTGTATCGCCGGCTTCTTTTATCTCCTTGATGTCAGCCCCCGCAATGAAGGCCTTTTGGCCTGCTCCGGTTATAACCACCACTGTTACCTCTTTGTCGCCCTCTAAATCTGAAAAAATCTCCTCGAGTCTGTTTAGGATGGCGCTGTTTAAGGCATTGTATGCCCCCTCTCTGTTTATCGTAATACGAGCGACGGCCCCGTCTTTCTTGAAGACCACATCGTTTCCGGCCACTTCACCCTCCTTTCTTAGAGTAAGCTCATAGCATAGCCGGTATCATCTTTTGATCTTTTGGTTATGTCACCGAGTGACTTCAACAGCCTTTCACTCTTCGAAAAAGGGTGGCTGTTTTTTATCGATATACTAAGCGCTTTGAGATCAAACTCGCGCTGGCGCTATCTTTTGAAGCGACCATTGACCAATGTGGTTGTTCAAAGCTCCCTTGCATTGTCAACCTTTGCTCCCTTTCCCAGCACAGCGGGAACTCGCCCATTCACTCAACTACTGGCGCCGGACTGAAAGGAGTCCCACCCTGAATCTATTCTGAATAGTTCCAATAATTCCTTTAGGCGCAAAAAAGAGCACCATAATAGTGATAATTCCCAGAATTATCAGATTGTACCCTACATATTCCGAAAGGTATTGCTGTAAAAGCACAAAGATGACGGCTCCAACAATAGGGCCTTCCACAGTCCCGATGCCTCCGATAATAACAATGAAAAGCAGCTTGACACTCCAGCCAATACCAAAGGCCTCAAATGGTTGGATGAATATAGCATTCAAGTACAGTATTCCCGCCGCAATGCCGGTAACAAAGGCACTAACCAAGAAACAGGTGAACTTGCAGCGAAAAATATTGACCCCCATGGTCTCCGATGCGATGTCGTCATCCCGGATTGCCATTAATGCCAGCCCTAGCTTTGAACGAAGCAGAACATAGACGAGGGCAATTGAACCGATGCAGATAATCATAGCCGCATAATAAACCGAGGACATGGAGAGTTTATAGGCAGGCTGTATAAACATGCCCATTCCGTATCTTACGTACCCCCAGTTACTGAAACAAATTCCCAATGCCTCAGCTATGATCCAGGTTCCGATCGCAAAGTAAACCCCTTTCATTCTAAAGATAGGCAGGGAGATGAGGACCGCAAAGATCACGGATAACATCCCTCCAAGGAGAACGCTCAAGAAAATGGGAAGTCCATAGTTTACAGACAATACGGCAAGGGTATAACCTCCCAGTCCGATGAACACCTGTTGACCAAGAGAGATCATACCAGAATAGCCAGCCAGAAGGTTCCACATGGAGGCCAATGCTGCGTAAACATATATCAGCAGCCAGACGGTCATTACATACGGTGAGTCCCAAAAGGGTATGGTCAAAAGGACTGCCAAAGCTAGAAGGATCGAGATAAAACGAATCCGTTTGGCAGACATAGAAACGGCTACCCCCTTCCCAATATTCCCTGAGGTCTGATGGTCAGCACCACAAGCAGGATGATGTAGCCACTTAGCAACTGAAATCCGGGACCAATGATATGCCCTCCGGCCAGTTGAGAAATGCCCAAAATGAGACCTCCCAAAAATGTTCCAGGTAGGCTTCCCAGACCCCCGATAATAACCACGCCGAATGCAATGATCAGGTACTGGGTACCGGAATGAGGGTAAAAGGTGAAGGTCATCCCGACGAGCACCCCTGAGATGGCAGCGGTTACCGCTGCAATGCCCATGGCCAGGGCGTAAACCCTTTTCGGATTAATACCCATTAGTTTAGCGGCACTTAGGTCTTCAGCCGAAGCGCTGATGGCCCACCCGAGATAGGTCCTTTTCATGAACTGATGGAGCAGCCCGATTACCAGAATGCTCACTGCGAAGTTTACTATGTGAATCAAGGGCACGTGAAAGAGATTGTAGACGTTGAGGCTCTGGATGACCAGGATGTTCTGAAGTGAACGGGCATCAGGGGTAAAGATGAGCAGTAAGGCGTTTTGCAAAATGATTGACAGCCCGAAGGAGATCATGAGAAAAGGCTCCATTCCTTTTCCCATAACCCGATTAAAAAGAAGGGCCTGTATGAGATAACCAAAGATAAACATGGCCGGAAGAACGAAAAGAAAAGTCAGCAAAGGATGGAGCCCTAACAATTGCAGAGTGAGAAGGCTAAAATAGCTTGCGAGAATCATCAGTTCGCCGTGCGCCAGGTTAACCTGTCTTATAATCCCGAAGATCATGGAGAGCCCTATGCCGATTACCGCATAGAGGCCTCCCAGCAAGAAGCCATTGATGATCGGTTCCAAGAATCGTAACATAATTTTTGCCCTGTTCTTATCGGCGAATTGATTACGAATTAAGCGAGTCTGAAGGGCAGATCTTTCCCCAACTCACACGCCAAAATAGGCCTTTTTGACCGCTTCTTCAGTAAGATCCTGAGGGTTCCCTTTCAGCGTAATCCTGCCTTCCTGGAGGATATAGGCAAAGTTAGCAACCTTGAGACTCCGCTTCACATCCTGCTCCACCAAAACCACTGTCATCCCTTCTTGATTGATTCTTTTTATGGTCCTGTAAAGCTCTTTGACCACCACGGGGCTTAGCCCCAGAGAGATCTCATCGAAGATGCTGAAACGGGGCTGTGACATGAGAGCCCTGCCAATGGACAGCATCTGCTGCTCACCTCCGCTCAGGTCCGTTCCCTTCTGCCGGCTCCTGTGCTTCAGCACCGGAAAGAGGTGAAATACATCTTCAAGGGTCTTATTCCGTGTTCTGCGGGCCCTGGGAGTGTAGGATCCGATCAGGAGGTTTTCTCGAACCGTAAGAGCGGAGAAAATCTTTCGGCCCTCCGGGACCAAACCAATCCCTAAGTTCACAATATCATGGGCCTGGAGATTGTCGATCCTCTTATCGTTAAAGTAGATGCTGCCGGAAGCGGGTTTCAGGATTCCGGAAATGGTCTTAAGAAGCGTTGACTTGCCCGCTCCATTGGCGCCCAAGAGGGATACGATTTGGCCTCTTTGCACATCAAGCTTAACGCCCGACAAGGCTTGGAATTTCTCATAATAAACGTCCAGATCCCTGACCTCAAGCATGGCCATCAATCTTCCTCGGTGCCCAGATAAACTTCTTGGACCTCTTTCGAACCTAATGCCTCTTCAGGTGTTCCGTAGAAGAGTTTCTTGCCAAAATCCATAACGAGCAATCGGTCGGGCCCCTTTTGCATAGCCATCATGATGTGTTCCACCCATAATACCGTTATCCCATCTCTGCGTGCGGATCTTATTATTTCTAAGACCTCCTCCACTTCCGATTCAGTGAGGCCACCGGCAACCTCATCTACGAGAAGAAGTGTGGGGCACGTAGAGAGGGCTTTTGCCATTTCTAACCTCTTGCGATCTAAGAGCGTGAGGGACTCTGCAAGTACATCCCTCTTGGAGAGCAAACCTGTTTTTTCAAGAATTTCTTCGCATTTCTTTCTGGATTGCCCATAGCCCATGCCTGCGCCGTAGACACCGCCGACCAAAATATTTTCGAGCACGCTCATGTTCAGAAAAGGCCTTGGGACCTGATATGTACGAGCTAATCCCATGCGACATTTCTTGTAAGTCTGGGCAAAGGTTACATCTGTTCCGTTGAACAGCACTTTCCCTCGGTCAGGTTTGATCTCACCGGTGATAAGGTTGAATAAGGTCGTTTTTCCAGCACCATTGGGACCGATGATGCCCAGTATCTCGCCCTGATTTACTTTGAGGCTAAGGTTATCAAGCGCTGTCAATCTCCCAAAAGATTTGGTGAGTTTCTCAACAGTTAGTATGTAGGACATCAGCGCTTTCTCGTCATATTGATAAGGAAACTATCACAGAATCACTCCCCAACTGCCCGAAAGAAGCGTGATTTGCACTAAAAGGAATCGACAAGACAGAGACCCCGACTAATGATATTTTTATATTTCCAGGCCTATAGCTGGAATTCCTATGATTTCTTCGAGTAAATCGACGCCCATATTCAGAAACGCCCCCCCTTACTAATCATCAAGAGGGGGCGTTTCTACATACTATCGAGGAAGTGGGAAGACCATTTTTGCCGTGGTTGGGATGCTTGGGGCCTCCCTATTGTAGACGAGTTCGAGTTCCCAAGGCCACTTCTTGCCCTTGACCCACTGCCCTCCTACTAGGGGTGTAAGTGAAAAATTCTTTTCGTTGAATTTGATGTGACCTACCAATGTGTCCAGATCTGTTTGAACTAGGGCCTCCCTGATCTTCTCTTTGTCTGGAGAACCTGCCCGCTTCAAGGCGTCGGCTGCAATCTCAAAGAGTGCGTAATCAAACCCTTGCGGCTGAGTCCACTGCCTTCCCGTTTCTTCAGTCCAAGAATTGGCCAAATCCATGCAAGAACTCCCAGCCAAGGATGATTTAAAGGGATGCAAGGGGGTCCACCAGACCTCACTGGTGAGACCGCTCGGAAGATCACCGCCTATAGCCTCAACTGCTGCAGGGAACAGGATCGCCTTGCCAATACTAGCGAACTTGGGAATGAATCCCTGCTGGTGACATTGCCGCCAGCAGGTTGCCCAATCAGGCGGGATGGGCACGCCTGTGAGGATATCCACCTTCTCTTTTTTCCAGGTGCTTACAAAACCGCTGAAATCCTGCATACCGTAAGGGAATCTTCCCACGTCCACCACCTTATAACCCTTTTTTGCCAGCGCCTTTCCAAACTCTTCGGCCCAGACCGTTCCATCAGGATCATTGGGCCAGAAACCCCCCACAACCTTGTTGGTCTTGTCGGCATATTCATCCCACATGCCTGTGTACACATCGATGATTTGCCCCAAATTCCAAAAGAAGTGGAAGGTCCATTTGTATGGGCCTCCGGTCAGCCACGGCTCAATAGGCGCCACAGAGGAGATGCATGGCACCTTATACCTTTCGCAGATGGCTCCCACCGGATTGACCGTGTCAGGTGTGTGTGCAACCACCATCAGATCGACCTTGTCGTGCAAGATCAGTTTAGAAGCCACTTCGGCGGCCTTCGTCGGATTGCTTTCGGTATCTGCCGCTTTGACTTTTATGGGTAGCTTCTTGCCGAGTTCCTTCAAGTATATGCCGCCGTCCTTGTTGATTTCAGCCATAGCACGCTTATCTGCCCATCCAGAGGCTTCCCCGAAAGGGGCAATAGGGCCAGTGGCTGGGGTCGGATGGCCAATTAGGATATGGTCCTTGGCTGCGCCTCGAGCGTTTAGGGGCAGAAAGGAGACCCCGGCTGCGGCAACCCCGGCAACTCCCACTGTTTTGATGAATTCTCTCCGAGTTAGGCCTTTTTTCCCCATTTTCCTTGTTTTCATAGCGTTCCCCCTGTTTTATTAGTTGTGGTTAGAAGCTAGAGGTCCGTCAGTGAGTATTCGGAACCTCTTCAAAGCCAAAGTGTGCTTGTAGCGGCTAGGGGCCATTGATTTACCACAGTATTCATGTGAGCCTCAATCATGCCTATTCTAGCACCCGCACAGAGGAGAAAAGTCTGGTCGGTCTATGGGGGTGCATCAGGAAGTGGGTGCCTCTATTATCGCAGTATTCGGTTGGGAATAATTCATAGCTTCATCCACTCTGAGGACTGCCTAGCTCTTGGGACATTCTTCTTGTTGTCTCACAAATAGCTTTTCTTATCTTACGTACCCCTTCGGAATCCTCAGACGAAGAAATGAAGCCGACTCCGAGCGCGGCAACAACCTTGCCGTTATGATCCTGAATGGGAGCAGCTATCCCCGTAATACCGTCTATTGCTTCCTCTTTATCTACACAGAATCCTAACCTGCGAATCTCGCGAAGTCTTTTCTTGAACTGTTTCTTTGATGTGATAGATTTTTTCGTTAATGGTTTTAAAGGATCTTTTTTCAATATCCTGTCAACCTCCTCGTCGGGCAAAAACGCCATAAGGAGCTTGCCAAACATGCCAAAATATGGTGGGCGACGTCTTCCGATCTCGGAGGCGAAACGTATAGGATTTCTCAAATCCTCTCTCTTATCTATGTAAACTACCTCGTCTTCTTGAAAAATCCCCAGAAAGACTGTCTTACCGAGTTGCGAGTGTAATTCATCTAAGTATGGCGTCGCAGTTTTTCTGAGTGAGAATGAGGCGGCAACAATGCCTCCCAACTCAAAGAGTTTTGGACCCAATGAGTATTTCTTATCTGTTTCGTTGTACTGAAGGAAGCCATACCTCCAAAGGGTAGAGGCAAGCCTATACACGGTAGATTTGGAAAGGCTGAGTGCACTTGACAGCTCAAGTAAAGTCAGTTCTCTGGTTTCGAACGAAAAAGCACCTAGAATCTGTAACGCTCTTTCTAACGATCTATTGTAGAAGTTTGCTGCAGGAGCAGTCACTGGTATCTATTTTATAGAATGAAATAGCGTTTTATAGAATAAATCCCAGAAAACCAGTTTGTCAAGAGAAAAGTAGGTTGTCCTCCCGCATTATCTTGCAGGTCTAGCCGCTTTTAAGGCTAAAGCGCAGTTAGGGTGGTGAGTGTACATTTCCGTGATTCACTAACCGCCTTCCTTTGAGTTTTTGCCCGCTCCGATGAGGGGGAGTGTCTTTTCAACGGCGAAAAACACCAGATACCGAGATGTTTCTTCCTCGCCCTTCTCAGCAGCGTATTTCTTTCGGCGTATTGCGTGCAGCAGCTCAGTATCCTGTTCTTCACGAAGTTTCTTTAAAAAAAGGCGAACCCCTTTGTAGCCGGGGCCATCTTCCTTGAAGAGATAGGCAGCATGTGCATTGGACTGGAGGTTGTGGTGCGTTAACCGATCCGGCATGATAAAGGCTATGGTGCTAGCATCCATGATGTGGGGAATCGCGTACACGGCCACATCAACGCGGCCCTGATCGTCTGCGGTAGCCAGCACACCCAAACCCTTTGCGCCTTCGAAGTATTCACGAAGATCCATGAGTATCCTCCTCTCGCTTGTTGCAAACTGAATTGTTTGTATAAGCCGTGTTAAAGGCTCAAGCCCTTGGAAAGGCCTCACGGGAAGGAGAGGTCTTCCTCACGGGGCAGTTCAAGGTTCTTCTCGCTTTTAAACCCGAATTCCGTGCCATCTTCACGGCAAACGACCACAGTTCTCCCATCGCCCTTCAAGCGTACATCCTCCTGTGGATGGCGCTTTCGTATGATATTCAAGATACAGTTCGCCTTTTCCAGACCATCTCCGCGTCCGTAATTCCAGACCTCGTCGGGCTGGCCCATGCGGGCGCCTTGGTATTTGGAAGAGTT
>CP070752.1:2275587-2300852 GCA_020348625.1 Deltaproteobacteria bacterium | reverse complement strand
CGAAAAATATCGTGGACCGACATGTCGTTTGGGGATCTCGGGGCCAACGATGACACCTCCAGCCCTGTATGTCATCGCCCGTCCGTCACCGGTGAGCGTTAGATTTCCCGGTATACTGGCCATCCAGGCAGGAACAGGGGCGGGATATAATCTGTCGAGACAACCGGTCCCCAAAATAACAGCCTTTGCCTGAAACACAATAACCAGCTCCGATCTCGTATCAATGCCTACAGCACCCACAATGCCCTCAGTGTCGCGCAGCAGATCAAATACCATCACTCTGTTCAGGATCTCTGCCCCTTGTTCGAGGGCTTTCTCGGTCAAAACACGTTTTTGCTTGTGTCCCCCGTATTTCAGGTGAGTGAGCACATCCCCCGGAAAGGAATGGCCTGCAAACTCCCATCGTCCCTGGTACTTCATGGGAATTCCCCAGGTGTCCCACAGCTTTACAATATCAAAGGACCTTGCCAAGAAAGTACGCAGGACTTTCATGTTGGTCCCTGTTTGCATCAATTTTAGCTTCGGTCCTTTCAAACATTCTTTCAAAAAGACATCCATATCCGAGCCGTGTACCTCAGGGATGTAACACCAGAAATGATCATTTCCGGCACGGCCACGGCCGCTGTGTATCGTATTGCCTTTCTCAGCCACAATGACCTTTGCCCCGAGTTCCCCTGCTCGTATAGCAGCCATGAGGCCTGCTATGCCACCTCCGATACATAAGACCTCAGCCTGAACTAATTGTTCTTTCATGCTCATTCTCCATCAGAGAGTCGCAAGAAACTCACGGTTTTCAAGCGATAAGCATTTTCCTTGTTGGATGAAAAGTATGGGTACAACCGCCTTGTGTGTCAAGGGAAAAACGTCCACAACCTATGCGATTGCTAGGCTAGGCAGGGGTGGGAAATCTTGGGCCTCCGGTTGACGAGGTTACATAACCCTAAACGGCGATGAAAGTATAAGTTGACATACTCGATAATGTTCTATAAATAAAGGGCTTAGCCAAAACCAAACCACCAATCCTAATAACAAAACGTCTTTCCTAAATGGTTTTACTATGGTTTGTGAGATTCAGAGAACCTTGCATCATGGTAATACTGATCGGCTTATCTCATACAAGGCTTATTCGCGCAGAAAAACAATAAAATACTTCTCGAAATAGTTCATCCAGGATATCAGTCCTATCATCTTATAGCAGAAATAAAAGAATCGACAAAAAAGAACAAAAAAAACAAAATGGTTAAATATTGCCAGTCATATCGGTACATGATAATCCGTGGGCCTGGATAATAAAATTATAACAGTATGAAGGAGGTGATGCCTATTGACGCATGGATAGAAGATTGACTAACTGAAAAAGCCAAGCCAAGAAAGGAGGAAAAAAATGAAAGAGAAGAGATTTTCCTTAATCCCAACAATCGTAGTTTCAGTGTGCCTTTTGATCTTCGTTGGCCTTCCCGCGCTGGCACAAGCCGAACCAATAAAACTCGTCTATACTGACCACAACCCCCCAACTTCCTATGGTACCATCCATGCTAATGCCGTATGGCTCGACAGGCTTGAAGCGGCTACTGGCAATCGGATTAAAATAGAGCGTTATTTCGGTGGTACCCTGGTCAAGGGGATGGATGCGTGGAATGCCGCAAAAACCGGCGTCGCAGATATGGCCTGGTGCGCCATGGGCTATTGGCCGGGAATGGCACCTCTCACTGAAATCATGCAACTCCCCTTTGTCCCCTTTAAGAACGCTCAGCAAGCCAGCGGCATCTTAAGGAAACTATATACTAAGTTTCCGGAGTTTCAGAAGGAGTACGAGGAGGTGCACGTACTTGTCAACTACACTGCTGGTCTGTATAGACTGCTTACCACCAAAAAGCAGGTCAAAACCCTTGAGGACATGAAAGGGTTGAAGATAAGGGCCCTAGGCGGACCTCAAACGGACGCAATGAAGGCGTTAGGGGCTGTTCCGACCTTGGTGCCTTTTACTGAAACCTACCTTGCCATGCAAAAAGGTGTTCTCGACGGCACGTTAACGCCCATTGGTGCATGTGAGATCTTCAACTTCCATGAGGTTGGAAAATACATGACTCATGTGATTATTGCCACGGCACCTTTCGCCATTATCATGAATAAAGACAAGTGGAACAGTCTGTCGCCCGACATCCAGAAGGCTATAGATAGTGAATGCGGTTATGATGCGTGCAGATGGCTGGGCAAACACTATTCCGACGCACTTGACGATGCCGGTTTGAAGGAGATGGACGAATACGCGGCAAAGACGGGCCATAGACTGATAGATTACACTCTCACTCCAGAGGAACTTGCCAGGTGGCAGGAAGTGGGCGGCAAACCATTATGGGATGCCTGGGTGAAAAGGGTCACTGCAAAAGGACTGCCAGGGCAAGCCGTGCTTGATGAGCTTCTTCGACTGGTAAAAACAGAACCATAGTATGTAAGAATGCTACTGACCAAAACTATTCGTGCTCTAACAAGGGCGGCAAACCCTATAGTCCGAGTCATCACTTATGTGGCAGCAGGCGTCCTCGCCCTAATGATGTTCATCACGGCGGCGGATGTCCTGCTGCGCTATATCTTTAACCGGCCCATAAGCGGCACCTGGGAGCTTACCTCATATATGATGGCAGTTGTGGTCGGTTTCGGGCTTTCCTATTGCGCTTTGGTAAAAGGTCTCATTAGCGTAGAGGTGCTGACCTCCCGGTTTTCGCCCAGAGCTCAGGCGGTTTTCAATTGTATTACCTATTTTCTTAGCTTTCTCTTTTTTTCGTTAGTAACGTGGCAAAGCATACTTTATATAAAGCTTATATTTAAAAGCAACCTGGTATCCGCCGTATTACTCATACCTACTTTCCCTTTTGTCGCTGCGCTCGCTCTAGGCAGCCTGGTTTTCACATTGGTGCTTCTAAAGGATTTTCTGGAATATCTTTCTCAACTTGTGACCAGATGACACCCCTTACCACCGGATTTATTGGCATAGGCATTCTCTTCATATTCCTGTTTTCAGGGATGCCCATAGGTATTGCCATGGGGTTGGTGGGTTTTGCCGGTTTCGCCTTTCTCAGGGGTTTGGACTCGGCCCTCGGCGTACTGACAACAGTTCCTTACAGAACTTTTGCCTCATACGACTTCAGCGTCGTCCCCCTTTTTATCCTTATGGGGGCATTCTGTTTTCATGCCGGACTCAGCAAAGATCTCTATAATACGGTCTATAGATGGTTAGGGCATTTCCGTGGCGGCCTGGCGTTGGCGAATGTGGGTGCCTGTGCCGGCTTTGCCGCTGTCAGCGGTTCCAGTACCGCTACGGCGGCTACCATGGGAGTGGTGGCCTTGCCGGAGATGAAGAGATACGGTTATGATCCTGCCTTGGCTACGGGCTCAGTGGCAGCCGGCGGTACTATTGGTATCCTCATACCGCCCAGTGTGGGCCTTATTGTTTATGGTATTATAGCCGAGCAATCTATAGGCAGGCTTTTTCTTGCGGGCTTTATCCCGGGCGTGCTCGAAGCTGTCTTTTATATGATCACCATCTTCATCATATGCAAGCTCAATCCCCGGTTAGGTCCGCCTGGGCCTATATCGAGCTGGAGAGAGAGAATAGTATCGCTCAAGAATACATGGGTCATTTTGCTTCTATTTATCCTCGTTCTCGGAGGGATCTACTTCGGTATCTTCACTCCCACGGAGGCGGCTGGGGTGGGCGCCTTCGGAGCCTTTTTTTCCGCATTGCTGAGAGGAAAGCTTAACAGAAAGGCCATCCAGGAGAGTCTTTTTGAAACACTCAGGAATACGGCAATGATACTTATTATCGTATTAGGTGCCCTTATCCTGGGCTATTTCCTTGCCATAAGCAGGGTTCCCTTTACGATAGCAGATACTATAGTCGGACTTGAGATTAACAGATACATTATGCTTATCTTCATACTGGTCTTCCTTCTATTTCTCGGTACTGTTATTGACGCGCCCGCGATGATTCTCCTTATCACGCCCATTTTCTATCCAGTAGCCGAAAAGCTTGGGTTTGACCCGATTTGGTTTGGAATTATTATCGTTAGAATGTGTGAGATGGCACTGATAACTCCCCCCGTTGGTCTAAATGTCTTTGTCATCAAAGGGGTGGCGCCGGACGTTCCCATGTATACCATATTCAGGGGGATAGTCCCTTTCCTCATGGCTGATGTGTGCCACATAGCTCTGCTCATAGCTGTCCCCCAACTTTCCTTATTCCTGCCCAGTTTGATGTAGCAATTATGCGCGAAAAAACGGAACTCTCATCAACTAAACAATGAATGGATAATGAACAGTGAGGTCCCTTTCTTGTGGAACTCACAGCAGGGTAATGCAAAGAGTATGAGCCCATAACCAAGACAGAAGGGAATGAGTAAGATGAGATGGGGAATGGCGATCAATCTGACGAGGTGTGTGGGGTGCTATGCTTGTGTTATTGCCTGCAAGACAGAGCATTTTCTACCACCCGATGTTGTCTGGAATCGGGTGGTAATATTTGAGGCAGAAGGGATTAACAAGCAGATCTACCCTACCTTGTGCAACCACTGTAAAGAGCCATTCTGTGTAGATGTGTGCCCCACCGGGGCTACAGAGCAGCGCGAGGACGGCATCGTGTGCGTAGACCCCGACAAATGCATTGGTTGCCGGTCCTGCATGATGGCCTGTCCATATCAGGTTCGGGTGTTCAATGAAAGTCCACGGGAATATTTTCCTGGGCAGGGTCTCACGCCGTATGAGGAGATGAGAGAGAAGATGTATCCCCTGCAGTTGGGCACGGTAGCAAAATGCAACTTCTGCAAGGAGAGGGTGGATAAGGCACTGAATAATGGAGGGGTACCAGGAGTTGATCGCCACGTGACCCCTGCTTGCGTGAATGCCTGCCCGACTAATGCCAGGATATTCGGAGACATCGATGATCTTGAAAGTGACGTTTCCACTGCAATCCGGATCGGAAAGGGATATCAACTAAAACCTGAGGCAGGCACGGATCCGTGTGTTTATTATATTACCAAATAGGTAATCAGTAAGGGGATTCTCCATGTTAAGCGAAAAGATGGAACCATACGAATTCATGGTATATCCCACGCTACAAACAGCCTGGATTCAAGGGAAAGGGGCATTGCTCTTTTCCGGACTGTTTCTCGTGGAATTTGGCGCCGGCATATTTCTGGCGGCCTCCGTTTTACACAGCCTGTGGGGCCAGACAGCGGGATGGTTGATCTCGGGAGCCCTGGGGGGAGGCTGCCATTTACTTTTTCTGGGCCGCCCCTTTCGAATCTATAAAGCCATTCTAAGGCCCAGCAGTGCTTGGATATCGCGGGGCCTTTTGATCATCTCTTTGTTCCAGCTCTTCGGTTTTATTCACCTGGCATTGTCTTATTTTTCAACGCCTGTAGCATGGGTGTTGATTGTAGCCAACATTATGGCGGTAGCAACCATCCTCTATGGCGGTTATGAAATCGCTGATGTCAAACCAATACTGACATGGAACTCGAGTTTTCTTCCTATCCAGATGTTGGCACGGAGTTTCTTTATCGGGCTGGCCATCGTGCTGGTCATCAACCTTTTGCTTGGACAGAATACCTCCATGATCAACATGAGGCAGTGGCTGCTCGTTACTTTTTTGATTAACGTCTGTCTTTTTGCCCTGAGTCTGGTCAGCCTCGGGTTTGAAGAAGGCAAGGAGAAGCTCTCGTTGTCTATGATGGCAAAAGGATCACTGAAATGGATATTCTGGCCCTGGGTAATTGCGGGCGGCATGATAATCCCCCTGGTCGTGACTGTATACGGTTTTGCTGTTGGGGTTAATGAAATCGGAACAGTAATGTTGCTGATTGCCGCGATCCTGCAACTGCTTGGGGATTTGCTGCTGCGATACAGTTTGATAAAAAGTGGTTATTATCCTGGTCTATTTCCGGCCAGGCCTAACGATTTCAGGTAAAGAGGGGTATCCCAGAAGCAGGGAACTGCCCCGGAGGCACAAGTGTATTCCGAAGGAGAAGAATTATGGCCGAGGATACTGAGAAAGATACCCTAGACGATCGTTGGTACCATACGGTCTGCGCCCAGTGCTATGGCTCCTGCGGCATGGCCGTTAATGTGGTTGATGGCGTCGTGGTAAGGGTTGAAGGTGAGCCGGATAGCTTTATGGGCAGCAGAGGGGGACTTTGCGGCAAAGGTGCCTCAAGCATCATAAGTCTTTATGACCCCAACCGGATAAGATACCCGATGAAGAGGACAAACCCTAAAAAGGGCTTTGGCGAAGATCCCAAATGGGAGCGGATTTCGTGGGAAGAGGCGATGAACACCATTGCGGAGAAGCACAATAAAGTTTTAGAGAAAGATCCCCGGGCCCTTATTATTGCCGGCACACCCTCGCCGGGTACTAATAAGAAATTCTCGACCATTTTGTCCGGTCTCCTGTTGACCCTTGGCTGTCGCAGTTTTGCCCCCGGAGGCGTGGGTTTGCATTGCGGTAATGGTGCCCATTTTGGGGCCGGCTTGATACATTGCTCATGGTCGGTGTTACCGGACTACAGATACTGCAATTACGCGATTCAATTCGGTTCGAACAAGGGCACGGGATCCGGACACAGCCCAGCCCATAACATGAGGCTTGCCGCCGAGGCGAGGGCAAGGGGTATGAGAAATATCGTGTTCGACCCTATATGCAATTTTGCCGGGGGTAAGGCCACGGAATGGATCCCCATTCTCCCCGGAACGGATCTGGCCGTTATCCTGGCCATGTGCAACATCATTGTTAATACGGTGGGCAAATATGATGAAGAGTTCCTGAAGAAATATACCAACGGCCCTTACCTGGTGCGACCTGATCTGAAGTTCGTCAGAGACAGGGAGACCGGTCAGCCCCTCTTATGGGATGAATCCGACTCCAAGGCGAAGACATGGGACGATCCCACATTGTCATCGGAATGTGCACTGCTGGGGGATTTTGAAGTGAATGGCATACAATGCCGGCCTTCCTTTCAGCTTCTGAAAGAACATCTGAAACAGTATGAACCGGCATGGGCCGAAAAGGTAAGTACCGTTCCGGCGTCAAAGATCGACCGGATTGCCAGGGAGTTCCTGGAAGAGGCGCGAATCGGCGCCACCATTGAGATCGAAGGGGTCCGGTTGCCCTACAGGCCCGTTGCCACCTGCATGTTTAGAGGCGGACAAGGACACTCGAACTGCTTTCACCAGTATTTTGCCATATGCGTTTTGAACCAGCTCGTGGGAAATGTGGAAGCTGTTGGCGGCACGATCAGCTGGCCGGCCCGGGGGTTTGGCCACCCCGATACGGGATATCCCAGATACGAACCATATGCAGGGGTTGACGGGATGCTCACCCCCGGCATGTGGGTCACGCACGATCCGTGGCCTCCAGAAGAACCAAAATGGCCCGAGAGATTGACACTGCAAGATTTCTTTGTTCATTCCCACACATCAGGGCACCCGTATTCCGAGGATTTTGAAGAGATATGGGAAAGAGCGGGCCGTCCCTATGACTGCCAGATTATTGCCTATATGGGAGGCAACCTCTTTAAAAGCACTGCTGATATCGAATCTACGGGGACATACCTTTCAAAAGTCCCCTTTTCCTGGGGGGTATTCACCGAGCACAACGAAACCACGGAGGCCTATCTCGACATCGTTCTGCCAGAAAAGCATCCGCTGGAACAATTAGACATAAGCGGCTCTATCGGATACTTTTTCAATTGGCCGACCGGCATGGACGACTGGTCCTTTCATATGCGGCAACCTGTGGTGAAGAATCGGTATGAAGAAAGGGACGTATTAGACATCATGTTCGATCTGGCAGACAGATTAGGGCCGGAGAGACGAGCTCATTACAACACCTTTCTGGATACCTATTTCTCCGGAAAGCTTACCAAGTGGGGGGCTGCTGAAATGGAACAACAGGACAAAGAGTTCCCCATCATAGGACCGGATGAAAGGCTGTCGAACGAGGAATTCATAGACAGGACCCTGAAACACATGTTCGGCGAAAAATGCGGTTTGCAATGGTTACGGGAAAAAGGGTTCGTGACCTGGAAGAAACGACCGGAAGAGGCCTACTGGCGGACCTTCTGCTCCGGAAGAGGTCCCATCTATTTCGAGTTTCTGTTGAACACCAAAGAGAAGGCAATGCCGATCGGTGAAAAACTGGGTATCAAGGTGGACTGGAACCACTACACGCCTCTGCTCACTTATTTCCCTTCCATTATCTACGAGGAAGGACAGGCCCATCCCGATTATGAATTTGTCGCCTTCTCCTATCGGGATATCCTGCACGCAGCGACTGCTACCTATCAGAACCCGATGATCGATGAGATGAGCAGGAATAACCCCTTTACCTACAATATCTGCTTACACGCCGAGGCAGCCAAGAAGAAGGGCATTAGAGACGGGGATATGATCTGTGTGGAGAACCTAAGGGGCAGGCGAATGACCGGCAGGGCCAAGCTCATGACCGGCATCCACCCCCAGGCGGTTGCTTCAGTCGCCGGTGGCGGAGGCTGGGCCAAGGGGCGACCAATAGCCAAGAACAAGGGTGTGATGTTTAATAACCTCTTGATCAATGATATGGAACACAAGTGCCCCGTGACCTTATCCATTGAGACTGCGGTGAGGGTAAAGGTTTACAAGGTGGCCAAACAGACCTGAAACTCCGACACAACAACCTTTCTACACGGTGAATTCGCCGGTAAGGCTATCCCGTCTTCATCCGTGCAGCTCAACCAGTGACCACCCCGGCAATTAAATAGCAGCGCTCGGCAACCCATGGTGATCAACTATAGGCGCTGACGCCGCCGGCTGCACTTTGCTATCATGCACCGATCGATCTTCTTGACTTAGCAAAATAATCTTCACGAAACACATCTGCTTGCACTTTGACATTTCCTGTTCCATCAATTATTACCTGCAATAATGAGGAAGAAGGATACAATTCTAAAGAGGTCTCCCGACCTTCAGTGGGTCTGCGCATTTCAAACTGTTGAGCGATTTCGTGCCAGTGTACTATTAATCAAAGGGCGGGTATTGGCATTCCGTTTGTGGAATCGAAACAAAAGCCCTCAGGGAACTTCGGGATTAAGGTGCTGAAGAGACGAAACCAATGGAAGTTGTCGAAACCACGATCATAGGGGCCGGGGTTGTGGGAACAGCGGTCGCCCATGAACTGTCCAAGAATGGGCGAGAGGTTTTTGTTATTGAGAAAAACCCTGGTGTCACCCGAGGCGAGAACCAGTCTTCCCGAAACCCGGGTGTAATCCATTCAGGCCTGTATTACGATCAGGAGACTCGTCCTCTTAAAGCAAAGCTCTGTGCCTTAGGTAACCGTATGCTCTATGCTTTTTGCCGGGCACATGAAGTCCCCCACCTTCATTGCGGTAAACTGGTTGTGGCCACCTCCGAAAGGGATTTGCCTAATCTAGAACTTTATCTGGCCAGGGCCCGCGCTAACGGTGTAGAAGCCCGGATGCTGAACCGCGAAGAAGTGCGCGCTAAAGAACCCAATGTCCAGGTCCTTGCCGCGATCTATCTGCCCAGTGCCGGTGTGGTCGATCCGACAAGGCTGGTTTACAGACTTTTCACTTTGGCATCCAATCATGGCGTCCGTTTTCTGACCGAAACCGAACTGGTGGACATTAGGCCCCGCTCCGAAGGGCTCGAATTGACGGTCCGAAACAGGGACAGCAGCGAGGACACCTTCCTTACCAAGGAGGTGATCAATAGTGCCGGTCTTTACGCTGATCAGGTAGCCCGGATGCTTAATCCGGCGTCCCCCTATCTGGTGGACCCTATGCGCTGCGAGTTCGCCCGATTCTATCGGACCAAACGGTCCAATCTGTTGTGCCATATGAACATATATCCCGCCCCCTTCAAGGTGAGTCTGCCCAGCGGCAGCTACTGGACCGTCGGCACACACCTCACCCCCACCATTGAACCAGGGCCTGAAGGGGATTGGAAACCAGCACCAATTATGGCGGTTGGCCCGATCTCCTTTCCCGCGAAAAGCAAGGAGGATTTCGCAGGAGAATTCCGACCCATGTCCGAGTACTTTGATACAGTCTCATCCTATTTCCCGGGGCTTAGGGCAAACGATCTAGAACCCTATCAGACCGGTGTGCTAGGCTACCTATCAGGGCATCTGGACTGGCTTATACAAAGAGAGGAGAAATATCCTTCCTGCATCCATTTGCTCGGCATGGGGAGTCCCGCCTTGACTTCATGTCTGGCTGTGGCAGATCACGTCCGCCGGGTGATTGACAGCTCATAGTATCCCCCTGCAGATTCAGAGGCATATCCGGGCCGGGCAGCTCTGTGCAGGAAGCTTTATCCAGTAGTGAAATGGGGGACATGGGACGTCCCACTATAAACTCCCCCAATAGCTTGGTTTAGCAGTTTATTATATCTCTTTTTCTAAAGCAGCTATCCTAGGGCCTACTTCTTAAATCGATTTCTATCGGCACTATGTCGCCAACCTCGAGCGACAAGAGATCCACGAGCCTTTCTGAGGCGATGATCTCTAATTTGGATTCTGGATAACCCTCAACAAGGGGAAGGACGATTGCTCCCCTTACCTTTCCGCATATCAACACATGAAAGCATTTTGCCGAACAGAATCCTTGATCCATAGGGAGTATCTCGATGCCTGCCCGGTTTTTCACCTCCTTGAGTTTGTCGAGGTCTTGAGGATTCTTTACCTCCAGGTTGAGAGTCGCTGGGTAGGGATCAATACCCAGCTTCTCCATGAATTGGTCCCTGACCCAAGGGATACTCATGAAAAGGCCTGATTCCTTCATGCCTTCAACCAGTGTTCCCTTTATTACGACATTCATAGAAGATGAACGCTTCATAGCCTTTCAGAGCGAGGAGCGTAAGTTGTTGAGCCTTGTTCTTATCTCTTCCTCCAGGCGTGTTCCGCCATAGTTGAGAGTTCGTTCCAAGACAGCGCTCAATTCGTTTCTGATTTGGGCCTTTACCTCCTCTGGAAGATTCGCGTACATCGTTTCTAAATTGCTCACCCAGTTAGAGAGGGGCTCTATTGTCTCCCTTTCATACAGATATCCCTCCAGGGAACCTGCCTTGGCGGCAAACTTGAAAAGTGCTTCATATTCTCCCATGATAAACCTCCCCATTTGTCTCCCATTCACTGAGGTAATTCAAGAGTTCACTCACCTCACCTAGAATATAGTCGGGCCCTTCCTTGATAAGCAGCTCCTTACCAGCAACGCCAGTCAGAATCCCCACTGTTAACAACCCTGCTTCCTTTCCGGCTCTGATATCGAGCCGGGAATCTCCGACATAGACACATTCCCCTGTAGAAAGCCCTAACGCTTTTGCACATGAAATTAAACCGTCGGGAGCTGGCTTACTGGGTGCTTCGGCTGCAGTAACCATGGCGTCTATATACTGATGAATGTTCAACCTGCGAAGCTCGAGCCACTTACCGTCACCTTTAGTCATTCTTCCAGTGACTATCCCTATCTTGACTCCTTTTTCTCTCAGTGATCGGAGCGTTCGTTCTACTCCCGACTTCAATATAACCTTTGTGGGCTCCAATTCTAAATATGCCTTCCGTATCTCATCCTGACATTGCTTCCGGGTCTCCTCTTCAAAGAAGACAGAAGGGAAAGCCTCAGAAAGCATCTTCTCCATCCGCCAGCCGTTGTCCAAAAAAGAAGCAACCATCTCCTTACCGACAGGGTCCAACCCCAAGTGCTCTATCCCTTTATTAAAGGCCTCAGTGAACGCCTGTAAAGAATCAATGAGTGTTTGGTCCAAGTCAAAAATAACGCCCTTTATTTTCCGTGCGGGAGGTGTCACGATATCAGATCCTTCTTGTGGTTTTAAGGGCTCCTTAGTTCCTCTCTTTTTAGATCACAACTCAAGCCCCTTGCTGTCTCCTCCGGAAACTCAGCATGTCTAACGAAGTGAGAGTCAAAAACTCTGATGCATGATTTAGGAGGGCAAAAAGCACGTCTATATTACTTTGATATTCTATCTCGTAATGCGAGTCAAGGGCCATTGCGGCATACGACCACTTCTCGCGAAGATCCGGAAAAAACCCCTCATCCCAGTGCAAGGCGGGGAGGTCACGCTATTCGATCGACCCTGAACCCAGTCGAAGGGGTGCTTCGATTCTCAGATACGCTGTCGCATTTTGCTGACCTACTTGTGAAACCTTGCTCAGCCTGCTGAAGTTCCAAAAAAGATTGTGGCTTAGCCAGGAAACTATTGACAGGACGCAATATCTACAATATTGATGGTTAACGTATTGACCAACTTGGGCAACACAGTCCATCTCATTGACTTACAGGGGGGTTCTTTTATGCTCTTGCTCAAAGAAGTTACTTCCTGTCAAGTTTCTCAATGCCTCTGCTTAAAAACGAGACTGTTTGTCAAACAAGAAAGCATTTTCAGTAGGTCAGAATACCACTCCCTCTTGACAGAACCCTTCCTCATCAGCAAAAGCGACTTCGTAACGTGAAGCGAAAAAAAATGGGCAGCGTCGCCAATACTGTAACTTTCCGACTAGAGAATATCGCCAAGGAATTTGACAGTCTGATGGCTATAAGCGAGGTTAAACTCAGTGTAAAGCAAGATCCGATCATGGGGCTTGTCGGCACAAGTTGATGGGAAATAATCTAAACTCTGGAGGAAACAATGGAAACTAAGGCAGCAGTCGTTTATGAGCAATCGGGAAAGTTCAACATTGAACAACTGGAACTCAGTGATCCGAACGACGATGAAGTGCTGGTTCGCATAGTCGGCGCTGGCATCTGTCACACGGATCTGGCCGCCCGGGATATGCATTTGCCGATTCCGCCGCCGCCCAGTGTCTTCGGACACGAAGGGGCCGGCGTTGTTGAAAAGGTGGGCTCCCGGGTGACCAAGGTAAAACCGGGCGATCATGTGGTATTGGCCTGGGACTACTGCGGGGCGTGTACTGCGTGCAAATCAGGCAAGGAACTCTATTGTCTGAATTTCTTCCTGCACAATTTTAACGGCGCCCGCCCGGACGGTACAACCACCTTGCGAAAGGGCGATCAAGTCATCCATGGGTCCTTTTTTTGCCAGTCCTCTTTTGCCAACTTCGCGCTGGCCAACGAACGGAACGTGGTCAAGGTGCGGGATGACGTTCCCCTCGAGATCCTGGGCCCTATGGGATGCGGCGTTATGACCGGTGCCGGCGCGGTCATGAATTCGTTTCGGGCTAAGCCCGGATCTTCCATCGCCGTATTCGGTGTCGGCAATGTGGGGATGAGCGCTGTTCTCGCTGCGGTCGTGTGCGGTTGTACCACCATTATCGGCGTAGATATCAATTCCGACCGTTTGAACATGGCCAAGGAATTTGGCGCCACCCATACCGTCAACGCCGGTGATGTTAACCCTGTTGAGGCCATCCTGGAGATTACGGGCGGGGGCCCGGAATTCAGCCTGGAGTGTATCGGCAATCCTGCAGTATTTCGACAGGCCGTAGATGTCCTGCCCCGCCTCGGGGTTTGCGGACTCCTCGGGGTTGTGCCACCGGGCACGGAGGTCAGCCTGGATATGGACCTGATCATGAATGGCCGGACGGTTATGGGGATCCTCGGAGGCGACGCCATCGCGGATCTGTTTATCCCCAAACTCATTGAATTGTACAGCCAGGGGCGGTTCCCCTTTGACCGCTTGATCACGTTCTATCCATTCGACGACATCAATAAGGCGGTGGAAGACATGGAAAAGGGACGCGTGATGAAGCCGGTTTTGCGGCTATAACAGGGAATACAGGTGTCTTCCTATATGAGTTTTTTAGCCTCATGCAGGTGGGCTACTGCTCAGTCGATTGGGCATATGAAAGAAGCAATGGTGCGGTGTCTGAGGAACCAGAGCGTAACACTTTATATAAGGATTGGGAGATAATACCAATGAAAGGAGGCCGATTATGAAGTTTATCAAGGTTAATATGAATAACAAAACCATTGGTGTTGAAGATGTGCCAGAAAAATACAAGGGGCTTGGTGGCAGGGGCCTTACATCAATCATGATCAACCAAGAGGTGCCGCCCACATGTGATCCCCTGGGACCGGACAACAAACTCATTTTTGCCCCGGGCCTTTTAAGCGGTACCCCTCTGCCCAATACCAGCCGGATATCCATAGGGGCAAAAAGCCCCTTGACGGGGACAATCAAAGAGAGCAATTCAGGGGGCACCGTTTCCGCGGCTTTGGGCCGTTTGGGAATTACTGCGATTATAATCGAGGGGCATGCGCCGGAAGGAGACCTCAGCATCCTCGTGATCGACAAGGCAGGAAATGCGAGCCTGATCCCGGCCCAAGACTACAAGGGAATGGGCACCTACCAATTCGTGGAAAAGATGCTTGAGATCTACGGAAAGAAGACCTCAATACTCTGCATCGGGCCAGCTGGTGAGTACCGGCTGACCGCAGCATCGATACAGTCTTCCGATGTGGATGGTCATCCCTGCCACGCCGCGGCCCGAGGCGGTTTGGGTGCGGTTATGGGTGCCAAGGGGCTTAAGGCGCTGGTGGTGGATCAGGGAGGCAAGAGCGCCGATGCCATAGCGGACCCCAAGGCCTTTAAGGAGGCGACCAAGATCTTCACCAAAGCCGTAAAAGAGCATCCCGAACCCGGCCAATTGATGCCCACCCTTGGCACGGCTGCACTCGTAGCTCCCCTCAATTCAATGGGCGCCTTTCCCTGCTACAATGCTCGAAAGGGCGTAATGGACGGGTGGGAGCAGATCAGCGGGGAGGCCATGGCCGAGCTTATCAAGCAACGGGGCGGAAAGACGACCCACGTGGGCTGCGCCCAGTGCATCGTCCACTGCTCCAATGAGTTTGTGGATAAACAGGGAAACTACGTCACCAGTTCCCTGGAATATGAAACCATTTGGGCCATGGGCGGCATGGCCGCAATCGCTGATCTCGATACCATTGCTCGGTTGGACTTTCTGTGCGATGACATTGGCGTTGACACCATGAGCACAGGGGTGGCCGTTGGCGTTGCCATGGACGCCGGGTATAAGGAGTTTGGAGATGGCGCGGCAGCCATCGAGATGGTGAAAGAGATAGGCACAGGTACGGAGTTCGGTAGGATACTCGGAAACGGCCCTGTTGCGGTGGGCAAGCACTTCAACCATTCCCGGGTTCCGGTGGTCAAGGGTCAGGCCATTGCCGGTTATGATCCAAGGGCCATGCGGGGCAATGGCGTTACCTTTGCTACCTCACCAATGGGGGCCGATCACACTGCCGGTAACCTGATTGGGTTGGTTCTGCAAGGAAAGCTCGATCCAATGCAAGCAGAAGGGGTGGTTGAGATCTCCAGAAACCTACAAATCGCCATGGCGGCTTTTGACTGCACGGGCCAATGCTTCATGGCGACTGTTGCCGCGTTTGATCCCGAACCCGGCGAAGCATTTCGGAAGGTGCTCAGTGCCAAGTTAGGCAAGGAACTTGGGCCGGACGATTTCCCCGGCGCCCTGGGTGTTCGGGTGTTAAAGGCAGAGCGGGAATTCAACAGAAAGGCGGGGTTTACGAGTCAGGACGATCGACTTCCCAAGTTCTTCTATGAAGAGCCCCTGCCTCCGCATAATACGGTCTTTGTTATCGGAGACGATGAGCTTGACAGTGTCTTTGATTTCTGACAGAAATCAAGGATGCGCATAACGGCAAAACTATACGGGACCTTGAGCCAACAGTTCCCCGATTACCGGCATTCGGAGGGTATTGAGGTTGAGATTCCGGATGGGGCCACGGTCAAAGACCTTCTGACCCGTCTTGGAATCTCCGAATCCAAAAAGGCTGTGGTTGCCATGGAAGGGCGAATACTAAAAGGGGATGATACAATACGGCACGGGGTCCCTGTGCAAATCTTTAATGCTATTCACGGCGGATGACGCGTCTGTTCCTTTTTCCGAATTGATTTCTTGATAATGGGGAGGGATTAAGGTATAGTTGCCCCTAACTTATTTCGCCCGACAAGCGACCGTCTTCTTCCGCACAATGGGCGGCCCATAGAATGTCTCAACAGTATGGACAAGATGCTTCAGGAAGGAGATGAGCTCCTCATGATTCCCTTGATTGCGGTTGGGTGGGGGAATCAGTTCTCGTATCCGCAAAGTTCATCGTTTAGCAGTCCCGAGGATCAATAGCTTTGAGCCAAAAAGGGAGGTGATGCTCACATTTCATCCACAAAGGGCGCTGGTGATAGCCACGGCGTATTTTGAGGGTTTGGCTTTTTTTGAATCTCTAAAAGGGAGGAGAACCATGAATAGTAAAGAAAAATCCTTAAAACTTGCAGTGTGCCTAGTGCTGTTTGCCTTGCTTATGGCGTTTCCCTTGGCTGCTCACGCGAAGGATAAAATCGTCATTGGTCAGGCAGCCTCTCTCTCAGGCCCACTTGGTGGCGATTACACATTCGCATGTGCTCCAGTCTATCATGTATGGGTTAAGGATGTCAATGCCGCAGGCGGGATCTATGTAAAGGAGTACGGCAAGAAATTGCCGGTAGAGCTAAAAGTATATGATGATAAATCCGATATCAGCACGATGACGAGGCTGCTGGAAAAATTGATCTTAGAAGAGAAGGTCGATTTCGTCTTCTGCCCCTGGGGCACTGCATTTACCTTAGCCGCCGCCCCTGTTGCCAACAAGCACGGGTATATACTCATCAGCAATGGCGCTGGCGCGATGAAGCTCAAGGATTTCGCCGCTGACCTACCCTACTACTTTCAGACCTTGAATTTTGCCGAAACTCAGGTGCCTGCCCTGGTTGACATCCTTGAGGAACTCGGCGTGAAGAAGGTGGCAACAATCTGCCATGATGACCTCCATGGTGCTGAAAATAGTGCGGCAGCGGTTCCAGCATTGACCGATCGGGGGTTTGAGGTTGTCATAAATGAGAGCTACCCGATGGGCGTTAAGGATTTATCTCCACTGCTGAAGCGAGCGAAGTCGCTTAACGCGGATGCCTTTATTGGTTTTAGCTATCCTGGTGAGGTTATGCTTGCTACCGGCCAGGCGATTGAGCTCGGCATCAATTTCAAGGTCTTCGGATTCACGGTGGGCCCCGCCTTTACGTTTTATCCAGAGGCGTTTGGTCCGCTTGCAGAGGGAGTAATCGGTGGTGGTGCCTGGAACGAGAAGACTTCTCCTGGGGCCAAAGCATTCGCCGAGCATTTCAAAGAGGTCATGGGAAAACCTGTAAATAATTACTGGGGCGCGCTATACTGGTACTCTGCCCTGCAGCACTTTCAGCAGTCTATCGAGAAGGCTGGTACCCTGAACCAGAAAAAGATACGGGATATAATGGCTAAAGAGAAGTTCGATACAGCTCTGGGCCCGTTCTGGTACGATGAGAGGCGAATTTTCGTGAATCATCCCGGTGAATGGGGCCAGTGGCAAAAGGGGGTTTTTGAAGTAATAGACCCTGGGCCGAAGCGTACGGCCCCACCGATCGTAAAGCCTGATTGGCCAAAGAAGAAATAGACATTGAGTTTGGCGACTGCACTATAGACTGAAAAGACCACTGCTGGCCGAGGAATAGGTCTTGACTGATTAAGCATAGATACGAGGACATCGGCAAATATGATAATGGTGGGTGCCTTTTTTGCGATGTCCCCCGAACCTGAAGCAGGAGGGAGGTGAGATCAATAGTCGCACAGAGAATAAGAAAGGAGGAGATAAATAAAGATATGTTTTCCAGGCAGTTGAGAGGTAATGAGAGGTTTTATGATAACGAGACTTAGAATCATTCCACTCGTTCTCGAAAGGAGGGATAAAATGAAAAACAAAGTCTTGTTCGGTTGCTTCATGTTTATAGTGAGCGTGGCGTTCATGGTCGGTGTTTTTGCCACAAACTCACTGGCCAAGGACAAAATCGTTATCGGCGCGTCAAGATCTCTATCAGGCATGCATGCATTTTTTGAGGAAAATGCCTTCGGGCCACTCTATAAGATGTGGGTTAAGAAGAAAAACGCCGAGGGCGGAATCTATGTGAAAGAGTACGGCAAAAAACTGCCAATAGAGATGAAGGTATATGATGATAAGAGCGATATGGGAACCATGACGAGGCTCCTGGACAAATTGATCTTACAGGATAAGGTCGATTTAATATTTCCCCCCGTTAGCACGGCCTTCCTCTTCGCGGCAAGTGCGGTCGCCAACAGGCATAAGTATGTAATGATAGGTGCCGAGGGCGGTGCCACGAGTCTCAGTGAGATCATGGATACGGTGCCCTATTTCTTCATGGTCCTGCAATTTTCCAACCACTACCAGATGCCGGTCCTGGCCGATGTCTTTGAGGAAATGGGCGTCAAGTCCGTGGCCTTCATCTTCATCGAGGACCTTCACGGGATAGAGTACTCCGGCGAGGCTGCCAAGGAATTCTCCAAAAAGGGTATTGAGGTAAAGATGATCAAGAGCACGCCTCCGGATATCAAGGATGTATCGCCCATCCTGAAGGAGGCCCAGAGGCTCAATGTGGATGCCTTTTGGTCCCAGACCTACCCCCCGGTCACCTTCCCCACGGTCATGACGGCACAGGCCATCGGCTATAACCCCAAGGTCTTTGGGCTCGGCCCTGGTGGTAATTTCGAGGTTATAAAATACGTATGCGGTGGTTCGGAAGTGATCGAGGGTATCATTAGTGAAGGCGCATGGAATGCCAAATCCTCCCCGGCTCACGCGCAATTCGTCAAAGACTTCTTGGCGGCGGGTAATAAGGAAAGTCAACTTGACTGGTGGGGACATGATGTATACTGGTGCTCCCTGGAGGTTTTAGAGCAGGCTATCCTGAAGACCGGCTCCCTTAACCACGATAAGCTGAGGAAATGTATAGCTACTGAAAAGTTCAATACGATCCTGGGAGAGACCTGGTTTGAGAACCAGATGCTGGCAAAGGAGTGTTACGCGGGTCAGATCGGACAGTGGCAAAACGGGATATTTGAAGTCATTGATCCCGGGCCCAAACGCACTGCGGCGCCTATATATCCGAAGCCAGCATGGCCGCCTCCAAAGCCAAAGAAGTAATGACATAGACTTGACTCTAATAGTTCACTATTAGAATTAACAGGCAGGCTGTCTCAAAGGGTGTAAACATCGCCTTTTTATGGACACCCTTTGGACAGCCTGCAATCGTAGTTTCCAAAAATCAGGAAGCTTTCACTATGATAGTAGAACTCCTTGATATCATAATCGCCGGTCTGCTGTTGGGCGGTATCTATGCCCTGATCGCGGTGGGGCTGAGCCTGCAGTATGGTGTGGCACGGGTATTTAACATCTCCCATGGCGAATTTATTATGTTGGGGGCCTTTGCCACCTGGATCCTGTATGCAACGGCCAATATAAACCCCCTGATCTCTCTGATTATTTGCGGCCCTTTTGTTTTTTTGATCGGTTTTTTCCTGCACAAAACCCTTTTCAGAAGTCTCCTGAGTTCTTCCCCATCCATGGACATCTTTGAGAGCAAATCCATGCTGGCATGCTTCGGTCTTCTCTTTATCATCCAAAATCTTGCCATGCTCATATGGGGCACTGATTTTAAGGGATATTCCTATTTAAATGTCGGGGTCAATATTGGGGGGGCGGTATTTGCCGCCAATCGCCTGGTAACTCTTCTGTATGCCGTCGTTATAGGTACGGCTTTCTATCTCTTTTTGGCCTTTACCCGCCTTGGCAAGGCGATTCGAGCGGCGGCGCAGGACCCGAGGACCGCCGGGCTCATGGGGGTAGACATCAACCAGGTACTGGCTTTGTGTTTCGGCTTTGGAGCTGTGATGGCCGGTTTTGCCGGGGCGCTCATTAGTATGTGCTATCCGATTCAAACGACCATGGGTCTGGAATATACGGTAATTGCTATTATCGTGGTCACCCTCGGCGGTTTGGGGAGTATTGTGGGCAGTTTTGTTGGCGGTTTTCTGTTAGGTCTTATAGGCAGCATAGTAAGCTACATAGAGCCGAGCCTGTACATGGTTGTCTTCTATTTTATTTTCTCACTCCTGCTCTTAGTGAGACCCAAAGGGATCTTGGGGAAATAGGGAAATGGATATTGCCATGTTAAAAACACCGAAAAATCTAATAACAGGGGCGATCCTCCTTGTCATACTGGTCCTTTTGGCCACCCTGCCCCTCTACGGGCCGGGTTATCCCGTAATCCTGCTGAGCAGTATCCTCATGTATGTGATCCTGACGGTGGGCTGGGTTATCTTCTCCGCCCCTACCGGATATATCTCCCTGGCGCCTGCCGCCTTTTTCGGATTCGGCATCTATACTTCGGCCATCATAGGGAAAGCCATACCCTTCGCTGTAGTTGTCGCCATCGGTGGTGCTGCCAGTTTCTGTCTCGCGCTCATCGTGGGCGCCCTCACCCTGAGGCTGAGGGGCATCTATTTCGCCGTATTCACTTTCGGGCTCCTTATGCTTATCGCGAATTCCTTCAATTATTACGAAATCCATTTTACGGGCACGCGCGGCAGGTTCGTCATGGTCAAGGGTTATGACACGATCTATCTTTTTATGCTCGGCATTTTTGTGCTGTTGATGATTACCGCTACCATCATTAAACATTCCAAATACGGCCTCGCCTTGATGAGCATCGGCCAGGAAGAGGAGGCCGCCGAACATACCGGCGTCAATGTGGTCATGGTGAAGGTGATCGTCTTTGCCGTCAGCGCCTTTTTTATGGGTGCCGCCGGGAGTGTTATGGCGACAAAATGGACCTACATAGATTCGGGTATTGCCTTCTATATGCTATACTCTTTTATGCCGGTGTTGATGGCCATATTCGGCGGCATGGGTCAGCTTTACGGCCCGGTAATAGGCGCGGCAATCTTTACCTACGTTGAAGAATTACTGATAACCAGATTCCCGGAGGTATATATGCTCATCTTCGGAATCATATTAGTGATTTCTATACTATATCTTCCCGACGGGCTGGTCGGATTGATTCAAGCATCATGGAAACGATTCTCTGTGAGGAAACATGCCGATACTTGAAGGTAAAGGAGTAACCAAGTATTTCGGAGGCTTGGCCGCCGTATCAAACGTGGATTTTAGCGTGGAACAGAAGGAAGCCTTTGGGTTGATAGGTCCGAATGGCGCCGGTAAGACAACACTTTTTAATCTGATTTCGGCCGCCCTTACCACCAAGTCGGGGATAATAAAATTCAAGGGTGAAAACATAACGGGGCTGAAGCCTTACAAGATATGCAGGATGGGAATCGCAAGGACCTTTCAGACAGTTAAGGTTTTCCCGGATCTGCCGGCCCTAAGCAATGTTACATTGGGCTTTCATTTCGGAATGTCGCCGGGCCTTTCCTCGAAGGATGCTGTTCGGGAAGCCACCGAACTGTTGGAATTTGTGGGCTTGTCAGCACTGAAAGCCACCCCAGCGAAAGACCTGACCCTGGCAAACCAGAAGCGACTTGAAGTGGCCAGGGCGTTGGCAACGGATCCCGAACTCTTGCTCCTTGATGAAATGATGGCAGGCTTAAACCCCACCGAGCTCGCCCAGGCCATGGAGCTAATAGCCAGGATTCGTGATAAGGGGATTACCATCATCATGATCGAGCACGTCATGAAGGCCATTATGAACGTGTGTGAACGGATTATGGTACTCCATCACGGTCAGAAGATTGCCGAAGGTACGCCCCAGGAAATCGCCACAAGCGAAGAGGTTATCAAAGTATATCTGGGAGACAAGGCCCATGCTAGAAGTTAGGGACATTGATACCTTTTATGGCAAGATTCAGGCATTATGGGGCGTCTCTCTCAGAATCGATGATAAGGAGATAGTTGCTCTGGTTGGCTCAAACGGGGCCGGTAAAACAACCCTGCTTAATACCATATCCGGTTTGATCCATCCGGCTTCAGGAAGCATCGAGTTTCTGGGCACCAGAATCGATGGACTGACGCCTCATGCCATTGTGGAGCTGGGCATGTCCCATATCCCCGAAGGCAGAAAGCTCTTTCCCGACATGTCGGTCCGTGAGAACCTGGAGATGGGTGCCTATACAAAACGTGTATGGAAGGATAAGCAGCAAATCCTTGACAGGGTCTATGAGCTGTTCCCCATATTAAAGGCACGACAAGGGCAACTGGCCAGTACGTTAAGTGGCGGCGAACAGCAGATGGTAGCCATGGGCCGGGGTTTAATGTCACAGCCCAGGTTGTGCATTGTTGATGAGCCATCAAGTGGCCTGGGACCGCTCATTGTGGATGAAATCTTCGGGATCATTCTAGGCCTCCGCGACCAGGGAATTGCCATCTTCTTGATCGAGCAGAATGTGCAACAAACCCTTGAGATAGCGGATCGTGCCTACGTGTTAGAAAACGGGCGTGTTGTCTTGGAGGGAGAGAGTAAAGAGCTTCTGAAAGAAGAACTCATCAGAAAGGCATATTTGGGGCTTTAAGGTAGTGCGTCCTGCTAAGGATGCGAATACGAGAAATAGAGCGCTCTCATTGACGAAGAATGATACACCACGTTACAGCGGTTTTCGCAAGCATGATCTCACCTTGCTTTTGAGCCCTTGTTTTCTGGTCACATGAGCTACATCAGATGAGGTGAAGAGGTGAGACCACTCACACAAGATCTTTCCATATTCAACAAATTAAATCTTGAGAGGCCACCGGTAGGTATCAATTTCCTGTTCTTCAGGCCAGAAGGAATTGACCAGCTACCGATAGACAAGAATCTGTCCTTCTGTGAAATGCTGAAAGAAGCCCAGGAAACCGGAACCCCGTTTTACTTCGGTAAGGAGAATAACGAGGCGTGTGTCGGGAAAATCCTTTTGGGAATGGAGGATATGGAGCCATTCGCAGAAAGCGGCCAGATTGGAGCCAGATTGGGTATCTTCCAGGAACCACGTGCAAATTATGTATTTTATCAATACGTTCCCAAATTTGAAAAAGGCATTGTAAACTACGTGGTTTTCTCTCCATTAGACAGACTAAAATTCGAGCCTGACGTACTAATCATTACCGCCTTTCCGAGCCAGGCAGAAATAGTGATGAGGGCCATGACCTATTCCACCGGGGAGTTATATGTCTCCAAAACGACACCTGTCATGGGATGCGCGTGGACTTGTATCTATCCATATCAAAGCGGCAAAGTGAATTACCTAATACCGGAGATGGTCCACGGGATGAAAGGGAGAGAGTTGTTTGAAGAGGGATCGATACTGATATCCATTCCCTATCATTGGATACCGATTATAGCGAAAAATCTGAATGAGATGAAAACGCATCTTCCGTCGCATGCCAGCAAGGAACAGTATCTCTCAGAATTCGGGAAGATAATCGGTGACTTAGTCAAAGAGTCTGAGAATCCCTGACAATTGAAATAATCCCGCTGGCCAAGTGGCAGCCGAAACCATGCGCTCCTCGATAAATGATCGAAGATCTATGGAGAAGTGAAGCAAACATGGAGCCACATACGAACAAGTACCATGGCTAAGATACTGATCGCGCCAAACCGGTATATACAGGGGTCTCGGGTTCTCAGTGAGACGGGCAAATATATCGGTCATTTGGGATCAAAGGTTTTCTTTGTTGGCGGCCCCACTGCACTAGCCACTGTGCAGGATCAAGTTTCGGCAAGCCTCAAAAGGCATTCCATCGAGTACCAGTTTGAGCCGTTTTCAGGAGAATGTACCCGCGCTGGCGCAGCAAAGCTTTCGGAAAAAGCACGCACATTTGGGGCAGATGTTGTTGCAGGAGTCGGTGGTGGCAGGGCAATCGATACGGCAAAGGCCGTATCTCATGAGTTGGGGTCAGCCCTTGTCATAATACCGACTGTGGCATCGAACGATGCACCGTGCAGTGCCCTGTCCGTTCAACATAACGAGAACCACACGCTTGATCGGTTCCTGATACTTCAAAGAAATCCGGATGTTGTCTTGGTGGACTCAAAGGTTATCGCCGAAGCGCCGACGCGGTATTTTGTTGCAGGCATGGGTGATGCCCTTGCGACCTGGTTTGAAGCGTTTACCTGCACGAAATCGGGCGCAAAGAACCTCCCCGGCGGTGTAACGACCGCTGCCGCTCTTAACCTGGCAAGACTTTGTTATGATACGCTCATGGACTACGGTGTCAGCGCAAGACTGGCTGTTGACCAAAATGCTGTAACTCCGGCGGTTGAGAGGGTCATCGAAGCCAATATCCTGTTGAGCGGATTGGGGTTTGAAAGTTCCGGGTTGGCTGCCGCCCACGGCATTCACGAAGGTCTCCTTGCCCTAGAGGGAGCGGAAGGCGCTTTGCACGGAGAATTAGTTGCCTTTGGAACCATTGCGCAGCTCGTAATGGAAAATTATTCGAGAGAGGAAATAGACAGGGTGCTGGATTTCTGCAATGCCGTGGGACTGCCTGTTACCTTGAGGCAGCTGGGTATTTCGGATGCATCGCCGGAGAACCTCATGAAGGCCGCAGAAGTCGCCTGCATGGAAGGCCTTACAACCCACAATTCCTATTTCGAAATCAATCCCGAGCTGGCTTTGGGGGCCATCATTGGAGCTAACGCTTTGGGCGAGGCCAGCCTAAAGCGCTCGCAGGAGTCTGTGGAAAAATCTACTCCATGAAAGGTTGGCAGAAGATGCCGAGATGCAAGAAGTTTGAAACTCCAGGCACTTTAGAGAAATTGACTCTCTAAAGAGAGATCGAATCATAATATACTTGCTTCTCAAACAAAAATGAAGAGGAGGTGACTGTACCCATGGCAGACTATGAGGCGCTAAAGGCAAGAGTACAGGAACTGTCGGAACGAGCCTGGGATGTACAGGCCATTGAAGCCAGAATAAAGAAACTGTCTAAGGAAGGGATCCCCAAGAAGATACTCAACCGGGATGAAATCCTGGCCAACAGGAAGCAAATCCTCGATCGCGTTCAGCAGCGGGCCGAGGAATATAACTTCATTTTTAAGAATTGTCCCCAAGGTACCGCTCTTGCCCTGATGGAGGAATTTGGCCTCGGCACTATGGAGATCATCAAAGCCTTAACGCCATTTCCCGGCATCGGTGGGACCGGCGAGATGTGCGGGGGCGTAACCGGGAGCCTCATTGCCTTTGGGCTCTATTTTGGCAGTGATGATCGGCTGGATCACGAAGCCACCGGCCCAACGATCATTACCGCCCAGAAATTCATGGCCTTCTTCGAAGACGAATTGGGGTATCTCTTGTGCTCCGATATACAGGAACATGTGGTATTTGGGCGTAATATGGATCCCGGCGCCAGCGA
>CP070752.1:2261447-2275487 GCA_020348625.1 Deltaproteobacteria bacterium | reverse complement strand
GGCACTGCTATCAAAGATGGTAATCGGCAAGCAGTGTGGTCAATCCGGAAGGCTCAAGGGCAACAGACTCTTTACTATCGCGCAGTGGTTCGGCGAATTGACGCCGAGGCGCTGCCGGTGGCAGTAACAACACCGGAGGGAGAAAAGCCTACGTTTGAAGGCGCTTACCTTGCGGCTGCCGAATCTCTGATCGCCGACATCCACGCCCAATCTGCCGACGTTGATACCTTTGTGAAGGAGCTGATAAAACGCCTCAACGGCCCTCAGCCCGATAACAATACGGCTTTACTGGTCGGTAAGCAAGCGGCTGTTTCAAAGAAGGTGAAGATCGCGGTACAGATCCTGGGGCACGCAGGGATAGCTGCCCGGGCCATACAGGGTATGCGATTGGAGTGGGAAAACCGTGAGGCCCCATTAATCCAGTGGTTTCAGGTATACGAAGAAAAGCGGTGGCGGCCATACGATCCGATTACAGGAGACTCGGGAGTCCCTGCTGATTATTTCCCATGGTATAGAGGGACAGAGCCGCTGGTGAGGTTGGAAGGCGGGGATAGACTGCACGTAACCTTGTCGGTAAATCTGCAAGAGGAAGAGGCAGTTCGTGCCGCGATCGAAAGC
Organism: Deltaproteobacteria bacterium; assembly: GCA_020348625.1. The sequence goes on along the minus strand of CP070752.1, from coordinate 2,274,869 downwards.
GGAAGGATTAAGAGCCCTTTCTTGCTTGAGTTCTCGCTCTTCAGCCTGCCGATCCATACGCAGGCGGTGTATCGTATACTGCTGCTCATCCCAGTGGGTGCATTTCTGCTGGTTATTCTGCGCAATGTTATCGGCATCAAGACTTTCGGAACGTTCATGCCCGTGCTCATTGCTCTTGCATTCCGAGAGACCCAATTGCTGTGGGGCATCATACTCTTTAGTTTAGTGGTTGGTCTTGGTCTGAGCGCACGCCGCTATCTTGAACACTTGAAGCTATTGCTGGTTCCCCGCTTGGCGTGTGTGCTTTTTGTTGTGGTCTTGGTAATGGCCGCGTTGAGCGTGCTGACACACAAGCTTGGTTTCGAGCGCGGGCTGTCCGTTGCACTTTTCCCCATGGTCATCTTGACTATGACGATTGAAAGGATGTCCATCGTGTGGGAAGAGCGCGGTGCAAGCGAGGCCTTACAACAGGGGGCTGGCAGTCTCATAGTTGCAGCTTTGGCCCACCTCATCATGACCATCAGTTATGTGGAACATCTCGTGTTCGTATTCCCGGAGTTGCTGCTGGTGCTGCTGGCAGGGACGTTGCTGTTGGGGCGCTACTATGGCTACCGCCTCGTGGAGCTCCTCCGTTTCAAGGCATTGGTTAAAGGTGGCTTCTGATGTTTGAACTGGCAAGACGGCTTGCTGCTATAGGGGTGCTGGGGTTGAACCGGCGCAATGCAGAGTACACGCTCTGGCACAACCCGCGCAAATTATATCCTTTGGTCGATGACAAGTTGCGCACTAAGGAGCTTGCCCTCAGAGCAGGTATAGCCGTTCCGGAGCTTTATGCTGTGGTGCAGGGAGAATATCAGCTCCGGAGTTTACCTGACCTGCTGAGACACTATTCGGATTTTGTGATAAAACCAGCCTATGGTAGTGGTGGGGATGGAATTCTCGTAATCTCAGGCCGTTTGAAGGACCTGTACCGAAAACACGACGGTTTATTGATAAGCCACGAAGAGCTTAGGCATCATGTTGCGAATGTGGTGAGCGGCCTGTACAGTCTGGGCGGACAACCAGACAAAGCCCTGATCGAATATCGGGTCCGTCCTGATCCTCTTTTTGAAACCGTCAGTTACCAGGGAGTCCCCGATGTCCGTGTCATCGTGTTTTTGGGTGTGCCCGTAATGTCCATGGTCCGTTTGCCGACACGAATGTCAGGTGGCCGGGCCAACCTTCACCAGGGCGCGCTCGGTGCCGGAGTCGACATCGCAACCGGTACAACGCTCACCGCGGTGTGGGGCAACGATATTGTCACCGAACATCCTGACACTGGAGGGCCTATAACTGGCTTGAGAATCCCAGACTGGGCAGATTTATTGAGGCTGGCAGCGAACTGCTATGAGCTTAGTGGCCTGGGATATCAAGGAGTAGATATCGTGCTTGATAAAGACAAGGGTGCACTGATTCTGGAGCTGAATGCACGCCCTGGGCTCAATATCCAGATTGCCAACCACGCCGGACTGTTACCCTGTTTGAACCTGGTTGAACAAAACCATAGGAGCCTGCATGGCGTTGAGGAACGTGTGGCTTTTGCACGAACGCATTTTGGTGCTCAAGCGTGAACGGAGTTAAGAGAGATGACGAATAGGAACGGTTGTTACGAGTCACACCCGAGCGAGAATGGGATTGAGATACATGTTTGATAAGATCCTATATCCAACCGATTTCTCAAATGTAGCGAATAAGGCCATGAACTACATTACGAAATTGAAAGAAGCTGGAGGAAAAGAAGTTATCGGTTTGCACGTCATTGATGAAAGGGCAATCGGCGATATTTGTCTGTTGCACGCGTCGAAAGGTTCTGTAGAGATGGTAAGGAGAATCGAAGAAGAAGCTTGGAAAGAAATGGATAACATAGGGGCCAGATTGAGGCAAATGGGCTTTAGGGTGAAGCTGAGGATTGAAAGGGGAATTCCGTTGACTGAAATATTGAGGGTTGAACAAGAGGAAGGCGTTTCGCCAATAGTGATCGGCTCTCACGGTAAGAGCAACGTTGAGGAAATGCTCCTTGGCTCTGTTTCTGAAAAGGTTATCAGAAAATCCGGAACACCCGTTTTGGTCGTCAAGAGATAGGGGTCAGATTGGGTATTGACAGGATTATGAAGAAGCCGGTTATAATAGAAAAAGGATAGAAATATCATTGGAAGGAAACAGGGTGCGAATAAACACCTTAGAGAAAACCGGTAAAGGAGGTGATAAATCATGGAGACGTTAGCACTCATAATTTCGATTATAGCCCTTATTATAGCTATCCTGGCTTATTACAAGGTTGGAGGAGTTGCAGACCTGAAGAAACAGACGGAGGTTTTGACTAATGTTGGGGAGACCGTTGCCAAGGCAACCGATTCCCTGCGAGATAAGACGGCAGATGTCCTAGACAGGATGGAGGCAGCTATAAGAGGGGTCGAGGAAAAAAAGCAAGGCCCGAAGGCTGCGACAAAGAAAGAAAGCGAAAAGAGCAAGAAATAGCCAAAACATTAAGAGTACCGTCAAGAGACACAGGGGGGTATTGCGTGATTCCGCTTTTCACTTTCAACGAAGGAGGTCTTAACCATGGCTGAAAGGGAGACGAAGAGACGTGGAGGGTTTATGGCGTTTTTGGCCCTGATTGTTGCCATTATAGCAATCGTTATCTCGCTCCTCGCCTATGAAAGGGCGGGAAGGACCGCTGAGGACGATATTGCTGCCCTCAAAGCGAGGATTGTCGAGCTTAAAAAGGGGGAAGATGAGCTCAGGAAAAAACTGGCTGCAACCCTAGAAAAAGCCGCGGAAAAAATCGGCAAGAAAGAAGAGGCTGCGCAAGAGGAGTAGGGCAGGCAAGCGAGACTGTAGCGTCACTTCTTTTCTTCGACCCCTACTATCCGTAAGAACCGATCTGTTATGGCCTCCTCGGCTAGTTTCAGCAGAGACTCTTTGTCTTTGGCACCACCAAAGAGCCCTAGCTTAATTCGTGCCGCTGCAGCTGTAGGATGGCCTCCAGCCTCGCCGATATCTCCAAAGGCCTGCTCCATAACCTGGCCGAGGTTGATCCTGATATCCTTATTTCTGCCTGAAATGTGGACAACCTCTTCACTCAGGCCGTGGACCAGAACGGTGGACACCCCCTCAAGTTTGAGCAGATGATCTGCTGCCTGGGGCAGGGTGTCCCTATTGCTGATGAAACCCACATTGGCCAAGAGCAGGCTTCCAATAGTTCTCCTCTTCTTTATTGCTTCACCGAGAACGTCAATGGTTTCAGAAGACATGAGTGGCGTTTCAATCTTGTTTAACAGGTCCCGAGAGGCCTTCGGATACAGAAGGGCCACTGCTTGAAGATCCTTCGGTGTAGCGCCCCTGGTGAAATCAGCAGTGTCCGTCTTGATGCCATAAAGCAGCAGGGTAGCCAACTCGGTTGATATTTCAAAATCGAGCTCTATCAGGTACTGTGTCAAGATAGTCGAGGTTGCCCCGATTTCGGGCCTAATGTCCGCATATTCCGCCGATATGTTTGCAGGGTCATAGGGGTGGTGATCGATAATGATATTGGGACTGATTTCCTTTGGCAGACAATTATTCTCCCCCGGGATGGAGGCTTCAACGAGGGCTATCTTGGAATAGTTTTCGATATGCTTGATTTTAGCGACTGGTATTGTTTCTACACCCAAGAGATTGATCAGGGCCTTGTTCTCCGCGTAGCCGATTTCCCCCCCATAGATTATGTCCGCGCTCTTGCCCATCTTTTCTATAATCTTCCTGAGGCTGACAGCACTAGCAATGGCATCAGGATCGGGGTTGTCCTGAGTAACGATACCTATGCGCTTATCGGCTTGGGCCACCACTGCACTCAGTCTTTTGAGATTTCTCTTGAGTTCTAACTCTTCAAGGCCTCTGATGGCCATATCGGCCACTGCGGAGCTGGGATAAATGATATCGTCGATTTCAAGGCCTTTGAAATCCTCGGCGGCATTCTGTTTGTCCACTCTCAGGATAATAGGAACCTCCTTGCTGATTCCCCTTATCGCCTTCGCAGCCCTCATATTTAAGTCCGGGTCGGTTGTCAGCACTAATAGGCCTTTGGCAGACTCTATATGGATTTTCTTCAAGAGGTCCGGTGAAGTGATATCGCCTTCTACCACACGTTCGAAGCCCATCTCCCTGAGGGCCTCGGTTCTTTCGGGCTTGATGTCCACAAGGGTGAACTGATGACCCATGTTTTTCAGTTGGTTGGCCGCATAATAGCCAGCAGTTCCGCTTCCTAGAATGATATACATGAGTATCACCCGGGTTTGCTATAACAAACGCATTATCCACGGAGCAAGCAAGTGGAGCTGCAACAAAACAGTTTCTAACGAGAACACGGTACTGCTCAAATTAGCCATAGCTGTGAAACCTATGGGATGATCATGAGGTAAAGACCTCATGATCATCCCATAGGGGAGAATATTTCGTGCTCTCAATAGCACGCGGGATTATCCCATCATCACTACTCTAAAGGGTGGGGCGGTTAAAGTCAAAAGAAAAGTCGGTTTCGTCCTTGTTGGCGGAGGGCATCAGCTCCCGGGCAGAAAGCTGTTGTGAATGGGACTGCCCGGATTTTCTCATGATACATTAATGAGAGTGATCATCTATGAATTCTGTGACACGGAAAAGATCATAGCGGCAAACATGAACGACATTATGATTGACAGAGAGCGGAAATTGTGGTTTGAGAGCAAAAATTCTATTCTATCTTGTAGGAGCAAAAAATGCACCGGTGGTCCATCAAATCAAGATTGGGATCGACGAGGCAAATATTCTGGCACATAGGGCTTATTGCCCTAGGCAGCGTGTTGTGTGCCGCGGCCATAAACGGAATCCTTATCCCGCATCGTTTTGTGAGCGGAGGGCTCGTCGGGCTCGCCTTGGTGATCCATTACCTTCTCTCGTCATTACCGGTAGGCTGGCTTTACCCCGTGCTCAATATACCGCTTTTCGTTTTGGGCTGGTTGTACGTGGGAAGACGCTTCTTTTTTTACAGCCTGGCAGGGGTCCTTATATTTTCCGGTGCCGTAGTCTTAGTGAACTTCACCGTGCCAGTCCATGACATGCTCTTAAGTGCCCTTCTGGCTGGCATCATTACAGGTGTGGGGTCTGGGATCATATTGCGGTCTTGGGGCTCGGCAGGAGGGCTCGATATCCTATCAATTATACTCCTTAAACGTTTCTCAGTCCGCCTGGGTTCCACCATACTAACCTTCAATGCCATCATACTTCTTGGAGCGGCAGTTTTCTTTAGCCTAGAGATGGCCCTTTATACCTTGATTTTCATGTATGTCAGCTCCTCCATGGTCAATCTGGTGGTAACAGGCCTCAGCCAAAGAAAGGCCGTGCACATCATATCTCCGCAATGGGAGGTGATTTCTCGGGAGATTATGGGGCAACTCCAGCGGGGAGTGACGATCATAGGGGGTCGAGGCGGATATACCGGCCAGGAAGAGCAGATTCTCTACACTGTTATCACCTTTAGAGAGCTGCCTCGACTCAAGCAGCTGGTTAAGGTTATCGACCCCGATGCTTTCGTAGTAGTCAACGATACGCTCGAGGTGATGGGGCAGCGGATCGGGAACGAGCCCCATTGGTGATCATGCCGGGTGTTGTATTGGGTGTTCATGGCGAGGCAGGCCTTAGGTCGGCTTTTTGTCCCAGATCTCGATAAGGTAGCCCTTGTGATCTTCAAAGACTTGGGCTTGCTCTTCAACGAGTTCCTCGGCTTGAAACGAGTTCATCATTTTCGTTTGATTTATAAAGGAAGCAACCCGCCCGAGGTACAAGGGGGTGACGAGGTTTACCAGCTGCGTCCTGTTGTGGGTCCAGTGGTGAAATGTTGCAGCAGTCTCGTAAAGTACCTGGATCCATGTTGAGACGGGCATTACGAACTTGGTTTTTGCTTTGCCCGCGCATCTCTTGAGTTCTTCAAAGCAGTCAGGGCAGAATATATCCTGGTAGAGGCCTCTGAACTGCCGGAAACCGGTCTTGAACTCGGTTACAAGGCGGTCAAGGTTGACTTTAATAGGCTCCGGTTCTTTAAATTCTTGAAGCCCGAATGTGGGAACGGTGCGACTGCCCTTGACCGCCTTCCATTCCGCCTCGTGCTGCTCCATGAGCACGAAAAGCGTGTGTACTACTTGTCTAAACATGGGGCCGAGTGATTCAGCTGGGTCTTTGGCATCATGGATTTTTACTCCCAGATTTGACTGGCAGATCTTGAAGTTATTCGTTATGGCGTTGGTTGTCATCCAGATGTCTATACCGTATCGGGCCACATCGGTGTTCCACACATCCTGATCGATGTAATACGCTGCCAGTTCACCGTCGAAGGCGAAGTCCCCTCCGATGGGCTGACGGATACGGAGGCCATAGAGGGCTCGGGTGAGATTATAGACGATGTTGTTAGTAATGGTTCCGTCGTATTTGTAGCGCGAGTAAATGGGGGAGACATACTGATAGCCCTTTTCCACGATGGGTTCAAGGAGATACTTGACCCAGTCACTGGTAATAGAGCGAAGGTCTGAGTCGACAACCATGCAGGCTTTGACCTTCAGGCGCTTGGCCGCCTCAAAGATTGACCTGAAGGCCGATCCCTTCCCCGCAGGGCCTCGGTAAATGGAGGTGACCTTTTCCTGCCAAGGCTTGATTTCAAACTCCTTAGCCATCTCCCTCGTGTCATCGGTTGAACCGCCGTCGGCGATAAGAATAACACTCCTTTTGTCCTTATAGTGCTCGGCGAGCCCATGGGTTACCATCTGGATCACGTGAGCAATAGTTCCCTCATTATTATAGCAGGGAATGCCTACCAAAATATCAGCGTTTTCTATCTCTTCCATCCTCTTTGAGGTATAGGCCCTCAATGCCGTATCGTAATTCATGATCTCCTACTCTTGCGGTTGCTCCTTCAAGGTTAGCTGCTCAGCGCCCAAGCCATCGTCAGGCTGGCTCCGTATTTCTTCCTTTCCGTCTTATTCTTATAAACCTTTGTTCAATTATCAAGCAGTTTTTGCTCTCATTGCTCAGGGGATTTCTGGAGCGCTTGCGGTTGCTTCAGGTCATGGGAAAGAGAGTCTGGTATCGGATGGGCTATGTGGCTCAGCGTTTATTCCGGAGCCAAAGCCTTCTTGAACTTGAATTCCATCAGGGTCGGCTTTATGTTCACAATGCTGATCCTATCGTTGGGCAGATCAATCTCGTCGCGAGTGATCCGGAAAAGCTTACTGCCGAAACGAGCGGGCGAGAGGTCGATTTCGGCACGCACGTTTCTGCTATTCAATGTGCTTGCGTCCTTTCGAAGCCCTCGCACTGTGATAAGGACCTCTGGATTCAAGGGCTCCAGAATCTCGACGTTCTCGGGAATATTCTTCATCTCAACGGGCAGTGTAAGGGCTACCTCGAAGTTCTGCTGTCCTGCCAGGAGCAACCACAACACAAATACCAATCCCAAGGCCCCAAGCTTAATGGGCCAGCGACGGATTACTACAGAGCGAGTCCTTTCCCGCCAATTTCCATCAGAGACAGCAGGTGGTTTGGTGGCTCTTTCAACGAGGTCGGCAAGTTCCTCCGGATTTGCGATGGGCACGATTTTCCCCTCCCGGGCAAGGGAAACCTCACCTCGTTCCTCTGAAACAACCAGTACCCAGGCATCACAGCGCTCGGAAAGCCCTAAAGCGGCTCTGTGCCTTGTGCCCCAGTTCTTGGGAAGCCCTTCAGCAGAGCTCAGAGGGAGATAGCAGGCTGCCTTTGCGATTCTCCCCTTTTGGATCAAGAGTGCGCCGTCATGCAAGGGCGATTCTTTTTGAAAAACACTCACCAGGATCTCGGATGACGGCTCACCCTCCAAAGGAATTCCTCCGGTGATCAATTCGTTCACCAAGTCTGTACGCTCGAAAATGATGAGGGCCCCGATTCTACGCTCGGCCAGAAAGTATATCCCTTTAACAAAGCTCGGTACCCAACCCGCCGACTTCGGAAAAGAGCGCAGTCCGAGCATTTGGAGGGGATTAACCCTTTCAAGGACCTGGCGGATCTCCGATTGAAAGAGGATAATAATAAGAACGATCAAGACCTGCCAGAGTATTTGAAACACCCAGGTAGTAAGAAACAGACCCCAGAAGCGAGCGAGGGTGAAAATGATCCCTAAAGCCAGGAGACCTACCAGCGCCTTAAAGGCCTTTGTTCCCCAAAACCAGAGATAGAGATGATACACAACAACGGCAAGAAACAGGATATCCAGCACATCCTGAAATCGTAAATCAGTTAAGATAGCGAATAGGGGCATAGTGGCTTTTTCGGGATTTTAGAGAAAAACCTTAAATAACCCTTGTGCAGAACTCCATAATCAAATTTGTTTCGTGTTTCGGCGCAGTTGCTTTCCAGGCTGAAAGCTGCTGTCGTAACACTACCAAGGCGCCATCAAAGGATCTGTGCATTTGTAATCAAGATCTGGGCTAGGGAATCTCGGCTTGCCCGGATTGGGTGAACCGTCTTTTTTCCTCTTCCACGACCTCGATGAGATCATAGAAAATGCGGGGCAGTTTGTTCGATACCCGTTCCCATGAGACAGTTTGTGGCATCTCGAAGATACTTCCCCGTGTCTTGCGCTCAACCTCAAGTATTGCTTCGGCAAGGCCCTTTTCGATGAATGACCTGAATTCCGAATGGGAATTCACAAATCTCAAAAACCGCTCTGTGATTCTGTAGGGTGAGGTCAATACTTCGCCGGCTTCAAGGATTGAGTTGTGCAACACATTTCTAACAAGATACTCTTCGGCGTCACGGTCGTATTTCAGGTTGCTAAAACTGGCGTCGTCGGAATACTTTTTGATCTGGTCTTCGGCCACAGCTTGGTAGGTGATGGCCAAATCCCTGAAGAAGGTATCGGAGATCTCGAGCCCTTCCTCGATGACGAGCGCATTCATCAAGGTAGTGACAATGTCGATTGCCATTCGATTAAGTCCTTTTGCCTGATCTTCAGGCGAGGCCTCTTGATGCTTGTGATCAAAGGCTTCCTCGGTGAACATAACCTGGGCTGGAGATGAGGCCTTGCGGTATACCTCAATCAAAGTGAAGATTTCAACGCCCCAGTTGGTGGCAAAGCGCATCTTTTTCAGAAGGTCCACATGAAAAGCTACTTCACCGGAGAGTTGGTAATTGAAGCCCAGCAGAAAATCTATGAGGCGCAGCATCTTTTCCTCTTTGCTTTCCGTGAATTTTCTTTTCAGGGAAAGCAGGAGGGGGTCCAGAAGGAGCCGCTTGACCCTGCCGTAAATCTCTCCTCTTTCGGAAATGCGGGCATAGTAGGCCTTGGAAAAATCGTAATTCAGAACCACTACGGGATAAAAGAGCCGGTCGAGCTGAACACGCCTAAAGGTTCTAATATCTGCGTCAATCAGCCCGATCGATTCAGCACCCAGAGCAATGGCGATACCGAAGCTGAGAAACATATTCTTGCCCTTGCCAGGTTCGGTAATGTTGAATCCCGCCTCGTTGAGCTGGCGGTAGATATCGCTGAAACCTGGACCATTGTTCCACTGGATAAGGGAATTTCTGATTCCCGCTGCCGTTATGAGATCTCTGAGCCCGCGGGCCTCATCCTCAGTCGCTCTATCCAGCCCGAAGATAATGCTTGAAAGATAGGGCATATTCCTTAAGTGCCTGAGGATGTTCCTGAAGACCGGGAGATTTGCGGAATCCGTAAACTCACTGGCCAGGCAAGGGATAATCAAAACGGTTTTCTTCCACCTGGAATGAAGTCTGAGCTGGGATCTCAACTTCCTTCGATCCTGGCCCATTATGTGGAAGGTACTGATACTGCTGCTTTTTTGTGAGAAATCTGAAATGGCTGAACCCCTTACACTGATGATAGTAACTACATCGGATTTTGTTGATCATCATTTGTACTAGTAGCATAAGCATAGGCTAAAGGGCATTCTGTGTCAAGTGGCTACCCCATTGGTTCTGTTGACAAAATGGAACGAAACCAGTCTATTAGATACAAACACTTAAGGAGGTTTGGGGAATGAGATGAAAAGAGAGGAGATCATCCAAGTCCTATGACGTTTTGGAAAAGCCAATCAGCACGGATATTGTACTGAGGAAGGTGACATAGGCGCACAGGCTCTGTCATATGCGCCTTCTCCGGGCAAAATGCGATTGTGCTTACGTGTTTTAATCATGCTAGATTGTTATGCTCGTGCGGATTATTAATATGATAAATCCACTGGATCTCCACTCGCCCCCGATTTCAAAATCGCCTGAGCCACTGCCAGCGTCCTTGTGGCATCCTCTCCGCTGGTTCTGGGTTCTTTCATTCCTTTTACAACCTTGAAGAAGTGCTTCAACTGCGCAACGAGGGGATCTCGCGATTTTACATGGATATGCTCTGTTATGAGTGGGAACTGCCACTCCGCCTTTTGGGGGTCCGTCCCATGTCGCGATAGTAGCATTTTTTTCGCATCCCATAGCGACATGATGTTTCGCCCCAGATAGGGCCGAGCTTGAGGATAGAACCGGCTTATGGCATTATTAGCGTATTAAAGACAGCAGTGAATCTCAGAACGTTTCCGTATTATAGAACTCACCGAATAGCTCTTCATCGGAAGGCCTGTCTTCCGGGATTGGCCGGCTAACCCAGGTAACGTTCATGTAGTGCTTCAGCGAGATGTTCTCACTGGTAATGGTGCCGCCCCAAGTGCCGCAGCCCAGGCTCGAGGTCATGGGCATGCCGTTAGTAAATGATCCGGCATTGGCTTTGGATTGGGGCTGTCGAACCATCGTACGACTGACAGGGGCAATAAGCGCCAATTGATGAATGTGCTCCTCATTAAAAGAATAGATACCGCAAGAGTGCCCCTTGCCACCCACTTCGTATATTTGTTTGACCATCTCAAGGGCGGTCTCAAAGCCGCTGTACTTAAAAATGGCCAGGACAGGGCAGAGTTTCTCGCTGGAAAAGAGATGTTCCTTTCCAATCTTATCCTCTTTAACGATGATAAACTTCTTGTCTTCCGGTATTGCAAACCCTGCTATCTCTGCAATCTTGGCCGCTGGTCGGGCGATTGTCTCAAAGGTTCGATGCCCTTCGGAATCCCACATAGCGGCCTCTAAGAGTTTCTTTTCCTCTTCCGTGGCCAGGTAGCCGCCTTCATTCTGGAGCTGTGCCAGGAATCTATCATAGATTGAGGTTTCCACCAGCAGGTTCCCATCGGCGGAACACCCGGAGCCGTTGTCAGATGTTTTACTCATGCGCGTGTTTCTGGCGGCCTCCTCAATATCGGCGGTTTCATCGATAACCATAGTGGAATTGCCCGCTCCGACGCCGTATGCTGGCTTACCGGAACTGTAGGCTGCTTTGACCATGGCCGCCCCACCGGTTGCGATCGTCAGATCACAGATTGACATCAATTCCTGGGAGAGAGGAATGCTCGGCCTTTCGACACACTGGAATAGATCTTCAGGTGCGCCCTGTTTTTTGAGAGCTGCCCGCATAATGCGGACCGTTTCATAGGATGTGTTCTTGGTCCTGGGGTGTGGGGAAAAGATAATCGCATCCTTGCACTTCAGAGCATAGATCCCGTTTCCGGGGGGCGTGAGGGCCGGGTTAGTGGAGGGAACCAAACAAGCGATAACACCGGCGGGCTTACCATATTTCGTGATTCCTTTTTCAGGAATTTCTTCAATGACTCCGATACTCTTTTGTCTGAGCGCATCCCGGAGAATCCCAATAATCTTGAACCGCTTATTCGGTCTCCCCTCCCAGTCTCCTAAACCACTTTCCTCCACGCCCATATGGGCAAGCCGTGTAAAAGTTTCCTCATTCGCCGTAGCCCATCCGACGGCCTGGCACAATCTGTCGATCCTCGCCTGATCATAGTCTTCTATGGCTTTCATCGCTGCCCGGGCCTTTTGCAGCAGCTCCTGGGCATATTGTTTTTCTTCTTCACTAATTTGCCTTGGCATTTTTCTTACCTCCTCATAACAAGATAATGCTCATCTTGATTTTGTCATCATAGTATCGTTACGTGCTTCCAGCAGTTTCGAAACCGGAAAGACTAAGAAATTTTTTCACCTCTATTGCCCGCTACGGTAATTATCCGAAACGCTGCATGCCTACTTAAACGGGGAGTATTCTTTGGCTCCAGCACCCACAGAAATACCCCCCCTTGTTCCATTTTATTTCAAAGTCATTTTGACGGTCGATATAAACAGCCGAACAATGCACGGATACAGTATTGTGTGGTGCTCGTTTCAGTACTGGTAAATATCGAGTATATCCCAGTAGCCGTCTGTAGGAACACCCACGTCGCGGTCCATAATGACATCCAACAGGATGGGTTCATTGCCCTTTAGGGCCTTTTGCAGTGCTGGCCTCAGCTGATCGGGCTGATCGATACGAATACCGCCAATGCCACAGGCCCTCGCAATACCAGCAAAATCGGGGCTGTAATCTGCCTTAGTATCGTGACAGATAAACCTTGTTCCGATGTTGCGGCCATAAGCCGTGTTCTGTAGTCCGTAAATCGTGCCAAAGGCACCGTTGTTCATCACCAGCCAGACGGCCGCGATGTTCCGCTCCTTGGCCGTTGCCAGAACCCCTAATACCGAACTCATGGCGCCATCGCCAATAAGGGTAATCACCTTTTTATCCGGTGCCCCCAGTTTGGCTCCAATTACCGCCGCCGGGCCGAAGCCCATGGTGGCCAGTCCCGAGGGCGGAAAATGCGTCATGGCCTTATAGATCGGAAATTGCTGGGCCAGGCCATTCTTATTCCATCCCACATCGGTTACCACAATCCCGTCCTCGGGGAGCAACGCTCTTACCTCGGCGAGAATCCGCTCCGGCCGGATCGGCACGGCATCGGAGGCGTTATGCACTGCGATATCTCTTCGCCAGGCAGTCATTTCATCTCCAATGTGCCTCAGGCGCTGGTCATCCTTCCAGTTGTATCCTTTCTTGGCATCCCTGATACCGGCCAATATGTCCTCAAGCACCGCACCGGCGTCTCCCAGGATGCCGACTTCAACCGGGTAGTTCTTGCCGATTTCTTCTTCATCAATATCAACCTGGATTACTTTCGTCGGTCCCACGGCAAACGTATATTTAGGTATCCACGAAGAACTGCTGGCTTCGGCAAATCGGGTTCCGATTGCCAGTATTACATCGGCTTCACGGCACAGGCGGTTGGCTGTTGGTGTGCCCCAGAAACCGCTCATGCCGACTGCGAGAGGATGACTATCGCTTATTGCCCCTTTTCCCATGAGGCTGTATGCTACTGGGGCACCGAGCGCTTCGGCCAGCGGTGCTACGGAGCCTGAGGCCTCTGAAAGAATTACGCCACCTCCAGCGTAGAGCAACGGTCTTTCGGC
>CP070752.1:2251179-2261347 GCA_020348625.1 Deltaproteobacteria bacterium | reverse complement strand
ATAATTAAGCAAGGAGGAATTGAAGTGGTCTTAACGAGCAAAGACAAGGTTGAGATTATTGATCAGTTTAAGATTCATGAAAAGGATACCGGTTCATCAACTGTTCAGATTGCACTTTTAACAAAACGCATCAATGATCTTACGGATCATTTCAAGGTGCACCCCAAGGATCATCATTCAAGGAGGGGACTGCTCAAGATGGTTGGTCAAAGAAGGCGCCTATTGAACTATCTCAAGGTGAAAGATCCTGATCAGTATAAGAGTCTCATTCAGGAATTAGGTTTAAGGAAATAGAAAAAAGACAAAGATAGAAAGAGGATGATAAATATGATCAAAAACATAACAGCTCATGTAAACGGGAAAAGAATAAACATTGAGACCGGTAGGATTGCCCGTGAAGCGAGCGGAGCCGTAATCATTACGATGGGTGAGACAGTTGTTCTGGTGACGGTCGTTTCCACTGACGAGCCGAGAGTAGGCGTTGATTTTCTGCCTTTAACGGTAGATTTTCAAGAAATGTCATATGCGGCAGGAAAGATCCCGGGCAATTTCTTCCGCCGGGATATGGGGCGACCGAGTGAAAAGGAAACCCTGACTTCTCGATTGATAGACAGGCCGCTCAGGCCTCTTTTTCCCGATGGATACAACTTTGAGACTCAGATAATCGCCAGCGTTTTGTCTTTCGACAAGGAAAATGATCCTGCGCCATTAGGCATATTTGGCGCATCTGCCGCCGTAACCTTATCCGATATCCCCTTTGGAGGTCCGGTTGGAAGCGTACAAGTAGGAAGGGTTGACGGCAAACTAATTGCATTTCCAAGCCTCGAGGAGCAAGAACAGGGCGATTTGAATCTGATTGTGGCCGGCACAAAGACCGACGTGGTCATGGTGGAAGGCGAGGCGAAGTTCGCCACCGAAGATGACATGCTCGAGGCCATCTATTTCGGTCACCAGGCGTTACAGCCTACCATCGAGATGCAACTAGAACTGAGAAATGCCGTGGGCAAACAAGAGCGCCCTTTCGTCCCCCCGTCGAAAGATGAACAGTTTCTTGCAAAAGTGAGGAAGCTCGGAGAACCGCTGATAAAGGAAGCCCTTTCTTTTAGCGATAAAATGGCTCGACAATCCAAGGTATCTGAGGCCGTTGATTCTATTATGGATTCCTTGAAAGAGGAAGGTGAAGATCGGGGCGCAGAGATAGAGGATGCCGTATACGGGTTGGAGAAGGAATTAGTCAGGGATCTGGTATTGCGAGAAGGAAAGAGAATAGACGGGAGATCATTCACTGAAGTCAGACCTATTGATTGCCTGGTGGGCATTCTGCCGCGGGTTCATGGGTCTGCCTTGTTTACCAGAGGCGAGACCCAGGCAATGGTTTTGACTACTCTCGGTACCGAAAGCGACGAACAAAAAATTGAATCGATTTACGGAGATACCTATAGAAGGTTCACCTTTCACTACAACTTTCCTCCCTTTAGTGTAGGTGAAGCAAAGAGGCTTGGGCCACCTGGCAGGAGAGAAATCGGGCATGGTGCACTTGCCAGAAGGGCCCTTCTTCCCGTTTTATTGGAGAAGGAGGATTTTCCCTACGCCGTCAGAGTGGTATCCGAAATTGTAGAATCAAATGGTTCGTCGTCTATGGCGAGTGTATGTGGAGGGTCTCTTTCGCTGATGGATGCCGGTGTTCCTGTTAAGGATCCTGTTGCCGGTGTAGCAATGGGCCTTATCTCAGAGGGGGATGATGTTGCCATACTTACCGATATTATTGGAGATGAGGATCATTTCGGCGATATGGACTTCAAGGTCACGGGAACAGAGTACGGCATAACGGCACTCCAGATGGACATCAAGATTGATGGGCTCAAAAAGGAGATTATGGCGAAGGCCTTAGAGCAGGCAAGAGATGCACGATTACATATTCTCAACGAAATGAAGAAAGCCTTGTCTCAATCGAGGCCTGAGATATCGAAGTATGCACCGAGGATTGTTACTATCACGGTTAAGCCTGAGAAGATCAAGGATATCATTGGCCCTGGAGGAAAGATGATCAAGCACATCACCCTCACAACTGGTACCCAAATCAATATCGATGATGATGGCACGGTAATGATAGCATCGATTGACAGCGAGGGAACCAACAAGGCCATAGAAATGATAAAAGACATCGTGAGGGAGGCAGAAGTCGGGAAATTCTATCTGGGCAAAGTAACCAAGATTATGGATTTCGGTGCTTTTGTTGAGATTTTGCCCGGCTCTGAAGGTTTAATCCATATTTCTCAGTTGAGTCACGAGCGGGTGCGGAAGGTGAGCGATATCTTGAAGGAAGGCGATGAGGTGCTCGTTAAGGTTACCGAAATTGACAGCAACGGAAAGATCAGGCTTTCCAGGAAGGCTGCCTTGGGGCGGGACGTAGATGACTCATAAGAAGACCGTTCTTGCTAATGGGATCAAGATAATCACAGAACATATACCTCATGCCAAATCAATCTCACTTGGCATCTGGGTGAACGCGGGATCAAGGGATGAATTCGAGCAAGAAAGGGGGATATTCCATCTTATTGAACACATGATTTTTAAGGGCACCAAGACCAGATCCGCCACGCAGATTGCAAAGGATCTCGACACAATTGGCGGATTTTCAAATGCTTTCACCACCAAAGAGCAGACATGTTTTCATGCTAGGGTGCTGGATCATCACCTCAAATTCCTGACGGAGCTCTTTTCGGATATATTCATCAATTCGCTCTTTTCCGAAGACGACCTACAGTTGGAGAAGGCGGTTGTTCTCCAAGAAATCAGCATGATGGAGGATAGCCATGATGAATATGTCCAGATCCTCTCTGATGAATCATTTTGGGCAGGCGAGCCTCTGGGGAGGCCAATTCTGGGAACAAAGGAAACGGTGAAGGGCATTACCCAAGGTCAGATCCATGATTATCTTTCACGGTTCTATTCTTCGCAAGGCGTTGTTATTGCAGCAGCCGGAAAGGTAAATCACGATCTTCTGGTCAAGTATTTCGAGCCCTTCTTTGGGCCCCTTCCTGCGAAACGTGATGGTATTCCACCGAGACATATCCCCTCGGTGAATCCGATAGTATCTTTCTTCCCGAAGCAATTAGAACAGGTTCATCTGTGCTTTGTTGCACCGGCTTCATCGCTGTCAGGAAAGGAACGTTTTGCCGAGGCTGTTTTCAACACGATTCTCGGTGGAAACATGAGCAGCAGGCTTTTTCAGGAGATCAGAGAGAAGCGCGGTCTGGCTTATTCTGTGTATTCGTACCTCAGTGCTTTTACTGATACGGGACTCATAAGGATCTATGTGGGTACGGATAAAGATGAAGTTAGCCAGGTATTGGAGTTGATCGGTTCCCTTATCAGAGACATACAGAAAGGAGATCTCTCAGAACGCGATATAGGCGGGGCAAAGGATTACCTCGCTGGGGGGCTCCTTTTGGCCACGGAGAGCACGAATAACCTGATGATGCGACTGGCAAAAAACGAATATGTTTTTGGCCGGTACGTGTCTCACGACGAGTTGATACAAGAGATTGATAGGGTAACCCCGGATGAAGTTATAGACGCGTCGAGAAGGATGTTCTCGGCGGGGAAGGTTTCATTGACGGTGCTGGGCCCTGTGGAAAGGGATTCCCTCGCCGTAGACCCACTGCTTTTTTCCTAAAAGGAAAAGCCTTTATGTCTGCATCCTCGCTTCCCTTGCTGTTTTTCTCTTTTCCCAAACCGTCTCAGTGGCTCTCTCCAAGTAATTCGGTAATTGGGTGGCTATCGCAAATTGAGGAATTCAGGTCGAGGCAGAAAAGCATTTGAGCCAGAATACATCGTCATACAAAAGTAAGCCCAAAGGTGAGATGGACAGGGTTACCGTAAGGGTTAGGAGATTGGATAATAACCCAGATTTGCCTTTGCCAACTTATCAATCAGAAGGATCCTCCGGTCTGGATCTTCGGGCGGCAGTTGACGATGAAATTACCTTGCAGCCAGGAGAAATAAAGCTTATCCCTACCGGACTATCCATTTCTCTCCCACACGGTTATGAGGCCCAGGTTAGGCCAAGGAGCGGCCTAGCCCTGCAATACGGGCTTGGGCTGGTTAATTCCCCGGGAACGATTGATTCCGATTACCGCGGTGAAATCGGCGTTATTGCTATCAACTGGGGTAAAAAAAAGGTTACCGTGAAAAGGGGCGATAGGATAGGGCAGATCGTGATCACCAAGGTGTCCCGGGCTACCATTGAAGAAGTTGTAGAGCTGGATTGCACGAAAAGGGGAGATGGGGGATTCGGTCACAGCGGCGTATAGCAAAAAGGCTCACACCTATAGCCCTTGTGATATGTCAGCATCGGTGTCCCGGGTCTGTGGCTTGTAGCCTTCGCCGATAGGGGTACCGTCGAGTCTGCGGATGGTTTTGTGTTGAAGCGCTTTTTCGTGTTTTCCCAATGCCTCCTCCCACTGTGCCCTTGTGGCTTTGTCCAATGAACCCCAGCCGAGCCTTCCCGTGCACTTGGGAAAGGTGGAACAGCTGAGCCAGGGTCCCCGGCTGCCCCGACGAAGGTTTAGGGGGGCCCCGCATTTGGGGCATGTGAGATCGGTAAGCAAGGGGGGGATCTTAGGCGGAGTGAGATGCCCTTTCTTATCAAGGTTCACAATGCCCTTACAGTCGGGGTATGTGCTGCAACTTAAGAAAGGCCCGTAACGACCCTTGCGCAACAGCATAGGCGCACCGCATTCGGGACAGGCCACGTCAGTCAGTTCCGGCGAAAGGGGATTTCCCGCTCGGTCGATTGGAGAAGCATATGTACAGTGTGGATAACGAGAACAGCTCAGAAATCGACCATTTCTCCCAAACCGATATACCGTTTGGCTGCCGCATTCGGGACAAGTGTGAGAGGCAGGTTGAATCTCGGCTTTGGCGTGACCCATGTCTTCGTATGCGGCATCAAGCCTATTTTTGAAAGGTCCGTAGAATGTTTCCAGCATCTGTATCCAATCGGCGTGCTTCTCTTCTATGTCATCGAGCTGTTGCTCCATGTCGCGCGTGTAACCAACCTCCATGATTTCGGGAAATGCCTCGATGAGTTTATCGGTAACAATCGAGCCCAGATCAGTGGCATAGAAAAGGTTCTGACGTTTTTCCACGTATTTGCGATTTTGGATCACTTGTATGATCTGTGCGTAAGTGCTCGGCCTGCCTATTCCCTCTGCTTCGAGCTTTCTAACCAAGGATGCTTCTGTATATCGGGGTGGGGGCGAGGTAAAGTTCTGGGTGGGGTCCAGGTCAAATGCTGCAAGCTGCTGTTTCTCGACCAGCTTCGGCAGCATCACTTCATCGGACGAAGTGGGAAGGCCCGCCACTTTGTGATATCCTTCGAAGACAAGGATCCTCCCGGTCGCCCGGAAAAGATACTCTTTTCCGTTAGCAAGGCCTGAGATTAAGACGGTTGTGTTGTCCCACTGGGCATCGGTCATCTGGGATGCCACGAATCGCTCCCAGATGATCTTATATAACCTGTATTGACGATCACTCAGTGATGATCGTATCTGCTCGGGAAAGAGAGTCACATCAGTCGGACGGATGGCCTCGTGCGCTTCTTGAGCTTTTTTGTTCGAAGAGGCGAAGGCATTTGCTCTTGGAGGAAGGTACTCGCTGCCAAAACTCGAAGCGATGTATGCTCTTGCCGCGGCGATGGCTTCAGGCGCGAGATGAGTTGAATCCGTTCTCATATAGGTTATGAGGCCCACTGAGCCCATTGTGCCAATTTGAACTCCTTCGTAGAGCTCCTGTGCGGTGCGCATGGTTACGTGAGCCGAGAAGCCGAGTTGATTTGCAGCTGTCTGCTGGAGGGTGCTCGTGATAAACGGTGCAAAGGGGCGGCTTTTCACTCTTTTTGTTTGAGTAGACTTTACATGCCACGTGGGACCTCCGGCCACCGAGCCCTTTAGACGTATGATACGTTGAGCAGGACCTTTGGCTCTGGGGTTTTCAGTCTCGATCTTCTCCACAAGACTGAAGCCTGTTGCCTTGATTGCTTCGAGTGTTGAATCGCAGTCCTTTGGTTCGAATTTCTTTGTATCAATTTCTATCAAATCAGCAGCAAAGCTGTTGTGTTGAGCCAGCCAAGCAGTTTTTTCCCGCACCGTGCGACCTTTTATCTTTCTGTCTTTTGGCCCTGAATGAGCCTCGTTTAACCATCTATGCCATTGGTCGCCAATTGCGGTAGCGCTTTCAATGTCCGGAGTAAAATAGGCGGTTAGCTTCCAGTATTCCTTCGGAATAAAGGCTTCGATCTCTCGTTCCCGCTCTACCACTAATCGAACGGCCACTGATTGTACTCGGCCTGCGCTGAGCCCTCCTGAAACCTTTTTCCACAAGAGAGGCGAGACCTGATATCCAACGATTCGGTCAAGGATCCGTCGAGCCTGTTGTGCATTGACCTTGTCCATATCAATGGGACGGGGATTGCGGAAGGCCTTTTCGATCTCACTTTTGGTTATGGCGTTAAACACTACCCGTTTGACATGCTCCGGTTTGACCGTGAGCGCTTCAGCCAGATGCCACGCAATGGCCTCTCCTTCCCGATCAAGGTCCGTTGCTAGCCAGATCCCAGAAGCCGTTTTCGAAGCGCTTTTCAATTCCGTGACGGTCTTTGCCTTCCCCTTGATCACCTCGTAGCTCGGGATAAAATTATGAGAGAGATCGACCCCGGGAACTGGGTCTTTTACGCCTTTTGGGTTCTTCTCGGGCAGATCACGAACGTGTCCAACTGAGGCAGCAACCACATAATCTGAGCCTAGGTATTTGTTTATCGTGCGAGCCTTGGCTGGAGATTCCACGACAACTAGCTGTTTACCCGCTGTATCAGGAATCTTTGGAAATGCCCTACTGGGGCCTCGTGCCCTTTTTTTCTCCATCCTTTTCAAATTGTCCTCTTTATCGAGTCTTGAACTTGAAGGGATCATTTTTGCTCATTCTAGGAAGCATAAACCGTACCAATGGCTAGCACCTCATAGATAACAGCAATATCGTCGTATCTCGTATATAGCGCCTTGCGGAACTCTGAGCCAAAAAAAACGAAACACAACTACCGCAGAACAAACATCTTTCCCGGCAACTGCTTGGCTATCCCTTTCAGCTCTAATGCGGTCAAAAGACTAGCAACTAGTGCTGCGTCCAAATTGATTTGCCTGGCTATATGATCGATGTGAAGGGGATAGTGGCTCAGGATCTCATAAACTCTTTTTTCATCCGCTTCGAGAAGGGGTAAGCTCCTTTGGTTGCCTGTGCCCATCTGGCTGGGATAGAAGGAATCCAGGCCAAGCTCTTGTGCAATGTCGTCTGCGTTTTCCACAAGTTTAGCCCCTTGTTTAATAAGGTGATGTGTGCCCGTGCTTTTAAAGGAGTCTATGCTGCCCGGCACGGCCAGAACTTCTCTGCCTTGCTCTAAAGCAAGAGAGGCTGTGATGAGCGAGCCGCTCCTTTTTGAGGCCTCCACGACCACTACGCCTTTGGACAAGCCGCTGATTATCCTGTTTCTTATTGGAAAATTCTTCGCCTCAGGGGGACTCCCTAAGGCAAATTCGGTAATAACCGCACCTTTCTCTACGATATAATTAAAAAGTTTTCGATTCGACTCTGGGTATATAACATCGACTCCAGAGCCCAGTACCGCCACGGTAAATCCTCCTGCCCTCAAGCACCCCCAGTGGGCGGCTGAATCTATCCCTGTGGCCATGCCGCTGACAACAGCTATATCTCTCATTGCCAGGCCTTGACAAATTTTCTCGGTCACTTTCAGGCCATAGTGACTGGGATTTCTTGATCCAACAACGGAAACCATCACCTGGTTTTGTGGGATTTCATTTCCCTTTAGATAGAGAAGGGGAGGTGGGTCATGGATTTCTCTCAGATCGGGTGGATAGGACGGATCTTCCATAGTGATGAGCCTAATACTGCCCTTTTGGAGAGTTGACAATTCCTCCTCCGGTTCCCCTTCCCAGGCCCTATTCTTGATCCTTTTCGCTGTCTCAACTCTGAGCCCATCGACCTCAAGGAGATCATCTAGTTTGGCTTCAAACACGGTATCCGGATCTCCGAACCTGTCAAGAAGGCGCTTATAAGTAGTATTTCCCAGATTGGGTATCATCTTTAGAGCAAGCCAGCTCAATTTGCTATCTGACCATTTTGTCATGAGACGTGCTCACACATCCAATTTCTGTGGTGGAATATAATCAAAACCGATCGTAGTCAAGCCTTTTGTTGCTGGAAAACCAGAAGACCTATATTTCTAAGTCGGGTATGATGGGATACTGAGATGCCCCTTTGTCCAATCGTTGAAAAGAAAACGGAACTTGCCGGCTGACAAATGAAAACAGTGATGAGATGTTATCCACGTAATGAGGAATCAGTGGTAACTGCGATTCTGTTTCCAGAACGGTGAGACATCTTCATGGTTACGGGGTTATCCGTTGTTTGTCAATAAAAGGCCAGTGTAGTATCCAAAATCATTCAGAGCACACCCCATCCTCCGGACACAGGAAGGGCAATACCGGTAATAAACGAGGCATCCTCCGAGGCCAGAAATGCTACGACCCTCGCTATCTCCTCAGGTTCACCTATCCTCCCGAGCGCTGTATCGGCGATGATTTGCTGTTTGTATTTTTCGGCCATAAATCTTTCTATGGTCGGAGTCCGTATGAGCCCCGGCAAAACGGCGTTAACGGTAACACCATCCTCGCCGCATTCCTTAGCTACTGATTTAGTCAATCCAATGACCCCTGCCTTGGCCGTAGAATAGGCAACTTCCCCTTTGCCCCCGATGAGTCCGTATATGGAGCTTATGTTAATGATCCGACCCCATCCTGCTGCTTGCATATAGGGCAGAAAGAGCTGGATGAGCATTAAGGGCACAGTGACGTGGATGGAAAAAACCTCATCGAGTCCCTTTCTGTCGATCTTGGCAGTCGTGCCTGGCCGGTCAAAGCCGGCGTTATTCACGAGGATATCAATCGGGATTTTCTTCCAATCTCTCTCTCCAATGGCCTTAAGTTCTTCCAGGTCGGTGAGGTCGAACGCGAATTGCGTTACCATACCCTCGACATTGGATACCTCCGAGGCGACCTTAGTCAGGCTTTCCTGGTTCTTGTCTATCAGTACGAGATTCGCGCCTCGAGAAGCGAAGGCAAGGGCGCAGGCCTTGCCGATACCTTGGCCGGCGCCTGTTATGAAGGCTGTGTGACCGGAAAGGGACATGACAGAAGTCTAGGCAAGATTTCGCTTTCTGACGATCGCCGAAAGACTCGATTCTTAGCCATTCTCACTACTGGATCGAGCAGGCCGGTAGACTCGCTAGTTGCCTGGGCAGTTCATCCCATGGGCAGGATCTGATTTTGGTCGCATTCCCAAAGTCCTTGGAGGCCCAAAAAACAATTCCAATTGCCGTATCCTCTTTGGTTTGCAGGATGAGGATTCTGCCGAGGATAACCGGCGGCAAGGCAACCGTTTCTTTCTTTTGCGGATCGGCGATCGATTCTCTTTCCCGGATGGCTTCAAAGAGATTGCCCGTCATGAGACTACTGCTACGACCGGCGTCAATATAGACGACCGAACCCTGCGCGTGTACCTTTAAATCGTCTTTCCCGGCCACAATATCGGCGTATACGGTACCCTGGCAAGGAATGGGGAGGATACAGGGGGAAACCGGCTCATAGGGAATGAGCAGATCACCTGTACGAATGGTCCTGAATGATTCGGTTATGCGGCCAATATGGTAACCTTGGGCTGCTTTCTCGATTTTCACTACTCCCTTGAAGGAGTGGATGTATCCACGGTGTTTACCGGTATCGGGATGGGTTATTGCATTTGAAGTGTTGTATATGGTGAATGTATCTCCCGGCACAACGCCCTCTTTATGCATCCTTACATAGACAACATCGTCCTTGCTAACAAGTATTTTTTCAGCCTCCAGGTCAAAGATCGTTCCCCATGGCTCTTCCTTCTCCTGTTGAAAAAAGCCGAGGGCCTTTATGTTCGTAATGCTTGAAATATCGATTCCCTGAATCTCTCCAGAAGGTTTTTGCACCTCTTTGGTTGCAGGCATTCTCTTCTGAGCCCTGGCTTTGAGGGTTTCGTAATCATATAGGGTGATAATTTCACC
>CP070752.1:2238800-2251079 GCA_020348625.1 Deltaproteobacteria bacterium | reverse complement strand
GCCGGAGAACGTTCGAGCCGTGATAGACCATGCCATCGAAGGCGCCAATGAATACATATTTGATTTCGAGCCTAAGTTGAATGAGAAACGCAAACAGATGATTATGAAGGCCAAGCCGTCCATGACGTATATTGAATTGACGGACGATGAGATCAGCGCCTTCAGGGAAAAAGCTAAACCCCTGCAGCAAAAGTACCTGAAGATGGGAGGTGAGGGTGCAAAGGAAGTCTTGGATGCGGTGATCAAAGACATAGAGTGGGCTGAGAAGAACTGACCAGGGGACGTAGATGCCTAAGAAATATACTACCACCGACCCTGTCGGTGCTAGTATATTGGCCCTTAGAGGGAGATCGCGTGTCAAAAGAAGTCATCTATACGAAAAAGGCTCCGAAGCCTGGACCATATTCACAGGCCATCAAATACGGTAACCTGGTATTCGTTTCCGGGCAGACTTAGGAAAATCCTATAACAAATGACTCTGTTGCTGGTCAAACAAAACGTATTTTGCAGAATATCCAGAGCATCCTTTTAACCGCCGTCGAGCATGGACAGAGTTTTAACGTGTAGCGTGTATATCTCTTCGATGGAATACAAGGAGGAAATGAATCAAGCCTACAGGCAATTCTTTTCCACCAATCCACCGGCCCGCTGTACTGTCGCGGTTGCGGGGATCGACGAGAATCTGGATGTTGAGATCGAGGTAATCGCTGGGGCGGACTGACAAGGATCAAAACTCCAACTCTCGATCGCCTTGTGCGCCGGTCAAATCAGAACCCCTAGCAGTTAATCAACTACCCCACTGTGCCGGCTTGCCCCAAGTGGCCCTTTTGGGGACACTCAAGGACATAACAACAGAGCCCATCAACTGCCCCCTTCTGATGCGCCCCTACTTGCCGGTGGTATTTCCCCGTTGACTACGTACTGCAGCCTCAGTAGTATAAACTTAAGTGGGGGACATACAAGCTTCGAAGAGCACCTGCCTACCGGCAAATGTTACTGTCTCACATTGATGAGGGGTTTCACGCGAAGATATGGGCAAACGCCGTTGGTCGAGACGAGTCGTTATTAAGTATACCCTCCTCCAGTTGCCGGCTTTGGTATTTCTGGTCCTTATTCTGCACCTTATTCGGCTCTGGGTACAAATGCCCGCCTGGCTTATCTGGTGCATGGTCGGTCTCTGGGTTGTCAAGGATGTGATCCTGTTTCCCCTCACCTGGCGTTCTTACGACCAAAGACGCCCTGGCGATCCAAATTCAATGGTCGGGCTCCGAGGCATTGCACGGGATCGGCTGGCGCCAACGGGATATGTGATGGTACACGGGGAACTCTGGCAGGCTGAGGTGACGGAAGGCGGCCCGCCCATTGAACAGGGAGAAGAAGTAAGGGTGCAGGGGATTCGCGGACTCACACTCATCGTTCAGCCCGAAAATTGAAAAGGGCCCTCAAACCGAATAAAGAGTCCTCTTATTGGCTGTGGGGAGAGGGAAGGTTTGATTGGAAGCCGGAAAGGTAATGCACCCGACCTGTTGAATAGTGTTGCCTGTTTTCAACGCCAAGGGAGCGAAATCCCCATTATTCATGATTGTGGCCTGAGTGGGTCCTCAATGTCCACCTCAAATGGAGTCTTGAAGTGATTCATAGAGCATCCAGAAGAAGTGGAAAACTTTTCAGTTCTGGATTCTATTGTGCCGAAAGTGTCCTTCTGGCCATAGCCGAAAGTAAGGGCATCAACTCCGAGTTAATACCAAAAATTGCTACCGGCTTCTGCAGTGGTATGTCAAGAACGTGTGGGTTGTGTGGTGCGGTCGCAGGGGCAATCATGGGGCTCAACCTGGTCACGGGAAGAACTTCGCCGAAGCACGACATCGAGAAAAACTATACTGCCGTAAGAAGGCTTACGGAGCTCTTCGAAGAGCAATTCGGTTCAACGAATTGTAAGCAATTGACTGGCTGCGACTTGGGTACCAAAGAGGGGCGGGAGATTTTCAAGGCAAACAAGCTGAAAGATCAATGTAAGAAGTATACCGAGGAGGCTACAAGAATAGCGATGTTGCTTATTGAGGAACAAACCTAGCAACATCTTCATCAGCCCACTGTGATATAAGGGGTTTGTTCGCGTACATAGTAATGATGTAGGAGCTTTCAGTATCATGATAGCTTTGACACATGTTGTCTCTCCAAATATTGATCAGTGTGAGCTCAGCTTTCTCGAGAGAAGCCCAATCAACTACACAAGGGCGGTAGAGCAACACGAGCATTACTGCGAACTGCTTAGAGATTGCGGCCTTGAGGTAATCGAGCTATCCGTGAATCGCGATTTCCCCGATTCCACATTTATCGAGGATACTGCCGTGGTTGTTGACGAACTTGCCATTATGGCAAGCATGGGGGTTGAGTCGCGACGCCGAGAAGTCCCTGGCGTCGAATCGGTGTTGGGCTACTATCGAGACATACAGCACATTCGGCTCCCGGCGACCCTCGAGGGCGGCGATGTGCTCCGCATTGATAAGAAGATCTTCGTAGGGATTTCCGCCCGAACCAATATCGCTGGGTTTGAAACCATAAAGGAAATCTTGGAGCCCTTCGCTTACGAGGTGATTCCCGTGGCCATTAACGGTTGCCTGCATCTGAAGTCCGCCTGTGTCGCCGTGGACGATGAAACCTTGTTGGTAAACCCTCGTTGGCTTGATCTCCAGCCCCTGAGGGATTTTCGCATCATCCCCGTGCCCGAGGATGAACCTGCTGCCGTGAACTCGCTTCGGATTGATTCCACCATATGCATCCACTCGGGGCACCAAAAGACGATTGACTTACTGTTAAACTTAAGGTTTTCGATTAAAGTAGTTGATATTTCGGAGCTTTTGAAAGCAGAGGCTGGAATAACCTGCTCCAGCATCATCTTCTCCTATCCGGTTAAATAAGAGCGAGGAAATGAGTTTGCCTCTGCTTGCCTTTATTACAGGCGGTTGATTGTAGCTCTAATCGTAACTGGGGAGTCACATGGAAAAAATCACTGATCCACCACCCGCACAGATCGCTGCCGAACTCAGTGATCTGCGAACTGCCTTAGACAAGGAAATCCCGGCCAAGATCCTCGATGCCAACCTGCTCATCGCAACGTGGAACATCCGTGCCTTTGGTGACCTTACCGTTAAATGGGAGGCCGCACCCACCGACAATCCGAAACGCGACCTCCACGCCCTCCGCTGCATAGCCGAAATTATCTCTCGTTTTGACGTTATTGCGCTGCAGGAGGTGCGAGCCAATCTCAAGGCGCTCCGGCACATGCTCAAGGTCCTCGGCCCCAACTGGGGATTGATTCTTACCGATGTAACAAAGGGCGATAAGGGCAATGGCGAGCGCATGGTTTTCCTGTTTGACACCAGAAAGGTACAGCTGTCGGGGCTGGCCTGCGAGCTCGTCGTCCCCGAAGAGCAGTTGAGCCGAATAGGCCCTGATGCCCTAGATCGCCAGTTTGCCAGAACTCCTTATGCGGTAAGCTTTCGGTCGGCCGGAAAAACCTTCATACTGCTAGCGCTCCATGTTATCTACGGTGAAAAAGCCGATGAGCGGATACCCGAACTCAAGGCAATCGCAGATTGGATTGCCGAATGGGCCAGAGATATCAACGCGTGGGATCATCAACTGATAGCCTTGGGCGATTTCAATATCGATCGAAGAGGCGACAAGCTTTATGATGCCTTTACCTCTACGGGCCTCCATGTGCCGGAGGATCTCAACAGAGTTCCGCGGTCCATCTTCAGCGACCCCCACCGACCGGATCTCAACAAGTTCTATGACCAGATCGCGTGGTTCAGGGGTGATGATTACAGACCGGGGCTTTCCATGAAGTATATGCGGGGGGGCAATTTCGATTTCACCAACCACGTCCTCAGATCACTTAACCTGACCAAGGCGCAACTCTCGTGGCGCATCTCCGATCACTACCCCTTGTGGGCTGAGTTTTCGGTAAGAGACTGATGCACTTTTTTTCCATTCACAAGAAACTGCTATTATCAAAAAACCCCCACTGTCCGATAAGTAATGCAATTGCTACAAAACCCCCTTGCCACTTCATAGGGGAAAGAAATGGCTTGCGTTAAGACCACAGTTTTTTCTGTGATGATCTGCTTTGCTCTTTCCGCCGCTGCCGTAGTGCCGGCATCGGGCGGTTGGGGAGATTTCCTGAAAGATGTTCAAAAAGCCCTTAGTGGTGAGGAATCTATCACCGAAGCTGACATCACTGAAGGCCTGAAGGAGGCTCTCACCATTGGTGCTGCCAAAGCGATTGAGAAGGTCTCCGCAATAAACGGATACTACAAAAATCCCAAGATCAAAATCCCCCTTCCGGAAAGGATTCAGAAGGTCGAGAAGCTCCTGAGAACTGCCGGTTATGGCGCGCAGGTGGATTCCTTTGAATTGAGCATGAATCGGGCAGCTGAAGAAGCTGCCCCCAAGGCCAAAACCCTGTTCTGGGATTCCATCAAGGGTATCACCTTCTCGGACGCCAAGAGAATCCTTAAAGGCCGAGACAATGAGGCAACACTTTATTTCAAGGACAAAACATTCAGTAGGCTCCACGAGATCTTCAAGCCCATTGTTAACAAGACTATGTCTCAAGTAGGTGTTACCCGCAGGTTCCAGGATCTGAATGCCAAGCTCAATAAGATCCCCTTCGCAGAGCGACTGAGCTTTGACCTGGATCAATACGTGACCGGGCGGGCCCTGGATGGCCTTTTCTTGATGCTGGCTGAGGAGGAAGCCAAGATCCGTCGGGATCCGGCGGCTCGGGTTACCGATTTACTCAAGAGGGTTTTCGTGGGCTGACAAATCACCCGGCTTGTCCCGCATGATCTTGCCCCCTGCATTCGCGGGGAGCCACGCTTTCGGGCAGCAGGATTGACGATTTTCTTATCCAGTCCGCAACATTCATCAGGATCCCCTCAAATATGGGCTATACAAATTCAGTCAATACATCTATTATCATTTTATAGAGGGGCTGTTTACTTCCTCATGGGAATCAAATCCAAAGCTAAAGACATCCCAAAACGAATTAAGGGAACATAATTCGTTTAACCTGCCCTTCTTGTCAGAGTTCTAGGGGGCCGCGGATCTAATTAAGACGGTTAGGCTTGAACATTGATCGGACATGCAGTTAAGTGCTTATGAAAACAGCAGATCACTGCTGTTTGCCCTGAGGCCTTATCTGTGAACCTTTTGCCTCCAAATGTGTTATGTTCCAAGGGTTTTTGTGAATCATTTCTGGGGAGGAAGAATGGATAAGGGTTACCTGGAGAAGCTTTTCTCGTTATCGGGAAAGGTGGCTGCAATAACGGGCGGTGGCGGTGTGCTGTGTGGCACGCTGAGTCGCGCACTCGCGCGACTAGGAGTGAGGGTGGCAGTGTTGGACATTCTTGAGGATGCCGCCAAGGCGGTTGCAGATGATATTGTGAACACAGGCGGGGAAGCCATCGGTTTACACTGTGATGTGCTCGAGAAGAAAAGTCTGGAGTCAGCCTGCAATAGTATAGTTGAGCATTTCGAAAGCGTAGATATCCTCATAAACGGCGCCGGCGGCAACAAGAGCCAAGCAACAACTTCGGCAGACCTCTCCTTTTTCGATTTACCTCACGATGCACTCCGTTGGGTGTTTGACTTGAACCTACTGGGGACAGTGCTGCCGAGCCAGGTGTTCGGAAAATACATGGTTGAGCAAGATGGCGGTTCCATCCTGAATGTATCTTCCATGAACGCCTTTCGCCCGTTGACGCGGACCCCGGCTTACGCGGCAGCCAAGGCTGGGATCAGCAACTTTACCCAATGGCTAGCAGTACACATGGCCCAGGAATACTCGCCCAAAATTCGAGTCAATGCCATTGCCCCTGGATTCTTTCTCACTGAGCAAAACCGCTTCCTTTTAACCGATAAGGAGACCCGCAGCCTGACCCCTCGGGGCTGCGCAATCGTTGATCACACGCCGCTTGGGCGCTTTGGCAATCCTGAAGACTTGATTGGTACGGTCGTCTGGCTGCTCTCCCCTCCTGCTTCCTCGTTCGTGACCGGCATAGTCGTGCCAATTGACGGTGGATTTAGCGCATTCAGTGGGGTTTAAAGAAAGTCGGTTGAGAATTAAGTCAGACTGGTTTACGCCTTCGGCATACAAAGCATCCTCGTGCTTCCTGCGGAAATTCATAGGGGTCCAACAGGTGGAATTCTTCCTAGAGATGGCATGTTCCCAGGCACAGCGCAAGCCACTGAAGCTTTTCTTAAGCTGTAGCCATATTCATGAGCTTGGCTGCTTTCAGGGTACCTTAGGAGGAGCTTCTGCGTTGACAAAGCAAGGTATTTATAGTATTATTAATTGTAAACGTAAGTTCCTCTCTATCCCCTCTTATTGCGCATGAAGCACGATTCGGAGTTGGTGCTGCCGTAATCTGCTCTGGGCTGCTCCCCAGGGCGATAGGCACCAGTTTCGGAAAGGTCCGCCGCGAGAATTCGATGAAAACCCCGGGAATCCAATAACGCATTAGCCGGATAAGGAAAGGATGCGTCAGGGAACTTCTTCTACCGCTGGTTAACACACCAGACAACCAGCACGGTTCAGGAGTTACCTGAAAATACTAATGTTTCGCAGAAAGCTGCTCATTTTTGGGGCTAACATCTGCTTTCAAAATAAGTATCCAAGGAGGTTTTGAAAATGGATAAGAAGAAGGTAATAACCTTTGGCGAGATCATGATGAGGCTTTCGCCCCCTGACTTTCTCCGCTTCGGGCAAGCCCGGTCTTTTGATGTAATCTACGGAGGTGGCGAGGCGAATGTAGCGGTTTCGCTCGCCAACTTCGGCGTTCCTGTGGATTACGTCACCCGATTACCCAATAATGACTTAGGTGAAGCGTGCATCCAGTTCTTACGGCAATACGGGGTGGGTGTGGAAAAGATTGTACGTGGAGGCGACCGAATAGGTGTTTATTTCTTGGAGATGGGCGCGGAGCAACGGGGCAGTAAGGTGATTTACGACCGAGCCGGTTCCGCCATTGCTACGGTTGAAGGTGGAATGATCGATTGGAAGCGTGTTTTTGCCGATGCCGACTGGTTCCACTGGACCGGTATCACGCCGGCCATCTCAGGAGGCGCAGCTGATGTATGTCTTGAAGCGGTAAAAATTGCTAAGAAGATGGGGCTCACGGTGTCATGTGATCTGAACTATCGGGCGAAACTCTGGAAATGGGGAAAACAGCCCGAGGAGGTAATGAGCGAGCTCGTGCACCACTCTGACGTCGCCATTGGCAATGAGGAAGATGCGGACAAGGTGTTCGGCATCAAGGCGCCTGAGGTTGACGTCACGAAAGGCAAGGTGGAGGCCGAAAAATACCGCCCCGTCTGTGAAGAATTGGCAAAGCGCTTTCCCACGTTGAAGACGATTGCCATAACCCTGCGCGGTTCCATATCAGCTAGCCATAACACGTGGTCCGGCACCCTATGGGACAAGGGGACTTTCTACACGGGCCCCACCTTCGACATAAGCCATATTGTAGATCGTGTCGGAGCAGGGGACGCATTCGCGGGTGGCTTGATCTATGGTATCCGTACCTATGAGGGTAACCCGCAAGAGGCACTGAATTTTGCAATAGCTGCCTCTTGCCTAAAGCATTCAGTCCTGGGCGATTTCAATATGGTTACCACCGCTGAGGTCCAAAAAATCGTGGCCGGAGATACCTCGGGCCGCGTATCACGTTAAAGAGTTTAGAAAGGAGACTAGGAATTATGGCACATTTTAAGAGGCTGGAAGTATACAATACTATCATAGATATCGGGCTCGTCCCGGTTTTTTACAACGCCGATATCACCACAGCAAAGAACGTTGTGAAAGCATGCACCGATGGGGGGGCTCTTGTCGTAGAATTCACCAATAGAGGGGACTTTGCGCCCGAGGTGTTCAAGGAACTCTCACAACATCTGAGCACACAGTCCCCTGAAGTCATTTTGGGGGTGGGATCGGTGATCGACGAGCCAACTGCTGCGCTGTATATTGCCTATGGCGCAAACTTCGTGGTTGGCCCCCTTCTCAATGAGGCTGTTGCAAGGCTCTGCAACAGAAGAAAGGTTGCTTATATGCCGGGCTGCGGCAGTGTTTCGGAGATATCGTATGCCGAAGAACTGGGAGTAGAGATCGTTAAGATCTTCCCCGGAGATTCAGTTGGGGGACCCGATTTTGTTAAGGCAGTGCTGGGGCCGTGCCCATGGACGCGAATTATGCCTACCGGTGGAGTCGATGCCACTGAAGAGAGCATCAAAGCATGGTTCGGGGCAGGCGTTGCATGTGTGGGTATTGGCTCAAACCTCATCCGCAAGGATTTAGTCGCGGCCAGCAGGTGGGCCGAGATCACAGAAAAGGTGCAGCAGGTCTTGGCATGGATCAAGAAAGCACGGTAAAAGGCTGATTTCTAAGGAGGCGGCGCGCAGAGCTTTCTTCTTTTATGAAGCCTTTCAAGTCCGCCATGGATACCGCCGAAAAATCATTGACATTCAGCTAAATAGAAAATAAAATGGAGTTCCATTATACGAAATAGCTTCTATGCCCTCCTCAAAGACAAAAAACCCAGGCAGTGTTCAGGCAATTGAAAGGGGGTGCAGGATTCTTGATCACCTCAGCGCTGGAAAACAGAGTTACAGCATTCAGGATCTGTCCCTAAGCTTGAACCTCCCAAAGCCCACAATCCACCGGATACTCTCAACGCTCCGTCATTTTGGATACGTGGCACAAGATGAATTGTCAAAGGAGTACCGTCTGGGATTCCGCCTGGTGGAGCTGGGCCATACGGTGTTAGATCGAATCGATCTCCGAAAGCTGGCAGAACCTTTTCTCGGTAATCTCGCCAGGCTGGCTCAGGAAACTGTACATCTGGTCATCCTTGACCAAGGGGAAATTGTTTACCTCGATAAGGTCGAAGAGGTGAATGATCAAAGGAGCCTGAGAATGGCATCCCGGATCGGCATGCGGAATTATGCCCATAGTTGTGCTGTGGGTAAAGTTCTGCTGGCAGCCTTGTCATACGTTGAGGTGGACGAGATCATCGCTCAGAAAGGTTTGCCGCGGTTGACGAAAAACACTATTGTTCGTCCCGGAGAGCTCAAAAAGCATCTAGCTGACGTAAGGACCCAAGGTTTTGCGGTGGACGATGAGGAAAATGAAGAAGGTATTCGGTGTGTTGCTGCTCCGGTAAAAAACGACCGAGGGGAGGTCATCGCTGCCATCAGCATTTCAGGGCCCTCTGTTCGGCTGACCGAAGAAAGGATTCACAATAGGCTAGAAAAGCAGCTCATGAAATCCGCCCTGGAAATCTCAAAAAAGCTTGGCTACAAAAGCGGAATCGCCAAGGAAAGGAGGTGATCGGTGGACCTATAGAGCTTAGGGTTTTTCTAAAAAAAGAACCTAATAAAAAAGGAGGAAAGGTGAGATGAAAAAATTTGGAACTATTATCACTTGCATGGCTGTCTTGCTCGTTATGTTTACGTTTAATACCGCGCTGGCAGCCAAGGTCACACTAAGATTTTCCGATTGGCATCTTACTGAAGACGTTTGGAACAAGTCCTTGAATGAAGGCATGGACATCTTCCATAAGCGTAATCCCAACATCCAGGTGAATCTTGAGCCGGTATCCTATGGGGAAAAAGAGACAAAATACACGGTAGAGTCCGCGGCAGGCAGGGCACCCGATGTCTTTCACGTCCATGCCTTTTCCCTGCCCATGTTTTTTGGCAAGGGCTTTGCCAAAGACCTAACGCCCTTCATTGAAAAGGAAGGGCCGGGATTCCTTGATCCGTGGTATGACTTACCGATCAAATTGATGAAACATAACGGTAAGGTCCATGCCATGCCCGGCGATTACATGACCATGGTCCTGTTTTACAACACACAGATGTTCAAGGACGCAGGGCTCGACCCTGACAAACCGCCCAAGACCTGGGATGAGTTTCTCGCATACGCCAAAAAGTTAACCCGTGACACCGACGGAGACGGGAAGCTCGACCAGTGGGGCTTCGGCACCCTCGGATCCAAGAGCCCTGGTTTTACGCTCAGGTTTGGCCCCTTTATCTGGAGTTTTGGAGCCGATTACCTAACCCCAGACATGAAACGGTCTGCCCTAGACACGCCCGAAGCAAAAGAGGCCTTTACCTTCTTTGTTGAGCTCTACACAAAGCACAAGGTTGTTCCACCGGGGATGACGGCCATGGGTGCCCAGGATGTTCGAACACAGCTCGCCCAGAAAAAGGTGGCCATGATCATGGGCTCTGGCTGGACACCCCCTATTGTCAACAAAATCAATCCCGACTTGAACGCATTTGAAGTATTGAAGGCTGCCCCTGCTCCTATGAAGCGAAAACCGGCAACAGCCATTTGGCTCAGCTCATGGGTCATGAGCCCCAACACCAAGCACCCCAACGAGGCCTGGACGCTCATGAAATTCATCACCAGCAAGGAGATAGAACTAAAGTGGTTCGTCGATAATCGCGTCACCTCCTCCCGAAAGGATGTAAGCGGTGTCGCCCCTGAGATCCTGAATGACAAATTCGCCAGTGTCATGGCTTCTCAACTCGCTTACGGGCAGGTGGAACCCCAAATCAAACAGTGGCCTGAAATCATAGACACCTTCACCACCTCTCTTCAGGAGGCCATTGTAGGGATGAAGACGCCTGAAAAGGCCCTGGCCGAAGCACACGAGAGGATCAACGCCATCTTGGCCAGATAGCGTGGTTCTTCAGGTAGATATTCAAGTCATACTAAAAGGGGAGTGTTTGGCGCACTCCCCTTTTCGGGAGTAGAAGGGGTGTTGAGTCTTCGAAATCGCATAAAAGACCGCCATATGTGGGTGGTGTTTGTGCTCCCTGGGGTTTTTCTGTTGGTATTGGTGCTCGGTTTTCCCGCCATAACGAGCCTTTCTTACAGCATCAAGGCTGAAGGCAGCGACACCCCTTCATACACTTTTTCCCATTACACTAATCTCACAAAAGATCCTTTTTTCAAGAGGACTTTCTGGAATACATCAGTCTTCGTATTCCTCAGCGTGGCCGCCCATATGGTTCTGGGGCTGGCTGTGGCCCTCGTTTTGAACAGCGCCCTGCCCGCAAAACCGCTTTTCCGAATCATTGCTTTGCTGCCCTGGGTCGTACCCGATGTGGTTGCAGGTATCATCTGGAAATGGATGTACGATCCTATTTATGGGGCGCTCAACGACGTTCTTCTGAAGATCGGGCTCATTAATGCACCTATAGAGTGGCTGTCAAACCCGAACCTGGCGCTCTTCAGCGTAATTCTCGTCAACCTCTGGCGGGGTTTTCCTTTTGTGATGTTGATCCTGCTGGCGGGCCTGCAATCGATCCCCTTACAGCTTTATGAGGCAGCAGCTATTGACGGGGCTACCAGGGCGCAGTCATTTTTCCATATCACCATTCCGGGCCTGAAAAAGATGATTGTCGTTGCGCTGGCATTGGATATCGTTTGGGAGGTGCGACGATTTGGGCTTATCCAGGCCATGACCCGCGGCGGACCTGGGGTACTCACAGAGGTCCTCTCCACGTATACCTATAAACAGTATTTTCAGTTTTTCAGGTTTGAGTATGCCTCTGCCATTGCCATGGTGATGACTATCGTCCTCTTGGCAGTGAGCCTGCCCTATATTTGGATGATCAGCCAGGAAGAGTAGAAGAGATGAAAGCAGCATCCCTAGTTCCACAAGACGTTTTTTTCAAAGCCATTGTGTGGGGCTTTCTCATCATGGTCACTGTTTACTGCTTGTTTCCGTTTATCTGGATGCTCTCTACTTCTCTCAAGACCGAGGCAGAGGCATTTCGCATCCCTCCTACATGGGTACCCCTTAAGGCAACGGGGGCCAGCTATATTGGGATTTGGGTGAGAAAGAACTTCGGTACCTATTTCTTTAACAGCACCATTATCTCCCTCGCCACTGCCTTGCTTTCTACATTTTTCGGCGCCCTGGCAGGATATGGATTCTCGAGGTTCTTCTTTAAAGGCAGGCGTTTCCTCATCGGCTTTTTTCTCGCCACCCAAATGCTGCCCGGCGTATTGCTAGTAGGTCCTTACTTCAAGATTCTCAGCAAGGTCGGGCTTTATGATACCCGCACGGGTCTGATTATCGCCTTTCTGACTATCTGCCTTCCGTTCTCTACCTGGATGATGAAGGGGTTTATCGATAAGGTGCCCGACGAATTAGACCAGTCCGCCATGGTTGACGGATGCTCACGAATGGGCATCTTTTT
>CP070752.1:2226105-2238700 GCA_020348625.1 Deltaproteobacteria bacterium | reverse complement strand
ACGCTCTTTCGGTGACCCTTTTGGGGCTCGCAGGTGGGGAATTCTTGCCCCTTCCCCCGCTTTGAAAGCGGGAGCTTTCCCCTCCTGCGGACCCTCAATGGGTGCCCCACCGCTTCCGCTAATGTCGCTCAGGGACAACGGTGTTCACTACAGACTCAGGAAGGCCCTAATAATAAAGGGCATCCAAGGTGAGAAAACAGCTCGGATGCCCAACGTGAGCAAACCAGGACTATCTCTAAAACTTACCTTCCTTGCCGAGGGCCAGAAAGTGGGATACATCGATTTCCTTTGGGCACACAAAAGAACAGGCCCTGGAGGTATGACACCGATATACGCCATCCTCCTTGTACAAGATGTCCATCCTTTCTTGTTTGGCCGTCTCCCTCGGGTCCATAAGGCGGACTATATTTTCCATGGTGGCATTCGGGCCAAGAAAATGGTGATGGCTACTGATACAGGCGGTTGCACAGCAGAAACAGTTGATACACCTGGTGGCTTCAACATACGTGTCGACTGTTTCTGGGGAGATCCGGTATTCATCCCCATCAGGGTAAAGCGGGGCGGGCTGGATCAGGTAGGGTTTGGCAGCATGAATCCTGTCATATGCCTTTTCCAGATCAACGACGAGATCACGTACCACTGGTGCTATGGTAAGCGGTTTCAGTCTGAAGGTATGGGTATTGAACTGCTCAACCGCGTCTTTTACCAAGAGCTCACAGGCAAGCAGCGGCTTTCCATTGACCATGATGCCGCAGCTGCCACATTGAGCGTGTTCACAGGAAGAGGCCCAGGCTAAGGTCGGGTCTTGTTCATCATTGATTTTGCGTAACACATCGACGAAACGAAGAATACCGCCGACCTTAACATGATAAGTCTGGCACCATGCAAGGTTGGTCTCAGGGTCATACCTATTGATTTCTAAGGTAATTGGATACAATGCTGACATCAGGCTCCCCTCAAGAAAAGATCAATACTTCCTTTCTATAAAGTCAAAAAGCTCATACCGCTCTCCCTTGGCTTCAAAGATACTCATATCGATGGGTCTTTTGTCGAAGGTTACCGTATCGAATTCCGACATATAGGCCAAGGTATGATAGTTGTACTCATTGCTTCTTTCGGGATAATCTTCCCTGAAATGGGCCCCTCGGGATTCCTTCCGTTCCAGGGCACTCCGGGTGATGACATATGAGATACTAATCAGGTTATTGAGTTCCCAGATCTGCCATAGGTTTTGATTCGCTTTCAGCGAAGTGGTTCCTATCGGTATGTGCAGCGCCTTTTCCCGTAATTCCTTAAGCTTTTCAAGTGCCTCCAGGAGGGACTTCTCTGTTCTGAAGATTCCAACCTTTTCCATCATGAGGTTCCGGAGGGTGTCCCTGATCTGGGCATAGTTTTCGGTCCCCTGAGAGGCGAGGTAGGTAGAGAACTGGTCGAATATGCTGTGCCCCGCATCTGACGGAAGTTCTCCAGGGGCCTGGGAATCTTTAAGGTATTCCACAACCCTCTCTCCGATTACTCTACCCATGGTAATCAGTTCCAAAAGGGAATTTGTTCCCAATCTGTTTAGACCGTGCAGAGACGCGGCGGCGGCTTCACCACAGGCAAA
This sequence comes from Deltaproteobacteria bacterium, assembly GCA_020348625.1. The sequence continues at coordinate 2,237,094 of CP070752.1, read as the reverse complement.
CAGCCCAGGGACAATCGTTTGGAGGTCTTTCTGGACCTCACCGAATTCATTGGTGGGGATACCCCCCATCTGGTAATGGGCAGTGGGGGTGACAGGGCAGAGGTCCTTTTGCGGATCGACACCGACAAAGCGTTTGAAAAAAGAGCACACCTCCTGAAGCTTTTTCTCATGCACAGCAGCGGGCAGATGCCTCAAATCCAGCCAAACGTGATGCGCGTTATGGCCCTCGTGGAACAGGCCCTTTCCTTCTCTGATTTCCTGCATTATCGCCCGGGAAACGAGATCTCTCGGGGCGAGATCTTTGGCCGTCGGGGCGTAGCGTTCCATGAAGGGTTCTTCATCCTTATTTCTGAGGATTGCGCCTTCTCCCCGCAGCGCCTCACTGGCCAGGATACCGGGGCCGACGATGCCTGTGGGGTGAAGCTGTACCGCCTCCAGGTCCATTACCGGAAGGCCTGCGTTAAGGGCGAGGACAAGTCCGTCGCCGGTATTGCCCCGGCAATTGCTGCTCACCAGATACATCCTGGTATTACCGCCGGTGGCTATGATGGTTGCATTTGCCAGGATGGCTATGAACGTGCCCTCCGGATATCTATAGATGATGGCGCCAATACAGGTGCCACTCCTCATAAGCAGTTCCGTTGCCACACACTGACCAATGAAGTCGACCCCATGTCTCAGGGATTCATCCCAAACCGTGTCCATGATGCCCTTTCCGGTTCTATCTGCCTCGTAGCAAGCCCGAAAGGCCTTTGTCTCACCGAAGTTCAACATATGGCCACCAAAGGGTCTCTTTGCGATTCTCCCTTCCTCTGTCCGGCTGAAGTGCATCCCGTGGGTCTCCAGCCAGACCATCTCTTCCCACCCCAACTCACAGACCTTCTTGATGACATTCTGGTCGGCCGAACAATCTGAACCCTTCCACGTATCAAACATGTGAAAAATCGTTCTGTCGGCAGGGTCTTTGGGATCGACTGCAGCCATACCTCCCTGGGCTGTTGTTGTATGGGACTTTTGCGGGCTGACAACTTTGGTAAGGGCGATGATTTTTGAGCCCGGTCTTTGCTCGCCGATGTGAGCGGCTGCCCTCAGGCCAGCCCCGCCAGCGCCGATAACTAAGACATCACAGGTGAGGGTAGCATCTATAGTCAAACCTTCTCCCATTACAATCTCCTCTATAGGGCCACGATCAGCCTGATGCCGTAAAAGGCTGAAATAGCCATTACAACAATAATAACCAAGGTTGTTGCCTTTAGCAGAGGGCCCGGTTTGATATAATCGGCGATAATGCTGAACAGGCCATAACCTGCATGAAAGAGCAGGAAGATGACAAAAGCGAAATCCATACCCCTAACAAAAGGGCTTTCAAGTCGCAGGAGAATGGTCTTGCTGTCATGGCCTGTGAGGTAGTTCATGTGCATAAAGAGCATGTGACCGACAAGCATCGGAAACATGAACGCGCCGGTAACCCTTTGAAGCTTCCAGAGCAATGAATTACGGGTCAGCCAGATTTTGAACAGGACGAGGATAAGGGCGACAATGCTTATGGCGAGCGTGATTGACCAGAATACCGTCGCTGAGATCTGGTGAGCTTCCTCTATGAAAAAGAAACCGACAATAGCGATATAGATAAAACCAACTGCAACCATGGAGCGGATCGCCAATTCCTCTTTCCTCATGCGGAAGGTCTCGTAAAGGATTAATCTCCCGCCATTGAGGGCATGAAAGATAACGGGGATAGCAACGCACCATTCCAGAAAGGTGAAAACAAAATTATTCAGGAACCGCATATCTGCATCGAAGGTTGCTGGGTGGAACAGCAGGGATAAGGTGTACAAGTGGGCGAACATGTAGGCAACGAGCGTCAAACCGGCCAGCCGGTGCCCCCAGCTTATCAGAAACGACCATCCTCTTGCGGTAGCGTAATGCGAGAGAAGGGGTATCCTTTGCATGACCGATATGACATACGCCTCTGCCGCGGTTATTCTGACTGCATTCTCCATAAAGAACCTCTTTTTCTGGCCTGCTTATTGCACAAGAATATGCTTATGGTTTGCGCTAAAGGGGTGGCTCGATCCTAGCCGCTGGGCCTTCTATTGTCAATAGGAATGAGGCCCCTCTCCGTAAGGGAAAAGGATTGCCAGCTCCCCTTAATGTATGCTCCATAGTGTACTGTTATTACGGGAAAAACAGAGGCGTTTTCAATCGGGTACTTCACTCAAATCCGAAAAAACCATACCTATTTCCGGAAAGGGGGTGATGATCTCGTTCTTGCCCCCCCATGTGAGGTAGGGAAAAATACCCACGCCCGTATTCCCGAAAAAGGACGACGTGGCCGGGCAGTTGCTTTGTGCTCAAGGGAGAGGCAGCTATTAGTTAGTTCGGCCAGTTATTTGATCAAGGGTTTAGAAACGGTAGGATTTTGACATGCAGGTGGAAGATGTGTAAGGGTATGGATGAAGAAGGATCCTAAAGAGCAGCTGCAGGAGTAATGGATGTCAGGAATAAGGCCATGAATATTAGTTGACATTTTATGGGAAATTACCTATGTATTAATATTTGAGCATGACAGCGGCAAAAAAGTCTCTTGTTAGGGGAATATCACATACGGGAAAGGATTCAAAAAGAAGAGATCCGGCAGCAGGTTCAGAAGATTGCCCGGGATATAGACAGTGACTATCGGGATCGGGAGCCAGTTCTCATTGGGGTACTGAATGGTGTCTTCCTTTTTTTTGCCGACCTCGTGAAGGCAATCGCCATACCGGTGATAATAGATTTTGTGAGGGTAGCCAGTTACGGCCCCCACAACGTATCGAGTGGTAAGATCAGCTTTACCAAGGATGTTGAGGTTTCGGTCAAGGGAAAACCGGTCATAATCGTTGAGGATATTATCGATACAGGACTAACACTATCCTTCCTGGTCGATCACATTAAGGCAAGAGAGCCGGAGTCCGTTAAGATCTGTGCCTTAATCAATAAGCTTGAGCGAAGAGAGAAAGAAGTAGATATAGACTACTGCGGTTTTACGATCGAAAGAGGTTTCTTAGTTGGTTATGGCCTGGATTATAATGAACAGTTTCGGTATCTCCCCTATATCGGAAGCCTAGAAATGGGGCATCAATCTGAGGAGAGCGTGCATGATAATTGAATGCGAGGAGTGCCACACCAAATATAACCTGGACGAAAACCTCCTGAAAAAGACAGGATCCAAGGTGAGATGTTCGCGGTGCAAGCACCTGTTTATGGCTTTCCCACCAGAACCTGAGTTAGAGGTCGAGGAGCTCCCCATAGAGGCCTTAGAAGAGATAGAGCCGAGGCTTCCTGTTGAGGAAGAGGCACCGCCTGCCCAAGTCCAGTCAACGCAAGCCCCTGAAGAAGCCCCAGAAGAGGCGCAGGAGGGAATGGATTTCAGCAAGACCATGATTACGGAATTCGACGAGGAGATAGAGCCGATTTCTATTGAGGATCTGCCTATCTTCGATGAAGACGAGGAGCCTGGGATTGAGACAGGGGAGCGAAAAGAAGTCGGTAAGGCGATGGGGAGGGCGGAAAAGATTGAGGAAAGTGTGGTGGCACAGGATGAGTTTGACATGATCGAAGAAGTGCCTGAGCCAAGAGCGGCTGCCAGACCTGGCCCTATTGTGAGAAAGAAACGCGGAAAAGGATTAAAGATCATCCTTTTGTTGTTGCTCCTCACAGTCGCCGCAGTCGCTGCTGCAATTACGTACAAACCGGATTTTCTTGCCGATTACATTCCATTTGGAAAAAAGGCCGAATCTGAGAAACAGGCCTTTGACGCTGGAAACAAGCGACTGTCCTTCAAGGATCTGAGCGGCACCTTTGTAAATTCAAAAGAAGCGGGTAAACTCTTCGTGGTGAAAGGGTGGGTAACCAATAAGTACCCGGATAGAAGAAGCTATATCAGGATAAAGTCCAAAATCCTCGATTCTAAGCGTGCAGAGATCTTGAGCAAGGTTGTCTTTGCAGGTCATCCTTTCACCGATAAAGAGCTTCAAACCTTACCCCTGGAGGAGATAAATAATAGGCTCCGAGATAAATTCGGCAAGAATAAGATGAATACGAATGTCCTTCCTAACGCTTCTATCCCTTTTGTAATTGTCTTTGATAGCTTGCCGGAAGATATGAGCGAGTTTACGGTAGAAGCGGTCAGTTCTTTCCCTGCCGGGAAGTAGGCGACGAAATATTCCTATGCGTCAATCGTACTGATCTCACAGACCCCGCGGCACATATCTTGGGCTGCGTTCGTGATAGTTTCTTAGTGCTTTGATTCGCAAATACACTCAGGTATTTCGACGAACGGAGCTAATGGAAAAGCTTACTCCATTCGGCCCGAGCCTCTCGGCTATGAACCCTTCGGTTGTGAGCTCAGGGTCGAACGACTCGAGGCTGAATGGCTCATGGCCGAGGCCAGGGCCAAGTCCTGAGGGAATTACTTCGTTATCGACTTGATGAATCGAAGGACCTACTGCGAACCCAGATTGTCATCGAAATGTACGCACCGAAAAAACTGCTTTTGCCCGTGCTCATGTTCCTTGTGCTGGTTGTTTTAGGTATCCTCGGGTATATGAGCATAGAAGGATGGGATCTTTTAGATTCCATTTATATGACGATTATTACCCTTTCGACGGTCGGCTACGGTGAGGTGCGCGAAATAGGTCCAGGCGGCCGCATCTTTACCGTATTTTTGATCGTCTTTGGGCTCTTTATCATAACTTACCTGGTTGGTCTGGTAGCTGAGGCCCTGGTAGCAGTTGAGATCAGGGCAGTCCTCGGGAGGCGAAAAGTGGGCAAGAAAATAAAATCCCTAAAGGATCACTATATTATCTGTGGTTATGGCAGGATCGGCAGAATCATCTGTAACGGGCTGATCAGCAAGTCAATTCCCCTGATCGTTATAGAGAAGGATGAGAGCGTAAGGGAGCAACTCGAACTGGATAACCTACTGTATATGGATGGGGATGCGACAGACGAAGATATCTTGATAGAGGCTGGCATAGAGATGGCCAAGGGTTTGGTGTCGGTGGTATCATCCGATGCTGAAAACGTGTACATTAGCCTTACGGCTCGGGGACTGAATCCTCGGCTCTATATCGTTTCAAGGGCAGAGGATGAAATCAGTGAGCGAAAACTCCTCCGGGCAGGTGCAGACAAGGTCGTGTTGCCGTATATGCTTGGGGGAAGGCGCATGGTTCAAGCGATTATCAGGCCCACGGTAAGTGATTTCTTGGAGTCAGCCGTTCACGACGAGAGCTTTGAGTTGGATATAGAAGAAATAACTGCAGGGGAGGGCTCGACCCTCATTGACCGGTCATTAATCGATTCCGGTATTCGACAAGAGATGGACATTATCATAATTGGCATTAAGCAAGAAGACAATACCATGATATTCAACCCTTCTTCCCAAACCAAAATCCACCGCGGAGACACCCTCATCGCCATGGGCAGAAACAAGGATTTAGAGAGACTCCGAAAGGCACTCAATGTTGCTACGCATGGAATAAAGGGCTAACCGCCAGGCTTACAACGTGCCTATCATGCTACAGGAGGCTGCATGCTCGATCTAAAATTCGTTCGGTCAAATCTAAAACTGGTGAGTGATGGGCTCGAGAAGCGAGGCTATGATCTTGATCTCTCCCGCTTTCAATCTCTCGATGAGAAGAGGCGGTCGATCCTGGCAAACCTTGAGCAGCTCAGGCATCAGCGCAATACGGTATCAGACCGGATAGCGGTTATGAAAAAGAGCGGAGAGGATGCCTCATCTCTCATCTCCGAGATGAAGGCCGTATCAAAACGGATTAAGGAGATTGAGAGCGAACTCCCGGTGGTGATGGATGAACTCAATGCGCTTCTGATGCTTCTGCCCAACATGCCGGACGAATCGGTGGTGGTGGGTGAAACCTCTGATGACAATCCCCTTATTCGGACGTGGGGAGACAAAAAGGATTTCGCCTTTGATCCCCTCGCGCACTGGGAGATTGGTGAAAGGCTCGGCATCCTCGATTTTTCAAGGGCTGCCAAGATCGCGGGGAGCAGGTTCTCCCTTCAAAGCGGTTTGGGTGCCTCACTTGAACGGGCCTTGATTAATTTCATGCTCGATGTTCATGTAAAGGCCCACGGCTATACTGAGATACTCCCGCCATTTCTCGTCAATTCGGACAGCATGACCGGAACAGGACAGTTGCCAAAATTCAGGGAAGATCTGTTCAAGGTAGACGGCTGGGACCTCTTTCTCATTCCCACGGCTGAGGTACCGGTAACCAATATCCACCGTGATGAAATCCTTTCCTCTGGTCAGCTTCCCATAAAGTATGCCTCCTATACACCCTGCTTCAGGTCGGAGGCCGGCTCTTACGGCAAGGATACACGGGGGCTGATCAGACAGCATCAATTCAACAAGGTAGAACTCGTGAAATTCTGCCGTCCTGAGGACTCATATGAAGAGTTGGAATCTCTAACTACTGATGCAGAGGAGATACTGCAGCGCCTCGAGCTTCCCTACCGACTGGTTTCGCTGTGTACCGGGGATCTTGGTTTCTCCGCGGCAAAAACCTATGATCTGGAGGTATGGCTGCCTGGGCAGGAGCTCTACAGAGAGATATCCTCGTGCAGTAATTTCACTGACTTTCAGGCCAGGAGGGCCAATATTCGCTTTCGGAGGAAAAAGGGGGTCGGAACAGAGCTCGTCCACACCCTGAACGGTTCTGGCCTGGCCGTGGGAAGAACACTGGTGGCAATCCTGGAGAATCATCAGCAGCCCGACGGCAGCGTGATAATCCCCGAGGCGTTGAGGCCATATCTGGACGGGCTTGCCGTTATTAAGCGGCAAGAGGGGTAGGTCCCGGCGGAACACGCTGGTGGTGTGCGTTCCCAGACAGCCCGCCAGCCGAATCGAGCCCTGCCTCAATCGACACTATCATAACCGATACCACGATCGTTGCTACGGTGTTCCTGCCTGAGTACCCCGGATTTCATGCAAGGTATCCAGCTTTAATTTCTCTCACAAAGGAGATCGGCATAAGAACGGGGAGATGTTCCCGTATCTTCACAGGCAGCAGTGTGGGAACGGCACGCCACCGCATGTTCTCGCTTGCATGAGCAACGCACAAGCCCTCAGTTTCTGAAACAGTTCCAAAACACCCATGGCGGATTTCTCAGAAGTTTCATAACTTAGAAACAGAATATCGTTAACGATGGGGAGATTTTTCTTGACAATTGAGTTTTGTTCGATTTTCATACGTAAAGCACATGGATATGGTTTTTTTTGGGACGGTGTGTTATTGCCGAAAGGAGGTGAAAAAAATCAGGTGAAGTAAACACAGCTGGTTTGTTTTCCCTCGTTGGAATTTGGAAGGGAGGGAAGGACAGAAAAGGAACATCGGCAAAAAATATCGGATAAGGAGGTAAAAAATGGCTCAAGAAGAAAAGTCCGAAAAACTGGGTTTCTTAAAATCCTGGGGTGGAGGGCTGACGGAGTGGACGGAGCGGTACATACCCGACGCTTTAGTCATTGTCTTCATCCTGAGCATCATAACCTTCATATTCGCCCTTATTTGGGGTTTCAAGCCCGAGGTTGGATTAATGGGTCGGGCCTACGGGTCGGTCAAGGCTTGGGGCAACGGCTTCTGGGCCCTCCTCAGTTTCGCCATGCAGATGTGCCTCATCATGATGACCGGGTATATCCTGGCTGTATCCCCGCCGGTGAGGAGGTTGTTGGATGGCCTGGCAGGCTGGCCGGATGAAGACAAGCCCTGGAATGCGATCCTATTGATGGCCTTCTTCTCTATGATCATCGCCTGGTTGAACTGGGGCCTCAGTTTAATCGCCAGCGCCATGTTTGCTATCTTCATCGTCAGAAAGAACCCCAAGGTGGACTACCGCTTATTGGTGGCAGCGGCCTATCTCGGGTTAGGCTGTACGTGGCACTCAGGCTTCTCGGCCTCTGCACCTTTGCTCGTAAACACACCGGACAACTTCCTCATCAAGGGAGGATACCTGGAAACGACCATTTCCTCCGGGGAAACCATCTTCACCGCCTTTAACATCATCCTGGTGATCATTGTCATCCTCGTGGTTGCTTTTTTGATGAGGGCCATGCACCCATCGCCGGAGAAGACCTTCAAGGTGGGTCCCGAGCTGGCTGACAGAATCAAGCTATACGAGGCCCCGGAAATGCCTATGGGCAAGTTAAGTGCCTCCCAGTTCATGAACTGGTGGCCGGGGTGGAACATCATCGTCTTCATCGGTGGCGCTATCTGGATGATCTGGAAGATTTCCGATGTGGGATTCGAGAAATTCGTCAACCTGAACAACATCAATTTTTTCTTCCTGATGCTGGGGATCCTCTTTCACTGGAGGCCGTGGAGCGTATTGAAGGCGGCCGAGACGGCCGGAGGGGCTGTGTGGGGTATCGTCATCCAGTTTCCATTTTACGCTGGAATCTTCGGGCTCTTTAAGTTCACCTTGCTGGCAACTGCCTTTACCAAGGCCTTTGTTGCGATCAGCAGCCCTGGTACCTATTTTCTCATCATCTACTGGTACGCAGGACTACTCAACTACCTGATTCCGTCAGGTGGGTCTGAGTGGGCAGTAACCGCACCTTACCTACTCCCCGCCGCAAAAGAGTTGGCACTACCGGCTTGGAAGGTTGTAATCACTTATGCATGGGGTGATATGCTTACCGATATGATCCAGCCCTTCTGGGCTATTGCCATGCTGGCTGTGGTGAAGCTCGAGTTTAGGGAGATCATGGGGTGGCTGATGCTAGTTTTCTTCGTATACGCCATTATCACCTCGATCGCCTTCCTGCTCCTAGGCTTCATCTAGGGCCTCTGTGGGGTAGGGCCCATTCAGTTACCCAAGAAAGATATGGATGGGTCCTACCTCGTAACTGCAACCGGAAAACGTTCCCTTGCATCCATGGTGCTTATCCGGTCAATTCTCTGAGCGTTTCTTCGAAGATTGACAGGCATACCGCTATTTCATCTGCTGTAACGATTAGGGCCGGACAAAAACGGATGCTGTTTTGGCCGCACCCGAGGAGCAAAAGCCCTTTCCGAAAAGCCCCTTGTATTATCCCATCTCGCAGTTCTGAGGCCCGCTCCTTTGTGACGCGATCTTTCACCAATTCGACGCCCACCATGAGCCCTTTGCCCCGCACATCGCCCATGCACTCAAAGGAGTTTTGAAGCTCTAGGAGGGCGCTCTTTAGGGCGTCGCCGCGGACAGCGGCATTTTGCATCAGCTCGGCTTCGAGCAGCTCAATGGTTGCCAAGGCGGCGCTGCAGGACAGGGGATTACCGCCAAAGGTGGAGGCGTGGGAGCCGGCCTCCCAGACCATAATGTCGGATCTGGCTACCATGGCGCCCAATGGCATGCCGGAGGCAATACCTTTTGCCAGGGCTATAATATCGGGTGTCACGCCGAAGTGCTCCATGGCGAACATCTTGCCGGTTCGACCCATGCCCGACTGGACCTCGTCGGCTACCAACAGAATCCCGTATTTTTTTGCCAATTTGTCCAGCTCCACGTGGAACTCTGGGGGAGGCACGATGTATCCGCCCTCGCCCTGAATCGGTTCAACAAAGATGGCTGCCACCTCTTCCGGCGGCATGGTACTGCGAAAGAGGAAGTCCTCGATCCAGCGGACGCACTCGATCCCGCAGTCGGGATAACACATGTTATGAGGACATCGGTAGCAGTAGGCGTAAGGAATATGGGTAATTCCGGGCACGAGGGGGTTATAGTGCTTTTTCTGGATTGCCTTGCTTGCGGTCAGCGATAGTGCGCCCATGGTCCGGCCGTGAAAGGCGCCAAAAAAGGCGATATTCAACTCCCGCCGCGTGTACCACCGGGCCAGCTTAAAGGCGGCTTCGACCGCTTCGGCACCTGAGTTTCCGAAATAGACCTTGTTGCTTCCGTTTCCCGGTACCAGCTGGGCCAACTTGATCGCAAGGGCAATCTGCGGCGTGTAATAGAAATCGGTTCCGGACATATGTATGAGGCGTTCGGCCTGTTCCTTGATGGCATTTACTACGCTGGGATGGCAGTGACCGGTGGCGCACACTGCTATGCCCGAGGTAAAATCCAAAAAGATGTTGTCGTCGGGGTCATGGATCCAAAGACCCTCCCCTCTTTCGGCTACTAAGGGATAGACTCGAGTGTAAGAGGGAGACACATGTTCGGTGTCAACCCCGATTAGCTTGGCAGCCTGAGGACCTGGAAGGGATGTGTTGATCTCGGGATATCTCATATCCAACCTCCTTGAAAAACGTTAGGCCCGGCTCAAGTCGAAGGCGCGGGCTCCATTTTTTTCAGCGATCGGTTCAGGGGCTGATCTCTTCTCTTCCCACCTTGAGCTTTGCGCGCAGAACAGCCTTTACAACCTCCATTGAGATAAAGACGAGGAGGCCGATACCCAGGATTAGGGCCAGGTCTGAGCCCGATGGCCGTAAGATACCAAAGGCATCGCGGATCGCCGGAAACTGAATCAGCACGGTAATAAGGAGCAGCTCCCAGACGATGGCAATAAGGAGCCATTTGTGAGGAAGGGCCTTGAAGATGCTGTATCTCATAGACCGGAAGTTCATAGCGATGATCAGCTCGATGATCACGAACATGAAGAATATCTCCGTCCTGGCATGGGTAAGATGGTGAAATTCGTGATAGAAGATACCCAGAAAGATGGGGCATTCAATAAGGATTGCCAGCAGCACAAAGGCCCGTACGTCCAATGAGAACACGCTCTCCCCCGGATCCCTGGGCGGCCGTTCCATGATATCGGGGTCCGGCGGGGCAACGCCGAGGGCAAGGGCTGGGAGCCCATCCGTTGCCAGGTTGATATATAAAATAGCAGCCGGTAAGAGAGGCAGATACTCGGGCCCGGAGATCAAGACCACCCCGCCGATTACAACTACCTCTGTAATATTACATCTGATGAGGTAGGTGAGGTATTTCTTGATATTGTCATAT
>CP070752.1:2196488-2226005 GCA_020348625.1 Deltaproteobacteria bacterium | reverse complement strand
CTCCGTCCCTTGTTACGAAATCAGGCCTCATGTTAGGTCTAGGAGAGGAAAAGGATGAGGTTCTGGAGGTTATGGGCGATCTCCGGCAGGCCGGCTGCAACGTGCTTACGTTGGGTCAGTACCTTGCCCCTTCTGAGCTTCATCACCCGGTGGTTCGTTATGTCCCACCAGAAGAATTTGCAGAATACGAGGCTCATGCCCTACAGCGGGGATTTGCCGGCATGGCCGGCGCTCCTTTGGTAAGAAGCTCCTATCGAGCCGAGGAGCTTTACCAGTCTGCACGCCAACAGCTTAACCCCTGGATAAAGTTTATGTCCCCAGAGCATGCAAAGAGAGATCCTTCATATTGGCCTAAGGAGACCGAGGAATGGTGATACGCCCCAAGGTTTACATGAATGAGGAACACGGGGTCGTCAAAGAAATACAGGGCAGCAAGGCGTTGGTACTAACGGACAGGCAATCCATGTGTGGTGAGTGCGTGGCTCGTGGCTGCTGTCATATGCTCGGCGGAGGAAAGGAAATGCTCGCCGAGGCTACCAACTCCGTTGGTGCCAAGGCGGGAGACTTCGTAAAGATAGGAATTCCCGAGGGGACCGTTACCAAGGCCTCTCTGGTTGTTTACATGGTGCCGGCTTTAGGCCTCGTGGGTGGAGGTACGCTCGGCTACCTTATTGCTCTGCCCATTGGTTTTGATATCAATATACTGACTCTGGTTGGCAGCATTGTGGGGTTAGGGATTGCATTTACGGCGGTTAGGCTCTTGAGCAATACGTTGAGCAAAAAACCCTCCTATCGGCTTGAAATCATAGAGATCATTGCCTCTGACCATCCGGCAGGAGACTAAGATCGCCTTCAGTGAACGAGTTCGGTGATCGTCTCTGCGTTAACTTCCCTTTCGCATTTCGATTGGACCTCGAAACTCCCTCCCTTTTGGGCGCTCAGTCGTGATTATCTTTCTCGACCGCATCTATGAGCAACTCCTTGATGTTCGGTACCGCTGAGAGCACCCTGTTCCAATTGGGTATGTGAGGGACTTCGAATGGTGTTTCGAGAAACTGTTGCCCAGCGCTCACAATGCACTGAACGAACGCCTCGGCGGAACTGTCCTCCCTGTGTCTGTCATAATCCAGCCCGTTGATCTCGGAATCACACTCATAACGAGCAATCAGGTCTTGTGCGATTCTCAGGTAACTCGCTCTTAATGTGACAAAAAACTCGTTGGTGAGGGTGTACCCCATGCTCGCCATGGTCCTGAATATGGATTTAGCGATGTCGGTCCCCATCTTCAGCAAACCTTTGTTGGGATCCCCCAGCGTCAGTGGTTGGTGCTTATGTTCATAATTGTCGGAAAGGTCTACCTGGCAGATTCTCCGCAGCGCACAATTCCTGTGGATTTCAGCGAGAACCCCAACCTCCAAACCCCAGTCGCCGGGGATTCTAATGAGGCGTGCCAAATCTACATCCATTGAAAACTCCCCAGCCAGTATGTACCTGAAACTGTCTAGGTAATCCAAGAACTGATTCGAACCCAGGGTCTCTTTCAAGGCCCTGATAAGAGGTGTCACGAATATCCTGGTCACCCTCCCGTGCATCTGATCTGTAACCCTGCTGTAGTAGCCCTTACAGAAGGTAAACCCGATGTTCGGATGGGCCACGGGGTAACTGAGCCGGGCAAGGAGATCCCTATTGTAACTGACGATATCGCAATCGTGCAGCACAATGACCTGACTGTCTTCAAGGGCTAGAATATACCCATAGGCAACCCAGGCGGACCTTCCCTTGCCGTCCTCGCCCACATTGATTCCCTCTCCAGCAAGCAAAGCATAGAGATTTTCGAGGCTCGGCCCGGTGCACCAGATCAGTTTCGGTCTCTGAGGCAACACGGAAAAGAATTGCTTTGCCTGGTTGAACTCCTCAGCGTTTGCCCTCCCAACGGTGACAATAATATTCTTGAGGTACGACACGTGCCGGAGTTCCTCGACTATCTTTGGAAGACCAGGCCCCTGAAGCTCTACTGGTATGTAGGGAAGCACAAGGGAAACAGGCCTGTGCCTTGTGGCCTCTACGAGCTCAGCCTCCAGTTCTGGAAGATCCCTCTGTTTGAGCCGATGAAAGGTTGCGATCTCGCCGTTTTGAAAGAAATCAGACATCCCTTCTTCCTCCTCCCTCTGATAATTGCAGGCTGTTCTTAAGGTGAGTCTGAGAACAAGTAACTCACTATGGCTTGTGATGAGGCAACGAGTTAAAAGGAGTCATCGCCTGTGGTCGAATCGAAATCGTATCCGGCTTTTTTGTAGTTCTCTAAGGCACGCTCTTTGAGCAGATTATCATGTGTCTTATGGGAGTATTTATCGGCAAGCTCTGCGGCATGACTATGCATGCCCGCCATTTCAAACTCTTTCACTTCTTTTTCTACTTTGGAGTATTCCTCCGACGGTTCAACAACGGCGGCGTGACAACGTGAAATGATCCTTCTGACCCTTTCCCCACAGCGGGGGCATTGGGAAAGAGGTTTCTCATTCACACCTTGGATGTGCTCAAAGGTTGCCCGGCAACTTGCGCACCCCTTCTCCGGATCCTCAGCCTGGTATTCGTAAATTGGCATTCGCGTTATTCCCGTTTGTTGTTACCAATGATATCATAGATTTCGACTATAGGCTAGCATGACCGCAAAACCCTCCAAATATTGATCCCACCATGGAGACAATACCCCATTATCAGGTGCAAATCCCAATTGACATTTTACCTTGAGAGACTTATATAGAGGCCTCTCAAGTGTAACCCATGGAGAGGCAAGGTTTCCTATTGACTTTCCGAAGCTATTACGGTAGCTTATATTTGTTCTGAAACATTGGAGGGTTAGAATGTACGCAGTCATCCAAACAGGCGGCAAACAATTTAGAGTGACGCCGGGTGAGGATCTGAATGTTGAAAAACTAGATGGCAGAGTGGGAGATACTATTCTTTTTGATAAGGTGCTGCTTGTCTGCAAAAACGATGAGGTAACGGTAGGTAAGCCTATCGTGGAAAACGCCAAGGTGCATGCCAAGATTACCCAACAGGCAAGAGCTCCAAAGATAATTGTCTTCAAATATAAGAAGAGGAAGGGATACAGAAAAAAGCAAGGCCACAGACAAGGCTTCACGGGGGTACGGATCACTCAGATTGAAGTATAGGCGTGATTCCTTTCATTGTTAGTTCTGACCCTTTTTTCCCACAGATATAATTCACTATGTAGAAAAGGGAGATAGAAATGGCACATAAAAAGGCGGGCGGTAGTTCAAGGAATGGCAGAGACAGCCCGGGACAGCGGCTGGGTGTGAAAAGATTTGGCGGCCAGTTTGTCAGAGCCGGCTCGATCATCGTCAGACAGAGAGGCACAAGCATACACCCCGGGAATAATGTGGGCGTCGGAAAGGATTATACGCTGTTCGCGAAGATCGATGGGATAGTCACCTTTGACAGATCAGGGAAGTATAAAAAGCAGGTGCATGTCTATGCCCCCTAGCAACTGTACGCTTGTTGAAAAAAACTATGCTGGTTGCTCGTTGCATGGTTTCGATCTTTTGTCAAGAAGATAAGTAACTGAAAGGCATGATTTAGACGAAGAAAAGGCGCTAGAAGCTGGTTACCATGACCAGTGACTAGAAACGAAAAACAAGTAACGAGAATGGGATTTGCCGACGAGGCCGAGATCACGGTAAGATCAGGTAATGGAGGTGCTGGTTGTGTTAGCTTTAGAAGAGAACGATTCCTCCCAAAAGGCGGGCCTGATGGTGGTGATGGCGGAAAAGGTGGAGATGTTGTAGTTAGAGCCACCAGCAGACTCCATTCCCTTTACGACCTCGACTCGAGAAGCTCTTTCAACGCTCAGAACGGGGACGCAGGCAAAAGCAAGAATCGATCTGGAAAGAAAGGAAAGGATATTGAGATCTTGGTCCCGGTAGGGATCATGATAAAGGATCAGGAGACCGGAGCCCTGCTTGGTGACCTCGTTCACGACCATCAGGAAATAGTGGTGGTGGAAGGAGGAGCCGGCGGCAAAGGGAACCAGCACTTCGCTACTCCTGCTAATCGGACACCATGGTTTGCACAGGAAGGCCAGAAGGGAATTGAAAAGAAACTCAAACTGGAACTCAAGCTCATGGCCGACGTGGGTATCATCGGTTTGCCGAACTCAGGCAAATCCACCCTCCTGTCCCGCATTTCAAATGCACACCCCAAAATAGGCGACTACCCCTTTACCACTACCAGCCCAAACCTGGGCGTTGTTTCCCTTGGAGAAGAACAGACCCTCGCTGTCGCCGATGTCCCCGGTCTCGTCGAAGGTGCGAGTACCGGTAGGGGGCTAGGTCATCGGTTCTTGCGGCACATCGAGCGAACAAGGCTTCTTGTGCACCTACTTGATCTGAGCAAGCCGGAGCCGGGAGACCTCATGAAGGATTTCTCCACGATACACGATGAATTGCACCGATACCACCCGTCTTTAACCACTAAGGATCAAGTTATCGCCCTCAACAAGATTGACCTCTGTACTTTCGGCGAAACGGAAATAAGGAGGATCGCCTGCTCATTTCATGACCACGGGTATGAATGCATTGCTATCTCGGCCCTTACCGGTCAGGGATTGGATGAACTAAAGAGGATATTGAAGGAAAAGATCCTAATTTGACATCTTATTTCGCTTAAGAAATGGATTTACGGAAGGGAATAGTAGACTCGGTAAAAAGGGTCGTCATTAAGATCGGAAGTGGGGCTCTGACCACAGAGGAAGGCTTGAATCTCGAGGTAATAGATGCCCTGAGCGAGGATATAAGCTTCCTTATGAAAACCAGAGGCCTTGAGGTCATTCTGGTTTCCTCAGGTGCCATCGCCTCTGGGATAAAAAAGATGGGGTATGCCCAAAGACCACAGTCAATAGCGCAACAGCAGGCAGCGGCTGCAATCGGCCAGAGTACGCTTATGCTTGCCTATGAGGAGGCCTTTCAAAAGCACGGCCAAAAGGTGGCCCAGATTCTGGTAACCAGGGACGATCTTACCCATCGGAAACGGTATCTCAATACCCGGAACACCCTCTTTACCTTGCTGCATTGGAAGGTTATACCCATCATCAATGAAAACGACACCGTTGTCGTAGATGAAATCAAATTCGGGGACAACGACAATCTGAGCGCTATGATCGCTAACCTCGCTGCGGCAAATCTCGTTATTAACTTAACCAGTATAGATGGTTTCTATGATCATGATCCTCGAGTCAACAAAGAAGCCCGTCTGATTCCCATTGTTGAAAAAGTGACCGGCAAATTGGAAAGGGAAGCCAGCTCTATCCCGGGCGCTCTGGGAAAGGGCGGCATGGAAAGCAAGCTCAAGGCAGCGAAGCGGGTGGCCATGTGTGGAATTCCGACTATTATCACTAATGGCCTGAATAGGAATATTATCCGCGTGATCTTTGAAGGCAAGAACGTGGGCACGCTCTTTCTGCCTCAGCCGATTCCGATGAAGAGCCGAAAGCACTGGATTGCCTTTACAAAATCGCCGAAAGGAAAGATAATGGTCGACAAAGGAGCCGAAGATGCCCTGGTTCAAAAGGGTAAAAGCTTGCTACCCTCTGGCGTGGTTGCAGTTTTTGGGAGGTTTGCCCTTGGAAACTCCGTAACTATAGTGAATGAAAAAGAGAAAAGCCTGGCTGTTGGCCTGGTCAATTATGAATCAACAGATTTAGAGAGAATTAAGGGACTGAAAACCACAGAAATAGAAAAGGTGCTCGGATACAAACATTACGACGAGGTCGTTCACAAAGATAATCTCGTGTTGATCACTACCTCCTGAGGATACCTGGTGCTCATCGGCCCTACACGACCTGAAAAGATGAATGAATTCATGGATCTCAGTGAAATGATACGGGGTATGGCCCGCGAAGCCAAGCTCGCCGCGAGAAGGCTCAGATCGGCCCTATCCAGCGAAAAGGACGCCGCGCTGCGATTTATGGCAGAGGGTATTGTAGCTAGCAAAGAGGAGATCGGTAAGATAAATGCCGAGGATGTGAGCCTGGCCAGGCAAAAGGGCCTGAGCTCGGCGATGATAGACCGGCTGACCTTGGATGAAAAGACCATCGCATCAATGGTGGCGGGATTGCAGGAGGTTATTACCCTGCCCGATCCCATCGGCGAGGTGACCGGGATGTGGAAAAGACCAAATGGATTGCAGGTCGGACGGGTACGGATTCCCCTAGGTGTAATCGGATTCATTTACGAGTCCAGGCCCAACGTAACCGTTGATGCAGCTGCCCTTTGCCTTAAGTCAGGCAATGCCGTCATATTAAAGGGAGGATCCGAGGCAATAAACTCAAATCTGGTCCTCAAAGAGATTCTGGGAGAGGCCGTGGAAAAGGCCGGCCTGCCTGGAAAATCAATCCAAGTGGTCCCGTCCACCGGGCACGAGGCGGTTGGCATTCTCTTGGGTTTGGATGATTACGTTGACATGATTATACCGCGAGGCGGTGAGGAACTCATCCGGTTCGTCGCAGAAAACTCTAGGATTCCGGTGCTGAAACACTATAAGGGCGTGTGCCACGTATACGTTGATGAATTCGCTGACATCGATATGGCGCGAAATATATGTTTCAATGCTAAGGTTCAGCGACCAGGTGTCTGTAACGCTATGGAGACGATGCTAGTGCATCAAAAGGTGGCCTCATCTTTCCTGCCTGAAATGATACGGGAATTCCTGTCCGCCGGTGTCGAAGTTAGAGGTTGTGAGGAGTCGCTGAAATTGATACCGGGTCTCAAACGAGCCGAAGAAGCTGACTGGCCGGCTGAGTTTTTGGACCTTGTCCTAGCAGTTAAGATTGTTGAAACCATGGACGAGGCCTTAGATCACATCGAAAAATACGGCTCCAACCACACGGAGGCCATTGTTACTCAGAACTATGAGCGGTCTCAGGAATATCTGCAGCGGGTAGATGCCTCCGTGGTCCTCGTGAACGCTTCTACGAGGTTCAACGATGGTTTTGAGCTCGGTCTCGGTGCGGAGATTGGAATCAATACTGCAAAACTGCATGCCTATGGGCCAATGAGCCTTAAGGAGCTGACCGCCACGAAGTTCATCGTCTTTGGATCAGGGCAGGTAAGGACGTGAGAGTAGGCATCTTGGGAGGAACCTTTAACCCAATTCACCTGGGCCATCTGAGGGCGGCAGAGGAAATAGGTGAAGATCTGGATCTGCAAAAGATCTACCTCATACCGACAGGAATCCCCCCTCATAAGACTCCCGATCCCCTTGCCGATTTTTCTCACCGTCTGGAAATGGTACGGCTGGCAAGTGCCATCTCTCCTCTGCTCGAGGCGTGGGACATTGAAGGGAAAAGGCCTGGTCTTTCCTATTCGATTGAGACACTTCGATTATTTCATTCCACGTTTGGGCCTGAGCTAGAGCTCTTTTTCATCGTGGGAATAGATGCCTTTCTCGAGATACAAACATGGAAGAAGCACCGGGAGCTATTCAACTACGCCTCATTCGTTGTGATCAACAGAGCGGGTTACGACACACAAAAGTTTGCCGGCTTTCTTGACTCTCTCCATCTGGGCTTTACCTGGGACCCAGAGGGCAACTGCTTTTGCCATCCATCCGGGAATACCCTGCTTCAGAAGGAGACGACCGTCATAGATATCTCGGCAAGCAGAATCAGGCAAATGGTGGCCGAGGGAAAATCCATTCGCTTTCTCGTCCCCGAAGCAGTAAGAGAATATATAGAAAGGGTTGGGTTATACCCGGCACATGAATCCACTCGATAAGGCCCTTCTCTGTGTTAGCATCATCCGTGAAAGAAAGGCAACCGATCTTGTACTCTTTGACGTGGGTTCCCTGGCCTCCATAACCGATTACTTCCTCATCGCTAGCGGAAAATCAAGTAGGCAGGTTCAGGCCATAGCACAGCATGTACAGAGGCGTATGAAGGAGGAAGGTTTCACGCGGTTTGGCACCGAAGGTGAAAGGGACGGTCACTGGATTTTGCTGGACTACGGTGATGTCGTGATTCACCTGTTTTACGAGCCGGTGCGCGACTTCTATGACCTCGAAGGTCTATGGGCTGATGCTCCTCGTGTGCATATAGCAAAGGATGTGCGGAAAGGTGAGAATTAAAAACCTCTTTATCCTTGGTGCAGCCCTCGTGGTAATGGCCACCAGCGTCTCAGGTTCCCGAGCGGCATATCTGTCCCCCAAAGAGGAGACCGAGCTTGGAGAGAGATTCCTCGCCAGCATCAGCTCCAAGTATGAATTCGCCGATTATCCTTATATCATACAGTACATGAACGAGCTTGGCGCTTACATTGGTAGACATATAGAGGTGCCTTACTTCCCTCTCAAGTTCTATGTGATTAAGGATAGGACTGTAAATGCGTTTGCAGCGCCTGCCGGGCATGTCTTTTTCTTCTCCGGGCTCATTGGCATACTCGATGATGCCGATGAGCTGGCCTCAATACTGGCCCATGAGCTCGCCCACGTGAGCGCCAGGCATTTGGCCTCCCGTATAGACCGGTCGCAAAAGATCGGGTTGGCCACCTTGGCCGGCATGCTCGCCGGCATTCTGGTCGGCGGGGAGGTAGGTGGTGCGCTGATGACAGGCTCGGTTGCTGCGGGCATTCAAGCAGAGCTTGGTTACACCCGCGAGGACGAAATGCAGGCTGATCAACTTGGATTCAAATATACACAGGTTGCGGGTTTTAACCCGGCGGGAATGCTCACTGCGCTGCAGAAGATTCAGAGGGAAAACTGGTATGGGAGTCAAGAGATTCCAGCATACCTCCTTACCCACCCCGGTGCACCGGAGAGGATGGCTACCATTGAGTCAATGCTTCGAGGGTATGAGAAAACGCCAGATCACGAGACGACGAAGAAACTGCGTGCCTTTTTCCCGATCTTTCAAACCATGGTGATCGCCCTGTGTCTTGACAAAGAACAAGCTGCACGGGAGTTAGAAAAAAGGCTTCGGGATGATCCCAGCTCCGGTACCGCGCACTATGGTCTTGGGCTCATACTTCAGAGAGAGGGAAAGCTTAATGAGGCCCTGGAACATATTAAAATAGCAGACAAGAAAAACACCAGCTCAATTCCTGTCATGTTCTCTTTGGCCGAGACTTATCAGATGCTTGGTGAATATGAAGACTCCGTATCCGTATTAAGAAAGGCGCTTGATCTATCCCCGAAAGACAAAGAGATATTGTTTCTTCTTGCCTTGTCTTTACAGGAGCTTGAGCAGTATAGTCAGGCTTCTGAGATCTATGAAAGGCTGACCTTCCTCCCACCTATTAAGGATATGGTGTATTATAACCTCGGTATTGTGTATGGCAGACAAGGCAAATTGGCGCTCGCTCACTATAACTTGGGGATTTATTTCTCCAAGCTGAGAAGTCGACAAAAGGCATTGTTCCATTTTGAAAAGGCAAGAGACCTCGCAAGAAACGATGCCGCCCTCCAAAATAAAATAGAAAAGGCTTTAGTGGATATTAAAGGACCTCACTCCCCCCAGTAAGATTTTCTTTCAATCTCCGCACTCTCCAGCTCGTTCCTCGTAGAATCCTGCCTAGACAAGGTATTGTAACGTCGACACCTATCGTCTTGCAGTTGGGAAATAGAGCTCCCCACCACCCCTCACCATTGACAAAACGCCACCAATGTTCTATAGCGAGCACGGTAGTTGAAGCATGCAATCCTATACCTTTTGGCAGGAGGAATACTGATGGCCTTAATGACACCTGAGCAGTTCGAAGTAAGCTTGAAGGATATGAAACCGCGGGTATTCATGAATGGAAAAAAGATCGAGACTATTCTTGAAAACAGGAATACGCGGACCGTTGTCGAGGCGAATAAGGCCAGCTATTCCTGGGCCCTGGACCCCAGATACAAAGACATTATGACGTGTTATTCACCGCTCATCGAAGACGTGGTCAACCGCTACACCTATGTGAGCGCCAGCACTGATGATCTCGTAAAGAAGGCTGAAGCAGGTACTTTCACCGCGGAGATGCTGGGCACGTGCATATATCGCTGCGTAGGCTATGACGCCTTCCACTCCCTGGCCAGCACCACCTGGGAGATGGACAAGGAACTCGGCACCGAGTATAACCCTCGCTTTCTCGAATACCTCAAGATGGTGCAAACAGAGGACCTTTCCGTAGCTGGCGCCCTCACCGAGCCGCGGGGAAGCAGAAAGGAAAAGACCCCTGATTGGTCAAACCCCTATCTGTCATTGAAGATTGTTGACAGAAACAAGGATGGCATCGTAGTCAGAGGTGCCAAAATAAATATCAGCGGCGCCTACGCCAGCCACGAGCTGGTTGTCCTACCTCAGGCGGCCCATTTCAAAGGCGAAGAGGATTATGCTGTCGCATTTGCCACACCCGTAGATGCTAAAGGAATCACGTTTGTCTGTCAATATACCCCGTATTCCGCGGAAAGGGATTTGGCCGAAGATCTTGAGGAATTAGGTAATCCCGTGTTTGGACAGCGAGAGACTTCAATGGTGGTTTTTGATGATGTATTTGTTCCCTGGGAACGGGTGTTTCACTGTGGAGAGTATCCTTACTCCGTTAAGCTGGTAACCCGTTTTGCCAAAACCCATCGCATGACCTGCGGGGGAACGTGCAAGGTCGGGTTCATGAATCAAATCATCGGAGCCGCAAAACTGATCCAGGAATACAAAGGTTTAGAAAAGGCTACCCACATCAACGAACAACTGGCCGAGATGGTGGTATTGCGGGAAACAGGCCGCTCGTGTGGACTCGCGGCCGCACATAGGGGCTCTGAAGAGCCTCCTGGTTCAGGTGTGTTCCTGCCCGATGAACTCATGGGCAATGTTTCAAAGCTGAATGTCTGCAACGCGTTCTGGCGGGTTATGGCCCTGGCCGGGGACATTGGCGGAGGCCTCATCGTAACCCTGCCCTCCCTCAAGGAGTTGAAGAACCCCGAGGTGAAAGATTACGTCGAGGAATTCTATAGCTTTGGCTCGGATGAGCCTACAGAAAACATCATGAAGGTCCACAAACACCTGCAGAACTGGACGGCAGGTCTGCACGGGGTGGGAACCTGGCACGGAGCCGGACCAGTTATGGCCCAGAAAATCATGCTACAGCGGGTTATTGACTACGAGCATGAAAAAAACCTGGTCAAGCAGACCTTGAACCTGAAGGAAAAAGGCGGTACAAGGAGTACCGGCTGAGAAGATCACCAATATCCGGCCCAGAGAAAATACGCCCCCTAAAGCCATGAACCTGATGGCGAGAAGGAGACCGGTATATGGAGGCATACACAGGCAGACAACGGGTTTCTGCAGCCTTTAGGAAGACCTTTGCCGATCAGGATATCTCTATTGATAGAATCCCCGCCTATCCCATTATGGGGCAGTGTAATGCACAGCTTGTCGGTGCGTCCATCAGGGATTTTCTGCTTGATCCCAGAGTCTTCATAAAGGCCCAGGTAGCCGCGTATGAGCGCTACAAACCGGATATTATCGTCATGCAGGGAGATTTGTTGATGGAACCACATGCCATGGGAAATGAACTGAGGTTTCCCGAAGACAGCATGTGCATTTCCACCAAATGTGTCCTCGAAGATAAGGGGAAGCTGAGCAGCCTCAAGGCTCCTGATCCGACCAAAGACGGCCGCATGCCCCAATACCTTGAGGTTATAGCCGAATCCAAGAAAACCATTACGGACTCAATCGTTTCGGGTGTTCTGGCAGGTCCCTGGACTATTGCCATTGGCCTCAGGGGGGCCACCGAGCTCATCAGGGATGCCATGAAAGATCCTGATTACGTCCATGAGCTCATGGCGTTCTGCACCCAGATTTCCATCAGGTTCGGGGAGGCCCTGTATCCCCTCAAGGCAGGGGTCAGTTACTCCGAGGCCCCTGCCTCCTGCAGTCTCATATCACCGAGGATATATCGGGGTTTTGTCTTCCCCTATCATAAGCAGATCGTTGCTCATTTCAAGGAAAAGAAGGTGGGCGTAGGGCTTCATATTTGTGGATACGCCGATCCCATCCTTCAGGATATGGTCGATACTGGGGTAACCAATATCAGTATTGATGCACCTACTGATCTGGCCAAAGCGGTAGAAGTAACCAAGGGCAAGGCTGTGCTCATCGGCAACGTGAACACTGGCCTTTTCTTTTCCGGCAGTAAAGATGCAATGAAGCAGGCCATGAGAAATTGTCTTGATGTCGTTTCCGAACAAAGCGGGTATATCCTGGCCTCAGGCTGCGAGGTACCGGGCGTTGCCCCACCTGAGAAGATCGACTGGTTCATGGAGCTGGCAGAGGAACTGGGCAGGCACGGTGATTCAGAAGAAGGGTAATCCACCTATTGCAGCGAGCCTCGACCTCATATACTCTCCCGTTTCTCCTCATGAAAAGCCCTAATAGAAGCAGATTTCGTCTCGGCATTCATGCTTCAAAGGTGATAGAAACATCACGCGGCAAAGCCAGGCCCAGTTCCACCTCTGCACACTTCAGAATTGCCACCGGCACTGGACAGCTCGCATGACACCGCGACTCTTCAGCTCGGGCAAAGGCAGGATTTCGACCGGCAGCCGTAAGGATGTCGGTTAAGGCCATCGAGCCGAGGATATTGTTCAGTTCACAGATCTGCTCGCACTCGCTTTCTATAGTAATAGAAACGGAATCTCTCCCCTGTTTTCGAGCTTCAATCACGGACCGAAAACCGCAAATACCCGAGTCAACTATCAGATGGCACGCCATAGCATTCTATTCGTCGCTTTACGGTGCACCGGTTCAAAGAGATCATTCATTTCAGTTTGAGCCCCTGTGACTTGCTAATCTGATTCAGGATCTCCTCTGGAACGAGCCCCTTTAAATGGGGGAATTCGTCCTTCATATGGGGAATCTGCATTGCCTGCATAAACTGCTCTTGAAAGTCCTCCTCCACGGTTAACTCGATATACTGCACATTCCGTGATACCCAATTAGCCTCCTCCCGCTTTCTTCGGTTGAGGAGCGCTGCCCTGGCCCCATCACCAGCTGCATTACCCACAGAGATGATTTTGTCTATTTCACAGTCCGGAAACAGGCCCATGATCAGTGCCTTTTCTCGGTCCACATGAGTGCCAAAGGCACCAGCTATCTTCACCCTATCCACCTTTTCGATACCCATTCGCCTCATCATCAACTTGCACCCACAGTAAAGGGCGCCCTTGGCCAGTTGAATCTGGCGGATGTCCTTCTGCGTGATCACGATATCTTTATTGATGCTGGTCTCCTCCTTCCAGGCAATCACAAATTCGGGCTGATTATTCTCCGAGTTCTTCCGAAGGCGCTTGGACTTCTGCTGAGGATTAAATCTCCCGCTCTTGAGAACTATTCCCGAACGATACAACTCCGCCAGCACATCCAAAATACCCGAGCCACATATTCCCTTTGCCTGTACCTGCTCCGGTTTTGAGTAGCTCTTCCAGGCATCACGGCCGATTACCTTGTAGTCAACCTCGTAGGTGTCCGGGTCGATAGTAATCCGTTCGATGGCCCCCGGAGCTGCGCGCATTCCGAAGGCTAGCTGAGCGCCCTCCAGTGCAGGGCCGGTGGCGCAGGAAGAGGAGATCAGTTTCTCCTTGTTCCCCAGAACCAGTTCCCCATTAGTGCCGATGTCGATGATGAGCTGTATTTCCTCATTCTTGTACGGCTCCTCGGCGATGAGCACTCCCACATTATCGGCTCCCACAAACCCGGCCTCGATGGGTAGAACATGCACGTAGGCCGATTCGTTTATCCCAATCCCCAGGTCGCGTGCCTTGATGTCAAGACCCTTATGGACTACCGGAGGAAAGGGGGCAAGGCCCACATGCTCGGGGTTGAGCTTAAGCAGAATGTGGTGCATGGCGGTGTTTCCCACAATGGTCATGTCTATGATATCACTGGGATTGAGGCAGAGATAGTGGTTGTCCTCTGCTTTCTCCGGAGCTGCCTTCTTATCACTCCCCTTGTTCCGTTTGCTCATCTTGGGCGGATGGGTGCCCTCGCATGCCTGGGTCACCAAATCCTGTATGCCCTGGATGATATCGTCGCTCATCTTCTGGAGTCCATCCGGGTGCATCACATGATAGGTGATGCGGCTCATCACATCCTCGCCATACTTGCACTGGGGGTTCATCATGGAGACGGTGTCTATGACCTCCATGGTGACCAGATTGCAGAAATAGGCCGCCACAGTAGTCGTGCCTATATCAATGGCCATACCATAGTAGTTTTCGTGTTTTCCCGGCAAAACCCGGATGATCTCCCTGTCCATCCAGACGCCCACGGTTACCTTCCAGTCCCTCGCTCTGAGCTTGCTTGGCAGGTTTCTTAAGGCCAGAAGATCGATATCCAAACCCGTAAGCCCATAGCGATGACCCAGTTCATCCAGGATTCGCTCCAGATCTGCAGTGGGCTCCTTGAAGGTGGGTTCGGCCACCTCAACATAGTAATACTTGACCGCCGGATCCCAATCGATATGGATCGCCCGCGCTGCCTTGCTCACCACCTGTTTGCCGGCTCGAGACTCCTCGGGAACGAACACGAGTATGTCCCCTTGCACCTGAGCACAGCAGCCCAGCCGGTAGCCTTGCTCCCTTTTATCAGGGGTGATGAATTTGCCTTCCTCTTTCTGCCACTCGCCGGCATTGGCTTTGGTGGAGTGAATGCCGTATTTCTCGAAAAACCCCTCCTCGATGCGCACGATGCATTTGCCGCAGACCCGCTTTTCGCCGCACAGCGTCTCGATATCAACCCCCAGCTGGCGGGAGGCCTCGATGATGCTTACCCCTTTATTAACCTCTCCCCTTCTGCCCGAAGGCTGAAAGATGACCATTGCTTTGCCGCGTTTTCCCATGCACCCACGCTCCCGTTCACATATCTCGAGGCTTCCTACGTTTGCTGCATCTCCCGGAGGCGGCTGATCATTTTAATGGCCTCCTGGACGGCGTTTCCCGCTGAATCGGCATAGCCATCTGCCCCGAAAAGCTCGGTGACATCCTTGGTGACCGGCGCCCCGCCGAGCATGATTGCCACATTGGGGTTTTTCTCCTTGATCATCTCTACCACCTTTTTCATGCCCATCATGGTGGTGGTCATCATGGCGGAAAGGGCCACGATCTCCGAATCCGTTCGCATCTGCTCTTCCACGAATTTCTCCAGCGGTACATCACGGCCAAGGTCATGGACGGTGAAGCCCGCAACCTCGAACATCATCTTGATGATGTTCTTCCCGATGTCATGGACATCGCCTTGCACCGTACCGATCACCACCTGGCCCTTGGCGCTCTCCCCTATATCTTCCGGTTTGATCCGAGGCTTCAGGATATCCAGACCGGCGTAAAGGGCGTCGGCGCACAACAGGAGTTCGGGCACGAAGTATTCGTGCTTGTCGTAGAGATCGCCCACGATCTCCATTCCGGCAGCAAGGCCGTTCATTACCGCATCATAGGCGTTCAAGCCCTGATCAACGACCTTCTGGGCGGCCTCTGCGGCAGTATCCTCATCCATATTTACCACCGCATCGCTCAGTGTCTTTAGCAGCTCCTCTCTGAGTTGTTCTTTTCCCATACCTCACGTCCTCCTTTTTCTTAGACCCTTCCGACCGCAGGCGTCGGCCCTGTGCCGTATTCCCGCACCGCTCTCACATAGGTCTCTACGTTTTCCCGTTTCGCATCGGGCCATATATCACACCCGGGCCAGACCGCATCGACCCCGGCATCGATACACGCCTTGATCACGTGGACCACCTCTGATGCATCCATCTGGACCAGGGTTTCGTAGGGATCGAAATTGCCCAGCAGCAGCACCTCATTCCCGAGCCTTTTGCGGGATTCGGCCACGGTGTTCTTCTGGTCCACGCTGAGGGCATCAGCACCGCACTCGCTCATCATCTCTATGATCATATCAGTGGATCCGCAGATATGAAGAATCTTGGGCGATTCCAGGGCCGAGAAGACCCTCTGGAGATTCCCCTGAACGAGGCGCTTCCACACGCGGGGGGAGATGATATCGGTACCTGAACCCATCTCGCGGATATTCATATAATCCACACCCAGGTCCTGATAGTGACGGGCCACCTTGATGACGAGGTCGGTCATTTGTGAGAGAAAATGCTCCACCTTTTCCGCTTCCTTTCTGGTTCCCTTGAGCAGCACATCCAGCTCGATGAGCTGGCCGGCCATGGTGAAGGGTCCGAGCACCCAACCCCCTAAGGCAAATCTCCCATCACACCTCGATTTTAAAACACCCAAGGCATCATCCACCACCGGCATCCTTCCCTTGCTCAGATAATCGGCGGAAATGGCTCCCTCATCCAGGGTTGCCCACTTGGAGGGCACGGTGGGATAGAGGATTTCATCGGAGTCCTGATACAGGCTCACCCCCCGGCCTAGGGCCTCGGGCACCGTGCACATATCGTAAGGGATCACCACCGCATCAAAACCGAACAGTTCCGCAGTGGTCATGGCCGAGAGGGCCATGTGCTCCGCTGAGGTGTGCACCTCGGCAAAGCGTATTCCCATCTGCTCAATGGCCTGAACGGTCACCATGCCCATACCGCTAAAACAGGGCATCCGATCCACCGGCTCTCGCTTGAAGAATTTCAGAATCCGTTCCTTGGGCATCATTTCCGTCATAGCCTCTCTCCTCCCTCACCAAAATCGTGATCAATACCTCAAGCACACAGCCAGACAACCGGCAAACCGAGCCTCTATAGCGCCTTTTTGCAAGGGAATCCCGCTACCGTACTTCAACCTGTTCCACAAACTCGGGAAAGAGCTTATAGAGCGGATGGCTGTCCGAGGCAGGGAGTTTTTTTGTTTCGCCAAAGACCAGCGTGGCCGTAAAGGCATCGGCCAGGGCTACTGCCGGAAAAAGCCTGGGGGAGCCTGCCATGGGCCCAGAGAAGATCATATCGTGAAACAGGGTCGATGCAAGCCCAGCCAAGGCGGCATCGGCACCGGCCCAGCCCTTGAAACCCCACAGCTCGCGTGCGCTCTTCCACATGTAGGAGCCGTTCGAAGGGGCGCTGGCGCAAGGGAATCCCCACTTCTTTTTAATTAACCGGTTTGCCAGTGAACACAGGGCTACTGCCGGTGCGTTCATGGCCGAGGTATCGACAATAATACTCTCAAAACTGGCCCCGACCCTTTCTATGGAATCCAAGAGCCTCTGGGTACCTGTGACACGTCCGGTGGGCATCTGGTCCTCCTGATCAAAGGCCACCAGCAGGACATGTTTGACCCCCAGAGCGGAAATTCCCCGTATCTCGGTCTCGAGATCCTTCTCCCAGACGGTGAGGCTGTTGTAAAACATCCGGTCCAACAATCCCCTTTCAGCACAGTAGCTTGCCCCCTCCAATTTCGCCTTCATGACCCAGGCATCGGTACAAAAGGGCATGTCGGTGATGCTCGTAACGAAATCAATATGGGTCTTAAACTCCGCCCCCGTATTAGCCACAATATCGGCCATGCAGGGGACCCCCGTCTCTGCTGAAAGTTTTTCCGTCATCCTCAAGAGCTCTTCGGCTCTTTTTCTGTTAAACTCTTCCTTTCGCTTGGTACCCTCAAGGACGCGATCTCCCTTCTGAAAGAGGGAGGGCACAACCACGGTGGGATAGTCACCGGGCTGACCACCCAATCTCACGCCGCCGATCTCACAGACTTTCTGCTCGGTAGAAAAGTGAAACATACGATCTTCACATTCGTATCAAAGCTGTTTTTCCCGTTACTCTAGAATTGGGCACAGATGAACAGTTTTCTTAGCAGATGTCACTAAAAGATTCTGTCAAAACTCAATCCCCCTTCTGGCCTTTATACCTTTGTGAAAGGGGTGTTTGATCTCCCTCATCTCGAAAACTGCCGAGGCATGCTTGATCATCTCGGGGTGAGCACCCCGGCCACTCAAGATAACATGCAGGTTTCTCGGCTTTAAGAACATCATCTCTCTGATCCGATCCGGATGCACAAGGTCCAAATGGGTTGCTATGTTGATCTCATCCAGCACTATGAGCCGGTAGGTGAGAGAGAATATCTCCCTCAAGCAGGCCTCCCAGGCGCCTCGTGCGGCATCCCGGTGTTTTTTCGAAGGCCTTGCCGATCCAGTGATAAAACCCTCACCCATGCTCTTGATCTCGAGATGAGGGAATCTCTCACAGGCAATAACCTCGCCATAGGCAAAGGGAGATTTTATGAACTGTAAAATGCTTGAGGGGATTCCATTGGCAGCAAAGAACATGGCCCGCCCAAGGCAATAGGTAGTCTTGCCTTTACCATTTCCCGTTACTACTGCTATGCATCCCTCGGGATTGCGGCCTTCAATCTCCCAAGATCCATCCTCCGTTTTGTGCTCGACCATTTCGGTTACCAGATCCGCCTCCTCAATAACCTCATCCTCTGCATTGCTTCCCGTTAAGATCAATTCCACATGAGCGGGTTTGTTCTTCATCAATTTCAGGATATTGTCTGGGGGGATAATGCCCTTGTTGACGATCTGATTGATTTCCTCCAAGATAACGATATCATAGGAGCCGCCAAGAATTATGTCCTGTATGTGTTCAAAGGAGGACCTAATCTTGTTTCTGTCGCTATCGGGTAATTTCTCACCAGGGGGTCTACGAGCTATGGGTATTCTCTCGACCACTACGTTCGGCCTAAGAAACGAAAGTGCTTTGTCTTCTGTGCCTACAAATGGATGCGGAACGAAGCCCATCAAAAAGGTACGCAGGTTTTGCCCCGTGGCCCTGAGACTCAACCCTATATGGGCGAGGTTCATATGCTCCGTCTTTCCGGTATAGACCTGAACTAATCCCTGTGTGAGCATTGGCCTAGCTGGCTTGTTTTTCCATTCACCTTGTGCTTCCCAGATCTCCAATCCCCTCTTTATTTCCCTATGATGCACCTGGTCTGAGAAATATCATAGAACCTATAGCACTTTCCGTGTTTGGACACAATTCTTTAGGTCTCACGATTGACAGGAACCATATAATCGGTTAAAAAACGACAGCAGAAGTTTCGAAATCAAGAAATAGGCGCATGGCGAAAAAAGGGGATAACTTGGGGCTAATTCACATCTATACAGGGCCCGGAAAGGGAAAAACAACTGCTGCCCTCGGTCTGGCTCTGAGGGCTGTCGGGCATGATCTCAAGATTGCCATTGTTCATTTCATGAAAATATGGGACTACGGCGAAGTGAATAGCCTCCAGAGACTTGGGATAGACCTCTTTCGTTACGGAACAACTGAGCTTATCGAACCGGAGAATCCATCACCGGTAGACTTCGAACAGGCAAAGCTGGCCATGGAAAAAGCCGAAGAACTCGTACGTGGAGGAGCTTACGATATCGTAATCTTGGATGAGATCACCGTGGCCATCGATTTTAATCTCATATCCGTACAGGGTGTGATTGACCTGATTGAGAACAAACCCCATAATCTTGAGCTAATTCTTACCGGAAGAACGTGCCCTGAGGTACTCATTGAGCGAGCTGACCTTGTCTCTCGCATCAATGAGATCAAGCACCCTTACCAGAAGGGACTACAGGCAAGAAAAGGAATCGAATTCTAAGTATTGGAGGCTGCTTTCCATGTTTATCACAGCGATGAGAAAACACACGAAGGGTATACTGATCAAGATCATCGTAGGCCTTATAGCCGTTGTGTTTACCTTCTGGGGTATTTATACGATCCGGGGGGCTAAACCCGGTGCGAAGATCGCCTATGTAAACGGCGATTTGATTAGTGGTGTGGAGTTCGAGGCACTCTATCGGGACATGCTCAGGTCATTCCAGCAACAATACAAAGAATACTGGAACGAAAACCTTCTGAAGGCATTAAACATCGAACAGAGGGCCTTGGAGAGCCTCATCAATAAGAGATTGATCAGCCAAGAGGCGGCCCGGCTGGGTCTCGGGATCACCGATGAAGAGATTGCTGATGCCATATACAATTATCCCGCCTTTCAAATCAACGGTCAATTCGATGAGGGTAGGTACCGGTTCCTTTTAAGTCAGAACAGGATGCAGCCGGCAGATTTCGAAGCAGGAATAAAACTGGATTTGCTGGGCCAGAAGATCAACCAAACCATCACATCCTTTCTCCCGATTACCGAAGCAGAAGTATTGAGCTATTATACCTATCAAAATGAGCAGATTGCTCTTGGGTTTGTGAGCTTTAACCCGGATGATTTTAAGGGTAGCGGAGAGGTTACTGACGTGAAACGGGATGAATACTTTCAGGAGAATAAGGAAAAGTACAGGATTCCAGCAAAAATAAAGATTGCCTCCCTTACCATCGATCCATCGGACTATCTGGACAAAGTAACCGTTGCAGAGGACGAAATATCGGAGTTCTACGAACTTAATCCCGAGGCTTTTAAGGAACCGGAACAGGTAAAGGCTCGCCATATCCTATTCAAAGTGCCCCCAGGCGCGTCCGAGTCAGAAGATACCAAGGCAAAGGAAGAAGCACTGGCCATCCTAGAAAAGGCCAAGGGGGGAGAGGACTTTGCCACTCTTGCAAAAGAACACTCTCAGGGCCCCACTGCGTCTAAGGGGGGAGATCTCGGCTATTTCAGCAGAGGACAAATGGTTAAGCCTTTTGAAGAGCTCGCTTTTAGCCTGAATAAAGGTGAGATCGGCGGTCCGGTAAGAACTCAGTTCGGTTGGCACCTCATTAAGGTCGAAGACAAGAAACCGGCTATCGTGAAAACCCTTCCCGAGGTCAGAGATCAAATAGAGGCATCCATAAAACAGGATATGGCCAGGGAGATGGCAAACGAAAGGATGTTGACCTTGATGGATCAGATGCCATACGACCTTGATCTGGCAACCTATGCGGCCCAGCACGGGCTTACGGTAAAGGAAACCGACTTCTTTCCGAAAGATGGCCCCATTCCGGGTTTTGGAAGCAATGAACAGCTCCTTCGGTCCATCAACGTCCTGGAAAAGAGCGAGGTAAGCGATATCATCGAACACGAAGACAAGTTTCATCTCATCCAGATTGTTGACACGCAAGATTCCTATATTCCTGAAATCAGTGAGGTCTCCGATCAGTTAGACAGTGATCTCAAGAAGCATCTTTCCCTCGTGGCCGCAAAGGAGGAGGCAAAAAGGTATCTCGAGGAGCTCAAAGGAGGTGCCGGTTGGCCGGAACAGGCTCGGAAAAAGGGCTTAAAAACAGATGAGACCGGTCTTTTTCGCAGAGGCGGAAGTATTCCTTCGATCGGGTACGCACCGTTTCTCTCCGAGGCTGCCTTTTCCCTTTCGGATCAAAAGAGGTACCCAGATGATGTGTTTGAGGTCGACAACAAGGTCTATGTTATTCGATGGCTGAACAAGAAAGGCATCGATATGACCGACTATGAAAAGGAAAAGGACGACTTCAAACAGATGCTTCTCGCTGCCAAAGAGAGAAGGGTCTTTGATGCCTGGCTGAAATCACTCAAAGACAGGGCAGAGATCAAGATTGTAACCCCCATAGGATAAACAGGACAGGACCAGTAGCTGAGGAATTTTTTCTTGACATACCCTTGAAATCAAGGTTTATTTCGTTTGTTCCAATTGAACCAAACAGGGAAGGAGAAGCGAACTGTGAAAGCATTGAAGCCCAGCGTAATGACCTTATCCGTCTTATTGCTTGTGATCTTTTTTTGTCACTGTGATGCCCAGGCAAGAGACGTTGTAGAAAGCTCTTATCACGGGCAGCTCGGAAGAAGTTCATCCTTGGGGGGCTGGGGCAATGGTCTCGGAATGTTGGAAAAGTGGGACGCCTTTAACAACTTCAGCTTTGAAAAGCAGGGCAGGATTAGGGGTTTTAAGGAGCACTGTGGCGAATGCCACACCTCGTCCTATCGGGATCCAGCAACGGGAAAGACCGATTGTCTGCTGTGCCATAAGACAAAAGACGGGAAAGGCAGGCCAACTGTTGCCCAGTGCGCAAAGTGTCACGAGCTGTATGGAAGGCTCAAGAGGGGAGATATCGTTGACGAAGAACACGATGTGCACATGGCCATTGGCATGAGATGCCACGATTGCCACGAGAGACTATCGGATAAAAACAGCGATCATCAATTTGCCAAGGGATACGCAATCGATACGACCGAGGATACGGTGGAAGGGACCCTTTCCTGCATCAAATGCCATGAGGAAAAACCCCACGGTAGGGCTGACGAAGGCGATATTCTCGACAGCAATCATGTTACGAAAATAGCCTGCATTACCTGTCATGCCGGCCCGCGACCGGCTGAGGCCCTGAAAAGCAGAATCTGGAACAAATTCACTGAAGACGGAAAGCCCGTAACCGAGATGAGAAAGTCAGGATGGATTGCGAAGAATAAGTGGTATATTGGGAAAAAGCTGGGTCACTTCCCCCTCCTCGGGGCAACGGATCTCATGGCAAAAATCCACCCCTTTAACGAGGTTACCTTCACGTGGTTAGTAAGAAGCGGGGAGAGCGCGCTTGACGATATTATCACGATCCCCGAGGTTCGAGCAGCAGATGCTGATAAAGATGGAGAAACCACGATTGAGGAGATGCGGAAATACAAGAAGGAATACAAGGAAGCAACCCTCGTTACCAGGAAATTCAATTACAGCATTTCTCATTCAGTAGTGCCCAGCGACAAGGCCTTCAGTTGTGATGATTGCCATGGGGAGACCGGCCGTGTCATAGATTGGAAAGAGCTCGGATATGCCTACGATCCCTATGAGTAATGACATCCCTCAGACGTCACAATCATTTTGCCCTCCACCTTTTCCGGGTGGAGGGCTTTTTTTCGCAGTTTCTCGATCGATCTCATATGACCGCAGTGCTCCATTCGAGAGCCTGAACCGAGTTCTTGGGTAACACCGAGGACTTTCTGAAATTGGTGCGTTGGCCTGATTCTTGCTTTTTCTGATCCCGGATAATCCGTCTGGTAAACGCCCGGCCTGCTGAAGACACGTTAGGGCTGCTGGCCGAGAGAATTCTAACCCCTTTCAAATAAGGAGCGAATCATGGGAACGAAAGAGAAGCTCGCCAAGATTTTGACAAAGACGGCCAGAATCTTGCCGGGAATAGGTTCCTATCAGGATAAGGAGTCCGCCCGGGAGAGCGATAAGAAGCTCAGGGATTACCTAAGCGGCGAGCTAGCCCGCTACCTGAATGCGATCGAAAAACTCAAGACCGACCTTTCTCGTAAAGGATCTCTCTCATTTCTTAAGGAGCTGGATGACATATCGAGACAGATCGACAAGCTCTCGCGAACCATTCGGTACGCATCAAGGGGGTATGCCGGCGTCTTCGCTTCTTATCAGGCAGATGAAAAGGCGCTGTCAGATCTGTTTGAATTCGATCGTTCCCTCAAGGGAGAAATCACTGGTCTCACACCCCTTATCTCGCAAATCTGCGAGAAAGATGGGGGGCTCGCATCTCCTTTGCTGAACGAGTTACGGGATCGGCTTTTCGGGGTTGAGCAAAAGGTAGCCGAGCGAGAGACCCTTATAGGTTAATCTCATTAGATACAGGGGGCTAGTATGGTATTCATGGAAATCTTGGAATGGTTCGATGAGACAGGTCAGGAAATGGTACATAAGATCCCTGAAAAGGGTTCTGCGGATATCAAATTCGGTGCACAGGCGATCGTCAGGGAAAACCAGGCAGCCATATTCTTCAGAGACGGCAAGGGGCTCGACCTCCTCGGGCCGGGAAGACACACCCTTTCAACCCTCAATCTTCCCATACTTACCAGAGTACTTAGTTTACCCTATGGTTTTAAGAGCCCATTTCGTGCCGAGATCTACTTCGTTAATCTCAAGAGCTTTGTCAATGTGAAATGGGGAACTAAGGAACCTGTTGCATTCAGGGACAGCGAACTCGGGCTAGTCAGGCTGAGGGCCTTTGGTGTCTATGCCATGAGGATTGTTCAACCGCTGCTTTTCGTAAACAGCCTCGTTGGAACCCAGGGCGCCTACAATACCGAACAGGCCGGTAGGTACCTCAGGGAGATCATCGTCTCCCGGTTCAACGATATGATAGGAGAAATCCTTGATACCGTCCTTAATCTGCCTCAGCATTACGACGAACTCGGGGTTGCCATCAAGGCAAGGGTTCAGGAGGACTTCGGAAAGTTTGGAATACTCCTTGAGGATCTGTTTATCAATTCGATCACCCCACCGGTGGAAGTCCAGAAGATGATGGATGAAAAGAGCGGTATGGGGGCTGTAGGTGACCTAGACGAATTCATGAAATACAAGGCGGCCAAGGCAATGGGTGACGCAGCCAAACAACAGGGTGACGGGGGGACTGCTGGTGCTGGCATGGGCCTCGGCCTTGGTGCGGGCTTAGGTATGATGATGCCGGGGATCCTTCAACAGTCTATGCAGGCAACAACAGGACCCGCAAAGGCCCAAGCCCTCACGTGCCCCAAATGTCAAGCCCAGATAGATCCGAGCTCCCGTTACTGCTCCCAATGCGGACACCAGATTATTATCGAAAATAAATGCCTCCAGTGCGGCAAGAACCTGCCTGCCAAGGCAAAATTCTGCATGTTCTGTGGCGGAAAGGTGGAAAAGGCCAAGGCCCATTGCCCCCACTGCGGGAAAAAGACTCTTCCCGGTTCTATCTTCTGTAACAATTGCGGCAAGAAGATCTAGATTTCGATGGACATATCAGTTGATTGCCCCCAATGTGGGGCTGAGGTCGAACTGGCAGAAGAGGATACCGTTTTCAAGTGCCGCTATTGCGGCTCCACACTCAAACCCACAGGTCGAAATCGGGTTCAATCCTTTTTTATCTCACCTCGCGAGCCTGCGCACAAGGTAGGCACGGTGCTGATTCGTGCCCTGAATGCCAAGCTTGCAAGGCAGCTGCGCATCGTCGAACACCATCTGCTCTACGCCCCCTACTGGCGGGTTAACGGAATGATCTTTCAATGGGTTTTCGGTAGGAGGTATTTCAAGACAGCTAGTGGCGACAAATCCTGGGAGGACCTCAAGAAACTGCGGGCCACTCCCTGGGTGCACACCTTTCCTGCCTTTGATGCCTCAAGATGGGGCCTGTTCTCCCTCGGGCTCAGGGTGCAAGCCCTGAAAATATGGCCGTTCAATAAACAAAAAATGGGCGAGGATTCCCTGCTCATGAGGCAAACGGTTTCCTTTAAAGACGCTGTGGATCATGCCAGAAGATCCATCACGAAACACACTGGCAGCGGCTCGCTTTCCGTGGAGATGGAGATTTCTGAGCTGGTAGGCGAAAAATACTCCTTACTTTTCTTTCCATTCTATAGCTTCACCCTCCAAAATAATGCCACGAAGTCTGAGGTTCTCGTCGATGCCCTTTCGCATAAGGTTGTCAAAGGTGATGTGGACTTGCATGAGCTGAAGAACTATTCACCGGGGGATAAAATCCCCTATAGGCCGCTGGGCTTCATTCCTTTCAACTGCCCTAATTGCGGCTGGGAATTTTCGTTCAGACCCCGTACCATGATCCATTTTTGCAAGTCGTGTGGCCAGGCCTGGCTAGAGAGGGGGGGCAGCTATGTGTCCGTCCCTTATAAGATTGTTTCGCGCGATGGGAACCTGGAAACAGACTGTAGATATCTGGCCTTCTGGAAGCTCACGGCATCTATCAAGACGCCAGAACGCGAATACAGATCACTCAATGAATTCTATGAGCTCTTCCCGCTTCCCCGCATCTTGGACCAGGAAAGGATAAAGAATAGAACTATTTCCTTATACATACCTGCCTTTAGGATAAAGAACGTGGCCATTGTGGATAAGTTCGCAGCCCGGCTCACGCAGTTGCAACCGATCCTTAGCGAAAATGATCCCGATTCAGCGAAAGCACTTGATATCTCCGACGTCTGGCTCCCCTTGAAAGAGGCCAAGGAGATGGCACATGTCCTGCTCTTCTCCTTGACAAAGGAAACCCACAAAAGGACAAAAAAGGTGGTGAAGGCAGCAGAGCTCCGATTCACTGCGGCTACCCTCCTCTGCCTCCCCTTCGTGGAAAAGGGGATCTACCTAAGGGAGTTGGAAACCGACCTCGCCCTCCAGAAGAAGGCCCTGGATCTCGACTAGGAGCTTAAGGCCAGGAAGCTTTCTCTCTTGGGAAAAGGAAAAGTCAATAAGCTCTGTCCAGCATACCCCAAAAACACACACCTGAAAGGCCTTAGTTCTGAAAGCGCGGGTACGCCGATATGGATGCCTTGCTTTTTGGCACCTTTTGTGCTTAGGTACCCTTATGATTCGGTATGAACTGGCCCGGGATCTTCGTGAAAGAATAGTGGACATCCTCAAGAGGGTGGAGATGACCCATATCGACGCCTCGAAAGTGACCTGCCTGAGGAGCAAAGGTTCCCGTAGCAGGAGGACTATTGCCCGGTGCCATGGACTCTCCAAGATCATGCAGCTTGCCCTGAATCAGGGGCCTCACTATGTCATCGAGGTTATCTCCGAGCGATTCGACACGCTCAGCAGGGAGGACCAGACCAGGGTCCTAATCCATGAATTGATGCACATTCCCCATTCATTCGGAGGCGGATTTCGGTCCCATAGGCCTTACGTAACCCGGCAAAAGGTTGAGAAGGTTTACCAAGAATTCTTGCGAGCGCAGTGAGTAAAGCTTCCGCACTTCCGCGCGGAACGCTTTACTACACGGTTAGTGTTTGAGCTTTCAAGAAAGGGTCAACAAAGGGTGTCGTTATTCTTGTGTCCAAACCTGACAACGTAAGAGGGGTTTCGGAATACTCTAAGGACATGGAAATGGAGGAAACCAGTGGATCCTCTAATAGCCCAAGGCAAGGATCTGATCGATAAGGCCGCTAGAATTTTGGTTTTTTCAGGAGCCGGGCTCAGCACTGAATCAGGCATTCCCGATTTCAGGAGCCCGGGTGGTCTCTGGAGCAAATATGACCCGTCGGACTTCTACTATGACAAGTTCATATCCGATGAAAAAGCCAGGGTCAAATACTGGAAAATGAGCACAGAGTCCTATCAGATCATGAAGGATGCCCTCCCGAACCCTGCCCATTTGGCCATCAAAGCCCTGGAAGACAGGGGAAAGTTGATGGCTATTGTCACGCAGAATATTGACCATCTGCACCACAGGGCGGGAAATTCGTCTGACAAGATTATTGAAATTCACGGCACCGCGTTTTCGGTTTCTTGCCTAAATTGCGGCAAGTCTTACGACAGAGATGAAATCCAAAAACGGATAACCTCAGGCGTTACGGTCCCTTACTGTGATGAATGCTCCGGTATTCTCAAGCCGGATACCATCTCCTTTGGCCAAGCCATGCCCACGGATAAGATGGCACGAGCAATTATCCACGCAAAAGAATGCGATCTGTGCATTACGCTTGGTTCATCCCTTGTGGTCTATCCCGCTGCCTCCATTCCGGTCTATGCGGTCGAAAACGGGGCGGCGTTGCTCATTATCAATCGGGATCCAACGCCTCTGGATTCCAAGGCGGATGTCGTAATAAACGAATCCGTCACAAAAGCCCTGAAAGAGATGGTGCAAGTTTGACTCTGCCCTCGGCACGGAACCCTTACGAGTACTATGTCATCTCATAGCCACTCCAGTCCGCTTTTGATCCTAAATTGCGCAAATTTTCGACAAAAAAATACATAGAAATCCTTTTCAGGCCCGATAGAGGGCGGAAAAACGTTGACATGCGGGAATAAACATGTTTATATGCCGCAACATTTAACGCTTTCAGCAGAAAGGAGGGAAGAGTCATATGAACAAGGGAGAATTAATTGAGGCTGTTGCCAAAGATGCGGGTATCTCTAAGGCCTTGGCTGGTAAAGTCCTAGACAGCGCCATTGACGCAATCACCAGCAGCCTGAGCAAGGGTGACAGGGTTGCACTGGTTGGATTTGGGACTTTCTCTGTAAGCTCCAGAAAGGCCAGAAGCGGAAGGAACCCTCAAACCGGCAAGGAGATCCGGATTCCTGCCACGAAGGTCGCTAAATTCAAGGCCGGCAATAAGCTTGTTCAGGCGGTCAAGTAGTTTTTTCTCTAGAGTTTAGTAGTTGTTGAAAAGCTGGGCATGAGAAAATGCCCGGCTTTTCTTTTTTCAGCTCTGGACCAAGAACCCCTGCTCAAAGATGACGAAAGACCTGAGACACGCGGTCTCTCTATTCTGCTTTAGAATCCGAGTTTTGGAGGCTATTTTGAGGGAACGAGCAGGTCAAGTATTACGGGAGCTTCTCACTGGAAAGGGGGTTCTGTTAATCAAATTCAGTCCTACCCCACTCCCCACAATCAGGCAGGCCCCGATGAAAAAGCTAAGCCCTGGGGAATCATGAAACAGTAAAACCCCTGCAACGCCGGTAAACACAACCTCCGACATCAGGATCACCGAGCCCTCCGAGGCCTTGCAAAACTTGAAACCCTGATTCATAAGCAGCTGGGCTATGAGGAGAAGAACGGCCAACGCGATCAGCAGGGCAAAAAGCTCAAAACTGGGCAGGGTGAAGTTCGCGATAAACAAGGGAAACGAAACCGCTCCTCCCACCACGCAGAAATAGAAGTAGATAAGCAATGGACCGTTGGTTCTCCTCACTCGCCGGATGATTACCACCGTAAGGCCTGCGAAAGCACCTGCAAGAAGCCCATATACATGGCCCATGCCAAGGCTGTGTGAACTGGGATTGATAAGCACGAATACGCCTATAAGGCCGACCCCGATGAGCGTCACCTCCATCCTGGCCAGCGATTCCTTAAGGATGAAAAACGAGAAAAGCGCTGCAAAAAGAGGAAACGTATAAAAGAGGACCATGGCGTTTGACAATGGAATCATGGCGATCGATTTAACCAGACAGAAAAAGGCCAATGTGCCTGTGAACCCCCGCAACAACAGATACCGCGTGGAGCTACCCCTCAGAGATTCTTGTCCCCGTGCTAGCAAGGGCAAGAGGATCAGTCCACCCAACACGAACCGAAAGAATGCGATCGGAACCGAGCCGATTGACGGAGAGATAAACTTGATGCAGATATCGCCAAGGGCGTAAAAGAACGCCGAAAAGGTCATCAGCAACAAGCCGCTATTCAGAAGTATCCTGATCATGTTTTGCAATCATATCCAGGGGGACGAATCAAAGGGCGGTATACTATACCGAAACATGGCACAAGCCAAGAAAAAACGGCGGGAATTAGGTCAGAATACCTTGGCAGGCTTTTTCTTAAAGCAGCACCAAAAAGAAGAAATGGATCCTATATGCATGCCGGAATGGTCAAAGCTGATGGGGCATACCGATTGGGGACCTGCCGGAATGAGCGTCAGCACGTTTACGTAATGCTATCGAAGCCTTGCTTGGGGCCCGCAGACGCTTCTGCAATGCAGGTTCTAAAAAGACCGTGGCAACCGTTGGTGGGCATTATTCATAAATCTTTTCCGCATCGTCGGGCGTGATAGCATCCTCTTCTACGTCCCTCAGCTCAATGCTCCTTTCCCGCAACTCCTTATAGTATTCGTGCTGAATAAGGAGGTTCATTACCTCATTGGTGC
>CP070752.1:2181888-2196388 GCA_020348625.1 Deltaproteobacteria bacterium | reverse complement strand
GTAACGGGAAGAAAAAGGGCTATTTGGGGGAATAGCAGTAGAAGGATAATGCAAACCAGCATGGCGACCCAAAAGGGAAAAATGCCACGGAATATCGTATACATAGGCACATCCTTGGCCACACCGCTAATGATGAACACATTAACACCTACAGGCGGGGTAATGAGGCTCATTTCCATAACCAGGGTGATGATGATACCGAACCAGATAGGGTCAAACCCCATTTCCATCACCATGGGGAAGACAATGGGTATGGTGAGCACCATGATCGCCAGGCCCTCCATGAAACACCCCAATACGATATAGACGAATATCAGGATCGCCATAATTATGTATCTATTGAGTCCAAGTTCAGCTATCCAGGTCGAGAGCTGATCGGGGATCTGGCTGACGGTTAGGAAGTACCCAAATATATTTGCTCCGATTAATATCGCAAACACCATTGCCGTGGTCTTGGCCGTCTCGGTAAGAGATCCCCTGAGATTGTCCCAGGTTAACCTTCTCTTCACAATCGTTATTACAAAGGCCCCAAAAGCCCCCACTCCCGCTGCCTCGGTGGGCGTGAACCAGCCTGTGTACAGCCCGCCGATCACCAAGAAAAACAGCAATAAAAGGCTCCACGTTCCCTTGAGCGAATAGACCCGCTCCTTCATGGAAAATCGCGGCCCCGGTGGACCCAGGCTCGGTTTCAGCCTTGTTAGAATATAAATCGTCGCGATAAAGAGCAGGCTCAACAGCACCCCGGGTAAGATTCCCGCAATAAATAACGTGGCAATCGCCTGTTCAGTTAAGATGCCATAGATAATGAGAACCGTGCTCGGAGGGATCAGAATTCCCAGGGTACCTCCTGCGGCGATGCATCCGGTGGCAAGGGAATCGTCGTACTTGAATCGTTTCATCTCCGGCAGCGCCACCATGCCCATAGTAGCCGCCGTGGCAAGGGACGATCCTGATATTGCTGCAAAACCGGCGCAGGCCCCGGTGGTGGCCATGCTTAAACCCCCGGGCAAAAAACCGAGCCATCGGTACACGGTGTCGTAGATCTCAAGACCCATTTTGGAGTAGTTGGCAAATTGCCCCATGAGGATGAAGAGCGGGATCACGGTCAGGCTATAAAGGGTGCCGGTCTTGTATGCCTCCATTCCCAGCAGTGAAAAGCTCGGCCCAAAAGATATGAGGAGCCCAAACCCCAAAAACCCTACTAAGGCCATGCAGAAGCCAATCTGCATGCGGAGGGCCAGGAGTACAAACAAGAAAAAAATCCCTATAATACCGATGGTTACGGGACTCATGACTTAATTATCTTTACTAGGGCCATAAAGAACTTTGTTAGCAGCACAAGGCTCAACAGGGCGCATCCAGCCGCAACGACATAGACAAATGGAAAAATAGGAAGCCACAGATCCTGCGATACCTCTACCGCCTCTCTCATTTTTCCCGAATAGACCAGCGCGGACCAAGTGAATAATCCAAAGAGGAAAAAACAAGCCAATTGGGTAATTGCATCAACCATCGCCTGGCTGCGTTCGCTGAAACGGCCCATCACCAAATCCACCTTCACATGACCATTCAGCACCTCGGTCTGCGCCAGGGCAAAAAAGACCAGAATCAGCAACATGAACTCAGTAACCTCAACGGTGCCCAAAATAGAGCTGCTGAATACCTTCCTCAAAAACACATCAGCTATGGTGAGAAGCATCATAAAGAACAGCACTCCGTAAGCAATACGGTTCACTATTTTCGATATGGGATTGACCCACAATTCGACGCTGTGATGTAACTGTTGTATCTTCATAAAATGATCAGACCTGCACTTTCCGGGTCGACCTCTATACTTTAAGGTCGACCCGGGCGCTCATCCCTTTCTCATATATCTCTATCTATTAATTTCAGCTGACTTTTTGGTCGCTTCCAGGAGTTCTTTGGCGGCGAGGCCCCTCTTGGACGCTTCATTGATCCAATCAGTTTCCATCCCCTTCAGGGCCGCCATGAATTTCTTCTTTTCGGATCGGGGTACCTTGTAAATCTCGATCTTGCCGGAATCCTTATTTTGGTTCACCATGTTTTGATCGTGGTTGTCATAGACCTGTGCTGCGTGCAGGCCCCATTCCATTCCTGACGCCTCATTAATGGCCCTCTTTGCAGGATCCGGCAGAGAGTTCCACTTCTGCTTGTTCATCAACACAGCCATCGGCATGGTGTACATATCCACCTCAGCGATGTACTTTACCAAATCCCACAGCCGAAAATCGATGACAGCGCTGTAGGGAGTCAGCACCCCGTCGATAACCTTCTTCTCAAGGGACATGGTCAGCTTGGAAATGGGCATCCCCACGGGGTTGGCACCTAAAAGCTTCAAGGCCTTTGTCATATACGCGCCGGGTGAGCGCATTTTCATCCCCTTAAGATCCTCCGCACCAGTGATGGGCTTCGTCGCAGAGTGGAGCTGGCCAGGTGGGCAGGAGTAGAACCACAAGACCTTATAGTCCTTGTAATCGTCGGCAATATAGTCATAAGCGAGCGTATAGAGCACCTTGGTCGTGTGAAGCGCGCTATCAAACAGAAAGGGGAGATCAAAAACAGAAGTCCGCGGAAAACGCCCGGTCGTATACGACGGGATTACAAAGGCAATATCCGTGATCCCCGTCTTGGCCGCATCCGCAAGCTGTTTGGGGCCACCGAGCGCCCCTCCCGGGTATATCTTGACC
This sequence comes from Deltaproteobacteria bacterium, assembly GCA_020348625.1. The sequence continues at coordinate 2,193,680 of CP070752.1, read as the reverse complement.
GTGACTTGCCCGTTGGTCAACTCCTCAACCCTCTTGGAAAATGGCACAAAGGACTTCTGATGCTGTATGTGCATGGGGGACATAAAGTGGGCCAATTTCAATTCGATCGTCTGGGCTTTAACCACTGGTGCAACCCCACACACATATACACCAAACACAAACGCAAGTGCGACCCCTATCATGGTTACCTTTCTCATTTTCAAACCTCCTTTCCGAGGGTCTTTCACCCCTCTTTGTTAGTAGTTGTTATTCGAGGACCCCATCTGTACAACTATCTGTTACCTTAACAATCTAACCATCTCAACCACCCCCTTGTTGCGTCAGGTTGCTAGGGCGTTATGCTAGCTTTGTACTGGACCCACTTTGGTCCGGGTTTGACCTTTGGTTTCTTTGCGTAGAAGATATCATCCATGGCTGAAAAGATGCGACGCGCAAGCCTGTTTCTGGTGATAAGCATCACGATCAACTTGTGTGGAAAGGTGCGTGCGTGGCTCCACGGGCACACCCTCATGCAAATGTTGCAGTCCGTGCCTATTTTTCCCCAGTATTCAAAACAGGTTTCATCATTTAGTTTCCAACGCAGCGATCCATTGACAACCGTTTGGTCTCTTTCCTCGGGAATTGAACTTGAGGGGCAACACACGGCGCACTTCTTACAGATGCGGCAGAAGTCCTCAACCCCTATATCCACTGGCTTATCAGGTATAAGAGGGAGATCGGTAGTCACGGCTCCCAACCTCACCCGGGGGCCAAATTCCTTGCTGATCAAATATCCCAGTCGACCTAAATCCCCCAAGCCCGCATCCACTGCCAGTGGGACCATGAGTGCATCGTAATGTCGTAAGTGACTGGCTCTAGCGGAATACCCGAGATTAGCAACAAGATGCGCCAGCTGAGTTGCGATATAGGCCCCTTGGGCATAGTTGCCCATGCTCTCAATCATGGTGGGGGAATGGGGACCAGTACCAACCATTTCAAAGGACATCTGGGTGGCAAAAACAATCGCGTATTTGTGCCTTACCTCGATCTCCTTGCCCCAATCCTCCCAATTCTCGTGAAAAATCTCCCCCCTGTGGGAATACACCCAAAGGGGATTGATTTCGGTTATGCCAACCAGATCAGCACCGCGACTTCGCGCGTAGCCCTTTATCCGCTCCGTAGCCTCTTCCGCACTCAACTCAAGTCTCTTTCCCTTGAGCTCGGGGTGGGGTTGAGGGTTGAATGCCTCAGGGGTTGAAAGATGCAGCGCAATGGATTGGGATGCAAGTGTGGCTGCCACGTTTGGACCTTGATGGGGTTTGTCTATGACTCCGGGATGCCCCATTGGCCCTCCCAATTGCCTTCTTCTCTTGTCATACTCTTCGTACTCCGGGTATTCATTGTAAAAAGCCTTATACTGCTCTGAGCCGGGTGGAAGGCATCGATTCCTTGCAAAAACCTGGGTTCTTTCATCCTGCCTTTTCACCTCTCCTTTGATCTGGCCCTTTGTCCCCTGAAGGGCCATTGGATTCGGCGCAGTTCTTCTCACAAGAAGAAAAACGGCAACGAGGACAAGAACATAGCCAGCTATGAGAATGACGAGGCCAGGGCCCGTTCTGAAAAAACCAATGTCTATAAGAAGGAGATAGACAACGAGCGCCCCAAGCATACCGAGAAATTGCAGACCGGCAAACACCGTTGCCCGACGCTCCTTTTCCCAGATACATGAGATGAAAAAACTCAAACCTATCAATGCCTGAATGACAAGGCCTACCACACCTATTACGAGTAATACGGTAATGACGGTTTCCACAGGTAGTCACCTCCCGAGAGTTGCTACGGTCTATAATCCGATTGCCAGGTTTGGCGGATTAAGATAAAGGTCCCCACTGCCAAAAGATTCGAACCTATCGCGGATTGCAGAAACCCTCTAATGAGATCTAAAGTTCTGTATTTTCTGCTTGGTATCCAGGATATCTTCGCTCATGAGGCGTTTGGCCTCTTCTGATTCTCCCCGCGCAATAACATGTGCGATCCTTTCGTGGACTCGAAAGAAGTGTCTTTCAAGGGAGAGATCCAAGAAATCCAGCGTGGTCTTAACCAGCAATTCAATGACCGATTCTAAGAGGAGTGATAGCACAGGGTTACCAGATGCCTTTGCCACAAGCAGGTGGAACTTGAGGTTATTTCTCTTGAGGTGAATGGGATCATCTTGGTGATTAGACGAATCGCCCATTAACTCCTTGAGTTTTTCGACATGCTCATTTTTTGCGTTGAGAGCCGCTTCCATCGCGATGTGAGGTTCAATGAGCAAACGGACGTCAAAGAGGTGGTCTATGGTAACATCGCCTAAGGTGATCAGGTTATTTAAGGAATTGGTGATGGGCTTATGATAACCGTTTGAAACGAAGATACCGCCGGAAGGTCCCTTCTTGATCTTAACCAGCCCGGAAACCTCCAGCATTCGAAGCGCCTCTCTGATTACCGACCGGCTCACCTGAAACTCAAGCGAAAGGTCCTTTTCCGAGGGGAGGCTCGTGCCGGTTTCGAGGTGATCCCGCAGGATCTTATCCTGAATCAGATCAGCGATCTGTTCAGAGTACCGCTTCTTCTCAAGAGGCCTAAATACTGCCTCGGAAAAGACGTTATTGCGTTTGACCTGATGTGTCATCATCGGTCCTGCGGGCTGAACCAAGCTGCCGCTCTGAAAATCAAAACCAAGATCCTCGCACTATAGTAAGCCCCTAAAGCCTGAGCACGAAAAAGGGTGGAGCACAGGAGATATAAGTCTGACCTATTAAAGAGTATACTATTTTAACCAATTCCCGTTGTCAAGTCATTTGTAGCCTATCAAGCTCCTCACAGCACTCCAATGCATCAGAGCTTTCTTTTAAAGGGCCTTTCTTGGGGCGACGACCCACATAAGGAAGCCTGAGAGCACAATAGCTCGCCGGCTCTGCCCGCATCCCCTTTTTTGTTTGGAGATAGAGAATTGACTCTGTTATCGCGTTATGAATGGACCAACCCTCTCTATTTTCTTGCCGTTACGTTACTCGGGCTTGTTGTTTCCTCTCCGTCCAGCGTACTGAGGTGTTCTCAACACCCCATCCACGTCCTCCAGGTCCAGCCACCACTTGTGTTCAGGGTTTGGTTTGGCGTAGCCCATCAACTCATCCCCCCAAACCGCAAATCTTCGGGCGAAGGGAATATTCCTCATGGTCCACCCTACGAATCGATGAAAGGGTGTGTATGGCTTGTTCCATGGACATACTGCTATACATACGCCACAACCTGCTCCCTCTTTGTTTCCGACACGCTGCCCGGTACATTTCTCCACGTCATTAGGCCACTTCTCATACCCGTTAAACATGACTTTTTCGCCGAAGCTGATCGCCCCGCTTGGACAATAACGAGCGCATTGCAGGCATTTGGAGCAGAAATCCTGAAGCCCGAAATCGATGGGCTTGTCTACGGCCAGGGGAAGGTCTGTGGTCACAACAGAGGCCTTGAACCGCGGGCCAAAAAAAGGACTCACCACGATATCACCGATGCGGGACATTTCACCTATGCCCGCCCTGAGCAGTATAGGCGGTACCACTACCTGGTAATTCCGTGCATGATGCGCACGGGCGCGGTATCCCAGCCTGCGGATGTAGTCTGCCAAGATGCAGGCGATGAAGCCAGAGGTGGAGTAGGCCACAAAACTCATGGAGTTGCTGATCCAGTCATTGCCCACTGTTGCGCTTGCGGTTTTGTAATCCTGATCAACGATAATCGAAATCGCATGCGTGTGGTCGAGTTCTACCGGTTGGCCCGTCTCCATACTGTGACTGTAGACTGCGTACGGCGGCAATTCGCAGATTCCCACCTGATCCGCCCGCAGAAAATAGGCCGTCTCCTTGATGTGACGTGCCATTACGGCGGGATCATCGGGAATTGGTGCCTTGTTTTCCGTAACACCACCATCCACGATCTCACTCAGGGTAAACTGCATATTGACAAGAGCCCCTGAAAGCGGGTGCTTTGCCACGAACCGGTGTCTTTCCTTTGCGAGATAGGTTCCAAAATCCCCCCGCGCGGCCCTATTGAACCCGCTTTCTCGCTCGTCCAATCTTGGCACCTCATCCTCTTTCACAACGGTGGTCGGACTATCTACCCTCTTGAGGATCTCGACAGGATACGGATCCAGTTTCTTGGTGTTGAAAGCGCGCCGATATGTCGTGACTATGCCCATCCCCAATCCTCCTTGTTGTAATAGTTTTGGTATGCTGCAACCCTCAGATATTTATAATCGAACGATTTTGTCAAGCCCAAACATATGGGTTCGGTCCCGGGTTCATTTATTGCGGGTTTGCGCTAACATTGAGATGGGTTCATAGTTCTCGATCTTTGCCTGCTGTCAAATCCATAATCACTTCCGGAGCAAAATGGACTCTTTAAAACCGCGCTCTAGATTGCAAGATGACTAAGATGTTGAGAAATCCCCGCAAAAAAATGTTGCTTATTATGGAAAACCCTTACAAATCGTCCAGTCGGCACTGCATTTTACCGTTGATCAATCAGAGTGAACTGCAGGGAATACTAGTCTCCCAATGACGAGGCTTATCCTCATTAATCGCTCTGTCCAAACCGAATCTTTCGAGATTCATCCCTTCTGGAGCATTATTAGGGGATATCACTTGACAGCGAAATTCAATGACACTATAGCTAGATTGTAATCACATTCGGGCTAAGTTCCCCTTAAGAAAATAGGAGGTTTTAAAATGTCGGGCCAGACTCCTATCTACTGGAATCCCCTCCTGGAAACCCTTCCACCCGAAAAGCTCCAGGCCCTCCAGGTAAAAAAGTTCAGGCGCATTGTGTCGTGGGCCTATGAAAACTCTCCTTTTTACCAAAGTCTTTACAAGAAGGCCGGGCTTGAACCCGGAGACATAAAAAACTTCGAGGACATTCAAGAGGTGCCCAAGATCGAAAAAGACATGATGCGCGACGTGCAGCAACGTGAGCCCTTCCCCTACGGCGACATGATGGCTGTACCTCTTGAGCAGGTAACCGCATTTAGACAGACCAGCGGAACGACCGGAACACCGGTCTATCAAGCCGACACCTGGCAGGACTGGGAGTGGTGGTCGGAATCGTGGTGCTACATCCTCTACGCTCAAGGATATCGAGACACCGACCGGGTATTCATCCCCTTCGGCTATAACATCTTTGTCGCGTTTTGGGCCGGCCATTATGCAGCGGAAAAACTCGGCTGTGAGGTGGTCCCCGGAGGTGTTCTTGATACCCAGGCCAGAATCCTCAAGATGCAGGAGCTCAGGTGCAATGCCTTTATGGCAACTCCAACCTATGTGCTGGGGATGGCCGATACAGCTATAAGCAAGCTTGGCATCGATCCGGCCAAGGATCTTTTTGTTGAAAAAATCACCTGTGCCGGGGAACCGGGAGCAAGCATCTCTACCACGAAGAGGCGAATGGAAGAGGCATGGGGCGCCAAGGTGTATGACCACATCGGCGCCACGGAGATCGGTGCCTGGAGCTACGAGTGCACAGAACAACCGGGCGGACTGCATGTAAACGAAGGTCTCTATCTGGTAGAGATCGAGGACATTGAAACAGGCCAGATAATCACCGAGCCGGGAAGACAGGGCAAGATGGTCATTACGGCCCTGGATCGAATTGCCAAGCCCTGTATACGCTTCGACTCAAAGGACGTAATCGTGTGGGCCGATCGCCAGTGTGATTGCGGCAGGACCTTTCGCCTGATTGACGGAGGTGTGGTCGGGCGAGCCGATGACATCACCAAGGTAAAGGGGGTGCTCTTGGCCCCTACTGCTATAGAGGAAGTGGTCAGGAGTTTGCCCGAGCTTGCCGATGAGTATGAAGTAATCGTCGATAAAAAGGGAGACATAGACACTATCGTTTTAAAGATAGAGATCCTTCCCGGCAAAGAACCGGAGCAAGACTCTATTCTCTTCCGCCTGAAGGATCAGCTGCGGGTTAGAACCAACCTCGGCTATCAGATAGAGGTTCACCCCCACGGTTCCCTGCCCCGGTATGAGGTGAAAGCAAAACGTTTCAAGGATCTCAGGAAAAAGGGAGGTTGATATGGATTCCGCTCAGATTGCAGAAATGGATGAGTTGATCCAGCGGATGCGCCAGTGTGCCGAGGAGTTAAAGAAAAAAGACGAAGGCATACAGGCAGTAGAGAGAAACGTGGATCGCATCCTCGCCAACATTAAGATGCTGGAGCTGAATATCAGTGATTTGAAAGACTTGATTTGAATGTGCGCCAACCTATATGAGGCAAAAACGTGATGTTATCACCTGAGGTACCCGAGGAATTTAACCTCGCCGTCTTTCTTTTAGACCGGCATTTAAAGGAAGGTCGCCCCGGTAAGCCCGCTGTTTACTATGAGCACCAGGCTATTACCTATGCTGAGCTAGCTGAATCCGCCAATCGTCTGGGCAACGCCTTGTTGGGCCTGGGGGTGGAGCGGGAAAACAGGGTTATGATCTGCCTCCCGGACTGCCCGCAGTTCTTTGCAAGTTACTTTGGTGCTATGAAAATCGGTGCCGTACCCGTACCGGTGAGCACCATGGCTACGCCACAGGACTACCTTTACTATCTGAATGACAGCCGTGCAAAGGCGCTTATCGTACACCAAGATCTAGCTCCTAACATAAGGCAGGTCCGCTCCGAGCTGCACTATCTGAAGCATTTTATCGTGGTTGGTGAAGCAGAAACAGGGGAATTGCACTATGATTCCTTGCTTTCCGGTGCTTCTTCGGATTTGGCGCCTGCACCCACCAGCAGAGATGACATGGCCTTCTGGATGTATAGCTCAGGGACCACGGGTAGACCTAAGGGTATCGTGCACCTGCACCATGATATGATGTACTACATGCCCCCTCACTGTGAGCTACTTTCTATAGGGGAAAAGGATGTGGTCTTCTCAGCCTCTAAGCTATACTTCTCCTATGGAAGGAATAATTCCCTTGAAACCCCATTTCTCTGCGGCGCGGGCGTGGTCCTTTACCCGGGGCAGCCTCTACCGGAGGAGCTCTTGAATGTAATTGAAGAGTACCATCCCACACTGTTCTATAGCGTTCCCAGCTCTTATGCTGCAATCCTTACCTATCTGGACAAAAGCGGCCGCACGTGTGATTTATCTTCCCTACGCCATTGCATATCTGCGGGAGAGCCCTTGCCGAAAGTCATGTTTGAACGCTGGTTCGAGAAATTCGGCTTAGAGATACTCGATACCATCGGATCGACTGATGCGGGAGGCTTCTATCTCTCCAATAAACCGGGGCTCATTAGGCCGGGCAGCAGTGGGGTACTTCTCCCCGGTTTCGAGGCAAAGTTATTGGACAAAGAGGGTCACGAAGTGGGTGAGGGGGAAATTGGCTCCCTCTGGATAAAGGGCGAGGGAACTGCTGCCTATTATTGGAACAAACACCAGAAAACCAAGGAGAGCTTTTGCGGCGAGTGGTTTAACACGGGCGATGAGTTTCATAGGGATTCAGATGGGTATTACTGGTATGTGGGGCGAGCCGATGATCTATTGAAGGCCGGAGGCATTTGGATGTCACCCCTTGAGGTAGAGGAGGTCTTGCTTGAGCATCCAGCGGTGAACCAGTGCGCAGTAGTCAGTGCCCAAGATACGGCAGGCTTGGACAAGCCTATGGCCTTTGTGGTGCTCAATGAAGGCCACGAAGCCTCACAAGGTCTTGAGGGAGAATTGCGCGATTTCGTTCGCGACAGGATAGCCCATTACAAATGCCCTCGGTGGTTTCGCTTTGCAGAGGATCTGCCGCGAACGGCCAGCGGCAAAATACAGAGGTATAAGTTGCGTGAAATGCTGAAGGAATAGCCGGTGCTGCCCTAGATTCTTCCCTCTTGCTGTAATTTTTCCCTTATCATCTCTCTCAGGGCGTTCTTATCCACTTTCCCGACCTTGGTAAGGGGTAGACTTTCCACTACCTCTAACCTTTCGGGGAGCTTGAATCTGGCGATCCGCCGTTCCTGCAATAGGAATTCAGTCAACTCTTCCAGGGTCAGACCTTTCCCCTTTTTACAAACTACAAAGCAGCAAATTCTCTCTTCCAACGCAGGGTCCGGCATTCCAACACAGGCACAATTCTCAACCACAGTATGGGCAATGATATGGTTCTCTATCTCTTCAGCACTTATCTTCTCACCGCCCCTATTAATGGTGTCCTTTTTTCTGCCCTCAACAATTACGTTTCCGCTGGGATGCATGCGAACGAGATCGCCCGTCTTATAGAAACCATCCTCCGTAAAGGACTCCTTGTTGCGCTCCGGAGATCTATAGTATCCCCTAATGGTATAAGGCCCTCGAACAAACAACTCCCCAACCTCACCTGATTGGACTTCCTTTCCCCTTTCATCGACAACCTTGATTTCGTCATCCGGGCACATCGGCCTTCCCTGCGTGTTAAGGCGAACTTCTTCCGGATCGGTTGTAAGAGTCCAACAATTAAGCCCTTCTGCCATACCCAAGACCTCTTGATATTGACAACCTAATTCAGGCTCAATGCGTCTTTTCACCTCTGGAGCCAGTTTTGAACCACCGGAGATGATCAACTTAAGGGATGAAAGGTCATATTTTGCCCTGTTTGGCGAGTTCAATAGCCCGACTACAATGGCCGGAACAGCGGGAATCACAGTCACTTTTTCCTTTTCTATCAGTGGAAGAATATCATCTGGTCGTGCAGATGGCGCAAGCACCGCTTTTCCACCGTTTGCCAGGATTCCCTGGAACCCCGGGCTAACAACGGAAAAATTGTGGGTAATCGGTATGGAGAACAACATAACAGTATCTTCGTCGACATGAATCACTTCCGCACATCTTTTGAAATTGTACATATAGTCGTTATGCGTTCGCGGAATGAATTTCGGAATTCCCGTTGTACCCCCGGAGAGTTGAAAGACAGCCGGTTCCATAGGATCTGGTCTAGAATCCCTTAATGTTACAGTATCAACCCTTTGCTCTATCGGCTTGTCGAGCATCTTTTTGATGGAATAAAACCCCTCGTGTACGTCTTCTCCTGCCACAAAAATAAACTCTAAGCTCGGAATTTTAGCTCTTAGGTCTTTTGCCATTGATTGATAATCAAACTTCCTGAATTCATTTGGAATAGCATAAGCCTTCGCCTCGGCAAATTCTGCAAAGTAACCGATTTCCGCTTCCCGATGAGGGGGTAACGCCATGACGGGAATCACGCCTACAGTCACCGCTGCACAATAAACGTAGATCATCTCTGGGATATTATGGATTTGCAGAACCATTCGGTCATACGGCCTCAGACCGAGTTGGATAAAATGAAGGACAAGGCGTCTGACCCTTTCCCCCAATACCCGATAGGTTACCGTTTGACCCTCGAAAATGATTGCAGCCTTGTCACCATACCGCTCAAAGGCTTCTTGCATAACCTCCCCGATTGCCCGATCCTCCCAATAGCCTTTCTCCTTATACTTCTTGATAAGTTCTTGGGGCCACGGTACACATCCTTCGAGCATTTCCTGCTACCTCCCTTGCTTTTGCAACTCCAGTGTCTTAACAAAAGCTATCTGCTATCCCTGATTCAATCCTTTTTAGATCTCACTTGGCACAATTTGGATGCCCTCTCCTTTCATTCACGAGGTTTTGCAGCTACATCAAGTATGGCCTCCACGTACTTATTGTAACCGGTGCACCGACAGAGGTTGCCAGCTATTGCCCGCCGAACCTCCTCCTCGCTTGGCCTTGGGTTCTCATTAAGCAGCCCCTTTGCCGCCATCAACACTCCCGGTGTACAGAATCCGCACTGAAACGCCCCATGCTCGATAAAGGCTTGCTGCAAGCGGTGCAGCTCACCGTTCTGTTCCAGCCCTTCTACCGTTTCAATCATTCTTCCCTGGGCCTCTACGGCCAGCACCAAACATGAGGAAACCGGCTTCCCATCTAAGAGTACGGTGCACGTACCACATTCGCCTTCGTTACATCCCTTCTTAGTTCCGGTCAGGCCGAAGTTCTCCCTTAATACTTCGAGCAAGGTTCTTCGGACATCTATTTCACCCTCATAAATCTCACCGTTTATGGTAAAGGTCATCGGCTGTTTCATGTCTATCCTCCATCTGCCAACGGGTTAGCCCCCGCCTAACATTTGCTCCATAATAATGATTTTTTCAACGCCCGGTTTTATCTTGTAAATAACTTCACCTGTTCTTGCATCTGCCACGAGCCCGCCCACTGGGTCATTGTAAGTGTCCTCCAGAATCTTTTCCGCCTCCTGGATCGTTACTTCCCTGATCTCCTCGCTCCCTATGGTGCGCACCTCGATCTTTCGTGTCATTTCAAGCCTTCTCCTCTATTTTACAGGAACCTCTTAATCTATCTCTTCTTTAGCTTTATTGAGTGCCCTTTCGGTTAGTATCCTCACCATCTCCCTTCTATGCTCGGCAGAGGCTCGCATATCCGAAATAGGACGAGCTTCCTCCGCTGCCGCCGCTGCTGCTTGCCTTACGAGTCCAACACTGAACGGCTTTCCCCTCAGCAGGCCCTCGGCTTTCGTTGCCCTTATCGGTTTTGGGGCAACAGCCCCCAGGGCAATCCTAGCATCACTGCAGACGCCGTCCTGGATGGCAATAGCTACAGCTACACCAACAATGGCTAACTCCATAGCTGCCCTGACGGTATGCTTTATGTACACCATTCCACTATGAGGTGGCGGATTAGGCACCTGCACCTCTAGCACTAATTCATCGTGACCCAGAGCCGACTCTGAGGGACCAGTAAAGAAATCTTCAACATCAATAATCCTTTCACCCTTGTTACTGGCTATCTTAACTTTAGCCCCCAGGACAATTAGTCCCGGGGCCATATCTGCTGAAGGTAAGGCACTACACAAATTGCCAACTATAGTGCCTAAATTCCTTATCTGGGCTGAGCCCACTGTTGTGGCCGCTTGGGATAGAACAGGGAATCTTTCTCTAGCCAAAGGAGAAATCTCCACATCGTGCATTGTTACCAACGGACCAAATTTTAATCCCTGTGCTTCATCATGATCAATATAGTTTAACCCCGGGATATGCTTAAGGCCTATCAGATATTGTGGGGTTTCCTCTCTCCTCTTCATCTTATGCAGGAGATCGGTGCCGCCGGCGATTAGCCTAGCTTTTCCATTATGCAGCGAAAGAAGCGATAGCGCTTCATCTATGGTCTTTGGTGCTACATATTCAAGCTTGGGCAGTCTCTTCAGAGATGGATATTGCATCATTGCTTACCCTCCTTCTTCTCTTTCAATGCCTTGAGAATCCTCTCAGGAGTAAATGGTGGGTTGGTCATCCTTACATCTAACGCATCCTCAATGGCATTTCTTATGGCAGCCATTATGGCAGTAGTACTCGTTTCACCGGCCCCCTTGGCACCGAATGGCCCTATAGGATCATGCACTTCCACATGGTAGTTGGTCAATTTGGGTATATCAATGGCTGTGGGTATTCTGTAATCCCTGAAAGATGTGTTGAGAGCCTGCCCTTTTTCATTATAGAGACTTATTTCGTACAGACCTTGCCCAATCAGATGCGCAGATCCGCCATCCATCTGACCCTCTACCAGCAATGGGTTAATGGGCTGGCCACAATCATCCGCTGCCACAGAGTTGAGCAGTTTTACCTTACCCGTCTCCGGGTCCACCTCCAACTCTACAGCCTGCGCCACAAAGCTGAATGAGGGGGTGAAGTGCTCAGCATACCCTTTCGTGAAATCAGCTACTTCCGCCCCTGGAAAAGCCCAGCTACCATG
>CP070752.1:2175110-2181788 GCA_020348625.1 Deltaproteobacteria bacterium | reverse complement strand
ATCTTAATATTCAAGACCTCCTCGGCCTTGTTCAGGGCCTGATTTATCTGTACACCCAGATACTGAACCCGTTCCGGCAAATAGTCAGGATATTCTCCCCAGTGGGAATCCATAACCCCGTCAATGTAAGTGATGGGGGTCCCAAATTGGGCAGTTACCAGATCATCGGCCTTGGAGCCCATGTCACAAGAATAACTGGAGGCGAGAGCCAAATCCGGAACAGGGATCATCCCCTTAACGATACCACCTATCTTTGCCTGCCATAATGAACACAATGCATGTCCAGGAGGGAGCCCATTGGCCTCTCCTGCCTCAAGTATGGGGGTAAGCTTATTGAAGATTTGCCCCATGGTGTGATCCAGGACCATGTCGGGGGCACAGACAAATACATCCTCAGAAGAAGCGCTGAGCATCAAGCCGGGGCCAGTTATGGCGGGAAACCCGAAGTAGACAATCTTTTTGCCCTCATCTTTGGCCAACACCACATCGATCAGCTCTTTAAGCCATGCGCCCAAGAGCTTCCTGACACCGGTCAACGTTACATCATGGTTTTGCCTCACCCACTGATCGGCCGTATGCATGTCATCAGGACCTATGCCCAGTCTCTCAAAGGTCTTCTCTATCCTCGGCCTTTCCTGTTCGATCTCTTCAGCTTCAAACCCGCACAGCGTGAGGAGATCATCGTAATACTGGGCCATGGCTTATTCCTTATGGTTTGGATAAAGGTCTCGATACGCGTTTTCAAAGGGCCAGTCTCCATGGCATTGTGCAGAAAAACGCGGCTTTGCCTTTGATGTTACTTACCTCCGATGACATCTCTCGCGATAATCTCCAGCACATCATCGGAGATTGACCATTTGCGCAGGCTTGCTTCACGCTTAACCCGTTGTGTGATCTCAGATACCTGTTCCTTTGTGGCGGTAAGTCCGAGTTGTGTGAGCTTCTTGGCAACCACGCCGGCGCCTGTCCCTTTGCCTAGGACAACATCCCAGCCCTTACGGCCGATCACCTCTGGCAGATACGTTTGGAAAGGCCGATCAGACGCAGCCAAACGTTCCACGACATAGACCACCATCCCCGATTCAAAGGTGAACTCGTTGTCACCAATAACTGGTTTGTTCCGGGCAATTGGGATCCTGGTCATATCCGCTATCATATGAGCCACTGGGTACAGCTTATCAAGCTTCACTCCGGTACGGACGCCAAGCAGAAGCTCTAGATTGAGGGCCACCTCTTCCGTTGCAGCGTTACCAGACCTCTCCCCGAGGCAATTGATGGAGGTATGCACCACCGATGCCCCTGCCGTTACTGCCGAAAGCATAATCGAGGTAGCCAACCCATGATCGTTGTGACAGTGCATCTCGACAGGGGTGCCCGGTACCCATTCCCTCATTTTGCGGACGAAGTTTGCGATGGCCCAGGGCAGGCTCGAACCCATAGTGTCAGCAATGACAACGTGGTCTGCACCCCCTTCATTGACGATACCCTTAAAGAGCCGTTCTATCCACGGTAGCGGCGCTCTGGCCGTATCCCAGGGCATTACCGTGGTGAAGATACCGTTCCTTTTGGCATGGGCGGTTGTCTCAACGTACCGCTTGTACATTTCTTCTTCTGTTATTCCATTCAGCGCCACGTTGGCAAACCACGGATCCGACGTGCCTTCGACAATGACACCATCGGCCCCTGTTTCAAGGGCAAAATCAACCTCTTCCTTGTGCCAGCGGCACAGGAAAAAGACCTTTGTTTTGCGACGCATCTTCACCATCTGTTTAGCCACTTCCCTGTCATCGTCCGATACAAGGGGGAAGATCTCGACACTGTATACCCCCATCTCGTCGAGGGCCTCGTATATCCTCAATTTTTCCTCTGGCCGAAGCACCACGTGGGGCGCCTGTTCCGCCTCCCTCAGGGTCACCTCGTGAATGCGCACCTCCTCTGGTAAGTCAAACTGGCTTCTTACCTCATCCAGATAGTTGTGTTGCGTTACCCAATGTTTATCGGTGAGCCATGGATGTTCCTTCTCTGACATTGTCATGTCCTCCTGCAGAAGAATTGTTCTTAACCAAACCCGTTCGTTCAATCAGACCTGATCAAAGGCGTGGATCTCAGCCAAATGTTTCAGCACCTTCAAATAGAGCTCGTCCCTCTTTCTTAGTATCTCCATCTCATTTCTGCCCTGATAATCATAGATGCCCTTGGACGTCTTTACCCCCAGATGGCCATTCTTTACCTTTTCTTCAATAAAACCAAAAATCTTTCCATAATTCTTCATAGCATCCAGCAACATATCAAGCCCCTGAAAATCAAAGGTCTGCGCGACTCCCACGATGGGCAGTCTTATCCCGAGCGTCAGTTTCATGGCCTGGTCTATTTCATCCGGTGTTGCAACTCCCTCTTCTATCATCTGGAGCACCGTCTCACCAATAGCCTTCTGGATCCGGTTAACAATAAAGCCTGGCGAGAACTTTTTCATCACAACCGGACGCTTGCCAAGCCTTTCCATGAGGGCTGCGATGAACGATACGGTTTCGCGTGAAGTCCGGGGCCCCGGAACGATCTCGACCAGGGGAATGATGTGGGCTGGGTTAAAGAAATGGGCGATAATGAGGCGCTCCGGTCCTTTTAACTTTGCTATGCTGTAGATGTCCAAGGCTGATGTATTGCTGGCTATAACCGTGCCGGGGGCACAGAGGTCCCCCAACTGTGAAAGGACCTTCTTTTTTATGTCTGGGTTTTCAGATACCACTTCAAAGGCAAAATCCGCATCCCTCACATCCGTCCATTCTTGCGAGGGGCGAATGCGGGAGAGGATAGGGGAAATCCTGTCGCGGGGAAATGTCCCCGAATCGGCCAGCGTTTTCAGGCTGGATTTTATGAGGTCCATGGCGCGATTCAAGGCCTTCTCGTCCACATCCACCAGAGTGACATCAATATTTCCCGTGGCAAAGACCTGGGCAATGGAGGTGCCCATCACCCCGGCGCCGACGACAAGCACTCTCTTTATCGTCTCAGCATTCATCACTGCGTAACTCCTTTTCATATTGCAGCCTGTCTTGCTAGAAAGAACCCCATGTCCTCTTCATAGATCATTAGTGAATTCTGTTGTGCGAGAATATCAGCCACAATACACATTCATAAAGGCAATAGGGTTGCCTGAAAAAACGCTCCTAACCCTTTAGAAAATAGGGTCTGCCATATTCGGGATTCGGGTAAGTGTAGAATCCCTTGCCGGTCTTGACGCCCAACTCCTTTTTCTCGATCTTTGCCTTGAGCGCATCAGGCGGCCGGTCTTTTGGGTCTTTAGATTCATTGAAGTAGACCATCTCGATATCATAAACTACATCGAGTCCTATTCTATCCATGAGGACAAAGGGTCCATACGGGGTTCTGTGGGATATCATCCAGGCCCGGTCAATATCCCTGAAATCCACAAATCCTTCTGCCCACATATACAGGGCTTCGCGTTTTATGGCTCTCCAAATGCGGTTAAAACAGAATCCGAAGATCTCCTTCTTAACCACGAGGGGCACACAACCAATGGAACGGATCCACCTCTTGCCAGCCTGCAATACCTCTGCCGTAGTCTTTGTTCCTCTCATGATATCCACCATATTGATTCCCATGAGCGGCAAATAGAAGTGGAGATTCAGGCACTGTTCGGGCCTCTTAGTGGCACTTTCTATTCTTGATATGGGAATAGAAGAACTGTTCGTAGCTAGGATAGCCCTTGCAGGAGCAAAAGCATCTACGCTTTCAAAAACCTTACGCTTCAACTCAAGGTCTTCGAAGACCGCTTCAACGACAAGATCGGCATCTTTGACCGCCTCTTCCAGGTCGCGACATAGCCTAACCTTTTTAGCTCCAGATACCCATTCATCCACGGTGAATACACCTTCTTCCTCCCCTGTCTCTAACCGTGCCTTAAGGTTCTGATGCGCGCGAAAGAAGGCTTCCATATCGAGATCATAAGCAGCCACCTCATACCCAAAATGGGCTGCCTGGATAGCGATCTGCGTGCCGAGTATCCCGGTACCGACAATGCTCACCTTGCTTATTTCTCGGGCCATGAACTTATCTCCTTGCTTTCCATCTTGTATCCCATTCGTATGGAGAAAGGCTCGATTGGAGTGCCCATAATACCCTTTATCCCCTTGAACCTTTTCTAGGGGGTTACCGGTATAAAAGCTGGCTATCGCGAGATAGGGAAGCTATGGGAATAATAGAGCCTTTATTATTTTGTTTACCATGATAGAGATGTTAAGCGCGGGCTTCGTCAAGTAGAAAGCTCTTTCTGAAAACCAACCAGCTGACGCTCATTGTATCTCTTTTCCCTGAATATCTAGATACAAAACCAAATGTATATTCTCTTTCTCTTCTAAGTCATAATGGGATTATTTATTTTTTTCGGATTGCCTTTTCTCCGTTTTCTTTGCCTCTTCAGCAAGCTTTTTGGCGCGTTCATTATCGTGGAAAAGGCTTTCTCCGCCGGCAAACCATTCTCTGGAGCTGATATTGGAATGCTCTACATTCTTGCAGAAGTCTCCGAACATTTCTGTTCCAAATGTCATGTCAAGATCATCTACGATGCGCTGCTTCCAAGGTCTTTTTACAACCTGAGCGGTCAGGCGTCTGACGGTGCGGTGCCGTGCCATGATGAAATCAGCGATTTCATAGGCCCTGGGGATTAACCTGTCGTATGGAACCACTTCGTTTACCAGACCATATTCCAACGCCTGCTGTGCAGTGAACTTTTGACTCATATACATGGCATAGGCGGCTCTCCTCACGCCCATGAGCTCGATGAGGCAGCTATGGATACCGTCCCCGGGGACGATGTCATAAAGGAAATGGGGGTCGGCAATTACGGCATCTTCGGCCATAATGCAAATATCACACATCAGAGCCAATTCGGCGTGTCCTCCTGAGCCGTTCAGCACACCAATCGTGGGAACCTCGACATCCTGGATCATCGCAATAAGCATCCTGCGGCCGTCGATGAACATATGCTCGTATCTGGTGTACTCCGGTTCCGTTATCTCCGGCTTCCAACTTTCAGGCTCGAATTCGATAATCCAGTCTTTTCCTGTCCCCGTGAAGATCACCAGTTCGATATCAGAGTCGCTGCCTACGGTACGCCACATCTGACCGATAGCCCTGTGCAGCTCCATGCTCCATAACTGAGGCCCGCCCTTGGTATGCATTCTCACCAGAAGGACGCCGTCGTCGCGTTTATCCATGATAAAATGCTCTTTAAACATCTCCTTGTATTCCTCGTATTTTGGCCATTTCACGAACTTGGTTCTGCTCATAACGATTCCTCCTCTATTACTTGATTTGAAACATATGGTATAAACAGTTTTCCCATAATTATTATTTCGCCTTTTATGTTAGACTCAGCTTAACCAAAACCCTTTTGCCCTATTAACCAAAGCCAACTGATGCTTTTACCCCAAGCTTATGCCCCAATAGAGATAGGAGTCATTTCACATTTTCTGAATTAGACTACGTCGTTTTTCAATAGCCTTTGCACCTATTTTAAATCGCGCGGAGAAAGATATAAGAGGGGATAGATTGCCAAAATCTTGTTACTCTTCTGAAAAGAATCCCGCTTTGGTCAGAATCTCACCAGTTAGCATTGTGTTTGGAACATCTCCCCTAGCTACATTTATTGCCACCTTTTCACCGACAGCCTTGGCGATCTGCGCCACCGCTTGATATGTGAAGCCAGGACAAAGGAAGAGAAATTGAACCCCTTCTTTTTGGACTAAATCTTGGCAAACCTTGACTGCCTGGTCAAAGTTCATCTGCTCAAGGACTACCGTAATGACCTCTGTCTTAGAGGTCTTAACTGAAGCTCGGTGCCGATTAGGATCACCATCAGGCGCCATAATCAAAAATGCTGATTTAACAACCATACTATAGCCTCCTTTTTTAACAACGTCTTTGTTTTTGTTCCTCCGTAGTTATATTTTCAATCCACGCACTCTAAGGCTCCAAAGTGGCGGCATTCCTTTCCGCAACGCGACCTGAAACAAATTGGAACATACTTCATAGTTCCGTTCAATGATTTAATCATACCCCTCGTCATACTTAACGTAAAAAAGTCCAGCCTGTGCTGGACTTTTTTTGAGAATCTTAAGCGTGCTGGAAACTTCCATCGCGCTTCTATTTATCACAACCCGGTTTAACTTATTTGATTTCGTCTTCTTCTTGGCCGCCGTTAACGCGGGGACGTACGACCTTGCCCTTCTTCTCGGCTTTGCGCACGAGTTCGGCTTCTTCATGAGCCCAATGCCAGAAGTTAACCGTGTGAGGAGAATGTTCGGTGGCGGTGACGTACATCTCAGTTGAGAAGGAGTTACGCAGCTCATTTGCGATATCTTCCTTCCAAGGCTTGCGGAGGATCTGGGTAGTGATGCGTCGAGTCACTCGCGTGCCGGTGCGCATAATGAGCTCGGCGATCTCCCAGGCGCGCTTATAGCAGGATTCGAGGTCAGGGCAGATCTCGTTGACCATACCGAGGGCTAGGGCCTTTCGTGCAGTTATGATCTCGCCGGTCAGCTCGGCATAAGCGAATCTTTTGCGGCCCATGAGCTCGCGCCATGGGATCTGAATGCCGTCACCGGGAACCATGTTGACGCGGAAATGCATATCTGTTGTCCAGGCGTCCTCTGTGCA
>CP070752.1:2144377-2175010 GCA_020348625.1 Deltaproteobacteria bacterium | reverse complement strand
AGCTAGGGGCAGCGATCCTATTCACGGGAAGCGAAACTGACAAAATCGCTATAGAGAAGATAGTCGCAGGCATGAGGACTAACGCCTTGAATCTTGCAGGCAAAACGAACCTGAAACAGCTGGCCTATCTGTACCAGAAGTGTATGGTTGTTGTATCAACTGATACCGGTCCTATGCATATGGCAGCAGCCATGGGTTCATCTGTTGTGGCAATCTTTGGCCCCACATCACCCTTACGGACCGGGCCATACGGGAGAAAGCACAGGGTCGTTCGGGCTGGACTTCCCTGCAGCCCATGCTTTAAGAAGAGTTGTGATCATATGTCGTGCATGAAGGGGATACTTGTAGAGCAGGTCTTCGAAAAAGTTAAAGAAGTGATTGATATTTAACTTGAAAGGGCTGGCTCAATGTTGACGGGGGCAGGCCAGCCCACTTAGACTAGGAGGTTGTACTATGGCTATCAGCAAAGAACTTCTGGACATTCTCGTGTGCCCAAAATGCAAGGGGGATATCTACCTAACCAAGGCTGGGGACGGGCTTATCTGTGAAAACTGCAAGCTCTTGTATGAGATCAAGGATGACATACCCATTATGCTGATAGATGAAGCAAAGCCGTTAAAAGAGGATTAATTGGATATTTCCGCTATTGTTGTCAGCTTCAATACCAGAGCTCTTGTGTTGGATTGTCTGGCCTCCGTTTTTGAAACCATCAAAGATATTTCCTTCGAGGTTTGGCTTGTGGACAACAATTCAACTGACGGCACCGTAGGAGCGGTTCGGAAGGCGTATCCTGATGTGGCTATCATAGAAAACGAGGAGAATCTTGGTTTTGCTGCTGCAAATAATCAGGCCCTTAGGCAGATGAATGGCAGGTATGCGCTCCTGCTTAACAGCGATACTGTATTGAGCAAGGGAGCGGTGCGGCAACTTTATGAGTTTATGGAATATACCCCTGAAGCAGGTATGGCTTGCGGGCAGCTGCTGAACCAGGATGGTTCCAAACAGAATTCGATTGCCAGTTTCCCCTCGCTGTTTACCCTTTTGGCCAATGAGACCGCTCTTAGGATTCTGATGCCTGATAGATTCCCGAGCAAGAGGAGGGACTATCCCTCCCCTATAGAGGTAGATTCTGGTATCGGCGCCTGCCTCATGGTTCGCAAAGAGGCTATTGATGATGTCGGGTTTTTCGACGAACGGTACTTTTTTTTCTTTGAAGAGACAGACTGGGCCTACCGAATGAAGCGGAATAAATGGGCTGTCTATTTCGTTCCATCCGCAAGAATATACCATGCCCAAGGGAAGACCGTTGGAAGTGGTGTGAATTCGAGAATCATGTTTTATAGATCGCGGTATCTGTTTTTCAAGAAATGGCATCGTTATTCCTATCCCCTGTTCTATTCCATTGTCTTCCTAAGACTATTGGTTAACGCTGTACTCTCTTTCATCGGCTTGTTATTTACTCTCGGCTTTAAGGAGTCGATAAAACGAAAATTGATCATCTACGTTTGGTTAGTTATTTGGCACCTGAAAGGATGCCCTGAATTAAGGTAAAAGCACATAAAGATGAAAGTTAAAGGTGAAAAACTTGCCGTAGATAGTATTTCCCGGGTACTACTGATACAATTGGGAGATATTGGAGACGTGGTTCTCACAACCCCCACCATGAGGGCACTGAGAGAGAATCTTGTATCCAGCACGATCTTTGTGCTGGTGCACGAACCAGCAAAAGGAATAGTGGAGAACTGTCCATGGGTGGATGGAACCATGTCAGTAGAAAAGAAAAAGAGGGGACTGAGGGATACAATTGCCTACCACAAAGACTTCCTGACAGCACTGCGGGGGGAAAGATTTGAGCTGACCATTGATCTTAGAGCTGGAACGAGGGGCGCTATCCTCTCTTTTTTGAGTGGTGCGGGTATAAGGATAGGAAGGTACTCCGAAAACGGAGAGCTATGGAGGAATAGGCTGTTTACGCATCTGGTTCGACCCAAAAATGAATTAGATCAATACTCTTCTTTGCACAGCCTGAATATCTTGGCACCCCTCGACCTAAACATTAAAGACCCATTACCGGTGCTAGAGGTTCCACTGGAGAAAGAGGATAGGGCATTGGAATTGCTACGAAAAGCAAAAGTTCCCCTTGACAAACCGATAATTGCCTTGCACCCATTCTCGAGATGGGGCTACAAGGAATGGCCAATTCAAAACTACATCCGACTCATTGACCATATGGGCTCACGATATCCAGTGTGCTTTGTGATAACCGGGACTCCTGAAGAAAAGCATCGAGCAGCAGAAATAACGAGGGGCAGCCACGCAAATGCATACAACTTGGCAGGGAGGACCAGCATCAGTGAATTGCCGGGCGTTCTTAAGAAGTGTAGTTTGCTGATAGGAATAGATAGCGCTGCTGTCCATATAGCCGCTTCAGTTGGAACACCCACCACGACTATTTTCGGGCCATCTTCGCCAACAAACTGGGCACCACGGGGAACACAGCACCAGGTAGTTTCTATGAACCTGCCGTGCGTGCCATGCAGAGAAAAGGGATGTGATAATAGTGAAGTAAGCCGATGCCTGCGCGAATTGGGGGTTCATGAAGTCATTACGCCAGTTGAAAAGCAAATCAGGAACATAATCTGAACGGTTTCGGGATCAAACTCAGTTATTATAGTCTCCCCGTTTAGCTAGGATTCAGCCTTTTCCTCTTGTCTTGCTACAACGGCTATGCTGTGGCCTGAGTAAATCTTTGAGATGAGCCTTGCGAAGATGCTGACTACAGGAACACGTTTCAATGCCAGTTTCACTGTTTCGGAGTGGTAGTCTTTTTTCTTTACTATACGAAATCCACATTCTGCAAGCAGCCCTTTTAAGGTTTGGGGTGTAAAGTGGTAGAAGTGGTAGGGTAAGCTCCATCCAACCCATTCCTGCCAGTTGTTGCGCGCATCCGTGCCTTCGTGATTGGGAACATCTACTACTAGGATACCATCGCTCTTCAACCAATCCTTTGCCCTTAGAATTGCATTTCGTGGATCAGACGTGTGCTCCAGAAAATGCCACATGGTGATTATGTCGAAAGAATATTGAGGGAATTCAATCTCATTCATATGTCCGATGCTTATGGGGAGTCCGAGTACCTCGATTGCATGGTGCGATGCCCATTCTGAGATATCCAAGCCATGAACATCATAGCCGTAATTCTTGCATGCCGCCAGAAAGTATCCATATCCGCACCCGATATCCAAAATCTTGCCCCTCTTCTTTATTCCTCTAATAAACCGTATACGAGGCATTTCAAGGCTAAGTCGCTTCTTAAACTCTGACGAGCCAGGATCTCCCCCTGTGACGAAGTGTTCATCACAATACTGTTTGGTGTAAAGTGACAGAAGGTCCTCTTTCGAAGGCCTTGGATCTAAGACCCCGAGACCACAAGAAGAGCACCTGTAGACATGCCACGAGTCCTTTTCTATCAGCGGTTCTCTGTCTCTGCACCCACACAGGATACAATTTTCCGGAGCTTTTTCCATGTTAGCAGGTACTTGGTAAGATGATATGGAAATGAAATAATCTAACGGATGCGATTATAGTATGGTTCAAATAAGGGGTCAACGATTGAAATTGATTGAACTCACCAGTGTTGACACAGATCCTTGCTTCACCTATATTTGATAACTGGAAACACAATCGTTGTGAAGCGGAGCGAATATGATCAAGATTATCGTCGGGATACCGGTGCTAAACAACATTGAGATGACCAGAGCCTGTTTGCACAGCCTTTATCGGTACACAGATTCGGATAGAATGGATCTCGATGTCTCCGTGGTGATTATCGATAACGGCTCGCAGGACGATATTGCCGGGCTTATCAAAGGCGAGTTCAGTGAGGCGAGGTTTCCGGCCTTTTATGTAAAAAATCCGGAGAATCTCGGGGTCGCAATCGCGTGGAATCAGATACTCCGGTTTACGCCTCGCGCCACCCACGAGACACCATTCTACTACCACTATTACGTTATCTCAAATAACGATATTCTCTTCGGACCAGACTGGCTCCAGCCGTTGGTAGAGACCATGGCGAGCGATGATCGTATTGGTTGGGTTTCTGCTCTAGAAAATGGCTCTCCAGTCATGCAGGAACTTCTCGAGGCACATTCTAGGACCCGCAAGTTCTATGTAGATGCCAATAAGACCTATACTGCAGAAGATATCGTTGAAAGCGTTAGAAAGGTGTATGAAAAATGGGGTGGACATGAGGCATTCTGCGGGTTTGTCAAAAGCAGTGACCTTCCTCTCTTTATTCACAAGAGACGATCCGCGGTGTGTTTCATGATACGGCCTGCCATGGTACGACAGATCGGTTTCTTCGATGAGGATTACCCCCCTGTAGGGATCTCGGAGGATTTGGAGTACTTTCTAAGGATAGAGGGAATCATAAAACCCTCGTGGATCACTGATGACTATCCAGCGAAGGGAAAGTGGAAATACGGGCTTTGTGGCAGGAGCGTAATCCATCACAACTGGTGTATGACTAGACAAGGCCCTAGTTTTGACGGCAGAAGGTGGGATAAGGAAAAGGAAAAAAACTGGAAAACCAAGTTCGGCCGATCAAGAAAGTACTACACTAAGAAGTATCTGGTCTAGCACTTCCCGACCGTACATTTACTCAGACGTTGAATGCACTCTGCTCACTTCATCAAATACCCTCAACATCTCGAGGTGATTTCGCTTAAGGGAGTACCGTTGGCCTGTGAGGGAGGCCTCCTTTGACATGCATCGTAGGGTCTCCTGTGAAAAAAAGGCCTTCATTGCATCGGCAAGCTCGTTGAAATTCGGAGGATGTGAGATGGTATACCCATCCCTACCGTGGGTTATAATGCCCGATGCTCCATTTGCAGTAGTGGTAATTGCGGGAAGGCCACAGGCCATTGCCTCCATAACAACCAGGGAGCACGCATCGTAAAAGGTAGGCAGCACCAGTACATCGCAGTTGGCGTAGTACTCCCCAGGGCTTTTCGTAGGGCCAGCGAATATCACCGTCTCTTCAAGACCTAAATCGCTAATCCTTCTGGAGAGCGCAGGGTAGGGTTTCTCTCCTACCACCAGGAGTTTAAAGCCCCCCATTTTGGATCTCCTCAATTGCGCGACGGCATCAATTAGAGGGGCTATTCCCTTCTTCCTCAGATCGTAGGATATAAAAACAAAGGCGATATCGTGTTCCTTTAAACCCAAGGACTCTCGCAATGGGCCCCGAAGGCGCTCCCTTAGGCCGATGTTGTATCGTTCTGTATCTACGCCATTATAAACGAGCTCGATTGAATCTTTGTCTGCACCGTAGAATGAGACCATGTCATCCCTAACCATTTCCGATATTGCTATGATTCTCGGCCTCGGTTTGATCCTGAAGGGGGCGGACTCTATCCAATGTCTGGCCTTATCCTTTAGTGAAAGAACAATGAGCATGCGTTTAAGCAAGCGTAGGACCGTATTGCTTTCGGAATATACCTTTCTTGAGGTGGAAAACCTGTGTACCCCACCATGGCTCTGGTATACATTCATGTATATGGTATTTCCGAAACCCAGGACCACATCGAAGTCCTTGCCTTTGACCATGCTCTTGTGTTGAAAAGCGAACAAGATCATCTTGGTCCACGATGGCAAGATTCTCGGAACACTTATCTTGTGGAAGAACGCGGCAGGTGGTTCACCGTCCCAGCTAAGGCCATAGAGATGTGTCGCCCAGCCATTACTGGCCAGCGTGGAAGCAAGCGAAACAGCATATGATTCAGCTCCACCCTTGTGCGGGCTGAAATGCTCAATCGCTAACGCTATGGTTCTGGCTTTGGATGAACGATTCAAAGCTCACTCATTAAGGCATTTCTCTCTCGAGTTTCTTTTCCAATTCCCGGAGCTTAACATAACGGACAAACATGGCGTAAGCGGAGCTCACTGCAATGGCGAGTCCGGCAACGCCGTCCAAGAAGCCAAACTTGAAAACGTAGACTTCCAAAAATTTGAGTACTGGCCTCAATAAAAGCAGTAACAGGTGGTATCGTTTCCTTTTCTCATGCATGTCCTGTGCAAAGAGGCTAGAGAAGCTGTTAACGGTCTGAAGCTGTCCGAAGATAACCCCCTTGTAAGGATAGTGCAATAGGTCGCTTCGCAATTCACCGACTGTTCCGTTTATCTCCACCTTCTCGTGCACCCGCCCCCCAGTCCAGCGGCCTTTAGCGGACCTGAAAAGTCGGAGCTGTTTGTCGGGATAAAAGCCGCTGTGGTTTATCCATCGCCCTTGATAGAAAGATCGTCGAGGAATTCGATATCCATCCTTGGCATCGGGCTTGTCAAGTTCAGCCAAGATTTCATCGCGCAGCTCAGGGGTCACCTGTTCATCCGCATCCAAGCTCAGTATCCAGACTCCATTGGCTTTTGAGAGGGCGAAATTTTTCTGCCCCATGTATCCAGGCCACGCTTTTTCGTACACCATATCCGTGTATTCTCTTGCAATTGTCACTGTGTTATCCTGGCTCATCGAGTCAACGACTATTATCTCATCTGCCCATGTTGAGCTCTCAAGGCATCTCCTGATGTTGTGTTCCTCATTAAAGCAGATAATGCAGATTGATAGAGTCATAGATGATATGATAGGTTCTTATTTGATAGGAGGACCCTCAGTAGACTACTTGAGTTGAAATCGAAACGAGGACAGACAGCGATTTCTCAGCGCACTTACTTTAGAGAGAGAAGGGATTATTGTCAAAGGAAAAGTGGGTACCACTTGACTGCAAAGATATGAGGAGCGTTCGTGCTTCCTGGCCTTCCAACGTTGATTCTATTAAAGATGGCCACACACTTATCCAAGCATTTAGAAGCACTTGTTGTAGCGGGCTAACAATTTTGTTCTAAGTAAGTGCTTAGATACGAGTAGCAGAGGATTATTGTATTGAAGAAAAGAAGGGCAGAGGGTAAAGGCGGTGACAAGATGATCGCAATGAATAAGGGAAGGGCGTTGTGTTCAATAGATGACCATGAATTCTCAATCTTCTCTTATGATGAAGAGCATTATAGGGCGATAGAACTAATCTCGCCATTTCCAAAGGGGAAAGCATTGGACCTTCCAGCAGGACACGGCAGGCTATCATGGTTGCTAAGGAGGAATGGGTATCAGGTTATTGCAGGAGACATCCAGCTGAGCTATTTTCAATACCCGGAGATTCCCATAGCTCGCATGGATGTGCAATCGGTATTTCCCTTTCGAGATAATACGTTTGACTACGCCTTTTTAATAGAGGGGCCTGAACACTTTGAGAATATATACCACGTTTTTCGAGAGTTCGCTCGAGTGTTAAAAGCGGGCGGTAAACTGGTGTTGAGCTGCCCTAATTATTCTAATATTGAGTCTCGGCTTCGGATACTCCTTTACGGTATAGTAGAGCCAGTAACGTCGAGAGATCAATTAAGAACTGATTTTAAGGACAACCCGAGCATGGTCCATATTAGCCGGCCACTTTATCCACTGCTCAAAATGGCATTGGATTTTGCCGGGTTTGATGTAGAAGAAATCACCACTGTCAGTTCAAAGAGGAAGCAGGTGCTTTTATACCCGGTGTATTTGTTGATTGGGCTTTTCACGGCAATAAAGGGGAAAAAGGGGAACGCCAAATATTGGCTTAAAGAATCTAATCGTGCTAGTGTGTTAATGGGGGGCAATGCCCTCATGCTAATGGCGGGCGTTAGCAAAGGGAATTAATGAGAGGTATTTTCATGTACCTTGCCCGGTTCATAAAGCAGTATTCCTATACCAGCACACCGTTGCTCGTAATTTTCAACTATTTCAAAATGATGGTAGTCTGGTTTTATTTCAGGCCAAAACCTATCAACCCCACAGTCATCCAAAATGTCATGAAAAGCTATAAGTCCGGATTTGCTCACCAAAGGGGAATACAATTGGAAATCCTTCTTTACGCCTTCATATGCATGATCTGCGTCAATGAATAAGAAATCAATTGTTTTTCCCTTCAGGATTTCCCGCACCTTCTCCCGACATGCATATGTCTGAGAGTTTTCCCTCAGGAAATATATGTGCTGATTCCTAAAGAAAGCCATATGAAAGAAACGATTAAGGGACTTCCTGTAAGTTCTTGGCAGATCTATGCTGATTATCAGGCCATCCGGTTTTACAACCTTGGACCAAAGATAGAGAGTGCCTCCCCTATCAGTGCCTATTTCACATATGACTTGAGGATCTAGTTTTCTGACAATTTCAAAGAGCTCGGTAATCTCCGATTCAATCTGGACGGGTGCAATAGAGTGATAAAGACCGGTCCCGGTAAAATTCTTAACGACTTCATACGGATGTTGACAGGCCAATTCAAGACTGTGAAGCCGTTTCTCCGAGATTCTCCTGGCAAGGGGCCCTAATTTGAAAAACTCGTAGTATAGTGACCCAACCGTCTCCTGAAAAGCAGTGTAGGGTTTGGGGAATTTTTCTCTGAGGAATCTGCTCATCTTTTCTCATGCAATTTACGAATATCTACGATCCTAACAAACAGGTGCTTGTTATGTGGCCAAAAGCGAGTGTGCGAGGAAGGCCAATCATCAACAAGCCCTCAATCTAGTACGGTGGTAAAATGCCCTATAATAATCGCAAAGTCAAGAGAGGGTGGTGAAGCCCTTTTCACTTTATGCCACGCTGACTATGTGCTATATGCTTTTATATTCTTTTGATGCAGAAATTAGAGCCAAGCCAAGCATGCAAAGCAAAGAAACCCTCTAAGCGTAACGGAAGATTAGCTATGGCGGAGGAGCATGGGAATTCTATTATGAAAATTGCTGATGCGGAATGTCTTTATAGGGCAATCGACGATTTCAGTAGTTCGAGGATCTTGGTCATCGGCGATATAATGCTCGATCAATTCATCTGGGGAAAGGTTTCCAGAATTTCTCCGGAAGCACCCGTACCGGTTGTTGGGGTAGAACACGAGACAACCATGCTGGGTGGCGCTGCAAATGTTGTAAACAATATTGTTGCTTGCGGGGGAAATGCTCTCTTGTGCGGGCTTGTTGGCGATGATTTTAGAGGAAGGGAAATAATCTCGAAGCTCGAGAGTTTAGGGGCTACTGTCGAAGGTATCTTCGTAGAGGATGACAGACCCACAACTGTGAAAACAAGGATTATTGCCCATGCTCAACAGGTTGTAAGATACGATAAGGAAAGCGCGAGGCCTTTGAGGGAAGAGACCACGCGCCGTATCCTCGATCTTATCCACAAAGAAAACAAGGACCTTACGGGAATCATCATCTCTGACTATGGGAAGGGCGTCATTTGTGCTCAACTGATGGATGGCCTGAAAGCTGTGTTCTCAGAAAGCAATGGCCCGGTGGCAGTCGACCCAAACACAAAAAATTTCTCCCTTTACAGAAATGTAACGGTAATTACGCCGAACCAAAATGAGGCGGCAGAAATAGCAGGTGTGGAAATACAGGATGAACAAGGCTTAGCGGAGACTGGAAAAAGACTATTGGATAGCAAAGATTTCAAGGCGCTGTTGATCACAAGAGGCTCTGATGGCATGACTCTTTTTGAACAAAACGGCAACATAACCCATATAAAGTCTGTGGCACGAAAGGTATACGATGTGACAGGGGCAGGGGATACTGTCATAGCTATCCTCACGCTTGGTATGGCTGCTGGGCTTGATCTCAAATCTGCTGCCCATCTGTCCAATCTTGCCGCTGGAATAGTGGTTGGTGAGATTGGTACATCGGCGGCAAAAATGGACGATCTCAAACACGCGATCAACACTCATTTTTCTCGAGACGACTAATTGGGCGATAATTAAAGGCCGACTTTTACAGAAAGGGAGGATTCTGTTTTAGACTTAGAGAATTGCCATCTGAAATGCACTTGAGCTGTTTGACCTGAGTTCACAGGCCTGGACTGAAGCATACCTATCGCGAGAAGATTGCATAATGAGTATCCCGAAGGAGCCGCCAGAGGTAAAGCTAATAAGTAGTCTCTTTTCCCCAGATGAAGATTTGCTAGGTGGGGTTATGCAGGAGATGGAGACCCATTTTGGGCCCACTGACTGGAAGAGCGAGAAGCTGATTTTTGACAGGACAAGGTATTATGCAAATGAGATGGGATGGCCGCTCTATAGGCGGTTCATTTCTTTTTCAAGGCTCATCGCTCCGGATGCTCTGGTAGACGTAAAGCTGTTAACCAACACCCTCGAAAACGGACATCTGGCTAAAAAAAGGAGAACCATAAACATCGATCCGGGTTATATTTCATTAGAGAGGCTGATCCTTGCTAGTGGTAAGAACTATATCCACAGGATTTATTTGGGCCGAGGAATATATGCCGATCTCACGCTTGTATACCACGCTGGCACCTTTAAGCCTCTTCCCTGGACGTATCCTGATTACGCCGATGAAAAGGTTATCAAGTATTTCAACACAGTGAGGGCTGAGTACTTACACTCCTTGCGAGAAGGGAGAAAGGACTATCATGCTTAAGAGTATGACTGCGTATGGCAGATCTGAAGCGGTCAAGGGAAACACGGAACTCATCGCAGAAATGAAGTCAGTAAACAGCCGTTATCGAGAGATTTTCCTGAAACTGCCCCAGGGACTTCAGCCGTTAGAGGATCGAATTAAGTCAATGATTAGCTCGGTACTAAGGAGAGGAAGAGTAGAGGTATCGGTACAGACGAAAAACAATGGTGAAAACAACCTGAGACTTGAGCTCAACAGACCCCTGATTAAGGCTTATATTAGTATTTTCGATGAACTCAAGAAAGAACTCGGAACCGAGGAACCGATTCATCCCTCCCTTTTCGCTCAGCTGAGGGACGCTATTCTTTTCAAGCAGGATGACGTGGATATGGAAAAGCTTTGGCCGGATCTGAAGGAAGTCATCAATGAGGCCTTGCTTTCGTTAGAAAGTATGAGGGTGAATGAAGGTAGGGTGCTAGAGGAGGACTTCAAGGCCAGGCTAAACAAGATAGAAGGTTATATCAATGAGATAGAGAGCCAAAGAGGTAAAACAGGTGAGAAATACCTAGATAACTTGAGAATGAAGATTAGGAAATTGATAAAGGATATTGAAATAACAGAAGATCGCTTGATGCAAGAGGCAGCCTTTCTCGCTGAGCGATCTGATATTACAGAGGAGCTGGTACGGACACGCAGTCATTTGGCGCAGTTTAGGAGTTACATGAAACAGGATGATGCAATTGGGCGGAGGCTGGAGTTTCTTTTGCAGGAGATGCACAGAGAGGTGAATACGATCGGATCTAAGGCTGGTGATTCATTCATTTCTCAGCGGACGGTGGAGATCAAAGCGGAACTAGAGAAATTGAGAGAGCAGGTTCAAAACGTTGAGTAATTTACATAACCTTGAAGAAACGGAGGAGAGAGGTCATGGATCCGAGTTTACTCAATATCGGTTTCGGTAATTTTCTTGTATCCAACAGGGTTATTGCCATTATATCACCTACTTCGGCGCCGGTGAGGCGCCTGCGGGAGGAAGCAAAGGATGGAAAGCGGCTGGTAGATGCCACACAAGGCAGAAGAACTAGATCCGTAATAATAACGGATAGCAATCACGTTATTCTCTCCGCGGTTCAGGCGGAAACCATAGCCCAGCGGTTCTCCCCAAACGGAACAATACGCAGAGAGGATTTGATCTAAGCAGTGACTGACGAGATAGCGATGAAGGGGATCTCAGAGCCTCAAGAGGGACAGCTTTTTGTAATAACTGGTCCTTCGGGAAGTGGAAAGAATACGATCATTGAGATGGTCAGAAAGGATCTGAAGGGCCTTGGCTATTCAATCTCTCATACTACTCGAGCACCTCGAAAGGACGAACTAGATGGAGTACACTATTATTTTGTTGGGAAAAAGCAGTTCGAGAAAATGATTCAGGCCCAGGAGTTTGCTGAGTGGGCCGTTGTCTATGATCAACTCTATGGTACCTCTATTTCGAGTGTGAGGAGTGCACAGGTATCAGGCAAGGACGTTCTTCTGGACCTCGATCTCCAAGGTGCTCGGCAAATAAAGAAGCGCTTCCCTGATTCAACGTCCATCTTCATTGCCCCCCCCTCGTTGCAAATCCTTCGGGAGAGATTGGAAAAGCGATCATCCCATGATGGCACCAATATAGATCTACGTATGAATGAAGCAGTGCAAGAGATCCGGGAATGTCGAAACTTCGATTTTCTCATCGTTAATGATGATCTCAGACAGGCTGTTAGGGAAGTTCAGGCAGTAATTGTTGCTGTGAAGGCGCAAACAAAGCTGCGTCTGCCCTCCGTTGAAAAGATGTTCAATATATAATAGGTCTCGATTATTTCTTCGACCTCGAAATTGCTTTGTTCTAAGAACTCCATCCTATCGCCCTATGTGGGTCATACCATATCATGCTCAACCTAGTGACTGGCATACATGCGGTAAAAGAGAACCTTAAGGAAGGCAGGGGCATTGCCGAGCTGTTCGTTTCCAAGACACGGAGCACTGTAAGGTTGAATGAAATACTTGATCTGGCCCGAGCAAAAGGAATACCGATCAGACGAAGAGACAAGACCTACTTGGATAGTCTTTCGGCTGGTTTGCCACACCAGGGCATAATAGGCGTTTTGAGCACGTATCGTTATGCCGATTTGAGCGATCTAACGAGGATTTGCCTGGGCAAAAGAGACGGTGGTTTGTTGTTGGTTGCGGATCACATTACTGACATCGGAAATCTCGGATCCCTCATAAGAACCGCTGACTTTTTTGGAGTACAAGGCCTTATCCTGCCAAGGGACCGAGCAGCTTCTGTAACGAAAGCAGTGCAGAGAATATCAGCAGGTGCAGCGGCCTACCTGCCTGTGGCAAAGGTTGTAAACATAGCTAGGGCCCTAAGAGAATTAAAAGAACTTGGTTTCTGGATAGTTGGGGCTGCGGGAGAGAGCAAGGAAACCATCTATGAGTTTGAGTGGAGAAGGAACGTCGTTTTAGTTTTGGGCAGCGAAGACAAGGGCTTGAGTAAAGTGGCGAAAAACGAGTGTCACCAGTTGTTAAGCATACCGAGATTGGGCCATCTTGATTCCCTTAACGTGGCTGTGGCTGCAGGAGTAATCCTCTCTGAGATTGCTCGGCAAAGGGGTTACACCCCGGACGAGAAAGGGTGACAAATACTCATGCAACAATTAATGGATGCGCAGCTCTTGACTATTGCCAATAGGAAAACCCTGCAGGGCGCCGCATGCGAGTAAAGCACGCACAACCTCGCAGACAGGTAATCCGACGATGTTAGTATAAGAACCCTCAATCCCTTCTATCATAAATGCCCCAATCCCCTGGATTGCGTAAGCCCCTGCCTTACCAAACGGCTCCCTGGTCTTAATGTAGGCCTCGATCTCCAATGCGCTCAGCTCTTTTACGTGAACCCCTGTTGATACCGCCTCTAGGTGCGATTTGTTGCCACTAGGGTCAAGAATGCAGAACCCGGTGATAACTCGGTGACGTTTGCCGCTTAATTCACTCAGCATAGCACGGCAGTCCTGAGCATCCCTTGGCTTCCCATATATCCTTTTGTTGACAACAACAAGCGTATCGGCAGCGAGGATCCATCGACTTGTGTATACATTTTGTACGTATTCTGCCTTTCGGGTTGCCATCAGACAAGCAAAGTCCGTCGGTTTCATCTTTCTATTGACTGCCTCATCCGTCCTACTTCCAATTGACTGAAACGGGATGCCGATCTGATTAAGTATATCCCTTCGCCTCGGGGAAACCGAGGCCAGGATGAGAGGGTTTTCTCTGCTAATAGGTTTGTGGAGCATCATGCATCTTCGTTAGCTTGTTGCGGCGAGGCTTTCCATTTTTTATGTGATCAACGGGCTTTTTTCAAATGAAAAATAGGATTAAACAATTTGAAAAGAAATAACGATATGTGATAAAGGAGAATACTGGATTTATCTGTTTTCAAGAGGTTTAACAGAATGGCAGTTCTAAAGACAGAGAGCGAAAACAAGAAGGTGGACAATATCAATGTCCTAAAAAAGGAACTTGAATTCAGCAAGCGCCTTGTGTTCATTACCAACAAGATAAACGCGTCTAGGGACATTGATGATATTCTGATCAATTTGAGGGAGAGCATCCTGGGTCTTTTCTCTGCTGATCGACTAACCATCTATGTCGTGGACGGCGCAAATAAGGAGATCGTTTCGCGATTTAAGACGGGTACGGAAATAAACGAGATCAGGGTGCCTATTTCAAATACAAGCCTGGCAGGTTACTGTGCAACCTCGGGCAAAATGGCCAATATTGTAAATGCCTATGATGAGGGCGAACTCAAACGGATAAACTCGGAGCTGACATTTGATCAGAGTTGGGATGAGAAAACGGGCTACAAAACTAAACAGGTACTCGTTGCACCTATCAAATTCAAGAAGTATCTCTTGGGTGTAATTCAGCTCGTCAATAAGGTCAATGACAAGTATTTTTCCCTAGAGGATCAGAAGAATGTAACGGAGATAGCCCAGGTCCTGGGCATTGCATTCTACAATCATCGGAAGGTCTTCCAGCGAGGAAGGGCAACAAAATTCGACTATCTAATCAGCAACAATATCGTTTCCCGTAAGAATCTGGAAGACGCGATGGCCCTGGCAAGAGCCAAAGGGGATAGCGCGGAAAACGTTCTCATCCACAACTTCAGCGTGCCCAAATTGGAAGTAGGCAAGTCCTTGAGCGCGTTCTATAATGCCCGTTTCATAGCCTATGATGAGAAAATGATAATTCCGGGGAGGCTCCTCAAAGGTTTGAGGCCCAGGTACCTAAAAGACAACCTCTTTGTGCCTGCTGGAGAGTCCGGTTCAAAGATCTTGATAGCAATGGAAAACCCGGACTACCTTCCCGCGCAGGATGCAGTAAAGCGGCTTTTGCCCGGGAAAAATTTGGAGTTCTGCATTGCCCTCAAGGAAGATATTATCAAGATGATTGATCTTTTCTTTAGCGTGGATGCGTCTCCACTCAAAAGTGATTCGGGGAGTATCGAGGATATCTTGGGGCAGCTAGAGAGCGGCGAAGACGCTGAGGATTTGGAAGATCCTGGCCTAAGCGAAGTTTCGGAGGAGGATGGAGCTATTGTCAGGCTCGTGAGCAAA
Source organism: Deltaproteobacteria bacterium (assembly GCA_020348625.1). Next base: position 2,159,864 of record CP070752.1, on the reverse strand, counting down.
ACGATTATCGATGCATACAACCGGGGGGCCTCGGATATCCATATAGAACCGAGATTGGGTAAAGCCGATGCCGTGATCAGGTTCAGGGTGGACGGGGCATGCCACGTATACCAGACTCTCCCGTATACGTATAAGAATGCGGTCTGTTCCCGAATCAAGATCATGGCAGATCTTGACATTGCGGAAAGGCGCCTGCCTCAGGACGGGAAGATCAAATTCAGGAGATACGGCCCCCTCGATATCGAGCTGCGGGTTGCTTCAATACCCACCACAGGGCAAAATGAAGATCTTGTCATGCGGTTATTACCCAGCGGTGAACCAATGCCTTTGGATCAGATGGGGATGAGCGACAGAACCTATGCGGACTTTGTCGAAATCATACAGAGGCCTTATGGCATTGTCCTGTGCGTGGGCCCCACTGGGAGCGGCAAAACCACAACGCTGCATTCTGCTTTGCGGCATATTAACAAACCTGAAACAAAGATATGGACCGCCGAAGACCCTGTAGAAATAACGCAGGATGGCTTGCGACAGCTTCAGGTTCATCCAAAGATAGGGCTTAATTTTGCATCAGCAATGAGGGCGTTCTTGCGCGCTGATCCAGACGTGATCATGGTTGGGGAAATGCGCGATAAGGAAACGGTGTCTACGGGAATTGAAGCATCTTTGACCGGGCATCTCGTCTTCTCAACGCTCCACACCAACAGTGCACCTGAAACAATCACCCGGTTGCTGGATATGGGAATGGACCCTTTCAACTTTGCCGATGCTCTCTTGGGGATTCTTGCCCAACGCCTGGTCAGAACTCTCTGTCCGGACTGCAAGGAAGAGTATCATCCTTCCCAAGATGAATTCGACTCCTTGGTCAGGGCCTATGATGGTGATTTTGACGCCCTGAACATATCATACAGTGATGATTTGGTTCTTTATAGGGCCAAGGGCTGTTCGAAATGTCAGAATATAGGCTACAAAGGAAGAACCGGAATCCATGAGCTGTTGGTCGCTGACGACGAAATGAAGTCTCTTGTCCAGGTTAGAGCCCCGATGGCAGAGATCAGGAAGCAGGCCGTTGCCAACGGTATGACAACCCTGATGCAAGACGGCATAAGAAAGGTGCTCACCGGTCAAACCGACATGAGGCAGGTGAGAAGGGTGTGTATGTAGTTGTACGCCTTAGGGAAAGTTGCCCGGATGCATCAGACCGGCGGTTTCCTCTAAACCCATCATGATATTCATATTTTGAAGGGCATTGCCCGCCTGACCCTTCAGCAGATTATCAATCACGCTAACTACGATCAGTTTCTCCGTCCTCTCATCTATATTCAGCGAGATATTACAGAAATTGCTTCCTCTCACATCTGCGGTGCTCAGCGGCTCGTCGCGGCTGAATACCCGGACAAAGGGCTCTGTATTGTAGGTGGTCTCATAGGCATCTCTCAGTTGCTCGATACGTATTTGGGGGAGGAGATCTGCATATATGGTAGATACGATCCCCCTGCTCACCGGAACAACATGGGGGGTGAAGGTAACCCTGATCTCCTCTCCCGCAGCATTTGTCAATTCTCTCTCGATTTCACATACATGCTGATGGTCGGCTATCCTATAAGCATTCACCGCCTCATGTCGAGCCGGAAAGTGAAAGCTCGGTTTTGGTGTTTTGCCGGCCCCGGAGATCCCGCTCTTCGCATCTATGATAATACCCCGGGTTTGTATGAGACCTGTCTTGAGGGCAGGAGCAAGCCCCAGAATGCAGTTTGCCGCAAAACACCCCGGGTTCCCCACGAGATCTGAGTTTGCTATTTCTTCTCTGTGGAGCTCTGGCAGACCATAGACGGCCCAGGAGAGGGCATCCGGATCAGCATGTGCCTCTGACCTTCCGAGGCGGAGGGCATAGGCGGCGTAGCTCTTTATGTCACTGAAACGGAAATCCCCGCTGTAGTCAATTACCTTGATGCCCCTGCTCAGCCATTTTCGGGCCTCCTTCTGACCGACTCCGTCGGGGGTGGCGAAGAAAACGGCGTCAAAGTCCTCAGGGCAGTTCGCGTCTGCAGGATCAAAGACCGTCAGATCACAAAACCCTTTGAGGTGAGGATAGATCTCACTGATCGGTTTGCCGATATCGTGCTTTGCCATGAGCGCACCTATCGAAACGGACGGATGGCTGATCAGTAGCTCGATTAAGCCAACACCGCCGTAACCTGTTGCCCCAATGATTCCGACTCTTACCTTTTTCACTATCATTCCCCTAAACGTTAAATCGAAACTTGATTATATCTCCATCCTGAACAACATAGTCTTTTCCTTCGAGCCTGAGATGCCCGTCTTTCTTGGCATCGGAGAAACTTCCATACGTTACAAGCTCATCATAGGGCAGTACCTCAGCTTTGATGAATCCCTTTTTCATGTCCGAATGGATAAGATCCGCTGCATCGAGGGCACAGGTACCTCTAGCAGTAATCCAAGACCTAACCTCGTTTTCAACAATGGTAAAGAACGATATACGGTTTGACACGGCAAGAGAGCGCTTTATGACCCTGTCAAGGAGGGATCGTTCAATATGAAAGGCAGAAAGAAATTCTTCAGCCTCCTCCGGCGTCATCTCTGCAATTTCCATCTCCAGTTTCCCCCGAACCACCATAATATCGAGACCTTGAGGGAGGTGAGGCATGCTTGGTGGTTCTTCATCGTCATCCGAGTTGTTGGAGACCAGAAGCAGCGGTTTGGCCGATAAAAAGGTGAAACCCTTCAGCGCAGAAGAGGTGGCTATTTCCGGGTCATCTCTCAAAGGCATTTCTCTGCTAAGAAGATCCCCGCATCTTTCCAGCAAAGAGAGTTCTTTGGTGTCTATTTCCCTTCCTTTTTTCGCGTCTGCTGATACTCTCTCAATCCTCTTCTCAGTTACCATGAGATCAGCATGGATCATTTCCGATTGCAGCTTAAAGAAATCCTCTTCAGGAATGGGGGTAGGGCCCCCAAAAAGCTGAAAATTTCGTACTACCTGTATGAGACCGTCGCACGTCCTGACCCCGCTGAAAGCTAGGCTCTCCTCGTGCGAAAGGGAGGAATCCGCCTCTCGTGTTCTTGTTGGAAGGAGATACTCTATTTGGGCATATACAGTCCTTTTGGGTTGAAAGGTCTTTGAGAGATAGTCCACTCTTTCATCAGGCACTTTGACGGTCACCAGAGACTGTTCTCCTTTCTTGGTCTCCTCACCGGCCTTTACGGCCCTGGTGCCGGTCAAGGCCCTGAAGATGGTGCGCTTTCCCGATTGAGGTAGTCCAATGATACCTACTTTCATGCTCTCACCTCAGGTTATTCAGTCCTCTGGTATTTTGTAATGCACTAGCGATATTGCCCTTTATATTTTTGTTTGTACGGTAGAGGCTCGAAAGCAGTTCCCTGATCTGGGCGCGTTTGGAAATTCCCGAGGTCGGGCAGCCGCTTTCTATAAGGGGAAATCCCATCTTTTCCGCATACCTTCTAATGGTGCTGCTTTCTACCAGATAAAGGGGCCTGATGATAGTCAGTTTTCCGTCAAATAGTTCTTGGCACGGCAGAATGGTGCTTATTGACCCCGCAAAAGAAAGGTTCAAAAAGAATGTTTCTATAACATCATCCAATTGATGTCCAAATGCTATCTTGTTGCATCCGAGTTCCGCTGCCTTTTCAAAAATGGCCTTTCTCCTCAAGCGTGAGCAAAGAAAGCAAGGATTTTCCCTATTCTCCTTTCCATGAGACCGGGGCCCGAATGTACTATTGATTATGCAGTAATCAAAACCATTTGCAGCGAAAAACCGCTCCATCTTCTTTCCGGTATCATTTCCGAAGCCAAGCTCTACATGCACCGCAGAGAGGTCGTAGGTAATCGGTATACGGTTTAGGCGCTCCCTGAGCAAGCATAGCATGGATATGCTATCATAACCACCTGAAACTGCTACCAATATTCTGTCACCGTCCTGTATCATGCGGGAACGATGGATCGCCTTACCCGTAAGACGCTTGATTTCTTTTTCAACAAAGCTCACCTATTGCTTCCTTCTCTCTCCAAATATCTTTGTTCCTATTCTTACCAGATTTGCTCCTTCCTCGAGAGCAACCTCATAAGAGTTGGTCATTCCCATGGAAAGGTATTTCATCTCAACATTCGGGCTGTGCGAGCCTTTGATTTGTTCAAAGAGTTCCCTTGTTTTCTCAAAATAGGGGCGCGCTTCCTCCGGGTTTCCGAATCTCGGCCCCATAGTCATCAGTCCCATGATCTTGATGTGAGGATAGGAGGAAATCTCGTCTATGAGCCCAGGTACATCTTCAGGATTCACTCCGTATTTCTGCTCCTCTTTACCGCTATTTACCTCAATCAATACAGGCATGACTTCATCTCTTGCGCCGCAGCAGCGTTCTATTTCTTGGGCCAATCTGAGCGAATCAACCGATTCGATCATGTCGAACATCTCGACTACCTTCCTAACCTTCTTCGTCTGAAGATGGCCAATGAAGTGCCAGTTGGCCTTTTCTTTTACATCGGGAAAAACTTTCTGGGCATCCTGTAGATAATTTTCTCCTATGATCTTAATCCCCGCCCGTATTGCCTCTGATATTTCCTCTGCCGTCCTCTCCTTGGCGGCTGCCAGCAGCTCAACTCCTTCCGGAAGCTCTCGTAAGAGGCGTTGAACGTTTTCCGTTATCATGGCAATACCTCCTGTAAAGGGTTCAGCAGGTCATAGTCACTTTTTGGGTAGCAAAGCCGCAACCGGACAGATTTCTGCGCACGCATAGCATTCATTGCAGGCGTCCATAGCCCCGTTTTCCTCGCCAAAAAAGCTTATTACGGTATCAAGCCCTCTTTTGGCAAAGCTCAACATGGGTTGACCGTTCCTTTTCTTGCACACATAAACGCACCTCCCGCACAAAACACACCTTGTGGGAACGTATTCGAGAAAGGGATGGTCTTGTTGGGGCTCCTCGTCTCTCCTAATCTGTGTGAGGCGCTTGAGCTTGAGGGGAAAATGCAGAAATTTTACAATATGTTGCAGCTCACATGTTGTGTTGGCTGGGCACTCGCGACAATTTATGTGGTGTGTGGACAGGAGGAGTTCAAATGCAGCTCTCTGCAATCTCCTGACATCCTCGGTATTCGTCCTTACAACCATTCCCTCCCTAACTCGCACCCTGCACGAAGGCACGGGCTGTTTGTATTCGACAATATCAACCCAACACAGCCTGCATGACGCTGGTGGATCGTCCATTCCCTCGAGATAGCAAAGATGTGGAATATAGATATCATTGTCAAGGCATGCTTGAAGGACGGTGCGCCCCGCTTTGGTCTCTATCTCGCTGTTGTCTACCGTGAGTTTAACCATGAACTAGCCTTCCTGTGGGCTCTCTGCTTTCGGTGCCATCTCGGGTGGTGAAACCTTTCTTGCGGCATCATATTCCGGCAAACGCGCGGTCACTTATCGGCCCCCGTGTCTGTGGCTGAAAATAGCGTTTTCAATTCCTATTCACTCCTTGGATTCACGGGATTGTTTCTCCCTTTCTTCCCGTTCTTTCTCTATCTTAAAGCCTAGAATAAGCCCCTCTACCTTGCTGGGGGCAACATGTCCATGAACCTCATCATCCACTAAGGCCACAGGTGCCAGCGCACAGCAACCTACACAAGCTACCCGGTCGATGCTGAATTCCCGATCAGGTGTGGTTTCGCCAACCGTAATCTCAAGCTTTCGTTCGAAATTCTCTAAGATTATGTCACCGCCCCTCACGTGACATGCTGTTCCGAGGCAAACCTTTATCTGGTGTTTGCCTGGGGGATGGAACCTGAACTGATTGTAGAACGTGGCAACTCCGTAAACATCACAGGGCGAGAGCCCGAGATATGCGGCAACCACGCGGAGGGCAGAAGGGGCAAGATAGCAATGTTGTGCCTGAATCTTCTGAAGGATCGGTATGAGATTCCCCCTCTTTTTCTGAAATACCTTCAACATCGATGCTATATCATCGAGCATTGCCTGCTCTTCATTCTCAAGGGGGGCGTTCATGGAGCTCCTTTTGGATGTGTCGTCAAATTAACCTTTTAAATTATTCAAAAAAGAATCGGGAAGCAAGAACAAAAATAGCGCATTCCCAGCTCATTAGCTCCTGAGCCACCCCATAATATTCTCCAGATCGGCTGCCAGTTTCTTCATCGCCCGCCCCCTGTGGCTGACCGCATTCTTATCGTCAGGGGACAGCTGCGCGAATGTCTTTTTAAGGGGAGGATAGTAGAAGAGAGGATCATATCCAAAACCTCCCGTACCAAGGGGTTTATGCAGAATGATTCCTGAACAGGCTCCGGTATAGGTCAAAGTCTGACCGGTCGGCTTTGCAAGGGCAATAGAACAAAAAAAGGTGGCAGTTCTCCTCTCTTCTCCATTCAATTCCTCGAGGAGTTTGAGGTTGTTATGATAATCATTGGCCCGCTCCCCTGCATAGCGTGCCGAGAATATTCCAGGTGCCCCATTAAGGGCCTCCACTGCAAGGCCTGAGTCATCAGCCAACGCAGGAATAGCAAGCATTTTTGACGCAAATCGCGCCTTATTCGTTGCAATCTCCTCAAATGAGTTCCCCTGTTCTGAGAATTCGGGAATCTCTGGATAGTCAGAAAGCCCCTTAATCTCTATAGGCAGTTTTCTAAAGAGGAATTCGTACTCTTTTCTCTTGCCTTCATTCCGAGTCGCCGCTATCAAAACTGGTCGAGCCATAGAACCGTACCTCCTGGTTTTACGAAAAGAGATTATCTCACTTGATTATTTATTGGAAGTTTTTAATATAGTGGCGCGGGATTTCATGATACTGTTGTGAGTTCAAAAAGGATTGATCTATGCCTTCAGCAAGGACACTGATCGTCGGCGATATACATGGTTGTCTGGATATGCTTAAGAGACTCGTTGATAAGATACGTTGGGATCCAGGCGCTGACCGGCTCGTTTTTATCGGCGACTACATTGATCGAGGAGAGAACTCCAAGGGCGTCATAGACTTCATTATTGAGTTGAAGAAGGACTCTCAGTTCGTGCAGTGCCTCATTGGAAACCACGAACAGATGTTTCTTGACTATCTATCAGGTTCCGATTTGAACAGCTTCATTGCGAATGGCGGTCTGACAACACTACGAAGTTACAAGCAGGCCCAACGAGAGGCAGAAGAGCCCCTGATCCCTGCATCTCATCTGGACTATTTTGCCTCCCTTGTCACGATGGTTGAGCTTGATGAGTACTATGTTGTCCATGCTGGGTTTCGCCCAGGAAGACCCCTTGAGGAGCAAGATCTCTTTGATATGGTTTGGATTAGAGATGAATTTATCTATTCTAGCTATGACTTCGGCAAGACTGTCATTTTTGGGCACACTCCCCTGTATGAGCCCATGGTACTGGAGAATAAGATAGGTATCGACACAGGGGCTGTCTACGGAAATCGTTTAACGTGCCTTGAAATCCCAGAGAGCAGATTTCATTCTGTCACACCCAAATAACGCGGACTATCAAGCCTCACCGCTCTGAAGGGGGAGCGTCCTTATATTGAAGGGGAAATGCTCCATAGCCTTTACGGTCTAAGGGGGCTTGTTAAGGCCGCAAGAGGGCGATCTTGACTTTAAGATGCTTAAGGGGTATTTTACCTACTGCTCAGTACACGGGAAATTGCGAGTTTTGTCGATTTTTACTGTCTCCGGAGGATAGCATTGATTAAACTGGTTATTAAGGGCGGACCGTTTATGTACCCCATCATCTTTTGTTCCGTGGTTTGCCTTGCTATATTTATCGAGCGGCTGTTGGTGCTAAGGCGGGAGCGGATAATACCAAAGAGCTTTATCGAAAAGGTAGAAGAGCTTGTTACAAGAGATAAGATTGAGGATGCCATTTTTCTCTGCCAGGGAAACAGCTCTTCTATTGCGCGAATATTCCTGGCAGGCCTGAAGAATGTTGGAAGAGGCATGTGGCTGGTTAAGGAGGCCATAGAGGAGAAGGGGAGGAGGGAAGGGGTAATCTTGGAGCGAAACATCGGGATTCTGCTGACAATAGCCAATCTTTCTCCCCTTCTTGGTCTTCTGGGTACGGTTTCAGGCATGATCAAGACCTTTAACGCTATATCGGTTCATGGGGCTGGCAGCTCTGCGCCTCTCGCGGGAGGAATCGCCGAAGCTCTCATAACTACGGCAACGGGGCTTCTGGTGGCAATCCCTACGCTGGTTGCCTATCGTTTTCTGACAGACAAGGCCCAACTCCTCATATTTGAGATGGAAGAAAGCTCTATCAAGCTCGTTGACACCATTGAAGGGAACAGGGATAATGCGGTTTAGTCAGCCAAAACGGGAGGAGATAAGCCTTGGCATAAGCATTGCACCCCTGATTGATATTATATTTCTGCTTCTCATCTTTTTTATGCTGACATCTCATTTTGAGATTATATCAGGAATCGATATCAGATTGCCTGATATTTCCGAGAAGGGCAAAGATCGATCCGATGATAATGTAGTGGTAGTATTAGACAAAGCTGGAGCCTGCTACCTCCAAGAGGAAAAAGTTACCCTAAAGGAACTCTACGTGAAATTGGAACAGATGGCAGAAAAGCAGAAAATCAGGCTCATGCTTCAAGCGGATCAGGATGTTCGGCATGGCCTGGTGGTAAGGATAATGGATCTGGCCAATAACGCCGGCGTTAGCTCCATAGTTATCGCTGCCCAATGGGAACCCGAAAAGGCTTACTAAATTTGAAGACTTTCAAGACTAACTATGCCGTATATTTCCTGGTTTTTTCCTGTTTTGCCGCGCTCTTATTTGCCTGGTTAACCTTTGGACCGCATGGATTGTTGGACCTGAGCAAGATGCAAAAAGAAAAGGAGGAATCCGGCGTTCTGGTAGAAGAATTGAAAGAAAAGAATAGGGAACTTATTGCCGAGATTAGAAGGCTGAAAGGAGATCCTCAATACCTGGAGTCAGTGGCCCGCAAGGAACTGGGGCTAGTAAGGGAGAACGAAGTCATCTACCGCTTCAAAAAAGACTCCGATGTCAGCGGTGAGGGATCTGATCAAAAAGACAAAGAATAGTCAAAAATAGGGGTCAAAAGTGTCTACATCAGAAGGGCTCTATACCGAGATAATAGATAAGATAGAAACGCCGAGTGCCAGTGCTCTCCTTGTTAAGCTCTTATTGAAAGAAGGGAAAACAGAAATAGCGATTGAGGCATGTCTCAAGGCATTAGAGATATTCCCTGATAATATGACTATTAGAAGATTGCTCGCGGAAACATATTTGCAGCAGGGGCGGATGGAACTTGCAGAGAGAGAGCTAGAGAGATTGGCAGATCAAATAGGAGAACTCACCTCTGTCTTTAAGTTGCAAGCCAAGCTTTTCAAAGAGGAAGAGAAACTGAAAGAGGCTATTCGGGCCCTGGAGGTTTATTTGGTCCACCATAAGGACGATGAGGAGGCAGCCCAACTCCTTTCTGAATTGAGTTCCGCGGGTAAAGGCGAACGAGATGTCGTTCCAACCCCTACGCTAGCAGAGATCTTTTTCAATCAGGGCGCATTGGAAGAGGCCATAAAGGTCTATCAACAGGTTGTTGAAGCTAGTCCAGACGATGAAAAATCCAAGATGAGGCTCAATGAATTAAAGCAGATGAAGGTAGCTGAGGTGCAAGAAATAGCCGGTGAAACAGCAACAAAAGGCAAGAAACTAGAGCTCATACGGATCTTGGAAAACTGGCTTGGGGCTATCGAGTCACAGAAGGTAGGAAATCTTACAGATTTCGATTGAATCTTCGCAGAAGCTATACAATAACAGCGTGATATGACCAGCCGCTCTTTTCATCTAAGGGGCATGGTAGGGTATATACGCGCTTCAGAGAATATGTTGGGAGGGTGGGGGGAGGCGATGAGTTGAAAGCGAGTCCCGCATTTGATTTTGTGGCTACTGGTGTTGGAAGCGTCCCGTTTTCGGACGTAGATGACATCTGTACTCACATCATGAAGACCTTCCCCGACATGCCTTTCTGGCCTCAGTTTGTGAAGCGAAGCTATCTCGAAGATATGCTGGTACAAGCAAGTGAGGGATTGCCTTTCGTTGAGGTCAACCACAAAGAGCGAGCGCTGACGTTGCGTACTACGGATAATCCAGAGTCTGAGCTCATTCCTTTCTACGAGCATTTTCTGGCAACTGATACCGACTATTTTGCTATCAGCGAGGAGCGGGCTATTGGGCTTTACACGATTTTGGACTTGTTGGAAAAAAACCCCGATTTGAATGGGCGTTTTATAAAGGGTCAGATAGTAGGGCCAATTACCTTGGGCGGAAGCCTGAGGGGAGAAAGGGGTAAGTCGGCCCTCTATGACGGCGAGATTATGAGCGCAATAGTGAAAGGGCTTGCCATAAAGGCCTTATGGCTCATTGAAAAGATGGCTGTATCGGGCAGGGTGCCTGTCCTTTTTGTCGACGAGCCCTCTCTATCGGGTTTTGGATCGGCTTTTACGGCTATCCGAAGAGAAGAGGTGATAAGGTTCATCGGAGAAATCGTAGACTACTTACGATCCAAGAGCGATGCAGTGATCGGAATTCACTGCTGTGGAAACACTGATTGGTCCATGGTCATTGAAACAGGGGTTGATATTGTAAATTTCGATGCTTTTGATTATATGGATTATTTCTTGCTTTACCGAGATGAGATCATAGGGTTTCTGGAAGGTGGAGGAACCGTGGCATGGGGAGTAGTTCCAACCACCTCCTTCACCGGCAAAGAGAGCATAAGTGATCTAAGAGCTCAACTGGAAAAGGGGCTCGACAGGTTATTTGAGTGGGGAATAAAAAGAAAAAAAGCAACAGAAAGGTCAATTATCACGCCGGCTTGTGGACTCGGGACTTTGGATCCGGACAAGGCAGAAAAGGTCTTGGAGTTACTCGCAAGTCTTTCAAACATCGTGTACGAGGCTGCACGATGATCGCAAGCTACCCTACCTTATAGTTCCAGGACGGAGTTCTCCTTGGCAGGCTCTATCTCAAGGCTCGAATGCTTCTCTTTGACGTAGTCTTGGCAGAGGATTGCAATCTTTATGAGATCGCTATCTTTTCTTTCCGGTGCATGGTGGAAAAGGATCAGCTTTTTTACCCCTGCCTCCAGGGCAAGGTGTATCGCTGATTGATAATCGGTGTGGCCCCATCCCCTATGATTCGATATCTCTTCAGGCATGAATTGACTGTCGTGGATCAGGATATCAGCCGCCTGGCAGAAGCTGACATAACGGGCCAAGGACTTTCCCTTTATATCGAGTTCATTGTCGGTTAGAAAAACAACGGTCTTATCATCTTCACGAAATCGAAACCCCAAACCGCCCTGAGGATGACGAAGGGGGATGCTATCAATCCGGGTGCTGTCAACCTCTAGATAGCCTTGAGTCAATTTATTGGCGAATTCTATGTTTGACTTGAGTTCCTCGAATCTAATTGGAAAGAAGCCGTCTCCCATCCTGTTATCGAAGCTATACCGAAGCCCCTTGACGCCTTGGCTGTAACCATCGACCTGGATTTTGGTGGAGGATTTATGGATCGGGAAGAAGAAGGGGAATCCTAAGATATGATCCCAATGGATATGTGTCATAAGCAAGTAAATATCAACGGGTTCATTATGGGATTCATATTCATTTCCAAGAGACCGAATTCCGGTGCCGGCATCGATAACCACCTTTTTCCCGTCCTTGAGGTGTATTTCCACGCATGTGGTATTTCCTCCGTAGATGATGGTATCTTTTCCAGGCACGGGCGTAGAGCCCCTCGTACCCCAGAATTTGATTCTCATTGTCCGGTCCTTGAAGCGAAAAAAGCTAAAGGCTGTTAAAGAATCTCTTGTTTAAGTAATGGTATCTTGCGATAACGCTGTACCGATAGGTATTGAAGTTTTTTCAAATTCATGTGACATTACGAAATTGATTCTTTTGTGTCAATGCAAAAAACCTTGCAAAAACCATGCACAAAACCGATGCAAGGATAGACCGTATAGAAGCTGCCCTTAGCGACCTTTCGGGTCACACGCGGGATTGCCATCTCTGCCCGAGGCAATGTCATGTTGACCGGGAGAGAGGCGCGATCGGATACTGCGGGGTGGGCACCAAATCTACAGTTTCTCACTCTTGCCTTCATTTTGGAGAGGAACCATGTTTAAGCGGCTACTATGACTACAAGGCAAACATCAAAACAGGAACCTCGCTTAGCGGCTCGGGAACGGTGTTCTTTGCCGGTTGCAACCTGAAATGCAGCTTCTGCCAGAACTATCAGATCAGCTGGCAGGCGCACGGCTCACCCCTCTCTTGTTCAAGCCTCGCATCTGTCTACCTTCGGTTACAGAAGAGGAAAGCGCTGAATATAAATCTGGTAACACCCACACATGCTATCTTACCCATATTAGAGTCCCTGAAAAGGGCACTCGAACAGGGCCTTCATCTTCCCATCGTTTACAATACTGGTGCTTACGATTCCTACGAAACAATAGCGAGGCTTGCGGGAATAATCGACGTCTATTTACCCGATTTCAAATACATGAAAAGGGATACTTCGATAAGGTTTTCAAGGGCACCAGATTACCCAGAAAGAGCTGCCGAGGCGATAAAAGAGATGTATCGACAAGTGGGAGACCTCGAGCTTGACGATACAGGGCAAGCAAAGAAAGGCCTTATTGTGCGGCATCTCATCTTGCCGGGTTGTAGCGATGAATCATGTGCAATATTGGAGTGGCTTGCAACCCGCATCTCGACAGAAGTTTGCGTAAGCCTTATGAGCCAGTTTCAGCCCTCTAGAGCTGCACCTGATCGAATAGGCAGGGGCATTTTTCGGGAAGAATACGATGCAGTTTTATCAAAGGTAGAGGAGCTGGGCTTTGAGAACGTTTACTTTCAGCCATTTCCGTTTAATGCTGAGGATCACCTGGTCCCTGATTTTCATAGGGATGATCCGTTTTGTTGGGATAAAGTGAACCAAGGGAGCTGAATTTTTTTAATATAGTACTTGAATATTATGGTTTATGAAATTAATTATAAAATAATAATTGAAAAGATACTTTAAATAGGAAATAATTCTTAGAAATGCGGTTCTGGATCTTTTTACTTCTGATACTTTATGTCCTGAGCCCCTTTGATCTTCTACCTGAAGCCCTGGTGGGGCCTATCGGGTGGCTCGAAGATGCTATAACAGTTGGACTGCTTTACTGGTACTTCATCTATCGCCCGGCAAAGATGAGGTCTCAATTCAAGCAGAGCTATTATGGAAAAGGGGAGGGCGCCAGCGGTGAAGCGCATCAGGAGAATCAACAAAGGGGCCAAACGGGTGCAGAGTTCTCAAGACAAGACCCATACGACGTCCTCGGTGTTCCCAGGGGAGCTTCACAAGATGAAATCAGGCGGGCGTATCGAAAACTGGTTGTGAAGTACCATCCGGACAAGGTAAATCATTTGGGCGATGAATTCAGAATACTGGCTGAAAAGAGATTCAAGGAAATACAGAGGGCGTATCAGGAGTTGATAAAAACGTGAAATGAGAAATAAGGGAATCTGGAGAATCGAAAGCCCACCTCCTTGTCCATTCACCTGCCAGCTCTCATGGCTGGCAGGTGAATGGAGAAAACGCGCTGGACTGTTTTTCTAACAACTCACCCCCGCCTTTGCTTGGGCAATGGCCTCATCCTCTTGCTTGATATGCTCCAGGGTTTTGGGCTTGACGCTCTCGGGCTTCTCCTCGATGCCGTACTTCCACTTTAGAAACTGCTCCCCTGTAGTGGGATATAGGGCATAGGTGAGGAGATCCTCCTCGGTTTTGGCCAGATCGCCGATCTTCTTCTTATCCTCCTCGAGCTCGGGCTCAATGAAATCCGCTGCCCGTCCCGTGATCGGCGTCTCGCCACGTTTGTAGCCCTTGAGCACGATCTTCTGGACCTCGGGGTCAACCGGGGTGGGGGTCTTGCCGTAGAGCCCATAGACCAGGTCTTTGACCTGGTTGGTGATCATCTTGTATTTTCCCAACAGCACATTCAATACTGCCTGTACCCCAACGATCTGGGAGGTGGGGGTGACGAGGGGCGGGGTTCCCAACTCTTTTCGGGTAATAGGTATCTCTTGATGCACCTCAGGGAGCCGGTGCAGGGCATTGGCCTCCTTGAGCTGGCTGATCAGGTTTGAGATCATGCCGCCGGGAATCTGGTGGGCTAGCACGCCTGTGTCGATCACTGCCATCCGGTTGGTGGCCAGATAGTCCCGGTACTTGGGCGCGATGGTCTCCAGGTAGTCATCGAGCTCCAGGAGCTTACCGAGATCCAGGCCGGTATCCCATTTTGTGCCCTGCAGGGTAACAACAAGGGGCTCGACAGCGGGATGAGAGGTTCTCATTGCAAAGGGAGCAAGGCAGGTATCAATGATGTCAACCCCTGCCTCGATGGCCTTTAAGCAGCTCATGGAGGCCATGCCGCTCGTGTAGTGGGAATGAAAGTGAATGGGAACGGTGATCTCTTTTTTGAGTTCCGAGATTAACTTGTAAATATCATAGGGGGCCACAATCCCCGCCATATCCTTGATACATATGGTATCAGCCCCGATTTCCTCGAGCTGTTTGCACTTCGAGGTGTAATACTCTAGGTTAAACACCTCGCCGCCCAGGTGCCGTTCGGTGAGGGAATAACAGATAGCCCCCTGAAGGTGCTTTCCGTTGGCCTTGATCCTTTCCACAGGCGTCTGGAAGTTCCTAAAATCGTTCAGGGCATCGAAGACTCGGAAGATGTCGATCCCCACCTCGCAGGCCTTATCCACGAATGCGCGGACCACGTCATCGGCGTAGTTACGGTAACCCACGAGGTTCTGTCCTCGCAGCAACATGGAAAATGGGGTCTTCTTAATGTACTTCTTAAGGGTTCGCGGTCTCTCCCAGGGGTCTTCTGCCAAGAACCGATGCATGGTGTCGAAGGTTGCCCCTCCCCAGACTTCCATAGACCAGAAGCCAATCTCATCCATTTTCTCGGCAATAGGGATCATATCTTCGGTGCGCATCCTGGTGGCAAGCAGTGACTGATGACCATCACGGAGGGTAAGATCCTGAAACTTAATGGGTTTTTTCGATCCTTGTGTCATATCATCGTTCATAGCTTTGTCTCCTTTTCTTAGTGGTAATTAGTAGGGTGGTAAATCATTACCAAGTAATGTAACTGGTTAAGCCAACCTATTCGTGGTCATCGCAGACTTCTTGCTTCAGGGATCACTGATGCAACCGCACCCCGCCGTAACATAAGAGCTGTTAGATGGCAAGGATAGGCTTCGTATTAAAATGTTGACAGTCAAATCTCTATCTGTTATCTGACGTAATAATGGGGCTGTAGCTCAGATGGGAGAGCACATGACTGGCAGTCATGAGGTCAGGGGTTCGATCCCCCTCAGCTCCACCAATGCCGTCCTTGTCAATCCCTCTCTAGACCATTGAAGCATCCAACCACC
>CP070752.1:2120613-2144277 GCA_020348625.1 Deltaproteobacteria bacterium | reverse complement strand
TAGCACCAGATGTATCTACGCTCTTCAATCTGGCTCCGTGGGCAGGTGGTCTCAAAATCTTCGCGTACAACATGCCAGGCAAGCGAATGTCTCCAGCATATTTGGCTCCGCCGGTTACCTTCTCCAGGGCATCTCGTCTCAAAAATGGCTCACCCATCACAGCAAATTCTGAGACAGTCTTTAGGGTAGGTTTTCTATTCAAATGCCTCTCAATTCTCTTTCCTTTGGCCAGTTCGGCATAGGCAACCCGATTCGCGGTTCGGGTTTGGTCAAATATGACCCCATCTTTTGCTCTCAACCGTTTGGGAGGTGTCTTGAGATATTCAGCCGCTAACTCGATCAAAACAGCCCTTGCTTCTGCAGCGGCTTCTCTGAGAATAGGGCCAAACTGGCGAGTGCTCATGGATCCCCACGTCCCACGGTCCCAGGGGCAGAGATCCGTATCCCCCATAACCATGTCTATTGCGTCAAAGGCCACATCGAGCTCATCAGCGATCATCTGGGCGAGGGAGGTAATGATACCCTGGCCCATCTCAATTTTGCCGGTAAAGCATGTGACCTTGCCATCGACCCCGATCCGCAGAAAGGCATTGAAGTCAGTTGTTTCTTGCGCGATGGATGAGGGATCTCCAACACAGATGTAGACAATGATACCACTACCCAACACTCCCATCCGCTTGAGAAATTCCCGACGGGTAATAGACAAGGGGGATGTGATGTGGTTATCCGATTGTCCTGTACGTTCGTCCTTTTTCATATTTCATTACCCTCCTCCCATCTCTTTCGCAGCTGTTTGTATTGCCTGGATGATTCTTGTATGTGATCCACAGCGGCACAGGTTTTCGTCCATTCCTTGAATGATCTCTTCTTGAGTAGGCTTGGGGGTTTCTGATAACAAACTATAGGCCTTAAGAATCATCCCTGATGTACAGAAACCACACTGAAGTGCATCATGCTTAATAAATGCCCTCTGGAGCGGATGAAGTTGGCCATCGCGAGCCAGCCCTTCAATGGTAATGACTTCTTTTCCATTAACTTCTCTTACGGGTGTTTGGCAGGAGAGAACAGCCTCATTCTTCACGAGCACCGTGCAGGCACCGCACAGGCCCTGTCCGCACCCATATTTGGGCCCGGTGACGCCCAGATCGGTGCGAAGAACCCACAGGAGCATTCGCTCGCCATCCACGGTGATGTTAAAAGGCTTATCATTGAGCTTGAAATGAATGGACTCCTCCATAGTAGCCCTCCTTTCTGCGTAGCCTTCCATGTATCGAAATCAAGCTTTCGGTCAGAGACTCCTTACATCGTGTAGAGGTATGTCTTTTACCATTTTATCAAGTTCTCACCCCGATAGTCGAGTAGCCAGTGATTTTTTTGTTGGGTTCAGCGCATAGACGGCCCGGAAGGGTCATGATTTCAAAAAGCAAATTCAACGAACAATGTCCCACGGTTTCCATTTTTCGGTTTAATGGACGAATCCTGGAAAAAATGCCCTTGCACCCCAGTATTTCTCTTGACGCAAGAGCCACTCTCCGCATATAAGTAAACTCTTAGGACATGAATGGGGTCGTATTAGAAGTGATATGAAAGCGTGGAGAATGCCTTCATACAACAATTTATCTCGATCGATATCGGAATTCTCTGTCTCCTCACCCCAATAGATATTTAGCGTTTTGTTACACGCTGTTTCTATGACATCAAAAGCACAAAGCCTGAGAAAAGGCTAATAACGCCTAAACACCCACGAAACACTGAGCCATTTTAAAGGCAGCTGAAAGCATTCTTGCATAGAAGGGCCTTCATGAGGCCACAATAGCTGATAGAGCAGAAAAGGCAAATGTTTCAGATGCCACAGTTCAGGAATATTTTTCCACTAAATGAGAAGTGCATCTTCTGTTCCTGTCGAGAAAATCCCCCAGTGTCAGAACAGAAATCGAGAAATGCTACCGCAAATCCAGACCGCAAGAAATACGATGAGGGTATTGAAGAGAGGAATAGAGCGTGGGGAATGCTGCCCGGATAATAACCCTTATCTGGAATGAAAAAGGATATGGGGTACCATGAAGCACATCGTTAATCAGAAAAGGCCTGCTGTAGAGGCAAGAGGGTCTTCTGTCTCTCGCTGATGATATAGTAAATATCGTTTTAGTTCTGGAAAAGAAAACTCATATGAAAGTACGTACTGCTATGGGGCCCGAACACAGGAAAGGCCCGTGACATCAACTTCAATAAAGGAGGCTTTCCATGAATCTTGCTCAATATTTAGAAGATTCGGCCCGAAGGCATCCGGACAAAGCAGCCTTTCGGTTTGAAGGGCAGCAGATAACATTTCAAGAATTCGATATCGCCTGTAATGGTGCGGCTCATGGCCTTGGTGAGCTGGGATTAGCCCCAGGAGATCGCGCCGTTGTTATGATGCCGAACAGCATACAACAGGCAACAACTTACTACGCCTTGGCAAAGATAGGAGCTATTGTAGTGCCTGTGAGTTTTCTTTATAGGACGCATGAGTTAGAACATATCCTTGCCGATTCAAAACCAAAGGCCTTTATTGGAGCGGAGCCTTATCTGGGGGAAATTCAAAAGGTTTTAAAGAAAGGAAATGGGCCCCCAATTAAAATTGCATTGGGAGCAAGAGAAGACCAGGTTTTCAAGAGTTTAGAAGACGTGTATTCTGACAAAAAGGAGTTTTCTACATACCCTGCAGATGACGATGATACTGCTAACCTCCTGTATACATCTGGCACTACGGGGGTGCCTAAGGGCGTAATGCTGACCCATAGAAACCTGGCCCGTGATGCGAAAATACTCGCGGAAATGCGCGGTGAGGTAGACCCAAAGACGATCGTTATAGGTGTTCTTCCCCTTTATCATGTGTACGGAATAACCAGCGTACTGAATGTTTCGATGTATCTGGGGCTCACCATAGAGCTTTTTTCTCAATTTGAGCCGGAGAATGTTATCGAGGTAGTAGAAAGGGAAGAACAGACAATCTTTTTCGGTGTGCCCACCATGATAAGTCGTTTGGTCCAGGTTGCATCCGAAACCCCCCCAAAAAGGTCATCTCTGAGGTTTTGTATATCAGGCGGAGCTTCCCTTCCTGTAGAGTTCCTAAACCGATTCGAAATGCTTTTCAAAACCGAGATCCATGAAGGTTACGGGCTTACGGAGGCACCTGTGTGCGTCGAGAATCCTTATGGAAGGGAGACCAAGCCCGGATCCATCGGCCTTCCCATCCCTGAATTCAGTGCAAGGATTGTTGATGATAATGGGAATGATGTACCTCAAGGTGAGGTTGGAGAGCTGCTTATCAAGGGGCCTGCCGTGATGAAGGGATACTTTAATCGCCCTGAAGAAACCAAAGAAACGATCAAAGACGGCTGGCTCTATACTGGGGATGTGGCTCGAATGGATGAGGATCATTACATTTATATCGTCGATCGGAAGAAAGAATTAATCATCCGAGGAGGATACAATGTGTATCCTCGAGAGGTTGAAGAAGTGCTTTACCAAATCCCGGATGTATTGGAGGCTGCTATTTTCGGGGTGCCTCATGAGGATCTTGGAGAGGAGGTGGCGGCCGTTGTTTACCTAAAGGAGGGAGCGCGAACGGATACGAAAGCGATCCAGGCATACGTTAAGGAGCGGGTCGCACCCTACAAGTATCCTCGAATTGTCAAAATAGCCAAAAACCCACTTCCCAAGACAGGCTCAGGAAAGATTTTGAAGAAAGAGGTTAAGGCACAATACTAAAGGCATTGGATGTGGAACCAGCACCAGCTCAGGAAGCAAGCAAAACTCTGGGTTAACATGACCAGAAATTCGTTGTTTATATAGCCGTACTCTTCTGACCGTTTCCCTTGGTTGGGCGGAGGGGAAGAAGATCGTATTCAAATTCTAAAAGGGAGAGATCAATGCGAACCAAAGAACGGTGGCTTGAGGGCATAAGAAAGATGAAAAGGAACCTGTATATGGCAGGAGAGAAGATCGGCCGTGATGATGAGCGTCTCCTACCCGTTTTTAATGTCATGGGAACCACCTTTGAGTTTGCCTCTAAACCCGAATATGAAGACCTGATGACAGCAACCTCACACCTTACCGGAGAGAGAATAAACAGGTTCTGTCACGTTCACCAGAACACCGGTGATCTCCACAAGAAGCAGGACATGACCCGTGTGCTCTGCCAAGTCGTCGGCGGCTGCGTCCAGAGGTGCATGGGAACCGATGCAACAAATGCGATCTACACCGTATCCTATGAGGCAGACAGAGAGAATAAGGGGGCAACGGAATACCACGAGAATTTCAAAAAGTGGCTGAGGCGTTTTCAAAGCGAAGACCTGGTTGGATGTTGCGCGCAAACGGATGTGAAAGGCGACAGAATGAAGCGCCCGAGTGAGCAAACAGATCCCGACTCGTATGTCCACGTGGTGGAGCGAAAAAGCGATGGGATTGTGGTGCGAGGGTGTAAACTGCATATCTCAGAGGCAGCTGTCGCAGATGAAATACTGGTGGTACCTACTCGGGCGCTTAAGGAGACTGATGCTGACTACGCTGTTGCCTTTGCCGTACCCGGTGACTGGGACGGCGTAAAACATTTGTTAACGATCCATACTTATCGTGACCGAGAACACTTTCCCAAGGGATTCAACGCAGGCAGTTGTGATTCCTATGTTATCTTCGATGATGTCTTTGTTCCCTGGGAGAGGGTTTTTCTCTGCGGGGAATATAAACATGGGGGAATCTTAGCGTTGCTGTTTGCCCTTTTTCACCGCCACAGTTATTCAGGCTGCAAGCCGGCTTTAGGAGATCTCTTGCTTGGCACCTGCGCCCTTGCAGCGGATGCAAACGGTATCGCAAGGGCAAAGCATGTCACGGATAAGTACGCGGAGATAATCATGGTTAGCGAGCTGGGGTATGCAGCGGGGTTCACCGCATCGGAGCTGGGTAAGCCGGAGCTCTTCATTCCGGGTGTTGGGTTTAGACCCTATGGACCGGGCAACTATATACCGAACTCCATCTTCTGTAATGTCGGCCGTTGCTTGACCGGTGAGTCCGTCTACCACGAAATGGAAATACTCGCAGATATTTCCGGAGGGATGCCGGCCACCTTCCCCTATGAAGGTGAGTTTGTAAATCCAGAGGTCAAGGAACTCGCCAAGAAATACACAACAAGAAACCAAACCATCTCGCCTGAAAACCAGGCACAACTGTGGCGACATATCGGCGACATTGCTTGTTCCGCGAAGGGAGGCATTTCCTGTTTTGGGGCACTGCACGGTGGCGGTTCACCAAGGATGGAGAAGATAGCAATCACCTCACAGTACGACATCGAAGCCAGAAAAGAAATGGTACGCAGAATAGCGGGTATGAACAAGGATTAAGGCACCAGGAACTGAAAGAACTTAGGCCACAATAGCGTGCTGCTTATAGATGTGAGGGTGAGCGGATTCTCATGAAGCAAGGGCAAACGTTTACAATGTGGATCGGAACCGGAAAACAGCATGACCTGAAGGGGGGCTTAAAGGCGTTGAGGTTTTCAGTTATTTTAGTTGCAGAGTAACGTGCAAAGAAGGGAGGTGATGGTGTTTGTCATAGCACAATAGAAGGTGGGTCAAGTTTTTTATGAATCTCATCAATAATATGGAGGGGAAAAGTCATGAGAAGATCTAAAAGAATCTTTGGCCTTATTTCAGTGTGTATCTCGGTTATGTTTTTGGCGGGCATTGTGCTGGTTTGTAATCAACCGGCAGCGGCAGCAGAAGAGGTAATCAAATGGAGATGCCAGGTTCACTGGCCGGCTGCAAGTTCGTCCTACAAGGACAGTCTGCTGGTCGTCATTGATAGACTCAAGAAACGGACCAATGGCCGGCTTATCATAGAGCCTTATGCCGCCGGTGCCCTGGTGCCCGCAAAGGAAATCTTCAATGCTGTAAAGCGGGGCATGATCCCGATAGCTATTACTTCCTCGGCCTACCCTCGAGATGTGATACCCTTGATGAATGTTGCTTCAGGTCTCCCCTGCAATTTCGGAAACGTATGGGAGGCCGTGTATTTTCATAAGTGGCTGGGTTTCGAGCAGATGATGAGGGACGAGTGTGCGAAGCATGGTTTGTATTACTCTACTGATAAGGTATATCCGACGGAACTCTCTCTCAAGAAACCGGTGAGGACCTTCGAGGATTTCAAGGGGTTAAAGCTGCGTTCCTCTGGTATCCTGCAGGTATTTCTGACCTCCATCGGGGCTGCTGCTTCATACCTTCCCGGACCTGAGATTTATCCAGCCTTAGCCTCAGGTGTTGTGGAGGGAGTCCATTGGGGTGCGGTTCAAGGCAGTTACAGCATGAAATTTTACGAACTCAACAAGTACCATTTGAGGCCAGCGCTCAACATTGCAGCCACGGACATCTGGCTGGTCAATAAGCAGGCCCTCAGCAAAATCCCCGAGGATATTCAAAAAACCCTTTTGGCAACCCTCGATGAGGAGTTCTTTCTGCGTACCAATCAGTATATTTATCTGGAGGACACAACCCTCGCCAAGGCCCAAAAAGAAAAGGGCGTAGAGCTTATCACGCTTCCTCCGGAAGAGTATGCGAAAATGCAGGTGGCAGCCAGGAAGATGTGGGATGAAGTGGCCCAGAAAGATCCACAATGCGCTAAGGCTGTTCAAATGCTCAAGGACTTTAATGAATCCATGGGCCGCTAGTCTAGGTCAGATGACGGTCATTTGACCCGCCTTTGCAAAAACGTAAAGACAGAAAGGTCGGGTCAGATGACCGCTTAATGAATGGAGGGAAAGAGGTGGGTGCTCTCAACGCAATTCTCAATGCGATCGATACTATCAATGACTGGGTGGGAAAGGTTCTCTCCTTTGGTGTATTATTCATGTTTGCCCTGGTTTTGACAGAGGTTGTACGGAGATATTTCTTTAACTCTCCCACCGTATGGGGTAATGAGCTTACTCAACTGACCTTCGGCGTGTATGTGGTGCTCTCCGGAGGGTATATTCTCAGGTGGGGAGGCCATGTGAATGTGGATATTTTGAATGGCCGGATTTCAGCCAAGGGGAAGGCCATAATTGATATTATTACCTTTGTCCTCTTCTTTGTCTTTTGCGGTATGATGTTGGCCTATGGAGGGTCGTTGGCCTGGGAATCGCTCTCAAGGTTGGAACATTCCCAATCTGCCTGGAATCCACCCCTCTATCCCGTGAAGCTCATGATTCCAAGCGGGGCTTTCCTGCTCCTGCTGCAGGGTATCGCTAAGCTGGCACGTGATATCGTAACGGTGGTAACTGGAGAAAGAACTACGATTTCTGAAACAAGAGAAAGGGAAACGCTATGAGTATTGAATTGTTAACCTTCCTCTTTTTCTTCGGCCTCTTTGTCTTCCTCACGCTCGGCCTCCCGCTCTCTTTTGTGCTTGGTGGAGTATCCATAATCTTCATTTATTTCACCTGGGGTCCAGAGGCCTTCTACATGGTCGCAGCCCAAACATGGGGTGCCATGAATAAATTTACCCTGGTGGCAATACCCTTGTTCATATTCATGGCCATGATCCTGGAGAGATCTGGGGTTGCCAACGACCTCTATGACATGATGTATCTCTGGTTTGGCCCTGTAAGGGGAGGGTTGGCCATTGGGACCGTGGTGATATGCGCTATTTTTGCGGCCATGTGTGGGATCAGTGGGGCGGCTGTGGTGAGCATGGGCACCATTGCCCTTCCCTCCATGCTGAGAAGAAAGTATGACAAACTGCTCGCCGTAGGGTGCATCAACTCCGGAGGAGGTTGGGGGATCCTCATTCCCCCCAGCGTGATTATGATCCTCTATGCACTCATCTCAGGGGAATCTGTGGGAAAGCTTTTTGCAGGGGGCGTTTTCCCCGGCCTGTTGCTCCTGGTGCTCGTTTCCAGCTATATTGCGGTTAGATGTTATTTTCAGCCCCATTTAGGGCCGGCTCTTCCACTTGAAGAGCGGGGAGACTGGAAGAGAAAGATGGCAGCATTCAGGGCGGTGCTCTTGCCCGTGATTATCGTGCTTTTGGTCTTGGGATCTATTATCGGGGGCGTTACCACCCCTACGGAGGCCGCTGCTATGGGCGTTCTGGGGGCCCTTATCTCGGCACTGGTGTACCGGCAGTTGACATGGAAGCTCGTTGCGGAGGCCTGCATTCGTACATTAAGGCTCACCGGCATGATTATGTGGATTCTCTTCGGTGCTTACTGCTTTAGTGCTGCTTATCACGGAATGGGAGCCCCCCAGTTCATTGAGCATTTGATGAAGTATATACCTGGTGGGCCATGGGGAACCATTATCTTTATTCAGGTGGTCATATTTGTTTTGGCCATGGTACTGGACCCGGCAGGTATCATGATGATTACCGTTCCCATATTTCTGCCTTTTGTCAAGGCTCATGGATTTGACCCCCTGTGGTTCGGGATCCTCTTTACTATCAATATGGAAATCGGCTATATGACACCACCATTCGGTTTTAACCTTTTTTACCTCAAGGGTATTGTGCCACCTTCCATAACCATGGGAGATATTTATCGATCGGTGATTCCCTTTAGCATAGTTGAAACAACGGGGCTGGCCATAGTCATGATCTTCCCAAAGATAGCAACCTGGCTACCATATGCCGTTTTCGGATAATTGAATAACCCGTTTCATGCCTCTTTCTTCAATAAATCAACAGCCCCCTTTTCGATGCCAGTCGAAGGCGTGAAGGTATTCGAGCCAACTTATTTTATGAGATGATGGTGGGCAAATCATCTGAGGAGGTAAAAGATGGGCCTTAAGGTCGTTCATACATATGCCTTGCATGGGGTAGATCATGGAGATGAGCTACTCAAATCCTTGAATGCAACGCTGGTTAAGGGAGTGTGGTCCACAGAAGATGAGATTATTGAAAACACAAAGGACGCCGATGCGGTAATTGGGGCCGTGTCCAGGCAACCCTTCACCCGCCGCGTTCTCGAGTCCCTGACCAGCTGCCGCATCCTTGCAGGTATTGCAATAGGATTTGACGCGGTAGACCTTGAGGCTGCATCGGAATACAAAATTGCAGTGACTAATGTGCCAGATTACTGCATGGATGAGGTCTCGGGTTTGGCCATCGGCTTCATGCTTGCCCTTGGCCATAAGATGTTCCAGATCGATAAGGCAGTCAGGGAGAGACAAATCAACTTCACCGGAAGTCGGCAGGCAGTAGAGGAGGTGGGTTATCCTATGTTTCGGATGCGTGATCAGACCCTGGGTATTGTGGGCTTGGGAAAGATCGGCACGGCCACGGCGCTCAAAGCCAGGGGTCTGGGGATGAGGGTAATCGCCTATGATCCCTATGTCCTGGAAGGAGTAATGGAAAGCAGGGGGGTCAAGCCGGTAGATTTAGAGACATTGCTGCGGGAATCGGACTTCATAAGTCTTCATACGCCGCTAACCCCGGAGACACACAACATGATAAACTACGAGGAATTTAAGAACATGAAGCCCACGTGCTACTTCATCAATACCGCGAGGGGAGGGTGCGTGGATGAGGCAGCACTCATCAGGGCCCTCCAGGATGGTCTCATCGCTGGTGCGGGGATCGATGTGACGGTGGAGGAACCGATAGGGGCTGATAACCCGCTCATCACCATGGATAACGTTATCCTTACAGGACACAGTGCTTTTTACTCCACAACCTCAGACAAGGAGCTTTTTTACAAGCCGATGACCCAGGTAGTCATGGCCTTAAAGGGAGAGTGGCCAAAGTATGGGCTCAACCCGGAGATAAGAGAAGGGTGGCTTGAAAAATGGGCCAGGGATGCCTAGGAGATTTGAATGGGTAGGAAAGATATAATCAAGGGCCAGGAGGAGCTTCAGAGGTTTATTCTGAATAAGAATCTATGCACTGGATGTGGGGGCTGCATTGATCTTTGCCCTTATTTCAAATCCTACAAGGGGCGGACCGCGATTCTGTTCCCCTGTACCCTTACCCAAGGGAGATGTTTTGCTTACTGCCCAAAGGTCGAGGTGGATCTGGATGATTTGTCGCAGAAATTCTTCGGAAGACCATATAATAGTGATTTCCTGGGATCGTATCGAATGATCATGATATCAAGGGCCGGGAAAAAGATCGAAAGGACCGGCTTTCAGGCAGGAGGAACGGCATCAGCCATCATCTACTTCGCTTTGAGAAAAGGGTACTTAGATGGGGCAGTTCTCACAGATCGCGAAGGTTTGCTTCCGATACCTCGTTTTATCACGAACCCAGAAGAGGTCTTTACATGCTCCTTTTCCAAGTATACTGTGGCACCGACGCTCTCTGCTTTGAATCAGGGAATAAGAGACGGATTCAGAAAGATAGGTATCGTAGCCACTCCTTGTCAGACCTTGGCTACGGCTCTCATGCGCTCTAACCCGTTAGAGGACGAGGGCTTTGCTGACCCTACAGGACTTGTGGTTGGTTTGTTTTGTACATGGGCCCTGGATTTCAGAGGCTTTGAAGAATTTATCTCGAAACGGCTAGATATAGCTGGGATAGCACAGATGGATATACCCCCACCTCCCGCTGATAAGATGGAGATATACATGGGAAAAGGGGAAACAATAGAGATCCCTTTGGACGAGGTAAGGGAATTGGTGCCGGAGGGATGTTCTTATTGTATTGATATGACGGCGGAATTCTCTGACATATCAATAGGAGTATTGGAGGGTAGCCGTGACATGAATACCCTCATAGTCAGGACAGAGAGAGGCCAAAGGATAGTAGATGAAGCACGAAAAGAGGGCTATCTGATCCTCTCTGACATACCAAAGGAAAACCTTGAGCACCTAAAGTGGGCGGCGGGCAATAAGAAAAGAAGGGCCCTTATAAAGGCAAGACAAGAAAAGCTTGTAAATACCTTGGAGAAAGATAAGGCTTCTTGTTTGAGATTAAATACTGAGACCCTAGAGAGGGTTACCGTCTAATACGCAGGGAGGTCAACATGCGGTATTTAACGGATAACCGTGTAGGAATGGAGCATTTGCTCATGGGCAACGAGGCTATTGCGCGCGGGGCCCTGGAGGCAGGGGTGAGCGTCGCCAGCGCATATCCAGGTACCCCTTCTTCAGAAATCATCGAGAGTCTCGCGAAGGTGGCCAAGGAAAGAAACCTCTATGTGGAATGGTCTACAAACGAAAAAGTGGCGCTGGAGGTTGCCGCTGCAGCGTCTTTTTCCCAGCTCAGATCGCTGTGCGCCATGAAGCAGGTCGGTGTCAATGTAGCATCTGATTTCCTGTTGCATCTGGGGCTCTGTGGAACCAGAGGGGGTATGGTGCTGGTGAGCTGTGATGACCCGGGGGCGTTATCCAGTTCAAACGAGGGTCCCTCCCGCCATTATGCACAGATGTTCGAGATTCCCCTTTTAGAGCCGGGGGATTTCCAGGAGGCGAAGGATATAGCCAAATGGGCCTTTGAGCTCTCGGAGGAGATCAAGGGTGTGGTCATGGTTCGGAGCGTAACACGCGTGTCACATGCAAGTGGCAACGTCAGGCTTGGCGCGCTTCCGGAAACGAAGAGGCATGCCGAGTTTAGATATGAAGGATCAGCCTTACATGAAGATGAGGGACCGGCGGAGAGCATGCCTGTGGCCGAGAAACATAGGCTTCAGCAGGAGAAGCTGCAAAAGACCACAAAACTGTTCGAACAGAGCCCTTTTAATACCTATCATGGGCCGGGAAAACCGGAGCTCCTGGTCATCACCAGTAGTGCCGGCAACCTTTACGCAAGAGAGGCGATTACCTTGTTAGGAGCGGAGGACAGAGTGGGGCTATTGAAATTGGGAACCACCTGGCCTTTGCCCCCAAGGTTGCTAACGAGATATCTATCAACAACGGATAAGATCATGATCGTGGAGGAGGTCCTGCCATTTCTGGAGAACAACGTGAAGATTTTGACTGCTGAAAAGGCAAGGGAACTAGGGATGAAGACCTTCTACGGAAAAAACGAAGGTACCATACCCGCGACAGGAGAGCTGAACCCCGATATTGTCGTGTCGGCTCTGTGTAAAATCCTCAAGATCGATTACCTAGCTATGGATCCAGAGTATGAGAAAAAACTCCAAATGCCTTTTATGGCCCGGGTGCCAGAAAGGGCAAGGACATTCTGCCCGGGCTGTCCTCACCGGGCGTCCTTCTGGAGTCTTCATAATGCCCTTCAAATGGACAACCGCCAAGGCTTTGTTTGCGGCGATATCGGCTGCTATGCAATGGGTCGATTCCCTTGTGGCTTCAATACCACCAAGACTCTACACTCGATGGGATCAGGGGCAGGGCTTGCCAGTGGATTTGGAAAACTGGTGCAGTTCGGCATGGACCAACCGGTATTAGCTGTTTGTGGTGATTCCACCTTTTTTCATGCTGCCATGCCGGCCCTGGTTAATGCAGTGCACCATAACTCCAATATCACCCTTGTAGTATTGGATAATAGCGGAACGGCCATGACAGGATTTCAGCCCCATCCGGGCCTGACTATCAATGCAATGGGAGATGAAGCCCCAAGCGTAGATATCGCGAAGGTATGTGAGGCAATCGGCGCAAGAGTGGAAATCAGAGACCCCTTTGATTTAAAGGATACCGAGAAAACGGTCAATCGACTTATTGAGGATAAAGAAGGGGTTAAGGTCTTGATCCTTCGACAGGAATGCGCCTTGAGCCCAGAAAAGAGATATACAAAACAATACGAAATGCATGTAGACGAAAGCCTTTGCTTTGGTGAAGAGTGCGGCTGCAATCGCCTGTGTACACGCATATTCCAATGTCCAGGTCTTTTTTGGGATAAGGAGAACAACAAAGCCAGGATCGATGAGGTGCTGTGTGTAGGCTGTGGAGTCTGCTCGTTGATCTGTCCAGCAGGCGCAATAGAGCGGGAGGAGGTGGCATGAGACGTGGAGGTAATTCCACTATCAAAGGACCCCTATAACATCATTATCACCGGGGTAGGCGGTCAGGGAAATGTGATGGCATCGAGGATATTGTCGAACATGATGGTTAACAAGGGTTACCGCGTCACCATAGGGGAGACCTTCGGGGCATCTCAAAGGGGCGGGTCCGTGATGAGTCATGTCAGGGTTTCAGCCCAATCCGCGTGGAGCCCTCAGATACCTAAGGGAAGGGCAGATATCGTCGTTTCCCTTGAGCCCATTGAGGCAATTAGGATTCTGAAGACCTACGGCAACCTCCATGTGAAGGTATTGATAAATACCCGTCCCATATATCCCGTCGGCGTTATTTCCGGTGAACTGGACTATCCATCACTGGAAGAAATTAAAAAGTTCGTGAATGAATTATCTTTGGTTACATGGTTTATCGATGCCACAGGGGAGGCAATGAAGTTGGGCAATGCTGTTTTAGGGAACATCATCATGATAGGCGCTTTATCCCGAATAGGGGAGCTACCACTGGATCGTGAGGACTTCAGTAAGGTGATTGCCAGGAGCCTGCCGGCGGAAAAACAGGATCTGAACCTCAAGGCCTTTGATATCGGTTCTTCTCTGCTGAGCAATAGCTGTTGAGATATCCGGCTGAAGTCCAAAAGAAAGATGCATGAAAGAAATTTCGATTCCTTCACGACGCTGGTATGAGAATATAGAACGGAAGCTCACGTTTCCTGATAGATGGGAGGTGGACTACCTCACTTCCCCCGGGTTCGATAAACCCGGCCTTAGTTCTGCTGAGGTCGAGGATAAAATTGGGCATCCCATTGGGGGTTCCACCTTAGAAGATATCGCGCAGGGAAAAAGCCAGGCCGTTATTGTCTTTGATGATATGACGCGACCGACACCCGTGAAGTCGGTTGCCCCTTTTTTCCTCGAGTCTCTTCATCGGGCTGGGATGAACAAGGAGCAGATTCGCTTTATTTGGGGACTCGGGGCTCACGGTGCCCATGACATGATCAGTGCCAGAAAGAAATTGGGCGATGAGATTGTAGAACAATACCCCATCTATAACCACGATCCCTTCCAAAACACCACATGGGTGGGGCGGACTCCCAGTGGCGTGGAGTTCTGGTGTAACCGGGAGGTTATGGCCTGCGATCTGAAAATCGGAGTTGGGTGCATTGCTGCCCATATCCATGTAGGATTCAGCGGCGGGGCCAAGATCATCTTGCCAGGTGTTGCCGGTATCGAGTCAATAAATCAGTTTCACAATTTATATAGGGATTCCAGTCGCACCGGCCTGGGGAGTTTCGATGACAATATCATGCGGGCCGAGTGTGATGCTGCCGGGGATATGGCAGGATTAGACTTTAAGGTAGACTGCCTGGTTAACCGCAGGGGGGAAATCACCAGCCTCTATGCAGGGCCCTTTAGGGAAACCCACGCTGCCGGGGTAGAGGAGGGCAAGGATCACTATGGGATACCCCGTGCCACAGGGTATGATATTGTCGTGTGCAACGCATACGGAAAGGCGAGCGAATCGGCAGTCTCACGTCATTTTCCCCGGTTGACCCTGAAGCCCGGTGCTGTTGGAACGGCTGTCCTGATTTTCGATGCGCCTGAAGGACAGGTTCCCCATTACACCTTTCGCAGCTGGGGAACTGAGTACGGCGGTAGGCACTTTAGTCCGAAGGAAAAGGGAACCCTGCACAAATGGAATATTAAGAAACTCATTGTCTTTTCTCCCTATCCGGACCGTACCAGCCTCGATTGGTTTTGCCGCTTTGAGGATGCTACGGTAATCAAAACGTGGTCCCAGGTCGTGGCCGCCCTTGAAAGGGATTATCCCGGGGAGGCGAGGGTTGCCATCATCCAGGACGGGACGATGCAATACATGAAATCCAGGTAGAGTAATGGGTGATCCTGAAAGATAAGGCACGCTCCATTCATCTGCGCTTACATACAATATTTACCTTGATAACATCTGCAGTGTAAGAAGAGGCGAGGGGGCATCCTTAATTGTGGTAATCGGTGCACGCACTTGTAGGGAGGATACTCATATAATACAATGAAAGCCTACTCAACAGTCTTTGAGTCTTATCGAAGGGTAGGACCAGTCAAGAAATCGGCGTGAAGAAGGCCCTTGTGAACGATTATGGAGATTCTTCAATAAGGCTAAAGCGCGCCTTTCCATCTTTGAGCTCCATCGACAATCACCGTCGTAGCCGTCACGTAAGAAGCGGCGTCAGAGGCAAGAAAGATTAGTGCGCCTGCAATATCGCTTAAATATCCCGGCCTTTTCATTGGGTATTTGGCTATTTCCATTTTGCCTTTTTCCGATTCGAAGAATTCTCTATTCATATCCGTCAAGATGTAGCCCGGACATATGCAATTTACCGTTATGTTATATCCCACTACTTCTAATGCAAGGGCCTCGCTAAATTTTATGAGGCCTGCCTTACTGGCATCGTAGGAGCTTAGATTCTTCGTACCTCTGAGCCCACCTAGAGACGATACATTAATAATTCTCCCGTACCTACGCTTTTTCATTTCCGGTAATATAGCTTTACACAATAAAAAAGCACCTTTTAAGTTTGTATTGAGTACCAGATCCCAGTCCGCGGAATCGAGGTGTTGCACGGGAGCTACCTTAGCCAAACCCGCATTATTAACAAGGATGTCTATCTTGCCAAAATGACCTAACGCTTGCTTAAGCATATTTCCTATGCTCTCTTCGCTTAAAATATCGGCAACTAAAGTCAGGGCCTTACTCCCCTTTGCCTCAATGGCTTTAGCTGTTCTTTTTAGGGCTTCCAAGTCTCGACTGGTGCACACCACATCAGCACCGGCATCTGCCAGGGCTAAAGCGCATGCCTTGCCCAATCCCTTACTGGCGCCAGTAACTATTGCAGCCCTTCCTTCTAAACTGAACATGGACAAATCCATTTTTCTGTTCCTTGGTTTTGGGTGAACTCGTATTTGATCAAAAAAATCGTGACTTTTCGATAATGTGTGGATTCAAGTCTGATTTCAGCAAGCTTAGGTCTCCCAAAAAACATTTTAATGAAATATTAATCCCCCACAGATATTGAGGGCCTGCCCGGTGATCCCTCTGGCCTGTTCAGTTGCCAGAAACACCACCATGGATACCACTTCTTCCGGTTCGATAATTCGGTGTTGAAGATTCCGGTCAATTATCTTTTTGATGACCTCTTGTTCAGGCGTGCCGGTCATCCTTGCTATTTCAGCAACATATCCCTGTGGTCCTGAAAACATCTCGGTATTCACATAGAATGGACAGATAGCATTAACCGTGATTCCCGGGTATCCTGCAAGGGCCACTTCGCTTGCTACTGATTTTGTGAACCCCAGAATCCCGTGTTTTGATGCACTATACGCAGTATTGAAGGGGAACGGGTTTTTGCCTGCTGTTGATGCCATATTGATGATGCGTCCTTCGCCAGTTTGCTCCATCATAGGCAAAAAGGCCTTGGTACATAAGTAAGTGCCAAAAAGGTTGACCCGGATTACTTCTAGCCACGTTTCATCGTCATATTCCAGCAACTCCGATCGCTTTGAGATCCCCGCATTATTCACCAGAATGTCCACCTGCCCGAACTCATGCCGAACTATCTTTGTCAAATCTTGCACTTCCTGGGCCGATGATATATCACAGGATACCGGTATCGCCTTTCTCCCTTTCTTCCTTATTTCAGTAGCTACATTCTCAAGTTGATCGCGAGATCGCGCAACGAGTACCAGGTGAGCACCTTCATCAGCAAAAGCAAGGGCTATACGTCTGCCTATACCTCTTCCAGCACCGGTTACAATGGAGATTTTGTTTATCAACTGCATCTCTGAACCTCCAACAGCTCGTTTACTATGATTGTAATTCCCATGAGCATTCTTGCCCCTGTTTCTTTATATCTGATGGTACCCAAATATTTCCACATCCTCTTATCAACAGAGAATCAGCGAGCCGGCCTATCTCTGGCTAAGCCAGCCCTTTGTCGCTCATCTCAAAAGAGATCTGGCTATGACGATCTTTTCTATCTCCTTGGTTCCTTCATATATCTCGATTATCTTCGCATCCCGATAAAAGCGCTCAACATCGTAGTCTCCCATGTACCCGTAACCCCCATGAATCTGCACAGCCTCCTCTGCTACCCGCACCCCTGTCTCTCCGGCAAACAATTTGGCCATGGCGGTGAGCTTGTGATCTGGCTTGCCCCTGTCCAGCCTGAACGCAGCCTCAAAGACGAGGTTTCGTGCGGCCTGGATATGGGTTGCCATCTCTGCTATCTTAAACTGAATTCCCTGAAATGAGCTCAAGGTGTCACCGAACTGCTCCCTTGTTTTCGCATGGCTAATAGCCTTTTCCATAGCACCTTGAGCAATACCAACGCCTTCCGCAGCGACGCTGATTCTCGTGCGATTAAAGAATTCCATGAACTGATAGAAGCCCTTTCCCTCCTCTCCGATGAGGTTTTCCTGTGGTACCCGGACGTCCTTAAAGTACAACTCGGCTGTGTCTGAGGCCCGTATCCCGAGTTTGTGGTGAAGTTTGGTTGATTCAAAGCCTTTTCGATCACGTTCTACGAGAATTACGCTGTGTCTTCTGTGTCGGGAGGGATTATCGGGATTAGTAAGACAGATTACGCCAAAGTAATCGGCAACAGTGCCGTTGGTGATAAACATCTTGTTTCCGCTTATCAGGTAATCACCGCCGTCTTTTTTGGCAACCGTAGCTACCGCTGCAACATCACTGCCGGCATTTGGCTCGGTGATGGCAGAACCCATAATGGCCTCTCCCCTGGTGAGGGGGATAATGTATTTCTTTTTCTGCTCCTCTGTCCCGTATAATAGCAGCATGTCTGCACCGAAGGGGGCTGCGATCACCACGGAGCCGAGACCGGGGTCGACGCGCCAAAACTCTTCGGTGATGAGGCACTTCTCGAGGTATCCGTAGCCGCTGCCACCATACTCCTCAGGAAAGTTGATCCCCACAAAACCGAGTTCTGCTGCCTTTGTA
Organism: Deltaproteobacteria bacterium; assembly: GCA_020348625.1. The sequence continues at coordinate 2,126,344 of CP070752.1, read as the reverse complement.
ACAAGATCTCGCGGGTACTTTTCCTGTTGGTCGCACTCTTGCGCAATGGCAGGAAACTCACCTTCGGCAAATTCCCGTGCCGCCTTTTTGATATCCTCTTGATCTTTGGTCAGGTCAAAATCCATGGGGTTTTCTCCTTTGTTTCTCCAGTATGTAGGTATATGAATAACCTTTCCATTGTTATTGCAGAGGGGCTGAAGCAATGGTGACTGATTGGCGCAATGATGCGGTAATGCCAGATGCTATTGGCAGTAAGGAGGTTCTTATTCGATAGCCCGAAGTTCATAGGAGATTCTATTGCCGGACAATCGCACGGGAGTTACTCGCAATAGCATGCCCGGTTTGATTTCGTGCTCATGAATATCAGAGCTCAGAACCGCGAAAACCTTGATACCCTCCCCAAAGTTGGCTAATGCAACTATATAGGGTGTCATGTCCTCAAAGCCGGCTGGGCCATAATGTACAAGACTGTACGTAATGAGTTTGCCGCTACTGGTAATCTCAAACCACTCCACCTCGCTTGCCAGACACCTTGGACAGTCGACCTGAGGCGGAAAGTAAGTGGTGCCGCAGCCTTTGCACCGTGTACCCATTACCCTCCCTTGCTCAAGATAGTTCACAAACTCCTCTGCCTTGCTCTCTTTCGTATGAGCCACAATCCCAAACTGCTCAAAAGACATATGTTTACCTCCGTAAAATGGTAACATTTGCATAGTGACCGATGCCACCTATGTTATGGGCTAAACCGATCGCCGCATCTTTTACCTGAACCTCACCACCTTCTCCTCTCAGCTGCAAGACTATTGTCCTAATCTGTGAACCGCCGGTGGCACCGATAGGATGGCCTTTGCAGAGCAATCCACCGTCGATGTTTACCGGGATCTTTCCTTCGAGATAGGTTTCCTTTTCGTCTATCAGCCTGGTGCCCTCACCGGGTTTGGCGAACCCCAGGTCTTCATAGGCCATGATCTCAGCGATCGTGAAACAGTCGTGAACTTCGGCTACGTCGATGTCTTGGGGGCTTATGCCGGCCATGGTGTATGCCTGTTGAGCCGCCTGCCGGGCACAGTTGAGGCTAGCAAACTCTTCTCTCTTGGTCATCCCGGGGCTGCTCGCGCTGCCCAGTCCCTCAATCCAGATTGGAATTCTGCATATGGCCTTGGCCACATCCCTGTGGGCCACTATCATACAGGAGGAACCGTCGGCATTAGCACATGAATCGAGCATCTTTAAGGGATTAGCAATGGGCATTGACTCGAGTACCTCAGTCAGGCTGAGAGCTTTTCTATACGTGGCTTTGGGGTTCTTTGTGCTGTAGTAAGCATTCTTCACTCTCACCTTTGCAAGTTGTTCCTCAGTGGTTCCGTATTGGGACATATGAGCACGGGCGTACATTGCATAACCGCTTGGCATGGTCAGGCCGAACGGTGATTCCCAGGTAACATCGTACATCCTCCCCATCCGTTCCGCAACCTCACGGGATGTCTGGCCTGACATCTTTTCCACCCCGATCACGGCAACCACCTTATAAAGACCGGATTTAATGAATGACCAGGCTACCTTTAAGCCTGTGCTGCTTGCGGCACAGGCGTTTTCGATTAGGAAAGTGGGGTGAGGCGTGAGGCCGAGATACTCTGAAATCGGGTTTTCAGGTGAGCGCTGAGGATCATACATGGAAGAGCATACTATAGAGGCCTCTATCTCTTTATTGCCGATGTTCAGACCATCCATGGCTTCCTTGAATGCCTCAAATGCCAGTTCTTTAATCGAAATACCGCATGCCCGGGAAAAATTACTCTGCCCAACTCCGACAATAGCTACATCAGCCATCTGCATACCTCCAGTTCGGGTTTCAGATCTAAGATTAATTTAGGGTCTCTCGGGCAAGTGAGTCTCGCGCTCATAATAGCTCAGGCGGGATCCTCTTGTTTCACCTTTTTTGCCTTCGCCCGAATACCCTGCAGCCCGTGAAATCGAAAAGCGAATCTATCCGCCTTTGGAGGCCCCTGCTCTGCAGGGGCGTCAAGCGCTTCATTCCGGGCTGCATTTCTTTGCAGTCATAACAACAGGCACCTTAGAACGGATACTCGCGTGGGGTGAGCTGCATGCTGATCCACCGCAGTTCAGTGAATTCCTCTAACCCTGCACGGCCGCCGAATCCCGGGGGGACTCGTGTAAACACCTCACCCGTGTAAGGGTTGAGATCATCGTAGAGCTGGCCGTCGAGGGCACCAACCCACTTGGCGTTGATGTAGATCTTGTATTCCCTTGCCATGGCAGTTCTACCTTTCTCGGTGCTCTTCGTGCTATGTCATGGGTTATTATTGGTGTAGCTTTGTTCGCCTTCGCCAGAATAGCGTGCAGTACAATCACTCACACAGGTCTTCCTCTAGCCCTTTTGTAATGCAGGGGTATAGAATTTCGCAATGTATTCTTTGACCATTCTGCGTGCGGAGAAGCTCGGGGCAGTGCTCTTGATGGCCTCCTTCATCACGCTAACCCACTCGTGAGGAACACCATCCTCGGAAATATTGTAGTAAAGGGGTATAATCTCCTTTTCCAGGAAATCGTAAATGGCCTCGGCGTCTGCCTGGTCCCGATTACCGGTTACTTCGCCGTGTCCAAACGCCCACCCGTTCTTGCCGTTAAACCCCTCTATCCACCAGCCATCCAGGATGCTCAGGTGCGGCACTCCGTTAAGGGCAGCCTTTATTCCGCTGGTTCCGCTTGCCTCAAGCGGCGGCAACGGGTTGTTGAGCCAGACGTCAACCCCATGAACCAGGTACTGGGCCAGCAGTTCTCCGTAATCTTCTACAAAGGCAACACGCCCAGCCAACTCCGGATCTCGGGCAGCGTTGAATATCTTCTGCAAAATCCGCTTTGCCGGATCATCTGCCGGATGAGCCTTGCCAGCGAACACGATCTGTATCGGCTTCCAGCGATCATTCACGAATCTCTTTAACCGCTTCAGATCGTGAAGGATCAGGTCTGCCCGTTTGTATGTGGCAAAGCGCCGGGCAAAGCCGATGGTCAATACCGAGGGGTCCAGCAGGGTACCCCCGGCTATCATAATGGAGGGACTGGCGCGGTCTGAAACCCAGCGTTGCCGCGCACGCTCGCGAATGGTATCGATCAGTTTGATTTTCAGCCAGTAATGGGTCTTCCACAACTCTTCGTCCGGAATGCCGTCGATCAGCTCCCAGGTTGCAGGGCTATCGTGCTCTGCCAGCCAGTTGGGGCCGAGATATTTATTAAACAGGAGCTCCATCTTGGGCTCGATCCACGTGGGTACGTGCACGCCGTTGGTCACGGAACCAATAGGAATACGCTCTTCCGGCACGTCCGGCCAGAGGCCCTGCCACATCCGGCGAGCCACCTCCCCGTGTCGCTTGCTGACCCCATTGCGAAATCCTGACATCTTCAGGGCAAAGGCCGTCATATTAAAACCGGAATTGGGTTCTTTGGGGTGTATGCCAAGCTGGAGAAAGGCGTCGTGCTTCAACCCCAAAGAAGGCCAGTAGTCTCGAAAATATTTTTCCATCAGTTCAAACGGAAAGACATCATGGCCGGCAGGAACCGGGGTGTGTGTGGTAAACAGAGAGGTGCTCTGCACCTGGTCAGCAGCCTCGTTGAAACTGATACCCTCCTGAACCAGTTCTCTGATCCGTTCCAGCACTGCAAACGCAGGATGTCCTTCGTTCAAATGGAGTACGGAAGGCTTGATACCGAGGATGCTGAGGACCTGGTACCCGCCGATGCCCAGCACGATTTCCTGGCGCAGCCGTTGTTCTATGTCACCGGCATAGAGATGGCACGATATCCCACGGTTCCACGGATCGTTGATCTCTATGTCCGTGTCCATGAGGTATAGGGGCACGCGGCCGACTGATATCTCCCATACAGCGACAAAAACCGGCGGTTCAATGAATGGGACCTTGATCACCACCTGCACCCCTTTTTCGTTGAGGACCCTCGAAATAGACGCTGCGTCACGGTCCAGTGTTTGATCCAGATTCTCCTGCCAGCCATCCTCGCGGATCTGCTGCCGGACATATCCTTCCGGATACATGAAGCCCACCGCTACCAGAGGAACTCTCAGGTCGCTGCATTCCTTGATATAATCGCCGGCCAAAAATCCTAATCCACCCGCATAGAAGGGTAAAGAATGATGAAGCCCATACTCTGCGGAGAAATATGCGATATTGCAGTCGTACCGTATTCCAGGGGTACTAGAAAAACACGTTTTTCTGTCATGTATCTCCTCTCGGAATCTCGCCAGAACTTCTTTGTAGCGCTCCAGATATTCTGGATTGTTTACAGCAGATTTAAGAATCTCCCCGGGAAGCTCTTTAAGCATCCTGTCGGGGTTGTGGCTGCTTTCCTTCCATGCTTGACGGTTCAGTGTTTTAAAGAGCATTCTGGCAGCTGGATGCCAGCTCCACCAGAGGTTTTCAGCCAGTTCTCCAAGTCCGAGCAACCGTTGCGGCAGGTTCGGAAACTCATTGCCCTTGATTTCCATTTTGGGCCACCTCTTTATTTCCGGTTAGTAGCATGAGGTTAGCAGCCTCCTGACTCGCCTCTCTGCAAAGTGCGGCGTAGTGGCAAGGTTTGGCTCACTATTAGGTTATAGAAGAGCAGCCGTTTCATCAACAGTATTTTGATGGCTAGCCATCTTAATGACCAGCGATTGCACAAAGGCTTCAACAACTATAGCATGCCAAGCGCTTTTATATTATACTGCTGAAAACCGTGCGGGTTCAACTGTTGCCGCTGCCGGGAGCTATGGTCCAAAGCGACTTGGATCAAATGAATCCTTTCCTAAGGTGAGAGTAACATGAAAACCCTTTTGAAGCATTTAAGGATCTATATCTTAAGAGGCCTTTTCGCGATTATTCCACTTGCCCTTACGGCTTTTGCGTTAAATCTCCTTTATACGATTATTGATAAGCGTATCACGGGGGTTGTGGAAAAGTTTATTGGTTTTTCTTTCCCAGGGCTGGGAGTTATTTTGTTGCTGGCAATTTTGTATTTCTTGGGACTGGGAGTGAGCAATGTATTGGGAAGGCAATTCGTTAGTTTGCTCGATGGGATCGCAAACCGAATTCCCCTCGTCAAAACAACCTATAAGGTTGGAAGACAGCTTTCATCAACGCTTTCCTTGCCCGAAAAGCAGGTATTCAAGCGTGCCGTGCTGGTGGAATACCTGAAGCCGGGAATGTGGACCATAGGTTTCGTGACAGGCAGGCTCATTGATAGGAGCAATAACGATGAGGTAATGCTCAAGGTCTTTATCCCGACGCCGCCCAATCCGATTTCCGGCACCATGATCCTGGTAAGAGAATCACAGACAAGAGATCCGGGATGGACAATCGAGGAGGCATTGAAGGCCGTCATCTCGGGCGGTGTGATTAGTCCGGCCGAGATCAAGGTAGTGGCCGGGGAAAAAGGGAGAGAGCAGCTTAACAGCATGCCGGGCAAATAGGGACTATATGGGCAGAGTAAGAATGCTTGCAGTGGATTTCGGAAGACAACGTGGTTACAATGGAAATGATTGGGTAGATCAAGAGACATCTTTCTGAGGCAGTGTTTATGCGGTGTTTTGATGGGGGCTGTGTATGTTTGTGGTGAAGGGCCTCAGGATGCACACATTCATCCAGGCCTTTGTGGGGTTAGCCGTATTTGATTACACTGGCTATTGAGTACATTCAGTTGAAAAGGGGGTGAGATTGCT
>CP070752.1:2103484-2120513 GCA_020348625.1 Deltaproteobacteria bacterium | reverse complement strand
TGCGCGGGACCTTATGAAGACAAGTTTTGTGTACCCTTTTTACTCCTCATGTAGAGCCGCTTGGGGTAAGCCTAAACTATCAATAAGAATTGACTTGTAGGCGTGAAGCACCTCCTTTTTTGGATCACTTCCAACCGTGGGCGATGTTTGGGCTACCATGATCCCGCTCTTGAGGATGCTGGTTGTGATTTCCTCTGATTGTCTGAATGTTACGCCTAACATGCCAGAGGTCTTTATAGGGAAGCCCAGTTTATCCAGGAGCGCACGTAATTGCTTGAGGTCAATCTCAATTCTTTGTTTTGGGGAAATTATGAAGGTTCTCCGCCCATCCCTGGCGCACGTTTCCTCAAGGAATTTGTCTGGAAACGGCGCTGATAGGCCATCTGGCCTAATACCACACACTGGACAACTTTCGCGGGCAGCAAGTTTCAACATATCGAATTTCACTTCTCTGAGGTTGATATACAACAATTTGTTTAGCAGGTTCGGTTCCTTGCCAACAATGAGATTAACGGCCTCAGACACTTGCAGAGCTGTAACCACACCTATAATTGATGGGTGCACACCGACTACACCGCATTTGGGCAGGTCCTCATCTCTGACCTCTCGCATGAAGCACTCCAGACAGACGGTGTGGCCGGGCACAATTGTGGACACGTTTCCAAAAGATTCTATTGCTGCCCCAAAAACATAGGGTATTTTGAGCTTGTGGCAGGTTCTATTGACAAGGTATCGGGGTTCGGGTCTATCAAGGCCGTCAAGAACAACGTCTACATCACTAATCACTGTGCTAGCGTTTACTGAAGTGAGCGACTCCGGGAATGGATCAAGGGTCACGTCTGGATTCAGTCTGCTCAATTTTCGAAGCGCCACTTCAACCTTAGGGAGGCCTAAGGAATCCACATCATACAGGTACTGTCTGTGCAGGTCTGAACGAGAGACAATATCTCTGTCAACTAAGCGCAAATACCCGATACCCATTCCAACAAGTTTAGGGGCTATCATCGTCCCGAGGCCACCCAATCCAATTATGCAGGCTCTGGCATTTCTGAGTTTGAGCTGCCCATCATAACCTATATCACCGAAGACGATTTGCCTGGAATACGTCTCAAGCTCTGTGTCTGTAAGTTCCTGCCTCACCAGTCAATACCTGATGGCCATTCTAGAGAAAAGACATGGAGGTTCTCGCCGATTGTAAAGGGCTTCAAGATCCTGTGTCCGGGATTCCCAGCCCCCTATGCTGTTCGTTATATGTTTTCGCAAGGGATGATCCGCCTGCACATGCTCCAACAAGGCTTTGAATTTCTCGGCATTGAAGTCTCGTCTTGAATTCCCAGTCGCGCCTCTATACAACCGAAGAATGCGACTAGCTATTCGGACCGTGATGGTCTATTGATCGCGGCGTTGCACTGCGATTCAGCCCATTATGAAGTTCGCCCGACTCCTCTGTCCCAAATGACAGATTCATGGAACTCCGCGTTTTTTGGTATTGGATAACAAGATGTGAGTAACATATTAAATCGGATTAGTCCACTGATCTCACTTGGGATAAGAGCCTATAGCTGACAGTCAGGCCTGGGTTTCACCCTATTTAGAGTGGAATAACAAGGGCCAGGCCCAGAGCACTCGGTTTCATAGAAGAGAAGACAAGACCTCACATCCCCGGCAAATCTTCATCTTTTCGTTCCAGTTTTTTTGAACCACACCTTCACAAATGGTTCCGTTAACAAACCAACAGAGCCTCCCAGCACGAAATTCCCACGCCGGGCAGTGTTGCTTGCGCTCAGAGGGGCAGCCCTTGATGGTCCAACAGGCCCTTTGTCCGAGTTTGCCCTGCCTCATCCTGGCGAGCAAGAAATAGACCTGGCGTTCCACATGACCTGGCACCGATCTCCAGCCTTGCTCATAGCTATGCACCGCCTTAAGAGAGGTGCCCAAGAGTTCAGCCAACTGCTTCTGGGTCTTGCCCAGCTTTTTTCGGGCCTGCAAGAATTTTTCACTGTCCATAGCCCTCTCCAAGAATCCCCTCGGAATGTAAAGAAACCATTGCAATAATATACTACAATGTGGTATCAATGTCAATATAGAAAGCTTTCTCCATTGGAGAAGGGGAATCATTTGAATGAGATTAGCCTGAATGCTAAAAAGATTGTCTACATATCTTTGTCAAATGGGGCCTGCCTGGATCATCAGTGCCGTAGCCTGCGGGCCTGCTACGCTTGCCAGCGTATGCATCGCAGGGGCCTCCTACGGGTTTAAGCTATTATGGGTAGTGATCCTGAGCGCTGTCTTTGGGGCAACCGCCCAGTATCTTGGCGCGAGAATCGGTATCTTGGAGGGCAGGGGGGTTATTGCCACGGCTGAAGAACGTCTCGGTCCAGTATGGGCATGGGTTTTAGCCATTGATGCAATACTTGCGACGTACCTTGCCGCCCTGGTCTTAATGAATGCTTTGGTGGGCGTCACATCGCTCGTGACTGGGATCGAGGGCCCCTGGTGGGGAATTCCGTATGCGTTCATTATCGCGCTGGCCCTGATTCGTGGCGGCTACCGGTGGTTTGAAAGCCTTTGTAAAGCCTTTGTTGGGTTTGTGGTTTGCTGTTTCATCATTACAGCATTCCAAGCCGATTTTACGGTCGGTGAAGTCGTGGGAGGTATGCTCCCCAGCATTCCTGGCGGTATTGACTCGGCCCTTATGATAGCCGCCATATTGGGAGGTGCGGTTCACATAACCATCATCGGCATGCACACTTACAATACTAATGCCAGGAAGTGGGCCAGGCAAGATCTCGGATTAGCCTGGTTCGACAACATTCTTTCAATGGGCTTCGCCTTCGGCATTTACAGCGTTGCCATTTTCCTGGTGGCAGCTGCGGTCTTGCACCCAAATCAAATAAAGGTGAACCTGGCTACCGACGCTGCCCTGAGCCTTGGACCTTTGCTGGGTAAGCACGCAATGGTTGTATTTCTCATTGGTTTGTGGGCCGCTACCCTTTCTACCATATCGCCGACATTCCTGGCGGGTGCCTATTTCATATTTGACAAGATGAAATGGAAGGTGAACACTGAAAGCAGAAGATTTCACATCGTAATCCTGGGAGGAGCCTTGTTAAGTGCGTTCGGCCCATTTATGAAGGGAAGCTTTTTTCTGCTCCTTCCGCTGATGCTTGCCCTCGGATTGTGCGGGACCCCGCTCATTATTGCTATTATACTCTATCTGCTAAATAAGAGGGCCATTGTGGGAGAATACGGGAATTCGATTGTACTCAATATCTTGGGTGGGCTGACGTTTTTGGTGACGAGTGTGGTTACAGTGAGGTTCATTCTCGTCAAGCTGGGTTTTGTTTAACGCCATCGCAGACGAAGCATGAAAGAAGAATGAGCGTTTACGAATACAAGGATAAAAAGACCATCATTGTGGGCGAAGTGAAAACAGGGAAAACAGCCTACTTGAGCGATCTCATAAACGAATTCATCTGCCAGGGCGAAGATGGTCTGGTACTCATAGATATGGCCCCAGAACAAACCAAAGGCGTTGGCGGAAAGATGAACATCACAGAGGCCGGTGATCTTATACGGTATCGGACGGCACCAATCGTGGCACCCAGGCTCATGGGAAGGACCACTGATGAAGTCGATACCCTCGCGAAACAGAATGCGGAATTGATAGAGAACATATTTTTCGAATACCTAAAGAATCCAGGCAGGACCCTTTTCGTAAACGACATTTCCCTTTATTTACAGGCCGGAGCCCTTTGTAAACTCCTTTCATGGCTCAGCTCAACACCCACGGTGATTATGAACGGGTATTACGGATCGAGCCTTGGGGGAGGGAAGCTAGGAAGGAGGGAGAGAAAGAACATGTGGTCTCTTATGGAAAGATGCGATCGAATAATTCAGTTCTGAAAAACAGCGGCGCCCTTTTTCAGGAAAGGAACGAGGGTTTCAGGCCAAAGGCGGCCTGTTTCCTCCATTGCTGTGCATGCGCACATTGATTTCCTGGGCTATGGTTCTTGAATTGGTGCGAACTGTAATTATCTTTTAGAAACCTGTTTCAATTGAAAGGGAGGATTCCATGAAATATAGAAAGATTTCCTTGGCCCTGGCAGCGGCTGGTCTGTTGTTATTTCTTGCGCCGCAGATTTTTCTGGCCGCCTCACCTGAGGCAACGGTTAGATTAACCGTACCGAATCTGCCTGCGCCAGGCGGTGGGTGAGGCGATCCACAGGAAGGGATAAGGTATATCCTGACGAGTATCGATGGCATAACGAAATACCATCTTGACGCCGAATCCTTCACGGTCACGGTTACCTTTGATGATAGTAAGACCACCGTTGACCTGATCATGGAAAGGCTTGCAAAGGGAGGATATCCGGTTACGGGTGAACCCCGGTGGGTTGAGTAATTCCTCTTGAACGGCCAGAAGGGTACCTCTGCTCAACGTTCTGCTCATTGCCAGCTAGGCTAACAGGCGGGCCTATTTTGAGGGGGTTCTGTACTGAGGAACACGTGGAAAACCCTCCTCCTGTCTTCAGCCTTTTGTCATGGGCAGAGAGCTCTCAGACGAGCCGATCCTATATGGACACTAGCCTCCTGCAATCATGAGCGTTATTGAGAGCTTATCGCCGTCCTTCACCGGTTTGGCAAGTTCCTCCGGGTAGGAGCTTTCGGCGTTGACGTAGATATCAATATAGTTGAGCAGCTTTCCCTTCTTGTCGAAAAGCTTGCTTTTGATCTCGGGAAACCTTTGCACTAAGTCAGCGAGGCACTCGCCTACGGTAGTGCCTGCAACCTCAACTGTGGCCTGATTATTCGTGATATGGCGTAATGCCTGGTGAATATTAACCGTTATGCTCAATTTCTACTCCTTTCTCGTCGCCTGACCGCAATGTTCGCAATGGGGGTCTTTCTTGACCCTCAATTCGGTGAACTGCATGCTGAGCCCTTCGTAAACTAAGAGTTTATTGATCAGAAGTTCACCAACCCCCACGAGGTACTTCACTGCCTCGGTCGCCTGGATGCAGGCGATAACCGCTGGTGTAACTCCAATCACTGGAAATTTCTCTTCTGGAATAACCCCCCGGTACACACATTTGAGGCATGCCGATTTGCCGGGGACGATGGTCATGGCCCTTCCTTCAAACCCGTAAACTGCTCCATGAAGAAAGGGGATATTGTTTTGGATGGCGGCCTTGTTTAACAGGTATCTCGTTGGCAGATTATCCATGGCATCAACGATGAGATTGCAGTCGGACACCAGGTGATCGATATTGGCTTCCGTTAGGGTATCGCCGATGGCCTCTATTTTCACGTCCGGATTTAGTCTCGTGAGCTTTTCTTTGGCTGACTCAACCTTGCTCCTACCCCGGTCTTCATGCCAGTGCAGGATCTGGCGATTCAAGTTGCTGAGCTCAACCGTATCATGGTCAACGATTCGTATGCTGCCAATGCCTGCGGCGGTCAAATAGATGGCAGCCGGAGACCCGAGCCCGCCAGCACCGGCGATGAGCACGCGCGCCTTTTTGAGCTTCTCTTGCCCTTGCTCGCCGAAGCCCTGAATCATCATTTGCCGGTCATACCGTTCTCTTTCACGAGCGGTTAACATGTGCCTGTTGCTCCCTGCTATTGTGTCTCTTTGCCTATCCAGTTCAAATAGTCTGGGTAACCACCTATGATGGGTAAGGCGATTACCTCCGGTACGTCGTAGCTATGAATCCCTTTGACCAGGCTAACGATCTCATCAAGCGACGAGGCCTTACTCTTAACAATCAGCAGGTTTTCCTGATCGGACTCGATTCGGTCTTCCCACCAAAAGAGCGACGTAACCGTGGGCACGATATTGACACACGCTGCTTTACGCTGCTCGAGGAGTGCTTCGGCTACTCGCCGGGCCTCTCCATCGGTGCCGGTGGTAATAAAGACGACTATATTCTGATCATTTTCCATGAGACAACACCCTCCACTTGTGGGTGTAGATGTTCATCCGTTTTTCACGGACAAAACCGATGAGCGTTATGCCCAGTTCATTAGCGAGTTGTACCCCTAGGTTTGTGGGAGCGGATTTCGATATGAGGAGAGGGATTCTCCTTTTGGCTGCCTTGCTCAATATCTCAGACGATACCCTGCCACTGGTAACGAGCAGGCGGTCATGAATAGGTATATCCTTTAAGAGGCACTCACCGAAGACCTTATCGATAGCATTATGTCGCCCGATATCCTCGCTGAAGACCAAGATGCTCTTCGTATCGCACAAGGCAGCGCTGTGCACGCCACCGGTAGACTCGAATAGTCCAGATCGGTGAACGAATTGCTCAACGAGGTCGAGGACCTCAGAAGGGGGAAGGTGGATGGGCGTGTCTATCTTCGATCGTGGATCAGTGCCGGCATAAGGAGAAGCTCCCTTTCCTCCGCTTGAACCAATGAGCCGCTTAGAAAGAATATCTTTTGGAAACTTCTGAGGTTTTTTGGTCGCCACCCTCACGAGGTTTCCCTCGAAATCAAGATCTATTTCTTTGATGTCGTGTTTGCTGTTTATTAAGCCTTCTGAAAACAAAAAGCCAATCGCGAGAAAATCCAGCTTTTCCGGAGAGCACAGGAGCGTCACCAGTTCGCGGTCATTCAGGATGATCGTGAGGTGGAATTCCTTTACAACAATATCCTCCATCTCCTTAATCCTGTCCCTGGTTGCGCGGAGGATGGGGAATTTATCAAACATTTCCAATCCTTATTGGGTCTCCAGCTCTGATAACCCCGCCGCGGATTACCCTGGCGAAGACACCCTCTGTGGGCATGACACAGGTGCCTACCCGCCGGAAGATCGCGCACTTGGTGTGGCACTCCTTTCCGAATTGGGTAAGCTCAAGGACGGCCTTATTTCCAACAGCGAGATGTGTACCAATGGGCAGGGAAAGGAGGTTTATCCCCGTCGTTGTCAGATTCTCAGCAAAATCCCCTGGCCCAACATCGAGACCAAGGCCTCTCATCTTCTCAATGCTCTCAAGGGCCAGCAGGCTTACTTGACGATGTGTACAGGGGTCGGCATGGGCATCGCCAAGAAAACCAAACCCCTTTTTAGCGGTAGCCTCTGATACCGTCTTTTTTCTCGTGCCCTTTGTTCTACTCGTGCATACAGCGACTATGTTCGCCAAAGAAGCCTCCAACTATCTCAAAACTCAATGCATCTTTCAGATTATTACTTTTCTGCCTATTCTGTATATCTCTTTCTATACCGGCCTACCAAATCCTGCAATGTGATAGAATCGAGCAAGCTGTCGCAGGCCCTTTTCATTGCCACCCAGACTTCACGAGTTGCACATTCGCTGCTTTGGGTACAGAACCCAGGCTCATCAACACACGGTACAGGTGTTGTCGAACCTTCTGCAACCTCCATGATTTCAGTGAGCCGTATCTCTGAGGGCGGTCGAGCTAGCGTAAATCCACCCGAAGCGCCACGAGTGCTCTTCACCAGACCGGCTGATCTGAGGGGAATAAACAGTTACTGGAGGTACCCTCGAGATATCCTTTGCCTTTCGGAGATACCGTTTGCCAATACGGGCCCCTCTCCAAAATGGAGGGCCAAATCAAGCATAGTCCGCAAAGAATATCTTCCTTTTGTAGAGAGCTTCATGGTGGATTGAAAGCATATAGTTTACTAATTTACTAGTAATTATCATGAGCACAGAATCTGTCAAGGTGTCAATTGTTAAATGGCTGGTATCAATGGGATTCACGCCGAAAGCATTACTGAAAGAGGTTTCCCGCACAATCAATGAAGAGGGAAGACCTATTGCAGGGTGCAAGGGAATATGACGGAAGAGAGGGATGGTTAGATTATGCCTAGCTTTTTTCCTTCTTGTTCAGCGATTTCGAGGGTCTGATCGAGCTCTTCATCGGTATGGATGGCCATAAATGATGTGCGAATCAGGGCGCGGTTGGGAGGAACAGCTGGGCTTACGACCGGATTGACGTACACACCTCTGTCAAAGAGGTTCTTCCAGAAAAGGAAGGTCTTTTGGTTATCCCCAATAATCAGGGGCACAATGGCTGTTTCGCTTTTTCCGATATTGAAACCCATGTTTGAGAAGCCCTGTATCATTTTTCGGGCTATCTCCTGCAATCTGGTTACACGTTGGGGTTCTCGTTCAATGATGCCAAGGGCCGCCATGACTGCGGCAATATTGGCAGGAGGCATGCTCGCGCTGAAGATGAGCGGTCGTGAGACATGCTTGATGTAGTCAACGACCCTTTCTTCACCTGCCACAAAACCCCCTATTGAGCCGAAACTCTTTGAGAAGGTGCACATGATTAAGTCGGGCCCTTCTTGATCGTCGTAAAATTCTGTTGTACCGCGGCCCGTCTTTCCTATTACGCCTATTGCATGCGCGTCGTCCAGATAGAGCCCGACACGGTGTTCTTCGCACAGGGCCTTGAGTTCAGGAAGCTTGGCGATATCTCCCTCCATACTGAAAACACCATCGGTTACAAGCAGCTTTGCCGCTTCATCGGGGATACCTGAGAGCTTTTTTTCCAGGTCCTCCAAATCATTGTGTTTGAATCGGTGGACATTGACTTTGCGATTGAGGCCACTGGTAAGAAAAATGCCATCCATAATGGAAGCATGGTTAAATTTGTCGGTAATCACGTGCTCATCGCGGCCCACAAGTGCGGATATGGAACCCAGGTTAGTCTGATAGCCCGTGGTAAAGCACAGAGCTGCCTCTTTGCCTACGAACGTAGCGAGCCGTTCCTCCAGTTCTTCGTGGAGGGCCAAGGTTCCATTCATGAAGCGTGATCCGGAACAACTTGTTCCATATTTTTTGATAGCCTCTATGCCTGCTTCGCGAACCTCTGGGTCTAAGGCCAGCCCGAGATAGTTGTTTGAGCCGGCCATGATAAGCTCTCGACCTTCAATAACTACCCGTGATCCCCGGGAGCCCTCAATGGGCTTAAAATAAGGATAAACACCGAATTCTCGAGCTTCCACTGCTTCGGTGAAGTTATAGCATTTTTGGAAAATCTCTGGTACACTGGTCATGCTTCCCCCTGAACTCTTTCGCCTCTCTACTACCACGTGCATAATTTAATAGATACCTTTTTTTGTAATTTTAGTCCAAGTCCCTCTGTGCCCGTTGTATGATATTGTCTATCCTCCAATTAACGATGGAAGGGAAGAGACGTTTTTCCAGGTAGATTATCTTTCCTGAAGATCCGGGAATAATCATGAATTTACCCTTTTCCATACCGCGGATACAGGCCTTTGCAACTGCCTCTGCGCTCATTGGCTTTGCTTTTCCTGAAAGAACTTCGGTTTCATATGGTTTTGTTCTATTGTCGTCAACAAGTTGAGGGGTATCTGTATCCGGGGGACAGAGGACTGAAACACTAATACCGTATCTCTTAAGCTCTGCCCTGAGTGCTTCAGAGAGGCCGATCACTCCGAACTTTGACGCGCTGTAGGCTGTGGAGCCAAATATTCCTAGAAATCCTGCTATGGATGAGATATTGACAATAGCTCCACCCTTCTTTCTCATATATGGTTCCAAAACGGAGATAACGTTCCAGGTTCCAATCAGGTTAGTATTGATGATATCCATAAACTTCTCATAGGTGATCCTTTCAAAATAATTGGAACAGGCAATCCCCGCCGAATTGACGAGAATATCAGGAGCCCCGTAAGTCTCTGCGGCCTTGGAAAGCGCATCTCGGACCTGATCCATTTTGGAGACATCAACCGGGACGAGATGAACTGCCTGGTGCTCTTTGCTCATAAGTGATTGAAGCTCTTCACGGGCAGACTCAAGTCTTTCGCGGTTTCTTGCTATGAGCACCGCTGTTGCCCCGCGACTTATGAGCTCCCTGGAAATCGCCAAACCGATTCCACTGGAACCACCGGTAATATATGCTTTTTTTGCTGAATAATCTTTCATAGCCTGAAGAACCTCTAATTCTTAGAAAACGTTCATGATCACAGAAGACCGAAAAGCCATAGGTTTCATGGTCTGATTCCCAAGAGCCGGTGCCATCGGAGGACCGGAGAGGCAGGAGGATGGCATTGTTGGGGAATCGGTGAAAGAATGAAAAGAAGGCATGAGTTCTTGTTGCCTTGGCGATTAACAATTTTTCTGCAGGTAATCACGAGCAGTATGAGCTTTAGGTCTTCCGCAACTTCATATGTCAGTACGTTTTTCGATACACAGCAAGAAACAAGGAGATGCGTTTTCGGCGCAAAGAAGCATAGGCGAAAGATCACGAAGTGTCAATGATTAATCGGGTGAACCCAAAATGATGAAAAACGCAGGATTGGTGCTTAATGTCAAGTAAGGCCGGCAGCGATATTCCAGCAATTTTTTGTTTACTTGCTTTACAGGCCGATATCCTGTAGAAGTTAAGGTAATCCGTCATTATCCCTGTAAGATCTGATACACCTAAATCGAATCCCAGATGCGCCTTCAAGATTTCTTTAGCAGCAGAGCGACTACGCAGCTCGGTATTTACTTGGCCCAGTGGATGCCCCAAAGGCTCGGGTATGGGCTGGCACAGGTTGCAGCGCATGTCATTGCACGCCGAAAACCACAGATCTATTGGACAGTTCGGGCCAATTTGCGTCAGGTCGTTGGCCCTGGGGCGGATGAAACGGCACTTCACAACATGGCGCGTCGACTCTTCGCTCATGCCGGGCAGACTTACTATGACTTTTTCCATGTCCTAGGCCGGCCTCCGGAAGTACATGCCAAGATGATACGTATCCCAGAATCGATGGTTGATCATATTAGATCGGAAATGAGTAAAGGCAACGGAGTGTTGCTGCTGGGAATGCACATGAGCAACTTCGATCTTGTGCTCTTGGCCTTTGGGGCATATGGGTTTTCTGTTCAGGTGCTCACTGTATCGGATCCGGTAGCGGGTTTTCACGTATTGAATCGTTTACGGGCCAGGGCTGGTTTTGAAGTCACCCCGATCACACGCGAATCGCTTCGGACCGCTGTCCGCCGATTGAAAGGCGGTGGTCTCGTCTTGACCGCCGGGGATCGTCCGATCCCCGAGGATCGCGCGTTGATCAGCTTCTTCGGCCGCCCGGCTTACTTACCCTTGGGGCCTGCAAGATTGGCAATGATGAGCGAAGCCACAATCCTCATGGGTGGCTGCCATTACGATCCCCAACAAGGTTATGTATTGGAGGTTACAGGACCTATTGAACTGGCACGTACCGGCAACTGGCGAAAGGATATGGTTGATAATACCGGCCGCCTAGCTGCAATCTTGGAAAAGTATGTCCGCGCACATCCTGAGCAGTGGATGATGTTCTATCCGCTTTGGCCGGGGTCGTAAAAGGACTGGGCTCGTTGTTATGCACCTGCTGTTATCGAAAAGGTTTACTCTATGGAGTCGCTGATTGAGGTAGTTCAACAGTTTTGGGCCGAACTGCAGAACGGGCAGGTCCTTGAGCTCGGCTATTGGACGTACATCGTGTTGGCACTGTGTAACATGGTACAGGGACCGCTCGTCACCCTCTTAGGCGCCGCAGCTGCGTCGGCAGGGCTATTGCGCCCGAGCCTCGTCTTCATAGCGTCCGTCGCTGGGCATCTAACAGCCGACATCGTGTGGTATTCACTGGGGCATGCGGGCAAAATCGAATGGTTCAGCCGGCTGTTACCGGGATACCGTAAACACATCGGAAAGTTACGGTGGGCAATGCGCCGTAATGCCAGAAAGATACTATTGATGGCCAAGCTCTCTTCTGGGCTCGCTGTGCCAGCCCTCATTGCGGCAGGGCTCACAAGGGTTCAATGGAGAAGGTGGTTTCCGATTGTGTTAGTGGGTGAGGTGCTCTGGACCAGCATACTCATGCTCACCGGTTACTACGCCACCGAAGCGATTATTCGAAGGGCTAATTGGGGCATGCTGGCTTTAGTAGGGGGGTTTTTAGTCATGTTTTTGCTTATGCTTTTTTTAGTAATTCCGCGTGCCCTGCGGCGAAACCAGCAATTGAGCGAGTTGGCAATAGAGGATGAGCCAAGATAGAGGTAGAAAGCTATGACCAGTGACGTCATCCGAGAAAACCGTCAAGAAGAGAGGTCCGGGAAGGAATCGCACAAGAGGATCAACGACATTCTCTTGGGCCCGCTCGAAAGACCGGCATTGCAATGGCTGGCTGCACGTATGCCAAGGTGGATGAACCCCGACATCTTGACGGGAATAGGTCTGTTGGGCTCGGTGGTCATCTTCTTCAGCTATTGGCTCACGAACATCACCGCGCATTTTTTATGGCTGGCAAGTCTGGGGCTCGTGATCAACTGGTTCGGTGATAGTCTGGACGGGACGCTGGCCCGGTATCGGAAGATTGAGAGGCCTAAATACGGCTTTTTTGTCGATCACACGGTTGATGTTGTCAGCACGCTCCTGGTTGTTTTCGGCCTCGGCCTATCACCATATGTCAGGTTTGAGATTGCGTGCCTGGCCTTAATCGGCTATCTGGTAATGGGCATTTTTGTTTATATTCGGACGTATGTGGAAGGTGTGTTCAAGATTTCATACGGGCGGTTTGGTCCTACAGAGGTGAGGCTCATCGTAATCATAGCAAATACGATAATATATTTTCTCGGGAATCCTGCTGTGGTGCTACCTTTTGGTGTTCTGTCCATTTATGATCTGATCGCCGCTATTGTTGCCATAGCCCTCACCGTGATCTTTTTGGTTTCAACGATCAGCCAGGCTCGGGTATTGGCAAAGCTGGGGGAGTGAGGCGCTGTAAATTGGTTTTGGTCTCTACGTGTAGGCCGCTTGCCCCGAGAAAGCGGATTTCTTAGTCGGCGGAACTGGTTACGGTATGTCAAAAGGCAGTCCGTGGTGATAGACAAACTCATGCTTCCCCAAGGAGACAATGATGTTAACAATAGAGAAAGTGGATACGAACAACAGATCTCAGGTTCGACGCTTTATTAACCTCCCTTTTCGGCTCTACGATCGACATCCACAATGGGTTCCGCCGATACGCAGCGATGTAGCGCTCATGCTCAACCGGAAAAAGCATCCGTTCTACGAGCACTCTGCGGCCGATTTCTTTTTCGCTGTGAGGGACGGCAGGGACGTGGGGCGGATTGCTGCCCTGGAGAATTGTAACTCCAATCGGTACCACGAGACGCGAATAGCACAGTTTTACCTATTTGAGTGTGAGGATGACAGCGAGGCCGCCGCAGCCCTATTTCAAAGAGTATTCGAATGGGCCAAGGAGCGTAACCTAAACACCGTGGTCGGGCCAAAGGGATTCGGCCCCTTTGACGGCTATGGCCTCTTACAGGAGGGCTTTGAACATAGGCAAATGATGAACATGATGAACTACAACTACGAATACTACCTTCGCTTGATAGAGGAAAACGGATTCGAAAAGGAGGTCGATTTTGTATCACACTTCGTCTCGCCGGAGGAGGTCCGACTACCTGACCGTGTTTACAGTATCGCGGAGCGTGCCAAAAGACGGCACCGACTGGAGGTGATTCGATTCAATACGAAGCGAGAGTTGCGCCGGTGGGCCGAAAGAATCTGCACGTCCTATAACCGTGCTTTCGTAAAGAACTGGGAATACGTACCTCTCACCGAACGAGAATTAGCATATGTCGTGGATACTATCATGCTGGTTGCCAATCCAAAGCTCATTAAGATCATCGCACGAGATGGCGATGTGGTCGGGTTTGCCTTTGGATGGCCGGACGTTTCTGCGGCAATGCAGCGCTGTAAGGGAAGGTTGTTTCCATTTGGGATTGTTGATTTGCTGTTTGAGATGCGCCGCACGTCATGGATATCCGGCAACGGCATGGGGATACTTCCGGAGTTTCAGGGACGAGGCGGCAACGCACTGCTGTATGTGGAAATGGAAAAAACAGTGCGTGATCACGGCTTCAAATACCATGAGATGACCCAGATCGCCGAGACCGCTGTTCAGATGCGCAGAGACCTGGAGACCTTAGGAGGAAAGCCATATAAAAACCACCGCGTATTCACAAAAAGTATCTAAGTGCTTCCGGTAGGCAAGGAACAAAGAGCGGCAAAAACAGGCTTCCTGTCAGCTTCTTAGCGCTTGGAGTTCGCCAAAAGGCCGAGGAAGAGGCCCTTTAAAAGGTGGTTTTCGGCCGGAAGAGCCATTATTGTGCCCGATCAGTTTCCCAGACGTCTAGGCGGCATTTCTGAAGTAGTTTTCTACCGCTCTTAAAGAAGTCTCTTTGTGTGGGCAAAGAAAGCGCTTTTTGTATTTTTTGATCCTCCCTAAAGACTCTTGCAGCCTCTCCTCAGGGATCTGGCCCCTGAGGACTTTATCCCTTATGCTCTCTATGCCGGCAATCACAAGGTCTTGATTGCTGCAAATGAGCAAGATATCAATGCCGGCCTCAAACGCTTCTGCCGTGGCTTCAGGCAATTCCTTATCTTTGGCTATGGCCCCCATCTCCAGGTCATCGGAGATGATCAGCCCACTGAAATTCATTTGTTCTCTCAAGAGATTGGAAATGATGTTTCTGGAGAGTGTGGCTGGAACACCGGGCTCTAGAGCCGGATAAACGGCATGGGAGGTCATTATGGCAGAAACATGGGCCGCTATGGCAGCAGCAAAAGGGGGAAGGTGAATTGAATCCATTTCCTCAAGAGGAGCCTCAACAGTGGGGAGGTCCTGGTGGGGATCCAGATTCGAACTGCCCAAACCCGGAAAGTGTTTTGCAACGGCCATGACGCCGCCTCGCTGCAAGGTTTCTATTACGATCTCCCCCAATTTGGCTACCACCGAAGGATCATGAGAAAAGGTGCGTCCCAGGAGGTGCGAGTCCATATTCGGTTGGGTTACATCCATAACAGGGGCCAAATTCATGTTAAGTCCCACCAGGGCCATTTCTTTGGCGGTTATGCTGGCATAATGTAACGCGCTCTCCTCTGGATTCGGCCTATTGCCTATGGCTTCATTCCCGGGGAACTGAGAGAAGGGCGGTTTCAGTCGCGACACCCTCCCACCCTCTTGATCAATTGCCAGAAACAACGGAAAACCGCTGTCTTCCATTGAAACCTTCTGCAGTTCACTGCATAGACGGGCCAATTGGAGTGGTTCCCTCACGTTTCGCGAAAAAAGAATGATGCCACCGAGCTGGTACCTCCTGATAAGATTCACGGTATCTGCGTCAACTTCAGGACTTGCAAGACCTGCTATGAAGAGCCGGCCAATGTTCTGTGTAAGCTCTGTGACATCAAGGGTGGGATTCATGATCACCAGTTTGCATGGTTCACTGAATTTGTTGGGTCTGTCGGGTTCTTTTCAGAGGCTTTAGAGTTTGTGTTTCACTGTTATTCATGTATAACGACTCATAGAGAATTGCAATCAAAAAGGCACACCTATGAAAGCCATGATACTCGCAGCCGGTGAAGGAACGAGACTGAAGCCTTTAACTGAAATATGCCCTAAAGCGCTGGTCCCCGTTGCGAACAAGCCGGTACTTGAGAGACTCATAACCTTTCTTATAAGCCATGGCGTTGAAGAGATAATAGTCAATGCTCATCATCACTACCAGAAGGTGGTCGATTACCTGAAACGCGACAATGAATTCGGCGCACCGGTGGAGGTGAGGGTTGAAAAGAAGATTCTGGGTACCGGCGGTGGCATCAAGAATACGCAGGATTTTTGGGACCAAGCCCCTTTTATCGTCATCAACGGAGATATTTTGACTGACATCGACCTAAAGAAGGCGTACGACTACCACCTGAAACGCAAAAGTCTCCTCACCCTGGTGCTCCATGACTTCCCCGTGCACAATAAGATCATGGTAGATGATCACATGAATATTCTCGCAATTGGGAGAGGGACGAACGTGAGCGGGGCACTGGCCTTTACCGGCATACAGGTTATGAACCCTGCGGTACTCGAACTCATGCCTGAGAAGCAAAACTATAGTATAATAAGGTGTTATAAGAAAATCATGCATGAAGCAATGCCTATCAGGGGTTACCGGGTTACCGGACACAGCTGGATCGATATCGGTACGATATCCGATTACTTGCGGGCAAATCACCACCTTGTCTCAGACCACAAGCTAGCTGTTGACTCTGAGTGTCACATAGACCCTGATGCAACACTGGCGGAATGGGCTGTCCTTGGGAAGAGGTGTACTGTCGAAAAGGGTGCCCTGGTGGAGAGGTCGGTTCTTTGGTCTGATGTTACTGTCAGGGAGGGAGTCAGGGTAGTCGACAGTGTTGTTGCATCCGGGATTGTTGTGGAGACGGACCTTATTGGCGCTGTTGCGGTGAGCTAACCGTTACTGTTTTGTAAGATGAACATAGAAGAATTCGTAAGGACTTATCTGGATGAAATCTCTTTTGCCTACAGCGCGTTCGCATGGGAAAGGGTTCCGAGCGATGGGTCGCGGAGGATTTTCTATCGCCTGAGCAATGATCAGGTCTCGTACATAGTTATGGCCAATCCACCGCGGGATGAAAACGTAAAACGGGAAAACTACTCATACCTGAAGATAGGCAGCCACTTCCACGGGAAAGGAATACCGGTGCCTGCGATCTACCGAAATGATCTCGATCATGGCTTGTTTATCATGGAGGATCTGGGGCGGAGGAATCTTCAGGAGGTTGTTCTCAGTTCGGATGATCACACGGATCTGTACAAAAGGGCCATAGAACTCTTGATACGCATTCAACTTGACGGCAGAGAGGGCTTTGATCCCGGATGGTGTTATCATACTCAAACCTACGACAGGGTCCTGATGGAGCGATTTGAGTCCGATTATTTTCGTGCGTATTTTCTGCAGGAACTCCTGGGGCTCAAGGAAGATCTCTCTTATTTGAGATCTTGCTTTGAACACCTTTCATATCATGCCTCCCTGGCGGACAATGACTTTGTTCTCTATCGGGATTTCCAATCCAGAAACCTTATCGTAAACGGTGATAGGATTGGGGTGGTAGATTGGCAAGGGGCCCGTTTGGGGCCTCTCCAATATGACCTTGCCTCCCTGTTGATTGATCCCTACGTTGGATTACCGGAAGATGA
>CP070752.1:2091002-2103384 GCA_020348625.1 Deltaproteobacteria bacterium | reverse complement strand
GCGAGGGGGTGCAGCACATCGCATTCAGGGTAGAGAACATAGAGGATGCCCTGAAAGAGCTCAAGGAAAAGGGTGTCAGGCTCATCGACCAGGAACCCCGGAATGGCGCGGGCGGGGCACGGATTGCCTTTATCCATCCCAAGGAAACCCACGGCGTGCTGGTTGAATTATGCCAGAAGGAATGAAAGGCCTTTCACCCTTTCACGTTTTCTCTTATTCCCAGTAGGTGCGCTGCATTTTCCCCACACATCTTGGTGATGTCGTTTTCTGAAACGCCGACCGCCTTCATCTCCTCGAAGTAGCGGCCCGGATTCAACAGGGGAAAATCGCTCCCGAAGAGTATCCTATCGGGCCCGAGTATGCGGGTGGCAAGGGTATAGATCTCTTTATCGTAGAGGAACGGTGAGGCAGCGGTATCGAACCATGTATTTTTGAGTACTTCTTTAACCTCCCGTTTCATCAAATGGTAAAAGAAGATCCCCCCTCCCCAGTGGGCGAGGACGAATCTATTGGCATTATACTGCCGCAAAAACCGA
The DNA here is from genome assembly GCA_020348625.1 of Deltaproteobacteria bacterium. Next base: position 2,102,848 of record CP070752.1, on the reverse strand, counting down.
TACAGTTCATGCAGCGTGACAGCGGTCTTTCCGGCATAGGCATGGCCCACAGGCTCGGTGGTGTGGAGGAGTATGGGCACGTCGAGCCGTCGGGCTATCTGCGCAACGGGCTCGAACCGATCCCGTATATCCTGTGAGAGGCCCTCATTGTACACTGCCAGCTCCCCAATACCCGAGAGCCCGGCCTTCAGGCATCGCTCGAATTCCTTTTCGGCACCGCGGGCCAGGGGGAAAGCCGTGGCAAAGCCGATAAGCATTCCCTTGAACCGTTCAACTGCGTCGAGGACGTAGTCGTTATTAGCCTTGAAATAATCTTCCCTGTGCCACGGAAACCCGAACACAACGGATTTATCTATCCCCTGGGCATCCATATTGCTCACGAGCTCCTCCTCGCCACAAAGCCTAGATTCGGGTACACTGTAGAGGAGCTTGAATGCCGGTTCACCGTCGAAGAACCGCTCCCTGTTCTTCCTGACCTCGGGCGGAACGATGTGGGTGTGGAAGTCTATGATCATCTCGTTACTCGTTTATATTTGCAAATGACAAAAGCCATCGCGACCTTGCCGCCGGACGGCAGGCTGAGCGCTAGCGAAGCAATTTCATATGCCCTCATACAAATCCCGCCATTCTTTATTCATACTGTCAATAAGTTGCGTCTTCTTTTGTCTTGAACCGGCCTTTATCTGTTTTTCCCTTGAAATAGCAGTCTCCGGATCGTCGAAAACCTCATAGTAAACCAGCTTCGTGAGATTATACTTGTTGGTAAACCCGGCAACCAGTTTTTCTTTATGCTCGTAGATTCTCCTTTTCAGATTGTTGGTTATACCTGTATAGAGGACAGTATTATACTTGTTGGTCATTATGTACACATAGTATTGTCTGCTCATTTATGACGAGCATTTCATTTTGCTAAAAGGTTGTCATTGCGAGCGTTAGCGAAGCAATCTCAGGTTGTAATTATAAGCGTGTTTCAACCGAAATGAATTGGCTCGGAGATTGCTTCGTCCCGCCAAAATAAAGCGGGACTCGCAATGACAGAATAATAATTCTTGCTTCTGGCCTCAACGAGTAACCAGAAACGAGCAACTAGACCATGTGATAAGGATCCACATCGATTATCATCCTCACCCCGGCTGAGTTTATTATCGGTTGAGCTAGTCTCTCCAACTCTTTCAGCAGGTGACCCAGGTGCTGAGACGATCGCGATTTGATAAGGATCTGCTGGCGGTATTTACCCTTGAGCTTTGGTATGGGCGATTCAACGGGACCGAGAACGGTGAAATCCTTTTTGATCCCCTTGTGTTGCTCTAAGATACCGCCTATGTTTGCTCCCGTGTTACGTGCTATGGTCTCGGTTTTTTCCTTGCTGTTACCGACAAAGCGCACGTTGGCTGCTGAACAGAAGGGCGGATAGTTGAGCGATCTCCGGAGCCGTATTTCCCGGGAGAAAAACCGCTGATAATTGTGATCTTTTGCGGCCAGAATGGCATAATGTGCCGGATTGAAGGTCTGGATGATCACCTTTCCGGGTGAGCTCCCCCTGCCGGTTCTGCCTGCTACCTGAGAAAGGAGCTGAAAGGTGGTCTCGCCGGCCCGAAAATCGGGAGTATTGAGGGAAAGATCAGCGGACAGCACCCCAACCAGGGTTACATGGGGAAAATCATGGCCCTTGGTCACCATCTGTGTGCCAACGAGGATATCGGTTTGCCGGTCCAAGAATCGTCTCAACACCCTTTGGACCTCACCCTTGTGCCTCATGGTATCCCGGTCCATTCTCTCTGCTCGCGCATCTGGAAACAAACGCGCCAATGTCTCTACCACCTTTTCGGTTCCGAATCCATAGGGAATGAGAGGTGCCCTGTTACAAGAAGGGCAACTGTTTGGAGGTCTGATCCTGAAGCCGCAGTAATGACAGAGGAGATTATCGGTGTCTCTATGGTATGTGAGGCTTACCTCGCAGTTCGGACACTTGAGGGCCTCCCCGCAGAACCTGCACAGGTAAAAGGCATTGAACCCCCTCCTGTTCAAGAACAGGATTGCCTGCTTCCCCGAGGAAAGGTTTTCTCCAAGTGCCTGTCTGAGGGGAGGGCTGACAATGCCGGAACCCTCTTCGTCCCCTTCCAGGTTCTTCATATCGACAATGGTGATATCCGGAAGCTCCCTTTTCTGTACTCTTGTTGGCATGGCAAGAAGGCCATATCTACCGCTCGCGGCATTCCGGTAAGACTGGACCGACGGGGTTCCGGAGCCAAGGATGACAACGGCACTGCTGAGTTTGGCCCTGACGGTAGCACTATCCCGTGCCTGGTAGCGGAATTGTTCCTCTTGTTTATAAGACGCATCGTGCTCCTCGTCTACGATTATGAGCCCCAGTCCTGAAACAGGAGCGAAAATGGCTGATCGAGCTCCGATTACGATGTCGGCCTGGCCTTGTGCGATCTTGAGCCACTGGTCGTAGCGTTCACCCGGCGAAAGGGCACTGTGAAGAATAGCCACCCTATCTCCCAAACGGGTCTTGAAAAAGGAGGCCATTGCAAGGGTCAGGGCAATCTCCGGTACCATTATTATGGACCGGCGGCCGAGCTCCAGGGCAGCCTTGACCGCATGGTAATAAACCTCTGTCTTGCCGCTGCCCGTTACACCGTGCAAGAGATATACAAAAAAGGTAGTCTCTTTGATCTTCGCTGTTATTTCCCCTACGGCCTTTCTCTGAAAGGCATTGAGGAGGGGCGGTGTGGTTGAGATTGGCAGGGTTTCACCGGATATCTCCCGAACCACAGGCTTGCGGGTCTTTTTCAACAGGCCTTTTTTCACCCACTTGTCCACGAGGTAGGGGCCGTTTTTAAATATCTTCCCTACTTCGTTGAGGGAAAGCTCTCCCGTTTGGAACATCATCTCCAGGAACGCACGTTCGTTCCTTGCCTGACCATCACCCAGGGTCTTGGGCGGGTGCATCACACCCTCCGCTGGTGCAATGAAAACCCTCTTCAGGACACCGACCTTGTCCACGTATCCCCCAGGGGGGAAGTATTTATCCTTAGGGGTTTTCACGTTGAGACCGGAAGGCAGCGCTGTCTTAATTACGAGGCCGATTGGATAATGGTAGTAGTCTGAAAGCCATTCGAAGAAGGGGACCATGTCGGAAGGGAACAAGGGGTGAAAATCGATAATACTCGTAACATCACGTAATCCCTTTCGATTCTCCGCTGAGATGACCCTGAGGATGTAGCCAGTTACGTTTCGGCTCGAGAAGGGCACAATCACCCTCTTTCCAACCGGGGACCCGTTTGTCAGGTCGGCTGGGAGGATATAGGTGAAGGTCCCGTTGACGGGCAACGAAACGGCAACCTGAACGAATATATTTTTTAGCTCTTCTTTCATGAGGTTGATAGTATCACGGCCTGCCCCGGTGCGCATTCAGCCCAAGCTACGGCCGGGCTCACGTTTCAGACCACGGGACAGTGCCCGTCCCTTTATGAGGAGGAAGTCTCCCCGTCACAGATATACGTAAGCGGTCGTGAACCTCAAGGCCCGCTCTTGCTAAATTGAGCGCGAATAAGGGGAATGCTGAACTGCGTCACATCGAGAGGCGGGTTTACCGTGACATCCTGAACCGAATACTCCTCTGCAGTTGACCCGTATAATGAGTACACAGTCTGGTAGGGATACCACGTCTGCTCTGCTATTTCCCGGTAATCCGAAAATCGGACGGAGAAATCGTCAAGCGCTAGAAGCAGTGGCAAAAAGCGGTCTTTTTCTACGAGGAGCCGGGGATTCCCATCCTCTTTATCGCCGATCACGTAAGCGATCTTGCCCTCGAACCTCGTGAGAGATACCGTATTAATGCTAATATTTTCACGTTGTAAGGCCTTGAGAATTCGCCGCGGATCTTGAGCGACGAAAAGAAAATGATATTGGAAATGATCTGGCTCCAGGCCGGTGACAATCGTTCCGTTTATGACTCTTAAGGTCTTGGAACCGCTGTGAACTTTAAGACGAGTGCCGGGTTGTCCTGCAACGTCTGCCCGATAGAGATCGGGTGACATAACCTCAATGATCTCGCCAAAGATCTTGTCGGGTTGGCCATAGAAGTCCTTGATCGTAGTAACCCGTTGCAGTCTTAGTGTCTTGAGGGCAGCGAATCGATGTGCCATGAATTCGATGATCTTATCAGAGGGCAGCACATACGAAAGACCGTGACAGGGAGACATCACGAGAAACAAAAGTGCAATCAGGATGCCCCATGTTCTTGCCATATCTTCTCCATACGCTTGACGACCTCGTTGAAACCTGTTTTGTCGCTCCCTCTTAAGGTCTTTGCAGAAGGAGATTTAACGGTAAGGGGATTTACGAATTTCCCATTCCTGATCATACTGAAGTCAAGATGAGGCCCGGTTGCCAGTCCGGACGACCCAACGTATCCGATGACATCTCCCTGCCCGACTTTCGAACCCTTCTTTAGGCCCCTTGCAAACTTGCCCAGATGCCCGTACCCGGTTTGATAGACGTGGTTATGCCTTACCCTTATATAGCGGCCGTAACCCCCCTTCCACCCGATGAAGGTTACCCGGCCGTCGGCCACAGATTCAACCGGCGTGCCTACAGGTGCGGCATAATCGACCCCGTAATGTGGTCGATAAATTTTAAGAATTGGATGGAATCTCCGGGAAGAGAAATACGAGCTGATCCTCCTGTACCTGAGCGGTGATTTCAAGAAGGCCTTTCTCAGGCTTTTTCCATTTCTGTCGTAATACCCTGCTCTACCATTAGTGTCAATGAAATAAAAGGATTCGTGAGCCCTTTTCTGATTGACAAACTTGGCCGCAATCACGTTCCCATAACCGACGCAGTCTCCCTTTGTGTAATACCGATCAAAGATGGCATGAAAGGAATCTCCAGGCCTGATGTCGACCAGAAAATCGATATCCCACGCAAAGATATCGGCGATTTCCATGGCAAGTTCGGAGGGCAAATCCCTCTCAAGGGCCGACTCGTAGAAGCAAGAAGAAACCTCTCCCGAAATCACCGTGGGGATAGATAAAGGCGCGGAAAGAGCGAGGCTTGAGAAGAATTCATCTCCCACTCTGATAATGTGAAGTACCTCCTTCGCAGATACGTGAAGGGAGATTTTTTCTACTTTGCCCTCCTTTCCGCTGAGCCAGACTTCGATTATCTGGCCGGGTTTGGCCCTCGATAGATCAAAAACCGGCTTGGCTGCTTGACTAAGCCTGAAAATATCCTGATCTGAGAGACCATGCCGAGACCCAATCTCGTAGAACGTTTCACCCGCATTGAACGACTCTCGTATTCGTCTGGTGCCTGTCAGCCACTCCTGTCTGGCCTCAAAATAATCGTCATAGGTAGCTGCGGGGGGAACCACCAATTCGTCTGTAGCTACCGTATCGCGGCCGGTTTGTAAAAGGATGATGGAGGCTAGAAAAATCAGTGCAGCGGTAAGAAAGCAAAGGGAGATCCTTTTCCATCGAAGGGTGCTGCTGGTTTTGTTGATCCTACGGTTCAACTTCTGAGTCCCAAGGGTAAGAGGGTTACCTCGGCTTATACATAATTATTTAATAAAAATAGTTGACATATATATTTCTTTATAGTATAAAATATAAAAAATTATAATAAAAGTGTAGTTAGTTGTAAAGTGCTTTGTTGCTAGAAAGGATGATATATGGCCGATTATATTTACTGCCTCAGGAAGAAGAATAATCCCCGAATAGACGTTCGAATATGCGAGGCGAAGTGCCCTTTCAGGGAAGAGTGTCCGGAATTTATCGCATATCAGGAGCGGTCTGGCAGTCAGTCTGCGATCTTGAATTCCGAATTAATCATGCCGCCTCTCTTAAACACCATGGAATCAAAGAATTGAAGAAAACCCCGGCCCCGCCAGTTTACCGGAATATAGATGGTATCAACCCCACCTTTTTCATGTTGTTGAGCATCACTAAACAGCGCCATATTTTTATTGACAAATCAGAGCAACTTTGTTTAATTCAGGGCTAATCTCATGTGAGATCGATAACAACGGTTATGGGGAAAGCTGTTTGAAATGAGGCGGTTACTTTTCGTTCTGAGCCTATCCTTTCTCTCTGTAACGGCGTTTCTGCAAATGCCAGCATCGTCACAGGAACCAAAGGACATCCTGTCTATTGAAGCCTATGACATGCTCAATACGGTTCCCGACACCTACTTGATCGATGTAAGGACACGTGCAGAATATCAGTTCATAGGTCATGCACCGATGGCGCACCTGTTTCCCCTCTATTTCATGAGCGACCAATTGGTACAAAAAGACGAGCAGTGGGAGTATCAACTAACCAATAACAATAAGGCGTTCGTCGAAGAAATAAGCAAGAAGTTTCAGAAGGACAATAACCTCCTCATCATATCCAGGGACGGTACCAGGAGCATCTTGGCAGCCAGACAGCTTATCAAGGCGGGCTTTAAGAACGTTTATAACGTAAAGGACGGGTTCGAGGGACCACCGTTTCCCACCTACGAAGATCAGAACAGGCACAAGTTCTACCGTCAACTGGCTAAGAGGAACAAGATTCCTGCATACAATCATCGCCGGTTTTACGGGTGGCAATGGTGGGGCCTCCCGTGGACCTATGAGATAGATCCTAAGTATATCTACCCTCCTGATACAGTTGTTAAAGAAAAGAAATAGCTTCCTCTATCCTAACGCCCCAATGAGGGCCAGGGATATGATGGTTTTGCTGTCGAGAATCTTCTTGTCTTGAATCATCCTTGAGACCTCTTCCAAGGTATAGATCTCAACGGATGATATCTCATGTTCGTCAACGGGTTTTTCCAGCTTATGCAGATCCCTGCTCACATAGAGGTGAATGAGCTCATTAGAGTACCCGATAGCAGGGGCGTAGGTATAAAGCCATTCAATGGATTGAGCTCTAAAACCGGTTTCCTCAATTAACTCCCTCTTGATGCACTCTTCAGGGGTCTCACCCTTGTCGACCTTACCTGCAGGGATCTCAAGCGTCTCTCTCCCGAGAGCATAGCGGTGCTGCCTGACCATGATAAGTTCCTTGTCAGAGACAAAAGGAACCACTGCTGCCGCTTGTGGATGGTCGACGCGGATCCTCTTGCCTATCCGCCCATTTTTCAGCTTCACCTCATCCAGATAGACGGTAAAGTTCTGTGTACCGAGACTCGCCAAGCTCTGTATCTTTTGTTCCATAACAAATACCTCTTTTCGATTATTGCTTTCACTACAAAGAACAGTGATGGGCATGTGTTCTGCTTGAGCCAGTATTATTGAGGGATATGGATATCTTTTTTTGCACTTCAGCCTGTTGAATACCCGTTTTAAGATACCAATGGAGGAATAACAAGCTCCCATTCAACAGGGCGGGCTGGGCAGGTGCTTTGAGCCTGCTTTTTCCCTTTACCCGCCTCTGGCGAGGATGATCCAGGCGGGCGCGAGAAGGCGGAGAGATTCACTCTACGTCACGAATTACCTTGGTTCCAACGAGAGATTCGATCTGCTGGATCAGGGTTTCCTCGGGCATAATGCTGTAACGGTTGTGAGCGGCAATAGTGGACTGGGTGTTTCCGTCAAGGTTGATCTTAAATATGAGTTTGCATTCCCCGGGATACCGAAACACGAGGTCCTTGAGCTTCATGAGGCTTGACCGGCTCAGGCCTTCCTGTGAAATGGGAATTGAGATTGCCGTGATTGCTTTCTGTTTTACCGTTTCCAAGGGGACAATGTCCTGAGCCCTGATCTTAGCGATATTCTCGCCGACCTCGGCCTCTCCTGTTACCAAAAGGGGTCGGTCATCGCTCAGGATTGAAGCGCATCGAGTGAACACATCCGGGAATACAACTACCTCGGTGAAACCGTGCTTGTCTTCTAGGCGAATGATCGCCATCTTATCCCCTTTTCTGGTTCTCTTGATACGCAGAGTGTTGACGAGCCCCGATAGCCTTACCGTCTCCTTATCCTTAACTCCGGCAAGATCCTGCGTTGTTGTAATAGCGAACCTGGATATCACATCTCCGTAACGATCAAGAGGATGTCCGGTAATATAGAATCCGAGGGATTCCTTTTCCTTACGCAACTTCTCATCATCGTCCCATTCCTCCAGATCGGCATGATCAGGTGTCTCTTCCTCTTCTTCGGACGGGAGGAGGGCGAACATGTTCAGCTGGTTTGGATCTTCACTCATGCCTCCGAGGGCCAGGGCATCGTTCAAGGACGCAAACAACTGCGACCGAAATGCACTAGTAAAGTCAAAAGCCCCGCACTGGATAAGACTTTCCAACACCCTCTTATTTACCTTTGCCTTGTCCACGCGCTTACAAAAGTCGGTAAGTGACTTAAATGAACCGCTCACCTCTCTTTCACAAACGATTGCTTCCACGGCCTTGATGCCCACGTTCTTCACCGCGGCCAGACCAAAACGGATACTATCCCCGACAACGGCAAAATCCACCTGACTCTCATTGATGTCAGGGGGGAGAATGGGTATGCCCATCTCCTTACATTCGGCAATGTTCTTGATGGTTTTATCCTGACTTCCCATGTCTTCGGTGAGTAACGCAGCCATGAACTGGACCGGGTAGTGGGCCTTGAGAAAGGCGGTAATATAGGCGATCATGGCATAGGCTACCGAATGGGATTTGTTAAAACCGTAACCGCCAAATTTTTCTATCAAGTCAAAAACATGGGCCGCCTTATGTCTATCCAGGTTGTTCTGGCTTGTCCCATCCAGAAAACGTTCTTTCTGCTGTGCCATCTCTTCAGCCTGCTTTTTGCTGATGACCTTTCGGAGCACATCCGCCTCTGAGAGGGTGTAGTTGGCCAGCATCTGGGCGATTCGCATAACCTGCTCTTGATAGACAATGACCCCGTAGGTTTCGGTGAGAATATCCTCCAGTTCGGGCAAGGGAAAGGTTATCTTAATTTCACCGTGCTTTCTTCGAATAAAATCGGCAACCATATTGCTGCCCAAGGGCCCCGGCCGAAACAGCGCAACCGATGCCACGACATCATCGAAGACATTTGGCTTGAGGTTCCTGAGGAGTTCCTTCATCCCCGTGCTTTCCAGTTGAAAAACCCCGGTTGTCCTGCCCTCGCTGATCAGTTGGAAGGTCTTATCATCATCCATTGCTATTTCATCGAGCTTAACGAGGTTGCCCGTCGTCTCTTTAACAAGGTCTACGGTGTCTTGTATGACGGTCAGGGTCTTGAGCCCTAAGAAGTCGAATTTTATGAGGCCCAGTTTTGCCACTTGATCCATGGTGAACTGGGTCATTACTTCCCCATTGGGCCCCCTGAAGAGCGGCAGGTAGTCAACCAGAGGTCTGTCGGATATGACGATGCCGGAGGCGTGGGTCGAGGCGTGTCTGGTGAGGCCCTCTAAGGATCTGCTGATACGTAAGAGCTTCTCTTCTTCATCGCGTCCTTCCTCCAGGGCCTTGAGCTGGGGCTCCGTCTCTATTGCCTCGTCAAGGGTGATATTGAGCCCTTCGGGGATTAGTTTGGCTATCCTGTCGGCTTCGGCGTATGACATGTTCAGGGAACGGCCCACATCTCGAATAACGGCACGGGCCTTCATGGTACCGAACGTTATGATCTGGGAGACATTTTCCCGCCCATATTTCTCGCTGACATAATCGATGACCCCATCTCGATTCTTGATGCAGAAGTCTATGTCAATATCGGGCATACTGATGCGGCCCGGATTGAGAAAGCGCTCGAAGAGAAGACCGTGTTTGATCGGGTCAATGTCGGTAATCTTGAGCGCATAGGCTGTCAAGGACCCGGCAGCAGAGCCCCTACCGGGACCCACGGGGATGCCTGATTTCCTCGCATAGTCTATGAAATCGGCCACGATTAGGAAGTAGCCCGGGAAGCCCATTTCGGTAATGACTTCGATTTCGTAAGTCAAACGGTCTTCATATTCGGCTTTGAGTTCTGGGCGCACACGGCCTTCGAGAACCTCCTTGCGCGCAAGCCTCTCTTCCATACCTTCTCTGGCCGCCTTTTCGAATGTTTCTTCTAGCGTAGCCTTTCCGGCTACCTGAAAAACAGGATACTTATACTTGCCAAACTCCATCTCGTAGCAGCATCGTTTGGCTAGGTGCACGGTATTGTCCAGGGCCTCTTGAAACCCGGCAAGATCGCGGTCCATCTCTTGACGGGATTTGAAATAGAGCTCATCATTGGAAAGCTTCAGCCTGTTGGGATCATCCACGCTTTTTCCCGTCTGGATGCACAGGAGGATATCGTGAGCTTCAGCGTCATCTTTATTCAAATAGTGACAGTCGTTGGTGGCAACAAGCGGAAGTGACATCTCGTGGGCCAGCTCTTTAAGGAGCCCGTTTACTTCGATCTGCTCGGGCATTTTATTGGCCATTACCTCCAGGTAGAAACGGTCCTGATCAAAAATGGACGAAAGCTGACGAGCATATTCTTTTGCCTCCTCGATCCTTCCCCTCCTCAAGAAGTAGGGGATATGACCCTTGAGGCACGCTGACAGGGCAATGAGTCCTTCGTTATGGTGCCTCAATAGGTCCATATCGATTCGGGGATTGTAGTAAAAGCCCTCGAGGTTCCCGAGCGTTACCAACTTGCTGAGATTCCTGTACCCATGCTCATTCATCACGAGCAGAACCAGATGGTACGCGGTTGGCTGCCCATCAGGCGAGGGGGACTTCTCGGTCCTGCTGCCGGGTGCTACGTATGCCTCGCACCCGATGATCGGTTTGATACCTGCCTTGTGGGCCAGGGAGTAAAACTCTACTGCTCCGAACATGTTGCCGTGATCGGTAATCGCAACGGTATCCATGCCTAAGGTCGCAGCCTTCTTCAGGAGTCTATCGATACGGATTGCTCCGTCAAGCAAGCTGAATTCGGTGTGATTATGTAAGTGGACAAAGGGGCGTCCGTCTTTTACTTCGGCTTTAGTGGGAGATTTTGCAGACATATGTGTTTGACGAAATTCCTTGAATTAGATACGATTAATAAGAACATGCTGTGAGCGATAACGAAAGAAGCCGCTGAAATGAGCCGGTGTCTTTTTCGTGTTATCATAAGGCAAAGAAAAGAGAGCATCAAGTCTTTTTAGAAAAACCCGCCAACACGTACGGGGTTGTTCGAGTGAAATAAATACCTGTGAAACACATTCCAGGTATTCCAGTAACAGCCATTTACTTTCTCCTAAATCTGGTATCTCTCCATGGCGAGAAGGGCTACTCAAATGAAAAAAGAGGCGCATATACTCCTTATTGTATACGAGCATATCATCAGGGATATACTAGCCAGAATGCTGACCGAGAGGGGACACGAGGTAGTTACTTGTTCAGCAGCTACGGCCGGAATACGAATGTTTGGGAAGAGCAAGAAGAAGTTTGATGTGGTCATGAGCGATATCGCCCTGCCCGGCACCAGCGGTTTTAACGTGGCAAAACAGATCAAGGAAATGAGCGAAAGAACGCCGATCATACTCATGAAGGGGCCGGACAAAGAATTGGACCTGTCCCAGTTCAAGGAATCCGGCGCAGATCTTGTCATAAGCAGGCCCTTCTCCATGCACAACACCGTGCATCTCGTTGAAGGGCTCGTTGAAATGGAGACAGGGTGAGGTAATGGATCTGAAGATTTCGCCGCTTGCCACCCGGCTCAGACCCGAAAGAATCGAAGATGTTGTGGGCCAGGATCACCTTTTGGGTCCGGGAAGGGCGCTTAGGAGGTCTCTTGAGACCGGCAATCTGTTTTCGGTAATATTCTGGGGGCCACCGGGTTCAGGCAAAACGACCATTGCACGATTGATGGCACAGTACAGCAATTGCCCCTTTGAGTCGTTCTCGGCGGT
>CP070752.1:2075911-2090902 GCA_020348625.1 Deltaproteobacteria bacterium | reverse complement strand
ATTCGGGCGGGTTTTTTCCCGGCTCGACCCGGACATAGCGCTGGAAAGGAATTTTCGAGATGGAGACGTTGTACCTGCTGGCAGAGATATCGGTGTTGTTGAGGGATCCTTGCGGGCGATATTAAGCGCCGAGCGGACGGCCCTCAATTTTCTGCAGCACCTCTCGGGGATCGCTACCCTGACTAAGCGATATGTAGAAAAGGCAGGTCCCTCTCAGGTGCGGGTGATTGATACAAGAAAGACGACTCCCGGGTTACGTATACTGGAAAAATATGCGGTTAGGGCGGGGGGCGGGCATAATCATCGCTTGGGTCTCTTTGACGGGGTCCTCATTAAAGATAACCATATCGCCGCAGCCGGTTCCATATCCAAGGCGGTGGAGAAGATCAGGGCCAATGTTCCCCACACGGTGAAGATTCAGGTGGAGGTAGATGACCTCAGGGGATTGGAGGAGGCTATGAGGGTTGGGGTGGATGCGGTTCTTTTGGACAATATGTCGATAGGTGAAATGAAAGAAGCCGTCTCCGTTGCCGGAGGTCGGGCGCTCCTGGAGGCATCTGGAGGCATTACCTTAGAGACGATTGGAGAGGTAGCTCAGACCGGCGTCGATCTGATTTCGGTTGGCGCCCTTACCCATTCTGCGAGATCCGTAGATATCAGCCTGGAGATTATTGAGAAATGAAGCATAGAGGTTAAGCAATGGACGAGCTCATTCAAAAGGCTGCCCAGGCCATTCTTGATTCTAAATTGACCATAGCGCTCACCGGAGCCGGCATCTCAGTTGAGTCGGGAATCCCCGATTTCAGGAGCAAAGGTGGACTCTGGGATCGGTTTGATCCGGAGGAGTACGCCACCATTTGGGCCTTCAGGCAGGACCCCGAGAAGGTCTGGCAGATGTTGAAGGAAATGGAAGGAATCGTTGACAGCGCCAAGCCCAATGAAGCACATATCGGTTTGGCCGAGTTAGAGAGGATGGGCCTCCTGCAGACCGTTATCACCCAAAATGTGGACAATCTCCACCAGGAGGGCGGCTCCACGGACGTTATCGAATACCATGGCAACTCCCGGTCGCTGGTGTGCCTGTGGTGCAACAAACAATACGATTACCTGGAGAAAGGGGGGGAATATCCGCCGTATTGTGTGTGCGGGAAGATCCTCAAACCGAATGTTGTCTTCTTCGGAGAGGGCATTCCAGTGGAGGCCATGACCAGAAGCACACATCTGGCTTCCACCTGCCAAGCCTTGCTCATAATCGGTACCTCGGCAGTGGTCTCTCCCTTTAATATACTACCGCGGCAGGCACGGCAGTCCGGGGCCACGATAATCGAGATAAACATGGAGAAAACGGTCCTGACCGGGCACATCACCGATGTTTTCCTTCAAGGTAAGGCTAGCGAAAGGGTAGGTGAACTCGTTTCAGCAGTGAAAGAACTGAGGCAGGCCTGACCCCTTTTCCAGACGTTGGTCTTAAACCAGCTTCCGCCCGGATTTCAAGAGCATAGCACATCAGCCTTACCTCTTGACTAGGGCTTTTCTCGGCAAAAGCGCTACTTCTCCCTTTTGCCCTCCTTAAGGTAGCGTAGTATCTGTTCCTTGCTCATCCCCTCAAGGCCCATCTTCTCGAGCGAACGTCCTTGCCCAAGGAAGTCCCGCTCACAGATAATCGAGCCCAGGTCTATCATGGATTTTATCACGGGCACCTCCACCTTTAGTGCCCGGGCGATAGAGTATCGTGCAACGGCTCCGATCGGGATGTCCTCGGTAAAGTATCGGTGGTCGATGGAGTTGGGGCCAACGATGGTTCCCGATAGGGTAGCCACACCAAAGGGTATGAAATACTCGGGCGCCATCACGCTGAATTTAGAAAAGAACTGTCTATCGGGGTACTCGGGCACCATGCGTAACCCCAAGGCGTCCATGATCGTGCGCTCCTCATGGTAGAATGCCTTCTGCACCCGGGAGACCGACGGGCTCATGCCGTGCTTGTAGAGATCCCACTGACCCTTCGGGGCCAGGATATCCTCGGCCTGGGAGACCTCCATGGCGCCCACGTTGAGGATGGACCCGGGGACGTGCACGATGCTATTGGCGTTTGCAATGCCAACGCCAATGGCCGTGTCGGCCCTGATAAACTCCGACACCCCGCTGAAGATGGGGGCATCTCGGAGGGCCTTGAAGAATGCTTCACCGTCCTTGCTGGGGAATGCATCATATATCTGGTTGACCTCCCTGATGGTGCAGTTCACCATGCCTGGTTTTGACAATCGGGTGCCATAGGGTGCAGAGTGCCATCCCCCGACGATGACAGCCGCATTACAGCCCTTTCGATGCATCATTGCCCTGAGCACCAATGAGCCGAAGTTATCCGGGAAGATGCTCACCACCTGGCCATCCTCAAGGCGAGGGATCATGTGCTCAAAGAACAGCTCATGTCCGACCCCCGGAACGGCCACGATTACCAGGCCGGCACCCTCCAATGCCTCTGACATGTCGGTTGTTACGAGTGTAATCTCCGCGACGCCTTTCCTGCTGAAGTGCTTTAGGTTTGACTGGACTCCCCCTAACTCGATTTTTCGGGTTTCCATAACCTCACCCAAGGATTGAGAGGCAAACTCCGGCAAATCGCAGAGCCGAACCGTGAAGCCTTCCAGCGCGAAGTCCGCCGCCAGTGTCTGGCCGATTGCACCTCCGCCAAGAATAGCCACGGGCTTGTCTAAAACTTTACCGTTTTCCATGATACTCTCCCTTTCATGAGCGGTTATAACCGGGAATGTTAACGCAAATCACCCTGTCGCCTGCTTCAAGACTTTATCCCGAGGGGACAGAGGTCCTCTCGTGTTTCACCTCGTTTATGAGATGCTCCCTATAGGTGGAAACGAATTCATCCAGGTCATCTTCCCAGTGGGGCATGATATCAATACCCGCGGCCTTCAGACGACGGTTTTCCAGGATGGAGTTCTTGGGTCTTATGGCCGGCGTAGGGTATTGCTCGGTGGTACAGGGAATGAGTGAGTGCGGCACTCCCATTTTTTCAAGAAAACATGAGGCCATTTCATACCAGGTGCAATATCCCTCTGAGGTGGCATGATAGGTGCCATGGCCCCTCGCCTCAATCAGCTCCTTAATCTGGAGGGCAAGACGGTATGACCATGTGGGGGACCCGAACTGATCATGTACCACCTTAATTCCCTTATGGGGATTTCGTAGGGCCAATCGTAACATGGTCTTCAAGAAATTGTGACCTTGAAGGCCGTATAACCATGCTGTGCGCACTATTATATAAGTGTCAATGGTCTTTCTAATGACCTCCTCTCCCGCAAATTTAGTTTTGCCGTAGTACGAGAGGGGACCGGGTTCGTCCTCTTCGGCGTAAGGTTCAGGCACCTTTTTCTTGCCGCTAAAAACATAATCGGTGGAGATATGGATCAATTGGGCTCCATATTTTTTCGCGGTGATAGCCAAATTCCCTGGCCCCTCCGCATTAACACTCCAGGATAGGCTTTTCTTTGTTTCGCACTCATCGACACTGGTATATGCGGCACAGTTGAGTATGATATCGGGGTTGTATTGCCGTACCACGGTGTCCACATCCGTAGGATCGGTAATATCCAGATCTTCCAAATCCACTGGTAAAACCTCATGCATCGGCTTGAGCACGTCTGTACAGTCGCTCCCCAGTTGTCCATCAGAGCCGCATAGCAGTATCTTCATTTCATATCCTCTCCGATCCTTTTCGCCGGATACATATCACGGCCCCTATCAAGCACCAAGCCCATTCTTTAAAGACGATGGGCTTTTCCTCAGTTCCGAGGCTCCCGGGCTGGTTTTTTCAGCAACTTGTTTACGGGGGAGTCTTGCCCCCTCCGCATTCCCTTCGACAGGCTCAGGGCTGCGGTTTCCCCCATACCCAAGTCGCGAAAAGAACTGCGCCCTCCCGCCAGTCACTGCAAAAAGGCCCATCGTCTTTTTCCAGGATGACGGGAATTGTCACGTTTTGCAAAGGTCTCTTTGTAATCCAAAGAAACGCCGCGTTGAACCCCTGGTACCTATCCTATTAAGCTCTTTACCATCTTTGAATGCTCGAGGCCAAAACTTTAATATCGAATTCAGGTCTGTGTCGTGATAATCTTAACCTGATGATTTCGTTTGAACTTATTGCTGAGGATGGGGAAGCGCGGGTCGGCAGACTCACGACACCGCACGGATCTATTGACACGCCTTCATTTGTTTCTGTGGCCACACATGGAACGGTGGATACACTCTCCGCTCATGAGCTTCATGGGTTGGGAGTCCAGGTTATTATCGCTAACTGCCTCCACCTCCACCTGAAACCGGGCGAAGATCTGATAGAGAAGATGGGCGGACTGCATCAATTCACGGGGTGGGAAGGACCGCTCATGACCGACTCCGGCGGCTTTCAGGTATTTAGTTTAGGGGCAGGCAAAAGACAGGGGGTGGGAAAGATCGCCCCGATCTTCCCGGGAGAGAGCCCGCATGAAAGTCAGTTGCGTTGGAAAGACAGCGGGGGTTCGGTAAGGGTTGATGGAGATGGCGTTGAATTCACCTCATATGTGGATGGTTCACGTAAACATTTCACCCCAGAGCGGGTTATTGAAATAGCTGGAAGGCTCGGCGCTGATATTATTTTGCCTTTGGATGAATGCACCTCACCTCTTGACGAGTATGGTCAGACCAGTGCGGCGATGCGCAGGACCCATGACTGGGCTGCCCGCTCGTTACGGGAATTTGAGAACAATGCTAACGAGGAGCAGGCACTCTTTGGCATAGTGCAAGGCGGGGCGTTTGAGGATTTGAGGAAAGAAAGCGCCGGTTTTTTTGCCGCCCGGGATTTCGATGGGTATGCAATCGGTGGTTCCCTGGGGAGATCCAAACAGGACATGCACCATGTCCTGAATTGGGTGATGCCTCTTCTGCCACACGACAAGACGCGGCATTTGCTTGGTATCGGTGAAATAGAAGATATCTTCGAGATCGCGAGCCGCGGGATCGATCTTTTCGATTGTGTGTTACCGACAAAGTTAGCCCGTACCGGTACTTTGTTTGTGAGAGAGGCGCATCGGTTCAGGATACACATCCTCAATGCGCGATTTCGAGATGATCCTCTTCCTATTGACGATCGGTGCGACTGCCCGACCTGCAGCAATTACTCCAGGGCTTATCTCCGCCATCTCTTCCTGACGAAGGAAGCCCTGGCAGTAAGCCTGGCAACCGTACACAATGTTTATTTCATGGAGTCATTGATGAGGCAGATCCGTTCCGCTATGAAGGAGCAAAGATTCGATGCGCTTAAGGATGAATGGCTCCCAGCGACCTGAAGTCTCATGAATACACCTTAACCTTCAGGGGACCAAGAATGCTGAGCTCGGCTCGGTGAGGGAAAAACCAGTGTGTGCATAAGGGCTGTGAGGGAGAGAACTGATGGCCAAGGAAAGGTTTCACACGACGCAGGCTATTCGAACGTTAAAAGAGCACGGCATCGATTTTCGTCTGCATCCCTACAAATATGTAGAAAGAGGAGGGACCGAGGTAGCTGCCCGAGAGCTCCAGATTGATGAGCACCTGGCGGTAAAGACCCTGGTGCTGGAGGACGAAAAAGGCAATCCCTTTTTGGTGCTAATGCACGGTGACAAGCAGGTTTCCACCAAGGCCCTTGCCAGGTTTCTTGGCGTGAAGACAGTAAAGCCCACCGAGCCTCATGTGGCAAACAGGCACACCGGATACGTTGTAGGAGGAACCTCTCCGTTCGGAACAAGGAAGCAGCTCAAAGTCTATGTCGAAGCTTCCATCCTGGATCTCCCCAAGATATTCATTAATGCCGGAAGAAAAGGGCTGCTTGCGGAGATGGCACCTGCTGATATGGCCAGAATTCTGAATCCCGTCCCTGTTCAGGTAGCGCTCTAAGGTAGTTGTTTACCCAGACCAAGGCTCGGGACAGTCCGATACCGCTGATGATTCGAGAGGAGAAACTGGTCGAGGGTTATCTGATATACCTGGCTTTTTCGCTCACACCCTTTCTGGGCATTTTGCTTATCTCAGCGCCTGCTTTGCCGAGACAAACAAGTGCTAGAGGGGTCTTTTCGGGATCGATTCCGAGTATCTCTCTCAGCGGCTTCTTGTCGAAGAAGGTAAACCACAGGCTGCTGAGGCCCAGGGCATGGGCAGCAAGATGTATATTTTGCACGGCAGCGGCACAGGCGTGCTGGTAACCGACGCTGCCCTCTTCCTGAAACATATCGATACCTGTCTTTTTGGGATCTCCGATCACAGCGATAATTACCGGGGCCGACTGCAGAAAGCTCATCTGGTAGGTTTCAAGCCATTTCCAACCGCTCTTCTCATGTGCCCAATTGCGGCATCGCTCCGCCTCGGAAAGGATCTTCTTCTTCACCTCCTCGTTTGTGATTACTACGAATTCCCAGGGCTGGGTGTTGAGAGGTGAAGGCGCCCAGATAGCTGCTTCCAGAATCCTTTCAATGATATCTTCACTCACCGGCTCAGGCAGAAAGTCCCTGCAGCTCCGCCTTTCTTTGATAGCGGTAAAAACATCCATGTCTTTTGCCTCCTTTCTCGTAAGTGAAGCGACTCACGGTGTAAGGTTTTAGAGAATGGGAAAACTCGTCCCTGTGTCAGAGATAGGCCTGATCTTTAATATTAAGGCGGATCAGATAGCTCCTCGACAAGATTCCGGCTCACCAAATGAGAATACTACAAAATGATAAGAAATGGAAAGGATTTGCCCCAGGAGAGGTGTCCTCTATCCATTTGATCCTATCAGCTCGTGCTGGTAGGGAGGGAAATATCACCTTAAGTATTGGGAGATCGGCTCGGGACGCTGGCGCGGTGTGAGAGAGGAGGCACATTTCGCAATCCTTAAGGACAGCGGTTTCTCGGGAGGGGTTGCTAAGTCCATTCAGTAGGGGAATAGTCCTTTTTGAAGCTCTTCACCCAATAGATATGTATCGGGTTTTTCACGTTTTTGACCTCATGGCGCCCAATGAATTCGCACTCGCAGAAATTCCTTATGCATTGATATGTCTTGGGACCCACATATACGCGATTCTTGCATGAGAGTGCGCCGATTCGTGCCGCCAAAACGGTTACCAATCCTGATGCCGTGTAGGTCCAGCGTTCTCCGGTTTGACTTCTTATTTTTGTAGATCCTACCCAGGCCTTGCCCGAGTTGATCCCCAGGTGCAATTCAACTTCCCCCCACGGGTATAAGTGTTCATCGTTCAGCAGCCTGTTTTCGGCAACCACCGCTAATCCAGCTGCCACGGCCTTCTTGGCGCTAGTTTCTAGAGGGCCACTCTTGAAGATAACCATCAAGCCGTCACCGGAGATTTCGTTTACCTCGCCCCCATACCGATTCAGGCGTTCAAGATATCTTGAAAAATGAGATTCCACCATATCATTAACGAGAATCTGGTCAAAGCCTTCGGTGATCCTGGAAAAACCCTCAATGTCGATGAACAGGATGGAGACGTCCATGGGCGTTTTTTCGAATGTGATCCTGTCAGGGTTCTGTTCAACCAGTTTAGCCACAGAGGTCGGTACGAACTTAGACAGTTGTCCCTTTACTTTTTCAAGGGTTGCGATGCGTACTGGCGAGGCTGCGAGTTCTTCAGAATAACTCTTCAAACCCTCATAGATGATCGAGTTCTCTAATGCGATTGAAACGTATTGGGATACGGATGTGAGCCATTCAACATCCTCGTCCGTGAAATCATCACTTGACTTGTTGAGCGCCTCGAGGGTGCCGATACACTGCCCCTTGCGGTTTATGAGGGGAACACAGAGAATGTTTCTGGTCTTAAACCCCGATACCTTGTCTATTCCCGAATAAAAACGTGGATCATGATAGGCGTCGTTGATTATCACGGGGGTCTTGCTTTGAAAAATTCAGCCGGCCACACCACGATCTGCAGACATTCGGATCTCATTTTTCTTCATGCCCGTTGCCACGAGGGACCAGAGCTCTCCGTTTTTGCTGTCGTAGAGAAATACGCTACTCCTCTCCGTATCCATAATTTGATTGGTCTGATCCATAATCACTTCAAACAGAGCATGCAAGTTCATCTCCGATGTGATGAGCTGACATACCATGAATAGCTGATTAAGCTTTCGAATCCGTTGCCGTATAAGCCGGTCTTCTTTCCGCCGACCAACGGTTCTCTTCTCGATGTATCCGGATTGTAAGGTGCTCACTGATAGCGCCGCCTTAAATTGTCTGCTCCGGGCCAGAAAGGAGTAGGGCTGTTATCCTTCAAAGAGGATTGCCTGACTAGAGTCGAAGGCCTTCGCTGAGGGCCTTTGGCATGTGATGAACCTTGTTGCAAGGCCGAAGACAGAGAGTATTGTTGATAAAAGGGTATGCTGGGCAACGAGTTCTTTGAATGTATTTTTATAACGATTAAATATAGTTAAAAAAATTGTGTTATAATTAGATATAAAATAATTTAATTTATCAAGAAATGTTATGAATTTTGCATACTTTTTTTGGAGACTAACATAGAGAATTTTTTGTGAGGGGTGCTAGGATTTCGGAGGGCACCTTCGAGGTTCAATGCAGGGAGCAGACCTCAAATACGGGAACATAAGCAGCCGGCAGGGGCCTCTGCGATTCACCGAACTCGCGCCGAGCACGGCAGGTCGTGCAGATGTCAACAGTTTGACGTCAGCAATGAATGGAAGCTGAACCGGGTGAGCCAGAACCAGCGCCGGCCAAGAAGTTTCCCATCTAACTCTTTGGAATTCCAATAGAAAATATTTTACATTGCTTTGGCACGATTTCTGCTAATTTATTTCCAAAAGCTTCGCTTTCACCCTCAATGGGAGTTGGCTTTTATGGGGTCTCCGGATGAAAAAGTAATACTGACCTTTAAAGGGACAATCCTAAATCTCTTCAAATATGAATACCACAAATCAACCGACACCTGCGTTTACAACAGCAAGACAGCACTGCCGGTTTCCATCCATTTCAGCATAGATATGCAGCTGGGCATGGTATACGAGCCAGTTCCTCCATCAGAGTTCTTGGTGCTTGATGAGCCTACACCGGTTTATACTGAGATGAATTGGAAAGACCTTAATCTCTCCATTGCCGATGGCAGTGGCACCCATTGCCTTCATTATTCCGAGGCCCACACAGAGGGATATGGCACCGAGACCTACCATGCACATCAAGTCGAATTCGGCAATGAGTATTCTCTGTGGTTTCTTGATCAGGCGTGGGGAAATGCCAATGACAGGTACGACTTGCTCTACGAATACCTCAATAGGCCCGACCTATTTACGTATGAAGAAAAGGCACATACGACCTTGAATTGGAACCCTAAGACTGCAGCTCCAAATCTCATTAGGATCGGCGAGATGGCAACCGGAACCCTCACCTTGATCGATATCCACAGATCTGACCAGCCTATCGTTAAAACCACTCCCGAGTCGCCCGTGAACATTGACATGATCGCTGTTGGGGCCACCCCACGGAGTTTGTCGGAGAAGGAACCCCGTTTTTCTCAGAAGGGATGAGTCCTCATCGTCGGGTTTCTCGTACCCTCCAACGGGGCTTTTTGCGATCTTAGCCTCTTCTTTCGCGGTGAAGTTCCCCTCCTATGCTTGGCTGTTCGCTGGGAACCTGCAAAATCGCACCAAGACTATATACCCCCCTTGGGCGAATACGAATTTGATCTCGCTACGCCCCTCACGGTGGACTTCAGCAATGTGCCCTCTTTCGTCAATCCGATTCACGTGAAAGAATTTTCAAGCCCGGAAAAGGGTGTAGAAAGCTCCTTAACACTACATATTGACAAACAGAAGAAAATAATTCCATATATTGTTATTTTTTCTTGACATGCTCATTATTGCATTGGTATAAAGTTAATTACGAAAGAGTATCGGAATTCGACAGTTCAGCAGCAGGAGACCCATTGAACCGATACTCATTTCTCCTTGAACCTCCCAGAATAGGGCGGGGTGCTCCCGTACCCGAAACCCACGGGAGGAAGGGGGGCGATGAACGCCAACACGTTTTTCAACGTGGCCCAGGAGGTATGAAAAATACCGGCGTACCTCCTGGGTTTTCATTTGGGTAGCCACACAACTCTCTAGCGGCCCTGAAAATATGGGGTAGGGTTACGGAGGAATCGAATCGTGCTCAGGGTTTGAAGAGGTCTGGTGTTGTCACGTTTTTCCCTTGATACTGGTGCAACTTGATATAGGCAAAACTTTGCCAAAAGAATGAATTTTTCTATCTGATTATTCGGAATGGTATTATACAGGGTCCGCAAGGGACGTTTATTGGCATGATAACTATTTGTAATCTATATAGAATTTGCCATAGATCACTGTGCATGGTTCTTGCAGCTCTTATAAAATAAGCGCGTTACCACTGACTGTTTATCCTGCTTTTATGAAAATCGAGGCAAATGGGCGTTAACAGGGAGAGCCTTATTCTTGGGTCAGAATCATCTGTCTGCGGTTTATCGATAGAGATGTGAGATTGAGGTGGATTAAGGATGAAATTGAGAGAAAGGGGAGCAGGTTCCAAAAGCTTGGGCCTAGGCAATCTCATTCTGTGGGTATCCATTGTTGCCATTATGGTGTTTGTGTTTACGCCTCGACTTTACGGGAGGAGAGAGGCCGCCGAGACAGAAACAATCGTAACAGCAACATCCGAGGGGCCAACAATCTCCAGGATAGACCTGGTAGCAATGGCCGCGGAAAGACAGCCCAAGACTGAACCCGCCTTGACCATGCTGGTATATGAACCCACAAGGGTCAGGATCACAACATCCCCGTCTGTGGACCCTCGTGCCCTCGCTCTCAAAGGCAGCACGGCGCCGGCTCCTGGAAAAGAAAAGGAGCGGGTATTTCACCCGCTTATCCTGAAAGCGGCAAACCGCTATCAGGTTGATTCGGCATTGATTAAGGCGATTATTATGGCAGAGTCGAATTACAATCCCAAGGCGGTTTCAAAGCGGGGTGCAAAGGGGTTGATGCAACTCATGCCAAAGACCGCGAAAGCATTAGGGGTAGGGGATAGCTTTGATCCAGAGCACAATATCAATGCAGGCGTCAGGCACTTTAAGAACCTCTTGGATCAGTTTGACGGAGATGTTAAGCTTGCCCTTGCCGCTTACAATGCAGGCAGTAGGAAGGTAAGGCTGTACCGAGGCGTTCCGCCCTTCAGGGCAACGCGTCGTTACATAAAAAAGGTTTTTGAGTATCATCAATACTACAAGAACCAGACGGCTTGGTAGAGGCCAGCGGTATCTCGTCCACTTTGGGTCAAACCGCAACGCAGCGGGAGTAAGATCGGTGACCCTCCTTCCCCTTAGTGCAGACTCCTCCTATGTGTGTAGACAATAGGTTCGCCTGTTGCCGCTGGCTCAAAAGGCAGTCTCTAAAAATGAGGGAGCCATCGGTTGGAGAAGGGCTGGATGAGCCATTTAGTATGATAGTATATGTCATACGGGCTGAGCTGGGTTTGCCCCGGTGAAGATGAATCTTCAATAGGAGAGGCGAACATGCAGCGATAGGAGAGAAGATATGGAAAGCAATTGGAAATTTGACCACATAGGAGCAGTAGTCAGGGATGTGGATGAAGCTGTTGAGCGCTATCAATATTTGGGTATAGTCGATAAAGCCACGGACCGTATTACGATGGAGGGCAAAAAGGCCAAGCTCATTGGAAGGTCTATCAACATAGGTCTACTAAAGATTGAGTTTTGGCAGCCTGTCAGGGGGGAGACTGTCCAGCAGGAGTTCTTAGATAGCCGAGGTGAAGGTGTGAACCACATTGCCTTTCACGTGGATGACTTGGCCAAGGAGAGGGCCAAACTGGTTGAGAAAGGCATACCGGTTGTGTTTAGTGTGAAGGATGAAGAGGGTGACATGGCTTACTTCGACGCCCGTAAGGTCGGCAACATGCTGATAGAATTGATACAGCCTCCGAAATAGGGGGTGTCCGCCCACAACGGTGTCAGGGACTTGAAAAGCGATTTAAGCATTGTTGTATCATGATGGTGGACAAGACAGCCTAGTAGCTGCCTATAGATGATGAAATCATGGTGAGGTCTTCATTCTTCGCTTCGAACGTTTATTCTGTCAAGAATGAAGATCCCTATGTTTCCAAGCAGCAGCTACCCTCAGACAATCACTCGCCTCTTGATGATTCTGACTGCCTCCTGAGGCGTATCCACCACGGTCATGATATCCAGGTCGGATTCGGATATGGCCTTCTCCTTGATCAGGGTGCCCTTGATCCAGTCAATCAGGCCTTGCCAGTATTGAGAATCGATGAGAACGACTGGGAAGGATTTTATCCGCTTGGTTTGAATCAGGGTAAGGGCCTCGAAGAGCTCATCAAGGGTGCCGAAACCCCCGGGCATGATGACGTACGCTACTGCATACTTAACGAACATAACCTTTCTAATAAAGAAATACTTGAAGTCAAGTCGGACATTGGCGTATTTGTTTGCCTGTTGCTCGTTGGGCAGGTGGATATGAAGGCCAACTGATTTGCCGCCTGCTTCTGCGGCGCCTTTGTTGGCGGCCTCCATGACCCCGGGCCCTCCTCCGGAGATGACGTTAAAGCCGCTCTCCACCAACAGCCGGGCTAATGTTTGCGTGGTCTTGTAGTTTACGCTGTTAGGGTGAGAACGGGAGGACCCAAAAATGGTCACAGCCGGGTACACCTCGGGGAGCACATCGAAGCCCTCCACGAATTCTGCGAGGATGTTAAACATCCTCCAGGTATCATCCTTGGTGAGGTCGTCAACGATGTATTGTCTCTCGCGCATGATCCGATCCCTCCTTAACATGGTGGTTTAGACATTAGTATCATAAACCGTCCCGCAAAGCGGGATGATATAATTAGCTTTGTCCGTGATAAGATTGTGTTAGCATCCTGTCGCCCGTCGGAGCGAAGCGTAGGTCCCGCTATCCGGCCTCACCTCAAGCTCCCGCGGCTATTGGGACAGGATGGCCTGGAGTTCCTCCTGCACGAACTTGAGGCGATCCAGGTCGTCCTCCTCGATTGTCTTTGGGATTCCCTTTGCCTTAATCCGCTGCTTCAGGTCCTTGAGTTCTTTTTCAAGGTCGATAACGGTATTCAACAAGGTGGTTTCTAGGTCGGGCATCTCCTCGGGTTCTCCCGCCTCCTCGTAGGTAACCTCTCTGGGTTTGAGCACGAGTCGTTCCTTCCACTTCGGGACGTGGGCCGTCAAGTTGAATCTTTCTTGGACTAAACTCGCAAAGGCATGACTGGCCGTGGCCTCACCATGCACGACAAACACACGGGGCTTACTCTCGAAATTACCGATCCATTCGAGGAGATCGTTCTGGTCGGCGTGGGCGGAAAAGCCACCGATGGTGAAGACCTTTGCCTTTACGGACACGTTCTCCCGGAATATCTTCACCTGCTTGGCCCCATCCACAATCTTTCGGCCGGTCGTTCCCTGTGCCTGGAAACCCACAATGACAACGCTCGCGCCTGGCCTCCAAAGGTTGTGCTTGAGGTGATGTTTAATGCGGCCGGCTGTACACATGCCGTTACCGGCGATAATGATGGCCGAGCCTGGTTTCTCGTTAATGGCCTTGGACTCTTGTGTGCTCTCCGTGAACTGAAGGTTGGGCATGTTAAATGGGTCAGAACCAGTGTCCACAATAGCCTGAGCCTCCTCATCGTAGTATTCCTTGTTCTTCCGGAAGATTTCCGTCGCCTTGATGGCCAGAGGGCTATCCAGATACACGGGTATATCGGGAAGAAGCCCCTGCCGCTGAAACTCACCCAGTATATAAAGGATTTCCTGGGTCCGCTCAACGGCGAATGCGGGAATCATCACCTTTTCCCCTTGTGAGGCGCTATAGGTGATGGCCTCCAGAAGCTCCTTCTTGCTATCCTCAAAAGGGCGGTGGAGCCGATTACCATAGGTGGATTCAATGAACAGATGGTCGGCGTCATACACCTCATGGGGATCTTTGACTATCAACTGGTTTTTCTTACCCAGGTCGCCGGAGAAGACAATCTTGATGGACTCGTCATTCTCTTCTACCCATAACTCAAGGATGGATGAGCCCAGGATATGCCCTGCATTCCTGAGCCTGGCCTTGATGCCCGGCTCGGGCTCGATGATTTGGTCCCGTTCCACTGGATGCAGGAATTGTATGCTGGCCTCCGCATCTTCGGTTGTATACAGGGGGAGTATTTCGCCCTTGCCCTGTCGCCTGTTCTTGCGTGTCTGCCACTCGGCATCCATCTCCTGTACATGGGCGGAGTCGAGGAGCATGATCTGGCAGAGCTCTGCCGTGGGAGGAGATGTGACGATCTGACCGTGAAAGCCATCCTTCACCAATTTCGGAATCCTCCCGCTGTGATCGATGTGGGCGTGGGTCAGAAAAAGGGTTTTGATCTCCTCAGGCTGGAAACCCCAAGCCTTCCAGTTGCGATTCTCCATAAGCTTGCCGCCCTGAAAAAGGCCGCAGTCGACCAAAAGCTTTTTGCCCCCGGTGCTTTCAACAAGGTAATTCGATCCGGTTACCGACCCGGCAGCACCCAGACAGGTGACTCTAATCATATTTAACTCCTCTCATCGTAACAGTATCGATACCGAAATTTCGAAAAGAACCGTATAGCTCCCAGCCCCCCTTTAATGGC
Source organism: Deltaproteobacteria bacterium (assembly GCA_020348625.1). The sequence continues at coordinate 2,076,225 of CP070752.1, read as the reverse complement.
TTATAGAGGTGGTCCATGTCAATAACAATAGGACCAAATCGCCAATATGCATTTTAAGAGAGATGTTTTGTTGTGCTGAGAAGCAAGCATGATCAATGTCCATGATTGATACGGTTTTGTTTGATCTTTATAAGGGATCTGTGCAAGATAGGTTTGGGATAAGCGGCAGGTGCGCGCGGAATTATGAGAGCGAACGAGAACTCTGCATAACGCCTATTCTCTAAAGACGATGAGCTTTTCCCCAGTTCCGAGGCTCCCGGGTTGGTCTTTTCAGCAACTTATCCACGGGGGAGTTCTGCCCCCTCCGCATTGCC
>CP070752.1:2066589-2075811 GCA_020348625.1 Deltaproteobacteria bacterium | reverse complement strand
AGATGTATGGAGCTCCGTCGCATATCCGCGGGCTTGGTCTTGGCGGAGCAATAGCAATCAACCTCTGCGGCGGTGGAGCGCTGCTTGTTTGGTTGTTGGCTGTGCCACTGAGCATACCTCTGCGGGGCCACGTCATCCTGTGGATTGTGGCAGCGGTTGTGCTGATTATTGGCATAGCGGAGATCGCGGCCAAGTCTTGGAAATACGAGGAATAGCGTGGCAGTTAGGGTCAGGCCCGCGCATTCCTCATCCGCTCTTCTTTAGGGATTTCCTCAGCATAAATCTTCATGATGATTTCTCCCCAGCCTCCCTTTCTGCAACCGATATCAGGACAATGCGTGGTTTTCACAAACAGGTCGTTAGGGTCAAGGTCCGCATAGAATCTTTCCCAGATACCATATACTTTGGGTATCGATGCCGTAAGGGCGAAAGCGCAAACACGCTCTGGCATCATAGAGGGCAAGAGAAGTCCATCACCTGACATAATGGCAATTTTATCACCTGCTTTATGCCCAGCCTTGCAATTATGTGCCTCCACTACTTCAATGATAATGCGATGTGTAAGGAATTTGGGTGCGTTTTCCATTACCCGTACATAGCTTGGGGTTGAGCGAAAAATAGCCATTTCCTCATCTGTATAGCCTTGCATTTCCTGAAGTTTTTTCCATCTTCTTTCCATCCGCTCAGAATCCGGTTTAGACATAGCGCCTCCAGTCTTGAATTCCTCTGTTTACTTGTAAGGGCTTATATCACATGCAATTATTATGCGCTACTCCCGGACAACAGTTTGCCCGGTGACAAACGTGAACGCATCTAAAGCCAGCCAGACTGCCAGACCCTTAACGCCCTCCATTAGTCCCTTACCAGACTTAGGAAAGTCGGTCAGATCTGAACAGCCTGTAAAGGCCCTTGCTTTGCTCAATATCTGATGATAGACGGCAGGAACAGGGCGATTTGGGGGATGAACAACAGGAGCCCTACGGACACGACATCGGCCGCCAGGAAGGGGAGTATGCCCCGAAAAATAGTGGAGAGGGGGACATCCGTGGCCACCCCTTTCATCACATATACATTAATGCCAACCGGCGGGGTAATCACCCCGATCTCCGAAACCCTGGTTATGATGATGCCGAACCATATGGGGTCAAAACCCAGGGATACGGCTACCGGAAAAATTATGGGTACTGTAAGTAGAATGAGGCCCAGGGCATCCATGAAACAACCGCCGATCAGATACACCATGATGATCATTCCCATGACAACGAGTGGGGGCAGTTCCAGTCCGGCCACCCATTCAGACAAGGCAAAGGGGACCCTAGTTATGGCAACGGCGGTTGTGGCCCCGCAGCTTCCGAAGTAGATGCCCACAATCTCAAGGCCACTCAAGACGGGAAAACGACCCCGTGTATAAGCAGGAAGCCATATACCGAGATCGGCGGTGCCGGCAACTACGCCATCATACATCTCCCTGGACTTGAGCAGGGTTTGCCCTGGGTAGCGATTGAATTTTACCGCGCCCCCTGTTGCCTCTCCGATATCCTTTACCCAATTCTCGACTTGAATCCTTTCTACAAAAGCCATGGGTGGGAAGAAGTTCGCTATGGAGAGGGTTATCGGTTTTGCCGCTTAGACAGTGGGGGGATTGAAAATGCCGAACATGGACACTGCAAAGGTGAAAACAAAGACGAGGGTTATCCAATTTTTCTTTTTCATTCACTGAACTCCTTATGTTTGAGTTAAGGATTGACGTGACTGAAATCCGTGACCTCGATTCTTGTGCGTCAGATATCACCTCCCTTCCCTTTGAGATTTGATCTGCGTTTTAGAGATTCTTCAACTACTTAAAATCACAGGGTGCTATGGTAAATTTCGGATGTGCAGTCCGCGCGGAATAATTGGATAGCAGAATACCTCCCACTAGACTCTCATGGGCCGGACAGGCTGAAATGTGGTGGAGAAAAAAGAACAACCCATTATTGCACCATTCCTGTTGGGGCAGACCCCCCCACGTTCTGTCCCAGAGCTGTGACATTTGTTTCAATATAGGAAGTGGGCCTGAACCCTCGCATGTTTCGAATCCACCTGCTGAGAACTCGGCTTTCTGTTTCGGCGATACACCTTATCTTGACATATTGGAAGCATCCGTAAGATACTGCTTATAGCCTGCAACTTCATGTGCTCAGAAAGGAGAGAAAAGAGATGTTCAAGAAAATACTATACCCAACCGATTTTTCCGAGGTCTCGAAGAAAGCTATTAACTTCATCAAACAACTGAAGGAGGCCGGCACACAAGAGGTGGTAGTGTTGCACGTGCTCAACGAAAAGGGCATACAGACAATGGCCATCTACGCATCCGCCAGTTTTGATGAGCTGCTGGGGAGAGTAGAAACGGAAGCAGCAGATGAAATGAAAAAAATCGAGGCTGTATTGAAGGAGAGCGGCTTCAAGGTGAAGTTGAGAACAGAAATAGGGACTCCCCTAACCGACATCTTGAAGGTTGAAGAAGAAGAGGGCGTTTCCGCCATAGTGATCGGTTCTCATGGGAAGAGCAATGTTAAAGAAATGCTTCTCGGCTCTGTTTCCGAGAAAGTGATAAGGAAATCGAAGAATCCCGTTCTGGTAATCAAGAGATAATGCGGCAAGGCTCGCCGTCATAAGCATATCTCCGCTCACCGGTCAGCATGAGCGAAAAACCAGAGCATATTCTGCAATCGACCCGCGAACTATCTCAAGCTCATCATGCCTCGCTGGAGGCCGCCCTTTTGTTATTGCGTTAAGCCGAGCAAGGCGTAGTCAATTGTTTGAGACAACAACGTAGTTGGAAATACTTGATCTTCTATGGTTGATTCCGATAAGCTCAAGAGTCTCATAGGCCCAAGACGGGGATACCGCTCCTCATTCCAAGAACAATTCTCTCTGGATAATCAGGAGGTCCAATGGACTGGAAATGGTTGCCAACAGAAAAGCTTATGGATCCAAGTACCGGCACAGGGGCCTTAGCCCTCGCCCTTGTGGTTCTTATTCTGGCGTGTGTGGCTTGCTATATCACAACTCGAGCGGTGCGCCGGCCCGGGTGGTTGGTGGAAAGGCTCAAGTGGAAGGTGGATCAGACGGTTCTCCGTTACGTTGTTCGAATAAAAAACCTCCTTATCATTGTAATAGCTATATTGATTTACGCCAGCCTCGTCCCAAGCCTCAGGGCACTCTTCGGCACGTTGGTAGCCGGTGCAGGCATCACCGCCCTGGTGCTTGGATTTGCAGCGAAGTCAACCTTGGCGAATCTTATCTCCGGATTATCTTTGGCTTTGTACCGGCCCTTTCACATCGGGGATATGGTAACCATAGAGAACGAATATGGCACCGTGGAAGATATTACCATGCGCCATACGATTGTCCTAACCTGGGAACAAAAGAGGCTCGTCATTCCCAATGAGAAGATTGACAGCATGACCGTGATCAACTACAGCCTCATCGACCCCCACATGCTCTGTATTGTGGAGGTCGGAATCAGCTATGACACGGACATCGACCTGGCCCGCCTACTAATCCTTGAGGAAGCCAACAATTGCCCCCATCGCCTGAGAGAGGGGGAGAAACCTTGGGTAAGGGTAATCGATCATGCTGACTTCTCAATAAGGCTGAGGCTTTACGTCTGGGTGCCCGATGTGGGCAACCTTTGGCTGGCTAGATTCTGGCTCTTGGAGCATATTAAGAAGCGTTTTGATAAGGAGGGCGTGGAGATCCCGTTTCCTTACCGGACCGTGGTTTTCAAAAAGGATCTCCCCTCTGCTCGAAGGGATAAGGCCGAATCCGAATAGGCCCCTGCAGAATTCCCGATTGAGTGTCAACTTCAGAACGTCCGGCGAACTGGACGTTGATTCCAAAAGCAACTCGATATGCAGCTTTGCATCCGGTACGGGATTGAGAGCCGTGAATGGGGGACACCCAAGTATGAGAAAATTGTCAAGCGTTTCTCCCGAAGGTTATGGTTTCAATCCATATGAATGAAAAGAAATACAACGTCCCGACCGAGGGTCGGAGCGTTGTGCTCGTTATCGTGGTAGCAATTCCTGGGGCTCGGTCAAGAGGAATTCCCCCTTGTCGATCCAGTCTTTGAGGGCACGAGCGATCTCCAGGGCCCTCGGGTATGAAGAAACGGGGGCCGTGGGTACCTCCCGACCGTTAAATCGTATAGTTCCGCTCTTCAGCTCTGCATAGCTTACCTGCCCCAAACTGACTGGCTTTCCTTTAGGGTAATCGTTTCCATAATCGATTATCTGGGTGAAGATCTCTTCATCAGAAACACCGGTATAACGGGCGATCTGCTCGTTCAGAACTGGAATAGGGATGCCCAGCCCCACTGCTAATGAACACCCATATCCCAGGATGCTTATGCCTACAAGGTAACGGGGGTTCATTTCCTTGAGATTTCCCATCACCATGAGCGTGCCAGCGTTCCGAACGGGCACGCCGTTTGCTCCCCGCTCCGCATTCGGATTATGCTGGGTTCCGGGCCCGATCACATAGCCCTTAGCCCCACCCAGGAAGATCCTCGTACCCATGCCAATGGTCTGATAGTAGGGGTCGTTAAAGAGGGGACTCAGGTGTCCCGAGGTGGAATAGTTGGCATTGCCTGCCATGGGGTTTAATACTCCCATATACGTGTATATTGTCTTTTTGGTGAGATTAATCGCACACGGGTAGTTCTGGTAGCCGTTTCGTGGATTCAGGAGCATTGCATAGGGCAGTTCTGATAAGGTAATGGTTTTTTCCACCTCCTTATTTGGATAACAGTCAGTACCGTATGCAGTAGCCCTCAGCGTGACCCGCTTGCCGGCAATCAGGTCTTCGATTACATGTCCTCCGCCATACCTGAATTGGCCCGGGTGCACACGGTTGAGCGGGTCATCCTCTTCAGGTTCCGTTGCCCCGATGTAGATATCAACGGCTGCAATCCCTGCATAGGCAGGTACATTGTTCAACCAGACCTTGGATGCCTTGATTGCGGGTTTGGTGTGCCCGAAGTTGATAAATGCGCCTGAAGAACACATGGGTGCAAAGGTCCCTGTGGTTACCACATCAACCTCCCGCGCGGCCCGTTTCGGACCCCCACGTTTTACTATATCCACCATCTCATCAGCAGTCACCACTACTACATTGCCTTTTTTGATCTTTCGGTTGATCTCTTCGATGGTCTTTGTGCTTTTCTCTTTTGCCATGTTCGCTCCTCCGTGCGTCTAACATTCCCTGATAACGATTCGGCGTTTTTCATATGCATTCATAGCAACATCCTGTGATCATCCCTTGGCGGGTTGGAGATATACTGCATGTACTGCGTTTACCAGCGCCTCTCGTTACCTTCATGAAAAAAAGCCCAAGTGCAAGGGCTGCACTTGGGCTCGGTCGGTCGATTTGCCAGGGAGAACCTATTTGTTCATGATTCCCGAACTGGCGACAGACCAAGCCCGGGACATCATCATATGGGATGTCTGCTCCGGACAATACGGTTCACACCAGTTCGGCATGATACTCCTCTTACAGTTAAAGGATATATGCGATTAACAAATTCCGAGATCTCTTTATAAAGCCAATTTACGCCAATGTCAATGATAATTTAGCCCGGAGTTTCCTGAGTTTTCTGCTAGAGATCTTTGCGACGTATTGGCTTTGCAAAGACTTATTCTTTTCACAAGTAAACCCCATTGTCCCTTTGCTCTTACGCTCTCGCGGCCTTCGACTTTGCACAGGCCGTGAGCTTGTCGAACGGTGACCCTCCCGGGGAATGACGGCACCCGTAACACCCAAACATCACCTAAATGAGCTTATGGCGAACTGCCAAAACGGCGGCCTGGGTTCGATCGTTGGCACCCAGCTTATTGAAAACATGAATGACATGGCTCTTAACCGTATGCGGGCTTATGGCGAGAATCTCGGAAATCTGCGTATTGGTGTAGCCTTCGGTGATGAGCCGGAGCACTTCCTTCTCCCGGCCACTCAGGCGGACCTTGATTGGGACATCGCCCTCGTCCAGGTATACGGCGTGCTCCGTACCCGATTCTCCGTCGAGCTGTTTTGTTAAGTAGTCAGAGTATTGTTTCTGCGTTTCGAGGGCTTTTTTCCTTGCCGTGATATCAAAGACGATCACGATAACAGCGACGAGTGATCTGTCCGAACCTCTTACAGGGTAAGCCTTTACTTCACCCCACCGTCGAATGCCGTCAGGGAAATCAAGCCATTGTTCCTGCACCTGGGTTCTTCCCGTGCGGTAAACCTCCTGAACGGCGCAACCAGGACAGGGTTTCGTATGGTTATAGAAGGCCTCGTAGCACACTTTCCCGATCACATCTTCGCGTTCACTCTGATGTATAGCGGCCAGCGCCTTATTAGCCCATAAGCAAATAAAATCCTTTCCCATAATGCCTAATGGATCTCGTATGCTTTGCAGCAACACCGAGCCTAATCCTGCCAGCAGGTTATCCAGGAAGAAGGCTTCTTCCATTCTCATCGCTCATATACATCTAACTTTCAAACAGCCTGAAAAGCACGGATGCTTGTGTCATGTGATGGGCATCTATTCCATGTAAAGGTTTTTATAACATTTTCAGTGAACCGGCGAAAGCGATAAAGGTTTACCCGTATTGTTAACAGCCAATGCCTCGGCTGGTAAGCGGTGATCATAGCAAAGCAGGTTTGCCGGCACGGAGTCTCGTGTCACCGTTTTCAGTGCGTATCGAGACTTACTTATCGATTACGGGATAACGACATCCCCTCAAAAGACCACCGACCCATTGAAGCACAGATCTCAATGTGGCTGAAACCTTTAATCCTATCTGCTGGAACTCAACAAAGTCGGGATGTATGACAGGCCCTTCACGGTCATCGATTTCAGAAAGCTGAGATCGTAAGGAAGGGTATGTCAAGAATATGTGCAAACGTCTTTCAAAATCTGCCTGCCGGTATTCCTTTATAATATGTTGCTCTGTGCTGTCCATTATTGCGCTCCCTCAAAACTTCCGCCTTAATGACGGCATTAGCCTTATGAAGAACCCTGTACTGGGGAGCATTATACCAGGGAGACTGGTCTTGAAATCCCCCATTTGGGGGATAGGATGTTTTTATCCCGACAAAATCGCGGCCACGCAAAGCCACGCTGACCGGGACACATTGGATATGATTCATCAGGGATGGGTGCTATCCTGAACGGAGATCTCAAAGACAACTGTTCCGCCACCGGTCAGCTCGCAGGGGTCCAGACACTGGAGGTAGGCCACGCCCGCTTTGGGCCCTGAAAGGCCCAGGGCCTCAGGCGGAATTCCCCGGGAGAGGGCAACGTAATAGGGCATCAGGGAGGCCAGGGAGTGCATGCAGACACGGGCGCTCTTGGATGTGTCGAGGACATAGCCGTCCCGTATGACAATGGAATCTCCGGGGCTGTATACAGGGCACGTTCCCTTTATCTCTTTTACTCTAACAAGTAAGTCCATAGGCCTGACAAGCATTTATTGACAAGATAAACAGGATCAATAGGATTTCTTTTTTTGCATCACTTTCCAGATGAAAGTGATGCAGCACAATCCCGCACGGCGGGAAGGTGAAGCCAGAGTATCTTTTCAAATTCGCCGAAGGCGATTGCACTTCTTGGCTTTCATCCGGAAAGCCAAGAAGCAAGTATCCAAGAAATCCTGTGAATCCTGTCCTAAGAAAGGCAGGTTGTACGTCTCAATTATCAAATGACCGAAACTATCCCAACAATTCAAGGGCAATGCGGCAATAGGTCTCAACACCTGTCAACATTACATCTTCATTCAAGTCGAATTTCGGATTGTGAAGGGGGGCACATCCCTCTCGGCCCACGCCCAGGAAGTAAAAACACCCCTTTGATTTTTCCAGGTAAAACGCCATATCCTCACCGCCCATCGTCTCCTCAGGCTCAAGGACCCCATCTTCGCCTACCACATCTCGTGCGCATTTGCGAACCACCTCAGCCATGGACTCATCATTCAGCAATGGCGGATATCCTTGCGAATACTTCAATTCGTACTCTGCACCCATTGACTCACACACGCCTCGAACAATCCTTTCAACGCGCTCGGGCCACGAGGCCCAAATATCTCGGTCAAAGGTCCTTGTGGTACCGCACATCTGGGCCTCACCGGGGATAACATTAAAGGTGGTGCCGGCCTGGAAACTGCCCACCGTGACAACGGTTGGGCTCAGGGGACTCATGTGCCGGCTTGCAATGCGTTGCAGCGCATTAACAACCTGGGTACCCACCTCGAGCGCATCCACGCAGAGATGGGGCATGGCACCATGGCCTCCTTTGCCGATAATTTTAAGGTCAAAACGGTCCATGGCAGCCATGAGACGGCCGGCCTTCACTCCTATGGTCTTCTCAGGTATGGCAGGCCACACATGACACCCAACGGAATAATCCACGTGGGGATTTTCCATAACACCTTCCTCGATCATGGGCTTGGCGCCTCCGGGGCCCTCTTCAGCAGGCTGAAACAAGAACTTGATATTCCCGTGCAAACTATCCTTAACCTTGTTCAGGACTATTGCAGCACCCAGTACCATGGCCATGTGGGCGTCGTGGCCGCATGCATGCATCGCCCCCTCGTGTGTTGAGGCAAAAGGAAGGCCGGTTGCTTCGGTAACGGGAAGGGCGTCTATGTCGGATCGGATCATCAGGGTCTTTCCAGGACTAGGGAGCTTCATTAACCCCACAACACCGTATTGAGCAATTCCCGTTTGCACTTCAAGACCCTCTCCACGCAGGTACTCGGCTAGATAAGCAGAGGTTTTCTTTTCCGTGTAAGCAGGTTCCGGAATGAGATGCAGGTCTCGACGCACCTTAACGATACGGTCTTTCTGTTCACGCACGAGTTTGGCAAAATCCATCATAGCGCTACCTCCAAGCATTTGAGTTGTTTCAAAACGGAACGCACGAAGTCCTTGGATTCAAGATCTCGAGGACGAACTCGTTCAGTAAGGACTCAGCACGTGTGAAGGGGGTGTTCGCCAGGGCTGCCTGGGTCGTGGTCTCAGAGGACCCCTGTGCCGGTTATCCGGGGTCAAACCTCACCCCTTTCAGGTGCGAAACACCACCATACCCCAAGCAACGTTCGAATTGAAACAAACCGTTAGGCTGTAAAATTAAAAACAGCCGGGCGGGATGAAGTACTCCTTCATCCCGCCGGCAGGTTACAAGGTGACAAACTG
>CP070752.1:2042416-2066489 GCA_020348625.1 Deltaproteobacteria bacterium | reverse complement strand
ATGACCATAGCATGATTTGTCTTACGATGAGTTGAGAGGAGAAACTGAATTGAGCGAGGAGTCTTCTCAGGATCTGCCTGAAAAAAACCCGGCATCTGATTCGCTTCCTGCAGGGCCTATACTCTTCTATAACGAGATTGTCATTGAGCACTTCATGCACCCCCGTAACGTAGGGGAATTGGAGGACCCCGACGGTGAGGCAGTTGTGGGAGACCCCACGTGCGGCGACCAGATGAAGGTCTCCATAAGAGTTGATAACGGAATAATTTCCGACATCAAGTTTAAGTCCTTTGGTTGCCCGGGTGCCATTTCAACCAGCAGCATGGTCACGGAATTGGCCAAGGGAAAAAGCACCGTTGACGCGCTGATGATAACGGACGATGATGTCGTCCTGGCCCTGGGCGGCATCCCGGCACACAAGAAGCACTGTTCACTTTTGGGGGTTCAGGCGGTGCAGCAGGCCATACAGGATTATTTGAGAAAGCAAAAGCCAGAAGTCGAGCCCGTTCATGAGAAGGATATATCTGGATCATAATGCCACTACTCCTTTGGATGCGCGCGTTTTCGAGGTGATGAGGCCTTATATGACGGGGGCTTTCGGAAATGCCTCCAGCCCACATTCATATGGCCGTCTTGCAAAGCAGGCCTTGGAGGAATCGAGGGGAATAATAGCCAACACCATAGGTTGTAAGCCGGAGGAGATCGTTTTCACGAGCGGCGGAACAGAGGCCGACAATCTGGCACTGCGAGGAATTGCCTATCACGCTGGAAAAAGAAAAGGGCATGTCATCACCTCCTCCATCGAACACCATGCCGTCTTAAGGACGTGTGCTGCCTTAGAAAAAGAGGGCTTTTCCGCAACATACCTCCCCGTAGATAGTCAGGGAAGCATTGATCCTCATGAGGTGCACAAGGCCATCAGGAAAGATACCGTTCTTATAAGCGTGATGTTTGCAAATAACGAAACCGGCGTAATCCAACCCGTTGCGGAACTAGGCAGGATTGCACGGGAATATGGTATTCCGTTTCACTGCGATGCAGTTCAGGCTATTGGAAAATGCCCTGTAGAGCTAGAGAAGCTGAACATCGATCTGCTCACGCTTTCTTCACACAAGATATACGGACCCCAGGGAATAGGCGCCCTCTATGTGAGGGATGGTATTGGGCTAGCACCCATGATTACAGGAGGGCATCAAGAACGAGGTCTAAGGGCGGGCACCGAGAATATCGCCGCTATTGTAGGTTTCGCCCGTGCCGTAAAGATCGCGGTAAATGAAATAGATACCTACCGGAAAATGGTTAAGTCCTTGCGAAATAAACTGGAATCAGGATTGTTACATGCCCTTGATGGGGTGGTAATCCATAGCGCTCAGGGAGAAAGGCTTCCCCATACTAGTTGTATCGGTTTTGCCTCGGTCGAGGCCGAATCCGTTCTTCTCCACCTAGATCTCAAAGGCATTGCCGCATCTTCTGGGTCGGCTTGCACAACCGGTGATCCCGAACCGTCACATGTCTTGACCGCAATGGGCGTATCGCCAGAGCTTGCACAAGGATCGATACGTATCTCCTTTGGCAGGGAAAATACCGAGGAAGAGGTGGATTACACGGTTAGCGCTTTAGGCGATGCTGTCCAGCATTTGAGAGGAATTTCTTCTCAATGGAACGGGGCGAAATCGTTCTGACCGTCAATTGCCTTTAAAGGGCTTAGTTTGAGGCATATACCTCAGGGCCTCTCCCCTACTTATTGTTTACAAACCACCCTTTATGATAATCAGTTGCAGCTGGTCTGACGTATCTTCGGCCCGGTCGGAGATCGTCACGATACCCTCAAGGCATTGTTTCAGGTGAATCTTGTGGCCGTAGTCCAGATCGGTCTTAAAGATATCCCGGGTCAAATCCCATTCCTCCTTATCCACATCTGACTCCATAATCCCCACCTCTTTTGCCCTTTCCCGGATTGTTTCGATATCCTCATTCTTGAAAAACGAGCTTACTGATTCACTCAATGGGGTACAGGATGCGATTGATTTTTCCATGATGCTTTGAAATCGAGGTTTCATAGTATCGGGGATATCAGGTCGCTGGTCGAGGAAGAAATCACAACAGGCCTCGGCAGCATTGGCCACGCCGTCGAGATACTGGATGAGGTGAAAGATATCCGACCTGAGCGAGGGAAGATAGGCACCCGAGTAAAGTCGGCTCATTATCTCGCGCAGGATGCCATCTGTTTCCGTTTCACATTTGTCCACCTTGAGTGCCAGCGACTTTGACTCTTCTAGATTATCGTTGAGATATTCCTTGACCGTCTCGCGTGCAAGCTGGAGGCAGCTGCACACACTATCGAGGTGTTTCAGGATTAGCTTGTTTATCTCTTTCTCTTTTTTAAATGGCATAGTGGTTACCTCCTCTAAACATAATATAGTGCTGTCAAAACATAGGAGATGATGCCGGCCGAAATCGGTGTGCATACCCAGCCGATGGCTATCTCAAGCAGCGTCCGCGTGCTGACAGTTCTTGCGCCCTTCACCAAACCGACTCCGGCGACTCCCCCTACAATGGCTTGAGACGAAGAAACCGGTACTCCCACCTGGGTAAATATCTCAACCGTGAGAGCGCCTGAGAGCTGGGCAATCAATGCTGAATATTCATCAAGGGCAGTGATCTTACTCCCTACCGTCATCATGACCTTCTTGCTGTAAGTCATGGCGCCGCCAGCAATGCTCAAGCTACCGATGAGCAACCCTTCGAAAGGGGTGAGCATACCGGTACCCACGTACACTCCGGTGACATTGGCCACGTTATTGGACCCCAGGGCATAGGCACCCAGACATCCCGCCAATATGAGGCTCCAGAAAATGACGAAAGACCGCTTCTGCAGGCTGACGATATACCGGGCAATGAAGAATCCCACCAGGTGATAGAGGGCAAAGCTGAACATGATGCCGCCTACCGGGGTGAGCACCCAGCATATGGTGATTTTTAGCAGAACAGAGAGATCAGGTGTTCCTGAAACCAGCCCGGCCCCCAAGATAGCCCCAATAATCGCCTGGGAAGTGGAGCTAGGTAGGGCAAAATAGGTCAAGACGAACATGACTACACCAGCTGCCAGTGCAGCGCAAAAGGCAGTCTGCGGTGTCAGGTAAGAAAGCCCCCCCACCGTGGAAAAGCACTTCTCTCCCTCTGCCAATGCCCCCAGAATCACGAATACCGAGGTCAGCATAATCGCTGTGCGATACCGAACAATCTTGGCAGCCACCGCGGTACCGAAGACATTGGCAGCATCATTACTGCCCAAGGTCCAGCCCAGAAAAATGCCTGATATTAGTTTCCACATTATATCAAGCCCGAGTTCTCCAGCCTTCCCAGTAAGTGTACATGAGGTCAGGGAGAAGAATAGAGAAATCACTCTTCATCTGATCAGTGTTACCTGTGTTATCGGCACTATTGGGGCATATCATTATTTCCCTTCAGTTAGTGCTGCCTGAGGCCGCGCAAAAGCCGGTTCGCTAACGCTACCCTGTAGGAAAGAAACGGATTGGCCCACGGCTTACTCACAGCAAGGACATCTAAGGGCCTTACCTGCCCGTTACAGGACCTAACGGCTGAAACAGAGAGCGGTTATAGAAATGACGTTATGTAATCATCGATGTCTTCCCGGCCCTGGAATATCCCAAAATGACCTTCACAGAGGATGTCGGCCTTGAGAGTAAGGAGGAATTCGAGGGATCTGATATAGTCTCCCCTGTCAGACAAAAGGGTGGCATCTAATGGACCGTGAACATCCTGGCCGAATAGGATCTTCTTGCCAGAAGACTCCACTAGGTATACTACCGAGCCCGGTGAATGTCCCGGGGTATGGAAGGATTCGATTGTGCCGTTGCCGAGTACAAATGATTCTCGAGAAGAGGTAATCTTGTGGTCCACCTGAAAGGGCTTAAGCGCTGCACCATACCACCGGGCTCCGGTAACATCATTATCGCCCGTTTCCAGATACGGGGCATCTAATTCGTGTGCTACGATCTTACACCCAAATGCCTCCCTTGCCTGCTCGGCTCCACCGGTGTGATCAAAGTGGCAATGTGTTAACAAGAGATACTCGATTTCCAACGCATCCACACCGCACTCTAAAATATTCGACCGCAGTCTATCATGTCTCCTGCCCGTACCGGCATCAATGAGGGCCGCACGATCACCAAAGCACACCAGGTAGATGGCAGCATCCGCAGGATCCGTCAAACTACCTCCGCCGACCTGCCACACCTCATCCGTAATCTGTGTTGCCATAATCTCCGCTGCGCCTCATATCTTATTTCACAAAAAACCAAAGCAGCGCTTGACGTTGCGGAGTACCCCTTATGCCGACCGTATCTCCTGCCTCATGAACACGGTATACGACACCCCAAAGCAGATCACCGTGATGGCGATGAGGCTGATGATATGGGGGATGACCACGTAGATACTCTGAGCCAAGGCCAAGGGACGATTAAATCTAGACAGAGACAGCCGCTCCATTGGGCCCATGAGCACGAAGGACCGGGTGGTCTTCCTGGTGGGATCGATAACGATGGCCGTGGAATCGTTATACAGTTGCATGGGGGAGATGAGCGAGACCACGCGCTGGACCTTGAGGTGTTTGAGCACCACCTGGGGGTTGTCCTGGTTTGTCTGATCAATCGGCACCACCGCATTGGCCACCACCGTGGCACCCATGGAGATGAAAAAGGAGAAGAAGATCCAGATGGCCAAGGTGGCCAGGGCAGAGGTGGCAATACCGCGAAAGAGGATTGAGAATAAGATACTGATCCCCAGCCAGAAGGCGATATAGAAGATAGAGATCACGAGATAAATAATCAGCCGCCACACCTCCTCAACCCCGGGCACCACCCCGATCAAGGTCAGCCCCAGACCGGTGACTACCAACAGGATTGAGGCGAGCATGATACTGATGGTTACCACCCCGGAGAGGAACTTCCCGTTGATGATGGCATCCCGGTAGATGGGCTGTGAGGCGAGTTTCGAGAGGGTGCCGGTAGAGCGCTCCCGGTTGATGGAGTCAAAGCCCAGAACTAATCCAATTAAGGGCCCGAAGAAGGCCACGAACTGGACCAGGGAGAACAGGGGGCCCGTTGAGGTAAAGAGCATGAGAAAGACAAAGCTGGGCTTGGCAACCCCTGCGAGCTCTTCTTTTAACCCCATGCCCACCATGTAGGTGGTGATCAGACTCACCATGGCGATGAGGGCAAAGAGGATGATGAACCGGTAGCTGCTGAAGTGATCGGCCAGCTCCTTTCTGACAATGGCGTTGATCCCGTTCATGCTGACACCTCCTGAAAGTATTTCATGTATACCTCATCGAGAGAGATCTCCTTATCCTCCACCCCCAGCTTCTCGTGGGCCAGTTTTTTCAGGGGCCCTTCGGCGATGAGCTTGCCGTGGATCATGATCCCGATCCGATCGGCGATCCTCTGGACCTGGGTGAGGTCGTGGGAAGAGAGGAGAATGGTGATATGGTGCTCCCGGCTCAACGATTTGATGTAGTCGATGATCAAGGTGGTGCCCTCCGGGTCCAGCCCTAAGGTGGGCTCATCCAGAAAGGCGATCTGGGGCTCCTTGATCAGGATCTCGGCGATGGCCAGTCTCTGGCGCATGCCCCGGGAGAAGGCGGCTACCTTCTTGAAGGCATCGTCTTTCAATCCCACCCGCTCCAGGGCCTCATCGATCTTGGGGCTGCTGGTCTCATCAGGGATACTGTTGAGCCGGGCGATGAACCGGAGGTTCTCGATGCCGTTCATATCCTCGTAGAAGCCGATATTTTCGGGGATATAGCCCACCATGCGCTTGACCTTGATGGCCTCCTTGGTGGGGTTGAATCCGGCCACCGTTGCGCTCCCACTGGTTGCCTCGGTTAAGCCCAGAAGCATGAGAAGGGTCGTGGTCTTGCCCGAGCCATTGGGCCCCAGAAACCCGAAGATCTCCCCTGCCTTAATGGTCAAGCTCAGATCATCCACCGCCGTGGTAGTGCCGTAGCGCTTGGTTAAGCTCTGGGTCTCGATAACGGGTTGTGCTGCCATGCCTACCTCCTTCCGAAGGTCACGAACAGGGCAAACAGGCCCAGGATCACGAGGATGATAATGCCAATGCCGATCCAGCCCCAGGCAGCCGATGCCTTGACCGTGACCCTGAACTCCAGATCATCACTGCTCTTCTCGCCCTTGATGTTCACCCCCACGGCATAGTCTCCCACCAGGGCCTCGGCAGCAGGGGTGATGCTCACCTCTACCTGCTTGAGGTCCCCGGGCTCGATGGTGGGGATGGTCTCTGGGTCGAACTCCACCTTCCAGTTCTCCGGTTTGATGGAGAGAAATTCGATATTGCTGGCAGGGGCTGAGCCGGTGTTTTTGATATACACCGACATGCTGCCGGGGCTTCCCTTTTCCGTGGTTAAAGATAAAAGCCCGCTGGCCGTGCCGGTTTCGATGGTGTAGGTGCCGGTGATGATGACCTTAAGCTCTGCCTCTGCCTTTGCCTCACCAGCGCCGATGGTGACGGGTATGCGGTACTCGCCGGCAGTGGCGAACCGGTCAGGGGTAACCTCCACGTTCAGACTCTTGCTCTCATCGTCTTTGAGCCGCAGAGATGAGATGTATTTGTCCTCATAGGGGGGCTTGAAGTTGGCCTGCCAGTTCTTGGGCACGGTAGCGGTGAGGTTAAAGAGGGCCTCCTTGTCGATCTTGTTTTTCACATCCAGGGAGAACTCGAACTTGGCATCGTTGGGGCCCCTGAGCACCGGATAGGAGGTGGTGAGCTCTATCTCGCCTTTCTCCGCTTCCTTTTCGGTGAGGGTGATCGTGAGGGTGGGGGAGGCAGTCAGGGAGCCGTCAGCGCTTTGGGCGGATACCTTAAAGGTGTAGGTGCCCGGTTTGGTATCCTTTTCGGGCTTGGCGTTAAACTGGACCCTTTTGTCATCGTCCTCGGGCACGTATACACCCGAGATGCCGAAGCTATAGGTCTTGATGCGCGTGTCCCATCCCTTGGGCGATTGGGTGATGGTGAACAGAATGGACTCATCCTGTTTTCCCTTGTTTTTAACGATGAGATCCACACTGGCATCGTCTCCTTCGTTGATCACCACGCCCGGGTACTCGAAGGCAACGGAGAGGCCGCGGTCGGGGCGGGTGTCTTTCTTGTCCGTCTGCTCGGCGGCAGAAGCAGGGCACAGCACTGCAGTGCCGAGGGCAAAGGTTAGGATCACGAACAGGATCCACAGGGTGCTCGATACTCTTGTTGTCATGGTGTTCCTCCTTGGGTTTGGTCGGATAATCTATCGCAAGTCCAATCAAGGGCTTGTTATTCAAGGTTGCAGACCTTAATAGAAAACCGCTCCGATGTCAATACAATTGTCGGCCTTTCATGAAAGCCGACCTCCAGGCAAAGTCGATGCGGATCTCCTGCGCTTCCTGACCCCGCTAGATGAACGTCCACCTTACACCCATACGGCGCTTGCCCTTTCAGGGGTTATTATAGCTTTAGTTTCCTGAGTTTTCCGCGACGTGTCTGCAACGTATTGGCTCTGCAAAGACTTATGTCTTTGACAAGTGAACACCATTGTGCATTTGCTCCCATGCTCTCGCGGTGACCCTCCCGGGGTTCGCAGGTGGGGAATGCCTACCCCTTCCCCGCTCTAAAGGCGGGGCTTTCCCCTTCCTGCTCACCCTCGGGGGGTGCCCCACCGCTTCCGCGAATGTCGCTCAGGGACAACGGTGTCCAGTAGAGACTCAGGGAACTCTACGACCTCCCAAGCTTCTTGACAGACGGGGAAATTACTGATATAAGTCGGGCAAAAATTATTTCAGACGGAGGTCTTACGATGCCTGAGGAAGAAGTTGGCGTGATTGTTAAGTTCTTTGCCAAGCCCAGTGTGGCTGCCATAAATGTCACAAAGGGATCTATCAAGAAAGGCGATACCTTGGTGTATAAAGGCCACACCACTGAATTTACCGAGCAAGTGATGAGCATGGAGATGGATAACCAACCGATCGATGAAGCAAAACCGGGCGATATGATCGGCGTCAAGGTAAAGGAAAGAGTGCGGGAAAACGATATAGTCTATAAGGTTGTGGATTAATACGGTACACCTAATCGGAAATATCTAAATCAAAACCGCACCTGACACAACAGTCTTCCTTCTTCTGTTTGAAACCGCAGTTAGGGCAGAGTACATAATCCGGGTCGGGAAGGTTCGGTCTGTTATCGGCAGGTGAGGGAGTCTCGGGAAATTCTCCTGTCTCCTGGATATTTACGAAACCTCCGGCATTGATAATGGCATCGGCATATCGGCGTGCATCGGCGAGATCCAAATCCCTTTTCAAAACGATTGGCGCCTTCCTAATATACTTATCGAGGGTATCATAGGCTACCCCTAGTTTGGCCATATTATCCCTGAAAGCATCTGCATCATCCTTGAAACCCAAAAGGACTACCCTGTATTGCTTGGTCATCTCTCTGCTCAGCACCTTTTGATACTTCCGGGAATTGACACCACTGTTTGTTTAAGGCCAGATCCATTTCATGTCAAGATAAAAACGGGCTCCGCTTCTGTATTCTTTGCTTGCACAGGGCTTGTAGCGTATGATAATTAAGAAAGTTTGTTTGTTCCAAAAAACGACAAGACGAGCTTTGAGAAATAAGGCAACAAATGCCGGAACTACATCATCAAAAAGAGGATACCGCGAGCAAAGGGATAACCTTTGACAATAATGAACTCGTCAAAGCCCTCTGCGGAGAGAGAAACGGCAACCTCCGGCTCGTAGAAAAGAGGCTCGGCATTACGATCAACATTCGAGGCAATGATCTCCTCTTGCATGGCCCTCAACCCGACGTGGAGATGGCCGAAAACCTGCTGAACCAGCTCTATGGATTGCTAGCAGACGGTTATCCGATTTACGATAGGGATATCGAGTATTCCCTGAGAATCCTGTCCGGGAACCATAAGGCAAAACTGAAACCGATCTTTTTGGATAGGGTATACATTCCATCAAAAAAGAGGACGATAACACCCAAGAGCATCAACCAAAAGATATACATTGACAGTATACGAAACTACGATATCGTATTTGGCATTGGCCCAGCTGGCACGGGAAAGACGTACCTTGCAATGGCAATGGCTGTTTCAGCCTTAATGAAGAAGGAGATAACCAGGGTCGTCTTGGCAAGACCGGCTGTAGAAGCTGGTGAAAAACTCGGTTTTTTGCCCGGAGACCTCTATGAAAAGGTAAACCCTTACCTGAGGCCCCTCTACGATGCGCTTCACGATATGATGGATTTTGAGAGCGCATCCCGCTTTATTCAAACGGGCATAATCGAAGTGGCGCCCCTGGCCTTCATGAGAGGAAGAACGCTGAATGATTCGTTTGTCATTTTAGATGAAGCACAGAATGCAACCACTGAACAAATGAAGATGTTTCTGACCCGGCTCGGGTTTAGCTCTAAGACGGTGATTACTGGAGATATCACCCAGATAGACCTCCCTGAGGGCAAGGCCTCCGGGCTCATACAAGCCAGGGATATCTTTTCTCACATATCAGACATAAAATTCGTGTATTTTGGAAAAGAGGATGTTGTGCGGCATCCACTGGTTCAGGAAATCATAGACGCTTACGAGAGAGCAGAAAAATAGCGGTATGGTAGACAAGAACAAAAAGCCGGCTCCTGCCAGAACCAAGAAGACCAAGAAATCAGAAAGAGAAATCGGCTCCCCTCTGCTTAGGCTGAGAGAGGGTTTCAGGCTGATAAGCTTCAGAACGCAGCTGTGGGCCTGTCTTATTATTTTAAGCGCAGCCATTTCGCTGCTTCTCTTTCCAAATACGTTAATGATGTCCAACGAAGCCTATTCCCTCGGTGATGTTGCTCGAAAAGACATCAAAGCGCCACAGGACTTTCTTGTGGAAGATAAGGAATTGACGGAGCAAAGGAGGGATGAGGCGTCCAAGTCATCGCTTTTTGTGTATGACTTTGACAGATCAGGGGCCTATGTGAGCGAGAGGGTTAAAGAATCCTTTAGCTACGGCAGGGAGGAACTCGAACGCATTGAGTCAATTGCGCTGGAGCCAACCCTTCGCTCTGAAGAGCTGATGCAGTTGCGGGAAAAATTCTTCGAGCTTTTGGGAATCAACTCAGACAGCGCTCTGTTTGAAAGCATCCTGAAGGGTAAATTCTCCCCCGAGATGGAGAATACCCTCCTGACAGCATTAAATCGAGTTTTTCAAAGAGGCGTTATACGTGAGAACACTGTTTTGGTCTCTCAGAAGGGGAAGGGAATCATACTCCAGGATATTGATACTCAGGGAAAACTCAAGGTCGATGACCTTGATCGCTTCTACGATCTGAAAGGTGCCCATCAGCATGTCAGCCAGATAATCAGTCAAAACGCCCCAGAAGAAATCGGTCCGGAGGGCATTGCGTCTGTAATAGGGTTAGCCCAATTATTGATAAGGCCCAACATCACCTTTAATAAGCAAGAAACAGAGCTCCAAAAGGAAGAGGCCAAGAATTCGGTAAAACCTATCTACTTCCAGGTCAAAAAAGGTGAGATGATTATCAGAGAGGGAGAAAAGGTAAGCGCTACTCACCTGCTCAAACTCGAGACGCTGGCCCAGCTTACCAGAAATACCCTCTTCCCTGGAATGGCCCTGAGCACTGCGCTCATGGTCGGCATCCTCTTGGCCCTGAGTTATGTCATACTGCTGAGGCGACCAGGCGTCTTGAGGGAAAGCACCAAGACCCTCACGTTTCTGAGTCTGAGCTTGCTGTTAATGTTTTTGATAATACTCCTTTACAACATAGTTGCTGAGGAGTTAGCCCGGGGCTTTTCTTTTTTCACTGCTCAGGTTCTCCTTTTCGCCTTACCCATCACGCTGGGAGCAATCTTGATCTCAATCTTTCAGGGATTGGAGGTAGCGGTTGCCTTTTCATTAATTATCTCTATTCTGGCCTCTATTGTGCTTGAGGGCAGGTTGGAATTCTTCATCTATTTCTTCCTTGGGTCCCTCCTGGCTGCCTATGGCGTAAGGAACTGCAGAGAGCGGGTGGTACTGATAAAAACAGGTATCCGGGTCGGGGTTCTCAATGCCCTTATTGCCTTATCGATTCAGACCCTCTATGGAAATCTTTACTCCACGATCAGTGCTCTTTCGCTCGTCGCCGGTTTCTTGGGAGGTGTACTGGCCGGCGTCATTGCTACCGGGTTTTTGCCCTTGATCGAGATGGCCTTTGGTTTTACCACGGATATCAAACTCCTGGAACTGTCCAGCTTAGATCAGCCCGTGTTAAAAGATCTCATGGTGAATGCCCCCGGAACATATCATCATAGCGTGGTTGTAAGCAATATGGTGGAAGTAACGGCTGAAAGCATTCAAGCCAATCCCTTGCTGGCAAAGGTAAGCGCCTACTACCACGACATTGGGAAGATCACAAAGCCACTTTACTTCGTAGAAAATCAATTGAAGGGCGAGAATCGCCATGAGAAACTGGCACCTTCAATGAGCAGTCTTATCCTTATCTCCCACGTTAAGGACGGTGTTGAGCTTGCAAGAAAACACAGGCTCGGCAGGGAAATCATAGACATTATTCAACAACATCACGGGACAGGGCTCATCTCTTTTTTCTATCAGAAGGCAAAGGATCAAAATGGGAGAAAAGGGGCGAAAACCGTGCCGGTTAAGGAACAAGATTACCGTTACCCTGGCCCGAAACCGCAAACAAAAGAAGCTGGCCTGGTGTTACTGGCAGATGCGGTTGAAGCAGCATCCAGAACCCTTGGTGAACCGACCCCCGCGCGAATCAAAGGAATGGTTCAAAAGATCATAAACAATCTATTCTCAGACGGACAGCTTGATGAGTGCGAATTGACTTTAAAGGATCTGAACCAGATTGCCAAGAGTTTTACGAAGACCTTGAGCGGTATTTTTCACAGCCGCATTGACTATCCGGAACCAATTATCAAAAAGGAGATTGCAAAAAAGAGGGAAAATGGAGACTCAAATAACCTGCCGGTATCCCACGAAAAGCATAAACACCAGAAGGATAAGGACGAATCTAACGAAGATCTTAAGAGGCTTGGGATGCCATAAGTGTGAATTGAGCCTGCTTCTTACCGACGATCAAGAGATAGCGGAACTCAATTACCGCTTTCTGAAAAGACAAGGCCCGACAAATGTCCTTGCCTTCCCCATGAGGGAAAATGACGCTCCCGAGCCTGAAACCTCCATGCTGGGAGATATAGTCATATCCCTGGATGCTGCGTTGAGAGATGCAAAGACAACTGGTGAGACCTTTCAGGAAACGCTGGACAGGCTGCTCGTTCATGGTCTCTTGCACCTTATTGGCTATGATCACGAAATATCGGAGGAAGAAGGGCTACGGATGGTTAAGGAGGAGCATCGACTGCTGGCCCTCGTGAAATAGTCGTCTTTACAGCCGTTAAACGAAGCTTAATAGCCCTATGATCAGGGAGGGAGGATCAAACTGCTATGGCCCGTTTGTCCGTTAATGTTGACCATGTTGCTACCATTCGTCAGGCGAGGGGGATAGATGAGCCTGATCCAGTCTTAGCTGCCGGCATAGCTGAATTGGCCGGCGCGGACGGGATCATATGTCACCTGAGGGAAGATAGACGACATATTCAGGATCGAGATCTCCGTCTCCTTAAGGAAACCGTGAAGACAAGGCTAAACCTGGAAATGGCTTCGGTAGAAGACCTCGTTGCTACTGCGCTTAGCGTCAAACCGGACATGGTAACTCTCGTACCGGAAAAGCGGCAAGAGGTAACCACCGAAAGCGGGCTTGACGTTATCCGCAATAGGGAGCACTACGAGACGACCACGAAGACCTTGCAGGAAGCAGGCATTTGTGTCAGTTTCTTTATTGATCCAGAACCTTCCCAGATACAAGCATCCTCGGATGCAGGGGCAAATATCGTGGAAATCCACACAGGCCCTTACAGTGATGCAAAATCTGAATCCGAGCGGCTTAGTGAATTTAAGAGGATTTCCGAGGCTGCAAAGATCGCCGATGGACTGAAACTCGGAGTTCATGCCGGGCACGGCCTGAATTACGTTAACATAAAAGCGTTCTCTGCTATCCCTGAGATACAAGAATACAGTATAGGCCATAGCATCATTGCCAGGGCAGTGATGGTGGGAATGGATCAGGCTGTTCGCGAGATGATCGACCTGGTATGCCAATTCTAATCAATGGTTATTCCCTGCTTTCCTCTGGCATGGTCAGTGAAACGTGTTCCCTTTGGAAATCCCCTTTGCTGCGGGAGCAGAGAAATATGCAAACGTCTCAAGGGCATGTTCGTGGCCTGTCAGTGGCGGCTATCCAGT
The DNA here is from genome assembly GCA_020348625.1 of Deltaproteobacteria bacterium. The sequence continues at coordinate 2,053,104 of CP070752.1, read as the reverse complement.
CTAATGTAACGTTATGATTTACGGTATCGGCGTAGACCTGGTCAACATAACGAGGATGAGCAGGGCAATAGAGAGGTGGGGAAATAGGTTTATCGCAAGGATATTCACCCCCCGGGAGATTGAATTTTGTATCCAAAGTCGAAGATCCGCGTCCCGATTTGCCTTGCGTTTCGCAGCCAAAGAGGCCTTCTCCAAGGCCTTGGGGATGGGAATGAGGAGGGGCATCAGGTGGCGCGATATAGAGGTCTTTCACCATAGAAGTGGCCGGCCAGACCTTGCCATAGCCGGAAAGGCACTTATGGTTTGCCGCAAGGAGGGCATATCCCGATGGCACATTAGCCTCTCGGATGAGGCCGATTACGGCATAGCCGTGGTCGTCCTTGAAAAACACATCTCAGAGGATGTGATATAAAAAGGCAAAAAAGGGCCCTCAGGTTGAAAACTGTTTCCGTGAAATATACGACGGCCTCTGTAGACAGAACCGTTTGGTTAGGCCGGCAACTGGGGCATCAATTAGGTAATTCCGATAGTATCGCATTAGTCGGAGACCTGGGCGGAGGAAAAACCTGGTTTACCAAGGGAATAGCCATGGGACTCGACATTGACCCTGACAGCATTGTGAGCCCAACCTTTACCCTGGTCAATGAGTATGCCGGCAGAGAAAGACTTTTTCATATAGACCTTTATCGGCTCGAAAACGCAGAAGAGATCATGAGCCTTGATCTGGATGAGTATTTTTCAGAAGAGGGGATAGTTGTCCTAGAATGGGCGGATCGATGGCCTGGAGAGCTTCCCGAGGAAACGGTTCGCGTTGCCTTAACCATGATAGATGAGCATACCAGGGAGGTGCAGTTCAGCGGCTCACACACACGGGCCAATACGATAATACGAGCTGTAAAGAAAACCGTTGGTTCCACACTCCGTTAAACCGTTTGAAGGTCTTGCAAAGGGGCATAAGAGGCCCTGAAAGCATAGCTCACCACTGCGGTATGAGCCCATATCACAGGGCACAGGAATAAAGTGGAAACCCTGTGACATGCCCCTATCGGGCGAAGGCGAAGCAATGAAGCGCCACTTGTGGCGATACAAGACAAGAAAAGGCGACGTAACAAGATTCTAACCCAGACACAATTTCACCAGCTATGGCATTAATAGTACAGAAATACGGCGGGACCTCAGTAGGGTCCATCGAGAGGATCAAAGCGGTCGCTCAGCGTGTAATCGAGCTGTGTAAGCAAGGAAACAGGCTTGTGATCGTTTTATCGGCAATGAGCGGCCAGACCGATGCCTTGATCCAGCTTTCGAAGGAGGTAACTGATGCCCCTGACGCAAGGGAATTAGACGTTTTGATGGCAACAGGGGAGCAGGTAAGCGTATCCCTATTTGCCATTGCGGTTAAGTCTATGGGGTATGACTGCTGCTCTGTCCTCGGCTTTCAGGCGGGCATTCATACTGATCATATCTATGGTAAAGCGAGGATTCGGAAGATCAATGCGAAGCGGGTACTCAAAGAGTTAGACCAAAACAGAATCGTGGCAGTAGCCGGATTCCAGGGCATTGATGAAAACCGAAACATTACGACGTTAGGAAGAGGGGGATCAGATACCACAGCAGTAGCACTGGCCGCAGCCCTCAATGCTGACATGTGTGAAATCTATACCGATGTTGAGGGGGTATTCTCAGCTGATCCGAATATCTGCACCGATGCCAGAAAACTCGATAGGATATCACATGAAGAGATGTTGGAGCTGGCTAGCCTAGGGGCAAAGGTGTTGGACATACGATCTGTCGAATTCGCTAAAAAATACAATGTGCCGATCCACGTGAGATCGTCTTTCACAACGAATGAGGGTACCATGGTAGTATCAGAAGAAAAAGAAATGGAAAATGTAATGGTCTCCGGTGTTGTATATGACAAGAACGAGGCCAGAGTCACGGTGGCCCAAGTACCTGATAGGCCGGGTACTGCATTTAGGATATTCGATCCTGTGTTCAAGGCCGGAATCGTGGTGGACATGATTATCCAAAATACCAGTGTCGAGGGCCTGACAGACCTAACCTTTACCGTAACGAAAACCGACTTCAACCAAACCTTGAAACTGGTGAAAGAGGTTGCTCAAGAAATAGGGGCAGGAGAGGTGCTTGGAGATCAAAATATCGCCAAGGTATCTATTGTGGGGTTGGGCATGAGAAATCATGCCGGAATTGCCTCTTTGATGTTCGAGACCTTGGCTAAAGAGAATATCAACATAAGCATGATCAGCACCTCGGAGATAAAGATTTCCTGTGTCATAGAGGAAAAATATACCGAACTAGCGGTTAGGACCTTACACGAGGCTTTCGGACTTGGTGACAAGAAATAGATACATGAGCGGTCACCAGAGGGGCCTTCTCATGCTTCTTATCCTCCTGCTTGGGGCATGGGCCTTGCATAGCCTCGTCTCATTCCAGAGAGAGCGTGGCACGATTACGAGCCTAAACCAGCTCTATATCCTCATCACGGGCGAAGTGAGAAATGCCGGCGTCTATGGGTTCAACAGGGAACCTTGTCTGGGCGAACTGCTCAATCGAGCGGGCGGCCTTCAACCAGGATTGATTTCCGAAGAACTCAAGGCCTTTCCAGAACTTGCGCAAGGGACAAGCCTCCATGTTAGCTCGGAAAACGGGCGCTTACGGATTTCCCCGGGCTCTCTGCCTGCCTTCTATAAAGTGACCCTGGGAATTCCTCTGTCCTTGAACACAGCCAGCAAGAAGGAGCTGGAAGCCATACCTCACATCGGGCCCTCTCTTGCGCGGAAAATCATTGACCATAGATCGCGCAACGGGCCGTTTACTGCTGTAGGGCAAATAAACTGTTTACCCGGTGTGGGAAACGTCCGATACGTACAAATAAAACCTTATATCACCATATAGAATAGTAAAGGAAGTGATGCTGTCTAGAAAGGGTATCCCTGGATGGTTAATCGGGCTGATCCTCACTCTTCTCTTTATCGCAATGTTCGTAACCGGTTTTGCCGATTTTACGGATGTCATTGAGAAGAAGACCTTCGACATACGCTCGAAGATCAGTGCATCCGCGGAAAGATGCCCGGACATCGAACTCGTAGTCATCAATGATGAGGACTTAGCTGAGATCGGTCGGTTCCCATGGCCCAGAAGTATTATTGCCCAAGGGGTCAATAACCTGGCCCTGGCAGGCGCCAAGGTTATTGCACTGGATATCATGTTTAATGAGCCAGAGCAGAGCGCCGGGCTCAATACAATCAAAGAGCTGAATAAGATATGGAGCGAACTGAGCTTACCCGACAAAGACACGACTGCCGCAACCTTTTCCGAATTGTTGAAAACGGCGGAGGCCAATCTCGATCATGATGCAAGGCTCGTTGAGGCCGTTGAAAAGGCCGGCAACGTTGTTCTCCCCGTATATTTCGACACAAGGGGCACAGGAAGGGACCGGGACACTCCCGACTACATAGCCAAGAACGCCTTTAAGGTTATCCACGGTCTCAAGGACGACTGGTCCATGAGATCCATTATGTGGCATCCCAAAATGATTCCCCTGCTTCCTTCCTTTGCGCATGCCGCTGCCGGCATCGGCCACATAAACCTCTTTCCCGATAGTGACGGATCTATCAGGAGCCAGACCCATGCCATTGGCTATCTGGACAATACCTTTGTTTGCTCGTTTTCCCTTGCAATCGTAAAGACCTTTACGGGCCTGAACGACAACCAGGTGAGGCTGAACCTTGGCAAGGGTATCGACTTACAGCTTACTCCATCCAAGACCATATCCATACCGGCCTCAGATCCCGGCATGCCGACACTCATTAAATGGAACGCTGGCCCTGGGGTAGCCTTCCACACCACACCTTTCAGTAAAGTCCTCAAAAAGGATTTTCAGACGAGCGTTTTTAGAGACAAGATTGTTATCGTCGGCCCCACCGCCCCCGGAGTAGGTGAGAGATTTGTGACTCCCATTTCGAGCAATCTGCCAGGAATTGAGATAATCGCCAATTCAGTGTCAAACATCCTGAGGGAGAACTTCTTCATACGACCGGAATGGGTGTTCTTTGTCGAGCTTGCCATTCTCGTGCTGTTCGGCTTGTATATTACATGCTACCTTCCCAGGCTGAAAGCCGGCACCGGAGCAGCCGTAACCTTGCTGTTGTTTCTTTCTTACGGAGCAGCGGGAACGCTCGTCTTTTTTAGGTCAAATCTGTGGCTCAAGATTACGCCTCAGCTCATCTTGTTGGTTCTGGGCTATATCCTGATCGTGAGTAGGAATTTCTTTATTACCGAAAAAACCAAAGAGATGGTCGAAGCTGACTCCGTCGAAACGAACAAGGCCCTTGGCCTTTCTTTCCAGCAACAAGGCCTGCTCGATCTGGCCTTCGAGAAATTCCGCAAATGCCCAATCCATGAGCCGGGGGTGAAAGACCTCTTATATAATCTCGGGCTCGACTATGAGCGAAAGAGACAGTTTAACAAGGCGCTGGCAGCATATGCTATGATCGTGGAAGACGAAACAAACTTCAGGGACCTCAACGAAAGGATACCGAAACTCAAAGGGGTAGAGAGCACCATCATCTTCAGCGCCAGCGGTGCACATCCCGGGGACATTGGACCGACGCTCAAAGAACTCGATACAAAACCAACGCTCGGCCGTTACGAAGTCACCGATGAGTTGGGAAGGGGCGCCATGGGCATCGTGTATAAGGGTATTGACCCCACGATCCACAGAACAGTTGCCATAAAGACATTGCGGTTAACGGAATTTGAAGGTGAAGACCTCTCTGAGATAAAGCAGCAATTCTTTAGGGAGGCAGAGTCAGCCGGCCTTCTGAATCACCCCAATATTGTCGCCATATACGACGCAGGCGAAGAACATGACCTGGCCTACATTGCTATGGAGTTTCTGAATGGCGAGAACCTAGTGCAGTTTACCCGCGAGGGAAGCCTACTTCCTATAAGGCGCGTGCTCTCTATCATAGCACAGGTGGCCAGTGCCCTTGACTATGCTCATGGAAAGCAAGTCGTCCACCGCGACATAAAACCCGCTAACATCATATTACTGAAAGAGACCAAAACCATCAAGGTCACCGATTTCGGCATCGCCCGGATCACGTCTTCTTCTAAGACAAAGACCGGTATTGTCATGGGCACGCCCTCATACATGTCTCCTGAGCAGGTTAACGGAAGAAAGGTGGATGGACGCTCGGATGTTTTTGCACTGGGAATTGTCATGTACGAGATGTTGACCGGTCAAAAGCCCTTTGTTTCTGATGACGTGACCTCACTCCTGTATCAAATCTCCCATGCAAAGCACCCGTCAGCACGGGAGCTCAATCCCAAGATACCGCTGGTTGTAGAGAAAATAATTGATAAGGCCCTGGCCAAAGACGTGGATCAGCGCTATCAGAAGGCCGGACAGATGGCTGAACATCTCACAAGGGTAGTGGAACGGATAGATCAATTGAGGGAGAAGAGGAAATCACAAGAATGACGACCTGCCTCGCCTCTTCGGGAGAAGCTCTAAGGAATTATGAATATACTCGGCATCGACACGTCTTGCGATGACACCTGTGCCGCGCTCGTAAAAGATGGAGAATATTTATTATCAAATATCGTTAACTCTCAGGTTCTTATTCACCATGAGCACGGTGGAGTAGTCCCCGAGCTTGCCTCACGAGAACATGTCAGAAATATCGTACCCGTTTTCAGGGAGTCTCTCAGAGAGGCCGGCCTCACGATAAAGGACATAGATGCAATAGCAGTCACGGTAGGGCCCGGCCTTGTGGGTGCCCTGCTCGTCGGTATCTATTTCGCAAAGACGCTCAGCTATGCCAACGGTATTCCGCTGCTAGGAATCAACCACCTTGAAGGGCATATCCTCTCCATCTTTCTGGAAAAGACACCTCCTCCATTTCCCTTTGTTGCGCTCACCGTGTCGGGTGGACACACCAACATTTATCACGTTAGGAGTTTCGGGGATTATACGGTTCTGGGGCAAACTCTTGACGATGCTGCTGGAGAGGCATTCGATAAAATTGCGAAACTCCTCAACCTAGGGTATCCGGGCGGACCGGTAATAGAAAAACTGGCACGGGAAGGGCGCTCCGATGCCATCGATTTTCCAAGGGCATATTTGTCAAGAGACTCCCTTGATTTCAGCTTCAGCGGCCTGAAAACTGCCGTCGCCCTGTATTTCAGATCGTGGCGCGATCACAAAGCAAATGAAACTACTATCAGTGTTGCCGATATCGCTGCCTCCTTTCAGTCCGCCGTAGTTGACGTGCTCGTTGATAAGACAGTGGCCGCTGCCGATCGGATGGGGGTAAAGTCGGTTGTACTCGCAGGAGGAGTGGCCAGAAACTCATATTTGCGAAATAAAATGAAGGGCATAATGGCAGAAAAGGGCATTGATCTCTTTGCCTCAAGTCCGGAATTTTGCACAGATAACGGGGCCATGATAGCCGTCGCCGGTTACCACAAAAGACAAAGAGGAGAGAGTGATAGGCTAACCTTAGACGCTCGGTCACGATTTCCGTTGGGTTAGTTGTCGACAACAACCTTGGGTTCTCCCGTTTTTTCCAGCGATACCACACGCTGTTTGTCTTTTGTCAATCGAATATTATCTTTTTCTACTTTCTTGGGGCTGTCATCACATGGCGCTCTTCAAGAAAGCCGGTCAAGGCATGAACAACGTTAAGACAATGCTGGCTCAATCGGGTATCAGCCCCCGCAAATACCTGGGGCAGCATTTTCTCCAAGATCGGGGCATCACCAGCAAGATTATTGCCCAAGCCCGGCTTGACAAAGAGGATGTAGTGCTCGAAGTAGGGTCAGGCCTCGGGGCCCTGACGATTCCCGCTCTTTCATTGATTTCTCATATAGTAGCCGTAGAAAAGGATCCTGGCCTGGCTGAAATATTAAAAGAGCGAGTGCCAGCGGGGGAAGAGCATAAGATAACATTCATTGTAGGGGATATCCTCAAAGTACCATTTGAAGAGTTATTTAACAGATTTCACCGCAAGATCAAGGTCTTGGGCAATCTTCCCTATAATATCTCTTCTCCGTTCCTGGAGAAGCTCATAATCAACAGGGAGTATGTCAGGACCGCGATCTTAATGTTTCAGTATGAGTTCGCACAGCGTTTGACCGCCAGACCACGCACAAAGCAGTACGGTGCTCTCAGTGTCATTATGCAATACCATGCCCGCCTCTCTCCCCTTATCAACGTCAACAGAGATGCTTTTTACCCGAAGCCAAAAGTGAATTCCATGGTTGTTGAAATTGACTTTGAGAACCCACATCCGTCTCAGGCAGAAGATGAAGGCCTGTTTCAAAGTATTGCCAAGGCAGCATTCAGCCATCGGAGAAAGACCATCCTTAACTCCCTTGACAGGGCTGTGGTCTCTCTTCCCAGAGAAACGCTGGATAAGGCACTCAGGAAATGCTCGATCGACCCTAAACGAAGGGCCGAAACCCTCACTGTTGATGATTACATCTGCTTGACTTCTGCTGTGAGGGCCAAGAAGACAATACCTTGACACCTCATGCGCTCGGTGTTATGTAGCTCATGGTTGTGCAATTCGAGCAAGAACTGTGGTCAGAAAGAACTACATAGCTGTCGAAGGCCCCCTGGGGGTGGGAAAAACGAGCTTGGCCATCTTGCTAGCCGAAAGGATACACGGCAGGACTATCTTGGAAGATGCTGAAGACAATCCCTTTCTTGCCAGCTTCTATCAGGATCCAAGAAGGTTTGCATTTCAGACCCAGCTCTTCTTTATTCTGAGGCGTTTTCAAAGACAGGAGGAAATAAATCAAATTGATCTGTTCAAAAGGGTTGTTGTCTCGGATTTTCTCTTCGACAAGGATAGGATCTTCGCGAGACTCAATCTTGATGACAGGGAATTTGGCCTATATCAACAGGTATTCAACCTGCTCAAGGTGAAAAGCGCAAAACCGGATCTCGTCATCTTCCTACAGGCAAGAACCGACGTTTTGAAAGAAAGGATCAAAAAAAGAAATCGAGACTATGAAAAACCGGTGGCTCTTAGTTACCTCGATCAGATAAACCAGGCCTTTAACGAGTTCTTTTTTCATTACAACGAAACCCCTCTTTTGGTGATTAACGCCTCTGAAATAGATTTTGTGAATGTACCATCTGATCTGGATAATTTGATCCTTGAAATAGAAAAGATGGAAAAGGGGACGAAGTACTATGTCCCCCTCGGAACCAGGCCCTGAGCACTTGAGGCACCCCGCTACCAGGCATTCGGAGAATAATGAAGATAATCGAGACCATAGCTATAATGCAAGAGGCCTCTGAGAGGTGGAGAAACAACGATGAAATCATCGTGTTAGTGCCGACCATGGGGTTTTTGCACGAAGGCCATCTTGAACTCTTGAGGGTTGGTCGAGAAAAAGGCAATAAACTGGTAATGAGCCTCTTTGTTAATCCCACCCAGTTCGGCCCTCAGGAGGATTATGAGAAGTATCCCCGAGATACGGAAGGAGACCTGGAAAAGGCCCGCTCCGAGGGAGTGGACGCCGTGTTTATGCCAAGTTCGATGGAGATGTATCCCCAGGGTTTCCAGACTACCGTGGCCGTGGAAGAGGTAACCAAGTACCTCTGCGGGAGATCCAGGCCCGGGCATTTTGCAGGGGTCACTACCGTGGTTGCAAAGCTCTTTAACATAACAAAACCGCACCGTGCTATCTTCGGTGAAAAGGATTATCAACAACTCGTTGTGATCAGGCAAATGGTTAGGGACTTAAACATGGGCATTGAAATCATAGGGGTTCCAACCGTGCGAGAGCAAGACGGTCTTGCCATGAGCAGCAGGAACACCTACCTGACTCCCCATGAAAGGGAGTCGGCTTTGAGCCTGAAAAAGGGAATGGATATGGCCAGCGCTATGGTAGAGAAGGGGGAAAAAGACTCAGCCAAGATCATAGGTGCCGTACGGGAGTTGATTCTGAGTCATCCGTTCACCGAGATCGACTATGTGACCATTTGCAATCGGGAGGATCTAACCGATATTGAAATAGTTGAGGAGCCTGCCCTTCTGGCACTCGCCGTTAAAGTAGGAAGGGCACGGTTGATCGATAACCGCATTCTAAGTCACCGCTGAAACCGATACCTAAGAGGCTTGAACGCTCCTGCTTAACCTGCCCCAATTGGTTCCGGCTGTTTACAAAGCAGTTTTTGTGATTATGTTTTCATCGCGGTGGCCGATGCAGCGCTAACGCGCATGGATGGTACTACTTAACCGAGAGGGGAATAGAATATGAACATCGATTATTTGTTTACGTCCGAGTCCGTTGCAGAGGGACACCCAGACAAGGTAGCTGATCAAATCTCCGATGCCATACTGGATGCGATTCTGGCCCTTGACAAAAAAGGGAGGGTTGCATGCGAAACCATGGTTACAACCGGCATGGCAATTATCGCCGGAGAGATAACAACGGACTGCTATGTGGAAATGCCCGAGATTGTCCGAAACACCATAAAGGAGATAGGATACAACGATTCATCCATGGGCTTCGACTGGGAAACCTGTGCGGTTGTTACAAGCATTGATAAACAGTCTCCTGATATAGCACAGGGAGTTAACGGCGCTGGTCTTTTCAAGGAGCAAGGTGCTGGTGATCAGGGGCTCATGTTCGGATACGCGTGTACCGACACCCCCGTTTTGATGCCCATGCCCATTTACCTGGCACACAATCTCGCTCAGAGGCTTGCCCACGTTCGAAAATCGGGCAAGCTCGCATGGCTGCGGCCTGACGGAAAAACCCAGGTCACCGTCAGGTACGTAGACGGAAAACCCACCACTGTTCATACGGTTGTTATTGCAGCCCAACACTCACCGGATGTTGACTACGATACCCTGAAAGAAGCAATCGTCGAAGAGGTGATCAAGACGGTCATCCCGCCGGAGATGTTGGACAAGGAAACCCAGTTCTTCGTCAATACTACGGGCAGGTTCGTAACCGGTGGCCCCTTGGGAGATTGCGGCATGACGGGCAGGAAAATCATCATGGACACCTATGGCGGGTTCGGGCACCACGGCGGCGGAGCATTCTCGGGCAAGGATCCGTCAAAGGTGGATCGAAGCGCCTCATACTTGTGTCGCTACATCGCAAAGAACATCGTTGCCGCCGGTTTGGCAGAACGGTGCGAGATCCAGATCGCTTACACCATCGGTAAAGCCGAACCGGTTAGCCTGATGGTCGACACTTACGGAACCGGCGTTGTGCCCGGCGCGGAGCTGACGAAAATGGTAAAAAAGGAGTTCGATCTGAGGCCTCGGCCCATCATCGAGCAACTGGACCTGCTGCGGCCCATATACAAGAAAACAGCCTGTTACGGGCACTTCGGGCGAGAACTCGAGGAGTTCACCTGGGAAAAGACCGATCTGGTCGACAAGCTGAAAAAGGCTGTATAGATCTCCGAAAGTTATAAGTGCCTAAAATTAAAAGTTAATGTGCAATAAAAGATGAGATGACTTAAATAGAAATTCTTTGTGTGCAATCTAATTGCTCATAGCCTTACAGTAGGGATTATTTTATAACGCTTCAAATAAACAGGATATCCCAAATCCTCTCTATAACTTTAGCTCACTTTAGGCACTTTTTACCTGTAACGGCTGAATTTCTTTTTTTTACACAACCAAGGGCAGGGG
>CP070752.1:2029806-2042316 GCA_020348625.1 Deltaproteobacteria bacterium | reverse complement strand
GAGCCTTTTGCCAAAGAGGCTTGAGTGAAGGGGTTCGTGACAGATAATACGGACAATAAAGACTAATGATAGCACGCCCAATTGATGTAATCGATATTCGATTAAAACAATAGAGCTTGTCAAGATTAAAAGCAATATTCGATTATTCCTTTAGCTCCCTAACCACTGCCATACAAGGGCCATAGATGTCTTTTCTGACGCAAATTCTCCTGACCGGCAAGACCATGAAATCGTTTCTGGAGAGACTGGCGGGAGGGCGCAGTTCTTTTCGCGGCTTGGGTATGGGGGAAACCGCAGCCCTGAGCCTGGAAGGGAATGCGGAGGGGGCAAGACTCCCCCGTAAACAAGCCGCTGAAAAAACAAGCCCGTGAGCCTTGGAACGAAAGAAAGGGTTTCATGGTCTGCCACTATTTCAATTGAGAATGTTTTGCTGAGTTGGAGCAATAGCCGTAAGCAATAATTTGGTGCCCCCGTACGCGATACAGTGCCCCTTTCAGGCGCTAACGCAATGCACCTGCAATTCGTGGCTTCCTTGACGGGAGCTGCAACCCTTACTATAATTGTTGCGGGGCCCAAGAGAAGGAAAGGAGATCCTTATGGCTATCCATTACGGAAAAGAGGGTAACGTTGTAACGATTACGCTCAATCTCACTGAGACGCTCAATCGCATTGACGCTGAAACCTTTCAGGCGTTCAGCAAGGCGTTGATAAACGTTCGAGACGATCCCGAGGCCTTGGTGGCTATTATCACGGGCACTGGCGAGGTCTTTTCCACCGGTGCCGACCACGACAAGCTACTCCGACCGTGGGCTGACGAGTCGTTCCAGGTGCCACCGACTATCACGCGGGGTCTCGATATCTGGAAGCCCCTAATTGCTGCGATTAACGGCCCGGCTAGGGGAGGGGGGCTTGAGATTGCACTGGCCTGTGATATACGGATCGCTTCAGAGAACGCATACTTGCAAATGCCCGAGGTAGGTCGGGGTCTGATACCGGGCCTAGGTGGGACCCAAAGATTGCCGCGGATGGTTTCTCCAGCCAAAGCTGCGGAGATGATCTTTTTGCGAACCCCAATTTCTGCCGAAGAAGCATACCGGGTGGGCCTGGTCAATAAGGTGGTTCCTTTAGCTCAGCTTTTGCCCACAGCTAATGAGTGGGCAGCCAAGATCTGTGAAAACGGGCCACTTGCCATTCGAAGAGCAAAAGAGGCCATGATCCGGGGCAGGAACATGGCCCTTGAAGATGGATTGAGCCTGGAACTTGCCTTCTTCGAAGAAATGCTCCAAAGCGAAGATTATCAGGAAGGACTTCGAGCATTAGCGGAGGAACGAAAACCGAAATATAAGGGACGATAAAACAAGGGGCAAGGAGAAGGAAAGTCGATGGGCAGCGCAACGGAAAGCGAAGGCATGCACTACGAAGGGAATTGCATTCGGCCACCTCCCGAGGCATATAGTATCCTGCTTCAGGTTACGGTGGGATGTTCCCACAATAGATGTACTTTTTGCGGGACCTATAAGGATGAACGGTTTCGGATAAAGGACGATGACATCATCCTGAGCGATATCCTGTTCGCCTCAAAGCATATGAAGAGGCAGGATCAGGTCTTTCTTATGGATGGGGATGCCCTGATTATTCCTCAAAAGAGGTTGATGTGGATCCTTAAGAGCATTCAGGAACATCTGCCCTGGGTAAGACGGGTCGGGGCCTACGCCAATACAAAAAGCATTAGCATGAAATCTCCCCGAGAATTGTCAGAACTGCGGGAGAACGGATTGGGCATGCTCTACCTCGGTGTTGAAACCGGAGACGATGAGGTCCGTAAAAAGATCAATAAAGGTTCAAGCGCGCAGCACTGCCTCGAGATGGGCAAAAGGGTGAAGAACGCTGGGATCAAACTTACGGTTACGGTACTTCTGGGAATTGCGGGGAAGGAAAAGTCCCTGGCCCATGCCCGGGCGACCGGAGAACTCATCAGCGCGATTGATCCCGACTTCGCCAGCGCCCTAACCGTGATACTGATTCCGGGCACGCCCCTTTGGGAAGAATATGAGAGAGGTGATTTCGAACTGCCCGATGAACGGGGGCTGCTGATTGAGATGAGAGAGATGATCGCCTACACCAACTTGAGTTGCGGCATCTTTTCTTCTAATCATGCATCCAACTACTTGCCGGTAAGGGCGCGGCTCCCAGAGGGTAAGCAGGAGGTCTTGGATATGATTGATGCGGCCGTGAGGGGGGAAATCGGGCTCAGGCCGGAGTGGATGCGTGCATTCTAATGCGTGAAAGTAGTTGGTAGGCAGAGTTTACAATAAATGCCGAAGCCACCCCGGCGGGCCGGAGTGGCTTTTTACATAAGGGAGTGGCATGTACCCGAAGGGATAGAGTTACACCCTTCAGGGCGAGAAGGTTCTCTAATCCAAGATATAGACGATGCCTAAGTTGCCGTCGACTTTTACCCTCTGACCGGTCTTTATCTTCTGGGTCCCTTGTAAGCAGCCGGCTACACAGGGAATGCCGTATTCCCGTGCCATGATAACGGGGTGGGATAGGGCACCCCCACCATCGGTGATGAGTCCCTTAATGAGGCTAAAGGCAACGGTCCATGCTGCTGAGGTTCCCGGGGCAACCAGAATGTCTCCCTCTTTAAGCTCGGAAAGCCTATCCGCTCCCACGATGACCCTGGCCACTCCTTCTACCACACCGGGAGCTGCAGCGGCACCATAGAGGTCGGCCTTCAATTCTTCTCTTACGATGGGGAGTTGGGTGGATACCGAAAGCGTAGGATCACTTCTCAATACATCCTGGGCCTTCTCAATGTTTCCGTAAAATGGTGGCGGATCTAAGTCATAACTCTTCTCCCAGGCCTCCTTTCTCCTCTGCACATAAGGGCGCAGGTTGACATCGCCCAGGGGTACGGCAGCCTTCCTGATCTCGTGGGCATGCAGGAAATGGATGTCCCCAGGCTCATCGATGCATCCGGCCTCTGCAAAGCGCCTTCCGATTTCAGTTGCAATCCAATGGCCCATGGCACCCACATAGAAATCACAAAAATAGGTATGGTCTTCGCTCCAATAACCCGATTTTTGCGCTGATTTCATTAAGGTACCGAACCATTCTCTCTGCTCCGCGGGTAACTTGGCGAGTATCTCCTTTTCCGCTTTTTCCCGCTCTCGAATGAGATGCTCACGCTCGGCGTCAAAGGCAAAGGACTCCTGGAACATGAGCACCTTGACCCGGCCGATGGCCAGACTAGGCTTTTCGACCCATGCAGGGGTGTCATAGGAATGCATGCGTTCACATCGCCATCCGTGCTCCATGAGAAATTCCCGATATGCGTTAAACCATTTCTTGCCTTCCTCGCTTTTTTCAAGTTCCTTCAACACTTGTTCATTATCCTCGATCTTGAAGACATCTTCCAAACCCATGTCAACCGCCCTTCTGGAAAGCCGCCACATCTCCCTGACGACGAGGGTATCTTGGGCCTCATATCCGGTCATTAGTCTTGCGAAATCCGGATCTATAGGGGCCTCCTTTCCGAATATCTCACGCCACATTTGTTGGAACAGACCATTGATATAATTGGAAGCCACTAACATCATCATATGGGTTTCGGCCTCCTTACGATTTATGACGAAGGCATAATCCAAGAAGAACTTGAGCAGTTCGATGTTACTGAGCTTTTTGATATCATCCCACTCACGAAGGCCACGCGATTCCTTGGCCTCTTTATATACCGCCATCAATTCGGTTTTAAGGGGATTCCAGACCCCATCGAAGTCCTCTATAAAGGGCTTGATTTTTTCCCTGAAAATCGGTTCTCGGGCCTTTGCCTCTTCTTCAGTAGTTCGCATTGCGGTGAGGTACGGATACCCATCCCTCACTCTATAACCCCAGCCCTTTGTGGTGGGCAGATGCAGAGTCTCAGCAGCATTCGTGATCGCGTATACATACCAGTACCAGCCGATGCCAAAATAGAGGGGTTTCAGCGGAGGTTTTCCGTGAACAAGATCGCATAAAAGGACGTCGTAAACCTGAGTATCCCTTTCATCATCGAATTCGTAAAAGGTAAGATCATAAGCTGGGTGCAACATTTTCATCCCTCCTTTCTTTTATGTGAACCAAACTCTCTCGAACACGGCTCAAGGTTGATTGCCTTAGCTCATAAAATGCACCTTTTATTCATCTCCTCAAGAGTCGAGTTAACATCAAATCGACTACCTGGTCAGCAGGCGTCCTTTTTTGAGCGATAACCTCTGGTCGTGTCTGTAACAGGATGACGCTTTCCGGGAAATCGAGGTCCTGGTCTACGGCCCATTCGGCGTCCTGGGGTACATCGAAGTGGGACTCCAAGACCTTACCTAATCTCCCGATTTCCTCTGCTTCCTCATCACTCAGACAGAAGGCGCAACTCTTTTCGGTAGGGGTATCCATCTCGGCAATGCCCGTTTCCTTAAAGGCCACGTATTTGCTCTTGGTTCCTAGTTTTCTGTCAATTATGTTTAAGCTCTGTTTGTCCAGAATGTATGTGTCCGGCAAGGCTTCACCGCCGACAACGCTCTCACCTAAACCCCAATTGGCCTCGATGATCATTCTCGAGGTATCTCCCGTATTGGGGTCGGCCGTGAACAGGACTCCGGCAGTCCGCGCATTCACCATCTTCAGCACGGCCACCCCTATAGGGTCAGTTTCCAAGGGGGCTCCTGCATGTTTTCTGGCAGACAAGGATCTGGGATTGAAAGTGCTAGACCATACCTTTTTTATCTTTTTGATGACATCAAGGTCTCCTCGTACATTCAGGTGGGTCTCATATTGACCGGGGTGGCTTGCCGCACCGGCCGATCGGGTGGAGACAGGCATCTCTTCCATATTACACCTTTGGCATAATCGCTGGTAATGGGACAAGACGGTCTCTCTCATCTCGCGGGGCATGTCTTTGGACTCAACAATCCTTCGCAACTCGGCACTCGCCTCATTAAAATGTTGAATGTTCTCGAAGTCATGCCCCACATTATCCAGATACTTCTTTGTCTCCCTGTCAGCCCCTGTAAGTGACATAAAATCCTTGTAAGCTTCCAATGAGAGGGCAAAGCCCGGGGGGACACGCATCCCCATCTTGGTCATCTCACCCAGGTTTGCACACTTCTTCCCAACCTGGTCGTTACATTCCTGGTCTAATTCCTCAAACCATAAGGCCCACCTATTGGACATGCCGCTGCTCCTTTTTCATCGGATACCTCAATTCCTTACCGGAGGATCAGCCTTTCAGGCGATCCATCGCCTCCATGAGCCTAATGGAATCCGTTACCCAGCCAAAGGTATTCTGAACATTGAGTATGGTTGCGTCTTGCATCATCTTTGGGCCCTTTTGGATTACAGCATCTGAAACAAGGATGGGGAAGTAATCCAAGAAGAAAGATCGTCTCAGGGTGGACTCAACGCAAATGTTAGTCGCCGTACCTATGTATATTAAATACTTGATGCCGAGTGTTCTCAGAATGATGTCGAGGTTTGTCCCTATGAACCCGTCATATTTTTGTTTCCTAACAATGATATCCCCCGGTTCCGGTTTCAGTTCCTCGATGATTTCCGCGCCCCAAGAACCAGAAAAGCAGAGCTTATCTCTCAATTCAGGATGCTCGCGAATCAGCGACAGACTCCGTGATTTTTGGGAGGCTGGTGAGTCTATCGGCCCCGTATCAGAGAGATCCGGGCTGTAGGCCATTTGAAGATATACGATTTTTATTCCTTTAACGCGCGCCTCGGAGATGATACTCCCGCAGGGCTCGAGGATCTTTTCGATCGGTGAAATGTCTATGCCGATCAGATCAAAATACCCGCCTTTCCGCACGAATGCATTTTGCATATCCACGACGATGATGGCAGTCCGTGAGAAATCTATTCTGATAGATTGTGGTTCAGCTTTTATCGTTACGGTATGCTTGGACCCTTTATCCATCGTGACTCCCAACATTATCTGGGATGTCTATTGCAGAGGTTTTCGGATCGCGGTCAGTCAAGAATCAGTTGCTAATGCAATTAACTCATTTATTCCTTACCAGAGCCTCTTCTTATCAAGGGCAATGTAGCAGTATGCCACTAAATTACCAAACAAGTTTCGTAGAGGGGGAGTCTCAGTAGATAAAGACTATCCCGACCGATAGAGCCCTCGGTACTTCTCTTGGATCTACGCTCCTGTATATAGGATATATATCCCAACCCACCTTGGTTACCAGTCCAAAAACGTCTATTCCCGCTCCTTCCATAGATGGGCGAGCCTTCAGGGTGAATGGACAATTGCCACCATTGAGAATAGAGCACCGGTCCTGTCCGCAGAGTGCCTTCAAACAACTAAATTGGCTAAATCCAGTGGCAAGGTAGTAACCATTACCGAAAGCCATTGTTTCAATCTTGCCGGTAATTTCAAAACACTTCCTCACCCATTTAACAACTGCTCCACGCTCTTTTGAGCGGTCAGCATATTCATCCACAGGTATTATGTCAATTGCGAATAGTAGTGCCCGACTGTATCGAGCGACTGCCTCTCTCATCAATTCTAGGGAAGGTCCATGAGGTGGGCAAAAGATACTTTTATCATAATATGGACACAGAGGTATGGAGCACTTAAGTCTTACCCTTGGATCTATTTCCACCCAGTTGGCAGGAATAACCTCGGCCATTGAGGCACCGAGCTCGATAGCTCTCTGCCTAAAGAGTTCAAGGTCTCGTCCCAGCTTTTCATCAGGGATTTCAAGCGTTATCAGCCTTGAAGGTCCTTGTTGATTTTTCGACACTAACGCTCCCTTAGAGGCCCACGAGTATGCTGTGTTTTCGGCTAAATCGGGAAAGTACCTCTGAGTACAAGCCCTTGCCAGGTGAGTAGAATTTGAAAGATCACCGGGTACAAACAGAATGATTATGCCGTCACGTTTGATTCTTAATGCGGGGCACAACCGTATTCAGGATAATCATCCCGTGTCGCATACAGTTTGGCAACACAAGAACCCCCGGGTCCTAATAGCATTTCTCGGAAGAGGATAAATGGGCTTACCTTGTTGGGCCAGGACTTCCGACTCCCTTTTTGACCTAACCACCTGAAATTATAACTGTCCCCAGAAGTGGATTCTCGAATTGTTATCTCTGGGCAGATGATGTCTTGCTCTGCTATTTCTCGAAATCAGGATACAAACTAGATCCTTTGTTTCCGAATTGTCAACAGAAAAGTGGCTAAGCCACAGACTCGGAGGTCTGCATCTGACCCAGAGCCGATTACTCCCGAAAACGGTTAAAGGATTGTTAAGGAGACGCCCACGTGGATCGTCAAAGACCCCTGTCTTTCCTATAATTGGTCACGTAAATTCCCGTGCTCACGGAGAGCAGCCCGAGGATAAGGCCTGTGGTCAGCTGTTCTCCGAGGATAATCACCCCCGCTGCAACCCCAAAGACCGGTGACAGGAACGTGAAGACCGCCAGTTGCGATACCGGGTAGGCGTGTATCAGCTTGAACCATGTGAGATAGGAGGCAAAGGCGACGACAATGGATGCATAAAGGAGGGCTGATACGGCAGCCGTGGTGACATCCAAGATCCATTTGTTCTCAAGCCAGCAGGCACAGACGAACATGATCGGAATGGAGAAGACGAGCTGGTACAGGAAGGTGTGTATGGGATCGACTCGGCCTGCAAGGTATTTCTTGATGTACACGGTGGTTGAGCCCCAAAAGAAGGCGGCACTGAGCTCGAGAAGATCGCCGAACAGCATTGAGGGGTTCCACGCCTTTGGTTTACCGTGGAACACGAGATAGGCCCCGGCGAACCCGAGGAGGAGACCGACGATCTTGGCAATTCCCAGTTCCTCTCTGAGAAACAGGTAAGCCCCCGCGGTTACGACAAAGGGTGAGAAATTGACGAGTATCACCGCCCGCGCGGCATCGGTATATGACATGCCCAGATAGATACAGATAAACTCCGCCCCAAAGAGCATGCCCACCATGAAACCATGAAATAGCCGTCTATCCCGATGAAACAACGGTTTCTTGATGGCGATGCAATAGGCAATGCCCAGCAGTGAAGCTATTGCAGAACGCAGAAATGCATTAAATATGGGTGAAAAACCTATGTTCGAGATCTTCACGGCTGGATAGTGGCAACCCCAAAGCATGGTCAGCACAATCAGAATCAGAAACCCCTTCAGATCAACATGATCCATTGGAACGATGAAGGCCTTTGGAGTTTCATCCCGCTCAAATACCATTTCCGTCGATCTTTTCACTATCCACTTCACGCTCTCAGATGCCTGACTAGTCCTGTTCACGCTCGAATCAGGTGTCTAAATCAGCGTAGCTTCAAACCGCGTTTTTCGCTTTTCCCTGTTAATCATTCCATTTAGACACATGGCAACACAGATATGCTTCGGCTTTTCCGCGCTGCAAGCGTTAGTCATTCTGACTTCTCCGTTGTCTGAACTCCCTTATGTATCGCTGTGCAAAACGATCACGGCCCAAGATCAGGTCTATAGATAAAACCGATGGCCGCACCTTTGCCACGTCAACGGTAGGACAAGTGAGCCCTGATGAGATTGCAAGGGCCAGGAATGTATTATTGACCAGATTGCGGTCTGGTAGGCCGAATGAGATATTGCTCGCGCCAAGGGTCTGATTAACGCCCAGTTCCTCCGTTACCTTACGGATTGCCTCAAGCGTCACCATGCCGGCGTTGGTGTCCGCCCCAAGGGTTAAAGCCAGGCAGTCTATAATGACGTCTTCGGCTGGGATTCCGAGCGACCCTGCGCGCTCAACGATCTTATGGGCAACGGCTACCCGCCGGTCCGACTCTTTGGGTATGCCCTCATCATCCATGGTCAAGCCAATGACTGCCGCACCATATTCCTTGACCAGGGGTAATAGCTTATTCAATGAATTCTCTTCGCCGGTTACTGAATTGACAATGGGTTTACCCTTATAGACTTTGAGGGCCTCCTTAAGGGCGACGGGATTGTTGATATCAATACACAGGGGTACATCCACGGAAGCCATGATGGTTTCAATGGCTTTAGGAAGCGCGGAAATCTCATCCACCCCGGGGCACGCCACATTCACATCCAGGATATCGGCACCAGCCTCCACCTGGGCTATGGCTTCTTTGCGAACCACCTCGAAATCTCCGCTCTTCAGGGCCTCAGCCAGTTTTTTCTTCCCCGACGGGTTGATCCGCTCCCCTATCAATACAGTCGGACCTTTATCGGTGATTAATACTTCTGTTGTGGCGCTTGACACCCTTGTTTCCATACGTAATCTCCTTGAAATCAGGCCTCTCCTCTTTCAGGGAAGGGCCTGTGAGCGGAAATAGGCAAATCTTCCGTAGTGGTTACCCATGATTTGGCTAGCGGCGACTCGCCTCGCTCACCCTGTCTTGCTCCGTGAACAGACCAATAGGTTGCTGCTCTCTCGCCGGGACCATTCCAAAATCCTCAAGGTGGATTATGTGGCCAGGGGGAGCCACGACGAATTCATCGTCCCATGGACCGTTACATATTTTTCGGAGGAGTTCAGGTGTACCCTTGATCTCCTGGTAGTAAAGATTGAATCTTCTTGCAGCCTCTTGGGAGAATTGGCGGTACCGCTCCTGGTCCTGATAGCCCATGTCGATAAAGGCGAGGCGCCGGTAGTGTTGCAGCATCCGCCTCATAACGAGTTCTGCACGCCGCTTGCCATAGCGCTCCTCCATGCTCCTTAACTCGTCTAAAAGGGTAATCCCCGCATCGATCCATCCTCTGGACAAGAAGTAGGTGCCCGGCTCTTGACTCAATGCTTTCAAGTAGGTCCTTCTGGAGCCAAGAAAAAGGGCGATACAGTCGTCCAGGCAGGGGATGACCAGCGTGCTGTGGCTCGCTTTGAGGCCGAGCACCCCCATGGAACACAGCCCAAACCCGAGGATGATGGTCTCGGTATCCGCCGTGATGTCATCTATCATGGCCTGCAGGGTGCCTCGCAGTTTTTCCGGATGGAGATGAAGGCCTGAGTCAAGGGTGAGTGGTTCCATGTCGGATGGAAACAGGTGTTGCATCTCATGAATCACGGTTTTACAGGCTATGATTTTGGTCCGTCCCTGAGTCACTTGTACACGCTATATTCTTCGTTAAACGAGGTCATGACATGAACGGTATTCGCTTCACTTCGTCCAAACCGGTTCAGGCTGCCATGACATAGCCGCTGCCCTTTTCGGCCACATCACTAAGGCTTTTTCAGCATGTCTTCACCTGCCCGGGAATATATCTAAGATGAGATTAAGAGTCAAATCCATAGGTATTATTGCTATCTGAATCTTGCATCTTTGATCACTCTTATTGAAAACCGATTGTTTTTGAGCAGCATTTGGGCCTGAAAGATTCGCACACTCTGTTTTACAATCACAGTGAACGCCCAAAGTATGGTTTCTCTGTTGCTTTTCTGGCCTCTAGAAATTATATTGAAACCTTAAGAAATCCTTGCAGATTTTGAAAGTAATGGTGAACATGGGATTTTCAGGAGGTCAATGGAAATTGAACAATAGAATTCAAAAACTGAGAAAATCCATCGAGGTTGAAAAATACCCTCTAGCCATAGAAAAAAGTCGACTGCTCACGGAATCATTTAAAACAACCGAAGATGAGCCCATGATCATGAGAAGGGCAAAAGCCCTTGCCCATGTTTTGGAGAACATCACCATTTTCATCGAGGATGATGAATTGATCGTGGGCAATGCAGCCAGCAAACCAATGGGCTTGGAGTTTGATTTCTATGCGGGATTGTGGTCGCAGGAAGAAATCGATGGGCTCAAACAAGCCGGGTACGATATTAAGGCCGAGGAAGAAGCGGTAATACACCAGCTGAATGCATATTGGAAGGACTATAATCCGTTGAGTCGAATGGGCCGCATGTTCGATGACCGACTCTGGCCCTTCATGCAATCCGGCATGATTTTGCCCCCATGGAAAAATCGGGATGAGGGCCCCGGGGGTGGTTATGCGGAAAGCGGCATGGGTCTCGGACCGGGGTTTTATCTAATGACGGTTGATTTTGAGAAGGTGCTCAACGGCGGATTAAAAGCTATCATTGATCAGGCGCAGGAAGAACTAAGTAAACCGCGAGGTGAAAGTGCAGACCCCCATGAAAAGGCTGAGTTTTTGAAGGCCGTGATCGTCGCCCATGAGGCGATCATCCGTTTTGCTCACCGCTTTGCCGACCTGGCCGACGAAATGGCCGCCAACGAAATAGATCCAAATCGGAGAAAGGAGCTTGAGAAGATAGCCGTCACCTGTCGGCATGTACCGGCGAATCGGGCCGAAACGTTTTATGAGGCCATCCAGTCCCTTTGGTTTATCTTCCTGATGATTACCCCGTCACCGACAGCCTCCATTGGTAGATTTGATCAGTATATGTATCCCTTTTATAAGAGAGATATCCAGGCGGGGGCGATCACCGATGCGGATGTTCTGGAGCTGCTGCAGTGTTTGCGAATAAAGGATATGCAGATCAATCGCACTTCGGGAAAACTTGCCCGACAGAAGAATGCAGGTATGGCCAAGTGGCACAACATGACCATCGGTGGGGTAACACCTGAGGGTGAAGATGCAACCAACGAGTTATCCTATCTTGTTCTAGAGGCTTTGAAGTTGTGCCCGGTGCCGCACCACACCGTAACCGTACGGGTTCATGAGGGCACACCCGAGGATCTCATGATGAGAGCGCTCGAAGTGGTAAAGACCGGAATCGGCATGCCGGCCTTCGTGGGTGACAAGTCATACATCGAGTATCTTGTCAGCGAGAGAGTACCTTTGAAAGATGCACGGGATTACGCCATGGCCGGGTGTATCGATGCGGCGATCACCGGTAAATCCCGGATCGCCTCCTATGGGATGTTCATCGTGCCCAAGGTGCTGGAGATAACGATGAACAATGGCACTGAACCTCAAACCGGTCGAAAGCTGGGCCTTGAGACCGGAGAATTTAGTTCCTTTGTCTCCTTTGACGATTTTCTAACTGCATTTAAAACGCAGCTACACTATTTTTTGGGTTTGCATTCCGAGAGAAACAATATTGAATTGCAGGTCAGCCGCGATTTGTTCCCTGATCCGGTTCGGTCGTCTCTGATGTATGGGGGAATAAAGGCAGGCAAGGCCCTGCTGGATCGCAAATTTCCCTTTGAAAACGGGGCCGTGATGAATCCGGTCGGCATGATTAACGTGGTTGATTCATTGGCGGCGGTGAAGAAGCTTGTATTTGAACAAGAAAGATTCTCCAAGCAGGAGTTAATGGATGCCTTGTGTTCAAATTGGCAAGGCGATGGGTTTTCAAAAATGCGCAAGATGTTCCTGGAGGCCCCGAAATATGGCAACAATGAAGAGGATGCGGACGCGATTGCCAAGGATCTGTTCCGGTTTTGGGCCGACACTACGGTTCAATTTGAAACCTGCCTCGGAGGAACACACAAACCCACCGGCGTATCTGTATCGGCCCAGTGGCCGGGTGGT
>CP070752.1:2012738-2029706 GCA_020348625.1 Deltaproteobacteria bacterium | reverse complement strand
CGCTCGATGAGGCGATGGAAACGCTGACCCTCGTGCAGACAGGAAAGCGGAATCCCGTGCCTCTTGTGCTTGTGGATGAACCAGGGGGCTCGTACTGGATGAGATGGATTGCATTCGTGAAGGACACGCTCTTTGCACGGGGCTATATCAGCCAATCGGATTTGAAACTGTTTGAGAGGGTCGACTCCACCGACGATGCTGTGCAAAGCATCAATCACTTCTACGCTCGGTATCATAGCCTGCGATATATCGACGATCATCTCGTCATTCGGCTTACCTCAGGTATTGAGCAACGGAAAGTGGAAGAGCTGAAAGGCTGCTTTTCGGATATTTTGAGACCGGATGGGGAGATGTGTCTGTCAGGGCCTCTTCCAGAAGAGATGGATGAGCCTGAGATCGAACATCTGCCCAGACTCATACTGAACTTCAAGCGGGATGATTTCGGAAGACTGAGAGAGCTCATCGATGCCCTCAATAACGACTGATGGAGGATAGGGTGTGATCCACGGGGTTGCTGCTCTTGCTCACAGCAAGATCCTGGGCAATGTCACCACTGTAGATTGCTCTTCAGAAATCCAGGCAGCAGCGGAAGGGAACATCACCATATTTCAGAATCTACCTTGTCCTGTATAAATCGCAAGGCAGCTCATCGCTCTGTCGCATGCCCGGAAATTAAGCCTCTCATTATCTCCTGAGGCCTATTTCCTCGGCACCACCGGGCTGTGTGATCTGAACACCCCTCTGCGCAATCTCGAGCGCCTCTTCGCAAGGGTTTTTCTCGTCTGGCCCCACATCAAGTAGACCTGCTGCAAGACCAAATGGCCCAAAAAGGGCCATACCACCCACCGCTTTTCCCAGAGCGACAGCGGTCCCCTTGGGATCGACGACAAGGCTTGGTTGCGCCAACGTACCTTCAAGCTTGAAGTTTTTTGCCAACTTCCCGAAGCTGAGGGTGATTCTGCCCAAGCCCGGGATACGAATACCTTTTTTCGGCGAGAGACCAAAAACGAGATTCAATCTTTCAGTCGCGAGATCGATCGTTCCACCGCCAATGACTTTGGTATGCTTGGTATCAAGTACCCAGGCCTTGCACCGGGCAAGGCCGGCATCGATATGGAAATAATTGACGGCGCAATTGAACTCAGTGTATTCCTCCTTTTTGCTGAACGGGTTAATCAGCTCGAGTGTCTGGCTGATTACGTTTCGTCCCAACATATCAACGTGCGGGTTCTTTAGCCGGCCTTCACTCATAACGTAGACGATCTCCCCATTCAGGTCTGCCATCAGTTTTGCCACAGACTCTCCCCGACTGTCGACGTGGAGGCGGGCGCGGAGTGTGCCCTCAATGAATTTATCGACTCCCAACTCCTCGAGCATTGAGCCCATGCTGAATTCATCGATTTCAAGCGCAAGGCTCACTTCCGGCTCGCTTCCTTGTGCGCCGAGAGTAAAACGGCCCTGCGTGGTTCCACCGCCAATGACGCATTGAAACGGATCCACGGTCAGATTCCCATCCTTGAGCACAGCATCAGCGGCAAGATCGTTGAGGGCCACCTTGGGCAGCAAGATCTGCTTGGATCGGATCTTGACAGTTGCATCTACTGCCTTCAAGGCCTTGAAAGACAGCTGTTCGTCAGAAAACACCCTGTTTTGTTTTGCCCTCGGTTCGGCGGACTCTTTATCAGCGGCTTGTGCAAGTGCAAAGGCCGGCCGGATGTCGAGCTTCTCCGATGAGAGCTCCGCCAGAATTTTTGGTCGCTCGCCGGTCAAGTTCAACTCCAGCAGACCACCAAAATCGTTATCTCCAAGAACCACTCGAAGGTCCGAAAACTTGAAGAGCTTGGCCTCAAGATCCACTACTTTTCCAGACACAGCCACACGCCCCTGCATAGGCAAATCCGGACCACCTGCTTTCTTCAGTTCGCCCAGATCTCTGCTCCGCAGCGAGAAATCAATCTGAATCCCTCGCTGGGCCAGGAGATTTTCGATTCTCCCTTTGAGTTTGGCTTCCAACAACTTCTCGGTACCAAAACTTAAATCCAGATCTTCGACACCCCACTCTTGCCCAGAACCACCCAGTCGCGCGGCCAGCTTGATAGGCCCCAGGTCGGGGATGTTGGTCAGTGCTTTCATTGCAGGGATCACTACCGGCCTGAGATTAAATCGCTGGGTTGACAACTCTGTTGCTAACTGCACTCGCGTGTTGGCTCGTTTCACGGCTAACCAGCCGGATAGCGTGTTTTCGCCTATCGTGACCTTGAGATTACTCACCTTGTAATTGTTGTCGGTGGGGGCCGTTATTCGACCGGAGATGTCATATGAGCCTTCAAGGGGCAGCGGTTGACCGATGAGTTCTTTGAGATTGGCTGAATCCTTCCCGCGTATGTCAAAATCCAGATTCATGCCTTCCAGCCCCAGCAGATCCTGAATTGACCCATTCAGTTCTATTTCGGCCAGTTGCTCAGTCCCAACATGAAGGTCCATGCCTTCCACCGCAAGCTTCTCGGCACCGCCGGAGAGCTGCAGTGCCAATTTGAACGGGCCGAGGTCCGGTACTGCTCTTATTCCCCATAGCTTGGCAATATCCGAAATTGACCGACCTTCGGAGGTGACGGCAAAGGAAAGACCTCTGGCATTCTCAATGTCCCTGATTGCGCCTTGAGCTGTAAGTGTAGCTCCTTGAGTGCTGACCTTAAGCTTCACAGGCCACATTTCTTGGGGGTTCATGAGGGCGGACAAAGGGCCTAGATTACCCTCCATGTCAAAGGGTGCCCCGTTGAAATTACCCGTAGCCGCCAGCTCAATTGGACTGTCATCAGGCGAGGAAGAGACAGCCAGCCGCTCCAGATCTAGCACATAGGTACTGCCGGATCGGCCATCTCTGTATGTGAGGAGCCCCTTTCGAATGAGCACCTCTTGGAAAATCAGCGCAAGCAGTGGGGGCCCAGCTTCACGTCTGGCCGCTTCTCCCTCTTGTGGCTGGAACGTGAGGTTCGAAGTGCCAGAGAAGTTGGTCTCTACCAAGATGTCAGGCTCCACAAGGGTTACTCGCCTGAGTTCAATCTTCCTTTTGATCAATGGTATGAGCGCGAATTGGAATTCGAGCCGTTTGATCGTGGCCAACTCCGGGCGCGTCCCCCATGGGGCGTTTTGGAGGCCGACGTTCTCAGCGGCAACACCCACAGTGAAGCCGACCTTGAGCTTGATATCGCCATCCAGCCTCAATTCGCGACCAGTAGCATCCTTTACTGCTTGAGCAATCCTGGGTTTAAGCTCGTTAAAGTCATAGATCGAGACGATCACGCAGAACGCCACGATCAGGGTAACGATGATTAAGCCGGCTATTATCAGGATTTTCTTGAAACGCATTAACAACTGTCCTCGGTATGCTCAAAAACGATGAGACTGGGACCAATAGCCAAGCATGCTAGCAGATCCAACAATCAAGTCAATCCCTTTGAAAATGGATCTTTTTCTTTGGATTGAAGGCCTGCCCGTTTCTGAGCTGTGATATTAGGAAAGTATAAGAGAGAAAGGCGATCCTGAGAACTGAAATGATACGTTTCTACTAGGGCATGAGGGAAAGAGGGTTTCATGCTTGAGACGTTCCGGCTGGTTAAGGCGCCCGTAGTTCTGCTGGGTGCTCTAGTGGAAATACCGCTTCTATAGATGGGGCGCTTCTCAAAACGCGTTCACAAAAGTGCTTATAAAGCGCATGCAGTACTAGGTGACCGATCACGGGTGTCGGCACGGATACAAGCTGGTATAAATCGCTTCAAGCGAACGACTTAAAGGAACCGACGAACTAACAGTAATCAGAAAGATGAATCTCTTCTCCTTCGCCTACAGTCTACAGGAGGAAAACAAGGGAAAAAGATTTACTACATTCCAATTAAAGGGCCTTGACAAAGGGAACCCTCATAGAAGTAGTAGTGTACTTTGGAAAATGGGTGGGAGAGAAAATGAAGAATACAAACCATAAAGGCTTTTGTACGACAGTGTACTATGATAAACATATACAGTTGTTACATGTGCCAAATCGTCACGGGTACAATTTGGCATTAAACCTAAAGAAAGGAGGTTAATACGACTATGTTTTACGAACCAAAAAAAAACAATCACAGGCTCGCACACAATCCATTTAAATCCTGTGTGTTACCCCGGCCCATTGGATGGATATCGACTGTGGGTGCCGATGGGGTAGCCAACCTTGCTCCGTACAGCCAGTTCCAGAATCTGACTTTTGATCCTCCTTATGTGATGTTCGCAGCGAATCAGACGATTGATGGCAAGCGCAAGGATACCGCGGTCAACGCCGAGCAAACCGGAGAGTTCGTATATAACATGGCAACTTATGACCTGAAGGAGGCAATAAATCTGTCATCTCAACAGGTGCCCCCAGAGGTCGATGAGTTTGAGCTGGCGGGTGTCACCAAAGCCCCTTCGAAGCTCGTAAAAGCTCCTCGCGTGGCGGAATCGCCTATTAATTTTGAATGCAGTTATCATCAGAGCATTCGATTGCCCGGTAACGGCACAATGGGTACAGTGGATATCATTATCGGCCAAGTCATTGGCATTCATATCAAAGACGAATTTATTCAGCCGGACGGCAAGCTAGATATCTCAAAGCTCCGGCCATTAGCACGCCTAGGCTATTACGACTATACAACCGTAGAATCGCATTTTGAGATGTTACCTCCCCACGCAGACGAGAAATTCCTTGCTGGAATGGAAGGGAGAAAACAGACATAAGATCATCGAAAACCTAGATTGCATTATTGACGCTGCCTGGAAGCCAACAAGCAGCTGAATATGCAACTATTATTTGAGGTTGCAGCGAGGAAACTCTTTCGGGCTGCGAGAAGCGATGAAGACAAAGCTTAAAGAAATCTTCACTGCATGCTATACTTATGATCAGTTTAGTCAGCGATCTCTCTCATCTGTTGGGTAACATTCAATTATGAGTCAACGGGGAGGTAGTAAAAGAGGAGAGTGCTGCCACGCCGTGTGTATTCGCCCAACTACTTCCTTTTACGCATTCTAAATTGCCACCGCAGATTTCTTATATCTCGCCACGAGCCTATCTTATCAATACCCCTCTTTATTGCTGCTATCCTCATGATATTCCTAGCCAGAGAGCAGAAAGAGAGGCTGGAAAGACGAGGCTTCTGAGAAATAGATACCTCCCTGATAGCGCAGACTTGATACGATAATCTCTAGTAAGATCAGGTGATGTTGGAGTAGAAGGTTTGTCACGAAGTCACAGATTCTGGACCCGCAACGCTAGATACAAGATATGGTAGTTTATATCATCAACCAAAGGTAAGTATCCGGGTTCGTCTCTGACCACCTCTAGCACTCCTTTCCTCCCTGGGTCCTCTAGCAACCCAAGTATGTAAACCTTTACCAGAAAATGAAATTCAGCTTCGCAAAATGTATGGTATTTCGTTACATAGCTCTGGATGCTGGTTTTGCTAGAGTTTCTTAACTAGCTGAAATCTAATGAAATAATGAATATGGCTCTTTTTTGCACGTTTCTTGCACAATAAATATCCCAATTAGCTTTTTCTCCTGATACGTTCTTAATTTCGGGGGGAATATTCGATGGGGAAGAGCCTCAAATTTATTCCGCTGTGCTCCCGACAGAATATGTTGCATTCTGTTGGGAGCTTCCATTTTCCCTTTGCCAAACCCAATCGATCGTGAGGCGTGCGGAAAAACATCACACGATAAGTGAGCATATCGTATTTCTTTTTCTTCTGGAATTTGATGGCATAGCAGAATAGTTCTAATGCCTGTTTCCCGTTAGTATTTCATTTCTCCGCAGAGATCTCCCTTATTCAATTCCTGCTCAAACCCTCACAAGATAGCCTGATTTGCTGATTGCACAAGCAGATTCTGCAGCACGCCTGCGTTTTCCCAGAATGCATTTATAAGTCCGAAAAAAGGGGCCCAGTGGCCTCCTGTAAAGGGAATGAGCATGGAGAGTCCCCTCAAAATGTGCCCACGTTGCTCCTGACAGAACGGCAACTGTTTTGTTGGGGCTCATTAATCGCTTCATGCAAATAGACAGGATTATCTCCCAGAACTTTAACCGAGGGGATCAAAACATGGTAACAATGTGGCGCTCTGATATTGATCGGCGCTCTGGTGCAGATCGACGTATCGCGGTTAGTATTCGGTACTGGTTAAAAGGGGGTGTCGAACGAAGGCAGTGGAAAGAACGGAGGGCGGGAATCGAGCGTAGAGCTGATTGGGTGAAATTTGGTCAGTGGCACAGTGTTTTCGTTGGAGAGTTAATTCAGCGCAGATAGAGATTGATGCTCCTTTGAGAAAGCCAACTCCTATACAATACTGCAACTAGCAGTGCGGGGTCAGATATGGCCCTGCCTCTCCAATATCAGAACCGCAATATCTTGTGTGCCGCTCTTTTGGCTTCAACTTGCAACTCCTGCTATGAGCCTTTTCCCGTAGAATTTCCGCCTCAGCTTGGGCTTACAAATGCAAATCTAAGCCCTTCCAAGCCCAACACAATACAGCCTGCGTTACGTCATCATTTGTTGCTCTGCTGCGCCATCTATGAATTGCTGGGGACTGCAATTACAAGTGGTGTTAATTTGCCTCGAGTCCATCATATCAACGTCCCTCTTTATTGCTGCTATCGGCATGATATACCTAGCCAGACGGTAGAAGGAGAGACTTCAAAAGCGAGGCTTCTGATGGATCGATACCTCCCGGATAATTCATAGCTGATAGCATAATCTCTTGCAAGATCAGGTGGTGCTGGAGCAGAGTATCTCGCGGATTTGCTTTGCCCCTCTGATCAAGATATTGGTTTTGCGGCGATTCTTAAACTGATTTCTCTTGACTTGGGCAAGGCTTTTTGGCATCTCATTAGGACGGTGGTGGTTCCTTTTAATCAGCTAACCTGAATTCAAGCGACTTCTTTCATGGCTGCTTTCGGCAAACAAGTGAATGATTCCGGTGTTACCAATGCGGTAAAATTGATCGCAGAAATGTGCCAGAACGCTGAGCGAACCGACTTGGAAGCGCTGGAAGAGATTGTATTTAAGGGGAACAGAAAACATGCCAGGAAAACCCTTGTGGCAGTTGTGGATTACGCCACCCAGGACCAAGCCTATAGGGATTTCATCAAAAACATAAGCGCTGGCGGGGTGTTTATTGAAACCAGTGTGCCCGTCTCCCTTGGACAGGAGCTTTCCCTGACCTTTGCGCTCCCTTACCACCAAGCACATATTAAGATTACCGGAGAGGTGGTCAGGATCAGCCCTCAGGGAATTGCGGTAGAATTCAAGGCTGCCAAACGGCATCAAGATACGGGAGAAAAGAAAGTAGTCAGTGAGAAAAGAAGACACAAGCGTTTCCAGCTTAAGGTCAGTGCCTTTGCTTTGCTCAACAGGCCTTTTTCCGAGATGGGTGAAATCATCGATATCAGTATGGGTGGGCTTTCCTTTCGGTATACCTCTGACAGGGCGCTACCAAAGGTATCTCTTGCCCTGGACATTTTATGTGTCGATGATGGATTCCATGTAGCCAAGGTGCCCGTAAATACGGTCGCGGAATCAGTAGTATCTGGGGAAGTGAGAAGACGCGGTGTTCAATTCGACCGACTTACTAATAAGCAGTTATCTCAGGTGAGTTATTTCATCCAGACCTATGCCGAAAAAGGGAAGATTGGTTCTGAATCAACACACTAATAGGCCCTGGGCTCCAACCTATGCATTCCCTCCTCCTGCAACTCAAGAACTCAGGTTATCCGCTAGAATTATCGAATATCCTTAATTTCCTCTGCGGCAATGAAGTTAGCCTGCAATAGCTTTCCTGTCTCTTTTCATAAGATTCAACCAAAACGTGCCCTGTGATCGCTGAAAGAAATGAGAAAACGGTTAAAAATGTAACCTTTTTGTCTGTTATGCGTTATAGAGATGATGTGGATCGATATGGAGCATATTATAGGCAACACAAGGATAAGCTGTTCGCATACCTCATGCGGATGACAGGGGACTACTACCTCTCAAGTGACATTATGCAGGAGAGCTTCACGCGTTACCTTGAGCACTATGGCAAAGAACCTCCCAGCCTCTCCCTGCTTTACACAATTGGCCGCAATGCCCTTCTCGACCACTGGCGCAAAGAACAACGCAGATCGCTCCTTGATGGAGAGCGGGCTGATTGCACCGGTGATCCGGAAGGTGCCCTCATGGTTTGTGAGGAGTATCGCCGCGTGCTCGTTGCCGCGGGGCAGCTGGAGAAGGATGAGAGAGATCTTCTGGCACTGGTCGTGAGTGGTGATCTCTCCTACCGAGAAATCGCCTCCATTTGTTCCATCAGCGAGGCAAACGTTAAGGTAAAGGTCCACCGGGCCCGCCTCAAGCTTAAGGAAATCCTCAACAGAGGAGATGGGCGATGGATTACATGATCAGCATGTTCATCGACGACGAGTTGGACATCGATAACAAGATCGAATTCGTGGAGAAGACGCATGAGGATAAGGTTTTTAAGGACGAAACCGTTGAGCTCCTCCACCAGGAAAAGCTCATCCGCTCTCAGGTCGTGGACCATGTTCCCCCGGTGGAGGTCCGGGCAAAAAGAAGGCTTACCTTTTTGCCGCTTCTCCGTCCCCTGGGGTTGTTCGCCTCAGCACTGGCAGCAGCAGTAATTGTCTTATTGCTTCTCCTGCCCTCTCAGATGACTACCTCTACCCCCCATAGGTTCGTGATCTACCGGCCCGATGTAAGCCGGATAGAGATTACCGGTAGCTTCACCGAATGGAGAAGGGTTCCCATGAACAGGGTGGAGTCGAGCGGATACTGGGAAGCCACGCTCGATCTCACGCAAGGAGAACACCGGTTTACGTATATCCTTGATGGCCGGCAGAGTTTCCCTGACCCGACCGTATTAACCCGGGAGCGGGACGATTTCGGCGGTGAGAACTCAATCCTTTTGGTGGGGTTATAGGATGGGCAGACAGATCCTGCTTATGGCTGGCATCCTGCTCTTCTGTACCGGATGCGCAAGCCACTACTTTCAGCTGAATGGGGACACGCTCCGAATGTATCTCAAAGGTCCTGATGCGGAGATCGTCTACTTCTCTTCCTCCCTTGACGGATATGAGCTCCACAGAGCGAGGCGAGTTGCTGTGAAAACCTGGGAGGTTAGGCTTCCAGCAAATGGCGAGTTCACCTATTATTATATCGTGGATGGGAGTGTGTATCTTCCTCCCTGCAGGCTCAAGGAATATGACGATTTTGGTTCTGAAAACTGCGTGTATACACCTGACCTGTAACCATTTTCAGGGCCGGACGTTATGAGAGTTAAGGAGATAAGAAAGGAGTG
Organism: Deltaproteobacteria bacterium; assembly: GCA_020348625.1. Next base: position 2,020,349 of record CP070752.1, on the reverse strand, counting down.
AGAATATGAAGAAGATATGTTTCATCACCTGCGCAATCCTGCTTTGTGCTTCACTGGCCTTTGGAGACGAAGTGGAAGACAAGCTCTCACCTATGGCAACGCAGGAACTAAAGGCAAACACAAGAGAGATGATCCGCTCCGGGATAGACAGCGATGATGCTATTAAGATGACCAAGCTCATGCTGGAGAACCGGTTCAGGCACCAGCTCATACTAGAAGCGCAACACATCATCATGAATGCTCAGAGAGAAGGGTTGCCGTTGGGTCCCATCATGAACAAGGCGCAGGAAGGCATGACAAAACGTGTACAGCACAAAACCATCGTTCAGGCGATGGAGAGAGTAAGATCCCGTTATGCCTTCGCCTATCAGCAGGCGAAAACCATAACCCAAAGCAGAGCTCAAATGCACCAGATTGGAAACACAATAGCCCTGGGTCTTGCAGCTGGCATGAATCAGGAGGACGTAGGCCGCATTATGCAGCGCTTGCAGCACAGGGCGCAAGAGATGACGAGGGCCTATGCTGAAGAGCTTGCGAGAGAAACTTTTATGGCTACCAGGACTATGGCCCGCCTCGGTGTTTCCTCAGAGGCGACAACTGAACTTGTATGTCAGGCCTTGCTGAATCGTTACACGGCACGGGAGATGGAAGCAATGAGGAACTCATTCATGACCCGCTCCAGAAATGAGAACCCCACGAATCTTGCCAAGAGCTATGCTAACGAGATCCAAGGCGGAAAAGGTGCGGGAAGCCCAGGCTCTCCAGGCATGGGAGGATCAGGACCGTCTGGTAGCCACGGTAGTTCAGGTGGAAATGGTGGTTCAGGCGGCGGACATAAGTGAGTTGCACGCGTGGAGGTGTTCACCGATTGGGGTCTTGCTCTTCCAGGATTGAGAGCCCGACCAAGTAGACTCCCTTGAATCGCCCTTGCTCATCCCTGGTGATGTGCTTGATCTCCGTCCTGAGCAGTTCGATTGGGCGAGATGCATCAACCGGACGGTACCTTAGGTTGAGTACATCACCAACCTTCACGTGATTCAGCAGATCCGAGTCCTCCTTCACTAATACGCATAAACCTTTTTTAGAGATATTCCAGATCTTGTACTGATAGACAAAGGAGCAATCACTGAGCAAGAACTCCACGCTGTGATACGTATCTATAATGCTCCGGGGCTCTGACCTTTTCTCATGTAAGGTATCGGCCATACCCTTTCTCTTATAGGTTTCTCGTACGGGCTGTCACCGGCCCCGTGCCTAGTAGTATGATGATCGGCGTCTCCGCTGCCGCCCAAGCACCAGACCGATGATCAGGCCCGAGAAAAGCACGAGGGCTCCGGTAAGAAACCATCGATTCCTTTTCGAAGAACGCAATTGTTTGACCTCTTCGGCCAACCTATGAACATCTGCCTCAGCGGTCTCCAGCTTGGATAGATTTACCTCGTATGCGGCTTCCAATTTGAGATAGTCAGCGGCACGATTCCTCAGGGAGTCATACTCAGCTCGCACGTCCTTAAGTGCTTCGGTGTTTTCTTTGAGTTTACGGGCGAGGCCCTGTTCCCTGACCGTTGCTTCTTTCAACTGCATTTCAGCGTAAGCCAGTTTTTCTTTCAGGGACGCGTTCTCCGCGTTTAAAGTTTCAGCCTGCACCTCCCATGGAAGACGGGCGCTGAGATAACGGGTCAATACCCAGCCTTCTACGGTGTCACCATCTGGCTTGTGCATGCGGACTTGGGTCCAATCACCCTGAGCATCCAACACCTCCAGAGGCTGACCCGAAGAGGGCATGGCGATGATTTTGTTTTCAGTGCTGGGCCCGGTACGGAGGGTGATCTGAAAGGAATCCGAGACATACACTGTGGCCGCCCAGCTGGACTGAGCCACCATGAATAATACAGGAATGAGCCCCAGGATGAATCGCATTTTGCTCATGGTTTCAACGCCTTCCTGAATTCAGCGGACAATCTTTATGCTGGTAGGCAGCGAATAGGCTACGCGCTGGTTTGGTCAACGCGCTCTCTGATGCACGCAACCAAGGTTTCAAGCTCACCCTTCTTCAGCTGCACCAGGAATCTCAGATCAAGATCGGTCTTCAGGATGCTTTTGATAATCTCAATCAACTCTTCTTTCGTCATGATATATCTCAATAATCTAAATTTCCTCTCTTGTCAATCAAACCGCTAACGGCCTTTCCCCTGTATTTCAGGGATGTCTCATTCTGAAGCTTTGAAGCACGTCATGGAATGCCTCTGCATGGAGTGGGTTATCCTTGCTCCGGAAGAGATGAGTTTTGCAGCCGCAATCGGATGATCCGAAACCGGCGGGACCGTGGGCGAGGATTGAGGAAAGGGCTTTTGCAATACCGCATTCCTCTCTCCGGGACGATCTGATGGGAAGCGCAAGCAAGCTGTCGGCCGCATGAGTAAGATAATCGACGTGCCAGTACTCCTTTTTCCTCATCCTTTTGTGCCGTTCGATCCGTGCCGTGAGGTTAGTCATTGCAGAGCCAACGTAAATATAATAGCCCTTCCGGAACAGCATGGTGCCGAGCCGGCCGGCCTGAACCGCCTTATCGCGGTCGAATCCCAGCACCAGCAGATAGCTCCCCCTGTCTGCTACCTCTCCCTCCAGGTAGCTCCAGGGAACTTCGAGGATCTTGACCTGTTCGCTGATACTCAAATCCGGTTTCCAGTCAATGGCCACCGGCATAACCCTTGCCTCATGTCGTGCCTCGAGCAAAGCGGAGCTGAATGCATAGTCGGTGTGGAAGTCGGGCATGAACCAGTTCACGTGCGGATAGTGGACGATGAAAAGGATCATGGTATTGACCCCTTTTCTGGCCATCTGGGCGAGCTCAAGGAGGTGTTTCCTGCCACGCTCTGTTACCGCGTCAGGAAACATGGCCACGCCGTTACCGAACAGCGTACACGATTTCACCTCCAGATAGAGATCTCCTCCATGATCATTCAAAAGAAAATCAAAGCGACTCCTGCCGTATGGGACCTCCTCTCGAACGATCTCAGCCTGCTCGAGGGATGGAATTGATCTCGCTTCAATAAGATACCTGGCCACCTGGTTGGTGAGATGGGTATGAAGAAAAATGGGAGACCCTTTCCTTTCAACAGCAACCGCCGTATACCCGGTTTTCCTTTGTACCTTTTGCCTCGAATCCGGGGCCTTATTGGAGGAGAGATACAGCGTCGCGCCAGGCAACAGAAGCTCCCAGAGCCTTCCCGGGTTCGGGAGGTGGGCCTCAATTTCTCCTTCCTCTGTGTTGCAGCTGATAACGAACCTGTTTGGCCTTTCCCGGAACGTTGCTCTTGTCAGCGTGCCGAGATTAAGGGGGTAGTCTTTCATGGGTTACTAAACTTCCACATCCGAATGGGGCATATGGTCTGGGGGGAGATATGATGAAAGGAAGTACACAGTAAATGGTGAAACGACGGAAACAAACAACATCAGTACATAACCTGGATGTCGTAAAGGTTCCTGTATCTGCCCTTGTGTGCCATGAGTTCGTCATGGTTGCCTGACTCCACAATGGCACCGTGCTCCAGCACGTAGATGCGACTCGCCCTCTTTATGGTATTCAAACGGTGGGATACAATGAAGACGGTCCTCCGCCCAAGGAGATTTTCCACGGCCTTCTGTATGAGGTGTTCGCTTTCAGGATCGAGGGCCGAGGCTGGCTCATCCAGAATCAAGATAGCCGGGTCTTTGAGAAGGGCCCGAGCTATGGCAATACGCTGTCTCTGGCCCCCGGATAAGAGCGTTCCTCTATCGCCGACAACGGTATCGTACCCACGGGGAAGGGCTTGTATGAAATCATGGGCCTGGGCGAGGACAGCTGCATGCTGGATTTGCTCACTGGTGTAAGAGCCGCCGTCGAAATTGATGTTGTTTGTAATGGTATCATGAAACAACAAGCTCTCCTGGCTCACAATGGCGATCTGGTCTCTCAGGGATTTCAGCGTAACATCCCTGACATCCATCCCGTCGATACATATCGAACCAGAGGATACGTCATAGAAGCGGGGCACAAGGTCCAGGAGCGTGCTCTTGCCTGCCCCGGTGGAGCCCACAAAGGCCGCCATGTCCCCTGCCCTAACCGAAAAAGAGATATCGTGCAGGATCAGTTTTCCCGGCTCATAGCAAAAATCGACGTGAGAGAAGTCCACGGCGTCTTTGAACCTGGTCATGGTCACGGCTTTAGGCCCATCCTGTATGTCCGGAACGGTACGCATAATGTCGAAGACCCTGGTGGTTGCACCCTGAAGTGTCCGCAGATTGATATTGATCCGTGCTAGATCCTTAACGGGAATGTAGGCTCGGGAGAAGGCGTAGAGCATGGACATGAGCTCTCCCAGGGTATGGTCGAAGTATATCTTGCCGAGTATCAAGATACCCGGAACAACCAGGAATACCGTTGAATCCATCATGGGCCCGATTCCGAGCTGCCACCTGTTCCAGTGCATAATCTTCTTATAGAGCGTGTTGGCAAACGTGCGAAACCGATCGGATTCATACTTTCCCCTGCCGAAACCCATAATCACCCTGAGCAGGAGGATGATCTCCTGGTAGCTGGATGTCACCTCGGCAGTGGCATCTTGCACGCGAAAAGAATGCTTTTTGACCTTACGGCCGAACAGTCTCACAAGCCCCACGATCCCTGGAACTATGATGAAAACCAGCAGGGTGAGCTGGTAATTCATGACTAGCAGGTAGACGATGAATACAACGAGAGTTAAGGGGTGCTGCACCAGGCCGATAGTGATCTGACTGACAAAGCCCTGCATTACGGTAAGGTCTGCGGTGGCCCTTGCAATGAGCTCGCCGCTCTTGCGTTTATGGTAAAAGGTGAGGGGTAGGGTAATAAACTTATCAGCCAAGTCGATCCGCAATGCCTTAATTGCCCTGTTTGAAAAGGCTGCTCCTGCAAGGTGACTCAAGTAAATCGTGATCGATTTGAAGACAACTGAAAGGAAAGCGATAATGGCGAGCACAGCAAGCAAATAGTTCGGGGTAATTCCCCTTACCAGGGTCAACTCTGTTTTCTGAGCCGAGAAGGGGAAAATAGTGATTTCAAACCAGGGAATGCACCATTCGACGAGGGCTGTGCCCCCTTTCATTCCCTCATCGACCAACGGCTCAAGAAGGTAGGCGGGTACGAGGACAAAGAGGGCTGATAGGGCACTTAAAACGACTGCCACGATAATCAGGCCTCGGTGGGCCCTGATGTAGGGGGCAATATCGGGGCCAAAGATTCTGTCAATCATGTAGCTACACTGCGTCGATTAACCGAGAGATTACGATTCGCTGAACCTCACTTGTTCCTTCCCCAATCTCTAGGAGCTTATGATCGCGATAGAATCTCTCAATTTCGTATTCCTTCATCAAGCCGTAACCACCGTGAAGTTGGACTGCATGGTTGACACACATACCCATAACCTCAGAACAGTATAGTTTGGCCATGGCAGCGTGTTTTGAAAACGGCATTTCGTTATCTCTGAGCCAGCAGGCCTTATAGAGGATCAGGCGAGCACACTCTATTTCTGTGGCCATATCTGCCAATTTAAATGCATTCACCTGAAACGTTGATATCGGCCTGCCGAACTGAACCCTTTCCTTAGCATATTTCATGCCCATCTCAAATGCGCCCTGAGCACCCCCTAAGCCCATTGCTGCGATAGAGAGCCTCCCGCCATCCAAGGTTCCAAGCATCTGATGGAAGCCCTCGGCGATAGGACCGAGAAGATTTTCCTTCGGTACCCTGCAATCCTCAAAATAGAGCTCGCTTGTATTTGATGCCCGCCACATCAGCTTGCCATGCATTTCTCTGGCTTCATAACCAGGTGTTCCTTGTTCCACTATGATGCAGGTGAGTTCTGGCTTATTATCTTTTCTGGTCCCTGTCCTGCAGAGTACGATTGCGCCGGCAGTAATATCCGATGCCCCGTTGGTGATAAAGATCTTACTTCCATTGATCACCCACTCGTCCCCTTCAAGCACGGCCGTGGTTTGAGTATTTCCTGCATCGGATCCGGCATTCGGTTCGGTCAAACCAAAGGCCCACAAAGTCTCTCCCCGGCATGCCTGTGGGAGGTACTTCTTCTTCTGCTCCTCGTTCCCGTAATAGTAGAGAGGTCCGATACCTAGAGAATTTCCGGCAGCAATAGTGGCGGCGTGCGATCCGTCCACCCTGGCGATTTCTTCGGTAGCGATAATATAGGCGACATAGTCCATCCCCTGACCCTCGTACTCTTCGGATACAAACATACCGAAAAGTCCGAGCCCAGCCATGGCCCGCATGGTATCATAGGAGAATTCTTCTTTCTCATCCAACTCCCGTGCTACCGGTTTTATTTCCTTTTCTGCAAAATCCCGCACAGAGTTTCTCAGTATGTTGTGCTCCATCGATAGTGAAAAATCCATATAGACCCCTCTGCTTCTAGGTTGCCCTTGAATTGGGAACAGCAGAAATCCTCAGGCAGGATACTGAAGGCCCCTTCATCAGTCAAGACAAAATTCCCGCTACCCTTATTGCCTTTTCCTTAATGCTTCCATAGATCTTTTCGGGAGATTCGAAATTGGAAATCACGGTGACATCTGGCCCCAAGGGAGCCCATTGTGCCGGGTTACTGTTCATGAAGATTGCAATGGTTGATATTCCGAGCAGGGCAGCCACATGGGTTATGCCGCTATCGTGCCCAAGGCAAAGTGAGGCACCTTTCAGCACCGAGAGGAGCGTTTCGCTGGGGGGAGAAGTTACAATCTCCACATCTATCCCTTTTAGTTTATTTGAGAACACATGGTAGTGCTCTTCCTCCGCTGGCCCGAGCAGTAACACCCTTTTTTCGAATAGTGCCAGTTCACGCATAGTGATCAGCTCAATCCAAAACTCGGGGGAAAGATTTTTCGTTTTGCTCCCAGATCCGGGATGGAAGACAATCATGCTTTCCGGTCTGATAGGCTCCTCCCCTCGCAGCAATCCTTTTTTTCGGGCCTGTTCGAGGGCCGCATCAGGATCAACCGGCAATCCGGAATTCTTTAGGCAAGATGCCAGGTACGAGGCAACATGGATTGTTTCGCCTCGGGGCGGAAAAGGCGGAAACGTGTAGACAGGAGTCCCTTTCATCAAGAGCTTCAGATTCCTTTCCGTTGTGCTTGAAGGGTTACTTAGAAAGGAGACTGCCGTGTCCACCTCCGGCAGGTGGAGTTGCTTGCAGTTTGCTTTGTCTCGGAAAAGCTCATGCCATCCTCCCCTTTCAAAGTCAACGCACCGTGTTACCAAGGGCTTCAAGAAATCGATGCCTGGTTTTCTTCCCACAAGGGTCACGTCTGCCTTTTTGCCTACGGTATAGAGGGCTGGCGCCAGCAAAACCGTATCACCCAGTGCACTTGGTCTGACAATAAGTGCCCTCAAAGTGCCGTGCCCCCGTCTTTAAAGCGTACCACTGACATCGTTGGTGAAAGCTGGAATTAAATCGTGCCTATCCAGAGTGCGATGGCAAGGTCCTTGTTCTTGTTGGTGATGATTTGTTTCTTGGGCTCCGCAAAGTAGTGAACGGTGTCCCCCTCCGCCAGATGAATTGTACGTTCACCGTGAACAAGTTC
>CP070752.1:1984653-2012638 GCA_020348625.1 Deltaproteobacteria bacterium | reverse complement strand
TTTTTTTGGGCTCTGCCCCAAAAGCACCAGCCCACAGAGCAGAAGACACCTGAGACACATGGTCTTTCTTTTCCATTTTAGAATCCGAGATCCATAGGCTATTTCGAAGGAACGAGCACATCATAGTACCTAAGCCTTGCGGGGGGCTGGCAGAAGCTCTTAGATAGTACGCTGCACAAAGACCGTCACAACCATCGGTAAGGGTTATTCATAAACCTTTTCCGCATCGTCGGGCGTGATAGCATCCTCTTCTACGTCCCTCAGCTCAATGCTCCTTTCCCGCAACTCCTTATAGTATTCGTGCTGAATAAGGAGGTTCATTACCTCATTGGTGCCAGTCCAGATCATGGCCAGCCGGCAATCCCTTAGAAAACGTTCTATCGGATAAACACTCGTATATCCGATTCCGCCCATGATCTGCATTGCATTGTTTATTACCTTCCATGCAGCCTCAGTGCCCACTTTTTTCGCCTCAGATACGAGTCTTCGAGAGTCACCACCCGAGTCGGCCAGTCTCGCAGCCGCGTAAACCAAGGCCCTGGCAGCATCCAAGGTGGTAATCGAATCGGCCACCATAAAGCTTACGGCCTGAAACTTATCTATGGTTTTCCCGAAGGCCTTACGCCTCGTGGAATACCGCGTGGCAACCTCGAGCGCGGCCCTGCCGAGACCAACAGCGCCGGCACCGCTTGTCAACCGCTCAGGCACCATCATCCTGTTAAAGATAGCATAGGCGTTGTGGAGCTCGCCAACAAGGTTCTCTTTTGGTACCCGAACATCCTTGAACACGAGACGTCCCGTCCCGCCGCCCCTTGTCCCAAGGAGATTATAAATAGTCTGATCCTCTACACCCATACCCCTTTCGACAATGAAGCAGCTAATGGATTCATGGGGCGGTGCGTCGGGAGCAGACTTAGCATAGACCAAAAAATAATCCGAGTCCTTTGCGCCCACGATGAAACGTTTTTCACCGTTGAGCACAAATGAATCGCCGTCTTTCACGGCTTTGGTTGTAGCACCGAAGAAATCAGAACCACCGCGGGGTTCTGTTAGGGCTTCTGCGGAATAGAGTTTCCCTTGGTTGGTCGGTTTAAGGTAGCGCTGTTTCTGCTCCTCGGTTCCAAAGCTGTTCAGGGCTTCTCCAACAATGCTCGGCATAACATAGGCGCAGGAAATCGAGTTTCCGAGAACGCCGACCTCCTCGATGGCAACCACCTCTGCTGCCCAGTTGAGGCCACGCCCTCCGTGTTCCCTTGGAAATCGCAGGCCCAGGAGATTCCGCTTCCCTGCCAACTCAACAATAGGTCTGCCCGTCTCTATAATGCTCAAGTCCATATCGCGTATCAGTTTGCTGGAGATATCATGTTTTACAAACTCCCTGACCTCCCTCTGTAATACTTTCTGTTCCTGGTTCAGCATAAAATCGAACATAACCTTCCTCCCTGTGTTCAATCAAACACTCCGGAAAAGCTCCCGCTATCGCCGTAACGTGTTCACATCCGAACGCTTTTTGGCAAATGACACTGGCACTTCACTTTAGGGCTATCCATACAATAACCCTCTGCTGAGCATGGAGATATCTTTTTTTGACTCTGTCCTCCCATGGTTCAGAGGAGTGGGCGTTTCAAAACGGCGCACACAGGCTGGTACCTTCGTGCTATGGCTTATGGGGAGGTGCGCCGGTTTGAAACGACCCTGCACGTGGCCTTGTTTAGAGGGCAGGGCAAAAAAAGATATCTCCATGCTCTTTTGTATCGCCAGTTTTTTGGTAGGCACTTCAACTTCATATATACTGTGCCGCATAGCTTCGGACAGGATGACCGTCCAGCACATGAAACTGCCTGATCTTCTTGAGCGTTACCGGCGAGAATATACCTATGGGAAGATAGATAATCTGCTTCCGCAAACGAGAAGCAAAGGTTCTGCACAGAGAAGACGGTGGCGACGAGGATACATATCCCACATGCCTTTCAAGGGAATAATCAAGGGCAGCGAGGAGAAGCCGCTCCGGCTTGTTTCTGGCGAAATCGAAAAACGGGTCCTTCCATATGTCATATACCCTCAGGGGAGGAAAGGTAAGCATGAATCCCCCATACTGACATCGGGATATCCCGGGCCCGACCACCACCTCCCCTGCCGGCGTGCTGTAGAAGGCCATGTCCGATTCCTGATTATGCTCACCAAGCCACGTAACCCGCCACGGAAAATCCTCTTTGCCCCTCGCATCGGAGAGATCTGGATCGAAAATAACCACCACAGAGCCAACCTTACCTCTTAAGGGGACATTCTCGCGCACGTATATGGTTCCATCCTTTACGTTCCTGAGGGTCTCCCTCATATCAATCCCATCCATCATTGAGGCTAGAAAGGGCACTACCCTGCTGTTCTCCTCTGACTTCTCTTTCACTGCCCTCCTCTTAACATAATTGCCGAATCCCTCAATGATAATATCCTCCGGCTGGAATGAGCATATGGTGTGAGCCTTGAATTCCCTTTTCCATTCTCCAGGAAATCGCTCCTTCTGCCGCTTCTTCACGGGCAACGGCACCAACCTCCTTCGCAACGTTCTAAAATGACGATAAAATCTGATTCGCTTCTGATCGAGGAATAAATCCGTACCCCTCAGGCGGAGTACCGGCAATCGGGGGGAATCCGTCTGCCACGGATATTCTGTTGCCAGGTCCCAGAGCTCGTAAGCGAAGTTATCGTCAACCACGCCTCGTGCTGCCACCAGTATTTTGTAGAGATCCGGCGTGAGGAACCCGCTCAGAAGGGCATAGTTCATGACGAACTTGTTGAAGGTCCTTAACTGGTTTAGGCTCACCTCTTCTTTGCTGCTCTTAAGGTGGCGTTTTCTGGACTTTTCCACGAGCAGATCAACGGCCCTCAATCTATCGGGTTCCGGCATCCGGGGATTATCCCTAAACCGTTCATACAGTGCAGCAACAAAAGGTATCTCGGTCATGATTTCCCTGCTCGATTCCGCATGTAAATGGGCCAACATCACATGGCCGACACTCCTCCTGCCGATAACCGGCACCTGGGGCTTATCCAGATAAGTCAGAAGACCTGGTAGATGGGCAAGCCCGCCCACAAACATGATCCGTTTTCCTTGCTCATGCAGGCGTTGGAGATGGTACGCCATGGTGCGCTCCCGTAACTGATCCTCAGGGTCGGGCAGCGGACGCGGGTGCTCATCGAGAAAACTGCGGCAGTAACGCCAGTATCCTATCCGCTTGATCGAGTAGGGATCTGGCATGGGGGTCCTATCTATAGGGTATCCCTCGGTATCCCTGTCTATGAAATGCACGGGCAGATTCTGGGAAAGCGCCAACCGCACCGCTTCTATTTGTCCGTCGGTCGGCTCAATGGGGAGGTAAACAAAGGTGTGATCCTTTTCCTCGTAGTATATCACGGAGAGCAAGGGTAATCGCTCGATGCCTTCCAGGAGCTTTTCTCCGATGGCAGGAGGATATTCGATCGCCACGATCTCGGGCTGAAATGAGGCGAATTGACGCCTAACCTCTGTGGCAAACTCAAGCCTGTTGTGGAGAACCGGGACAAGCCGAATATTCTTCCATTCAAATGGTTCCTTTGTCACCATTAGTGTCTAGAATAGCCGTAAAATACCCTGCGGCGATCTCATCCAGTATCATTGTGGCCGCCTCTTTGAGCGCCCCTATCACCGTCTCTCTAGGAGGCTTTGTGGCCTTGCCGGACCCATCGATCTTCAACCGTTTCAGGGCGTACCGAGCGATGTTGATGCCGTCCCTTACCGTGTACCGTTCATCTGCTGCGTGGGTGATCTGAAGGAAATTCACAACATAATCCAGGATCTGGTCATCGACAAAGGGGAGATTGGCGGAGAGGATCAGCCGCTCCTCTTCCCTGTCGGGAAAATCCACGAGGATCTGGGGCTGTAGCCTTGAGTGGATATATTCGGGGAGGTCAAAGGTGCTTGCGTCATCGTTCATGGTGGCGCAGAGCCGAAAATCAGGATGTGCCTTGATCTTTATGCCGGCAACAATGGATTCCACATAACGCCGGTTATCCATCAAGGGAGCGAGGGATGCCCAACTCTTCTCGCTCATCCGGTTCCCCTCGTCGATAACCGCTACCCCTCCCTTGAGCATGGCGGTAACAATAGAGCTTGCCATGTATTTTATCTTGCCTTGGTCGCTAATAACCGGAGTAACGATAAGATCCTCTGGCCTTGTATCAATAGTCGCCTGAAAAAGATACGCCGGTCGATTGATACTTTTCGCCGCGTGGTAAGCGAGAGTGGTTTTTCCCACCCCGGGCTTGCCAATGAGCCGTGGATTCAAGGGGAAATCACCTGAACCCATGACCAGCCAAGCGGCCTGTATCTGGGTAACCAATTCCCTTTGACCGACCCAGTCCATGGGCACTTCATCCGGTTGGCTCAGGTACAGGATTACGCCGTCGATTGTTGCCGTCTCCATGATGCTTACCGCTCCTTGCTGACCTCTTCGGGCTTTGTCCTGCCAAACCGCTTTCGCAGGGATCGCTCTTTCCGCATAGAGTCCCTTTCGTGTTGCGCCGCCCGTCCAGCTTCCTTCCTGCCCTTTCGAAGCCTGGCAAGTCGTTTTACTTCGCCGTACTTTCCATACCTTCCGCCCATGAGGGGTATTATGAGATCTCCTGTACCGAATGTCAACTCTCGTGAATCTTTTCTGGGCCAGGGATATGGTATTACGAAAACAGATCTATGGCTCGGCGCCCGTCCCTTTGAGACTCTTGCAAAACGTGACAATTCCCGTCATCCCAGAAAAAGACGATGGGCTTTTTTGCAGTGACTGGCGGAAGGGTGCTGTCTTTTCGCAACTTATTAGTGGGGGAAACCGCAGGCCCCGATTTATCGGGGCAATGCGGAGGGGGTAGAACTCCCCCATGGATAAGTTGCTGAAAAGACCAACCCGGGAGCCTCGGAACTGAGGAAAAGCCCATCGTCTTTAAAGAATAGGCGTTATGCAAAGCTCTCTCTTTATGAGCCGGCCTAGCGCAAAGATCGCAGAGAAAAATAGTTTGCGGCTGAGCTTCGCTAATCTTCAAGGGCGAGTTCGATGAGCCGATCCAGGAATTGCGGAATGGTTAATCCGGCTGCCCGGACAGCCAGGGGAAAGAGGGAGTTCTTGGTCATACCCGGTAAGGTATTGGTCTCCAGGAGATACACCTCGTCGCCAGTCACGATCATATCCGATCTGCTAAAGCCTTTACAACCGAGCACGCTGTGGGCTTTGAGGGCGTAAGCCTGAATCTTTTTGCAGACGTCATCAGGAAGTGTGGCTGGACATATCTCCTTAGATTCACCGGGAACATATTTGGCCTCATAGCTAAAGAAACGGTGCTCTTTCTGGGGAATGATTTCGATTACCGGCAAGGCCTCCGGTTTACTGTTGCCGATGACACCGCAACTGACCTCTCTGCCCTTTATATACTCCTCGGCCAATACCTGTGCGCTCATGGCAAAGGCCTCATCCAGTGCCGCACCAAGCTCTTCTGTGGTAGAACAAATGCTTAGCCCAATGCTCGATCCCTCGGCCACGGGCTTGATAACGACCGGTCGACCTAGAGAGGACAGTATCTCAACCGGATCATGCTCCTGACCCCTAAAAAGCACAATATCACGGGGCACCGTGAGTCCGGCAGATCGGTAAAGCTCCTTGCTCACCTGCTTGTTCATTGCCAGGGAGCTTGCCAAAACGCCTGAGCCCACATACGGAACATCCAAGAGGTCCAGCAGCCCCTGAAAACAGCCGTCTTCGCCTTTCTTGCCGTGGAGGACCACAAGCGCGATGTCTATCTCCTTAGAATCTCGTATCAGCATGGCCAGATCCGACTTCGGGTCGTATCGCCTCACCTCGTACTTGTCTTTGTCAAGGCTCTCGTATACGAATGCCCCGCTCTGAAGCGACACCTCTCTCTCGCGCGACCACCCTCCAGCTATCAGTGCGACTGTACGCTTACCCATGACATCACATACCCTAACAGATACTCAGAAAACTTCCTGGTGAAACTATCATAAAAATAAGAAAAAAATAAAACAAAAAAGTTACCCGAAACTGCCATTCTCAACCCATCTTTGAATATCGGCACATCAGATAATCCCTGTTCGCCTCGTACCAGTGTCATCATCTGGCGACAAGCAAAAGTCTTGCCCGCAGATGAATGGTAAGACTCCTATCTGGACAAGCGAAAAAACGGAAAGAAAGAAAACGTAAGGATTCAAAAAACAGAGCTTTTTTGAGAAAATAGCAGCTTGACAATGTGAGAAGAAAGGCCTCTTCTTGTGGATTAGAAACAAAACTAGCTGAATTCAGTGGTGATTTCTCGGTTCCCTTGATTATAGTATCCACCAAGGACTTGAAGGCCCCAAAACGCATTCCCCAAATGAAACCAATATATTAGCACTGTTGATAACTGTGGACATATATAAGATTAATTCACACCTCATCGCCTTTGACAGCCAAACCTCCCTTCAATACAAAGGTAGTAAGTCGAGGCAACAACAATAACGAAAATCTGGTACAAACCGAACAAGATAGTGTACCACGAGATCGAGTTGCTCCTGTATTGGTTGTTGAGAACAAGCTTTAGCAGGTGTTTCCCTTGTGCCGCTAGGCTGGGTTAATGGGTCTTTCTTATCCCTGACTCTCATCTGCAGTTAAACCGCTAACCGACGCTGTTCCGAAGGAGAACCGTGTATTGTTTATCTGCAATGCTTTTGACCTCATCCCTTGTGCCGAGCCCCCCCCGGTAAAGGGCAATTGCTTAATGTATGCGTATCTCCTGATATAGGAAAAAGTTATAGAGACCGACATCTCAAGGACGGCGTGAGGGCTTCGTGGCCCAGGAAGCCCCGTAGATCAACGAGCACAGGTCTTTCAGGCGCCGTGCCTTGCCTATTCACATTTTTCGGCAGCAATTTCCGTAAATACCGAGGATAGACAATGGAAACCGTTTGGCATCAGGCGAAGGAATCCCTCAAAGAGATAATGGACGAAAAAAGCTATGCTCTCTGGGTAGACCCGCTCAAGTTTCTCAGATCGGATGAAAGCACCATCGCTATTGGGTGCCCAAACAAGTTCTCTCGAAACTGGTTACAAGATAACTATGCTTCCCTTTTCCTCAGCCAACTTTCCAAGGCCGGTCTGAACGGCCATACACTGGTCTTTGAGGTCTTGCCGAATAGGGGCCTGAGGGAGTTACCCCCTAACGGAAACAATAGAACACAGCTGGCACTTCCATCCTTGCCCAAAAGGATAAAGGCTGGAGACAAATACCTAAACTCTCGGTTTACCTTCGAAAGGTTTGTAGTGGGCGAATGCAACGAGCTCGCCTATTCCGTTTCCAGGGCACTCGCTCACGAGTCCCATTTCCCTTACGTCTCCCTCTTTCTGCTGGCTCAAACAGGTCTGGGGAAAAGCCATCTCATTCAGGCTATCGGCAATACGATCCTCCAGAGAAAACCCACGGCAAAGGTGCTCTATATAACCACGGAAGATTTCACCAATGAGATGATATATGCCTTGAGAAGCGGCTTAACCGAGCAATTTAAGAACAAATACCGCAGGGGATGTGATATACTCCTGCTTGAAGATCTGAATTTCCTTAGCGGCAAGGAAAAGACGCAGGTTGAACTGGCCTACACGCTTGACTCGCTCTTCAACGAAGAAAAAATGGTTATCTTTACCAGCCCTCTCAGTCCGGAAGAGATCCCTAACATGCAAAAGATGCTGACCTCGAGACTAACCTCAGGTGTGACTACCAGCATTGAAAAGCCGGGCTTTCATACCAGAGTCGATATCCTGACTCAGAAGGCAATTGAGCGAAATATGTCGCTGCCGGAAGAGGTAACCTATTACCTTGCCGAGACCATCACTCAGGATGTGCGACATCTTGAAGGGAGCCTTGATTCCCTTTATGCCATCTCCCATTTCTTGAAAAAGAGCATAGACATCGGCATGGCCAAGAAGACAGTTAAAAAGCTTATACCGCCTCGGCGTCTGGCTACTGTTGAGGATATTCAGAAAATCGTGAGCAAATACTTTAAGGTCGATATAGAGGCGCTCAAATCACGGAGCAGGAAAAAAACCATCTCCTACCCAAGGAGTATCGCTATTTATCTCTGCCGGCGATATACGGAAAAACCCCTCGAGAAAATTGGTCGGTCTTTTAACCGAAACCATTCAACAATCTTGTACGATGACGACAAGGTAAAAAGGGGGATCAAGATCGATGATAACCTCAGAAGAGAGGTTGAATTCCTCTGCAGGCAAATAGAGGAAAAGGGCCCATGATGAAGAAGCTGTTCCGTTCGCTCATCATACTGGTTCTTTCGCTCTTTACTCTCTACCTCATCTTTCTCTCGGTGATATCCGTGTCCCTTGGCTTAGTCAATTCGGACAGACCCGGATTTTGGATGCCAATACTGTGCGGGTTCCTTCTATTCCTTATTGACTTCTATATGATAAAGCTCATTGTGTATCTGTTCAAACAAACAAACGCTAAAGAGAAATATCAATATCTCTGAGCATGCCCTCCGTGTGCCTAATGGGGCAATTTCATCTGGACAATCACGGAAAAGGATTCTCGCCAAACCGTTTGCCCTGCCACGAACCCCTCCCGGCCATGGTCTTCTTGATGAGCGAAAGGGTCTCGCTCTTTCGTAATGACCATTCAGGAGCTGCCAATTCATCGGGATGAGGATCTCCGGTGAGGCGTTGAATAACCATGTCAGGGGGGAGGAGTTCCAGAAAATCGCACACAAGCTCCGCGTACTCCCCTTGCTCAAGGCACCTGTACGTTCCCTCTCGGTATAAACGCTCCATCGGTGTGCCCTTTACCACGTAGAGCAGGTGAATCTTTATGCCGTCAATGCCCATTGAAGACACCGCCTGAGCAGTGGCAAGCATATCACGCCTGTCTTCGAAGGGTAGGCCAAGTATTACGTGAGCACAGATCTTGATCCCTCGGCCTTTCGTTTTTTCCACCGCGCTCCTGAAGCAGGCGACATCGTGGCCCCTGTTTATAACGACGAGTGTTCTGTCATGAATGGACTGAAGCCCGTATTCGATCCATACAAGATAATCCTCTGCATACCCTTGGACGAGCGTCAGTATTGATTCGTCTATGCAATCAGGCCGAGTGCCTATCGACAATCCTACAATATCCTCGACAGCGCATGCCTCATCGTACAAGGCCTTGAGCTTCTCATACGGGGCGTATGTGTTTGAAAAGGACTGGAAATACGCAATGAATCTCTGGGCCTTATACCGTTTTCTCAGGAATTCCTTGCCTCTCTCTATCTGTTCGGTAATAGTAAGGCCCAGCGCGCATGCCCCGGTACCGGATCCTCTCGTGTTGCAATAGATACAGCCACCCGTCCCAATGCGGCCATCCCTGTTCGGACACGTCAACCCCGCATCGAGAGATATCTTTTGAACACGACAGCCAAAAATACTTCTCAAATAGGTGTTTAAATCGTAGTAAGGCTTTTTCATCTTGCATCCGGATTATTTAAGAACCCAAGCCTCAGCTTTTCATATACATTCTAATCTCAAGAATGTAAAATGTGAACCCAAGGCTAATAAGGACTTACGGTTACTTTGATGAGCGTCTATCCCAAGAAATATGACATCATCGTCGTTGGTGCCGGGCATGCGGGCTATGAAGCAGCCCTCGCTGCCGCCCGAATGGGCTGCACTGTCTTGGTTATGACCATTGACTTGGATGGGATCGCAAAAATGCCGTGTAGCCCCTCGATCGGGGGCGTTGGCAAGGGGCAACTGGTAAAAGAGATCGATGCCCTAGGCGGTGAAATGGCCAGAGTAACCGATAGAACCGCAATCCAGTATCGGACCCTCAATACCAAGAAGGGCCCTGCTGTGCAATCCTCGCGAACCCAGAACGACAAGATCAGGTATCATATCTGCATGAAAGAGGCCCTGGAAAGAGAGCCCTTTATAGACATAAAGCAGGCCATGGTTGAGAGACTGGTCGTGGAAAACAGCCATGTCATTGGCATTGAGGATCAAACCGGATTCGGGTACCCGGCTCCTGCAGTTATCCTGGCCACCGGTACCTTTTTGCGGGGACTCGTCCATATCGGATTCACTGCTATCAAGGCAGGCAGAGCTGGTGAGTTTGCCTCCTATGGGCTGGCCGAAAACTTGAAAGAACTTGGATTCACCCTTGGGAGAATGAAGACAGGAACTCCGGCAAGGTTACGGAAATCGACCATAGAGTTTGACAAATTCGAAAGGCAAGACGGAGAGGAGCATCCCAAGCCATTCTCTCTGTTTACCGGCGAAATAAACATCAAACAGGTACCCTGCTACATAGGGCACACAAACACGAAAAGCCATCAAATCGTCAGAGACAATCTGGAGCGATCTGCCCTGTACGGAGGAAAAATCACCGGCGTTCCGGCACGATACTGTCCCTCTATAGAGGATAAGGTAGTCCGGTTTTCCGACAGGGATCGGCACCAGATCATACTCGAACCCGAAGGACTTGACACAGAGGAGATCTACGCCAGCGGGCTTGGGAACAGCCTGCCCATGGAAGTGCAGATCCCCTTTGTGAGGTCTGTGCAGGGACTGGAGCAAGCCGAGATAATGCGACCGGCTTACGCAATTGAATACGACTATGTCGATCCTATCCAGCTGTTCCCTACCCTTGAAACCAAGCGTATCAATGGCTTGTACATGGCAGGTCAGATCAACGGCACCAGCGGATACGAAGAGGCGGCTGCTCAGGGTATGTGGGCAGGAATTAATGCCGCATCAAAGATCCAGAAACGACTCCCCTTTGTCCTGGATCGATCAGAGGCTTACGTGGCCGTTATGATTGACGATCTGGTTACCAAAGGAACCAAAGAGCCTTACCGGATGTTTACCTCCAGGGCTGAATACAGGCTCCTGCTCAGAGAGGATAATGCAGATGAGCGGCTCATGGAAAAGGGAAATGAACTCGGCCTGATCGACGACAACACATTAGCAGAAATGAAGGAGAGATATCGGGAGATCTCAGCAGAGGCTCAGAGGATCAAGAAGACCATCATACCCGCCTCAAAGCAAGTAAACGACTATCTGGAAGGACTTGGATCAAGCCCCATAAAAACCGCGACCCCGTTAAGCCAAATCCTGAAAAGGCCCGAATTGAATTATGACAGCATTGGGGCCCTTGACGGGAATGGCAGAGGGCTCGATGAAAATCTGAGGCGTCAGGTTGAGGTAAAGATCAAATACGAAGGCTATATTGAGCGACAGCAACAGGAGGTTGAACGATTCAAGAATCTCGAAAAAATCAAGATCCCCCCAGCCTTTGACTACACCAAGGTCCACGGCCTTTCAAATGAACTCACGGAGAAACTCCTGGCCATCAGGCCACTCTCTTTGGGTCAAGCATCCCGGATACCGGGTATGACCCCAGCAGCCATCTCTGTCATGATGATCTTTCTCAAAAAGGCTGACGCGTTGCAGTAGGGGGGCGCGCCAGATGCCACGGAAAAACCATTCCCCAACGGCCGGTTCGGATAACCAGACCTCCACTGATAAGCTCTTGAACTCCGTAAATTCCATCAAGGGGGTGGGGGAGGTTTTTGCCAGAGAACTCCGAAAACGGGGTATACACACGATCTACGACCTCCTTTATCTCCTCCCTCGCTCCTACCAGGACAGGAGAAAATTCATATCCATTCGCGATATCAAAACTGGCCAGAGCGCTCTCATCAGGGGCAGGATAACTGGGGTCAGGCGACACAGGTTTGCATACCGTACGGTCCTTGAAATGGTCATACGTGACGGGACGGGCATAGTATCCGCCAGATGGATGGGGACACCCCGATACCTATTCAGGTTCAGGAGGGGTGAGGAGATTATCATCTACGGCCAGTTCCGTACCTTCTCCAACCTTCTGGTTACCTATCACCCTGAGATCATGGAAAAGGGGGATTATCAGGATTTAGGCCGGCTCGTACCTGTCTATCCTGAAATCGAGGGCATTTCGTCGCGGAGGATGCGGAGGATTGTGGCTGACGCTGTAATCCGGTTTACCGAGGATCTGGAAGATCCTCTCCCCCAACGGATAAGGGATTCAAGCGGTCTTTCCAGATTGGACCTGGCATTCAGGGAGGCTCACTTCCCCACCGAATCAACGCCTCGAGAGCTTCTTGCCCGAAAGGCACCGGCCCAACGAAGACTCATATTCGATGAGTTTTTCACCCTCCAGCTTGCCGTGGCACTCAAGAGAAGTAAGGCATGCCGGGAGCCAGGGATAGCCTTTGGAAAAAAGGATGTAAATGAGGTTTACCGCCTTCTTCCCTATCGACTCACCACATCTCAGATGATGGTTCTTGACCAGGTTCTCGCCGACATGAATCGGCCGGTCCCAATGAACCGCTTGCTCCAGGGTGATGTGGGCTGCGGCAAGACCGTAGTCGCGCTCATCGCCGCTTGGGTAGCAGTGAAAAACGGTTATCAGGTTGCGTTCATGGCACCTACCCAGATCCTGGCAGAGCAGCACTACTTCAGCACCCTGGGTCTCGTACAAAACATGAATCTGAGTTCAGCGCTGCTCACCAGTGGAATGGGGACCCGCGGGGATGAGGTGAGGCATGATGTTGAAAAAGGGAAGCTTGAGATACTTATCGGCACCCATGCGCTCATACAAGAGAGCGTAGAGTTCAGGAGGCTCGGCCTCGTGATCATCGATGAACAGCACAGATTCGGCGTTGCTCAGCGCGCCCTTCTCAGGCAAAAGGGTCTCAGTCCGGATCTCCTCACCTTGACCGCTACCCCGATCCCGAGGACATTAGGACTCACCCTGTACGGTGATCTCGACATATCGGTTATCGATGAGCTCCCCCCCGGGAGACAACCAATTCAGACCCGACTGGTTCGTGAGGGGGATCGCAATAGAATCTATGAAATCCTCAAGGCAGAGATCAACAAGGGAAGACAGGCCTATATGGTCTACCCGCTCATCGAGGAGTCAGAAAAGATGGACCTCAATGCGGCCACCCAGATGGCGGAGCAGGTGCAGTATGCGCTTCCCGAATTCCGTATAGCCCTAATCCACGGAAGAATGCCCCTGGAGCAACGAGCGGCAATAATGCAGGAATTCAAGGATGGCGTCACGGATATCCTGGTGTCCACCACTGTTATCGAGGTGGGCATTGATGTCCCGAATGCAACCCTTATGATTATCGAGAACGCCGAGAGGTTCGGATTGGCGCAAATACATCAGCTGAGAGGCAGGGTTGGCAGGAGCAGCTACCCCTCACAGTGCCTGCTCGTGACTTCGGTAACCAAAACCGGTCTAGCCGGAACAAGGCTGCGAGTAATTGAGAAGACCACCGATGGATTCAAGATCGCCGAGGAAGACCTCGCCTTACGGGGTCCGGGAGAGTTCCTGGGCGTAAAACAGTCGGGGTTTTACCAGTTCAGAGCGGGTAACCTCATGAGGGATGCCTCCATATTATCGCAAGCGCGACAACAGGCCTTCGAACTCGTTGAAACGCAGCCCGAGCTTGCCCGTAATACCTTTCGTATTTTCAGACGTCTGTTCAACCCCGGTGAACAGGCAGAAGATGAATTCGTGGACGTGTTATGATTCACGTGCTTCCCTCACAGAACTCCTGAAGTTTTACGCTGCACCAAAGAATAAAGCACGTTGTGGGTGGCACCAGATCCTCACCGTGCCAATGGGTCATCATTCTCCTGCTCCCACTTTTCATAGAGCATCCTTTGCGCCCTCTTCTTTCTCGCGTACCCGAGGATAAAAACAAGGGTAATCAAAAACCACAGGGTCGTGGTGCTGGTAAGGATAGGGATCCAACTGAACCGCAACCGCAGGTATCCCTTCCACTCCTCCTCAAAATTATCCCACCCGATGCCGTACACCTTCAGCAGGATCTCCTTCAAATCCCCACCCCTTGTGTATTCCCTGATAAATCGATGGAAATCCTCTCTTCCGAACTTGTTCACCAGAAAAGAAACAAGGTAGAAACTCTGGGCATAGGCCAGCTCTGCCCTTGCTGACCCCCGAGGGAAACTGCTGGTTATCTCGGAAAGGGGAATCAGCGAGTCGGTGAGGACTGCCTTGGTCATGGTAGAAACCCGGGAGAAGCTCCACTCCCTGGACTCATACATTGCCAAGCCCTCATCCAACCATCGCGGAACCTCCTCCCTGCTGCGAAAGACACTTCCCACGGCGATGTGGGTGAGTTCGTGCTTGAAGATCTTCTCCAAATCCACATGACTGCCTTTCATGACCCGAGGGGATTTCATGATTATCAGGTTTAAGCTGGGGTAAGCCACTGCTGCCGACCACGTCGGCACCCACCCTCGTGGTTGAATCTCCACATAGTCTCTGAGTGAATGCGCAAGATAAACCGTGGTTACCTCATTGAAATCCAGGCCCAGATCCTTGACAATCTCTCCCCTGATTCGTTCAGACTGTGCAGCCAATGATGCTGCAAGCCCTTGCTCTTTTTCATGAAAATAGAAGACGAAATGGGAGGTGGCGATAGTCCGACCGTCAGAGGCAACGATGACACACGGTGTTAAAATAAAAATGAAGGCAAGTATAATCCAAAATAGTTGCCTTCGTAACATAATAGGCGTGAACATACTGATTACCCCCCTACACGCCTCTTATTAAGAGGGCAGTGGTTGCTCTCGGTTATCACACCTTCTTTATATCAGAAAGTGCACACAATGTCGTGAGGGTCTTTTAAGGAAGGTGCCTGCTGAAGATCAGAGTATCTGGCTCAAGAAGAGCTTGGTCCTCTCATGAGTAGGATTGGTGAAAAAGTGCTCGGCCGTGCCCTCTTCCACGATCTGGCCCTCGTCCATAAACACAACTCGATCCGAAACCTCACGGGCAAAACCCATTTCGTGCGTTACCACGACCATGGTCATGCCCTCACGGGCCAGGGTTTTCATGACGTCCAAAACCTCACCGATCATCTCCGGATCGAGAGCTGAGGTGGCCTCATCGAACATCATGATTTTCGGGTGCATGGCGAGGGCCCGGGCAATGGCTACTCGCTGCTGCTGCCCGCCCGAAAGCTGGGACGGATAAACACTCTCCTTCTCCAGAATCCCCACCTTGCGGAGAAGGCCCCGTGCAACCTTGGTCGCCTCCTCCTTGTCTCTTCCTCGAACAACCAGTTGGGCCAAGGTAACGTTTTCGAGCACTGTCTTGTAGGGAAAGAGGTTGAAAAGCTGGAAGACCATCCCGATCTCTTCCCGAATCTCGTTGATGTTTACCTTCTTGCCATAAATGTCGATACCGTCGATGATGATCTCGCCGCTGTCGATCTCCTCAAGGCGATTGAGGCACCTGAGAAAGGTGCTCTTTCCAGATCCACTGGGCCCGATGATGACAACAACTTCGCCCTTTTCTATGCGAGTGGAAAAATCAACCAGGGCCTTCACCTCCCGACGATCGGGAGTCTTGAATGTCTTATAAACGTTTCGAGCCTCAATCACTGATAGCAAGCCTCCTTTCGATGTATTGGGTCGCCATAGAAAGGGTGAACGTCATCACTAGGTATAGAAACGCGACAGTGAAGTATATCTCGAAGGCATGGTAGGTTCTCGCTACTGCTTGCTGCCCCTGAAACATGAGATCTGCCAATGCGATGACCGAAACGAGGGAAGAATCCTTTATGAGCGAGATGAACTGCCCTGCCAGGGGTGGTATGATCCGCTTGAAGGCCTGGGGAAGTATGACATAGCGCATGGCCTGGGCATAGCCCATGCCAAGGGAGCGAGACGCCTCCATCTGTCCTTTGTGTATTGATTGGATACCTGCCCGTACGATTTCACCCACGTAGGCACCTGCAAAGATCGAGAGTGCTGCCGTCCCAGCCGCAAATGCTGAAAGCCTGAGCAGAGATCCCACGAAGAAATAGATGATATAGATCTGAACAAGGAGCGGCGTGTTTCTGATGACCTCCACGTAAGCCAGTGAGAGCCCCTTTGTCACCGGCTCATTGGAGAGCCTGGCAATGCCAACGATCGTCCCAATGATGATGGCGAACAAGATCGAGAAAACCGAGATCTTTAATGTCAAAACAAAACCGATCATCAGGATGCCCATCCTGAGCCTCGGCACTGCGTCCTCAGCGGATTTTGCACCGTGGTAGAAAAGCATCTCAGGGATCTTCTCCCAATGCCAGATATAGGTGATTCCCCTCGTTGCGAAGAAGTAATAGCTAGCTCCCAGGATGATGGCAAGAATGAGCAGGGTTATCAATGATCTCTTGCTAAAGGTCAAACCGAGCCTCCCTCATGCGGACGAGAGGGGAATGCGATTCCGCACCCCCTTCCCGTTCCTGTTACTGTTACGGTTTCTGTTTTCCGGCCATTTCTATTATGTACTCTACGAACCACTTCTCCTTGAGTTGGTCCCACCGGCCATCGCCACGAACCTGCGCCAGGAAGTTGTTGAGCCAGTTCAGAAAGTCCGGATCTCCCTTTCTGATGGCCCATGCCAGCGGTTCGTAAGTGAGGGGCTCATAGATCCCCACGGTTTTGTCCCTATACATGGCCGCAAAAACGCGTACCTGGGGTTCATCATAGATGAAGGCGTCTGCGAGGCCATTGGCCACCTGAAGGGCTCCCTCGCCCTCCATCTTGAACAGTCGCAGGGTGGCATTCGGCAGCAGCTTCTCGGCGGTAAAGGCCCCTGTGACGCCGAGTTTGCTGGTAACAATGATGCCTTTCTTGTTGAGATCATGGTAGGTTTTAAATTTGTCCTTGTCCTTTCTCTGAATCAGCAGGCACTGGCCGATGTAGTAGCAAGGATCGCAAAAGTTGATCTTGAGGTTTCGGCTTTGAAGAACTGTCATCCCCGACATGATAATGTCGAATTTATGGGTCATCAGGGCCGGGATGATCCCCTCCCATGCGGTGTTGATAAGCTTAACCTTCTTTTCACCCCCTTCGCCGAAAATAGCCTTGCCCATCTCATAGGCCATGTCCACATCGAAGCCAACGATGTTACCCTTTTCATCCTGCATCTCAAAGGGCTGATATCCTGCTTCCATGCCCACCAACAGCTGACCTCGCTTTTGGATCTCCTCAAGAGTGGATGTCTTGGCGATATCTTCGGTTGTTAATGCCATTGCAGAGCCAAGGCAAAAGGCCCCAACAAGTAATACGGTTAGAGATACGATCAATGACTTTTTCATGTTAGACTCCTCTCCTTAAGGTGAATGAAAAAAGAACTATGGGCCTTGCCGGAACCCATTTCCACGAATCCGTTTGGCAGCCACCTCCTTTCCCTTTTCGTTCCTCGCTAATCAACAATTTCTGAACTTTACAGACTATTCTCCAATAATGTCAACAAGTTTATTGGGCGAGAATGACCCTGCAACCCAATGCCGGCACCCTTGCTGTGATCGTGGGTAGATCTACGCAAGAAGAACACATGAAATACCTGAGACTTGATCGCCTCGCCGGTCTGCAGGGAGCTGTGGACTGCGAGAAATCACGGTGCCTTTATCCCCTTTCTTGAGGCAACTATAATCGCAAGAAATATCAATCCCATCCCGAGGCCTTGAAAGGACCCTATTGTTTCATTGAAAATGATATAGGCCAAAATCGAAGCCCCAATCGGCTCGCCCAGGATGGTAATTGCAACCATGCTGGTCTTCAGATGTTTTAGCGCCCAGTTAATGGCTGTGTGGCCGATCAGTTGGGGTACAACGGCAAGCAGCCCCATGTAGAAGTACGAGCTTGCCTTGTATCCGGTGAAGGGGATCCCCAGACAAAGGGAGGTGACCAATAACAGTACAGCTGAGAAGCTGTAAACGATTGACACGTATGATAGCACATCTATATCCTCTCGAAGGTGCGACCCGACCATGAGGTAGCCGCTCACCATAATAGCACCCAGCAGGGCGAGTGTATCTCCCCACAGCTGAGCGGGATTCTGGACCGACAGGCCCCGCAGGCCACTATCGCCGACTGCCAAAATGATACTCCCCGAAAACGACAAGATAATGCCGAGGATCAGTTCAGGTGGCTGCCTTTCTTTGAAGAGCAGATAGGAAAGAAGCCCGACAAAAATAGGGTTTGTAGTAACAAGAACAACGCTGCTTGCCACCGAGGTATACTTGAGGGAGCTTATCCATAAAGAGAAGTGCAGTGACAGAAAGAAACCGCCCAGCATACCCAGCAGGAGCTGTCTTCTGGTAAACGAGCTGAAACGGATCCCCCTGACCTTTGCGATAAACAGCAGCACTATTGAGGAGAGCGTTAGCCGGTAGGTAGCAATCATGAGAGACGGTACGTCATCACAGAGCCTGATGAAAATCGCGGCAAAGGAAATAGCTACGATTCCAACCGAGACGCCGGCAATGGTTTTTATCAAGGGCCTCCCCCTCAACTTCTTGACGTCTTCAGGGCTTCTTGGGCACAATTAAACCCATAGTCTTCCCTTCCTTCAGATCCACGAGCCCCTCATCACAAATTCTCAAAAATGGTATGGCTGCCGTGGTGAGCGTCATGAGGGTCAACAAGGGGTCTTCAAAGGGAACGCCCAGATCCTTCAGCGTTTTTCTTACCTCTTCCACCTTCTGTGCGAGCGTATGCATTGGCATATCAGACATGAGCCCAAATATTGGCAAGGGGATTTCTGCCAGGATGTGCCCTTTGACACAAACAGCAACTCCTCCCCGGAAGGCATAAATTCGGTTCACAGCCCCTGCCATATCCTCATCATTTTCACCCACAACAATGATATCCGATATGTCCCAGGGAGCGCTACATGCAATTGCCCCTGCCCTCAAGCCAAACCCCTTGAAAAGTCCCACAAAAGTCTTCCCCGGAGCATGCCTTCGGTCGATAGCAGCTACCTTCAAAATGTCTTCTCTCACATCCGATCTGATCTCACCCTGAATAACCGGCACAGACAGTATAAGTTCCTTGGTCACCAAATCCGTAACCTGATCTATGACCCTGACATTCACGTGGGTGGCCTCTTTTTTCAGGGGTATACAAAAATCGGCCTGCTCAAATTCTCGTGAGAGGCGAATGCTGTTCAGGCTTCGGGCGGAAAAGGTGTGTTTTCTTGGAGAAACCAGAAGCTCCCCTCGCTTGGCAACAATCTTACCCTTACTGACTACGTATTCGGCCTTAATGGTTTTGAGGTCGGGAACAATGACTAAATCCGCATATTTCCCCGGCGCAATCCCGCCAATGATACCGTCTAGACGAAAGTGCTCTGCCACGTTGATCGTTGCCATCTGAATAGCATGTATTGGATCGAAACCGCAATCAATGGCCTTCTGAACAACGAATTCCATGTATCCCTTCCTCAGCAAATCCTCTGGTCCTATACCATCAGTAACCAAAATGAGCCTTCTGAGGTCAACCCTTGAATCCCTTATTCTGGATATGGAATCAAGATCACTTCGTATGCTCCCCTCCCGTATCATGACATGCACGCCCAGTCTTAATCGCTCAAGAGCCTCTTCAGCATTTATTGGCTCATGGCAGGAGGATATACCAGAGGCTATATACGCCATGAGTTTCTCACCCTTTGCCCCTGCAGCATGCCCCTCTAATCTTTTGCCGCTATCAAGGGTTTCCTTGAAAATCGGAAGATATTCCCCTGGTTCTTTTATCACCGTCTGCCAATAAGACTCGCCCAGCCCCAAAATATCATCTCTGGTAAGTAGCTTCTTGAGCACGCCTTTCGGCATACCTCGTGCCCTTTTGCTTATGGAAACCATTGCGGGTACGGTACTAAAGATCTTGATGGGTTGCTCGCTGAGAGACGCCAGAAAATCAACTACTCCTTCATACCCTGCTGTGTAGAAAAGCTCGATGATCTCAGTAATAATTGTCGTTGTGCCACCAACCATGGCATAACGAAGAAACTCGCTTGTACTAAAGAGCCACACAAGATGAGCATGGCCGTCAATAAGCCCTGGAATAATGGTTTTCCCTGTTGCATCAATCACGTGTGTGCGGGGGCCGATCGTATCTTCTGGATCATTTCCTACATAGGCAATCCACTCCCCTTTTATGGCCACCGAATAATCCTCTAACAATTCACCAGTATATACATTCAGTATGGTTGCATTGATAAGAGCCAGATCGGCCTTTTCCCTACCGAGGGTGACGTTCATTAATTCCCTTGTCTTCTCTATGCCTCCTGTTGAGAGTATCCCATGCCTTCCCATAGCAGAAATCTCCTTAATTCCTTATAAACGTTTCGCGCTCACTCCGTATTAGCATAACCATCAGCATGCCTTAAGAACACCACATTGGCTAAGATCCTTAGTTCTGGATAAAATTGAGAGTTTAGCCATTTTTTGACAACTTATCCGTCCCTATTGTGAAAAAAGCATCGGCCCGCTTAACGCAAGGTGCCATAGTATTTCCAAGAATGTCAGTGAGTCAAGGGGAAAGAAAAATCCCAAAATCCGAGATTGGTCTCATGTAAACCAGTTTGCAGTGTTATTTCAGCCTGAAAAAACACCTCAGAGGTGACAGTCTGATATCACGTTTTGCCTATAGGTCCTCCGTTCTCTCATCTCCCTTCTTATTGATTGTCTCATTATGTGCCTTGGGCACACCAGGCCATCTTATGAGGAAGACCCCAGAAGGGATCATAAATCGAAATCTATCACCAATGGCTCTTGTTCTTCTTGCAATTGTTCGTGCACTTTGATATACGCTTTGGGGTGCCACTCATCAAAGCCTACCGGGCTTGCACGATAACCTCGTGCCCACAATGAGCGCCAAACAGGGTCCTTTTCTTTTTCATGAGTTGACGATAGATCCGGATTGCACGCTTTGATTCCAAATACCCTATTGTCATCGCCGTGCTGTATCTCGGTGGAACACGCACATGACGCTCCCCCTTCTCCCCAAGGGACTTCGGTCGGGGGGCCGTCTTACTATTTTTCCGCCTGTGAATGTAGAACCTTTTCAATTTTCACCTTGAGCTATGGAGGTGGATCATTAACGATTCAGCCCCCTAATGACAAGGGGCTTGCGCAAGGAATTAGGCTCGAAGATGCGTCGCTGATTCAATGCATTTATAAGGTAAGATGATGCTCATATTTGTCCAGATGTCTTGTCGGTTTTAAGTCATCAACTAGAGAGCCAGACTGGGGGTTCATGCGGTTATGATTGATAGGCGCAGGCTTATCCTAACAATAGAATCCTTTGAATTGAGGTAACAGATTACTATGCATCTTCCTAAGTTCGAATATCTTCGTCCGCCATCGGTGGGAGAGGCCTGCCGACTCCTGAAAAAGCACGGGCCTCGGGCAAGGTTGGCAGCAGGTGGTACTGATCTTTTTCCACGCATGAAGTACGGCTTAGAGAGCCCCGAAGTGGTCATCAGCCTCAAGGGAGTGCCCGTGAATTCACCCAAAATCACGGACAATGATGAATTGCACCTGGACGCCCTGATGACGTTGGCTGATCTGGCTCTTTCACCAATGGTTTTGAAAAGGGCCCTGATCCTTGCAGAAGCTGCTCTGCACGTGGGCTCTAACCAGATCCGCCATATGGGAACCCTAGGCGGCAATCTCTGTTTGGAGACCCGTTGCACCTTTTACAACCAAAGGCATACCTTCCAATATGTTGAACCGTGCTTCAAGCGGGATGGTCACCGCTGCTATCTCTTACCAAAAGGAAAAAAATGTCAGGCCGTCTTTATGGCTGATACTGCCCCTGCCCTGATGTGCCTTGATGCAAAAGTTAAGATTATGTCAACCAGCAGTAATCGCCAACTGCCTGTAGAAGAGCTTTACTCTGGCAACTCGTTAGAGCCTGTAAGGCTTTCCGACGATGAGATTGTGACTGATGTGATTATTCCCAACGCTGCTTCCCTGCGTGGGACGGGTTTCAAAAAGTTCAGCTCGAGGGGCGGTTTGGAATTCGCCGCTCTTACAGTGGCAGCGCTTCTGGATATGGTAGATAATGGCAAGACCTGTGCTAGGGCACGTATTATATTAGGCTCTGTCACGGCAAGGCCCATTCGAGCGCTGAAAGCTGAGGCTGCTCTTTCAGGACAGGAACTCTCAGATAGACTCTTGCAGGATGCTGCCCATGAGGTCGCAGCCGAGGTACGCCCGGTTATGCATCATGGATACTCGGTTCCATTTCTCAAGGAATGCCTTAGGGTTCAGACTCTTCGGACGTTGACCCTGGCAGCGAACCGCATCAACCACAGGCAACATGATTAACGGCCTTAATGTATATATCTTATGACGTATGGCAAACGTAAGGCTAGGGCCTGCTATGGTGAGCAGACCACCACTTTTTTTGAGGATTTTTAATGACTCGACAGTAAGGAGAAAATAGGTGAAGCAACTCATTGAATTTCATGTTAACGGCGAGACCTATGAACTGGCCGTTGAACCGCAGACAACGCTGCTTGAAGTGCTGCGAGATCATTTGGGGTTGACCGGTACCAAGGAGGCCTGTGGCACAGGGGAATGTGGTTCGTGCACAGTCCTGATCGAGGGGAAACCCATCTTGTCCTGTCTGGCGTTAGCGGTGGATTGTCCTAACAAGGAGATTACAACGATAGAGGGTTTGTCTCAAGGTGAAAAACTGACGCCTGTGCAACAGGCGTTTGTGGACTGCGGGGCTGTTCAGTGCGGCTTCTGCACGCCGGGCATGATCCTATCCGCCAGCGCATTGCTTAAAGAAAACCTCAGTCCCTCAGAGGATGAGATCCGAAAGGCCCTTGAAGGACACCTCTGCCGCTGTACGGGCTATAACAAGATTGTTGAGGCAGTCAATACGGCGGCAAAACGGCTGGCTACCGAGAGATAGTGAAACCCGGCTTGGACTTATTATATGGGCGGTGAGGTTTTATTCTCGATCCTAAACACAGGATGCCCTCTATACGTTCAAGGAGCTGGCACTGGTAGGGGAAAGGTTTTGGCTGCCGCCATTTACCTGACCAATTGCTATGAAAGGATGATGCTGCCATGAATTCTAGGAATGCAGAGATCCATAGAACTGATTATGTGGGTAAGCGCATACCGCGAAGAGATGGCCCGGATAAGGTCACAGGAAGGGCCAAGTTTACCGTGGATGTCAAGCTCCCCGGACTGCTGGTGGGTCGTATCTTACGAAGCCCCCATCCTCACGCCAAGATTCTGAACATCGATACGTCCCGTGCCGCGGCATTGAAGGGTGTGAAAGCGGTTATCACGGCCCAGGACACTATCGGCGTGAAGCATGGTTTCGTGGAAACTCCGAGATACCCAGCGGATCAATCACCCCTTGCAAGCGATCGCGTACGATTTGTGGGAGAGGAGATAGCGGCCGTCGCAGCTCGGGACCCCTATGTGGCAGAAGAGGCCCTGAGCCTCATTAAGGTAGACTACGAGCCCCTGCCGGCTGTCTTCGATCCGGAAGAGGCCATGCAACCCGGCGCTCCCGAGATCCATCCCACTCATCCAAAGGTGAAAGAGCCCCTCGCAAACATTGCGGGTAGAACAGAATCGGGATGGGGCGACATTGAGCTTGGCTTTGAACAGTCTGACTATGTACGGCAGGACCGGTTTGAAAGCCACCTGAGAACCCATGGGTACTTGGAACCACAGGTGACAGTGGCCAGTTATGAACCGAGTGGCAAGCTCAATGTATGGACATCCTCGCAGGGGCCTTTTATCAAGAGAGCTAAGTTGGCTCGGACCCTTGGCCTACCCTTCTCCACCGTACGTGTGCAGAAAGCCTATGTGGGAGGAGCCTTTGGAGGAAAGGTCGATCTTTTTACCCATGAGTTCTGTGCTGCACTGCTCTCTATGAAAGCCGGTGCTCCTGTCAAAATGGAAGTCCCGCGAGAGGAGATCTTTGCTGCCGGTCGTCATGGCCAACCGCTCATTGTGGAAGTAAAGACAGGCGTGAAAAAGGACGGAACATTAGTAGCCCAAAAGTACCGGGTCATCAATAACTGTGGTGCCTATCGTGGGAGCGGTGTGGTCGTTATCTTTTTGGTGTGGGGCTTTATTATGGTTCCCTATCGGCTCCCCAACCTGCACTACGAAGGGTATGCCGTCTACACCAACAACCCGATCCGTGCCCCGCAGCGCGGCCATGGAGCCCCTCAACTGCGTTTTGCAGTGGAATCCCAACTGGACATGATCGCTGAGGATCTGGGAATAGATCCTGTTGCGATCCGCCTCAAGAACGCCCGCCAAACAGGCGATCAACTTCCAAATGCAGATAACGTGCACAATTGCGGCCTTACTGAGTGTATCCAGCAGGCTGCTGAACATACCCAGTTTTTGAGAAAATACGGAAAACAAAACAAGGCAGCCCATTCTAACGGTCATATTCGTCGAGGCATCGGCATGGGAGTGAGTTCTTACATGACCGGTTCCCTCATCTACCCGAATAGTTCCTCCGTGGTGGTGAAACTGAATGACGACGGCACGGCTACGCTCCTTACGGGGGCCTTGGATATCGGACAGGGCGCGGAGACGATTATGTGTCAGATTGTAGCCGAAGAGCTTAAGATCCCGGTGGATGAAATCCAGGTGATTGCCGCGGACACGGAGACGACCCCTGTGGATATCGGATCGTGGATCAGCGGCAATGCCTATGTTACTGGAAATGCGACCCGTGTTGCGGCCACTGAGGTGCGCAAGAAGCTTTTGGACGTGGCTGCCGAGGAGATCGAGGCAAATGTTGAGGACCTCGTGCTGGAAGAGAAGAGTGTGTATGTGGCAGGCTCTCCAAAGCGCAGACTCAGTTACCAACAGCTTATTACCAGCAGCGTCCAGAAACGCCGTGGCGACCCGATCGTCGGGGAAGGCCATTGGCGGACCATGCGAGATGAACCGTTCCACCCCAGCCTGGCCACCACCAAGGGCCGCTGGAGCGAGAATTATGCTTTTGACGTACAGGTGGCAGAGGTGGAGGTGGATGTGCAGACAGGGCAGGCCCGTCTCGTGAGGGCCGTAACAGCCCATGACTGTGGCTTCCCCATTAATCCGCTCTTGGTGGAAGGACAGATCGATGGGCAGGTGTCCATGGCGTTGGGTCATGCCTTTCTGGAAGAGATCGTGATGAAAGAGGGCCGGACCCTCAACCCGAATTGGTTAGAATACCGTATGCCAACTATTCATAATATGGCCACCTCAGAATACATTGAGGTCAAGACCGAAAGTTACAGAAAGGATTCACAGCCTTATCGTACGAAGGAGGTGGGAGAAGGTTATGTCTCGGCTATCCTGGCCGCAATTGCCAATGCTGTTTATGATGCTGTGGGAGTAAGGCTCTATTCCACACCCTTCACTCCGGAAAAGATCCTGAGAGGATTAGAGGAAATCAGGTAATCCCTCTAAAATCAGCTTCCCCTTAAGAAAGGTGGTGAGGACATGGAACCGGTGGCCTATTGGAATAAAGAGATCGAGACGGTTCCGAGAGAAAGATTAGAGGAAATCCAGCTACAGAGATTTAGGGAACGGATGCAGTATGTCTATGACCGCAGTCCTATGTATAAGAGGAAGTATGATGAGGCGGGGATAAAACCTTCTCACATCCGGACGCTGGATGATATTCAGCACGTTCCCTTTACGGTTAAGGAAGAGCTGCGAGAGAGTCAGGCTCAGCATCCTCCCTGGGGTGATTTCATTTGTATTCCGCCTGAAGAGGGAGTGCGCGTATTTCAAACCACCGGAACTACGGGTATTCCAGTAAAAGCTATCCTTAACAAGAGGGATTGGACCGTTCACTTCTATGAACAATTCATGCATTACATGCATGGATATGGCGTAAAGACTTCCGATATTCTTTTCGTACCGTTTGGCTATAGCCTCTATATTGCCTGGTGGGGTTTTCAGGCTGCCTTAGAGCAGGCAGGGGTGATGATTGTTCCAGGAGGCGCACAGTCTTCTCAGGATCGGGTAAAGAATATATTTGAGTGGGGTGCCACAGTCGTTTGCGGCACGCCCACCTATTTGCTATACCTCGGAGAGACAGCCACAAAGATGGGCAAGCCCCTCGCAGATTCTTCCGTTCGTATTGTGGTTTCAGCAGGTGAACCAGGCGCCAATGTGCCTTCCACGAAGAAAACAATCGAAACGATCTGGGGTGCCAAATGTTATGATGATATTGGGTCCACAGAGATCTCCAATTTTGGTTTCGAGTGCATTGCTCAGAACGGCACTCACGTGATCGAAAGCATGTTTTATGCAGAATGCCTGGATCCCGGGAGCCTTAAGCCGGTGGAGCCTGGTGAAGTGGGAGAGTTAGTGCTCACAAATCTCTGCACGGAAAGCATGCCGCTATTGCGTTACCGTATGAAAGATCTGGTTCGGTTCAACAAAGAGACGTGCACATGTGGCCGAACATTTCTAAGGCTGGACGGTGGCGTTTTGGGCCGCTCAGATGATATGTTTCAGTTCGCCGGGGTAAATATCTTCCCTTCAGGCGTCGAGAATCTTATCCGGGAGGTTTCAGAGTTCTCAGATGAATATCAGATAGTTGTTCCTAAAATAGGGACCGGAAAACACCTAAAAATCCGGGTTGAACCGGCCACACGTAATATCTCTAAGCAGAGAATGGGACAGGCAGTAAGACAATTCGTTGAAACCTTTAAGTACCGGATTACCATTACCCCAGACGTTGAAATTGTAAAGATAGGGGAATTACCCCGCTTCGAGCTAAAAGCCAGGCGTCTGATTCGAGAAGAATAACCTTTTCCTTTTGGCCGGAATTCATGAACAAGCTTGGCTGGTCCCAAGCCATTGAACGTGGTAAGGCCGCATCCTCGATAGGAAAGGCGCATATTTCCTCTCGGGAAATACGCGCCTCTTGTCGAAAAAAACGGACCTCTTTCAAGACCCTCGGGAGCGGTTGGTGCCCTTATGCAATGCCGAGTTTGAATTTGAGTGAATTGAGGGTGTTTCTCATCAACATGGTAATGGTCATGGGCCCAACCCCACCGGGCACAGGGGTAATGTAGCCCGCAATCTCTACTGCCTTGTCAAAATCAACGTCGCCTTTGAGGATCGCGATCTTCTTGCCGGTCTTCTCGCTGATCTTCTCGCCCACCCTGTTTACACCAACGTCAATAACGCACGCACCAGGCTTGATCCATTCTGGTTTAACCAAGCCGGGCACACCGGCGGCAACGATCAGGATATCGGCCCGTTTGCAATGAAATGCCAGGTCTTTTGTCCTGGTATGGGCTACTGTCACCGTGGCATTAGCACCTGGGGCCTTCTGGAGCAGTATGTTGGCAATCGGTTTTCCCACGATGTTAGATCTACCCACTACCACCACCTCAGCACCCTCTATTTCCACGCCAGACCTGACGATCAGCTCCTGGATGCCTGCAGGGGTGCAGGGCAGGAATTTAACCTCGCCCCCGCCTATCATCAATCTCCCCACGTTGACCGGATGGAATCCGTCTACATCTTTGTCCGGATCAATGGCGTTGAGAATCTTCTTTTCATCAATATGCTTGGGTAACGGGAGTTGAACAAGGATACCATGAATGGAGTCATCCTTGTTGTATTTGTCTATTAAGCCAAGCAGAACCTCCTCGGAAATATCGTCGGGCTGATTGTCCTGCACCTCTTTATATCCCAGATCGTGAGCTGTTCTGATTTTCGAGGTAACATAGGAAATCGAGGCAGGGTTTTCCCCAACAAGAATAGTCACCAGGCCAGGCACAACGCCGTGCTCCTTTTTTATCTTTTCAACCTCGGCCTTGAGCTCTTTGAGAATCTCATCTCTAACTTCCGTTCCCTTTATCAGTTTTGCGGTCATTTTCAATCTCCTTCCTTGAACTAGTTAGCACATAACCCTGACGCTTCGCTTCAGGGTTATACATGAGAGAAACGCTCTGGTGAGCATGGAGATGTCTTTTTTTGACTCTGTCCTCCCATGGTTCAGAGGAGTGGGCGTTTCAAAACGACGCATACAGGCTGCTACCTTGGTGCTAAGGCTTATGGGGC
>CP070752.1:1980982-1984553 GCA_020348625.1 Deltaproteobacteria bacterium | reverse complement strand
GCAGGGGGCTCGCACAGCAGATGAACGCGCCTCCAACTGAGATATCCAGTGTCTCTGCAGTTATGGTGCCTTCAGCGGTTATTATGTTGACGGGCAAGCGGATCGGGGCCTTTGTGTAGTGCCTCCTTTCGTGCTGAGCCGCCGCTATCCCGTTTGCCGGTATGGGAGAATCATAGCTGAATGGGGACGACCGGTTGCGAAAGGCGAGCAGAGACTGGATGAACTTCAAGGAGAGAAGCAAGATGAAACCGCCGAAGCCCACACCCAGGAGTAGGACCAGGTGTTTCATCGAAGAAGCCCTTCTCCACCGCGAGTTTTCTGTTCTTGAGGATGAGTGCTGATCATATTCGCCGTTCTCCGCGGGGCAGCGAGTGATTTCATGACGGCTGGCTCAATTCGTACTCTTTGATCTTTGCGAGGAGGATGGGCCTGCTGATTTCCAGCATCCTGGCGGCCTGCGATTTGTTGCCCCCGGTCTTGGCCAAGGCTCGCTCGATGAGGGTTTTTTCAATCATGCGCGTGGCCACCTTTATGGAGGATATGCCTTCGCGGGTGAGCCCGCCGGTTGGAAAACGGGCAGCCTTGATGTCAGGGGGAAGATCGGCCATTTCAAGGACGTTTCCGGGGGCAAGTATAATTGCCCTTTCGATAACATTCTCAAGCTCTCTCACATTTCCGGGCCATCGGTGTATCATGAACTGCTCCATCACCTCTGATGACACCCCTTTGATGTTCTTTTTGAGCTTGGCGTTAAACTGCTTGATAAAGTGATCGGTCAGCAGCGGTATATCCTCACGCCTTTCCCGTAAGGGCGGCAGATATATGGTTACTACGTTTATCCGGTAGTACAGATCTTCTCTGAATAGACCGCTCTTGATTTCCTGTGCCAGGTCCTTGGCCGTGGCTACTATCACCCTGACATCCACCCTTTTGGCAGTGGTAGAGCCGAGAGGAGTTATTTCCTCTTCCTGGAGAACCCGCAAGAGTTTAATCTGTAACGAAGGAGGGAGTTCCCCGATCTCATCCAAAAAGATCGTGCCCTTGTCGGCCTCTTCGAAGTGACCCTTCTTATCCTGCCAGGCATCGGTGAAGGCCCCCTTCTTATAACCGAACATTTCGCTTTCCAGAAGCGTTTCGGGTATGCCGCCGCAGTTGATGGACACCAGTGGCCCGTTACGCCGAGATCCGTTAAAATGGATTGCCCGGGCAACCAGCTCTTTTCCGGTACCGCTGTCCCCCTGCACAAGCACGGTAGTTTGATAGTCGGCCACCTTTTTGATGAGATCGAACACAGACTGCATCGCCTTGCTTTTGGCCACTATATTGCTGAAGGTATAACTCTGCTCGATCCTCTGGATTTGATCCTTTAATTTGACGTTCTCGCTTTTCAGTCTCTCCCGTTCTTCCGCCTTTTTCAGCGATAGCAGTACCTCATCCGGCTTGAATGGTTTGCTGATGTAATCATAGGCCCCGAGCTTCATTGCCTCAATGGCCGTATCTACGGTTCCGTAAGCAGACATCATGATAACAGGGGTATCTCCAAGGGTTTCAGCCGCCGATTTGAGAAACGTCATGCCGTCCATTCTGGGCATCTTAATGTCGCACAGGATAAAATCATACTGCCCTCGCTCCACTGCCTCGAGGCCTTCTTGACCGTCGGCTACCAAGGTGACCCCATAATCGGATTTCTTTAGGAGGACCTCGAGCATGTGTCGCATGTTGGCCTCGTCTTCAATAATGAGTATTCGTTTCTTTGTCATGATATGTCTCTCTTCCTCAATCTTCACTCACTCTGGCACAAGGGCAGTATGACGGTCAAGGTTGTTCCCTTGCCCAATTCGCTGTTAACCTTGATGTCTCCCCCCATATCCGCAACCATTCGCAGGCTCACGGAAAGACCGAGCCCTGTTCCCTTGCCAGGCTCCTTCGTGGTATGAAACGGATCGAAGATCCTGCTCAGGTCTTCAGCGTGAATCCCTGGCCCACTATCGGTGCAATCAACACGGACCCTGGCCGCTGTGCCACTGCCTTGCGGCCGGTGCTCCTGAACCAGGCTCGTTGTGATTGATAGGTGCTTGCGGTCGGAATTCCCGGGAGAGGGGTTGGTAGCCATGGCATCTACCGCATTCATAACGATATTGAGGAACACCTGTTTCAACTTGTCAGGGTCGGCCAGAACCGTGTCCTGTGTGGCTCGGTGATCCACAACCACGTTAATATCGGACATCATGGGCTGCGGCTTCAGCATATCCATCATATCATCGATGACCTTGTGAACCAAAACCTTCTTAACTTCCCCTTTTGAGGGCCTCGAGAAGTCGAGGAGGTCCCTGATAGTCTTGTTTATCCTGTCGATCTCCGTTTCAATGCGGGCAATGAAGTCCTTGCGCTCCTCTTTTTCAAGCTTATTGCCCTTGAGCAGGTCTAGATAGCCGAGCACTATGCCGATGGGATTCCCAATCTCATGGGCCACACCGGAGGCGAGTCTGCCAATAGAGGCCAGTTTTTCCGATCTGATTATCTCTTCCTGGGCCTGTGTGAGTTCTCGATTCGTTTTTTCAAGTGAAACAATGCTCTCCCGCAGCTCGGCCTTGCTGTCTTCCAAGCCACGCAAGGTCATATTCAGTGCCCGTGAGAGCTTGCCAAATTCGTTGTGGCTGGTGGTGGAAGAAAGCAAAAAGGTTTCGCCCTCTTTGAATTCCTCGGCCCTTCTCACCAGGCGGTTGATGGGTCGTATGACGCTCCGGTAGAGGAGGTAAAAACCAAAGAGCGCGAGAAACAGGGTATTAAGGAGGATGTAAAAGAGAACTATCTTTTGTGACCCCCGTATGGTGCTGTACATTCCGCCTAAGGGTATCTGAAGGGATGCCGCACCGATAATGCGCCTTTCGTACCGTATGGGGGTGGCCAAGACCAGGTATCCCCTCTTCAGGGGCAAAAACGGAAAGACACCCGAGGTAGAAAGTTTGCTCACATCCTTTTTCATGCCAATCGATTGCATGGCGAGTAACGATAATGCCCTTCTGTCTGCCTTTCCCATTGGCGTTTCAAATAAAGGAGTACCGGACGCGCCGACTATGAGGAAAGCAGAGAGGTCTGTTTCTTCGAGTACCTGGGGGAGGGCGCGAAAAAAGGGAGATGCTGTATTCATGGCCGGTTCTGCGTTACCCTCATGGGCACTGGTAAGCGTTTGTTGGACCGAGCGCAACAGGAGCATGCCCTTTTTCTTTTCTGCGGTTATCATGTCCTGTTCGGCCATTTTTATCATCACGATGTCCAACAGCAGCATGGCCAGTACAAGGACAAAGACCAGGGTGGCAAAGATTCCGGTCTTTAAGCTGTAGGCAGATGGGTTCACTGAGGGACAGACTCCTCATTCAGGTATTTAGGCTTTCAATTATTGCCTTAACTCCGCAAAGCGTTCTCATTTGAAATAAGCGCACACCATGAAACCCTTTCTTTCGTTCCAAGGCTCCCGGGCTTGTTTTTTCAGCGACTTGTTTACGTCCCGCTTCAAAGAAGCGGGGCTCCGCATTCCCTTCGACAGGCTCAGGGCTGCGGTTTCCCCCAT
>CP070752.1:1965723-1980882 GCA_020348625.1 Deltaproteobacteria bacterium | reverse complement strand
CACTCGCTTGACAATGACGCGGTCGTGTAACGGTTGAATGTTCATGGTGTTGTTCCTCCTTATTTAAGAGTAGTTTGATGAAAAAATGCGGCTTGTTGCGTAAGTGATTTGCAATAAATCGTAGAAGTCATACAGCATTGTATGGTGATAACACACTGATTTTATTGACTTATGTTATGGATGCAGAAAAAATAACCATGCTTTTCGAATTGTCAAGGACTTGCCTGCATTTTTGGGTTGATCGAACCTGTTCGCTGTGGGTCTAGCGCAGTAAACCTTGTTTGACCTAGCCCCCTAAAGTTTGATAGTGTTATGTTTGTGCGCTGTATCAACGCGGACTGCAACAATGAATTGCGAAACAGTTTCTGCCCCTTTGAGAAATCTGTGGAAGTCATAGCTGCGAGGGATATCCGTGGGGGATGTATTTCAGTTCCTGTCCAGTGCTTCTCTTGAAAAACTCACCGGGAAAAAGGCTTACACCCTGGTCGAGCTCCTCACGCTGATGAAAGCCTGTCCCGATTCCTCCATCTTCTATCATACATTTTCTGCCTTCTTAAAGATGCGAGAGG
The DNA here is from genome assembly GCA_020348625.1 of Deltaproteobacteria bacterium. The sequence goes on along the minus strand of CP070752.1, from coordinate 1,980,313 downwards.
TTCAGGTGCCGTTTAATAGTGATTTTGCCATCTGGGTTTCCAGGGCTCTTAATGAGAGGGCTTTGGCTGAAAAGCTCATGGCGGTGGATTTGTCCGAACATAGCACCATCAAGAGCTTGAGAAAGCGTCTTGTTGAAATCATAGAGAGCTACAAGGAGCAGAAGCCTGGAGCCTTTCAAAAAACCGCTGATGAGCCCTTCTATCTCTATGACGTGGTCAGGATTGTTTACCTAACGGACGACTTCGCCTATGACCTCGAGAGCTTTCGTGAAGTGCTTTCACACATCAGCATCTATTCGCTCTATTTTCATTTTATTGAATCGAGGCTCACTACACAGCTTCAGGCCGACGACTTTTCAACGTGGATACAAGAGAGCCTTCGCATCCCTAGCTTGGCTCAAGCGATACGGAGAATAGACATAAACGTATTTACATTAGAGGGGCTTCGATCACGAATAATTCAGTTGATCGATGACCATTTGCAAAGAGCCCCCAGCTTAGCTGAGCCAAGACAAAGGCCAGATGGTCTCGAGGAGCGCAGATGACCGTGAGGAGGAGAAATGGTTGCACCAACCCTTTTGGACTATAAGGAGGTTGTTGGGCCGGCCATCATTGAGGAGCTCACCATCCTGGCCTCGCACGTGGGAAATCGGTCAATCAAGATGGTGAACTCGACAGCAGTTGGCGGCGGGGTAGCGGAGATGCTTCGACGTATTGTGCCACTGCTGAATGAGCTCGGTATCCAGGTTCAGTGGGAGGTCATTAAGGGCGACGAGCGGTTCTTTGAAATCACCAAGGCATTTCACAACGCACTCCAGGGTAAGGAAGAGCATTTCGATGAGGATACGCTTGGGGCCTATCTTGCATGTAATGAAGAGAATAACCGCGAGATGAGTTTTGACCAAGACCTCATCGTCATCCATGATCCCCAGCCCGCTGCCTTAATCAATTGGAATCAGAAAAGAAAGAATAGGTGGGTGTGGAGATGTCATATCGATATGTCTCATCCCAGCAAACAGATCTGGGAATTTCTTAAGCCATATGTAGAGAAGTACGATTCGGCCATATTTTCATCGGCCATCTTTTCTCCGGAGTTATCTATTCCCCAGTATCGGTTTTATCCGGCCATCGATCCTTTGGACGACAAAAACAAGGAATTAAACCCCTCTTATATTGACAAAGTTTTGACAAAGTACGGGGTGCCCAGAGACAAACCTATTGTGACCCAGATCTCCCGCTATGACCCGTGGAAAGATCCGGTGGGCGTTGTTCAGGCCTTCAAGATGGCACGAAAATATGTCGACTGCCGCCTTGTTATGGTGGGCGACAAAGCGGAAGATGATCCTGAAGCGGAAGCTATTCTGGAGCGTGTCAAAGTGGAGGCAGGGAATGATCCGGATATTCATGTCATTTTCTTGACTCGCTCTATTGCAACTGAGATCAATGCCTTACAACGAGCCTCTGATATTGTCCTGCAAAAATCCTTGCGGGAAGGATTTGCGCTAACGGTTTCTGAGGCACTTTGGAAAAAACGGCCGGTGATAGGTGGCGCTGTGGGCGGAATACCGGCACAGATAATGGATGGGTATACCGGGCTTTTGGTCCATTCGGTAGAGGGGGCCAGCCTTGGAATTCGCACACTGTTGACTCAGCCCGATTTTGCCACGATATTAGGTAATAACGGGTATGAGCGCGTTAAGAATGAATTCCTTATTACAAAGAACCTGAAGCGATACCTCCTCTTGCTTCTTGCCCTCGATCGACCTCTGGAGCAGCAGATCTTCCTGAATTGACGACTCCTGTGAAGGAATATGCAACGGTCTTGGCTAGGAGGAGCAGTTTCACTTGGCCCTCGGTGATACCAACTTTTTCAAGAGCAATAGGACATCTTCTTGAGTCTCTAAATGGAACCTCGCCAGAGAGGAGCTCAAACCTACCTTGAAAGAATAAGCATATTCCGGGAGAACATTAAAGGTATCTTCATCGGTCCTGTCATCGCCTATTGCCAAAATGAAATCGTGTTGTCTTTGTTCAATCAATCGCGATGCCGCTCGCCCCTTGTTTATGGCGCTGTTCTTCACCTCCACAACCTTGATGCCTTCCAAAATCTGAAGATTGAGATTGGCGGTCAGGTTGGAAAGCTCATCAATCAGCTCCAGTACCCTCATGGTGCCGAGCTCAGAGTCGGTAATCCTGTAATGCCAGACCAGGGAGAATTCCTTTTCCTCAATAAAGGAGCCGGGGGTTTGCTCCCTATAGGCCTCCAGTATGGGTCGGATCTCCTTCTTCCATTCATTTGCAAGGGGTTCTATCATCACCCATTGCCTTTGTTTGAGCCATACACCATGTTCGGCAACAAGGCTCAGGCCTAGATGCTGAAACCATTGATCGAGGGTATCCTTATCCCGACCACTGAGAATGACAACTTCATTCTTAGGATTCACAGCAAGGGACTTTAGTAACTGGAAAAGATCATCTCCAGGCCGCGCTTCCTCTGGTTTTCCGAAGAATGGCACAAGGGTGCCGTCATAATCCAATAACAAGAGACGCCTTTTCGCTTTATCATATTTCCTCAGTAATCCCTTTTCCACTTCAGCGGTCAGCATGGTTGCGCGCGTCTCTTTATGCAATTTCTTCGCATGATCCAGTTTATCCATAAACCACTCGGTCTTTCACATCATATGCGCTGGCACAGGTAGCTTCGAGGTGGAAACGGATGGCCGTTTTCATTCGAATTGAAGCTGGTAAGCAAAGGATGCATTGATGTTCAGAAAATCAACCTGAATACTTTCAGGAAATGGTGGAAAAGGATGTGCCGATCGTATGGCTTTAAGGGCGTATTTATCCAGGATTTCGTATTCAGAGGAGCGCACCACGCGCAGATCTACGAGGTTGCCCCTGCTGTCGAGCCTAAAGAGTATCAGCAGGGTTCCTTGGATCAGGTTCTCTTGGGCATATAGCGGATAGGCCCAGTGAGAACGTATTCTTTCCTTAATTACTGTGGTGTAGGGAGCATAAACGGTATCTTTCGTATCTAGGGAGATAGTTGCTTCCTTGGGTTCAAGGGGCGGTTCAATGTGGATTTGTCTCACAGGGGGAAACTCCTCCCTTTCGTTCTTCAGGATCTCTTCTACAGGGGGACGTATCAAATCGACCGTGTATGTTCGGCGAGGACTCCTGAACCATGGACTGGGGAAAATTCCCTGTAGAACGAGAATTGCGATGATGTGTATGACCATCGAGAGGGAAAAGGCTAAGACGAAAATACGCCTACCCTCTAAATCCATGAGGTAATCAGTTATGTTCACTGCTCCTCTCCGGCCCGTTGACCCAAAGCTCCTCATTTTTTTCAAACCACCAATCGCTGCTATCGGTAGACGTGATTTCATCAGCCAATCTCTTGGCGAAATCAGTGACAAGGCGCTTGACGGAGTAGCGCAACCACTCATCCGCCGATTGGTTGCCCAGATCCTTCTGTCTCTTTAACTCCAAGATAAAGTCGATTTGGTCGGCATCCTGAGTCAGTTTAGCTTCGATAGTTTCCCGTGAATTGAATTCATTAATCAGGGAAACGATCTCCTGGCCAAAGGGAAGTTCCTTGGCCAGATCGTTGATTGCACCGTCTTCGTTAACGGCAACGTATTTCTTGTTCACGTAATTGTGATCGCCGGTTCTGGCCTCATGAAAGTCGTGAAATAAGCTCATGAGAACCACTTTCTGTATATCGGCTTTAGGTTCGTTTTTCGCAAGCACGTATGCGATGACAGCGACCCGAAAGGAGTGCTCAGCTACGGATTCTCCGCCGGTGCCTAAAAATTGGTAACCAGACCTGGGAATTCTCTTAAGCATACCGATCTCAAAAAGAAAATTTACGCTCTCTCTCATGAAATTTGCCTCCTCTGCGTCAAAGATCAGGTGTTCTGATTTTGAAGAACGAGCACGGACAGGCCTCTCCCCTTTCTAAGCATACCCTCACGAGGCGTTGGTCTGCATGAGCTCTATTTCCCCCCAGCTTGCCACTGTTTCGCCCATTATAACCACGGCGCCTCTAATATCTTCGTATCCCTTGAATGATTCTATTTCACTCGCAAGCTTGGATTTGCTGGTTACCTTGTTTCCGAGGGCGGTGGCTGCCGCGTCGGCAATGGATGCCGAAGAGGCGACAACACAGACTGCATCGGCAATGCCGAGACTGAGGGAATGCCCGATAGTGCCTGAGGAGGTGCAAACGCCCAGCGGCATCCGCTCGGGTTGCAAAACGAGGCCGAGCCGATTGGTCAGAGGGGAGCTTCCTGCGAAGATCGAAACCGTGGCGGGCCTTTTGGTTTTAACGAAGATATCACCGCCATTTTCGACAAGGACCTCCTCTGAATATCCCAAGAGATCAGTGCCCACAAAGTGGGCTATGGCTCCTGCCACAGCTGCCATAGGCCCTACGGCAAATCTGCGTGTAGCCCGGATCATATCTCTTACGATAGGCGGAGCAAAGGGATCCTCGGGGTAGGGGAGAAGGGTTGACAGAAACTCCGGCCTTTTCTTTATGTAGTCCTCAAGGTGTCTCCGATAGTGGTGTACCCTATCCTTAGCCTGTTCGCTCAGATCAGTGGCGGCGCTAACCAGCAGATCGGTTTCCTTGATCAGAACCCTACGGGAGATCAAGCCCTTTGGATGCGCCCTTTTTCTGTATGGGTGATCCTTGCTTCCTGATCGGGTTTGTGTGGTCTGTTGCACGGGTCGTATTGACTAAACCTTTTGCCTGGTTTCCGTAACTGTGACGCAAAACTTTTCAGGCAGTCACAGATGGCCAAGCTCTGCACTGGAATTCCTCTTTTCTGGGCAAGGTGCTGCTCTGTGTTTGCCGGGGTCTGCACCAGGGGGAAGCGCCAGTTATTCGACCTGGTAGTTAGGGGCCTCTTTTGTAATAATCACATCATGCACATGTCCCTCCCTGAGGCCGGCCGCGGTGATCCTCAAAAAGGTGGCCTTGGCCTGAAGTTCCTTGATCGAGGCTGCTCCCACATACCCCATGCCAGCCCTGAGGCCCCCGATGAGCTGGTATATGGTGTCTGCTATGGGGCCTCGGTAAGGAACTCTTCCTACTATACCCTCTGGCACCAGTTTCGAATCTCCCTCCATTCCTTCCTGAAAGTAACGATCCTTGCTTCCCTCCTTCATGGCTTCTATAGAGCCCATGCCTCGGTAAACCTTATACCTCCTTCCCTGGAAAAGGACTGTCTCTCCAGGGCTTTCCTCTGTGCCTGCCAGCAGAGAGCCAATCATTATTGAAGACGCACCTCCGGCCAAGGCCTTGGTAATGTCGCCCGAATATCGTATTCCACCGTCTGCGATGATCGGAATGCCCGCCTTCAATGCCTCTTGAGCACACTCCATGATAGCGGTCATTTGCGGCACACCCACGCCGGCAATTATTCTTGTGGTGCATATTGAGCCCGGGCCTATTCCGACCTTCACCGCGTCCGCACCGGCTGCAATGAGAGCCCTCGTGCCTTCGGCTGTGGCCACATTGCCTACCACCAGCTCGACATCCGGAAAATCCCTTCTGATTTTCCTTGTTGCCTCTAAGACCCCTTTCGAATGCCCGTGAGCAGCATCGATAACGATTACATCTACGTTTGCGGCTACAAGCCGTGCAACCCTCTCCTCTCTATCCGGTCCAACCCCAACTGCTGCGCCAACTCGCAGCCTGCCGTGTTGGTCCTTGCACGCGTCAGGGTATTTCTTGATCTTTTCTATGTCCTTAATGGTTATGAGCCCCTTGAGTTTTCCGGCGTCATCAACAACCAGGAGTTTCTCTATCCTTCGCTCGTGGAGAAGGGCCTTGGATTCCTCCAGAGTGGTCCCAACGGGAACGGTGGCCAGATTCTCTTTAGTCATTACATCTCCCACCTTCTTTTCGAGATCCGTTTCAAAGCGTAAGTCCCTGTTGGTTATGATACCCACTAGGTTGCCGGATTTAACAACCGGTACCCCTGAAATCCGGTATTTTTCCATGATATTGAGAATTTCGAGGATCTTCTGATCCGGATCAATGGTGATAGGATCGAGAATCATCCCGCTCTCTGATTTCTTGACCTTCTCTATCTCCAGGGCCTGCCTCTCGGGAGTCAAATTCTTATGTATGAATCCCAATCCACCCTGTCTGGCCAGGGCTATTGCCGCTTCAGATTCGGTAACCGTATCCATTGCCGAACTCACGATTGGTATAGTGAGCTCGATGTTTCGAGAGAGCCTCGTCCTTATATCCACATCCTTGGGCAATACGGCCGACTCCCCTGGGACCAAAAGGATATCGTTAAAGGTAAGCGCTTCTTTTAGTGCTCGGTTATCCATCTCTTGCTCCTTCCATATGCTGTATCAAGACCCCCTCTAATAGATCGCTGTAACTAACAATTATCTCATCTTTTCCAAAATAATCCATGAATTTCACAATCATGAGGGTACCTGGTAGAATGATATCCTCTCTACCAGGTTCAAGACCAACGGTGCTTAGTCTTTCAGTTGCGGGCAGGTCTTTCAGATTTTCAAACAGGTCTTCAGCAGCGTTCTTTCCAATGCTTAGCCCGTGCAAGGTTTCTTCGCTGAAATTGTTACCAGATACACCGTGTATTATGGCGCCGAGCGTTACCGCTGTTCCACCGGTACCCAACAAAACGCATGCTTCGCTTTTTAATTCCCTGAGTGTGGCAAGTTTCCTATCACATATATCTTGGATATGCTCGCTCAACCGGCTTATCTCATGGTCTTTTGGAGGATCACTCGCTAAATAGGTTTCCATCGATGTGACCACACCAAGCGGGACCGAGACATATGTCGTTTTCCCTTCATTCTTCAAGATGAATTCCGTACTTCCCCCGCCGAGATCGAAGATACCAGCCGATTGAGGTTTTGGCCTGAATGAGGAGAGAACCCCTATCTCGGTCAATCTTGCTTCTTCTTGCCCCGTGATAATGTCAATCTCGCACCCCAGTTGTTCGGCCATTAAGGCAATAAAGGCATCTCGATTGGCTGCCTCTCTGACCACCCCGGTGGCTACCGCAATGGGAGAGGCAACACCAAACCGATTTGCTATTTCAAGAAACTCCTTGAGAGTGGCAATGCTCCTGGCCATGGGGTCAGGCTTAAGCGTTGCGCTTCGGTTCTTGTTGAAATCCTCGCCCAGTCTCGTAATGGCGCGTTTTCGGAGGATCGGGATAAGAGGGGTACCCGCTGCACCTTGTTCGGCGATCAACATCCTGATGGAGTTGCTCCCGATCTCAACAGATGCCATGGTGTCCACAAGCCGCCGGCTCCAAAATTAACGTATCAAACGAGACAAGACAGACTCCAAGATTTCTATCTTGCCCGAATAGAAATGGTCAGCCCCATCGATGACCTCCAAGAGGGCTGCGGGATTCCAGGTGGCCATTAAACGGCTAATATGATCTGCTGGCCCAATATCGTCTCTGCCGCCGGCTACCACAGCCTTAATCCTCTGGTCGCTTGATAAGAATGAAAAATCCAGAAAGGCCACAGGCGGTGATACCATAATCATGCTGGTCACCGAAAACTCGCTGGAGGTTATGTGTGCATTTACCCATGCCCCGAACGAATATCCTGCCAGATCAATTGCTGACTTCCCGAGGCCATCCAAATAGCGCAAGGCAGATATCACATCCTCCTTTTCTCCTCTTCCTTCCCCATATGTTCCTTCGCTCTCCCCAACCCCTCTGAAATTGAATCTCAGGGTCGTAAGTCCCTTATTTTGATATGCCCGAACCAGTGTCTCAACAACCTGATTGTACATGGTGCCACCGTACAGGGAGTGCGGGTGAGTGATGACCGCTCCTCTCTCTCCTGATTGCCGGCCCAAAAGCCCCTCGATTCGTAGGCCGTCGGACTGAAATGTGATTTGCTCCTCTTTCATCATACCTTCATAATCTCTGAAAAAGGTCTTCCATGTCTTTTTTTAACCTCTCCGGCACCAGGTAAAGCTCCGCATCGGATAACCTGGCAAAGGTGGCTTCGCCTCTTACTAGGGTGTTGCTTGCCTGGTCGTGAATGAATCCTCTTGCTTCATTTATGCGGCCCCTTTTTTCCTCCAAAATGTGTGCCTTAACGGTGAGTGGCGTTTCCAGCGGAACCGGCTTAAGATACTTGATCCTCATGCTCCTTGTAACAAAGAGAATCCTCTTGAAATAGATTACGGCCCAGGACATGACTTCATCCAGCAGGGTTGATACTATTCCCCCGTGGGCCATATTCTCCCATCCCTCGTAGTTCCTTGTTATTGTAATATCAGAACACACATACTCGCCAGACACATAGAACTGGAGGTTCAGCCCTATCGGGTTTGCAGTTCCACAGGCAAAACAGTTGTAGCCTTTTAGCTTTGGAATAATTTCTCTGACTTCATTCATCTTAAAAGCCTTTTCCCCTTCCCAAAAGAGTGTGCCAGATCATCTCGTGATTCCACTCTTGGATAATTTCAGCGTCGTGTTGAGACAATACTGCCCTGACCTTATCCGCTTGATTCCTCATGAGCCCCGAGAGAATGAACCATTTTTTGTTTTGCAATTCCCTATGCTGTATGAGTCCCGATATTGTATCGTAGTGGATATTAGCTACAACCAGGTCGGCGGGATGATTTATCCAGTTTTCCGCCCGGCCCTCTTTAACTTCCACTCTTTCCTCCAATCCGTTCAATCTAACATTGGCTATCGCAGTGCGAACTGCCAGGGGATTTATGTCAACAGCCAAAACGCTCTGTGCTCCAAGGAGTGCTGCTCCCACAGCTAGTATTCCCGTGCCGGTGCCAAGGTCCAGCACCTGATCGATCCGGTGTTTCTCATAGATTGTCGCTATAGCTGTTAGACTGTCACGCGTGGTAGGGTGGAGGGTAGTCCCAAAAACGACGCCAGGGTCCAACACCATCTTTATCCCTTCGGTATTTTCCTGCTTATCTTCCCACGGCGGTACGACAAAAAAGGGCGGAATAGTGAAGGGCTTAATCTTCCCGCCTTGCCACTCTTCATAGGTAAAATGAAACTCGTCAATAAGCCTTAGTCTCTTTCCCTTTGTGACAATACCCTCCACAAGTTCTCTGGTTGGCCGGGAGAAGAAGAGAAAGGAGCTGCCCTCTTCAAGCCAGTTTCCTAGAAAATGAGGGCCAAAATCTCGCTCTTTATCATCGCCGAGGGGACCATCAAGGTAGTAGATATAAAGATCCCGGTAAGGAACACGGGCATCTGTATCGTCCGTCTTTTGAAGGTGCAACGAGTCTCTTCCTTTTTCTATGCCTGAGAATGGTGTGTATGGATGTTGTCATTTTTTGGTCATATCTGCAAGGATATTTTATTGACACGGCAGAAGATTTTTCGTAAATAACTTCCCCGCAAAGGGCACAGAAAAACTGAAGAAGGTGGGTTCGGTGAGATCATTTAACATTATTTGCCCATTTTGTGACGGCGCCTATCCCCTGCCGGAGCAGATCGATACCATTTATCGTTGCAAATGCGGGGCAGTGTATAAGATTGCCTGGCGTTCCGATATGGAGGAGGCCGTTGACGAATTGATAAAGCTCTTTTTGAAAGAAGGGGAGACTCTAGGCACTGAATCGGACAGCAATCTTCTATGCAGCGCAGTTATCTACGAGGACATAGAAAACCTCATCACAATGAAGAGAGAGTACGAATCGGCAAAGTACTTTCGCCAGAGCCTGAGCTTTGATCGGCACTACCCCCAGAAGGTAGGGCTCGTCTGGCTGGGCAATTATGCCGGCAGGCATCAACATACTCAACACTATCGAACGTGACGGCGCCGCAATCGCCCTCTCTTGCCCAAACACCACAAGCTCCCCAGCCGTCGGGGCGACCAAGCACGGATTAGTAAAATCGAACAAAACATGAATTATGGCTGAAAGAGGGTTTTCGGCTCAAATCTTACGTTCTGGACTTCCGGGAACTGAAGAGCGGTCATCAGGATCTGCAGCCACATAAATCTTACTCTATTAGAACCACCACTGGTAAAATAAAGGGGATCATCAAAATAGAGCGTCAGGGTGTCACCTTGAAGTTCGGCACGCAGTAATTGAAAAGACTCTCCCGGGAAACTCGTCCAAAAACCGGCTTGTTTTTCTCCTTCCGACAGTTCGTTTTCTATCAAAGACTTGATTGTATCGAAGATCAGATTCTCAGAAAAGGCAATTTCCCTTTCCACCGGCAGCAATGCCCGCGGGTGCGCCTCGTGGTTAAGCTTTGCAGCCATGTCTTTATTGGGGAGGTAGTGAAAAACCCTTGCTTTGCCGTCGGTGACAACGATACTCGGTTTTTTGACCGCGTCTAGGGCCTCACTGGGGATGGCATCCCGCCGTTCCTCTGCTACACGACGGTTTCGCACTGAGGCAACGTAGATCAGTGCGAGAAGAGATAGAATAACGAGGGCAGTGATTATTGCGAGATTTCTTTTCGATTTGAGTCTCATTTACCACCTGCCAGAGAGCATTTATCCCGCCTGGGTGATGCAGAAAGCGTATCTTCAGATCCTACCATTATGGCCTCCGAGCCTCGCCCACGTGGGCAAGGGCGCTTCGGGTGAGCACCGGGCCCACTACCTCAAAGAGAACCGTGGATGCGATCACAACGGGCATGATTACTTCACTAAGATCTGGGCGATGGTGTACTGCAACGAGAGCCATACCCAACGCAACACCGGCTTGAGGCATCAAGGCTAGGCCCATCCACCGGCCCATTGAGGGACCGGCATGGCTCATAGCCGCTCCTGCCCAGGCACCGATGAGTCGTCCGATGCCCCGTAGGATCACATAGACCGCTCCCACAATCCCAACCTGATAAAGTGCTTTAGCATCCAGAGATGCCCCGGCGAGGACAAAGAAGAGGATCATGAAGGGCCAATCGATGCGCTCAATCGCATGGAACGGACGGGTATGATGCCGGGCCAAATTTGAAACGACGCATCCAAGTACCATTGAGGCGAGCAAAAATGATACCTCCAGCCAGATTGCAATCCCGCCGCAGAGGAATACAATTCCGAGCGCCTCAACAAGGGTGGGTTCTCCCGGCCGGATGCGGCCGGTGATTAATGCCATTGGGATACCCAAGCAGATGCCTAACAGGAGGGCGCCCCCAAGCTCCCAAGCTCCGATGAGCAGGGGTTCGAGGATATCGCCTTGCCCGGTGACCGCCTGAGCAGCGGTGAGCATGAGGCTGAAGAGCATGAGACCCCACGCGTCGTCGACAGCTACGATGCCCAGCAGGGTGTTCGTGAATACACCATGAGCGCGTGTTTCGTGAACGACATCGGTCGATGCGGCTGGGTCAGTTGCAGGGGCAATGCCGGCGAGCAATAACGCCACGTCCAAAGGCACTCGCATAACGAGGAGGCCGATGAAAACTACAAGTGCTGTTCCGACTACCTCTGCAACGGAGAGCCATAATACGAATCTTCCATGTTGACGGAGCGACGACAGAGTGAGTTTTTCACCGAGCAGGAATCCGATCATGACTAATGCCATGTCAGTGATAAGGGAGAACCATTTTCCGTCACTTGGATTAAGGAAGTCTAAGCCGGTTGGACCAATCAGGAATCCAAAGATAAGCAGAAGTGTAACGCGGGGGAGTTTGGTACGACGGCCAAGTGCGTCGGTCAGCAGCCCGACAAGAAGTAGTACGCCGATTGTAGTAAGGGCTTTGGCTGTATCTTGCATCGCTCTTCACATTTTCTTAGCCTGCGACGTGTTCAGAGATCTACAGCCTTTTGCCGCCCACCCCTACGTCAGTGGTAACATATAGTCGGCCAGGCGGCTCGAAGTCTTCCTCAGATTGAGGCTCAGGAGCCGGGAGATCTTCTTGAGAATTTTTATGCCCAGCTGGGGATCTTTTCCCAACATGAGGTCGAAGCCCTTCCTTGTTAGTATGATGAGTTTGGAGTCTGTACGGGCCTTGACCGTTGCTGACCGAGGAAAGTCATCAATGATGGACATCTCTCCGATTGATCGTCCCCTGTGGAGAGCCGTAATTACAACGCTCTCTCCTGTTAACGCCTGTTTTATGACATCCAAAGTACCTTCTACGACAAAACAGACACAATCCCCTTTTTCTCCTTCCCGAAAGAGCACCTCGTCTTTCTTGAGCTCTATGAAGTCCATATGGTTTGAAATGCCCTCGATCTCGGCTTTTTTAAGCTCATCGAAAAGGGGGAGGTTGGTGAGAAAACCAATAAGCTCTCCCTTGAAATTGCCGTGTTCGGTAACTGTAGTAGCTTTCATTTGTATCTCCTGTAACTGATTCTCAGTGAAGGCCTCTTTCCTCTACTAGAGAGATGGTATGCATGAAATATGCCGGAGCAAATGAAAACATATTACCCTTACTATCTTACCCCATAGCATTTGAGGAGTAAATCATCGAGTGAGCATAAGATGTAATCTACAAATAACCGAAATCGTAATAGGTTGTATTAGGCTCTGTCTTCAAAGACGGGTGCCCGTTTCTCCGGTTTTCCGTTCTTAGACCTGAATCCCTAACCCTGCGAGTTCTTGTGTTACTAAGGTACCCCAACCTCGGTTGGCTTTCGGGTTTGCGGGACTCGGATGAGTGATGGTGCCGATGACGAGGTCAAGACCCGACAGGGCTTGCCGAGCCCGCTCTGATGCAAATTGGCCAACCCCCACCACAAAGCGAGGTTCCATAAGCTGGACGGTGCTGCGCAGCGCTTGATCGCAGGCGGTAAAGAGGATTTTCCGTTCGGCTGGGGGGAGATTGTCTGGTGTCCTGTTCCGACCACTTGCCTCGAGGAAGAGCAAGGGACAATAGTTTGCCACAAAAAAACGGGAGAAAAACCGGTCAGGTGTACCAAAGGTTTCCTTCGCCCACCTCCATAGCCTTTTGCCGCTTACCTCGCTCCTCGAACATTTGAACCCATGAACCGGCCGTTTTGGATGGAGGCGAGAGGGGTTTCCCACAGGGGCTTCAATACAAAGCCATTCCTTTACCGCCCGTATTTCTCCGAATGGGACGCCCGTTTGCGCCATTCCCCAGGGACCCGGATTCATTCCGAGGAGAATAACCTCCTTCGGGCAGTTTCCGTAAAGCATCAGGTAGCGCGTATAAGCCTCTCGTGCATACTCTAATGGATTATATACGTGTGTAATCGGGGGGCGGAAACAAAGAGGTCGAAGCTCATCTAGCAGATCATCGATTATGTCATCCATGATCATTGCAGGCCCCGTCATCCTTTCCTGCTTTTGGATCGAATGTGAGGAACCTGCAGCGCAGGTTTGTGTGCCTTGCCTCGCATCCAGTTGATAGCACCTAATACATTGGGCTGCTGTACGATTCGCCGTTCTAGGCTGCGTTTGCCTGGGAAATTAAGCATCATAACGCCAATAAGGATGGTGATGATGCCCTGACCGGGCAAGACTAACATTGCAAGGCCTGCCAGAATGAAAACGATACCGAAAATATTTTTGACCACGATGCCAGTGAGACGCATGACCGAGTAACGTCCTTGAAGGTTGGCGAATGTTCGCTTCTTCCGCAGAAAGTAATTTGGTGGGATGTGAACCACGAGCACGGGGATTAGGATCAGGCTTGCTAAAAACATAACGAGAGAAACCGTTCCCATCCACCATAGGGCGAGCTCATGACCTCTTATCCATTCAAGCATCATACGACTTCCATTCAGAAACGCAGCTTGCAACCTCGGAATATCCCCAACTGCAAACTCTATTGCTGCAAGTAAGGGCTTATTAATGCCAAGTGCTAAGACATAGCAATACTGCCATAGCGTGGGCATACGGGATAACCAAGGCTATTTTTGATGAGCAAAATACACTAAGTCGCCGGGTTTTGTATAGTCGTTTCTGAAAGGAGATCGGAAGGACCCGGAAAGCCCTCTATCTTACGATCACCTATTCTACTGCTGCATCCTCAATCTAGGCATGATCAAACGCTTGTCTACGATCGAAGCAGTCCCAGAAGACCTAGGGCGTCTTTCAGGAGGAGGAGTGCGAAGACAGCAAGCATTCCTCCCAAAATGCGCATAGCATGGATATATCGCCTGCCGGTCAGAAATGTGCGGGATTTCCCAACCACTAATGCCAAAAATATTTTCGCTCCAACCAGGAGCACGTAGAAGCACGAAACGAATACGAATGGGGCTACAACGCTTTCAGAGCGAAACTTCAAGAGTAACGGGGATCCAACGGTGATCCAGAACAGATAAGGGTGGGGGTTTAGCGCGTTTATCAGTATACCTCTCTTGAGCGAGTGCGGCTGGTCTTTAGGTGAGTCAAAGTTTATGGGGCCAGTCCGCATGCACTCATAGGCCAGATAGAATACATAGAGCCCACCTGCGAACGAAATGGCCCCCAGTATTCGCTCGAATTCGGCCAATCTGCTCAACACCAAAAGAGACGCCGCGATGATGAAGAAATCGGTGATAAGTGGGGCAAGGGCAACCTTGAACCCTTCCCTCATACCATGCTTCAGGGTTTGGGTAATCACCAAGGTGAGAAGCGGCCCGGGGGCGAGCCCCGATGATAAGCCCAGAACGCAGCCAGCTATCAACGATGAGA
>CP070752.1:1961345-1965623 GCA_020348625.1 Deltaproteobacteria bacterium | reverse complement strand
AGTATGCTTGGAGAGATCAAGTCCTGTGTTTTTCTGGCCATCGTAGCGCAGTTCATAGTAAGCGATGTCACAGGCGTACAGCGTGTTGTGTGCAGCACAAATCTCGGCAGCGGCCTCGATATTTTCTAGTGTGGAAACCAACCCTGTGGGGTTCTGGTGATAAATGATCCGATAAAAGAGCTTGACATCCCCAGCGGAAAGCTCTTTCTCCAGGACATTCAAGTCGATGCCCTCGGACGTGAATGGGATACCAACGACCTCATGCTCGTACCGGAGCGCGTCTACCAGAGCTCGGTCATAGGTTAAAGCCTCCATGGCAATTCGACTGCCCCTGGGGAAGGACTTGAGAAGCATCGATAACACCTCCATGCCTCCGTTCAGACAAACTAGTCGCTTGTTGGGATCGCCTTCAATGCCAAACCTTCGGGCCAGGGTTTGTTTTAAAGGAATAAAGCCGTTGAAATCCGCAACCCCAGGGGTTTGGTACTGCAGTATCTGCGGCCCATATGCCCTGACAACCTCACCATAGCTTGTGGCGATCAATTCGCTCACAGCCTCCAGTGCTTCTTCGGCAGGCACCCCTCGCAAAAAGCTAATCTCGTTCATACCGTCATCCTCCGTCTTATGGGAACAAAGAGGTTATCATCGTCTTTTTGTAAGAATAGCACGACGAGTACCTCATTGAAACCCCACTTATTCAAAAAAAGCGGTATCTGTCAATCTTTATGGGCCTCTTGATCAAAACCGGATCGGTCATCTTTCTCAAATTAGACCACAGGTCAAGGGATGGTATCACAAACACATATCCAATCGGCTTTGAATCAAATCCATCGCTCCCTGCCAAAGTAATTCGAACTGGATCTTGCCAGTATCACAAAGGCAAAAAAGGCTCAACCGAGAATTATCTTCCTTCCTCTCCTTATACCGGCTATAATTCACATTATAAGTGGAGATTCCCAGAATAGGCAGTTCCTTGTATGAAGATATTGACGGTTTCAGGTTCTGTAGAACCGGCGTTGTTTGATCACTTCGATGCGGAGCGCTTTTCGGGCGTGAACTCTAACAGATCGTCTCCTTGTCCAGGATAAGAGAGAATGAGTGTGGATGATGCTGTGCTACAGAGCGAAAATCTTCTTTGTAGGGGTTTCTCCGACAATTAGCTTTTCCCTGTTTCCATGAAAGAGGAAAAGACGTGCAATCCCTTATCGGCATCCCCTGCCGCATGCAGAAACCTCAGGATGAACTGGGAAGCGAGGCGTCGGCTGCCCCAACGATACCATGAACAGCCCCACCCGGCCCTGGGCAAAACAGATCCCAAACGGGATTGGGTGGAATCTTGTTTAGCGTACTGGGCACTTGGAGACGGAAAAGGTTTCTAGACAAGGAACTGCTTCTCTGGTATCAAAAAAGTGGGCAGATCCAAGTGACCCTATTCCTTGCTTCCCGAAAGCGGCAAACGAACAAGATGGACCCAAATAAAGGCTGACAGCATGGAACATACCTGGATTAAGGACATAAAGGAAAACGATACGGTAAATGGGGACTATCTGGTTACCAATAAGACACTCGGCCAAACACGGCAAGGGAATGCCTTCCTCACCCTTACCTTGGCCGATAGAACCGGAGCCATTGAGGCCAGGGTGTGGGATAATGTTGAGCAGTTCTCATCCCAATTTAAAGAGCGTGACGTGGTCACCGTAGTGGGGCAGGCAAACACTTACCGGAATCAGATCCAGATACAGATACAGGGGCTGAAACGGAATCCGTCCCCAGTGGATACCAGGGTCTTTCTTGACTCTACCCCTCAAGATACAGGCCACATGCTCTCCGAGCTGAAGAAACTGACTCACCAAATAGAAAACAGGCACCTTAAGACCCTCATCGATTCCTTTATGGCTGATCATCGCTTTGTCTCGGAGTTCAAGAAAGCGCCGGCAGCGAAGTATTTCCATCATGCCTATCTGGGAGGACTCCTCGAACACACCCTCTCGGTTGCCCGAATTGCCTTTGAAATGTCTGAGCACTATCCTGATCTCGATAAGGATCTTTTGCTGGCCGGGGCGGTTTTGCATGACATCGGCAAGATGGAAGAGCTTACCTACGATCTCGGCATAGACTATTCAGACCGGGGGAGGCTGCTTGGGCACATCGTCTTGGGTGTGCTCATGGTGGAAGAAAAGCTGAAGCCCTTGAAGGGCTTTCCCCCAGAGCTCGCTACCCGCCTCAAACATATCATCCTGAGCCATCACGGCGAATTTGAATTCGGCTCCCCAAAGCGGCCTAAATTCATGGAGGCCTTTGCCCTTCATCTCATAGATGACCTCGATGCCAAGATGAACGGTTTAAGTAAGCTCTTGAAGGATGACCGGCAGGAAGGGTCTTGGACTGCCTTTAACCAGTTATTCCAGCGATATTTCTTTAAGGGGAGCGCTACTGCAGAAGCGAATAAGAAACGTGAGGGTATCCCCTCGAAGGAAAGTGATCAGCCATATCTCTTTCCCGTGGATCTCTAGCAAACAAACCCGGAGGAGATTCATTGTTCCAACCCAAAGAGCCGAAATAATCGGCTTCCTGCTATCAGGATTAGACCGGAGAGAAAAAAACCATAAAGCCCCGAATCGGCAACTCCCATGATCTTGCCTATCAGCGCCAATCCACCCCCTACCACCATAGCAGATACTGCCCCAGCCCTATTGAGCCCGAGCTTATCCCTATAGAAGCCCAGAAGTATTGGTAAAACCAGTCCGGAAGTATAAATTGTGTACCCAAGAAGCAACGATGGGATAACCCCTTTCAGCGTCAGTGCAACAAGCAGAGAGAAAATGCCCATCACGATAATAAGAATGCGGGAAAGCAAAAGCAGCGTTTTCTCCGTGACACGAGATCCCGTAAGGGGTCTTATGATATCCATTGAGAGGATTGTGCTCGTTGTTAACAGGCAGGTGTCTGCCGACGACATCAGGGCAGAGAGGAGCGCTGCAATAACAAGTCCGTTTAGGCCCACCGGGAACAGATGGTTGATCATGGTGGGAAATGCCGACTCCGAGCTTATCTGGGGAAACAATACCCTGGCCGACATGCCTATCATGGTTATGATAAACGCGCAGGGGACAAGGGCAAGGGCTATTACCAGGGTTGCGCGTCTAGCGACAGTTTTGTCCCGAGCACATAAGAGCCTGGAATAGATGTCAGGACCGACCAGATAGGTGGAGCCGACCAACAGCAGATATCCGAGCAATGCCTTCCACGAAAAGTAGGTATTTACGGGAAATGAGAAATGGTCGCTGCCCAGGACATCTCTCATTACGGAAACACCCCCTACCTCTCCGAGGCACAGGGGAATAATGGCAAAGATAGCAACGATAATGATGAGGCTCTGGATTGTATCGGTGCGAACCACTGAGTGTTGCCCGCCAAGCAAAGTATAAGCGATAAACACGATACCAGTGATTGCCATCAAAAGAGAAAGCGGTATATCGAGAATGGTCTGCAGAATCTTACCTGCCGCCACGATCTGGCCGGCGATAATCCCTGTCCAGGCCACCACGATCAACGCTGAGGCAAACAGCTTCGCTTCCGGCCCGTACTGTTGCTCGAGGATCTCTGGCAAGGTGTACACCGCGTATCCCCTCACTTTCTCAGCCAAGAAAAGGGCGAGCAAAAAAAGACCGATCGCCCCGACCAGCAACCACCACGCCCCAACCAGTCCCTGCTTGAAACCTAAACCCGCCATACCGATGGTAGATGAGCCGCCGATGATGGTGGCAAAGAGGGATCCGGCTATAAAAGGAAAGGCCGCTGCCCTATCGGCAACAAAAAAGCTATTTATCCCCTTGATGAACCTGAAGGATCTTGTGCCAACAAGGATCAGCGCAACGAAGTATATAAAAACGATAGCGATATCCATATATTGCGGCCTGACATGAAAAAACGCCTCACTTTAAGTGCTTTGCGGCCCAATGTCAAACCATTACACGCCTCGTCTGATCACCCTTTGGAAAACAAACTCGTTGCAAACACTACCCTTTTTTGTTAGACAAAAACCTGCGTCTTTCATCTTGCAGAACGTCTCTTCTAGGAGTCCTTTGCAAGACGTGACAATTCCCGTCATCCTAGAAAAAGACGATGGGCTTTTTTGCAGTGACTGGCGGAAGGGTGCTGTCTTTTCGCAACTTATCAGTGGGGGAAACCGCAGCCCTGAGCCTGTCGAAGGGAATGCGGAGGGGGCAGAACTCCCCCATGGATAAGTTGCTGAAAAGACCAACCCGGGAGCCTCGG
>CP070752.1:1953445-1961245 GCA_020348625.1 Deltaproteobacteria bacterium | reverse complement strand
CTCCCGGTACCTGATGAGTTAACTATCGAGGAAATTGAATGGATTGAAGATGCCTATGCCAAGACCGTGCGGTTGATGAAGGAATGCGGATTTGATGGGGCGGAGCTACATTTTGCCCATGGTTACCTAGGGGATAATTTTCTTTCGCCTCGCACCAATCTCCGCACCGACGCATACGGAGGTAGTTTCGAAAATAGAACCAGGATCTTTCGTAACGCGATAAATAAATCAAGGGCCCAGATCGGTTCCGATTTTGTTATCGGCGTTCGCTTAACCGGTAACGAGCATATGACCGGAGGACTTACTATAGGGGAATCCAGTCGCATAGCAAAGGTGGGAGAGGAATCCGGTCTGGATTACATCCATCTTACATCGGGTTGCTGGGAAGCAGTGAAGTGGTATGTACCTGAAGAAGATGGCACCATGTTGCCCGAGGCGGAGGTAATGAAGAAAACGGTGAAAATACCTATAATAACACCGGCAATACACATTCCTAGAAATGTAGAGAATGCATTAAGAGAGGGGAAGACTGATATGGTATCTCTGTGTCGTCCCCTTATTGCTGATCCCGAGTGGGCCAATAAGGTGGCGAGTGGGCAAGAAAAGAAGATTAGAAAATGCATAAGGTGTCTTGGGTGTTTACAGAGGACGAGACGTGCGCTGGGTCTTAGGTGCGAAGTTAACAGAGAAGTGGGACAAGAACGATATAATCCCGAATACTATCGAATATCGGCTCCTTTGAGCCATCACTATTGCTTACCAGAATAAACAATTTCACGACAAGGAGAACAGAGTGAGAAAAAAGGATATTTCTTTATCGGAAAAGGTGGCGTTAATAACGGGGGGAAGTCGGGGTCTCGGCAGAGACATGGCTTTGGCAATGGCGGAAAAGGGAGCGCGAGTTGCCATCTGCGGCAGAAAAAGGGAAAACCTGGATCAGGCCGTTCAGGAGTTCCGCAATCGGGGGCTGGACGTCTTGGCACAGACGGCGAACGTGGGGCAATCCGATGAGGTGAAAACCCTCTTTGATGCCGTCGGCGAGCGGTTTGGAAGGCTCGATATCCTCATCAATAATGTGGGAACGAACATCTTAACCCCCTCCACGGTAGAGGCTGATGAGGGTCTCTGGGATAAGATCATGCAAACAAGCCTCAAGAGCGCTTTTCTTGTCAGCAGGCAAGCAGTACCCATGATGAAAAAAGCGGGAGGAGGCAAGATCGTCAATATCTCATCTACTGCAGCGCGAAAGGCCAGTAGGGGTATGGGTATTTATTGTGTGGCCAAAGCAGGGCTTGAGATGCTAACCAAGGTTCTGGCCGTTGAGCTGGCCTCAGATCGTATAACCGTGAATGCAGTTGCACTATGCATGGTAAGAACCAAGTTCAGCGAACCCTTGTGGAGCAATGATGGCATCTATAATGAGATCATCAAGACAATCCCCATGGGACGGATTGCCGAGACAGGTGATGTGGTTGGTGCAGTGCTATTTCTCGTTTCTGATCTTTCTGACTTCGTAACCGGGGAGGTGATTACCGTGGACGGCGGGTCTATGGCATAAGGGATGTTGAGGGCCGAATTCCCTATTCTTGCCGCCACTTATACCTTCCATACTTCACATATCCCTGGGCGTTATTGAGGCGGAGATCTCCGTTATTTTCACTCGTTAAGACATTTCCGGGTATTAAGGGTTGGAGATATCTTGCTAGTTCCTTACTGCCACCTCCGGTCAGGTAAAGAGTATCGATATCCCAGTCCTCAGCCCATAGCCTGTTGATTACTTCCCCGATCTTCCCGGCTAAGAGAGCGTAACACTGATCTCTGAGGCCCGAGATATTGTAATTCTGCCCCCTTATGGTGATCGAGCCAGTTTCAGCAGCTTTGTACATCCGGTACAGTGCTATGGTAGCACCGCTCATCTCCTGAAGCCTTTTCGCTATCTCGGTAAAACTCGTGGAGATGCCCGTTTCTATGGTACAGCTGCCGCGATCCACATACTTCATTTGGTCCAAAATAGTAAAGTCGGTAGTCCGGAACCCTATGTCCACCACGCCAATCTTCTGCTTAGTCAGTTCCTTGTTTGCGATTTCACCTTTGTCGTTCAGCAGAAGGTTAAACACGGACCCTACCGGTTGCGGGAGCATCAGCACCTCATTTATGGTTATCTTCCGGTCAATCTGAGTGCCATCGGGGTTGTGGTATGTCAGGGTATGACTGCCGGTCAGGATATCGGTGAAGTGCTTGCGGTTTTGCTTTAGGTACCCTACGGGAAGCCCTGAAACAACATTGATCGGCTCCGGTTTTTCGGAATATATCCCCATAGCAGTTAGTGCCAAGATCTTTGCGAATTCCGTAATGAGTTGGTCGTTGTCCAGAGTGAACTGCGTGTTGCTTGATTGTTGTTCTGCGTAGTCGCCTATGAAATATGACTTATCACCTATGGTGACATGTAGATTCTTAATGAAAGAGCCGTCTCCGATATTGGTATGAAACTGGATATCCGCTGCCTCGCCGACAAGCGATTTAAATATCAGCGATTTTTCACCACTGGTGGCTTTGGTAAACCCAAACCCAATATCAACGCCAAGGAGTATCATTTTAACCTCCCTTTAGATGATCTGTTGCTAGCAGGTGGTTGAAAGATCGAGATCACTCTAGCCTCTTGCGTTAAGGTGCAACAGCAGTTTGTCAAGAAACTAGCCTTATGGAATACTGGTGCTATATCCAGCAAAATCTATGCCAGAAAACTGGCATGTTTCCGCCCTCTCAACCGACCTCTGGAAATCTCAATAGGTTCACTCTATGCCTTGCTTCCTATCCGGTAATCCAGGGTTCACCAATCGTCAAAGTTTTGACTCTTAATCCTGATTTTAGCGGTTTTCGGGGGAGCCTGCGGGCAGGTTACTGAGTTTCTTGTTCGGCGGGTTGGGGTACCTCGGAGATAGTGATTGATACCTCCTTGATGGAGCGCTGGTCTGCTTGGGTTATTGTGAATGTGAGGTCTTGGAACTGAAAGTTTTCTCCAACCTTCGGTATCCTCCGCAAGTGTTTCAAGAGAAAACCTGCGACTGTTTCATAATCATCTTTTGGGAGCTGCAGGTTCAGGTTTTCATTCAGCTCATCTATCTCCATGCGGGCGTTCACGAGGTATCTATTTCTTCCGACTTGCACAAAGAAATGCTCTTCTTTGTCGTACTCGTCGTATATCTCTCCCACCACCTCCTCAAGGATGTCCTCGATGGTCACAATACCAATGGTGCCACCATATTCGTTCACTACTATGGCAATGCTGTTTCCCTTGGTTCGTAGCTGCTTTAACAGCTCATCAACGGGCGCGGTGTTTGGCACATAGGGAGGTGTACGAACTATGTCCTTAAGGTTCTGCGTTTTTTCGCGGGCTGTAAGGAGATCAAAGGTGTGAACGATGCCTATGATATTGTAGGCCTCCTCGGAATAGACGGGTATCCTCGAGTAACCGGTTTTCTGGGCAAGGCTTATGGCCTCGTCGATGCCATCTCCTATCTCGAGTGCAGCCACGTTAATGAGCGGTATCATGATGTCTTGCACCTCGGTCTCGGTGAAATCGAATATCCGTTCAACGATCTTCTTCTCAGCCGTTCTCAGGCCGCTGTCCATATTCCATATTGCAAGGTAGTTCTCGAGATCTTCCCTCGTGGTGTGGGGCCTGAGATGAGCGCCTTCCATGCCAAAGAGCTTGACAAAGAGCCTTGTTGCCCATGAAAGAACCACCACAAGGGGGTAAAAGATCACCGAAATTACACTCAGAGGATAGACAAGATAGGGGGCTATTTGCTCGGCACGATACCGATACACGGTTTTCGGGACGATTTCCCCGAGAACAAGGATAACCGGCGTCATGATGATTATGGTGATATATTTAAACGTTTCCCCTATGTGAGTGATGATCAAAAAGGTCGCAATGGCATTGGCCAGCACCACGGATATATTAGTGCCGAGCAGCGTGGTGGAAAAGAACCTTTCCGGAGTATGGAGCATGGCATCTACCTGAGCTTCTTTCTTAAATCCCTTCTCCGCAAGTGCCTTTATGCGCGCCCGATCGAGGGAAACCATTGCGGCTTCCGTGCCTGAGAAAAACCCCTCACAGAGCAGACACATACATATGGCGAATATCCAGAGGACGAGCTCAAACATTGTTCTTGCCCTCTCTGTCGGTTTCATCCATGATTTCGCCGAATAGCTCCTCGAGTATGTCCTCGAGGGTGACCATCCCCACGGTGTTCCCCTGGTCATCCACCACGATCCCAATGTGAGTTTTCCTCTTCTGGAATTGGAGAAATACAGACAGTGCATTCCTGGCCTCTGATACAAAGGTGGGATTACGCAGTATGGATTTTATGGTGAGAGGTTTTTTTCTTTGAACGGAACCTTTGAGGCGAAGCAGCTCTTTTGCATGGACAAAACCGACGATACGGTCAAGGCTCTTTTCATAGACCGGGTATCTGGATAATTTCTTGGTCTCTATGATTTCCATAAACGCGTGTTCGTCAATGTCTTGAGGAACCGCTACAATCCCCTCACGCGGTACCATTATGTTCGCTATTGGGATGTCATCCAGGTGAAATGCCCGGTGAATAAGATCCCGCTCTTCAGGCTCAATGGTCCCCTCCCTGCTACCGATATCCACCATGGACCTGAAGATACTTTCATCGATAGTGACTGAATCCAGGGGCTGCTTGGTTGGGTCTTTCACGAACAATGCAATAAATACCTTTGCAGCGGAGTTGAGGACATGACGAACAGGTGTTATGGCGATTGAAAAGAGGTGGAGGGGGTAGGAGTTTGAGAGCGCGATTCTTTCCGGATACTTCACTGCTATCGTCTTGGGTATTATATCCCCGACAAGCAGAAGCACAGGAACGGTCACTGCCATGGAGCAAAAGGGAAGATACCGGTCGCTGATTATATCCTTGGTGATGGAGTAAAATAGTGCTGCGGCAACTACAGAGATGGAGATATTGACGATCTCGTTACCGATGAGTACGGTTGTAAGAAAGGTGCTCGGGGCCTTGAGTAGGCTTACTATATGTTTGAAACCCGTCGCCTTTCTCACCTTCCTCCGGCGAAGTCTTACCCTGCTGAGCGAAAAAAAGGCCGTCTCAGATGAGGAAAAGAAACCCGAAAAAGCCAACAATACGATAATAGCTGAGAGCTTTATGTAGTAGTGCATCTCTTTTCAGGGCAGGAGAATAAAATAGCTGTGACGTGTCTGATGCTCAGAGGCGTGAAATAAAGAATGTATAGAAACGGTTCTTCCATCAAGTGATTCTTATATACAGCACATAACCTTAGCGTAGGAGACTATATCAGCAGTTATCTTCTAAGTCAACCCAAATGGGACTCTGGGAGCAGCCGGGGCACCAACGGTTTCGTGGCGCTTTATACCCGCGGGCAAAGAACTTGTTCATAGGTGTTTGGATGGGGAACGGGATGTGAGATTGCATTGGGGTTAGTTTTTTCAGCCCTGAATACCGGGCCATGGGTATTGGAACACGGTGAAGGGTTTTCTCAAGGTGTTATTATGAGAGAGGACTTCTCCCTTTCTTCGATTTCTTCTTGCTCGCTGCCGATAAGAACATGAATGGATTTGAGCAGGAGGTTCCAGATAAAGGGGTTGGGTTCACTCGAGCTGAAAGGCTTGTGGAGATCTAGTGCAGCGCAGAGAGCTAACCGGGCCTCTTTGTCTCTCCCCGTCTGGAGCAAGATATAGGCCATTTCCTCCAAGCGTTTTTTCCAGACGAGCCTTTTATGTTCCGGAAAGATATCGTGCAGGGCCCTCATGTATATGTCGTTGATGCGCCCATCTTTCTGATCGGCTGTGAGCACTATTCTGCTCTCCTCAGCATCCGCGATGCTGGAGGCGTACTCCTGCACTTCTCCCTTGGGGATGAACCACGTTGAGAATGGCATGATGTCGTGCAGTTTGACAGACTCTTTCAAGAGGTAGACCTGATCCTTTACCTCCTCCTCATTGATAAACTGATATATGATCGGATAGGGGCCATCCCAGGGCATTTTCCTGAATTCATCTACCGCATCGTGGTAGCCGGGGGGAAGGGTTTTGGAGGCCTCGCTGGTAACTGAGGAGGCTTCCTTGAGCAGGTGCATACAGTAAGCCCCAGGGGCGGAAACAACGGGAAAATCTTCCGAGGATAATGAGCTCTTTACGAATTCTGTTAGCCCCTTCTTGCTGAACTCCCTTACGGTGAAGTCCCGTATCCCTTCTAGGTCATTCACAATGCTGAAGACCGTCAAGAAGCCTCTCAAAGGTTGGGGTTTAGCTGCGAGTATGATTCTGCTCCCCATTGAATCAATGGCACCCAAATATCCTTGAGCTTCGGCATGCTTGGGAGGTGGCAGGATTGGTTTATCTCTGGTCGGTTTCTCTTCCCAGATAACACCCCGTTGGCGTAACTTGTAAAGAGCCCGCTTAATGGATTTAGCAACAGCCTTATCTGCCGCTTCAGCAATCATTTGCTGGAGGAGTTGAGCGGTTGATGGCTTAGGAATCCTCGCCAAGGCCTCGATGAGGGGAATAGTCAGGGAGGGTTCTTTTTCCAAAAGAGAGGAGATATTCTGAAGAAGCTTCTGATTTGTCGTGTCTTGGCCCTGTGCCGTTTCGATTTCGCTGAGGATCTGAT
The DNA here is from genome assembly GCA_020348625.1 of Deltaproteobacteria bacterium. Next base: position 1,954,568 of record CP070752.1, on the reverse strand, counting down.
CTACTTTTTCCGCTGAATGCGCATCCAGCTTTCTCCTTTTTCGCTTCTTGGCCATGTCGTTTCCCACGGTGACATCCAGCGTATCTGATACCAGCACTTTGTTATTTGAGTTCCCAGAAGTATATGGTAGGGGTATTTAGGTGTAAAGCAAAAAAGGGAGCATCAGGTCTCAAGTTAGCACATGACCCCAGCGCTACGCTTCACCGTTATTGATTGAAGAAATTTTCATGGTCCTTTCTTCTCGTGAGTTCTCAGGAGATACCTGAAGATGACAAGCGCCATCATCTCGGGGGGGCATATGAATGGTGATCGTAAAAAGGTTCTGAGAAGTTGGAAGCTATACGATTGGGCGAATTCAGCATTTGCCACCACCATTATGGCGGCGGTACTTCCCGAATTTTACAGTTCTGTAGCGGGTTCGACCCTTGAGAGGACAATTGCAACGAGCTATTGGGGTTATTCGAACACGATAGCAATGCTAATCATTGCAGTCACGGCACCTATGCTCGGCGCTATCGGCGATCATTCTGCTGCAAAGAAGCGATTTCTGGGTGCATTTGCCGCCCTCGGGATCGTAGCCACAGCCCTTTTAGTCGGCGTTGGCAGTGGTATGTGGTTTTACGCGTCGGTTTTATATATTGTCGGCAGGGTGGGATTCGCCGGCGCTAATGTCTTTTACGACAGCCTGTTGCCGCACGTGGCCGGGCCGAAAGAGATTGACAGGGTATCTGCCGAGGGCTACGCCTATGGATATTTGGGCGGCGGAATGCTGCTGGCCCTCAATCTTCTCATGATAATGAAGCCTCGCTTTTTTGGCATTCCGGATGCCGAATGGGGCTCAAGGATATCTTTTCTTACAGTTGCCGTTTGGTGGGCCCTGTTTTCCGTCCCCTTGCTCAAGAATGTTTCTGAACCGCAGGCAGTGGTTAGGAAAGGTGAGAGCGGCAATCCGATAGTGGCAGGATATCAGAGGCTTAGAAAGACGTTTCGAGATATGAGAAGATTTAGGGAGTTGACAAAGTTCCTCGTGGCGTTCTGGCTCTATAACGACGGGATCAATACCATCATTATTATGGCTGTCATCTTTGGGGCGGAAATCGGAATCAGCAAACATCATCTGATT
>CP070752.1:1946726-1953345 GCA_020348625.1 Deltaproteobacteria bacterium | reverse complement strand
AGAAGTGGTTGCCTCCACAACGGAACCGGTAGCAGCGGTGAGACTTGCTCTTAGGAGATCAACGAACCTTTCATTGATAACTCTTAAGACAGCCATACTATCCTGCGAAGGCCGGGCCTTAGAGCTAAAATCGTACATCTCCAGTTCTTTACCAGTCTCCGGAGTATCCGTCTCAGTCTTAACATTTCCGTTACTGATTCCACCAAGAAGGGAATCAACTTCATCCTGGGAGAGAACATTTCCCATACTACGACCTATTGCACCACAAATTCGGTAAAATACAGTTTTCGAACCACCACACTACCTATTGCCTGATTAATCCTGGACAGGAGTGCCTGCTTCAATTCCAGCTTGCCGTCCATGGTGCTGATCTCTCCGAACGATCGGCTGGAAAGGAGGAGGAGTACCGTATCCCGCAGTTCTGCTGTATGTGCTTCCACCATTTTCATCTTGTCCTCGTCGTTTACCTCAAGGGCAAGCGTTACCTTAAGGTATCTCTTTCCGAGCCCGGTCTTATCGGCCAGGTTTACGATGAACGACTCCAGGGGAAACACCATCTTCGTTTCATCCTCGTTACTGGTGGTATTGGACTTAGAAACCTGAGACTCTTCCTTCTTTTCCTGGTATTTACCTTTCATCAACGAGGTCCAGCCCATGTGCCCTCCAGCGCCAAGCATAATAGCTACTATTGCCAGGACAATTAAAGTGAACGTAGACCTCTTGGCCCATACTTCTTTTTGCGTATCCGTTTCTTGTGCCATTTAAACCCCCTGTAGGTGCTTAAAGATGATCTCTACTCTCCGGTTTAAGGTCCTATGTCTTTCAGTATCGTTTGGGTATAAAGGCCTTGCCGGGCCGTAACCGCCCACAGAAAAGCGTGACGGCGGAAGCCCTTTTTTCTCCACAAGGTACTCGAGAACCGAAAGCCCTCTATACGTTGAGAGTTCCCAGTTTGATTGGAACACTCCGGCATGAATCGGGATATTGTCCGTATGTCCCATAATGAGGATATCATTGGTGCATGTTGCTATGGCCGTTGTAATCGAGTCTAGAACTGCATATGCCTCATCTTTTATGGTTGCCTTGCCTAGATCAAAAAGGATCTTTTCCTGAAAGGAAAACACAATACCCCGCTCATCATCCATTATGGTTACCAGCTCGCTCAGATCCTTTAACCTCTGCTCGGCGTTTTCATCCGGTTTGATGAGGGGTATGAAAAGATCCATGAGCAGTGTCTCATCTATCTCATATGACCTTTGGGTCTCATTGAACTCCGATACAAGTTTGGCCAAATCAGTAATGCCCCTCGTTTCGGCCAATTCAAGCACACCGCCAGCCTCTCTGAGGTACTTGAATATCTCCATGAGCTTTTTATTGTCCAGGGAAGACATAGTCAGCAGCATCACGAAAAAGGTGAGCATAAGCATGGCCAGGTCCGAAAAGGTAACCATCCACATATTGGGATTGAACGTTGAACCCTCTCTGTTGTAGTTTCTCTTTGCCATCACGACTAAAAAAGCTTGAAATCAAAGTCCTTGTATGTGAAGCTGCCTGTCGGTGTCTTTTTCAATATCCTTTTCACGTACAGCGGTGCGTTGAAATCCAGAATAACCTCCACCCTTCTGTTTTGGGCCCTTGACTCCCTGGTATCATTGGAGGCAACCGGGCGAGTGCTTCCCCTGCCATAAGCTGAAAGCCTCTCAGCACTGATTCCACCCTTTCCAACCAAATACTTGAGGACTTGGATTGCCATCAGGCTCGAAAGCTCCCAGTTTGACCTAAACCCCTTGTTTTCACCCGGCCTGCTGTCAGTGTGCCCCACGATTTCAACCGGGTAGTCGCCTTTTCTCACAATGCCGCAGATCTTATTCAGCAGCGGAAACGCAGACGGTTTGAGCTGCCGTTTATCAACTCCAAAGAGAACGCTGTCGTTGATGGTAATTACTTCTTTGTCGTTGCTTGATTCACGTCTAACCTGGCCCACCATCATTTTGTCCATGAGAGAGAGCAGTTCCACAATATCGGGTCTCTCGTCAGTCATCGATGCAAAAGGCGCTGTTACGGACTCACCGCTGTTCGAGGCCGATATGCCCCCGGGGAGTGCTCCAAAGGCTCCAAGCACTGAACCGATGCCGATGAGTTTCTTCTGCTCATCTACGATCGCTATTGAATTAAGCAAGACAAAAAAGGTCAGCAGGATGAGAAACAGGGAAATCATCATAACCAGTGTTACGTTTAATGGGGGCCTGTCTTCTCGATTTCGCTTTCCTTTAACCATGCCTACTATGACTCCCTCTGATTAGGTGGTATAAAGGCCTGTAGTTTCTGTTCGAGTATCCTCGGATTATCGCCGTTTGAAAGCGATACAATCCCCTGAATCGCCATCTCCTTTGTGAGCACCTCTTCCTTGCTCCGCGTCTTTAACTTGCCCGAGATGGGCAAACACACGATGTTGGCTATGATGGCACCGTAAAAGGTCGTGAGCAAGGCAATCGCCATTGCCGGGCCGACCCTGCTGGGGTCATCCATGGTCTGAAGCATCTGGACGAGTCCTATTAGGGTTCCTATCATCCCGAGGGCGGGGGAAAAGGTTCCCATGGTGGAGAAGATCTCCGCCCCCAGCTGATGCCTGCTCCTGACAAACTCTACCTCTGTTTCCAGGATGTCGCTGATCTCCTGGGGCTCCAGCCCGTCGATGGCAAGTTGCACGCCCTTTTGTAAGAACTCATCATTGACCTGTTTTACCTCGGCCTCCAGGGCCAGAATGCCTTCCTTCCGTGACTTCTGTGCAAATGCCATAAACCTCTTGATGAGTTCGGCAACGGAGGTATTTCTGGCGAAAAGCGCCTTTTTGACTACGTTGAAAACACCAAAAACATCGCGCAAGGGGTAATTGATCATGGTAGCCCCAAGCGTTCCGCCCACAACGATCATAAGGGCAGGAATATTGATAAAGAGCTGTATCCCGCCACCCATGAAAATGGCGATCCAGACAAGGCCAAATGCAGAAATAACCCCTAGGATGGTGGCAATGTCCATAGCACCTCCTTAGTGCTTCGGTTCGATAACAAGTTCAGCATGGAACCGGCAAGGGCCATGCACCTCACATAGAGAGCAACCTTTGTGCCATTCTATTGGTTAACAGGATATATTTAATGGAGCGAAAAAAGTGAGATATTACAGATAGATAGGAATGATTTGACCTTATGTGAAGCATTGCACCCGAACGGCTGGAATGGGGATGTGGGGCGGACGTCAAGTTCTTGACATCCGCCCCTGAATGCTATCGTTTCAGGTTGATCAACTCCGAAAGCATCTGGTCGGTGACGGTGATGATTTTGGAGTTTGCCTGAAACCCGCGCTGTGTGGTGATCATCTTAACGAACTCCGTGGCGATATCCACGTTCGACTGCTCCAGGGAGTTTGGCGCGATACTGCCGAGGCCATTAGTCCCGGGTTTCGCCGTAATCGGTACGCCGCTCAGCCTGGTCTCTCGAAACAAGTTTCCGCCTTCCTTATAGAGCCCTTGCACGTTCTGGAACTTGGCAAGGGCCACCCGGTACAGGGGGATAACTTCGCCGTTGGAGTATTGGCCAGTTATCACGCCGTCTGTGCCCACAGTAACGGACTGGAGATCACCTGCGCCATACCCGGTGGCCGTCTGGAACAGGGTGGTTGAGGAGCTTGCGAACTGGGTCGTGGAAAGCGAATCGTTCACCCAGGCAGGGGGGGCGGCGCCAGTGCTATAAACGGAACCGAAATCCAGCTCAACGGTTAACGGATATCCCCCTAAAAAATCAGGTGCAACCGTGAAATGCCCGTTGGTAAGATCGGCAGCCTCAGTTCTCGGGGTCCAGTTCCCCACGTTAGCTAGATCATAGTCAACAGCGCCAGGGGTGAATTCCTCCCAATTTATATCGAATATGACACCCGATTCGGGGGTAAATACGATTTCCCCTCTCCCCAGCATGCCAACGCCGTCGTCACCAGCTATCAGGCGTGCTTGGGCACCGGTCCGAAGATCCTCGTCGGGATTGCACGTTACAATGAATTCCCATGTGGAACCGGTTCCCCGGTCGAAGTACAACGTCAAATCGTGGGTGTCACCGAGGGAATCGTACACCTTCACCGTTGTCTGATACTCATAGGCCGTATCTGCAATGGGCACGGCATTCTGGGCATTCCATTCCGCATACAAAGGGGAGGACCTGTCCGCAGCATTCGCGTTGAGATTCATAACTACCGTTATCCTGTCGCTCGCAGACGGCGGAGAGGTGAATGAGGACAGGGTGATATCGGTAATTGACCCGATGTCCTGCCCGTTCTGATCAAGCTCCCATCCCGCCACAATATAGCCCGCCGGGCTTACGAAATTTCCATCCTTGTCGAAGCTGAATTGACCTGCACGGGTGTAGAATTGATTGTTACCATCACTAGGATCTCGCAGCACAAAGAACCCATCACCACCGATGGCCAGATCGGTCGTTCTGTCAGTAGACTCAAAAGAACCCTGGGAAAAACTGCCCGTGATATCTGCCAGTGATGTACCTCGTCCCACCTGCGCTGTGCCGGAGGTGGTGGACACGGTCTGGCTCAAGACATCTTGGAAGGTAACACGACTTGATTTAAAACCCACCGTGTTTACGTTGGCGATATTGTCGCCGATCACGGTCATGGAGTTCCCAAGGGTGCTGAGGCCACTAACGCCTGAAAAAAGTGAACTTGATAAAGACATTTTACTTCCCTCCCTTGCTTGTTTACCATCTTCTGTCAGTTGTAGTTGTATGGTGCCGTTTCTCAATCACCACAACTGACCCCTAACTTCCATTTATCCTTACTTCTATTATGTTTTCCGGTGCCAGCAGCTTGTTGCCAACCATCAAAAAGGGATCGCCGCCATAGTAGGTAACACCGGTGACTACTCCTAACAGATAGGTATCGTAGGGAACAATAAAACCTTCTTCGTCCATAGCTTCCAGCTCAAAGGTGTAGATTCCATCGTCAACCGTACTGCCCTGGTTATCCTTGCCGTCCCAGATAAGTTCGTGCTCACCCGCACCTTGCCAGCCCGCATAGATCGTGCGGATCTCTAGCCCCTCCTCATCACGGATGGAGATGGTTACCTCAGCCCCATCCTCTAACTCGTAGACGTTCGACTCCGTGGTTCCGTCCTTTACAAAGATGGAGTTATCGAGCGTCTTGACCGACTTGCCGATATAGTCGAGCACATTACCGCTCTCCTGGGCAGCCAAGGCCTCCTCAATACCCTTAAGGCTCTCATTCATCCCGAAAAGCTGCTCGAGGCTACTGAATTGGGCCAGTTGAGCAGTGAAGTCAGCGCTCTCCAGTGGATTGAGCGGATCTTGATTCTTGAGCTGTGCTACCAGGAGGGTCAGGAATTGATCCCTGCCCAGCTCCTTTTCTGGACTGGTGTATGTTGGTGTGCTTTCGGGATATGTTCCCAGCGTGTCAATAAACATGGCTTTGTTCCTTTTCCGATTACTATACTATTACATCCAACACGTGGTGACTCAACGCCAAGCTCCTCGGCCCGGTGATCGAATCTTCATCAGTTTTAGGTTCCGGCACAAGAAAGCCGTCTGCGTCCCGAATCCATCTCTGCTCCTCGCCGGGGTCCTCTTTTGTATAAGCAAGGGATTGGTTTGAATCATGGTTGATTTGAACATCCAACCGCTCGAGCTTTACGCCTTGCTCAACAAGAGCGTGTTTGAGTTCATGGGCATTGGACAGCAGCAGCTCTTTCACTGAGCTATTCTCCGTTATCATCCCAAGCCTCAAGACATCCTCTTTTATATCCATTTCCACTTTCACCGCTCCCAGTTCGGGGGGTCTCAATTGTAATCGGACGACCCTCTTACCTCCCAGGAGGGACCTGGCGATTTGCCTTCCAACCTGTTCAACCAGATAGCCCGGCAAAAAGCTCCTCGCTGCAGGTCTCTCGCTTTCGCGGACTCCCCCCGCAGCTTCTGAAAAACTTGGCCCGGAAGCGTTTGAGAGTGTCTCCTTGATGCCCGCCTCCAACCTGAGGTCATGTGCCCCATCCTGTGGCCTGCTTTCGACTGCATGACGGGATTCAATTTCGTTGGACATTCTGGTTTTTTCGCTCAGGGAAAGGGGCTGGGCATTCTGATCTGTGGCTTTGGTAGCCCCCCTACCCTCCAAAGACGATAGGGTGCTATTTCCATTCTTGCCTTTCGCGTTTCTCTGTCCCGAATGGAGATCAACCACCTTAACTTTAGAAAAAGGCTGTACAAGAGGTATGGGTCCATCCTGTTTCTTGGCCGCTCCTACGCTTTCCACTATCTGCTCTATGGTCTCACTGATCTCTGCCGGCAACTGATTTCCTTGGCCGGGCGCTGTCTTTTCGACATTTGATGAGACATGCTCCATTGATACGGTATTGCCTGGGCCCTCGGAAACGCTACCCTTTGCAAGATTGTCGAGTTTGTGGATCAACCGTTGCACAAAATCACGACCCACCATAATCCGATCATCATGAGCTTGGCCTTTTCCGAGCACTATCCGGTTTATGGCACCTTCCAATTCCCTTACAAATCGATCAAGCCGCAGCTTGTTTGCCTGGTTCGTGCCATCGGCG
>CP070752.1:1924674-1946626 GCA_020348625.1 Deltaproteobacteria bacterium | reverse complement strand
GCCATATGGTTAGCCCTTGGGTGGAGGAGCTTGCTCAGCAGTATGATGGGAAGATCAAGGTAGGGAAGATGAACGTTGATGAGAATACCCAGACCCCTACCCATTATGGAATTAGGTCAATCCCTACCCTACTCTTTTTCAAGGACGGGGAGCTGAAAGATACGATTATTGGGGCAGATGGAAAGGCCAATATCGAAAAGGCCCTGCTTAAACTCATTGAGTAGGAGTGACACGGAGTTGGAAGGTTGGGTGAAATATAGCCTGGGTGGGCGAGTCAAGGCAACCGTTATTTTCCTGTGTGTGGTTTTTTCCATGAGCGGGTGCTCTTACTTAGGCTTCGGCAAGAAAGACAGACAGGCTTCGCCTGAACAGCTGATGAATAAAGGAATGTCTGAGTTTCGGAAGGGTGACTATAAGGAGGCCGTGGAACTTTTTCAGAAACTCAAAGACCGCTACCCCTATAGCAAGTTGGCTGTTCAGGCTGAGCTGAAATTGGCTGATTCCCTGTTTAAGAGAAAGGAGTTCGAGGAAGCAGTTGAGGCATATATGGAGTTTGAGAGGCTGCACCCGAGAAACGAGGCAGTTCCCTATGTGATTTATCAGCAGGGGATGTGTCATTTTCTTAGGATGGGTAAGATCGACCGCGACCAGAACAGCGCCAAGAATGCCCTGAAGGAGTTTGAAAGGCTTCAACGGAAGTTCCCTGATGATCCATTTTCCATGATGGCCGAAAGACGCATCAGGAAATGCATAAGCAATCTCGCAGAGCATGAGTTCTATGTCGGACGATTCTATTACAAAAGCGGGCACTACATTGCGGCGTTAAAGCGATTTGAGTATCTTATCAATCACTATCCAGATGCGGGTCAGTACGAGGAAACACTTGTGTATATAAGCAAGTGCAAGCAAAAGCTGGCTGAACAAAAGGCCGATAGTTAGGCCCCGGGGCGTCCTTCCTTTACCAAAGAAACCAGAAATCAGCATCACGTATTGGTCTCTCCGGCGTGGAGAGGAGAAACAGTATTTGATTATTCCAGTCATTTGTGACATAATTTAATAATGCGATCATTCTTTAAGGTGAAGACAGCCCCAGAGGTTCTCGAGTCCCTGAAGGACATCAATCCCCTGGGGGTACAACCAGTTGGCATCACCAATGCGCTCAGCAGGGTTCTGGCACGAGACATAGTCTCAACCGAAGACATACCGGGTTTTCAAAGATCTACAGTCGATGGATATGCCCTCGATGCCAGGGATACCTTCGGTGCTAGCGAGAGTCTGCCGACTCCCCTTGTCATCGTCGGGGAGGTCAAGATGGGACAAGTGCCCGATTTCGGCATCAAGCGCGGACAGTGCGCCCTCATATCGACAGGAGGCATGCTCCCGCAAGGTGCCGATGCCGTGGTAATGGTGGAATATGCTCAGAGGATTGAGGAGACGGTTGTTGAGATCACCAGGCCCGTTTCGCCACTGGAAAACGTCATCCTTGCCGATGACGATATAAAGGAGGGACAGAAAATCCTGCACAAAGGAACCCTGCTGAGGGCGCAGGATCTGGGTGTTTTGGCGGGCCTTGGTATAGAGGCGGTGGAGGTATTCAGGAGGCCGCGGGCAGCCATTATTTCTACGGGCGAAGAGCTCGTGGATATTACCGGAAAACCCGAGCCGGGCCAGGTAAGGGACATCAATAGCTACACGGTCGGGGGGCTGTGCACCGGGCTAGGTGTAGAGCCGGTCTATCTGGGCTTAGCGGGAGATAGCTTTGGGGATTTGAAGGTGCTTCTCGAAAAGGGCCTGACAGAGGCAGATGTTATCCTCCTATCGGGGGGGAGTTCAGTAGGGGCCAAGGATATGACCCTGGACCTGTTTCTCTCTTTTGCCGGTGTGGAGCTGGTGGCCCATGGAGTCTCCATTAGCCCTGGTAAACCCACCATTATAGCACGAAAGGGAAATAAGACCTTGTGGGGCCTTCCCGGGCATCCTGTATCTGCCATGATTATCTTTGATGTCTTCCTTCGATACGTTTTCGCCAGGCTCTCCGGCCTTGCAGATCCTGGTTGCTACTCTCGGCATACGGTCGAGGCGGAGCTGGACAGAAACATAGAGTCGGCGAGTGGACGGGAGGACTATATCAGGGTGAAGCTCGTGACCGAGGATGGGAAGTTGGTGGCAAAGCCTATCTTGGGGAAAAGCGGGCTCATATCCACTATGGTTGAGGCCGACGGCATCATGAAGATTGATATCAATACAGAGGGCCTTTATCAAGGCGATACCGTAAGGGTGAGTTTATTTTGAGCGAGGTGCGGAGACAGAAGGTATACCTGAAGATGAAGGATCCGAAAGAGGCGCTGGAGATCTTTTTCGAGCACTTTCGCCCCGAGCCGATCCCTGATGCACAGGAGGTTCCGGTTCACGATTCGCCAAGCAGGATTACCGCAGGGCCTGTTTTTGCAAAAATCTCGGCACCTCCTTTCCAGTCTGCAGCAATGGATGGGGTAGCGGTCCGTGCCGAGGATACCTATGGAGCAACAGAGCGCAACCCGAAGCGATTAAAGATAGGGCAGGAGGCACTCTGGATAAACACCGGCCAGGTGATGCCGAAAGGGAAAAACGCCGTGATAATGGTTGAGAAGCTCAACCAGATTGACGAGGGAACCATCGAAATCGAAGCGTCGGCATTCCCGTGGCAAAATACCAGAAAGATAGGGGAGGATTTCGTTGCCACGGAACTGCTTTTTCCCCAAAATCACAGGATACGGCCCTTTGATCTCGGAACGCTGATTGGAGGCGGGATTCTGCAGGTGAAGGTGAGAAGAAGGCCTCGAGTGCACCTCATACGTACGGGCAGCGAATTGATAGACACCAATTCCATTTCAGATGTCTCCCTTCTTCAAAGGGGCAAGATTATCGAGTCTAACTCGGCGGTCCTCTCTCACCTTATTAGGGAGTGTGGGGCCGAACCGATGGTGGAGGATATCGTTGAGGACGACGCCGGAAAGATAAAGAAGGCACTACTCAGGGCTATAGATACCAAGGCAGATATGGTGATTGTGCTAGCAGGCTCATCCGCAGGGAAAAGGGATTTCACCGCCGAGGTCATAGAGGAAATCGGAGAGCTTCTGGTTCATGGCGTGACGATCATGCCCGGCAAGCCCACCATTCTTGCGGAAGTGAAGGGGAGGCCTTTTGTGGGTATTCCAGGCTACCCGGTTTCTTCCTACATTGCCTTCAACGAGTTTGTGAGACCCTTCCTCTTTAAGCTCCAGGGCTTGAATGTTCCTGAAAGGCAGTCAACAACTGTAACTGCTTCCAGGGATATTCCGTCAAAACTCGGGGTAGAAGAGTTTATTCGGGTGAATATCGGCAGGGTAGGGGAGAGGATGGTAGCTATCCCGCTTACCAGGGCAGCCGGTTCCGTCACAAGCCTCAGCAGGGCAGAGGGGATTATCAGGATTCCTTCGTTGAGTGAGGGGATAGTTGCAGGTGAAGAAACGGAGGCGAAACTCCTGGTCGATCTGGAAGAGATCGCCCGTACCGTCGTGATTATTGGAAGTCACGATATTACCCTAGATGTCCTCGCGAACGAGATAAGGGCAGCTGATATGGGTGTTAGGATAGCCAGCGGTAACGTGGGGAGCCTCGGCGGTTTGATGGCACTTCAAAAGGGGACAGCCCATGTTGCCGGCTCTCATCTCTTGGATCCTGAAACAGGTGAATACAATATCCCGTACATCAAGAGATACCTAAAGATGCCTGTCCATGTATTTAACCTTGCAGAACGGGAACAGGGCCTGATAATTCGGAAAGGAAATCCTCACAAGGTGAGCGGGATCGAAGACCTTGTGAGGGGTGATCTGAGCTTTGTAAACCGGCAGCGGGGGTCAGGCACCAGGATACTGTTTGACTACAAACTTCAGGAGATGGGCATTGATCCCTCCCAGATTCAGGGCTACGACAATGAGGAATACACCCACATGAACGTGGCTGTCGCTGTACTCAACGGCGTGGCGGACGTGGGGCTTGGGATCATGGCCGCAGCCAGAGCCCTGGATTTGGACTTCATCCCTGTTCTCAAAGAGCAGTATGACTTGGTGATCCCGTCTTCTCTGGTAAATGATTCCAACATTCAGCTGCTGATCAGTGTGGCCAGATCCGAGGGATTCAAGGAAAGGGTTGAAGGGCTCGGCGGATACAATCCTGAAAGGAGCGGGGTCCTATGGAAGGTAATATGAGGATTCGGGGGCAGGCATGGGTAAGGTATACTTGAAATCGAGACAATGGCTTGTAGACGGTAAGGGAAATATGATCATGGGTGAGGGCCGGCAACGGATCTTTGAGTTGATCCAGCAGACTGGCTCGATAAACCAGACCGCCAAACTGATGAAGATGTCCTACAGAGGGGTGTGGGGAAAGATAAAAGCAACTGAAGAGCATTTGAACAAAAGGATTGTGGTAACCGAGCGAAGGCATGGCTCGCGGCTCAGTAATGAGGGAAAGAAGCTCCTTGAGGATTATGCTCGGCTGAAAAGGGAGTGCCAGAGGGGTGATGAGGAGATCTTCAAGGCTATATTTGAGGACGAGTAGGAGGCGTTAGGTGAAGGCAGTTGGTATCGTTGGGTTTAAGAAAAGCGGGAAGACCACGTTGATCATGAGGCTGTCTCAGGAACTTTCAGCCAGGGGGTACAAGGTTGCCGCCATTAAGCATACCCCCTTGCATATGTCTTTTCCCGAAACCGATTCGTCAAAATTCAAGGAACATGCCTCTTTCGTAGCTGCGATTGGTCAAGAGGAGACAGAGATAATCATCAAAGGGGAAAAGCGGATCGAAGACATCCTGGCCTACTGTGACAGTGATATTGTGCTCATAGAGGGCTTCAAAAGGGAGAAAACCTTCCCGAAGATTGTGTGTGTAAAGGATGAGGCTGACAAGAACGAGCTGTTCGACGGCTTGCAGCTTTTTACCGCTGGCTTCGATGGAGGTGGTGCCGATTTTTCCATAACAAAAGATGACCATATCAAGGAGATGGCCAGTATCATCATCGAAAGGGCCTTTAGGCTGCCCGGTTTGAATTGCGCTGATTGCGGTTACCAGAATTGCTATGAGCTGGCCAAGGAGATAGTTAAGGGAAAGACCACCGCGGACGCATGCGTTTCCTTACATCCTCCAATCTCTATTAAGGTGAACGGGAGCGGCCTTGCGTTGAATACATTTACCGCACATCTTTTCAAGACAACTGTCCTGGCCATGGTGTCTGCCCTGAAAGGGTCTAGAAAGGGCCCTGTCGAGATAAAGATACCTTGATTTAAGTGCCTAAAATGATAAGTGCCTAAAGTGCCTAGAATTGGGGAAAAGTGGATTGGTGAGAGATGGAAGAAGTATCAAGCAACCAGCAGAGAGAACACGCATTAGTTGATCGGTTCGGCAGAAAGATCAATTACCTCAGGATATCCATTACTGATAGGTGCAACCTGCGCTGTATCTACTGTATGCCGCCTTTCGGAGAGAGAAAAGTGCGGCACAAGGACATCTTGCGCTACGAGGAGCTGCTTCGTATTGCGAGGATTGCCATAGCATTAGGCATTACCAAGATCAGGCTGACCGGAGGAGAACCGCTTGTCCGGAAGGGAGTGGATGAGTTCATACCGATGCTAACCGCTCTCGAGGGCCTTATGGATGTCTCCATTACCACCAACGGGGTCCTCCTGAAACAAAACCTGGAGATGCTCAAGGCCGCAGGTATCAAGAGGCTCAACATAAGCATTGACAGCCTTGACAGGAGGAAGTTCGAAAGAATTACCCGGTTTGACTATCTCGACAAGGTTTGGGAGGGAATAGAAAGGGCCAGGGATATGGGATTTCATCCTATAAAACTCAATGTGGTCATGATGAAGGGAGTCAATGACGGCGAGATCCTGGATTTTGGTCGCCTTGCCCTGGAACAGCCCTATCATTTAAGGTTTATCGAATGTATGCCAATCGGCCTTGAGACCAACAGCCTGGCGTTTGTCGCGAACCAAGAGGTAGAAAAGGCCCTCGTTGACGCCTTTGGGCCACTAATCCCTGTTTCGAGGGGACCGTATGACGGCCCTGCCGAGCGGTTCAGATTTGAGCACGGCAAGGGAGAGATCGGTTTTGTAAGTGCGATCAGTCATTCCTTTTGTCATGATTGCAGCAGGCTCCGGCTTACTGCCAACGGTATGTTGCTGCCATGCCTCCTTTCAGACACGGAGGTCAGTATCAAAGATCCATTGAGGAGAGGGTGTCTGGACGGTGAGTTGATCGAGGTGTTTAGAAAGGCGGTAAGACTGAAACCTGAATGCCATCCACTGAATGGGCAAAACAATCAGAAGGTCCACCGAAAGATGTGTTCGGTAGGGGGGTGAATGAAGGTTTGCGTATTACGGGTTACGGGTTTCGAGTTAAAAACCCGTAACCCGTAATAATTCTAACATCATAGTTGCTGCAATAAAACAGCTCCCTCTTTTTCCGCAACGGACAGCCTATGCGCTGCATCCCTTTTCTTCAGTATGCTCACGTCATCGACCATAACGTAATCCACTGCCTTTTCGTCGCAGAACCTGACGCACTGAGGCTCACCGTCGCACAGATCGCACTTGAACACCTTTCTGCCGATCACATCAAAACTCATAGCGCCAAAGGGACAAGCAGATACGCAGGCACGGCAACCGATGCACACGTCATAGTCTATCATCATCCGGCCCAATTCCTCATCTCGGGAGATGGCCTTCACCGGACACACATTCATGCAGGGTGCGTCCTCGCACTGCTGACACGACATTGGTATATACAGGCCTTCAGCCTCCCACTTTATCACCCTTATACGGCTTCGGGAGGGATTAGAAACGCCTTCGTGCATCACCGAGCACACGAGTTCGCACAGCCGGCAGCCGGTGCATTTTTCGTAGTTTACTACTAAGGCTCTTCCTGTTGATGCCATTAATTCGCTCCTTTCACCTAAATTACACCAAGTGGGATGGTTCCTTATTTATACCGAGCCTCTTCAGAGTCTCTGGTGTAGGAACACCGTTTTCGTCCCAGCCATGGTGTTCGTAGAATTCGTCAATCATCTTCTTGAACTTATCTCGATCTATCGTTTTACCAATGACTTCGGGTGCACCGCGCCTGCAGGGTTCATCGAAGTAGCGATGATTAAGCGTATCGCCCTTTTTGAGATCTTCTCGCGTTAACCCCTCCCTGAGGTTGAATAGTCGCTCCATGTTGTTGCATCTTTCCGCTACGTCCCAGATCTCCTTGGGCGACATTTCGAGTCCGGTGTTGTAGTAGAGCACCTTAGACCAATCCTCGAAATTGGGAAGGGTAGCCCCCAGGAACGTGGTGTGATACTTGCAGATGCCAAGGCAGTCTACCCCCATATAGCAGTTCTCCTGCCAGAAGACCTGCCACGGCTTACCGACATATGAGGTATGTTCTGAGCTCAACGGTCCATCGTAGGGTACGGGACTGCTGTATATCTTCCTCAGAACCTCCTCGGGCAAATGGTAGAGGTCGATGGCGGGCCGGCTCCTCAGGTGATCAGAACCCCTGGAGGCGGTAGCGATGTTCAGGGCGAGCGCAGGAGTTGCTCTCTCGTCTGAGTGCAAGTTCTGCATTCCCTTGACCTGAATGAGATAGTCAAAGGAATTCTTGCCTATTTTCTCAGCAGCTCGTATTCCTCCCTCGGCCAAGGTATCGCCGAGCCAACCTTTCCTATAACAGATGCGGTCGATCATCTCGAGAAGTGCTTCATCGTTACCGAACCTGAGATCCAGACCATCGGTATCTTTGCTGGTAAGAATTCCCAACTCATAGAGCTCCATTGCCCAGGAGATGAGGCTTCCAATCTCCAGGTTATCCACGCCATATTGATCTACCAGGTGATTAGCGGTTAGAAGCGTTACCGCATTTTTGCAATCCGGCTCCGAACAAAAGGCGCCTTGCGAGGTGTATTCCGGACCCTCATCATATCTTCCGGCATAAGGGCCAGAAGGGATTTTGTACTGGGCCCGGCAGTGTACCTGGCAGCCGAAGCACCCGGTCATATGATACGGCCCCATCGTCTCCTCGGCGATTTCATCAATATGCTCTGGCTCGATATCGTCTGCATACTCGCACTGGTTGTACTGGAAGTTCCTGGTCCGTATCCCGCCCCAGGAATTGGTTGCCCCCCAGATAAAGGGTGTGCCTAAGGTTCCCTGGGTTTGATTGACCTTCGCGCTTGTGATTTGTTCGATGAATCGCTTATTGAACTCCAAGGCTTCCATGGGATGGGCTATCTTTATGTCCATGGTCCCCCTGGCAGCTACCGCCTTAAGGTTCTTCGATCCCATAACGGCACCCATCCCGGTTCTGCCGGCCGAGTTTTTGATGCCTGTCATGACATTGGCATACCGAACCAGATTTTCGCCGGCCGGGCCGCACACGGCACATTTGACCTCCTGATCGTTGAGTTCTTTTCTGATGGCCCATTGGGTTTCGGTAACCGATTTCCCCCAGATATGACTGGCATCCCGTATCTCTATTTCCCCATTGTGAATCCAGATGTACACCGGATTTTTGGCCTTTCCCTTTATTACCAGATGGTGAAAACCGGCCCAGGCAAGCTCAGGGGTAAAGAACCCTCCCATATTTGCACTGCCGAGCATTTCGGTAAGCGGTGATTTGGCCATAACGTGACATCTGGAAGTTGCCGAAGCAGGGGTTGCGGTCAGAATGCCACCGCTGATCATGAGCGCGTTTTTCGGGCCCAGGGGATCAATACCCTTCTCTGTATGGTTATAGAGTAAATATGCATCCAGTCCTCTTCCGCCGAGGAATTTCTTCCGTACCTCAAGGGGGATGGGCTTTGTTTCGATCTTGCCCGTGGTAAGATCGATATACGCAATCTTTCTATTCAACGGCATATTACTTCTCCTCCTTTTTTGCTAGCGCCTCTTCAGCTATTCTTCGATTCACGTCCCACACCGGTCCCCGTATCCGCGGAAAATCCGGTCGAATCCAATGTACGCGGAATTCCATAGCACAGATCGGACACTTGACCGTTTTGTCTCCAGCCTGTGGCTGAAGCCTCCCCATGCAACTCGGATTATGACATCTGAATTTGCCGTAGGTCCTGGTTTGACGAAGACTTTCGGCAGTTGACAAATTATCCTTTTCTGTTGCCATACAATCCTCCTTTCTGCTTGCGGGCAGTCCCTAAACGAAGCGCAGGCACGCTCAACATCGCTGACCCACGCGCCATCGTCTTTTCAAGTAGTTCATTATCATGAACTGCACACTAAATAGATCATACGGCATTAGATTTCTATGTCAAGAGGAAAAATGGTTTTTTTGTAAGATTATTAAGCTCTTATTATGTCAATACTGACATAATTAAGTATTGACAAATCATGTGAAGAAGGTGTACACTGTTGAAAAAAAGTTCATTATGGTGAACAATGTCTACAACGTATCAAGCCCCTGCGGTGAAAAAAGCGTTCGAGGTGCTCCAACTTATCGCCAGCACTGATCGAGAAATGGGGATCAGCGAACTGGCTAAGAGCCTGGGGATAAGCAAAGGCACCGTCCATGGGATAACCTCTGCCCTCGAAGAGGTAGGTGTTATCATTAGAAACCCCTTTACCAAGAAATACAACCTCGGCTACACCCTCATTGATTTGGGGAAAAAAGGGATCTCCAAAATCCCGCTGAGAGAAGCAGCGCGCAGGCATATGGAGAGGCTTGTCGAAGAGACCGATGAGACTATTTTCATAGGGATTCTGCGGGACGATCACATCTTCATCGTGGATGTGGCGGAGAGCAATAAGGAGTTGAAGATCACCTCCCCGAGCGGTACCAAGCTATCTCTGACTGCCGGTGCGGCTGCGAAGGTGTTTCTAGCGTATACGGACGAAAAAAGGGCCCTGGAATATCTGCGCACCAAGGGCCTGCCTAAGTATACCGAAAACTCCATAACGGATCTCGATGCCTACCTAGAGGAGATAAGAAAGGTCAGGAAACAGGGATTTGCCACCGACCGGGAGGAGTATCTTCAAGGTGTGAATGCGGTGGCAGCCCTGATTCGAAGCCACGGCCCTTTTTTGGCTGCAATCTGGGTTGTGGGCTTCTCATCTTCAATCACCGAGAACAGGATGGAGTACATAATAGGCAGGACCGTTGCAGCTGCAGGAGCCATTTCGCAGGATCTGGCGGTCAGGGAGCAGGGGCAGATCTGATGTATCGGCAACGTGGAAATCCTACAGGGTAGAGGATTTTTGGGCTGGAGCGGCCGTATCTGAAATGGCGTCTTGTTGATGGCCGATTAAAGTTGACTCAAACTCCTTTTTGAGCGGTCTTTGCCAGGGAGAAAGCTTGTAGTAGACTTCCGCAATGGTAATCTTTTTGCACTGAGGGCAAAACCGCAAGTAGTCATCCGTAATGGTCTGCCCAACCTTCTCCAGTTGGGGCGTCGGGGCAAACAGGGCACCACATCGCTCGCAGGCCTTGAGTTCTACTGAACGGATTTCCTTTTTGGGAACTATCTGGAAAAACAGCCGGGCGCTGATCTCATGCCGCAATGCTGCCGCACCTTCGGGGCACGTGCCTACACAGGCCCCGCAACAGATGCACTGGTAGTGAGAGTAAGTGAAGATTCGGTGGTCTTTTCGGTCTGTGGACTCGAGGGTGTTGGTAGGGCAGGCGATTTCGCAGGCAGCACACCCAGTGCATGTTCTCACATTGAGCCGGGTTCTGCAGAACAGGAAGGCCGCCATAATGATCATTGCCTCTGCGCTGAGCACGTGAATGGTACGCATATTGTCTCCCAAGAACGCAATGGAGTCCATCGTGCCATGGGTGAGGAAATAGCCGGTCAGAAACGGCAGTGCCGTGAGTATCACTATAACGTAGTCAGATGCTGAAGTGGCAAGGCGAACATCTTTTAGCACGATATGCCTCACGAGGAAATAGAGAGCAAAGGTCAGCACTATCAGGGTCATCCAATCGGCCCATGCATCGGGCAGCGGTGTCCAGTCCCACTCAAATCGCGATTCCGCCCACAGCACGATGTGCCCGGATAGCCATATGGGCACGACAAAAAGGCACACGTGGAACACATACCGTAGCGCCCCATAAAGGGGTTTCTTGATTACCGCCATATGAAACGGCACGAAGAGGCGGCCGAAGGTGGCAGGGATATAGCCCCACCGAAAACGCCTCTCACTGCTATTTGCAGCAATTTGGTATACAAAAAAGCCGAGCCTGATGATAATCGCAACGATGAATAGTAAGAAAACAATCCACAGCAAAGGGCCTTCAGCAAAGTAACCGAAATCCATCTTAAGCTATCCTCCTTCTGAACAGTTGAATGTCCGCGCGATACCCGTAAAACGCCCTCCTGCCTCACGAGATCGAACTAGGTATTTTAGGCTATTGGCGTTTCCTCAAGATCCTTTTATCCCCGATCCTGACCGTTAGCTGGATCTTGTCAAAGTATTCTATGAGGGGAATGGTATATTTCCTGGAAACACCGGTGATCTCCTTTAACTCAGGGGTAGTTATCTCGCCCTTACTTCTGACAAAATCGATCAGCCGGTCCCTGAGGGCCTCTATTGCCTTTTTGTGAAAATAGAGATCCTCCTTTACTTTGATAAGGATTCCATCCTTGACCATGATCTCGAGCAGGTCCTTTGCTCCTCGATCTATCTTCTTTTTGTCCAGATCCCTGAAGTATGGTGGCTCAAGACCGCTCTTGAGATAAACCCCTTCAATCTCACGGCGCAACTCCTCCTGATCTTCCAGGAGTTCGATTCTGTGCTCCTTGAGGCGGATCGTATCCTTCTCCCTGACGATAGCAGCCTCCTGTATCAAGTCATCAATCACCTGATTGAAGAGTTTTTCCTTCATGTTACCGCCCATCTTGGACCTTAATTCCTCTTTGAGAAGACCTTTCTTTAAAGGAAAACGCTTGTGATAATCGGCAAGGATAGACAGGATCTCGTCTTTAGCCATGCCGTAGAATTGAGAGTGTACAAATACCTCGTTCTCTATCTCGGATTGAATGATGGCAGCATCCGATAGGAGCTCATTAATAAGCGGGTCAAGTTCCTTCCTGCTGTGATTGGTGAGAAAACAAAGATCCGCTCTGCTGAGACCCTGAAGCCGGCTGCCTTTTATGAACTGCTCAGCAATTTGTTTGTCCGAGCCCTCGCTGAAGATGGTGAGCTCTTGTGTCGTGTCCTTTGAGAACCTCCTTTTCTTGGTGGGAAGGGGGTTCAGGACCAACCCTCCACCGATGGCTCTAATGGGGGAATAACTCCTGATGACAAACCTATCTTTCGCGAGAACCACCGTCGGTTTTTCAAGGCGAAATTGTGCGAAGCAGGCCTCGCCCGGGGAAAGCTCTTCTTTGTCCAATAGAATAACGGTGGAAATTATTTCGGCGGTCCCGCAGTGAAATCTCACCTTGGCCCTGTTCTTGAGCTTTTTCGGAGCACTCTCGAGGTAGTCGAGAACGGCATCTACCATGTAAGTAGGTCTGAGGGAGTCTTTTTGCGCCACCACATCACCCCTGGTAAGTGTTTCTTTTTCCAGACCTTGAAGATTGATGGCAGTCCTCAGGCCGGCGCTCACCGAAGGTACCTCTCGGTGATGCACCTGAATGCCTCTTACCTTGCTCTTGATGCCTTTCGGATAAACAGTCACCTCGTTGCCTATCTCGATATGACCGGAAATGGTTGTGCCGGTGACAACCGTGCCAAAGCCCTTCATAGTGAAGACCCGGTCGACGGGAAGCCTGAAGAAGCTTCCAGATTCCCTCTCCGGAACCTTTTGGGTAAGCTCGTCCAGTGTTGCAAGCAGTTCTTCGATGCCCTCTCCCGTTTCGGAGGAAACCTCTACCACCGGAGCATCTTGCAGAAACGTGCCCGCAAGAAATGCGGATATGTCGTCCCTCACCAGGTCAAGCCATTCTTTATCTACCAGATCTATTTTCGTTATGATCACCAGCCCATGGGTGATTCTCAGAAGTGTGCAGATTTCAAGGTGCTCTCGTGTTTGGGGCATAACGCCTTCATCGGCTGCGATGATAAGCGCCACCACGTCAATCCCCGTTGCACCGGCTACCATGTTCTTCACGAACTTTTCGTGGCCGGGCACATCCACTATGCCGACAGTGATCCCGTTTGGCAGCAAAAGATGGGCAAAGCCCAGCTCAATGGTGATACCTCTGAGTTTTTCCTCCTTGAGCCTATCCGTATCGATACCGGTGAGTGCCTTGACGAGGGCGGTTTTTCCGTGATCTATATGCCCGGCCGTGCCAAGAATAATCTGCTTCATTGATTCCTCGTTTCTCTTGCCGCTGCTGAGATGCTAAACTAAAGGGAAGTGAATGCCTTGTCAAGAAACTGTTTGATGAGGGCGAAATTTACCCGGACAATTTGATTGACGTATAGCGGGCTTTCTGCTAAATTCCATCCAAAATACTCCCCGGTAGCTCAGTTGGTAGAGCGGGTGGCTGTTAACCACTTAGTCGGCGGTTCGAGTCCGTCCCGGGGAGCCAGAAGTGGTATATAGCCCGTTGTTCACGAACGGGCCTTTTCATTTCGTGATCCCATGCCCTGTTTCGTTTACATATTGCAAAGCAAAACGAATTACAGGTATTACTGCGGTCAGACAAGCGATATCCAGGGGCGACTAAGACAACATAATGACCCAGAATACCGCCTGTCCAAGACTACTAAAAGATTCCAAGGACCTTGGGTATTGGTTTGGTCTCAAGAGTGCCCTGACCGAAGTACAGCAATGAAATTGGAAAAGAGTATCAAGAAAAGAGGTATCGTCCGTTATCTGGAGGAAGCTCAGCTGGTAGAGTCCCGCTTTTAGCGGGATTAACCACTTAGTCGGCGGTTCGAGTCCGTCCCGGGGAGCCATTTCGACTCAAAAGGGCACTGGTGGTGCCCCTTTTTGCTCGCGGAAGGTCTCTTTTGAGAAGCCTTCGCATTGGTAGAGAAGATCTATGTCTGGCTAGTCATATGGTCTTCGTCTGAAATTGGGTAATCTACATATCGACATGACCGCAGATCCGGATCAGCGGTAAAAAGACCATTGCTCTGACAAGGCTCGTCGAACTGCCAAAATCGCACTGCCACTTGCGCTGGTCAACGCAGAATGCTTTCCACAACCGCAGCAATCCCCAACCCGCCCCCGCCGCAGATCGTCTCCAGTCCGTAATGGGAACCTCTCCGTTTCATCTCATGCAGTAACGTGACCAATCGCATGGCACCGGTCGCAGCGATGGGGTGTCCAAGGGAGATACCCGAGCCGTTAACATTGATCTTGGTATCGAAGTCTTTCTGCTTCATCCCCATGAGCCTAGCATCGGCCAGGGTCTGCACGGCAAAGGCCTCTTGGATTTCAATCAGGTCTATATCGGCAATGGTGACTCCGGCCTTGTTGAGGGCCTTGTCCACTGCCGCAGGTACCGCAGGATAGGTAAGGGTGGGATCGGCCCCTGCAATGGCACATGACCTGAAAGCGGCCATGGGCTCTAGGTCCAGCTCCTTGGCCTTGGTCTCGCTCATGAGCACCATTGCAGCTGCCCCATCGTTTTCGGTTGATGAATTACCGGCGGTGCATACCCCATCCGGGTAAACGGGGCGTAATTTCGCAAGCCTCTCTAGCGTTGTATCCCTCCGGGGCGGCTCATCGGTTGTGAAGGGCACCGGCTCGCCCTTTCTTTGCGGAATAGGGATGGGCACGATCTCATCGGTGAAGGTGCCGGCGTCGATGGCGGCAATTGCCTTCTGGTGGCTTCTGAGGGCCCATGCATCTGCCTCCTGACGGGAGATCTTTTCCTTCTTAGCCGCCGTTTCCGCCCAGGTCATCATGGAGTTGAGCTCACCATATCTTTCAATGGGCTGGGACATGACCCTCGCTCGCTGAATCCGGTCATACAGGGGTATCCCCCACATGGAAAGGGCGCCATGTCCCCGAGGCATAAAGCCCCATTTTCCATCGGTCTTTCCCCCCAGGCCCCATTTCGTATCTCCCGGGATGTAGAGCTCGGCCTGGCTCATGCTCTCCATGCCCCCGGCAACGATAATATCGGCGTTGCCGGTTTGGATCTTCATGACACCGAAGAAGATGGCATCCAAATCGGAGCAGCAGCGACGGTCTAAGGTTACGCCCGGGACTTCATGGGGCCAGCCTGCCTCGAGAAGGGCCATCCTCGCACCGTTGGCACATTCGCCGTTCTGATAGGACTGGCCCATGATCACATCATCGATCCAGGCTGGTTTGATACCTGCCCTGGTGATCAGCTCATTGAGAACGAGACTGGTGAGTTTGTATACGGGAATATCCTTGAGTGCGCCCCCGTATGAACCGATGGGGGTACGTACGCCCGCTATGATGTGAACGGTTTCCAACCCAGCTATCCTTTCCTTGTGCTTTCCCATGTCATGTTCCTTTGTATTCAGGTTTTCTCTTTTCGATAAATGCCCGGGCGCCTTCTTTCATATCCTCAGTGCCAGTAAGGGCTGCCCAGAAATCAGATTCAAGCTCGAGGCCGGCAGCGAGGGGAAGATCCCGGGTTCTATTGAGCACCTTTTTCGCCGCCGCAATAGCCAGGGGGCCTTTTTTCATGATCGTGGCTGCCAGGTCCATGGCAGCCTCCATGATGTCGGGGTCCGGGACTACTTTTTCAATTAAGCCATATTTGAGGGCCTCATGGGCGTCGATCATCGCTCCCGTGTAGGTCAGCTCCTTGAGTTTGCCGAGCGGTACATAGGAGCGTGCTCGCTGGGTGCCACCGTTTCCCGGGAATACTGATAGGTTTACTTCAGGAAAGCCGAATTTAGCGCTCTCAGTGGCATACCGAATGTCACAGCACAGGGCCAGCTCAAGGCCCCCACCTAAACAGAAGCCGTGGATTGCTGCGATGACCGGCCACTGGAAGTTTTCAACAATACCGTAGAGTTCATGGCTCCTGGTTAAACGCCTCTTGGCCGTTTCAGGGGTTAGCTCCAGGAATGCCTTGATATCAGCGCCTGCGGCAAAGGCCTTCTCACCGGCTCCTTTCAGTATAACCACCCTGATGTCCTTTCGACGTTCATCGAGGTCCATAAAAGCTTTCCCGATGGCCTCCTTGGTGGCAACATCCAAGGCATTCATGGGAGGATGGTCGATGGTGACGGTAGCCACCAGGTCCTTAATTGCATAGCGTGCCAGTTTGTGACCCATCTAGCCCTCCTTTCGGGTGCCATCCTCGTTGTACTCGTACCATCCCTTGCCGGTTTTGCGGCCAAGGTTCCCGGCTTTCACCTTGTGCCGCAAGATGGCCGGGGGGTACCAGTAGGGATCTTTGGTAGTTTCGTATATAAACATGAGCGCACCGTAGGTTACATCTAAGCCGACCATATCACCGATCTCAAAGGGGCCCATTTTCCGGCCTGAGGCGAGTCTCAGGCCTTTATCGATATCTTCCACGGTGGTGACTCCTTCCTCGACGAGACGCATGGCCTCCAGATTGGCGCGGAAGTTGATGCGGTTGATGACAAAGGCGGGTACATCACGGCGGACTAAGATCGGCTCTTTTCCTACCTGACGAACAAAGGCCTCACCAGCGGCGAAGGTCTCATCGCTGGTGGCCACCCCTCGTATCACTTCTACCGCTGCCATCATGGGGACCGGCGAGAAGAAGTGAAGACCCAGAACCTTATGGGGACGCCTGGTGACCGAGGCCAACTCGGAGATAGAGATGGCGCTTGTATTGGTAGCCAGAATCGTATTCTTCTGGCAGGTCTCATCGAGTTTTCGGAAGATATCTTGTTTGAGCTCCACGTTTTCAAAGACAGCCTCGATGGCCAGATCCGCATCGCTCCCCTGAGAGAAATCAAGAGCTGGCGAGATTCGGTTGACAATGGTGTCTTTATCCTCGGTGAGTTTTCCTTTTTCGACGAACTTGGACACCGACCAGGCGATAGTGTTTAATCCTTTTTCTATGACATCCCGACTTATGTCATTCAACAGAACGTTAATGCCGGATTGGGCGCACACTTGTGCGATGCCGCTGCCCATGAAGCCAGCGCCGACGATAAACACCTTGTTCATTTTCATAGCACAACTCCTTTAAGATCATATCAGTATTCAGGAATGAGGTATGTCTTTCGTGTAGACAGAGGGTGAGCCGGTTTCTTGCATAAATTCCTTAAGCTCCGCCAAGCTCTTAATCACCAGGTGAACCGCAAAAACGGATTCTAGGTTGTGTCGAGCAGAGGCACGGACCTGATCCATGGATACCTCACGGGAAAGTTCATGGCCCAGAGAGGCCATGCCGATATCGGAAAGCCCACAGGGATGAATCCAGGAAAAGGGTGCGAGCGAGGTAGTAACGTTCAGCGCTAGGCCATGGAAGCTCACCCCTCGGCGGATGGCAACCCCGATGCTCCCCAGCTTATTGTTACCGACCCAGACCCCTCGGTTCTTGCGATTCCGCTCGGCCCTAACCTGGAAATCGGCTGCAGTTCTAATCATTACCTCCTCCAGGGCGGTCACATAATCTGCCACGCCGAGCCCCGCAGCCCTCAGATCGATGATGGGGTAGACAACCAGCTGCCCGGGCCCATGAAAGGTGATATCACCGCCCCGCTCCACGTGGATTATGGGGATTCCTTCCTTTTCCAAGAAGTCTAGGGGTACGGCCAGGTTATCCAACCCGCCACGTCTGCCGAGGGTGAACACGGGTTGATGTTCCAAGAACAAAACGATGTCTCTCGGCATGATCCCATTTTTTCTTGCGGCCACAAGGCTCCGCTGCAGATCCCATGCCTCTTGATACTCTACCGTGGGCAGATCCACGGAGTAACATTGTCTCCCTTGTGGGAGGGGTTCAAGGCCCTCTTGGTTATGCTGCAATGTGTTACCCATGAAAAGAGCGCCTCATTGGTAGCCAGAATTGAGCATTTTTCAGCCGGTAAGACAGGGATGCCGTGCCGCCAATGTTTCGTCCAGTCTCCGCACTTTGCATTTCTGTGGTGCCTCCCGAAGCCGTTCCGGATCTTTTTGCGCCTCCTCAGCTATGGCTTTACATGCCTCGATAAACAGATCTATGTCCTCTTTCGATTCGGTCTCCGTGGGTTCGATCATGATGGCCCCGTCTACAACCAGGGGAAAATAGATGGTCGGGGGGTGAAATCCATAATCCATCAGCCGCTTTGCCATGTCCAGGGTCATGATTTTGTGTGGGTACTGAAGTTTGTCTGAGAACACGCACTCGTGCATACAGGGCCTGTCGTAGGCGAGGTGGAATGTCCCTTTTAACCTTTCCTTAAGATAGTTGGCGTTCAGTACGGCGAGTTGGCTTGCCCTCTTGAGGTTCTCTGCGCCCATGCTTCTAATATAGCTGTAGGCCTTCACCATGACTCCAAAGTTCCCATAAAAGGCATGCACCTTGCCGATGGATTCCGGAAAGTTCTCGGAGAGAATATATCGGCCCTTTTCCTCTATAACGCGAGGCACCGGTAAATACGGCTCGAGCTTCGCTTTAACGCACACAGGACCAGAACCAGGGCCACCCCCTCCGTGAGGCGTGGAGAAAGTCTTGTGGAGGTTGAGATGCAGCACGTCAACGCCGGCTCTGCCCATATCGGCGATTCCCATGACGGCGTTCATGTTGGCGCCATCCCCGTAAACGAGCCCACCCTTCGCATGCACGATTTCAGCTATCTCCTTAATATTTTCCTCGAACAGTCCAAGGGTGTTGGGGTTGGTCACCATGATGCCTGCAGTGTCTTCGTCCATGATTCCGGCAACTGCCTCAACGGAAAGTATGCCCTGTTCGTTGGATCTTATCGGGACAGGGCGGTAGCCGCAGAGGGCCGCACTAGAAGGGTTGGTGCCGTGGGCTGTATCGGGAACAATGATCTTTGAGCGGCGCATGCCTTTGCCCTTGTGAAAGGCGTGGATCAAGAGCATCCCCGTCAGCTCACCCTGGGCTCCTGCCGCAGGCTGAAGAGATACTGCATCCATCCCGGTGATTTTCGCCAAGAATCCCTCAAGATCATAGATAAGCTTCAGCGCACCCTGGGACAAGATAAGGGGACTCATAGGATGCGACTTAGCGAAGCCCTGAAGCCGGGCCTGTTTCTCGTTGATCTTTGGGTTGTATTTCATGGTACATGAGCCCAAGGGATACATGCCCGTATCGACTCCGAAGTTCCACTGCGAGAGTCTCGTATAATGGCGGACAACGTCTACCTCACTGAGATCGGGGAGGTCCAAGTCGTCACGTGTAAGGCCTTTATCGAGAGGGTGCGCATCAACGTCGCGGCGGGGTAAGGAAAACCCAAAGCGCCCCGGTTTTCCTTTTTCCCAAAGTAAGGGTTCATTCAGTATAAGGCCCGTGGTACCTAACGATTCTTTCATGAGATCATCTCCCTGACGAGGGCGTCCATATCCTCCTTGGATTTTGTTTCTGTGGCGCACAAAAGATAATGATGAGCCAGCTCAGGGTAGTAAGGCTTGAGGGAAAGGCCCGCGACTATCTTCTTAGCAAGCAGGTGCTCATAGGTCTTTTGAAAATCCGTTGGGCATTCGACCACAAATTCATTGAACGTGGGAGTCTCAAAGCTGATGGTGAACCCTGCCATGCGTAATCCCTCTTTGAGATACTCTGATTTGTCATGGTTCAGAAGCGCGAGTTCGCGCATGCCGCTACCCCCCAGTGACGCCATATACATCGCTGCTGACAAGGCACAGAGGCTGTTGTTGGTGCATATGTTGGAAGTGGCTTTTTCTCGGCGGATGTGCTGTTCTCTGGTGGCAAGGGTTAAAACAAAACCTCGTTTTCCATTAACGTCGGTGGTCTGGCCAACCAACCTTCCCGGCATGCCCCGCACATACTCCATCCTGCTCGCGAACATCCCCAGCCCCGGTCCGCCAAACGACTGCGGGATGCCCAAGCTCTGGCCCTCTCCACATACGATGTCGGCACCCTGGCTGCCAGGGCTTTTGAAGAGCCCGTATGCGAGGGGTTCGGTGAATGTGGTTATGAAAAGGGCATCTTTGGCGTGAGCACGTTCGCCCACGACTTCAAGATCCTCAACGCAGCCGAAGAAGTTGGGCGACTGTACGGCAATGGCAGCCAGATCGTCTTGGTCCTCCAAGAGGGAGAGGTCGGTCGTGCCGTTTTCAAGGCGAGGGAGCTCTATCAGATCATACCCGGTAGGCTCGAGATAGGTCTGGACGACACGACGATAGAGAGGGTGAATCAGGTTCGATAGAGCGACTCTAGTCTTTCGAGTAATTCGAATAGCCATAAGCACTGCTTCGGCAAGCGCGGAAGCCCCGTCGTAGAGCGACGCGTTTGCTACCTCCATGCCCAGAAGCCGTGCAGTAAGGGTCTGGTACTCGTAAATGCCCTGAAGCGTTCCCTGGCTGAGTTCGGGCTGATAAGGGGTATATGAGGTGACGAACTCTGAGCGGGTGAGCAAGAAGGACACCGATTCTGGGATAAAATGCTCATAGCTGCCGGCGCCGATGAAGACCTTGTATTCAGGGGATACGCCCATAGTGGAGGAGAGACCGCTCATCAGATCGTTCAATTCCCACTCGCTTATTGGCTCTGGCAGGTTAAGATCGCCCTGGCAACGGCAATCTTCAGGTACGGGTGAGAAGAGTTCGTCAAGGCTGGTTTTTCCGATAACCTCCAGCATTGCAGCTATTTCATCGGTGGTATGGGGGAGATAGCGCATCATGCTTGTCCTTTCAGGGTTTCAAGGTAAACCTCCTTTTTCATGAGGGCATCATATTGGGCCGGATCGCTCGGTTCAATCTCGATCATCCACCCGTCTCCGTAAGGATCTTTGTTGACGAGTTCAGGGGATTTCTCCAGGACCGAGTTCACCGCAAGAATTGTTCCGCCAACGGGCATATACAATTCTGCAACGGCCTTCACCGATTCAACGGTTCCGAACTCCTGGCCCTTGTCGAAAGAATCGCCTGTCTGTGGCAGCTCCACATATACGATATCGCCGAGCTGGTCTTGGGCATAGTCGCTGATGCCGGCCCTTGTCTTCTCGCCTTCTGCGCGAGCCCACTCATGATCTTCTGTGTATCGCACATCATCAGGTAACTGCAGTTCGCTAACCTCTTTCATGCGTATCCCTCCTGTTTCTGCGTTATGTGTAAAACCTTAACCTTCTTCTCGCCTAGTTGCTATATCACAACTGTTAATCAAAACCAAACCGAATTTGGTCTCGTCAAAGTCGAGCAAAAAAGCTGGATCGTGACAGGTGCTTTCTTCTAGATCCGAGTCCTTGAGAAATGTGTTTTGAGTAAGCTTTGGCTTGCCCTCAAGGACCTTCTCATTGAACAGAGAGGCTGCCTTACAGGACATAAGGCACTTTCAGGTTGTAGTTCTTGTAGACTACAAAAGTCTCCACGGAGCGGACATCCTTTATGCGTGAAACCTCCTTCGTGTAGAATTCCAGCAAACTGAAATCCTCGTTGAGGAGTATTATCAAAATGAGATCATACTGTCCGGTTACAACCGAAGCTGATACCACGCCTCGTAACTTGCTGAATTCTTCTCCCTTCTTAATGAGGTCCATGGTCTGCAGCTTGACACCTACCATTGCTAAGGTGTGACCGGGTATGATTTCAGGGTTGACAAGGCCTGAGACTTCGAGTGTACCATCTTCTACCATCTTGTTGACACGTGATCTTACCGTGTTTTCGGAGAGAGAAAGCTCCTCGGCGATTTTCTTGAAGGACTTCCTTCCATCGCGAAGGTGCTTGATAATGGCAAGGTTGGTTTTGTCGATTTTCATCTCAGATATCCCTCCAATTAGGGGTTCCAGATTCACCTATATCAAACTTCTATAAAATATTGAGATATTTTTCAATATTTTTTTTATTTGCTTATGATTTCCTCAAAAAAAATAAAAAAATTTATTGATA
>CP070752.1:1915063-1924574 GCA_020348625.1 Deltaproteobacteria bacterium | reverse complement strand
GATTATTGCTTTAACTCCGCAAAACAGTGATGCGCATTTATTCTGCTTGATTTGCTGCTATCGAGGGATATGGATGTCTTTTTTTGCACCGAACTAGGAAGGCGCTTTGAGCCTGCTCTTTCCCGATGATCCAGGCGGGCGCCTGCTCCCACCTTAGCTCTTTAGATTTAAAGAAGTGGGAGTCGGCTTTAAGGCAGCACGCCCGCCTCTATCTGAAGCATAAGCGAGCATAACAGCATGGGCTTCTTCGGTGTCAAAAAAAGACATCCATATCCCTCGACACAGCGTAGTTACGGAGCTAAGGCAATAATCGAATAAGGATCTTAAGAGATTGCAGCAGCTGAAAACCGTTTGGCAAATCCCGGCCCATCTCTTAGACGAGCAGGATTGAACCTCTAACAAACCCTAGGCTGCACCATACGAGGATTGATATTATGGACAAGCGAAAGGTTGATGTTGTCATCCTTGGTATGGCAACCGCCGGCCTAAACGCCTATCGAGCGACAAAAAAAGCAAATGCATCAGCTGTCATTGTTGACAAAGGGCCTTTGGGCACCACCTGTGCGCGGGTAGGCTGTATGCCCTCCAAACTCCTGATCTCGGCCGCCGACGCATATCATCACTGTTATCAGGCGCAAGAGCTCGGCTTTGAACTGATGGGTGATGTGGCAATTCACGGAGAAATGGTCATGAAACGCGTGCAGCAGATGCGCGATGAATTCGTGGCCGGAGTTCTTAGAAACATTGAGGTTATCCCGGAAAGAGAGAAGCTCATTGGTTCTGCCCGGTTTCTTGACCCCCACACTGTGTGCATTGATGATCATGCCCAAGTAGAAGGCAAAATTGCCGGCACGAATGCCGCTCGTTATCCCGACGTTACCTCCTTTAAGCGTAAAACACCTCTTGCGGTCGTATACACCGACCCGCAAATAGCCATCTTTGGCAAACGCTTCAAGGACTTCGGAGAACGGGGGCCTGCGTTTGTCGGCACCATTGACTACGAGATTCAGGATCGAAGCAGAATTCTGAACGTCAACCGTGGCCTCGGCCATCTCTATGCAGATACTGCAGGCACGTTGCTCGGCGGCGAACTGATTGGCCCCAGAGTTGAACACATGGGTCACCTGTTGGCATGGTGTGCACAGCAAGGGCTTACCGTGAATGAGATGCTCGACATGCCTTTTTTCCACCCCTCCTTTGAAGAAGGCATCAAAGATGCCCTTGTAGAACTCCAAAATGAGATTGGTCTCACGGGGTAAAGGTGCAGGAAACGCCGGGGGTGGAGATTCGCAGTTACAGTGACGAAAGTGAAATGAGTTTTAATAACGTCCGGAGAGAGTAGCCATGGTAACGGTGATCGTTGCGCCCGTACTATTCGATAACTACGCTTATCTTCTGGTTTATGGCTCCGAAGCCGCAGTTGTCGATCCGGGAGAAGCCTTTCCGATTCTGCGGATCTTAGAGGATAGGGGACTAAAGCTCACCACGATCCTCAATACCCACTACCACCATGACCACGTGGGCGGTAACGAAGAACTAAAGCAGGAGACGGGTTGCCAGGTCATCGGGCCGGACGATACCCGGGTGCCCGGACTCGATCGAGCTGTCGCGGATGGCGATAGTATAACGTTCGGTTCCTCTACCGTGAAGGTCATAGCAACACCCGGCCACACGAGGTCAGATGTCTGCTACTATATGCCGCCCTGCCTGGATGATAAGCCCGGCGCTGTGTGGACCGGAGACACTTTGTTTATTGGCGGGTGCGGCCGCCTTTATGAGGGGAATCCGGAGCTCATGTGGGAGTCCCTTTTGAAATTGGCTGCCCTGCCACCTGACACCCTGGTATATCCCGGCCATGAATACGTAATCGAGAATTTCGAATTTGCACTGACTATTGAGCCCGACAACCTGACCGTCAGGCAGAGGCTCTCGGATATCAGGGAAATCAGGAAAGCAGGCCGACCCACGGTACCGTCTACCGTAGGGGAAGAGCGGTTGACCAATCCCTTTCTCAGGGCTGTTAGTCCCGAAATGGGGGCCGCCATCGGCATGCCCCGTGCAAGCGCAGTTGAGGTTTTCACCGAGCTCCGCAAACGAAAGAACGCATTCTAGGAACGAAATCCAGAGAGGAGTCCTTTGGAACATACAGCGACCGCGTGATTAGCCCAGCGGATACTTTTTGACAGAATTGAGACACCTGTGGTAATGAACTGATTGTTGCGGGAGTCCAGTTCGGTCGTCCCATGTCTCTGAACCCAGTTTTCACTTTTTAATAAAATAGCAAAGAAAAAGAGCATGAAGGATGTAACCCTCGAGCGTGCAAGGGCGGGGATGAAACTCGCTAGGCCGGTAACCAATAAGAGGGGCATTATTCTTTACGGTGTCGGGGCCGTGCTGACCGCTGACATAATTGCCCGACTTTCCGAGATGGGCGTAGACCAAATCACGGTAGATGGAAACCCGCCCGGTACCGCTGATGATGAAGAAAGCCTCAGCCTGCAGATTAACAAACTGAATGCCCGGTTCAGGTACGTGGAAGGAGATCCGCTCATGGGCAAGATGAAGCATCTCATCCTGAAGCAACTGAAGGAGAGGGCATAAGGAGCGTGAGCGTCGACAGAGAGGATATCAGAAAACGCATAGGCAGATTAAGGAATGTGCCAACCCTGCCGGACGTATTCGGCAAGATTATTCCCTTGATGGAGAGCCCCAATGCCCGTGCTCAAGATATCGCAAGCATAATCTCCTCCGATCAGGCCTTGTCTGCGAAAATCCTGAGGGTTGTAAACTCGGCGTTTTACGGGTTTCCCCGCCGAATCTCGAACATCACCCATGCCCTCATCATCCTTGGATTCGACGTGGTAAGGGGGCTTATTCTGAGCACAGCCGTTTTTGACATGATGAAGACCGGGGGCTTGCATGGCCTCTGGAAACACTCCTTGGGCTGCGCTGCAGCCGCAGGGGTAATCGCACGAAAAACGAACTCCCCTAATCCGGATGAGGTGTCCACAAGCGCTCTTTTGCACGACATCGGAAAGGTAGTCATCCGGATTGAATTGCCCGACGAATCAACTCTTATCGATCAGGTTGTCGAAGAGAAGCAAATATCGACCTATGATGCGGAAGAGGAAATCCTTGGATTCAATCATACTACCGTAGGTGACTGGCTCTGTCAGGAATGGCATCTACCTGCTAAGCTCGCTGAGCCAATTATGCACCATCACAACCCGCATCTCTCAAAATCCGCGCTGGTGCCGACTGCCACGGTCAATTTTGCTGATTCCTTGACAAGAGGCATTGGCTTTGGCTCTGGGGGAGACGATCTGGTGCCTCAAATCGACCCTGAGGCCTGGGCGGCTTTGGATATTGGCGATTCCCTGCTGGAAGAGATCATCAAGGAAACATATTATAAACTCGAAGAGGCGGACGATTTCCTGTACGGTCAGAGCGTTGAGATATGACTCAGAATAAGAAAAGGGTACTCATAATAGCTGATGATTCGGCAGGTTCGGATGAGTTAAGAGAACTCTTAGGCAAAAGCGCACCCCATTTTGTAATCGAAACCGCAGCATCTTCCATCCATACCCTTGACGCAATCTACAGCGACCCTCCGGATATTATGCTCATCTGCCAGTCGTCGGAAGGTGAGGGTTGGATCGACCTTTGTTGGAGGATTAGGGCTGATACCGTCTTCGGATATTTGCCCATACTCCTGATACTGCAACCCTCCGACGGCGATCTCGCTATTAACTGGGGGCAGGTCCCCGTTGATGACTACCTCAGAAAGCCCATCACCGTCGATGAGCTGAATACAAGGATTTTTCTCAATCTGACTCGAACTGCCAGGACTCGTGATATCAACCCACTCACCCGGCTTCCGGGGAACTATGCGATCATTCGGGAGATCCAGAAACGGATTGACAGTGTTCTACCCTTTGCCGTGGGATATGTGGACCTCGACCACTTCAAGGCCTATAACGATAAATACGGCTTTTTGAGGGGAGACGAGGTGATCAGAATGACTGCCCGTCTCGTCACGAACTCGATCAGCAGACTTGATGCCGCTGATACCTTTGTGGGTCATGTCGGCGGAGATGATTTCGTTTTCATTGTATCGCCCGACAGATTGGATGAGGTTTGCCAAGAGATAATAAGCAACTTCAATCTGGTGATCGGCGATTTCTACGATGAACAAGACAGGGTTCGGGGTTACATTGACTCCGTGAATCGCAAAGGAGAGACGGAACGTTTCCCCATTTTGTCCATCTCTATCGCGGTGGTCACCAACGAATACAAGCCTATCAAGCACATCGGAGAGGTGAGCGCTATTGCAGCTGAGCTTAAGAATCGCGTCAAAGCCATGGAGGGTAGCTGCTATCTGAAAGATCGCCGGGGTTCCAAGGGAAACGCAGCCTGATATGGTGCCTGCCCTAGATTGCCGATGTAAGGCAGAATCATGGAGTTGAATCAACTCAAGGCCTTCTGTGCCGTAGTTGAAAAACGGAGTTTTTCGCGAGCCGCCGAGGTCGTGTTCTTGAGCCAGCCCACGGTAAGCCTTCAAATCAGTTCCCTCGAGCAAGAACTGGGAACACAACTGTTGGATCGCCGAGCAAGGGAGATAACTGTTACCAAAACAGGCGAAACACTGTACCAGTATGCGAAAAGGATTTTGCGGTTGATAAACGAAGCCGATCAAGCCATCGAGCAGCTGAAAGGATTAATGAAGGGAACCTTGACGTTAGGGGCAAGCACAATACCGGGCGAATACCTCCTGCCAAGCCTCTTGGCTGAATTTAAGGGGTTACACCCGGCCATTGACATAGACCTTCAAATATCAGACACGCAGGGGGTGACTACCAAGGTTTTGGCTCACGAGGTGGAAATAGGGTTTGTTGGAACTCGTGATAAAAGCGATAAGCTGGTCTTCAAGAGCCTGGCAACGGACAAGCTCGTGCTCATTGCACCGGCAGATAGTACCTGGCTGCACCAGGAGAGCCTTAGCGTAGAACAGCTCAGGGGAATCCCCTTTATCCTGCGTGAGAGCGGCTCCGGCACCCGCATCACGATCATACAGAAACTGCTTGAGAAGGGTATAACTGAGGAGGACCTCAATGTGGTCATGAGGTTGGGGAGCACCGCTGCCGTAAAACGGGCAGTAGAAAGCGGCCTTGGGGTTTCTTTCGTTTCCGAGAAGGCGATAGAAAACGAAATCAGGCTTGGAACGCTTAAAACCATCCCCGTTAAGGATTTGGAACTTGATCGAGAGTTCTTCATCGTGTACAGCGGAAAAAAGTCCCATTCTCCGGCAGCACAAGCCCTCTTGCAGTTCTTGCAAGAGAAAAAAGGGCACCTATAGATCGTTACATCGCCTCTCGCAGTCAAAACCATCGCGGTTTTTCTACCCCTCTCCAGAAAAACCTCTAGAATCTTCATTTTCTCTCTCTTATTGGACATCCCTATTAGATAGCGCTCTATTATTGTATATTTAAATTTGACTTATTGGAACATACAATATATTTTTGTTGCAAACAACGCGAAAGGTGAAACGGTATCAGTGGGGGAATCACTTCCCTGCGGTTCCGGAGGGTTTTCGAGTTGAAGAGGTGGAATGCATGGCCAAGTTCAAGAATTTCTTTGCGACTCGGCCGGGGATTATTGCAGTAGGAGCCTTTATCGGGATATTCGCTCCTCTCCTGCAGAAGTGGGGTAATCCCGGAAACATGGGCATATGTGTTGCCTGCTTTGAGAGGGATATTGGAGGGGCAATCGGGCTCCATCGCGCGGCTGTGGTTCAGTATATGCGGCCAGAGATTATCGGTTTTGTTCTGGGCTCGTTGATTGCGGCTTATCTATTCAAGGAATTTCGGCCACGGGTGGGCTCTACCCCTATAGTGAGGTTCATGTTAGGAGCCTTTGCCATGATCGGCGCTCTGGTCTTTCTGGGATGCCCATGGCGAGCCCTGTTGCGTTTTGCCGGTGGAGATGGCAATGCAATTCTTGGTCTGCTTGGCCTTATTGGAGGCATCTGGATTGGCACCCGCTTTCTCAAGGCCGGGTACACCCTGGGCCGAACCGATAAGACATATACCTCAGCAGGGTGGCTGTTCCCATTAACCATGTTGGGTTTTCTTGTCTTGATGCTCATCTTTCCTCAAATCCAAGGGGAGGCGAAAAGCGGGATCCTCTTCTATAGCGTCAAAGGCCCGGGTTCAATGCACGCTCCCATCTTCGCATCCCTTTTGATAGGTCTCGCGATCGGCTTCCTGGCCCAGCGGAGCCGCTTTTGCACCATGGGGTCGTTCAGGGACCTCATCCTCTTTCGCCAGGGCCACCTCTTTTCAGGGCTTGTGGCCCTTGCGGTATTCGCGTTCATCACCAACCTTATCGTGGGGCAATTCCATCCGGGCTTTGCGAACCAGCCGGTAGCGCACACCATGAGCGTTTGGAATTTCGGGGGCATGGTCTTGGCTGGTCTTGCCTTCACCCTTGCAGGCGGATGTCCGGGCCGGCAACTCTTCCTGGCAGGCGAAGGTGACGGCGATGCCGCAGTCTTCGCCCTCGGTATGATCGTAGGGGCTGGCTTTTCACATAACTTCGGCCTGGCCAGCTCTCCCAGCGGGGTGGGGCCACACGGAATCGCAGCCCTTGTCATAGGGCTACTCGTGTGTTTGTTTATAGGTTTTACCATGCGAAAGAAATAGGGAGCGCGTGTTATGACTAAAACCGTAGACGCAAGGGGCTTCTCTTGCCCACAACCGGTATTAATGACGCTAGATGAGATAAAAGAGGCGGATAAGGGGGAGATTCTGATCCTGGTGGATACCGACACCTCGAAGGAGAACGTGAGCCGCGCCGCCACGAGTCAGGGGTGGCAGGTGAAGGAGGTGCTGGAAGAAGGCGGGGGATACCGGATCACCATCTCAAAGGAGCAGTAATGGCCTTTTTCGATGTCTTTAAGCGAAGGCATGCGGAGACTTCTGCCGGGGGAGCGCCAGGGGATAGAGGGCTCCTGATATTCGAGAACACCAGCGAGGTGATCCGAGCAGAGCGGGTACTTAAGGCCAGGGGATGGGAAATCAGGGTGATGGGGCCACCGCCTGAGATCCGGAGTGGATGTGACCTGGTCATAGAAATCCCCCTTATCGAGGAGCTCAACATACTACGATCGCTCCAAGAAGCAGGTGTGCTGCCTAAAGACGTGGTGCCTGTAACCAGCCCTCTGCTGAAACCGGTGGATCTGTTCAAGGTGAAGGAGCTTGACAGATACCTTATGGTTCGAGCGGCAAATATGAAATTGACCGTTGACAAGGAGACAAAGACTATAGTGAATGTCTCTGGCGGTGGGTGTCCGGACGTTCCGTATCTGGCACAGGAGATGGTGGGAAAGACCCTTATGG
The DNA here is from genome assembly GCA_020348625.1 of Deltaproteobacteria bacterium. The sequence goes on along the minus strand of CP070752.1, from coordinate 1,917,177 downwards.
AAGCACCCAGCCCCCGGGAAATTGGCCATACATTATGTGGCTACGCCTTGCAACTCGCCTATAAGGAGGCAACGCGCCGATGCACGCAATAGTTGGTACCATTCCCCGTGAACAATTCCCCCTGATACCCGGAGAGGTGGGCCTCATGGATAATGAGCTCTGCATTGGTGGAAACAGGGTCCCTGTGAATCGGGGAACCCCGGCGCTGTTGGCAGCTGCCATAAAGGCAGGAGAGTTATTGGGGCTGTCGGCTCCCTATGGATATGTGGTAGGGGATATTGGCCACGGAGACGGCAGTCGAAGGCTCTACGAATACTTGACACTGCATCTGCCGCAATCAGACTTCGAATCAATCACGCTTCATTATCTACTGCCCGATGTCAACTGGCACAATCGAGTCCTTGCGAAACTGGATGAGGCAGTCAGGCGCCCTCGCCTCATCGCAGACGCCGGGTTCATGTATGCGGCCAAGATGAGCGGAAAATCCTCACAGTACGATCTGTTCACACCTGACATCGGGGAGCTGGCCTTTTTGGCCGATGAAGAGGCGCCACACCCCTTCTATACGAGGGGATTCATCCTTCATGAGGAAAGCAGGGTCCCGGATTTAATATCACGCGCCTATTCCCACAATAACGCGGCACGCCACCTCCTGGTCAAGGGGGAAAAAGACCATATTGCCAACGAGAAAGGGATTCAAGCAATCGTCGACCAACCTGTGGAGGATGCCCTGGAGGCTATAGGCGGCACGGGAGATACCTTGACGGGGATCGTCGCATCCTTGATCAGCACCGGCATGGAAATCATAGAGGCCGCGAGTATTGCCGCACGCACAAATAGGCTCGCCGGATACTATGCGAAGCCCACCCCTGCCACACAGGTAATCGAAATAGTCAATCACATACCGAGGGCTCTGGAGGAGGTGCTCGGTGAAAACAAGAGAGGGGCGCCATGGGAAGAGCTGTCACAGGGGGAGAGTGCGTTATAAGACCGCTTGGCCCCTGACCTATTCTAAAGCGCTAGATAAACACCCCATGATGAACATAAAAGGATGATCAAATGGACAACGAGAAAAAAACACGGCTCACTGAAACGGTGAGCGGTGCAGGGTGAGCATGTAAGATAGGTCCGGGCGACCTGGATAGGGCACTGTGCGGACTGCCGCTTATCTCCCATCCAAACCTGATTGTGGGGATGGAGCATGCAGAAGATGCCGGAGTATATAAACTGAGAGACGATCTCGCAATTGTGCTCTCATTGGATTTTTTTACCCCCATCGTGGACGATCCTTACACTTTTGGTCAGATTGCAGCGGCCAACTCCCTGTCAGATGTCTACGCCATGGGCGGCACACCGATCACAGCGATGAATATTATCTGTTTCCCCATCAAGAAGATGGATATCTCCATACTCCAGGAGATCCTCAGGGGTGGGCTGGATAAGATGCGAGAGGCAGAGGTGCTTCTCGTGGGCGGGCATAGTGTTGAGGATAATGAGCTCAAGTATGGGCTTTCGGTAACGGGCACCATTCATCCTGAAAAGGTGCTCTATAATAAGGGTGCCAGGCCGGGCGACAAGCTCATCCTTACCAAGGCCATTGGTACGGGTATCATTAACACCGCGCTCAAGGGAGGGTTGGCAGACGAGAATTCGGTGGCTCAATCGATAGAATGCATGAGCAGCCTGAACAGGAAGGCAGCAGAGCTGATGGTTGAGGTGGAAGTGCACGCCTGTACCGATGTGACGGGCTTTGGACTCCTGGGCCATGCCTGCGAGATGATCGAGAACGGGGATGTGGGCATGGTGATCGACTCTAGCGCAGTGCGTTTCCTTGCGGGTACGCAGGAATATGCCGATATGGGGTTGATTCCCGGTGGGACAATACGCAACCGCGATTTTCGCCTTCACATGATAGACAATGCCGCGGGGATTTCCGATGTGCTCATGCTCATGCTGTTCGATGCCCAGACCTCAGGTGGGCTGCTCATCTCCGCGTCCGGGCAAGGGGCACAAACCCTGCTCGAAGAGCTTCACCAGGAAGGAGTGCAAGAAGCAGCGATCATCGGCGAAGTGGTGGACAAGCCGAAGGGGAGGATCGTCATCTCATGACAACC
>CP070752.1:1901027-1914963 GCA_020348625.1 Deltaproteobacteria bacterium | reverse complement strand
CCCGAATTTGAGCCTCATCAGCTCGGCCAGCATCTCAGCCCGTGGAATGACCGGGATGGATAGCTCCCGTGCCTCAACCAACTCGGGGTTATCGCTCTTTACCGCCGAAGAGAAAACAACCACATCCGCGCCCCGGGCGTTTTGGGCCTTATGACCCAGGAATATCTCACCGCCCAGATCAGCGAGATGCTCGGTAACCTCGGTTCTTTTGATGTCCGAACCGCTGACATGATAGCCCAGGTTGAGGAGAAGTTCGGCTATCCCGCTCATTCCGATTCCGCCGATACCCACCAGATGTATATGCTTTGTCTTGCCGAAGATCCTCATGTCCTGTTCACGCTTGCCGGCAGTTGTCCTTCACCAACTTGAAGAGCTCATCTGCTATTATCTCCTTGGCCCTTGGCATGCCGGCCTTCAATGCGGATGTCGACATCCTCTTCAAGGTATCCCTGTTTTCCATATAGGTCTTGATCCTTCCGGCCAGGCCGGCGCCGTCGAGCTCATGCTCAAGGATCATATCCGCGCCACCAGCAGCAACCAGTGCCCTGGCATTTACCTCCTGATGCTGATGGGCCGCGTAGGGGTATGGGATGAGAATCGACGGTTTGCCCAAGGCCGCCAACTCGGCCAGCGTGGTTGCCCCTGCCCTGCATACAACCAAATCGGCCCTCCCATAGGCAGAAGCCATATCGTCGATAAATTCCCTTACCTCGCCGGCAAAACCATGTCTTTGGTACTCAGCCCGTATCTCGTTCACATGGGCCTTGCCCGTCTGATGTATCACAAAAGGCTGTAGCCCCTGTTCGGTGAGCACCGCCAGTGCGGAGACAACGGCCCTGTTGATGGCCCGTGCCCCCTGGCTTCCGCCCACAACCAGGATGGTAAATGTGCCGTTGGTCGGTTTCCTCAAAGCCCTGTTATGCAGCAACTCTTCCCGTACGGGATTCCCTGTTAAGAACACGTCCTTTCTTTTGAAGTATTTCCTGCTTTCCTCAAAGGATATGAACACCTTCTTGACCAAGGGCGCCAGCATCCTGTTCGTGAGACCCGGAAAGGAATTCTGTTCGTGGATGGCGGTTGGTACTCTCAAAAGTCGCGCAACGAGGCACAAAGGCCCGGACGAATACCCGCCAACGCCAACGATCAGGTGAGGCCTGAAATCCCGTACGATGACAAGCGACTGGATGAGGCTTACGAGTACCTTTATGAGCGCCCTCATAAGCTCGAGCACGCCTTTGCCCAACACGCCTTCAACGTCAATCGATCGGGCCTCAAATCCGGCTTTGTGTATAATTGCCTTCTCCATCTTCTTTCTGCCGACCACAAAAAGGATATCCATATCATCACACCGGGCCCTGAGCCCTGTGGCTATTGCTATGCCCGGAAAAAGATGTCCACCGGTTCCACCTCCGGCAATGATAATCCTTATCCTTTCTCCCGTATGCTTTTCAAACATCGAGTCGTAATCATTTGAACGATTGGCCTCGCACAGAGGCTGGTGTGCCACCAAGGGCCTTCCTGGAGATGTTCATCAATATCCCCATCCCCAGCAGACTTATAACCAGAGATGATCCGCCGTAGCTGACAAAGGGAAGGGTGAGCCCCTTGGTAGGCAGGAGCGCCATGACCACGCCCATATTGACGATAACCTGCACTGCCAGCATGCAACTTATCGCCAGGGCAAGATATGTCCCGAAAAGCTCAGGTGCCTTGAGGGCGATCTTGATGCCCCTTATCACGATCAAGGCAAACAGGACGATCAAGACGCTAATCCCAATAAACCCTGCTTCCTCGGCTATTATGGCTGCCACAAAATCGGTGTGGGGTTCCGGCAGATAAAACAGCTTCTGTTTGCTCTTTCCCAGGCCCACCCCGAACAATCCCCCGGAGCCAAAGGCCAGAAACGAATGAATTATCTGAAAACCAAACCCCTGGGGGTCTTCCCACGGGTTTAGGAACGCCCACCACCGATTCAGCCGGTATGCGCTCTGAGATATCAGGTAAAATACTATTGGGGTCGTAAGCCCCATCAACAAAAAGAGTTGCCCCAAATGTATGCCGCCGACAAAGAGCAGGATCAACATCCACATTCCTAAGATCACCGCTGTTCCGAGATCGGGCTGAAGGAGAATCAGGGCCACAAATATAGACCCGACCAGCAGATGCGGGAGAAGGCCGTTCAAAAAGGTGCTCATCTGGTCAACGTTCTTGCTCATGCTATAAGCCATGAAAATAGCCAGAGACAGCTTTGCCGCCTCCGACGGCTGGAGCGAAACAAAACCAAACCGAAACCACCTCTGGGCACCCCCAACCTTGAACCCCAACCCCGGTATGAGCAGTAAAACCAAGAGGAGCAAACTCAAGCCCAGAAAGACGTAAACCAGTTTACGGTAGACAAGGTAATTGATGTTCTTGGCTGCTATCATGAGCAAGATACCAAAAAGGCAAAAAACGGCCTGCCGCTTGAGATAGAAGTAGTGATCGCCAAATCGAGCCTCTGCGAGGATTGAACTGGCACTGTAAACTGCAACCAATCCGATCCCCAGCAATAGCAACACCGAGATCAGGAGAATCGGATCATAGTCGTAGAAACTGCTCTTCTTAGGCGCCATTCTTCAACCTCTTTACTGCCTCTCTGAAAACCGCACCCCGGTGTTGAAAGTCCCTGAACATGTCGAAGCTGGAACAGGCCGGCGCAAGGAGAACCACGTCTCCCCTCTCTGCCTGATCATAGGCGAGGGCAACGGCATCATGCATGTCCGTCGCCTTGGACCATGGCATTGTATCGGCCCAGGCCCCTGCCAAAAGATCCCGAGCCTCACCCAGAAAAACAGCTCCCTTTACCTTATTCATTGCCGCCTCAATCAGTGGATGGTAATCGCTTCCCTTATGCCTTCCACCGGCAATCAGGATAATCGGCCTTGCAAAGCTGGCAATGGATTTTATTGCTGCGTCTATATTGGTAGCCTTTGAGTCGTTATAAAAGGCCACACCCTTTATTTCGTCTACGAGCTCCAAACGGTGGGGCAGACCCTCAACATGATCTATGGCTTCCTGTATATCAGGAGGAGCCACCTCGAGAAGCAGAGCTGTCAGAATCGCCGCCATCAGGTTTGATCGATTGTGGTTGCCGGGCAATGCAAACCGCTCCAGGCTAAACCTCACCTCCTTTCCGCCCGGAAGGTGAACCGTTATGGTTTCACCATCAAGAAACGCATGCCTGCCCACAACTCGGTCCAACCCGTATCGAAATACCGCTGGTCCGTTTTTCACCTTTAGGCTCCTGAGCCACGGATCATCATCATTTAAGACGAGGATCTGCCCCTTACCCTGATTTGCAAAAATCCTTTGTTTTGACCTGACATATGCAGCATAGTCTTCATACCGATCAAGATGGTCTGGGCTCACGTTCAAGATAAGCGCTACCAAAGGAGAAAACGTTTCGATGGTGTCGAGTTGAAAACTGCTCAACTCCAGCACCGCGTAATCGGCCGTTTGGTTACCGCTTACATACTCGGCGAGCGGCGGGCCGAAGTTTCCGCCCACAAACACGCTGCTGCCCCCCTTGTGAAGCATTTCACCTATCAGTTTTACAACCGTGGACTTCCCGTTCGTCCCGGTCACCGCCACAGCCGGGATTTTCAAGTATCTTCCTGCAAGTTCGATCTCCCCTATTAAAGGCACCCCTTTCATCCTGGCCTCCTTGAGTGGCTGAATATCACGGGGTACACCGGGGCTTATAACGATGAGATCGGCCTTCAGGAATGTCTCAATCCTATGCCCACCGCACTCAAGATGTATGCCCGCATCTGAAAACTCCGTGATCAGATTTCTCGCCAGATCCGATTCATGCCGCTTTTCGCTCACCGTTACATGGGCACCTTGCCGGTGAAGCCACCGCGCCGCAGCCGCGCCGCTCTCTCCCAGCCCTACCACCAGGATGTTTTTACCGGCAAAGTCCATACTCTATTGGCTCCCGCTCCTTTCCTTACCTCAACTTCAGCGTGCTTACTGACAGCAACGCCAGCATGATGGCGATAATCCAGAACCGGATGGTCACCTTGGGCTCAGGCCATCCTTTGAGTTCAAAATGGTGATGAAGTGGTGCCATCCTGAAAACCCGCCTGCCCCCGGTTAGCTTGAAATACGCCACTTGCAGAATTACCGATGAGGCCTCAACAACAAAAAGGCCGCCAACGAGTATAAGGGTTATCTCCTGTTTGCTGATGACGGCTATTGTTCCCAGGGCAGCACCCATGGAGAGAGAACCAGCATCGCCCATGAATACCTGAGCTGGAAAGGCATTGAACCATAAAAACCCCATACCTGCTCCGACCACGGCACCGCACAGGACCGAAAGCTCCCCAGACCCGCTCACGTAAGGTATTTGTATGTACTGGGCGATTCGGATATGCCCGGAGAGATAGGCAAACACCAAATAGCTCAGAAAGGCGATAATAATCGGCCCTATGGCCAAACCATCCAGCCCATCGGTCAGGTTGACCGCATTGGAGGTACCTACCACCACCAGCACAATGAGGATGAGATATCCTATCCCGAGTTCAGGCAGGAAGTTCTTGAAGAACGGGAAACTCAATCTGGTGTCAAAATCGGTGCCATAGTAAAGGACCAGCCCTATGCCGAGTGCAATCCCTGTCTGGAGGCAGAGCTTGGTCCACACCCTCAAACCTTTACTGCTCTTTCTAGCGATCTTCAGATAATCATCGAGGAACCCCACGGCACCGAACAAAACGGTGACAATCAAGACCAGCCATATATACACGTTTCTGGGCTCAGCCCAGAGCACGGAAGACAGCACAACGGAGAGCAAGATAAAGGTTCCTCCCATGGTGGGAGTTCCCACCTTGTTCTTGTGATTTGGAGGTCCGTCGTCCCTTACGTATTGGCCGATTTGGAGCTCCCGTAGGCGCGGAATGAGCAAATATCCCAGAACCAGTGAAATCAGCAGGGCTGTCAGGGTGGAATAGATGGTCCTAAAGGTTATGTACCTGAACACATTGAGAAAGGAGTAGTCGGTATGAAACATGTAGATCAGCTTATACAGCATCGCTCGATTCCTCGCTTATTCCGAGAAACTCCTCCATATGATCCACAACCTTATCCAGGAACACCCTCCTTGAGCCCTTGAGAAAAACGATGTCATGCTCTCGGATTTGTGCCTTGAGCATATCGATCATCTCGTCATGACTCGTTGCCAGGTGCACCTGGGCCTTATCCATACCCCCTTCGCAAGCCCCCTCCACAATCTGGGCTCCGTGCTCACCCAGCGCAACCAAATATCGCGTTCCAGCTCCGGCGATAAGCCTGCCCGCATCACGGTGTAGTTGTGGCGCCTGGGTCCCCAACTCCAGCATCTCGCCGAGCCCCACTACCAAACCCTGCTCTTCGGATCTCAACTCCTGCACGGTATTGAGTGCCGCACCGAGCGAGGAGGGGTTTGCATTGTACGTATCATCGATGATCCTGATATCGCCGTTGAGTCGCGTAACCTGAAAGCGCCCTTTCAAGGGAACGAATTGCTCCAAACCCCGGGCAATCGATCCCTTGGACAGAGACAGACCATATGCAATGGCCGCCCCGCCAAGTGCGTTGAGCACATTGTGAATGCCCGGGAGTCTTATCCGCACCGGTATCCGCTCTTCAGCAAGACAAATATCAAAGGCCTGAGCGTTGTCCCCGAGCTTGCGTATGTTTTCCGCCCTCACCTCGTTGGTGTGACCCAATCCAAAGGTAACCGTTCTGCCGCTGAACCGTGAAGCCAGCTTGGAGTACTGCTCATCATCTCCGTTTAGAATTGCGGTTGCATGGCCGGACATCATCTCCAGAAGCTCTGCTTTGGCTTCAACTACCCCTTGCAGATTGCCTAAACCCTCCAGGTGTGCTTGTGCAATATTGGTTATAAGCCCGATATGGGGATCAGCGATTTGGGTCAACCGCCTAATCTCGCCCGGCCTGTTCATTCCCATCTCCAGGACAGCCGCCTGGTGCACTCCCTTTAGCGATAAGATCGTCAAGGGGAGTCCGATGAGATTATTGTAGTTGCCAGGGCTCTTCTTGATATTTGCCTCCAAGAACAAAATCGAGGCAGCCATCTCTTTGGTGGTGCTTTTCCCGTTACTTCCAGTTATGGCCACAACCCTACCTGGCCACTGCTTCCGCCACCACAGGGCCAAATCACCGAGGGCCTCGAGGGTTGATTTAACGGTAATCACGGCCAGATTTTGGGTGGAAACGTCTTGCGGCACGATGGTGGGGATTTCCACGATGAGAGCAGCGGCGCCGCCGTTGACCGCAGCGGATAGAAAATCGTGTCCGTCATACCGCTCGCCCCTAAGGGCCAGGAAAGCCTGGCCCGGGCTCAGCGTTCTTGAATCGGTCGACAGACCGCTCAAGAAAACATCCTGGGGACCGGACACTATCCTTCCCCCCATTGCCGAGGCTACCTCTCGAACTGTTATCTCTCCCCACCGTGCCGCCATTCAATCCCTGCCTAATGGGTTCATTGGGTTAGAAAACCTTGAGCGGCTCCAACGAATCAAGCGATCTTTAGCTTGCTGCCAGCGCCGCTTCTTCTGCGTCATTAAAGTATATTTTCCTCTTTCCTATGATCTGGTAATTCTCATGCCCCTTACCGGCGATGAGCACGATATCTCCTTTGTCGGCCACGTCAACGGCATCGCGAATAGCCTTCTTCCGATCGACGATGATCCGATACCCCCGGTTGGTATACGGGGAATCCGGATCAATCGCATCGAGCCCCGCCTCCCGTACCCCGGGCTCAATCTCGCTCACAATGTGCTCGGGATCTTCGCCTCTCGGGTTGTCCGATGTGATTATGACCAGATCGCTGTAGTCACCGGCAATCTTCCCCATTTGTGGTCTTTTGCCCCTATCCCGATCCCCGCCGCATCCGAAGACCGTGATCAGCCTTGCTTCGGTAAGCTCTCGAACGGTTTGAAGCGCCTTCTCCATGGCGTCAGGGGTGTGAGCGTAATCAACAAGGATACAGAGCCCTCTTCTGTTCTGCACTCGCTCAAGCCTGCCCGGAACAGAGCTGAGGCCTTGTATGCCTTGTGCTATCGTGTTCAGCTCTATACCATACGTGAGGCCGGTGGCAGCAGCGGCCAGCATGTTATAGACGTTGATCCGACCCAGGAGTGGTGAGGTAACCACAGCCTCTCCTTCGGATGTAACCAGCCTGAACTGTAGACCCTGTAATGTGGATTCAATATCGGCGGCCCTCACGCGACACCTGCTTTCTAAACCATAACTCACGACCGGCACCTTGGTCATCCTCTCCAATGCCTGGCCTTTTGGGTCATCCATATTAAGAATCGCTTTGGCCTGACCGTTGTGCTGGGTCTCTCTCAGAGAATCGAAAAGCAGGGATTTCGCCCTGAAATACTCCTCCATGGTGGAATGATAGTCCAGATGATCCCTGGAGAAGCTGGTAAAGATGGCCCGTGACCACGCTAGCCCCTGTGTCCTTCCCTGATCGAGGGAGTGTGAAGAGACCTCCACTATCACATGGGTAACACCAGCATCTCTCATCTCACGCATCAATCTCATCAAATCAACGGGATCGGGCGTGGTCAGCGATGCCTCAAAAGAATTACCCTTAAACCGGTAGTTGATCGTCCCGATTACTCCAACCTCTTTTCCGGCCTCCCTCAATACTGATTCCAAAAGATAGCTCGTAGTGGTTTTGCCATTTGTACCGGTGATTCCGATCAAATCCATATACCGAGCCGGATAGTCGTAGAACCGCTCCGCAAGATCAAAAAAGGCACTCCTCGTATCGGGCAACCTGACAACCGTTGCTCCGGTCAAACCCGTTTCCGCATCTTGTACGACGAGCACTCGCGCCCCTTTCTGAACCGCGTCAGTCAGATATCGATGTCCATTCTCGCTGCTGCCCTTAAGGGCCACGAAAAGATAGCCGTCTTTGACCTTCCGAGAATCTGCGGTAAGGCCTTTGATCTCGACATCCATGTTGCCGCTGTGCTCGAGGATCTTCTGTCCCTTCAACAAGTAATCGAGCCTCATGCCCTTTTCTCTTCTGCGCCGCCCTCGCAGTTAACACGGCGGTCTGAAGGTAACGGTGAGGGATCTTCCCTCTGTCAACGGGGTGCCGGCCGCCGGGCTCTGCTCCACGGCAAAACCGCTTCCCTTAACTACCACCCGCACCCCCAGACGTCGTGCCTTGCTCAAAACATCTCTTACGCCGAGCCCCTCCATGTTTGGCACCAAACCCGGCACATCAGGACTCTGGACAGCCGGTTTTTGTTTTATCTGTGCGGGTCGGGAAAAACAGTATTCGATTGACGGCTTCACGCTGAGTTGGTTGAGGGTCAAATATCCGACCTCCCTGAAAACAGGGGCGGCAACGATCCCTCCATAAGGAGTGCCCTTGGGCTCATCAAGGACCACCAGGATGGCAACAGCAGGGGAATCTAAAGGCGCAAAACCACCGAAAAAGGCCACGAATTTCTCATCGGAGTAAGTTCTCTTAGCCGGGTCAACCTTTTGTGCGGTTCCTGTTTTGCCCGCAACGCGGTACCCCTCTATTGCAGCCTTGGGCGCTGTTCCGCCCTCTTTGGTCACATCTTCAAGGATCATCCTCACCGTTCTTGCCGTCTCCGGTGATATGACATCTCTCCTCACCACCGGACCAAACTCCCTGATTACCTTTCCGTGCCGATCGTGGATCGATTTTACGATAAAGGGCCTCATAAGATGCCCGCCATTGGCTATGGCCCCAAAGGCCATTGCCAGTTGAAGGGGCGAGGTCGAGATACCCTGGCCGAAATAACGGGTATTTTGACCCAAGACGCTGATCTCTCTCACCGGCTTCAGGGTTCCTTCCCGCTCCCCTGGAAAATCTATGCCAGATGGTTCGCCAAAACCAAACCGTTGCAGGTATGAATGGAAACGATCTGCTCCGAGCCTTTGCCCCATCTTTATGGCCCCGATGTTACTTGACACCTTTACTATGTCACGAACCCGTAACATTCCGTGGGGTTTGCTGTCATGGATGATCTTGCCGCCGATCCGATACGTACCCCTCTCACAATTGAATATGGTTTTTGGCGTAATCGCGCCTTGTTCCAAGGCAGCGGCCAAAAGAAACGCCTTGAGGGTAGAGCCAGGTTCATAGCAGTCGGTAACCGCCCTGTTTCTCCAGTCCTGCGGCTTGTACTGCCAGAATGCATTGGGGTTAAATTCCGGCACAACGGCCATAGCCAATATTTCACCTGTCTGGGGCCTGAGCACGATACAGACACCGCTCTTTGCTTCCGTTTCTTCCACGGCTTTACTGAGGGCCTTGCGGGCATTGTAGCTGATATCCTTGTCGATTGTTAACCTCACATTGAACGGATCATGGTCTTCTTTTCCGAAATCATCAAAGGCAAGTGGTCTTCCCAGGGCATCGTGGATCCTGGTGAGCCTTATTTCACGTCCTTCTAAATAGCTATTGTATTGCAGTTCTGTGCCCTCAAGGCCCCTGTTGTCCTGGCTGGCAAACCCGATAACGTGAGCCGCGGTTTCCTTCCAGGCATAGTACCGCCTGCTCTCCTCGGTAAAATCTATTCCGCTCAGTTTCAGCTCCCCGACCTTTTTTATCTCCTCTGGTGTCACCTTTCTCTTCACCCAGACAAAGGAGCGGGCGCTGCGCAGCCTTTCAAGGAGATGCCTTCTGTTAATGCCCAGGGTTTTGGCCAAGAGCCTGGCCGTGCCGGCCTTGTCTTTTATTGCTTTCGGGTATGCATATATGGAGCTCACGTCCACGCTGATCGCCAGCTGCTTGCCGTTCCTGTCAAAGATGGTACCTCGTTGGGGCATTAGCACGAGGCTCCCTGTGTAATCCTCTCGCGCCAGGGAGGAAAGCCGTTTGCCCTCAAGAATCTGCAGTTGATAGGCCCTCAGGAAGATAACGCAGAGCACGAGGACAAAGAATGCCCCTGTTACATAGATCCTGATTCTCACCCACTTCTTATCTTTGGGTCTCATGGCAAAAAGACTACTTGTTTGACCGAGGGATGTTGTAGGCCAAACTCCTTAATCGCCTTATTCTCCAAGAACTCGGGGGACTTCAAATAGGCGATCTCGAGCTTCAGCTTTCGGTTATATTCCTCCATTTCCATTATTTCTCTTTTGAGCCTGGTCAGGGTGTAGCCCATTTGGGTCCGCTTGAAATTCACCCAAACGTGAGCAATGCCTGCAAGCAGTACTAAAAGGAGCATGATCGCAGAAAGGCGGAACAGCTTCATGGGTACCTTTTGTGTCTTCTTCACCTTAGATCCTTTCGGCAACCCTCATTATTGCGCTTCTGGACCTCGGGTTTGCAGTGACTTCTTCCTGGCTGGGTCTCAGCCCTTTTTTCGTTAAAGGCTTTATGAGAGAGGGCTCCACGCCAGGTACGCCTGGGAGCTTTCGTGGATGCCCACCAACGTGCTTCCGCTCACGAAAGGCCTGTTTTACGAGCCTGTCTTCCAACGAATGATACGATATCACCACTAACCTCCCTCTGCTCCTCAGTAGTGCGGGTGCCTTGCTCAGAAAATCTGCTAGGTTTTGCAGTTCTCCATTAACAGCTATTCTAAGGGCCTGGAAGGTCTTGGTGGCTGGGTGTATTTTTCGAGGGCGATGCTTTAAAGGAATAGTGGTTTCAACGATCCGTGCCAACTCTCGGCTTGTTGCTACAGGCCCTTTTTGCCTTTGTTCAATTATGGCCCGGGCAATTCTTTTTGCCCATCTCTCCTCGGCATAATGCCAGAGAAGCTCTTGCAGCCTTTCCATGGAAATAGTGTTAATGAGTTCACCTGCACTTATCCCGTGATCTTGATCCATCCTCATATCCAGGGGCTCGTCCTTCAAAAAGCTAAAGCCTCTTCCAGAGTGCTCTAGTTGATACGATGACAGACCTAGATCCAGTAAAATGCCGTGTACCTTACGGATACCAGCTTGTTGTAATACCCTGTCTAAACCGACGTAGCTCCCTTTGACTATCCTGACACCGTCGCCAAACGAAGCTAGTTGCGCCTCGGCCAATCTTAAGGAGGCTCTATCAACATCGAGGCAAATCAATCTCCCCTCGGGCGCTATCCTCTTACAGATCTCAAGACTATGGCCGCCGGTTCCAGCGGTTCCATCGACGTATATGCCGGCCGGGGCAGTGATCAGATACCTCAAGGCCTCATCAACCATCACCGGTTGATGGGCGGTCAGCATTTTCTCTTCCTCTCAGATTCCAAGATTAGAGAGAGATTGACTTGCCTCTGGAAACGTTTCTCTTACCCGATCGAACTCCTCCTCCCACTTCACCTTATCCCATATTTCGAACCTTGTCAGATGGCCAACCAATACTACCTCTTTCTTTAATCCGGCCAATCCCCTCAGGTCCGGGGGAATGAGTATCCGGTTCTGCTTTAACGTGCACTCTACAGCACCGGACACGAAGTAGCGCAAGTAGGTGGTGGCAGCGTTGTCAAAGAGCGGTAGGTTTACGGCTTTATCCTTTATTTTCTGCCAATCATCTCTTGCAAATGACACCAAACAATTGTTAAGATTGGTTACGACGAGGGACGAATCGCCCTTTTGGTTCAAAACCTCCCTGAAACGAGTGGGGATGGCCGGGCGTCCTTTCTCATCCAGGGTATGTCGAGACCTGCCTTCAAAGAATTTGGGGGGAAGGTTTTCCATCACAATGTACCACTTTTTACCACTTTCTCCCACTTTTAATAAAAATTTGCCTATTTGTCAAGAAAAAAGTGCACAATCCTGATATTTATTGTCTGAAATCAGGTACTAATGCATTTTGACCAGTTTTTCTCCCTTGCGTTTTTTGCCCCTGCTGGTAAACTTTGCCCCCTGTGCCTCTATGCCAACGAAACTGCCTGGGTTCTAGCCCGGGTGCAGACCAACGGGCATGGCACTGAAAAGGACTGGTAATTGATCAATGTCTGGCACTAAGAAAGGAGTAAAATGATGAAAAAGACCAAGCTCGGCCCGCAGACACTGCTCTTTCCCATGCCGGCGACTTTGGTTGGCGCCACAGTAGGCGGAAAGCCGAATTTCATGACTGCTGCATGGTGCGCCATTGCAGCGCTAAAACCGCCATCTATCGCCGTGGGTATCAATAAGAGGCGATACACCCTTGAGGGGATTCGGAAACATGGCACATTCTCGATTAATGTGCCATCATCGGACATGGTCAAGAGGGTGGATTTCTGCGGTATCTACTCGGGCAGGGGCAAGGATAAGACGGGGATCTTTACGGTTTTTAACGGCGAACTGGAAACAGCACCCCTCATCGAGGAGTGTCCGGTAAACCTCGAGTGCAAAGTGATTCACCTGTTGGATCTGGGAAGCCATACCCTCGTGGTCGGTGAAATCAAGGAGACCTTCATTGCCGAGGGATGCCTCACCGATGGAAAAGCAGATGCCCAAAAGATAGATCCTCTCATCTTTATCACCGGCACGAGCAAGTATTACCGCCTTGGAGAACAGATTGCACCGGCATTCCAGGTGGGGAAAGAATAACCGCTTGCTTCTTTAAGTATTGCCGAAGAGGATCATTTCGATCATTGCGAGATATGTTCCCATGGGCATCCTAGCGAAGGCAAGTGAAACTCATGCAGAATCAGGTCAAACTAACTCGGTGTTTGGGGTACTTACGCTTTTCTCCAATAGACTAAGCTGGTTCCTGAGATGTTTTTTAAACCAAACTGGTTTTCTTCTTCTATCTCCTCTAAAGCTTCCGTTACACCTTTCCAAATCCCGTAATCATGCCAAAGAATTACACCGCTTTTTTCTACCAAATCCATTGCAAGTTTGGTGTCTGCTTTTGCATATTCATAAGTATGAGAACCATCGACAAAAACTAGAGAACAATTGTTTTTGTATTCGGAGAAATCAAATGTGGCAGAATCTCCTAGAAGCTGATGGATACGAGAGACTTCCTTCTTATAGATATTCTCATATTTTTTGTATCTCAACCCAGGCTCAGGCTTGTCGACATAATGCTGCTCACCAGAATTGATCGCGTATTTTGTTTCTCCGTTAGGCGGTAAATCAAGGGTGTAAATTGGGCAATTGATTGGTGCATTGAGCGCCAAGTTTATGGTACTTCTGCCATCGAAAGTTCCAATTTCCAAAATATAACTCTCAGGTTTACAATTTTTTGCAAACTGTGAAAGTATACCAAGTTCGCTTATTCTGATATTTCCATCTTCCTTCTGCGGCTCGATAAGTCTTATTAACTTAGGATTCGTACATTTCTTCCAAGAAATCGCGGGAAGGGATATGAATTGCAAATGGAGTTCCTCTGCCCCTTTGATTCGGTTTCTGAAACGCTGCCACTTTCTTGAAAAGGAAGAAAATGGCAGATATAAAGTCGTTGCATAATAACCATAATACAGCTGTTTTATGTTTTGCATATTTTCCCCTGGCAGGTGTTCAGTAGATTCTGATTGCAGGGTTAAGAAGTCTTAATTGCTACATCTTCGCAAACTTTTCCTGCTTTTCATTATAAAATGCGACGCATCGTAATAAGTAACGATGCATGCAGAATCCTCTCAATTTGGGACCTTCACATTTAAGAAGGCTGCTTCCTAGATCCTGAAAATTACTTTACTCTTGTTAGGCTATAGACTCGGTGCTGAATCATGAGTTTCGAGGCGATCTGTTTTCCCGTTATCCGTACAATGCTGCAAAGCATGGGAGGGATTTGCAATCCTCATCTTGTGTGTCTAGCTTGTTTTTTGCTTAGCGACTTTCTTCAATTTGTCATTCGCGAAAATGGCCACCTCAACACGACGATTTTGAGCCCTGCCTTCCACAGTTTCATTGCCTGCAATCGGCTGTGATTCGCCGTATCCCATGATGGTAAAGCGAGTAGGATTTACCTTCTGAG
>CP070752.1:1884082-1900927 GCA_020348625.1 Deltaproteobacteria bacterium | reverse complement strand
ATACGCCAGATAAAAGAGCAGGGGTTGAATTTGAAGTACATCCATGGATATAAAGGATTCTGGCCTACCGAGTTTTACACCGCCCTTGGTAAGGATGCTGATTATATTATCCACGACGGATTCTGGGCAGAGACTTTACCCTATCCAGGGTGCAAGGAACTTGGACAACTGTTCAAAGATACCTTCGGTATGGATTCTGTCAACGTAGGGCTCTATTATGCTAATCTCTGGGTTCTCAAGCAGGCAGTCGAGCAGGCTGGATCCATTGAATCGGCA
This sequence comes from Deltaproteobacteria bacterium, assembly GCA_020348625.1. The sequence goes on along the minus strand of CP070752.1, from coordinate 1,900,651 downwards.
AAAGTAAGGGATGTCATGTTCAGTGGTAATTTCGTAGCGAAAGGCACGACCATGGGCGATCTCAAATTCACTGACAAAGGATTGTGCCTTACCCCGATCCTTGCCCTCCAGTGGATGGACGGCAAACGGCTTCCCGTTTATCCCAAGGTATATTACCTCAAATGGTCGCCGTCGTGGTATCAACGGTAGGAAATGGCAAACTGACCTTCATGCCCATTTAACAAGACCCAGTTCGACCTTCCCCCAATCCCCCTCAAAAGATGAGGGGGATTGGGGTACATCTCACATCCTTGTAAGGAGATCTCCTTTGGGTGTCAGAATCGATGCCTGATAATCGCTCCTTCATCGGCAGATGAGGCCATTCTCGAATAGAGATTCAAATACCCTTTCCTGACTTTCGGTTCTGGTTTTTGCCACTTGTTTAGGCGTTTTTCTATTTCGCCATCTGATACATGCAATTGAATGGCATTGTTTATTACATCGATGCTGATCTTGTCTCCATTTTCAACAATCGCAAGAGGACCTCCCTCTGCAGCCTCCGGGGAAATATGTCCCACAAAGCATCCGTTGTTCGTGCCTGAGAACCGGCCATCGGTAACCACCGCAGTTGATGTATTCAAACCCATACCGTATAAGTATTTCAACGCCCTATACATTTCCACCATCCCCGGTCCACCTTTAGGCCCCTCATACCTGATTACCACTACATCTCCAGCCTTGATTTTTCCATCCAGAATGGCCTGGTTCGCCGATTCTTCGGAATCAAATACCACCGCAGTACCCGTGAACTGCCTTACGCTCGGATCTATTGCAGCAGGCTTGCTGATTCCCGTATTCGGTGCGAGATTCCCCCTGAGCACGGCCAAACCCCCTGAAGTAGCGAAGGGTTGATCCACTGTTGTAATGACTTCATTATTCTCGCCAAATCTGTATTGGTGGCGCTCTATGTTTTCCTTCATGGTTTTTCCGGTACATGTCATTACATCCATGTGAAGCATGGATTGAAGCCGATCCATTACGCGGGGGATGCCGCCGGCTTTCCAGAAATCCTCCATGTCATACTTTGCAGCCGGAAAGACTCGTGCAATAGTGGGCGTATTCTTGCTGAACTCATCAAAGGCATCCATAATGTTAATATCCGCTTCCGCTTCATAGGCTAGCGCACACAAATGAAGAACGGCGTTTGTTGACCCCCCAATGGCTAAGCAAACTTTAATGGCATTTTCCAGTGCCTCATTCGTGATGATATCTTTTGCGGTAATGCCCTGCTTGACCAAATGACATATAGCCTCTCCGGATTGCTCGGCTATTCTCAGTCTATCCGCATAAACAGCGGGTATTGCCGCACCATCCGTAAGGCTCATGCCCAGTGCTTCCGTAAGGCAGCACATGGTATTGGCCGTGCCCATGAAGGAGCAAGAACCGCATGTGGGACAAGACAGATCTTCAATGGTTTTATACTCCTCTAATGAAATCTTGCCGGTCTTGTACATTCCCATGGCCTCTGAGGCAGATGTCGCATCTGATTTACGGCCGCCGAATTCAGCACCCCCCAGCATGGGCCCGCCATGCACTAAGAGGGCCGGTATATCGAGCCTCGCAGCAGCCATTAACATGCCCGGTACGATCTTATCGCAGGAAGCCAATAATACGATGCCATCCAGGGGATTCCCCCCGGCCATGATTTCAACGGAATCGCATATGACCTCTCTTGAGGGTAATACATAGTTGAAATAGTCTTTTGCCAAGGCATCACATAATCCGATGACGCCGAATTCACATACCGTGCCCCCGGCCCGGTGAATGCCCTTCTTCACCTGTTCGCTGAGTTGATTAAGGTTGAAATGTCCCGGTATGAGCGTATTCCACGAGTTCGCAATACCTATTACCGGCCTCTGTGTGGCTAGATCATCATCCGAGTATCCCATTGCCTTGAAGACATTGCGTATATCGGCATTCTCTAAACCGCACAATGAACCGGCACTCCGCATTTTGACATTATCTTTCATTTCAAACCCCTCCCTTTTAAGATGGGCATAACCTTCCAAGTCTATTATGCCCAGCATATGTCCAATCCTCAATGAAACACGTAACGGAGGATCGTTAAACGTAATCGCAGATCCGACTCATCACAGTTTCCGTAAAGCCAAAGCCATATACCTCTGCCTTAGTTCTCTTCCCATTGGCGATACGAACTATTTCTTCCAACACTTCATTTCCTACTTCGCTTATAGATCTTGCCCCCTCAAGTACTTCACTGAAATCAAGATCTATGTTATCTTTCATCTTGTTAAAAGTGTCTTTGTTAGCAGTAACCTTCAGAACGGGTGCTATAGGGTTACCTATCGGGTTCCCTCTCCCCGTGGTAAATATGATTAACTGGCACCCACCTGCAACCTTTGCTGTGACAGAAAGCACATCATATCCGGGGGTATCCATGATCACGAGCCCCTTTGTCTTAGGATTACTGGCATAATCTAAAATTTCCATAATCGGCCTTGTTCCGCCTTTGTGGATACATCCAAGGGATTTTTCCTCGATCGTTGACAGACCTCCTGCTTTGTTCCCCGGTGATGGTTGACCTGATCTCAGATCTTCGCCCACACTGCGCAGGTGACTCTCTCGTCTTTTAACAATCTCAAAGATCTTGCTGCTGACTTCAGGGCTGGCCGCTCTTTGAGCCAAGAGATGCTCTGCGCCGACTATTTCCGTAGTCTCACTAAACATCACTGTCCCGCCTAGATCAATAAGCAAATCGCTGACCCTGCCGATGACAGGATTTGCAACAAGACCTGATGTGGAATCTGAGCCTCCACATTCCACCCCAATGGTCAGATGTGAAATATCAAAAAGCTCCCGCTGACAAGAAGAAGCCTGTCTTATTAAATCCTGGGCAATTCTGATACCTTTATTGATAGTATTCAGAGTGCCACCTTCTTCCTGGATAAGGAGCACCTCTAACGGTTTATTCGTTTTTGATCTGATTATCCTCGACATCTCTTCCGCCTGGTTCAGCTCACAGCCCAGGCCAATCATGAGGCTGCCAAAGACATTGGGATTTGCCGCAAGTCCGGACAAAACCTTCTGCGTTATCTGTCGGTTTCCCTCAACCTCTCCACAGCCGTTTTGATTGACCAGACTTACAGCTTCCGGTAGGTTCTCGGCAATGATGCGACACGTTTCATTAGCACATGCAACGGTTGGAAGAATTAGTATGTGGTTTCTCACACCTATTTTCCCGTCTAGCCTCTTATAGCCATGAAATTTCATGATGATATACCCCCGACCTAAGATATTCTTTTCGGGCTTGCAATATTGTGATCATGGACATGACTGCCCTTACTTATGGTTTTGGTAGCTTCACCGATCAACTGACCGTACTTGTAGACCGGTTCAGATTCACGAATATCGACCACAGCAATTTTATGGAACTTCGGTATGTCTTCTGTGATCACAATTTCTACTATTTCCCGATCGTCCCGATACCTTGCAACGCTGCCAGTCTGCAACGATTCAATGGCAGTAATGACGTTATCATTGTTATGAATCAGGATCGCATTTATCTTCTTATCCATAACTAAGCACCTCCGCATCGAGTTCTTATGCGCACAGAAAGGAGCGACATTCCTCTTTATATGAACAACTCCAACTCCTTACTGTGTTTAACTCGCTCGGTATTTCTACGTTTCATATGAAACGCAAGTTTACTAAAGGTGTAGCAAACTCCGACATCTAAGGGGTCCCGTTGTCTTGAAGCACCGGCAGGATAACGCCCCCTGAGGGGACGATATGCACTTCCGGACTGGAAAAGAATGTCCCGGTCATGGCAAAGGCCTGGTTCAGATCTTGTGCGAAGGCAAAGCCCAGCCGTTCGGCAGTATCGCGGGGAATATCTTCCGACACCAGAATTACCTTAAATTTATGTTGCGCCAGCAGAGCCTGGGCCAGTGACATGTTGAGTTCAGGTGAGCCCTCTTCGATAATGCGGCGATTATTGGCAAAAAGGCCGAGGACGCCTTCCCCCAAATTTTCGGCGTATTTTCCCCGAAACCTTTCACAGGCCTCGAGATATGCATCGGGCAGGGGCACCGTACAATCGACGACAAGAATGACGGCGCCACCCTCTTTGGTTATTATAGAAGCCGGTGCAAGGGGTTTCATGATCTGGGGTCCCTCTGTATAAGGAAATGAGGTGATTATGGTCACATCGGAGCGCTTTTGAAACTTCCGTGAGATAATACCCCTGCATGTATGAATACCGGCAAGGTGAGCCTCAATAGGATCACCGCACACCAGTTCATAGAGACGGTCATTGTGATCCAGGACGCTGTTGATAATGAAATCGAGACCCGCTGCTTGGGCCACTGCGCACACCTCTTCGTAAAAGGGATTCCCCTGAATTTTTCCAAGTTCAGATTCGCCTCGAAAACTGTGTTTCAGATGATGTTCGAGGATGGCATCAAAATCGGCAACCCCGGGGAAAAGGATCTTCCCGCCGCCGCCAAACCCGTTCATGGGATGGGGAAATATGGACCCAATACCGATCTTGAATGTTGCTTCCTGCACCCTCCGGTTTATCTTCACCGGTGTACCTGTCTTCAGTTTTGCCACCGCTACAAGATCAGGCGCGTAACAGCTGTGATTGAAGAAGGAATACCTTCTTACGGCGTCCTCACCGTAAACGGCTTCCAGTTCACCGGGAGAAAGTTCCCTGTGGGTGCCGAGGGCCACCGTGATGGAGATGTTTTCCATGGGAATTCGGGCCTCATCCAGCTCTTCCAGGAGGGCCTTCAAAATAAACTTCTTGGGGGAGGATCGGGTTTGATCCTCGATGAGGATCGCAACCCTGTCAGAAGGCGAAAGGCGATCCACAAGGGGTGCGGATCGGACTGGCGCCTTGAGCACACGCTTTGTTAGGGCTTCCACGTCCATTTTCTCATGATGATCCTCAAAGGCGGCGAACGTCAGCAGTTTCCAGGTGCGCGGAACCTCAAAGGGAATCTTTTTGTGTCGGTATCGAACAAAAACCTCTTCCATGCTTCCTCCTGCCTTCTTCGGCGCCAGGTCAATGTCATGGCGAGAAGAGAGACTATTCTGCCGAGCACGGCAGGCCCATCACTATAAACTTGATCCAGATTAAATCAACCCCCAGCTATGGGATGAACCAGATAGATTTCATCATTCTCATTCAGGACTTCTGTTTTATCGGCACGTTTACCGTTGACGAGCGTAACCATGGCTGCGTCTTGTGGTAGATTTATTGATTCGAGAAACTCGCCTACCGTCGCCCCTTCTGTGACCTCAAAATCTGCACCGTCAACGATATCGCTGAGATTTGCAAAATAATATCGGAAGGCGGCCGCAGCTTTCAACTTCACTATCATGATTGCCTTCGGATAAGCCTTTACTTGCAGGCCAGCACGGTCCTCTTTACCAACGTCTTGGCAATCTGAACCATATACCGGTTATCACTCAGGGGCTCCGCATCGGATATCACGGAATTCCCGGCTCTTTCGGCATTCTCCTTATTGATGGCCTTGCCCACAATAGCCTCTTCGGCTTTTGTAGCCCGGTAGGGCTTAACATAGACTGCATTCAAGCAAATCCTGGCAGCCCTTACTTTGCGCCCATCCTTTGCTATCATTGCTGCACAGTTGACAATGGGAAAATCTATCGATTTCCTGATGGCGAATTTCATGAAGGCGCTCTTCGCACCATCCTTTGGAGTGGGGATCTGAATTTCGATCACGATCTCATCTTTATCCAGAACCGTTGTTCTCTTGACTCCGACTTCAAAAAGATCCTCCGCGTTAACGGTCCGCTTCGAGGTCTTCACCCGCCCGTCCAGGGCGATCAAGGCAGGGGCCATGTCGCTGGGGTGCACGGCATAGCATCCCCCCTTTACACTGCCGCCAAATATCGAATGGTATCTGTTGTCCCCTTCAATGGCATAGCACCTGCCACCCCCCTTTCTGAGGCAGGAGAAACGGTTCTGAGGGTTTCGGTAATACCAGCACCTGATGTCTTGACACAGATTGCCCCCAATGGTGCCCATCTCCCTGATGTGCGGAGACGCCGTCCTCTCCGCCGCCTCTGCCAGAGCCGTATAGTTCTCACGGATGGTTGAATGCGTTCCGATGTCCTCAAGTCTGGTCAGTGCGCCAATCCTCAGCACGCCCCCTTCCTCTCTAATGAACTCGAGGCCCGGAATGGTCTTGATGTTAATCACAGCCTCAGGGTACCGTGGCAGGATCTCATCTTTCATCTTGCCGAGCAGATCCGTTCCTCCGGCAATAATATCGGCCCTATCCCCATACCGTCTTAAAAAGGAGACCGCCTCATCTATGGTCCGTGCATTTACATGTGTGAATTTTCTCATATCACTCACTCCTCTGCCTTGCCCAGTGCCTTGAGGACTTTATCGGGGGTTATCGGCCCATCATCCACCCACGTGCCTATGGCATTGTACACCGCCCCATGGAGGAGATAGGTGGTATCGTTGCCCACGTCTTCACCAATGCCAACAGATCCATAGGGTCCTAACCCCAGTCCAGTCTCAACGATAATGGTCTCAATAGGCCCAACGTCGAGTATCGTATTCATTTTGTAATCTATGAGGTTGCCGTTCAGTAACACGCCGGTTTGGGGATCCCAAATGTACTCTTCGCTCCGGTTCCTGCCCACTCCCATGTACGTACCACCATACTGCTGGCCCTCCACGGTCTCGGGAGACATTGCCTTGCCCACGTCGTTCACATTTACCACCTTGGTTACCTCTACTTCTCCCGTCTCAGTATCCACTTCTACCTCACAGAAATGGGCCTGACGACATAACCGTTGCCGTCCCGGCTCTTTTCCGAGCCTGCCTTGGCGGTGATAGGCCCATACATAGATGGGTTCATGGGTCGTATTCTGTATCGCCCCGTACTCATGCTTCTGCACAAAACTACCCGTTACGTCCTTGACGACTTCGGCAACCGTTTTTCTGATGGAGGGATCCTCCTTCACATAGATGACGCTGTCCTTTATGTCCAAATCCTCAGGCCTCATGTTAGGGAATGCGGGAGGTACGTCCCGCTCTATGAGATGGACCGTAGTCGTAGCCAATTCGAGGAGCTTTTGTTTTGCCCGTTTTGCCAGTTTCTTCATGACGTAGCCATTGGTCGTCAGATTGCACGAGCCGTCGGGGGTCATGAGCGGCAGATGAACGTCATCCTGCTGCCTTAAAAAAACATCCTCATAGCGCATCCCCAATTCCTCGGCCACAATCGAACAGTAGGTGCTCTCGGCGTTTACTCCCACGTCCGCCCGCAAGGCTATTATGCTCACCGCGCCATCCTGCTGAATCATCAATCCCGCTGCTCCTGCCCCGCGGTTTTCATCCCATTCATGATCCCACATAAAGCCCAGGCCGTGCATCCTGCCATTGGGTAGCTTCCTCGTGCCAGGCGGGTGCCATTTCTCATCCCACCCAATGGCCTTCTTGCCCGCCTCTATACATTCTCTAAGGCTGTCCCTGAGCGGAAAACCGTGTGTACGTTTGAAATCGTCCAGCTGGGCCATATCCTCTCCATCGGCACCATCGTTCTTGAGCGCCACCTCAATGGGATCCATGCCCAACTCAGCGGCCACGTGGTTACATACATGGGTAAGCGCAAAGGCCGGCGGAAGTTGTTCACATCGAATCGCCATAGTGGGCCCCTTATTGACCTGGGCAACAAGGGTTTCGGATTCGACATGGGGGACTTTGCAGTTCTCGATAAAATGCAAACCTGCTTCAAAGGAGAGGTTGTCGAAGATGCTCTTGATTTTCACGGCCGTAATCGTGCCGTCCTTTTTTACTCCCACCTTAAACTCGCTCTCCATGGCGTCCAAAGATCCGAACGTAAAATCATCCCTTCTATCAAAGATCCATTTGACGGGTCTTCCGGTCCTCTTGGCCAGAAGGGCGCTCACGTATTGGGGAACCATGCCATAGTCTATCCAGTTCCAGCCCCCGAACATGGCCCCATTGTATGGGGAGTTGATTTTTACCTTGCTCATGGGCATGCCGAACCACATATTCATCATCCACTTGTGCTCGTAGGGGTGCTGGTGATGGAGCCAGAGTTCTGCGCACTCTCCTTCCCATCTCGTTATACCGCTCACCAGTTCCGCGTCCGAACACCCGTGATACCGTCGCCTGGCATTGAACTCGATGATCTTGTCGGCCTCTTTGAAACCCTTCTCGATATCGCCAAAGCGAAAGAACCTGGAAGGCTGAAAAAACAAGGGCATCAGATTGCCCTCCGGCCTCCACTCGGGCCGTGTCAGAGGTGCGCCCGGTTCCAGGGCCTTCCGTGCATCAAGCACAAACGGCCGCTCCTCCCACTCGACCCGTATGAGCTTCAATGCCTCGATAGCAATATCCTCAGTATCTGCCGCCACCACAGCGCCCACTTGCTGCCCCTGGAAGTAGGCATACCCGGCCAGGATATCCTCTTCCCCGCCGTGTAGGGTGGGGATCCTTCTCCCCTCTATCTCGGGGTCATCATACCTGAGCACAGCCCTCACGCCCGGAAAGGCCTCGGCCCTGCTCGTATCCATGCTGATGATCCTTGCATTGGCAAAAGGGCATGTCAGCCATCTTGCATAGAGCATCCCCGGCAGTATCACGTCCCTCGTATACGTGGCCGTTCCGCTTGCCTTCCGGAATCCGTCGATCCTTCGTATGCCCCTTTTCCCCAGGAAATTGAATGTATCGGGGATAAACTTGTCGTGCTCCATGGGGTTATTGGGCATTTCCTTGATATCTTCGATCATCCTTCCTAGACCTCCGAAACAGACGCCATTTCCTGGGCTGCCTCCAATACCGCTTTGACATGCTGGGGATAGGTCCCGCACCGGCACAGGTTTCCCGCTAGGGCCTTCTTAACCTCTTCTTCCGTCGGGTTGGGGTTTCTGTCCAGCAAGGCCTTTGCCGTCACCACAAACCCCGGTGTGCAGTAGCCACACTGCATACAATGGTGTTTCACATACAGCTCAATCAGCGGGTGATTTGCCTTTGCGATACCCTCTACCGTCTCTATGTGCATGCCGTCACACTCTATGGCCAGGGTCATGCACGACAAAATGGGCCTGCCCTCCATAATGACCGTACACGAACCGCATGCCCCCCGATCACAAAACATCTTTGCCCCTGTCAGGCCCAGCTTGTCGTGGATGAGGTAGTACAGGGTCCAGTTCGGCTCAACCAGGACCTCGTAGACCTCACCGTTGATGGTCAGCGTGATCAGTCCCTCAGGTCTTTTGAGCGGCTCTGCCTTGTGCTCGGCCATGACGTGGGACTTGAGCTCGTCAAAGGTATCAAAGGTGGTCGCGCAGTAAGGACATTGGTATTTCGATCTGTCAACGGGCGCCTCAGACATTTTCTCCTCCTTATGATATGCCCCTCAGGGCCCTGAGGAATACCGACTGCTTGATCCGGTTCTCATAGTCGTTTCTGAAATACTTGAGGGTGTCCAACACCGGGATCGGCGCTGCCTGGCCAAGGCCGCACAGGGAGGAGAGCATCATCACACTGGAGAGTTCCTCCAAAACCCCGATATCCTCGTGCACACCCTCGCCTTTGGTCAGCCTCTCCAGGATCTCAACCATAACCTCGGTGCCTTCGCGGCAGGGTGTGCATTTCCCGCAGGACTCCTCGCTCAGAAACTCCATGGTCCGGTACACAAAGTCGATCACATCTCTGGTAGTGTCAAATACGGTGATGGCACCTGAGCCCAACACGGTTTCGTATGAAAGGGGGGTTTCGATCATGGAGGCGGGCACGATGCCGCCGGTAGCACCCCCCACCTGGACCATCTTTACCTCGATTGCGCCAGCAAGCTCGGTGACCACCTCATTGAGACTGCTCCCCATGACCACTTCATACACACCCGGCCTTTGTACATCGCCGCTTACCGAGAAAACCTTTGTGCCGGTGCTCTCTTCGGTGCCCATCCCGGCGAACCAGGAGGCCCCCTGAGAGATGATGGGGGGGATGTTCATGAGGGTCTCCACGTTGTTGATGACGGTTGGTTTTTCCCACAGCCCCTTGCTTGGGGGAAAGGGCGGTCGGTACCGGGCCTCGGGCCGTTTTCCCTCGATGGAGTTCATGAGGGCCGATTCCTCACCGCAGATATAGGAACCGGCACCTTCACGGATCTCTATATCCAGGCCGTCGAGATAGCCCTTCTGCCGCACCTGATCACAGGCACTGGTGAGAAGATCCAGCAGAAAGTGGTACTCACCCCGCAGGTAGATATAGGCCTTGTTTGCCCCTATGGCATGAGCTGCAATGGCAAGGCCCTCAATCAGGCCAAAGGGGTCATGCTGGATGATGTAGCGATCCTTAAAGGTTCCCACCTCGCCTTCATCGGCATTGCAGATAATAAACTTCTCTTTCCCGGGGGCCTTCCTGGCCAGCTCCCATTTCACACCGCAGGGAAACCCGGCCCCTCCCCTGCCCTTGAGTTTTGAGGCCTTTACCTGTGAAATAACCTCCTCGGGTGCCATCTTGCGGGCCGCTGCCAGCGCCTTAAAGCCATCCCTTTTCAGGTAGGTGGCAATATCACCAGGATCAATCACCTCACAGTTTCTTAAAACAACTCGCGTCTCTGCCACGACTTATCCTCCACAAAAGGCTATTTGTGGGACTCCAAAATGTCGGATATCATCCCAGGGGTCAAGTCCCCGTATACCTCATCGTTTATCAGCATGGCCGGGGCCCGATCACACGCCCCGATGCAGTTGGTCAGCTCAAAGGAAAACCGTCCGTCAGGCGTTCTCTCGCCTGGCCTTATCCCGATTGCCCTTTCTACGCTCTCAATAATCATGGGCGCGTCCTTGATATAACAGGGCGTACTCTTGCATATCCTGATTACATGCCTCCCCTGGGGTTTTGCCGAAAGAAAGGCATAAAAGGTGGCCACACCGTACACGTCGCCCACCGAAAGGCCTAAGGTAGCCGCGATATCACCGATTGCCTCTTCCGAGATATACCCCGCCTCCCTTTGTCGGGCCTCGAGCATGCCAAGCAGCCTTTCTCTCTTTCCGTTTTCCGGCGCAGGCTTCGCCTTGCCCTTTGCCGTGGCCACACCCTCTCTTCTCTTCACTCCTTCCGGCCACATCAAGGCACTGGTCGGGCAGTACTCTATGCAGATCCCGCAATCCTTACATACCTCTTTGTTGAGGGGCACGTCACAATCCACCACGACCTTGGAACCAAACCCGCGATAGGCCATGCCATATACATACTGGCCGGCGATCTCGTTGCATGCCCGAATGCATTTTCCGCACAGAATACACTTGGCCATATCCCGGCGCACATAGGGGCTCACATCCTCTACCGGGTAGAACCGCGGTCTTCTCACCTGAAATCTGGGAGCTCCCGCCTCCAGATCCGATGCAATCTCGTGCAAGCGGCACTCCTCGGCCTCCGAGTCCGTCACACAAGGACCCGTATGCCCTGAAAGCAGGAGTTCCACGGTTGCCCGGCGTGCCTCCAGGACCTTGGCAGAACGGGTATAGATGACCATGCCTTCGGAAATCGGTGTGTGACACGAACCAACCAGTCGCGGTGATCGCTCCACCTCTACCACGCAGATGCGGCAATTGCCGGATGGCGTTATGCCCTCCTGGTGACAGAGCGTGGGGATCTCTATATCGACCTTTTGTGCCGCCTCGAGAATGGTCATCCCTTGTTGACCGCTTACCGTGGTGCCGTCAATCGTAACGTTTACCTTTCCCATGTTGCCTCGCCCATGTTCTTGAGATGTTTTACAAATGAAAAGGGGTCTGTTCTTGACCTTTGATGATACGGCTTATAATTGTTGTGGCAATGCCGAGCATGAGTTTGCGTTTCAGCGCGGCACGAACCGGGGCTCTGTGTGAGCCTTGCAGGAGATGGTACCCAATCCGCACCGAAGAACAATAGCAGAAGTGAATAGAGAGTTTCGGCGCTCTCGCCGCCAAGAGGATATAGGAGAAAGGTGAATTTTTCAATACAATTTTAGCGATGCACTAAAGGCGTTCTTAACATTACGCCTTGTGATATCGGTCGGCTCTATCCCGAATTCCCTATTCATCTCCAATCATTCGCACGTCCTGCTACCGGTTCGACATCAACACTATTTGTCTGTCGCTCATTCTGCCTACGGATCCTAGTCTTCGTCCTTGAATCGTTCGTCTCGCCAGTCCAGGGCCGCACGCAATCCTTTTTCTTTCCGGATCTCGTTGAACCTTTCCTGTTCGTCGGTCCGTGTGGTGTCAAAAAGGACGACAAATTCCAGGTTCTTATAGATGCTTTCGAGAAAACCCATATTCTCGAAAGCACTGTTTATTGCAGCCTTATTGTACTTGATGCCCACCCGGGCGATCTTGATCAGTTTACGGGCCGTCCTCTCGCACTCGCTCATGAGCTGATCATGGGGCACCACTCGGTTGATCATGCCGAGCCGCTCTGCCTCTTGAGCGGAGAGCACATCCCCTGTAAACAGGAGTTCTTTGGCCTTAGCCAGCCCGACACTGAAGGGCGTGATGAGTACAGGCGGCCCGGTGCCAAAACGAATCTCGGGCTCCCCCAGGGTTGCGTGCTCTGAGGCGATCTTTATATCGCAAAGTTGGGCCAGTTCACAGCCTGCGGCTACCGCATGGCCGTTAATTGCAGCGATATAGGGTTTGCTGGAATGCCAAATCTTGAGCATGATATCTATGTTGCCCTTCATAATCGAGCGCCACTCATCGGCTTGGCGCTCGTAGATCTCCGGCTCCTCCGGTCTTGGGCTGATGTCAAAGCCTGCGCAGAATGCACGTCCAGCTCCTGTAAGGATGACCACCCTAATCTCATTGTCGGCCTCGATCATGTCCAACGCTTGGCTCATTTCCTCCATAAGATCCGGGCTCAGTGCATTAAGCTTGCTCGGCCTATTCAGCGTTAGGTAACCGATCTCGTCTTTCTTGTTGAAAAGTAGGTTCTGAAAGACCATAGCTCCTCCTTCTGTCACTCTTCACTTTATATTAGTCCTTATTGTCCCCGAGTGTTTCTTGAAGACCTTCGAGGCATAGCATCCCTGTGCAATGCCTGCAAGGAAATTCAGGAATACCCCTCTCTCTCACTCCTTTCCGCTGATCGCATTTAGAAGCGCTCATTCGTTCAGATCAGCACCGGCAATGAAAGCCTTCTCTCCCATTCCAGTTATCATGACCAATTTTGGTGAGGATCTTCTTGAGCTTTCAAAAATGCCTCGTTGAGCTCTCCCATTGTCTTACAGTTCAGGGCATTAAGAGATTTGGGGCGATTGATTGTAATTGTTGTTATTCTAGGGGCAATCTGGTATAAAACCTCTTTAAAGTTATTTATCTTTTTTCCTCCCACTCATAATTCAAAGACTTGGGCAATCGGATTTTTAGGGTCAGACCAATCACCAACTACCCCCAAAGGACCTGGTATGATGAAGCTCCTCGAAGGGGGCAAAAAGCGCTACTTGAAACACAGCTTCGGAAAAACACCCGTGATAGGCGTGCCCCATCTTCTTTATGAAGATTGAGGGAAGTTTAAACGCGTTATCGGTTACTGCGAATTCGACTAGACTGTCATTATTGCCCCAATTTATGAATCATCCTTGCATTTACGTACTGCATTTGGAGTAACTGCGGGGCAAATCCGTTTCTCCGGAGAGGTGGAACCTTTTGGGTCGCACGGCCAGAGCCCGTGGTTTAACTAAAGGCAATGAGGGAATCCGAAATGGGCTCATAAATAAGCACTATGATCCTGAGTGAACGGCGTCGACTTTCATGGCGTTCCATCAAGGTGTCTTGTATCAGTGTAGCCTTTATCGTTGCCAGCTAGATATCGAAATATATTAATAACTATCGCCGAGTGCTCATGAACGCTTTGGTGGCCTGAGGCCTGACAGCCTTCTAACTTCAGATGACTAATTGGTAAAAACGGAGGTTTACGAGTGGATTTTCAATTGACCAAAGAGCAGAGGGATATCAAGAAGGCCGCACGGAAATTTGCTGAAGGAGAAATCAGGGATATCGCCCGAGAGTATGACCAAAGGGAAGAGTTTCCCATGGATCTGTGGAAAAAGGCGTGCGATCTGGGCTTTGTGGGCGTGTACATCGATAAAGCATACGATGGGCCCGGTCTTGGGTTTTTCGAATATGCGCTCATCACGGAGGAATTCTGGCGGGTGGACCCCGGATGCGGGTGCGTTTTGCTGACTGCCTTCGGGACTGACCTGCTCCAGAATTTTGGTACAGAGGAGCAGAAAAGGAAGTTTATCCCCCCTATTCCGAAAGGAGAGGGAATTATGGGGTCAGCGATCACTGAACCTGATGCAGGCAGTGATATTTTTGGGGTAAAGACGTCTGCTACCAAAGAAGGCGATTCCTATGTGATCAACGGAACAAAGATGTTCATCACCAATGGAAGCATTGCTGATTATTTGGCAGTATATTGCCTGACAAATCCAGAGGCGAAATCCCGATACGAGCGCTATTCTTTTTTTCTCGTGGAAAAGGATCGGCCCGGCTTCCAGGCAAAAAAGTTAAAGGGGAAGCTTGGTATTAGGGCATCAGATACAGCGGAAATAATTCTCAACAGCGTGAAAGTTCCTCAGGAGAACCTGATAGGAGGAAAAGAAGGCCAAGGGTTTCCTCAAGTCATGGATCTTTTCAATATTAACCGGGTCATAGCGGCATCGCAAGGGGTAGGTGTAGCTCAGGGCGCCTTGGACCAGGCTATTGCTCATGTTAAAGGGAGGGAGGCCTTCGGGCAGGCTATTGGGAAGTTTCAGGCGGTACAGTTCAAGCTAGCAGAAATGGCGACCATGGTTGAGGCTGTTCGTCTCCTGACCTATCAAGCAGCCTGGCTCGTCGATCATGGGGAAAAGAATCCCAGATTGATCGCTATGGCGAAGTGGTTGGCTGCTGAGACAGGGGTCAGGGTGAGCGATGACGCCTTGCAATTGCACGGAGGATACGGGTACATCAATGAATATGATATCGAGCGCTTTTACAGGGATTCAAAGATTGTCGAGATTTATGAGGCAACCAAAGAGATAGAGAAGGTGACCATAGCACGTCACATGCTCGGAAAGTTCTAGTCATTCGCCTCAGAGGATAAAGAACCCCTGCTCTCTGATTGAAGGGAATTTTGTAACATGATCTTTTGGAGCTGACAGATGGAAATCAAGAAGGTAGCCGTTGTAGGATGTGGGGCTATGGGCTCTGGAATCGTTCAGGTCGTGCTGCAAAGTGGCTATGAAGTTGTCGCACGGGAAGTTGACCAGGCCTTCCTGGAAAAAGGCCTGGAGAAAGTGAAGGCTTCATTAGAAAAGCTTGTCAAAAAAGAAGTGTTAACCAAAGAGCTGAGAGATGCAACGCTGAAACGACTCACAGGAACGGTTTCTCTGGATTCTCTTGCGGATTGTGAGCTGATTATCGAGGCTGTTTTCGAGGATCTCCAGATAAAAATAGACTTGTTCAAAGAATTAGACACGCTTTGCAGAAAAGACGCGGTTTTTGCCAGCAACACATCTTCTCTTTCGATAACCCAGATGGCTGCATCCATATCCAGGAAGGAGCGGTTTTTGGGGATGCATTTTTTCCAGCCAGCGCCGGTCATGCCCCTTGTGGAAGTTGTTAAAACCATATCTACAGCGCCTGAAATAGTGCAGAAGGCTCTCGATTTCGTCAAGTCGCTGGGTAAGGTGCCGATTCTTGCCAAGGATCAGGCAGGCTTCATTGTTAATTTTCTTTTTACCCCATTCATGCTGGATGCGATGCGTGCAGCATCGAACGGTGTCGCGAGCATTGAGGATATTGACAAGGGGATGAAATTGGGGCTCAACCATCCCATGGGCCCCTTGATGCTTGCAGATTACATTGGGCTTGACCTCATCTTCAACGCCGGTAACGTGATGTTCGAAGAGTACAGGGAAAGCCGATATGCACCCCCTCCGGTGTTAAGAAAGATGATAATGATGGGTTATCTTGGACTCAAAACCAAGAGGGGCTTCTACGACTGGTCCGACCCAAAGAACCCCAAGCCCATTAATCTGGACGCTTGAATGAGGCGCAACCGCAACAAAAACAGGGTTAACGTCACTTTACAATTGTCTCGGAGTTGCAGATGGATTACAAGGATTTGTTGTACGATACAGCTGAACGGCTGACTACCATCACAATCAATCGACCGAAATCGTTGAATGCTCTCAATTACGAGACTTTGGAGCAATTAAAGAATGCCCTTACAAGGGCAAAGAACGACCCCGAGACCAAAGTGATTCTGATCACCGGGTCAGGAGAAAAGGCTTTCGTAGCCGGTGCAGACCTCAATGAGCTAGCACTCTTGAATCCCATGACCGGTAAGGAAGTCTCGGAAAAAGGCCAAGCCCTCTTATGGTTTTTGGAGAACCTCGGGAAGCCAACAATTGCCGTGGTGAACGGCTTTGCCCTGGGAGGAGGGACCGAACTCGCCCTTGCATGCACGATGCGTGTCGCATCACCCAATGCGAAGTTTGGTCTTCCCGAGGTTGGACT
>CP070752.1:1865854-1883982 GCA_020348625.1 Deltaproteobacteria bacterium | reverse complement strand
AGGGGAGCACGGGCCTAGAGAGAGTTCATTCAGCACAGAAAGGAGGAGCGATGAGGAATTTCGAGTATGAGATTACGAAACATCCTGCGGAGGCCTTTGAGAAGGTTATCTATTTCTGCACCGAAACTGGGGATTGCACCCTGGATGAGGTTCCCGTGGATCAGACAGAAGTGCTTACCGCAATACTCAATGAACGGGGAGAGCAAGGCTGGGAATTGGTTCAGATCGCTTTTGGCAAGGAGGGGCTTATGGCTTTCTGGAAGCGCGAGGCGGAGTAAAGTGGCATGTAGACAGCACCGTTTACTGCCGAAAGCGGGTCTACGATCCGGCACATAAAATGCCCCAACAAGGCCTTTCACTGAAGCCGGCACGAACAGGTGCATTTAGATACATCAACCCGCGAGCCGGACATTCGAGTATCTAGTCCACCACGATGATCGAAACATCCTTTGCGAGGTGGAGCAGTTTCTGCGAGACACTCCCAAAGATGAAGTCCTTTACACCGGAAAGCCCTCTCCTGCCCAGGACAATAGTATCATATCCCGAGTGGGCTTCGTCTATGATATCCCTCACCACCCCCTTCTTTTTAGTCTGGACTTTCAGGGCAATATTCTTCTCATCGAATCCGGCCTTGAGGAGAATGTCCTTTGCCCTCAACATGGCCTCGTCTACTAGCTCTTTCTTTTGATCTTCCAGCCCGCAAAAGATCGCCTGCTTCTCCATGAAATAAGGGATTAGGCTCGGGCTATTCATGTCGCAAAGGGCTGCAGTATCTGGAACGATGGAGAAGAGGGTAATCTGGTTTTCCTTGGTAAATCTATCTGCTACATACTCAACAGCCCTTAGGGCATTTTCCGAATCATCGAAGGCAACGAGTATTCTGTTTTCCATGATCAGCCTCCTTTTATCTATTCTTTCCTGACATTGGTGACTCCCCCGAGGAGGGCAGACGGGAGCTAACATGATGCCCAAGCCCTGATATGTCCTATGCCGAGGCTAATCTTACAGGAAGTTCGAGAACCCCCATTGTTAGTAGTGTAACGTATGCTAGATGCAGTTTGCAAATATTACGTGTTGAGAATATGGCTGTTTTCTAATCAGGAGGTTGACAAGGTCTAAGATGATTAATAAAATTGATAATAATTACTATTAAGGCTTTAACTGCCAGTTCCAAGCTTAGAAATGATTGCATTCGTTAATATTTGTTTGATTCCTCTCTCATATTTCATGCTACTATTTATTAATAAGGAGGGATGCCATGTCTGAATTAAAAGGAAGCAAAACGGAAAAAAATCTGATGGAGGCCTTCGCCGGCGAATCACAGGCCAACCGCCGATATCTCGCCTTCTCCAAGCAGGCCGAAAAGGACGGTTACCACCAGGTGGCCAGGCTATTTAGGGCGGCAGCCGAGGCAGAAACAGTGCATGCCCATAACCATCTGCGAGCTCTCGGGGTTGTTAAGACAACGGCAGAAAACCTGAAAGAGGCCATTTCAGGTGAGACCCATGAGTTTAAGACCATGTATCCTGCGATGATTGATGATGCAAAGCAGGAAGGGCAAAAGGTGGCAGAACGAAGTTTCATCTATGCGAATGAGGTTGAAAAGGAACATGCAGCTCTCTATGAGCGCGCACTGAAAGACCCGGATACATTAGAAGCTGTTGATTACTTTGTCTGTTCAGTATGCGGGTATGTCTCCGAAAAGGAGCCGCCCGAAAAATGCCCCGTATGTGGTTCAAAATCAACGGCCTTTTTTAAGGTCTCATAGTTACTCGCACACAAGGATCGCGGCGAGCAGAATATCCTGGCTACCGGTGAAACGGCAATAAGGTGTGTATAGGGAGATTGGGCTTCTTGAGGTGAAGGCGGCGTGATCCGATATCGGGTAACAGGAGAACGAGGGCCAGGAACGTTAGATGAAAGAACTTGAATGCTGAGAGGAGGATTCCCTGATGAGTAAGATAGCAAGGAGAATGTTTATAGTTTTGTCAGTTGCGGCATTCTGGGCGGCCCTGCTCGTATCACCAATTTCGGCAAACGCGGCGCCACCTCAACCAGGCGGGCCCCTTCCCGGCTTCAAGCTCCCGATCCCGGAGCAGGCCGCAGACAAAGAGTATCTGGGTCTCACCACCACGGGTTCGTTCACTATTGCCCAGATCAAGGCACAGGTGGTGATCATCGAGATCTTCAGTATGTACTGCCCTTACTGCCAAAGAGAGGCACCTGAGGTCAACCGGCTCTATGAGATCATCGAGACCAATCCCGACCTGAAAGGCAGAATCAAACTGATCGGTATCGGTGCGGGAAACACGCCCTTTGAGGTGCAGGTCTTCAAGGGAAAGTACTCGGTTCCCTTTCCGGTCTTCTCGGATGAGGATTTTACCCTCCACAAGGCCTTCGGGGAGGTCAGGACCCCGTTTTTTATCGGTGTCAGGATCAACGATGATGGAACCCACCGGGTCTTCTACGCCAAGCTGGGCGGTATCGAGGGGGCCGAGTCCTTTGTGAAGCTCATACTGCGCCTCTCTGGATTAGAACAGGAGAAGAAACCATGAAACGGAAGCTTTACCTCCTCTGTAGCCTCATCGTAGTCTTGATTGTCTTCTCTGCCTCCCCTGCATCTGCCCTGTCCGAGGCATATAAGAAGAACATCTATAACCCCGGGCGCCTCAAACCCACCGACAGCGTCCTGAAGGTCACGGTCGGTGATCGGGCCCCCAACTTCTCCCTCCCGTCACTGTCAGGTGAGCGGATCTCCCTGAGCCAGTACCGGGGTAACAAGAACGTGGTGCTCTCCTTTGTGCCCGCTGCCTGGACACCGGTATGCTCGGATCAATGGCCGGGCTATAACATCGTAGAGGATCTCTTCAAACAACACGACACGATCCTTCTGGGCATTACCGTGGATAATATCCCCACCCTTTTTGCCTGGACCAATCAGATGGGTAAGCTCTGGTTTCCGGTCCTCTCCGATTTCTGGCCCCACGGGGCGGTAGCCGACACGTACGGGGTGCTGCGTTCAGACGGAACGGCTGAGCGGGCACTGTTTGTCATCGATAAGAAGGGGATCATTCGTTTTATTAACGTCAATGATATTAATCAAAGACCCAAGCTCGAGGAGCTGGTCAAGGCCCTGGAGGGGTTGGGGAAATAGGAGCCCGCCATCTCTGCCTTAAAATGGCTCCCTACAGGGTGGGCGTTTCGTGTTTAGAATGATGTTGGAGTTTGGAATACAGAAGAAGTGGCTTTAGGGTAATTGAGTTCCTATGAGTTTAATTAATGACAAGAATCCCTGATAGGAAATGAACACAAAGAGTCCGTTTGAATCCGGCCAAAAATACCGGATGACCCATCAACGACAGGTCATATTGGATGAGATCCGAAAGGTAACAACACATCCCACAGCGGACGAGGTGTACGAGTTGGTTCGCAAGAGGCTGCCCAGAATAAGCTTGGGGACCGTTTATCGGAACTTGGAGATTCTCGCTGCTCGGGGTTTGATAAAAAGGATTGGTCCGGCTTCTCAACAAATGCGGTTTGATGGTGTTACAGAAGACCACTATCACCTTCGCTGCGTATCGTGCGGGAGGGTGGAAGATGCTCCCATCATATCTGTTGGTGACCTCGAAGATGCGGTTCGGAATCAGAGCGATTACAGTATAACGGGGCACAGGCTCGAGTTCTTGGGGATATGTCCGGAGTGCAGGGGAAAGGAAACCTCTTTTCGCAAAAATGTCTAGAGCTGGGTTTGTGGAGGATCCAGAGGTGACAGAGGAACCTGACTACAACGTAATATTTGATGCTGTCAGAGATGCGATAAAAGGGAGGTAAGAAGAAATGGCTCAAGCACTTGTTGTTTATGCGACCAGAACCGGACAAACAAAAAGGATTGCTGAGCTTATTGCTGAGGGAATCCGGTTTAATGGTGCCGAAGCAAAAGTTGTAAATGCCAATGAAATGAAAAAGGAGTCTGATCTTGATGGGTATGACGGATATGTTTTTGGGTCTGCCACCTATCACGGGGAGATGATGCAAGGCATGAAGACGCTTCTTTTTCTAGCTGAAAAGGCCGATCTGGAGGGGAAACCAGGTGGGGCATTTGGTGCATTTGGATGGAGTGGTGAGGCACCCGATCGCATCTATGACACTATGAAAAACATCTTTCGTATGGATATGGTGAGTGGGCCGTTGAGACTGAAATCTGCCGCCTTGGGGGGTGGTGTGCAGATGGCGCAGGACTATGGACGGGAGATTGGACATAAGTTGGCAAGGCAAGAATATTAATCGGGAGGGATTCATGACAACTCCGAGACACTGTCCGGGTTTTGAGGATTTGAAGAATCTCAAGGCGTTTATTTGTAAATGCCCCAATTGCGGTAAGGAAAAGGAAATATTCTCTGACGAGTTTGACAAAAGGCATGTATGCCATGGGTGCGGCCAGGAGATCGATTTTACCAAATGCAGCATTCAAGCATCATAAGGAAAAAGGTCTCGCCCTGTAATGCAATACCTATAAGGTCCTGTTAAGGCCGTGTTCTGGGAGTGCAGTTTCGCCATCCATGATGAGGATGCTCCGATCTTCACCGCGGCGTGAGGCCTCGGCTCTTCTATGAACTGGAAAAGAGGATATGGAAATAGAATGGTGTGAGACAAACATGAGCAGGCGCAGAAAAAAAGGGAACCATTTAACTACGTGGCCGGAGTAGAGACAAGAACGGAAGTCACTGCTGCTGAGGTGTTTTTGGCAAAAATTGCATCGCGCTCAAGAGAAAATAAGCTAACGACCGTGAATACGGTAGTCACATTAAGGGGGGTAAAAGAGAATGACTGAAGAAGTGAAAGATGAAAAAAAGGTCGTCCCGATGAAGAAGGTCGACATTAAGGAGGCCACCATTTGTGCAAGCACGGCACAAATGCTTGAGAAGGCACAGCGAGACGGCGTGGAGACCGCCTTTGACCGCGCCCTAAACATGAAGGCCTGTCCGATTGGGGCGGATTCCGCTTGCTGCAAGCACTGCGCCATGGGGCCCTGCCGACTAAACGCCAAAGATCCTTACGGAAAGGTCGGTGTTTGTGGGGCCACCATTGATACGATCATGTCCCGGAACTTTGCCCGCATGGTAGCCAGTGGCGCCGCAGCCCATATTGACCACGGAATGTCGATGCTGGACCTCTTCAGGGAGGTGGTCAACGGGAACATCAAAGATTATACTATAAAAGACCCTATAAAACTGGAAGAAGTAGCTCAATCCGTCGGGATAGAGACGGATGGTAGGAAGATCAAGGATATTGCAACCGATCTCTACAAAGAGCTTGAGCGTACCTATACCCAGGTGGAAGGTGAGATACCCTTTGCCAAAAGGGTGCCGCTGAAGACGCTGGAAACATGGCGCAAGCACGGAGTGGTGCCTCGTGGCGCCATGCGGGAGATCATGGAACTGATGCATCGAAGCCATATGGGGGTTGATCAGCACTATGCGAATATCACCAATCAATGCAGTCGCACAGCTCTTGCCGATGGATGGGGCGGTTCCATGGTTGCAACGGAGATCTCAGACATTCTTTTTGGTACTCCCACCCCGGTGAGGGCCGAGGTCAACATGGGTTGCCTGAGGCAAAACCAGGTAAACATCATTATCCACGGTCATGAGCCGAACCTCTTCGAATCCATACTCGAATCGGTCAATGATCCGAGCCTCATTACTGCGGCCAGGGATGCGGGCGCTGAAGGAATAAACCTAGTGGGGATGTGCTGTTCAGGGGCGGAGATGCTCTCCCGTCATGGGATCCCTCATGCGGGAAATTTTATGTCTACGGAAGCTGTTCTGGTCACAGGCGCAGTCGATGCCCTGGGTGTTGATGTGCAGTGCATCAAACAGGGTTTGGCAAAGGTTGCTGAGTGCTACGGCACCAAGCTCTTCACTACAAATCCAAGGGCCCATATTGAAGGCGCCGAACACATTGAATTCAAGGAGCATGAGCCAAGAGAGTGTACGGACAGGATTGTGGAAATGGCCATTGTCAGGTTCAAGAATCGGAAGCTACCGGTTGAGATTCCAAAGAACACCAATATCGGGATTTTCGGCTTCTCCCATGAATATATCAACTATCTGCTAGGGGGTACATTCAGGGCATCCTATACGCCGCTCAATGACAATATCATAAACGGCAGGATTCGAGGAGTAGCCGGGGTGGTCGGCTGCACCAACCCGAGAGTCAAGCAGGACTGGGTTCATGTTGAGTTGGTAAAGGAATTGATCAAGAACGACGTATTGGTTGTCCAGACCGGATGTTCACAGATCGCTTTGGCAAAAGCCGGATTCTATAAACCTGAGGCAGCTCACCTCGCAGGGCCGGGCCTTCGAGAGGTGTGTGAGGCGGTCGGAATGCCACCTGTTTTGGGTGTGGGTTCGTGCGTTGACAACAGCAGGATTTTGATCGCGTGCTCAGAAATGGTCCGGGTGGGAGGCCTGGGAGAGAGCATTGCTGATCTGCCGGTTGCCGGTGCCGCCCCGGAGTGGATGAGTGAAAAGGCAATTGCAATCGGTCAATACTTTGTTGCGTCTGGTGTATACACTGTTTTTGGCGTTACCTTCCCGATTATCGAGGAGACAAAGTTCCACAAGCTGCTGTTCGAGGGCTTGGAGGAGGTGGGTTTTGGGAAATGGGGGTTTACCGCCGATCCATATGAGATGGCTCACATGATGATAGAACATATTGACACAAAGAGGAAAGCCTTGGGTATAGATAAAACAAGGGAGAGGGTGCTGTTTGATATGGCCGCTCGAAGGGATTTAGAGGCCATGTGAGTATAAGTTATTGGGGGAGTTAGGTTAAATACATTGAGGCGGAGAAGGAAATGGACCCGAAAGTACTCCATAAAATCAGCTACGGCCTTTACGTTGTTGCGTCACGAAAGGGTGATAAGATCAACGGTCAGATAGCAAATACCGTCTTTCAGATCACCTCTAAACCGCCCACCCTGGCGGCGAGCATTAACAAGCAGAACTACACCCACGAGTTCATCAAAGAGAGCCGTTCCCTTACCGTGAACGTCCTGGATCAAGAGGCCGGGATGGTTTTCATAGGGCGATTTGGGTTCAAATGCGGCAGGGATATCGAGAAGTTTGACGGCATTAAGCACCGGTTGACTCAATCGGGTAATCCGGTTCTCGAAGAGCACAGTATGGCTTTTCTGGAAGTGAAGGTCGAGAAAGAGATCGATATGGGGACCCATACCATTTTCATTGGCGAGGTAACTGACGGCGAGATCATTCGTGAGGGTGAGCCTATGACCTATGCCTATTATCATCAGGTGATAAAGGGTAAGTCACCAAAGGCTGCACCGACCTATATCGAAGGTTAGTTTCCGGATATGTCATGATGCATTTCAAGTCCTTTTTGGAACTATCTCGGCGTGTGGTAGCTGCTGAGCGAATATCAAACATGAACCAGACGAAACGGGGAGGAGAGAATTATGGATAAATACGTCTGTCAGGTTTGCGGGTATGTATATGATCCTGCTGTTGGAGACCCAGACAACGGGATTTCACCGGGTACTGCCTTTGAAGATCTGCCCGATGATTGGGAATGTCCTGTCTGCGGAGCCTCGAAAGACGAGTTCGAGAAGGAATCCTGATTGAAGTAAGTACTGTTGCTTCTCGGTGGTTTTGTGGCCTCAAACCAGGTAAGATTATTTTCAACTGGCAGCGGCGCGCTTTTCAGGCCTCCGACACACGCGGCAGCTTACACCGCCAATATGGAACTCGCTGCCGCAAGAGGAGTTTATTTTATTGAGGCTCTTTTTTTCTTTTCTTCTATTGTGCGGAGAAATGTGAAAGGAGGGTGTAATGCCACCAATTGAGGTTCTCAAGGATATCTACTGGGTCGGTGCTGTTGACTGGAATATCCGTGATTTTCATGGATATTCAGTCGACAAGGGGTCGAGCTATAATGCCTTTTTGGCGATAGACGACAAGGTCACTCTTTTCGATACGGTGAAAAGGGGCTTCAAAAACGACCTCATAGGTAATATCCGTCAGATTATTGATCCTGCCGAGATAGATTACTTGATCGTTAATCATGTAGAAATGGACCACTCGGGCCTTCTTGCTGAAATCGCAGATCTTGTGCAGCCGGAGAAGATTATTTGCTCTGAAATGGGTAAAAAGAACCTGCTTGCCCATTTTCACCAAAAGGACTGGCCCTATGAGGCGGTAAAAACAGGAGATACCATTAGCCTAGGCAAGAGGACGGTTCAGTTTATCGAAACCAGGATGCTCCACTGGCCGGACAGCATGTTTTCATATATTCCGGAGGATCGGTTGCTTATATCGAGCGACGCGTTCGGTCAGCATGTGGCCTCTACCGAACGATTTGACGATGAGGTTGACCTCTCAACGCTTCTAGGACACGCTGCCAAGTACTACGCCAATATCATCCTCCCATACTCCGCCCTCGTCCAGAAGCTCTTAGCGCAGGTTCGTGAGATTGGCCTCAAGATAGATATGATTGCCCCTGACCACGGCCTTATTTGGAGGAAAAATCCTCAAAAGATACTCGAGCATTATGATGTGTGGAGCCAACAGAAGAGCAAGGTCGAGGCGCTCGTCGTCTATGATACCATGTGGCACAGCACCGAAATTATGGCAAAGGCCATTGTTGAGGGGCTGGTTGAACAGGGCGTGAGTGCTCAATTATTCGATCTTTCAACCAACCACAGAAGTGATATCATAACCGAGGTTCTGGATGCGGGTGCGCTCATTATCGGCTCCTCAACCCTTAATAACGGGATGCTGCCTCATATGGCTGATCTGCTTCATTACATGAAGGGGTTGCGACCTGCCAAGAAGATTGGAGCAGCCTTCGGATCGTACGGATGGAGCGGCGAGGCAGTCAAGCTGATTACCACCGCTATGGAAGAGATGAAATTCGAAATCCTTGATCCCGGCATCAAGGTCCAATACGTGCCTCAAGACGATGACCTGAAGAAATGTGCGGACCTGGGCCGAAAGGTGGCCAAGGCCTTAAAGGACCAAGCGTAGGACCTCTTTGCGCAAACTCAAAGGGGGTCCGGGTGGCTGCGTTTCATGGCGGGATACTGACCGAATTCGTGGGAAACCTCAATCTCCACTGTTTATGTGGTCTTGGATTCCCACTACCCAGAAAGATCAAGCGCGCTCAACTGCGGTGGAGGCTGGCCGGCGTATTCAATCAGCTGAACTATTATATAAGAGCAGTTAGGAAAGGCCAAGCGGTGGAGGTATTGCCATGGATCTAGGTGAGTTTAATGAAGAGACACTTCTCTTGGCTGCGCTCAGAAGCGAGATCGACAGCAAACTGGTTTATCAGCAGGTTGCGGATAGGGTTAAGAATGCCTTGCTCAAGGACAAACTGAACTTCATTTCCACTGAAGAAGAAAAACACCGCAGCGTCATTGAAGGGGTTTACAAGGAGAGGTTTCCGAACAAGGAGATAATGATCCCTGAGGATTCACCCGTTCCTCTGCCTGAGATTAGAATTACCGATGAAATGATGCCGCTTAGCGAGGTGTTCTCAATGGCCATGAATGCGGAAACAGCCGCGTACGAATTCTACCAGCAACTGGCAGGGCTGTATGAGGATGACCCGAGGCTCAACAAGATGATAGCGTATATAGCCTCAATGGAAATGGGGCATTATAGGCTGCTTGAGATAGAAAATGACAATATGAAGCGATTCGAGGATTTCGACGTCTATCTGCCCCATGTCCATGTAGGGCCGTGAACCTTTTGTCATGACTTTGACGAAAGCCCCTCGCGTCACGGATATGGCACTAATTCAGGCGGGTGTGGAAATCGAGTGTTTCTCTGGGGAGCTAATCAGAGGGCGAAGATATTGTTGTTTTCATCCACCTTGAGCTCGATCCTGCTTAAACCGTCTTTTACCTCGAAGGCTGAGCTGTGCCGGTACACAGCACCGTCCTCGGCGTTAAAGAGAGAGAGGTGTGTCTCGCAGAGCAACTTTTTGATCTGCTCGTCCCATTCGATAGCGCCACCAGCATGGGGGCAAACCGCTATGCATGCGACTATCTGGTCTTCCTTGGTCCGCACCAATACTGCTTTTTCTCCCTTGTAGTCAAAGGTGAGCGAGCCGCCGACCTTGATATCCCTCAGATTGGCTATCTTTTCCATTGCTTTCCCTCCTCAGAATGGCACAATTAGGCTCATCTGGTATAACCCTGAAACTATTTTCACTTTAGTATCAAAGTAGGCAGGTGAGCAAGTTAAAAGGAGTCTGGAGATCAGCTGGGTTTCTTGGTCCCGTGTCGAGGGCCCATTTTGTTTTGATCCTATTGTGCCAATACTCTATTATGAACTATTCGTGAATAAATCCATTTGATGAAGTCAGGAGGGTTATTCCACAGTGCTGGGGCCATGCGAGGACATAACCTGACGAAATGGAACATGAGGGACCCAGCCGATAGGCATTTCGTTTCTCACATCTGTGGCTTGTTTGACGAGAGAGGAGGGACCATGGCACATCAAGAGAGGTTGGTGGTTGTTGGTGGAGTGGCTGCAGGGATGAGCGCTGCAAGCAGTGCCAGGCGAATCAGGCCGGAAATGGAGGTTGTGGTGCTGGAGAGAGACGCATACATCTCCTATGGCGCATGCAGCCTTCCCTATTACATTTCCGATGACATTAAGGACGTGAAGTCTTTGTTCGCGTTAACCCCGGATGTTGCTGAGAAGGAGCGAGGGATACAAGTTCGAACGCGACACGAGGTCGTGGCCGTCGATAACGCGCGGAAGGAATTGCTGGTGCATGATCTGGAAAGGGAAAAAGAGACGAGGCTTCCCTATGATAAACTGGTTCTGGCTACTGGCGGGTCACCGATCGTACCCGCGCTCCCTGGAATTGACTTACAGCACGTCTTTACCATCAGAACCATCGGCGACGGCATGGCTATTAAGACATATGCCAGTGAGGAGCGACCAAAGCGCGCCGTCATCGTGGGGGGCGGCTATATCGGCATGGAGATGAGCGAGACACTGCGTAAGAGGGGGTTGAAGGTCACGGTCATCGAAAAGATGGATCGGGTCCTCGGCACCATGGACACGGAGATCACCGACATAGTTGAGGGAAAGCTGGGTGCTGAAGGGGTGGAACTCCACAAGGAGACGTCAGTTGAGGAATTTGAAGGAGACAAAGGTGTCGTTCGAAGGGTGATCACTGATCGAGGATCCTTTGACACGGATCTTGTACTACTTGCCATGGGGGTGCGGCCGAATACTGAATTGGCTCAAGGGGCGGGAGTCGAGTTGGGAGCGAGGGGGGCTATTGCCGTTGATGAGCATTTGCGGACTAATGTGCCCGAAATTTTCGCTGCCGGCGATTGTGCGGAAACCTTGCATTTGGTGACCTGCAAAAAGGTATATATCCCTTTGGGTACCACCGCCAACAAGCAAGGGCGAATAGCAGGCGAGAATGTCGCTGGCCTGGCGAGCGTATTCGAGGGAGTAGTAGGTAGCGCCGTTACCAAGATCTTTGCCTTAGAGGTCGCACGTACTGGGCTCACGGCTGTGGAGGCCGAAGGGGAGGGCTACGAATTCTTCAGCTCCACTATAGAAGGATGGTCTCGGAGCCGCGCATATCCTGCGGGAAAGCCCATAACCGTAACATATGTCGTTGAGAAGGGATCGGGAAGGCTCCTCGGGGCGCAGATGGTAGGCGAAGAGGGAGTGGCACACCGGATAGATACCTTAGCTGCCGCACTCTACGCCGGAATGACGGTGGAAGATGTGGCTCGTCTGGATCTAGCCTACGCCCCACCCTTTGCCAGCGTATGGGACCCCATACTTATTGCAGCCAATATGGCGCTAAAGAAACTAAAGAATGGGGCATAAATGCATATCATCGGCCGGCGGTGGCGTTCACTTTGCGAGATTCGGCTTTCGGTCTTCCTTTTGTGCTGCCCCCTGTTTTGGACCGTTGCCCTTTCCCATCAGCTTCAAGGAGTTTCTTGAGCCGATCGCCCTCGATATTCTCTTCCTTTAGGACGAGAGCAGCCCCTTTATCCAGGGTCTTCTTGTGCCTCATAAGTATCCCCTTTGCCACCTCGTATTGGGAATCGAGGATCCCCTTTATTTCGCGGTCGATGATCTGCGCCGTATCCTCGCTGTAGTCGTTGGTAGATGGGAAGCCCATTTCAAGGTATTGCTTCTGCCGATCCTTCTCGAAGTAGATATGGCCTAACTCGTTACTCATGCCGTACTGCTTTACCATGCTCCGAGCGATATCGGTAGCCCTGGCTAGGTCGTTGTGGGCGCCTGTTGAGATATCCTTGAAATGGATCTCTTCTGCTGCTCGCCCTCCCAATGCCACGGCGATTTTGCTCAGGAGCTCGGTTTTGCTCATCAAGAAACGGTCTTCGGTTGGTACCTGCAAGGTATAGCCGAGCGCAGCCACCCCTCGAGGTATGATGGAGATCTTTCGTACCGGATCTGTTCCTGGAATGGAAAGGGCTACCAGGGCATGCCCCACCTCGTGGTACGCTACAATCTCCCTTTCCATTTTATTGATGAGGCGATTCTTCTTCTCGAGCCCGGCGATGAGACGTTCAACGGCATCCTGGAACTCCGCCATACCGACTTCAGCCTTGTTCCGGCGTACGGCCAAAAGCGCAGCCTCATTTACTAGGTTGGCCAGATCAGCTCCCACAAACCCGGGTGTCATCCCAGCGATAGTATCTACGTCTACATCATTATCTAACGTAATTCCCTTCATGTGAACCTTCAGTATTTCCGAACGACCTTTTTTGTCAGGCCGATCAACCAGTATGTGACGGTCGAAACGGCCGGGTCTCAACAGGGCAGGATCTAGGATTTCCGGCCGGTTGGTAGCTGCCATGAGGATGACGCCCAGGTTAGGATCGAACCCATCCATTTCAACCAGAAGCTGGTTCAAGGTCTGCTCCCTCTCGTCGTGACCACCGGTCATGCCGATCCCTCGAGCCTTTCCCAGTGCATCGAGCTCATCAATAAAGATGATGCATGGAGCCTTCTCCTTTGCCTGGGCAAAAAGATCGCGGACCCTTGCAGCACCCATTCCCACAAAGAGTTCAACGAACTCGGAGCCGCTCATGCTGAAAAACGGGACGCCGCTCTCTCCGGCCACTGCCTTTGCGAGCAGCGTCTTCCCCGTACCGGGTGGGCCGACAAGCAGTATGCCCTTGGGAAGCTTTCCCCCGAGTCGCGTGAATTTTTCAGGCGCTTTGAGGAATTCGATGACCTCAACAAGTTCTTCTTTGGCCTCGTCCACGCCGGCAGCATCATCAAAGGTCACCCCAACCTCGTCTTCCATGTATACCTTGGCCTTTTTTCGACCCAAGGTCATGAAACTCCCCTGTTGAGCGGAAAATCTGCGCATCATGAAGTACCAGATGCCGAAGAAGAGCAGAACCGGAAAGAACCACGAGGCGAGGTTCTTCAGAAAGTTGCTTTCAGCAACCCCCTTGAAGGTCACGTTGTATTTTTCCAGGAGCTCCGAAAGACCCTGGTCCACGCGGACCGTGCTGAACATTTTTTCTGCCCCTTGCCCATCCTTGGTGGTTTTCATCTTACCCTGGATACGGTCTTGGGTAATGGCCACCTCTACTACCCTTCCATCCTGTAGAGCCCTGACAAACTCACTATAGGGGACCTGTTCCACCCGAAAGGATTGGGAGATGGCGTTGTGCAGGATAAGGACTATCCAGATGGCGATTAACACATACCAGATAGAGAACTTGTGATGTTTTTCCATGTATCTGCCTCCTTTTCGGAGTTCAATCGCCGTACCCGTTTAACACAGAGGCACGGGTATCTTTGGTTATGCCGAACAATCATGGTCGGATACGGCACTCCTGATCACAGCGGTAGCGCCTCCTGTAAAAAAAGTATAGTGAAAAGCACCGCATGGATCAAGCGGAAAAGGGCAGACTTGAGGTTCTATACGTGAACCTGCTCGTAGGGTTTATGGAATCCGGCCAAAAAGTAGAACGCCGAGATAAGAGGATATTTCTCGGCGAGAGCCCTGCTTCAAGGTCACCTCCGATGCGAATCGAAAAGCATCTGTTCCATAATATATATGCGGTGAGGCAGTAGAATTTCCTTGCAGCCGTTCATGGGATTTTATTAGACTGAAACAAATAGTAAACTCAAATCCCTGGTTTAAAGCTTTTGTGGCGACGATCCGCGTTGGGCCTTCCCAATCGTAAAGTCAGCCGGCTTTGGTTCATATAACTTGAGCGGGCAACACCATTAAAAGGAAAAGGTGTAAATCGTGAGTAGCATTCTTGCAATCTACGGAAGCCCTCGTCGTAAAGGCAATACTTCGCTTCTGCTGAAACAGGCTGTTCTGGGTGCAAAGGAGCAAGGTGCTGCGGTGGAGGAAGTTATACTCCGCGATCTGAAGATGGCCCCGTGTCTTGAGATTTATGGGTGCAAAAAGGACGGGAGGTGTGTTATCAAGGATGACTTCCAGGGTGTCTATGATAGCCTCCTAGCATGCCAAGGGATTATGTTGGCCTCTCCCATATTCTTTTATACGGTCAGTGCCCATACCAAGATCCTTATGGATCGGTGCCAATCTTTGTGGGTCAAGCGATACCTTCTAGAGAAGGCGGTTCGAGGACAAGGTAAACGAACAAAGAAAGGGTTGTTTGTTTCAGTGGGTGCCACGAGCGGCAAAAGGCTCTTTGAGGGGACCCTTCTCACGGTTCGCTACTTCTTCGACGTCTGTGATGCAGAGTTCTGGAGGCATCTCCTGTATAGGGGCCTCGATTTCGAGGGCGATGTATTGAAGCACCCCGAATACCTGCAGGAGGCATATAACGCTGGAAAAGAACTGACCCAGGCGATTGAGTAATCGAGGAGGGTGTAGACCGTGTTCCGGCCGGGCCCGGTTAACGCCTCTGTGCCTGCCTACCACAAGGGATTGGGATGCAGAGACAAACACCATTGTTGGCACCGAAAGACCCTTGCTCCGACACGATTGGAAACAGTGTTGCCTAGGTCTGCGCAACGGGCTCAAAACCCAGAGAAAGAAAGGTTAACGCACCATGATGAATCGGGATTGCACAGAAGGTGAGCACCGGGAACTCATGATTCTGGAGCATGCGATTCAGAATACCAATGAAGCTTTCGTCACCGTTGACCAAGATCACATGGTCTTATTCTTCAACAAAACAGCGGAAAAGCTCTTTGGCTACAGCCGGGATGAGGTTATCGGGCGTGATCTCGATGTTATTATGTCGCCTTCGTGTAGCAACAGGCACCGGGAAGCGGTGGCACGCTACGCGAAGACCAGGATCCCCAGGCGCATTGGACACGAGACGGAGATGGTGGCGACTCGGAAGAACGGTGAAACCTTTCCCGCGTTGATCTCCTTTTCAGTCACCGAGGTGGGAGGAAGGCTCTATTTTACCGGTATTGTGAGGGACCTGACCGAGGCCAAGGCGCTCCAAGAACAGGTACTCCAGTCGGAACGGCTGGCTGCCCTTGGTCAGATGGTTGCCGAGATTACCCATGAGATAAAGAACCCCCTCGTGATGATCGGTGGTTTTGCCCAACAACTGGCACGGGACACTAAGGACGAGAAGAAACTTGAAAAGCTCAACATCATTACCGAAGAGGTCAAGCGTCTGGAGCGATTACTTTCGGACCTGCGGGAGTTTTATGTAACAGAGGCAATGGCATCAGACCCCGTGAATATAGCTGATGTGCTTGAAGAGGTCTTCTCACTGGCAAAGGGAGACTTCAAGAAGCACAAGATCCAGGCGGAATTAAAGCTGGATAATGACGCCCTCATAGTGGCAGGGGACAAAGGCAGATTGAAGCAGGTATTCCTAAATCTCGTGAAGAATGCAATAGACGCGATTGAGGGCGGTGGGAAGCTTTCCGTGCAGGGCAAGCTGTCAGGGGATAGCGTGGAAATAGTGGTTGCTGATGATGGCTGTGGGATGGCGGAAGGGGAAAAAGAGAAGATCTTTTCACCCTTTTTTACGACCAAAAGGCATGGGACAGGGCTCGGTCTGTGTATCTCAAAGCGGATTATCGACAGGCATAAAGGAAGCTCTTTCTCGGTACAAAGCCAGGAAGGGGTTGGGACTTCCTTCAAGATTGGCTTGCCCGTGTACCATGGATCAACTCAGAATATGGCTTGACACCCAGGTGATGGGTAACCACTGATTCACTAACAGGGAGTCCCATTGATATCGGATGAGTCAGGCAGGGGCACTGGCTGTCGAGTTCAATTCCGGATACTCTAAGATGATTCAATACGACGCGAAAAAGCTCCGGAGGATTT
Source organism: Deltaproteobacteria bacterium (assembly GCA_020348625.1). The sequence goes on along the minus strand of CP070752.1, from coordinate 1,867,656 downwards.
GGTTTGTCCTCATGCGTTCAACGGCGAGCGATGTGGTGAAATTCTTGCTGCTTGTAGCAGCACTTACGTGGCTCATGTATCGTGGAACGGAGATGATGGGGTATCACTGGCAGTGGCATCGAGTGCCCAGATACATAGCTGGTTACGAGGACGGCAGATTCACGAGAGGACCGCTTCTCGACGGATTGCTGCTCACGTTTCGTATCAGTGCCTGGAGCCTGGTGCTGGCCTTCTGCTTTGGGCTGGTAACCGCACTGCTCAGGATATCGAATTCCTTCATGGGCCGAGTTATTGCCCGCGGCTATCTCGAGCTCATACGCAATACGCCGCTGCTGGTGCAGCTGTTCTTTCTTTATTTTGTGCTGGCGCCGGTGCTTGGCATCGGCCGTTTTACCTCAGCCGTCCTTGCATTGAGTCTTTTCGAGGGGGCATATGCATCGGAGATATTTCGAGCGGGAATCCTTTCAGTTACGAGAGGTCAGTGGGAAGCGGCATACAGTCTGGGACTCGGTACGTTCCATACCTACCGGTATATTGTCCTTCCACAGGCGATTCGCAGAATCCTGCCGCCCCTTACGAGCCAGGCGGTATCCTTGGTTAAGGACTCCGCCCTGGTCAGCACTGTTGCTATCTATGATCTAACCATGCAGGGTCAGGTTGTTATTAGTGAGACCTTTTTGACCTTTGAAATCTGGTTTACGGTTGCGGCGCTCTACTTGGTGGTGACGGTGGTGCTTTCCACCGTGGTTAGTGTCATGGAAAACCGGCTCAGGGTAGCGGACTGAGGGACGTATGGATGCGCTTATGAAAGACGGAGCCTATCGGGAATATATTATCGAAGTAGAGGGAATCAGTAAGACGTTTCCGAATGGGGTACGGGCCCTCACGGGATTTTCCACAAGAATTCGACGCAGTTCCGTTGTGGTGGTCATTGGGCCTTCCGGTGGCGGCAAATCCACCTTTTTGCGGTGCCTCAATGGCCTGGAAGAGATTGACAGCGGCTCCATTGTCATCGACGGTATTCCTCTGGACGACAACAAGAAGAACCGTTTGGAGATTCGTAAAGAGGTTGGCATGGTCTTTCAGTCGTTCAACCTCTTTCCCCACATGACGGTACTGGAGAACGTGAATCTTGCCCAGAGGCGAGTGCGCAGGAAGACAAAACAAGAGGCTACAGAGACCACGATGGAGCTCCTCAAAAAGGTCGACATTCCGGAGAAGGCCAACAGCTACCCCAGTCAGCTCAGCGGCGGTCAGCAACAGCGGGTCGCCATTGCTCGGGCCCTGGCCATGATGCCAAAGGTTATGCTTTTCGATGAGGCAACCAGTGCGCTTGATCCGGAGATGATCGGCGAGGTCTTGGATGTCATGAAAACCCTTGCGCGCGAGGGTATGACCATGGTTGTAGTCACCCATGAGATGGGGTTTGCCCGTGAGGTTAGCGATCGGGTTATCTTTATGGAAAACGGAGGGATTGTGGAAGAGGGGACAGCGGAGCACTTCTTTTCGAACCCGCAGGAGGAACGGACAAAACTCTTCTTAAGTCAGATCCTTTAGGGCTCGGTTTTTCGATTGTCCCCAGAGTTTTTGGACAGTCCTTAAAATGAAGGGTAGGAGAAAGGAGGAGAGAAATGAGAAATCGTTTCCCATTCATTCAAGCGCTGCTTGTTGCAGGTTTGATCTGCACCGTGACCGGTATTTCCCTCGCAGGAACGGTGCAAAAGCAGTTGGTAGAGGAAAGCACCATCGAGCAGATTATCAGGCGCGGCACCATGCGTGTTGGCATGTCAACCTTTGTGCCG
>CP070752.1:1851071-1865754 GCA_020348625.1 Deltaproteobacteria bacterium | reverse complement strand
GCACCAAGGGAAGGGTGTTAGTGCGGTACTCGGGCACTCAGCCTATGTGCCGTGTAATGGTTGAAGGGACAACCAACGATGAAACAGAGAATTACTGTACCCAAATTGCCGATGTGCTCCGAGAAAAGCTCGGTTGATTACATTCCAGTGGAGGATCCGCGCATGCCCTTTAAGGTAGTTATCACTAGAGATTTTGATCACATGAGCGAAGTCGCAGCCCGTTTTGTGGTCGATGACATAAAGAAAACCGCGAACACAAAGGATGCCTATGTTTTGGGCGTCGCCACCGGCAATACCCCAACCGGCCTCTACAAATACCTTGCCAAAGCAGCCAATGCCGGGGAATTCGACAGCGCCAAGATTCGGAGCTTTAACCTGGACGAGTACATCGGTCTTCCCGGAGAGAACCCCCAACAGCGCGCCTTGCATCCGGAAAGTTATGGATTCTTCATGGTGCAGGAATTCTTCGGGCTCCTCAAGAACAAGTTTATGGAAACAAACGTACCATGGGGCACCCTCGTGGATCAGGAGAGACTTCTGGCCGAACTCAAGGCCCACCCCGATGACTGGACCGAGCAAGGCAAGGATAAGGGCAGGGCCATTGTCATTAAACCTGAGGCCCGATCCGAATACCTCCGGTGGGTGCGCAGAGAACTGCTCGATGGCTACGCGGAAAAAATCGCGCGCAGTGGTGGCATTGATCTCCAGGTTGTAGGGGTCGGGGGGCGCGGCCACGTGGCCTTTCATGAATCGGGCATCCCCTTTGAGGGCCACAACATGCTCCTGGTTAAACTCGACCAGAATACCGTGGAAAACGCGGTTCGCGACGGGCACTTTCAGAGCACTGAGCAGAGCCCGTGGTACGCTCTTTCCATGGGTGTTGAGCTTGTTTACCGCGCTAAGATAGTCCTGCTTCTGGCCAATGGCGAGCGCAAGGTAGAGCCTGTAGCCGAATCCTTGCTGCGCGACCCCACACCTATGGTACCCATATCGTATGGACAGACCTTTTCCAAGAGAGGCGGAAACATGATCTACGTCGTAGATAAGACAGCAGGGAAAAAGGTGCTGGAGAATGCAAGCAAGGTAATCGATCGCGGCATTGATATCGAGGATATCAGCAATTAGGAGATTTCAGGAATCGGTGGGGTATGCTCGGCCTGGTGAGCAAACTTCAGGTTATTCGAAGAGGTTGTTGGGTCCATGACATCATTGAAACATTTGAAGAGCCCGCGCCCAGTGCGTTGCCGCTTATCCAGGATCTCCATCGGTAAACATATTCGGAGCGTCCCGCCCGGAACTATCGTGCTCTTTCCCCTTCAAGACACAGTGCTGAACTGTGGGTTGACTGGTATCGTTACCGTCAAGAGCAAAGAATCCTCAACAGCAGGCATTTCCATTGAAAAACTCACCTCGCTGGCGCAAGGCCTTGAGAAATTCACCCTCAAGAGGCTCCCGGGGAAGGACAAGGCTCTCACCGAGCGTTATCTCGGAGGGGAGGCCATTGTGGGAAAGCTGAAAGGGTTTGTCTCGGACCTAAAACGCACCGCATCGCTCTATGAGCTCTCCAAAAAGACCTCCGCACAAAACTTGCTCGAAGGCATCTCTCAAAGATTAGAGGCAATAATTACTGGGGAAGAAAGGGAACTGCAACGGCGGCCCGATCTCCAGTCTCTCCGGGAAAACGAGGTAGTGGAGCATAGGATATCCCAGGCCAAAGACCTGGTATGGTCTCTAAGAGAAGAAATACTCGCGAATCTGAAAAAGATAGAGACCCTTTCCGCCCGTCCGAAGAAAAACATTTCTTTTTTGGCCTTCCAACAGATCAAGAACATAAATGCGCTCTTCAACAACCTTGATCGGCTGGAGGTGAGGGGGAGAGACTCAGCGGGCATCTCTATTATTACATGTTTAGACAAAAGACACTATGACGAGCTTGAGAAAGAGCTAAAAAGGAAATCCTTGCTCGAAGAGTTCATCTCCCGGCAGCAAGGGGTAATCCTCTTAAACAGAGGCATTACGGTGAGTGAGGGCGGAGGAGCCATTTCCGTTACCCTTACCTATAAGATCGCTGCCCAGATAGGCCATCTGGGAGACAACGTGGCGTTTCTCAGGGATCAGGTACGCACTGACGACGTATTCCATTGCCTCATCTCCAGGCCCAACCTCTATCAGACGATGCTTGCCCATACCCGCTGGGCATCTGTCGGGGAGATCAGCGAATCGAACTGTCATCCAGTTGATAACCGTATCGGCCCTAACGGTACGGAGCATTCCTATGACGGAAAACATGGAGTTATTCACGCCTGTCTGAACGGAGACATCGACAACTATGTTTCTCTGAAAGGGGACTTCGAAAGGAATACGACACGCTCCATTCCCGAACAGGTTACCACTGACACCAAGATCATACCCTTGCAGATACAGCATTACTGCGATAAGGGGCATCCCATAGAAGAAGCCTTTCGATTGGCGGTAAATGATTTCAAAGGCTCCCATGCCATAGCAATGCACACGGATATAGCACCGGGAAAGCTCTTTTTGGCGCAGAGGGGGAGCGGTCAGACGATCTTCGTGGGCCTGGGAGGAGAGCACCTTATCGCTGCATCCGAGATCTACGGCCTTGTGGAAGAAACCGCTCGGTACGTAAAAATGGAGGGTGAAAAAGCCGTTAATGGGGAAAGTCAGGGACAGATATTCATACTGGATCAAGATTCAGCGGGTGAACTCTCCGGCATCAAGGCACTGCACTATGACGGGACTGTGCTGGAACTCGCCGAAGATGCCATACATGAAACCGAAATTGCTTCCAGGGACATAGATCGCCAGGCCTATTCCCACTATTTCCTGAAAGAGATCTTTGAATCCCCCGAGTCGGTGAGAAAAACGGTCCAGACGAGATGGCGCCTCTCCGAGAGAGACGGAAACCGGCATGCCGTGAGCATCCTGGATGATACGGTGATTCCCCGGAAGTTAGCAACTGCATTGACTCAAGGCAAGATTAAGAAGGTGCTGTTTATCGGCCAGGGCACTGCGGGTGTTTCCGCATGCGGGTGCGCCGAACTGTTACGTTATTATCTGGCCGATACCGACATTCGTATCCTGCCCCTCAAGGCCTCTGAGTTCAGCGGCAACCTTTCAGAAGATGACCTGAGCGATACCTTGGTTATTGCGGTAACTCAATCCGGCACAACAACAGATACCAATTTGGCAGTAGACATGGCCAAAGAACGGGGCGCCTATACCCTCGCCCTTGTCAACAGGAGAGATTCAGACATCACCTTCAAGGTGGACGGCGTGCTCTATACCAGCACCGGTCGCGATATCGAGATGTCGGTTGCCTCCACCAAGGCCTACTATTCCCAGATTGCAGCCGGCAGTATCCTCGGCCTCAAGCTGGCGCAAATGAGTTCCCGCTTAGACGATGCTGTTATCCTCGGGGAACTCCAGAGGCTTATGAAGCTCCCTTCCATAATGAAAAAAGTGCTCGCCCTTGACGCGGAAATAGCCCAATCAGCGCATCGATTTGCCTCATCAAAGAAGTATTGGGCGGTCGTAGGCAGCGGATACAACAAGATCGCCGCCGATGAGATCAGGATCAAGCTGAGCGAGCTTTGCTACAAAACCATCTCCTCTGATGTGGTTGAAGACAAGAAGCATATAGATCTCTCCTCGGAGCCGCTCATTGTTATCTGCGCAGCCGGTCATAAGGGCACGGTTATCAATGATATTATTAAGGATACAGCCATATTTAAGGCCCACCAGGCGACTACCATCGTGATCGCCACCGAAGGCGAAGAGGGGTTTAAGCCTTATGCGGACTCACTGATCTTCGTGCCCCAAATAGAGGAGCGCTTTTCGCCTATCGTAACCACCTTGGCAGGCCATCTGTGGGGCTATCATGCAGCACGGGCAATAGATGCGGAATCCGGTTTCCTCTTCAATTTCAGGGAGGAAATCAACAAGCTCATTGCCGAATCCAAGGGAAAAGGCCTCGACATCTATCAAATCATACTCGACAGGGTCCTACGGGAAAAGGCTGCCCGGTTCTTTGCCGAATTCAAGAAGCGGCTCGAACTGGGGCGCTACACCACAGCCTTGGGACTGGCTGCGGCATCCAGGCTTACCCTTCTGCTGAAGTACCTATCCGGACGACTCCCCATGTCGGATTTTGAGACAGACTTCGGAGAAAGCGGCACCGCTCCTCATGTGTTCGACATCTTCTTTCGCTGTATCGGAGAAGCAATAAACGATATGGCCAGGCCGATAGATGCGATCAGGCACCAGGCCAAGACAGTTACCGTGGGAACGAGCAGGTCATGGGAACCGGTAACAGGGTTACTCTTCGAGGCTATAATGCGAAATGGATTTGAGATAAGCGACATCACCAATAAGAATGTTCTGGTACTCAAGAATCTGCAGGAGGTAATTTCCGAAATACACGGCGAAACCCTTTACAAGATAAACAACCTGAGTTATTCCGGGGAGCCGGTTGAGGACTCAACCATCGAGCTAGTGAGCAAGAAGGGCAGCTCTTCTCGCCTTGTTTCCCGCGTTGAAGGTGACACGCGGCTTAAGGGAACCAAGAGGATCATCGTCCAGGCCGGAAATGTCTTTATCGGGAAGGGAAGAATCGATGCCAGAAGCATCCTTATCATCCCACTCATGCAGCAGGGGCCTAACATCGATCACCTCTTTCTTCTCGATGTTGGCTTCAATCAGGATGCAGAGCTACCCACAAAGGTGCTCGCGCTCGGCGAAAAGGGCACTCACATTAGAAACATTGTCGAAGAGACGGGCTTGGCATGGGCTGATGACTACCTGAACCTCCTTCCGATCCAAGAGCTTTTTGGAAACTCGGCGGAAAAGACGGCTGAATTCATTATTGCCTCTGTCAAAAACAACAGAGCATGAGCGGCTAATCGCCGTCCCGCTTCTCGCCGAGACAGATCTCGGCAAGACACTAACATCCGAGATCCTAGACCAATTTAGAGAGAGACAATGGGCATGCCCTTTGGCATAGAAGAGATCCGCCAAACGCTTCTGTCTCAAATCGAGGAGATTGATACCAACTCGCTTGGTTTCCTTTTCTCTCCTCAGAGGCGCCCATATCTCGACATCGACACGATTACCGCTAACTTTGAGGAGGAATGGGCGTCATTTCGACCCGCGCTTGCACAGAAAAACCGGCATCAGGCCGCAGCATCCCTTCTGCATCCAACAGAGCCCTACGATTTGAAGGTCCTTCAAAGGTTACAGGAAGCCTTTCCCGAGTCCACCTCCCACCGCCCTCTCATCTTAATGGATCTGTGCATTGGGAAGATCCTGACCCTATGCTTAGGGAGATACAGGGAAAAGGTATCACCCCAATTATTCCTCGAATTACTCAACCGGTATAAACTGAGGAGCCCGGAATTCCTGATTGCCATTAGGCCTCTCACCCGGATTATCCTAGAAGAAGGCATGCCATCCAATCACATCATTAGATCCCATGCATGCGAGGTGTTGGTCAACAACTATGAGGTTGAATCTATTCTCATATATATGTCCTGTATGTCCGACCTCGGTGAAGGGGAAAAACAGATTCTCTTTCAATGCATTACGGCCTTTCAAAAGATCTACCGAAGGCTTTTGGAACTGTATGTGGGGGCTCGTGAAAAAGATCTGATTAGTCGGAGGTGGTTTGGGATCTCCTTTAGCCAATTGAAGCAACAAAGAGAATGGAGGGACAGCTTCTCCAACCTGGTCAGGCGGTATGCTGAGCATCTCACCAAGAGAAACAAGGCTGATGCGCTGGACGTGGGCAGATTTCTGGTGCTCCGCTTTAACAACGAAGACATTCTGAGGGTTATTCACTATGAAATCGGCAGAAACCCTGAGATCTCCTCCTCACATTCCTTGGTTCGGTTTGTCTATCGCCAGGTCTTTCAGGTCATGCAGGATTTCCGCAAACAGTATATATCCCAAAAGGTAGATACCCAAGTGACCCAAACTCTTTCCCGTACCGAAGCCGAAGCTATGGATGCCATGCGCTTGGTCACGGTGGGTAAGGTTCCCGCATCTGTTGTCATAGAGAGGTTTTGGCCGAGCACTCCCTCTGCTCAAGACTACCCCATAATCACCGAGTTCATGGAAACCCTGGACAAATTCAACCTGAAGGCCCTTTTTGAGCTTCATTCGATCCCGCCAATATCTCAGGAGGCCTTTAATCTGGTTGCTGAAATTGCCGATAGCGCGAACCTCGGACGGGACGAGTTATTCCATTTCATAACCTATCTGGAAAACCTGCTCACATTCCTTCAAGACCTTGACGCACTCAATATCAAGATCGAAAAAACCCCTGCCTATGGAATCAGCAAAAATCCCTACCAGCTCAAGCTCCTGGGCCTTATCAACGAGGGCGCTTACTTTGCTTCAACCGGGTTGTGGTATCAAAACACCATCCCTCCCAGCGTTATCAGATGTGTAGACCCCAATGCCATCCCCAACTGCCTGGGCATAAAGGATCGCCATATTTTCTCCCGCATATCCCTTTTGACCGGGGGCTTTCGGGGCAACCCCTTTGATTTGGACAGCACCAACAGGTACGATTGGGATGAAGAGCCTGAAACCTGCCTGTTTCGTCCCGGCTACTTTCAAATTGCCATCCCCCAAGCCATTCGATACCGTTGGGAGGAAACCCAGAAGATCCAGAAAGCCATGCTAGAGAGGTTAATCCAGAAAAAACAGTGGAACTAAACCGAGAGGTCTGACCTTTGCGGATAACGCGTTCAGGGCAGACTGTGTGCGCTCTTAACCAGGGAGACTTACAGACGTTTTTGTATCTTTTCTTGCTTTTTTCGACAAAACCGTAATCACCACTCCTAGTTCACCCTACTCCTTAATGAGCATAGCTCTTTGAAAAGCTTAATTTCTTTGCTTCACGGCTAACAAATGAGTAGTTGGTACGCAGCCCGCACTTATGCAATGTGAGTAGTTATATAATCGAAAAGGAGGTAGCTATGGCATTCAATTGGGGTCCGCATTTTATCGTTCCCTCTGAAACGCTGAAGACCTTTTCGGGAATGGTGCTGCTCAGGGAAACACTCGACGAAGAGCTTTTGAAAGAGGAATTGGCGGCGCTCGGCTTGCAAGGTGATCCCATGAGGGCCACCAACCCATGGTATTGCAGGAAAAGGGGGACCGAAACCTGGATCAAGATCGGGGAATCTTCCGATAGAAGAGGGGACTTCCCCGTTCCCTGGGATACGGCAAAACTTGAGAACCGTAAATATGAAGTGCTTGGGGTGATGCACATATGGGCCGGTAAAGGAGACCACGAGGTCGCTGTTGCAAGACAGAATATCGTCGAAGTCACGGTCGAAAACTAACGCCGCAAGATTCCTTGCCCTCTGCTTGCGCCAGATGTTCCAAAGCCCGCTCCCTGTCTTCACCTATCAGGCTTAGCCCTAGCTGTCTAGGATTTGCGCTGCCTCATCTTCGTCGCATTCCATAATGTAGTGGATTCCGCTGATCTCGCTTGCCATGGGTGTAAGAGCGGCGATGTCCTTTCTTGAAATGTATTCCAAGGAAAATTTCCTGGCGCCGCACATAAGTTGCCTGATTCCTTGTTCAAGTCTCTGAATGTAAGTATAGAGTCCCATGGCGCCCGTAGGGATTTCGTCAAACTTTTCCTGAAATCTTCGCTTGAGTTCAGGGGCAGTGATGAATACCTGGTCTCTGGTTCGGCCAAACCGCATCACATATACTGGTGTCTCCTGTGCTTCGAGCTTCTTTCCGATGTTTTTTCCCACCATTGCAGCGGTTAAAGGGGCTCTTGCCATGCCAATCATCTTGAAGTATGGCGCGCCCAATGCCAAACCTTTAAAGACTTGATCTTCCAGGGTAAAGCCAGAAGCAATCGCGACATCAGGAAGATAGTTGCCGTTTTTCTCCAATCGACGGAGATATTGATAGAGAAGTGACCAGAGCTCGATTGCCGGCACACCCCATTCATTCATCATTCTCCACGGGCTCATTCCCGTTCCACCGCCGGCTGCATCGACCGTCAAGAAATCTATCTTTGCCTCAGATGCGCATTTGACAGCAAGGGCAAGGTCCCGCGGCCTGTAGGCCCCTGTCTTCAGCGAGACATATCGTGCACCAATCCCTCTAAGCTCTTCTACCCGCCTGCAAAAGCTTTCCAAAGCAACCATCCCAACCCTTGAATGTCTCTCAAATTCATCGAAGGCATGGTTTTCAAAGGCTTCGATAACAGCAGGATCATAACAATCGGGCAGGACGATATATCCTCTGTCTTTGAGCATCTGGGCTCGCGCCAGGTCTTTTATCTTCACCTCGCCGCCGATGTCTTTTGCGCCCTGTCCCCACTTTAGCTCAACTGCCTCCACACCCAGTTTCTCAATCGCGTATTCATGAAGCCCAAGGCGTGTATCCTCGATGTTGGCCTGCACGACAATGGCACCATAGCCATCTTGTTGCCAGTCTTGAAAGAGCCTTACCCGTTTCTCCAATTCAGGAGAATGCCGCACCCTGCCGTTTTTAATCTCTGCGTCCGGGTCCATGCCACACACATTTTCACCGATAGTAACAATGATCCCTGAAAGGGCAGCACCGATGGCCAGTCCTTCCCAGTTGTTTTTTGCTATGGCAGTAGAACCGAGTCCTGGAATAATAACGGGTAATTTGAGCTTTATGTTTTTGTCATGCCCTACCCGTTGTTCAAGATTAACATTCGTAAAGATGGCCTTGTCAGAATCAGGTTCTATCCCATGTGCACCGCAACAGGTTCCCAGTATCGTGAAATGAGATAAATCTACCGGATACTCTTTCTCGCTTGCTGTAGTGATAATCCCGAATGGCTGAGGGTAGATGACTTCTGGCCCCCTATAAGCCGATTTCCCCACTTCGCACATACCGATGCAGCCGTCTACGCAGGTGGCACACAAGCCGCTCCCCGGGACAACCGCATCCTCTGTCCTGTTCTTGGTTAATGTTGCCGCTGTTGCATTGATCTTTCCGAATGCCATCTTTAGCCCTCCTTCTTGTCTTCTAATTTCTCTCTTGCACAGGTACCGCATTCACCCCTAAGGCCCATCCAGCATGCGAAACTATGGTAGGACTCCAAACAGGTAGGTTGAAGCGCGTTTTCACACCTGCCACACAGAATCTCTTGCGGTGCTTCTCCTTCGCAGCGCACCGTACATGCAGGGCAGATATACATGCATGCGCCACATTTTCTGCAAACCTCCGAGTTCTTGTCAAAGGGTGTGGTGATCTTAAGCTCTTTTCCTCGATTCACGAAACCAATGGCGCTTGCCATCATCTGTTCCTCACACATCCTGACGCACAGACCACAGTAAATGCAGTCATCGAATTTTGCGGTAAAACGTACCTGCTTCAAGCCCATTTTTGCTGCGAGGTCCTGTAATGTTTTGGATGTGGGGCACTGGGCGATCAGCAATTCAAGGATCATCTTTCGTGCAGCGATGACCCGCTCAGTTGCGGTGCGAACCACGAGACCTTCTTCAACCGGGTGCGTACACGAACTGACCAGCCTCACATCGTCACCGTTGCCGATTTCCGCCACACACAGGCGGCAGCCGCCTCCTGGCGAAAGTCCCTCGTGAAAACAAATGGCCGGGATATCGATCCCCAAAAACCGTGCCGTCTCGAGTATAGTCCATCCTTCTGGTGCATCAAATCCTATTCCGTCTATCGTAATTCTACACATCCTAGCCCTCTCTGTTTGTCTTAAGAACCGCATCAAACGTGCACAATTCATAGCACATACCGCAGATAACACATGTATCCTGCGCGATCGAGTGTGGTTTCTTGGGCTCCCCTTCTATTGCCCCCTGAGGGCATTTGTTCCTGCATAGCCCGCATCCCGTGCACTTGTCCGCATCTATCGTGTACATTATCAGGGCCTTGCACACCCCGGCAGGACATTTCTTCTCGACTATATGCAAGATATATTCATCCTTGAAATACCGTAGCGTTGAAAGCACCGGGTTAGGGGCGGTCTGCCCAAGCCCGCACATCGAGACGTCTCTGACCACCTTTCCCAGTTCCTCAAGCAAAGCCAAATCCTCTAGTTGACCCCTGCCCTCTGCTATATTTGTGAGGATTTCGTTCATTCTCTGTATTCCCTCCCGGCAGGTAGAGCACGTTCCACAGGATTCTCCTTGCAAGAAATTTGTGTAGTATCGGGCGATATCAACCATACAGGTGGCCTCGTCCATGACGATCATGCCACCGGATCCCATGATGGAACCTGCCTGGGCGAGGCTCTCATAATCAATTGGCAAATCAAACATGACCTCTGGGATACAACCCCCTGATGGCCCTCCGGTTTGCACCGCCTTTATCTTCTTGCTGCCCTGAGGACCGCCTCCAATGCCGTACACTACTTCTCTGATAGTGGTACCAAAGGGCACCTCCACCAGGCCGGTGTTTTTTATCTTTCCAACCAACGAGAAAATTTTGGTGCCTCTATTGTTGGGTGTGCCGACCTGGATATAATTATCCGCGCCTTTTGCGATAATCACCGGGACGTTCGCATATGTTTCCACGTTATTAATACTGGTGGGGTACCCCCAGATTCCCTTCTCAACCGGATACGGCGGACGCTGAATAGGGCGCGCTATCTTGCCTTCAATCGACCGGATGAGCGCTGTTTCCTCTCCGCACACAAATGCCCCGGCCCCCTTGATAATCTCAATATCGAAGTCAGTGTTTGTTCCCAAGATGCCCGTCCCAAGTATTCCGAGGTCACGTGCCTGGCGTAGAGCGATGAGCATGTGCTTTATGGCCAACGGATACTCATTGCGGACATAGATGTATCCGTGGCTGGCACCAATAGCGATTCCCGCAATGATCATTCCTTCTATGACGGAGTGGGGATTGCCTTCCAAAAGGCTGCGGTCCATATAGGCGCCAGGGTCTCCCTCGTCACCGTTGCAGACTACAAACCTCGTCATCACGCCGTTTCCTGCCGTGCGGGCGAGTTCCCATTTCTTGCCGGTAGGGAACCCGGCGCCGCCTCGGCCTCTCAACTCTGCTCGGGTTACCTCACCGATAATCCAGTCGGGGTTAGGATCGGATATTACCTTTTCGAATGCCGCATAACCGCCTGCCCTCAAATAATTGAGAATTCTGATAGGATCCAGCCTTTGATTCATACCCAGGATCGTCCGCGTCTGCTTCTCAAAGAACGGTTTGTCTTCTTGTGAACAATACGTGTCATCGCTCCCTTCTTCCCTGTAGAGAAGCTCGTCTACGACTCTGCCTTCAAGGGCCGCATCGATGATTTGACGAACATCTTCCATGTTCAGCTTTGGGTAAAGATTTTCGCCCGGTTCAACCAAGACAAACGGATCCTTCTCGCAAAACCCAAGGCAACCGGTAATCCTCAGGGAAATTCGGTTTTGGAGTTCTCGCTCCACTATCTGCCTCTTTATTACACGGATAATGTCATTAGAACCGCTTGCCTGACCTCCGGTTCCTGCACAAACAACCAGACACGGTTTGTTCTCTGCGGGTTCACCCAGAATGAGCTGCCGGTAACTGATGAAATCGTCCACTGATGCGATTCGTCTCATGCTCCTATCCTATTCCGAGAGTTTGCTACGTGAGTTCTGTTTACCCTTCTCATACATCTAGCATGTGCCCTTTGCATCCCCTTCGAGGGCATACCTGGGCTATGCCTCCTCCGTGAACAATCATCGGCACCATAGTCGCGCTGCATTCAGGGCACTCTGAAGCTCCAATGAGTTCTGTGTGGCAGTGAGGACAGAAGTAGTGGGCCACAACGCCTAAAGGTCTGTGATGCTCTGATTCAAAATTATAGCTGCCGTACAATGAAGAAAGCCTATGCCAGCCATGTTTACGTCCGAACGATATTGTTACTCTGATGGACGGGTGGTCGTCGATTGGGTGGCTCGGGTCCATTAAACTGTGGTTGCAGCGAGGACAGTTGACCTGAACGGGAATGACTCGCTGGTCCTCCTGGATTGCAGTCTGGCCGGCACCTGAGGACACATCGTCCAGTATTTTCTTTACACTGGCTGCCTTGACCTTTGAAAAATACTTGCCGTCTATCACCACAACAGGCCCGACAGCACACGCCCCAAGACAATTAACCGTCTCCAGGCTGAATGCTTTGTCGTAAGTTGTTTCGCCGGGTTGAATTCCCAGTTGGTTGGCAAGCTCAGTCACAATGCCTTGAGCTCCGCGAACATGGCAGGCAGTACCCACACAAACGGAAATCAGGCGTTCGCCACGAGGAGTCAGTCTAAAGGACTGATAAAAGGTAGCCACTCCATAAACATCCCTCATGTGCATCCTTAGACGATGCGCTACCTCCTTGAGCGAATGCTCAGGCAGGTAGGTGTAACGCTCCTGAATATCCTCCAGGATAGCAATCAAATGCCTGCCGTGGCACGCAACAAGACCTTCAACAAGGCTTGGCATCTCCGTCATTGCGACCTCCACATTCTTTTCCCGCATAGTGTTCTCCGCACATATCGTATCAGCGATTGAAAGAAAACAACGCAGTTCAGGGTAGGCTGCCAAGAATGGCACTATATTTTTTCATTCGTCTCAAAAACGGCATCCATGTGTGTGCATTTCCTCCTGCATAATCTCTCGGACTCGAAAGGCCGACGCACCAATGGGCTTCTCTCCATGGTGCTCGCCACCCAAGGTGGGGCTTTCAGCCTTTTGGGCTACCCCGGAAAGTCAGGCGCCGTGCAATGGAGGGCCTACTGCTCAGTCCACGGTTCAACGATAAAGACAAAGGCGGGTTTGAGGTGAAGGATTGGCGGCATTCTGGCCACACAAGAGCAAAAAAGATCCACACCTTTGCTCCAGATGTGGTCCCTCTGAGCGAAATTCAATTGTGTAGACGCCGTCGTCTAAAGACTTCATTGTCTCTTCCGGTAATACACCTTTGTATTTAAAGAACCGATTTAAGTGCAGCTTCTTAAAACCAGCTGTAGTATTCGTCAACTCATTTTTGGGTTCCTTGAAGGTTTGGCCTATATATCTTGAGATATAATAAGGGCCTCGGCAATCTCCTTCATGGACTTACGGCTATCCATACTCTTCTTTTGTAACCAACGGAACGCCTTGTCAGCGGGCAGATTCTTTTTGGCCATCAATATCTCTTTCGCCCGCTCAATCTTCTTTCTCGCTTCAAGCTCTTCTTCGATGACTTTCGTCTTGACGAGGAGTTCTGTATCGTGAATTGCGATTGCAGCTTGATTTGCTACGGTCTTTATGAGGTTTATTTCCGTTTCTGAAAACTCGTGCGGTTCGACTGTAAAGCAATCGAGAACCCCGATGACTTTGTTTTCTTTTACGGTCAGCGGGACTCCGATCATAGATACCAGGCCTAGTTTCTCGGCCATTTCTTTCTCTTTGAACCTGGGTTCCTTTAGGACATTCTTGAGAATGAGAGGGCGGTTGTATGAGGCGATATATCCCACCACACCCTCATCCATCTTTAAGGATCTGTCCTTGAAGTACTCCGGATCCATGGACTGAGTAGCCTTGAGCACCAATTTCTTTTCATCTCTGCCCTCCTGTATCAACCACAGAGAGCAAATCTCTACACCAGTGACTTTAGCGGTCACCATTACGATGAGTTTGAGGATGTCCTCCAGGTACAAATCAGAGGTAATGGCCTGGCTGATATCCATGATGGCTTTTATATACCGGTCATACGTCTCTGGAGCTATCTTCTCCATAGCTTTACGACTCCTCTGTAAGCAAAATGTAGCAAGTGCTTTGCTTATTGTTCTTGTCTCAAGAGCGTAAGCCCTGGTATCATTTCCGGGAAAACCGGTACTCTCTCGGCTTGAACCTCCTTAAGCAGTGCTTTTCGAGGATTGCTCTGTCCGCGATGAGACAAACCCTTAAGCTCTCTTGGGCGAGACTTAAATACCCTGGTTCCTGGCCCCGTGCCATCCTTTGGACCCAACACACTGTGGTTACGTATCATACAACATTTGCATGGGGATTTCCACCTCCAATCTTCTTGAATGCTGCTCCATAGGGCTGCTTGTCCGTTTTGGTCGTTTTCCTCCTCTTTTGGCACCCCAGCGATGAGGCAACAACCATGCTGTGCGGGAAGCGGCAGCGGGGTCTCCACGTTTCCGAAAGCAAAACACCTGAAACGCAAAAAGGTGCGGCCCAATTTTCAAGCCCGAAGCCTGGAGTTCTTAAACCCCATAAGGCGATCTCGGTGACGTTTTGATTTTGGAGCAGAAATGCGAAAATAAAAATTTGACATTCCTCGAGCTTTTTATTA
Organism: Deltaproteobacteria bacterium; assembly: GCA_020348625.1. The sequence continues at coordinate 1,851,443 of CP070752.1, read as the reverse complement.
AAATTTTTACTTACAGAATTTTACAACGGCGTAAAAGAAAAGACGAGGAAGTCCACTGCATCTCAGAGACGAGATGGGTGGATTTTTTTTGCTCAAACAACGGATTGAACTGTCTGTGCACTCACTGTTGACCGTGTGCTCGAATCAGTGAAACTTCACCGTTGGGGTTAAGCTCGCTTCGCCAGATCAGAACCTAATGCAACAAAGTAGCCCTAGTCCTTGTTTTTAATCACCAACAGTATTGGGAGCGTAATTGGAAGACAGAAAGGAGTAAAAATGAAACAAGAACTAAACCCCTTTAGCATTGCTCAGAGGCAATTGGATGATGCTGCCAAAAAGCTCGGCTTAGATAAGGCCACCCATGAACTGCTC
>CP070752.1:1835865-1850971 GCA_020348625.1 Deltaproteobacteria bacterium | reverse complement strand
TGATATCAAGGAAGGCCTTATGAAGTTAAAAGCCTTTTTGGAAGGTTAAACGTTCCTCGGTAATGCAACCATCCTTTAGCTCGCCAGAACCTAGAAAAGAAGTACAACTGAGTGCGGCCATAGAGGCTGGGGTTTCCATAGAGCAAAGTCCTCAGCCCTATCGTGGCTCTCAGAAACTAAGGATGCAAAAGAGCATGGAGATGTCTTTTTTTGCTCTGCCCTCTCAACAAGGCCCTGTACAGGGTCGTTTCAAACCGACGCACTGCCCCATAAGCCTTAGCACTAAGGTACCAGCCTGTGTGCGTCGTCTTGAAACGCCCACCCCTCTGAACCGTGGGAGGACAGAGGCAAAAAAAGATATCTCCATGCTCACCGGAGCGTTTCTTTCATGTTTGAGCCTGGAGCGAAGTACCGGGCTTATGTGGTAACTTGAAAATAAGAAAGGTGAATGGGCGATGATAGAGATTCAGCGAACCGTTTTGTATGATCGACACGTGGCCCTGGGCGCCAAGATGGTGGAATTCGCCGGGTGGGAGATGCCCGTATTCTATCCGTCCGGCATTGTCAATGAACACCTGGCCACCCGCAAGGAAGCGGGCATCTTTGACGTGTCACATATGGGCCGATTTACTATCAGGGGCAAGGGGGCATCGAGATTCCTCCAGCACGTGCTCACCAACAATGCGGAAGCCCTTGACACCAGGTCGATCGGCGCTCAGTACACGATTATCCCCAATGAAACCGGGGGTGCAATTGATGACGCATATCTGTATCGTTTCGTCGAGGATGAGTGCCTGCTGGTAGTTAATGCAGCCAATCGTGAGAAGGACTGGAATCATTTCCAAAACCTGCTCAAGGGGTTTGACGATGTTGAGCTGGCAGATCGAACCCACGGGATAATAATGCTCGCCCTCCAGGGGCCGAGGTCACGTGCTCTTCTGGAAGAGATCATCGAGTCCGGTTTCTTGCCAGAGCCGATGCGAAACGCCGTGAGTACCGTGACAATCTCAGGTAGAAAGGTGAAGGTGGCACGCACCGGATACACGGGTGAGCCGCTGTGTTTTGAGCTGTTTGCGGAAAGAGATTATGGACTAATGCTCTGGGATAAGGTTCTGGCTAAGGGGGCAACACCGGTTGGGCTGGGTGCGCGAGACACCCTGCGCCTAGAGGCCGGGCTGCCGCTCTACGGTCATGAGCTGGGAGAAGACGCGGAGGGTAAAGAGATCCCTATCTTGGCATGTCCGGTAACGAAGATCGCCGTGAGCTTTTCGCCGTTAAAAGGCGACTATGTAGGTCGTGCAGCCTTGGCCAGACAGCACGAGGCGTTTAAGGGAATCATGTACCGCGACTACTCGCTTATCCGAGACCTGCCCCGCATGATTCGGCCAATAGCAGTGGCAGGGAGAGGCGTTGCCCGTGAGGGCGTCAAGGTGTTCAAGGGCGACAGGCATGTGGGCTATGTGACAAGCGGGACCATGGTCCCCATGTATGGCTTCGAGGGTGAGGGATTGGAGTCGTTTCAGAGCGATGAGCACGAGTTGCGGTCGATCTGCCTGGGCTACTTGGATAGTGACCTCAACGAAGGTGAAAAGGTAGCCATTGAGATCCGCGGCAGGGCAGTAGACGCCGTGATAGTGCCATATCACCTTCGCAGCGAGGCCCCGCCCTACGCCCGGCCGATCGTCTTCGATCACCGCCTTGAAACAGGTGAACTTCCCGCTAACGATTCCCCTGCCAAGGCCCACCTACTCCTGCAAAAAGCCGTTGAGAATACCCGCTGGCGACAACACGAGTGCATCAACCTCATACCATCGGAGATGACAATTTCACCCATGGCTCGCCTTCTGTCGGTTATGGACCCAGCCTTCCGCTATGCCGAGCACCGGAAATCCAAGGCATTTTATGATGCCGACATCTTCTATTATGAGGGAACCGATTTCATCGGCGAGGTGGAACGGATGCTGGAAGAGGAGATGCGGGCATTTCTCGGGTGCGAAAACGTTGAGATCCGTCTTATCAGCGGGCAGATGGCAAATACCGCCGTGTTTAGCGCCATGGTTGACTACCTGAATCGTGCAGACCGCAAAGTGGAGCCACGGCGAATTCGCCAGGTGATGAACAACCACATCGGCAAAGGCGGACACCTGAGCGCTCAGCCCATGGGGGCGTTGAAGGACTACGTTGCCAGAGATCCGCACACGGAGCGACCTGCCGTGGTGAATTTCCCGGTTTTGGCCGAAAACCCTTTCAAGATAGATGTGTCGCGTACACTTGAACTAATCGATGAATACCGTCCGGAGCTGATTATCTTTGGCAAAAGCATGGTGTTGCACAGAGAGCCGGTGGGCGAGATTCGACAGTTTCTCGACGATCAGGGTATTTCCGCTGTGGTAATGTACGATATGGCCCATGTCCTCGGGCTCATCGGTCCTCATTTTCAAGAGCCTTTTGCCGAGGGAGCAGACCTGGTAACCGGGTCCACGCACAAGACCTTCTTCGGCACTCAGCGGGGTGTTGTTGGCAGCCGGTTTCACGAGGACGAAGAGCGTTACGAGCTGTGGGAGGCATTAACCCGGCGTGCCTTTCCGGGATCGGTTTCAAATCATCACCTGGGTACATTACTCGGTCTGCTGATTGCGGCCTACGAGATGAATCACTTCAAGGATGAATACCAGTCCAGGGTGATCGTAAACGCAAAGGCATTTGCTCGTGCGCTTAAGGATTGTGGTCTGGATGTCGCCGGAGACCCAAGCATTGACTTCACCGAAACCCACCAGGTTGTTGTGCGGGTGGGTTACAGCCACGGACCGCAAATCGCAGCACGATTGGAGGCCAACAATATTATTTGCAACTACCAGGCAGGCCCGGACGAGGAGGGGTTTACGGCATCCGGTGCACTTCGGCTGGGCGTGTCGGAAATGACCCGATTCGGGATGAGAGCGGATGACTTCCGAACACTGGCTGAATTGATGCGGGATGTCGTGGTAAACGATAATGCAGTAATCGACAAGGTCGGGGCGCTCAGAAAGCGATTCCAAACCCTCCAGTTTTGCTTTGACGGCGATGCCTATGCCAAGCATATACAAGAATTGCACGAGCTTCTGTAGGCTATCGTTAGAGATTCAGGTGGGTCCGGTTAAAATCTTCTTCTAGCTTTCGTACTGCTTTCATTCTCTCAGGGTCAAGAAATGTTTCGTAAAGGCCATCGCCTTCGTGGGGAGACCTCCCAAGCAGTTTCTGTTCAAGGAGCGAGAGGGCCTGAATGGATTTGTCACAGACCGGGTAGCCCCTGTCATCGAGCTGGATAGTCGCATCGAACAAGACCCTGGAGATATTGTTGACATCCACGAGCTTAATGTTACCGGAGCGGGTGAGCAAGAGGTTTCCTGCACCGGCAAGATCAGGGATATGTTCTGCCTCTCGTATCATCTGTTTGATCCTTTTCACGAAAACGTCTGCCTTTTCCTTAACCCCCCAAATGTGCCGGCCAGTTGATTTTGATGGATCACCACCTTCGCCAGACGCCATGCGTGATATAAGGGAGAGCAAATGATCCTCTCCCAGGTTACCCCACGGTTCAATAACTTCACCCTCAACATACTCCTGAAGTCCGCAAAGGAGGATATCCCGTTTTTCGCCCCTTATATAGTCAACCAGGAACTCCTCGGTGAGCGCCACATGATCGGGGTCCAGGTAGGCTTGAACGATCCTGACGCGTTTCACCTCCTCTCTGGCTTCCTCGAGGTTTTTGAACCGTATTCTAAAAAGCCTCAAGATCTTGATGGGCTTTGCCCGCGGATACCATTTGATTCGATTAACAGTAACCCCCTCCGTTTCCTTATTCAACTCATCGAGTTTCAACACCTCCATGATATGGGAGCGTAATCCCGCACGGTAATGCCTGCGGTAGTGGAACTTGGCCGGGGATCTGATGAAATTGAGTTCCACCACATCCCCATGGTTCAAATACGGTTTATCCCTTATGTCCTCAAGCATACGCAAGATTAGCATTTTCCTTAACAAATCAACACTGCACCTATTTCTGTTCCAAGTGCAAGCGCATAGGGATCAAAGGTCCCTTACCAGCCTTTTTACTTCACCCATTCCGGAGACACAACCACAAACTGCTCAGCGTTACTATATGAAATCGGAGAAAAATGGGGATGTTTTAAGTGAGAATGACGAGAATAACAGGGCCTGCAATCCCGGCAACAAAGAAGGGGAACACGGCCACAGAGATATATTTAAGTGGCAATCCACCATTAAATCTGCGCGCAATGCCGGTTTCATATAAAAGTGTTGACAGATAGACGAGACACTGGTAAGTGTACTAGAATTTGGGGGGAAATGGGCTGTTCCAACGCTGACCTAACCTTAAAGGAGGTATTGGCTATGAGACAAAACAAACTATTAATCGTGGCAGGGATTCTCTGCCTAGGGCTGATGGTAATTGTCTTTGCCTTCGAAGGAGCGTATGCTGCAGAAAAGGTGATAAAGCTGAAAGCTGCCAATTTCTTTCCTACCCCAGCTCTTCAATCCAAATACCTTGACGAATTCTGCGCCGAAGTGGAAAAGCGAACCAATGGAAGGGTAAAGATTCAATATTTCGCTGGCCAATCATTGTTGAAAGCCCCTGGGATATACAAAGGGGTAGAGACGGGAATTGCCGATATAGGCTATGCTCATATTGAGTACACTCCAGGCCGCTTCCCTGTTACCGGAGTTTGCGAGTTACCTCTGGGCTATCCGAGTGCCTGGGTAAGCTCTCAGGTTTCCTGGGACTTCTACAATGAATTCAAGCCGAAGGAGTGGGATGGTGTGCGCGTGCTCTGGACGAATGCCTGCAACCCAAACCTGATTATCAGCAAGAAGCCGGTGCGCAAGCTGGAAGATCTCAAGGGGCTGACATTAAGAGCACCGGGAATTGTGGGCTATACGGTTAAGGCCCTTGGTGCAACCCCTGCCCCAACACCGATGATGGAAGTCTATGATGCCATGTCTAAAGGGGTGATCGACGGCGTGAATACGCCCTTTGAAACCCTGAAGACGTTCCGGTTTGCTGAGGTTGTCGATTATACGACGGCGAGCTGGCACGTTGGTAATGTCTTCTACTTTTATGTGGTGATGAACAAGAACAGCTACAAGAAGCTGCCACCGGATATCAAGGAAATCTTCGATGAGCTTTGCGGGGAGTACAAGGAGAGATATGCTCTCTTTTGGAATGTCATTGATTTCCATGGGAAGCAGTTTGCGGAACAAGAGGGTGTACAAATCATTGAACTCTCCGATCAAGAGGCAGCCCGTTGGGTAAAAGCAGTCGAGCCCGTAATCGAGGACTATGTGAAAGACATGGTCGGTAAAGGCTATTCCGAGACAGAGGTCAGAGGCTGGCTCACATTCGTACGGGAACGAATGGACTACTGGACGGGTAAGCAGATACAGCTGGGCATCAAGTCACCGACCGGGCCTCCTACGATTAGGCCCTGAGCGGATTCGGCAGTGATTACCTAAAGAAGCTGATGTGCATCGGGGGCGCAGGCCTGACTCGTTTGCGTGGGTACTGGTCAGGCAAACCGCTCCTTTAGTTGTATAGCCCTAGAGGGGGTTGGGTCCATAGCCTTCTCCGCACACAACCGATCATGGCAGCATAATGAGTTATGTGGCCATGATCGGTTTGCCTTATTGCTGCTATAAGCGGCAGGCAGAACAAACCACTTTCCAAAAGCTCGTAGTGCTGCTGCGAAAGCCCTTGGGCCGGGTGCTTGAGGGTAACGTGTTGAACAACGTGAGGTTACTGCTGATGTTACGTAAACTCGAAGAGTTCAATCGATCATTGAGTGGCTGGTTTGAGTGGATCGGGCTTGGTGGGCTCCTCATTATGATGCTTATCACGTGCATCGATGTAATCGGAGCCAAAATCTTTCTTAAGCCCGTGTTTGGTGCCATTGACATCGTGATGCTTGGCCAGTTAGTGGCAATCTCTTTCGCCAATGCCTTATCGCTGCTTCTTGGCCGGCATGTTCAAGTGGAGTTTTTTGTCCCTATGCTGCCGAGACGTGCGCAAGCCGTTACCGACAGCATCGTTTTTCTTCTTGCATTAATCCTGTTCGTTCTGATTATCTGGCGCCTTTGCGTATATGGCTATTCCCTTCAAACCGGGGGGGAGGTGAGCGCAACCGCCCGCATACCACTCTCCCCTTTCGCCTATGGTATTGCTCTTGCCAGTGTTCCAGTCTGTGTGGTGTTTTTCCTCGAGTTTCTGAATTCTGTGATAAGGATAGTAAAGAAATGAGCCCGATTATTGCAGGCATCGTCGGTATTGTCCTTCTTCTCCTTCTCTTTCTCATCAGAATGCCGGTCGCTTTCGCCATGGCCTTTGTTGGAGTTGTTGGTTTTGCTTATTTAGCAGACCCAGGACCAGCCCTCAGCCTTCTCGCCCAGGATATCTTTGAGCAATTCTCCTCGTATCCCCTCACTGTTATCCCCTTGTTTATCCTTATGGGCACCTTCGCCTTTGCTTCGGGGATTAGCCAAAGGCTCTACAAGACGACCTATACCTGGGTGGGGCAGTTCCGTGGCGGCCTGACCATGGCTACTGTATTCGCCTGTGCCGGGTTTGGTGCCATATGCGGCTCGAGCGCGGCAACGGCGGCGACAATGGGCAAGATAGCGCTTCCGGAGATGGAGAAGTATAACTATGATAAGACATTGGCCACTGGTACCGTTGCTGCGGCTGGCAGCCTTGGCATCCTTATCCCACCGAGCACTATCCTCATTGTCTATGGGATAATGATCGAGGAATCCATCGGAAAGCTCTTCATCGCCGGTGTATTGCCGGGGATACTCCTGAGTCTTTTTTTTGCCGCAACAGTGGTCGTTTTGTGCCTGCGCAATCCCGCAATCGGTCCACCCGGGGAACCAACAAGCTGGAAAGAGAAGGTGCGAGCGATCACCGGAATTATTCCAGCCATAATCCTATTCCTTTTGGCTATCGGGGGGTTATTTCTGGGCTGGTTCAGCCCCACGCAGGCCGGGGCAATTGGAGCAGGCGGCGCCTTGATCATCGGCTTAGGCCGAAGACAGCTTACTTGGCAGACATTTTTTGAGGCCGGTAAGGATGGCTTGCGAACGGGTTGCATGGTCATATTCATTATCACCGGGGCGGTAATCTTCGGTCATTTCATGGCGATATCGACGATACCCTTCAGGCTGGCTGACTGGCTGGGGGGGCTTGCCATACACCCGATGGCCGTCATGGCGGTCATCATCTTCATCTATTTTATGGGCGGCTTCTTCATGGATTCTATGGGCCTAGTTGTGGTTACCATCCCCATTTTCTTTCCGGTAGTTTTGGAACTGGGCTTCGACCCGATCTGGTTTGGGGTCATAATCGTGCTCGTTGCCGAGATGGGAGTAATCACACCGCCGGTAGGGGTGAATGTATTTGTCATTAAAGGGATTGCCCCTGATACACCCATTGAGGTTATCTTTAAGGGGATATTCCCCTTCCTTGTCGCACTAATCCTTGTTACGATTATACTGGTAATCTTCCCGGAGATTGCTACCTTTTTGCCCAGCTTTATCACTTACTAGGGCAAGAGTTACCAGCCTTATCGCCACATCCCTTTGTTCAATCGTATTCGATCTCGATAGCCCCTGTGCTGCATACCCTTACACACTGGGGTTCGCCTTCGCAGAGATCACAATGATAGACCTCATTTCCCCATTGAAAGAGTGCCTTAAAGGGACACGCATCGGATAATGCCTTATCCCAAACAAATCGCACTCGATATTCTGCTGAGTTTCGATTGTTTTTCCCCATACAGGGCATGTTTTCACACTGGCGACATACTACCGGGTCGCAGGCACCGGTTTCGAGGTCGTCTTTTCGTATGCGCATAGCAGAACGGTTGATGTTAACCACACCCAGGTGGTGTATGGAGCAGGCCATCTCACAAAGGTGACAGCCGCTGCACTTTTCAGCATGTGTTTTAATCTTCATCATATGTTGGGTTGATTGAGGTAATGCCTTTGAGCCCCAGGTACTTTAACGTGGCCTCTCTAGGGACACCAAGCTTGTCCCACCCATGTAAGTCGTAATACTCATCCAGGATTTGAGTGAATTGTATACGATCGATAAATTCACCTTTAGCCGGCCCCTCCTGAACGGGTTCATCGAAATACCGGGACGGCAAGGTATCATCGTGTTTCCCGAGGCCATTTCCGATGAGGATTAGACGTTCTAGGGTACAGATCCTCTCGCCGACATCCCAGAGGTCCTGAGAGGAGTAATTCTCTCCAAAGGCCCGATATATAAGCTCTGAAAACTGCTGTGCCTGGGGCGCATGGGGGCTGCTGAAAACCGAAAGAAATCGGCATACGCCAAGGGCATCACAGAGCGCGTTAAGTCGTTCGTGCCACCATACCATGCGCCCCTTTCCGCCATAATCCAAATATGACGATGACACCTCCCCGCCATAGAGGTTTTCTAAAAGGGTTTCAGGAAGGCCGATTACATCAAGAGACGGTCGACTTCTCATATGGCATGCCCCACGGGTGCCCGTCGCCATGCCCAAGGCAAAGCTCTTGGGCGCACGCTCGTCCGTCATTTCAATGGGGAGGTTTTTGATTTGCAAGAGGAACCTGTTTCCCTCGTTGCCGAATACCTCGGAGGAACGCACCCCTTCTGCAAGAACATCCCCAAAACCCTCCCGGCGGGCAATTTGATGGATCAGTTTTATGATGGCTTTCTGGTCCCCCCAGCGGAGTGGATATCCGACTGCGGAGTCATCGATAATTCCCCGCTGATAGAGCTCCATGGCCCAGGCGATATAGGAGCCGGCTGAAATGGTATCAATTCCATATCGGTTACACAGCTCTGTAGCATAGATAGCGCTTTCTAAATCCCCATTGCCGAGCGTAGAACCCATGGAGCCAATGGATGCATACTCAGGCCCCTCTCCCATTGTTCCGGCGTGAGGCCCGGTTAGGATTTTGTAACGGTGTCGGCAGTGGGCCGGACATCCGGCGCAGGATACCATCCCGTTGGAGTACTGGTCCAGATGCTGTGCCTCTAATGCCTTGCCCTGCACGCCGAATGTCGTCAGCTGGTTGTTCCGTACCCGCAAGAAACCGAGGTCGTTGGAATACTGCATGAGGAGTGGTGTCCCCCAACGTCCCAAGGCCTTAATCCACCGTCGCTGCAAAAGGTTTGAATAGACCTTTTGGTAGGTTTCAAAATACCCCGCAGGGTCTTTTAATGGAATGTCTTGGGTGCCTCGAACGGCCAATGCCTTAAGCCGTTTTGCCCCCATTGCCGCTCCCATGCCGGTGCGGCCAGCGCTGCTTTTTAGGCCCGTTCGTATACCTGCAAACCGAACCCTATTCTCACCAGCCTGCCCGATACAGCCAATCTGCACACGATCATCGTGCAGCTCTTTCCGGATCGCTCTTTGAGTTTCAACCGTATCCTTGCCCCACAGGTGGGTGGCATCGCGGATTTCAACCTCACCATCGTGAATCCAAAGATATGCAGGGGTGTGGCTCCGGCCCACAATAAACAGAGAGTCAATACCACTCGCTTTAAATTCAGCGCCCAGTTCTCCGCCCATATTCGAGTCTCCCAGATATCCCGACTCGGGTGACCGTGCACTGATATTCATTCTGGATCCGAGACTCGGTATCCCGCACAAAAGCCCCGGGCTCATGACAATAGGACTTGCTGGATCAAAGGGATCGCCTGGTTTGGACAAATAAGGGAACAGAAGCCTCATGTTCAGGCCTCTACCTCCTAAATAGCCATGGAGAACCCCCTTCGATATAGGGGCGTGGTCTATTTTCGCATTGCTGAGATCAACCCTCATTAATTTCCCGGAATGCACCTAATACCTCCGCTATATCGATAGGGAGTTTTCCGCGGGAATTTGTTTCGTCTTCGCCAAAGGCTACTGCCTGAACGGGATGAGAATGCCAAGCATGCCCGTGACGGGGAACCGCTTTGGCCAGTGTCGTGACATGCTAACGGAACAGACAAGCCAGTATTTTGATTCCGTCGTGGAAGAGTGCTAATCGTTGCCTATCCCTGTGACGCGGGTTTTAGAGAGAGTGAGGGAAACGCGAGCGCTTCGGTTAAATGGTAAGCTGCCTGCAGATACGATGTAGGACAGAGCGGAAAGCATTCCTTGCATTTCCAGCATTCCTTAGAGGTTGTCTCCGGAATGAAACTTATCTCCCGCCTTGCTCCTCTGTCCACAAAACCAACAGCGTTTTTCTTCTTGACCTCGGCACAATATCTTACACAAAGACCACAAAGAATGCAGAATGAGGACTCTTTTTCAAAACGGTCTTTGTCTGCTTTATACTCCTGGGCCAGATCCTGCAATGCCGGGGCATCCGGAGCATGAGCCAGAAACTGCTCCAAGAGAATCTTGCGAGTTTTATCTACTTTCTCAGACCTGGTTCTGACTATCAAATTTGGCTGTACCGGGGAGACGCAGGCAGCAACGAGATTTGTCCTGCCGCCAGCTTCTGCTTCTACGGTGCAAATTCGGCACGCCCCATATGGTTGTAATTTCTCGTGGTGACAAAGTGTGGGAATAAATATCCCTGCGCTTTGTGCTGCTTCCAAAATGGTCATCCCTTCTTTTGCTTTTACTTCTATTCCGTCAATCTGTAAAAGGATCTCACTCATCTTTTTTGCTCTTTTTGGCTATAATTCTTTTTTCTTCAGGGATGGGAGGTGGAACAGGCTCGCCAGAGAGCCTTGTTACCGCGCCAAAGCGATCGGGACAAACCTCGAAGCACGTTCCGCACTTGGTGCATTTCTCTTGGTCAATTACATGGATCTGGTTTTTGCCTCCTACAATCGCCTCTGCGGGGCATTTCCTGAGGCAAATCATGCATGCCTTGCACTTATCCGGGTCAATATAGTAGGAGATGAGCTCCTTGCAGACATAGGCTGGGCAAATCTTCTCCTTGATGTGTGCCTCATACTCATCCCTGAAATAGCGTATCGTGCTTAAGACCGGGTTGGGAGCAGTCCTCCCTAAAGCACAGAGCGAGGCATCTCCTGTTGACACGGATATTTCCTCCAAAAGCTCGATGTCGCCCTCTCTGCCCTTGCCTTCAGTAATATTAGTGAGAATCTTAAGCATCTGCCTGATGCCTTCACGGCATGGGGAGCATTTGCCACACGATTCATCACTGAGGAAGTCAAGGAAGTACCTGGCAACATCAACCATACAGGTATCTTCATCCATGACGATCATCCCACCTGAACCCATAATTGCGCCAACTTTGGCCAGTTCGTCAAAGTCGACTTTTATGTCCAAGTGTTCTTCAGGGATGCATCCTCCTGATGGACCACCTGTCTGCACTGCCTTGAACTTCTTACCTCCGGGGATGCCACCGCCAACCTTATAGATAATATCTTTCAAGGTTATGCCCATGGGTACCTCAACGAGGCCGGTGTTGTTTACCTTGCCAACCAATGAAAATATCTTGGTGCCTTTGCTTCCCTCAGTGCCGATTGAGGTAAGGAAATCAGCCCCGTTGGTAATAATCAAGGGGATATTGGCCCATGTCTCCACATTATTAATATTTGTTGGCTTGCCCCAGAGCCCTTTCACGGCCGGATAGGGCGGCCTCGGTCTGGGCTCGCCGGGCTTGCCCTCCAGAGACATAAGGAGAGCCGTTTCCTCACCGCAAACAAAGGCGCCGGCTCCCTGATGCACCTTGATAGTAAAATCGAAACCCGAGCCAAGGATATTTTCCCCGAGAAATCCATACTCCTCAGCCTGTCTGATAGCAATACTCGCATTCTCTACGGCTAAAGGGTATTCTTGACGAACATAGATATAACCTTCATGAGAACCGATGGCATAGGCTCCGATGGTCAACCCTTCAATGACTGCGTGGGGATTCCCCTCGAGCAAAGCCCTATCCATAAACGCGCCCGGGTCTCCCTCATCGGCGTTGACGATTACATACTTCGTCTTATCACGGCTCTTGCGAGCAAATTCCCACTTTAACCCTGCAGGAAAACCGGCGCCTCCCCTCCCTCTCAGGTTGGAATTCTTTACCAGCTCCACTACTTGCTCCGGGCTCTCCTCACAAAGGGCTTTAGCCAAAGCAGAATAGCCACCCACTGCGAGATAGTCATCAATGCTCTTAGGATCGAGCTTAATATTATTGCCGATAAGGTTCCGCATCTGGTTTTTATAGAATGGTATCTCAGATTCGTGGACTATCTTCTTGGCTTTGTCAGCCATGGGAGCCACATAAAGCAACCGATCGATGACCTTCTTGGCAACTACTGTCTGAGAGACGATCTCTTCCGCATCGCCCGGTTGCACCTGAAGATAACATATCTCCTCGGGATAGATTACAAGTAAGGGGCCTCTTTCACAGAATCCGGGGCAGCCTGTTTCCCGGACATCCACTTTAGTTTCCAGTCCCTGTTTTTTGATCTCTTCTTTCAGGGCGGTAACGACATTTGCTGCGCCCAGAGCAAGGCAACCCGTTCCAGTGCATACGGCGATGCAAGGCTTATCCGGATCCCTTTTTGATATGATGTCCTTCCTGAATGCTTCCAATTCGGCAGGTGATTCTATCCTTGGCACAATCTTCCCTTATTCATAGTTTTTCAAAACTTCTTCTGATTTGGCCGGTGCCATCTTGCCATGATATTCGCCATCGATTACTATTACCGGTCCTAAAGCGCAGCAGCCGAGGCAGTTAACAGTCTCCAGGCTGAACTTTAAATCCATGTCCGTTTCACCAGGTCTGATTCCAATCAGGTCTTGAACCGAGTCGAGGAGACGTGGCGCACCACGAACGTGACAGGCAGTGCCCGTACACACGTGAACCTCGTGACGTCCTCTGGGAACTAAACTGAAGGCTTTATAAAAGGTCACGATATGCTGTATCCGGTTTAAAGGCACCTTCAATTGCTTACTGACCTTCTCCAATGCCTCCTTAGAAAGCCAGCGATTTTCCCTCTGAATCTCCAGCAATACCTGAATTAGTGAACCGGCATCACCCTGATATTTAGCTATAATCTTATCGATTTTGCTACTACCCGTAGCCGCTGTGCTAACCTTCTTCTTCGCCATAGTCCTGTGCCTGCTCTTTAACGTTACGCGGGGGCAAAGCGCTTCAGGCTTTCATCGAACCTGACTAATCCTTGCCGTGCTGAACTCGTAAGGTGTCTTGATACTTCAGACGGGTTTAGGTCTAAAATCTCGGAGATTTCTCCAGTCGAAAGCGGTCTTTCCCGCAAGAGCACCATAATCTGGCTCATTGTCAATTTATCAACAATTAATTCATGAAATAACCTGTTCACCTCATCACTGGAGAAAAATTCCTCATACTCTTGTTCTGTCTCAAAGCGCACTCTCAGTCTTTCCCTTTCCACCAGCTTGATGTATGGGAGTAGATTCTTAACCGCTTCAAGTTTGAACTTTAACCCGTTTTGGTCTATCCCTTTGCCTGTACCAAGAGGTCCTAACTCCTTCAGCTTCCCGGTAAAGTCAGTGATAACTTCTGCGAAACGGATTCCTTCGGAAGCGGATACCCATTCAAGCCTTAACCTTTCTGGGTTCACCCCTATCAGTTCCAGTAGTTTTCTACATATATGGATCACGCTTAATGCTTCGTAATTTCCTTCGGTAATATAGTGGCATTCGCCAGGCCAGCAACCACCGATAAACACCCCGTCTGTTCCATTTGAGAAGGCTCGGAGTATAAATGCCGGGTCGACTCTTCCGGAGCACATCAGCCTTATGACCCTTATGTTGGGGGGATATTGATATCGGGAAACTCCAGCAAGGTCCGCCCCTGCGTAACAACACCAATTGCATAGAAATCCTAAGATCCTCGGTTCAAACTCATGCCGTGCAGCCATTCTTAGCTCACTCCTCGTTCATGCTCATCCATAAACTACCGTTCTTGCATTTGCGCTATCAGCATTCAGCCGTCAGCGAAAGCCATTGAAGGCGGTTTTTCTCTGATTGCTGACCGGTGAAAGCTCTATCCAGAAATTAGTTTTTTCCGGATGGATGTTCTTACACATCCCCAACCGCCACATCCATTTGTTGTATGATCTCTTCCTCTGGGACCTCCGCGTCAATTTGGCGAAAGACCTCTTCATCGGTATAGTGCTTTAGAGAAATAGCCCCAGTTGGACACTTTGCGTTACAAAGACCATCTCCCTTGCAGAGAATAGGATTAACCCTGGCCTTCTTGCCTTGTGGTGTTTCAACAAACTCTATAGCACCATATTTACAAACGGAAATACATGCCCCGCACGATACGCAATCACTTTCGTTCACCTCGCAGATTGCGCCAGAGGCTATGACCGCATCCTTGGTAAGAACCGTTACAGCCCGGCCGGCAGCACCGTAAGCTTGGCTAATCGTTTCCGATATATGCTTTGGATAGTGAGCCATCCCGCAGAGGAAAACACCATCTGCGGCAAAGTCAACGGGTCTCAATTTTACATGGGCCTCTTGGAAGAAACCGTCCGGGTTCAAAGGTACCTTGAATAATTTGGATATTTCACTCCTTGTTGCCGAGGGAATAACAGCGGCAGCCAAAGCAAGTAAATCGGCATCCATAGCAAGCTTCTGGCCTAAGATGGGATCGCTCACGGTAACCCTTAATGCAGGTTTACCCTCTTCCTCAACAGCTTCTACCTGAGGTTTATCCTCCGGCTCATAGCGGATGAACTTAACATCTTTATCCGCCGCTTCCCGGTAATAGTCCTCTTTGAACCCATACGTTCTCATATCCCGAAAGAGGATGTAGATATCCACCTCGGGGTTTATCTCTTTCAGGTTCAGGGCATTCTTTATGGCCTGATCGCAACATACCCGGCTGCAGTAATTCCTGCCTTCATTTCTGCAGCCCACACATTGGATCATCACCAGAGTTTCCGCGTTAGTTACCTTTTCTTCTGCTTTAGCGATTCTCTCCTCCAACTCCAGCAGGGTCATTACCCTATCATCTTCCCCGTAAAGGTATTCGGTGGGTTTGTATTCCTCAGCACCAGTAGCGATAATGGTTATTCCATGGTGTATCTCCTTGAACCTTCCTTCAGACTTCACCT
>CP070752.1:1807656-1835765 GCA_020348625.1 Deltaproteobacteria bacterium | reverse complement strand
GTCCATCAACAGTTCTTCCACACCGGCTTCCGTTTGTCCAAGAATGCCTGTAATCCTTCCTGGGCATCCGCAGTCTTCATCAATTCATTCAGGTATATATCCTCAATAGCCTTGAGCGAAGGCTCAAGTTCATCCATGAGGCCGGCCTTGATCGTTTTCTTAGCAATCCTAATGACTTCAGCACTCAGAGACAAGTAGGGCTTTATGAAGCTTTCGGTTTCTTGCGACAAATCACCTTTTGCTACCGTCTTGTTGATAAGGCCCATTTCCATGGCCTCCTGGGCTGAGATAATGCGCCCCGATAGAATAAGATCGTTCGCTGCCTTTCTCCCGATAATCCTCGGCATCACCTGAGCGGCGATCGGCGGCAGCACCCCTACCTGTATCTCCGGCTGGCCGAATTTGGCCGTTTCATCTGCGATCACCAGGTCACAGAAGATGGCCAACTCACATCCGCCGCCTAAGCACGATCCGAAAACCGACGCCACCGTAACAGCACCTAAGGCCTCCATCAGTCGAAACATACCGTGAAAGCTCTCGATCATCTTGGGCGCAAGGTCTCCCATGTGTTCTCCCACGTCAACACCTGCAGAAAAGCATTTTCCCTCGGCATCAAAAAGGACGACCTTGAGATCCTTTTCTTCGATCCAACCGCGCAGGGTGTCATTGATTTCATCCATCATCTCAATGTTGAATACATTAACAGGGGGTTTCTTTAAGGTGATAGTGCCGAGCCCTCCGTCAATGTTGACGCCGATATGTTTCATCATTTCCTCCTTTCTCCTGGTAATCCATTAAGTTAGCCGTCTGGATTTCCCCTAGTAATTACTCAGCCAAGGGGAGAAAACACTACCTTTATACTTGAAATTGTGACCACGATCAACTCCCTGTTGAACGCATGCCTCTTTTTGCGGTTTGCCTGAGCTCTCAAAAAAAAAGAATCCAGAAGTTCCCTTCCGGATTCTTTTCTTATAAGCTCCTTGCTAATGGCCTAGCTTACTTCTGAGGCTTTCCTAGCACAGCTTCAAAAAGCTCACCATCGTAAGGATGCCCCTTGGCAAGCATTTGCCTCAGCTTGATAATATCCACATCAGTGGTCCCGGTAATCCTCTTTGTGTTAAAGGCACTCATGCCCATATCGAATTCGCCATATGCAGAGGCATTTGCCGCCCACCACATGATGGATTCGGCCTTTGTTCGCTCCCAAGCAACCTTTTTCGTTGCTCGAATCATTTGATAAGACATTGCAACCTGCTGCGGGAAGAGATTTGCAAAGGTCCACGCCATATCCATACATGCCTTATCCAGCAAAGATCGGTCTCTTGGAAGCTCCTTGAGCAGTGCCTTGCCTTCCTTTCCCGCTTCTCCAGCCTTGAACTCACCGTACACGATCTCGCCATTCTCAACCCATTTGTCCGTAATAACAGCGGGATTTCGGATGAATTCACCGTCTTTCTTGAGCACTGGCACGACCTTGTAAACATAATTCTTGCGGAGCATCTTGTAAGCGCTCCACTGCTCGCAAGAAACCGCGTTCCACATGGCATCCTGCATCGTCATCTCGATAGGCTTGAACTGGCAGGCACCACCCATCGCTGTCGAACCGTGGAGCGGGCCAACCTGGCCGAATGTCGCACAGTCAGAGGCAACGGTAAGGTCACATACGCCGCCTATTTCTTCTCCACCGCCGATGCTCATCCCGTTGGCGCACCGTATAAAGGGCTTTGTTGACGTCCAAACCGTATCAAAAGCACGCCAGTACACGGACATGTATTCCTGACAATCGAGCGGCCTCATGACGTAATATTCACTGTACTCGGGCACATTTCCCCCAGTACAGAATGCCCGTGTCCCCGCCCCAGTCAAAACAACACAGACAATGCTTGGGTCGTGAGAGGCCTTGTCAAAGGCAGCAGCAGTGGCGTGAAGCATCTCAAGGGTATATGAGTTATACTGTTTCTCGTTGTCCAGGGTAATCCAGCCCACGTAGAGGTCCGGAACCTCTTTGCCTTCAGGATCCAGCAAGGGTTTCTTCTCAAGCGTAGTCCTCGGTGGCTCTGGCGCATTCAGGTACTTCTCATCGTACATCTGATGATCTACCTTTTTCTCCTTTGGTGCACGTGGTATCCAATCTAATGCCATAATAATTCCTCCTTTTCTATGGTTAATGTTTGTCCTAAAAGTCAGGCGTTAAGACTATTCTCTTTGCAGGCGAACCTGCTTTATGTACCTCAGCAAAGGTCTCGGCAATAGTGCTCATGGGACGCGTTTCCACAAACGGTCCAATGTCTATCTTCTTGTCCAAGACCATGTCGAGGACTATCGGGTAGTATTCAGGCAGGCAGCCCCAGGTTCCGATGATCTCGGCATCAAATGCCATCAAACGACCAAGCATGTATTCTGTTCTGGCCAGTCCATATCCAACCACGATGAGCTTTCCCGTAAAGCCAACCAGGGAGAGGGCTATCTCCTGACCGGCCTTCACTCCTGAAACCTCGAATATCTTCCAACCGTAATTTGGAAATCCTTGTTCCTTTGACAGTCCCCGGAACTCCTTGACGACATCCTTGACCTCCTTATCAGCAGAGCTGATGACAAAATCTGCACCGTACGAGAGGGCCCTCTTGAGCTTCTCGGGGTTTCTGGCAATGCCGATAACCGCCTTGGCACCCAATGCCTTGGCGACCTGGCCCATATACTGGCCTACTCCGCCGGTAATACCCACAATAACCACATAATCCCCTGGCGTGAGGTCTGCCCTTATCGCAGCCTGATACGGCGTAGTGGCCGCATCAGCGATCACCGCAAGGTGTTCTAGAGGCATACCCTTCTTGTCCTTCACCTCACAAAGGTCTACGCTGGGCACCGGAATGTGGCTCGAAAAACCTCCGTAGAGCCCCAGGCTATTTCCAGGCATGAGTTGATTGAGGCATCGGTTTCCTCTCCCCGTTTTACAGAGTATGCACTTACGGCAGGGCATTACGGCGGGTATAATCACCTCTTTACCAATCCACGTTTCATCTCCCGCCACCACAGTACCGGCGATCTCATGCCCTAGAGTGAGAGGGGGTTTTGAAACCGTGGGGACACCATCATAGAAGTATCCAAGGTCTGTATGGCAAACCCCGCATCCAGCGATCTCAACCAAAACCTCACCTTCTTTCAGCTCCGGTACCGGGATCTCGGTTTTTTCCAGTTTTCCCGGAGTTACCTCCCCTGTTTCTTTATCCTTTGATGTTGGTTGAACCATCTGCCATGTTTGGATCTTCTTAGGTATTTCTGCCATTTTGACCCTCCTTTCTTGTACTCATTAGTATTCATCCTCTACCGGTTACGCGAGACTACTTATGATTCGTATTCCCTTTAACCGGTAGCCGGTGCCGAATGTTAGATCATCCCGTAACCACCATCAACGCACAGGAGTTGCCCGGTAATGTAACTGCTTTCATCAGAGCCCAAAAACACGAATGCAGGAGATATGTCATCGGGTTCGGCGAAGCGTTTCAGCAATATCCTGTTCATATATATCTCTTTAAGCTTCTCGTCTGTCCGAATCTTTTCGGTCATATCTGTGGCCACAATACCAAGGCAAATCACGTTGACACATATTTCATACCGGGCTAGTTCCCGTGCTGCCGATTTCGTGAAACTGAGAAGTCCGCCCTTGGCGGCACTGTAATTGATTTGCCCTACTGTTCCCACAAGACCTGCCACTGAAGTAACATTAATGATCCTGCCCTTCTTCTGCCCCGTCATATGCCGTGCCGCAAACTGGGTACAGAGAAAGGCACCCTTCAAATGAATATCCACTACCTCGTCCCACTGCTCCTCACTCATCTTCAACAGCATTGCCGGTCGGCTTAGTCCGGCATTGTTGACCAGGATGTCGAGGCCACCAAACTCATCAATTCCCTTCTGAACCAGTGCCTCAGCGTCAACCGCTTTAGACACATCTGCCTTGACAAGGGCTGCCTTTCCCCCCATTTTTTTGATCGCTGCAACAACCTCTTCACCTGCCGTCTGATTTGCCGTGTAGTTAACGACAACACTGGCACCTTCCTTTGCATAGGCCAAAGCAATGGCTCTCCCAACCCCCCTACTGCTCCCCGTTACCAATGCAACCTTTCCTTTGAGTCTCACGTTGCCCTCCCTATGACATTTCAGAATTTCATCCAGGTTCTGTAGCTACAATATGACTACATCATAGTTACATTTGTCTGTCAATATTTTTTTTGCACAAAGGCGGTCAGATCAATGGGTTGCTTCACTCAAAAACAAACAAGCCACACCTACGCATGAATAGGTATGGCCTTTCTGTGCGTCTGCAACTCATCCTCCATGGGGAAAAACACCTACAATACGTTTCACGGTACTAGGTATCTATGATAGATGAATATCCTCTTACAGCTTCTCTTTAAGCATCTCCGTGGTAATAATCATCCGCTGAATCTGATTCGTGCCTTCGAAGATTTGAGTCAGTTTTGCGTCCCGAAAGAGCCTTTCCACTGGATATTCCTTCATATACCCATAGCCCCCAAAGATCTGGACGGCATCTGTGGTAATCTTCATGGCAATGTCGCTGCAAAAACACTTCGCCATTGATGCGAATTTTGCGTTCGGTTTCTTTTGGTCGTGCAGTCTGGCCGCCCGTGTCATTAAACCTCTGCCAGCCTCAATCTGCATGGCCGCGTCTGCCAACATGAAGCTTATCGCCTGATGCCTGACGATCGGCTTTCCGAATGTCCTTCTCTCACATGCGTATTGAAAAGAGAGATCAAGCGCCGCCTCTGCAATTCCCAAAGCCAATGCTCCGATACTGGGTCTGGACATATAGAAGTCTTCCATTGCAATGCGAAATCCCTCCCCTTCCTTTCCCAGCCGATTATCGCGGCCAACCCTTACATCCTCCAAAATAACTTCAGCCGTATTGCTGGCCCTGAATCCGAGCTTATCCTCTTCTTTGCCAACGGAAACACCGTCCTGATCCCTCTCCACCACAAAGAATGTAGACTTCTTCCCCCCGGTTTTTGCCAAGACAGTATATAGAGACGCCACTCCCCCGTTAGTCGAGAAGCATTTGTGCCCGTTCAGAATATAGTCGCCATTCTCCTTTTGCGCCTTCGCTTTTATTCCCGCTACATCGGAACCTGCATATGGTTCCGTTACCAGGTAACCCACGAGCTCATCGCCCTTTGCAAGGCGTGGAAAAAAGCGCTCTTTTTGACTTTCGTTTGCTGCTGTTATTATGGGAAAGATGCCGACTGCCTGAATAATAAGGAGCAATGCCGAAGAGGCACAAGCCTTTGCAATCTCCTCAACGCAGAGGCAATACATGAGTGTCTTATCCTCGTCAAGCCCGCCATAGGCAGGAGGTAGAAGTATTTGCAGCAAGCCCATTTCCGCGAATAGCCGAGCTACATCCCATCGAAACACACCTTCGCGGTCCATTTCAGCTGCGATTGGAGCAATCCGCTCCTTCACCACCTTCCTGACATTATCCAAGATAATCCTTTGCTCTTCGGTCAAATCATCCATTGTCATCTAGGAGGACCTCCATCACCTGAAGAACTGCGTCTTTTTCCTTTCAGAATTCATTATTCCGTGCGAACCTTTGTTACTGAATAACCACCCCCAAAAAGCTGACTTGGGTCTCGTGTTGTCTCTGGCCAACAGCCTGATCTATAAAGGTATGAAACTTATACCATTGATGGTATTTTGTCAAAAGATCATTGACTTCTGTGGCGAAAAAATCTCAATTCACCTCACCATGCCTAAAGCACTTCGGCCTCCTAAGCCCGGTATTCTGTTGGAGGAGAGTATAAACAGGCGAAAGCAGGAGCTATTCGAAAAAGGGTTTGCGAAGATCTCGATTCAAAGCAATCTACTGATGCAATTATGGCGGGTACGGCAAACGCGGAAGGGTGCCCGCTCTCAGGGCAGTCATTTCAATAGCGCCGATAACGGATTAATCTAACGCCTCAGGTTGTTTTTGATATACGTTATAATGTCTTGTGTATACGTGCCGGGGCCAAAGATCTCGGCAATGCCTTTTTTTTTCAGGTCCGCTACATCCTCCTCGGGGATAATGCCACCCGCAATGACGAGAACATCACGTACACCTTTTTCCTCCAGCAACTCCATGACCCGCGGCAACAGAAAATCATGGGCCCCTGACAAGATACTCAAAGCGATGACATCCACATCTTCCTGAATGGACGAGTCTACGATTTGCTCCGGGCTTTGGCGTAAACCGGTATAGATTACCTCCATACCTGCATCCATTAAGGCGTTGGCAATTACCTTTATTCCCCTGTCATGGCCGTCAAGGCCCGGCTTCGTAGCCAAGACCCGTATCTTTCTCTTCGTATCCATGTCTACTCAACCCCTGAAAAGCACATGGGTGCCTCATGCATCGTTTAGCATTCGCCATTTGTAGCTTATAGTGACTACTTTCGATTGAAGCCCTTCAATTGTCAATACTCAATTTCCATTCGCCATTTTTCTTGCATTACCCGATCGTACTAACTGGTTGATATTCGCCGAAAACACGCCGCAATTCGTCGCAAATCTCCCCCAAGGTGGCATAAGCCTTCACCGCAGCCACAATAAACGGCATGAGGTTATCATCCCCTTGAGCGGCCTTCCCTAAATCACTCAGTATGTTCCTCACCTTACTGTTGTCGCGCTCCGATTTAAGCGTTTTCAGCCTCTCTATTTGAGAAATTCTTACGGCGGGGTCTACCCTCAGGAGATCCATGGGAGTCTGTTCGTCGACCTGAAACTTATTCACACCAACCACAACTCTTTCGTCATTTTCAATCTCTTTCTGGTATCGATAGGCGCTATCCTGGATTTCCCTCTGTATGAAGCCTTTCTCAATGGCCGATGCTGCCCCGCCGAGCTCATCGATCTTGTTAATATACCTCTGAACCCTCTGAACAATCTCTTGTGTTAGTGCCTCTACATAGTATGACCCACCCAGAGGGTCAACCGTGTCTGCAACACCGGATTCATGGGCAATGAGCTGTTGCGTCCTTAGGGCAACCTGAACCGCCTCTTCACTTGGCAGACAATAGGCCTCGTCCATGGAATTCGTATGAAGCGATTGGGTTCCACCGAGAACCGCCGAGAGTGCCTGAAGGCCAACACGAACTATATTGTTTTTCGGTTGCTTCGCGGTGAGTGTACACCCGGCGGTCTGGGTATGAAACCTCATCATCATTGATCGCGGGTCCTCGGCCTTGAATCTCTCTCGCATTATCTTTGCCCAAAGCTTTCGTGCCGCCCTGAACTTGGCAACCTCTTCGAAAAAATCAAGGTGAGCATTGAAAAAGAAGGACAGGCGCGGAGCAAACTCATCTACAGCAAGCCCTGCCCCTATGGCTGCCTCCACGTAGGCAATACCGTCAGCCAAGGTAAAGGCCACCTCCTGCACTGCTGTAGAGCCTGCCTCCCTGATATGATAGCCGCTGATGCTTATAGTATTCCACTGGGGAACCTCTCCAGCACAAAAAGAAAAGATGTCTGTAATAATCCTCATGGAGGGCTGCGGGGGAAATATATAAGTCCCGCGAGCAGAGTATTCCTTGAGAATATCATTTTGAATGGTGCCTCGTAAGTCCTTTGCGGGCACCCCCTGTTTTTCCGCCACTCCTATATACATTGCCAGGAGCACTGCCGCAGGGGCATTTATAGTCATCGAGGTGCTCACCTTATCGAGCGGGATCTGGTCAAAGAGTATTTCCATATCTTTCAGTGAATCAATCGCTACTCCAACCTTTCCCACTTCTCCCTGGGCCAGTGGATGATCCGAGTCGTATCCGATCTGGGTTGGCAGATCAAAGGCAACTGAGAGGCCTGTCTGGCCTTGTTCCAGGAGGAACCGGTAGCGCCGATTCGTATCCTCTGCCGTGCCGAAACCGGCATACTGCCTCATAGTCCAGAACCTTCCTCGGTACATGGTGCTCTGAACCCCTCTGGTGAAAGGATACTCGCCGGGAATGCCCAGGTCATCCATGTAATCAAGGTGATCGACATCCAGCGGTGTAAATGCCCTCTTTACCGGAATACCAGACGTGTTAACAAAATCACTCTTTCTCTCAGGTCGCTTGGCGAGGCTATGTTCGATCGTTTCGGACCATCTTCGATATTCCTCGTCAAGCACCTTGATTTTAGCCTTTTCATACATCCATCCAACTCCCCTAATCCGTTACCCGGCCAGCGCAAGGAACACACCTGCAGCAACGACGGTTCCGATAACACCAGCCACATTAGGCCCCATGGCATGCATGAGCAAGAAATTCTTCGGATCCGCTTTCGCGCCTACTATCTGGCTTACCCGTGCGGCCATCGGAACCGCGGAAACCCCTGCGGAACCGATGAGTGGATTTATCTTTTCCTTGGAAAAAAGATTTATGAGTTTTGCTAGCATTATACCGGCAGCAGTCGAAAAAGCGAATGCCACGAGACCCATGAGGAACACAAAAATAACCTGAGGTTTCAGGAAATTCTCGGCAGACATGGTGGCACCAACACTTATCCCCAGAAGGATAGTGACAATATTCATGAGTTCATTGGCCGCTGCATCTGAGAGCCTTTTCACAACTCCGCATTCCTTGAAAAGGTTACCAAGCATAAACATGGCCATGAGTGGGGCTGAGGCCGGAACAATGAGACAGATAACCAGGACCGTTACCAGGGGAAAGAGGATCTTCTCCCGCTTCGATACAGGCCTTAGCTGTCTCATCTTGATCTTTCTCTCACTCTCGGTGGTAAGCAGCCTCATGATAGGCGGCTGAATAATGGGCACGAGGGACATGTATGAATACGCAGCTACAGCCGTGGCTCCCAAAAGGTGGGGTGCAAGATGCACGGTCGTGTAAATGGTTGTCGGGCCATCAGCACCGCCTATAATACCGATTGAGCAGGCCTCAGGTATGTTAAAGCCCAGGAACAACGCCCCGAAAAACGACACGTAGACCCCAAACTGGGCTCCGGCACCTAATATGAGGGTTTTTGGATTGGCAATCATAGGCCCGAAATCCGTGAGGGCACCGAGTCCCAAGAAGATGAGCGGCGGAATTATCTCCCATTCTAGCCCGTAATGGTAAAACTTCCACAGCAACCCTTGCCCTTCTTGCATGAGAAAGGTGAGGGGCAGATTAACAACCAAAATGCCGAAACCGATAGGTACCAAAAGAAGCGGTTCATAATTCTTCGTTATTGCCAGATAGATAAATACAAAGGCAATGAGCCACATGACTAGGTTGCCAATCGTCAGATGTATAACACCCGTGGTTACAATCAGATCAAGCATAGTTCACCTCTCTTATTCGCCTTTTTCAAAAGACTTTAAGGCCTTCCCAAAGGCATAAATCGCCCCTATCAGTATTCCAAGCGAGCAGAAGACAGCGAATAGGCCAAAAGTGAATATCTTTAATGCGAGGTTCCAATCGACCATACCAATTCACCTCCTCATTACATCAAAATTTTTGCGATCTCCGTTCAGCGATTGTAACCGGCTGCCGGATACCATGAACAGCTGAACCAGTGTCTAGAAGCCCTGAAAAAAATGCCCTGTCGATGACCGGACAGGGCACATTTTTCTGAGCATGGAGCACCGCCATACGTCTATTCGATAACCATCAAGACGTCATCAGCCGCGACTGAATCTCCTTTCTGACACTTGATTTCACTTACCTTTCCGGATGTTGGCGCTACTATAGGCATCTCCATCTTCATTGCTTCGAGGATAAGAATCTCATCGTTCTCATTGACCGAGTCGCCCACCTGAACCTTCACCTCGATTACCTTTCCCGCCATGGGAGCTGTTACGTCACTCACTTCTAATACCTCCTCTTATTTTATCTAAACACCAATCCTGGAGCCAAAGGTACTGCTACTGCCTTTGTCACGGATTCGTTTTTCATAGATTTATTCTGATACTTTGGCGCAGGCCCGTTGTCAAGCCAAAAACGTGATCGCCCTCAAGGCCTAGATCTCATGCCCCCTTTTTAGTCGAAAGATTCAAGCTCATTCAATCAGGTGATTCACTCAAAAACTTCAGATCCCCACCTATTCAAGGATAGGGGTTTTTTGTTTTGACCGTACTCCCCATGGAGAGTAGGGCGAACTCCCTAATTATTCGGCAACATTCAATTGTGATCGGATGAGCCATATGGAGGAATCTTTGGTTGGCTGCCGCTGGATTTCCTCAACCGTCCTTGAGTGTAAGCCCTAATTCTGCGAGCTGATTCTTATTCACCTCCGAAGGCGCGTCGGTAACAGCACATGTTGCCCGCTGGGTCTTCGGAAAAGCAATTACATCCCGCAGCGACTCTGCACCGACCATTATGGCCACGAGCCTGTCGAAACCAAGCGCAATGCCGGCATGGGGAGGCGTTCCGTAGGTGAGTGCTTCGAGGAAGAACCCAAATTTCTCCCTGATCTCTTCCTTCCCCAAACCCAGTGCGCGAAAGATCCGGTTTTGCAAATCAAGGGTGTGGATCCGCACGCTTCCTCCTCCTATTTCCTGACCGTTCAGAACAACATCATATGACCGAGCCCTTACCCTTTGTGGTTCTTTAGCCAAGAACGCCAAATCCTCCTCAAGGGGAGCAGTAAACGGATGGTGAACAGCCACAAATCGCTCTTCCTCGCTGCTATATTCTAATAGGGGAAATCGAGTAATCCAGACAAACGAATAGGTACCGGGTTTGGCTAAATTAAGTCTCTTTCCGATCTCAACCCTGAGCGAACCGAGCGCCTCATTTGTTACCTGGGGCTTATCCGACACAATGATAAGAAGATCTCCTTCAGCGGCACCGAGTTTCTCCTCAACGGCACGTCTCGTATTCGCTACTAGGAATTTGGCCAGCGATGACTGCCAACCATCGGATTTAATCTTCGCCCAGAACAGACCCCTTGCGCCGGACGCAACCACCATATCGTTCAGCCCATCCAAATCCTTCCGGGAAGACGATGCTCCCCCCTTCACGTTTATGGCCTTAACAATCCCGCCGGCATCGAGTACATCCGTAAAAACCTTGAAGCCACACGATCTTAAGGAATCCGAGATATCGGTTAATTCCATTCCATATCTGATATCCGGTTTATCCGAGCCATAGAGATCCATAGCTCTTTGATATTCGAGCCTGGGAAAAGGCCTTGAGAGAGTGTAGCCGAGCGTAGTCGAGAACAGATCAACCATAAGGGTTTCCACGACATCCATGACGCCGTCCTCTTTTGTGAAAGACATCTCCATGTCTACCTGGGTAAACTCGGGCTGCCTGTCTGCCCTGAGGTCTTCATCCCGGAAGCATCGAACGATTTGAAAATAGCGATCAAAGCCAGCCACCATCAATAGCTGTTTAAATAGTTGGGGGGATTGGGGTAATGCATAAAAACGACCTTTGCTAATGCGGCTCGGCACGAGATAGTCCCGAGCACCTTCAGGCGTGCTCTTGGTGAGAAAGGGGGTTTCTACCTCTACGAATCCTTCCCTGCTCAAGGTGTTTCGTATTTGCAGGGCTATCTTGTGCCTCATTGCCATATTATGGAACAGTGTCGGCCTCCTGAGTTCCAAATATCGATACTTGAGTCGCAGACTTTCCGATGCGTCTATTTTCCCGTCAACCTGAAAAGGAGGCACGGCCGTTTCATTTAGTATCTTGAGCTCTCTTATCTTTACCTCGATAGCCCCAGTCGGGAGTTCAGGATTCTCCTGGCCGGCCAGCCGAGGACTGACGGTCCCCTTCACGGCTATGACCCATTCATTTCGCAAGATACCTGCCTTCTTATGGCTGATTTCATCGAATTCCCGATCAAGCACTATCTGGGTCAAGCCAGTCCGATCTCTGAGATCGATAAACGTCACCTTTCCTAGATCTCTCCTCCTGTTAACCCAACCCATGAGGACAACCTCACGACCCACGTCCTCTCCTCTGAGACTGCCGCAATCGTGTGTCCTTTTCCAATCGTTGAGTAGATCTACTGCCAACGTTCTTCCTTGAGTCTTATGATTTCTTTCACCGGATCCTCGAGGGATATCTCCATTTGGCTTTTCGTGGACATGTCCCTTAGAATGCCCTTGCCTTTTGCCAATTCATCTTGGCCAACAATCAGCACCTTTCGTGCCCCCAGTCGGTCTCCGTGTTTCATTTGAGCTTTCAGCCCTGACGACCTGTAATCCATCTCGCATCTAAGGCCAGCCTTCCGGAGTTCCTGCAGCCACATGAATGCTTTATCCTCCGCCTCTGTGCCAAGCGGGGCCAGAAAGATATCAGGCCCATCGGCCTCCACACGGCCCTGCTCTTCCAATAGTTCTACAACCCTTTCTTCCCCAATCGCAAATCCAATTGCCGGGCTGTCCGGGCCACCGAGTTCCTTCATCAGCAAATCGTACCTGCCTCCTCCTGCGACCGCATTCTGGGCCCCCAGCTCCCGGGTCTGAACCTCGAAGGTGGTCCTGGTATAGTAATCGAGCCCCCTCATCAAATGGGAGTTCACCACAAAATCAATGTTCAGCTCCCTGAGATAGACCTTCACTGCATCAAAATGAACCGTGCAATCTCTGCACAAAAAATCGAGCATAGTCGGCGCATCCTTCATTACCTGAATACACCGCTCCACCTTACAGTCAAAAACCCTGAGAGGATTTGTCTCCATCCTCTCCTGGCAGTCAGGGCAGAGTTGTTCGACATGCTCCTGCAGATACCTCTTCAACTCAGCCCGAAACGGCCCCCTGCATTCCATGCAACCAAGGGAATTAACATGCAGGATCAGCTCAGCGAGCCCGAGACAAGTGAAAAAGTGCATAATCATGAACATCAGCTCGCTGTCTGACCGTGGCCCGGGGTCACCTATGATTTCAACATCGATCTGATGAAATTGCCTCCTTCTGCCCTTCTGGGGCCGCTCATATCTGAACATTGGTCCTATGGTAAACAACTTATGTACTGGAGTGGCAGCATAGAGCTTGTTCTCTATGTACGCCCTCAGAATAGAGGCCGTTGCCTCTGGCCTCATAGCCAATTGAGCTCCCCTTCTGTCGGTAAGTGTGTACATCTCCTTAGAGACGATATCCGTATCCTGACCGATGCCCCGTGCAAAGAGTTCGGCCTTCTCGAGTATGGGGATTCTTATCTCCCGATATCCAAAGAGCTCGAAAATGCGCTTACCTTCGGACTCGACCCTATCCCAGGTTTTTACCTGGGAAGGAAGTATATCTTTAAACCCTTTTACCGCCTTGTATTGCACGTTTGTATCCTCTCTTGCCCACCTATGCCGCAATTTCCGCAACCGATCAAGATCAAAGAATCTTCAGGCATTCAATGAGAACCATTACTGGCTAAACGGGCCATTACTTGCTTTTCAAGATCCCTGATAATCGATTTCATTGAATCGCCCCCATTTACGGGCCCCGAATTATTCCAGCCCTTCCTGAAGGCCTCCTCTTTTTTCTCATTAAACTGTTCGACACTGGTGGCCAGGGACTCCCAAGCAAAAAGCTTCTGAAGTATGTGTCTTTCAGGAGCGCTTAGGTCTTTTTCCGTATCGACGTACTTCCCGTCTTCAGTAGTGATAATCATTATGTCCGTTGCTGCAGCCAGCAGCCCTTATCTAGGGGGTTATCAAAATGCTGCCTTCCATATACGCGACAGCCCGGCCAGATATCTCTACCCTGTCTCCACAATCCCTGCAAAACAACTCTCCTCCCCGTTTCGAAACCTGATGAGCATGCAGATCCCTCTTATGTAACGTACGTGCCCAATAGGGTGTCAAAGAGCAGTGAGCTGAGCCGGTAACAGGATCTTCATTAATGCCGTATTTTGGTGCAAAGAAGCGGGAGACGAAATCAACGTTCTTTCCTTTCGCTGTAGCTGCAACTCCTCTTAAATCCAGTGTCTTTAGCAAATCAAAGTCGGGACGAAGATCTGTGATATCATCTTCCGCGGAAAATACCGCTATGTAATCCTCCGCGCACCATACCTCTACCGGCTCCCCTCCCAGGCCCTTAATCAGGTCATTCGGTGTCTCGCAGGGAACAGGGGGCAGGGAAGGAAAATTCATTGTCAGAAGGTCATTCTCTCGACTGACTGTGAGGCTGCCACTCCTAGAATTAAATGAGACTTCAGTACCGGAAGGCTCAAGGTGAGTAAAGACTACAAAGGCTGTCGCCAGAGTAGCGTGGCCACAGAGGTCAACCTCTGCAACCGGTGTAAACCAGCGGATATGGTAGCCTTGTTCCGCTGGGATAAAGAACGCCGTTTCCGATAGGTTGTTCTCTTGAGCAATTGCTTGCAGCACGGCGTCATCTAGCCATCTTTTCAGCGGACACACGGCGGCAGGATTGCCCGAAAAAACGCTGCTCGCAAAGGCATCAATTTGGTAGATAGGAATCTTCATCGTTTCTGGGGTTCTTCATGTGTGGGTTATGTCTCAACCGGAACAAAGCTTCGCTTTTCTTATGAGACAGCATCCAGGTGTTAGTTCAAAGCTGTCGATATATACCATGTTAAGTCCTCCTGCTCAATGACAAAAAAGAGGCGGTAGAGCTGCAAGCACAGGGAATCGCAAACGCCCTATCTAGCTTTTGGCCTCAATCTGCTCGATCAGGCGTTGGAATATGAAGCGGTGGAATGGTAAGAAGCTGCACCAGTAAATCTTTCCCCAGACACTCACGGTATGATAATAAGCGTTTACCGAAAGTCTCTTTAACTCATCGACACTATCGATCCGAAATTCCAACCAGGCCGAACCAGGTATTTTCATTTCGGCTCGCAACAGGAGTCGCTGGTTTAACTGGAGGTCTTCGATCCGCCAGAAATCTATCACGTCTCCCACAGCTAACCTGGGGTGCCGCTTCCTGGCACGAGCAGTCCCAACGCCCAGGAGCAAGCGATCTACCATACCTCGTGCCCGCCACATCCAGTTACTGTGAAACCATCCCTCTTTGCCGCCAATCTTGCAGATCGAAGCAAATATGCGCGAAGGCTCCTTGGTTGTCAGCAGAGAGTGGTGCGCAGTAAATCGGGGTCTGCCGCGCAGCTCATGAAGTCTGATTACCCGTTTGTGGACTCTCGGGTATGCATCGGACCACCGCGTATCAACCGCATCTAACTCTTCACGGGAAATGGCCCTCGAAATGGCTTCCCGGTAGCCCAAGATCTCAAAAGGCAAAACGTCCTTTGCCTGAGCATCTCGACATATGACATCGTCTTTGACTCCCTCAACGAGACAGTGGATTATGGGGGCCGGTACAGGGGTCAAGAGGCTGGCCACATAAGCAGAAAGCGAAATATTAGAAAAAGGTATACGGAGAAAGAATCTCTTTTTGCCAAGATGTTCGGCGAAGCTTTCGAGCACCTCCCTGTAGGTTGCTTCGGGGCTTCCCCCAATATCGAATTCCTTGCCCGCGGTCTCAGGAAGTTCCATGATTCCCACTAGGTATTTAATCACGTCTCTGATGGCAACAGGATGGCACCGATGATGGCCCCAATTAGGCAAAGGTATGATAGCAAGACCGTCTACCAGGTGGTACATGATCTCATACGATGCACTGCCCGAGCCAAGAATAATGCCAGCCCTCACGATAGTTGCGGGAACCTCACCGCTCTTCAGTTCTTCGGCAACTGCCATACGGCTTTGAAGGTGATGCGAGCGAGAACTCTTTCTGTCGCCCAGACCGCCCAGATAGATGATCCGCCTTATTTTACAATCTGCGGCTGCCCTTCTGAAATTCTTGGCCGACCTCAAATCCGCTGCCTCAAATTCGCGAGGACCCTTCATGAGAGAATGCATCAAGTAGTAGGCCGTATGGATGCCTCCCAGTGCTTCCCGCAACTCATCTATCTTAAGGGCATCAGCCACACATAGCTCTGCCCGAGGCCAGCGCCCTTGGTACTGAGGTAGGTCGGCCCGGATCATGGCTCTCACTTTATATCCCCGAGCCAAGAGTTCCGGAACAAGCCTTCCTCCTACGTACCCCGATGCACCGGTTACCAAGATCGTACCCATATTCCCCAGTGGCCTTGTGGGGAGATCGGAACAAAAAAGGTCGTTTGGATTTCGCTTCTGCGGATGTTGCGGGAGGTAGTTCAAAAGCTTCTTCCTATTCCCTTTCTCCTGGATCTCTCAACTCCATAAGGTGGCGGGAAGAATATTCTCCGATCCGTGCAGTGACGGTCCTTTCTTGAGGGAAGCTGCTGTACTGAGAGCTTTCTATAACGCCCATTCTATAAAGACGATGGGCTTTTCCTCAGTTCCGAGGCTCCCGGGTTGGTCTTTTCAGCAACTTATCCATGGGGGAGTTCTGCCCCCTCCGCATTCCCTTCGACAGGCTCAGGGCTGCGGTTTCCCCCACTGAGAAGTTGCGAAAAGACAGCACCCTCCCGCCAGTCACTGTAAAAAAGCCCATCATCTTTTTCTAGGATGGCAAGAATTGTCACGTTTTGCAAAGGTCTCGTACTAATGCCGGATGACAGAAGTTGCACTCTCGTGCTCCAACCCTACGGAAATCGAGGCAGGTCAATTCGCCAATCTCTTCTGGATCTTGTTGCTTCTCAGTTCTCGCAAGGCATCCCCCGCGATCCATCTGGCAGATTTCGAGTCAATTTGCCTAAGATCTGTGGCTACATCGATAGCTTCCGCATTCATGGTGCGGTTTCTCTTGCCGATCTGCCGTAAGGCCCAATTGACCGACTTCTTGACGAAGTTTCTCTCGTCAGCAGCCTGACTTTTTATAACGGGAAAGAATTGCCTAAACGCAATGTCATCTGCTCCCTTGTCATGGACTGCCAGGCACGCCATAAGAACGAAGCCTGCTCTTTTTACAAACTCTTCGCGACGGAGGCTCCACTCCATTGCCTTTTGATAGGCAAATTTGGTCTTACGAAAGAGATTGTTACAACACTGATCGCACACATCCCATGAGTCAAAACCTTCAACCCACCGCTCGAGTTCTTGTTCCGTGACCATCTGGGGATCAGCGATCATGGACGCCACTATCCTGGCCTCGTGAATTCCTGACGACCATAGCTGCTCGGAAAGGGCATGATCTTTCCCGATCTCCCTGGCTATCTTACGCAAACGAGGTATGGGAATACCAAACGCATTATCCGCATTGATACCGTATCCAGCCATTGCTCCAACTGCTTGCGGATCGCATAGAGATTTCAACTTCTCCAAAACCTCTGCATACTGCACCTGTATTCCTCCTCCTTCACCTATCCAAGGCCAAAGCCCAGCTACTACGTGACACAAAACCCCGATCAGGCATCCTCAAACCGATTCAGTTCTCTGTATTTGCGCACCTTGTCTGGATCAAAGATCCGGCCGTTCATTGCAATATAAACACCGGAAGGCAAGGTCTGTACTGCTGCAACAGCGAATCCCACATTGAACTCGGCATCGCTCGATTTAAACTTGGCAGGCTGCATGGCACCGGTGAGTACCACTGTCTTATTCTCTATGCCCTGAAGTTTCCTCGCTGTTTCGATCATGGTATCCGTGCCGTGGGTCACTACAATATGTTGATTCTCATCAGATTTTATCTTTTCAAAAAGCATTTGACGGTCGGCATCCGTCATATCGAGGCTATCTTTATGAATGAGCGAATCGCACTCATAATCAAAGGTAACCTTGGCCTCCCTTAATATATCGACAAGCATCGACTCGCCAACCTGGTAATCGCTTATCCTGTCGAAGTACACCTTATCTATCGTACCTCCTACGGCATAGAACTTGATGTTCATTCCTCCCCAACCTCAGATATGTGGCGGTTAGCTGTCTCCCAAAACCCCGTAATGAAGAAAGGCTACGTGCCGCCTTCTATAACAGGCTTGGCGTGCTCTCCCTGCACGATTCGGGTGCCAGGCTCGATATCGTGGGTTAGCCACACATTCCCCCCAATGATCGATCCCTTGCCAATGCGCACCCTGCCAAGGATTGTCGTACCCGCATAGATGATCACATCGTCTTCCACAATGGGATGTCGAGGAATTCCCTTTACCAATGCCCCGGAATGATCTTTGGGAAAGCTCTTGGCACCGAGAGTTACGCCTTGGTAAAGCCGCACATTACGACCGATGATGCAGGTTTCACCGATGACCGTGCCGGTACCGTGATCGATGAAGAAACGCTCGCCGATTGTGGTTCCTGGGTGGATATCGATACCCGTCTGAGAATGGGCCATTTCAGTTATGATCCTGGGGATGATGTCCACATCTAAGAGTTGCAGCTGATGAGCGATCCGATAATTAGTAACTGCCTTGATGCTCGGATAGCAGAAAACTGTCTCGCCAGGGTTTTTTGCAGCCGGGTCCCCCTCATACGCAGCCATCACATCGGTAGCCAAAAGCCTGCGGATTTCTGGGAGTGAAGAGAGAAACTCGCTGGCCAAGTTCCGAGAGCGGACCTCGCAATCCTCACAGGTTTCCTTTTCTTGGATCTCACAAGAAAAACAGTATCCCCTTTTAATCTGTTCGGCCAGAAGCCGCTGTACTCGATCCAAATTTGAGCCGACATAAAAGGCCATGGTTTCTGGTGTAATCTCGGAGTCGCTAAAGTAGCCCGGAAAAAGCACTGCCCTGAGTCCTTCCACTATCTCTGTCAGGGCCTCAATAGACGGCATAGAGGCCTCCAGTGACGGTCTATGATAGACGGAATCATAAGAGTCGGGACTGCACAGTTCGTCAACTACCTTCCTGATGAGATCCTTGTCGTGAGACATACTGCGCTCTGTATGTTTATGCATGGCACCCCTTTTAACCTTTACATGCACCAGATTATTATCTGCATTGCCCCCCAATTTTCGTCAGGACGCTGAGGCTTATAGGGTTATTCTTGAAACAGCTCCGTACTCAAATACCGCTCACCGGTGTCGCAGACAATGAAGACGATTAGCTTGCTGGCGTTTTCTTTTCTTTTGGCAACTTCCACGGCGGCGTGTGCTATGGCTCCTGAAGAAATCCCACAGAGAATACCTTCTTCTCGAATCAGCCTTCTCGCCATGGTGAAGGCTTCCTCGTTTGACACCTGAAATACCTCGTCAATAAGATCCTGTTCCAGGATTTCAGGCACAAACCCCGCACCTATGCCCTGAATCTTATGAGGACCAGCATTCCCACCAGAGAGAACCGGGGAATCCTGCGGTTCCACAGCAACCGACAGAAACCCGGGTTTGCGCTCTTTCAACACTCTGGACACGCCTGTGATGGTCCCACCGGTTCCTACCCCCGATACAAAGATATCCACCTTTCCATCGGTATCCCTCCACAGCTCTTCGGCTGTTGTACGGGCATGAATACCCGGATTTGCCGGGTTTTTGAATTGTTGGGGCATAAAGGATTTCTTTATCCCTGCGGCAAGTTCTTTGGCTTTAGCAATGGCACCAGGCATACCATTCTGCGCAGGGGTAAGTACCAGCTCCGCCCCAAAACCTTTAAGGAGTTTCCGTCGCTCCAGGCTCATGCTCTCCGGCATTGTTAAGAGCAGCTTGTACCCACGTACAGCACAGACGAATGCGAGACCGATCCCTGTGTTTCCACTGGTAGGTTCGATGATGACCGTATCCTCATCGATATATCCATCTTTTTCCGCCTGCACGATCATACTGAAACCGATGCGATCCTTAACCGAACTGCACGGGTTATAGAACTCCAGCTTGGCTGCAATAGTGCCCGCGCATCCTTCGCTGACCTTATTCAGTCTAACCAGAGGTGTGCTACCTATCAAATCAGTCATATCAGCGGCGATATTCATTTCAAGGATCCTCCAAGCTGTGAGTTCGTGTTTAATCAGACTCAGGCGATGCGTTCATTGCCGAATTCACACCTCACAGAAGTGCTTGTTCTTATAGGCCTCTAAGAGTTCGGTCACTTCCTGTTCACACTCCCCACAGCCGGTTCCAACCTTGGTCATCTCCTGGAGCTCATAAAAGGTTCTCGCACCTTCCAGAACAGCATGTTCAATTTCCTGGTCAGTAATGTTCATGCATTTACACACAACCCGCTCTTCCTCCTTCTTAACCTTGTCTTCCATTCCGTTGCGGACGTAATAATCGTTTATCGCCATGCGCAGCGCCTTGTCGCCCAGCACGGAACAATGCACCTTATGCTCCGGTAAACCACCAAGCTCTCTGTTGATATCTTTTGCGGATAGATTATAGGCATCATCTAACTTCATCCCCTTGACCAGTTCGGAGAGAACAGAGGTGCTCGCAATGGCGCTTGCACAGCCAAAGGTCTTCCATTTGCAGTCAGTGATAATTCCTTTTTCCTTATCGACCTTGATGACCACGATCATCTCATCGCCGCACTTCACATTCCCAGTAACGCCCTTGCCGTCTTCCTCATAACTATCTTCATCCATGAGAATGTTCTTGGGGTTCATGAAATGTTCCTTAACGACATCTGTGTATGCCCAACCGGCTTCAGTCATTGCACCCTCCTCCCATAAACTGTTGACATATCCCTGATCTTCCCTATTACACGAGGTAGTGTATCAATCATATACGCTATCTCTTCCATGGTGTTCTCGCGGCCTAGACTAATGCGTATTGAACCGTGAGCGCATTCTGCCGGCAACCCCGTTGCGAGAATCACGTGGGAGGGATCGAGAGAACCTGACGCACATGCAGACCCTGTTGAGACTGCAATTCCCTCAAGATCCAGGTACAGTATGATCGCTTCTCCCTCAGCCCCCTCAAACGACACATTCAATGTGTTAGGAATACAATCGGTAGGATGCCCTACAAATCGCACATCAGGAATATTCTCTTCTATGCCCTTTTTCAGTGCCGCTTTCATTTCGAGCAGATGCTTTTCATCAGATTTCATTTCTTGAGCGCGCATCTCAACAGCCTTTCCTAGGCCAATTATCCCAAGCGTATTTTCCGTTCCAGCACGCCTGCCTCTTTCCTGGTGCCCGCCGCGAATCAGGGGGCAAAACGGAGCCCCTTTCTTTACATACAACGCACCGATACCTTTTGGCCCGTACATTTTGTGGCCGGAAAGCGTAAGGAAATCAACATCCAGCTCCCGCACATTAACCGGTATCTTACCTACTGCTTGAACGGCATCCGTGTGAAACACTGCACCCCGTTCATGCACAATCTCTGCAATCCCCTTGATATCCTGTATGGTGCCGATTTCGTTGTTTGCCATCATCACCGATACGAGTCCTGTGCTTTCGGTAAGCGAATCCCTCAATTGTTCAAGGCTCACTTTTCCGTACTGATCCACCTCCAAGTAGAGAACATCAATACCCCTCTCCCGAAGACACTTAGATGTCTCCAGCACACAGGGGTGCTCGATAGTTGATGTTATAATCTCATTGACTCCTTCTCGACGATAAGCACACTGCTCTCGTTGGCAGGTCAGGGCAGATAATACCGTGTTATTTGCCTCTGAACCACTTCCAACAAACATGATCTCCTCTGGTGAGCAACCAATGAATGAAGCGACTTTTTCGCGCGCTGCTTCAACAAGATGTCTCGCCTGTCTGCCAAAAGCATGGAGGCTGGAAGGATTGCCAAATACGTCCATAGCCTCTATCATCGCCTTTTTGACCTCGGGATGAAGAGGTGTTGTTGCATTGTTATCCATATAGATCTCTCTTCCAGGCATTACCCCCTCCTTAATTCAGTTTACCTCTTTATCGCACGTTCTGTCATCATCCTCTATTCTACCACGTTTTCATCCGAGTACATGATCCATATCATGATCTAAAATCTAATGATTTTATTTGTGAATTCAATCCAAATCCACTTCTTTCCGAAACTGCACATAGGCTACAGAGTTTTGCATAACGCCTATTTCTTAAAGACGATGGGCTTCTCCTCGGTTCCGCGGCTCTCCCGCTAAAAAGCGGGATCTTTTCAGCAACTTATCCATGGAGGAGTTCTGCCCCCTTCGCATTCCCTTCGACAGGCTCAGGGCTGCCGTTTCCCCCACTGATAAGTTGCGAAAAGACAGCACCCTTCGACTCGGCCGAGCTCGTCGCGGGCCGCCAGTCACTGCAAAAAAGCCCATCGTCTTTTTCTAGGATGACGGGAATTGTCAGGTTTTGCGAAGGTCTCAGGCTTATATCACGGGAAGAGGCATCTCGACAATACTCTGCCAGGCTAGGCCCGAAAAATTAGATACGTCTTTTTGTTCTTCGCGAGCTCCTCCACAAAATGCCAGCTTCCGCGTTCTACGAAATCTGCTGTCAAGGGGGTACCGATCTCGATGTTCTCCGGATGGCCAACATCGACGCCGAGTATCTGTGCACTGATCCGTGGCCCTTCCTCGACCTCGACGATACCAGCGCAGTAAGGGTTGTCTCGGTTATAGCCTGAATCGATCATGGGCATGGGGCCAACCCCGATAACCGTAAATGCAGCGAGCTTTCCCTTGCCACTGAATTCAGTCCATTCCATTTCGTCATGCTTACAGTTGAGGCATATGGGACGTGGTGGCAGCCAGAGTGCACCGCATTGGGTGCACCGAGAACCCATAAGTTTCTTCTCCTGCAAGAAGCCTTCAAAGGCTGCAATGGTAAATGGTTTCTCTTTCATCGCTACTGCCTCCTTTCATAGATTTGAACAACAGCGGTAGTCCCATGAGCACCGATGTTATGGGTTAGGGCGAGCTTGATGTCCTTGCCCGTGACCTGTCGAGCCCCGGCTGAACCTCTCATCTGCTCAAATATCTCCACAATCTGGGCAGAACCGGTCGCCCCCACCGGATGTCCCTTGCACTTGAGCCCTCCGGAAACGTTGACCGGCTTTATGCCGTTTCGGGCGGTCTTGCCTTCAGCTGCAGCCATGGCCGCCTCCTTGCCCTCTCTAAAGAAGCCCACATCGGCGATGGCCATGATCTCGGCAATCGTGAAACAGTCGTGAACTTCGGCGATATCGATATCCTGAGGTTTCACATCTGCCATTTCATAGGCCTGTTGTGCTGCTATCGTAGCCGCGGGTATCGAGGTGAGGGTGTCTCGGTCGTGGAGGTTTTGGCCGCTGGCCTGCCCCGAGCCGATGATATAGATGGGGGTATCGGTGAAGTCCGTGGCCAGCTCCTCAGCCACCAGAAGGATACACGCTGCCCCGTCGGTTACCGGACAACAGTCAAACAGCGTGTTCGGCCACGCGATCACCGGATTATACCGGGGATCGTTCAGGAATGCCATTTCGTCTGCCCAACTCGGAATGGGGGTCCCTTTTTCCTTTGCCTTGGCGATGCGCATCTTCATGACCTCCTTAATGGTCATGGGAAAATGGGCCTTCGGGTTCAGGGCCCCATTGCTGTGGTTCTTTATGGCTACCCGCAACATATCGTCGTGGGTAGTTCCGTACCGCTCCATGTGTGCCGTTGCCATCGAGGCATAGAGACCCGGAAAGGTAAACCCGGCTGCACCCTCATAAGAGGTATCCGAACCGCAGGCAAGGGCCATGGTCGTCCAGTTTGTCGACAGGGTACTCATCTTCTCGGTACCACCGGCCGCGACTATATCATACATGCCAGAGGCAATACCCATGATACCTTCTCGTAACGCCACAGAACTGCTTGCACAGGCATCCTCAATCTTGAGCGCAGGTCGGGGGCTGATGCCCACTTCATTTGCGCACAAGGCACCTATCGCTGTCTGCGACTCCCACATCTCGGCTCCACAATTCCCTATATACAGGGCCTCGATATCTTGCGGATCGAACTCTTTATCCACTGACCGCCTCATCTCGAGAAAGGCCTCTGCAAACAACTCTCGGTTGGTAACGTCTGGTCGGATCCCAAAGGCCGACATGCCGGTCCCGACAATAGCGACTCCTCTGCCAAGTTTACGTTTTCTTCGGGCCATTGTTCCACCTCCATACAAGCAATTAGGGTCTATGAAATAAGCTGGCTAATCCTCACCCAGCAAAACCGATGTATTTCATCAATAAAACCTCCAGGCCCAAGAGATCTGGATGTTTTACTATCTACCACAAAAGCTTTTTCTTGGATAGCCATAACGTGAATCGCTTTGCTGCTCCGATGAGCCTCCTGGCGAGTGAAATGATCTCCCTAAACCTCTCTCTTGCTCCCACCGCCTAGGGTGCGGAAACCGTCCCCCCCGTCCCCCCGTTTCTCTCTGTTGGCCATCACCGTGCCACACTATGCTCATGGATTTTTCATAACAAACATGGGCACGTCTGGAAGGCATAAGCCCTAAAGAATTCTGAAAAACCAGCCGATACAACCATATGGTAAATTGATATGCTCTACCGCATATTCATAACTCCTAATCAAAAGGTTTCAACACAACCATGGGTATCATCAATGTTGCAGAATTAAAGCCGGCCATGGTGCTGGCAGAAGATCTTGCAAACCTCGATGGCCGTTTTCTGCTGTCCAAGGGGACAAAGCTAACGCCAAAGCATCTGCTGATCCTCAAAATGTGGGGAGTGATCGAAGCCAATATCGAGAATGTCAAACAGGTAGATATTGAGGCAGATGCAGTATCACAACTAGACCCAGCAGTCATTGAAGAGGTAAGGCAATCGTTAACAGGGCCTTTTCAACATGCAGACTTAGAGCATCCAGCCATTCGAGAGCTATTCCACATCTGCTGTATCAGGGAGGGCCGCAAGCGATCAGGTGCAACGAACAAACGGAAGGTTAGAATCCCTGAAAACGACGAGAAGAGCATAAGCCCCTCTTGTAGGATAACCAAGCATACGACGGCAAAAATAGACCCCAACGAACTTATTAGTGGTCATGTAAAACTTCCATCATTACCAACCATGTATGTTCAAATTAACGAGGCTATCAATAGACCGGATAGCTCAGCCAGTGACATCGCAAAAATCATTAGCAAAGATACGAGTCTCTCCGCTCGCCTTTTGAAGATTGTCAACAGCACCTTTTACGGTTTTCCGTCTAAGATAGATACCTTATCCCGCGCTGTAACTATAGTGGGAACTAGGCAGCTCACCACCCTGGCTCTGGGAATGGATATTATTAGTGTATTCAGAAAAATCCCCTCTGACCTTATTCACATGCGATCCTTCTGGGAGCACAGTCTTGCATGCGGTATCTGCGCCCGAATTATCGGAAGCTATAAGAAAATCCCGAATACTGAACGGGTTTTCGTAGCAGGTTTGCTCCACGATATCGGGCGTCTCATTTTGTATAGCTATGTTCCCATTCAGGCCAGGAATGCTCTCATAAAGGCAAGGCAGGATGATGATCTCTTGCACAACTCAGAGCATGAGACCTTGGGCTTTGATCACTCGACGATAGGCGGCCTACTCTTAAAGAAATGGAAGCTCCCCGTTTCTCTTGAGAACAGCGTCAAGTATCACCATTCTCCACAAGAATCCAAGGACCCGCTTGAACCAGCAATAATACATTTAGCCGATATCATGACGAACGCTGTCGGCAGAGGCTCTAGCGGTGAGCGATTCGTTCCGTCGCTGAATCCCGACGCCTGGAAAAGCCTTGAACTGTCGCCGAATATTCTATCTACAGCCATAAAACAGATGGAACGTCAAATCGAGGAGATCATACAGTTACTGTTCTAAGATGGCCAACAAACCTCAGAAAAAAGTGAATACCAAGTACTTGGAAGAGCGAATTCAGTATTTGGAGGAGGTCAACCGCTTCACGCTTGACGTACTGGAGATGGCAGCCTCCCTCGGAGATTTTCAGCCCAGCATCAACAAGCTTCAAGAGCCTTCCGTTATCTTGGAGGAAACCAGATCTCGGGTCCAACGCCTGATCCCCTTCCAAACCTTGGCCTTCTACCTCATCGACGATACGGATAACAGCTTTGCCCTCGCAAGCTGCAAGCCCAAGCGCGCTAAAGCCTTCTTACAAAATGAGGTGGACTTTCTGATCGATAATGGAACCTTTGCCTGGACCTTGAGGGAGAGAAGATCCGTTATTGTCTCCACGAGAAACTATGAACGCCAGCTCCTGCTCCACGTAATGGCCACCAGTTCCAGAGTGAGAGGTATGTTCGTAGGGCTCATGGAAAAAGACACAGCAACCATCCCCGATACAGCCCTTTCGCTCTTGTCTATCATCTTGCTCAATAGCTCCAATGCACTGGAGAGCTTTGATCTGTATAACATGATACGAGAAATTAGCAAAAGCCTGGAGAAAAAAGAGAATTACCGGACACTGTTTGAGGCTGCACCAGATGGCGTGGAGGTCCTTGATGTTCGAGGAAATGTTGTAGATTGCAATAAGACGCATCAAGCCTTACTGAAACGCAATAAGGAGAAAATCGTTGGAAACCACACGACCGAGTTCTTTTCTCCTGGTACGAGGGGCTTTTTTGAACAAAAGTTTCAAACCCTGAAAGATACGGGATATGTCGAAGGCGAGGTGGAACTTGTTTCCAGTGATGGTTCACCTATACCCGTGTGGAGAAAGGAAAAGGCGATCTACAACGGAAACGGTGAATTCGTCGGTTCGGTGATTTATAATCGAGATATTTCGAGCCTCAAGCAGGCAGAGGAACAAAAGAGAGACCTCGAGGACAGGCTCCAGCGAGCTCAAAAGATGGAGGCCATCGGCACCCTCGCAGGCGGTGTAGCCCATGACCTGAACAATATCCTGGGCGGGATCGTTGGCTACCCCGAATTACTGCTCATGCAGCTCTCCGAGAACAACCCGCTTCGAAAACCTCTCATAACCATGCAGGAATCCGGGCAAAAGGCAGCGACTATCGTGCAGGATCTGCTGACTCTTGCACGCAGAGGGGTGCCCACAGCTGAGGTGGTAAATCTCAACGATATCATCACTGAATACTTCAAGAGCCCGGAACATGAAAAACTGAGGCTCTACCACCCCCACATTGACGTAGATATCAGCTTAGAACCAAACCTGCTTCCGATCCTCGGCTCGCCGGTCCACCTCTCGAAAACCATAATGAACCTTGTCTCTAATGCTGCCGAGGCAATGAAGAATGGGGGCACAATTTCCGTATCTACACAAAATAGAACTGTTCAAGGTCAACTCAAAAGCTTTGAAACCATCGAAGAAGGCGAGTATGTGACCCTCACCGTTTCTGATACAGGAATCGGGATCGCGGCGGCGGATCTGGAAAAGATATTTGAGCCCTTTTATACCAAGAAGGTAATGGGTAGAAGCGGAACGGGATTAGGTATGGCTGTTGTGTGGGGCACTGTAAAAGACCATAAGGGCTATATTGACGTTGAGAGCAATGTAGGCAAAGGAACCGCCTTCACCCTTTATCTTCCCATAACCAGAGAAAAGCAAGTAAAAGATGAACTGCTTCAATCTTTTGAAGATTACCGTGGCAACGGTGCCTCAGTTTTGGTTGTAGACGATGTGAAAGAGCAAAGACAAATCGCATCGGGCATGCTGAAACAATTAGGTTATTCCGCAATATCCGTATCAAACGGGGAAGAGGCTGTCGCCTACATGAAGAAAGAGTCGGCAGATCTCCTCATACTTGATATGATAATGGATCCTGGCATCGACGGCCTCGAGACCTACAGGAGAATCCTCAAGCTGCACCCGGGTCAGAAGGCGATTCTGGTGAGCGGGTTTTCCGAAACAAAGCTTGTCAGAGAGGCTCAGAGACTGGGCGCAGGAGCCTATGTGAGAAAGCCCTACACCCTTGATCAACTTGGCCTCGCCGTAAAAACCGCATTGCATGGTTAACTAGGGGTGCATCACTGAACGCAGCCCTCCCAACACAACTAGGTTAGGCTCAATAGACCACCGTTGATCCTTTATGCTGCCCAAACTATGATGGCGCGTCACGAAAGCGTGCCCGTATGACGCCCTTATGCCCGTCATTCTGATCCCATCAACAAAAAATCTCCATATCACCCTATACATACTGCTCTATACCATC
Organism: Deltaproteobacteria bacterium; assembly: GCA_020348625.1. The sequence goes on along the minus strand of CP070752.1, from coordinate 1,807,913 downwards.
AACCTGAATAGGCTCGCTCTTTAGCACAAACCCCGAAGCTTCGCTTCAGGGTTATACATGAAAGAAACGGTATGGTCAGCGTGGAGATGTCTTTTTTTGACTCTGTCCTCCCATGGTTCAGAGGAGTGGGCGTTTCAAAACGGCGCACACAGGCTGCTACCTTAGTGCTAAGGCTTATGGGGCGGTGCGCCGGTTTGAAACGACCCTGTACGGGAGCTTGTTTAGAGGGCAGAGCAAAGAAAGATATCTCCATGCTC
>CP070752.1:1790243-1807556 GCA_020348625.1 Deltaproteobacteria bacterium | reverse complement strand
CCCAGCTCTTTTACCAGATGCTCGTATATTTTCTCCGATCCGTTGACGCCCGTGTTTTTGAGTTCAAGAATATCGCGATGCAGAAGTGCTAGGGTTTTCTCTGAATAGGTCTCAAGCTCCCCTCTCAGATAAACTTCAAAGGATGTATCGTAGTTCACATCGTCCGACCGCGACAGAGGCCGAGCACCCGCCATAAGATAAGGATACGTTTCAACCATTTCTCGCTGCCACCCACACTGGATGGTTACAATTTCATCTATTCGTGAGTTCCGGTTTTCTGGGGGTATGAGATCTTCCATAAGGGCATACTTGATCGTCATCAGGTTTGTGCCATCTTCTTTGGCCCGACAAAGATCCTCCAGATAGCTCTGCAGCGTATCTTCAGACCACATGCTGAACTGTGCTCTGCGATGCAGCCTGAAGTCGTCGGGGTCCTGCTGGCAGCTGTAGATGCCATCGGCCGGCACCGTCAGAAACATCTCCAGCTCCAATTCGACAATCTTTGCAATGAGTTTCTCTCTGGCAGCCATTGATTCGCTCCTAGTGGATCACGGAAGCCCTCGACCGATTCTGTAATATCGATAAGCCTTAAGCATGTTCTTCATTTCACGCTTCTAAATCGACAAAGCCATTAAAAGGACTTGACAGGGATATGCACAAATGATATACGAATATAAAACGTAATTGTGTAATATGCAACAATTTTTCCTATTCCTAAATTACTATGCCAAATCCCCCAAAACCCAATGATTATCATTCGGTGCAAAAGGCGCTCAAGATCCTCCTATCCTTTATTCCACACAACAGTGAAATGGGAACCTCGGAAATTAGTGACCGGCTTGGGCTTCATAAGTCGACCGTAAGCCGCCTGCTGAGTGTTTTGACCAGCTATGGTTTCTTGCAGCATGATGCCAAAAGCAGAAAATTCAGGCTCGGCGTATCCGCCGCAAAAATAAGTACAACCCTAAAACAGTCTCTGAGCGAACACTTGATCGCCATTGCCCAACCCCATATAGATGACCTGCGAAATGAAATTGGAGAAACAGTCGCATTGGAAGTGTGGGCAGGGAACGGCACGATAATGGCTTATCGGGCAGAGGTTTTAAGGTTGCGGAGGATCTACCTGCTCAGACCGGGAGATAGGGTCGATGTTCACGTTTCTGCCGGTGCAAGGGTCATTTTGGGGTTTTCCGCGCCTCATGTAGTCGATAGTGTTCTGCAGGGGCCGTTTGAACGGTACACCGAAAATACTATCGTTGACCCGAATATCCTCAAGGAACTAGTAAGGAAAGCAAGAGATGACGGTTTTGCCATCTCAAAAGGTGAACGCCATCCGGATTCCAATATTATTGCGGTTCCCATTTTCGATTATGAAAAGAAACCTGTAGCTGCAATATCCCTTTTTACAACTGCCGAAGGACTGCCGATATTGCTTGAGGCCGATATAGTCTCAAAGCTTAATAAGGCGGCCACACTGATTTCAGCCAAACTGCTCTATTCCGAAGAGCATTAAACACAATTAATCCCGACAGCGGGAAATGGAGGTTAGGGACTCTGTCATGAATTCCCGAATCGAAAGACTGATGACCAAATTAGATGTACAGCAATTCCCCATCTGCGTGGAGAAGGCCCGATTGGTGGTGGAATCGTTAAGAAAAACGGAAGGCGAACCGCAGATCCTCAGACGGGCTAAGGCAACTGCGCATTATTTGGATAATCGAACGATCTTTATTGAAGATGATGAACTCATTGTCGGCAACATAGCTGCAAAGCCCATGGGAATGGAGGCGGGCACAATGGGACCAACCTGGCCCAAGGAGGACATTGAGAGCATCAGGGCCGGAGGTCTTATCCTTTCAGAAGAGGATGAGGCCCTTTTACGATCGTTGGATGATTTCTGGGCCGATAAAGGCAGAACCCTGGATGAAAGGCAGGGGCTCTATTACGATGATGATCGCCTGTGGCCCTTTATCCGTTCGGGCATCTTGTGCCCGCCCTGGAAGGTGAAAACCGAGGGCCGGGGACAAGGTTCGGCCGGTGTGGGATGGGGATTAGGCCTGGCATACACATTGATCATTGTGGATTTTGCCAAGGCGCTCAACCAAGGCCTCAACAAGATCATCTCCAATGCAGAAGCAGAGTTGCGTGCGTTGCGCCACTTCGGCGCCGATGATATCAAGAAACACGACTTCTTGGAGGCAGTGATCATATCCCTGTCGGCTATAGTCAGCATAGCCAAGCGCTTCGGGGATTTGGCGGAACAAATGGCGGCCTCTGAAAAGGATGTCCAGCGCAAAAACGAGCTTCTCCAGATCGCGGAAACCTGTCGCCATGTGCCCGGTAATCCGGCTCGAACATTTCGGGAGGCGATGCAGTCCTTTTGGTTTGTCTGGTTGATGGTCTTGGGAGGCGCTTCTGCAGCGGGACGATTCGACCAGTATATGTATCCTTTTTACCAAAAAGATATTCAAGAGGGGCGCATCACCGATCCGGAAGTGCTGGAACTGCTGGTATGCCTGCGAATCAAGCTCATGCAATACAATTTTGTCGGCGGGGGTAAACTGCAGCGGGAGAAATGGGCTGGACTGGCACGTTGGAACAACTGGGTGATCGGCGGGGTTACCCCGGAAGGAGAAGACGCCACCAATCCTTTATCCTATTTAATTCTGGAAGCGGCACGTGAATGCCGGACGCCGCACCATACCATCACCGTGCGGGTTCATGAAAAGACGCCCGAAAGTCTTATGCAAAAAGCGCTCGAGGTAGTTAAGCTGGGGCTGGGATTACCCGCTTTTATAGGGGATAAGTCCTATATCGGGTACTTGACGAGCAATGGTGTTCCGCTAGAAGATGCTCGGGATTACGGTCTTTCAGGGTGTCTGGATGTGAACATTGCCGGAAAATCGAGGACGTCCGCCATCGGCATGTTCATCGTTCCGCGGGTGCTTGAAATCTTCATGAATAACGGCTTTGATCCGCGCCTCAATATGCAGTTGGGCCCCCAAACTGGGAAATTCGAGGCGTTCGAGTCATTTGAGGCGCTCATGTCTGCTTTCAAGATACAGTTGAAGTATTTCATGGGTCTTGCGGCGTAGGAGCATAATATCCTGCTCCAAGCCCATACTCGACTGTTTCCAGATGCGGTGCACTCAGCCTTGATGGATGATGCCATCAAGGTGGGCCGGGATGTGCTGGACCGGGTTATGCCTTTTGAAAACGGCTCAGTGCTCAACCTAGTGGGAATGATCAATGTGGCCGATTCGATGGCCGCGATCAAGAAACTCGTTTTCGATGAGAAAAGGATTTCGTTGCAGGAGCTGAAAGAGGCCCTGGACGCGAATTGGGAAGGGGAAGTCAATTCCCGGATACGCAGGATGTGCATGGAGGCGCCCAAGTACGGGAACGGCGACATCTACGTGGATTCGATTGCGGCCGAGTTGTTTCAGTTCTGGGCCGACACCGCTGAATCATTTCCCACTTCCTGGGGCGGCATGACCAAGCCTACCGGCATTTCAATTACTGCCCATGCCCCCGGAGGCGCGATGACCGGTGCGACCCCGGACGGCAGGTACGCCGGCGAAACCCTTGCCGACGGCTCCTTGTCCCCGGCCCAGGGAAAGGACACAAGAGGACCCACGGCCGTGTTGCGCAGCGCCACGACAGTCAATCAGCGTCCTTTTCAAGCAACCCTGCTGAATATGAAATTTGATCCCTCCACCTTCAAGACCCAGGAGGATCTTCGCAAGCTTTCCATGCTTATACGCACGTATTTCAGCCAGGGGGGCAAGCACGTTCAGTTCAACGTCGTAGATAGGGATACCTTGTTGGACAGCCAGAAACGCCCCGAAAAACACCGGAATCTCATTGTGCGGGTGGCCGGCTACAGCGCCTATTTCGTAAACCTGGGCAAGCCTGTTCAGGATGAGATTATCAAGAGGACGGATTATAGTTCGATTTGATTCAAACCATCCTATACCTGAAACTCAACTTCTTGCAATTGTACCTGTTATAAGGAAACCCAGATGGGCTCCAAGAAACTCTTTTACGGATGGTGGGTGTTAGCCGAAGTTAACTGAACCATTACAGAGCTCAGAATGGGCTTTGAGCAATGATGTCCAAACACCATATTAAAAGACTTTATTGAAGAGCGCTTTATAGCTTGTTGGCTGTTTGACCGCATAGAGGAAGGAAGATCAATGACACACCCCAAAAACAAGGAAATTGTGCTTTATGCCGTCGGAGACGTGGGACCGAATCGCGAGAACCCGGAATCCATTTTTCGCCATGTATCCGGCATTCTGAAACAGGGCGATATCCAGTTCTGTCAACTCGAAACCAACCTCTCGATTAGAGGGACCCCCCTGCCTCAAGCAAGACTTCCCATGCGGACCCATCCGAATTCCGCCCGGGCTATCAAGGACTGCGGTTTTCGTGTGGTCTCGTTCGCCAGCAACCACTGTATGGATTTCGGCCAGGAGGCCTTTTTCGATACCATCCAAGCGATAAAGGCAAATGGAATGGAGCCCGTTGGCGTTGGAAGAAATATCGCGGAGGCGCGGAGGCCTGTAATACTGGAAAGGAATGGCACGAGGATAGCCTTTCTGGCCTATAACTCGATTTTGCCCTTTGGATATTGGGCTGAGATTGATCGGCCGGGATGCGCGCCCATGCGCGCATGGACGATCTACGAACAAGTGGAGCTCGATCAGCCCGGTTCGCTCTGTAGGACCCATACGTTTCCCCACAAGGACGACCTTCAGGCCATGGCCGACGACATTGAAAAAGCCAAATCAAATTCCGATATAGTCGTTTTGTCAATGCACTGGGGAATACACTTCGTACCGGCTCAACTCGCCCATTATCAGTGCGAGACCGCTCGAAAGGCTATCGATTGGGGCGCCGACCTAATATTGGGACACCATCCTCATATATTGAAAGGCATAGAGGTTTATAAAGGAAAGGTGATACTGTACAGCCTGGGCAACTTCGCCATCGAACAACCTTCCGCCTTTATGCAAGATCTTTATAAAACCGAACGTCACAGAGAGATTGAAGAACTCAATCCACAGTGGAACAAAAATAGTGAGTATCCTTTGCCACCAGAAACAAGGAAATCTCTCATTGTCAAATGCGTTATTGCGGAAAAGCGCATCAACCGCATTTCGTTTCTTCCGGTGTATCTAACTGTTGGGTCCGAGCCGGAAATCTTGAAATCGGGCGATGAGAGGTTCGAGGATGTTGTTCGATATATCCACGAAATCACAAGCGATCAAGGAATAAATACGAGCTTTGCTCTCGAAGACGATGAGGTGGTCATAGAAACCGATTGATACTGTAAGAACCGATCCTGACTTTCCAACAAGGGGCCGTTTTCGAATCTAAAATAAAAAGAGGATGCATTAATGGGCAGATGAACGAATCGGCGATTCTGGCTAAATACGTTGCAAACACCGTTTATGACGATCTTCCCGAAAAAGCCGTAGAAATGACCAAGATGAGTTTGCTTGATGCGCTCGGGGTCACTCTTGCTGCCAGCGGCTTATGCGAGGAATGCAGAGCCTTTGTGGAGATCGCAATGGAAAGCGGCGGAAAAAAGGAGAGCACGATACTGGGTTTTCAAGCCAAAGTCCCAGCGCATATGGCGGCCTTTGCCAACGGAGCTATGGCGCATGCCCTTGATTTTGAGGATGCCCATGATCGTGCGCTTGTCCATCCCAATGCCGCAACCGTGCCTGCTGCGCTTGCAATGGCCGAATCCATCGGAAACGTGAACGGAAAGGACTTCATTGCCTCCCTGGCGGTGGGATGCGATATTGTCTGCCGCCTGGGGCTTGCCTTCGATGAGAACCCGGTCGAAAACGGCTGGTATATACCGCCCATCCTCGGATCATTCGGAGCGGCCTCTGCTGCGGGGAAATTGCTGAATCTGGATGAAACAGGGATTCTCGACGTATTTTCTTTAACACTTTGTCAATCGACGTGCAGTGCCGAACTAAGGTATAGTCCTCGTTCCCATATTCGATCGGTTCGAGACGCTTTCGCGGCAAAAGCAGGCGTTTTGGCCGCGCGGCTTGCCCAAAAGGGGGTTAAGGGATTCGACCACCCCTTTGAGGGAAAGGCAGGACTCTTTAGCCTGTATTCAAACGGCAAATACGACGGGACGCGATTGATTGAAGGCTTGGGAAAAAGATTTGAAGGGGCCAATATCAGCTTTAAACCCTGGCCGGCTTGCCAAGGAACGCATCCATATATCGAGGCGGCACTGCATATCTTAAGTGAACATGCCCTGGACCTAAACGACATTGCAGATGTCCGGGTGATCGTTAGTTCCTTGAACCTGATGCTTTGTGAGCCAGAGCATGCAAAAAAGGCCCCACAAACGGTTATCGATGCCAAGTTCAGCATCCCTTTCACCGTGGCCACAGCACTATATAATAAGGAAGTGGGATTGGAGCATTTCACGCCTGATCGGCTAAAGGATAAAAATGTCCTGCAATTGGCGCAAAAAATAAGATACGACGTGGACCCCGGCTTAGGCCTGAGAGAAGCTACGCGGGGATTTCTGGAGATCAAGACAAAGGATAATAAGGCTTACGCCAAACGGGTTGATCGGGCCTATGGACATCCTCATAAACCAATATAAAAAGAAGACCTGGTGAAAAAGTTTATGGATTGCGTTCATAAGGCTGCGAAAAGCATTCCGATGATACAAGTTGAAAAGGCTGTCAAAGGCATAATGACCCTGGAAGAAATGGAAGAAATCGATGGGATTATGGGTTTATTCCGGGGAAAAAATAACCTATGAAAACCTGATAAAGGGAGTCAAAATGAATGATAGGGTAGCAAAATTGAAGCAGTAAGTTTGTTCCGCTGTATATCTGCACAGAAAAAGATCAGCTTATCACTGAGTCATTCAAAGAGACGGAACGACAACCGAAAATATTGGGTATTGTAAAAGACTTCGCCCATGTTCTTGACCACATAACGGTTTTTATTGAAGACGGGGACCTTTTTAGCGACAATGCACCGAGCAAGCCGAATGGCGTCGAGTTTGGGGATTTGAACGGATTAAGGGCTGATGAGCAAATAGCTGGCCTCAAGGCTGATGAAGGATTCACGATCTCCGAGGAGGATGAAGAAGAATTGAGAGCCTGACATTGCCACTGGAAAGATAGGCCAATGACCGCCCGGAGTGAGCAGCTTTTCAGAATACTGGCTTGTAACAATTTGCAACATTTGGGATCGTTTTGCCTGCACGGGCAGGCACGAAAGATGATGCAGAGCGGGCACAGTGGGATGGCCGGATCCCTAGAATTTGGATCTATACTTTTTGGAGCTGGACTTCGAAAAAATACTCCAATATGGGCTCAATAGCGTTGATGTCAGTCCCGACCACCCTTATGAACATGAAATCCTATCCATCTGCGTTTTAACTCCACTGATGATATGGGGAAACCTTCATTACTTTTAAGAAAATCTTCAACCTCGACGGCGTGTTCAAGTTCTAGGCGGTGGGTAGGGAAACACTCCTCAAGGCCAAGAAACAGTTCTGAAGAGCATCGTGATCTCATTTTACTGGTTGCAGGCTACAGGGCCTATTTTGTGCAGCTCGGAAAAGCCATTCAAGACGAAGTTATCGGACGAACCGAATATTATGAGTCGGTGCAGCTGATCTATGGATGGTAATTCTGTTCCTTTACAGGACATAGTACCCATTTATCTTTCTGACAAATTTGATCTTAACCTTTTGAACTAGAGGATACAAAGGAGTAATGAATATGAGCAACCGCATTGAGATGATGAGAAACCGACTCGTGACGGATAAGAATCCCATATGCATTGATAAATTTAGGATCATTCTTGAAACTGAGGCGGAGAATGCATATGAATTACCCGTTTACCGTCGTGGAAAAGCTTTAGTAAATATCCTTGATAATATTCCCATCTTTATCATGGATGGCGAGTTGATTGTGGGGAATACAGCCAGCAAGCCCTTCGGTCTGGAAATAGATGTAGGTTTCGGTGTATGGAATCAATCTGAAGTTAACGCTCTCAAAGAAGATGGGTTCAGATTAGATCCCAAAGATGAAGTAGAATTGCTCGATCTAATTGATCGCTATCCCCAATTTGGTGCGACTAGCGGCATGAATCGCATCTTACTTGTGAACAAGAGGATGGAACCATATTATCGCTCTGGTATGACCCTACCCCCATGGAGAGATGAGGGTGTCAGCGGCGGAACAGCCAGTTCCGGGCTGGGTCTGGGTCCTGGCTGGATTCTGATGTGCCCCGATTATGATCTCCCTTTGCGAAAAGGTCTCAGCGCCATGATTCAAGAGTGTGAAGATGAATTGCAGTCGCTTCACTTTTTTGAAACAGACTCCTATGAGAGATCGATCACTCTTCAAAGCATGAAGATGTCTCTGGAGGCAGTGGTGCGTTTTGCCCAACGCTTTTCCACGCTGGCTGACGAAATGGCAGTTAGTGAAAAAGACCCGCAACGCAAAAAAGAGCTGTTTGATATAGCCGAGACATGCCGCTGGGTTCCTGCTAATCCTGCCAGGACCTTTAGAGAGGCCATACAGACTGTCTGGTTTATTTTCCTCCTGTTCAGCCCATCTCCCACGACCACAATCGGGCGCTTTGATCAGTATATGTATCCCTTTTATAAAGCCGACATTGAAGCAGGCCGCATCACGGATGAGGAAGTGCTCGAATACCTCCAATGCTTCCGGCTCAAGGTGATGGAGATAAACAATATATCTGGAAAAGAAGTTCGTAAGAGGGCGGTCGGAAGGGCCAGATGGTATAATATGACGATCGGCGGTGTAAAATCGGACGGCAGTGATGCCACTAACGAGTTGAGCTATCTTGTGCTGGAAGCTTTAATGCGCTGCCCGACCACCCATCATACCATTACCATGCGCATAGCTGAATCAACCCCGGAATCCCTTATCCTCAAAGGTATTGAAGCCCAGGCCAGAGGATTAAGTATGCCTGCATTTATTAGTGACCCCTCCTACATCAACTTTTTTACCACCTATGGAATCTCAACGGAACACGCCCGAAATTACTGCATAACGGGCTGTCTGGACGCTAACCTCCCGGGACGCTCACGTGCCATATCTATCGGAATGTTTATTGCGCCCAAAACACTGGAATTTTTTCTCAATGACGGAGCGGATCCAAGAACAGGTCTTCAGGTTGGAAACAAGGTCGGCGACCTTGAAAGGTTTAAGACCTATAACGAGTTCTATTCTGCCTTTATGGAGGAATTCACAGGGTACATGGCCATGGGCGCTGAGAGAAACAATGTTGAAGCCATGTCTTTTGGGTATGCCCTGCCCGACCCTCTCAGATCAGCCTTCATGGTCAATGGTATCAAGATAGGTCTAGACTTTTACAAGCGCAGTTATGAACTGCAAAACAATACTTTGATGAATCCCGTTGGCATGGTCAACCTCGGCAATTCTCTCTTTGCTATTAAGAAACTGGTCTATGAAGACAAGGCAATCACGTTGACAGAGTTCAAGAACGCCCTCGACGCTAATTGGAAAGGATATGAGGATCTACGGAAGATATGCCTCAAGCTTCCAAAATACGGAAATGACATCAAGGAGGTAGACAGCGTTGTGGGCAGTCTCTATGAACACTGGGTAAGAACCTCAAATACCATGCCTGCGGCTTTTGGAGGTACCCAGAAAGCCACGGCTATCTCAGTCACCTCTCATCAGCCGGGAGGAGCCATAACCTCAGCCACGCCAGATGGACGCTGCGCCGGCGATATCCTTGCTGATGGGTGTGCTTCACCTGCATCGGGAACTGATATGAAAGGTCCTTTAGCCGTATTCAAGAGTGCCCTAAATATTCCGCAAGATGGTTTCGCGGCCATGCTTCTCAACATGAAATTCCACCCTATGGCCCTTAAGTCCGAAGATGACAGGAAAAAACTCGCTTCCGCAATAAAAACCTACTTTTTCAGCGGGGGCAAACAGGTTCAATTCAACGTTATTGACACTCAAACACTTAGAGAAGCCCAAAAGAATCCGGATGGGTATCGTGACATCATGGTCAGGGTAGCAGGATTTAGCGCCTATTTCGTTCAGCTTACTAAAGAGATACAAAACGAGGTTATTGACCGTACGGTCCACAATATATAGCTTCTAATATGTGGTTGTTCTCCGATTTAATTGAAGGAGGCCCGGTAAATTTTCAGCGTGAAGTACTTAGCTTGACACAAAGGCCATTGATATCGGGAGGTATCATGAACCAGAGAATCAAGAAGTTGAAGGAACGCCTCAACATCGAAGTGATACCGCTTCTTGTTGAGAGAAGCCGGTTGGTTACCGAGTCCTACAAGGAAACGGAGGGTGAAGATTCGGCCATTCGGCAGGCCGAAGCCCAGGCACGCATCTTCGACCAGATACCCATATCTATTGAAGAGGGCGAACTCATCGTGGGAAATGCTGCAAGCCAGCCCATTGGGGTTGAAATGGCCTGGGGTGACGGCATATGGCCCATGGAAGATCTGGCTGGACTTGAGACGGAGTGCTTTATTATTTCCGAGGAAGATAAGGCACAGATCAGGGAGATGAACGAATATTGGAAATCCAGGACATTCGCCTTTAGGGCGGGCAGAATGTTCGACGATGAACGGCTCTGGCCGTTTATGCAGTCGGGGGTAACCCTGCCGCCCTGGGTCGATCGGGAAAAAGGGTGGGGAGGCTTCGGCGGCAACGGCATGGGGATCGCCTCAAATCTTTGTCTGCTCTCGGTGAGGTTTGAAGAAGTCCTGTACAACGGTCTTTCCTCTATCATCGCGAATGCTCGGAAGGCGTTAAGCGAATTGAGATTCGCAGATGGGGATTCGGTGAACAAGGCCCGTTTTCTAAAGGCGGTTATTATTGTCTGTGAGGGCCTCATTCGCTTTGCCGAGAGGTTTGCAGTGCTTGCCAAGGAATTGGCATCCAAGGAGCGCGATCCGGTTCGGAAAAAAGAACTCGAGAGGATAGCTGAGACGTGCAGATGGGTGCCAGCCCATCCAGCAAGAAGTTTCCACGAAGCCATGCAGTCCTTCTGGTTTACCTTCCTTGCAATCAACCCGAACCCAACTGCATCACTTGGCAGATTCGACCAGTTCATGTATCTTTTTTATGAGAATGACGTCAAAAAGGGGAAGGTAACCGATGAAGAGGTGGTTGAACTGTTGGAATGCCTTCGTATCAAAGACATGGAGCTCAGCTTTTCTGCAAGCCGCGTGCAACAGAGAGAGAAGAATGCAGGCATGGCAAAGTGGCACAACATGGTGATCGGAGGGCAAACCGCCGAGGGCAAGGACGCCGTCAATAGGCTCTCTTATCTGATCCTGGATGCTGCGAAGAGGTGTCCCACCCCCCATCACACAATCACTGTCCGCGTCCATGAGAACACTCCTGAGGAGTTCATGGTAAAGGCCCTCGACGTTGTGAGAACGGGTATCGGCCTACCTGCATTTGTCGGCGACCATTCCTATATTGCTTTTCTTCTAAGCCACGGCGTACCCCTTGAAAAAGCCAGAGATTATGCTCTGGCCGGGTGTCTTGATACCGCCCTTCCGGGCGAGTCGCGCATCCATGCCTATTGCATGACGGTGGTGCCGTTGATATTCGACTTTTTCCTGCACAACGGCACGGAACCGAGAACAGGGAAACAAATCGGTCCTGCAACAGGAGATATCGAAGCTTTTGAAACGTTTGAAGATTTTTTCGCCGCCTTCAAAAAGCAGCTTGCCTATTTCATGGAGATGGTCGCCGAATACGATAACATCTTTATGCGGCTCAAGGGAGAGGCCTTGCCATACCCCTTTGAATCAGCTCTTATGGATGGCGCAATAAAGACCGGAAAACATATGTTCGAACGATCCTTTCCCTTTGAAAACGGGGCGGTGCTTAATGCGGTAGGAATGATCAACGTGGCGGATTCTCTGGCTGCCGTCAAGAAGCTCGTGTTCGATGAAAAGAAAATCACTATGAAGCAGCTGAAAAAGGCCCTAGACTCAAATTGGGAGGGTTATGAGGAAATAAGGAAGCTTTGTCTGGGCGCTCCCAAGTTCGGCAACAACGATGACTACGTGGATGAGATAGCAAAAGAGCTTTACAAGTTTTGGGCCCATACGACCGCCACATTTGCAAGCGCTCTGGGAGGAACACACAAGCCTGCGGCCATCTCCATTTCCGCTCAGTGGCCTGGAGGGACCGTCACGGGCGCTACCCCGGACGGGAGGTACGCAGGGGGGGTCCTCGCAGACGGGAGTATGTCTCCTATGAGAGGCATGGATGCCCACGGCCCTACGGCCGTAATAAAGAGCGCCATGAAGATAGATCAAGATGATTATCAAGCCACCCTTCTTAACATGAAATTTCATCCGTCGGCATTGAAAACCGAAGATGATCTGAGGAAGCTTTCGGCCCTGATCAAGACCTACTTCGCTAATGGCGGAAAACATGTCCAGTTCAATGTCGTCAACAGGCAAACGATGTTGGATGCTCAAATACACCCTGACCGGCACAAAGATCTCGTTGTGAGGGTAGCGGGTTACAGTGCTTATTTTGTTCAGCTAGGTAAGGTAATACAGGATGAAGTGATAGGGCGAACGGAACACGAAAACGCTGCCTGAAGGTGACTGAAATAGCCAGACAGAATGATCCGAGGTATTGGTTTGATGCAAATTGATGACGTTAAAGGCGTCATTCTTAACATTTAGCATTATTCCATCCATGCCGGCCCTGATATATGAACGACCTTTTTTCTAACGGAAATGGCGGGTCACCTCGGTGACCGTCATGGCCTTGCACAGTTGATTGATATAGCTTGCCAATCGCCGGGTAACCCCTAAGTAAGAATTCATAAGCGATCTAGACGTGAAATGTCAATCTTGCCGTAGACCTGAATCCATATGGTCATGGAATTTGGTCTGGAGAGTCTCTTACATCATCACTTTCACCAGCAATAAAGAAAGGGATGGAACAAGGATGAGCAAGGTCACATGAAAAAAATCAGCCACAAGAAATGGGAAAATGCCTTTCCATACCGTCTCCATTTCAATACCCATGTCCTTGACAACCCCGGCAATTACAAATGTGTTCATGCCTATGGGCGGCGTGATCATGGCTATCTCAGCCATCCTGATAAACACAATGCCGAACCATATGGGATTGAATCCAAGGCTGACCACCAGCGGAAAAAAGATAGGTATCGTGAGCACCGTCATTGCCGCTACATCCAGAAAACAACCGAGAAAGAAGTAAAGCACCAATACCATGACGAGAATCGCCATCGGCGGCAGGGGCATTCCTCCGATTAAGTCCGAGAGTACGTAAGGGATCGTTGTAGCGGCAACAAAGAAGTTGAAGATCATGGCGCCGATCAGTATTCCGTAAATCATGCCCGTTGTCTTTAGCGTCTCTACTACGGCGGTTTTGAAACCCTCCCATGACAGCCTACGCCTTAGCGTGCACAAGATGATCGCCCCGAAAGCCCCTACCGCGCCGGCCTCGGTGGGAGTAAACCACCCGATGATAAGGCCGGCGAGCACGAAGATGATGAGCGCCACAATCTCCCCGCAACTGCCCAGGGCCTTTATCTTTTCCCGAAAGAGGGTTCTTTCTGCACGCGGACCGAATTCGGGTTTCAACGCACACATGATGACAATCACAACGATATAGAAGAGGGCTTCGAGTATCCCTGGAATGATGCCAGCCGCGAATAGCTTGCCGATAGAAGTTTCGGTAAGTATACCGTAAATGATGAGCGCGCCGCTCGGCGGGATCAAAACACCCATGGTCCCACCCGCAGCCACGGCACCAGTGGCCAAGGAGGAATTGTATTTGAGCCGCTTCATCTCGGGTATGGCAACCAGGCCCATGGTAGTTGCCGTAGCAATGCTGGAGGCCGAGACTGCTGCGAAGATTGCGGAACCTGCAACGGCCGCCATGGCAACACCTCCTCTTTTGTGCCCCAACCACTTGGAGGCCAGATTGAACAAATCACGGCCCATTCCGCTGACAAAAACCACCTGGGCCATGAAAATGAACAGGGGCAACACAGCCAGGGAGTAAGATGAGGCAGTATCGAATGGAACAATAGCTAGTTTAGTGAAGGAAGCCACATCAGAGACCAGGTACCAAAATCCCAGAAAACCCATCAATGCCATTCCAGCACCGATTGGGACGCCAAAGGCCAACAGTGCAAAAAGCAGGATAAAACCGATAATGCCGATAAGTACGGGGCTCATCTATCTAAAAACCTCCTGAATGCCCGGAATAGATCTACAAGATAGGTCAGACAGAAAAGAAATAAGCATAAAATCCATACAACACGGAAAGGCAAGTAAGGAATATCAAGGGTTTCAGAGACCTCCTGCAGGCCGGTTTCAAAGATCAACTGCAGACCGGCCCAGGCAATCAGAGCCCAAATGGAGAGGCTGACCAAACATGCTAGTATCTCGGCTGCAGCGTTAAGCCTCGAGGGAAAACGGGAGACGACGAGATGGACTATGACATGACCTTTTTTCATGGCGGTGTAAACCAGCGCAGTGGCCACCGGAACCACCATGATGAGCTCGAATAACTCATAGCTCCCTGGAATGACAAAATGTGCAAATCTACCAAAAATGTTGCTTATGAGGAGCAGCATTCCTACTATCAAGAAAATTCCACCTATTATTGTGCCTACTTTCGTTATGCGTTGGAGCATGTCGCTTAAGACATTCATATTTTCCCCATAGTATTGGCTTTGAAAAAAGGTTAAGCACAAGAAATAGGGGATTGAACAACCCCCTATTTCTTCTTTATGCTTTGAAACACCGGCTTAGTTATTTGCTGTACTCCTTGATGAGGCGCCTAATGTCTTTGTAGACAGCAGTGCCATCCAGTCCTTTTTTGTCCAGATCCGCCATCCGCTCAAGTATTACTTTGTCAGCCTCGGCATAGACTTTTTCCAATTCTGCTGGTGGGAGTTTGATAAACTCTACGCCGTGCTCTTTGGCCAGTTTGATGGCTAATTCTTCACCGGGAAAGACCAACTCCTCCACTTTCAGCCCAAACCATTCGATATTGTCTTCGAATACCTTTTGGATATCCTTAGGCAGTTTGTTCCAGGACTTGAGGCTAAAGCCCCAATGCCCAGCCGGCGCGGAGGCGAGATTTACCTCAAGGGCGTACTTGACCACCTCTGCGAACCTGAATGTCTTCATAGTCTCAAATGGAGCAACAGCAGCATCAATAGTGTTTTTCTGCAGGGCCGTGTAGGTTTCGCTCATGGGCATATTGATACCCTCTCCACCGAGTCTTGTGATCAGCCTGGCAAGGTCCCCGGTGGCTTTCGCAGACAGGCCCTTGAAATCATCTGCCTTGCTGATACGCCTATTGGCAAGAAGCAACTGGTAGGGAGGGATACCTGCATAGGCCATGACCTTTATGCCGGCGTCGGTAAACTCCTTTACAAGTTGAGGGTACTTGGCCATTACCTCATAATACACCTTGCGGGCAAGGTGTCTGTCGTTAACGCCCCAGAAAATCATTCGCATGGATTTTTCAAAGTCGAATCCCGTGGGGGCATAGGAGCCGGATACATCGCCGATATCAGCCACACCCTTGGCCAGCTCCAAGGCAGATTGCCTCGGCTTATACAGCGCGCCGGCCCAGAAAGGCTTGATTTTCACTCGCCCCTGTGTTTCCTTTTCTATCTTTTGAATCCATAGTTTCGTGGCTTCAGACATTGGATGAGTCGGTGGCCAAATACCACCAAAGGATAGATTGATAGTGTCTGCCGCCTGGGCCACATTTACGCTGGCGCCAAGCGTCAACCCCAGGACTACCAAGGTCCCCAGAATAAACGGGACTAGATAATTGCATAGTCTTCTCATTTTCCTTCTCCCTTCGCTGATTCATTCGTTTGGTTCTTGAACTATCTCTGAGAAAATATCTCAATCTAGCGACTCATTACACCACAGACGGAGGGTGTAGTTTGATTACCAATGAGGGTTATCAGATCATTCGCCAAGGCACGTTGCTGAATATTGTTCACCTCCCTTCTCAGCAGACGTTGCTTTTGGGGTTAGCTTTCCTTTCGGAAACAACTTTTGCCTGTTAATAACGCCAATTCTTTAAAATAATGAATGCATAATGCCAATGGGTTTGCTGAAGGAATCCATCTCCCGGGGAAATCTTTCTACCTCATCCTCCAATGATAACAGTCAGACCAAACGATTCAAACATTTTCTTGAGCTCTTCCATTCGTTCATCGCTGGGAGGTTCAATATGAATGCATCCCTCATTTATTTCCATCCTCTCATATTTAGTTTCTCCGAGTCTGTGGTAAGGCAGAAGATGAACTTTAGCTTCGTTACCCAGTTCATGGGCAATGAATCGAGCCGCTGATTCCAAGTTCTCCAACGAATCGTTATATCCCGGTATAATAGGTAATCGCGCGAGCATAGGAAGCTTGAGTTCCGCACGTATTCTCTTTGCGTTGTCCAGGATAAGCTCATTGGAAACAGCTGTATACTTTTTGTGTATGGCCGCATCCATATGCTTGATGTCATACAAGACGAGATCGGTATAGTCCAAAATCGCTTTCAAGATGTCCCATTTGGCGAAGCCGCACGTCTCGATAGCCGTATGTATGCCGGCTTCCCGGCACAGTTTTAGGATGCTGATGGCAAAATCGGGTTGGGCAACCGGATCGCCGCCGGAAATGGTGACCCCTCCACCCGAGTTTTTGTAGAAAATGGCATCGGAGTTGACAGCCTCGAAAACCCCACCGGCTGTCGCGTTTCGGCCCATGAGGCTGCGGGCATCATTAGGACAGACTTCAACACAATTCCCATGGCCCTTGCACTGGTCCCGATTGGTCTTCGATTTGCCCTCGATGACCTGGATCGCTCCCTCAGGACACGCTTCAACACATTGACCACACCCCACGCACTTTTCACCTACGAAAAAGATGGCGGGCTGAAAACCCTGAGATTCGGGGTTTTGGCACCACAAACATCGTAACGGGCAACCCATGAAAAATACCGTTGTCCGAATGCCAGGACCGTCGTGAATCGAGTAATGCTGGATATTAAAGATCTTTCCCTGGGTCTGTTCAGGCCTCATTACACTGCTTTTTCATGCTCCGTCCGTTTGATGATCTCTTCCTGCATGGCTTTTCCCAGCTGGATGAAATAGGCGCTGTAGCCGGCAACCCGAACGAGTAGATCTTTGTGTTTTTCCGGTTGTTTCTGGGCAGCGCGTAATGTTTCTTCGTTAACCACGTTGAATTGAATATGCT
>CP070752.1:1786920-1790143 GCA_020348625.1 Deltaproteobacteria bacterium | reverse complement strand
ACAGCAGTAAAGAAAATACGGTTTAAGGTCGGCGTTTCTCAGGAGACCAAACAGGTACGGAAAGGCGAAGCAGAGCAAGTGTCCGATCGAACTTTGGCACCGGAGAAAGAGATAGAGATGAACAAGATCTTATCTCGCGTCAAGGATAAGGAGCTCCGTTCTTCCCTCCGCCAGTTCATGAAGGTTGCTGCCAAAAAGGTACCCGAGGAGCAATCAGAGTGAATAACCACCTTGTCCGAATATGGGAGGTAGGACCTTAAGGCCGGGTCTTGCCAGCAGTCTCCCTTCGATTAGTGCGAGCTTGGCCTCGGATGCTGAATTTGGAAAGACAAGTTGAAGCCTTTTGGGCTCGAGCCGCGCCCGTCTCATCTTTGTGAATATTTCCGCCATCCTGTTTGCCGGATAAATCAGGGCTAATCTGCCTTTCCGTTTGAGCAGTGCCGAGCTTGCAGCCAATACGGCATCGAGTGAAACTGCTCTCTCATGCCTGGCCATTGCTTTACCAACATCGGGGTTAATCCGGCCGCTTTGTGCCCTCCTGTAAGGCGGGTTACAGACAACGATGTCAGCGGACCCTCCTGAGAGCGGCAGATCTCTGAGGTCCCCTTGGATGATGGCGATCCTTTCTTCAAGCTCATTGAGGGCTACATTCCTTTGAGCCTGAGAGACCAATTCGTCCTGAAGCTCAAGGCCGACAATAAAACCGGGTGCTTTCTGTACCGCCAGCAAAAGGGAGATGATGCCGCAGCCGGCACCTAGGTCAACCACAATATCCTCATCTTCGAGTATCACGAAATCCTCCAGGAGCAGGGCATCAATCGAGAATCTATACCCCTTTTGGGATTGGATTATTCGCAATCTCCCGTTGAGAAAGGTGTCTACTGTCTCACCTGGTTTGCAAATCAACGTCATTACCATCTGCTCTCCGGTATCTGGATTATATCATGGGGATCTATCTTGTTGAAAACCAGTCCTGTCAAAATCTTCGGGTGAAAAAAGGTAGACTTTCGAGGCATTAAGAGGGCATTCCCGGTTACCTCGATGATCTGTTCTATCTTTGTGGGATTTACCAGGAAGGCCATCTGAGTTTTTCCGGTTAGAACCGAAGAGAGTGTCAAGCCGGTGTCGCTTTCATATTGAATGATCCTCTCGTCGTCCAAGTCCTCCCTTCTTATGCCCATGATCCGCTGAAATACAAGTCGGGACAAAGCCAAGACATCGAGTTTCTTGAGTGCGGGATGTAAGTCGTCGCCCAATTCCTCCCGCGCGCCGGGCTTGAGACAGAGCAAGTAAAAATCACTCGATCTTTTGTAGTAAAACCCGATAGCGGTGGTATTGCCACCGTGAGCACTGAGTTGGCTCAGAAAACCCTTTGTCGCCTCTTTCTGATCGTTTTCTGAAAAAGGGAAGGAGAGGACATCAAACCATTTTCGAGCAGCCGAGAGAAATGGCTTAGGCCTGAAATCGGGATAAGACTTGAACAGCCGGTGGTAAGGCAATATGGCCAATCCCTTATCGGCCATGTTAGTCAGATACATCATGACGTAATCATAGGGCCTCGCAACCTCATGGACTCCGTAACGAGATCGCATGAGGTTTCTGAAATTTCGAGCTGATTCGTAGCGATGATGACCGTCGGCAATGATAATTGGCTTCGGCGACATTTCGCGAATAATAGCCCTGATAATTGGAGCTTCATTGACCTCCCACATCCTGTAGTAATAGCCACCCTCCTCCCCGAATGATATCTTTGGCGGAGAATTCTTTATCTCCTCAAGCGTGCTCAACACAGCATTGGGCCTGTCATCATAGAGCCCGAAGACCGGGCTAAATTGAGCACTACAGGCCCTCATCAGTTTCAATCTGTCTTCCCGATGAACAGTAAAGGTTTTTTCGTGAGGAATAATCACCGACGAATCCTGTTCCTCTATTTTGACCAGTGCAATAAACCCCCATCGGGTTCTTTTCTCGCTGTGGTCTGGGAGTTCATACTCAGTAGATACAAGATAGATGCAGGGAAGTTGGGATCTTGTCAGGATTCCTCCAGACTCCCATCTGCTAAAGAGGTCCGCCGCCCTGGTATATCTGTTATCCCAATCAGAGTCACCGATCTTCCTTTTCCCCAGGATCAGCCGTATGACGTTGTAAGGATCGATTTCATAGTACTCGTCCTGGCCCCTCTCGGAAATGACATCATACGGGGGGGTAACAACTCTTTCAAAGTGAGTTATCTTGTTAAGGTTATAGGTTATCCCTCTAAAGGGAGCCACAACAGCCATTCTGTATTCCTTCTAGTAGTGTTCAAAGCTCTCCCGCCTTGCGGGAAGGTATCGTGCTTACTCTTTGGAATAAGAATATTTCTAAACCGCCTATCAGCGTATTCCCCAAACGTGGGCATAGCGTCACCAAAGATACTTAAATCATTTTCCTTCAATGTTCCATCAATTTCTCTCGCAACCTTTAAAGCGAACCGTTTATCTCGTCCTATCTTTCTATTGGTTCTTTACCCTTTGTGATGAACGAAAATCCAGTAATCTTAACTTAGTGACATTCCATGCTCAGACACATTCTCCGTATCACAAACAAAGTTTTCTCATTCTTCAAGTGCAAGGTTCATAGTCGTTGTTCTATCCAGGCATATACTCTATGCGAATGAAAGAATGTACACCTTTCGGTTCACGTTTTTTCCGTAGGGCTATCACGTGGCACTTTTAGTATCTCTGCCTTCTGCTTCTTTGATGCCTTTACCTGTTTGCACTTTCCCTTCGCAGTTCCAATAACCCTCTACCCCGTAAGGGCACTTTTTCTCTATCTTCTTGAAGAAATTATTGAAAACAACTCATGCGCTGTCATTGACCTGAGACTCCTTAACCAGCCTCGGTGTTTTTACTGTAACAATTCGGGCTTATATCCTAACGTAGCTTGTGGCATAGAAAAACAAGGCCTTTCTGCAGCATGTGAGCCCTATTTGGGGTGTTTCATGGAGATTGGCTAGAGGAACCCTATCTCTTAAAAAGAGGTGGGGCTTTGTTATCATAGGGGAAAATCTTTGGGAGTTGGGTGTATGAAAAGCGTATGACAGCATTAAGGCACGGTTGATTATTTCAGGACGTGGCGAGATATATGAAACCCTTAGTCAGGCCTGTAGGGTTAGCTGTAAACTGCAAGGAATCTATGATTCAATGGATGTCCCTGGATTCAGTTTAATAGAGCCAGAAGAATT
>CP070752.1:1776793-1786820 GCA_020348625.1 Deltaproteobacteria bacterium | reverse complement strand
TCGCTATGCCGACCACTGGGGCATCAACAGCGTCTATGAAAGGCTTCTAGAGCTGGAAGAACAATACGGGCTCCGTTTCAAACCGGCAAACTTGATCAAAGAGATGGCCGAGTCGGGAAAGACCTTCTACCTGAATTAGTTGACGGTTTCTTCGCCGGCTGAATCGTTATCAGCACCAACATGGTAACACCTTAGCTCTCTTAAGGTAATTGCAGGCTGAGCATGGAGATATCTTTTTTTGCTCTGCCCTCTAAACAAGGCCCCGTACAGGGCCGTTTCAAACCGGCGCACCGCCCCATAAGCCTTAGCACTAAGGTAGCAGCCTGTGTGCGTCGTTTTGAAACGCCCACTCCTCTAAACGATGGGAGGACAGAGTCAAAAATAGACATCTCCATGCTCAGCAGAACGTTTCTTTCATGTATAATCCTGAATCAAAGCGTCGGAGTCATGTGGTAACTTGATAATTCCCTGCAGCGCACCGTCGCTATAACGGCATTGGCGCGTCGGCAACTTGTGGAAGCGAAGTGCAGGTTCCGTAATCACAATTCCAGAATCATAGCGGATAAATCCGCCCGAAGTCTGGCGGATAAATTTCAAAATGTTTGCCTACATATAAGTCTAGTTGCCGTCGGGATAAACGATGAATGGTTTGAATCCCTGTCTCGCCGTTAGCCTTATGGCGTTGTCTCTAGCCTCCTCTATGCTATTAAATGGGCCGCAGCGCACTCGGTAGAATGTCTCACCGTTGATGACGGTTTGGAGATAATAGGCCCGATATCCCAACCCAGCTAATTTTTCAACCATTTCCTCGGTTTTCCCTTTATCTTGGAGCGCCGCTATCTGAACGCTATAGCCATGGGATTTCTCGCCCGCCCCTCTCAGAGGTGCCTTTTTTTTCTCCACCACCCGAGCACTTGCAGGGGGCTTTGCGGTGACCACTTTCTTGGCCCTCTCTTCCTTGAGAACGAGTTGATCATAGAAGGTAAGATCTTCCTCCTTGATCGGTTCAAAATGCTCAGCTTTTGTCTCTTTTCTCTCTTGAGCGGCCGTTTCCTCAGTGGTTGAAAGGGCGCTGAAGGGAAGCGGCAAGAGGTTCCTGCCGACCATTATCCCCAAGGTAAATGCCCACGCCAGGAGGAAGAGCACTCCGAAACAGAGCAACAGGAGTGTGCTAAGCGTTGGCCGAAATGCGTATCTTTTTCTTATCTTCGGGACGGCTTTCTTGTTGGCCATAGTTAAGGCTACATCTTTTCCGGTGCGTTGAGGCCTAAGAGATTAAGCCCATTCTTGATCAGGATCTTTGCGCCTAAAGACAGGCAGAGTCTCGCATGGGTTAAGGTTCTATCCTTAGTTATCACCCTGTGCTTATTGTAGTATCTATGAAAGCTGCTGGCCAGCTCAATGAGATAATAGGTAAGCCTGTGAGGCTCTCTGTTGATTGCAATCTCTTCAATCAAACAAGCAAAATCAGCCATTTTTCTTATCAGGGCGATCTCTTCATCGAGCACCAGCTTCTTAAGGCATAAACCGGGATCCTTAGGGAGACCTATGTTCCTTTCCGCTGCCTTACGGAAGATGCTGCAGATCCTGGCGTGCGCATACTGGACATAGTAGACGGGGTTTTCGCTGTCCTTTCTCTTAACCAGATCTATATCGAAATCGAGCGGTGAGGTATGGTCTTTACTTAAGAAAACAAAGCGCACCGCATCAACACCTACTTCATCGACGAGTTCTTTCAAGGTGACATACCTGCCCGATCTTTTGGACATCTTTACCTCAGCCCCTCCTTCCCAGAGCTTAACTAACTGGATGAGGAGGACCTCAAGCCAACCTTCGGGGAGGCCTTCCGCTATGAGCGCCGCCTGAACTCTTTTCACATAGCCGTGATGGTCCGCCCCCCAGATGTTAATTACTTTTTTGAAGCCTCTTTCCCATTTATTAAGATGATATGAGATGTCCGAGGCAAAATAGGTGTATTCACCGTCCGTCTTGCGGACAACCCGGTCCTTGTCGTCGCCAAACCGGGTGGTCTTGATCCACAGAGCACCATCTTTTTCGTAGAGGAGCCCCCGTTTTCGAATAAGGTTCAGGGCTTGATCAATCTTGCCGGATGAATAGAGATCGCTTTCCTCGAACCACAGGTCAAAGTTTACTCTGAAATCGGCTAGGTCTCCTCTCAGTTCTTTGAGCATCCTGTCTTTCCCGCGTTCGGATAGGAGATCGACGGCCTCGCGAACTGAAAGAACTCCAAGGTCGTGCGCCTCGGAAATCTCCACTGCCAGTTCCTCAACATAGTCCCCCTGGTAACCATCTTCTGGAAACGGATACGACGGGTCGGAGAGCTGTTTCCACCTGGCGTAAATTGACTCACCGAGCAGCTTGACCTGGAGGCCAGCATCGTTAATATAGAATTCCCTTCTCGCGTCATAGCCACAGAACTCAAAGATTCGGCACAGCGTGTCACCCAAGGCTGCCCCGCGGCCATGACCAAGGTGGAGTGGGCCAGTGGGATTGGCGCTCACAAATTCCACCATTATTTTCTCAGCATTTCCTATGGAGCTGCGCCCGTAAGCGTCTCCCTGGTCAATGACCTGGCAAAGGAGATTGCGCCACTGCTCTGTTGCAACGAACAAATTGATGAACCCTGCACCACCTATCTCGGCTTTCTCGATGAGATGATCATGATCAGTCAAATGCTGGATAATGATTTCGGCTATCTTTCGAGGCCGATTCCCCTGCTCCTTGGCAATTGTCATTGCGAGATTTGTGGCAAAGTGCCCATGGTTGGGGTTATTGGGAACCTCGACGACGAACTCCGGAATGCTCGTGCGTTTGAGATAGCCCTCGGTAAAACAGAGGTGTAAAGTATCTCTGAGCAATTTATCTAATTTCTTTTTCATCCACACTCATTCTTGGCTTTGCTTTCTTAGGCTGCACCTTTTCTCGGGGGAGACTATCTCACGATAAACGATTACGTTAGTCGATAAAGGATCTAATTTCAAGGACTATATGGGCTGTCGCGTTTCAACATAGGCAACACCCTGTTTTTGAGGAGATGGATGGGATGGGTTGTTTTGCGGTGATTCCTTTGCGCATAGGGCGGGCATGTGAGAAATCGATTAAGATACCGCCTGATCGCCATTTCTGGCAGCGTATGCTATAAATAATAATAAGGTGGTAGACGCAGCAATGCAGGAATTTCTCCAGGGTCAGATTGAAAGAATAACCTACGTCAATGACGAAAGCGGTTACACCGTTGCCAAGGTAAGGGTTAAACAACAACGGGAACTGGTTACCGTGGTTGGCAACCTGATGGCACCTGCACCCGGGGAAATCATTAAGATGAGCGGTGAATGGATTAACCATCCCCGGTACGGCGAACAATTCAAGGTATTTCGCTATGAATCTCTCGTTCCCGCTTCGGTATACGGAATCGAAAAATACCTAGGCTCAGGCCTTATAAAGGGTATCGGTCCCGTAATGGCAAAGCGGATCGTTAAACGATTTGGCGAGATGACCCTTGAAATCATCGAAAAGGAGATTGGAAAACTAGCCGAAGTCGATGGTATCGGCGAGAAGCGCATTGAGATGATCAGGAGCGCTTGGCAGGAACAGAAGGAGATCCGGGAGGTCATGATCTTCCTGCAAACACACGGTGTTGGCTCAGGCTACGCCACGAAGATATTTCGGCAATACGGAAGTCGATCAATAGGGGTTGTAAGAGAAAACCCATATCGCCTGGCAACCGATATTTTCGGAATTGGTTTTCTCACTGCAGATCGCATTGCTGAGAAACTCGGTTTTGCCAAAGATGCACCGGTCAGAGCGGAAGCGGGCATTCTCTATACCCTCCACCAGCTCTCCGATGAAGGTCATGTCTACTACCCGTATGATTTGCTCATTAATCGATGTGAGGACGTTCTTGGGGTTAATCGAGAGGTCATTATCCGGGCACTTGAGGTTATCAGTGCCCACAAAATGGTTGTTGTGGAGGATCTGCGACTCGGGGAAGGAAAGGATACCGCTGAAGCCGAAAAGGCGGTTTATCTTGCCAAGTTTCACCTTTCCGAAGCGAACATCGCCGCCAGGATGAGGGCATTAATGGGCACGCCGAAATCAATCCGGAAGATCGATTCGGACAAAGCGCTTGAGTGGGTGCAAGGGAAGCTCGCCATTGTTTTGGCAAAAAAGCAGATAGAGGCCATACGATTTGCGATCGATAATAAGGTAATGATCATCACCGGAGGCCCTGGCACGGGCAAAACAACGATCATCAGTGCTATCATAAAAATTTTTCTGAAGCTTGGAGCAAAAACTATGCTTGCTGCCCCCACGGGAAGAGCTGCTAAGCGTATGAGCGAGGCTACCGGACATGAGGCAAAGACTATCCACCGCTTGCTGGAGTATAGCATTCAGAGAGGGCAGTTCCAAAGAAATGAGGAAAACCCGCTCGACTGTGACATCGTAATTCTCGATGAAGCATCGATGATCGATACTATCCTGATGTATCATCTCCTCAAGGCAATTCCCCTTGGGGCCACTGTTATCCTGGTGGGAGATGTGAATCAGCTTCCATCGGTTGGCGCGGGTAATGTTCTCAAGGATTTTATCTCATCTGGCGCAATGCCCGTGGTGAAACTGAATGAGATCTTTCGTCAGGCCAAAGAAAGCCTGATCATCGTCAATGCCCATAAGATCAATAATGGCATTCTTCCATCATTGAAATCTTTCGGGCCCGGGGGTGATTACTACTTCATCGAACAGGAAGACCCGGAGGAGGTGCTTAAGATCATACTTGAGCTTACCAAGGAACGTATACCAGTCCGCTTCGGATTTGATCCCATTGACCACATTCAGGTGCTAACGCCGATGCACAAGGGCGTCGTGGGAGTTGGAAACCTGAACCTGGAGCTCCAAAAGGCGCTCAATCCAGGAACGGGTGCACTGATACGGGGCAACACGAGCTTCCGGATGCATGACAAGGTGATGCAAGTCAAAAACAACTACGACAAGGAAGTCTTTAACGGTGATATCGGAAGGATAATGAGGATAGACCTTGAGGATCAGGAGGTAATGATCTCCTTCGACGGCAGGGAAGTGCCTTATGGTTACGGCGATTTGGACGAAATCGTTCTGGCCTACGCTGTATCCATACACAAGTCTCAGGGCTCCGAATATCCAGCTGTAATTATCCCCGTTCTCACCCAGCACTATTTGCTCTTGCAGCGCAATTTGATCTATACAGCTGTAACCAGGGGCAGAAAATTGGTGGTGATGGTAGGCACGAGGAAAGCCCTGACTATCGGTGTCAGAAACGACAAGACCCAGAAGCGCTATACTTACTTGAAACAGAGACTAAGCTGATCATTCCGAGGAATTCATCGATGTTGGACAAGATGCGGCGAACACTTCTCTCAATGTGGGGCACACAGATTCTGGCGGCCTGATGGCATACGATTCCTTGTGCAGGGTTTGGAGATAGGCCCGATCGCTATTACCGATAGGCCGGGGGAGCAGCCTGGGACAGATTCTGGCGTTAACCCTGAAATAATCATCGTCCTTGACCGAGAAAACCGATAGGTTGAAAGAGGGAATATTTTCTTGCTCGAAATAACGAAGCACGCTCGATAACCCTTGCAGAAACGGAAATAGCTCGGCAGTATCCGTCTGAATCAGAGAGTAATGATCTGGAAAGATGCACCAGACATCGGGCAAAAATGTCTGGGGGACAAAGCTCAAAACCCAAAAGGTAGATCCAATTTCGCCGATGTAGCGTTCACCGATTTGCTTCTCTGAGGTCACGAAGTCCTGCCAGAAGCTTGTTTCGTTTTCGGTGAGGTATCGCTTGCAGCCCTCGATCTGCATCCGTTCCTGATTCGTTGGTATGTAGCCGCAATTCACCTGCAGATGCGGATGGACAATGCTTGATCCTGAATCGGGCATGTAATTCCAGTTAATGGAAAAATATCGCACCTGCGGATCATAATCCGCTACCCTCCTGATAAAGGAGTGGGCAGCGGAGAAAGAATCCCTCAGTCTCTCCGATGTTAACGCCTTTATCGGGAGGTAGTGTTCCGAGGACATGATGGAAACACCGGCATAGGTATCAAAGGGGATCAGATTTGGTATGAGAGTGGCGTCGCCTTCCTTTATCCTTCCCTCTGGGATAAAATCCTTTGGAAAGAGCGGTGTAGATTCTTCGAGTGCCTCCGGACAGAAAGGACAAAACACCTCTTTCGATCGCCGAATTATCTCTTCAAGATCAAAGCGCTCAGGTGCCTTGTAAGGGAGATCGTAGAGGCGACCCGTTTCACCTGTCAACGGGTCGTAACGTATCTCAAAGGGGATTTCATCCAAGGAGAAGTCTTTGAATGGGTTGAGGAAATAGGCCTTTGATACGGTTTTCTTAAAGTCAATGCTCATGGGGCTACCGCTTTCTTCTTCAAAATGCTCAATAGCATCAGTTCATTTCCAGACTGACTCTTGTTCTAGATGCAAGAGTGCGGCATTAATGGGTAAGGTGTTTCATGCTGGGCAATCTTTTGTTCACTTTCTTTAGTCCGAGCGTGAGGTTGATGTCAAGTCCTATGAGACGAGATTTGTGTCGCTCGTCCATTCTTCTGGCTTTTCAGGAATGCCTATCTGTGATATTCGATGGGCAGTAACACTTTGCCTCTTTGAAAAGGTGGCGCTCCTGTCCATTTACCAATGCCCGGGGGCTATTCATAATGGAACCCAGGGGGAACCGAGCATGGGGATATCTTTTTTTGCTCTGCCCTCTAAACAAGGCCCCGCACAGGGCCGTTTCAAACCGGCGCACCTCCCCATAAGCCTTAGCACTAGGGTACCAGCCTTTGTGCGTCGTTTTGAAACGCCCACTCCTCTGAACCATGGGAGGACAGAGTCAAAAAAAGACATCTCCATGCTCGGCGTAGGATTAATTTCAAAAAGGTAAAGAGTTACCAGGGGCAAGGGTATTGTGTAGTAACAGCTCAGCATGGTTTACGTAGGTTATGAACCTGTTTCGAAGATTTGATTGAAATGTAGAAGTCATGAATGCAAAAATTACCCACAAAGCTCCTTCATCAGATGAGTGCTATAGTCTTCTGGAAAGATATAGTGTTCCGGAACACATCATTCAGCACAGTGAGATGGTTTGCAGGGTTGCGGTTTTCCTGGCTGAGCACCTGAACGAACAGGGCAAAGACCTTAACATACCTGAGATCAGGGCGGCCGCACTGCTGCACGATTTGACCAAGATGGAGGGTTTAGTAGAGGGACGAGACCACGCCAAGAGCGGCAATGAGGTCCTTGCGAAACTCGGCTTCGATAGAATAGGTGAAATCGTGGCTGAGCACATCAAGCTCAAAGAAAAGACGGGGTTACACGTGCTATCGGAAGAGGAGATTCTCAATTATTCGGATAAACGGGTGATGCACACCACGGTTGTGTCTCTGGCAGACCGATTTGCCGATCTGAAAGAACGCTATGGGGGCAATGGCTTGGATATGAATGCAATGGAACGGATTGCCAGACTTGAGGCCAAGACCTATGAGCTTGAGACCAGGATATTTTCCACTTTGGATTTCACACCTGAGGAGCTTCCCCTATTGCTGGAGCAAGGGGAGCAGGAAGAAGTCGAACACTCCACCCTCATTTGACGGGTTTTCCAAGACTATGCAACCTTATTCAAGCTGGGCCACTGAAGAGCTCTCCTGCTCGCCTTCTAACCGCCCCTCGTTGTATTCTTCTCTCCAGATGCGATCGGCGTATTTCCCCCATCTTGCGGCATAGGCGTCCATCCGGTCTTTGTTGACCGTATAGATTTCCTCAGCCCCCGGATGGGTGTACCGTGCGTTCGTTTTCTTCACGACCTCCCGCATGACATGGGGGTTGTCGATAATCATACAAGGTCGTAGATGGTTGGGGTTGTGAGGCTGGCAGGAACGGATATACCGAAACAAAGGACTGGTTAAGGCCTCAACAAGTGGGGTCTCCTTGATATTATCGACGGCGATGTGGGTATACACGCACGGCTCCACGTCCCCTTTTGCATTCACATGAAAGTATCTCCGGCCTCCTGCGATGCAGCCTTCAACATAGGGTCCATCATTCCAAAAATCGAGTATAAATATGGGGCGCTTGTTCCTTATGGATAAGACTTGTCTTCTCAAATGATCTCTTTGCTCCGGTGTGACCATAAGCGAGAAGTCAGCCTGCCCATTAACGGGAATGTATAGGAAATACATCTGCGCCATAGAACCGAGGGAAATCATTTTGTCAATAAAATGATATGAGGAGACGACCTGCACATTCTGGCGGGTGACCGTGGCGGAAGTTCCTATGATGACGCGAGCGTCGTAAAGGTATTCGAAGGCCTTCATGATCTTTTTGTACACCCCTTGTCCTCGCCATTTATCGGTCTCCCGTTCACCCCCTTCGATGCTGAGAACCACAGCGGTATTCCCAAGTTCGGCGAAGCGGTCGGCCTTTTCCCGGGTCATCAGGGTTCCATTTGTGTAAACCTGAAAGAAGATTGAAGGATGCCTTTCCAGGATCGTGAACAGATGCGGATAGACCAGGGGTTCTCCCCCAAGTATGGTGACAAAGTAAATGCCCAATTCCTCGCATTCCGCGAGCAGACGATCCACAACCTCAAGTGATAGTTCGGGTTTCATGCCATAACCCAGTGTGTAACAACCCTTGCAACGAAGATTACATCGGAGCGTGGGGCTCAGGATCATAATAAAAGGGGGACGAGCGCCTAACTTGGCTTCCCACTTAGTCCTGAGCATGCTCCCTTCAAACCAGGCTGCATGGAAGAGCGTCTCAAACAGCCGAATTCTCCTTTTTGCCGGAAGGTACGTGAGAACTCGGCGAAACAGATCCTTTGCTGGATGCGCGGGGGTTTCGAGTAAACGCCTGACTTTTTCGATTCCGTTGAGGATATCGGGTTCATCGCTCAGCCACCGCCCCAGATGGGTAAGGCGGACAAGGTTTTCATCCGAGATCTTTGGCAACATGCGGATAATGGTCCGAGCAGCTTGTTGGGCCGTCTGCTCTTTAAAGGACAAGTCCATGGCTCGCCTCCTTTCTCTAGTATGAAAGCGGTGGGTGTGGAATCTCAATGAATTGGAGCTATTCCCGTAACCTCCTGCTCAATGTAGATGCTAATGAATTGGTTTTTCTATCTGGGAAAACGGTCAGATCTTTTTCATCGGGTTCTCAGGAAATAGCACAAGAAGGGCAAAGGGCACGGTGTGTTTTCTCAAACACCAGTTCGTCATGAGGTGGAAGAAATGTCGCTCTCATTTGAACACCGGATGCTTGAAAAAGATTTTCTGCTATACTACAAGAGATTCTCAGAGCAGGCAAACAAAAAGTGCAGCCAGTCTGCGTGTTATTGAAAATTTGCTCGATCTGTGCCTGCCATGTTTGCGCAACAGCCCTGAGCATGAAAAGGTTCAAGTAATAATTAGTATTGTTCAGACAGGTAAACGCAAAACTCCTACCGTGATCATTTGCCGCCTTAATGATCCCTTGCCTTTCTCTTGCTGTTGCACAGGTTGTTATTATGGAACAGGCTAATAATAATCACGAAGAAGAAACGCGTATATGGTGAATCGGCGTGGGAGGCGATATCGAGCCGACTATTGACAATAGAGGTTAGAGGTTATAGTTTTTTACAGCGGTTGGGCTTGAGGTTTGACCGAAAACAAAGATCAAGAGGCCAGACTGGAGCGAGTGGCAGTTCGATGCTTTCCTAACTATGCACCTTTTTTACTGCTCCCCTGACCCATGATATCGGTCGGTGAGCAGTTCCAAGAGACTTCATTCATGAGGAGAAAGCAAATGGGTTGTGATAATAATGGTCAAGGCAAAGCGGTACGAGAGAGGATGGCCGAAGAAGAGGAGATCAGGGAAAAGGTAGACGCGCAAGGAAACCGATGGAAAAAGGTCTATTTTGGTGGAGGCGAGCATTTTCAGAACTGGTTGGCCCAGTGCAGAGAATTAGGTGAGGTTATGG
>CP070752.1:1771256-1776693 GCA_020348625.1 Deltaproteobacteria bacterium | reverse complement strand
GTCTTTAAATCTATAGTGCTAAGGTGAGAGCAGACGCCCGCCTGGATCATCGGGAAAGAGCAGGCTCAAAGCGCCTGCCCAGTTCGGTGCAAAAAAAGATATCCATATCCCTTGATAGAAGCAAGTCGCGTAGAATGAAAAGGCATTACCGCTTTGCGGACGTAAAGCAATAATCGATTTTCGCAAAATCCGCAACATGCCCGAATCCACTGAGACTGAATCAAATACGGCTCCGACGGTTCAATTACCATTAAGCCGATCTACACCTAAGGGCTTTGTATCTAGGTATGGATTCTCGTGTCAAGCTGAAATGGGGCAGTAGCAACATTATCCAGAAATAGAGGATTTCTCGATAAGACTTCATGAGAGTCGATTCTTTTGTTGATATTTGCTTCCCCTACTGTATAAAAAGACAAGGACTTGAAGGGGCGAGGTGCATTACAATTCCGTCTCTATTGCCGTGAATAATCGCTTGCCAGTAACTCAGCATTACAAATGAGGGAGGTAGTGCCATGTTCGACGATATGAGAGGCTTTTTGTCCGCCTTGGAGGAAAGGGAGATGGTGCGCAAGGTCAATGGTGCGCATTGGGATCTGGAGATCGGCACCATCCACGAAATAGTAAGCGAGAAAAGTGGCCCGGCACTGTTGTTCGATAACATACCTGATTATCCTGCCGGTTTTCGTATAGCCACCAACCTCTTGAACCACAAACTGGGCCAGAAGTTGGCGATGGGTTTGGATGAGGCGATGTCCGATATGGAGGTCATTCGTTACTGGAAAGACAAAATGAAGGACTATTCCTCTGTCCCACCCGAGGAGGTTGAAGATGGACCCATCTTCGAGAACATCTTATCCGGCGGCGAAGTGGATCTTTTCAAGTTTCCGGCTCCTAAGTGGCACATGCAAGACGGAGGAAGATATATCGGCACCGGCTCAATCACCATCACCAAGGATCCGGATGAGGGCTGGGTTAATGCAGGGACGTATCGAGTCATGATACACGACGAGAAGACCCTCTCCTTTTATATCTCCCCGGGCAAGCAAGGAAGATTGATGAGGGAGAAGTATTGGGCAAGGGGAGAGCCATGCCCAGTGGTGATATGCTTTGGACAAGATATTTTACTGTATTCCATGGCCACCATTTCGCTTCCCTGGGGAGTATCGGAGTTCGACATGACCGGTTACCTCAAGGGTGAGCCCGTCAAGGTGGTCAAAGGAAAGGCCACTGGCCTCCCTATACCTGCCTTTGCGGAGATCGTTGCAGAGGGATTCGCCCCTTCGCCATCCGAGGACACGAGGCCTGAAGGTCCATTCGGGGAGTGGACTGGATACTATGCCTCCGGAAGAAAAGAGGAACCCGTCATCCACGTGAAGAACCTGTACTTTCGAAATAACCCAATCATGTTTGGCCAACCCCCCGTTAAGCCGCCGGCATATCTCTGGTTTCCCATCCCAGTGCATACAGCCGCCATGCTCTGGGATCAACTGGAAAAGACAGGTGTTCTGGGCGTCAAGGGGGTATACGTCCATGGCCCGGGAAATCGAGTCGTAGGGGTCATCTCCTTGAAGCAGAGCTACTTTGGGCATTCACGCCAGGTAGCAACCTTGGGTGCTGCATTGCTTCATGGAGGGGCCTGCGTGGGACGTTACATCATCACGGTTGATGACGATATTGACCCATCTAATCTGGATGAGGTCCTCTGGGCAATCTCCACGAGGACGAACCCGGAAAGGGCCATATCTGTCGTACCTGGATATTTGACCAGCCCGCTTGATCCCACCCTTACACCGGAGAAACGCCAACAAAGGGATATAACTACAGCGAAGGTCTTCATCGATGCCTGTTGGCCATACCATTGGAAGGATGCAATTCCTCAAGTCATTCGAACCTCAGACGAACTGAGAAACCAAGCTATGGCAAAGTGGAAAAAGGTATTTGAAGGCCTCTAATGCGCAGGGTAAGGGCTGCGCGATAGGCTGGGTAAGGGGGTGATCATGAATTCCCTTTGTGACTGATCCGTGACAGCCCGTTTCACACAGAACCTTGTGCGATTCTCGGAGCGCTAAATGTCTATTACATCAACAGAGCCTGCATCCAAAAGTGAATCAGGGGTCCTACTGGTGGCCACTATGGATACTAAGGGGAAAGAGGCGCTTTACCTCGAATCCTGCATCAAAGGACAGGGAATCTCGGTTTTCATTCTCGATGCTGGTATTAGAGGCAAGAGTCCTTATCCTGTGTCCATTAGCAGAGAAGAGGTGGCGCGGGCTGGGGGAAAAAGCTTGCACGAAGTCCAACGGATCGGCAATGAAGGTAACGCGCTCGAGGTAATGACCACGGGTGCCATCCGCTGTGCCAAATCCCTTTGCAGTGAGGGCAAAATAGGGGGTATCATCGGTCTCGGAGGATCCATGGGAACAACCCTTGGTACTGGAGTGATGCGTGCATTTCCCATCGGTTTTCCCAAGGTCATGATTTCAACTATGGCCTCCCGAGATACCAGACCTTTTGTGGGGACCAAGGACATTGTGATGGTCCACTCTGTATGCGATCTCTCCGGTATCAACCGGATAACTCAGAAGGTCCTGCGAAATGGGGCCTTGGCCATCGCAGGTATGGTAAGGAAAGATGATACCGTGTACGCCTCCTCAGAAAAACCCCTTGTAGCTTTGTCTACCCTGAGTACCACCGACGCATGTGCTGCCAAGGTGCGGGAGAGCCTGGAGGAGTTGGGGAATGAGGTTGTGACATTTCACACGGTGGGTTCTGGGGGAGAAGCTATGGAGGAATTGATTGAGCAGGGAGAAGCAGATGCCGTAGTGGATCTGTCGCTGCATGAAATCGCCGATCACTTCTTTGGCGGGGATTACGACGCAGGACCAGGCCGGGGAAAGGCTGCCCTGCAACGCGGGATACCGGCGGTCTTAGTTCCGGGAAACCTCGATTTTTTGGCTACCGGTCCGCTCCACGAGGCTAAGCGTCGCTTTCCCGGAAGAAGATACCACGTGCACAATTCGGCCATCACATTGGTCCGCACAGAAAAGGACGAAATAGTACAGTTAGCTAGAATCCTGGCGGGCCTGTGCAATGCGGCCAAGGGACCTCTCAGCATATTGCTACCTCTTGGTGGCTTTTCTGTGTTGGATGCTCAGGAGGGGCCTTTCTACGATCCCGAAGCCCCTCAGCTCTTTGCGGACACAATGAAGAAGGCGCTTCGAACAGACGTCCAGCTTCTCACGCTACCCTATCATGTTAATGATCCGGATTTTGCCATGGAAATAGTCCAGAGTCTCACTAAACTCTCCGAATTAATAGCATGAGCAATCTTGCTTGATTACGAGTTAACAGTAAGCGTATTGAAATGTACACGTTGCCGTATAGCAAGAGAGAGATTACCTTTGATCTTCCGCCGGGCATGAAAGGCACGGTGATTTGTTCTCAATCAATGCCACCGCTTGCCGATGTATCAGCTGAAATCAACAAAGCTCTGGTAAGGCCTATCAATAGTACTCCCTTGAAGGAAATAGCCAAGAAAGGAGATAGGGTTTGCATTGTCTTCACCGATATTACGAGGGCTTGTCCTGATCACCTCCTAATACCACCAATCCTCCGCGAACTTCATGAAGCCGGTGTCCGCAGGCAAGATATTACCCTTTTGTGCGGCACAGGACTCCATCGCCCGAGCACCGACGAGGAAAAGGCGGCCAAGCTCGGCTCCAAGGTTGTTGAGAGCTACCGTGTCGAGGACAATACCCCGCAGGATCCCGCAAACTACGTGGATTTGAGAAGGCGAGAAAATGAAGCGCCCATGTCGGTGAGCAGGATCGCTTACGAAGCAAACCTGCTTATTTCAACGGGGATCGTGGAGCCCCATCAATACGCCGGCTATTCAGGTGGAAGGAAGACCCTGGCCATCGGCGCAGCCGGCGAAGAAATAATTGCTTATACACACGGGCCTGCGATGGTAGATCATCCCGGCACTCGCCTCGGGATAATTGAGGGGAACCCCTTTCACAACACAATAGCAGAGTCGGCAAAGCGAGCTGGGTTGCGTTTTATCCTCAATGTCGTTCTGGACGAAGGGCAGCGGCCAGTGGCAATTTGTGGAGGTGAGCCGGAGGCGGCCTTTGGCCAACTCGTTGCGGTCGCTCAAAAGATGTATACCGTGCCGGTCCCTCATGAGTACGATGTGGTAATCACAGGGGTCGGCTTTCCAAAGGATGCCAATCTCTATCAGGCGAGCCGAGCCGCCAGCTACATATTCTTTGCGCCAACCCCCGTAGTGAGAAACGGGGGCGTGATTATAACCCCTGCGAGGTGCGACGAGGGTGCAGGCAGTGGTGTTGGTGAACGGCGTTTTTATGAGGAGCTGCGATCCGCGCCGAATGTGAGCGCCCTGTTGGAGAAGATGCGGCGTGAAGGTTATCAGGCCGGCGCACAAAGAGCATTTATAATGGCCAAGGTTATGGAGGTGAACCCCGTCGTCATTGTCGGCGCTGAACATCCTGATGTGGTAAAGGATACAAAAATGGTCCCAGCCAAGACTATGACAGAGGCCTTCGAATTCACCGTCAATCAAATCGGAAGGCCCGACCTTGATGTCTTGATCATCCCCCATGCGCTCTTGACCTTACCATATGTGCAAAGATAGCGTCTCATATCATACAGATTTGGCTGGACCGTTAACCATAGTACTTGAGGAGTTCAACTCGTGACAATAAGAGATGAACTTCTGATTCACCTTGAAGAAGCCGCTGGAAATCGGATCTCCTGTGAATCACTTGGCGATATACTGGGAGTGAGCCGATCCACGGTTCTCAGGCACATCTCTCGGCTCAAAGACGATGGTTACGCAATAGAATCCGTCCCGCACAAGGGGTATGCCCTCCGGGAAACCTCCGATCTGTTGGTACCCAGAAGAATCCGTGAGGGCCTTACAACAAAGGCCTTCGGCAAGAAGGATATAATCTATTGTACCGAAATCGACTCCACGAACTTGATGGCAAAAGACCTTGCAGCCAGCGGCGCCCCGGAAGGGACCATCGTTATATCCGAAAAACAAACCAAGGGGAGAGGCAGGAAGACGAGAGGCTGGTTTTCGCCCCCTCGAGATGGAATATACCTTTCTCTCATACTCAGGCCCAGTATCGCCCCCAGATTAGCACCAAGCATGACGCTCTTAACTGCTGTTGCTATCGCAGAAACCCTGCTCTCAGTACCCGGGTTGGAAATCGCCATAAAATGGCCGAACGATATCCTTGCTCGCGGAAAAAAACTGGCAGGGATTCTCACAGAGATGAGTACCACAGGGGAACGCATAGAATACGCTGTGGTAGGCCTAGGGCTGAATGTTAACACCTCTCGATTCCCGGATGAGATCGAAGATAGGGCTACCTCTATTCTTATCGAAACGGGACAGCGGGTTCGTCGACTG
>CP070752.1:1751029-1771156 GCA_020348625.1 Deltaproteobacteria bacterium | reverse complement strand
TTGCAACGAGTTCTAAAGGGGAGCCAGAAAGCAAGTTCCTTGATGCATCGTTAAGGTGATTGCTGGCTTTAGTTAAGAGCATTTTATGTCTTACGTTTGGAACGACGGGTGCCGGAGTGAGGGCCGTTGTCTTACTCATGATCTTGTTATATATCGCTTGCAACAACCCGGGAAACCCTTCTCCTGTGAGGGCTGAGACCTCTACTTTGGTAAGGCCGTGAATAAGGGTATCGAGCTTCTTTTTGCCTACTCGCCCTGGAAGATCGATCTTATTAATAACCAGGACAGTGTTGTGACTATCTACTTTCCTTATAAGGTCTATGTCGTGCCGGTTGAGAGGTCTGCTTCTATCAATCACCAGCATGGTAATGTCAGCCAAGGCAAGGAGGTTTTCTGTTAATTCCACACCCTTCTTTTCGATCTTCCCTTTAACCTCTCGCATACCTGCTGTGTCTATCAGTTTTACAGGGAGGCCTTGGATCGAAACCATAGCTTCAAGTACATCTCGGGTCGTTCCGGGGATAGGTGTTACAATGGCCTTCTCTTGTTGTGAGAGCCTGTTAAGGATGCTGGATTTACCCACATTAACTCGGCCAATAATAACCACTTCAAACCCTTCATGCCATACCTTCCTTTGAGCACAGGCATTAAGGAGTTCTTCAACGGGCTTCAGGGCAGTGTCGGTAATCTGGACTTTTAGGTAGGATCTATCTGGCGCGGTGGATTCCTCATCCGGGAAATCCAGTGAGGCCTCTATCTGAGCGAGGATACGGATAAGAACCTGTCTGAGTTCCGCTATCGCTTTCCCAAGGCCCCCGGTCAATTGACGGGCCGCCAACTGTATCGAGGTGTCCCCTTTGGCATTGATAAGGTCTACTATGGCCTCAGCCTGGGTTAAATCGATCCTTCCGTTCATGAATGCCCTGAGGGTAAACTCTCCCGGTCTTGCTAGACGAGCACCCGCCTGAAGGACAATTTCAAGTATGGTTGACAGTATTGTGTAACCACTGTGCGAATTGATCTCAACCACGTCTTCGCGGGTATAAGAGCGCGGGGCACGCATTAGAGAGAGAAGGACCTCATCGATGGTGATGCCTGATTTGGGGTCGATGATATGGCCTAGGTAGAGACGAAAACCCCTCAAGGTGTTGATGGGTCGCTTCGATCGAAAGACCTTCTTCGCGATATTTTCGGCATTATAACCGCTAATCCTTATGATTCCTATACCGCCCACCCCTGGAGGTGTCGCTATAGCAGCAATGGTCTCCTCTTTGGAATCCATAACGAAACGGTAAGCTCACGATTAGTCACTTTGGTTTTCATTCGTCTTCTTTCTGTTTGGGATGATATGCACCTTCTTCAGCAGTCCCTCGCCGTCGCTTCTCGTTTGAACCTGAGGGTCTCCTTTGAGGGCGAGATGGATAATCCTTCTGTCGTGGGGATTTAGTGCGTCAATGGTAATCGCTTTTCCCGTTCTCTTAGCCTGTTCTCCCAGCTTCAAGGCCCGCCTCTGTAAGGCGTCCTCCCGTCTTTGCTTGTAATTCTCGGAGTCAAGGATCACCCGAACCTTTTTCTGAGCAGTCTTATTGACAGCCTTATTCACGATGAACTCTAACGCGTCTAAGGTTCTACCCTTATATCCGATAAGTATTCCGGCGTGGTCACCTTCAATATTCAAGAGGATGTCATCATCTTTTTTGCTGGCAGATACCTTAGAATCCAATGACATGAGCGAGGTGATTCTCTCTAGGATTTCCTGAGCAAGCACCATGGAACTATCGGTCTTTATTGTCACCCTGATCCGAGCCTTCTTGTTGCCGACCAAACCAAAGATCCCAGCGGACCTGCTTTCCAAGACCTCTATATCCAGGTCTTGTTCGCTGGCGTGCAGATGTTCGCAAGCCTTCTTGATAGCCTCTTCGGTAGTTTTCGCTTCTATTTCGATGGACGACATGCAATCTCCTCCTGTGATTAACCGATTTTTCGATTGATCCTGTATTGTTGAGCGATTGAGAGCAGGTTGTTAACGAGCCAATAGAGCACCAGGCCTGAGGGGAAGTTTATAAATAGGAACGTGAAAACGATCGGGAGCATCATCATCATCTTGGCCTGGGACGGGTCCCCCGGCGTTGGCGTCATTTTCTGTTGAAGGAACATGGATGCCCCCATAAGGAGCGTGAGAACAGGTATGCCGTAAGGCGGTGCCATTAAAGGAATCTTAAAGGGAAGTGAAAACAGCCGTTCAGGTGCAGAGAGATCGTTAATCCAGAGAATGAAGGGGGCATGCCGTAACTCTATAGAATTAGGCAAGATCCGATAAAAGGCGAAGAAAACGGGCATCTGGATCAACATAGGCAGACAGCCGCCCATGGGATTAATCTTGTAGGTCTTATAAAGACCCATAAGTTGTTTGTTCATCTCTTGCTTATTGTTTTTGTATTTCTCCCTGATCTTGGCCATCATGGGCTGAAGCTTTCTCATTTCCTTCATGGATTGATAGCTTTTACGGGTAAGGGGCCAAAATAGTATCTTAATGAGAATGGTAAGCAAGATAATCGAAAGACCATAATTGGATAGATACTTGTTAAAGAAACGGAGCGCAACCAAGAGCGGTTTGGCAATAATATCGAACCACCCGAAGTTAACAGCCTTTTCAAGATTCTTATCGAGCGCCTTGAGAATATACAAATCCCTTGGGCCCAGATACAGGGTAAAACGATTCATTGCGGTCTCGTTCTGGCCGAGGCTAAGGCTGGCAGGAGCATAGGCGATCCTGATCTCCCCGTCAGGAAGCACCGTGGATTTGACACCTGCTTTCTTGGTGTCCTCGTCAATGATTGCCGTCATAAAATAGGGTTCTTCATAGGCAATCCAGGATATCTGACCCATAAACTCCTTACCCTCGAGCTTGTCCTTTTTGACCTCTTTCAGCTTGTTGCCCATAAACATGGCCATGCCTTCAAATGATCCGTAAGCCCTCCGCATTTCTCGAGGCATATGAGCTATGTCCAAGAGTATGTTGCCATCGATTGCATTATTAGACGCATTCGTAACCTCTGCCGACAGGTCGATATTATAACTATTCGGGTGGAAGAGGAACGCAGTTCTTAGCTTGATCCCCTCAGGTGATTTTTGCTCATATACCAGGCTTTTAGGTTGATCGCCCTGCCTAAGTGTTACGGCTGTGCGACTTATTCTGGGCGGGCCCCATGTGGCGGCGGGAACGCCTTTCTCGGAGAATGCAAGCTTCAACCCGTATCCATCTTTATCGTTAACGTGAACCAACTCTTTTAACGGCGTGTTTTCACCGAGCTCTGATCGATACTCTTTTAGCTGGAAGCTCTTGATCTGTGGACCGGAACCGGAAAAGACAGCCCGATAGAGCTCAGTTTCGACGGTAATGTCCTGAAAATCCGTTTGAGTCTCCAACATAACGTCCCGCTCAACCCCAAGAGGAGCTACTCTCTTTTCCAGGGGCGGCTTGCTTTCTTTTTCCGTGACGGTCACTTGTTCTTCGGGCGGCTTTTCTTTTGGTTTGGGCCCAAACAAAGATGACCAGAGAAAAAAGACCAGAAACGAAAGCGCCAGAGCCAACAATGCTCGCTTATCCATAAACGAATCCTACTCTATCCATGAATCCTAATCGTCGTCATGAAAACCGGGCCTTACCTGTTCCACTCACAGGCTCAGCGGTAAACCCTAAAGAAAAACCCAACCACCAGGAATGTGATTTTATTTAAGGGGATCGTAGCCTCCCGGATGAAACGGGTGACACCTAAGAATCCTGGCCAAAGCGAGGTATCCTCCTTTTAATATACCGTATTTAGCAATAGCAAGGGAGGCATAGGCGGAACACGTAGGCATAAAGCGACACGAGGTAGGCAGAAAGGGAGATACGGTGATTTGGTAGACTCTGATAAGGGCTGTTACAGCGGTCCGAGGATTACAAAAAAAGGGCCTCATTTTTAATTAGTAGATCTCCTAACTCCTCTTGCACCTTCAACATAGTAAGCGCATCGGTAGCCTTTATGGGGCTAATCAAGATGTCGTACCCTGCAGGAATGTGTTGTTTGTTAAGCCTAAAAAACTCTCTTATCAGTCGTTTAATCCTATTTCTTTTTGCGGAATTCCCGGCCTTTTTGCCGACGGTTATACCTAATCTGGTACTACCCATGCTGTTCCGCTCGATGACTACACGAAAGTGCTCGGTATAATGCCGTCTGCCATGAAGGTTTACCTGCTTGAACTCTGCCCCCCTTAATATCCTTTCCTCTTTCCTGAAGCGGAATGATCCCATAGCAAGCTATCGCTATGAACACAAGGTAAAATTCCCATGTCTCAGTATGGGAGTCGATATGTCAGGCAGACAATCTTTTTCGACCTTTTGCCCTCCTTCGTTTTAGCACATTCCTGCCCCCTCTGCTACTCATTCTAGCTCGAAAACCATGTACGCGGGACCTTTTTACGTTGCTTGGCTGGAATGTTCGTTTCATTCACAAAACCCTTGTTCGCGTTTAAAATTACCCAAGTTTTAATCACACCTCGCTATGATGTCAAGATAAAAGAGCAGGAACAAATCCAAACGGTGGACGGGTGGTTGCTGCAGTTGGGTTATGCCTAAGGCATGTGGTTTTGCTGCCGATGCCGAGGAGTAAGCCCACCGTGCTAACCGAAAAGAAGCGGACAACAAGTATTTTATATTTGATAAATATCTGAAAATTCATTAAGCTAGGGCCGTTTCAGGATCATACTACTGGAAAGGAGACCTCGGATGTTGTTAGATCCAGTGCTCGGTTTATTCTCCAACGATTTGGCCATTGATCTCGGCACGGCCAACACCTTAGTCTATGTTAGAGGCAAGGGGATAGTCTTGA
Organism: Deltaproteobacteria bacterium; assembly: GCA_020348625.1. The sequence continues at coordinate 1,766,282 of CP070752.1, read as the reverse complement.
ATGAGCCTTCCGTGGTGGCTGTAAGGAAAAGGGATCAGGGCAGAAACAAGGTGCTAGCGGTGGGCAAAGAGGCAAAAACGATGCTGGGCCGAACGCCTGGGGATATCGTTGCGACCAGACCAATGGCGGATGGGGTTATTGCCGATTTTGATATTACCGAAACCATGCTCAGGTATTTTATCAGGAAGGTCCATAACAGGCGATCCCTTGTGAGACCGCGGATAATCATATCTGTTCCCTCAGGCGTTACCCAGGTCGAAAAGAGGGCAGTTCGTGAGTCGGCGGAATCGGCTGGGGCGCGGGAGGTCTTCTTAATTGAAGAACCAATGGCCGCGGCGATCGGCGCAGACCTCCCGATAACCGAGCCCACGAGCAATATTGTGGTTGATATTGGAGGGGGGACCACCGAGGTGGCTGTTATTTCCTTGGCGGGAACCGTGTATTCTCGTTCGGTTAGGGTCGGCGGTGATAAGATGGACGAGGCTATCTTGCAGCACATCAAGAGAAAATACAATCTCTTGATTGGCCTGCAAACAGCAGAGCTTATTAAGATCACCATTGGAAATGCCTACCCGACGGACGAACCGGAGTGCATTGAAGTCAAAGGCAGGGATCTTGTTACCGGCATACCGAAGATACTTACCATAGACTCAGAGGAGGTAAGGAAGGCGATATCCGAAAAAGTGGAAACCATTCTGGAAACGGTAAGAATCGCCTTGGAACAAACCCCGCCCGAGCTCTCTGCCGATGTGGTGGACAAAGGCATTGTGCTAACGGGAGGCGGAGCCCTTTTGAAGGGTCTTGATGTCCTCCTGCGCGAGGAGACGCGCCTTCCAATAACCATAACCGATGATCCGTTGACTACGGTGGTTTTGGGTGCCGGGAAGGTCTTGGATAATCTTTCCCTATTGAAAGAAATTACGGTAAAATAATTGAAGGATTGGGCTTACAGTAATTGACCGCCTTTTTTGAGCGCAAACCGAAATGGATTTCCTACGTTTTCGTCTTCATAGCCCTCATTTTGCTCTCTCTTAGTATCGGCAGGGGGCCAGAATGGAACCCCGCAGAAAAGGTTGTCGCCCAGATAGCCGCCCCATTTCAGAAATTCTTTGTGGGCACCATACGTACCGTGAGGGATATCTGGGCGAAGTACTTCTACTTAGTTGAAACTCATCAAGAGAATGTGCTCCTAAAAAGAAAGTTGGACCGCCTGAGGCTCGAAAACAGCAGGTATCAAGAGCTCTTACTGACCAATAGGCGCCTACAGGAACTCCTCAATTTTCAAGAGAACACCGATGAACTGTTATTGCCGGCACGGGTCATCGGGTGGGACTCGAGTGGATTGTTCAAGTCCATAACGATAGACAAGGGAGATCATGATGGCGTCACAGTAAGCATGCCGGTGGTCAATGCGGAGGGCGTTGTTGGAAGGATTATTTCGGTTTCCCCAGGATATGCACAGGTGTTGTTGGTTACCGATCGAAACAGCTCTGTTGACGGGTTGGTGCAGAGATCACGCGGAAGAGGTATCCTGAAGGGGAGAGGGTCAAGCGAGTGTCTTTTTGAGTATGTCATAAAGACGTGTGACATCAAAAACGGGGACACCATTGTAACCTCCGGGATGGGAGGGGTTTTTCCGAAAGGCCTCTATTTGGGAACAGTGATCCAGATAGAGGATTCGCCCAACAAACTCTTCAAAGATGTTCGGGTGGTTCCGGCTGTGGATTTTTCAAAACTGGAAGAGGTTCTTGTCGTTTCTCGATCCGGGGTGGTGTCCTTGCCGAACCCTGAGCATTAAGAAACCAACCAACTAGTTCGGATAGATAGTGGAGTGGGGACGAAGGACTATTTAAGGCACTGGAGAGAAAACCGCCTCTTTTTCCATCCTAGCATCTGGTTTGCGTGTGGTCTGTTTGTGGTTTTGCGGGGAAACATAGCGCATCTCAGCGGAATTGCATTGCTCGATTTTGACCTCGTTCCTGTCTTCCTGGTATATCTCATTGCCATAGATCAAGACCTTAAGGCCCTTTGCCTCGCTCTTTTTATGGGGCTTTTGATGGACATGTTTTCCGCCTGCCAGCTGGGTTTATTTGCTTTCACCTATACCGTGATTCTCCTGGCAATCAACAGGACACGACGGTTTTTTGATCTTGCTAATGTCAGAACTGCAGCCTTGCTGGTGGCCCTTTTTCTCTTGGCAAAGTGGTTTTTCGTTTCGATTGTATTGCGTATCCTACCGTTGACTCAATCGGTGCCCTCGATTAATTTTGTAACGGTTATTGTTTCTGCATTCATTATGGGTGTTATTGCCCCGATACTGTTCTACGTTCTTGACGTGATCCGGGGAAGGGAAGACAGAGATCATGCTTAGAGAGCGCGGCAGCACCCGGTATTGTCTTTCATTGGTGACGGATCATGGTGTGGCGTTCGGATTCTGATCTAAGAGAAGCCGAGATATATCAGAGACGACTGACAAGGTTGACCGTTTTCATGGTTGTCGTTTTTGGTATTTTGTTTGTGCGGCTGTGGTTTTTGCAAATCATCCATGGGTCCCGATACAGGACAGAATCGGAGAATAATCGAATCGATTTGCGCGATATCATGCCCTCTAGGGGCCTTGTGTTTGATAGGAATGGTCGATTGCTGGTCGACAATAGACCCTCCTTCATCTTGGGTGTTATACCGGAAAATGTCAGAAATCTTGATGACCTGCTGAGTGACCTATCAAGGCTGGTGGATATTGATCGTTCGACGGCAGAAGAAAAGATAAAACGTGCCCTGACAGGAGACCCCTTTCGGTGTGTTCATTTGAAAAGAGGTCTCAGCAGAGACGAGTTGGCCAGAGTAGAAACCCATATGGTAACTATGCCCGGGGTAACCATAGAAGTGAAGCCCCAGAGACACTGTATTAATGAAACTCTCGCTGCTCATCTCATCGGTTATCTTGGGGAGATCGACAAGGAACAACTTGGGAAAAAGGAGTATGCCGGCAATAAGCTCGGCGATTTTGTAGGAAAATACGGCATTGAGAAAAAGTGGCACGAGTACCTGGATGGGACACGGGGAGGCCAGCAGGTTGAGGTAGATGCGTCCGGAAGAATACTCAGAGTGCTTTACCAAAAGGAAGCAGAACCGGGGGCCGATGTTTATCTGACCATAGACAAGGACCTTCAGGTGGTGGCGGAGCAGTCACTCAAGGATCAGGCCGGCGCTATTGTGGCCATGCGCCCAAAAAGCGGCGAGATCCTGGCTGCAGCAAGCAGCCCAACCTTTAATCCCAATGACTTTGCTAAAGGGATGGATAAGAGGGATTGGCAGGAGCTCATCTCTCATCGCTATTTCCCCTTGCAGAATCGGGTAATATCAGGCCAATATCCTCCCGGCTCTCTTTTTAAGATCGTGGTAGCCCTAGCAGGGCTCGAAGAGGGGATCATTGATCCAGACGAAAAGCTTTTTTGCGGGGGCAGTTACACGTTTCAAGGCAGGGAGTACCGAGATTGGAAAGAAGGAGGCCATGGGTATGTCGATCTACATCGGGCCTTAGTCGAATCCTGCGATGTCTATTTTTACAAGATGGGCCAAAGGCTCGGCATTGAAACGATCGCAAAATACGCAAAGCACCTCGGTCTCGGCCGCAATACGGGCATTCAACTCGGCGATGAAAAGCAAGGGCTCATACCGAATAGGGCGTGGAAGTTACGAAGATGGCACGTTCCGTGGCAAGACGGGGAGACACTTTCCGTGGCTGTAGGGCAGAGCTTTGTCCTGATTACCCCGATCCAAATCGCACGCTTTGTCTCAGCCCTTTTCAACGGAGGCATCCTATACAAACCCCAAGCGACCCTGTGGATCGGCAGAAACGGTAAGAAGGATTTGTTTGAGTTTAAGCCAGAGCCAGCAGGGACATGGGATCTTGCGAAGCAGAATATGGAGTTTGTCAAAAAGGGTCTGTACGGGGTTGTGAATGAGCCCCATGGCACTGGCTGGAGGGCGCGGTTGAAAAACATTTCCGTTGCAGGCAAGACAGGCACTTCCCAGGTGATTTCCTTGCCGGAAGACAGGGAAACAGGACAGGAAAACGACATTCCTTACAAGTTCAGGGATCATGCATGGTTTGTGGCTATTGCGCCTTTCGAAGACCCAGAGATAGCGGTTGCCGTTGTCGTGGAGCACGGTGGCAAGGGCGGGGCGGTGGCAGCGCCAATAGCAAAGGCCCTATTGCAAGAATACTATAAAACAGAGGCACTGTAATAGGGGGTGTGTCGTGCGATTCTCATGCTCGGAAATGAAATGAGCCACGAGGAGTGAGGGGCCAGTATGTTCGACCGTCGATTGATAGACAACTTCGATTGGATATTGCTAGCTGTGCTGATCGTTATGGGCTTGCTGAGCGTTTTTAACCTCTACAGTGCAACTTACACGGTCAGGGCATTTGGGGGAGGCCAGATTTTCGTGAAGCAAATCTGCTGGTATGGCGTCGGTTTTTTGATTCTCCTGCTGATGACAACCTTTGATTACCATATGCTTAACAGGCTTGCGTATCCACTATTCTTTCTCTCCCTTGTTCTTCTGGTGGCCGTTCTCAAGGTGGGAAAGGTTGCCCATGGATCTCAACGGTGGCTGAGCCTCGGTCTTTTCTCTGTCCAACCTTCGGAGATTGTAAAGATCTCCCTTGTTATCATTCTCGCCAAGCATTTCTCTGAAGATGAAAGAATAGGGAACTACCGTTTGAGAGACTTGGTCAGACCGCTGATCTTGACTGTCATTCCCTTCATGCTCATTGTCTATCAACCCGATCTGGGAACGGCCCTCATGCTGCTGATAGTCTCGTTCTCGATCATAGTTTTCGCTCATGTTAACTGGAAATCCATTGTCATCTTTCTGTCGACTGCCGTTCTGTCAACACCACTCTTGTGGGCTACTCTCCAAGGGTACCAGAAGAAGCGGATTATAGCATTCCTCAGGCCTGATCTGGATCCCTTGGGTGCAGCTTATCATGTTACGCAATCGAAGATTGCGATTGGTTCGGGTCTTTTTTGGGGAAAAGGTTTTCTGAAAGGAACTCAGACACGATTACACTTTCTGCCCCAACAGCATACTGATTTTTCTTTTTCCGTGTTGGCGGAGGAATGGGGGTTTGTCGGCTCAGCCGTGGTTCTCTTTCTCTACCTATTCTTGATTCTTTGGTGCATCAACATAGCGAGGAGCAGCAAAGATCGATTTGGCGCCCTGCTTGTGATCGGCGTTGCCGCATCTATCTTCTGGCACCTCACGATAAACGTGGGCATGGTCACCGGGTTGCTTCCCGTTGTAGGAATACCACTAGCCTTATTCAGCTATGGCGGGTCGTCTGTTATTTCCACGATGGCAGCCATGGGCCTCGTAATGAATGTGAGCATGAGGAGGTTCATGTTTCAAGCATGACCGCGCGGCAGCAATGGTTGGGCATTGCGCTACCTATGTGGCCCGTGATTTTTCTTGCAATCGTTGGCGCGGGTATGGTATTAAGCCGCTGGAAAAAGCCTGATAGGGAGAGGTTGGATGAAGACACCTAAGGAAGAAATTAATGCCTTTCTTGGCAAGGACACGGAATTCGAAGGTAAGTTTTCCTTCACCGGTGCAGTGCGGATAGACGGCAAGTTCACCGGTGAAATAGAATCGAGCGGGACCCTGATAGTGGGGGAGGCCGCAATGATAACGTCGCAAATACGCGTTGCTGATATGATAATAAGCGGTGAGGTTAATGGGGATGTTGTCGCGGAGAACAAGATCGAGATAAGCGTTCCCGGTAAGATGTTCGGCAATATCCAGACCCCGAAACTCGTCATCGAAGAGGGCGTTATCTTTGAGGGAAAGTGTAAGATGCAGGAGTTGGGAAAAGATAAAAAAAAGGAACTGAGCCCCTCTCTAAAGGAAAACGAAGGCCTTTCTATCTTGAAATAGTCGTTGCCCCCCTCAGAATCCTATCCAGATTTCGAAGCGCAGCAGAGGTTTGGAATGATCTTAGAATCCTTACGAAAGATTAAGCAGGCAGAAGAAGAGGCAAAGCAGAAGACAGAGGACGCCAGGCAAGAGGCGGCACAACTGGTTGAAGAAGCCAAGAAAGAGGCAGAAAGACTTTTGGCAGACCGGGTAAGCGATGCAAGGCGTCTGGCGGAAAAGATGCGTGAGGAGGCGGCGGAAAAGGCGGGAAAAGAATGCCGGGAGCTTGCAGTCGAATGGCAGAAGGAAACCGCCGAATTGACACAAGAGGCTCATGAGAACCTAGAAAAGGCCCGAGACTTTATCTTACATTCTTTGTTAGGTTGAAATCACTATGTTGCGCCCAACGCGGATGAAAAAGTTGCAAATAGTCGCCCTTAAAGGGTTCAGGGACGGAATTGTTAAGGGGCTTCAGGGGCTCGGCACCGTCCACCTTACCGATTATTCCGAAGCGATTACCGACCCTCACCTGAAGGATCTTCTGCAAACCCACCCCATCTCACCGAATATACGGAGAATAGCTGCTCAGAATATCGCCCTTAATCGGTTGCTGGACCTTTTTGAACGCCATGACCCGGAGCCCCGGGAGGGCTTCATAAAATTTGTGTTTGCCCCGATGCCGCCGAAAAAGCTCGAAACCGAAGAGCTGTTTGGCCCAGGGCTTCTTGATGTTGTTGACGGAATTATAGGGAAAGTAGACAGCGAGGTGGCGCAGCCGGTAAAGGATCTGGAGAGCATTGGGGAGGAGATAGCCGAGTGCGAAAAGATTAGAGGGCTACTGGAGCTGGTAGCAGCCTTGGAAATAGACCTGGAGGCTGTCGGTGATTCGGGCTTTACGTCTGTGTTGCTGGGGGTTGCCCCGAAACAAGAGCTCGATAACCTGAGAGAACGATTAGACGACATAACGAATAACGCCTTCTATCTGGGCGCCCGCGAGACATTAGAGGATAGAATTGCAACAGTAGTAGTTTGCCTCAAGGAACAGGCAGCGGCGGTATTGACGAATCTGCGTCGCGTGAACTGGGAAAGAGTTGAGATACCGGGGCTTCAAGGAACGCCGAGACAAGCCATTGATTCCATTGATAGAAGACTGGAGGACTTGGACCAGGAGAAGCGAGAAAAAGAGCGCGTGATCGTGGATATCGCACGACTGAGGAAGGATGAACTCAGAAAACACCGAGAACTCCTCATGGTCGAACGGCAGCGGGAAGAAAACCACACGAAATTTGCCAGGATGGAGCATGTTGTGGTTATTGAAGGCTGGGTACCCAGTGAGTCGGTTGCCCAGGCCGTTCAGGAGGTCAGAAGCATTACGAGCGGAGCGTGCGTGGTAGACCTGACGGAACCGGACGGCAACGATGACGTACCGGTACAGCTCAAAAACCCTCGGTTCTTCAAGAGCTTTGAGCTATTAACGCGTCTGTATGGCTTGCCAACCTATGATGGTGTGGACCCGACCCTGTTTTTGGCGCCGGGCTTTCTCCTGTTTTTTTCGATTATGTTGACGGATGCACTCTACGGGCTCATTGCCCTTGTTTTGGGCATGCTGTTGATCAGAGGAGGCGGGAAATATAACGAGATGATAAAGGACGGTGGAATCATTCTCTCCTCTGCAGGGGTTGCTACCATCATAATCGGGGCGCTTTCGGGCGGGTGGTTCGGCGGTTTTGGTCTAAAAGTGCCTCTACTCGCGTCCCTCCAGGTATTCGACCCCATGGTTCAGGTTACCGCATTCTTGTTGATTGCGCTTATCATCGGTTTGGCTCATGTTAATGTGGGCGTCGTTATCAATGTGGCACATAAACTGAAAGCAGGTCAGCGATGGAAGGCTATCAGCGGGAACCTCTGGTTTTTGTTTGCTCAGCCAGGCCTTATTTTCATCGTGTCAGGTCACAAGTCGCTTGGCCTGGTGTTTATTGTGATCGCCTTGATATTGCTTCTGGGAGGACATAAGGCCATGTCCATGTTTCAGATAACCGGATTCATGGGGGATGTCCTCTCCTACGCCAGGCTCATGGCCTTAGGGTTGTGTACAACGGGGATTGCCATGACCGTTAACGTGCTCGCCAGCATGCTGTATATGGTTGGCTGGCTCGGAATAGTGCTGGCCATCATTATTTTTCTGTTCGGCCATGTATTCAATTTCCTCATTAATGCCATGGGGAGCTTTGTGCACGGGCTTCGCTTGCATTATGTGGAGTTTTTTACCAAGTTCTATCAGAGCGGGGGCACCGAATTCGCGCCCCTTGAAATGAAATTCGACACCATAGAGATAAAATAAGAGGGAGGTATACTTATGGAGTTATCACCAGGGATAGTATGGGCAATTATTGGCGCGGCGATTTCCATGGGTTTGGCTGCGATTGCCTCGGGGATTGGGGTCGGTCTGGCCGGTGTTGCAGGGGCAGGAGTTATTTCAGAGGATCCAAAGAAATTCGGACCTGTCTTAGTGCTCCAAGCCCTGCCACAAACCCAGGGGATCTACGGGTTCCTCGGGGCCGTTCTGATCCTTATCGGCGTTGGCGTGCTCGGCGGAGCCGTTAAGGAGATCCCTGCTGCAATGGGATACGCTGCATTGGGAGGCGGCATCGTTATTGGACTCAGCAGTTTCACGGCCGTTGCCCAAGGAGCTATAGCTGCCAGCGGCATGGGAGCGGTAGCTAAGCGACCCGAGACATTTGGGCAATCGGTCGTTCTCGCAGTGATGGCCGAGACCTTCGCCATTTTCGGCCTCCTCATAGCTATCCTGATCTTCGTAGGGACTAAGATTATGGGCGGCTAACCAGGCCACATACCCCGAGCGGGGTATCTATTTTGAGTAAGGAGCAATTATGTCGGATGAAGGGATTGAAAAAATAGTATCCCACATACAGGCCGAAGCCGCGAAACAGATATCCGAGATATTGGGTGAGGCTCAAGCAGAGGCGGATAAGATCAAGCAAGCTGCTCAAGAGAAGGTGGAACGGGAGGCCGAGAAGATTCTCTCAGACGGCAAACGAGCCGCCTCGCTCGAAGAGCAGCGCATGTTGGCCGAGACCCGCATCCAGGTGAGGCGAAAACGAATGGATGCTCAAGAGGAGGCAATCGATAGTTCCTTTGCAGAGGCTCGAAAGGCCTTGGAGGAGCTGGCAGACAAAGGAAAGCGAGACAGCCTCGCTTACAAGGATATTCTATTGAATCTGATTGTCTCAGCCACCGAGGCAGTTGCTGGTACGAAGCTGCAGTTGGTCCTCAATCAGAGGGATAGAAAGTCGTTCAAGAAAGAAATGCTGACTGAGGTAACCAGGGAGGTCAACAAGAGGACGGGCAGAGAGAACACCCTTGCTTTGGCGAATGAGCCTGCCCCATTCCTTGGAGGGGTGGTCGTGAGGGATGTGGAGAATGCCGTGGAGGTTGACCATACACTTGAGACAAAATTGAGCAGGCTGAGGGAGAGCATGCGGGTGGAGGTGGCCAAGATCCTTTTCGGGGATAGGCTGTAATGAGAGATGTCCTCTCATACCTTTATGTGAACGCAACCGTAATGGCAAAGGAGGGAAAGTTCATCCCTCAATCACGATGGGAAGATCTCTGGGGGGCTACCTCGCCTGGCGAGGTAGCCTCGCTTTTGGAGGCAACCGACTATTTTCCGTATCTCTCGGAAGGCGCAGTCAGTGATGCCAGGGAACTGGAAAAGGCAATCCTGGCCGAGTTTTCCGTTGTGGGGAAGGAGATTGCCAAGATTATTCCGAGAGGGGCCTGGCCGATAAGAAAGTATCTGCTTAGGAAATGGGACGTTATTAATCTAAGAACGGCAATCCGGGGAATGCATAGCGGGGCAAAGAAAGAGGACATCCTAGCTTCACTTGTTGAAGGTGGTGAACTGGATGCCACCTTTCTCAGAACCATTGTCGATGCGGAGGGCATGGAGGATCTTGTGGGTATGTTAACAAGAACGCCATACCATTCGCTCAGCCAAGGCTTGGCTCGGTATTCTGAGACCAACAATCTGTTTTTTTTGGAGTCCTTGCTGGATAAGGCCTTCTGGGAGAATCTGTGGCTTGAGGTTCTGAATCGCAGAGCCAGCAAAGGGTTCAGAGAATTCTTAGAGGTATGCGTGGAGACCCACAACCTGAAGATTATTCTGAGGGCAAAACAGGGGCGCCTCCTGCGTGAGGAGATTGAGCTGTGCTTGATACCCGAGTGCAAGATCCTCGACGAACTGCTGGTGGCCTTTGATGAGGAGGACATCGCGGGACTTCTGCCGCTTCTGGATGGCACACCGTATTTTGAATCCCTCGTTTCTCGTCAGCCCGAGTACGAAAGCACCGGTTTCATTCTGGTCTTTGAAGAGATGCTCGATGGTGCCGTGGTCGCAAGAGGAGAGGATATCAGAAAGAAGAGGCCGTTTGGCCCCGGGCCCCTCATCGGGTTTCTTTTCGCTAAGGAGATGGAGGTGAGGAACCTGTTGGCCTTGGTGAGGAGCACAGAGGTTGCGTTGAACAGAGAAGAGGTCAGAGAGGCAATAACGAGGAACTCGTGGAAATCGCCCTAATAGGAGACAGACACACCGCGTATGGGTTCAAGCTTGCAGGCGTTAGGCAAACCCTCCTGATAGATGAACTGAAAACCACCGATGTCAGGGAGGCTCTGAAAAGTTTGTTCGATGGCAACACAGGGATTATCCTGATTACCGAGAAGGCAGCCACTGAGATAAGGAGTGCACTGGAGGAGGTGAGCAGGTTTAGAAAGGGCATCGTGCCAATTATCTTGGAGATTCCGGATAGTGGCGGCCCGTTAGAGGGTAAAGCTGACCCGATCCGGAGCCTCATTAAACGAACGGTTGGGTTCGAAATAACACAGTGAGGAAAACATGGCGGATTTTAAGGCAGGAAAGATAAAGAGCATTGCTGGGCCGCTCGTAATAGCCAAAGACATGAAAGGCTGCGAGATGTATGAGGTTGTAAGGGTGGGCCAGGAAGGGCTCATGGGGGAGACGATAAAGCTGATAGAGGACTTGGCTTACGTGCAGGTTTACGAGGACACCACCGGGCTCAAACCAGGAGAAGAGGTCATAAGGACAGGAGCTCCCTTGTCAGTTGAGCTTGGCCCAGGGATCATTACCAATTTCTATGATGGGATACAGCGACCGTTGCTTGCTATCAAGAATCTGGCGGGTGACTATATTACGCGAGGCGTTAATGTTCCCGGCCTGGATCCCGAGAAAAAATGGGACTTCACGCCAACCGCGAAAAAGGGGGACGAAGTTGAAGGGGGCGATTTCCTGGGCGAGGTTCAAGAGTCAAAGGTCATTAAGCACAAAATCATGGTCCCTCCCCGGATGCAGGGAAAGGTGGTCGAGATCAAGAGCGGAAGTTTTACAGTCGATGACGTAGTAGTTGTCCTTGAGAGGGATGGACAAAAGTTAGAGCTAACCATGAAACAGAAATGGCCGGTCCGGATCGGAAGACCCCTCATAGAGAAACTCGATCCCGAGGTTCCCTTGCTGACAGGCCAAAGGATCTACGATACCTTCTTTCCCATAGCAAAAGGGGGGACGGCTGCAATTCCGGGAGGCTTCGGCACCGGAAAAACAGTGAGCCAACACCAGTTGGCCAAATGGGCTGATTCCCAGGTTGTTGTATATGTAGGCTGCGGGGAGAGAGGCAACGAGATGACCGAGGTCCTACTCACCTTTCCCGAATTAGACGACCCCAATACCGGGGAGAAACTCATGGAGCGGTCTACCTTGATAGCCAACACATCAAATATGCCGGTTGCAGCTCGAGAGGCCTCGATCTACACAGGGGTTACCATTGCCGAGTACTACCGGGACATGGGGTATGATGTGGCCCTGATGGCTGACTCGTCATCTCGGTGGGCTGAGGCATTACGAGAGATCTCGGGCAGACTGGAGGAGATGCCCGGTGAAGAGGGATTCCCAGCATATCTGGGCACAAGGCTTGCCGATTTCTACGAGAGGGCGGGCCGGGTAAAAACCTTGGGGGGCGACGAGCGCTTTGGCTCGGTTTCGATTATTGGGGCGGTATCGCCGCCGGGAGGAGATTTTTCCGAACCCGTCGCTCAGAATACCCTGAGGGTAGTAAGCTCCTTCTGGGCATTGGACACCAACCTTGCAGACAGAAGACATTTTCCTGCCATCAATTGGCTCACGAGCTATTCGCTCTATTTGGATTTCGTTAAAGCGTGGTTTGATGAAAACGTGGACCAGGAATTCCAGACCCTCAGAGGAGAGATGATGGCCCTGCTGGAAAAAGAGGCCGAGCTTCAGGAGATTGTGCAGCTGGTTGGCCAGGACGCTTTGCCAGAGTCGGACAGGGCCCTTTTGGAGGTAGCACGCATGATCAGAGAGGATTACCTGCAACAGCATGCCTACCACGAAATAGACTCGTATTGCTCAAAGGAGAAGCAATTCCTTATGCTTAAGATCATTTGGAGATTCTACCAAGAGGTTAACAAGGCGATCGAATCGGGCGTTGGAGCGGGCAGGATAGCGGCGGTCAAGGTCAAGGATGAAATAGCCCGAATGAAATATACACCGAATCCGGATTTCCCTATGAGATATGAGGAATTGGTGCAATCTATCGAGCGTGAATTTGAAGCCTTGAGGAATCAAACATGACACAACAAGCAACGGACATAAAATCGAGAGAGTACCGGTCAGTAACGCAGGTAGCAGGACCTCTCATGATCGTGGGGGGCGTGGAAGAGGTGGCGTATGGAGAGGTTGTCCATATTCGAACCCCTGAAGGCGAAAACCGCATGGGTCAGGTCCTGGAATCCCAGGAGAATTTGGCGATTGTCCAGGTATTTGAAGGCACAAGAGGGCTTGACACGGATGAGACGAGGGTACGATTCTCCGGAGACATTATGAAGATCTCCTTGTCTAAGGAGATGCTCGGAAGGTCCTTCGACGGCCTGGGTAGACCCATTGATGGAGGCCCGGAAATCATTCCGGAGATTCGAATGCCCATAACCGGTGCCGCCATAAACCCAACGGCCCGGGCATACCCGAACGAGTTCATTCAAACGGGTATCTCCACCATTGACGGAATGAATACCTTGGTGAGAGGACAGAAACTCCCGATCTTTTCAGGATCCGGATTGCCCCACAATGAACTGGCAGCCCAGATAGCACGGCAGGCCACCGTTTTGGGTTCGGAAGAACCATTTAGTGTTATTTTTGCGGGCATGGGCATCACCCATGAAGAGGCCAATTTTTTCATGAATAGCTTTGAATCTACCGGGGCCCTAGAGCGGATCGTTTCGTTTATCAACCTTGCAGATGACCCAGCCATAGAGAGAATTATCACGCCCAGAATGGCACTCACCACGGCGGAGTTTTTGGCCTTCAGCTACGATACCCATGTGCTGGTTATACTAACTGACATGACCAATTACTGCGAGGCCCTGCGAGAGATCTCCTCGGCGCGGGAAGAGGTCCCGGGAAGGCGGGGGTATCCGGGCTATATGTATACGGATTTATCGACTATCTATGAGAGGGCCGGAAGGATTATCGGAAGAAAGGGTTCTATCACCCAGATGCCCATCCTCTCCATGCCGGATGATGATATTACCCATCCCGTACCTGACCTCACCGGATATATCACCGAGGGACAGTTCGTTCTCTCTCGTGAATTGCACCGGAAGGGGGTGTATCCGCCGGTGGATGTCTTGCCCAGCCTTTCCAGGCTCATGAACGAGGGGATCGGTGAAGGACGAACCCGGGCAGATCACTTGGGAGTTTCCGATCAGTGTTATTCGGCCTATGCCGAGGGCAGGGATGTGAGGAGCCTTGTTGCAGTCGTCGGGGAGGAGGCGCTGAGCGTAAGAGATCGCCTCAACCTGAAGTTTGCGGAGGTGTTTGAGGAGCGATTCGTCACCCAGGGAGTCGATGAAGACAGAACCATTGAACAAACACTTGAGTTGGGGTGGGAGCTCCTCTCCATGTTCCCAGAGGGAGAACTCAAGAGGATTGATGAAAAATACATAAAGCAATACTATAAGAAGTGGTCTCATATGAAGACGGAAGATTAGTGTATGGCAGAGATCTTAGCAAATGTTAAGCCCACCAGAATGGAGTTGTTAAAGCTCAGGAGGAGGGTGAAGCTCGCTGACAGAGGGCACAAGCTTTTAAAGGAAAAGAGAGATGCACTGGTCTCCGAGTTCATGACAATAATAAGGCAATACAGAGAGGCAAGAAATTTCGCGGAGGAAAGCCTACGGACCGCCTTCCAAAACCTTCTCATGGCTGAGGTCTTGCTCGGGTTTCGGGACATTGAACAAATAAGCGATATAACCCTCCGGGATATTGACATTGATCTTTCGATAAAGAACATAATGGGGGTCTCGATCCCCGTTTTGAAAGCCTACGATCTGGTGAGGAAGGTGAACGAGAGAGGCTATGGGTTTTTGAGCACCACTGCCAAACTCGATGATGCTGCTAAGAGTTTCGAAGAATCCCTCACGCTACTCCTTAGCCTGGCAGAGGTTGAGGAATCGGTCAGGAGGATTGCCGAAGAGATAGAAAAGACCAAGAGAAGGGTCAATGCGCTGGAATACATCGTTATCCCCAGGCTCAAGGCCACGATCAAGCATATAGAAATGAGGATGGAAGAGATCGAGAGGGAAAGCTTTATGCGACTGAAGAAGATTAAGGCATCCCTTGAAGCACGGAAGTAAGCTCAACACCTATACACATAGATTCTGTTTCTTGCCCATGGCATTGTTTTTTGGGAGCTATAAATGGCAACCATCACGTGTAGGCAAGCCCTTATGCGTGATTCATAAAAAGAGGTGAACGGTCTATCATGACCCTGAGATTAGGGGTGACCAGAAGAAACAGCGCTTTTCAGAGAGACAGGGACACCAGAAAGCAACTCTTTTATCTTTTTTTGATCGCCCAGATTTGTGCGATCTTCTGTATGGTCGTGGGAATCCTCTTCTTTATTCTTCGGTTTCTAAGGTTTATTTGATCGAAGACCGGCCAGCAAACCCTCCCTTACAGCACATCACGCCTGTTCCCTCCTAAGAAACTCACTGGAGAAAAGAGCATGGGGATGTCTTTTTTTGACTCTGTCCTCCCATGGTTCAGAGCGGTGGGCGTTTCAAAACGGCGCACACAGGCTGCAACCTTAGTGCTAAGGCTTATGAGGAGGTGCGCTGGTTTGAAACGACCCTGTACAGGGCCTTGTTTAGAGGGCAGAGCAAAAAAAAGACATCGCCATGCTCACCAGAGCGTCTTCTTCATGTATGACCCTGAAACGAAGCG
>CP070752.1:1748321-1750929 GCA_020348625.1 Deltaproteobacteria bacterium | reverse complement strand
GAAAAAGTGTGATTCCCAAAACGATTGTCTATCAATGCTTTTAGCGTCATTTCCCGCTGAAATAGGCATAAAAAAAGGCTTTCAGATTGTGGAAACTCTGAAAACCTTGCTAGTCAATGGTGCCGAAGGCGGGACTTGAACCCGCACGGGCGTAACCCACTACCCCCTCAAGATAGCGTGTCTACCAGATTCCACCACTTCGGCATTGCACAACTGTATTACTCAGGAGGTGCACCGGAGGGAACACCGGCCTGCTCTCCCTGCTGAACCGGCATCTCCTGTTGAGTCGCGCCTTTTCCCTCCATAACAGAGGATTTGGAAGGCCTCGATGCCAGAAAAGCAAGGGACAGAGAGGTTATCATAAAGAGAATAGCCACGGCCGCGGTCATTTTATTAAGAAACGGCATGGCTCCGGTGCTTCCGAATAAGGTCTGGCTACTGCCGCCAAAAGCTGCTCCCAAGTCAGATCCTTTTCCGGACTGAAGAAGTATCCCGATAATTAACCCGACACAAATCAACACATGAAAAATAACAAGACCTGTTATCATATCTACACCATATCTTTACCCCTGCGACTATATATCACATTTGCTCCTTTTTTCAACTCTAATTTTGGCCGACCAGGAAAATATCATATAATGGACCGCACGGCATTCGCATCTTGACATTTGGCCGACTTTAGTTAACAATAGCAAATAAGGATAGCCCTTTATGGCCCCTGCAGATTGGCTCAAGACATGGATGAAAAAGAATACTCCAACAAGTATATAAACCTCAGGATTCTGAAAAGCACTCAGGAATATCTAAAGTCAGATTCAAATGAGCACAGCTCTGTCTATCCTATCAAGATACCGGATGATTTCCTCTATCAGATGCTAAAACTCAAAGGGGCCAAGGGGACTGATGGTGTCATTCATCAAATATTTAAGTTGGGCCTGAGTGTATGGAGTGAGAAGCTATATAACACGGTATTTGGGTCTCAACAGAGTCTCGAGGATTTCATAGAACTGGTAAAAGACAGGAATAAGGAAGACGAATAGCCCCGCTCCCCACCTTTAATCCTTTCCCTCACAAGAAATATTCACTCTGTGATTCCCCTTTCACAAGGCTAATCCAGCTTATCTTACCGTACGAGCTCTCGATATCTGTTGAGATTTACCATGACTCGGGCCGCCCTTTCCGGAGTGGGGAAATTGACGAGAATCCCGGCATCTTCGTACCTTCTTATGTGCTCATCCCAGATTCCGGGAGGAGCAGAAAGGCAGGTGATTATCGGCTTTTCAGGTTTTCCGCCTTCGAGCAGAAAGCTCAAGGCCTTAATGGAATCAACATTGGCAGAGGCAAACATCATAAACAGAAGGATTCCTGACACGTTTTCGTCTTTCAGAACGGCTTGCAGAATCCCGACTGTTGCCTCCGAGTTATACCACGCCGGGCCCATGTCTACTGGATTAACCCTCATTGCCAGAGGGGGCAGAATAGCATTGATCTCTGTCTGGGTCTTTTTGCCAAAAGGTTCTATGTGAAGCTCAGCCCTCTGACAAATATCAGCGCCAACCAGACCCGGACCAGCTTGGGAGGAAAGTATCGCAACGGCCGGTCCCTTTAAAAAGGCAGAGGCGGCCATGGCCTTAGCCGTATCCAGAAGGCTCTCCACGCTGTCTACTCCCAGTATCCCTGCCTGGCTAAACGCGCCTGAATAGATCTCCTGGTTTCCTGCCAACGAGCCGGTATGGGATCGAGACGCCTGATTTCCTATAGCACCTAGGCCCGTTTTATAGGCAATAATCGGTTTCGCACCTCTGTGCGCTTTGGCTGTTTCAATAAGCTCCCGTGGCCTGTCTACACCCTCCATGTACAAAGCTATTACACCCGTGTCAGTATCCTGTTCCAAATATTCAACCATCTCCGGAAAATCAACATTCAATCTATTTCCGATCCCCACTATCTTGCTAAAGCCGATATCGTCCCTTACCGCCAAAAAAGAAATGAGATGACATATTCCGCCGCTCTGGCTTACCAGCCCAATCACACCGTTCCTCATGAGAGAGAATTCCGGCGTAAAAGATGCATTGAGGCTGGCCCGCAGATTGATCATACCAAAGGTATTAGGGCCAATAACCGGCACCAGCGTCTTGTTCATGATGCTTGCAAGCTTTTCATGGAGCTCGGCGCCTTTTGGGTCATCAATCTCCTTAAATCCGGCAGTAATGAGAACGATAGCTTTTACGCCCTTTGCCAGGCATTCTTCGAATATAGCGGGAACAAGGGCAGCCGGCAGCACAACGATGGCCAGGTCTATCTGTTCCGAAACATCGGAGATAGAGGGCACAGTTTTAAGTCCCATTATCTGAGTAGAACCGGGATTGATCGGAATAATCATACCCGGGAAACCGCCCTTGGTCAGGCTCAGCATCACATGAAAGCCGAGCTTGGTGGGTTTGTCCGACGCACCGATCACTGCAATCGAGCTCGGCCGAAAGAGTGCCTCCATATTGCTGAGTTTAATGTCCATACCTTACAACCTCCCTGGCGAAGGGGCACAAAAGCTTGGGTACATTTACTAAACCAAATAGCCTATGATAACAAGTGAAAATGAACGCCAATT
>CP070752.1:1744826-1748221 GCA_020348625.1 Deltaproteobacteria bacterium | reverse complement strand
ATCGCTCCATGGCTTGCGGGCTTTCTCCATGATAGAACTGGTAGCTACTTCTCAACGTTCCTCATACTATTATGGTCCCTGCTGGTCTCCATGGTGCTGATGTGGCTCATCGCTCCTTCCAAGATACGGCCAGTTTCCATGAAAACAGCAAAAATTGATTTATAAACTTCACTACCTTAGCTTGATCAGGTCCGAGCTGCACTATGGTCCGGCAGCAAAAGCCCTTCCAGCATGTTCATCCCACATTGGCAACACAAATCCCGGAGCACTTCTGCAACACCTCTCCGGAATATTCCCTGTTATTTCTTCTTCTGATATTTCGCGATGAGTACCATACGGTATTTGCATTCCCATCTTGCATGCGATACACTCTGGCACTCAGGTATGGCTTTTTCCTGCTTTCGCCGTTTTAGTGACTTTCAGAGACGAAGAGGCTCTTTTATTTCTCGCCGAATCGGCAGAACCCATTCGGTTTCACCGCGTGAGGCGGTGGCTTTAGCTGGGACTGATGAATTCGTTTTTTCCGGGCATGAGGTGAACACATGAAAGGATATAACGGCAGGATCCTCCGGGTAAATCTTACGGAGGGAAAACACTCGGTGCATGAACCTTCTGAAAGCTACTATCAGCATTTTTTGGGAGGCCGCGGATTTATCATCCATACGCTCTTAACAGAAGTTCCCAAGGATGTTGACCCTTTGGGGCACGAAAACAAGCTCGTTTTTTCTTTAGGGCCCATATCCGGCCATCCGATCCCGGGCAGCGGAAGGAACAGTGTTGGGGCCAAATCGCCACTTACCGGGGGATACGGCGAAAGCGAAGCAGGGGGCTTCTGGGGTGCCGAGCTAAAACGCTCCGGCTTTGACGCAATCATAGCAGAAGGAGCGGCCGCTGAACCTGTATACATCTGGATAGACAACGGAAACGTTGAGATCCTCGATGCTAGTAAGCTATGGGGGTTAGAGATTGCCGATACCGTGAGGGCAATACGCTGTGAACTTGGGAGCCACAAGATCCGTATCGCCACTATTGGCCCTGCAGGCGAAAACCTGGTCAAATACGCCTGCATTGCACATGACATATCCCATTTAGCTGGGAGAACAGGGATGGGGGCAGTGATGGGTTCGAAGAATCTGAAGGCAATCGCCGTGCGAGGTTCAAAGGCGCCTTCCATTGCTGACAAAGAGACGATTATTGCATTGTCTCGCTGGATGGGGAGGAACTATAAGGAACGGTCGGTTCTGTGGCGTTACGGCACGGGAGGAGCAATCATTCAGTATGAGGAATCCGGTAATCTCCCTATCAGGAACTTCAACGGAGGGACATTTCCCGGCGCAGAAGAGATAACCGCTCAGAAGCTCTTCGAAAAGGGTTACATACAAAAGATGGAGGGCTGTTTTGCTTGTCCCATCCGGTGCAAGAAACGCGTCAGGATTGAGAAACCATGGCTGACAGATCCCCTGTATGGCGGACCAGAATACGAAACCCTGGCGGCACTGGGGTCAAACTGTGGCATTGATGATTTAGAGGCCATTATCAAGGCTGATGAGCTCTGTGGCCGGTATGGCATTGATACCATTTCCGCAGGTGCCTGTATTTCGTTTGCCATGGAGTGCTTTGAAAAGGGAATTCTCACTCACGAAGATACAGATGGCATAACGATGACTTTTGGCAACGCTGAGGCAATGATTGCAATGGTTGAACGGATTGCCATGCGCAAAGGTCTGGGAGATATCCTGGCAGAGGGCACGAAAAAGGCTGCACAAAAGCTCGGTAAAGGCTCTGATCAGTTTGCTATGCATGTCAAGGGCGAAGAAATTCCGATGCACGAGCCACGATATAAGCAGGGGCTCGGTCTCCATTATAGTGTGCACCCCACCGGGGCGGACCATTGCACTGGGGTACATGATAATCTCATGAAAGAAATAATGATGGGTTGGGAGACAATTGATGTGGCTGAGCCGATCCCAAGCACGGAACTAAGCCCCCGAAAGGCTCGAATGGTTTACCAAGTCGGCCTCTGGCGCCACATGGTTAACACGGTAGGGCTCTGTATGTTTGTTCCTTGGAGCAACTCACAAGTAAGAGACGCAATGGAAGCCATAACCGGCTGGCCCATGAGCTACTGGAAGCTGATGAAAGCCGTAGAGCGCGGGATAACACTTACGCGAATATTCAACCTCCGCGAGGGATTTTCTGCACAAGACGACAGGTTACCATATAGATTTGCCACCCATCCTTCAGAAGGACCCCTGAAAGGGATAACCTTAGATCCGGCGCAACTTGCTGAAGCCCAAAGCGTCTATTATCAGATGCTTGGGTGGGACGAATTGGGAATTCCCACCTATAGCAGGCTTGTGGAACTCGATGTCGAATGGGCCGCCAAATATTTGGAATAAAATCGCTGGATCCGGCCTGCCGAGAGGCCACCAAAAATAAAGTTGGGTGTCATTGTATCAATGACTTATTCTTCTTTCACTTTGCTCAGGATGATGCTGTCTTTTCTTTTTGACACCGTGAACTTATCTCCTTCTTGAAAACCGAATTTGTCTACTACCAGTAACCTGCTCAGCGAAATCGTGCCCCGCTTCCCGACCTTCAGGGCAGTGCTCTTTTCTGCTCCCTTTTCACTGACGATGTCCTTAATCTTCCCAGCCTCGACCAACGCATCGTAGTACATCTTTTTCAAGGAAGCCTTTGTTTGGAAACCGAGCTTTTCCATTATCTCCTTGTCAGGCACTCCTTTCCTAACCATCTCAATCAATCTTTTCGCTTCTTCTCTCATGTTCTATTCCTCCTCTTTTTTTGTTGATAGCCTTAATGCCTCGTCTTTCTCGCATACACTCCCCGAGCAATAGAACCCTTTAGGGACTTGATCATAGATATCTGGCTTCGTAGTTTCAGTTCCTCTTTTCTCTCCAAATATATGATGGCAGTCTTATAAATATAGATTAATACTTAACTTACATTTTGTAAAATACAAATAAAATTGATTTTTCTATTATCAAGCTTTATTCTTCATTACTGGGCAAGTCTACCTTAATGGGCCTGATCACTTTTTTAGCAGGTTTCGGTTTCCACTTCAATCTTGCTTCCCTCATACGAATCTTCCACACCGTGTGGCTTGATCCAGAACCACGGCAGAAATAAGGATGTGCTCCCAGCTTCCTTTCCCTATTGGCTCCGTCAACGGGAGCCTAGACTTTACTTCCGCTCTAAAAAAGTTTATAAGAAATCGTTTTAGAAATATCTCGTTCAGCCGATGGAGATACTGTGCGATTTCTTCTATATAACATACGCTACGCAGCAGGGACTGGGAGGCATTGCCACCTTCCGGTGCCGTATAGCGGCTATTTCAAGAACACCAACGGGCATTTGAAAAAGATAGTGGACTT
>CP070752.1:1740940-1744726 GCA_020348625.1 Deltaproteobacteria bacterium | reverse complement strand
CCCGGGAGCCTCGGACCTGAGGAAAAGCCCATCGTCTTTAAAGAATGGGCGTTATGCAAAGCTCTCGTTATTTACACGCACATTGAGGCCTGTTTTGCTATCATCAGGGGTCTATGAGTAACGAAAGGCACCGAATTTGAGCTAACCACTTGGAGACAGAAGCGTAACATGTTAATGAGATATCGCCTATCAATCACACTCAGTGTCATCTTTGCAACAGGACTTCTATGGCGCACTCCTGTTCTTACCACGCAACCGGACCGAACTGCTCATGAAATCCTTCTCGACAAGTGCCGTGAAATAGAGATGAAGTCGGCCAAAGACAACCGCGGCATCCCCATCTGTATCGAGTCTTCTGAGGAGGGAGATGTTTTTCGCGGCGAGGTCTACGGTGTTATTGAACATCCCTTCAAGACGGTACGAGATGCGATTACAGCACCAAGTAACTGGTGCGACATGGTATCTGTGCATTACAATATCAAGGCTTGTACGTGGAGAAGGTCTGCGGACCAATATTTCCTAACCTTTTACAGCGGATCAAAGAACTACCAGGCCCCTGAAGATGCTTATCAGTTGAACTTTGACTTCCGGGTCATCGAACATACGTCGGCATACCTCAAGCTTCTCCTAACCGCTGATGAGGGTCCTTTTGACACAAAGGACTATCGGATTGAATTCGAGGCGATGCCTGCAGAACAAGGCAAGACTATTGCCCATTTCAGCTATTCCTACCGCACCGGCTTTTCGGCGCGCCTAGCAATCAAGATCTACTACCAGACAATCGGCTATAACAAGGTTGGCTTTACGGTAATCGAAACCGATGAACAAGGCAGTCCGGTCTACGTACGCGGAACCAGGGGTATGATTGAACGCAATGCCGTTCGCTACTACTTAGCGATTCGCGCCTACCTCGATACCCTTCCATACCCTGATAACGAGCGCTTCGAACAGCGCATCAACCGGTGGTACGATCTGACAAACCGGTATCCAAGGCAATTGTTCGAATTGAAAAAAGCAGATTACCTCCAGTGCAAGATAAGGGAGCGCCAGAATCAAATAGCGCTCCAACATCAGTTGAGTCAATCCCTGGGGGAAAATCCTATGCTTACCCCATCACGAACCCAGCTCAGTGAAAACGGTTGAAAAAAGAAAACTCTCTTCCTATGAGGTGGTTGCGGAGCCTCCTGAATGTTTCATGCAACTGGAGCCGCAGACCAGGCAACGGATTGAAAGGCTTTTCGCATTGACATATCTCCGTCTTTTTTCTTAGATTGATCAGATTGTGAGACGATTTCAGCAGTTATCCGCGAGGCAGTTCGCCTACGTAACGCCTGGTGAACAGAATACTGTTCTGCAACTGGAACCCATTGGACTGGGGAGTCCTGGGTTGGGGTTACCTGTGAGTGAAACAGGGTCTGAGTATGAAAACAGGAGATCGATCAAACGTTTTTCAGGTCATATCCGAAGGTGTTGGAAGGTTTAACGTTCAAGGAAAGATCTGTCTGATTCCCGAGATGAACCGTATCGGGTGTCTGCTTATGGCCGGGGTGTTCCGCGGTTTTGGTATCAACTCTACCGTTATGGATACCTATGAGGGTCTCGATCTGGGAAAAGAGTTCACCTCAGGCAAAGAGTGCTTCCCCTGTGTTGTGACCCTAGGGGACATACTCATGTACATGAAACAGGAGAAGGAGCGTCTCGGGGACCGATTTGATCCTGAAAACTATGTCTATTTCATGCCCGAGTCCAACGGTCCTTGCCGTTTTGGCATGTACAACAAATACCACCGCATAATCCTCGATTCTCTCCCTGATCTGGGCAAGCTTAAAATAACCACGCTCACGGCAGATGACGGGTATGCGCTCAATGGTCTGATACCGAAGGAGAAGATACAGCAATTTTACAAGGCCGGATACCTCTCCGTTGTGGTTGGTGACATACTCGACAGATTACTCTGGCGCATTAGGCCATATGAGAAAAAGGAGGGTATGGCCGATTCCTTTATCGAAGAGGCAACGGAACAGATGGCCCGGTCTTTCTCAAGAAACTCCTCCAACCATGCACTCTCAGCAATTCGAAATGACCTTATACGAATCGTTGCACGAGGAAGGGAGATCATCGACCCCGGGATTCCCCGAAAACCGCTCATAGCAGTGGTCGGAGAGATTTACGTGAGGTCACACCTGAAATCCAACCAGGATACCATTCGAACCCTGGAGAAATATGGTGCTGAGGCGGTGAACGCCTCCATTGGCGAATGGATCAACTACATCACCTATGAGCAAGTCAGGCTGGCCAAAACCGCACTCAAGTTGAACCTGAGAAAACTTCGCTTGGGAGAGGTCCGGGAAGCCCTGCAACGGTATCTGAAACACAGCCTCAAGCTCTTCTACCAATACATGGTGCAGAGAAATCTGTATCGCCTCGCACGTAGCTGCATCGACATTGTCGATGATCATAAGATCGGGGCTCTGGAAAAGGCATTGAAGCGGGGCAATGCCTTCTCTTTTGAGGTTGGCACCGAGGCATGCCTCAGCATCGCATCTGCTCTAGAGGTTGCCCACCATGGGTTCAACGGTATTGTCAATATCTTTCCGTTTACCTGCATGCCCAGTAACCTCACCTCCTCCATTGCCAAACCCTTGATGGCCAACCTCAACGTCCCTTATATCGATATCTCCTATGACGGCTCCTTTCAGCCTGGCAGGGAGGCAGCCCTCAGAACCTTCATGTACCAGGCCTATCAGCATTTCAACAGTCACAGTCAACCATACGCAGCAAATCCTCTACCCAAGGGTGTTATAAAACCCAAGTAGGATTTCATTCCTTGCGCCAAAATTGGACTTTTTTTGCCTCTCCTTGATTCCTGCCTGTTCATTCTGTGGGCTTATAAACCAAATCTTATAACAAACTACCTCTATTATTGGTTGGACAAAGGCCTCATTCACTGCCTCAAGTGAAGGTCAACACCATCTTCGTTGTTTTTACCCAAGAATCCGCATGAATTCAGGCGCTTCCGGATCTCTTTCTCCACCTTCTTCCCTATGGAGGCCTCAGGAGAGCCCCGGTCCATGGCGGGATACCGCCGCTCAATGAGATCTCTGTTATACAGCGTATGGGTTGAGAGGATTCCGTGCCCTTGAAACTATCATCGATCCTTCTCGCCAACAATTTTCTTCAGGTCCCTCGAGACCCACATAGCCTCAGCTTCAAGACCCGCCTTCCAGGTACTCCTCCAGCACCTTAATATGACGCCTTTCCTCTGCGATGATTTTATTCAGATGCTCGAGGGATTCCCGATCTTCAAGAAAGGATTCGAACATCTCGAAGAACAATACCGTGTCTTTCTCGAATTCAATGGCCAGGTTAATGAGGTTCTCGATGCTCCCCGGGTTTTGGAGATCCGCTTCCTTCAGCGAAAAGCTCTCCTCGCCCAGAATGCCTTGCAATATATCCCTGCCCATATCCACCACCCGTCGATCGACCGGCACCTTCCGCACCGCTCGCTTCAGCTCCGAAAACCACTTAGCATGTTCCACCTCCTCGTCAGCAAGCCACTGGAGTATCGAAACAACGGACTGGTCCTTAACCCCTCCTAAGGCATCCCGATAGACCTTCTCGCCGTTTTTCTCTATCTGGATTGCCAGATCGATGATATCGGCACTTGAAAACATAGCATCCCCTTTTTTGCATAAGGCCCATGATACGAAATGACAACTTATCCGTACAGCTAAAAAGGGCTTCCCGAAACCCCACAAAGTGCCATCTTCGGGTGAAAACGGCGAT
>CP070752.1:1736795-1740840 GCA_020348625.1 Deltaproteobacteria bacterium | reverse complement strand
GCGAAGGAGAATAATGGGCGTTAACCTCACGGGGGCAAGAATCTTTTTTAGCCACTGAAAGAGATCGCAATGGCCCATAGTTGTTTCAATCTGATCACATAAAAACTCCACCATCCCAGTGGAAGGTGGAGCTTTTTTTGGAACACTTTGGCCGGAGCTGGGAGTAGTGGCTCAAGTTCAGGACTAATTAAGGGCATCACGGCAAAAAAGTCTCCTAGCAAAGGGGCGGGCAGACTGATATATTATGGTCAGAGCTTAGACTGGGGGCTGGGCCAAGTTACAAAATCAGATTGTCAACGCTTACGTTCGAGGACATGATTAATCGCCCTAATGAGGAGATTCATGACTTATCCTCTTCTGTTCCAGAAAGGTTATATTGGCAAGGTTGAAATCAAAAATCGCATTGTTTATGGATCCAATGGGTGTTGGCAGACTCACAGGCTATATGGGAAATATGTCACTAATGCGCTTTCTCACTCGAACGTAAAGTTCTTTCTTTTCCTATTTGTTGCCCCTTTCGGGACCTTTCTCAAGAGGACGCTTTTGTCTTATATCGCCGGAATGACAAAGCCTTTTCAAGTCTCACTGCCTAACGCCTTGGTTCACTTTAGAAATTACCTTTCAACTTTACTGGATTGGATCCAAAAGTTCAGATTGATGTAAAGTTAATCCAAAATCAGCATCACGACAAGCAGAGGAGGTGTGTATCATGAGGATAATTGATCTAGAAGCTCATTTCTACACTGAAGAGTACGTCAAATATTTGTGTGCTCGAACGGATATACCAAGAATAGAGGTAGGTGAGAAGAGTAATCGTCGATGGATGGCACCTAATTTCTCTGCACCGCTAAGCTTTAAACTCCAAGAACAACTGCTCGACATGGGAGATGGAAGGATAGCAGAGATGGATGCGGCTGGCGTTTCTGTTCAGGTGCTTAGTCTCAGTGTACCGGGTTGTGAGCAATTTGAGGCTTCTGAGGGAACTGCAATGGCCCGAGACACCAATGAAGAACTGTCTGAAACCATAAAGAAATATCCCGACCGCTACGTTGGGTTAGCTGCCCTTGCTCCGCAGGATCCAGCCGGGGCAGCGAAAGAGTTGGAACGAGCTGTGAAAAAACTCGGCCTAAAAGGTGCCAAAATAAACTCACATGTCAGAGGCGAATACCTCGATCTCGAGAAATATTGGGTCATATTTGAAGCGGCAGAGGAGCTTGATGCTCCCATTTATCTCCACCCGATGATCCCGTCGCCATCTATATTGAAACCGTTTGCCGATTATGGCTTCGCATTGGCGGGGCCGCCATTTGGATTCGGCATTGACACATCGCTCAGTGCAATGCGCCTCATCTACAGCGGCGTCTTTGATAAATTCCCCAAGCTGAAGATAGTGCTGGGTCACCTTGGGGAAGCCCTCCCATTCTGGCTGTATCGGATAGATTTCTACTGGCTGAAGCCGTGGGTGCAGGGAGACGTAAAGCCAAAAATCACCCGAAAGCCCAGCTCTTACATCACGAACAATTTCATTTTCACCTCCAGCGGTATGCACTTCCTTCCGGCTTTTCTCTGCACCTATCTGGCTGTAGGGGGGGATATAATCGCATTTGCCGCTGATCATCCTTTTGAAAGCAGCAAAGAGACACTTGATGCTTTAGGAATCCTGCCAATCAGTGACATAGATAAAGAGAAATTCTTTCACTTAAATGCAGAGAGACTCTTCAAATTGAATTGAAAATGGGAGAGGAAAAAGAAGTCAAGCACGGATTGAGGTGATTGTATCCTGGACTGATTGAAGTAGCTGTCAATCAGAATATAGCCTTTTCGGTGTGTCTCCTAAATGGGGCGGGTTCAAGATATTTCAGTCAGTAAATGGTGTGATAGGAGGAACTTTCTCAAATTGCCTGATCTTCGCTCATCTCCACTATTAGGAACTTGAGTCTCGTGAAGGGCACATTATCAGATCCAGAGGAGGTAGAGAATATGGCTAAGGACATGAGAAGTTGGATCAAACAACTCGATGAGAACGGCGAACTTATCAAGATTAATGAAGAGGTAGATCCTAAAGCAG
This sequence comes from Deltaproteobacteria bacterium, assembly GCA_020348625.1. The sequence goes on along the minus strand of CP070752.1, from coordinate 1,738,772 downwards.
ACATGAGTGCATTTTTCTGTCAGTCAAAGGAGAAAGCCCTTCTATTTGAGAATGTAAAAGGTCATCCAGGTTGGAAAGTACTGGGTCAGGCACCTGGGAATATGCGCAATGCGGGCCTAGCCTTTGGGACAGAATTTAGAAAAATAACCACCGAATTCGTGCGTCGACTCAATCGAGGGACAATTCCTTGCAAAACGGTTAACGGTGGACCCGTAAAGGGTACAGTGCTTACCGGCAGTGATGTTCAGATTACCAAGCTCCCGGCCCACATCCAAGGACAGAAAGATGCCGGCCCCTATATAACTTCGGGTTTGTGTATCATAAAGGACCCCGAAACGGGCATACGGAACATGAGCTTTCATAGGCTGCAGATTAAGGGAGATCATAAACTAGGCATTATGATGGTGCCGGGTCGGCACACATGGATGATCTATCAGAAGTATAGAGCATTGGGCAAGGCAATGCCCATGGCAATCATGATCGGCCATCATCCCATGTACTATATGGCCGCAGCCTATACAGGCCCCTTGGATCTCGATGAGCTTGAATTGGCCGGGGCTTTATTGGAAGAGCCCGTCTCCGTCACGAAGTGCGAGAAGATTGATGTTGAGGTACCAGCGGACGCTGAAATAATTTTGGAGGGTGAGCTACCACCAGATATACGGGAGCCAGAAGGACCTTTTTCCGAGTTTCAGGGATATTATTTTGGAGGAGTGGGTGAAAACCCGATAGTCAATATTAAAGCAATTACAATGCGGTCTGACGCCATGTATAAGTCTATTCAAAACGGGGCTGATGTGGAAGGGTGTATTTATCATCGGATTCCTATGTCTGCTGCATTATACAACGATCTGAAGAATGTGACAGGCCATATTGATCTAAAGGATGTCTATTGCCACTGGGGCACTATATTTGGTATTGTTATCCAACTGACACCGAGGTTTTATGGTGAGGCAAAAAGTGTGCTCCTGGCTTCCCTTTCGAGCATCTATCTGCACCAGAAAATTGCTGTTGCCGTAGACGAGGATGTTGATATCTACGATCCGGCTGACGTTGCATGGGCCATTACGACCCGGGTTGATCCAATTAACGATGTCCACATCATTCCAGGTTTGAGAGGGCATCAACTTGATGAGGCGGTAACAGAACAGCTCGAAGAGCCGAGTGTAAGCACGAGACAAAAAGTGACATCAAAGATGCTCATCGATGCAACAAAACCTCCTGTTTCGGATCCGGACCGAAGGAGTAAATTTGAACGTATAGAACCCATTGGGTTGGATAGAGTTCCAGAAGATTTCTTAGGGAAATAAGCTCACTCTCACTGTAGACTTCTGGGAAGCCAACGCAGCCACAATCCACGATGAAGAGGCCCTTGTGAACTCCCAATTCCGGGTGACCTGGTCTGGGGGTAAGGATGGTGGAGTTCGCGGGGTTAAGGGACTATGAACTGAGTTCCCTTCGATTCATTCAGGTTAACGATGGACTCCCGCCTTACCACTTGGGTGTGGAGACAAAAGGCGAAATCAAGGTACAAGGTGATTCAAGGATACGGGGGAATGGATATCGGAACTGTGGCAAGCGGGTATGTGAACGCCCCCCGGGAGATTAGGTTCAAAACCGTTGGTAGAGTATTAAGGGGCAATGCGGCGACTTACCGACAGCCCGTGGGGGGAGGTTTCTTTTTAAATTATAATTCACCTAAAAGGAGGTAATAAATGAAGAGGCAACTTCACCGGACAATAGCGATTGGAGCGCTTTTAAGTTTAGCCATAATGCTTTCAGCGCCTCCGCAGGTCACAGCAGAATCCCTGCCGAAAAAAATCGTGTTTGGGGCCAATCCACCCGGATCCTTGTACTATGTCATGGCAGCCGGCTTGAGCAAGGTCATTAGCGCTCACACGCCAATGAAGGTCGAGGTGTTCCCGCAGGGGGCAACCGTGTGGTATCCCATGCTGGAGAGCAGGGAAGTGGACTTCG
>CP070752.1:1733092-1736695 GCA_020348625.1 Deltaproteobacteria bacterium | reverse complement strand
GGGCTTCCTCTAAATAAAAAAGTGCCGTAGCAATGGAATACGCCCCATCCTGGAACACCGTAGAACCCTGTTCATGAATCGTGTAGGAATTTATCTCGTAAGTCAAATCAGGAATATTTTTCAGACCGTACTCGACAAGGTCAAGACTTAATCGAAGGCTGTGTTCGGGAGGAAAGATATAGGTCCCCCTGCCGAGGTATTCATCCATAACATCAGGTTTGGCAGTACCCATCATCTTGTTGATCGGAAAACCTTTTTTTTCTGCCGCCACGGTGTACATAGCCCAGAGCACCAGCACCAATGAACTTGTCGACCCTCGTATAGTTACCTTATCCAGCGGAATGTCAGCCAGCAAAGCCTCTACATCCCGTAGCGAGGAAAGCGATACCCCTACAAGGCCGACTTCGGCCTCCACCAAAGGGTCATCGGCGTCAAAACCAAGCTGCGTGGGAATATCGGCAGCAACAGCCATATGTGTGTTGCCTTGGGAGAGAAGATACTTGTGCCGCTCAGCGGCTTCCTTTGCTGTACCAAACCCTGCATAATCGGACATCGGCCAAATCTTACTGCGGTACATTGTTGGAGTAATGCCTCTCGTAAACGGATATTCTCCCGGGAAACCAATGTCTCCTACGTAATCCGAATTGGCTCTGTCTACAGGTGTGTACAGGGTTTTTGCCGGTAGTTCAGTAAAGATATCCCTTTCGGGAGATTCTTTCACATACTGCTTGAGAGCGCCATCCTCCCATTCTTTTTGCTTTGCTGCTATCTGAGATACATTATCGTTCAGCATCATATGCCCCCTTAATGTTTATTATTCTTTCCACGACAGCCAAAAGACAGCTGAGCGAAGTCACTACGCCAGAAAGTGTGCCCGTTATGAGTTTGTCAATGTCATGTTTCACGAATCCTCACCTGTTACGTTTTCTCTAATGAACTTCGCAATTTCCGATATAGAACTTCCGGGTCCAAAGATTTCTTTCACGCCCTTTTCCTTTAAGAAACTCCTATCCTCATTGGAGATTATGCCTCCGCCTAGAACGAGTATATGATCCATTCCCTTCTCTTTTAGCTGGTCTATTATCTTTGGGAAATAATAATTATGCCCCCCGGAGAGTAAGCTTAACCCAAGTACATCCACATATTCCTGAGTGCACGCCCTGACAATGTTTTCCACCGATTGTCGTATCCCCGTATAAATAACCTCCATGCCCTCATCTCGCAAACCCATGGCGAGAGTAAGCGCTCCCCTGTCGTGGCCATCCAGCCCAGGTTTCGCTATCAAAACTCTTATTGGTCTACTCATAGTAATATGCCTCCTTGCCTCTTCTGCTTATTCCACCAAAACCAAAAGACAACAATCATTGCGAGCAATGTTGGAGTCAAACAAGTCGCGCCAGTTTGAAAGCCTCCCACATGGCATCCTTTATCTTGCGGGGCGACAGGCTGTCTCCGATTACATAAACCTCGTCCACAAGTCCCTCGGCTACCGCAGCGAGCTGGTTTACCGGCTGCCTTCCGACCGCCAAAACGATAAGATCGCTGAGTAACTCCCTTTCACCGGTATCTGTTCTAACGAACACCTTCCCGGGCTCAATTTTGCTAACCGTCGCCTGTGTCAATAACTCCACTCCAGATTCTTTTATCATATCGAGCAGCATTTCCTGGTTTGCTCTGAAAAGATCGGCAGCGGCTGTTGGGAGCATTTCAGCCACAACCACCGACCAGTTTTTCTGGCTCAGATAGAGGGCGGTTTCACACCCAACAGAACCGCCTCCGATTACAAAAGCCTTTGATCCTGAGAGGATCTTTCCCTCATAGACTTCATCCGGGGTTACAAATGGTGTTCTTTCAAGACCTTGTATATCCGTTTTTCGGAGAGGTTCAGAACCTGTGGCAATGAAAATTGTGTCAGGCTTCTCTTTCCGAATGATCTCTTGGGTGACTTCTGTGTTCAGCCTTACTTCCATATTTCTCATCTTGCTCAGCTGATGCAACTGGTAGCTAAAGAGGCGGCCTATGTCCCGCTTAAAATCAGCTTCGGATGCAACGTGGAGCAAGCCTCCCACCCGGTCGCTCTTTTCGCAGAGAACGACATTATGTCCTCTCAAAGAACAAACGCGAGCAGCCTCCATCCCACCAATGCCCCCACCTACGACCATGACTTTCTTTTTCACAGGGGCAGGCGTGATCTCAAGCCTTTTCTCGTCACCGCACTGCGGGTTGACGGCACAGCTCATGGACTGAAGATGGTGGAGCCGAATAAAGCACTCATGGCATCCGATACATGGTCGAATGTCCTCATCCTGTCCCCTCCTGGCTTTGAGCACAAAATCAGGGTCGGCGAGCAGGGGCCTCCCCAAGGCAATGAAGTCAGCCTTCCCGTCTTCAATAATCTGGTTGGCAAGGTCTGGGTATCCGAGGCGCCCAACAGTGATGATAGGGATCTTAACATATGGCTTAACCGTCTCAGCCATATCAACCATGCAAGCAGGGGGCTGATAAATGGGGGGATGGGGCCAGTACCAGTTGTCGTAACACCCAGCATCCACATGCAGTGCAGCAACACCAGAGTCCTCCAGTATCTTTGCTATCTCAATGCCCTCTTCAGCCGTTCTACCACCCTCTATCTTATGCGCTACACCGTAGCGGTATATGATGGGAAAATCCGGGCCCGCTTCTTCCTGGATGGCCTTGATAATGGAAAGCACGAAAGTCATCCTTCCCGTTAAGTCTCCTCCGTATTCGTCTTTCCTTTTGTTCCACAGGGGAGTGCTGAACTGGTCCATGAGATAGCCCTCATGTCCATGAAGCTCGATGCCATCAAACTGACTTGCCTTTACAATGGATGCGGCTTTTCCGAAGGCTCCAACCAGTTCATCAATTTCCGACGTCGTCAACTCCCTTGCCATCCTATTGGGCCGCCAGAACAGGGGCATGGGTGAAGGCGCTATGGGTTCCGATACTGCCCCATCAATGACGTTAGGAGGAAAGACCCGTCCAAAACCTGCTGTGAGTTGAGCGAATATTTTGGCGCCACAGTCATGCACCCTTTCCGTTAATTGAATGAAATTGACAACTTTCCAATCAGCATCCATGGTCACCAAATGACTTACACCGTCCATCTCCCAAGGTTCGATTTTCGAATTAACGAGGGACACTCCAGTAATAATCAACCCGGTGTCCCCCATAGCTCTTCTTTCATAGTAATCAATGGCGCGGTCGGAAAAGGTGCCCGTGTGTTCTGTGAGGCCCGGAATTCCCATAGCCGCCATCACGGCACGGTTCTTGATTTTTACATTTCCTATAGTCCCTTCTTGGAAGAGGTGCGGGTAGTTCATCGATGGTCTCCTAGGCAAGAGATAAGAACCCCTTTGTAGGAGCAAAGTATAGGTGGAGTGGCCTTGTATGTCAACGGGAAAGCAGGCTACAACATTGAGGAGGGCGGCATTTCAGATTGTATTGAAACGCCGCCCTCATAGGTTGCTGATAGCCTCCATGAGCGTTAAGACATGCGTCAGTTCATGTCGGTTATCGCTTCCCGATCATCAGACTTGCAGTTCAGAATACGCTTCAGAAGCCCTCGAAGACGTTTATACTATG
>CP070752.1:1729645-1732992 GCA_020348625.1 Deltaproteobacteria bacterium | reverse complement strand
TCCTTCTCTGGCCACTTATTGCGGTTCTGATTAAGAGCATAGCCGGTTCGGAAGGATTTACGTTACAGCACTACAAAAAATTTCTCACAGAACCGTACTATTATCAGTCCCTGATCAATACCCTGATTCTCGGTATCTTGACCACAGCTGTCTGCATCAGTGTCGGTTTCATCATATCCTATATCACGAACCGAGGGCCCAGGTTCCTGCGCAAACCTTTGAAAATGCTTGCCCTCCTACCCCTGATCGCGCCCCCCTATATTTTTGCCCTTTCCCTGATAATACTTCTGGGGCGAAATGGAATCATCACCAAAGCGCTCAACCTCAACTGGAGTATCTACGGGTTTTCTGGATGTGTCATTGCCCAGACACTGGCTTTTCTCCCCCTGGCTTACCTGATGATCGAGAACTCCCTCAGCACTCTCAATCCCAACTTGGAGGACAGCGCTGCCAACCTGGGGGCTTCGCAAGGAAAGATCCTGCGCACCATCATCATCCCCTTAGTCACTCCTGGCATCTTAAAAGCCGCTCTGATCGTTTTCGTCATGGCGATATCGGAGTTCGGTAATGTAGCAATTTTGTGCGGGCGGATTCCGTTCCTGGCGCCGGATATCTACACCATCGTTACCGGCATAGAGATGGACTTCAACATGGGCAGCGTTCTGTCCATGTTCTTAATATTTCCCTGCGCGATCATCTTCGTTATTCAGAACTACCTGATCAAGGGGAAAGGGTACACCACCATTTTGGGTAAACCCGTAGCGGCAGAGTCCAGGCGTATCAATCCTGCCATTTTAATCCCTTTTCTTCTCGTCGCGATCCTCGTGGGCGGCCTTGTTCTCCTCACCTTTGGGATAGTAGGGATGGGGACGCTAACTAATATTGTGGGGGTGGATAACACGTTTACCCTCAACCACATTCTGGATTGGCGTTCCAACATGGCGATGGTGAATAGCTTAAGGGTTTCCCTGCTCTCCGGCTTCTTCGGCGCGATCATGGGGGTTCTTCTTGCCTATGTTGTTGTGCGGGGAAGCTTCAGAGCCCGGACCGCACTGGAAGGAATAGCCATAGCGGGATTCACTCTGCCGGGCACGGTTTTCGGAATCGGCTATATTTTTGCCTTTAACAGACCACCGCTGCTGCTCACGGGGACAATGATGATTCTGGCCATTAACTGCATGTTCCGCTTCCTGGCGGTGGGAATGGAGGCGGGAATCAACAAGCTTCAACAACTGAGTATAGAAGTGGAAGAGGCATCGTTGAATCTGGGCGCCAGCACGGCCACGACATTTAGGAGAATCGTCTTGCCCATCATCTTCCCGGCCTTCATGTATGGGTTCATGTATGTGTTTATGACCTCGATGGTCTCCTTGAGTGCAGTGATTTTCCTCGTCTCCCCTGGTCAGAACCTGGCTTCGGTATTTATCTTTCAGTGGGCAAACTACGGCTACATAGGACTGGCGTCCGCCACAACGTACAAATTGATCGCCATTGTCGGGGCAAGTCTGGCCATCATTCAGGCCCTGAGCAGATGGACAGGATTGAGACCCACAGCCGCTGGAGGAGGGGCGTAAAATGAATGAGGAAAGTAGGCCGGTGCTCGTTCTGCGGGAGATATACAAGAGCTTCGGCGCAGTGAAGGCGTTGAAAGACGTCTCCGCAGAGGTCGGGAAGGGAGAACTGATCACCTTTCTGGGCCCTTCGGGGTGCGGCAAGACCACATTACTGCGATGTATCGGGGGATTGACCAAACCGGATGCGGGAGACGTTTTTCTGGATGGCGAGATAATTAACGATCTGACCCCCGATAAGAGAGGCACGCAGATGTGCTTCCAGAATTATGCCTTGTTTCCCCACATGACCGTGGCCGGAAACATTGGCTACGGGCTGCAGGTGCACAAGTGGAAGAAGAAGAGGATCCAGGAGCGCGTTGAAGAGCTGCTCCACCTGGTGCGCCTCGATGGATTGGGCGATCGCCCCATTGATAAGCTGAGCGGCGGGCAGCAGCAGCGCGTAGCCCTGGCCAGAGCCCTGGCTCTCGAGCCAAAAATACTGCTGCTTGATGAACCTCTTTCCAATTTGGATGCCAACCTCCGGGTGCTGATGCGCGCCAGCCTTCGCGAAATTCAAAAACGCGTGAACATAACGACTATTTTTGTTACCCACGATCAATTTGAGGCGATGAGCATTTCAGACAGGCTCATTGTGATGCGTGAGGGAATAGTTGAGCAAATAGGGACTCCCAGTGAAATCTACGAGAAGCCGAGCAGCGAATTTGTGGCCAGCTTCGTCGGCTATGTCAATATGTTGAACGGAGTGGTCCGCAATCTGGGATCGGAGACTGAACCTACGGTTGTCTCTACGGAGCTGGGTGATTTGGAGGTTTTGGGAAGCGAGAACGACATTCAGGTGAACCAGAGGGTTTTTTTGATCATAAGGCCGGAAACGATCCAGGTAAGGCCGTATGGAGAAGCGACGGAAATCAATGAGTTCAAATCTACTGTAATAACCTCTATGTACGGAGGCTCCACGATCAAATATACCGTGGACATCCAAGGGAAAAATATCGTCATAGATCAGTTCGATCCATGCAATGTGGGGATATTCGAGATAGGGGAAAAAGTTACGGTAACCATTCCCCAAAACGTTCATATATTAAAAAAATAAAGACAGAACAAACCATGAAAGTATTGTGTTTGGCAGGAGCAGGTAAATTTTTCGTGAGGCAGCAACGATCTCGTTCAGTTTTCCGACTTTCAAAAGATTACCATAGACTATCGGCATCTCTCAATCCGAACCGATGCAGCGTAATAATGTCTTTCTAGGAGAGGTGGAAATTGGCATGTATGTTGGCTCCCTGGTCAAATACACTGTGCAGGTAAAAGGGGAGAAAATCATTATTGACCAATCCAACCCTCGAGAAACGGGGCTTTTCAAACCCAAAGAAAAAGTCTATTTATCAATACCTGAAAATATCCATCTGTTAATAAATAAAGATTAACGAATAAACCGGATAACCTCCAAATAAAAGATCTGTATCCTCCGCTCCTATCATTTACCCTTTAACGGGCAACATGTCCTGACCTAGTTTTGTCCGATCTGATCGGAGGGCACTCCCTGGAGGTCCCTTTGCGAGGCTACGGAGTTCAAAGGTACCATGGTTGTCCTCATTAGCTCCGTTCTGTTCGCATGTCTCTTACCGCGGGGAGAAGCTCTGATAGCCGCGACCATAGTACGCCTTTCATCCAAAAGCCAACTCCCTGTTCCAAAGGCTTGTCTCGCTGAAAGCACCTTCCTATTTCCGTGGAAATCGTAACACGGCCAGCATTACCTGAAAAGAACGGCCC
>CP070752.1:1722038-1729545 GCA_020348625.1 Deltaproteobacteria bacterium | reverse complement strand
TTTGCAGTCTTGGTCATTGTTTTTGCGTGGTGGCATGTCTCATGGGCTCCTATCGCTTTAACGGTTTTGGGAGTCGTGCTGGCAATTCTGGCACTGAAAAGGGATTGGTGCTGCAGAGCCAAACGTCAAGAAAAAGCAACGTAGCAATTCATCCAGCAGTCCAGCGTTATTCCAGATAGCTTTTTGTAATATTTGAATAAGTTCGGGTACTCAAACAATAACCCTGTTTTCAGGTCGAGAAACGGGGAGAAGGAGGTTTTTACTCTTAACCAAGTTGGTTTCTGACCATAGACCCCAGTCGATCATCAAAGCGGGGTATCGGAGCCCGGCCCCCGGTTTAGCCGGACTTTATCCCCTCAATGTATTTTTTACCAGAAGAACATCTATTATCAACATAGGCCGCTTATAGATGTGCTATGACATCTTCCGTTGTGGTGACTAAGGCCATGCCAGGGATCATTAGGTTCATGGCCGCATCGTGGGCCTGTGAATTCGCTGCAGTAGAGGCATCACTCGGTACAATCAAATTGTAAAACAGGTCTGAGGCCTGGAAGACGGCTGTCAGGACCGCCATATCCGTGGCTACCCCAACCAATACTAGGGTTTCAACCCCCAGGTCTTTCAAAACCTCTTCCAGGTTATTGTTTGAAAAAATGCCGAATGCCCAGTTGCCCAGTACAGGTTCTCCGGGCAGGGGGGCAAGCTCGGAAATAACCTCTATATCCTTGGAACTGGGAAGGTTAGCACCCGTCTTTTTGAGGGCCGGCCAGAATTTGCCATAAACTGGGAATTTGGCGTTTGGATCGGTGACAGCGTTTACATAGATGACAGGGAGTTTTTTCTCACGAAAGGCCTTAAGTAGGGCTTGCTGCCGGGTGATAATCCCCGACTCCCTAGTCGCTCTGGCGTGACCCAAGAAGGCAACCGCTCCAGACTCGTCCGTAATCGCGTGCTGCATATGGATAAGAATCAAAGCAGGTTTTCCTACCATTTTCCACTCACTCATAGTTGATGTCCTCCCTCAATGTATATTTCTGTTTGCTTAATAAAAATAGGAACTGAGATTTCAGACGACGATAATTCCTCGCGCAGATTCATGGATACTCTCAGCCCCATCCTAAGCTCCCCCTACTTATCTCCCGGAATGATGGGGACAAGCAGGTAGGACGGATATTTTTCGTTATGATAGATCCTGTGGACCGTTGTTTTGCTGCTACAGATATGGTACGGGATATATTCCACGTTAGTTGCCCCTGAAACGCCGGTCGGGAGGTCCATGCTGGTGATATCCACACAGATCCGGTGCCCCCTCTTGAATAAGTTGGCGGTCGAACAGATCTCGATCGCGTATTCATTGATCTCTCCAGGCCTGACAGGTTTCCATGCCTCTCTTGTCAGTGGATGCCAGGGTCTCCAGGGTTTTGATCTTTTCGGGTCCAGGGCCCGATGAGACGCCTTGAGCCAGCCTCTGGTCAGCTCCCTTTCAGGGAGCCCCTCCGGGACATCCCTTTCTCCCTCCCTTGCAGTCCTAACGGACCCGTCCGGTCCCACGTCCTTTAGTATGATAATCCAGTTCGTATCCTCCTGGTCGATTGCCGCATGAAGATAAAGGGCACTCGGACCGATCATCAGGGTGTCCTCGGGCAGGGGATCGGTCATATAGCGAAGCCTCTGTATTTTTCTTGTATGGGTGGGCGGCATTTGGATGAAGGCGTCCGGTTCCTGGTAGGCTTCACTGCTCATCTCCTCAAAAGGCTCAGCCCTTAAGCGCTCCCAGCTGTTGAGGTAGAGCTTTGTCCACCGGGTTTCTGGCAAAGGCCAATCCTCTCCATAGTGCCATTTGTTCGCTCCCATGACCCAGACCTTTACAGGCGGCTCATCCATGATATCCGTCTCGATTCCCTTGAGCCAGTGGTCATTCCACTTCAATATTTCATCGTGAAAGGAATGGAAAGGTCGTTCAAGATGGGCGGGCCCCGAAATCAACAGTTTCTTGGGCGCCTTGATTTCCTTGTACCAGTGCTGGGACCCCTGAAGATGGGTTTTATAAGTATAACCATACCATCCCGAACCTGTGTAGGTGGGCACTTTAACTTTTTCAAACTCGGCTTCGCTTTTCTTTACGGTCTCCTCTTTGTCAAAGGGATCCAGCAGGAGATGAAAAACAGGTGGATAGTGCTGCCCCTTCTGGGTCAGCAGATTGTATACGTGGGGGTACATCCTGTAGTCGGGATTATTCATAGCTTCTTCCCATCGCTTCTCTATCTCGGGGGGGAGCTTTGCCGGTCGGCCTTTTTGTCCGTGAATGGCGGATAAACCCATGATAAGGTATCTAAACAGATGGATCACGCCGCCCGGGTGTTCGTCCCGGAACCCCCCCAGATCACCGTAGGCGCCGCGTGAATCGAAGGGAAATATCGCCTTCAAGTGGGGAGGTTGCTGTTTGGCCACATAAAGCTGCTCGGCGCCATAACCGGATATCCCGATCATCCCGACGTTCCCGTCGCACCAGGGCTGCTCGGCAATCCATTCGATAAGGTCATAGGAATCCCACTCGCGGGAGCCTCCCCCCTCTGACTTGCCGACGCCTCTCGGGGAGCCGATGACGTGCACATAGCCCCTGGATACAAAAAATTTCGTGTCCCCTGCCTCCAGTGGCCCGGCCCATAGTGGAGACCAGGCCGGCTGTGGGGGAAGGGTCTCAAACATGTCAGGGCCCATAATATCTTTGTTATAGATGGCAAAGGCCAGCAGTGCAGCAAATCTCTCATCGGAATCGGGCCGAAAGATATCCACGCACAGATGAACACCGTCGCGCATCGGAACCATGACATCCTTTTCTTTGATCATTTTCTCAAATTCCGGGGCCCGCCGATAATAAGACGGCGGCGAATCCGGCTGCCTCAAAATAGTTAAGTCTTGATCCCTTCTTTCCTGCATTTTGTCACCTTCCTCTGGATATTTGCCTGAAGACCTGTTTTGCAAGGAAATTCATTAATAGCCAAAAGCCACGGGCCAATCCTCACAACCTCACAGAGACTCCTTACCGTCCCTTTTGCCGGGATGCCGAGCCATCCCGTCCCACACACTAGTATAGGTATGGTGTCTTTTCCCAGGCCTTTTGCGCAGTTCAAATCTCAAAGTCGAAGAAACCATACGAGAGCTGACTCCTATTTTTCCTCCGTCACCTCCATGTCGGCCAGGATCTTTTGAGAATTATCCTAGAAAATCGGGCGCTCTAGGCCGTGTCGGGAATACCATTCCTCCAGTAAGAGCATATCATCGCCATTATTGATTTCCACGCGAAAAAAGACCTTAGCAATGAGAATTTGCTATCACCAGTAGCTCATTGCTCTTCACCTGTCAAGGTTCAAGCCTGCGAGCAGCGGTCAGCGGCTTTGTGAGCACCTGTCCATCGGGGGCTTTAAGAAGTCGCTTTTCCCTCATTATTTAATTAGTGGCAACCTCCCATATCCTGAGACGAATGTCAGCAAAAAGGTGAAAAACACCTGATCTGACCTTCAGAAACACCTCTCCCTCATGGAATACGATCTTCCCGGCTGTTTGCTGGAGTCTCGATCGTACGGTTTGAACCTGGTGTCGATGCCATGAGGGGGAGAGCGTTGTGAGGGTAGCTATGTACTAAAATGCACCGCCCCATTCACATTTCAGTTTCTCAAAACGCTGTCTCAAAGAGGGATCTTTTTCTAGCTTCTCTGCCCACCGTGCTAAATGTCGCATCGAGGCAGATTAACCAGTGGCCCCGTGAATTCCAAACACATTCTGCACGAGCATTCCCTTACAGGTTGAGGGCTCGTAATAGGGGATTATTTTTTTACTGGGCGGTGCACGAGCTCGGGTATATTGTAGATGAGTGCACGAGGCATCCTGGGATAACACAGCCGGCTGCTGAATATGCGGTAAGAAAAGGAGATGCATTGAACAAAGAGCATGGCTTCGGTTTGTAAGAGCAACTTGCTTTCTTGCGGACGCTAGTTCTTGGGCGCTGCATGAACTTTTTTATTGATGATGTATATAACCAGAAACGATTACACTCCTCTCTCGGCTATCTACTTCCTTGTGAGTTTGAAGCTATGGTAATGGTAACCCACAACACGTGTTAACCTGCTCTAATTACATCGCCCTAATGTGAGCAGTTTGTGGGGGTCAGCCCATTCCAGAAAAAAATTGACAGTATCCAAATGTCATATTATAAAAATCGAATATTCCTACGTCTATGCGCTCATGCCAATTTTCTCAAGGCGCTGTCTAAAAGCGAAGATCGGCGTGGCCAAATATTTAGCGTTTAAATGAGCTAGATTAAAACTGCCAACGCTTCCGAAAAATAGATCCCAAATAATTAGCAACTGCTAAACCCTGTGGAATTATTTTCACGTAGCGCCTTTCCAAAACCGCCATAACCTCTTAAGAACTTGAAAGATTATTCAATATTGTTGATGCTAAAACTTTTCGACGCTACCAAACGGTTACTTGAAGGTGCAAGAACAGATTTATGGTAAATAGACAAGGCGGAAGATGAAGAGAACCGAATATAAAGCCCAGAAAATGGAGTTCCGAGAAGCAAGAAGTTATCTGGACCGAGAAGTGTACTGGCTGTAGGTCCTGTGAAATAGCCTGTTCGTATCATCATAGAAGAGTTTTTTCGCGAAAATTTGCAAATCGTGCGTGTGGACTTATCTACAGCAGCGATATCTGTTGAGCCTACGGAGAATTGTATTCAAGAATGGCTTGGGGGCGCGGGATAAACATGAGTATAGTCTATAATGAGCTAAAAACATGGACTATGCCCTAAGAACCGACAAATAGAATAGTAGTTGGCGCAGGGCCATTGGTTGGCACCTTGGCGCCAGCTGCCACTCGCCATTTTATAGTTTCCAAGAATCTATTCTCCTACGGGGTTCGGACTGCAAATTCCGGGGGTCATTTTGCCCCTGAGCTCAAGTTTGCCGGCTATGATCATATAGTACTGCAAGGTAAGGCAAGAAGACCGGTTTATTTGTAGATAGATGATGACCATATTGAGCTCAGGGATGCCCGGGCAATCTGGGGGAAAACAACCTGGGAAACAGACGACTTGATAGTGATGGCATTGATAATTGCCTTTCCAACACTTACACTCCGGTTGCCAGGGTTGATGCGGTAGGCTTTTTGGAAATCCCGATATAGGGGTTCTGAAATGGCGGACAAAAATAGGATTTTGGAAACAGAGACAAGTAACGTGAGAATAGTAAGGACTTTTTGTGACCGGTGCCACTGTGAATGCGGTGTGCTGGTGCATGTTGAAGATGAAAAAGTGGTAAAAATTGAAGGTGATCCAGACTGCCCGGTAAACGAGGGGGCAATGTGCCCAAAAGGGCTGGCAGCAATACAGTTTCTCTATCATCCCGACCGCATCAAGTATCCCATGAAGCGTATTGGTGAAAGGGGGGAAGGCAAATGGCAGCGTATTTCTTGGGATGAGGCATTGCATACGGTTGCAGCAAGGTTCACAGAGATTATGGAGAAATATGGGCCGGAGTCAATTACATGGTCGTGGGGCGATGCTTCCTTCCACTGCCATTGGCTCACTAAGCAGGGCTGGCTCTACGCAATGAATTCGCCGACACACCTACACAACGACGCCCATTATTGCTTCCATCCAGTGATAATAGCTAATAAGGTTACCTTGGGTGACTTCCTTACCAGTGAAGGTACTCTTGACTACAAGAACTCCAAATGTATTATGCTATGGGGCGGTAACCCAGTAATGTCTCATCCTATGGCAGCGAGAGACATTATGATCGGCAGGAAGAACGGAGCCAAGATCATCGTGGTGGACCCGAGGTTTACTGAAATCGCAGCGAAGGCCGATATCTTTCTTCAGCCCAGGCCGGCGACCGATGATGCCCTAGCACTTGGCATATTAAATGTCATCATCAATGAACAATTACACGATAAAGAGTTCATAAATAAGTGGTGTGTGGGTTTCGATGAGCTAAGAAAGAGAGTACAGGAATATCCACCGCACCGCGTTTCAGAGATTACCTGGATAAGCGAGGAGGAAATAATCCGAGCGGCGAGAATGTATGCCACAAATCGCCCTGGGACTACTCACACCCGCATGGGGGTGCTGGAGAATACCAATGCCATTCAGACAATTCGCGCCATCAGCATGATACCAGCTATCTGTGGTGATTTGGACGTTAAGGGTGGCCACATAATGCAAAACAAACCGCAAGGATTTAAAACCTCTTTTGAAATAATAAGCAGAGAACTTCGCCAAGCCCCTGAGATAGAGGACAGGCGAATTGGTGCCAAGGAGTTTCCCTTGCTTTGTAGTTCTCAGTCATTGGCCTTTAACAATTGCCATCCTCCTTCGGTAATCCATGCCATGCTCACCGGCAAGCCTTATCCAGTTAAAGCATTGTGGGCATGTAACAGCCTCCTTTTGGCTTTAGAAGACTCTAGGGAGACGAAAGAGGCGTTGATGAGTCTTGATTTTGTAGTCGGCTCCGACTTCTTTATGACGCCAACCATGGAGCTATGTGACATTATCCTTCCTCCATGCAGCTACCTGGCAAGAGATGAGGTATGCGAGCCTCTTTGCACCGGTAACCTCATTGGGGCACGGCAAAAGGCAATTGAGCCGGAGTTCGAGACCCGGGATGAGAGAGAAATTACTTACGAAGTAATTAAGAGAATGGGGTTAAAATTTCCAGCTGAATGGGACACCATCGAAAGGCAAAACGACATGCGTGTCAAGGGGATGGGCATTACTTTCGAAGAATTTAAGAAAAAGGGATATATGACCGAGCCCATTCGATATAGAAAATATGAGGGAAAGGGGTTTGATACCCCTTCGGGAAAAGTGGAGCTTTACTCCTCCATCCTGGAAAAGTTTGGCTATGACCCACTGCCATACTACCAGGAAAATCCGGAAACGCCGATATCTGCTCCCGAGCTGTATCAGGATTATCCTCTAATCCTGATCACCGGTGGAAGGCATATAGTCTACTTTCATGGAGCAAATAGGCAGATTCCCTGGCTTCGTGAGATAGTGCCATATCCGATGATGGAGATCCACCCTGATACTGCTTCAGAACTTGGTATTAAGGATGGTGACGCGGTATGGATCGAAGCACCCAGGGGCAGAGGGCGGGTCAAGATGAAGGCTGAACTTACCGAGGCGGTTCATCCAAGGGTAGTGCATGCACCATCACACTGGTGGTATCCAGAGGTAAAGGATTCTCAGCATGGATGCTGGGATTCAAACATCAACGCTATCATGTCCAACAACCCACCCTACGACCCGATATGTGGCGCTACGCCACTGAGGGGTAACTTGTGCAAGGTATATAAGGAAGAGGACTTTGGGTAGAAAATCTCTCCTTTTTAATGCAGATGAATGTATCGGCTGCTTCGCTTGTGAAGTTGCCTGCAAGCAGGAGCATAATATCCCTGCTGGTGAGCACTGGATCCGCATATTCAAGGTAGGCCCTACCAAAGT
>CP070752.1:1718703-1721938 GCA_020348625.1 Deltaproteobacteria bacterium | reverse complement strand
GTGGTTACGACTCCTCCCTGATGAAAATCAGCCATGATGGTTTTCCCATTTTCTCCATTTGCTATAAGGCCGCTCGAGTTGGAATCGGTCGCCATAATCTTTAATGATGCCACAAAATTCTCTCCTCGGTCAAATGTCTTTCAACAATTCCCTTCAACACGCGCGAAGGCTTGAAGATCCTATTCTCCTCGTGAACCCGTCTGGGTAGACCCCTGTAACCCTTTGGAACGGGAGCTTGCTGTAGCCGCGAGTTGACATAAGCTCTGGCGTGATGATTCCTTTCTCTTGTTCGAAGGATTGGGAGGCTTGCTGATCAGAGGCCCCGGGCGAACCGGCATGATGCGGGCGAGCATTAGTCGTGGGTAGACAAGGATTAAAACCAAGGGAGAACCAAAACGGCCGGGCATGGTTTCACGGCGCATAGGGACGCCGCTCCTCCTGTTCACGAAACAAGCGAGGCCTTGTAGCCGCGAAGGCAGACCTTTATACTGCTAATAGGTAACGAGTGCTGGAAAAGTAGTCTCTACCCGTAACGCAGGGCAGATCGGAACATACATCTAAAGGTATGTTTTCCAGAAAAAAGCTACACGTGGGTCAAATCGTCTTTTTCCTCGGACTCTCCCTTAACCTTTCCCTCCAGATATTGTCTCGCTATATCCTTACCCCCCAGGCCAAAGGACAGGGAGAGGGCAAAAACGAAACCGCCAAACAATATTGTAAACGCAACAATAACGGTGCCACTACCTATGCCCAGCTGTTCCAAAGCCATGACAAGAGCAAGCAAAACCACAACAGCCTTAACGCCCTTGCTGAGCAGACGGGAGAACTTTACCCCTGCATTAACGCTGGCTATAAGGGCTGTCCTTCCCAAAAAGTTACCGAGTATATATCCGACGATGATAAGTAATGCAGCTACGAACAGGTCAGGAAGATAGAGAAAGAATTTCTCAAGAAGCACCTCTATTGCTGGAACTTTGAGGGTATACAGTGCGATAATGACGAATATGATCACCACGAGCCAATAAAATATTCGGCTCAATAGCCTGGCAGGGAGCTCTTTTATACCAACTTTCCCAAATGTCTCGGTTATGCCTACCTTGGCGCAGAATTGGTCTACCCGGAGGAGGTTTGCAATTTTTAATACAATGTATTTCACAATCCAAGCTGCGATGAAACCAAAGACAAATATTATTAAACAGGTGAGTAGGTTCGGCATGAATGCGACAAGCCTCTGTAAAAAATCCTTCAGTGGCTCTGTTAAGATATGCTCCGATATATTTTTCATAAAAGCCTCCCTGATTTACGCTCGGCTCACACTTGCTGTTCCCATTTCTCAGCAAGGTGCGTTTTTGCCTTCTCAAAGGCGATGCAGAGCTCTTCAAGCCTTTTTTCCACCTCCTCAGCCGTACTCTCCCAGGTCTCGATCACAAAGGACGCCACCTTGCCAAGGTAAAGAGGCGTAAGTGATTTGAGCAAATGCTCCCGGCTCATTACTCTCCTGTGATAAGCGAGGGCAAAGTTGTATATAATCTCCACCCATAAATCGTCAGGTATTGAAAAGCTGTCCTTGGTTTTTCCAGCCATCTCAGCAAGATGGCGCAGTAGCTCAGCCGGCAAAAAGGACTCATAGAAAGAGGAGAGCTCTTGTGCACCGAGCCTAAATTTTTCAATCATCCCGACGAGGTTAACCTTGATGGGTTCGAGACCGACAGAGTAGACAAATCCAAATGTCGAAACTGGCTCGGAGTTCGAGACCTTACTCCATACCGGAAAATACTCTTCGGTGAGGTCAAATACAGAACTGACCACCTGGTGGAGCATAGCGCTCAGGTCGGCCCCTGGGTCTTTGGCGTCATGAATCTTTGCCCCCAAGAAGGCCTGGCATACCTTGAAGGCATTGGCAACCGCTGTTGTGGTCATCCAGATATCAATGCCGAAGCGGGCTACATTCGTATCCCACACATCTTTGGTGAGATAAAAGGATGCAAGCCTTCCTGAGAATCCGAAGTCGCCACCTATGGGCTGCCGGATTCTCTTGCCATAAAGTGCCCTGGTTATGGGATATACAATCGTATTGGTAATGGTCCCGTCGTATTTGTGCCTGAGATAATAAGGGGAAACATAATCGAAGCCCTCATTGAGAATAGGCTTTATCAACAATTCAATCCATTCAGGGGTTATGCTCCTCAGGTCAGAGTCAACTACGGCACAGGCCTTTACCTTGAGTACCCTGGCTATTTCGAAGATCGTCCTGAAGGCACTCCCCTTACCCGGCACTCCATGATACGGGGTTACGAATTTGCGATAGCCCCCTAGTTGGTGGCGCACTAACATGGAGGCAAAATCAACGGTAGTCTCCTTTACAACCTCCATGGTCCCATCAACTGATCCGCCATCAGAGTTCACGAGTATGGATTTGTTATCGGGAAAATATTTGGAAAGCCCGGCCTCGACGGCCTTCACTACGTGCACAATGGTCCGGGCGTTGTTATAGCTTGGAACGCCGACGAGGATATCAGCCTCCTTGACTTCAGTAATCTGCTCCCGAATGTCTTCTGCGAGGATTCCGGAATTCTCAGACATGACTCCTTACATCTTCATCTTTTAAAAATCATAAATTCGAAAATAAGCTGTGTCAATAGCAAAACAAAACTGTTGACGTTAGCAAGCTTGATGTAGATAAGACCTCACGGAGATGACAGATTTGCACGGGCGCTGGGCAATCACCTTTTGCTCAAGTGGCGGGAGAATTTCCACCAAGGTTTCGCAAATCTCAAACTGAAGTCTCGCTTGGTGCTTCGATTCGCAAATACGGTGGCGTATCTGGTTAGCTTGTTTCGGAAATTTTGCTTACTCCATTCGGCCCGAGCCTTTCGACGGTCAGCTCAGCCGAGGTCTAATACACAGTTTCACGAAAAAATAGACAAATAAGAGACCGAAACAAGGTCATTGCGAGCGTAGCGAAGCAATCTCCAATACCTCGAAATTGCAATAAGATTGCTTCGTCGCTGTCGCTCCTCGCAATGACAGAATGGTGTAACGTTTTTAATCAAACGCTCTACTAGTATTTCGGCGGCACGGAATGAATTTTGGCGAGATCAAGAAAATGGGAAGGGATATGGGCCTCAAAACCCATGGCATGAACAAGACCGATATGGTCAGGGCCATCCAGAGGGCGGAAAACAACATCGAGTGCTACGGCACGGAGCGGGTCGAAACGTGCCATGATGATGCC
>CP070752.1:1714221-1718603 GCA_020348625.1 Deltaproteobacteria bacterium | reverse complement strand
GTCTTCGAGCAGTAGGGACACAAATACTTCCTCGTTTCCTCACCCACTTTTCACCACCTCCTCAGGTTACCGGTAATGGAAAAAGGAGCTCCATATCCTAAAGGCACTGACTTCATTTGATACCCCTAAGACTCCTCAGGAAAACTGATTGGCTGATTCGATTCTCATACTCATTTCTAAAATATCTCAGAGTATCTAATACGGGAATGGGGGCCGTCTGTCCCAGGCCGCATAGTGAAGAGAGCATCATGACTTTGGATAGGTCCTCCAATGCCCCGATATCTTCCTGCACACCCTCTCCTCTGGTCAGTCTCCCCAAGATCTCCACCATCACTTCCGTGCCCTCTCGGCATGGGGCGCACTTGCCGCAGGATTCCTCGGCAACGAATTCCGCAGTCCGGTAGACAACATCGATGACGTCCCTGCTTTGATCAAATACAGTCACAGCCCCCGAACCCAGGATCGTTTCATAGGAAAGGGGAGTACTGATCATGCTGCAAGGGATAATGGCCCCGGTCGCACCTCCCACCTGGACCATCTTGAAATCCCTGGCTAAAGCCAGATCTTCGACGATTTCCTTAAGCTGGCTGCCCAGGCTCAACTCGTAGACACCGGGCTTTTCCACATCCCCGCTCACGGAGAAGACCTTTGTGCCCTTACTCTCCTTCGTCCCAAGCTTATTGAACCAACCCCCCCCGTTGAGAATGATTTGGGGAATGTTCATCAGAGTTTCCACGTTATTGATGATGGTCGGCTTTTCCCATAGTCCTTTTGTGGGTGGAAAAGGAGGTCTATAACGGGCCTCTCCTCTTTTCCCCTCGATAGAATCCATGAGGGCCGATTCCTCACCACAGATATACGCTCCAGCACCTTCGCAAATCTGGATATCCAGGGCTTCTAAGAACCCTTTTTCCCTAGCCTGCTGGATGGCATTCATGAGTAAATCGAGCAGGAAATGGTATTCGCCGCGCAAGTAGATGTATGCCTTGCTTGCCCCAATGGTGTATCCCGCAATCGCCATGGCCTCGATGAGGGTGAAGGGATCATGCTCCAAGATGTATCGGTCCTTAAAGGTACCGACCTCCCCCTCGTCGGCATTACAGATAAGGAATTTCTCATCCCCCTGAGCTTTCCTCGCGAGTTCCCATTTCCTTCCGCAATGAAATCCGGCCCCTCCACGACCTCTTAGCCCGGAAACCTCGACTTCCTCGATGATCTTTTCAGGGGTCATATGCCTGCGGGCCTTCTCCAGGGCTTTGAACCCGCCCCTTTCCAAGTAGGTGCTGATATCCCTGGGGTCAATCATCCCGCAATTCTTTAAGACGATCCGCTTCTCTGGCATTCATCATCCTCCACCGATAGCATTGTATCCATGCAATGATGCCTCACCTGCTGCAGGAACTCCTCCATGGCTCTCCGCCTACAGAAGACCCGGAACGATAGCAATGATAGATCAGCTAGTCATACCTGCGCAAAATCTCGGTAATCTTTTCCGGGGTCAGATGGCCGTGCACATCATGACTGATGAGCATGGCCGGGGCCTTATCGCAGGCACCAATACAGTTCGTCAGCTCAAAAGAGAACCTCCCGTCCGGGGTGGTCTCACCCGGGCTTATGCCGATCTCTTTTTTCACGCTCTCGATGATCATCTCCGAGCTTTTCAGATAGCATGGTACGCTTTTGCAGACTCTGATGATATGTAGACCTAGGGGTTTGGTGGAAATAAAGGCATAGAAAGTTGCGACTCCGTAGACTTCACTGATGGGGAGGCTTAGCGACTGGGCGACTTCGTCAAGGAACTTCTCTGAAACATAGCCGGATCTCTTTTGCTCGTCCTCGAGCAGCGCCAGAAGCTGCGCACGCTCTCTGCCCTGAACAACACTAACTTCCTGTTGTGTCTGGTCCATTTCACGCCTCTCCCTTCTTCGGCCTACTCAAAGCACGCGTCGGACAGTAGTCAATGCAAATACCGCAGTCGCGGCAGATCTCTTTATTCAAGGGTTCATCAAAGTCCACAACAACCTTGGAACGAAAACCCCGATAAGCCATGCTGAATACGTTCTTCTTGGCAATTTCGCTACAAGCCCCGATGCATTTGCGACAGAGAATACACTTCGACATGTCCCGCCAAATATGAGGACTCGCCTCTTCGACAAGGTAGGATCGGGATTCCCTCACGGCGAATCTGGGTGCGCCCCCTTCCAGGTCGTCCGCAAGCTTCCGCAGCACGCACTTCTCGGTTTCCTCGTCAACAACACATGCTCCCGTATGAGCAGCCATCAGTAGCTCGATGGTTGCCTTGCGGGCCGCCATGACCTTGGGAGAATGAGTGCTAACCACCATCCCTTCCGTGATAGGGGTATGACAGGCACCCACCAATGTCCTCCATCCTTCCACCTCAACAACACAGATACGACACACTCCGGTAGGAGTCAGCTCCGGGCTGTGACAAAGAGTAGGAATTTCAATCCCAATCTGCCCCGCTGCATCAAGGATCGTCATCCCTTCGCGACCACTGACCTCAGCCCCATCTATCACTAGCTTTATCTCTCCCATATCTCCTCACGCATTCTGAGTTTAAGGATTTTACGAAAAGACATATTTTCTTCCCCTCAGTCTTGTTATTAGCAGCCATTACCGGCACAACGGGATCCTCTTTTCATCTTGTTCAACTCTCCCAGTGCACTAGATTCCTTTGAATGACCTTTAGCCCTGAGATTGTTCCATCGAGAGTATAAAATTCACTTGAAATCTCTTCATTGACAAAAGGTGTGGTAAAAGGCGCGATAATGCCGGAGGCTCTTCTGGTCATAGTTATCCGTCATGAGTCGATCGTAAATGTAGCGAGTTCGATGCCTTGAGTTTTCGGTGACCTGAATCTCGTTCAATTCGAGAAGCAACCAACAGCGAACCACTGCCGACACAAACCCGCTTACCAGATCGGCCGTCCATCTCTGGTATAAGCCCCAGTGTTTTGCTTCAGCGCCGATCCCTCTGTCATGGACAGAAGGGTTTACTCATAGCGGTGGACGATTTTGCCTAATGGCAGGAACAGTTCACCCACGCCGAAAAAACCGCCGATAACGCGCTTAGGTTCGAGGAGGTAAGTCGGATCGATCTCCGAACGCTCGTATACGATCGACCCCCGTCCTCCGAAGAACTTCCCTTCTTGGGCGGTGAACTTCCCCTCTGTGAAGATCAACTGGCGAAGTGGTGGCTCCCCTTCTTCGGCACCTGGGATATATTTGAGTGAGAAAATACCGCCGGCGCTCCAGGGTACGTCGTCCATCGTGGCCGGGTATTCAGGCACAACCAACGTTTTGATAATCTGGTGTCCCAGGCGGTTCACTTGACCCCGTACGGCTTCGTATTCGTGGTGGAGCGAAATGTCGGCCATCTTTTTCTGGTAGCCCCAGATCTCTCGACCGCCGGTCAGTGGAAGATGAGAGCCGACATACAGAAAGGGTTCATAGTCGCCCTCAGTCTTCCCGAACTTGACCTGAACGTATATGGCCGCTTCTGCGAAGCTCCCCTGTGTAGCACCCAGCTCAAACTCAGAAACCCAGACAATCACGATCTTTGTGCGGGGCTCGAGTGGCTCCGGGATTACACGTCCTACGTTTTCGATGTCTGTCTCATAAACTACCAATGAAAAGCGGACATCTTTCCAGATCAGTGGAGGCTTACCATAAAGGTGGGAGACAACCGGATTTGTATATGGAAATTCTTCTACTTTCATAATCGCTTCACTCCTTTCTTTAAAAGTTTCAATTAAAACATCGTCTTTCGATCGATGCGGCCACTCAAGATCCGAACGGGAGGACAGCGCGAGAAGTGCACGGTTTGCCTTTTTTCAAGACTTCGAGCGCAACTTTATCGACTCTGGATTCGCTTCAACCGGTTGGTCGATTCACCTCCACCTCAGAACGTGTTTTAATTCTATATAGTTAAGTTTCATATCTTCACTCGTACGCCCCCCTTTAGCATCTATGTGATTGTCCTCTATCTGTCAATGAGAAAATGCGCCGCCCTAACCTGCTTCATCTCCTGAAGTCACTGGGAGAAAGACATTCAGAGTGTCTGCGTCTTCTACTTGATCTTTCAGGCCTACCATTTTTCGCTCTCTTACCAGCCTCTGAGATAGTTTCCATACTCACTGTTCATAGCTTGAATTGATTGCAAATCTATGCCGTTAACTTAGTGTCATGACAAATCTTTTACAATTTTTTCTTTTCGTTAAGATTTTGAAATGACAGCGATACTACATTGAAATCCTTACCAGATAGTATAACCGCCATCAACTAACAAGATATGACCTGTTATATAGCTAGCGGCTTGAGATGCGAGAAACACGGCGGCCCCTTTCAGCTCGGCAGGATCAG
>CP070752.1:1711466-1714121 GCA_020348625.1 Deltaproteobacteria bacterium | reverse complement strand
GTGTAAAGTGATGCTTTACCTCCCCGAGGATGCTCCCTCTGCTTTGCTCTATGCGCCATGTTTACCCCGCCCGCCCCGGTGAACCGGGTACCCTCAGGGTGTTCAACTGGGGTGAAGCCTATTTAACTGGGGCGAGAGATAAAAGGTCCTTTTAGGGTCACGCTCATTAGTGAAACAGAGAATGTACCGAAACCTGCCCGCCAATCCGCCATACCAACGGCGGACAAGAAGAATGGCGGGTAAACCCTCCAGACTGCCGGCGGGTAAACCCTCCAGACTGCCGGCGGGTGAACCACGCCTGAGGCGGGCAAGCCTTGAGCAGAAATCGGTAGGTTTGTGCGACTCAGGACAAATATAAACTATTGAGAATGGCCAATTAGGCCTTAGTTAATAGTGACAATTTGACCCGTATTAATAATTACCTCATTGAAATTATCAAAAAGATAAGGGGGTGAAATAAATGAAACGGGAAGCATTTCTTTCCTCATTGTGTTGTCTTTTCATTACCTCCTTCTTGATGTTAGCTGGCTGTTCAAAACCCATCCTCAAGATGCAAAAACCCTTCCCGCCGATAGTTAGGGAATATGAGCATGTTACGCTAAATGGTAACCGGCCGGGCATGCTAAACACTGGGGTTTATTTGAACAAAGGAGATGTTTATTCTATCTTAGCAAGAGGTTCCATTAACACTTCTCCTAGCAAGCCCGGATACCATTATGTAACGCCGGGAAGTAGTCGCTTTCATGCCAGAATCGGTAAGAATTGGCTTTTTCGTCCGATGGTATACAGTAATGCAGCCATTCATAGAGCGTTCTATTCAGGGGAATTGTTCTTAGGTATCCAAGACGGAAAATTAGGCTGGTATGGAAAACCGGAACATCCCGAATACTACAAAGATAACACTGGGACTTTTAGTGTGGGAATTGTTGTTTGGGAAAGTGAAGACTATGTTCAGATTGCGGATTTCTTTGAGAGGATGAAAGCAGAGCACCCTAATGAAAAGGCAATTATCGATGCACTTAACGATGCTAACAGATATAAGGAGCTATATCTGGCTGAAGCGAAAGCTTCCAAAGAGATAGAGGAGACAAAGAAAGAGTTACAAGAATTGAAAGAAGAACCCGAGAAAGAAGGGGGGCAGGCTAGCCCCATTACAGTCGAGGTAAAAAAGGAAGAGAGGGTTGCTCAGCTGGAGACAAAGCTGGCAAAACTTACCGAAACCCTTGCGCAACTGGAGGAAATGAAGCAGAAATTTGAGGAAGAGAGACTGAAAACTGCCCTCCTCACCAAGGAGCTTGCAGAAACAGAGCAGCGAGAGAAAGACTTGCTCACCAAACTGGCCAGTGACGCAAAAGGGCCTCCTGTCATTGTAATTGCTTCACCCGAAGACGGATGTGAGGTCGAGGCTAAAATGATCCATCTTGCTGGAGCAGCAGAAGACGACCGGGGCTTAGAGCAGCTTGAAATCCTAGTAAACAACAGGCCCTTAGAGGGGGAAACCGGCCGTGGTATTGTGCTGCAAGAAAAGGCGCACCCCAAACGCCTTGTTTTCAGGAAGCGTATCCCTCTCGAGGCCGGGCAAAACACGATTACCGTGCGCGCTGTCGATTCAGATGGACTTGTGGCCGAAAAGAACCTCACGGTCCGCAAGCGTGAAATCGGGAAAAACGTATGGGCAGTGGTAATTGGGGTCAACGATTATCCTCATTTCCGCAAGCTACGCTACGCCGTTGATGATGCAAAAGCCTTCTATGAACATCTCGTCTACTACAACAAAATACCTGCTGAAAATGTTACGCTCCTGCTAGACCAGGAAGCCCATCTCACCAAACTGCGCAGCACCCTGGGGACCCGTTTGAAAAACAAGGCAGGCAAGGAGGATATGGTCATCCTCTATTTTGCCGGTCATGGGGCCACTGAAAAAGATGTGCTGAGCCCCGACGGCGACGGATTGGAAAAATACCTTCTCCCTTACAATGCCGACCCACAGGACCTCTATGCAACAGCGCTACCCATGGAAGAGATTTCGCGTATCTTCAATCGCATACGAGCGGAACGCCTCGTGTTTATTGCCGATTCATGTTACAGCGGAGCGAGCGGCGGAAGGACAATCAGCCTCACGGGGGTCCGGGCAAATATCTCCGATGCCTTCCTCGATCGCATTTCGCGGGGAAAAGGAAGGATCATCCTGACAGCGAGCGGAGCAAATGAGGTGAGCTGCGAGAACGACAAACTGAAGCATGGCATATTCACCTACTTTTTGCTTGAGGGCCTCAGGGGCAAGGCAGACGCCGACCAAGACGGTGTGGTCACCGTGGATGAGGCATACGCCTACCTGTCAAAGCACGTGCCTCAGGCAACGGGCCAAGAACAACACCCCGTGAAGAAAGGAACGGTCGAAGGCCGCCTGGTCTTGAGTGTGATCAATTGACTCTGTGTTTGACCCGGTTTGATCTTTGAAATTTTTACCCAGCCTGTCGAAGATGCCGGAGCGCGGTGCCCCGTAGCTCCGGGAGATGGTACTGGGGTAAGGAGGCACTATCGTACTGGGGCGCTATGCACCATGTTTACCCTTATCAGCTATGAGCTAGGAGCTGTCTGCTATCCTCCCTGCTCTGGTGGAGTCGACAAAAGGCAAAAGGGATTCTCTGAGCT
>CP070752.1:1706443-1711366 GCA_020348625.1 Deltaproteobacteria bacterium | reverse complement strand
GGGGTCAATCTGTCCTGGTTTCATCTCTTTATTTTCGGTCTGACCGTCTTCATGATGTTGGGGCTCAATCTCATTATCAAAAAAACCAGATGGGGAAAGGCGATGAGGGCGGTGGCGCAAAACAAGACCATGGCAGCCCTAACAGGCATCAACATAAACCGGGTAATTAGCCTTACCTTTGCATTAGCCGGAGCGTTGGGCGGAGCCGCCGGTATCCTTGTTGGGGCCTACTACAACTCGATCTATCCGACCATGGGTTACCTGGCCGGTGTCAAGGCATTTGCCGCGGCCGTCCTGGGTGGAATCGGGTCTGTTCCGGGCGCCATGCTTGGCGGGGTTGTACTCGGGGTGGCCGAGGCCTTCGGTGCGGGATATTTGAGCTCCCTTTACCGGGACGGCATCTCCTACGGCGTTATGATTACTGTTATCGTGCTCATACCTGCGGGACTATTTGGCATCGTCATTAAGGAAACAAAGAAAACTATGTGAGATGAGGAAAATAGATCTGAACAAAATGAATCGCGGCAACTCGATCAGGATTGGCCTATTAGTCCTGGTTTTGGTTCTGCCGTTCCTTCCCTTTGTTACCGACTATCTGCTCCATATCGTCATACTCATCTTGCTCTATATGATTCTCGCCCTGGGCCTGAACATCGTGCCGGGCTTCAACGGCCTTCTTGATCTGGGCTACGTCGGTTTCTACGGAATAGGGGCTTATACTTCTGGTCTTCTTACCGTGCATTTCGGGCTCTCCTACTGGTTGATTATTCCCCTGGCCTTTATCAATGGTGCCATTTGGGGTATCCTTTTAGGCGCGCCCACCTTGAGACTCACAGGAGACTACTTCGCAATTGTCACCTTCGGCTTCTCCGAATTGGTAGTACTTGTCCTTACCAACGAGATCTGGCTCACCCGGGGACCGCTCGGCCTGCCAGGGATTGATGTGGTATCGATCGATCTCTCTCTTTTCGGGGGCCCCAAGTGGGAGTTCGTGGGGGAGTTGCCCTATTACTATCTCGCCATCTTCATGGTCCTGGTGACCTTGTTCGTCATGTATCGCATACGGGATTCCCGCCTCGGCCGAGCCTGGTTCGCCATCCGCGATGACGAGGTGGCCGCTGTTTCGTGCGGTATCAACCTCTTAACCTATAAGGTAATAGCCTTTGCCATCAGCGCCGCATTCGGCGCGGTGGGTGGGAGCTTCTTCGCCCGGTGGGTAACCTTCCTTTCGCCGGACATGTTCAAGTTCTGGGAATCATTCTTGATCTTGTGTATGATCGTATTGGGCGGCATGGGCAATATCTGGGGAGTCATGGTGGGAGCGGCGGTCCTTGTCTCCATGAGTGAAATCCTTCGTGAATTGCTTCCTTTGCTCGGGCTGCCGGTGGAAGCCAGGTTCCTGGCCTTCGGCCTGATCATGGTCCTTATGATGCGTTTTCGCCCGGCGGGGCTCATGCCCATTGCGGCGGTCGCCGCCCAGATGAGGGCAGGCAGGGTTAAGAGAAAGAGGATCAAGGTCTCTGCAGGGACAAAGAAAAAATAGTATGTTTTTGGATAGTACGGCATGAAACCTGTTCTTCAGATCGAGAAGCTTTATAAAAACTTCGGCGGAGTGGAGGCCCTTCAAGATATCACCTTTGAAATCAAACAAGGCGATATTATGGGTCTTATCGGCCCTAACGGGGCAGGAAAGACTACGCTTTTCAATTGTGTTGCGGGCATAGAAAAGCCGAGTGCGGGGACGATTCTCTTCACCAACAATGGGCAGACAATCTCAATCGGCGGTAAAAAACCTGAGAACGTGACGGCTCTGGGGATCGCCCGCACATTTCAGAACATCCGTCTCTTCGACAATCTGACCGTGCTTGACAATGTCAAAATCGGTCGACACTGCCGGACCAAGTCCACCTTCCTGGGCGCGGTGGCCCGGACGAAAAGACAGCAAGCCGAAGAAAAGGCAATAACCGAAGCCTCTCATCAGTACCTGGAGTTTGTAGGCCTCAAGGGGCGCGGAGATGAGATTGCCGCCTCAATGCCGTATGGCAATCAACGTCGCCTGGAAATAGCCAGAGCACTGGCCACCGAGCCACATTTGCTCATGCTTGATGAGCCTGCCGCCGGAATGAATCCTCAGGAATCCCGTGATCTCATGAATTTGATCCGCCGCATCAGGGACAAAGGCATCACGGTTTTGTTGATCGAACACGATATGAAAGTGGTTATGGGCGTGTGTGAACGTGTAGTGGTCATTAATCATGGCTATTGGCTGGCAGAAGGAGCGACTGCAGACGTGCAGAACGACCCAAAGGTAATCGAGGCCTATTTGGGTACCGGGGCAACCGATGCTGCTTGAGTTGGAAAACATTAAGACTTACTACGGAAATATCCGTGCCCTCAGGGGCATTTCCATTGAGGTGGATGAGGGTGAGATCGTCTGTCTTATCGGTGCCAACGGGGCCGGAAAATCGACCACCCTAATGACTATCAGCGGCATCCTTACACCGGTGGATGGCGACGTGATGTACCAGGGGCGGTCAATCGTAGGAGTCCGACCGGACAATATAGTCCGGATGGGAATATGCCAGGTTCCTGAGGGACGGATGATCTTTCCTATTCTCACGGTCAGGGAAAACCTCGACCTGGGCGCCTACCTCAGAACCGATGCGGATGGGATTGAAGAGGACCTTGGCCGGGTCTTTAGCCTCTTTCCTGTCCTTCGTGACCGACAAAAGCAGCACGGCGGCACCCTCTCCGGGGGTGAGCAGCAGATGCTGGCCATTGCCAGGGCACTCATGGGTCGGCCCAAGCTCATGTTGCTTGACGAACCCTCGCTCGGCCTTGCACCTATCCTTGTTGATGCCATATTTGATACCATTCGCCGGATCAGCGAGCAGGGAACGACCATCCTTCTGGTAGAGCAGAACGCACAAGTGGCCTTGCAATCATCCAACCGCGGTTATGTGCTCGAGACCGGGGAAATAACGCTGGCCGATACATCTGAAGAACTACTCAACAATGAAGAGGTAAGAAAGGCCTATCTCGGAGATTAGTATAAAACCCTCACCCCAGCAACAACTTCCCAAAAACCAATCCCTCTATTGAGCTACGCCTCGGGTTTTGCCGGCTTGTCCATTCCGACATGCTACGGACAGGCAAGGCGGAACCTGCCTAAAGTTGGCCAGGTGGTCATCGGTTCTAGGCGAAGACCTTGATCATGAGCGGTATTGCCACAAAGGTACCGAAGGAGCTGCCCAGATTCGTAAACACCACAACCAGAAGGATTCGTGTAATCTTATTCTTCCAAAATCCCTTCAGAGAGGAGAGGTCTTCAGAGAGATTCTCGAAATCCCGGACCTTCGGTTTTCCGATGAGGGCCTCCACAAGACCTGAAACCCAACCGGCGGCGATCATGGGGTTAAGAGACGTTAAAGGAGCAGACAGGACGGCCGAAACAATCGTCAATGGATGCCCCAGCGCAATCGCAGCGCCCAGACCCGCCAAAACGGCGTTTGCCAAGACCCACCATTTGATCATGTGAGTACCTGCAGCGGTACCGGCAAGGTAAAAACCTAGGATAATTAAGGCAATAATGAGGGAGGGAATGCCCCACTTGAGATAGCTTAAGGTCTTTCCTCTTGGGGGCATTTCGTTCAGAACGCCAATATCGACAGGGCTTTTCCAATATCTCTTGATGCCTGGCACATGCCCGGCCCCCACTGCTGCGACAATTCTCTTACCAGGTGAATTTCTGATCCGGTAGGCAAGGTATTGGTCCCTTTCGTCGATCAGGATACGCTTTATTTCCGGAAGAGACTCCCCCATCTCCAAAAGAAGCATCTCGAGGACGTCCTTCTGCTTCAACTTCTCCACATCCTGTTCGCTGATGTCATCCAATTGACCGGCTGAAATGACAAACTGGACCAACAATTTTATCTTTGTCCAAAACCCCATGAGGCGCCACGTTCTCGACAGGGTAATGCGGATATCCCGATCTGCCAGATGGATCTGTGCACCTGCCGCTTCAGCAGCTTTAATGGCTCGGATAATCTCCTCCCCCGGTTTTATGCCCAACTTCTGCCCGATCTTCTTCTGGAAGTATGCGAGCATGAGATTCGATAGCAAGAGAAAGGCCTTCTTATCCCTCACAACCTTAATGAGATTCGTGTCCTGCCATTGGCTTTTACGGGTAATGGATTGATATCTGGACTCGCAGAGCTCGATACACACCGTATCAGGCTTCTCCTCTTCGATCACCTTCTCCACCAGATCGGCACTCTCCTGAGACACGTGAGCAGTCCCAACGAGAGTAACCTCTTTTTCTTCAAAATTCAGCCGGCATATATCTTTGCTGTCGATCATGGAACTCCGCTATGTTCTCCCCTCAAAATGAGTGACGCATCAATTCGGTCTCACAGAGACTTTCCCCGGCGAGGCGGTTTCTTGAAATCACCGAATGCAACTGTTGGCTCTTATCACACTTCATAGTGCATTCCAAGGGCAAATGAAAGTAAACTTCTTTCCCGTATCCTTTCAAAATGCTACGATTGCTTGAAAGGGCTTCATTCCTCTATTCAGATCATATGGCGAGAGAAAGGGCTATCAATGAGCAAATTGTTGATCTTGGATATCGGTGCCGGCACCATGGATGTGCTTTACTATGACACGGAATCAGGCCTGCATTACAAGGCAGTTGCCAAATCCCCAGTAAGGCACCTGGCAGAACGGGTGAAGGAACTTCCGGGAGATCTTCTGATCAGGGGAAGCGAGATGGGCGGGGGTGCCCTGTCGGAGGTTTTGATACAGCGTGCCCAAGACTCCCAAGTCCTCATGACGCCCTCTTCTGCAGCTACCATCCATCATGATATGGGCAAAGTGCAATCCTGGGGCATTACAATAATTGAGGACGCAGAGGCGGAGCGGTTG
>CP070752.1:1703639-1706343 GCA_020348625.1 Deltaproteobacteria bacterium | reverse complement strand
GCCGGTCTACTCCATCAGCAAGGCCGGAATTATTATGGCAACAAAGGTCATGGCAAAGGAATGGGCCCAATACAACATCAGGGTCAACGCAATCGCCCCCGGGCTTACCAAAACTCGCTTCAGTGAGGCACTCTGGGGCAATGAGCAGATTCTACAAGCCTCTATGAGCAGAACTCCTATGGCCCGCATAGCCGAGCCCGAAGACATGGTGGGCACTGTGCTCTATCTGACCTCTGATTTGGCGAGCCATGTAACCGGGCAGGTTGTTGCCGTCGATGGAGGATACACCATATAGAGGGGCTGGAAATGGGCCTTACGGTCGTTTGTAAGATCACCCGTCTTGCCCACTGAGCGTGTTTAAATTGGTGTCGTTCAACTCTCTTGACTTAAAGACCCGTGTTTTTTCGCGTCTTGCACGGTAAAGCATGGCAACCTTTTGCCGAGATCCAGAACAATCATATCTGAAAGAAGGGAACTTGGGCTATGGTAGAGCGCGTTTACAAGAGATTGAAGCACATCGTGGGTGAGAAGAACATCTCAGACAATTTCTTTGAACTGGTCAATAACACCCTCGATGCCCAGCCCTATGATTTTGATCCCGATGCAGACGTGTTGCCACATGCTGTAGTCAGGCCCAAGGACGAAAATGAAATCAGTGAGATATTTCGATTGGCAAATCAGGAGAATATCCCAGTCTACCCCAGGGGTTCGGGCACCAGCTTTACAGGTTCTGCAAGGGCCCCTCAGAAGGGCATCATTCTGAACACGGGCAGGATCGATTTCATAGACATCGACACGGATGAGGGTTACTTAGAATGCGGCCCGGGAGCCATCGTCAATGCCGTGGAAACGGCTCTGGGCAAAAAGGGTTTCTTCTTGCCCGTCTATCCCGGTAGCAGACTGGTGGCAACCATGGGAGGCATGATGGCCGGTAACACCAGCGGCCACATTATTGATGCTTGTATCGGGAAGCCTGCGGATTACGTCTTGGGTTTGCAGGTTGTTCTTCCAACCGGCGAGATCCTCGAGACAGGATCAAAGGGACTGAGAAGACCTGCAGGCACGGATCTGACAAAGTTCTTCGTGGGCAACGACGGTTTGACCGGCGTCGTGACCAAGATACGCATAAGGCTCGTCCCGGCCAGGGAAAGGGCCTTTGGCATCGCTTATTATCATGAGCCAGAATCCGTAGCAAAGGCCGTTGTCAGGATGTACAGGGAAAAGGCTCCACCGCCGTTGTTCATGGAATTCATGGATAAAGCCACGACCACTATCAGTTTCGAGCACGCCGGCCTGCTCGCACCTCCGGGATGTTCCATATTCTTCGCCTCCCTGGGAGCCACCAAGGAAATCGCGTCTGAGAACACTCAGCGCCTTCTCGATGTTATGAACAAGGAAGATCCGGTCCGAGCCGAGGAGATCGAGGACCTTGATGAGTGGTTGAAGATCTGGACAGCCAGAGAAGTGGTTATTGCCTCCTTGATGCAGAAGCACGACGGTCATTTTTCAGGCCCGGAAATCGTGTCCACCTTGTCAAAGCTCGTAGACTGCATGAAAGAACTGGAGCGCTACGGGGAAAAGGCGCCTATTTTTGAGGGACTTCCCTTTTATCTGCTCGGTCATATTGGGGCTCTCACATTTCACCCTACGCTCATCGTGCCCAGGAACTGGGACAACGAAAAGAAGAGGCATCTCGTGGATGCGCAATTCGAGATAGAGAAGCAAATGAATATTCGGTACGGGACCTGTGGAGGGGAATGGCTTCAGTTCGGCAAGAGGACAGAGTTCTTCAAGAGACGCTATGGGGAGAAGGCCTATGATCTTGTAAAGCAGATGAAGCGTATCTTTGATCCCAATGACATCCTCAACCGCGGTATCCTGGAAGGCCTCTGAAATCAGGTAGGCCAGTTTTCCTCTCTCTCATGCCTGTCCCCAAAAGTAGTTTGGGATTTCCCTTTTGGGCTCGCCTCGCGCGAGTCGGGGTGGCTCAAGAAGGTAGAGTCCATAGGCGGCATTCGACCCTTTTGTGCCCCTGTAATCTCTGGGAGAGATAAAATGAAGCTCCCCGCAGCAGACTGCAGGGTATACTGGCGAAGGCGAATAAAACACTTGGAGGGAGTATGAACAAAAACAGGGGATTCACTGCTTTTAACCGGCAGGAGACTCGGGTATTGGGGGAGAAAGCAGCAACCTCATAAAGGTGCTTAGCAACATGGCAGAAGATCTGGAGAACACAGCCAGATTGAAAGAGCAGACACTGGATATTGTTTCCAAGTGTGTCCGATGCCGGTTTTGTTTCAGCCAGTGCCCGGTTTATGAGGTCTCGGATGGGTGGGTGACACAAGGGGCATCAGGGATCACACAGTCGCTGTATTACGGCATAAGACTCGACAGGATAGACAAAGCCTTGAGCGACATCCTCATGCGCTGCACCACGTGTGGTAGCTGTGAGATCCTATGCAAGAGAATTATGGCGGGCGTGAACCTGGTTGATGCTATCAAGGTGGGGAGGCAGATCTTGTTGGAAGAAGGTATCGATCCTATCCACGAGCAGAAGAAAGCCCTGGAGTCTCTGCAGGTCGTTGGAAATCCATACGGCATGCCGGCTTCCAAGAGAACGGATTGGGCGGAGGGGCTGGATTTGAAGAAGTTCAGCGAGCCGTTGGAGGATATCAGTACCCTTTACTATGTAGGCTGCACGCCG
>CP070752.1:1700276-1703539 GCA_020348625.1 Deltaproteobacteria bacterium | reverse complement strand
GACGGGTAAAGGTTAAGACCTCTCGACCTCAATTCCTTAACCTTATTCTTTACCTCCCTGATGATCCTGCTGGATTCTTCCACCAATATGTCGTCCTTTTCTGTTAACGACCTTGCGATTTTCCCATTTCCCGCACCTATTCCTCGAGTCCCTTCAAAGGGTTAGGGCGAAAAAGAATCTTTTCTTGACTAATCGTTCACTTTATTTTAAGGGCTTAGGTGTAATCCAATAATAGCTCATAGTCAAGAAAAAGAAAATATGACCCTGAGCGTTGCTTCCTTCTCGTTTTCTCTAAGTCCCTGAAAATTGGCACTAAAAGGAGGAATACTATGGCCAAGCTGTTGTGGAAACCCTCACAAGAACGGATTAAGAACTCAAACATGTATCGGTTTATGGACTTCGTCAACCAGAAATACGGAACCGACTTCAGCGAATACCGGCCCCTGTATCAGTGGTCTGTCGAGAACATCCCCGAGTTCTGGGCCACCTTTTGGGACTTTGCCGGCATCATCTCCTCTAAGCCTTATGACACGGTTGTGGATGATTTGAGCAAGTTCCCCGGTGCCACGTGGTTTGTGGGAGCGCGGCTCAACTTCGCTGAAAACTTGCTCAGGTACCGAGATGATCGCAAGGCCTTCATCTTTAAAGGCGAAACCCAAAAGACGAGCACCATGACCTATGCGGAGCTCTACGACACGGTGGCCCGACTGGCACGCTCACTTCGAGAGCTCGGCATTAAGCCGGGAGATCGGGTGGCTGCGTATATGCCAAACATGATGGAAACGGCCATTGCCATGTTGGCTGCCACCAGCATCGGTGCAACCTGGTCTTCCTGTGCCACGGACATCGGTTCAGGGGCAGCCCTGGATCGGCTCGGCCAGATCGAACCGCGGGTCCTTTTTACCGTAGACGGCTACTTTTACAAGGGTAAGGCCTTCTCCACCCTGTCCAATGCCGCTGAGATCGCACGGGGAATCGCCTCTGTCGAAAAGGTAGTGGTAGCCTCCTACCCCGAGGCAAAACCCGATATCAGCGAAATCCCCAATGGTATCCTTTGGGACGATTTCCTCGCTCAAGAAACGGGGCTTGCCATAGAGTTCGAACAACTCCCCTGTAATCATCCCGTTTACATCATGTTCTCCTCCGGCACTACGGGTAAGCCCAAGTGCCTGGTTCAGGGTGCGGGGGGCATCCTCATCAATCACCTTAAGGAACTGATCCTTCATACGGATCTTACGAGAGACGATATCCACTTCTTTATAACGACCTGCAGCTGGATGATGTGGAACTGGATGCTCACCTCATTGGCAGTCGGAAACACCCTGATCCTCTACGACGGCAACCCGAGCTACCCCGATGCCACTGCCATGTGGAAACTGGTTCAGGATGAGAAGGTAACCATGTTCGGTACCAGTGCCAGTTATATCAACTTCATCAAAGACCAGGGCCTCAAACCGGGAAGGGACTTCGATCTGTCCAATCTCACCCAGATCTGGCAGACCGGCTCACCCCTCTCCCCTGAGGGGTTCGAGTATGTGTACCAGGATATCAAGAAAGACCTATGGTTTAACTCCTCTGCCGGCGGCACCGACATCAATGGCTGCTTCTGTACGGGGAGCCCTACCAGCCCCGTGTATGCCGGCCAGCTCCAGTTTCCGGCGCTGGCCATGAAGGTCAATGTTTATGACGAAACAGGCAGTCCCGTGGTGGATAAGGAAGGTGAGCTGGTCTGTGAGGCTCCTGCCCCATCCATGCCGCTTTACTTCTGGAACGATCCCGGCGATGCCAAATACAAGGATGCCTACTTTACGGTGTACCCCAGCGTGTGGCGTCATGGAGACTATGTGATACACGACAGTAAGACCGGTGGGTTTACCTTCTATGGCCGCTCCGACGCCGTTCTCAAGCCCTCCGGTGTTCGTATCGGCACCGCCGAGCTTTACAACCAGGTGGAGCAGATGGAAGAGATCGCCGATAGCCTGGCCATCGGACAGAACTGGGAAGGGGATCAGCGCGTCATCCTGTTCGTGAAATTGGCCGAAGGGTACCAATTGACAGAAGAGCTGAAGACGAAGATCAAGAAGACACTTCGTGACAAGGCCTCGCCTCGGCACGTGCCGGCAAAGATCATCGAGACGCCCGATATCCCCTATACGCTGAATATGAAGAAGGTCGAAGGCGCAGTCACCAATATCATCCACGGCAGGCCCGTGCTCAACCGGGATGCTTTGATGAATCCGCAATGCCTGGATTTCTACGAAAATGTGCCTGAGCTTCAGAGCTGAAAAAGGAGGTGATCTCGCGCCCGGTACTCGTATCGAAAAATGCACAACACCAAAAACCGTAAGGCCACCCTTAGAAAGGGTGGCCTTTTTTGATCCTTAAAGGGTCTTCGATCTTTCGCAGACCTGCCTCCAAGTTCAATCTAACTAGCTGCGATTCAAATTTCGTATGATCCAATTGGTTTTCATCCACCTAATTCTTGTAGTATGTATCTTATCCAAGGATCATTTCGCTCGGTGCAATGTGATATTGACCATTCAACTACGATATGTAATCGCGAAAATCGGCCGTTTCGAGTATATGGCAAGAAAGCAAAACATTTTGGGCACACAAACCGACCCCAAAATCTTGTATATCTTATCTTGCCGTTTGTCAGGGCAAAATCGTTGATCCTGAGGGTATTGGCATGGCGAACGTGATTTGTCTTGACTTGACATGGCCTTTGCTGTTTCATCAATTGAAGGTTCCCCCTTGAATCACCTAACCTCTATCCGGAGGCTGCCCCGTGGAGAAGCCCCTCAAATTCTGCCTACCTTGCTCCTAACAGAACGTGGCTGTTCTATTGGGAGCCTAAAGTATTATCCAGTGGATCAACTCCTCATTTTTCTTAGGGGAATTCATTTAAGAGAAATCAAAAATGAAATGCCCAAAATGCGAATTTCAGAACAAAGAAGAGGCCAAATTCTGCCTTGAGTGCGGAGAAAGACTGGAGCTCAAATGCCCTCAGTGCGGCAAGGCATTACCGCTCCTGGCGAAGTTTTGTGATGAATGCGGCCACAGCTTAACCCTTCCCTCTGAGCCCTCCCCTAAAGAGCTCTCCTTTGCTGAGAAATTAGACAAGATCCAGCGCTACCTTCCTGGAGGACTCACCGAGAAGATCCTCGCTCAAAAGGGAAAGATTGAGGGTGAGCGCAGACAGGTCACGGTGCTCTTCTCCGATATGGTAGGATTTACCCCTCTCACCGAACAACGCGGCCCTG
>CP070752.1:1697097-1700176 GCA_020348625.1 Deltaproteobacteria bacterium | reverse complement strand
TCTGACTTTTCCTCTGAGATTATCCTGAGGTGTGGGACCGATGAGCAAAAAGAGAAATACCTGATCCCCTTGACCAAGGGTGATGCGCTCTCAAGTGGCGGTTTTACCGAACCAGACCACGGGAGCGATATCACCCTTATGGATACGACTGCAGCAAAAGAGGGAAATGAGTACGTCATAAATGGTGTTAAGACCTTTATCACCAACGGTCCGATCAGCGATTTCACCATCGTGCTCTGTCAGACGTATCCGGAGGCGAGCCCCACATATCGAGGCCAGTCTACCATTCTGGTGGATAAGGACACGCCAGGATTTACGGCCACCGATGTGGGGGAAAAGATGGGCATTAAGATGAGTCCGACGGGGGAGCTTTCATTTAACAACGTACGGGTGCCCAGCTTAAACCTCATTGGAGAGGAAAACAAAGGGTTTTACCAAGTCCTTGAATTCTTTGATGAAAGTAGGATAGAGATAGCAGCTCAAGCCCTTGGCATTGCACAGGGTGCGTTTGATCGGGCAATTGCTTATACCAAGGAGCGGAGTCAGTTCGGGAAAAAACTCGCTCAGTTTCAGGTAACACAGCATAAACTGGCGGATATGGCAACTCAAATAGAGACTGCTCGACTCGTCGTGTACAAAGCAGCGTGGAATTTCGATCAAGGAAACATCGATCCAAAGCTGACCTCCATTGCCAAGATGTACGCGGGTAGCATAGCGGTTGCGGTAGCGGATGAGGCGATACAGCTGTTCGGCGGGTACGGCTATATGCTAGAGTACGAAGTGGAGCGCTTTTACCGGGATGCCAAGATAATGGAGATCTATGAAGGGACCAGGGAGATACAGAAAAACACGATAGCCAGCGCGTTGTTGGGAAGATTATAGCGGAGGGCTATAATGTTCAACAAAGCAGGCATTGAGAGGGCTGAAAAAGACAAAAAAAAGTGGGAGAAGCTGTTTCGAGAATCGATCGCAAAAACCGGTGAACGATTAGCACGGTTCTCCACGGTCTCAGACCGTCCTATTAGAAGCCTTTACACGCCTGTGGACCTAAGAGACCAGGACTATGCAAGGGATATCGGTTTTCCGGGTCAATACCCCTTCACCCGAGGCGTTCAGCCCTCCATGTATCGTGGAAGGCTCTGGACCATGAGGATGTTTGCGGGCCTGGGCTCTGCCAGAGACACCAATAGACGGTTTCACCTCCTAGTGGAAGAGGGAGAGACGGGCTTGTCAACCGCCTTTGATATGCCGACTCTCATGGGATACGATACCGACTCCCCAAAGGCCAGGGGGGAGTGCGGGAGATGCGGCGTTGCCATTGATACCCTCAAGGATATGGAGGTATTGTTCGAAGGCCTCCCCATTGACAGGATCACTACCTCCATGACCATCAATCCTCCGGCGGCCGTTCTTTGGGCGATGTATATTGCAATGGCGGAAAAGAGGGGAATCAGTAGGAAGGTGATCGGGGGGACGATACAGAACGACATGCTTAAGGAGTTCATCGCCCAAAAGACCTTTATGTGCCCTCCTGAGCCATCCATGAGGCTCATAACCGATACCATCGAGTTCGGCACAAACGAGGTCCCACGATGGAACCCTATCAGTATCAGCGGCTATCACATTCGGGAAGCCGGTTCTACCGCTGTTCAGGAACTGGCTTTCACGCTTGCTGACGGTATTGCGTATGTGGAAGCTGCACTCAAGAGAGGCATGGATGTGGACTCCTTTGCTCCCCGGCTCTCGTTTTTCTTTAACTCACATCTGGACTTCTTTGAGGAGATAGCTAAATTCAGGGCTGCTCGACGCATGTGGGCGAAAATCATGAAAGAACGATTCAAGGCCCAAGATCCCCGCTCGCTGTGGCTTCGTTTTCATACCCAAACTGCCGGCTGCTCCCTCACTGCTCAACAGCCGTACAACAACATCATCCGTACAACTCTTGAGGCGCTTGCCGCGGTGCTGGGTGGTACCCAATCGCTGCACACGAATTCGCTGGACGAGGTACTTGCGCTCCCCACTGAAGAGGCAGCTACTATCGCTCTGCGAACGCAGCAAATCATCGCAGAAGAGGTAGGCATCGCGAACACGATCGATCCACTGGGGGGGTCCTACTTTCTTGAACGTCTTACCAACGATATGGAAGAAGAAGCGTTCGCGTATATCACGAAGATCGACGAGATGGGTGGTATGGTTGCAGCCATAGAAAAGAATTACCCCCAACTGGAGATCGCGGATGCGGCCTATCAGTATCAGAAGCAGATAGATGAGAAAGAAAAGACCGTCATTGGAGTTAATAAGTATGTTACTGGGGAAGAGCTTCCTGTGGAGATACTCCAAATAGAGGAGGAGTTGGAAAGAAACCAGATTGAATGGACGAATGAGGTTAAGAGCAGTCGGAATAACAGCAAGGTAAAGGCCGCTTTACAGCGATTAGGCGAGGCAGCTCAAGGGGATGATAACCTCATGTACCCTATCGTGGATGCCGTCAAAGCGTATGCCACTGAGCAGGAGATTTGTGACGTGTTTCGAACTGTCTTTGGCGTATATCGCGATCCCGGTGTTTACTGACAGAAGTTTTGTCCTCATGAGAAACTGTGTTGCGGGAAGGAGATGAATAAAAAAAGAAGACTCAGGGTCCTCGTGGCAAAGCCTGGCCTTGATGGGCATGACAGGGGAGCCAGAATCATTGCCAGGGCATACCGGGATGCCGGTTTTGAGGTTGTGTACACCGGGTTTCATCAGACCCCTGAAGAGATCGTTCAGGCCGCCATCCAAGAAGATGTTGACATGATAGGACTTTCTAGTCTAGCTGGTGCGCATATGTATCTCTTTCCTCGAGTGGTGGAACTCCTCAAAGAAAGGGGTGCCCATGACATTGTTGTGTGCGGCGGTGGCATCTTTCCTGAAGAGGACATACCAAAGCTGAAAAAGGCAGGGATCAAGGAGATCTTCACACCGGGGACGCCTCTTACCGAAGTGGTAGCCTGGGTTGAACAGAATGTTGAAGCGAGAAGGTGACTCAGCCTATCATGAGTATTGCTGAAAAAATCGTTGCTGGTGATATCAGGGCAGCCGC
>CP070752.1:1694325-1696997 GCA_020348625.1 Deltaproteobacteria bacterium | reverse complement strand
TCCGGCAGCAATTTGGCTACCAGCTCATCTCCCCTCATCCTGCAAAACCAGTCCCTGGCCGGATCGTTCGGCCGAGACCTGGATTGCGCGGTCCTCAAATACCCCGCGATTACCACCTCTTTCATTGCCAAACCTCCTTGATGTTAGATGTTCATAAGGATTCAGCCGGCGGAGGAGCCGCCAACTAGATTTGTCAGAGTAATGACTTGCGTAATTTGCACGATCGTACAACTTCCAGAAAAACGAGATTGTAAATCCGAAATCCGAATATCGAAATACGAAACAAATCCGAATATCAAATGACTAAAGCCCAAAGCTATTTAAATAATTGAAAAATTCGAATTTTGAAATTGTTTCGAATTTCGTGCTTCGAGTTTTGCACTTTAACAGCTCAAACGAATAATCGACTCTCATTTCATTTTCATAGATTTCTCTTACGAAGTGATACTAATTCGGGTAGAATGTCTTTCCCGACTCGGCCATCTCTTTGATCAAGTTTGCCGGTTTGAAACGGAGCCCGTATTGTTCTTCCAGCTCCAGAAGCCTTTCATAGACGCTTTTGATGTCCCAGTGGTCGGCATAGCGAAGGATACCGCCCCGATACGGCGGGAAGCCCGTTCCGTAAATCATGGCCAGGTCCATGTCTTGGGGCCGGTCGCAAATGCCCTCCTCAATCATAAGCGCCGCCTCGTTAATGCAGAGGGCCAACAGGGTATCCACAATGTCTTGTTCCGACATTTTCTTAGGGCTGATGTTGTTTTCCTTCAAATACTGCTGCACCACTTCTGTGACCTTGGGATTTGGGATCGGCTTTTCACCGCTGTAGTCGAAGTATCCGGCGCCGGTCTTTCGTCCGTAACAACCGGTACGGTAAATACGCTCGGTAAGGGGGTGAACCGCATAGCGTTCTCCCAATCTCTGCTCAAATGTTCTGTTGACGTGGTAGTTGATGTCGATCCCGGTGAGGTCTGAAAGGGTTGCTGGGCCCATGGGCATGCCAAAATCAACCATGACCTCCTCAATCAAAGCAACATCCACGCCATCAGCTAACAGATGGACAGCACCTCCAATGTAGCCACCCAGCTGCCGGGAAACATAGAAACCGGGTCCATCATTCACCACGATGGGAATCTTTCTTATGGCTCGGGCAAAGGCCACACTGGTAGACAGGGTCTGATCAGAGGTCTTTTTCGCACAGATGATCTCCAGGAGTTGCATTCGGTGAGCAGGATTAAAGAAATGCAGTCCAATCATTCGGGTAGGATCAGCAAGGATCGAGGCCATCTCCGTAATGGGTAGTGCCGAGGTGTTTGTCGCGAACACCACATCCGGGCGGCAAATGACCTCCATATTCTTCCAGATATCCTGTTTGATCTTCATGTCCTCCACGACCGCTTCAATCACCAGGTCCATCTCTCTCATATCCCCCAGGTCGGTGGTTGTGGTAAGGTGCTCCTGTATCAGCTGGCCCAAACCTTCTTGGGTCATTTTTCCTTGCTTGATGGGGTAGTCAAAGGTTCTGCGAAGGGCAGCCAGCCCTTTCTCGAGTGCCTCGTCGTTAATATCCCAGAGCACTGCCTCAAAACCGTTATTTATGAGCAGGTTGATGATGCCGGAACCCATGACACCACCGCCCAGAACACCCACTTTCTTGATCTTTGCGGGCTCGATTCCCTCAATGCGAGGCAGCTTGCCCGCTGCCCTCGTGTTAAGGAAGATGCCCATGAGAGTCTTTGCAATGTGGGAGACAGCGCACTCGGAGAACAGCTCCACCTCCCTTTCGATATCGGCTTCCATGTCGTAGCTGAGGCCTCTTTCGATCGCTTCAATGGCCTTGAATGGGGCAATATAGCCCTTGGCTTTCATGGTTGCCATCACCTTGGCGGCATTTGCCATGGACTTTTTTTCAGCCGCACTGGGAAGTCGGTCGACCCTGTTTCGGGTCATCCGCATTTCCAAGTTCAACTCGCCCGAGATAAATCGCTGGGCCGCCTTCAGCGAGGTCTCTAAGAGGTCTTCCTGGTCTACCAGTTCGTCAACAAGCCCCTGCATATGGGCCTTGTCAGCAGTGATGGGCTTGCCGGCAGTAATCATCTCCAGGGCACTGTAAAGACCCACAAGACGAGGCAGTCGCTGGGTCCCGCCGGCCCCGGGTATGACGCCGATCTGCACCTCGGGCTGACCCAGGCTGGCACCTTTGGCTGCCACGCGGTAGTGACACGCCATGGCCGCCTCGAGCCCACCACCCAGGCAGTTCCCGTTGATGGCGGCTATCACGGGTTTAGGCCCGGTTTCAATACTGTTATAGAAACGGGCCCCGTCCATAGCCACCTGGTGAATTATATCCCTTTCCTTTGCGGCATAGAGTTGCGTGATATCGGCCCCAGCGATGAAGTTTTTTCCGGTACCGGTGAGAACTACCGCCTTTATGTCCTTATCCTGGAAGGCGCCGTTGATTGCCTCTCGCAATTCCCGGCTGAACCCGGGCGACATCTGGTTGACGGGGGGGTTGTTCATAAAGAAAACTGCCACCCCATCCTTAATCTCCACCGTTATGGTCTTGTAATCCGTCTCCATGATCTTCATCTCCCTTTATTTTAGTTTCGATTATTGCCCTAGCTCCGAAAAACAGTAATGAGCACCTATTCTGCTTGAAGT
Source organism: Deltaproteobacteria bacterium (assembly GCA_020348625.1). The sequence continues at coordinate 1,694,339 of CP070752.1, read as the reverse complement.
GGTAATTATTAGGG
>CP070752.1:1685988-1694225 GCA_020348625.1 Deltaproteobacteria bacterium | reverse complement strand
CGTGCGGTTGCTCGTTGCTAGTTGCTCGTTGCTCGTTGCTAGTTTTGCGAAGGATTGACTAGTGGGTCTGATTCACTCAGTTCACCCGTACTGAGAGTTGGATTAGACACGAAGTAGCGGGCATATCGTTGGACATTCCAGTGCCTAATGCTTACTTCCTACTGCTTTTTCAACTCATTAATGCGAGTGCGCCCGGCAATCAGCCGACCGAGGGACTCATCCGTTGTTTTCATTCATTGGGTATTGACACCGGCATTGACGAGCAAAAGGCCCTATGCCTGGCTAAGATGGTGCAAACAGAATTGTACAGCAAGATCCCTCTCACAAAGCATAAAGGAGAAAGAACGTAACCTTTTTCCTTTCACCATTTGATTTGCCTTCTATCACGGCATTTCCGAATAACGGAGATACTCTCGAATCATCTCGTGAACATCCCGGAGGAAGAAAGATGTGGGAATTTCGACGGAGGTCCTGATAGTTTATCAGGATAGCGAATCAAAATAAATTTACTACATAGAGCAACGCCGGCAAAACAAGAATAAGCAATGCCGTTGTAATAAGCCAGCATGAATTAGCCAGATCCAGGTCAAGGTCATAGATGGAAGGAGGAACTAGCGCGGTAAAGGCCACAGGCATTGAGGAGAGTATCACGACGACTTTAAGCGGCAACCCAGCCTCGACCGCTCCCAACCCCACCATACGTGCGGCGGTTGAAACAAGCACGGGCACCAGAATGAATTTAATCAAAGAAACCGAAATGCACTCACGGAGATAGTTTCGAATGCTCCTAAACTGCATCGCAAGACCAATAGAGATAAGGAGGATAATGGTGCCGAGCGGTATGAATATGGAATTAACTGCTCTAAAGAATTCGGGCCGCGCAATCCCACTCAGGTTTAATATGGCTCCAACCGTTATGCTCGAGAGCGCCACGATAATAAAGGGGTCTCTTGCAAGACCCCTCAAATGTTCGAACCTTTGCCCGTTCCTTCTTCCTTCGCTACTGTAAAATTTCGCTATTGGGAAGCCGATTCCATAATAAGCGGCTTCTTCAAACAGCTTGTAAATGGGGACCAGCCCAAATCCCTTCTCACCCAGAAAAACAAAACAGATCAACGCGCCGATTGAGCCAATATTGGTAAAAGAGCCGCACGTAAACAAAGCGCCCGTCTGCTTTGACGGCAATCCCAGTACTCGTGCGGTAGCAAGCGCCAAGACTCCGCCAACCAGCAACGCAAAGACGCCAAGGAAAGGGAAAGCAGCAATCGTCGCATTTCCGGCATTGACTATCCAAATCGCGCCGACAAAGGTAATCGGCATAAAAAACAAAAGTGCCACCTTCTGAAGCAGTTTCCTGAGTTCGTCTAGGGCGATTGGGAGCCTGATCTTCTCATTCCTCACCAGTACCTGAAGGAGATAGCCAAGTGCTAAACCGAACGCGATAATGCTGAAGGAAAAGAGGAATTTCGATGTGTTTACCATTGACTTACCAATCCGTTTGCCACGACAAAGTAGGTGGAAGGCCCGCCTTTCCGAATCCTTTTCTCGTTTCTATTTTTCTGCGGTCACCTCTGGCGTCTCAGTATTCACAAGCATTCCTTTTTCATGTCACTATTGGGTTCCCGTATCATCCTTAGCCTAGACAATTTATGCGGGATTAATCAAGTCCCCACTTTACACGGGACAATGATTCTTTTGACAAAGTCTCAAGAAGTTTTCCTAATAACAGCGGACGCACTGCTGCGATCTTATTTGATCAATTCGATCGATCCTGCTTAGAAGCACAGCATTTTCCGAATTCCGCAGACCAGCCTCACTTTCCCCCAACGACTCTCATGCGAGATGAGATTTGCGGGCAAACAACGATTCACAAATTCTTCAGCAGTTAATTCTTATCTGAGATCCCTGGCAGTGATTTTTTTATTGACAAATGCCTAATGCATTTTGTATTCAGAATTTAAAATACACTATTGCATTCTCGGCATCACGGACTAGTGAAGAGAGCTGAAACACCCGGAGGGACAAGCGAACGTGTTGCAAGATGCTCCGCTACCTGACAAAACAGCGGTCTACTGTTAGCCCGCCACAAACCCATTGGGTTGCTCATCATAGAAAAGCCCTGTGAGGGCTCACCTAAAGATGGGAGGTAAGTTCGTTGGAAAATTTGGGCGCTAAACATAAGAGCCTCGACAGCATGATTTACGATAGGCTCAAGTCGATGATAATTGAACGAAAGCTCATGCCGGGTGAAAAGATCTATCAGGATAAGCTGGCTCATGAATTCGGCGTGAGCAGGACTCCCCTGGTGAGCGCACTGAAGAAACTCGAACATGAAAAACTCATTACAGCCGTGCCTCGGAGGGGTTTCTATGTTCGCCTCTTTTCCAAGCAGGAAATGGCCCACATCTTCGAGCTCAGAGAGGTTCTGGAGGGATTGGCAGCAAGAAAGGTTGCAATGAGGATTTCCGATTCTCAGATCCACAGACTGATAAGCTTCTTCTCCGGATTCGATGAGTCTGCGGATGACATCGATTTAAAGAAATACCGGGAGGAAGATCGACGTTTTCACAGCTTTATCATTGAGGTTGCCGGCGGCGACATTTTGTCGAGCATCCTGGAAACCTTTAACATCCTCACTTTAGGCTACCAGTTTGTCGAGCAGGAAGGTCTGGTACGGCCCCCAAATGATACCATCCACGAACACAAGGCCATTATTGAGGCCATCAGCAAGAGAGACCCCATTAATGCCGAGGAATTGGTGCGCCTGCATCTGAGGAATTCAAAAGAAAAACTCTTGCGGGATGCTCTGGAAGAAGAGAGCACGGCATCCCAATAACCCGTAGAAGAACAGGCAAGGATCGGATTCTGTGCTCTATTAGTCGGTCTTTTGGCAAAGGAGGCGAAATGGAAATCAAACAGGCAATCATAACGGGGTTCATGGGAAAACTGAGGGACCGCTTCTCTGAGTACCATGTAGACAGGACACCGGAGGAGAAGGTTGCCGCCGTCGCCCAGGTCGAGGGGGCCAACGGCGTGGAAATCGTGTTTCCGTATGAGTTGAAGGATCTCATAGTTATTAAAGACGCCCTTAAGAAATACGACCTTGAAGTTGCAGCCGTCAACGTCAACATCAAGGCAGAGCCTGAATTTGTGTGCGGATCATCCAGTGTTACGACGAAGCAATTGAGGGATAAGGCCGTCCAGTTCATCCAAGGGGCCATGGATGCTGCCGCGGAGCTCGACACGGACAAGGTGACATGCTGTCCCTTGAGCGACGGATACGACTATCTCTTTCAGGTTGATTATCAAGAGGCCTGGAGAAACATGGTCTCTACCTTTAAACAGGCTGCCGGTCACCGGAAGGACATACGACTGTTCTTGGAATACAAGGCGTCGGAGACCCGGGTTCAGTGTTTTCTTGATTCAGCCGCCAAGACGATGTGCATGATTCATGATATCGATGAACCGAATCTCGGCATTACCATTGATGTTGGGCATGCCCTTTGGGTCGGTGAGACCCCTGCCGAGTCGGTTTGCCTAGCCCAGACAAAGGGGGTCCCTTACTACATTCATATCAACGATAACAACCGGAAATGGGACTGGGATCTCATACCGGCCACACGAAACCTCTGGGATTACCTCGAGATGTTCGTCTATTTGAAGAAATTCAACTATGAGGGCTGGGTTACTTCGGATATGAGCCCAATGCGCCTTGATCCGATCGACGCCTTTGAGCGGACCATTGCGACAACGGAAAAGATGATAGAGATCGTGAATCGTTTCGACTCAGATAGGCTTTTCACGATGATGGCTGAGGGTAAGACAGTGGAAACCCTGCAGTGGTTGGAAGATAATGTCTTGAAGTAACTTTGCCCGACGAGTCGGGATCAGCTCGAGAAAACAGCAACCTTAACCGAGAGAAGGGAGGTGAAGAAGGCAGGAGAGGTGTGGAGCAGCGTCTTGATGTGGACAAGATTCACCCTTTCCAAGGAATGGCTTAGGTGCGAATTTACAGTTTGAAGGCAGGAATTAGGTTATTTAAATGTTAAAGCAGGAGGAAATCATGAAGAAAGTAATCCTATTTGCCGTGGCGGTTACATTTCTGTTTGCCAGTTTCAGCTTCGCGGCCGGCAAGAAATTTCCAGCAAGAAACATCACCGCCGTGGTCGTCTGGGGTGCCGGCGGAGGGACCGACACCTGCAACCGGATCATACACGCTGAAATGTCCAACTTCCTGGGCGTGAATGTGAACGTCATCAACAAAACCGGCGGCGTTGCCGGTTCGGTGGGGATGGCCTATGTGTACAATCAGAAACACGATGGCTATACCCTGTGCGGCCTGTCCGAGTCCAATGTCACCGCCGGTGTGCAGGGCGGCTGGGATAAGAAGTTCGATGTTTGGGATACGTTTATCGTGGGCGGGTCGCCAGACGTTCTCTCCGTGACCCCCAAGACTCCGTACAAGAGCCTTAAAGAACTTATTGAAGCTGCAAAGAAAAACCCCAATAGCATCACAGCTGCAGCCAGCGGTGCCGGCTCTATCCACCATCTGAATCTGCTGGCAGTGGAAAACGGCTCCGGGGCAGACTTCAATTTCATTCCCTACAAAGGTTCGGCTCCCAGCCAAAATGCGGCCATGGCCGGCGAGGTTGAAGTTGTCGTCACCTCACTGGCCGAGCAGCAGCAACTGCTGCGCGGCGGCAAATTAAGGGCCTTGGGCATGTTGATCCCGGATTCGTTCACGGTCGAAGGTTTGGGAACTATCCCTTCATCCTTCGATTCCTATCCCGCGCTGTCCAAATACCTGCCCATTTCTCAGGCCATCGGGTTTGCGGTTCCGGCCGACGCTCCTGCGGATGCCAAAGCAGTCCTTGTAGCTGCGTTCAAAAAGGCAATCGCCACTGAAAAAGTAAAAACATGGGCCAAGGAAAATTACTACCTGCTCTCGGGCAAAACCGGTGCCGAGTCGAAGAAGGTATTCGACGCGCTCGAATCGAATTTTGCCTGGACCTTGTGGGAACTGAAGGCCGCCACAGTTAATCCTGCTGAGCTGGGTATTCCGAAACCGTAAACAGTCATTATAAAAAGGATTGAAGGTAGAAACGGCTATGTGTTATGAGGAAAATGCCGCAGGCGGAAAGTACCATCCCTATCTCTTGAGAAATTAAACTCGACAGACAGCATGTATGGGGAACAGGCCGCCGCCTGCGGCTCCTCGCCGTCATACTGTAGCCGCCCTTCCTTACATGAGAAGATACCGATTAAGGTCGATGGGTCTGTAAACAAATGGATCAAGCAAAAAATCCAACCAATCTGTTTCTCGAGGACAATTCGTCATGATGGACAAGGAAAAACTCAGGAAGGCTGATTTCTTTTCGGGTATCATTATCTTGCTCTTTGGGGTCTGGATCGTCAGACAGGCCTTCAAGATGCCCATGAAAGACAGTTGGGGTGGCGTGCAGAACGTCTGGTTTGTCTCTCCTGCCCTGTTCCCCCTCTTCGTGGGGTTTGTGATAATCATCTTGGGCGCACTCCTGAGCAGGACTGCGTGGAAGACGGTCGGCAGGGAAGAAATCGGTGCGGTCATACGATGGTTGTTAAGCAAAAGCAACGTGGAATTCCTGGCTAGTGCGCCGACGCTTAGATTCTATGCCATCGTCATCCTGTTCCTCTCGTTTGTTTACCTGAATATTCCGAGAATCGATTTCTTCCTTGGGAGCATCCTTTTCCTCTCTGTCTTCATCTCCATGTTCTATTTCGATGATAACGGACTTCTGAAGAGGCTTTTCTTTTTCTACCTGGCCGGCGTCCTCGTGCTCATCGTCCATTTTGCAGCAGGAATGGATTCATTACTCGAAAACGCTGTACCCTATTCCGGCGATGTACTGGCCCTCTGTTTCATCCTGTCATACTGTTTCTATGCCTGGGGACTGGTCCGCAACAACCCGGCCTTACGGAAAAAATTCAGAACCGGCATGATCATTGCGGTTGCCGCACCGTTGATCGTCATCCCGATCTTTAAATACTTTCTGTTGGTACCCATGCCCTATGAAGGGCTCGTCGTGGCGTTTCTGGACAAGGTATGGTACCTGGACTTCTGACTTCCACCGATGCAGGTCAAGGTATCTCATGGTCCTCTTAGACAGAATAGCCTTCTATTTCCAAACGGTTTTTCATCTCGCTTCAGAGCCGTTAAATCTGGTGATTCTCTTCGGGTCGGTCATCCTGGGGATCATGTTCGGGGCCATGCCCGGTCTTACATCCACTCTCGGCGTGGCCCTGTTGACTGCCCTGACCTATGGTATGGGGCCGGCCACTGCCATGGTATGCCTGCTTGCCATCTATGTTGGCGGCACGTATGGCGGATCGTACTCCGCTATTCTTATCAACATCCCCGGAACGGCTGCTTCCGCTGCCACGGCTCTGGACGGGTACCCACTTGCCTGCAAGGGGGAAGGTGGCCGGGCGATCGGCCTGACTACTACGACATCTGCTATTGGTACCACGATCAGCATGCTCTTTCTGGTGAGTATTTCCCCCATTATCTCTTATTTTGCCCTTCAGTTTACATCCTTTGAATTCTTTCTGCTCGCCTTTTTCGGGATTCTCATCAGCGGCACCCTGACCAGTCCGGATCTGGTGATTAAGGGTTGGATCTCCGGCTTTCTGGGGCTTTTCATGGCCTGTGTGGGCCGGGATCTACTGCAATTTTACCCAAGATTTACGTTCGGTTTTTCCGAACTGGACAGCGGGATTGAGGTGGTTCCGGTGCTGATCGGGGCCTTCGGCATTCCTCAGATCATACAAGTGCTCAAGGCACGCTTAGTGATCGGAGAGGCGCAGAAATTTCAGAGAATCTTGCCTGAGTTCGGCACCGTGGTGAGAAATGTCCCCCATATCGTCAGGTCCGCCCTAATCGGTGTAGGGATCGGATCTGTCCCCGGGATCGGCGAAGATATCGCGGCCTGGGTCTCGTACGGCGCGGCCAAGAACATCTCTAAGCACCCTGAACGGTTCGGTAAGGGAGAGTATATGGCGGTGCTCTCTACAGAGACGGCCAATAACGCCTGCGTGGGTGGGGCCATGATTCCTCTGCTCAACCTGGGCATCCCCGGAAGCCCGCCCGCCGCCATGCTGCTGGGAGCCCTCATGCTCCATGGGGTCACACCAGGGCCCATGATCACCTTTGAGCATCCCAATTTCATCATTGAGGTGGCATCCATTCTCTTGCTCGCCTCCATGACCATGTGGATCGTCGGCATGTTGCTGGCTAAACAGGTTGTCAAGGTGCTGCGAATTCCGCCGCCCCTGTTCATGCCGATCGTCGGGGTCCTGTGTATTATCGGCTCCTATTCTCTGGGGATAAACGTGTTCAACCTTTATCTCATGCTGCCGGTGGGGATCATCAGTTATTTTCTAACGGAAATGGGGTATCCCATCGCCCCGTTGGTGATCGGGGTCATTCTGGGTCCTATGGCCGATGAAAACCTTCGAAGGGCCCTTATGGTTTCCCAGGGGAGCTTTCTGCCCGTTTTCACACGACCGGTTTCCTTGATCCTCTTTCTGATCATAGTGTGGACCGTTGTCAGCCAGTTTGAGTTCTTCGGAAGGCTCAAACAAACGATAGCAGGAAAGCTATTCAACCGAAGAGCAAAGAAAACAGGGGCCTAAACTCATGGAATACAGGCGTCTTGGAAGGTCAGGAATCAGGATAGCACCGTTGGTGCTCGGCACCATGAACTTCGGGAACCCGACCCAGAAGAACGAGGCCCTAAGGATCATTGACTCCGCTCTTGGCAAGGGCATTAACCTGGTTGACTGCGCAGATGTTTATGCGGATGGTGACAGCGAGAGAATCCTTGGCGAAGCTCTAACCCGTAACGGGAAAAGAAAAGAGGTTTTCGTCACATCAAAGGTTTTTTGGCGAACAGGGGCCGGACCCAACGACCAGGGCAATTCCAAACACCACATCATCGAAAGCTGTGAGGCCAGTCTAAAGCGACTAAGAACAGACTACCTCGACATTTATTTCTTGCATCGAACCGATTTTGATGTTCCTCAAGAGGAATCCCTCGAAGCCCTCGATATTTTGGTGAAACAGGGGAAGGTGAGATATATCGCATGCTCCACACACCCGGCCTGGAGAACGGTCGAGGCATTGTGGATCTCAGATCGGTATCACTACCCGAAGTTTATATGCGAACAACCTCCTTACAATCTGCTGGACCGACGCATTG
>CP070752.1:1677073-1685888 GCA_020348625.1 Deltaproteobacteria bacterium | reverse complement strand
TGATGAGGCTGGCACCATCGGCGATACCGTAGATTTTGAGCACGATCTGGCGTTACAAGACGAAGACTATCCTTCAGTAGAAGCATTTGTTGGGGTCGGTAAACATCACCTTGATCTTACTTACACCAAGGTTGACTACTCGGGCAGCAATGTGCTCACCAGAGATATTGTCTTCGACGGAAAAACCTATTCGATTGGTGACCTCGTGAGCTCTTCAATCGAATATAAGATGATCGATTTTCACTATCAATACGATTTCATTAATCTGGAAAATGCGCTCGCCGGTTTCTCCTTGGGCGGTGTCTTCCAGGTCAAATACCTTGACGGCGAGGTGAGCCTCAAAACCACCGGGCTCGACGAAAAAGAGGACTTTACCCTGCCGATTCCCATGGTCGGTCTCAACCTCCACATAGGGATTATTGCCGATATCCTTGAGGCCAGGGTGAGGGGAACGGCCATGACCTACTCCGGAGATTCAATGTATGAGCTTGTGGGTGATATATCATGGACTCCGTTTCCTTTTATTGGCATTCACGGGGGTTACAAGACCTTCGTCATAGACGTTGATGAAGAAGATGTTCTCCTCGATTACGACATGTCCGGGCCATATGTGGCCATCACCATAAGCTTCTGAAAACGATTGGGGGCTCTCAGAGCCCCTTATAAGCTCCCTTCTGATTTGTCTTTCCAGTACTCTTTCCATTTCCCTTGACATACCCCATCGCCTTTCTCATACTTAAAAAGTGGATGCTACCGGTAACTCACCTATATCATGAAAAACACGCTTACCTTCATCATGGCCGGAGGCCGGGGAGAGCGGCTTATGCCACTCACCCAGGACCGAACCAAGCCGGCAGTCCCCTTTGGCGGTGTTTATCGGCTCGTGGATCTCACCCTCAGTAATTGTGTCAACTCTCAGCTTTACAAGATTATTCTTCTGCCCCAATATAAATCCCAGTCCCTCACCGATCATCTGGAAGACGGCTGGAATATATTCAATCACAAGCTGGGCCACTTTCTGAAGATTGTCCCGCCTCAACAACGGATCAGTGGAGATTGGTACCGAGGCACCGCAGACTCGATTCGCCAAAACCTCTACCTTATTGAACAAACCAGGCCCGAATACGTTCTCATTTTATCCGGTGACCACATCTATAAGATGGATTACAGCCTATTCCTAGGATATCACCAAGAGAAACAAGCGGACATGAGCATCGCCCTCATTGAGGTTCAAAAGGAGTTGGCCTCTCAGGTGGGCGTGGCAGAGGTTGATGAGGATTTTCGTGTGCTCGGATTTGAGGAAAAACCGAAGGAAAACCCCAAAACCATCCCTGGGGACGCGAATCACGTGCTCGCCTCCATGGGCATTTACCTTTTTAGAACGGAAACGCTCTTAGACGCCTTAAAAGCCATTAACAAGGATGACTTCGGCAAAGACATTATACCCTATCTGATCTCCGGATCGCGGGTGTATGCCTATCCCTTTCGGCAACAAAACAGAATCGAGGACTACGTCTACGATACCGATGAAAGCGGTGAACTCAGACTCCGGTTGGAGCCCAGAATACGAGACTCTTCCTACTGGAGGGATGTGGGAACACTGGATGCTTATTGGAATGCCAATATGGATCTCACCGGCCTAGATCCTTCGTTCAACCTCTATGGCCGTAAGTGGCCCATACACACCTACCAACATCCGGCTCCGCCTGCAAAGTTCGTCTTCAGCAATGAAAGGCCCGAAGGCTTTCGAGTAGGTAAGGCCCTCGACTCCCTTGTGGCGCCTGGATCCATAATAAGCGGCATCGTGAGAAACTCAATCATTTCCTATTACGTGATAGTCCGGAGCTGGGCAACGGTGGAAGAATCGGTCATTATGGACGAGGTAATCGTGGGTCGCCATTGCAGAATCAAGAAGGCTATTATAGACAAGCATAACGCCATCCCCGAATATACGGAAATCGGATACAACCCAGACGAGGATAATAAGCACTTCACCGTAACACCGCGCGGCATTGTAGTGGTACCAAAGGGGTTCTTCAAATAGCCTTTGCATTCGGTGAATATTCAGAGGGGGTAATGGCGAGAAAGGTTTCGGGGTATTCAACGATCTGGGCGGCTACCCCATCTTCGAAAGGCCGCCTGCCCAGGCATAAACATCCCGCAAGGGAAGGTTATTCTCAAGAGCTATCCTTTTGCATTCTTCATGTTCAGGCAAAAGGACTGCCCTGCCATCCTGATCGATCACCTTCTTGACGTTCATCTTTCCCCAAGGTGAATCGACCACCACCGTTTCTCTCTTCAACACAGTGCGTTGGCCGTAGCTGTATCGAACACCCAGGGTAGTAGACTCCCTAAAGATGATTGCGGTAAGTCGTTCCCTGTCTTCGGGTTGGCCGATTACCTGGAGTTGAATCCCCGGCCTGTTCTTTTTCATATAAACGGGACAGAAGCTCACATCGCGTGCGCCTGCCTCGAAGAGAGTCTCCATGAGGTAACCGGAGAGCTCCGGGCTCATATCATCCAGATTTGCCTCCAAAAGAACCACCGTCTCCGTGCTCTCTTTATCAGCATCTTTTCCGATCAGGATGCGCAATAGGTTTGGCCTATCTGACAATATCCTACTGCCCACCCCATAACCCACCTTTTCTACCACCATGGGAGGCATGAGGCCAAACGAAGAACAAAGTGAGGAAATAAGTGCCGCACCTGTAGGGGTAACCATCTCCACATCCTGACCGCTGGAATAGATAGGGATATTCTTCAAAAGCGCTATCGTTGCCGGCGAAGGTATGGGGATCTTGCCGTGAGCACTGGATATAATTCCGCTCCCGACCGGAATCCTCGACGCAAATACCTTTTCGATACCTAACAGTTCAATCCCGGCAACAGTGGCTACAATATCAACGATGGAGTCGACGGCACCAACCTCGTGAAAATGCACCTTCTTGGGAGAAATGTGGTGTATTTCGCCCTCAATCTCTGCTAGGTTTTCGAAAATTTGGATGGACTTCTGAATCACCGGGAGGGGTAAATCGCTGTTCTTGAGTATCTCCCGTATATCATCAAGATGACGGGCAGCTTGATCCGCCTCCTGCAGTGCAACGGAGAATCGTGTCCCGAAGATGTGATTTCTTTGCTCTGGTGTATTCGATATCCGGTAGCCGCTGAGTTTGAGTCCGGATAAGGTTGCCTCCAGTTTCTCAAAAGGAAGGCCGGCATCCAGCAGGGACCCTACAAACATGTCCCCGCTTATGCCGGAGAAGCAGTCAAGGTAGGCTATCCTCATTTTGATGTTATTTGCTTACAAGCCACGGGCTTTTTCCCGGGCTTCCTGTTTTTTCTTGCACTCAATACAGAGGGTAGTCACGGGCCGCGCCATGAGCCTCTTTTCCCCTATTTCCTTACCGCACACCTCACATACACCGAATTGATCGTTATCGATTCTATCGAGGGCTTCCTTGATCTTTTCAATCAGCTTCCTTTCCCTGTCCCTAATTCGCAAAAGGAAGTTCCTGTCTGTTTCCAGGGCAGCCCTATCAGTCGGATCAGGGAAGGTGTCCTTTAGATTAGTCATTCCATTGACCGTCTTGAGAGCCTCATCAATGAGCTCGTCGAGTTGGTCCTGAAGTAAGCCTCTGAAGTACTCTAACTTTTTCTTATCCATGCGATCAATCCTCAACTATATGTCATCTTGAACTCTTTATGCCTTTTATTCTATCCCAAATATGATTGGTCTTTCCTTCACGGGCCGTTTCTTCGAGTTCTTCGAACTCCATCAGCAGCTCGCGCTGTCTTTGGCTCAAATGGGTTGGTGTCTTAAGCATAACCTGAACAAAAAGATCGCCTCTCCTCTTCGCTCTCTTGAGGCTTGGCATCCCACAACCCTTAATCCTGATCACGTGGCCGGGCTGGGTAGCCTCTGGGATGAGAACTCTTCTGTCCTCACTACCATCGATAACCGGTATGGATATCTCCGTGCCGAGCGCTGCATCTACAAAAGATACCGGAATCTGACACCTCAAATCATCTCCTTCTCTCTCAAAAAAGACATGATCCGTCACGTGGATCACCACAAAGAGATCTCCTGCCGGTCCGCTATTTTCTCCGCTCTCCCCCTCCCCGCTGATTCTCAATTGCGACCCAGTGTCCACACCAGGCGGTATTCTTACCAGGACTCTTTTCTCGGCCCTGACCCTTCCTCTACCATCACAGCTGCTACATGGATCAACTATAATCTCACCGGTACCGTTACAGGTGGAACAGGTTGTTCTGATCTGAAAGAAACCTTGTGAGCGGATCGTTTCCCCTCTCCCATTACAGCTGGGGCACGTTGCAGGCTCACTTCCGGCGGCAATACCCGTTCCGTTGCAGATTTCACATGAATCGAATCTGTCAAAAACAATCTCCTCTTCCTTTCCTTGGTAAGCCTCTTCGAGGGTTAGATCTAGATCGTATCTCAGATCATTTCCCCTCCTTGCCCTTGTCGTCCTCGAACGCCCTCCTCCGAAACCGAAAAAACCATCGAAAATATCACCAAAAGCGGAAAAGATATCCTCAAAACCACCAAACCCGGCAAAGCCAATCCCCTTCAAGCCTTCATGTCCGTAAAGATCGTACAGTTTCTTCTTTTCTCTGTCGCTGAGCACCTCATAGGCTTCCGCTGCTTCCTTAAATTGTTCCTCCGCTTCCCTATCCCCCGCATTCATGTCGGGGTGATATTTGAGCGCAGTCTTTCGATAGGCCTTCTTTATTTCATCGGCGCTGGCTTCCCTGGGAATACCAAGGATATCATAATAGTCTCTCTGAGTTGACATGGTTATGAGGTTTCTTCCACAGTATCTTCGTCCTGCACATCAGGCGTATCTTCCGGTTCCCCTGGGCCCTCTGAGTCCTCAGGCGATGCATCAACCTCTGTTTCCTCAGCGATTACACCCTCAACCGGACTCGGCGTGTCTGTCAAGGCATCCGGCAATACAGAGGCACTCTCCCTTAATATGACCTTTTCCGCTTCGATCTCCCGTAAAGCGCTCACTATCTCTTTGTTTGAGGTAGGGATCAGGACTTCCTTACCCTTCCTCAGTTCAACCACCCGCTTCGCGGCCAAGTGAACCAATTCAAATTTATTAAAACCAAGCTTCAAGGCATCTTCGATCGTAATTCGCGCCATTCCAGATCTCCCTTTAAAAATTTGAATTTTTTATTATAATCAGCAAATCCATCGACGTAAAGCCATTTCTTTTGATTTCTCCCTATTTACTGAAAAATCTCCTTTTCCACCGATTATTCAGACTCCTTCGTCCCGAAAAAATTACTGCACTAATAACTTGTTCATTACACCGCTTTTGTAGTATTTATACAGGGTAGTAATAGTACCCTGCTCTGCCACATCTTTTGTATCGCGTCATGTTAGCTACTGTTTACAGCAGCTCAGTTATCGGCATTGATGCCTATACCGTAGAGGTAGAGGTGGATATCTCACGAGGTCTACCTTCATTTTCCACGGTGGGTTTGGCAGAAGGCGCCGTGAGAGAAAGCAAGGAACGGGTAAAGGCAGCGCTCAAGAATTCCGGCTATCATTTTCCTGCCGATAGGATTACCGTAAATCTTGCCCCGGCTGATGTAAAAAAGGAGGGTAGCGCATTCGATCTTCCAATTGCCTTAGGTATCTTGACTGCAACCGGCCTCATTTCCCCCACGGCGTTGAAAGGCCACCTCGTCATGGGGGAATTATCCCTAGATGGAAGTGTGAGACCTATAAAGGGCGCTTTATCCATGGCCATTATGGCAAAGGAATTCAAGTTACAGGGGATGTTCTTGCCGTCGGAAAACGTTGCGGAAGCAGCCGTGGTTGATGGAATAGCCGTTTATCCTACCAGATCGCTTTCGCAGTTGGTCCAAGCACTGAACGGGATAGACCCGATAGATTCTTTTGAAATACAAACAGACCCCATGAAGGATCAAATCGATTTCGACATAGACTTCAGCGACGTTTGCGGGCAGGAAAATGTGAAGAGGGCCGTGGAAATTGCCGCTGCAGGAGGCCATAACGTCTTGATGATCGGCCCGCCGGGTGCCGGAAAAACAATGCTGGCCCAACGTCTTGCCACTATCTTGCCGAGCCTTAGCTTTGAGGAAGCCTTGGAAACATCTAAGGTTTACAGCGTCATGGGCCTCATGCCCAGAGGCCAAGGACTGATCGTGCGTAGGCCGTTCAGGGCCCCGCACCATACCATATCTGATGCCGGCATGATCGGGGGTGGGGTGGTACCGAAACCGGGCGAGGTGAGCTTAGCCCACAACGGCGTGCTCTTTTTAGACGAGATGCCCGAGTTTCGGAAAAACGTTCTCGAGGTGCTCAGACAGCCCATGGAAACAGGGATCGTTACCATTTCTCGGGCTAACTCCACGGTAACATATCCAGCCAATTTTATTCTGGTCGGGGCGATGAATCCATGCCCCTGTGGGTTCTTTGGTGACCAAAAACGAGAATGCACCTGTTCTTATAGGGAGATACAGAGATACAGAGCGAAGATATCCGGGCCCCTCATGGACCGCATCGACATCCACATTGACGTACCGTCCGTCCCCTTCAAAGATCTCACGGGCGTCGGTCAAGGTGAATCCTCTTCACATATCTACCAAAGGGCGCTCGCCGCCAAAACGATCCAGGAAAAAAGGTTTCACAAGACGAAGATACACAGCAACGCCATGATGAATACCAGGCAGATCAAAAGATTCTGTGAAATAGGGGATCGGTCTAATGCTCTATTGGAAAAGGCCATGGAGAAATTTGGGCTCAGCGCCCGGGCCCTTTCGCGGATTCTCAAGATCTCCAGGACCATAGCGGATCTTGCAGGGGCAGACAGTATAGAAACGGCTCACGTAGCCGAGGCAATCCAGTATAGAACGTTCGATAGGAAGTTGATTGTATGAAACTGGTTATAAAGATAAGCCTTTTTGGCTTCATTATTGTCTTTCTCGCAATTGCAGGCATTGGGGTTGCCCTGTGGTACCTATGGTCCAGCAACCTTCCCTATATTGGGTCCCTCAAGAACTATAATCCCCCCATCATTACCGAAATCCTTGACGATAAAGGCCAGGTTCTCACACAATTCTCCGACGAAAAGAGGATCTTGGTACCCCTGGAGCAGGTCTCCTACCACACGGTCAAGGCGTTTATCGCTGCGGAAGACGACCGGTTTTTTGAGCACAAGGGTATCGACTTCGTGAGTATCGCACGGGCCTTTTTTAAGAATATCATGGCGGGCAAGATTGAGCAGGGTGGAAGCACCATAACCCAACAGGTTACCAAATCCTTACTTCTGAAAAACCCGGCCAGAACCTACAAGCGAAAGGTACGGGAAGCATTGCTCTCACTTCAGATTGAAAGGGAATTCTCCAAAGAAGAAATCCTTTACCTCTACCTCAACCAGATATACCTGGGTCATGGTCAATACGGCGTTGAGGCCGCGAGCAGGACCTACTTCGGCAAGAAGGCGAGCGAATTGAGTATCGCCGAATCGGCCGTGCTGGCCGGACTCGCTCAAGCACCCAGCAAGGACTCACCGATTAAGCATTTCGACAGGGCCAAAATAAGACAGAAGTATGTTCTCGAACGGATGCGAGAGGAGGGTTTCATAAGCGATCAAGAGTATGAAGAGGCATTAGCTGAACCGCTGTACATAAGGCCAGAAGAAGACGAAGTCCTTGAAAAGGCCGCCCATTTCATAGAGCACATCCGTCGCATTGTTGAGCGAAAATACGGACGCCATCTCCTTTATAAAGGCGGCCTCAAGATATATACTACCGTTGACCTCGAAATGCAGGCAGCAGCCAAGGATGCACTTCGAAGGGGAATAGAAGAATTTGACAAGAGGGAGGGATTCAGAGGCCCCATAAGAAAGATTGCCCCAGGGGATGAAGCAGGATTTATACAGCTCATGGTTGAGCGCTTGGAGGACAACCCCCTCGAGGTGGGCGCAACTACCGAAGGCATGGTCGTAGAGGTAGACAGCGTGAAGAAGGAAACCCTTGTCAAAATCGGAGATCACCTTGGGCTACTCCCTCTGTCGGGCATGGAATGGGCACGGATGCTCGATCCGGAAAAGGCCTACTTCGAGTCCAAACTTAAAGACCCGGCTGAGGTGCTCGCCCCCGGAGACGTGATTTTGGTGAAGGTTGAAGAAAAACTGGAGGGTTCTCCCGGCTGGATTCTTTCCCTCGAACAAACACCCGTGGCAGAAGCAGCATTGATCTGCTTGGATACAAAGACCGGCCATGTGAAGGCTATGGTGGGAGGATTGGATTTCTTCGAAAGCCAGTTCAATAGGGCTATTCAGGCAAAGAGGCAGCCAGGCTCCGCCTTTAAACCGATTATTTACACAACCGCACTCGACAATGGATTCAGCCCATCTTCCATAATTATTGACGCGCCCTTTATATCGCCAATCGGGGGAGAGGAGGAGGAAAAGCTCTGGAAGCCTAAGAACTATAAAGAAAAATTCTTCGGCCCCACTCCATTTAGGACCGGACTAATAAAATCTCGAAATGTTATTACCATCAAGATACTCGAAAAAGTCGGGGTTAACCGTGCAATCGATTATGCAAGACAGATGGGCATAGAATCCCCCCTGAATGCTGATTTATCTTTGGCCCTCGGTTCTTCAGGCACATCCCTTCTCGAACTGACGAGAGCTTACTCGGTATTCGCCAATAACGGCCTGCTCCTAGAGCCTATCTTCATTACCAAGATTGTGGACAGAAACGGAGAAACCCTCGAAGAGAATCAGCCTTCCTTTACTGAGGCTATCGCGCC
>CP070752.1:1673695-1676973 GCA_020348625.1 Deltaproteobacteria bacterium | reverse complement strand
GATGCCCGATGGATGCCAGATCAATGGTTGATGATATTGCTACGGTGGATCTAGACAGGTGTATTGGCTGTGGGCTTTGCGTCACCACTTGTGAGCAAGACGCTATCCAGCTTATGAAAAAGGAGAAGGAAACTCTTCCTCCGAAGGATCACGATTCCCTTTACAAAAAAATAATGATGGAAAAAGTTGGGCCGTGGGGGACACTCAAAATAATGGGGAAAACGCTTACGGGTATGAAAATCTAGTGTAAAGCAGACACTATCTGCCGATGAAGGCACTAATCTCGTCTTTGAGCCAGGTAATCCAGGTATCTATGCCCTGGCCTGTCTTGCATGAAACTTCCATAATTCTTATTTTGGGGTTCAGGTTTAGAGCCCTTTCCCTCACGGCATCCATATCAAAATCCTCATAGTCCAGATAATCGATCTTATTAACCAGGAGCACATCACATATCGTAAACATGAGAGGGTAGTGCGGTCATCTCCGGCGATAGCATGATGTATCCCTCAGGACTTCTTCATGAGCTTTTTGAATTTTTCAAGCTTTCCCTTCTCTGTCAGAACCTTCCCGAGCATCTCCTGATTGGTGGCCGGAATCTCCGGTGCATCGCTCCGTCTGACCAGGGCGATGGCTTCCACGGGACAGGCCGTCACGCAGAGGCCGCAGCCGATGCACTTCCCGGCCTCGACAACGGCAAGGTCTTCTTTCATCTCGATGGCGTCGACGGGGCAACGGTCATCAGCGCAGATACCGCAGCCGGTACACTCCTCCGCCTTTACTTCGGCCAGGAAACCGCTTGGGGCGAAGGTAGTTGGAAGGTCAAGCTTCGTTCGGGCCGTCAGAAAGGCGCAGCAGCACCTGCAGCAGTTACAAATAACACCTGCCTGATCGGCATTGTTGTTGCTTATGTGGACCAGACCCGCCTCTTCCGTGCGACTGAGAACGGCGTAGGCCTCCTCACGAGTGATCTGCCGGGCGTATTTCTTCTCCACCAGAAACCGGGCCGGCGCATTGAAGAAGAAGCATGTCTCCGTTGGCTTGTCGCATCGGTGGAGACTAACACGGCAGGCGCAATGGCCGAGGCCTATGAAATCCACGCTGTCGATGATCTTCTTGACCTCCTCGTAGGGATGGACCTGGAGGGGCGGGGTGATTGATTGCTCAACGGGAACGACGCGGACCAGAGGTGTAGGGTTTCCAGCGAAGGCCGCACCGAGTCCGTCGCTTTGGTATTCGTCCCAGAGCTTCCCCAGTTTCTCCAGTTCTGGCGTCATCTCGCCCCGCAAGAAGGGGTATTCGTAGAGGCCGGGATATATTGGCAGCAATCCATAGGACCGCTTTCCGTCCTTTTCCCGGCTGAAGACAAGCGCCCGGTCGGCCATGGCGCCCAGTATCCCGTCGGCCTCCTCCACGGGCACCCCTGCGGCGGCGGCAATCGCCTCGCCCGGCTTGTGTGAAAAATTCATGTGGATCAGAAGTGCTGCTTCCTCGGGCGTGTAAAGTATCTTCAGGATTTTGTCAAAGACAACCGATTTAGGCGCTCCCACAGGGTGTGTATCGAGGATCTCCCTCAGTTTTTCATAGACGTCCATTGTCTTCTCCTCTATTTCTTAAATGCTTCAACCTCTGCCTTGAGCCATTGTGTCCAGGCAGGTATGCCTTCTCCCGTCTTGCAGGAGACTTCAAACATCTTTATGTTCGGGTTCAGGTTCAAAACCCTCTCCCTCACGGCATCCATATCAAAATTTTCATAGTCCAGGTAATCGATCTTATTAATCAGGAGCGCATCACATATCGTAAACATGAGAGGGTACTTAAGCGGCTTGTCATCACCCTCTGGAACGCTCAGTATCATGGCATTTCTGGTTGCACCTGTATCAAACTCTGCTGGGCATACGAGATTGCCCACGTTTTCTATGATGAGTAAGTCAAGCCCGTCAAGGTCCATGGCCTCCAAGCCCTTTCTCACCATGGCCACATCCAGGTGACAGAAGCCCCCTGTCCTTAACTGTACAGCGCTAATGCCCTGGGCAGCTATTTTTTCCGAGTCCACCATGGCTGCTATATCTCCCTCTATTACGCCCATGCGAAACTCATCTCTTAGTTTCTCTATGGTCTTGAGTATCAGGGTTGTCTTGCCCGCCCCAGGCGATGACATAAGGTTTAAGAGATAGGTTCTTCTCTCCTGCATTTCTTTCCGTAATGCATCTGCCATGCTCTTGTTATCGGAAAGTATCTCTTCCTTGATCTCAATAACCCTCACCTCTTTCATTAAAGCGCCTCCATATCCTTGATGTAGTATTCCCTGCCTGATAGAAGTGAGCAACACTTGCTGCCGCAATCCGGGCATTGAATTTCTCTTGCCTCCCGTATATTGACTGCAAAAGATTTCGAGCATACAGAGCACTGCATCACCACCGGCATCCTTTTAATCTCAAGTTTCGCACCTTCTGCTATAGTGCCTTTACTCAGGTAATCAAAATAGCGCTGTATCCACTCATTCTCCAAATCGCTGAGTTCGCCAATCTCCAAGTGAATGGACAGTATCCTGCTCACGCTATTTGTCTTGGCGTGCACAAGGGCGATATCGAGTATGCTCTGTGTTACTGGGAGTTCATGCATGTGTTAAACACCTGTATCCCGTAACTTTGATATCTCAGAGATTATAATCGAGTCAAACGACATTTTAAGCAATCTATTATGGAGATATGTTCGTTATCTCTTGTAACATCCCAGCCAACACAATCGGCCAGCATCATAACCACCTTTGCGTGCGTACAGCATTCCCTGAGGTTCCCGGTTGGAGAAAGAGATGCTCTCTAGGGTATCTGATTTCCACCAGTACGAACGTCTTACTCTGTCCATTTCCCCCTTTCTTGCCAGAGCCTTTATCTGAGCATCGCCTGATTTCACTAAAGATTACCGAATCAAATGTACAATATCAAGGAGGTATTGATTTCTCAGAAACCTTCACTTCTAGAGAACTCGTTCTTGGAGCCTCTCTTTCTGCTCTCTAGCTAGGAATATCATGAGAATAGCAGCAATAATGAGGCGTCTTGATAAGGTGCGCTCGTGGCAAGATATCAATACTCCTACTTGCAGCTTCGGTCAATTTACTCATGGCTCACCAGAGCAACAAGAGGAGGTAATCTATATTCTATTGCGCTTGAAAGGGTTTAGTTTTGCGTTTGTGAGCGCAAGCTGAAGTGGAAATTCGGCCGGAAAAGACTCAGAGCAGTAGCCAGTAACTCTACGATGAAGACACACAGACCACTTAT
>CP070752.1:1668489-1673595 GCA_020348625.1 Deltaproteobacteria bacterium | reverse complement strand
CCAGCGTGCAATCTCGCGCGCTACCTTCTTCATCGCTGGTATACCCACCATGCTGACAGGAGGATGGAGCATCGTTTTGCACTCATCGGCAATGGATTTCCGTATCAGCACATCAGTTGGCGGCAGGTCTTGAGGAATGTCAAAGATGACCAACCGATTCCGCTTGCCCAAGCCAGGCACATTCACATCCCAGGCCAGTTGCAGTTCGTCCAGCGGAATCCCTTGGATGTCGTACTTGTCAGTATCATGAACGTACGCCTTGTCATCCTCGTAGCTCACCAGCAACACGTAATGAATCGGGATGTGCCGTTTGTGATAGATATCCTCGTAGAAGTGCAGATGGAACATATCCAGTGGCCCGAGTATCGGTGGGGTTCCCACGTCCACTGCCTCCCGAGCCCTCTTCCAAGAGAACTCGAAAGACCGATTCTCAACCTCGAGGCAGTGAGCGCCGAGTAGCTCAGCCAGATACCTGTGCTGGCGGGCACTCGCAATACCCCAGTATACCTGGCGCGGCGGATCGGCTAGTTTGATTCGCAGGTAGGCAAAACCTCCACCCAGCCCCAAACCATGCACAAACTCATTAGACCAGTCCCTACCGGAACGCCATTCGATCAAGTCACGAATGCCATTAACAGGACACATCCCATGTCTTAGACGATGGGGAATGGTCAATAACCGCTCCATAATAAAACCTCCTCAATCAATCCCTGAAAGGTTTCTAATGTGCTGCGAGATAAGCACCCCTTGGTTGAGGCAAATGCATCTTCTTACATCTGACCTGCCAATGGGGCGGAGTTAGACTCCATCCCGAGGATGGGCAGAGCATGAGTGATGCATGGAAGGGGGATGGAGAAACCTGTAAGCTTATAATTTTACATACGTTCCAGATTTACACAGATTCATCCTTCGGGCTTCACGGTTGCGGAAACAACCCTGCACAGACAGCACCCCTTTCGATTGCGGTTTGGCCCCGTGAAATATTCAGCTTCATAATAATCGCCGGATATGTCTTTGATTTGCTGAAACCCTCTCTCAGATAAAAATGCCTCGACTGACCCCTCCTCTATGCCGAAGAGCAAGCGATCGCCCCTGCGGGAGCTGAAATCTGCAATACTGCCTCGACTGAAAGCTTCTCGTATTTCCCGTGCTCCTTCCAACTGGCACGTGCCATCCACCACTGATTTAAGTATGTAGCTGAATATAATTGAACTGCCTGGCCCTGAGTTCGTTGCTACAAAACGCAATGTCTCATCGACTGCCTCTGGCGTTAAATATGGCGTAACGCCCTCCCAGATGAAGAGGCTCTTCCTATCCTTATCATACCTACTCTCGGACATTTTTTGAGGTAACGTTTCTTTGTTGAAATCGATAGGGACGTACACCACATTGCTCGGAAGGGGGTCCAGCATATTCTGTAGTTTTTCTATCTTCAGCTTCTGGGTGGCGGGATGGTCTATCTCAAAGACCGTTACTTTCCCTTTGAGCCCTTCGATTCTATAAGCCCTGGAGTCGTAACCGGCTCCAAGAATAATTAACTGTTCTAGGCCCGCATCAGCGCATTCGCTTACGTATTCGTCGATATACCTGGTGCGGGCAGGGATGCAATCAAGTATGAAAGGATGTTTTTGTTCAAGATACCAAAGGCCGAGCTTTCGCAAAGGAGAAATCATGCCTATAACCCTATTGGTTGTACCGAGAAAACCTCTTGCGAAAGGATCATAGCAAAGTCGTTCGCTTTCCGGTTTCTCTGTCTCCATGGTTCTTATAACAGCATCTATCTCTGCGGTGAAACTTGGTTTACCCTCTTCCATGATGAGCTCCTTTAAATACTCTTATCTACCCTTTCAGATAAGAAAGCCTAACGACAAGTATCACACATTACAATGGCGTGATCGGTTTGCCTATTGGCAATCGAATGGTTCTGCTGGTTGGACATGTTTCTTTTCTTATGCTTGAGAGGACGCAGGGTCTGAGGTGGCTTGTGAACATCACTGTTTTGCTGTTTTAAGCCTTTTGGCAAGTTATTTCAGAACCAATCCTCTTAAACAGCGAAGAGTTTAATAATGGGGGCTCTTTAACTTTCAAACGCCGCCAGCGCTTTTCTGGCGATTTCTTCACCCCATTCCTGCACAAAATGCCCGGCTTCAGCATGCTCATATGGTTCAGGACAGCCCCGTATATCATTGCGAAGCGCCTGCATTACCGGTGGGCCAAGCACCGGGTCTTTCATCCCGATCGCCATGAAGGCCTGACCGGTCCATTCACTACGGAGCCACTCACGTGCTCTGCGTGACAACTCCGCGCCGGGCGAGTCTGGCCTATCAGGAACGATTTCAGGGAAGCGGCGTGCGCCGGCCTTATAGCTGGTATCGGGGAATGGCGCGTCATAAGCAGCACATTCTTCATCGGACAGATGCGGGCAAGTTAGTTTCACCAGTTTTCCGGCAGACATATCAGGATTCTTCCTAACCCAGGCTCGCCAATCGAGGAACCCTTTGGAAAGTCGAACGTCTCCGGTGCCGAGGGTTGTGTTCATGACCAGGAGGCGGGAAAAGCTCTCTGTCATGTCCAATACCTACCTCTGATATCAATAGCTTTCCCCTTACCAATAACTCCCATCGGGCACATCGTGAGCAGAGCAGAGATCATAATAGTCCATCTTTTCGCAAACGACTAACAATTGCTACAGTTGAACCGCTTCGGTCCATCGTGTAAATGTGTAGTCCTGGTACTCCCGCTTCAAGCAGACCCTTGCATTGGTTCACGGCGAATTCAATGCCGAAATCCATAAGTGCCTCCTTGTCTCCTTCGGGTAATGCGTCTAGCCCCTGGCGTAGCTTATCTGTTATTGTAGCCCCACATAGGTTGGCTAACATTTCCATCATCTTAACACTGAAAATAGGCATCACGCCTGGAAGTATTGGAACATCTGTACCCATTGCCTCACAGAGTTCAACGAAATCAAAAAAGTACTGGTTGTCATAAAAGTAGTTGGTAATGATATACTCAGCCCCGTTAGTTACTTTGAGTTTGAGATATTCGATGTCCTTTTCCTTGCTTTCACATTCAATGTGCCCCTCCGGGTACCCGGCTACCCCCATACAGAAGTTGTATTTTGGCCGGACAAATGCCATAAGGTCAGAAGCATGTGGTAGGCTTTCGGGATGAGGCCTAAAATCTTCCTCTTCATGAGGGAGGTCTCCGCGTACTACCAGGATATTCTGCACCCCTAACTCCTGATATTGGTCCAGAACAGCTGTAATATCCGTGGGCCCTAAACCGTAACCAGCAAAATAGGCAATAACTTCCATGTTTTTTTCACTTTTGAGTTTCTCGATGAGCTGGCGCGAACCTTCCCGAGTTGAGCCTCCTGCCCCAAAGGTAACGGAAACGAAATCGGGTTTCAGGGCTACTAACTTGTCAATCTCTGTTTCAAGACTTACAGCAGCTTTTTCTGACCTTGGGGGAAATAGTTCAAAGGAAACGGTGGGCCTGTTACCGGGAGTCCAAACGTCTGTTGCTTTCATAAGTCTTCTCCTTTATCTCATAAGCTAATTGGATTTCACCACCGGGCGGCTCGGAGCGCCGCCAATCACTAATACTAAACCGCCAAGAAGGGGTATCTATTTGCGCCTCAAAAATGAAACAGAATAGATAAGCACCTGTCAGAACGGGGTCAGGTCTTGCATTATTACATTGCGCGCTTGATTATTCTGCCGATCGTTGCGTAATGGACTCGCAAGTGCCGAGCTATTTCTGACAGAGTATAGCCATAATCAACATGGGCTTTGTGGATGGCCTCGTTTCTCTCTTCCTTCTTTGCCGCTTTTTCTGGTGGCAGTAATTCCTCCAGTGAGGGCCTGAAAGCAAAACGCTGCTCCTTAGGAATCTCCCTGACCTTAGATTTATCTTTTAAAGCTGGCTTTAATTTCTCAATGAATTCCTTGCTCCCAAGAATGCACTGTGCCTTCACTTCATCCCATGGAGAAGGCTCTTCCATGCCGGCCCGAACAAAACGCCTGTATTCCTTCTGGGCCTCTCGAGGTCTTTTGCCAAATTGACTTAAAATCCAGGTTACCCTCAAAAAAGGAGCCGGTTTTACCAATCCGCCTGTTGATTGGTAGCTGCTCCATCGGTAAGCACCTGGGTGCTTGACGATGCCTGCCCTGACTGGATTCAAAACCACGTATCTACACAGCTCCAGTAGGTAGCTTTCCTGCTCCACAAGGACCGACTTGAATCTTCCTTGAAAAACATGACCGACTCGGTGATGTCTGCGATTGAACGCTTGGGTATAAACCCCGTTGAGGTGCCGCATTCCCAAAGATAAGTTTCCGTCAACCGTTTCCACCAGGAGGTGATAATGGTTATCCATAAGGCAAAAGGCATGGCAGAGCCACTTGTATCTTCCAGCCACATCTTCAAGGATCATGAGAAACTCTCTTCTGTCACGATCATCATCAAAGACAGGCGAACGTGCATTGCCTCTGGAAGTAATATGATAAATTGCTCCTGGATATTCGATTCTGAGTGGTCTGGCCATGATGCAAGATACTAGCATTCAGAATGTTATAAAGCAAGACCTGACCCCACACCTGGGGGTATGCCAGATGAGTCCAGGAATAGAGTAAACCGAGACGTTTGTTCCAAAACAGTCTATTTGTCATAATGGTAAGTTGTTTCAGAAACAAGGCCCCTTTTTCAGGACAAAACACAGCCGAAACGGCCTTCCAGCATCAACTCGATGCACTCGTTGCACGAGTTGCATTCCGAGGAATCGACCTGGCCTTCCTTAAGTTTTCGGACAATGTGGGGGTCGTTGATAAAGGGTCGGCACATGGAAATCGCATCAGCCATGCCCTCGTCGAGCACGGCTTTCATGTCACTAAACCGACGCATCCCGCCGACCAGCAGCAGCGGCAGCGAGACCGCTTCTCGGACGCCTATGCACTCTTCAGTGTAATAGGGTCTCTGGGCGTCCGCCCGAATGTGATGTCCCCATTCAGGCTCGATGCCTTCACTCACCTCGATGGCGTCCACTCCCAGGGTTTCCAACATCCTAGCCGTCTCGATGCCTTCGGCCAGTGATTTGCCGTCTTTATG
>CP070752.1:1661459-1668389 GCA_020348625.1 Deltaproteobacteria bacterium | reverse complement strand
TAAATGCCCGATGAAGCTCCCCTTCGCTTCGACAAACCACAGGGTATTCTTGTGCCGCTCATCTATTACTGCTGAGAGCATAGAATAGTTTGCTATATCAGGATGGGAAAGAGCTCTTTTCCATCCCACACGGCTATCTCTAATGCAAACAAGAACATGGGCTCGTTGCTCACTACGATAGAATAAAGCACACTCCAATGCACTAGAGCGCTTAATGCAATTTATATGATTCGTCTTTTCTGCTAAGATGCCATTAAACATGTGCACGCTTCTTCAGTATGGATGCTCTGATTTACCGCTTTATCCGTCGAGACGGGCCTTTAATATTCGTAACCTCAAGACCTAAGCAAATTGAAGCTGCAATCTAGCCCAACGGGGGAGTATTTCAAGCTACTGATTTTCGTTTTGTTTTTGATAGAATTAGCCCTGTTTCTTATAGCGCTTATCTTCGGGCGGATACTTGGGTATAGATTGACAATAGCCGCGTGTTTCTGGTTTGGTATTATTGTGGCGGGGTGCGCTGGCCTGATTATCTGTGCGAACCTGGCAGTAATAATTCTTAAAAGACTGATCTTCACGATCAGAAGTGGCAAAGGAGATCATCTCTAAACCTTTCAGGGGGCGGACGTGGGAGCTCTCGCTCGATTCGTTCACATCAACATTGTAGCACAAGACTGGAGGAGGCTTGCTCAGTTCTACCAACAGGTCTTTGGATGTATCCCGGTCCCTCCCGAGAGAAACCTGTCCGGAGATTGGCTGGAAAAAGGGACGGGTGTTGCGGGTGCTGAAATTCATGGCATCCATCTGAGGCTGCCCGGCTATGAAGGAAAAGGACCTACGTTGGAAATATTCCAATACAACATTCAAAAAAAGCCTCAGCGAGCCGCAATCAACAGGCCTGGATTCGCCCATATCGCCTTTGCAGTTGACGACGTGGAAGTCGCACGGGATGCGGTCATTGCCGCAGGAGGGCGAGGGATCGGCGAGCTTGCTACTGTTCGAATTCCCGGCGCAGGCCTTATTACATTTGTCTATGTGGCAGATCCGGAGGGAAACATCATAGAGCTCCAGCACTGGGGGGACTAAGCGTTAATACGGAGGAGGAAACGGGGATGAAAATCGGTTATGTTCAGTTTGCACCGGCATTGGGTGATGTAGAGGCAACGATTCTGACTATTGATGCATTACTCCCTCTCTGTGAAACTGCAGATCTCTTGGTGCTACCTGAATTGTGTAACTCTGGGTATAACTTCACCTCTCATGAGCAGGCATGGGAAACATCGGAAGAGATACAGCAGAGCAGGTTTATCGAATTTCTAGAGGCTAGGTGCAGCAAGCTAAATATCCATATTGTATCCGGCTTCAATGAGAGAGACGGGGGAGTTCTCCATAATTCGGCCGTGCTTATCGGGCCTGGCGGGTATCTGGGGAAATATCGCAAGCTCCATCTGTTTATGAATGAAAAAGACTATTTCAAGCCGGGTGATGTGGGTTTGGGGGTTTACGATATCGGATGGTGCAAAATAGGCATGCTCATCTGCTTCGATTGGATATTCCCCGAAGTCTGGAGGATACTCGCCCTTAAAGGCACGGATATCATTTGCCATCCTTCATGCCTCGTCCTGCCAGGCCTTGCCCAGAAAGCCGTCCCCATCCACGCGCTTACCAACGGCGTTTATACAATTACGGCTAATCGAATCGGAACGGAAGGAGCCCTTGCCTTCACCGGCCTCTCAACCATTGCAAACCCAAGAGGTGACATACTGATCCAGGCGTCACAAGCAGGCGAAGAGGTTGGTATCAAAGATGTCGACATAGGTTTAGCCAGAGATAAGATGATTACCGAGAGAAATGATATCTTCGCTGACCGTAGGCCTGAAGAATACTCATTGCTTGTTGAAAAAAACCCTAAGGGATGATTCGATAAACTGCCAGAGCTTTTTTGCCAACCTCAATTCGTATTCACAAAAGATGCTTTGTAACACAGTTACCAACGTGATAGTATACCCTTCCCGGGCAACCGAGGTAATTCCGATGACCAGCAAACGCCCTTTTAGGTCTAAGCAGGGCTAGGTAGCCATTATGGTCGAGAAAGTCATCATTATAGGGGCAGCCTGGTCGTGATTTTCACAACTTCAACGTCTATTTCAGGGACAATCCTCGGTATACCGTAGTTGCCTTCACAGCCGCGCAGATTCCAAATATGGAGGAGCGACTCTATCCTCGCGAGCTTGCGGCAAAGCTCTGCCCATAGGCTTTCGTGCCGGTGGCAAGTGGTTTGTTTCTGAGACAGTTTCATAACAGCTTATGCAGGAGGATACAGATGATCGTGGGAGTTTTAAAGGAAATTAAGGCTGAGGAGAATAGGATTTCCATGACCCCGGCAGGGGTGGAGGTCATGAAACAGAACGGACATACCATTTTGGTGCAAAAGACCGCCGGCTCTGGTAGCGGCTTTGAGGACGGCGCCTACAGCAAGGCCGGCGCGGAAATCGTTGAAACATCGGGAGAGATCTTTGAACGGGCAGATATGGTCATGCACGTGAAGGAGCCTTTGCCGCCCGAATATGATCTCATCAAAAAAGACCAGATTATCTTTACGTACCTGCACCTTGCAGCGGCGGAAGAGCTAACCCACGAACTTATCAAGAAGGGCTCCATCAATATCGCCTACGAAACCATTCAAAAGGCCGACGGGTCCTTGCCGCTCCTCACTCCCATGAGCGAGGTGGCAGGGCGCATGGCAATCCAGCAGGGTGCCAAGTACCTCGAGATGGCCCAGGGTGGGCATGGCATTTTGCTGGGCGGGGTGCCCGGAGTCGATCCCGGAACGGTAGTGATTTTAGGCGGCGGAGTTGTCGGTACAAACGCAGCCAAGATGGCCTGCGGCCTGGGAGCAAAGGTTTATGTCCTCGATATGAACCTGGAGCGTTTACGCTATCTGAGCGACGTAATGCCCAGGAACTGCTTTCTCCTAATGTCCAGCCCGGCTACGATTCGCGAGCTGGTAAAGGAGGCCGATGTTGTTATCGGTGCGGTTCTCGTGATCGGGGCTAAGGCGCCCAAGCTCGTTACCCGAGATATGCTGAAAACCATGAAAAGGGGGGCTGTGCTGGTGGATGTGGCCATCGATCAAGGAGGATGCTTCGAGACCTCGAAACCGACCACCCATTCCAACCCGATCTACACTGTTGACGGCGTGGTACACTACTGCGTTGCGAACATGCCCGGGGCTGTACCCAAAACATCAACCATGGCGCTCACCAATGCCACCCTTCCCTACGCCGTGGAAATCGCTAACAAGGGGTGGAAAAAGGCCATGAAGGGGAATCCTGAAATCAAGCTGGGCGCGAACGTGGTAAAAGGCAAAGTAGCCTATAAGGCGGTTGCCGAGGCCTTTGGTCTTGATTATGTTCCCATAGACAAACTGTTGTAAGGCCCATGCTTGCTCCCCAAGCTCTTGGAGGAGGGTGATCATGATCATAGGGGTTCTGAAGGAAATCAAGGCAGACGAAAACCGGGTCTCCATAACCCCGGCAGGCGTGGAGGTCTTGATTCAGAATGGGCATGATGTCCTGGTGGAAAAGGCCGCCGGCGCCGGCAGTGGCTTCGATGACGGTACCTATGTCAAGGCCGGCGCTGAGATAGTTGACGAAGCAGCGGAGATCTATACCAGATCAAAAATGATCATGCGGGTCAGAGAACCCATGCTCTCCGAATATGGACTTTTGCGGGAAAGCCAAATCTTTTTTGCCTACTTGCACCTTGCCGCATCGGAAAAGCTAACCCATTCCCTGATAAAGGCCCGATCCATTAACATTGCCTATGAAACGGTCCAGAGAACTGACGGGTCTCTGCCGCTGCTTACTCCCATGAGCGAGGTGGCAGGACCGATGGCAATTCAGGAGGGTGCCAAGTACCTGGAGATGGCCCAGGGTGGGCATGGCGTTTTGCTGGGCGGGGTGCCCGGAGTCGATCCCGGAACGGTATTGATTTTGGGCGGCGGAGTTGTCGGAATGAACGCAGCCAAGATGGCCTGTGGCCTGGGTGCAAAGGTCTATATCCTCGATACAGACCTCGACCGGCTCCGATACCTGAGCGACGTAATGCCCAGGAACTGCTTTCTCCTGATGTCCAGCCCTGCAACGATTCGCGATCTCATCAGAAAAGCGGACGTGACTATAGGTGCCGCGCTTATTCCAGGTGCAAGAACACCCAAGCTTGTTACCCGCCACATGCTGAAAACCATGAAAAAGGGGGCTGTGCTGGTGGATGTGGCCATCGATCAAGGAGGATGCTTCGAGACCTCACGGGAGACAACCCACTTCGACCCCACCTACACCATCGACGGGGTGGTGCATTATGCCGTGAGCAATATGCCGGGGGCTGTTCCCAGAACCTCCACCATAGCCCTGACCAACGCAACCTTGCCCTATGCCCTGGAAATCGCTAATAGGGGATGGAAAAAGGCCTTAAAGAAGCACCTTGAACTCAGACACGGCGCTAACATAATAGAAGGCAAAGTAACCCATAGGGCAGTTGCCGATGCCTTTGGGCTTAAATATAGTCCCATTGACAGCTTGCTTTAGGGCTTGACGGGCTGTCACCACCAAGCTATCCGTATTGTCAAGCATACGGGAAATCGACTATGCACAAGAACTCTCACATAACAAGGTGCCGCCTTCAAAAGACCGCCCCAGAACAAAATACGCTTACAGGAATGATTTGATATGGCTACTAAAAAAGCATCAACAGAAGCCCCCAACACTGTGAAGTTAAGGGAGGGCCACCTGACAAAGATCTTCATCAATCTGGACAATCTCACCCATAATATGGCTCTCTTGCAGGAACTTGCGGTTGAATGCCCCCTGTGGCCGGTAATCAAGGCAAATGCATACGGGCATGGCGCGGAGATCATAGTCCGCCATCTGATACACTTGGGCTATACAACCCTGGGCGTTGCCAATGTTTTCGAGGCTGTTGAGCTGGTTGAAAAAGGGATTAAGGCCCTCTATGTAGTTCTCTCTCCCAGCTTATGGGAAGATTGTGAGTATTTTGTCCGCTACGACATGGAAGCGGTTGTGTGCACCTTGGATCAAGTGAGGGGTCTTGCTGAGGCAGCACGAAAGGCCAAGAAACAGGTTGCAGTTCATCTCAAGGTAGAGACCGGCATGGGCCGCATAGGTATTCGGCCTGATGAAGTGAGTGGCTTTCTCAAACGGTGCCGTGATTTTCCCGAGGTTTCGGTAAAGGGGATAATGAGCCATTTCCCTCGAGCTGATGAGCAGGACAAGGCATTTTCCCGAAAACAGATCGACATATTTGAGCAGGTTAGAATTGCGTCTCGAGAATATGGGATACAGTCATATCATATGGCGAACAGCGCCGCAATCTTCGACCTGCCGGAGGCCTCTTTCGATGCAGCGCGCCCGGGGATATCCATTTACGGTCTAAAACCTTCCAACATGATTCTGAACCGGCGGGTAAAAGAACTGAAACCGGTGCTTGAGTGGAAAACCCGCATTATATTTCTAAAGGAAGTGCCTCCAGGCACAGGTTTGAGTTACGGGCATATGTTCCATACCGAGAAACCCTCCCTGATCGCTACCATTCCCCTAGGCTACGGCGATGGGTTCAGTAGGCTTTTCTCAAACAGCGCGGATTTCCTGGTAGGCGGTATACGCTGTCAGCAGGTCGGCCGGATCTGCATGGATCAGTGTCTCGCTGATGTAACCGCTTTACGAGGAAGGGTGAAGTTGGGAGACGAAGTGGTCATTATCGGCAGGCAAGACAAGGAGGAAATAACAGCCGACGAACTTGCCGAACGGCTCGATACTATCAACTACGAAATCGTGACCAACATAGCGTGCCGCGTTCCACGAATCCCGCACGGTGCCATCTAACATCTTTGTTTGAGAGAAAAGGAATTCGCCGGGCTACCTCAAACCGAGCTTTCCTTGACCTCACCCACACCTTGTTATCTAAGATGCCGCAGTGTTCGACGATGACACCATTCCCTTCAAGAGCTTTATGACTTAATCTCTCTGTACGTCTCTCCGAGCAGTTCAATCCCCCTCACGATACTCTCGGGCTTGAGCGCAGGAAAGGTCAGGCGAAAGAAAGGCCCCTGCTGCTTATCACGGTAGTGTTGTGCCCACCCCGGCGGAAACACATTTGCGGGAGCAATGTTAACGCCCTTGTCCTTAGCTGCTGAAATAAAGGCCGTTTCATCCTGTATGCCGGGCAGCCAGATCCCGCTGAAGAAGCCCCCTTTCGGCTGTACTACCTCTAATTCGGGAAAGGATTGTGATAAGGTTGTGTTAAACGCTTCCAGCCTGGGACGATACAGATCGGCGAGGTAGTCGAGATGCCTGTCGTATTCACCGGAAACCATGATGTTGTTGATCACTGCCTGAGTGGGGTAGTTCGGGTTCAGTCGGGTGTTCGCTATTACAGGGGTTACTCTTTCCACTACGGCCTCCGGAAAGATGCCGAATCCACATTTGGTCCCTGCCGCAATGGTTTTAGTAAAGGAGCCTATGAGGCACGTGCTAGTATGCTTGGAGAGATCGAGTTCCGGGTTCTTCTGGCCATCATAGCGCAGTTCATAATAAGCGATGTCGCATACATAGAGTGTGTTGTGTGTGGCACAAATCTCGGCAGCAGCCTCGATATTTTCTAATGTGGAAACCAATCCTGTGGGATTCTGGTGATAAATAATCCGATAAAAGAGCTTGACATCCCCAGACGAAAGCTCTTTGTTCAGGACATCCAAATCGATGCCCTCGGACGTGAATGGAATACCAACGACCTCATGCTCGTAGCGGAGCGCGTCTACCAGGGCTCGGTCATAGGTTAAAGCCTCCATTGCAATTCGACTGCCCCTGGGGAAGGATTTGAGAAGCATCGATAACACCTCCATGCCTCCGT
>CP070752.1:1653827-1661359 GCA_020348625.1 Deltaproteobacteria bacterium | reverse complement strand
CGGTAAAGGCACAGGGTCAAAAGTACCTGGTGGATGCCTGCCCCTATGGTGCCATCTGGTGGAATGAGGAGCACGCGCTCCCGCAGAAATGTACCCTCTGTGCCCACCTGCTGGATGAGGGCTGGAAGGAGCCCCGATGTGTGCAGGCCTGCCCCACCGGGGCCTTGCGCATCGACAAGCTCGAGGACGGGGAGATGGAGAAACGCATCACCGCTGAAGCCCTTGAAACCCTTTATCCCGAGTACAACACCGAGCCCCGGGTCTACTACAAGAATTTGCACCGGTTTGCCCGGTGCTTTATTGCGGGAAGCGTTGCCGTACAATTAAATGGCAAAGAGGAATGCGCCGAAGGTGCTAAAGTGACCCTCTTGAATCCCGCAAACCAAAACATTGGCGAGTGCATGACCGATAATTACGGCGATTTTAAGTTCGACAACCTCGAAGAGAATAGCGGCACCTACATTCTCCAGATAGCTTACACCGGTTATACCTTGAAAGCCATCGAGGTCGATTTGAAAAAGAGCTTTAGTGCCGGTACAATAGTACTATAAGGTTCTCTCTTATGTCTTTGAAGGATATACTGAGCGTGGCCAACCTTTAAGACTTTTTCGCCCGGGGGATTTATCGGTAGGGTCATGCTAAATCCAGCCTATCGGTATCTCCCCGAAGACTGCCTGTTCGATGCTGTCTGCAGAAAGGCTCAATGTCTGCCAGGTGCTAAACGGATGCTCAAACCCTGTGCCGTCGAGAATGGCTGTCTCGGAATCGGTTTTAAGATTGTAACAGGGCTGAAAGAGCAACCAAACCTTGAACGTGCGCTGAGGGGAGATGGAAAGGGGTGATGCCTATGCCAATGCAAAAAACACATAGTTAACTGGATTGATAAGACGCTTTATTTAAGAAAAGGAGGGAGTGGCAATGAAAAAGCTCGTTTTGATTTCTTTGATGATCTCGGTGGGATGCGTTTTGGTTTTCAGCGGTTACGCGCTCGCAGAGAAGGCTCCGAAAGAAATTCTCGTCGGGGTACCAGCACCATCAACCGGCATGTATGCCGGTTTTGGTGAAGGCGGCGTATTTGGGATGAAGGCCGCTGTCGAGGATATCAACAAACAAGGTGGGGTATATGTAAAAGAGGTCGACCGGAAGGTGCCCATCAAACTTATCGTCGTCAATACCGAGAGCGACCCCCTCAAGGCAGGGACCCTTGCCGAATCCCTAATTGTTCGTGACAAGGTACACTTCCTGGCATATGGCGACCAACCGCCTCCGATGAATGCCGGCATATCTACGGTAGCCGACCGGTATAAGGTCCCATTCGTTAATTGCACCGGTCCCATGGAACCCTGGATGGGTATGCGGTCGGAAGTTGAAGGGAATTGGCAATACACCTGGGCTGCGGGGCTCTTTGCCTTAGGCGCACCGGCTCCGCCACAAGATTTCAGGAGTGGTAAGCCAGGATATACTATAGGTGATACATGGGTGGGTATGTTGCGCGAGTACGGTGACCAGACCAACAAAAAGGTGGCCTTCTTTGCCTCCCATGACCCAGATGGCGTTGGCTGGTATGCGGCGAACCCCGTAGTACTGAAGGCCGAGGGTTATGATGTCTGTGGAGTAGATAGAAAGGTGGGGCTAGCGCCTATGGAGACCACGGACTTTTCCTCTATCGTAAAACAGTGGAAAGATTACGGCTGTGAAATACTCTGGGGTAATGCTCCCGCCCCCTTTGTCGGAACCCTGCTGAGACAATGCGCCACACTGGGTTTTAAGCCCAAGATGATTACCATTGGCAGAGCACCACTTTTTTATGAAGATATAAATTCGTGGGGCGGTGACATACCGCTCGGCATCGGTTGTGAGGTATGGTGGGACCCATCATTTGGTGATTCCCCGGGCATTGGTGGGACAACCCCACAATCGCTCGCTGAAAGATGGGCCAAAGATACAGGCAAACAATTAAACCGCAATATCGGTCCAGGCTATAGCATAATCCAGGTCCTCATTGACGCCATTGAACGGGCTGGTTCAGTGGACGGGGAAAAGGTTAATTCCGCCCTGGCGGAGACCGATTTGATGACAGTACGTCATCGCATCAAGTTTAACGAGAACCACTTTAGTCGGGGGCCGATCGTCTTTGGTCAGTGGCAGAAGACCGACAAACCGTGGGTATGGGAATGCCCTGTCGTCTTCTCAAAGCATAACTTTATAGAGGCCACGGCTGACCCGATATTCCCCATCCCTTACAAGTAGGGATGTGGGTCCGGCTATGGCTCATTAGATATCATAATTGCTGCCACCAAAAGAGCCGGCACATGTGCCGGAGGTGGGCCAAGTAGCAGTGGAGTGAAACCCGATATGCCGACAAGAAGCTGACATATCGGGTTTCCCCATAACGATGCAGCCGGGAATTTTTCCGCCTTGCTTCTGCAGCTGGAGGGGTGATGACTTTGGAAATGCCGATTCTCTCAGTCTCTAAAGTAGCCAAGCGGTTTGGCGGCTTAGTTGCTGTTGAAGACCTCAGTTTTGACGTGCAAGCTGGTGAAGTGATAGGCTTGATGGGTCCCAACGGTGCCGGCAAGACAACGTTACTAAATGTAATAGCTGGTGAATATAGGCCTGACTCCGGAGCAGTAACCTTTAAGGAGATTAACATCACAGGTCTTCCCCCCCATAAACTTTGCCACCTTGGTGTTGCCAGAACCTACCAGATCCCACAGCCCTTTGCTAGGTTAACCGTTCTTCAGAATACAGCGGTAGCAGCAGTATTTGGAAGAGGCCTTAGCAAATCCGCTGCTGAGCAGGAGGCTGCTAACGTACTTAGTTTTGTGGGGCTAGCAGAAAAGAGTGATATGCTCGCTTCTGATTTAGAGGAGATATCACTCAAAAGACTCGAATTAGCTCGGGGCTTAGCCACCAATCCAACACTTCTGATGATTGATGAGCTTGCTGCGGGTTTAACCGAAACGGAACTCCCGCCAGTAGTAGACCTCTTAAGAGAGATTAATGAAAAGGGCATAACAATTATATTAATCGAGCATGTGATGAAAGTGATGATGCAGGCGGTTGACAGGATTCTCGTGATGGATGAAGGCATGAAAATCGCTGAAGGCAAACCTGCCGAGGTAATGAAAGATAAAAAAGTGATCAAGGCCTATTTCGGCTAATGAGCGAGCGAACATAAGGCGGAGAGTACGGAAATGCCCCAAGAACCATTGCTAAACATAAGCACTATAGATGCATTTTACGGGGGGTTTCAAGCCCTGTGGAACGTATCATTAGAGGTTATACCCAAAGAAATTGTGGCTCTTATTGGCGCCAATGGTTCGGGCAAGTCCACCCTGCTGGATACCATCTCGGGTTTAATTCGGCCTGCTAAAGGTAGCATTGAGTTTGAAGGAAAGACGATCACCGAACTGAATCCCTTTGAAATAGTGGCTCTCGGCATTTCCCAGGTTCCGGAAGGAAGAAGGGTTTTCCCTGACCTGAGCGTGCTCGACAATCTCATATTAGGTTCATACAATCGTGCGGCGAGGTCCGAGAAAGAACAAAACCTTAATATGGCGTATGAACTCTTTCCTATATTGGAAAAGAGGAAGAATCAGCTGGCTAAAACACTCAGCGGGGGAGAACAGCAGATGCTGGCCTTAGGGAGGGGTCTCATGTCAAGCCCAAAGCTCATGCTCCTTGATGAGATGTCCCTTGGCCTTGCCCCTGTCGTTATTAATAACGTATATGAAGCCTTGAGAAAAATTAGAGAAAGGGGCATCACTATCCTCTTGGTCGAGCAGAATGTAAGGCGGAGTCTCGACGAAGCTAACAGAGCATATATCATGGAAGCAGGACATATTGTCTTGAGCGGGAACGCAGCGGATCTTCGGGAGGAAGAGGAGGTTAAGAGAGCATACTTTGGCATATGAAGTTGATTAGGAGATTTCATAGATGACCTTAAAACTTTTAACTGACTTATCTACCCCGCTCACAATGGGTATTCTGTTAGGCGGATTATACGCTTTAATTGCCTTAGGTCTCTCTCTTGTCTTCGGGGTCATGAAGCTGATAAACGTAGCCCACGGAGATCTGGTCCTATTCAGCAGCTATTTCGCTTATGCCGCAATGACTATGATAGGGATTGACCCTATTCTAAGCTTAGCCATCGGCATGCCCCTCTTGTTTGTAATGGGTTTCGCTATTCAGAAATACCTGTTGAGCCGAGCTTTTGCAGTATCAATGGAAGCCCCATTGATAATTGCCTTTGGCATCTCTCTCATACTTCAAAATTTTCAACAGATCGTTTGGTCTCCCATGTCAAGGGGTTTAACAACGTCTTACACCCTTGCAAGTTTTGGCATCGGCGGCGTGCGCGTCCCCGTAGCATATCTGCTCGATTTTATTGTCGCTCTAGTCGTCATGCTTCTCCTCCGTGAATTTTTCAGCAGGACGTATTTGGGTAAGGCGATTAATGCCGCCTCTCAGGATAGAAGAGCAGCTCAGCTGATGGGAATAAATACTGACCGTGTGTACGGCTTTGCCTTTGCGATCTCCATGGCAACTGCTGCTTTAGCCGGCGTGTTTCTTGGATTGACTTTTCCGTTTACTCCCCAATCGGGCGTCTCCTTTCTCATCATAGCGTTTGGCGTGGTTATCATAGGAGGGCTCGGCAGCATGCTGGGGACATTTATAGGGGGTATGGTCCTGGGATTAGCTCAAACGCTTGGTGGCTATTTCTTCGGTTGTGCGGCCCAGATGCTCTTTGCATATGGCGTGGTTCTTATCGTATTGACCGTAAGGCCTCAAGGTATCTTTGGCCGTTAGGAGGAATATGAGGGCAATCATTCATCGATTGGGGGGCGGATTGATACCGTTAGTAACAATCACAGTGGTGCTGGTGGCGCTTCCGCTAGCTGGGATGCCCCGCAGTTGGATTCTGTACCTCTTCCTCTTTTTCATATATCTGGCCATGGCAAATATGTGGAATTTGCTTGCCGGCTACTCCGGCCTGATATCCCTGTGCCAGCCAGCGTTCATTGGGCTGGCAGGGTACACGCTGGTGATATTTACCTGGATCGGGTTGCCCTTTTATCTAGGAATAATAGCTGGAGCTCTGGTAGCGGCGGCGTTTGCTTTACTCATATCAGTCCCGGTCTTCAGACTGAGCGGCATCTATTTCGCTATCGGGACACTCGTTATACCTGAAGCACTGAGAATTGTATTTTTTCTTTGGAGACCTGTCGGAGGCGAGCTACACGGTGGGGGTGCGGGCTATATGGTGAAAGGCGTGACCGGGATTTCCATGACAGAGTTTTACTGGTTTGCCCTTGTTATCGGGATTGGGTCGATTTTCCTTATGCGGCTAATCTTGCGTTCAACGCTGGGATTGGGGCTTGCCTCAATTCGCGATAATGATAGAACTGCTGCCAGTTGCGGGATAGATGTCTTCAGATTGAAGCTGTATTCTTTTATCATTGGCGCCTTTGTAACGGGAATAGCTGGGGGTATCTTTTACATTTATCAAGGATATATAGAGCCGGCAAGTGCCTTCAATATACGGTGGACAATGATTGTAATGCTCGCAACAGTCATAGGGGGTATGAGTACTGAAGAGGGACCGATTCTTGGAACCGCTATCGTTGTATTCTTGCACTTTCTGCTGGCGAGATATGCTGGAATAAGCCTGCTTATACAGGGGATAATACTGGTCGGCATAATGCTGCTGGCACCGCAGGGTATTATGGGGTTCATCCGGAAAACCCGCACCTACCGCTCCATGATACAATTAGCTGCCGGGTAATGAACTCATGCTCCCTTCTACCACCATCTGAGAGGATGGCGCCTCTGCCGTTCTTTCTGGCTCATGTCTATCTTGTCCGTCCTCATAATAGGGTACCTTAATACAGCCGGCAGAGGGCACTGCTTTATGAAGTTAACACCTCTTTTTCCGGACTTCCTGGCAAAAAGGTTTTCTATAATGATTTGTTTTATGTAACAATTGCTCCTTGATTGAACTGTTTCACTTGCTAGTTAGGATTCGGGCCTAGAAGTGAGAAATAGAGATAAAGCAAAAGATAAAAGAACAACACGCTAGGCAAATTGAAAACAAATGTGACACATGCAAAGGAGAAACATATATGAACCTGAAAAACACCGCGAGAGTTGCTGAACCTTCCGCTCATGCGCAGATACAAGCGGGTGGACAGAAAGAAGAAATCGGATACTCCTTCTGCGACGGCTGCAACGAGGTCCCATTCTGCGGCATAAAGTTCTTCAAAAGGGGAGATGTGCTAACCCGCATAGAATCGTGGCCCGGGTTTCCCAACTCCCCCCTCTGCTCCAAGGGTTATGCTACGCTGCAGCGCAAATACAACCCAAACCGGCTCACGTATCCTATGAAACGCAGCAATCCGAAAGGCTCACCTGATCCGGGATTCATGCGTATTTCCTGGGATGAGGCCTATGCTACGATTGTAGATCATTTGACGCGAATCAAAGAGGAACATGGTCCCCACAGTGTTTTCTTCTATGTCGGTGATCCTAAAGAGCCACGGGCTGCTGTGCAACGCCTGGCCGCCTTTTACGGCTCGCCCAACTACGGCACTGAGAGCTCCACTGCCTGCCGAAGGGCTGCCCAGTTGGCTGAATTGCTGACCTATGGATTTCCAACTACGGGTAACCTCCCTACCGAGGAAACAAAGGTGATGCTCATCTGGGGAACGAATCCTGCCTATTCCGGCAGCCCGTACATGTGCCACGGAGAGCTTGCGGACGCCAAGGAGCGGGGTACTCAGTTCATCGTGGTAGATCCTCGGATCACCCCAACTGCCGGAACCCTGGCTGACATCCATTTGCGGCCCCGTCCTGCTACAACCGCAGCACTTGCTGCAGGCATGATGCATGTCATCTTCAAAGAAGGGCTTCATGATGAGGAATTCTGTGAGAACTGGATCCATGGAATCGAGGAGCTAAAAAACTATGTCAAGGAGTTCACCCCACAAAGAACCGAAAAGATTACCTGGGTTCCAGCCAAAAAGATCATTGAGGCAGCTCGCCTTTATGCCAATAACCGGCCCGGTGGTTTGATGGTGGGTGCCCAAGGAACCACCCATGACTTAAATGCCACCAACAACCATCGGGCCATATTGATGGTCCCCGCCGTGTGCGGCTATATCGATATCCCGGGTGGAATCATGAAGCAAACCGCTCCCTTGGAAGGAATAGGCCGTAACTGGACTGAGGGCCCTCCAGGGTTTTGCCTCAGGGAGACAATGAATCAGATGAGGGATCATCGACTGGACCTCACAGTCTTCCCTGCCTGGGTGGAGAAATTCCATGAGGTCCAAACCAACTATCTTGTTGAGTGGATACATGAGGGAAAGATCAAGGCCTTTCTCGGGTGGGGGTTCAATGCCATGATCTGGCCCCAGTCGCACGAATACCAGAAGGCCATTGAGAGCCTCGAGTTTGCCATGGCTGTTGACTACTTCTACGGTCCCTGGACCCACCAGTACGTAGATCTCGTACTGCCGGCGGACATGAAT
>CP070752.1:1649677-1653727 GCA_020348625.1 Deltaproteobacteria bacterium | reverse complement strand
TGGCTGCACCCCTTTTTGAACCAGCCAGGCAACCCTATAGACCAGTGTCCTGGTTTTTCCGCTCCCAGCCCCTGCGATCACCAGGATCGGGCCATCCGGGGCCGTAACCGCAGCAAGCTGCGTCTCGTTTAACACCTTTTCGAATTCTATTAAGCGCGACATATATCCTCGGCCTTCAGGCACATAATACAAATCAGTTCCCTTTTTGCAGCCATAGCACAGGATGTGGAAAGGCTACAGAAGCCACATCCAAAGAGGCTGTGCCATAATTGGTTTTTGTCAGTGCGAGGAGTGAGCGACGAAGCAATCTTACAGCAGCCCAATAGGTTATAGATCGCTTCGCTACGCTCGCGATGACCTTCTTTGAATTGCGACACAGCCTCAAAGCCGCATAATCAAGAAAAAAACAAGTGCAACTCCCATCACCACGAACAATGCTATTGGTATAAGCAAGGCAACAATAACTTTCGCATAGCTTATCCGGTGGGCCTCTTTGAGCCCGATAACTTGAATGACAACCCGCCAACACCATCCTATAGGACCGCCAACAAACGGTATTACGCACCACACCTGAGCGGCCTGCGAATAGGCCATAACCCTGAACGTTGCCTCAAAGCCGTTTGCATTACCCCGTACCACAAAAAGCAAAACATGCAAAATGAAGCTCCAGACAAAAAGACTAATCACCGTTAGCACAGGAGCGAGCAATATAAGTAACAGGAAAAACAGCGGCGAACTCACCGCAAGAGGAAAACCCCCGGATAGACTGACGCCCCCTTTGCTCGCAATCACAAACTGCCAGAAAAACGTAAACATCTCTCCTATGGAGCCAGCCAGCAGCCCGAAGGCCAAGGGTTCCCGCAATCCACCTCCCACGGGCATGGCTTCATAGGACCTCTTGGGAGAAAACATAAACGATGAAAGCGTTTGCTTTATACTCGGCCATAACCCAAGTTGAGAACGCCGCTCCCATGGCGTACCCTTGCTCTGGTCTATTGGCACTTGCCCTTCCGGCAATTGATAGGGAAACCTGCTGCCGCACCGGGGACACCTGACCGATTGCATTCCAGGTGGTATTTTCTCAGGTGAAACGCTTCTCGAATAATTGCACTGCGGGCACGTTATGGTAATCACGGCACTGCCCCAACCCCAAGGCTCGCAATCCGCATATTGACACTTCTATTTTTAGTCATTATGATTCCGCATCATGAAAAGAGACGTGAGACTTTACCTGGCCAGACACGGCCAGATCTACGGATTCGAAAAACAGGTTATCTGCGGCTTCACCGACACTCCCCTCACTCCCGTCGGAAGAATGCAGATGGAGCGTCTTGCCGAGAGGCTCCGTCACGCAGACATAGGCATCATTTATTCCAGCGACCTTCAACGGTCCTTCCTCGGGGCTCAGATTATAGCCAGAGACCACGATGCCGAGGTTTTTCAGCTTCCCGAGCTGAGGGAGCTTAACTTCGGCACCTGGGAAGGCCTGAGTCTCACAGAACTAACGGAGCAGTTCCCGGAACAAGCAGCAAAAAGGAAGGCCGACATCCTGAACTTCCAAATTCCCGAAGGTGAAACCCTTGTCGGTTTTTCCAAAAGGATCACTGCTTGCCTCAACTCGATTCTTGCCAGCAATCACGAAAGAGACATTCTCATTGTAGCCCATAAAGGCGTGAACAGGGTTATCCTGTGTCATCTCCTCGGGCTGGACCTATCGAAGGTTTTTATCTTTCAACAGGACTACGGTTGCCTCAACGTGATCGATTTTTTCCACGATAGTACGAAGGTCATTAAACTGATAAATGGGTAATCAGGACATCGCTGGCTATCCGAAAAAGCCGACCTTTCAATCACCGCGCCTTGCTGCTGAACCCCTTCCAAGGCTCTTGCCAGGGGTCTCTTCTCCGTGGACCTCTAAACCCATTGCGTACTAGATGTGCATCACTTTTTTGCGGCAAAAAGTCAAGGTAATTGTAAAGGGGTTTGAGCCCGCTCTTTCCCTTTACCCAGGCGGAATGAGCAGGCATAACGGCATGGGCTTCTTCTGTGTCAAAAAAGGAATCCATATCCATGGGAGCAGAGGAGTCTCGGGTTCAGACAATAGTCGAAAAAAGTAATTGAAAACAAGAGAAATTTTCGTTAAGGATTTTGCATTGAGCTGGTTAATAAGCCTGCATAATAACAAGAGCACGTTATCAGTTTACATTGGACATAATTGAGAAAGATGTGGAAGCTCCTTTATGCTATTAGGAGTAACTTGAAAAAACGGAGGTTAACACTATGCCCACAGTAGAATTTAGGGGAAACACATGGAACATCGATGAAGATGGCTTTATTGACGATTTCAAGAACTGGAATGAGGACTGGGTCGATTTTGTAAAGGAAAAGGAAGGTATCAAAGAGTTGACGGACGATCATTGGGCGGTTATCCGCTATCTGCAGGACTACTACAAGGAGAATGGAATAGCTCCGATGATCAGAGTCTTGACGAAGAAGACGGGTTACAGGTTGAAGTATATTTACGAACTTTTCCCATCGGGGCCTGCCAAGGGCGCCTGCAAGATGGCCGGGCTTCCGAAGCCAACGGGATGTCTCTAGACCAGGTGAGGTTGAAAGCAGGTTTCGTGCTTTTCGTGCCCTATTGCTTTGCCTTCATTGGAAGGATTCCGCTTGGGATGGACGAGCTCGTGAACAAGCTCTGATGGGGCTAAGTGATTCATCGATTAAAACGAGTCTTCCCCTAAATAGCTACTTTAAAATTGCCCACACGAACTTGGGTTTCTCGCTCCTCTCACAAAATTTCTCCAAAGGCCAGCCGCCTTTGGAAGAGGGATTTCATGGGCACTTCAATCTTGCGTTTTATCT
This sequence comes from Deltaproteobacteria bacterium, assembly GCA_020348625.1. The sequence continues at coordinate 1,650,862 of CP070752.1, read as the reverse complement.
TGCATCGGTTTGAGCGAATTGTTTATAAAACAATAGGGGTGTTGACCTAAGGGCCCACAAATCAGGTAACACCGAAGCGAGCGACAAGCACAAACGGTGCCCCAAAACCGAGAGGCGGCCTTTTAGAGCCTAATTCCTGACACCCCACAAATGTATAGACTGAGAATCCTGCCCTTTCTTGGCTCGCAGTTATTGCGTTTCTGGTGAGTTTTGTGCTAGTACCGGCCTACTAACCCGAAAAAATTCTTGAGGCTTGATTATGAACGAGAAACTGTGGCATACAATGGATCCTGATGCTGCCTTGAAAGCATTGGAAACAGACCCTCAGAAAGGTCTAGACAACGATGAAGCGCAAAGGCGAATCGAGAAGTACGGATATAATGAACTCAAGCAAGAAGAAAGGATCTCACCCTTCACCATTCTGATTAACCAGTTCAAGAACATCCTCATCATCATCCTTATCTTTGCCATTGCCCTTTCAGCCCTGGTGGGGGAATTGGTGGATGCCGCTATCATATTGGTCATCGTCATATTCTGCGCGGTCCTGGGGTTTATCCAGGAATATCGCGCAGAGCGTGCCATGGAAGCGCTCAAGAAGATGCTTTCTCCTACCATTACCGCTTTGAGGGGAGGAAGAGAGGAAGAGATTCCCTCGAAAGAACTCGTTCCTGGGGATATCCTTCTCCTTGAGGCAGGGGATAAGATCCCTGCTGATGCTAGACTCATTGAAAGCCATTCAGTGCGATGTGATGAGGCCCCCCTAACAGGTGAGTCGGCTCCTGTGGGAAAGAACCTGGAAGTATTGGGAGAAAACACTGCTGTCGCAGAAAGAAAGAATATGACCTTTACCGGCACGATCGTAACCTACGGAAGGGGAAAGGCGGTGGTTACCAGCACGGGCATGAAGACCGAATTCGGAAAGATTGCCGAGGAGGTGGCGGCCATTGAGGCGGGAAAGACACCCCTTGAAAAACGGACGGAGGAGATCGGCAAATGGCTCGGGATCATTTGCCTTGGTATATGCGCTTTGGTCGCAGGCATCAGCCTGGTGAGGGAACTCATAGTCGGTACCGTCGATCTGAAATTCGTCGTCACCATGGTGATGTTCGCCGTAGCCCTCGCCGTAGCTGCAGTTCCTGAGGCCTTGGCTGCTATTGTCACCGGGGCCCTCGCCCTCGGTATGCA
>CP070752.1:1644533-1649577 GCA_020348625.1 Deltaproteobacteria bacterium | reverse complement strand
GGCTTTCAACGGTAAAACAGTCTTTTTCTCTTTGTCTTGCAACAGCATCCATAAAGGGTCTATAGCCTATTCAATCAAATTGACTTAATAAAGTCACTGCTTAGAACATACCATACTCTGTACTGTCGGGATGGTCATGAGATCCTTTCTTGTGTTCCAAGGCTCCCGGTCTGGTCTTTTCTACGACGCATCAACGGGGGAGTCTTGCCCCCTCCGCATTCCCTTCGACAGGTTCAGGGCTGCGGTTTCCCCCATTGATACGCCGTGAAGAGCACAGCGGCCTCCCGCCAGTCACAGCAGAAAAGACCTCATGACCGTCCTAATACTCCGGGGTATTTTATCCGCTCAGTCCTCATAGACCTTGCTCACGGGTCTGTGTGTTCTGCTTGCCCTGTCAGATAACTTTTCAGCGCTCTATCGCGGCGCCTATTGCCTTACGAAAAAAAATTTTCTATAAAGCTTTCTATTTCTATATACTGACAGGGTGAACCTCCATGAGCTCTGCCTGTCGAAGCGAAGCGTAGATCCCGGTAACGGGGCCCCGTAGCTCCGGAAGATGGTACTGGGGTAGGTGCCGTGCATCGTACTGGGGTGAGAGATAATCAAGGCTTCTTAGAGTCTAAACCAGGCCTCGCCCTTGGGGGCGGGGCCTTTCTTTTGGCCAGCACAGGTAAACTGAGGCATCAAAGCCTGGTGCGAATTGACAGGAGGCCCGAAAATAGTATATAAATCAACTAGCCAACGCCATATCAGAAAAGTCCCTCGGGTTGGTGGAGGCGTACAATTTTGGATCTGAACAGAGAGGTTTGCGTGCAATGGAAAATAGCATTCCCGCAGATGCGTCGGTTCCAGCGGCAGCGTATCCGGAAATAATCGGCGAAAGTGCTGCAATAGAATCGGTTAAGGAAAAGATCGCTAAGGTGAGCAACAAAAACGTAACGGTTCTGATCCGGGGCGAGAGCGGTACCGGAAAGGAGTTGGTTGCTCGGGCGATACACTTAGGATCGAACCGAAGAGAGGAGAGTTTTGTTCAGGTGAATTGTGCGGCGCTGCCCAGTGAATTGCTTGAAAGCGAACTATTTGGATACAGCAAAGGAGCCTTTACCGGTGCCACATACAGAAAGGCAGGCAGATTTGAGAGGGCCAACAGGGGCACGATTTTTCTGGATGAAATCGGCTCTCTAAGCGTTCCGCTTCAGGCGAAGATCCTTCAGGTGCTGGAGGACGAGACGATATCGCGGCTGGGCAGTGTTCGAGAAACCCCTATAGATGTGCGGATATTGGCTGCTACGAACGCTAATCTGGAAGAAAAGATTGTGGAGGGGGCTTTTCGGAGTGACCTGTTCTACCGCTTGGACGTCATTTCAATCGTGGTCCCGCCTTTGCGGGAGAGAAAAGAGGACATCGATCTTCTCGTGGATTACTTCATGGAAAAGTACTGCATAGAGCTCGGAAAGAAACCTGTCCCCATGGGCAGAGACATAAGAGCCCACTTTCAGAGATACCCGTGGCCTGGCAATATTAGGGAACTGGAGAATATCATTAAGGGCATAATAGCGTTACAAAAGACGGATGCTGTGTATAGTGAATTGAAGCTTGCCCAAGGCGCGGGAGTTCCCGAGGGCGAGGAGTTGAGATCTCGCGTTGCCATCCTCTCTCAAGTCTGGGATGATCGAAGGATTAAGCAGCACATTAAGGGAAAGAAAGATCTTCCTTTAAAGGAAATTACTAAGGAATATGTTGCGGAGGTCGAAAAAGAGGCTATCGCCAAGGCCTTGGATCACACCCGTTGGAATAGAAAGAAGGCGGCAGAGCTGTTGCAGGTTAGCTATAAGACGCTTCTGAACAGGATTGATGAATTCGGCCTAGCATAGAACCGGGGTCTACGTAAAACCGCAATCGTCCTTTGAACTTTTACAGGGGAGACACAATCTTGAAGAAGATATACGTCATTGACGGTCCCATTACCGGTATGAAATTTGACTTAAAAGGTGATGTGACGACTATAGGGAGATCGCAGGAAAACGATATCGTCATCTCAGATATAGGCGTCTCACGAGAGCATGCCAAGATCGTTAAGAAGCAAGGCAAGACATTTGTTGTGGATATGAGCAGCCTGCACGGTGTTTTTATCGACGGAAATAAGATAGCCCGCGGACGGGAAACAGAAATAAACGAAGAGAGCGTCATACGGGTCGGTAACACGGTCCTGTCGTTTAAAAAGGAATCTGCCAAGGATAGAGGCGCACAGTGGATATCCTCTCTTGCGACTGAACAGCATCATGATGCTACAAGCGAGCTGTCCCTAGAGATGCGCACCTCCAGAGACTATACCAAGAGCCTAGAGTTATTGCTCAAGGTCGCCAATATCTTTTCTCAATCCCTCAATGTCGATGAGCTGCTGGGAGAGGTGATAGATCAGATTTTCATCCTCCTTGAGAGAATCGATCGAGGCGCCATCTTACTGCTCAACAAGGACAAAGAAACCCTCCAGGAGGTGGCCTCCAAGACGAGAATGGAAGACAAGGCAGGGCTTTTCTCTACCATCAATTACAGCAGGACGATTGTAAACAAGGCCATAAATGAAGGCAAACCGGTAATGATGTCCGACACCAGCCGCGTGAAACCCGAAAGCCTTTCCAATAGCATGGAACAGATGAACATCATGTCTGTCATGTGCGTGCCGCTCATTCAAAGGGGGGAGGTTGTGGGAGTCATTTATGTAGATTCTATCGGCTTACCCGAAGGATTCAGAAAGGATGACCTCCAATTGCTGATGGGCTTGAGTAATACTGCGGCAGTTGCCATAGAGAATGCGCGGCTGTATTCGAACCTGGAGCAACTCGTTGACGAGCGAACCAGGCAACTGGCAAAGGCCCAAGATCGTTTAAAGGAGAGTGAATCACGGTTTAGGGCGGTCTTCGAAAACATGAGCAACGGTGTCGCTATTTTCGAGGCAGTTGCGGATGGCGCCGATTTCGTATTTAAAGACCTGAACAAAGCAGCAGAGAATATCGATGGCATAAGAAAGGAAGATATTGTTGGTAAGAGTGTTAATACGGTCTTTGCTGCTTTTAGAGAATATGGCTTTCTAGACATCTTCAAGCGGGTCTGGACTACCGGCAAGCCTGAATATCATTCCCCCATGCTCTATAAGGACAATGGAGCTCTGTCGTGGAGAACGAGCTACGTCTACAAACTGCCCGGCGGAGAGATTGTGCATATCTTTGAAGATATTACCGCTCAGAAAACGGCGGTTGAGAATCAACAGAGCCTTGAAAGACAGCTTGCCCATGCCCAGAAGATGGAATCTCTCGGCAGGATGGCCGGGGGCGTAGCCCACAATTTCAGGAATATCTTGCAGGCTATTATGGGCAACACGCAATTTCTCCAGATGGCATATGGTCAGGATGAGCAGCTGCAAGGGATCACCAAGGTTATGCACGAATCGGTGAAAAAGGGTTCCGATTTTATCGATAGCCTTTTGAAATTCTCCAGGCAGGATATTGAGCGAGGGATGCTTCCCTTGGACTTAGAGGATGTTATTAACGAAACCTATAAGATAATCAGTAATACCTTTGATCAAAAGATAAAGATTAGCACCCAGGTGGAGGGACCGTTACCAATCAAAGGTGATCATGCGAGTCTCAATCAGGTTTTCATCAACCTGTGCAATAACGCGCGAGATTCCATGCCCGAGGGCGGTGAGCTTACGTTAGCTGGCAAGAGGGAGAACGATGATATCGTCGTTACCATCTCCGATACGGGGTTTGGCATGGATGAGGACACGGTGAAAAAGATATTCGATCCTTTTTACACCACCAAAGATGTGGGCCAGGGAACCGGATTAGGCCTTTCGATCACCCATGGTATCATCGAAGAGCACAATGGATCAGTATCGGTATCCTCAAAGTCCGGCAAGGGAACTCAATTTACCATTTCATTCCCCGTGGCCGAGAAGTTTGATCGTCTCGAGTCAAAATCCCCGCTTAAGATAAGGCGGGGCAGAGGTGAGACCGTTTTGGTAGTAGATGATGAATCGGACGTCCTTGAAGGTCTCAAGAATATGGTTACGGCTATCGGGTACGAGGTAATTATCGCAGGCAGCGGTATTCAGGCTATCGACCGATTCAGGAAGTACAAACCCGATATCGTGCTCATGGATTGGAAGATGGCCAATATGGATGGGGCAACGGCCGCCACGAAAATTATCGAGTTAGATCCCCATGCGCGGATAGTACTCATCTCCGGTTACCAGGAATCGGCCCAAACCGACATCGAAACACGTTCAAAAAACGTCATTAAGGACTTCATCATAAAGCCCTTTGATCTGAAGAGACTAAGCGAGGTTGTTGCAAGAGCACTGAGTTCATAGGAGGCAGTCCTAATCTCTCACAGAGCTCACAGAGGGCTCAGAGAAAAGCTTTGATTGTTTACCTTGCCCCTCAGGGGGCCTCCAATCACGCTGTGCGGGATTGGAAATGGGAAAAGCCTCTATGGAAAAAGTGAATCCATTCATTTTTTCCCTAAGGGCTTTCCCCATGAAAGGGTAAACAATCATTCCGTAGCCATTTTACTCAGCGGCCTCTGTGGGCTCGAGCACTCCTGGCTGCGGGAGTGCGGGCGAGAGATCGTTGCTTTCTAAGTGGCCAGCAGCTGCGCCACGTGATGTTTCAGTTTTTCCATTTCAAACGGTTTTCGTAATACCACATCCGCCTGTTTTTCAGCCGCAAGTCTTTCCGGGCTCTTTCCGTACGCGGTAATGGCTATCACCGGAACCTTCGGCATTTTCTCCTTGATAACCGTGATTATCCCCACGCCGCTGACATAGGGCATAACGATGTCGGTAATCACCAGGTCATACTTCGCCGATGACACCATTTTTAATCCTTCCATGCCGTTGGAAGCAGTGATTATCTTATATCCTAGGTATTCAAAATAATTCCTCATCATCGAGAGGACCTGCTCATCGTCTTCGATAATGAAGAGTGTTTTGGGCTTGTTTGCCATGTTATGCTCCTTAGCATTGCTTCGGGATTGTTGC
>CP070752.1:1641481-1644433 GCA_020348625.1 Deltaproteobacteria bacterium | reverse complement strand
TTAAGGGCGAGCAATTGTGACAATCTTCGTCATCTATCAATTCATCATCAGACAAATCAGGCCTATCAAGCTCGACAACCTCTTTGGGAGAGAGCCTGAGGCGCTCTATTTCTCTGTTTCTTTCAGGATCGCCGGATGCCGTAAGGTGAAGCCAGGCTGCGCCAACCCGAGAGTGGCGCGTCAGAGATTCTGCAAGGCTGATCATTTGATTGTACTGGTGGTAATTATCCCTCATAGGCACAAGCTGGGATATGAAGCCAGCGCCTGCTTCTTTGAGATATGCAACACCCTGCATAAGGGCCTCAAATGATCCTGGATTGCGCGTAATATGATCATGCACCTCGGCCGTGGCCCCATAGAGTACGACCATCTTGGCCCCTTTTCTCCTCATGAGCCGTGCAATTTCGGGTGTGATCAGGGTGCCGTTGGTATTGAGCGAATAGGAGCCCGCCTTGGAGGTGACATAGTCAAGTATTTCAGCAAAATCAGGCCGTAGCATGGGCTCACCGCCTGAGATGCGCCAATGCCGGCAGCCCATCTTCCGGGCTTCATCCACAATATCCTTTATCTCATCCAAGCTGAGTTCTCTATGCCTTTCCGGAGAACGCGCCGGGATCCTCACCCAACAGTGACGGCAGTTGTTGTTGCACCTGTAGGTGAGATCCAGGTTACCTCGAAAGGGGAGGCGAGGAAGTGTTTCAGTTTTTTCAAAAGTCACATAGTCAGTCATTGCAAACTCGTAGTGTCATCCCAACCCATGACTCCAGTAAAGGCGAAGACGACACCTGAAATTCCTTTCATACACAGGCACTCACGGTATTTTGCTTGCCAAAGACGTGCCAACCGGTTAGCGAATTAAATACTATAACTATATCGAAAATATTATAAATAGTTATAATATAAATATAATTATATGTAATTACTACCGAGTCGATTACAACATTCCCGACATCTTCGCTATCTTCTCGCAGCCCCGAACGTTGCTGCCTTACTGTTTGGTGAAATAGGCTGGATTTGCGCCTTTGATTTCGTACGTGGATAGCGTGCTGACACCTATATCGTAGTCGATCATGTATTGAGCGAGGAGATCTCCGTGGATCAGCACAATTTGATGGGGGATCTGAGCGGCATACTCGAATGCCTCTTTTGAGAAGTTTGACGTGGTCACGAATATGCCCTTTTTTGCTCGCTGTCTTTGAAGAGACCCGAAAAAGCTCTCCATTTCTACCTGACCAACCAATTGGTCCCCAATTCTGGCCTGAATGTAAATTACGTCGAACCCCAGTGGGTCTTCCTTGACGATAAGGCCGATTCTTTCGTTTCCCATTACTCCGATGGTTTTTATGAAATCCTTGCGGCCCCCGGCATAACCCATACTGGTTAGAAGCTCTACAAGTATCTTGCTGATCACACCGAGTGAACTCCCTTTCACATAACCGAGCAGTTCCTTTACTGCTTTATCGCGAGAGTCCCGATAAGCCTGCTCCATCGATTGCTGAGGCTGTTGCTCGGGTTCAATAGGCACCTCTTTCTTCTCAGCAGTTACCTGTTTCTTGTCAGCAGTCACCTGTTTAGTATCAACAGCCTTTTCCCCTCTTAGTGCTCGGAATTCCCGAAATTCCTTGAACTGATCCAAGAATTTCACATCGATCTTAGCAGGGTTCCTTCTGAGCACCTCGAATCCTCTCCTGGTGATACGGAAATGCCGCTGCGCAGTAGGCGCAAGCAGCCTAGCCCTGTACATGAAAGTCTGTGCCCATACAACACGGTTATAGAATATCGGTTGCTGGCCGTTGGGAAGGAGCGCTCTTCGCTCTTGAGTAGTGAGATTAAACTGAACGGAAAGGGTATCTACGGCTTCGCGTAAAGAATGCTCCTTTTGATCCCCAGCAAGTCTCAACAACGGAAGCATGATAGACTGGTAATCTGGTATCGGCATAATCTGCGCCCTCCCTGTTTAAAAATGCAATTTTCAAGCCGACTGTAATGATAAAGTGCGGCAGTTTTTCCCTGACTGACCCGCAGCCCCTGCGTCCCTCTTGGTTTTCCCGTGTGTTCTGATGTCTGAGGGGTCATCTACGAGGAGTGCAGGTTCAGCCACTCTTTGAATTCAGCAGCGAGCTCCTTAGTGAGAACAGCGCCCTTGAAATTACGCGGGATCTCCGCGAACCGGATATAATCCGGCCGCGCTCCTTTGGAGACGTGCTGTGCCGCCATATCCTTAAAGGTTTTCTCGATTTCTGCAACCTTTTTCTGTGCCCCCTGGTCTCTTATCTCAATGGTTACACAGCAGGAGTCTTCGTGTTCGCTTTTAACCTTGAGCCCTACCACAGCGATATCGAATGAATCTACCGGCATTTTGTAGTTATGGGCAATGAAATTGGCTAATTCGGCGTTTATTTGGTCATATGCGTAGTTGGCGCCACCCCGGATCAGAAGTGTCGACTCCCTGGTGACCCAGTAGTAGTCCAATTCGCCGTCTTTCTGGTTTTTCAGGGCAAAGGCGATATCCTTGAGCCCCGTGTACCAGCCCTGATGAAAGGCCTCACGAGTTGCTTGCTCGTCCTTGACATACCCGGACATGAGGTTTGCGCCCCGGGTAACCAGATAACCGGGTCGGCCCATGTCACAGTCTTTCATATAGCCTTGTGTAGCCGGGATAATGCTCTGTACGATGCGGGCTTCCGTAAAGGGATGATGGGGTCGACCGATATAGTATCCGGGCTGGGACTGGCCATTTACCCGGTGATTCCAGCCGCGCTTGTGTGCTTCTAAGGTGGCCTTTTCCGATAGGTGCCGCGGGGTGCCCATAACCTGTAGGCAGGTTTCGGTGGAACCAAACCGGACTATGGGGCTCCTCCCCGCATAGTGCTGAAGCCGTTTAACGGTTGCCGGCCCGACCGGGGCGGAGCCTATGAGAAAATCTGTTTTATACATGGCCGTTTTCAATTC
>CP070752.1:1635431-1641381 GCA_020348625.1 Deltaproteobacteria bacterium | reverse complement strand
GGAAACCGCAGCCCTGAGCCTGTCGAAGGGAATGCGGAGGGGGCAAGACTCCCCCGCAGATAAATCTCAGAAAAGACAAACTCGGGAGCCTTGGAACGAGAGAAAGGTTTACATGATTTCGGCATGACCATTCAAACGGGCTAAGTTGTCACGGTTTCTCACTTTTCCACTTTACCCCGGCGTCGCACAAATCAACTATCTTGCATTCTTTATGTTTCGGCCTTCTGGCAATGCAAACAGCCCTCCCATGGAGAATAAGCAGGTTTGAAAAAAGTCGCCATTGTTCTTTTGGAACAAACTCCATGAGATCAAATTCTACCTTTGTTGCATCACTGTTGTTCGTGAGACCGATGAGCTTGCTCAACCGCAAGACATGGGTGTCCACAACGATCCCCGGGATATCAAACGCTTCACTCAAGACAAGGTTGGCGGTCTTCCTGCCGATGCCGGGCAGAGATACCAGTTCTTCAAGGCTGGCAGGAACTTCACCGTTGTACTGCTCGTCCAAAACGGCGCAGAAGGCCTTAATGGATTTGGCCTTATTTCGAAAGAATCCGGTAGGCCTAATATCCTCTTCCAGTTCAGGCAAATCGGCCCGGGCATAGTCTTTTGCAGACCGATACTTTTTGAATAGGTGCTGGGTTACCTTGTTTACCCTTTCGTCGGTACATTGGGCCGAAAGAACCGTGGAGACCAAGAGCTCGAGCGGGGTATCAAACGAGAGAGCCGTTCTGGCATCATCGTACTCCTTTTTCAGGATAGCGATTATCTGGTTCACCCTTTCCTTGTTATCTAGAGTGTCCACTGGTTTTCCCAATTCTTGTAATAGTCCTTTCTCCGATTCAAAGAATTCAACCTACTCCTTGCTGATCTTTATGGCCTTATAATGGGCTACTGCTGTCGACTGTGTATTGTCCGAATCGGACATGAGGCCGATGGCCTGCACCGATTCTGTTTCGCCACCGAAAAGCCTCTGGTAATCCGCATAAACGTTAACCCTTTCAGATACCCACTCGCCCATGGGGGAAGACTGATTCTGCATCACCACGATCTTGGTCTTGCTGTTGTAAGGGCTCTCGGTTGTCGTTCCCCTGGATAGCGATGCGCTCCAGACATACTTTATGCTCTTAGGCCTCAAACGTCCTTCGAAAATCACGTAAATGGCAGCAGCACTGTCTCCGGTCTTCTTATAGCGTTCATCACCACCCTTAGGAAGCTCAATCACACGCCACTGCCAGCTCAGATAGGGGTATTCAGTGAGGTCATACTCGAACTTTTTGGCTATAGTAACGGCTGATTGTTTTGCATTAGCCTCGAGATAAGGTTCGTGGTCGGATCGCACGCGGTAGACTTCGCTACCCTCTCCGCCTCGTGACTTCCAGCCCTCGGGAAAGCTGCCTTCCTCAAAAGAAGAGAAATCTTCAACCGTTCTAACAAGTTCGGGCTCGTCGCTCGAAACCACAGCAACGCCTACAGTACCGAACGCCAGTAAGAACAGAAACAGCATTACAAGCGATTTCTTCATGACTATTTCACATCCTCCTTGTACAGGTTAACTCATGAAGTATCTCATTGTCTGCACCCACTGAGAACTCTCCTGACTAGTAAGGCCATGAAATCGTTTCTTTCGTTCCAAAGCTCATTTCAGTCCCGTCAAACCAACAAATCCTCTAATTGTTACAATAGTAGATAACTCACTTTTGTTCAATACCCTTTGTAGCAACTGACCCCCTATTTCCTTGACCCTCAGTCATTGTTAGGATATAAAAATTTATAGGTGCCCTATCACGAGGATACATGGAACAGAAGCAAATTGCATATTTCAGGGTTTTTCACGAGGTTTCGAGGGCGATTGTCTCGGTGCTCGACTCAAAGGGGGTGCTCGGCCTGATTGTCGAGAGAATCGTTCCTGCACTGAACATAAAGGCCGCCAGCCTGAGACTGATCAATGAAAAGACAAATGACCTGGAACTCGTTGCTTCTCATCTGTTGAGTAAACGGTATCTGGAAAAAGGAATGCCGCAGGTAGATAAGAGCATACCAGATGTATTAGAGGGAAGACCTGTCCTCATTATGGACGCACAGAATGATCCTCGGATTCAGTACCCAAAGGAAAAGGTGGAGGAAGGGATTGCCTCAATATTGAGCGTGCCGGTCCAGATTCATGGCAAGGTCATTGGAATGCTCAGACTCTATACCTCTTCTCCGAGAGCTTTTCCCGAAGAAGAAATCGAATTCGTGTCCGCCTTGGGTGAAATGGCCGGACTTGCCATCATAAACGCACGGATGTTCGAAAAAGAGAAGGAAAAACTTTCAACCCTTTTCCAAAAAGGCGGCCTGGAACCCGTTCAACAGGAGAGGATGAGTTATTACGGGGTCAGGGCTGCTTCGCGGGAATTCTCGGATTCCAAGAGATCCACCGAATTCTTCAGGATCTTACACGAGGTTTCTCGAGATTTCCTCTCCCATCTGAACTCAGCCCAGGTCTTAGATTCCATGACGGAAAAAATCGGGCAGATTATGCACATAAAGGGCTGCTGCATATACCTGTTCGACGAAACGACCGGCAAACTGGACATGGTTGCGTCCAGAGGTCTGAGCAATGCATACCTTCAGAAGGGCCCGCTTGAGGCCCATAAAAGCATGCCTGATGTATTGAAAGGAGCAACTGTCTTAATAAGCGATGCCGGTGCCGATGCTAATGTGCAGTATCAGGAGGAGGCAAAAAAGGAGGGTATTGTTTCGATCTTGGCCGTTCCCATTATGGTGAAGGATTGCGTTATCGGGGAGATAAGGCTCTATTCTGCCCAAGAAAGGGAATATGACGATGAAGAGATAGAATTCTTGCTGGCCTTGGCCGAAATAGGAGGTATTGCAGTCACCAACACCAAATTTTATCAGCGATTGCGAAACGACATAGCTTTCTGGGAATCAACCCTTTCATACCTCGATACTGCATGAGATTCCTCAGGGCGCCCTTCGCCTCTTGAGGTAATAATTCTTGAGATCAATTAACTTGCCTGCGTACTCCTTCCGATAATAGAGAAACTGATAGCGTTCAATCTCCTCAGCCAAGGGCTCCAGGAAGGGCGTGATGTCAATGCCGAAATTATTCATCTTTCTCTTGTCCGCCTCATGGATAATAAGCAGACAGTAATAGTTTACCAGAAGCCGCAAGCGTGTTTCTCGTCGAAACAGGTAAGACCTCCCGCCGATGGAGTTCACTAAGAAACCGGCATAGCGGTAAACGATATCCAGGGATGGCGGCAGCCCGTCTTTTTGGTCACATTTCTCGGCGGACATGAGCCACTCATATAATGATGCGAGATTAAGCTCCAACGTATCTGCCTCATTCCTCAGAATCCGCAAGATCAGCGTAAGATCGCGAAAACCCAGTACCCGATAGAAATGGAAAATGTTTCTGATCATTGTATCTGGCTTGAGGCCTTCTCCTGCTGGGATGGGAGGCTTTTCCGATAATAGGTAAACCACCTTTTTGAAGTGAGTAAACATGTCTTCACCTATCTTCAGCTCTTTGACATAATCCTTGCCATCGAGATAGGCAAAAAACTCCTTGACTTCTTTCTCCATCCTCTCGCATTCATCTTCCCCCGCCGCAGTGGGCAGCCCAATCTCTTCCTGTCTTGAAATATCGTCCGCTTCCTTCTTTGCTTCCTTCTCTGCGCTCACTTCTTCTTCTGCCTCCTTGGGCCTTTCCGCAAGGTCAGGGGCTTCCCGCTTCTCTGTTTCTTGAACGGCAGGTTGTTGCACCTCCTCCTTGCCGCCACGATACGCGAAGAAGAAAAATAAGATACCGGCAACAATAAGTGCAATAGCCACGTAAAGCAAGCCCCTACTCCCTTTCATTTGTCAAACCTCCTCTTGAGATTCCAGATTTGAAGGCAAATCAAGTGTTACTATCGTTCCCTTACCGCCTCTGCTCTTGATATCAATTTCACCCTGGTGATTCATCACAATCTGGTAAACCATGGTTAAACCAAGCCCTGCCCCCATGGTTTTTGAGGTGAAAAAGGGATCAAGGACAGAAGCCATCACGTCTTCCTCTATGCCCACACCCGTATCCTCCACCACGATTCGAATGCGCGCATCAACTCCCCTGGCTCTCAGCTTGAGCGTTCCACCCGAAGGCATGGCCTCTACACTGTTCTGCACGATATTCCTTAATGCTCTCGCTATTTGCGCCCTATCCACCTTGATGGCAGGCAGGCTTTCATAAATATCTTTTTCAAGGTGAATGGATTTTGCGGACAGGGTTGAAGAGAAGCCCTCCATAACCTGAGATAACAGGGCGCTCATATCCGCCGGTTCGAGATTGAAGGTCTGCATTTCTGCAAGCTCTTTTACGTCTTGGACGAGCTTCTCGAGCCTGGATGTCTCTTGAAGAATAATATCGAGGTATTGCTGAAATTTGTGCCCTTTTGCCAATCCGGCCTTCATTCTCGACGCGAATCCGCCTATGGACATAATTGGGTTTCTGACCTCGTGGGCAACCGCTTGAACGAGATTGGCAAGGGCCGCGGAACGCTCAGATCTGATGAGCTTTTGCTGGGTGATTTTGAGTTCCTCAGCAGTGAGTTTGAAGTTCTCTTCGAGCCTCTGGTAGAGCTTTGCATTGTCGAGTGCAACAGCGATTTGCCGGGCAAGAGCTGTCAAAATCTCAAGATCTTCCTCGGTAAAGGGCATGCCGGTCTTTTTATTGATCACCTGAAGGGCCCCGATCGTCTTTTCCCGGATAATAAGGGGTACACAGATAAGTGACCGTGTTTTAAACCCCGTTTCCCTGTCAAACCGGTCGCTAAATCTCTCTTCCCTTTGCACATCCTCAACTATCATGGGACGACCGCTCTCTATAACTGAGCCGGCAATTCCCTCTCCGCGCTCGAGCCTCAGCGTCTGAACCGATCCACCTCGATTACCTCGCGCCAGCCGGAAGATGATATCCCCTTCCTGCTCATCAAGCTCCAGAACCGAACTTGCCTCGGCATCCATGAATTCCTCGGCCGCCTTCATAGCATGATTGAGAACATCGGATATCTGGAGTGATGAGTTGATAAGGGCACTTGATTTGAGAAGGGCGGACAGCGCTCTACGGTGGGTATCAGCCTTGGGGCCTTTCACGGTATCCTCGATTGCTCTTTCCTTCCTTTCCAATCTTTCTTTCATAAAGAGGAAGTGCCATTGGGGTTTTTGTAATAATAGCCCAAATGTGGCGAACGGTTCAATAAAAAACATGATAACGATGCCGCCCAGCGTGCGAGTACCCTTGTCTTCACCGCTCTTTTCGAGACACAAAAAGTTTCTTAAGCTGTTCATCTAATGTCGAGTTATCGTCGTTTCTGTGTAAGGTTCCATGTCGGACCTGGTAGATGGAAAGCGAAATACCGTATCGTGTGACCATGTGCTCTAAGAGCTTCAGATACCCAAAGGAACACTCATACGGGATAAAGAAGGCATCAAGGAGCTTACTGGTGGCATCATCAATGGCTGCCATCAAACAGCAGGGAGCTTTGTCCTTTCCGAACCACCGATGAGGACTGCCATCCCAGAGCACCATCATCCCCGCTTGGGGCTTACGAGCTCTTCTCTGGTGGTGTTTTCGTGCTCTGCGTTTCCTCTTGGGTCCTATCCCGTTATTTCGTCTGAGCCTCCTGACCGTATCCCTGCCTACGGTGATTCCCTCTGCTTGCTTGAGCTTTTCGGTAAAATGAGTATCATTGAAGTTCGCATACTTCTCACGGGACAGGGCAATGATCCGTTGAGCGAGTTCAGCATTCAATGCCCTCGGTGAGGGCCTACCCCGATTGCCATGAACTAATCCTTTGGCTCCTTCACTGACCAGTTTCCTCTTCAGACGCTTTGCATGTCGATAGGAGATCTCCATCACTCTACCAGCATCCTTCAAGGTTATCTTTCCCTCAATTACCATCTT
>CP070752.1:1631371-1635331 GCA_020348625.1 Deltaproteobacteria bacterium | reverse complement strand
GGGCCGAAGTCAAAAGGGAGCACTTCGTTCGAGGATCGCTACGCTTAAGGTACGAGGCTAGGAGGCCGGGAGGCAATCCGCTCGCGCGGAGGTAAAGCAGTTGTATTCGTTAGGTTCGCCGATTTCGGGTGCGTGGGGCGCAAGGGGCAGGAGATTTGGTGAACACTTCGTTTAATGAGTGTCTCGGAGAGGGGGCTTAGGTATTGAAAAAGATCAATTCTGGCAGGAAACGTCAGCATGCCTCTATCAGATCATTCAAGTTGATTTTGTAATCCATCGGGTTCTTTTTCATTCTCAGAAGCAGTTTTTCATCGATGGTTGTATTGAAGGGTACTCGTGACTGGGGTTCTGACCTATCAACGGCTCCAGGCTATCTCCTCATTGGTCCTGGCTGCATCCTTTTTGCAGCCGTATACGTGGGCACGAGGGCCAAACTCGAATTCCTTGCCCTCCATTTCCTGAAAGCAGCCAAGCGTATCTTCGGAATCCCCGACTTCCGCTACTACGCCCTTGCCGATGGGATCAAAGAGGTGCTCTCTAAAGCTGGAAAGGGGAAAGTCCTGTTAATGAAAAATGTTTGACAAAACCGTAAACGGGTTCTAGTGTGAGTTAGGCTAAAAGGAAAGGAGGTGATGTCGAGAACAAAGCGGTATAGGCATAATCGCAAATCAAGAGGAGAAACAAGAACCTTAAAAGGGAGGTCAAGCAATGAAAAGGGTTATCGCGTTTCTCACACTAGCTCTCCTGTCGGTAGGCCTGTCATTATCCCCCACCTTTGCTCAGCATAAGGAAGTAACCCTAAATCTTTACACTAACCCCTCTGGCGGCATCATGTACACTCTGGGATTTGCTTTGAGCGAAATCATAAATAAGAATTCCGAGTGGTTACGTTGCAACGCCATAGAGACTTCGAGCACTGCCGAGAACCTGAGGTATATTGTAGAACATCCAGATTGGAAGAACACCTGGTTTGGAGAAGCGGTTACCATCGGCGTTGACCAACTCTCCATAGGTATGAAACCGTATGACAAATTTGGACCCTGGAAGGGGACCAAATGGTTGGCCTTGATGGTCAATATTGGTTCTCCCCAGGTAACCCTTGATCCCAACATAAAAACCTGGCGTGACCTCAAAGGCAAGCGATTTGGTCTGGATGTCATGGGATCGACCAATCAGTTCATGCAAGAGTGGCTCATGGAGTATGCGTGGAAAAACAAGAAGGAGGTGAAAATAGAATACGGGTGTACCGGAAATATTGCTGTTGACCGGCTTCTGGACGGAACGATTGATATCACCTGGCAGGGAGCCATCTGTCTCGGCCCTGAGGAATACAAAGACTGGAATCCCATGCCAACTCTCGAGAGGCTGCTGGCTGCGAGAAAGGTCTATTTCATGGAGCTTGATGAGAAAGACGTAGCTGTTGTGCGAGACAAGACCGGCCTTGAAGCCATGGGGCTCATAGGTGGCAAGGCGAAGAAGATTGGCAAAACAGATGCCCCGAATTGGAAAGGCTTGCTGAACCAAATTGGTTGGCTGGTCCATGAGGATATGGACGATGAGATAGTAGCTGAGATTATGCGCATTATCTACGAGTATTCTGACGAATTCGTGAACTATCATGCGGTAGGCCGAGGCATAACAAAACAGACCATGGGGCAACTATCAGTGCCGCGAGAAAGCTATCATCCGGCGGCCATAAAATTCCTTGAAACCAGAGGCCACAAAGTGGGAAGGTAATCTGAGACCATAATTCGTTCTCTTAACTACCCCCAGCTGCGCAACATTTGGGGGTAGTTGCTCATTGGGCTTTCTATAGCAGCCCCTACACAGCGAAGGTATGGTTCTGGGTTGTATCAGTTTTAGCTTCGCTTCGCAAATACAGTCGCGTATTTTGCCGAACACAACTGAACGAAATGCTTATTCCATTCGGCCGCTGCCTGTCGGCCATAAACTCAAGGCCGAATGGCTCAAATCGAACCGTTCAAGTCGGGTCATCCAGTTGAAGTCTTAATGAATTCGTTATCGACTTTTTGGATCGAAGGACTTATCTATCTTGGGTGTTTATTTCGTTTTTCCACCAGAGAAGGGGAATAGAGCATGAATTCCGCGTCAGACAGAAACGGAGACTCGCTGGAGGTGGTTAAGGGTTTTTCCGGATGGAGAATTCTCGATGTAACAATCGTAATACTCTCTCTGGTGATGGTCGTATACCATTTCGTTTACGTGCGGGTTCTTGTTCAAGACGCGGTACTCCACGCCAACACCCACCTCGGGTTCGGTCTGGTTATTACTTTCTTGATTATGATTCGGAAGAACCACAGATTTTGGCACTTGAAACTGCTCCTAGCGCTTCTTTCTGTTGTGTGTTTTCTTTACGTCCAGTTTTTTTACATTGATCTGGCTTACCGTATCTCATTTAACACGCTCCCCGACCTCATTATTGGTATCATACTGATTATGGTATGTCTGATAGCCTGTACCGAATCCGCGGGTTTGGTTCTGCCAGTAATAGCTGGCATCTTTATTCTTTACGCCTTTTTCGGCTACGTGCTTCCAGGCCCGCTTCAGGCCATGCAGATGGACTGGAAGTTAATCGTATCTCGACTTGCACTTTCCTTTGGTATCTCAGGTATTTATGGGTATTTGCTTACCATCTCCGCTACTCTCATATTCATGTTTATGGTTTTTGCCATGTTAGTGACTGCCACGGGAGCTGTAAGCTTCTTTACCATGATTGGAGATTGGGTGTCTCAGCGATTCAGTTCAGGACCGGCCATGGCGGCTGTTTGCACCAGTGCACTGGTTGGGTCTGTGAGTGGCCTGCCAGGTCCCAATGTGATGATTACCGGTTCTTTCACCATACCGGCCATGAAGAGGGCAGGATATACGCCGGAACACGCCGGCGGGATTGAAACTGCAGCCTCAACCTGCGGGCCAATCGTGCCGCCTGTCATGGGAATTGTTGCTTTTGTTATGGTTGGTTTTACCGGAATTCCTTACAAGGACATTGTCGCCATAGCAATTCTCCCGGCATTACTCTATGTCTTCTCCGCCGCCCTATACGTCACCTTTCAGGCGGGAAATTTGGGCATTCAGCGCACTGCACCAATAAAGGTAGACAGAAGAGAGTTACTGCTTCGCTGCCCAATCTTCTTTGGACCGCTCATTGTACTGACTATTTTACTTCTATTGGAGTTTTCACCGATGTTGGCGGCCTTTTGGGGCACTATATTACTGGTTGTTATCAGTTTGATCAGGCCCTCGACCAGGCCATCCTTATCCACCTTTATAGAGGGATTATGCCGGGGTGCTGAGATTGGTAGTAGAGTCGCGGCAATGTGTGCGGTGTTAGGGTTAGTAATAATAACGATTACAATGACCGGTTTGGGGGTTAAGCTGCCTAGTGCTGTGGCCAACCTCGTTGGCGATAATCTACTTTTGCTGCTCGTTTTAACCGGAGCTATCTGTATCTTACTCGGATGTGGGATTCCTACCTCAGCAGCGTATCTGCTGGTGGCTATTACTTGCGCGCCAATGTTGCTCAAACAAGGCGTACCACTGCTTCAGGCACATTTCTTTGTTCTTTACGCAGCTGTTTTTGCTAATATAACTCCACCCATAGCTATCCCCGCTATCTTTGCATCTCAAATAGCTGGGGGGCAATATATGAAAACAGCGTTCCAGGCAGCATTTGCCGGTATAGCGGGGTTTCTCTTGCCCTTTATGATAATATTTGTCCCCAGCCTTACCTTTAGTTTTTCAGAGCCGTTCTTCGCAATCACTTCGCTCATTGCCTGCCCCTTAATCTTTATAGGTCTCCAACCAGCTATCGTAGGGTACTTCATGAAGAGGCTTGGCATCGGTGAGAGGGTAGTCATTATCCTGTCGCCGGCGGCCCTCATGGCATACATTTACACTGCTCATTTTGTGTGGTTTAGTATCGGTGTCATTATCTTGGCC
>CP070752.1:1625789-1631271 GCA_020348625.1 Deltaproteobacteria bacterium | reverse complement strand
TATAGGTCCTCACGGAATAACCATCGCTCTTTTTCAGTAGGGGTATAAGCCCAGATATTTTCTTAGTCTCTTCGTCAAAAAGATGGAACCTCTAAATGCCCGCTTCAAGTATCGTCTCATCAGGAATTGCTTGCCCTCAGCGTGCCGTAGTGGTAGCTTGCCTTGTGTAGATTATGCCTGAGAGGGCATTTCCTCCTGTTAGAGAAGCTCATTTTCGCTTGCAAGGAAAGGGGTAAAAACGATGCGTATTGGATGGATTGGTACGGGAGTGATGGGAGCACCCATGGCTGCTCATTTACAATCAGCCGGACATGAGCTCCTGGTCTTCAACCGGACGAGAGGAAAAGAAAAACCATTACTCGAGAAAGGGGCCACGTGGTGTGAATTCCCCGCAGAAGTGGCTGCCGAGTCTGAAATCATATTCACCATGGTCGGCCTTCCGGTCGATGTGCAGGAAGTGTACCTCGGGGAAAAAGGGGTCCTTTCCGTGAAAGGCACCTGCCGAATCGTGGTTGACATGACCACCAGTCTGCCAACCCTGGCGCAAACCATAGCCCGAGAAGCAGCAAAGCAGGCAATCAAGAGCCTCGACGCACCGGTTTCAGGTGGCGACATAGGCGCCAGAAATGCCGCCCTCGCCATCATGGTGGGCGGCACCAAAGAGGTCTTTGACGAGGTTTATCCGCTGTTTCAGCTGTTGGGAAACAACATCTCATTTATGGGCGGGCCGGGTGCGGGCCAGCACACAAAAATGTGTAACCAGATACTCGTAGCGGGGACCATGATCGGGGTGAGCGAATCCCTGCTTTACGCCGAAAAGGTCGGGGGCCTCGATCAAGATACAGTGATCAACATCATCGGCAGTGGCGCTGCCTCGTGTTGGTCAATCAACAACCTTGGGCCGCGCATCATCCGCGGGGACTATGATCCGGGATTTTTCGTGGAGCATTTTATCAAGGATATGGGCATCGCCTTGAAGGAGGCCGCTGCTGTGGGCCTCGCATTGCCGGGACTGG
The DNA here is from genome assembly GCA_020348625.1 of Deltaproteobacteria bacterium. Next base: position 1,630,255 of record CP070752.1, on the reverse strand, counting down.
CACTGGTCCACCAGCTCTACCTTGCAGTTAAAGCACAGGGACACGGCCGCTCCGGGACCCAGGCACTCATCCTTGCCTTGAAAACCCTTAACGGCGATAGAGCATGAAACATCCGTGACGATTCCCGACGTATCGAATCAGGGGCCAATGCGACCCTTTTCCAATGCGAAAAAGATCGAGGTCAAGGCCCTGTGAAAATCGTACCCTTTGCGTTCAAAGCCCGGATTCAAAGGATATTCATGATTCCCGTTACTGAAACCATAGCAATCGATGAAAGCGAGATCCAAGAGGAGTTCATCCGAGCATCCGGCCCGGGGGGACAAAATGTCAACAAGGTCTCAACTGCTGTTCAGCTCCGATTTGATGTCGGCAAATCGCCCAGCATTCCGGATCAGGTTCGGGAGCGTCTGTTTCTTCTGGCCGGCAAACGGATTACCGGAGGCGGTATCCTCATTATCAATGCCCGGCGATTCCGCACCCAGGAACGGAATCGCAGGGCTGCCCTGGATCGCCTCGTATCGTTGATCCGCAGGGCTGCGGAGATGCCGAAACCTCGGCGCAGAACAAGGCCCAGCCAGACTGCGCGAGTCCGCAGGTTGGAGACTAAACGGAAACGAGCGAAGAAAAAACTCCTTCGCCGGCCTGTTTCCCCTCTTGAAGATTAGGAATTCGCGCAACACAGGCCGCGAGATGATGAATTGGGCCTGCACTCCGCAGCTTCGGGTTAAGAAATAATGAAGCTCCCCGCAGCGAGCTGCGGGGTATCGCAAGCGGAATTGCGCCGAAGCCAAACCCGCCTTCGCGCCAAAGCGCTTCGGCGCGGTTCGCCTTGTCATTCATCCCTGTAGCAAGCTACAGGGTATTCTGGCGAAGGCGAATAAAAAAACACCGTTTTATCAACCTATTGCAGACCAGCCGAGCCCGGGCAAGATAACGATCAAAGGAGGTTATTGAGATGAAAGGAATACTCATTAGATGGCTTGTTTTAACTGCCGCTATTATCGTTGCCTCATACGTGTTGGACGGCATCCAGGTTAAGGGTTTCTTTAGCGCATTCTTCGCGGCAGCTATTCTGGGGGTCTTGAACGCCTTTTTCAGGCCCATACTGATTATCCTGACCCTCCCCATAAATATCCTGACCCTCGGTCTTTTCACCTTTATCATTAATGCCCTGTTGCTCAAGATGGCATCGGGCGTTATTTCGGGATTTGATGTGCGGGGCTTTTGGGCAGCAGTCTTTGGTTCCATAATCATCAGCGTGGTAAGCTGGGCCCTCAATTCATTTATTAGTCCAAAGGGAAGAGTGGAATATATCGATTTGAAAAAGAAAGGTGACAGGTGGGAGTAACACAAAGGCCTATAAATCCATACGGGAGGTCCCCTTATAACTAGAACTTCCGGTGGAGTGTTTCCTTTGAAATACAACGATGCAACGAGTTAGGCTTGCAGCATAGTTTCAACGTTCGGCTAGCCTTTTTGTTACGTCACTGGCCTGCGTGATGATCCTGTCAAATAATTCCTTGACCGTAGGTATATCGTGGATAAGCCCCACACATTGTCCGCAGGAAATGACTCCCTCATCCAGGGCTCCTGCATCATACATTCTCTTGGCCTTATCGCCTGCAACGATCTGCAGGATTTCGGCAAGCCCGGTCTGTTCCTTCTCCAGTTCAGCACATCTGCGGGCAGCGGCGTTCGCCCAGACCCTATGGGTGGCGCCGATGGAGCGCATAATCAACATGGTATCCACCTCCCTGGCCTGCAATAACGCCCGCTTCAAGTCATCGTGGATTGGCGCCTCCTGAGTTACCAAAAGGCGAGTGCCCACAATGACGCCTTCTGCCCCAAGAGCAAAGACCGCAAGAAACCCCCTCCCGTCGGACACGCCGCCACCACCAATGACAGGAACATCCACTGCTTGCGACACACTGGGGACTAGGACCAGGGTTCCGATATCCAGTTTACCGGTCGCTCCTCCATTTTCGTACCCAACAACAGTGATAATGTCGGCACCCAGGTTCTGGGCCTTGACGGCATAGCGGATACCCACACATTTGTGGATCCAGATCAACCCCGCTTCCTTAAACCGTGAACACAGTTCCTCCGGTGCGGCATGACCTGATGTCTCAACTATCCTCACGCCCTTTTCAATGGCAACATCGAGGTACAGTTGGTTATCAACGGGCCGAGATATGGGAAACAGGTTGATGTTAACGGCGAAAGGCTTATCGGTGAGGTCATAAACGCGATCGATCGCCGTGGCAAAGGCCTCACGGCTTTCATACATGACCGAGGCCAACACACCCAACCCACCCCCGTTTGAAACTGCAGCCACAAACTCCGGGGTAGAAATCCACATCATGGTACCGCCCACAAGGGGGTACTCAATACCGAGCATATCCGTAATCCTCGTTTGAAACATTATCGATCTCCTCCCTCTTTCAGTTCTGCGCCTCTATTTCTTTGATACCTAGCACACGAAGGAATCATGTCAAGAATTAAACGTTACAAGAGGCAAAGCGTGCCCGCCTCGCTCAGAGGACGACAACCCTGTACAAGCATGGGAATATGGTGTATAAGCCCGAGAGTATTGCTTGTAGCGCGGTATCAATGGCTGTCTGCGGTTTCTTGTTTTGACACGACTGTGGGGAGAATTTGTGTGAGCAACAAAAAATCCAAGCAATGCCCGAGCGAATCCGATCTGTCCGATTTCTTTGAACCCAGGGGCATTGCCATTATCGGATCATTTAGAAAGGGGCTCTTTGGTGGGTACGTCGTTGTTAAATCCCTCTTGAAGGCCGGCTATTCAGGACGAATCTATCCCATTAATCCCGTCTATACGGATACCCAAGGCCTGAAGGTCTACCCTTCTATTGCAGCGGTTCAGGAAAAAATAGACCTGGCTATCATTATGATCAACGCTCAAGGGGTACCCCCTGTCATCCTTGAGTGCGCCGATAAGGGCATCCGTGCAATCATACTGGTATCGGATGGTTTTGCCGAGAGAAACAAGGAGGGCGCCCGCCTGCAAAACGACATAGTGAAGCTCGGTCGACAGTTAGGAATTCGCATAATAGGCCCGAATACTGCCGGTATCGTTAATACCAGCAATGGTCTCAATCCCTGCCCTTACGATGCCGGATACTACAAGCTCCAGCAGGGCTCAATCGCAATTTGCTCACAAACGGGGATGACCAACCCACAGGCTTTCCCCTTTCCTCATCTGAACCTTGGAATCAGCAAGATCTGTGATTTCGGTAACAAGTGCGATGTAAATGAATGCGATGTGCTGGAATACCTGGAGAGAGACCCGAAAACGAACGTCATCAGCATGTACCTTGAAGGTATTTCGCACAGCCAAAGGTTCTTGTCAGTATCAAAAAGGGTGGCCCCCAAAAAACCCATCTTGGTCTTGAAATCAGGGAAGACACCGCAAGGTGCACGGGCATCAGCATCACACACCGGTGCCATTGCAGCGGACGATCGCCTATTTGAAGCCCTCTGCAGGCAAGCTGGTGTCATACGGCTTGAATCCTTCGAAGAGGTTTTCGAGATACCTAAGATTTTCGCCACACAGCCCCTGGCAAAAGGAAACCGCCTCGGTATCACAACCTATACTGGAGCGATCGCTGTACTGGCAGTTGATGAGGGGGCTCACTATGGCTTGGCCCCTGCGAATCTGACTGCCGAGACAGCCGACTTGCTCAATGGGATCTTCCCGGGATTGGGCATAGTTCCAGTGGATATCGGTCCAATGTCAGTAGTCGTCAAAAACCTACCTACCTTGTACCCACAAATCCTTGGGGCAGTCATGTCAGATGAGAATGTGGACGCCCTTCTAAATATCATGTGGGCTAATCCCAGCGGTTTGACGAAAGAAATGTGCCTCAAAGCCTATAAGCAGCTTAAAAGTCGCCACACGAAACCGGTAGCGACATGGCTTTATGGACCAGACACAGGCAAAGTTGCTGAGCTAACAGAGGCCTTGGAAGACCTGGGCTTCCCCGTATTTAGCGATCTCAAGACATCGATCAAAGCGCTTGGCTTGGCATACAAGTATGATCAGCTCAAGAGAGAAAGGCTTTTATGAAATGCTGATTTTTTTCTCCTTGATGGCACTTGCAATAGTGCTACAATGAATCAGTGCAATGATGCTTTTCGGCAAACGGCTCGGCGAATGAACCTCACTGGATTAGTTACACCAGATGGGAATTGGCGTTTGTGATAACACTTTAGCTTTTTTAAGCTAATTTTTAGGGCGAGCATGGGGATGTCTTTTTTTGCTCTGCCCTCTAAACAAGGTCCCGTACAGGGCCGTTTCAAACCGACGCACCGCCCCATAAGCCTTAGCACTAAGGTAGCAGCCTGTGTGCGTCGTTTTGAAACGCCCACTCCTCTGAACGATGGGAGGCCTGCCCTGGCGCACAGCTTCAAGAGTTCGGTATGGCTACGAGAGTATTTCGCAT
>CP070752.1:1621535-1625689 GCA_020348625.1 Deltaproteobacteria bacterium | reverse complement strand
CTTCATGGGATTCACCCGGAGCAGGCGTCTGGTCGGAGAAGGTGCTCGTAGCGCAGCCTATAAGGGCTGAGAGCAAAAGCATGGGCAGGAAAAGTGCCGGCAAAACCCGATGCCATCGCACATCTTGCATCTTCATGACTCCCTCTTTTTTACCCCCTATAGCACAAAGCCTCGATAAGATCTACCGGTTTTTCCAGTTCCGGCTTTTCCAAAGCATACGAACATCTACGGGGTAATTTCTGCTTGACTCGCGGCGTGCCCCACGCCTATACTTCCACCGGCTCCGGGGAAGATCGGTGGGCAAGATGCATCATCATTACCGTCAGCGGGATTACTAGAAAAGCGGGTGCGAGCGAGCACTGTGCGAGCGTGAAATCGTTAAATCTTCTGTGAGGCACATACATGAAATTGAAAACCCTGGTTCTGGTTTTACTCGTGGTTTTTGCTCTCTCCTTTCCTGTTTATGCATCGGGCGATGGTCATCAGGGACCTTCCGAACACGAGCACATCAACCTCGGTGAAATCCTCACTCTATACAGCACCATTCCCTTTGTCGGGATATTGCTTTCAATAGCCCTGTTGCCGCTCTTTGCACCCGTATTCTGGCATCACCATTTTGGGAAGGTCTCGGCCTTTTGGGCCGCTGTTATAGCGATACCCCTCCTCATTACGTATAAGGGGGCGGCCCTTCAAAGTTTTCTCCATATCATGATAGTGGATTATATTCCCTTCATTATCCTTCTTTGGGGTCTTTTTACGGTTTCAGGTGGCATCCTACTTAAGGGAACCTTGCGCGGCACACCCGCAGTGAACACAATCATGATCGTCATAGGAACCGTTTTGGCATCGTGGATGGGGACAACAGGGGCTGCCATGTTGATGATCAGACCCTTTTTGAGGGCTAATGATTATCGAAAAAACAGGGCATTCATGGTGGTTTTTTTCATCTTTCTGGTGGCAAATATTGGCGGATCTTTGACACCGGTGGGTGATCCGCCTCTTTTTCTCGGTTTCTTGCATGGAGTTCCCTTCTTCTGGACGTTTCACATCTTGCCCCATATGCTAGTAGCCGTATTGATCTTGCTAGCTGTCTATTTTGCAATGGACACCTATTATTACAAGAAGGAAGGGCATGGCAAGGCGATCGAAGATGAAGAAAAAGAACCGCTGAGGATCCTCGGTGGCAGGAATTTTGTATTCTTGGCCGGAATTGTCGGCTCTGTGATCGTTAGTGGATTGGTGGATTGGGGGGAGGTTACCACCCTGGGCGTTACCAGAAACGTTCAAGAATGGGCAAGGGATGTCTTCATTATCGCCATGGGTGGTCTTTCATTGGTCTTTACTTCTGCTCAGATACGTGAGGATAATGAGTTCACCTGGTTTCCCATCAAGGAGGTTGCCTACCTGTTTGCCGGGATATTCATGGCCATGACTCCCTGTCTTCTCATACTTCTGGCAGGAAGCAAAGGAGCACTTGCCTTCGTGATTAACTCTGTTAAAGAGCCTTTTCATTATTTCTGGGTTACCGGCATACTCTCGAGTTTTCTGGATAATGCGCCTACCTATCTCACCTTTTTTACGAGTGCGCTGGGTAAGTTTTGCCCCGGAACGCCCGAACCGATAGCCGTGTGCACGTTAATTGGTGAAAAATCCATATACCTGATGGCTATTTCCGCCGGGGCCGTGTTTTTTGGCGCTAATACCTATATTGGGAACGCGCCTAATTTTATGGTGAGGTCCATTGCGGAAGAGGCGGGTACCCCCATGCCGAGCTTTTTCGGGTATATGCTAAAATACTCAATCGTTTTTCTCGTGCCGGTCTTTATTGTCGTGACCCTTATATTCTTCTAGTCGGGATCGTGTGATGAGAGGGGTTCTTTTGTTTTCTTGATTACCCTGATGTCTGAAATCCGAGTAGACGGGTATTGACCGCTTTCGTCTTTTTCGAGGTAATTCACCATATCCCTGATAACGGCCAGGGCCATTGAGACACCTACCAATGCCTCCATCTCAACCCCTGTTGTAGCCTTCGCTCTTACAAGACAGGTTGCCTCTATGGAGTCCTTTTCCAGGGAGAACGTCACGTCAACAGTACTCAACGGAATCTGATGGCAGTGGGGAATCAAGCGAGCGGTCTCCTTAGCTGCATTGATGGCAGCTATTTCGGCAACCGCTCGAGGATCTCCTTTCTTGATCTTGTGCTCCTTGATCCTTGTGAGTGTCTCTGGAGCAAGGCTTATGCGACCAGAGGCCACGGCCTCTCTGAAAACAGTCTCCTTGCCGGTAATATCAATCATGCCCATAATAATGAAAGTGCCTAAAGCTTGAAGTTGTCGGCTCGAAACTAATTATGAGGTCCGGGGATATTGTGCAAAGATTTCATGTACGTCGATGGTTTTGATGGGGTGGCGACCATTAACTATCCTCATCTTTAGGCTTGAAGAAAGGGAACTTGAAGAATTTGACCCCCTCGTCTTTGAGGGTTTTTTCTTCTTCGTCAGTCGCTGATCCCCGTATGTCCCTTTTTTCTGCCACGCCGTAATGGATCTTGAGGGCCTCTTTGGCAAAATCAGCTCCCACGTCTTCGAAATTATTCCGGATGTACTCCATTACGCCCATGGCGAGTTTCCTGTAATCGGGCTTGTTCTGCTGGGGCTCTTCCTCTCCCCGAACGCTCTTGATAGCCACTGGAGATAATTCTCTGGTTATCTTATTGCTCTTACAAACGGGGCATATGATCATATCCCTGGAGTCTTGTTCGTTGAACGATTCCAGGTCATTGAACCACCCTTCGAAGCTATGTCCGTTTGAACATCGTAAATCGAATGCAATCATCGTTTCACCAGTACCTGTTTGCTTCCATCAATCCGTGTAAAGCACGGCTAAGATCTTTGTCGTATCCTTACCATGGCACTTTACGAGGTGAGGGACGGTGGAATCATAATAGATGGCATCACCCGGTTCAAGCAGGTGAACCTCTCCCTCCAAGCGAACTTCCATGGTACCCTCGAGAACATAGATAAATTCCTGGCCATCGTGGGTTGATCGTTCCTCCTCTATATCCGATGGCTCCAGCTTTACGATGAGGGGTTCCATGTGCCTGTTCTTCTTATACGGGGCCAGTGACGAAAACTCATAACCATATCTATCGGTTTTTCCAGTATCAAATCTGGAAACGAGTTTTCGGTCATCCTTACGCACGATCGTGTAAGGGAGATCCTCTCCCCCAGAGATAAAATAGCCCATTTTCGTGTCAAGGGCCTTGGCCACTTTGATAATCGTGCCAAGGGGCGGAGATACTTCCCCCTTCTCTATTTCGATGAGGAGTCCGGCATCCAATCCGGTTCTTTGGGAAAGATCCTTTAGGCTCAAGCCCTTTTTCTTGCGAATTGCCTTGACGCTCTCACCCACCTTGAGGATGATTTCCTTGCCCGAAGGAGCATAACCAGCACTTGCTACTAAATACTCTTCTCCCTCCCCCGCCGAAAACTGGCTGATCTCATCGAGGAAATCCCGATATCTATCGACTTCAGAGCCCCGCTTTTTCTTTTTCATGCCCCTCTCCTTAACTGGGACCACATGCTTTCCACTCCCTTAATATCATTCTTATGAAGAGGTGTCAATGACACGACAGGTGTGGGCCAGGCCATGGAGGCTGGATGAGCAATATCAGATTCAATCACATACTTCAATGTAAGAAGATAATGCGAGCTTTATGCCATTGCAACCTGCGGCGACAATCAAAATCAAACAACTTCCGTCAGCAGAGGAACATCATGTGTTCCTGAATCCCGGGGGTCCCTGGTTACATGGGGCCCCAATTCCCCTCGCATTGCCCGGGGGGATCAGGCATGGAGAGTATGCTCGCAGATCGAAGTTGAAATCTCTGATGAAGACCGTGATCGAGAAGATTACCGGATTAAATGAACGTTTATCTCTTCACGGTTAACAGCTGAATTGGATTTTCGATTATTCCTTTAGCTCCGTAACCATTGCCATACAAGGGCCATGGATGTCTTTTTTGACGCAAATTCTCCTGACCGGCGAGACCATGAAATCGTTTCTTGAGAGACTGGCGGGAGGGCGCTGTTCTTTTCGCGACTTGGGTATGGGGGAAACCGCAGCCCTGAGCCTGTCGAAGGGAATGCGGAGGG
>CP070752.1:1616990-1621435 GCA_020348625.1 Deltaproteobacteria bacterium | reverse complement strand
TATGCGGGATTTGGCTTGTGCATCAATAAGGCAGGTATATGGAAGCGTAAAGCCACCTGCTATCTCTGTGCGTGCCGAAATCGTCGATGCTTAATCGCCTCTAAAAACGATTTTTCTTGACTTCACAAGCACGTTGTCGTTCCATCGATTCAAAAAGCGAACGTGGTGAGTTACTCGAATGGGATGTCAGTAACAGGCCTAGTAAAATCGCGGCAATTAATAGTGGTATCACCGAGCGAATCCAGGTCGCTGGCGCCATTTCTCGCAATTCTAATCAATTCTTAAAAGGGAGGTCTTAACGTGAAGCACATTCATTATCTGGATCAGGAACCGGAAAAAATAGAAGCAGATGGGGCAAAAGGAGCTGTCATACGACATATAATCACAGAAAAGGACGGCGCGCCAACTTTTAACCTGCGAGTCGTTTCTCTTGAAAAGGGTGGACAAAGTCCCAATCACAGCCACCCATGGGAACACGAGTTTTTTGTCCTACGTGGCAGGGGTGTCGGCACCATTGATAATGACGAGGTGGATCTCAAGCAAGGTGATGTACTTTTTGTACCGCCCGGCGTTCAGCATTCAATGCGGGCAACAGAGGCCATGGAGGTAATCTGACTTATCCCACAAACTTGATACACCTGGATGGTGTATTCGATATGCCCCTCCCGACAGTGCATAATATTTGATGCTCTTAGCGAAAACTCAATTTCAAAGGAGAAGATAACCATGCCCGGAAGCAATCCAAGATTTCTGAGGATCAATCTCTCAACTGGAGAGATGAAGACCGAGAGTGTTGACGAGCAGATCACCAGGGAGTTCATCGGTGGGCGAGGATACGGTATCAGTTATCTGTACCGGGAACTCGCTCCCAAAGTTGAACCGTACGGTGAACACAACAAACTCATCCTGCTCAACGGCGTGTTGGCGGGCACCCCCGTTCAAGCCGTTTCACGGTGGATGGTATTCACCAAAAGCCCTTTAACCGACGGCCTTGCCCGTTCGGTGGCGGGAGCCGATTTCGGTGCGTGGCTGAAGTTTGCCGGTTATGATTTCATCATCATTGAGGGCAAATCAGAACAGCCGGTTTATATCCATTTGACACCGGATGATTGTCAGATTCATGATGCAAGCCATATATGGGGCACAGATACCGCAGTAGCGCAGGAATGGTTAACCAAGCAGCACGGCAAAGACACAAGGGCCGCCTGCATTGGGCCTGCCGGCGAGAGGCTCGTGCGATATGCGGCCATTGTCAGCGCTCGCAGAACAGCCGGTCGTTGCGGAACCGGTGCGGTGATGGGCTCCAAGAACCTGAAAGCAGTAGCCGTCACCACAAAGCGTAACCTTCAACTCCATGATCCGGAGGCCCTTAAAGCACTGGCCAAGGAACAGGTTGCGTTGATTCGTAAAAGCAAGGCTTTCCAGCACCACAAGGAGATGGGCACAACTGGTACACAGGATGTTACCAGTGACCTGGGGATCTTCCCGACTAAGAACTTTCGATATGGACGTCTCACGGGGTATGAAAAAATACTCGGCGAAGAGTATCGCAAATTCAGGGTAGGGGAATTCGGGTGTTATTCCTGCGCTGCCAAGTGCGGCAAGATACATCGTGTACCCGATGGCCCCTATGCCGGAGCCGTGAGCGAAGGCCCTGAGTACGAAACCATTTGGTCCTTTAACGGTTCCATAGAGAATACCTATATTCAAGCCTCCATAGCCGCAGATCAGATGTGCGATGACCTCGGTATGGACACCATCAGCGCCGGAAGTTGCATTGGTTTTGCCTATGAACTCTATGAGAAGGGCATCCTCACCAAAAAGGACACCGACGGATTAGAGCTAACGTACGGTAACCACGAAGCAATGATTGCCCTTGTAAAGAAGATCGGGTTGCGTGAAGGCATCGGCGATATACTGGCTGAGGGGACAATGCGGGCGGCGGATCAGATCGGCAAAGGAAGTGAAGCATATGCCATACACGTGAAGGGGCTCGAGCTGCCCGCTTACGAACCAAGAGGGTCAAAATCACAGGGTTTTAATTACGTAACTTCGAGTATCGGTGGCAGTCATTGCTATGGTTATGCCCGACAGGAGATCTTTGGAGCCACCAATCCGAGGGAGGTCAACCGGTTTGCAGAGGAAGAAAATGCGGATATCGTCGTGTTCAATCAGAACGAAACAGCCATGAGGGAGGTCGGCATTGTCTGCAATTTTGCTTCTGGCTGGGGTTGGATGCCCACCCTTTTCGGTAAAATGCTGGCTGCCGTTACTGGCATTGAGCAATTTGAAGACATCGACTACCTCAAAAGCGTGGGCGAGCGGATTGTTAATCTGGAGCGGGCATTCATTGTGCGCGAAGGTTTCACTCGCAAAGACGACACATTCCCAAACAGGATAACCAACGAGCCGCTTCTTACCCGGGGCGCACCGGGAGAGGGACAGGTGGTCAGAAACCTGGATGGGTTCCTTGACAGATATTACCACCTCCGCGGATGGACAGAAGAGGGCATTCCGTCTGAGCAGAAACTAAACGAACTGGGTATCGACGTGGCTCTGTAGAACAGAACCTGGTTAGCCCTGCACGATGATCAGCAGGTATAAGGCGAGATTAGAAATAACGTAAGCTCTCTTGAGCAGATTGCTTGTTTCGATAGTCTCTGCCAACGGTCAATAATAGTAAAACGACCCAGCACTTGCCGCTACGCCCTCAAGCGGCCTCCTATTCCACCGCTCCAGTGCCCGCCAGGCAACATCATAGGAATTGCCTGCGCTCCAGAGCATCCAGCCTATTGAGTCTGACTGATCCAGGGCACGGAGTTCCTCGAGGATATAGTCTTCGGTGAAATTACCGGCCCTAAGCGGAAATGCCTGAATCCAGGGCCTGAGGGTCGTCCCGGAGCCGTTGAGGAACGAGGAGAACAGTTGACACGTTTTAGAGACCATGAGGAACGGCTCTCTGCCCGGATTGGTAATGTCTTGAAACGGGCTCGTGAAATGGCTAGGGTAGATCATAGGACAAATTACATCGCAGTGCTCGGCCAGCGCTTCAATCCTCTGGCCGATGACTGAAATATCTTCCCGGCGTCCCCACGCTATTATGCCAAACACATCGATGGACAGGAGGACCTTATGGGGCGCCAATTCTTCATAGGCCCGTGCGAGAAAATCGCTGATGATCCTATCCCTGGGAACGCTGTGCTTATCAATGCTATCCGCGGAATCCTGAAAACCTTCCCCCGTGGGATAACGGATATAGTCAAACTGGATCTCGTCTACTCCCATTTGTGCAAGTTCTCTTGCAATACCTAGATTGTAGTCTTGTACGGCAGGGTGTGCCGGGTCTACCCATAACCCCTTTTGTAACTCTCTGTTATCGTTCCCGTTGTCTTTGGCGCAAAGCGCCAGTTCCGGTCTCCCGTTTGCCAAGAAAGGGTCATAAAAGAGAACCAGGCGAACGCTCACGTGAAGACCCTTTTGGTGGAGATAGTGAAACAACTTGGCCGGATTATTGATTACAGCACCCCTATCGGAGCCGATCTCCTTGACCAAGCTAATCCGCGATGGATACGAAAGTTTCCCGGTCATATCCTTCCCATCTAGGATCACCGTATTGCCGCCGCACGCAATGAGCGTTTCAACCAGTCGCCGCATTTTATTGCAGGCCATGGAATATCGATTAATGTAAATGCCTTTTGCCTGAAAGCCCGGTTCTTTCGGAACGATTTCCGTTTTTGTGCGAGTGGTTCGAGAAAGCGGTATCAGGAGCCGCTGATCTGGTCGGATTAAGGAGCTTTGGATGCCGTTCAAAGCCTTAATCTGCTCGATTAGCTCTCCCGTACTCATGGCATCCGTTAGGTGAAGATATTGCCGGGCTATCCGGTTGAGTGATTCCCCGGATGAAACACAATGAATAAGATCTTCACCCTTATCCACATTGCTCGCAAGCGTTTTTTCCGGCTGCGCAAGCAGGCTCAGGATAAAAAGCGCAAGAACGCTCAAGCAAGCTTTGGTGTTCTGTTTTACCCAGGCCATGGTTTTAGGGAATTCAGGATATGCCTCTTTTGCGAATTCCAACCCTCTCAAGTGTGTAGGTTATTGTTATTAATCGGAATTTTGTGGCGAAACCTTTATCAAAAAATGTGCTGCCTGCTTTCTGTCCGATTCTGCCAGTCCTCCACATACAGGCCAGAGCAACTCGGCCTTAGGCCCTTTGCGCCGATGAGACCCGGTTCTCCCTTACGGTCCCTGCTCAAACCCGACATACTCCGGGCTTCAGTACACCCGTGAATTCCCTTAATCAGATTTCGTTTGCCCTGCTTTCGGTCATTTGTGTAAACTTAAAAAAAGGCACAATGGGAATTTCTGAATTCCTACATGCAACATTTGATCGTTGCAGGATGTTTGAAACAGATTACTAGCGAGAAGATACTATTATTCCCATT
>CP070752.1:1612114-1616890 GCA_020348625.1 Deltaproteobacteria bacterium | reverse complement strand
CCTGGGAAAGGTTCCTTTTAAGTCTTGGGGTAGATCAATGTCCTCGATCATCTCTCCTTTGGCCAGAATCACTGCATGTTCCACGACATTTTGTAGCTCCCTGACATTGCCGGGCCAGTTATAATCCAGAAAAACCTGCATGACCTCTTCGGAAAAGCCCCTAATAGCCTTGCTGTTGGCAGCGGAATAGATCTCAAGGAAATGTTTGGCCAGCAGGGCAATATCGTCCTTTCTCTCCCTCAAGGGTGGTACTATTATAGGGATTACATTGAGCCGATAGTAGAGATCCTCTCTGAATCGACCACTCATCATCTCTTGGTTCAGGTTACGGTTGGTGGCTGCTATGACCCTGACATCCACCTGAAGGGTATCTTCCCCACCTACCCGCTCAAATCTCTTCTCCTGTAATACCCTGAGCAACAAAAGCTGGGTAGCTAAAGGAATCTCCCCGATCTCATCCAAAAAGATGGTCCCTTTATCTGCCAGCTCGAACCTACCCCTCTTTCTTTTAATAGCTCCAGTAAAGGCGCCCTTCTCGTGGCCAAAGAGCTCGCTCTCGAGCAAAGTCTGGGCATAGGCAGAGCAGTTGGCTACTACAAAAGGCCTCTCTTTACGGGGGCTCAAAAGCTGAATGGCCCGGGCAATGAGCTCCTTTCCGGTGCCACTCTCTCCCTGGATGAGAACGGTGGAATCGCTCTGGGAGACACCTTCTATCAGATCATAGATGGCCTTCATCTTATCGTTCTTGCCCACGATATTTCCCAGACCAAATTTATCCTCAAGGGCCTTCCTGAGGGACTTTGTCTTTTCTCTCTCTGCTTTAAGGTCCTCATATAGGGATTTGAGCCTCTCATAGGCCTCTTGAAGCTCAGCGGATTTTTGCCTGGTGTCTTCAAAGAGCCTGGCATTCTCAATGGCTACCCCTACCTGGTGGCCAATACCGGTGAGCAATTTTAAATCCTCGGGTGAGAAGGGGCGGGACCTCTCGCTCGCTAGATTCATCACTCCCACCACCTTATCCCTGTATATCAAGGGCACAGAGGCATGGCATGTCAGAGCTTGCCCTTTTGGCAGGGATCTCGAGAGTCGCGGGCATTCAAGGGCGTTTTCAGCGACGAGCGTCTCCTTTCTTTCCATAACATGAAAAGCAAGGCAATCACTGAGGGGTCCCCCGGCCTCCTCCTGGAGGAATTCGGGCGTTAAACCCAGATGGCCAACGAGGGTCAATCTATCGCTTTGCTCCTCTTTCAAGAATATCCACCCTGCCTTCAGGCCCATCAGATCAAGGACCGTCTTGAGGGTATCACCCAGAACCTGCTCCAGCTCCAAGGATCTGCTAGTAGCGGTAGCAATGGCATTCAGGGAAGAAAGCTCCAGATTTCGCCTCTCAAGGGCTTCCTCTGCCTGCCTGTGCTCAGTGATGTCGGCCATTGTCAGCACACAGCCAAGAATCTCGTTTTGTTTGTCAAGCAAAGGCCTAGCGCTGAGGAGCAAACTAAGCCGTCGGCCATCTTTGCATGTAAAACACGCTTCCATGCCCTTAATGAACTCTTTTCGTAGAACTCTTGAAAGTGAAAACGGCTCACCATCACCTTCTTTCCTCCCACAAAGGTAGTCCTTCTTTGAATGGTCTCGAAGTGGGAATATGGTTCCAAACGGCTGCAACATTGGGTTCTGGCCACAAAGCTGGCACGCCATCTTGTTGGCACGGATAATCTGCCCGTTTTCATCACATACCACAATGATTTCGCCCGCCTGGTCCAGAATAGAGCGCGCCAGTCTTTCAGAGGCAACAATTTCGTCTGTGCGCCTCTGATGAGTCAAATCAGTAGCCACCATACAGAGGACCGAAACGTCATCTAACCGTAGGGGGTTGAGGGTGACATACACCGGGATCAGGGTTCCGTCTCCTACACTGAGGGTGAGTTCTCCTTCACTGTGCCCTTTGATTGCCTTCTGGAGCAGCGCCCTACCCATTAGTTTGGCTTCGGATGCGACAAAGCGGTGAATCGAGGAGCCTATGACTTTCTCAAGCGGTGTCTTGAGCATCTCCGCAAAGCGCCTGTTACCATAAAGGATGGTGCCATCGGCCATGAGGGTGATGGCACCCTCTTTCATCTCCTCAATGAGTGTGCGATAGGTATGGTCGGCGCCTTTCAAGGTAAAAACTTGATCGCCCTGCGGTCCTGAGACGACTACAGCGTCTACCTCCCCGCTTCGGATAGCGCAAAGCGTCTCTTCAGCTTCCTTTAGTCGGCTGCGGAGCTCTTTCATTTCAAGCAGCAGTTGTCGGGCTCTTTCTTCAGCCCTCATAACCCACCTTAATTTATTCTTTTGGCTATAAACCAAGCCCGAAGAGAACTTTCTCGGTATCTGACAAGTCCCCAACAAGCCTCCGCAAAGGGAGCGGGAGTTTCTTGATGAGGGTGGGCAAGGCGACAATCTGTTCACCTCTGGCAAGCTTAGGATGCTGGTAGATGTCAATCACCTCAAGGTCATAGCGGCCCTGGAGGTATTCCTTGCATATCCGCCTGATGTTCTCAATGGCGCACATGGACCTCACCGTTGCCCCGGTAACGTACAAACGGAGGACATAAAGTTGGCTATCTGACTCTTTTACCGCTCGTTCAAAGGCCTCCACAGTGTCTTTCGGTTCTATTTTCTTCTTCTTCATCATCATCCTTTCTAAACCCATTACACGTTCGTAGCAAATCCAGTCCTGCCAATACCCGCTCAGGCTTGGATAAGTCTCCGATGATTTTTTTCACCGGCGGGGGGAGTTTCCGTACCAAGGTGGGTATAGCCAGGATCTGGTGTTCTTTTGCAAGTTGCGGATTCTCCAGAAGATCAATCAATTCAATTCTGTGTTTGCCTTCTAAATGCTCCTCACAGATTCTTTTGAGATTGCCAAATGCCTTGACCGAGTTCCGAGTCTGCCCGGCAACATACAACCGCAGCAACCATTCCGAAGCCTCTCTTGTTGCCTTCACCTCATTACGTGATGCTTCATCTTCATTGCCCAAACTCCCACCTCCTCATTGTGTTTTGTCCTGATCGGAGGCCTGTTCAGAAGACGCTACTCATCAGTCTTCCGCATGTCTCCCATTCTTTTTTGGTTCTCCTCAAGAACCTCCTCCCTCATTTTGGCCTCGGCAAGGATCTTTTCCACTTCTTCCTCTTCGGCTTCAAACTCTGCACGCAGGGCGGCCACCTGTGCCTCCATGGCTGCGCGCTTGCGCTCCAGCTCGTGCTGTCTTCGCTCAATTTCTTGTTGACGCCTCAGTCTGTCCGCTTTCTCTTCCGCCACCCTCGTAGCTCGAGCCGTGCCGGTGAGCACTTCTCCTGGACCCAGGTATACATCCAGTAAATCTACGCCCTTGTCTGTCAAGAGGAATTCACGGATCTGGTTTGAGTGGGCCATGCCGCGGGACTTCAGGATATAGATCCCCCGGTTTCGCTCGCCGCCGCTTTCTATGTCACGAAGCAGGATCCACGTATCCATAAGGGACGAAATGGCTGTTTCTGTGGTCTCGAGGGGGCCGCCCGCATGTGTCAGGTTTGTAAAAAGCGCAGTGATCCCTTTCATTTTCAAATAGTCAATCACACGGGCCAGCATGCCCTTGACCTCCTCTCCAGTGCCCAAAGAAATCAGATTTGATATGGGGTCCATGACCACGATGTGGGGCTTAAATTCATCGACCAATGTGCAGATCGCTATGAGGTACATCTCCAGGCCGAACGATGTGGGACGTTCCGCATGGAACCGCAAAAGCCCGCTTTTTACCCAGGGCTCAAGGTCAATGCCTATGGAGCGCATATTGCGAATAACCTGCGATTCCCCTTCCTCGAGGGACAAATAGAGACACCGCTCTCCCCGCTGGCATGCAGCGTGGACAAAGCTAGTAGCAAGAGTCGATTTTCCCGTTCCGGGCGTGCCGCTCGCCAGAATACTGCTGCCCCGGTAGTATCCCTGTCCTCCCAGCATAGTGTCTAATCGGGCAATACCTGCTGAGACCCGCTCGGTGGTGACTTCATATCCCAGTCCAAGGGAGGTAATCGGCAGCACGGAAAGTCCCCGCTCCCCAACCAAAAATGGGTATTCATTGGTGCCATGGGTAGAGCCGCGGTACTTCACCACGCGTAAGCGCCGGGTGCCAATCTGCTCTTTTATCCGGTGGTCCAGCACAATAACGCAATCGGAGACATATTCTTCAATTCCATAGCGAGTCAGATTGCGATCCCCGGGCTCACCGGTAATGACAGCCGTGACCCCTTTGTCCTTGAGCCAGCGAAACAGCCGGCGCAGTTCCGCGCGCATGATGAAGTCACTGGTGAACCCACCAAAGAGCGCTTCCAATGTATCCAGCGCAACGCGCCTGGCATGTAATGACTCAATAGCGTGTCCAAGCCGTACGAACAGACCTTCCAGGTCATATTCACCCGTCTCTTGGATCTCGGTTGGCTCAATATAGATGTGATCGACAAGAAGCTTTTTCTGGTCGATAAGGCCCTTGAGATCCCAACCAAGCGAAATGACATTATCCATCAGTTCCTGTCCGCTCTCTTCAAAGGAAACAAAGACCCCTGGTTCTTTATACTGCTGCGCCCCGCGCACCAGAAACTCCATGGCAAGCATGGTCTTACCGCTACCAGCGCTACCGCACACCAGGGTGGGACGTCCTTTTGGCAACCCTCCGTTCGTAATCTCATCAAGTCCCTGTATCCCGGTTGGACATTTTGGAAGCGTTGATTCAATCTGGTTTGCCTGGGTTGTGG
>CP070752.1:1606866-1612014 GCA_020348625.1 Deltaproteobacteria bacterium | reverse complement strand
CCTGGCAAAATGCTAAAGCGTGAAATATCATCACCGATGACAATTCATGGCAGGATCATTGAGAACGCAATGCTTGGCAAACCAACGAGACATCCTCAGGGGGGAGAGCAAAAAGATGATTTTATCTATTACAAAGATGTGGCCAACGGGGTTGTCTTAGCTTGTACCGTAGAAAGCCTAACTCATCGGGTATTCAATATCGGAAGTGGAACTGGGTCAACTTTGTTTGACTTTGCGAATGCGGTGAGAAAAATATATCCAAAGGTAGATATTGAAATTGGACCGGGTCTTGATTTTTTTGATATAGGATTCAACGTTTACAACGTCTATGACATATCTCGGGCGGAAAAGGAATTAGGTTTTTCTCCACAATATGATTTTGAAAAGGGCGTGAAGGATTATGTTGAAACCTTGAAGCAATTGAAAATAGAACCTCTTTTTACACCTACTTAAAAAGCCTTCAATTTGAAGATCAAGAATTTTTGTCTTTGAAAACTGATAATATCTGGTAATGAACGATCCAAAAAATATTGAGGCGATAAGTAACAGATGAAAAAAGATTATGTAGATCTAAGAAAGTACTTACCTAGATTTACTCTCAAAGAAAGGGATAGACGGTGGGCTGGTGTATGGGAAGGGATGATCTTAAGTAATCTAGATTGTCTCTTGCTCATGGGAGATGATCGGCTGTTTGGACAAGGAGATGCCAATGTCAGATATCTGACCCAAATCAGCGGACAAAGAATGGGCACCATTGCGATCTTCCCCTTAGAAGGCACCCCTGTCGTTTTCGCTTCTCCACCTCATATGCATGACAAGCCTTTCCCTGTTTATAAGGCATTTACTGATTGGATTACCGAGACGAGACCGTTAACCGGTTTGAAACCGGTAGTTGAATCCTTGAAAGCTATGGGATTTGAGAAGGCAAACATCGGTTTAATAGGGTTCAGAGGGGCGTATGCGAGCAATACGATTTCTCGAGAACAATACCAGTTTTTACTGCAGGGGTTACCTAAGGCCAACTTTGCTGAAGCAACGCACATATTAGAAAAGCAGCGGATGATCAAAAGCCTAGAAGAAATTGAGATGCTAAAGAAATCGGGTGAAATTTCCCTTCTGAAGATAGAGGCCATGCTCAAGATGGCGGTACCGGAAGTAAAGGAGTGTGAACTTTATGCAGAGATGGTGAAAACGGAAATCGGTCATGGTGGAGAAGCTTTTATATTCAATCTTCTTACTTCAGGTTCAGTGGACGATACAAAACATATCCAACATCTGCTCCACGGAAGGGGCCAGCCTTTATCTCCGACTACCCGACCGTTAAAGAAAGGGGACATTATTATTGCCGAATTTCACACTAGCTATGGAGGGTACTTAACAGGTTGTGAAAAAACTGTATTTATTGGTAAGCCCCCAAAGGAGCTACAAAGAATTCATGATATTGCTGTCGAATGTTTTGAGCAGGGAATTGAGAAACTTAGGCCCGGAGTACTTATAGGAGAAGCTGCTGAAGCTTTTAGAAGGCCGGCAAGAAAGGTCAATATGGACTATGTCGAATTGGGGTTTCATGGGCATGGTTTGTCCTCCCCCGAACTACCTAGAACAGCCACTTTTCCTTCAGAGAAACTCATAACAAAACATGATTCTGGGCCTTACCATGGTTTAGGCTCTATTGAGCTTAGAGAAAATATGGTGATTGCAACGAATATTGATATTTATGACCCTTCCTGGCGTAATGATGTTGGGATCATGGGACCAGGGGATACTATTTGGGTAACTAAAAAGGGGCCCGTTAGATTAGTTGGAACAAGCTTGGAGTTCAGTGCGGTGTAGCATTATGATAACCTCAGCGGTGCAGTGTCACCTGCCGTAATAATCAAAAGGCTTGAGTATGATGAGTTAGATAATCAAATACCTTAACTGTGAGCCTAAGGAAAGATGTGACAAAATGTGACATGTATTAATTTTTTCCGCTATATCCAGTCTATTCCTTTCAATGTGAATGCAGTCGCACCTGGCCTGACTGACACAGGAGCAGTGGCTGCTACCCCCGAGGAGCACAATGAGACACTCATAAAGGCGATTCCATGGGGCCGAATAGCAAGGCCAGTGGAGATTGCTCGAGTCTTTCTCTTTTTGGCAGTGAATGAAAGCGAGTATATTACTGGGGAGACATTGTTGGTGGACGGTGGTAACCTTGCTGGCCGCTATTTCTTGCCCCTAAGCGGAGGGGAAGAATAGGGTGGGAGAAAATCATAATACAACAAGAAGGAGGCTCATCTATGAAAAATGAAATAGGGAGGAGGCCGCCGATGGAGTGGCCGGACAAGGCCCTCATCTGCGTTTCCGCTACGATTGCCTTTGAGGCGTTCCGCTTCCACGGCCACTACACGCATAACCCGAAAGGGCCGGGACAACCGGATTATTTCTCTCTGTCCTATGCCGAGTACGGGCCGAAGGTAGGGATCTGGAGGATATTCGATGTGCTCGAGCGCAATGGAATCAAGGCTACCTTTGATGTTGGGGGACTCGCCGCGGAGAGGTACCCCACTATCGTTAAGGAGATGGTCCAGCGGGGCCATGAAGCCGCAGGCCACGGGTATGCCAACGACTTCTATCCGAGTGAAGAGGACCTTGAAGGTGAGCTTAAGGATATCCGGGCAACAGTCAAGGCGATCGAGGCAAGCACGGGGCAGAAACCGGTTGGATGGGTAAGCCCGGGCAGCGTCGGCACCTCAAAGACACTGGAATATATGGCTCAAGAGGGCTTTCTATGGAACGGCGACGATGCAAGCGACGATGTACCTTTCGTCAAGGAAATCGACGGAAAAGCTCTCGTGATCCTGCCCAGGATCAATTTTCCCACGAACGATCTGATCGTCTGGATAATGCCCCAAAACCCGCCCAGCGCTTATTTCGATGGATTTAGGGAGGCCTTCGAATTTCTTTATGACGAGGGTCGGAGAGGAAGCCCTAAGTGGGTCGACCTGTTGCTCCATTCGGACATGGGAGGAAGGCCTGCTCTGATGGGGGTATTCGAGAAGGCATTGCGCTATGCCAAGGGATTTGAGCGCGTATGGTTTGCTCGCCGCCGCGATATCGCCGAATGGGTGTTGAATAACCGTACATAATTGCCTAACAGTTTTTCCAGCACTTTCAGGAAAGGATATCGAGCAGGCAAATGTGATTGTGTCGGGACCCCCCATGTCGCTGAATTCTATGACGGTTTTCAGCGGCGGTGCGACAAAAAGAGAAACGAGAACTGAGGTACCAATGGGTGAGAAGCACAAAACAAAAGAATCTCTTAAGAAGGAAGCATTCCAATTTATCGATCGAAATAGCGGAGAAATCGCAAAGATCGGTGATGCCGTCTTCTACTTCGCTGAACTGGGAATGCAAGAGTTCCAAACATCGGAATATACGGCCGATGCCTTACGGAAAGCAGGCTTTACGGTGGAATCGGGCATCGCTGGCATTCCGCCTGCATGGATGGCCACGTGGGGTGCAGGGAAACCCATGATCGGTGTCCATTGTGAAGGGGATGCCCTTCCAAATTGCTCACAGGTGCCAGGGGTCGCAGAGGAGAAACCGATCATTGAAGGGGGTGCGCCCGGGCATGAAGAAGGACATAATACAAACATGGCCGTGATGATCGGAGGCGCGGTTGCCGCCAAGAACGTGATGGAGCACGAGGGCGTTCAAGGAACGATCAAGGTTTACTTTGCACCTGCGGAAGAACAAGGAATCCCCCGGCCCTATTTCCTGCGGGACGGGTACTTTGATGGGCTCGATGCGATTTTTCATCCTCATGTGATGGATGAGTTTTCCGCGCCTTATGGGATCTTACAGTATGCGATCATCTCCGTAGAATTCATATTCCATGGCAAGTCCGCACATAGTGCAATCGCCCCTTGGTCAGCCAAAAATGCCTTGGATGCCGTCACCCTGATGGATGTCGGGTGGGGGTTGATGCGACAGCAGCTGGAGCCTTCTCAAAGCAGCCATCGCGTGATCCTGAACGGAGGAGACCAGCCCAATGTCATACCCAGCCATACCAAGGCATGGTGGTTTTTTAGAGATAAGAATATGGATCTGGCCTATGCCCACTTTGAGAAGGCGAAAAAGATCGCTGAGGGAGCTGCCCTCATGACGGGCTGTACATACGAAGCGAATATCGTTTCAGTGTGCTGGCCTAACCGTGCCAACAGGGTGATGGCCGAGATCTTACAGAGAAATATGGAATTGGTAGGAATGCCTCAATGGTCTGAAGAAGAAGAGACCCTGGCCAGAGAGGTTCAGAAAAAAAACCAATTGCCTGTGATAGGGCTTCAAAAAGAAATCACGCCTCTCACGGAAGCAACTCAGATTACCGCAGGCAATGATTCGGGTTGTGTGGCATGGAGGATCCCTACCGGACAGCTCCATTTTCCGGCGAACATCCCCGGATGCTCCTTTCATAAATGGCCCGCAGGTGTCGCCTTAGCGACCACGATCGCACACAAAGGGGAAGTCCATGGAGCAAAAGTGCTCGCCGGGAGCATGATTGACCTTTTTATGGATGAAAAGCTGGTAGATAGGGCAAACCAGGTGTTTCAGGAGGAGATAGGGGACTCTCACTATTTTTCCATCATCCCCGAGGGCCAAAGCCCGCCCATAGATCTGAATCGAGAGGTCATGGAAAAGTGGCGTCCCTTAATGAAGGAATTTTATAAAACGGAGAAGGTCACCTGGCGGTAATCGCGTCTCTGTTTCCCAGCTCTGGTTTCGTGAAGATCGAAAGGCCATAACACAGCGCTGAGTGCCAAATGGATCGCTAAGCATTCAACACGTTCTGCACCAACGAGCTGTGCATCCAGTACCAAACACTTACGCCTCACAAGGTCGTTGAAAAATGCGAAGATGAGTGCACGCTGCTGCTACTTTTGGCTTCAGAACAGGTATATGCAGAAGGGAACTACCTGTGTCTCGAAATCCATCCCGTGCCAGAACAAAATTGGGATATACAGTTGCGATACGCCGAATCCGATAATCGAAAAAAGAGAATGCGATAACTGACGATGGAGGAGGAGAAAGATAAACAGTCTCCACTCTGTAATATCCCTCTATAGTATAGAGCGATTTTCGGGCCGGTTTTAGGTGCCATCATGG
>CP070752.1:1601809-1606766 GCA_020348625.1 Deltaproteobacteria bacterium | reverse complement strand
CATTGACCGATACCTTTCCCCTCCTTACCGTGGCATTATCGATGACGTCATCATGGAGGAGGCTGGCGGCATGAAGACACTCAAAGATGGTCGAAAGGGTAAACACATCATGTTTGTCGTAGTCGCAGAGCTGACAAGATAAGATAAAGAACAGGGGTCTGAGCCGTTTTCCGTTACCCAGCAAACTGTACTGCGCCACCTCCTGGATGAGCGAGATATTTGAGGTAAGCACCTTGCCGAGTTCCTGGTCGATTCGCTCAAAGTAAGGGTTGAACTGATCCAGGAATGTGGATCCTTCTGTCATATTCTTCAATTGTTTGTTTTCCATTTCGCCGACCAACAGCTTACTCAAAAAATATATATGAACGATGAAATGTTGTCAAAGCAAATCCTGCCCCTTGATGCCTCTCCTCATACATGAAAACAGCAGTATTGTCTTTGAACTCATACTCATCGATCTCATTGCCGGTCTTCACACGGTTCACCTCATACAACCGGGAACCGTGTTCATCGTACTCGGCACGGCCGTTGATCGAGACAAGGGTCACTCCTTCCGCCGCCCGAATCACCTCATCGGCGATGAACCCTTATGGCGTGCAACCTCCAGTACCAACAGTTGCAGATTGGAAAGGTGAGGACGAGACCTGGGGAGGCTTTTGAAATTATTTCTGTTGATCTCACATCATGTTTCCGATAAGGTCGGTAGGGAATTTTTTGACATGAGATAAGCACATGAACGCCGCCAGAAGCCAATTAAAACTGGAACAGAGATTTCGCCCTTTTGCAAATAAGATGGCTGATGAAGGCATCCCGCCACTGATTATCGACACCTTTAAGCTTTACTACAGCAAGGTCCTGAACGGCGAAAGGGGATTAATACCAAGCGAGGAGATCGCTCCGGTTGGCAAAGACGACATTCCGCCGTTGAAAACATTAGGCCGGTTCGCCGAAGCAGGTCGTCGAGCTCTCAAGGAGGCCGTAATTATTAAACTCAACGGTGGCTTGGGAACAAGCATGGGCCTCTCGAAGGCCAAGTCTCTCCTCGAAGTAAAAGACGGATATAATTTCCTCGATATCATCGCCAAACAGGTCTTGAACCTCAGAAAAGCGCATGGGGTGGTTATCCCCCTCGTGCTGATGAACAGCTTTAATACCGAAGAGGATAGCACCACGTATCTTGAGAGATATCCTGAACTTGACACCGGTATTCCCCTCTCATTTTTACAGCATAAGTTTCCTAAGGTCTTGCAGGAAGACCTGAGCCCTGCTAAATGGCCATCCGCACCCGATCTAGAGTGGAATCCCCCGGGTCACGGGGATATCTATTCGGCATTGCTTACCTCCGGGATGCTGGATAAGCTGATCGAAAAAGGCTGCAAATATGCATTTATCACGAACTCCGATAACCTGGGAGGAATCATAGATATGGCAGCCCTCGGTTACTTCGCGTCCAGTGATTTTCCTTTCATGATGGAGGTTGCGCAAAAGACGGGCGCGGACATCAAAGGCGGCCATATAGCCCGCCTGCGCGGGACCGGTGGCCTTATCCTCAGAGAGATAGCCCAATGTCCCGAGGAAGAGATAGAGGAATTTCAAGATATAAAGACCTATAGGTACTTCAATACCAATAACCTTTGGCTTAATCTCATGTTTCTCCAAGGCGCACTGGAAAAGACTCGCAACATCCTCAACCTCCCTGTTATTGTCAATCCCAAAAGACTAGACCCAAGAGACGACTCATCCCCTCAGGTCTACCAGATTGAAACAGCCATGGGATCTGCAATCTCGGTTTTTGAAGGGTCTGCAGCTGTTCAGGTTCCACGGCGAAGGTTTATCCCGGTTAAGAGGTGTCGGGATCTTCTCTCGCTGTGGTCGGACTGCTATGTAATGACTGAAGACAGTCAGATCATATCGAACCCTGATAGACGTCTTGATGCCATTGAGATTGTTCTCGATGAAAAATTCTATAAGCGAATCGATCAATTGAGGAAAAGGTTCCCTTATGGTGCTCCCTCGTTGATTGATTGCCGGTCGCTGAGAGTTGAAGGAAATGTTTACTTTGGCAAGGGAGTTGTGATAAAGGGAGACGTGCGGATTCTTAACACCTCTTCAGGCAAGGTCTCTATTCCTGGGGGCACAGTTATTAATAACGATTTACTTTTTAACGAAAATTTGCCATAAGATACCTCATGTCTGAAGCTATCCTTAAGAACATTGAAAGGGCCATTAAGGACATCCATAATATTGGAATAATGCTCAGTAGGGCCAGCGAATACGTATGCGAACAAGAGGTGCTCAAGCGATTTTCACGCTACCTCCAAGCCTATCACAAACGCCTGGAATCCGATATCGCCTCACTCAAGAAAGAGTATCCCGGCAAGTTTCCCGAGACTCCCGAGCTGGATAATTCACTCTCAAGGATTACAGATATCTCAGCCGCACTCGAGCAAGACAAAAAGGCTACTGAAACAAAGTGTCGCGCAGGAAGTTTTGGCCATGAATTGAACACTCAGGTTGCCGAGCTCAAAAGCGGTGTGCGCGAAATCTGGGAAACCGTCACTGGGAAGGTCACAGGATATTCCATCACCGATAGGCTGTCAGGTGGGGGGGAAACGGTGACCTCGGCCCTCTATAATATCTCCCCTTTCGGCCCCATTCCCCGGAAGATCATCATCGCCGTTCTAGCAATCGCCGCTGTTGTTTTTGGTTACCTCTTCTTTACCATGGAATCGGAAGATGAATTGGTCAAGGGCATCAAATCTGATCTCGCCCATCTAGAGACAGAAAGGCAAGCGCTTACGGTCAAGCAGCGGGAATACGAGGATATTCAGGCACAGATCAAGGTTCTGGACAAGGTAGACTTGAACAGAAAGGACAAAATCAAACTGCTGAGCCTGACAGTAGAGGAGGGCAAACTCAGGGAGTCTATCGAGAAAACTACCGTTGCAGTGGAAAAATGGGAACGAGAGCTAAAAGATAAAAACAAGAAATTGGAAGAACTTCGAAAAAAACCTTTCCTCCAAAAGCTTCTGAAAAGATAGGGCCAAAATCTATTAGAGCAATACATTAAAAAGAGTGCC
Organism: Deltaproteobacteria bacterium; assembly: GCA_020348625.1. Next base: position 1,603,686 of record CP070752.1, on the reverse strand, counting down.
CCCTGCTAACGCGCCATACCCTATATCATGAATGTGCGGAGTTCACCTTTTTCCCTTTTCATTGCTCGGACAGACCAGCCCTTGCCGCCACTTGTTACCCTCACCGCAACTGGTTTGCCGGAAGGGGCATCGCTGTACGATGCGGTTATGTCGGCAGCTAACTGCATGTACTCGCCTGATAGATCCCCCGTCGCCAGGGCCGTGGGCCCGGGAAACGACTCAACGCTTAAGAGAGTATCCCCTTTCCTTGTCTGTAAATCAATCAACTCATTCTCCCTTTGGTCCCTGCCCACTATGATCTTCGCCGTCTTACCCAGCCTAAAGTGCCGTCCAACCTTGAGTAAGTCCAGGTCTCGCCTTGAAAGATCTTCATGGCACGATATGAGATCCTTGAGTCTACGGGAAATCACCTTGTCCGTTAAAAGACATCCGCCAGCGGAGGACGGGTAATCCCCTATTCCAAGTCCCCGAGCCAATTCAATCTGAGGCCGCCGCGAACGTCCTGAAAGGCCAAGCAGTTTCTCCCGCTCTACCCATCCCCTGATCTCGGGAATGGTCTCGGGTAATAGTTTTGCTGAAAGGGGTCTGAGGATGACATTCTGGAAGCCCGAGCTGTGAGAAACGGTGGAGAGGGATCTGAGGTTTTGTGACATAGGTCGCTGGCCCAACACCTCTCCGCTAATGATGAAATGCGCCTTTTCCTCTTCCAGCATCTTACCGGTTACCGCGAACATGAGGGCATGGCAGTCGATGCATGGGTTCATGCCTTTGCCGTAACCGTGCTTGGGATTCAGTACTATCTTGACAAGATCCTCTGTAATATCCACAACCTTGAGGGGCAATCCGATAGCATGCGCAGACCGGATACCCTTGTCCGCCGTGAAAAAGGGGCTCTCAAAACAGATACCGACAACACTGACCCCTTGTTCCCGAACAAGTTCAACCGCCAAGATGCTGTCAAGCCCCCCGGAAAAAAGTGCCAAAGCCCTCATTAAAACTGTCTCCCATTCATGTGCTAATACCTTAATCAGGCGGTTCACACGAATCAAGGAAAAAGAAGCCAGTAGGTTCCTGGGTTTTCCGCGAGGGATCTCTGCAGTGTATTGGCCTTGCAAAGACTTATGTCTTTTACAAGTGAACACCATTATCCCTTTGCTCCCATGCTCTCGCGGTGACCCTCCCGGGGTTCGCAGGTGAGGAATACCTGCCCCTTCCCCGCTCTAAAGGCGGGGTTTTCCCCTTCCTGCTCACCCTCGGGGGGTGCCCCACCGCTTCCGCTAATGTCGCTCAGGGACAACGGTGTTCACTGCAAACTTAGGAAGCTTCAGTTATCATAGTACTTCAAACCGAACGACACACCGGGTCTTTTTCTTGAAACTTTTCACAGTTTTATATAAGGTAGTATCGACCCCGCAGTTTTCTGTCGTCACAGATTCCGGTTGCTGCCGGGGACTTCCTGCGACTCAGTAAATTGAAGCGCTGCATCCGTTCTGAACAAGGAACCAGTGATCATGGGACAACAAGAACCTTTTTCCCGATACGGCCGCATCGTACTCTCTTGGGTATTGATCCTGCTCGGGCTCTATCTCACGAGCCATTTCGGCTACCTCCTGTTCCACGGTATTGCTGAAATATTCGGTGTTGTGGTTGCTTGCGGCATCTTCATGGTCGCCTGGAACTCACGACGGTTTCTTGATAACCACTATCTACTGTTCGTAGGGATTGCCTATCTGTTTATCGCACTCCTGGACCTGATCCACACCTTTGCTTATACGGGCATGGGAGTGTTTCCGGGGCATACCACAAACTTGCCGACCCAGCTCTGGATCGCTGCCCGGTACACGGAGAGCGTTTCCTTTGTTCTTGCCCCTCTTTTT
>CP070752.1:1590812-1601709 GCA_020348625.1 Deltaproteobacteria bacterium | reverse complement strand
GAAAGACATAGGTCTTTGAATCACCTGACTTGTTGTGGGGTCTAGAGATCGAGCCTGATGTTCCCACCAGCTTCTGAGGATAAGAGAATGGCTTGTAAAGGTAAGAAGGAGCTGGCCATAACAACGCAAAACCTTGGTAAGTGATATTCTCTCATTGCTCACCTTCACTCGGTGTGAAGATATTATGCCAACCCTCGGTGCAGTTGTGATCAATCTGAGAGAAAAGAGGTCTAATGGGAAAACATTTGGTCTGAATATCGTTTCTGAAAAGAAGGGGGGAAAATGAAACCTCTTGACAAGCTTGATTCACATTTAAAGACCCGACTCCGTGATTTGAGTAAAGCAAAGGAGCAGGGGCGTAAGGTTATAGGATATCCTGCTGGGGGTTATTTGCCGGAGGAACTTGTGTTAGCCTGTGACGCCATACCCATATGTTTTATCCAGGCTGGAGATAATGCCGTACTAAGGGATGCCGGAAATTATGTGTGCAGATGGTTTGACCCATTTTGGCGAAGTCAGATAGGTTACCTCACCTCCAGGAAAGATCCGTATTATACAATTGTTGATCTTATTGCAATTCCTATAACCGACAATCATGTCCGAGCTTTTTCGAATACCGCGGGCTGTTATACTCCTGAGGTGCAATCATTTGTCTTCGGTGTTCCTCACGTCAAGGACAAGCTAGCCCTTGATTATTATCTTCAAGGTATAAATAGGCTCAAGAAAAAACTTGAGGAGTTCACAGGGATTGAAATCACCGACTCAAGAATCAGGCGATCAATAGAGTTGTGCAATAGGGAGAGGGAACTTTTCAGAGAGATAAGCATAATGAGAAAATCTGAAAATTTTGCCGCAACCAGTAAAAACTTTGTTGCCCTGAATCATGGGTCATTTCTTGCCGATAAAGAGACCATGATAGATATTCTTGAGTCTTTTATCAAAGAATTCAAGGGCAGTCCTCCCCTATCCAATAATGGCCCCAGAATCCTACTGACCGGGTCAACCCTCGCTCAGGGAGACTCGAAAGTAATGGACATAACAGAAGATACAGGGGGAGTGATAGTAATGGAGGAATTTGCCGAGGGTATTCGCCCTTACTGGGGTGAGGTAAAAACTGAGGGCGATCTTATGGCCAATCTGGCTGAATCATACTTTATGGAACGCGTATGCCCGGGCTGGTTCAGGCCCGGCACCGAGCGCCTCGACTTTCTGGTGAAGCTGGCCAGGGACTACAGTGCGGCGGGGCTGATCTGGTACCAATTAATGTTTCGGGAATCATATAAAGTTGAGTCCTATTTCTTCCCCGACAAACTAAAAAAGGAGACCGGACTTCCTATGCTTGTTGTAGAATCAGAGTACGATGCTAAGGAGACCGGTCCTATGAAAACACGCATTGAGACATTCATGGAAATGTTAACGAGGTAAACCATGGCGAATTATTACGATGGACTTCTCAGGCTTTGCGGATTTGAAGACGAAGATATTGGAGAGGAACGGCCCAGGATAGATGCATCCTTTGAGAGGTTGGGAATAGGGCCGGAGGATATGGAGACCGCTGAGAGCTGGGTCAGTCAAAACCATGATGTATCACTACAAGGGGTGAGGAAACTTTTAGGTGCATGGCTTAAAGAGCTGATTGATCTTGTTTTGGCCAAGGATGAGGGTAAAAAAGTTGTGTACTTTGGGTTCCCTTCCATACTCGGGCCGGGCCTTATGATAAGCGCTTCTTCAAATGATGTGTTTCTCAGCGCTCCGGATATGGTTCTGGATCATACCATGGGGCACATTTTCAATAAGCTTACTCCCATACTCGAGGAGGGTGAGAAGAATGGGCTTCCTCCCGGGCACGCGCTGTGCTCTTTGTGGCAGGCAAAGATAGGCGGCACTGTCAAAGGCATGATCCCCGTGCCTGATCTGGCTTTAGCCAGTAGCTATTATTGCGATATGGGCTCCAAGGCTGATGACCTTGTCACGGCCCTATACGGTGTGCCCATAGCCTATATTGATGGCGTTATGGATTCTAAATGGGGAGAATTCCCTGACTACTTACCGGAAAGAGTGCGTTACCTGGGCGGTCAGATAAATCAAGCCTTAAAGATGGCCGAAAAAGTCCTTGATATCAAGATAGCTTCCGACGCCTGGGAGAAGTCACAGCAAGACAGCCAGGCTTTTATCAATAACCTGCTGAAACTGCTTGAGCTTATGAAGGCTGATCCAGTTCCGGTAAGCATAGTCGAACTTGAGCTTCTGGAAGCGCTTTCCGGCACTTCAACAGGCAGGGGGATACAAGAAGGCATCAAGGCCATGGAAATATTGATCCAGGAGCTTGAGGAGAGGGTCAAAGCAAGCGTAGGTGCGACGGAGAGAGGGGCTCCGCGGGTCATGACTTGGGTTGGGCACTGCACGGACCCCAGGGTGACACGGTTGGTAGAGGATGTGGGGCTCGCTGTTCCGCTTACTTTAACATTATCCTGGGTTGCAGGCCCCACGGTCGAACCCAAAGGGAATTACACCACGCCTGGTGAGATAATAGCCAACAGTGAGCTTGCAATGGGAATGTATCATGGCACTGATGGTGCTATTAAAGCGTTCGAGACGGGTGCCAAGGTAATGAAACTGGATGGTTTCATTATGAATTACCTTTATAACTGCCGTCCTGATGCAACATTATCCCACACTACAAAGAAATATCTGGAGGAGAAAACCGGTCTTCCGGTCTTGTCACTGGAGATAGATTGTTTTGACAGCAGAACCTATAGTGCTGCCTCTTTAAGAACAAAGGTAGAGACATTTGCTGAGATGCTCAAAGCAAGAAAGAAATCAGCAACCTAGTGAAAAGGTTATATAGGGGAAAAGACTAGCTGATCGTAACTGCCCTATGTTCATTATGAGAGTAGGGAATCATGCTTCTTGGCATATGTAAATGCGAATAGAGAACTCTGCGGACTTGATAAAGCTGGAGAAGGTAAACAATAGATGATAGAGAGGGACACAGACATGTTAGTGGCTGGGATAGATATAGGGGCAGCAACTGCCAAGACTGTCATTTTGGGAGATGGGGAGATCTTAGGATATGCCATTAGGCCGGTAGATTATGATGTTATCATTGGCAAAAGAAATGGAACATCCTAATTCAAAAGCAATGGGAGGTATGAAAATGCAAAAGAATCTTGGGCATCCTGAAACAGATGATTTGGATGGGAAGAAAATTCGGTTTCACTATGAATCCGGTATGACCTATGACCAAGAGTATCAGAAAGGAATAATTATCTGGACTGGAATAGAGGGACCCCATGTCGGATATGGGCAGACTGAAAAAAAAGTAGTATATAAAGTAGCTGATAATGTTTATTTTTTGGCATGGTTTGAGCAGGAAACCCGTCCGTCTGCAACGGCTGAGAAGCGTAGCGAGGGTTTCAATATTGCTATCGTCGCAGATTTAGATAAGATGATTGCTACTGCAATTTATAATGAGCCAATTGAAGGTGGTGGTCAAAAATGGATGCGCGATAAAGCCTGGCTTGAATTTCTATAGTGGATATCGCTGTATGCGTTTTTGCGGTATTTGCTTTGGCATGATCCGCATGAGATGACCAGCAACCACGCTGCTCCTTTTTTTAACTAGAGAGCTCGAAACACCTCTCCGAGATCTTTTTGGAGGTGTCACCATAATACTTTTCTCCGGTACTTGGGTATCCAAATGAGATGGTACTTGCAATCCCATGTGGTATGTTTTAATCTTTTAGCGTGGTATATTGATTGCTCCCTAATTATCAGAAGACTTTGAATTTGACTTGGAAATCAACGATTCTATCCATCAAACGGTCGGATACCGCGGCTGAAAGAATCGAACCTTTAGCCTTCTATTAAGAACAAAGAGGGACTAAGCAAATGAAAAGAGATTCTGATTGGGCGGGAACTATCTCCGATTTAGCTCTCATAAATGGAAAGATAGTAACAGTCGACGCTAGTTTTCATTTTGCGGAAGCCGTTGCAATCAAGGGTGATAAAATAGTCGCTGTGGGCTCAAATGAAGAGATAAAGGGGTTCATATCCTCTCATGACACCGAAGTGTTGGATCTCAAAGGCAAAGCGGTTCTTCCGGGAATCAATGATTCACACGGGCACCCCACATATCTGGGAGGCGTGAGGCCTCCCCTGGCCCTTGATCTCAGTTACCCATCAATAAAATCCATAAAAGATCTTAGAGACGCTATCCACGAAAAAGCAAAGTCAATACAGCCTGGGGAATGGATTCGGGGGTTTGGCTGGGATCAGTGTTTTATTGAAGAATGCAAAAATGACCCTTCCATACTTCCAAGGAAAACAGATATAGACGAAGTATCACCGGAGAACCCGGTCGCACTGGCAGATCATACAGGGCATACACTTTTGGTTAACAGTAAGGCCCTTTCGCTGGCAGGAATAAATAAAGAAACAACCGATCCTGTAGGAGGGGTGATCGAACGAGACCCAAATACCGGTGAACCAACCGGCATATTAAAAGAACTGGCTGCCCATGTTTTGATCAGCTCCCATGTCCCGGTCTACTCCCGCAAAGAGAAAAAAGAGGCTATTAAAACCTCGATGAAAGAACTCAACGCAAACGGCATAACAAGCTTTACGGATGCGGCCATTGGGCCTGGAGGCGATTCATATGTTTATGGGGTAATGAGCAGCGAAATAATTGAGCTGTACCGAGAGTTATACGAAGAAGGACACCTGTCTGTGCGCATGACCATCCTACTTCTATTTGGAGAATACGGCACGCTAAGCTTTGATGACATGAAAAACGGGCTTGAAACATTTCAGGTCCCATCCGATTTAGATCCATTATGGGTGCGAATTCCGGGAGTTAAGGTTTTCGCCGATGGCATACCTCCGACAAAGACCGCGTGGATGAATGAGGACTACTTGGACGGTGGACATGGGTCAGCGAGCGTACCGGGCGCAACGGATGAAGAACAATATAATGAACTGGTTAAACTCATTGCACACGCGCATAAGAACGGAAAGCAGATAGGTGTCCACGCTACAGGTGACAGGGCCATTGACGCAACCGTGGATGGATTCATTAAAGGTTACATGGAAAAACCTATTGATGATCTTCGGCACTATGTCATTCACGGGGATTTCCTCAGCAGATCAACAGCGGAAAGAATGGCGAAATATAACTTCGGGGTGGCTATGCAGCCGTACATCAAATCATGGCTAGCCGATATTTTACCGGCATTAGTAGGTAAAGACAGGACCGATCATCAGTTCCCCATGCGTATGGTTCTTGACGCCGGCATCAATTTGACAGGCAGTTCGGATGCGCCCATGACACCGCTTAACTGGAGGCTTGGAATGCAATCCGCGGTACTGAGAGAAAGCCTGACTTCAGGTCGTGTAGGCGGACCCGATCAATGTATTTCTCTTGAGGAAGCGGTGAAAATATACACCATTAACGGCGCCTGGCAGGATCATATGGAGCACGTCAAAGGCTCCATTGAAGTCGGAAAACTGGCGGACCTGTGTATCCTTGAGAAGGATTTATTCAGTGTGGACCCTCATGAACTGCATGATATACCGGTATTGATGACCATTGCAGGCGGAAAAATCGTTTTCGATAATCTGAGCCGATAAACTATTACCGCAAACGGAATGAATTTAGATCCCTAAACACAGATTAGACGGGGTCATTTTATCTTCATTGGGGAAGATAATTTTCACTTAATCACTTTTATTGGGGAGGGCATGCTATGAATAAGAAAAGAACTAACTGGGTTGCGTTATGTGTGGTCACAGTTACATCTGTCATGTTGCTGGGCGCTTTTACAGGTTCAACTCTTGCCGGTGAAAAAACCTTAAAGGTGGGAATAATAATGCCCTTATCAGGGCCTATCAGCTTTGTTGGCGTTGGGTTGACGAGGGCCGTTAGGCTTTACTTTGACAAGGTCAATGAGGAAGGGGGCCTTCAGCTTGGCGGTGATACCTACATGATCGATCTGATAGCCGAGGATAGCAAGACGGATCCGACCGTTGCGTCCACGGCGACCAAGAAACTCGTTTACAAAGATGAGGCCAATTTCGTCTTCGGAGCTATTACGCCTCCTGTTGCAGCGGCTATTTACCAGGTGTGCGAAAGGGCCAAGGCCCTCCATATCATTACCTGGATCGATGCACCGGCTACACCGGGGGACGTAAGCCCCCAGAAGCATTACGCCATTAGACTGAATCCCACGTCCGATACCAATTGGGAGATGAATTATGATTTTCTCAGGGAGAACTACCCTCAGGCAAAAAGGCTGTTCATCGTAGCCCCGGATGTGGGCCTTCCTGTTGAAACGAAGGCCAAGAAGTTAGCCGAGGAGAGGGGATTAACCCTGGTTGGTCATAATATCTGGCCAATAGGAATCGAAGATTTCACGCCATATTACACCAAGGCCCTGGCTACCAACCCGGATATTATTCAGGGCGCGAATAGTGCCCAGGCGGGATTTCAACTCAGGACCGCACGGCAACTTGGTTTCAAGGGTATCTTTATTTCCGATTCCCCCCTCGCGCCGGCAATTATTCTTTCCATCGTCGGGAAGGAGGGCTCCCATGACGTCCTCACAAACGGGATGGATTTTGCGCACCCCACCCCGGGCATCAAAGAAAGTATGGATCGGTGGGCCAAGGTGACTAAGGATCCTTACTTTGAGGACACTCCCGTTACCTATGCCCAGGCAGAAGCCTTTGTTCAGGCCCTTAAGAAGGCGAATAGCGTTAAGGTTGAAAAAGTTATCGCAGCCTTTGAGTCCATGACCGCGCCGGGAAGTTTTAACACCTGCTGGGGCCCGGCCCACATGAGTGGGAAAAAGACGTTTGGCGTGAATCGGGTTTTGAACAGGCCGGTTCCCCAAACACGTCTGATGAACGGGAAGATAGAGTTTTTGGGGCTCAAGATGCCTGCGCTTCAGTAATACTCGATATTCGATCCTTCAAATCAAGAATTCTGAATTTGGATCTCAGAAAAAACGGGGGAGGGGAACGTTTGTTCTCCTCCCCCCCAAGCGAGGGGCCCACCCTAAAATTGTGGGAATGGAACAATGCTGAGCATAGTTGAATATCGGTAGGGGTTTAGGTTTGGATATTACAGCACAAGAATTCTGGCAGGGTTTGATAAACGGGCTGGCCTTGGGATGGATCTATGTCCTCATGGCCCTTGGTCTGACCCTCATCTTCGGCATCATGCGCATTATGCAATTCGCCCACGGCGAAATCTACATGCTGGGGGCATATGCTGTTTACTATTTGACAGTCTCCCTTAAGTTGCCGTTATTTTTGGGAACCTGTTTAGGTATGCTTTTTATCGGGATCCTTGGCCTAATCCTGGAAAGGTTTCTATTTCGTCCTTTAAAAGAAGATTGGCTATCTGCCGTCGTGGCTGCCGTGGGTTTGACCCTAATCCTTCAGAGCGGCGCTATAGCCATGTTTGGTCTGCATCACCGGAATCTACCCGTGCTGGCTGAGGGGCCCTTTAATATTATGGGTAGCATCTTCGTACCCAAGGACAGGATAGTTGCCGTCGCGGTAGCCGTGTTTTTGAGCCTGGTTTTGTATCTCTTCCTCAAGGCGACCAAATATGGCCAGGCTATGGTGGCCAGCTCGCAAAACCCGGATGGTGCTATCCTTCAGGGCATCGGTCCGAACAAAATGGCTGCTTTATCCATGGCCATTGGTTCCGCCCTTGCCGCCGCAGGAGGGGTGCTGGCAGGGTCAATGTTTCAAATGGGCCCCTACATGGGCCTCTTGTCCCTGGTCAAGGGACTGCTCATCATCGTCATAGGAGGCTTGGGCAGCTTGCCCGGAGCCATCATAGCGGGGATGAGCCTTGGGATTATTGACGGTCTGTTTCCGATTCTGTTCGGGCATGCCTGGGCTTCCCTGAGCCCCCTTTTCTTCGTCATCATCGTGCTGGTCATCAAGCCCCAGGGAATATTTGGCCATGAATAGGGAAGGTATGTTTAAAGTCTTGGTATGTACTGGGGCGATAGTCCTTGCGATTGCTGCCCCACTGGTCCTATCCAGTACCTATTGGACTTCTGTGTTTACATCGATAGTCATCAACTCTCTCCTGGCAGCCAGCCTTCGGACTATCTTAACTATCGGTGAATTCTCTCTGGGTCATGTGGGATTTATGTGCCTCGGGGCTTACACCTCAGCGCTGTTGACCATGAAGGCCGGGCTCCCTTTTGGGGCGACCTTACCTTTAGCCGGGCTCTTGGCTGGCCTTCTGGCCTTTGCATTAGGCTACCCATTTATGCGGGTTAAGGGAATCTACTTTGCCATTCTGACCCTTGTGACTTCGGAAAGCATTCGACTTTTGGCTTTCAATTGGCGGAGTTTGACCGGCGGACTCGACGGCTTGATCGGTTTTCCCGGAGCTGGCGTGTTATCCATCCCCGGTTTGGGTCAGCTGGATTTTGACGGGTTTACCGAATATTATTATTTGACGTTAGCTGTGGTGTGCGTATCCTTGTTTATCCTATACCGCCTGGAGAACTCAAAGCTCGGCTTTACCTGGTTGGCCATCCGAGAGGCCGACAAGATAGCCGGCGCAGTAGGAGTGAATGTCTTGAGATACAAGGTCATTGCCTTCAGTATTGCCAGTTTTTTTGCAGGCCTTGGTGGCGGTCTTTTCGCTCACTTTGAGCGAGCCTTGGGCCCCTATGCTACCGCTTCTTTTGGCGTCATGACCACCATCTACCTCTTAATCTACATGGTGGTCGGCGGAAAAGCGAGGTTTGTAGGGCCTATCATGGGAGCCGTTGTCCTGTCTCTGGTTTATGAATTTGCCCGACCGGTGGAAGAATATCAGCCGATGATAATCGGGGTTATTGCCATCGCGGTGGTTATGATTATACCTGAGGGGCTCATAGGTATACCGGAGAAGATTAAGAGATGGCGGTCCACATAGATTGACCGGGTGGCTGGACACTACGTTGAGGATTAGATATTGCAGCAGGGATATTGAATGGGCTATCTCGAGATTCGAAAACTGACGAGGTTTTTTGGTGGTTTGGCCGCTGTGATGGAACTGGATATGGATGTGAGTCAAGGCCAGTTATTCGGTCTCATTGGCCCGAACGGGGCAGGCAAGTCCACGGTGCTCAATATGATTGGTGGCACTTTACGACCCAGCCATGGGCAAATCATTTTCAATGGGGAAGAGGTTACCACCCTTCCCTCTCATCTAAGGGCCCAACAGGGCATCGCCCGGGTTTTTCAGGAAAACCTCCTTTTCAGCAGCTTTACGGTACTTGAAAATGTGCAGGTTGGCTACCATTTGCAGTCGAGAATAGGTTTTTCCAGCATATTTCTAAGAACACGTTCAAATCGGATACAGGAAAAGGCATTGGAACAGAGAGCCTTGGATACGCTTGAGTTCGTTGGCTTAGGGCGATACTCAAATGAATTGGCAATCAATCTGCCCCATGGGAGACAACGGTTATTGGGTCTAGCAATTGCCTTGGCGGCCCAACCGCAACTGCTTCTTCTGGATGAGCCTGTTACGGGTATGGCCGCTGAAGAAGTTGAAACCATGTTGAGCATGATCAGGACACTTAGAGAACAGAGGGGGGTCACCTGCATCATCATTGAGCACAACCTGAGGGCCGTGATGGGGCTTTGTGATCGGATTGCTGTGCTTGATTTTGGGAGGAAAATCGCTGAAGGCTCACCAGAAGAGATAGTTGAAAACCCAGCGGTTATGGAGGCTTACCTGGGGAAGGAAGAAGATGTTACTTGAGATTATAGACTTGAATGTTCGCTACGGGGGCGCAGTAGTATTGAGTGGCATCTCCCTCAAGGCGAAACAGGGCGAAATCGTGACCATAATCGGAAACAATGGAGCCGGTAAGACAACGACCCTCAGAACCATATCCGGCCTAAAGAGACCTATAAGTGGAGAAATTCTATTTCAAGGAATAAAGATTCATGAAACCCCTGCCCAAGATATCGTCAAAATGGGTATAGGACATGTTCCTCAAGGGAGGGATCTTTTTCCCTACATGGGAGTCCTGGAGAACATAAGATTGGGCGCTTACTTGCAGAAGGATAAGGATCAGATAAAGCAAAACTTACAGAGGATATTTCACACTTTTCCAGTCCTGAAAGCACGAAAAAGGCAGCAGGCAGCGACCTTAAGCGGGGGAGAGCAGCAGATGCTTGCGATTGCTCGTGCCTTGATGGGAAACCCCGCTTTGCTTTTGTTAGATGAACCCTCGACAGGCCTTGCCCCGATCATGGTTCGCGAGATAGGCAAAATCGCTGTCGAGATCAATCAAATGGGAACCAGTATCCTGTTGGTGGAGCAAAATGCTCGACTTGCCCTAAGGCTATCTCATAGAGGCTATGTGTTGGAGACAGGCCAGCTTGTTCTGGAGGGTAAAAGTAAGGATCTTTTGGATGATGAACGGGTGAAAAAGGCATATCTTGGCCAGGAATAGATTCGCACGGCCGAACTGATTAGGGGTATTTGGGTTACTCATGCCACTTCAAGAAACAAAAGGGTTGCCTTTGTCTTTTTTTACTTTATCCCTTGCAGAACCGGCGCGTCTCGCAAAAATATTTATCAACTGGAAAGGCTCGAGGTTTGTTATTCCGTGGTAAAAGTCTTGCTGATAATCTTCCATTCGTCCCGCTCTTTAATCAGATGGAAATAGTCGGTGAAAGCCATGTCGCCACCGAAACCTGTTTCCTTAATCGTGACATTGGCCACATTTCCAACCACATCGAGAAACGTTATTTCGCCTTTATAAGGGGCACCGGCTTCTGCCATGGATGGATTGTTTTCAATATTCTCAAAGAAAGGTTCAGGGCCTCCCAGTAAAAGCTGATCCTGGAGATAGCCGTTCATGACCGCCTT
>CP070752.1:1585525-1590712 GCA_020348625.1 Deltaproteobacteria bacterium | reverse complement strand
TCCGAGCGTCTCGAGCCCGAGCAGGTGGTTCAAATGCTCAACATCTACTTTGAGGCCATGGTGAACCTGACCTTTCAGTACAGCGGTACCATCATCGAAATCATTGGTGACGCCCTCTTGGTCATCTTCGGTGCGCCCCAGCAGATGCCTGACCGTGCACAGCGGGCCATCGCCTGCGCTATTGCAATGCAGAACGCCATGGCGGAAGTGAATGCACAGAACCGCAAACAGGGCCTGCCCGAGCTCGAGACGGGGATCGGCCTGAACGAGGCCGAGGTGATCGTTGGCAATGTCGGTTCGATTAAACGAAGTAAGTATGGCGTGGTGGGGAGCGGTGTCAATATGACGGGCCGAATTGAGTCATACACCGTTGGAGGACAGATCCTGATCAGTGAATCGGTTCGCAAAGAGGCGGGCGAGGTCCTTCAGATCAACCAGCAGCTGCAGGTCCATCCTAAGGGAGCTGAAACATCGCTTACGATCTACGAGGTGGGAGGCATCGGTGGTCAATACAACCTCACCCTTAGGGACAAACCTCCGGTTCTTATTACCCTGGCCCGGGAAATTCGGATTAAGTACACTATACTTGACGGAAAGCATATGGGCAAGGGGGTGTTCGCGGGCACCATTCTTCGACTTGCGCGCAAGTCTGGGGAGTTGCGCCTTCAGACGGAATTGGATCCGTTGACAAATCTCAAGCTCAACCTTGTGGACGTGAGCGAAGAGCTCTGCTCCAAAGATTTCTACGGGAAGGTGATGGTTCGGTACGACGACGAGACAAGGGTCTTTAGCGTGCGTTTTACGGCCTTGCCACCAGGAATCGATGGTTATTTCCAGGCGGCTGTCGGCCTGGCGGCTCAAGAAGACCGCGGGTAGTAGCAACGATAGAGCGCCAGGCAGAAAAAATGGTGAAAGATTCTTCTTGACAAGGTTGTGGGTTAGTTTTAGCTTAAGGATTGGGGGCTTGAACTCGCTACCGATCGGTTTTACGATTTGTCGCACGAAGATCTAGCTGATATGAATCCCCGCAGAATATCGTTTTTTCAATCATGATTATCAGGCGCTACGTCGGTGAAATAAAGTCCAGTAACCGGGAGGTATGGTATGAGACGATTTAGGTTGGCTATACGCCCTCTTTGGTTGGCGGTCTGTATTTTGTTCGGATTGTCGTGTTTTTCAGCTTACGGAGCCGAGCGAACTCAGCCGATTGCTCCTGGAGAGGTCCTACCCAAATTTGAGCTAAAGGCGCCCAACTCTTTAGAGTACCGAGAATACTTAGGGCTAGAAAGCCTCGAAGCTCTGTCAGTAACACAGATTCCCGCCAAACTCATCCTTATCGAGATACTGAATGTTCTCTGACCCAGTTGCCATAAGGCCGCGCCTATAGTTAATAGGCTCTATAATATTATTCAGCAAGATCCTGTGCTAAGCAGTGACATCAAATTGATAGGTATCGCCGCGGGGAACAATCAGAAACATATTGATGTTTACAGAACCAAGTTCCGGGTTCAGTTTCCCCTTTTCCCCGATGAAAAAAAGGACATCTATACTGCCCTTGGAAAAACAGGAACACCCTTTATGATTCTGGTAAACAATAGCGGCAAAGTACTAATGACCCACCGCCATGCTATTGAAGACCTAGACGAATTCTTAAGACAGATAAAGGAATATCACAAGAAGCAATAACAGCACCTTTAGTGTGTGCAGGTTCATGACTTCGCCATATACGTGTCTTTTTCTTGGAACACACCTTTCAAGTATGAAACATGACGACTAAAGAAGGGAAAAAAAACAGACTTTCAGAGATCCCCATTTTCAGGGACATTCCCGAGGAAAAACTGTATGAGATTGCCCAGGTTCTCCAGGATAAGGTTGTGCCCGCCAAGACCGTTATTTTTCAACAGGGTGATCCGGGCGACAGTTTCTACATCATTAATTCCGGGAAGATTAGAGTATTTCTTAGAGGTGAAGACGGTGTGGAGACTGATCTGAACCAATTAGGCCCGGGCGACAGTTTCGGCGAAATGGCCCTGCTAACCGATGAGCCTCGGTCGATAAACATAGAGGCTATGAAAGAAACGAGCCTCTTCGTCCTTACCAAAGATGAATTTGACCGGGTTCTTAAGGATCATCCCGAAATTTTCAAGAATTTTATCAAACGCATGTCTCAGATCCTGAGGCGAGATGAGAGGAGAATTCAGGAGGATGTCGAACTCCATTATCAGGCGCCCCAGTTATCACTGCTTGATTTCGTTTTCGTTGGCGCTGTGATCCTGATCTTTGCCATAATCTTCAATCTGTCAAATCCTAACCGTATAAGCGTCTTACCCGAATTCTATGATGCGAAAGAGATTTCCAAGGTAAATGTCTCCCAGGCTAAGGAAAAATATGATAAAGATGAGACCCTCTTTATTGATGCCAGGCCGTCCAATTTTTTCGAACAGCAGCATATAAAGGGTGCTATCAGTATACCTTTGGCACTCTTCGATATCATGTATATGATGGAATTAAGTGAGGTAGATAAACAGAAAGAGATTATTGTCTATGGCAGATCTATAAGCGGCCTCTATGATGAAGAGGTAGTCAGGAAACTCATCCTCCGCGGGCATAAGAACACTCAGATCTTAGAAGCCGGACACCAATACAGGCCTCTAACCTGGGTCGGATTGTCCCAGTGGAGAAAAAACGGTTATCCGGTTGAACCATGACTAATACTTTGGCGCTCATCAAGCGAATCCTGAAGAGTGAATATCTCGCCCTTGTGCTCAGGCTTTTCATAGGCTATTACTTTATTTACGCCAGCATGAGCAAGATTCCCTATCCGGCCCAATTTGCCGAGCTTATGGGAGAGTACCGGATTTTCCCGTACTGGTCTATTCCCCTGGCGGCCGTGGTCGTACCGTGGGTAGAGCTCATTTGTGGACTATTCCTCATCATCGGCCTAAGGACCCGAGCGGCGGCATCTGTTATTGCATTGCTTTTAATTTCATTTAACGTCCTCATAGGAGCGAACGTTATTATGGGCTCCCCTATCAACTGCGGATGTTACGATACCGTCGGGGAACCGGTGAGCTGGTGGAAAATTATGAAGAATACCTTATGGCTGCTCTTCACGATTCAGGTCTTCTTCTTCGACAGACTTTTTCTGCTTCGAAAGGGAGGTATGTTCAGAAAGAGAGTGGCATAAAGCTTTCACGGTTCCTGAAAAGGAGAGATATGTTACCAAGACAAAGATATTCCAACCGCTTATGGCCGGCTTTGTTGGGTCTTCTGCTTGTATTCGCCTTTTCATGCGGTTCAAAGGCCAGATACGCGGGCCTATACGAAGCCCGAGACAGCGAATCGCAAAAACCCTCCGAAACCTATATTGAATTGAAGGAAAATGGCGAGGGTGTCTGGCGGGTGAAAGATGAGGAGAACTCTTTTTCATGGTATGTAAAAGGTAGCGAGATCAGGATGAATACCAAAGCTGGTGGAATCATTGTTGCAAAGATCCAGAACGACACCCTTGAAATTACATTGCCTGCCGGAAAGAAGATGTCTTTCAAAAAGGTCAAGTGACTTAGCTATACGTACTGTCTAATTTCCATCTCATTTCACATGCCCCGGCCTTTCTGAGGTCGCCTCAATCGAGAATCAACCATACCTGAAAATCGATAAAGCCTCTCCTCGACCCGCGTAAAGCACCTGAGCAATGCCTCAATAGGCGGGGTGGAACGTTGGTTTGAGTCTCTGGGCCATTATCTTCGTTTTGGCGGGCTCGCCATTCAAGGAAGACCGTGAAGCATTCGGCCACACGTCTGATCCGGCCTTATGGGCAAGGGCTGGGGGAGCCTATCGGCTGCGCGCAGCGCGGATTGGACGTCCGATGGTGGGCTAGGCAGGGATGGGTCAGGCTGTCCTATGGAGATCTTCGGGGTGATCTTTCCATCTTTTCAGGTGCCAGGCTATTAAGCATCTCTCAGGGTTTTGTGATGCTCAGCGACACACCGCCATCTTGCAACACAAACGATATGGTGAATGCAACGGAAATGTTAGCAAAATGCATGATGATCGCCAAACATATACCCGATATGGGGCCTAACAACAATGCCACCCATTCCTTATGGGGTCCTTGAGGTAAGTAAATCACGGCTACTATAAAACATACCAAGCCTGCGACCGCAATCATTGCATACATTGCCATTCTTGCCATCGTTTTCCTCTTCTACTGTATTTTCACCGTCAAACCATAGTGCTTGACTCTTGCTCACACTCACTTCTCTTGGGCCATGTCAGGCTTTGTCCATCTAACCGTCCTGGGTCTAACTAGGAAATACTCCCTAGGCTCAATGCATGACCCAACCTTGTATTTATTAGGCACTTGATTTGCACTCACATCAGGTTTCTTGCCTGTACACTCTCACTTAATTGACACTAAATAATCCGGGCGAAGTGATGGCACTGAATGGATCATACGGAGAAATGGCCAGTTGAGTCAATCTATAATTAAGGAACAATAGATTTCAAGTAAAAAAGATGGAAAACCTCTCAACAAGCCTATGAAATCACGGGCATCATATAACATGAAGAGGGAATCGCCCGTGGCCAGGAGATTCTCGTCTTTCGAACAGAAGTTGAAATATTCCAGTACTCGCCAGAAGTATTCAAAGGCCCCGACACTGTCCGCATTCTTTTCAGCTAGGCGCCTTTCTTCGTCTTCCCGCAGCCTAACTGCCGCAACAAGCCCTCACGTGAGTCCTGCCTTGCGCAGAGCGTCAATCGCGGTTTCTGTATCGGCTTGATTCTTATACGGGAGTGTCTTCGCAAAATAGTCTAGGGAAAACTTGGGATCTATCCTGAGGACTTCTGCGGCCTCCGCACGGGCCTCCTCCTCTTGGCCTCCCATACTATAACTGATGGCCAGGCCGATCTGAGCCCACAGATCGTCGGGGTTGCGTTGAAGCACTTTCCGGAAAGTCGCGATCGCCTCCTCATTCTTTCCGGTTAGGCGATAAGTGAAGGCTAGATGGGTTAGGTACCAGTTTGGGGGCATCGGGTTGAGCCGTATCGCCTTCTTAAATAACGCAGTGGCTTCCTCCCGCCTGCCCACATAGCCCAGAGTCATAGCCAAATGCGCATGGGCATCAGCCCCATTAGGATTGAGGGCCACGGCCCGTTCCCCCTCGGCAATGGCCTCCTCATACT
>CP070752.1:1582555-1585425 GCA_020348625.1 Deltaproteobacteria bacterium | reverse complement strand
TCTTCGAGCGGAGCAGTGTCCCTCACGAATAACACCTTTAATTCGAACACTACAACATCAGAAGGCGCAGGAACGTACATCGACTGCAATTCCGGGGCAATTACCCTCACCAATAACACTTTTAGCGGGAATGATGCCGGCTGGGAAGGCGGGGGCGCCAGTATTTATCCCTCCAACGGAACGGCGACTCTCACAAACAACATCTTCAGCGACAATTCCTCTGTTAATTTCGGAGGCGGTGCCTATGTCCATACATACGGGCTGACGGTAAACATGACGAACAATACCTTCACCGGCACGAATGCTGCAGTTTCCGGAGGCGGTCTATACGTTGCCCTTTATGAGCATACAGCAACGGGGAACATATACAACAACCTCGTATGGGGCAATACCGCGACCACCGCCGGAGGTGACCTCTATGTTGATGACGACCCAAATGACACTGGCACACCGGCCATGGTAAACCTCTTCAACAACGACTATACCCAATTCGTCATAAAAGACGGCGCCGGTCTCTCGCAGGCAAACAATATAGACCGACCCCCGCTTCTCACTGGGGACTTTCACCTTCAGGCGGACTCCCCGTGCATCGATGCCGGCACGGCAACAGCACCAGGGCTTCCTGCCACAGACTTTGATGGAGAGCCAAGGACCAGTGGTGCTGCTCCAGACATAGGTGCCGATGAAGTTCAATTTGCCACAGCATCAGATGGTGGGGGCTGCTTTATTGCCACAGTCGCCCTGAATGACTAGATACGTTTGAGGCAGCCCTATCGCATGTTGTGAACCCGAAGTCTGGTGAACCAAAGAATTTCCCGAAAACTGCTTTGAGGAAAAATCGGTAAGATATGTTTGACGCATCAGTGCTTGGCCCTGATTACAAACAACTGCTATGTAAGGCAGACCTCTTAAGGTGTTTGATATCAAACGGATACCTTAACAATGTATGCCATTTTCGGTTGGCTTCCTACCTGGGCGCTACCCAGGATCGCCTGGGGACCTTCCGTGCCAGTCCTTGCTCGAACTTACAGCCGATTTCAGGCTGGATGTGTTCTCACCTTAGGTTGTGTTTTTAAGCAACGATTAAGCCGGTCAAATAACGCCATTTCGCCGTTAAATCTCAACGATCTCATCTGCTCCCATGAAAAATCCCGTGCCTAACCTTTTTCCTTGATTCTGACATATTGCATGCTGTAACGTATCTATTGTAGTTTCAAACCTGCCTCAATACTGTCTTTTTGGATAACCCTGAACCGAGGGGTTGCCATGGCCTAACATCATAACCCTGCTTCTCATTGGAGAGGTGGGGTTTTTCTGTTTTGTTTTCCTTCTTAAAGCCCTTGGCCGGGGAGGTAGTGAAAAAGGGATGAATCATGAAACTACTACCTGCACCTGATTTCTTTGCTGTAACGATGGATGGCCGCCCTCATAAAATGGATATGCGTGACTATGAGGGTCATACTTTTCAATGTGCCTGCGGCAGGACTCATGTGTTTTATGCAGATCAAGTCAAGGTAGTGAAAGAGCTTCCGAAAATGCGACTTGTTGTGGAATGTCCTGAGAAGTCCACCTACCTGACCTGTGTCAAAGGACGTCGCCTGTTTTGGTTCAAACGCCTGAAATCCTTATATGGCGCCAGAAGTGAGGGAGACGTGGACACAAGGGAAACCGCTCAGGACGCCTTTGAAAAGAAAACGAGGATACAAATCACTGAGGGACCGAAACCGGAAGAAAGACGGGAGCAGGTGGCACATGAATATGAGCGCATGAAACGAAAATTAGCCACAGAGCTGAAAGAAAGTGTAAAAACGGGCGAAGAGCTGAAGATATTAAAGGGCTTATCTGCTCTGGATTTCGACGCACTCATGGATTTGAGCAAGAACCCCGAGGATCTATCCGAACAAGGCCGTTTGGTATACAGTTTGTTTCTGAGAAAAATTGAGTCTTACATTGGCACTTCTTTGGGCGTTACTGACCAATATGATTAGTCTAGACACCTGCAGCTTGAACATTGTGGCGAGGGAGTCCCTCTAGCTACGCAGTAAGAGCCCCATTTCTCACCTAGTGACGTGGGGTTTTGCCTATGCTAAGTAATCTGTGTTTTATGAAGATTATAGGTTTTGGCAAGAAGTAGCAAATTTTGGAGTGCATGAACTCACCCCAAGATATTGAAGATTCGTTTCGTATTTCCCTGATTTCCCTATTCACTAAAACCATTCGCGCAATTAGCCATAAAGTCTCTTTTAGTTTTTATCATGTATTAGAATGTACTGATTAAACCTAGTATGGAGGCAGCTATGAGTTTGATCGAAAAACTGGGCAAGCGTTTCGTCATCACCACCGAGTTAGGGCCGGTCAAGGGCGCTCTGTTCCAAGAATCTTTGGACAAGGCTAAAGAGTATCTTTCTTTAGACGGAATTAACGTTCACGATTGCCCCATGGGTAACCTCAGAATTAATGCCATTTCCATGGCCAGTCTTATCCAAAGAGGTTTAAATATAGAAGTTATCCCTCATTTCACATGCCGCGACCGCAGCCTTCTGGGTACTCAAGCTGACCTATTAGGTGCACATGCTTTGGGTATTCGCTATATTTTGGTAACCACTGGGGACCCACCTAAGCATGGACCTTACCCATCTAAGCCAGTTTACGATTACAATACGTTTGAGTTGATCACTTTAATCAAAAAGATGAACAGCGGAATAGATTACAACGACAAAGAGGTTGGTGGAAATACCGATTTCAAGATTGCCTGCACCGCTATGCCTACGGCAAGAAACCTTGACCGCGAAATTGAAAAAATGGAAAAAAAGATCAATGCCGGAGCGGATTTCTTTCAAACCCAGGTGGTATATGACGTGAATAAGGCC
>CP070752.1:1579908-1582455 GCA_020348625.1 Deltaproteobacteria bacterium | reverse complement strand
TCCGAGCGTCACAGTGCTACCTGCCCTTTTGGCCTATGGTGAATGGAAAGGGATCGACGGCAAGGATTTTCTTCTTTCCTTTGTCATTGGGGTTGAATTTGTGACGAGGATCAGTATGGCAATGGGTGCCGACCACTATGAGGCAGGGTGGCACGCCACCGCGACCATGGGACGATTTGGAGCGGTAGCAGCCATCAGCAAGTTGGCCGGTCTGAAAAAAGAGCAGTTTGCCAATGCCCTCGGTCTGGCCGGTACCCAGGCATCTGGTATCCGGAAAGTGTTCGGCAGCATGACCAAGGCGTTCCATCCGGGAAAGGCGGCTGCCGACGGGCTTCTGTCGGCGTTGCTGGCCCGGAAGGGATTTACGAGCACAATTGATGTTTTGGAAGGAGCGAAAGGGTTGGGTGCCCTCATGTCATCGGATTTTAATGCTCAGAGAGGACTGAACGGATTGGGTCGAGAATATCATATCATGGGCGTTAGCCTTAAGCCGTATGCGTCTTGTCTGTATACCCATCCGGCTATCGATGGAATCATTCATTTGCGAAACCGACACCGGATTACGCCGGATCAAGTGAGCGCCATTCACTGTAAGGTCTCTAAATTTTGTTTTGATGCTGCCTGTCTGACCGAACCCCGGGATGGGCTGGAGGGAAAATTCAGCACATACTATTGTGCAGCCATCGCGCTCATAGAGGGAAAGGCCGGGGAGGACCTTTTTAACTCAGAAAAGACCAAAGATCCTACGATCAAGGAAGTGATGCGTTTGGTATCCATAGAAGAGAATCAAGCACTCAGCGATCATGAGGCAGATGTCGTCATTAAATTGCGAGACGGACGATCTCTGCATCACAACGTCACATCTCCCAAAGGAAGCCCGGATCATCCTCTCACAAATGATGATTTTGAAGATAAATTCCGAAACATTATCAAACCGATTTTTACAAAAGAATCGGCGGATCACATTTTAGAGAAGCTATGGAACGTTGAAAACATCGTGAAAGTTGGAGAAATACCCGCCCTTTTGGCAGTATCCGGACAACCGTAAAGATTAGGAAGTTGCTTTTTGTAGCTGCACGTATGACGAAATAGAGCTTGTGTGTCAACGATAAAGCGGTCCAATATGGTGTATGAGCCGAAATGGCATCATTATGGTAATAAAGAACGGCTGTGGAGACATAGGGAAAAATCGTGGTAATACACGACAATCCTTTGAAACATTAAACTTTACCGCGAAATTTGGACGCGGAATCCCTGTAGGCTTTGGCCATCGCTTGCGGGATTATAGAGCTAATCATCGATGGGCGGAAGCTGCGAATGCGAATCATCATAGATAAACTCAGGAATACGTGTGACGCTTTTGCCAGCCGGATCATGGTTTCTCGTTTTCCATAAGCCAAGATGAAATCCAGTTTATGTATTGATTTTGGTATGAAACCTACAATGTAAAAATTCAGAATACGGCTATCGAGGTTCGATAAAACCCACCAAGAGAAAGCATGGATTGAAAACTAAGGTCCACGCTTTTCCTATGTGTAAGGTTTACACAAGATATTGAGGAAATGCCCCAGGGCAGCACCGGTGAGTACATCCGAGGGAAAGTGCTTCCATCGCTCAACTCGTGCCCAGGCAACGCTTGTGGCGAGGAGAATGTTTCCTATTTGCAGAGGGAGTCTCAACTTCCCGGGTAACGTGATGGAGTTAAGATTACCATGAGCAAGTGTCACGTACGAGAAGACCGTCGAGGTGTGATGTGAGGGGAAGTTTCTGTTATTACTGCCGTCCGGGCGAGTACGATTGGTTACGTCCTTTCATAAACTCGTTGATTCTGATGTCGCTATCCAACCAAGCAACCCACTCGAAACCACCTCCATTAAAAGGGAAAACAGAAGGACTCAATGTGGAGGTTCAGGGGGATTGGCCTGACCCTCCACGAGTCTCCTCGCCAGGGTCGGCACCTGCCATGCGTCGCGCTGCAAGAACACTACCAAGCCGAAGATTCCCAGTCCAAGCAGGTCAAAAGAATAGCTGGGGACGAATAAGATTATCGCCGCTACACCCAGGAGTATGGCCTCGTACCAGGTTGTCCTCCTGAAGAGGTAAAGTTCAAGCACGGCGGTGGAACAGATGAGCCCCAGCGCGCAGGTTATCCAGGTAGCGATTATCTCAGGCCAGGTCCCGCTCAGCATGAGAACGGGGGTGTAGACGAAGAGGAAGGGAATGATATAGAGGGCCTTGGCGAGCCTCAGGGAAATAAAGCCCGTCCGCATCGGGTCGGCGCCGCCGATTCCCGCCGCGATAAAGGCCGAGAGACAGAAGGGGGGCGTTATGGTGGCGTCCTGACTATACCAGAGAATTATCAGGTGGGCCACGAGAATGGGTAGGCCGAACTCCATGAGGGCCGGTGCGGCCAGAATGGAGAGCACGATATAGGAGGCCGTAATGGTCATCCCCATGCCCAGCACATAGGAGGCCAGGATGACCATAACGATGGCCAGGGGAAGAATCCCCCGTGAAAAAGAGAGGACCATGGAGGAGAACTTGAGG
>CP070752.1:1575998-1579808 GCA_020348625.1 Deltaproteobacteria bacterium | reverse complement strand
GATCCCGCTTTTCAGCGGGAGAGCCTCGGAACTGAGGAAAAGCCCATCGTCTTTAAAGAATAGGCGTTATGCGAAGCTCTCCTATTGCCGGCATCAGCAATGTTCTCGATCTTTTCTTTGACAAACCGGTATCACTCCTATATCCTCCCCCTCTTAAAAGTGATTGCGAATTGCATAAGATTGGCTATTGGTGATAGATAAGGCATTGCGCCCCATATTCAGCGCCTTCCAGTAGGCCCTTCTCATTTCTTTAAGCAGTGTCCTCTCCATAGAGGTACCGGACAAAAAAGGATTTCGCAAGTCAGCATGGCGATAACAAGACTAAAGAACCGCAAGGGCCTTGTGCCGCTCTTTTTGCTGCTCATGCTGATCGCTATATCCTGGCTCTCCTACTCTCACTTATCAGCAGCGGACCAGCCTTCCCCGTTTTTTCGAGGCTTTTATCAGCCGGCGCAATCTGATGACCATCGACTGAACCCCGGCGCCTCGCCGGTGTTAGATGACTCCGGAGCAACGGCGGGCATGGGGCACGACAGGGGCTCAGGTCATATTCAACGCGTTCAAGCAAGCCAGGACACAGGACCCGAAGAACAATCCCAGGGGGCTGAAAAGGGCGCAAGCATATGGCTGACCTTGCTGGCGATATTCTTGGGAGGCCTTGCCCTCAATCTTACACCGTGTGTTTATCCGCTTATCCCCATAACCATATCCTATTTCGGCGGAAAGAGTGAGGGGATCAAAGGTCATACGATCCTTCACGGTATCGTGTATATGGTTGGTCTTGCCGTAACCAATTCCGTTTTGGGGGTCTCAGCGGCCCTGACAGGCGGGATGCTTGGTTTTGCGCTCCAGAATCCGATTGTCTTGATCCTCGTAGCTGCAGTAATGGTTGCAATGGGTTTGAGTTTCTTTGGGCTGTGGGAACTCAGGCTACCGTTGTGGCTCACGCGATCCGCATCAAAGAGCTACGCCGGTCTCTTCGGTACGTTCTTTATGGGGCTCACGCTTGGCGTGGTGGCCGCCCCCTGTCTTGGCCCTTTCATACTGGGATTACTGGTCTATGTGGGCCAGGTGGGCGACCCTTTCTTGGGGTTCCTCTATTTCTTCACCTTGAGTATCGGCCTCGGTATCCCTCTCGCGCTTTTGGCGGTTTTTTCAGGGGCTGCAGCCCGTCTGCCCAAGTCAGGAGACTGGATGATATGGATCAGAAAGCTCATGGGCTGGGTTTTAATGGCTATGGCGGCCTATATGATCGGATTCGTAGTTTCGCACAGCCTTTTCAGGCCCGCTCTTTTAGCAGGCGTGGCGCTGGCTGCGGGCATCCATCTCGGCTGGCTCGATAGGACAGGGCGAGGACATAAGGCCTTCACCTATGCAAAAAGGGTCGTGGGTATCGCCGTGGCGTGCGGAGGGATTGTATACCTACTCGTCAACATCCGTCCCGCTACCCGAATCGAATGGATTCCCTATGATCAGTCCGTCATCGCAAAGGCAGCCGAGGAAAAAAGACCGGTGATCCTGGAATTCTATGCCGATTGGTGCGCGCCCTGTCGAATCATGGAGAGGGAGGTGTTTGCTGATCCTGAGGTCATAAAGCTGAGCCGCAAGTTTGTCACGGTGCGGGCAGATCTGACAAAGGTACAGCCGTTTCATGACCAACTGATGGACCGCTACCAGGTCCGCGGGATTCCTCTGGTGGTCTTCATCGACAGCGAGGGCAAGGAGATCAAGCGGTTGAGGGTTGTCGGGCTTGTGGATAAGACCGAGTTCCTCAGGAGGTTAAGGGAGTTTGAAAAGGAATCCAGTGGCACAGCGGGGTAGCCACATGTAAGCTCACCAAAGCTCCTGACGGGCGGCCTAGACCTGCGGTTTATGCAACAGATTCAACCGATAGTAGATATTCTTCAAAGCCATAAGCTCTTCATGAGTGCCTTGCTCCACGATACGACCATGGTGCATAACCAAGATATTATCCGCCATGCGGATCGTGGAAGGTCGGTGGGCGATGATGAGGGTGGTTTGTCTTTTTGAAAGCTTCAAAATGGAGTCTTGAATGAGTCGCTCTGTATCCGGATCTACACTGGAGGTTGCCTCATCCAGAATCAACAGTGTCGGATCATAAGCCATTGCCCTGCTGAGGGCCAAAAGCTGCCGTTCACCGGCAGAGAGGGATACCCCCTGTTCCTTAACCTCGTGATAAAAGCCTCCTGGCAGCCGCCCTATGAACCCATGAGCGTTGACCTGCTCGGCAACCCTTTCCAGTCGCTCGGCATCTGTCCGTTCATCGCCCATTGAGATATTCTCCGCCACACTGCCGGCAAAGATAAAGACATCCTGCATAACCAGACCGATCCGTGATCGAAGCTCGCTGATCTTCCATTCCCTGATGTCCAGGCCTTCGAAGAGGATGGCCCCATGTTCGAATTCATAAAACCGTTCTAAAAGGTTAATCGTTGTTGTTTTTCCCGACCCCGTATGCCCCACCAGCGCGATAACTTGCCCAGGCTCGATTTGAAAGGAAACCTCTTTTAGAACGGGAAAGCCCGTGTCGTAGGAAAAAGAGACGTTTTTGAATTGGACGTTACCCCCTGTACTTTTAGGTAGCCTTGGCGTTTTCGGCTCCTGGATCACATCTCTCTGATCCATGAGCCCAAAAATGCGCTCCATACTCGCCATGGCAGACTGCATGACATTGTACTTCTCGGAGATATCCCGTATGGGCTTAAAAAACATCTGGATATAACCGATAAAGGCCACCAAAGACCCCAGGCTGAGCTGCTCTCCGATAACCTTGCCTCCGCCGTACCATATGAGTAGGCCGATGCCTATTGCGGAAAACACCTCCATAGAAGGCATGAATACGGCAAAGATTTTTATCTGCCTCAGGCTCGCAAGGTAGTTCCTGTGGTTGAGCTCTTTGAAGTCCTTGAATTGGGAGTGCTCCTGCACGAATAATTGTATAACCCGAATACCGGAAAGCCTCTCCTGCAAGAATGCGTTGATTGCAGCGATGTGCCTTCTTATCTCCCGGAAGACCTCGCGTGCCCGCGTGCTAAAGAACAAAGTAGTGACGAACACGAGGGGCAGAAGTGCAAAGGAGATAAAGGCCAAACGCCAGTTCAGGTACATCAAGACAACAATGATACCGGTTAGGAGAAAGACGTCCTTGAAAACGGTGATCAAAACCGATTTGAACATCTCGTTTAAGTTCTCAATATCATTGGTCGCTCGAGTGACCAGCCTTCCCACCGGATTTCGGTCGAAAAAACGTACCGCCTGCCCTTGAATCCGGTCAAAAAGATCCATGCGTATGTCCAGCATCATATTTTGTCCAGATCTCTCGAGCAGATAGTATTCCCAATAACTCAAGACAACAGACCCCCCGACCAGGCACACCAGGAACACCCCAATAAGCAGCAGACCCATAAGGTCACGGTGTCTCACTGCCATGATCTGATCAGGAGGCAAACCCTTGAGCTCCTCACTGGAAACATAGAGATACGAAACCTGTGCCTTCGTGAGCCCTTCAGGCCCCGATAAACCATACTTCCGCGCCGCCTCAAGGGGAACCCGGTAGAAACGCTCCTCGGAGATAACGCCCTCTTGCTGGTAGCGCCTGAGATCTGCGGGATCGATACGCTTCATGTTCTCGCCCGAGATGAACCCGAGGCCCGGTTTTTCCGTCTGAACCACGAGTTTTCCGTATCTCTGATTGAAATGATCTTGAAGCTCTCTCCCTGCCGCATATTGTTTAACCGGGTGCCACCGTGAGAGTATATACCTATCTAAAGCCACCTTGGGAAGGTAGGG
>CP070752.1:1571865-1575898 GCA_020348625.1 Deltaproteobacteria bacterium | reverse complement strand
TTCGAGTTTCGGCCTGCCCTGGCGCGACGTTTCCCGAATGGAGCGCGGTAATTATGGCGTTTCCCGACCGTAGCGTATATATTCCTAATCCGCATTCCAGGTCTGGGCCAGGGATTTCGTGCTTCGAATTTTGCGCGTTAACAGCTCAAAACCAATAATCGAATCTCATATCATTTTCACAAGTTTCTTTTGGGACTTGATACTTGTGAACAACAGGCATCTGACCGCAGGCGTCATTCACAAAAGATACGCAAATCTGTAATAGATCAACTTCTCATACTCAATGATAACCTCCCGCGCGTACTTCCTTTCTTTCCACCATTCTTGCGGGTTAAAGAGTTGGTAGCGAGATGGAAGGGATATTATCTCCACCTTGTCGTCCTCAAAGACCTTTTTGAAGGTCAGCCAAGCCCTTCGTGAGTGGATGGGCGACGTAACAATGATTACCGACTTGAATCCCCTGTCCAGCACAACCTTACGGACTAGTCTGGCCTCATCTATGGTGCTGTCAACGCCCTCGTTTGAGGTCAGGATCACGTTGTCGGGGATATCAAATCCCCTCATCACGAGCTGAAAGCGGTCAAAGTCTGTGGGGTAGTCCTTGACCTGCCTCTTTAGGTAATCCAGGCCGTCCGGCTTTTGCTCTTGCGCCCTGAAAACATACGGTGCAAGCGCCTGCCGGTATACATCCACAGTCGCGAGCGGCCTCTCCACATCTCCCCCGACAAGGCACACAATGAGGTCAGCCTTCTTCGCTTTATGCTCCACAACAAGGTATTGGCCGAGTTTCATTAAGATAGGGACACGATAAGACGACAGAAGAAAATAGGCAATGACCAGTATAATTATAACCCACCTAATAGCCGAAATCGTCGGTGCCCTCTTCTTTTTCTTTTTATCCGTCGGTTGTGGCAAACCGAGTTCATCCGTGCGTTCCGGCAAATCCTCGCTTTTGTAATCCATGATAAAACCTTCGTTAAAAGTTCTTGGCACTATCGAGTAACATGGTGACAGGTCCATCATTCACAAGATGGACATCCATCATTTCCTGAAACCTTCCCTCGGCCACCGGTATTCCTTTCTCCTTTAATAAGACTATGAACTGTTGATACAGGCTATTCGCCACAATTGGATCAGCAGCCCGTATGAAAGAAGGTCTTCTCCCTTTTGTGCAGTCACCCCAGAGCGTAAACTGTGATACAACAAGTGCCGCACCACCGGTTTCAACCAAGGAGCGATTCATCTTACCCTCATCATCACCGAAAACCCTCAGGTGAGCTATCTTAGATGCCAGGTACTCCGCATCAACGCTGCTATCGCCTGTCCCAACGCCCAGGAATACCAGAAGACCCGGGCCAATTTCCCCTGCAACATCATTACCAACCAAAACCTTAGCCATCTTTACCCGCTGCACCACCGCTCTCATTGAGGCCTCAGTGAAGATTGTTGTTGCCAAATCAGGGATAGTTACTTAATAAACTCTACTATGAAACCAACCGTGATCCTCATTAATCCGTGGGTATATGATTTCGCTGCCTATGATCTCTGGGCCAAACCATTGGGTCTACTTTATCTGGCCAGCCAATTCAGGGCATCGGGTTTTCAGGTGCATCTCCTCGACTGTCTTGATGTGCACAACCCCTTAATGGAAAAAGCGGGCTTCACGAAAAGACCCGTTCGGCGCCGGTACGGAACCGGGAAATACTGGAAACAACAGGTTCCCAAACCTCCCCAACTGTCGAACATCCCAAGGGCCTACAGCCGCTATGGCATATCCTCTCAAGTATTCCAGGCAGAACTGCAGCGGATAAGAAACCCTGCAGCGATACTCATTACCTCCCCTATGACCTATTGGTATCCAGGAGTCTTCGAGGCCATACGCCTCGCTAAGGAGCTTCATCCACATATACCGGTTCTGCTCGGCGGTATATACGCCTCGCTGTGCCAAGAGCACGCTCGCGCTTTTTCGCAGGCCGACGCAGTAATCACCTCCACCAACCTGTTTTGGCCCTCAG
Organism: Deltaproteobacteria bacterium; assembly: GCA_020348625.1. The sequence goes on along the minus strand of CP070752.1, from coordinate 1,573,883 downwards.
GACTAAACGATTTTTTGAGAGAAAATATAGCAGATTTTCCGATTGAAAAAAAGCCCCAACCTTTTGTGCCGTATCCGGCATTTGATCTTCTCACAAGGGCAGATTATGTGTGTCTTTTAGGGTCCTCCGGCTGCCCTTTTCGGTGCTCTTACTGCGCTTCGTATTACCTGAACCCACACTTCTTGAAAAGAGAGCCTGATGAGTTATTCGAGGAAGTGCTCTTTTGGCACAAGGCACATGGCATTATGGATTTTGCCTTTTATGACGATGCCCTGCTTATGGATGCCGAGAACCATATCAACCTTTTTTTGGAAGAAGTAGTGCGACAGAACCTTAATGTCAGATTTCACTGTCCTAATGGCCTTCATATCACCTATATAGACCGAGAGATAGCGAATCTGCTCTATAAGGCAGGTTTTAGATCGATCAGGTTGGGATTGGAAACCTCTGATACCGCGCTTCACAAAAGACTGGGAAAAAAGTTTTCGGGAGGGGAGTTTGAGCAGGCTGTATCGCACCTTAAAAGAGCGGGATTTACCACAGATCAGATAGGTTCATATATCTTGATCGGCCTTCCAGGCCAAACCGATGATCAGGTTGCAGAAACTATAGAATATGTTGGGAGAAGAGGAAGCCTGCCCTATTTAAGTGAATATTCACCCATACCTCACACACAGCTGTGGGAAGAGGCAGTGGCGGTTTCAAGGTTTGACTTAAACTCCGATCCTCTCTTCCACAATAACAGCATTATCCCCTGTTGGGATGGTGACGTCTTCAAAAGGGTGAACAGGCTGAAAAGATTAGCCCAGGATATCAGAGAAAAAGCACGAGCAAGTGAGTAAAACGACAAGTGCCCGATCGGGCCGGACAAGTATCCGGAACACCCGCGAAGGGTAGCTGCAGTAACTTTAGTTCACTTTTAACTTTAGGCATTTTAGGCACTTCGTAGCTACACCCTATTGATCAGGCTGGCAGCATATCCTGCCCCAAAACCATTATCAATGTTCACTACCGTCACCCCTGAAGAGCAACTGTTCAGCATACCTAACAGGGCAGAAATACCGCCAAAGCTAGCACCATATCCGGCACTCGTAGGTACGGCGATAACTGGCCTGTCCACGAGACCCCCCACAATACTGGGCAATGCGCCCTCCATGCCTGCAACAACGATTATCACGGAGGCCCCCATAATCATATCCCTATTCTCCAGGATTCGGTGCAAGCCGGCGACCCCTACATCGTGAAGGGTCTTGACATCATTCCCCATGAACTGGGCTGTTATCAATGCCTCCTCAGCAACCGGGATATCAGCAGTTCCAGCGCTGATAATCAGGATAGTGCCCTTCCCTTTTTTCTCTATCGGCCTTCCCGTTACGGTGAGAATCCGCGCGCCTGGGTGGTATTCGCTTTCCGGAAAACGCTTCTTAATAACCCTTGCCTTGGCTTCACTGAGCCTGGTAACCAAAACATTTTCCTCCTTCTCAACCATCTTCTCCATGATCTTGATGATCTGCTCCACCTTCTTTCTACGGCCGTAGATAACCTCCGGAAAGCCCCTTCTCAGGTGTCGGTGATGATCTATAGACGCAAATCCAATATCCTCAAACGGCAGATTCCTCAATCGCTCAAGGCACTCATCCACATCAACAGAGCCATCCCTCACCTTTTCTAAGAGCTCTTTAAGGAGTCCAACGTCCATTCTGCTCTACCCTCATATTTCCATACTGCCACGACAGATTCAATCACACCTCTCTTCCCCAGTCAAGCTGATTTCCCTGGACATAAAGAATACCTTTTCTGATTATCGCCTTAACTCCGCAAGACATTCTTAATTCGAATAGGCGCAGACCCTGAAACCCTTTCTTTCGTTCCGAGGCTCCCGGGCTTGTTTTTTCAGCGGCTTGTTTACGGGGGATACTTTCCCCCTCCGCATTCCCTTCGACAGGCTCAGGGCTGCGGTTTCCCCCATACCCAAGCCGCGAAAAGAACGGCGCCCTCCCGCCAGTCTCTCCAGAAAC
>CP070752.1:1567896-1571765 GCA_020348625.1 Deltaproteobacteria bacterium | reverse complement strand
GCATCTCCCCCCGCAATGACTGCTACAGGCGGTCATGATTATTTTCTCTTCATCGGTTGCCCTTACTCCGGTGGTCATATTTGTACCTCCGCTCAAGCAATCTTTCCTCGTAAACTAGGCATGCCACATCCAGAAGCATGGGATACATCTCCGTCACTTTTCACGGCCCCCCTCAATATCGTCTTATCGGAAGAAACCACAGCACGTATAATTATGATAGTGCAGAAAACCTGTCAAGAAAAACTACCTTTTGTAAGGTATTATTACTGCATCACATTGCTACAGAACAAGCCCCCACGAGAGGCATATACCATGCTAAATGCAAAAACAGTTTATCGCTCCAGCTACCTCAATTGTTCCCCGTATAAGGACCCATCCCCTTGAGTGGGACCAAAGTTCGCTTTGCCATATTCGGGTCGTACTTCCCGTCCAGTTTGTCTCTTAGCCAGTCAGCGGCGACGGTAGCCATCGGTATATTACAGAGACCTCGGGCAAAGATGCTATGAAAGTCATCTTCCATGACCCACATCTCTTTGGGCCCCACTATCTCGCTGAAAAATGCATCCGCTTCTTCTAGGGGGTTCAAGGGATCGAATTCACCTGCAATGATCAAAAAAGGGTTTTTTATCTGTTTCCCGATACCCCTTAAGGTCATCTTGCCTACCATTTCGTCGAATTCGTCCTCATCCTCAATACCTGCCATGTATTTATATGTGAGGCGAAATCGTGGAGATGCTTCTTCAAAGATAGCGGGCCTATCCATCATGAAGTTACCCATTGCGGCGACAGTGGCTTTTATCCTGTTGTCAAAAGCCGTGATGTGAGAGCCCCAGTACGTGCCCATGCTGACTCCGTAGAGACCGATTTTATCACCATCTACCTCGGGCCGCGTCATGAGGAAGTCAATTGCTGCCTTACCCGCCTCTTTATGGTTGTCTGGACGAACTCTTATTTTCCGCAAGTTGCATTCTCCCTGTCCGGGCCCGTCAATGGCGAGCACGTGCAGTCCCCTTTCCACGAACGGGTTACGAACGATGGTTCCAGGGATATTGGGAAATACTTCCTTGCTCTGATCCATCCCGGGTACGTAGAGTACGCAGGGGGCTTTTTTCCCCTCCGGCAGGAGATGGAACAAGGCGGGGACAGTCTTGTCACCCCAGGGGATTTCAACCTTCTCAATCGGATATTCGTTGTATTTCCGGACTTTTTCGTGGCACTCCTGAAGTTTTTGACCAAGCCTTATCTTCTCTGCGTTGTCATCTTCACAGATTGTATGCTGCGCAAGAAAATACGACTGAGTGGCCCTATTGTAGGCGTCCCAAGCGGTGCGGAGATGTCCCGCTTCCTCCGCTTTCCTGGCAAATTCCTCTTCTCTGGCCGCCTTTTTCCCCAGGAATTTGTGAATCATATCCCAGCTCTTAACCTCGACAGGCAATCTCTCCAGCAGGGCATCCAGCTCCCAGCAGGCCGTCTTACCGGTCGTCCTGATCAAATAATCAAATATCCACTGTTGGCTATTCTTGCCTAATCTCGATCTCATATCCATACACCTTCTTTAGTAACTTTCAAAACCCATCAGCCATGCTGATGGTATAAGGGAATTCCTATTCAATTCGGCCCTAAATAGGCCATTTCAGTTCCTGCGTGGCGAACGGAATAGATCGAGGCCTTACCGTGACCTCAGTAATTAACGCTTTGCCTGGGGCGGTAACCACATCCAATACGACCTGGGCAATCTCTTCTGGTTCAAGAAATTCCTGATTCAATTCGTGCGGGGGTTTTCCTGCGAATGATGTCAACACTGCTCCTGGGAATATTGCCGATACTTTGATCCCATCTTTCCATAGCTCTTTGGATAGAGCTTGGGACAATCCGGTTATCGCGAATTTCGTGGCACAGTAAGCAGAAGCGTTGCCACAAGCATGAGTCCCCCAGGCTGAGGAAATATTCACGATATGCCCATTTTTTTCACCAATCATAGACGGAACTACAGCCCGGGTCACCAAGACAACCCCTCTTACGTTGATCATCCACATCCGATCCCACTCTTCCATAGGGGTTTCGATGAATGGGCAATATTTACAGTAGCCTGCGTAATTGACCAGAATATCAATTTTTCGTAATGTGCCAATGCCTTTGCGAGCCATTTCTTCGACTTGGAGCTGATCACTGATATCAGTCACGATGTCCAGAGCATTAACCCCAAAACCCCTGCATTGGCTGGCAACCTCAGATAATGCTTTTCCGCGGCGGGCCACCAGGCAGAGATCAGCTCCTTCCTGGGCAAATAACAGGGCAATTGCTTTTCCGATACCGGAACTGGCGCCTGTAATCAGTGCTGTCTTCTCATTAAGTTTCAAGGTGATACCTCCTTTTAACTTGGAGTTCCCCGTAGCGTGTTGCTACGGGGATGTCTCCTAAGTAAGGGTTATCGCCATGCGTGGCAAATTCATCATTGACCGGGCCTCAGGGATTTGTTTCAGACTGCACTCCATTCTATATCACGCCTTCATACTACAGTGGGCAGTTGCAATCCGGGGAATCCACTTTTCCCTCTCACCTACCTTCCATTCTCTCCTGGCTTCTGCGGGACCCCACGTTTACCTGCCCGTGGAGTAGATCTCTCACCTCGCTTTCTTCGGTTTGCCTTCATGGACCTCCAGCTCCTTCCTGCGTTTCCAGGCGGGACGCTTGGAATTTGGCACACGTTTCCAAAAACACTGTGAAGCATAGCACCGCGTATACCCTGGAGTCGGAATACAGACCCCCCTCGGTATCTCTATCGCAGGCTGACCCTTAACCGCATCGACCAATTTGATCACCTTATCTATCTGGTCGCGTGCTCCATCAATCGAAAAGACCAACCCGCCCTCTGCCCCATTTACGCCTCCGGCAGATACCACCACCGCCTCTGCGCCTGTCAGCTGGCTTATCGCATCGATCTCGGTTAAGACCGTAATGTTCCCGTGGGGAACATACAAACCGAAATGCTCTCCCGTAGAGTATTGGACTGTCTTTACCCCAACCTTACTGGACGCCTCATAGATCGAACAGGGAATCCGTTTCTCTAAACCGACCGGCATAACGATGGGAATTCCCCAAGCGACACTTCGTGTCCAGAGCCTACTTATTCCACCATGACCACATTCAGCGTGTCCTACAATCACTCCTGCCCTTCCTTCGGGGTCAAGGGCGTTAGCACCCTTGATAAACACATCATCCGCTCCCAGCTTTGTCACAATATCCTCAATATCGATATCTGGTTGCTCTATACCTTTGACAAAGATTTTGCTGGTGGAAACCCTCGGTTTTCGTTCAACCGCGCTGACACATGGACCTTCGGGACAAATAATACCCGCGACAAAGGAACTGGGATCCACCTTTTTACCTCTTAGCTCTGCTAAAACAAAAGCATTGGTCGTGCCACTGCCTAAAATAACAGTATGATCAGCCAGGGCACGCGTGACAATCGGATGCTCAACAACCGCCTTTGCAATAAGTACCTTTGACTCGGCTACCGTAAGGGTGACTAAAGCTCTCACTTTGCGACCTCCTTTCACACCGCTATTTTTTCTCTTTGAGTTCCTATGATTGTTAGTAACTATTGCCCTGCATCAATTAATTCCGGCACAAGATGGAAAATAGGCTTCCTAATGGTATATTTTTCACACAGCTATGTGTTATAGGGCCAGGAGAACGGAAAGAAAGTAGTTGAAGACTTTTGAAATGTCAAGAAAAAAATCAACCAGTTTCCTGAGTTCATAGGGGTAACCACCGGTGTCCCTTCACTTCAGTGCCTACGAAGTGACCCTTTCAGGGCCCCGGGGAATGCTTACCCTTCCGGTCTCTAAAGGACCGGCCTTCACCTT
>CP070752.1:1558901-1567796 GCA_020348625.1 Deltaproteobacteria bacterium | reverse complement strand
CGGAAGTCACCCTGAACCAATCACCTATATCAACCCGCAAACCGCCCAGAGGTTAGGAATAGGGGATGGTGACTGGGTATACATTGAAACCAAACGAGGCAGGATAAAGCAGAAGGCGGATCTATCCACTGACATTGACCCTCGGGTAGTGGGGGTTGATTATGCCTGGTGGTTCCCTGAGAAAGGGCCGTCCAACCTGTATATTTGGGCAGAATCGAACATTAATATTCTTACAGATGACAAACCGCCCTTTAGTCGTGAGATGGGTTCTAGCAACCTAAGGGGATTTCTGTGTAAGGTTCATAAGGCGTGATTGAGCTTTATCGTTGAGAACTCGTTATGAAATCGTTCATCGTTAATCCTGTTGGACTTCGATGAATTCCTTAACGCTAAAAATCCAACCCCTACCTATACAATCACTTTTCGATACTCTCAAACGGTGCGATAGTATCTGACGTCATAGATGGCGCAAATTACCAAGCTTTTTCGTTGAAAGGGGGTGGTCTATTGGTTGGTAATCACTGCAGTTATGTGTGAGATGATAAGAGATTGAGAAATGTTTTTCCGCTTCATCCTACTGCCAAGGCTAGAGCCTCACTAAGGCATGCCTTGATGCATTGCGGCTCGTCTCCACAATGGTCACAGCCTATTATGTCGATATCGGGCTTCCTGAAGAGAACCGCTATTCGTGACTTCTTGGGATTAACGGTATTCTCATTATATTGCAGCGAACAAACTATCTCGCAAAGGCAACACTCACAACACTTATTATGGTCTATCTTGATTCTGGCCACTATCTGACCCCCTCTTGGCTCAGCCCTAACTCGGCTAACTTCTCTGCGGTAGGAACACCATTTTCATCCCATCCCCTGACCTCATAGTACTCAGGTAGCATTTCACCAAGCCTGACTAACTGTCCCTTGCTTGGTCCTTCAGGCATTGGTTCCTCGAGTATCCTCTTGGGGAGAGTATCGTCCCTTGCCGTGAGTCCCGCCTTTAGATTGAACAGCCGTTCCAAATTCCAGATTCTCTCACCGGCCAGCAGCATGCTTTCCTTACCATAGCCAGCACCAGTGGCTGCCTCGAGTAATGCCGGCGCAATTTCCTCCCTCCATGGAAAGAAATCGCGGATATAGATAGCATGGCAGAGTCCACTGGAATCTATCGCAGCAATGTAATCTTGATCGGTTTTGGCGATGGCAGCCTGTCCCGCTGTTTCAAATCGAGTCTCATCGTAATACGCGACGTTCTTAAGATGGCAGGCACCTCTGTTACTGGTAGCATAACCTAGGGCCAATATTTGAAAGCCTTGAGGATGAAAGCCGGGAAACTCTTGTTTCTTTGCCCCCATGAAAAATTCAGGGTGCCCATACTTTTCGGCTAACCGGTAGGCTCCCTCGGCTAATATATCCCCAAAACCCTGGCGCAGCCCCAACCTTTTAACAAGCTCAACCATGGCTTTCTCATTTCCGAAATTGAGCTGATAGCCTATATCATCAGCAGGTAGTAATCCCCTTTCATAGAGCTCCATGGCGCAGGCGATAGTGCCCCCTGCTGAGATGGTATCCATTCCCAATTCGTTACATAGATAATTAGCTTTAACAATTGCGGCAAAGTTACTAATGCCACAGTCGGGGCCCAACAGACCGAAGCTCTCCCACTCTGGTCCCTCACCCTCGCCCTGGAATTCGGGGTCGGTTACCCTGGTTGTCTTGAACTCCTGGAAGGGACAGCTAAAGCAGGTGTGAGATTTTACGAAGAACTTCTCTCGCAAAACCTTTTCAGCCCCGTCTAATCCCTCAAGGTACCCGGCCTGGAAGTTCCTGGTTGCCAGTACACCAAATTTGTTGGCCCTCGATATTCCAGTCCATGTGCCATAAAGAGGCCTTCGCTCTAAGGCCGGGGATTTTCTTATCTTATCCGAAAGCGTAGCAAGAAGCTCCTTGAAACTATCAGCATCAGCTATCGCCACCCCTTTTGTCCCTCTGACTGCCACTGCCTTCAGGTGCTTAGCACCCATTACTGCTCCTACTCCGGAGCGACCGGCGGCATGACCGGCATGCATAATACATGCTATCCTTACCAGATTCTCACCAGCAGGGCCAATAGTTGCTATTTGGGTCTCTTTGGCCTTCCGGGGATCTCCTATCTCTGATCTGATTCTGTCTTCGGTCTCGACCGTGGTTTTCCCCCATAGGTGTTCTGCTGGCTTGATTTCTACATGATCGTCCTCAATGGATAGATAAACGGGATCGGGAGCTCTCCCCTCGAGGATGACGATGTCATAGCCAGCAAATTTTAATTCAGGACCAAAAAAGCCACCGATGTTGGAACAGGCGACAGCCTCGGTCAATGGTGATTTAGTTACGATCATATATCTACTTCCACCTATGGCACCGCTGCCAGTTAGTGGGCCGGTGGCAAAGCTTAAGGTGTTCCGAGGGCTAAGCGGGTCGACCTTGGCGTCCACCTCATCAAACAGGAGCTTCGAGGCCAGGCCTCGGCCGCCAATAAAGCTCTTGGCCATACTTGGATCCAAATCCTCGATAGCGTAGCTACCCCGCGTTAGATCAACCCGCAATATCTTTCCTATCCAGCCATGCATCAGGGCTTTTCCTCCTCACCTCGGTCACTAGTGCTATTTTATGTTCTCTTATACCTTCCCCTTTCAGCCTGCTGGAAGTCAGAACCTGCTACAACTTCCATCGCCAACCCGAGAAGGAGAAGTAGATGCTGTTGGGAAATGGGCTCGCAGCAACAACGGCCTAATCCATATCCTAGTATGGTACGTACCACCGTACCATAAGCTTCAGGAGCTAAGCTCAGCTACGACTGGGGTAAGTATGCCCATGATCTGGTCAATGTCCGCCTCGGTTGTTATGAGGGGTGGCGCGACCTGGATCGCAGTGCCGGCCACACGGACAATTAAGCCTCGCTCTCTGGCGGCAGCAACCAGCTTCTTTGCTAAATTACTGTCAGGAGCCCGCGTCTCCTTATCCTGTACTATCTCAAAGGCTCCAAACAGCCCGAGTCCACGAACCTCCCCAATATGGGGGTATTCTTTGAGTTCATTAAGGCGTTCAAGCATATAATTGCCCACTCTGGCTGAATTTTCTATCAGATTCTCTCTGATGAGAATCTCAAGATTCTTTATGGCGACGGCACAACATACGGGGTGAGCTCCACAAGTGTAAAGATGGTAGAAGGCGTCCGGACCAACCATACCATTGAAGACCTTGTCGCTTAAGGCAACTGCAGAAAGAGGCAGGGCAGAGTTTATCATCCCTTTTGACAGTAGCATCATGTCAGGGATGATGTCCCAATGCTCACAAGCGAACATCTTACCAGTTCGACCAAAACCTGTCATAACCTCGTCGATAATCAAGAGTATGTTGTGCTCGGTGCATATCTCCATTATCCGAGACCAGTATCCTGGTGGTGGCATAATGGTGCCAGCAGTTCCACTAATGGGCTCGGCAACAAAGGCAGCGACAGTATCCTCTCCTTCCAGGTCAATGGCTTCACCGAGTGCCTCAGCACATTCGAGCTCACAGCCAGGGTATTGCTTGTCAAAGGGACAGTGATAGCAGTAAGCTGCTGGGATTCGGATAAACCCGGGCACGAGGGGGCCCATTTTTGTGTGGAACCGCTCCATACCAGTAGCTGTCATTGAAGCGAGGTTAAGGCCATGGTATGAATGTTGACGGCTGATAATTTTGCTCTTATCCTCCTTGCCTTGCCTTATCCAGTGGAAACGAGCGATTTTATAGGCGCTCTCATTGGCCTCAGATCCACTGTTAGCAAAGAAAAAGCGCTTGAGCCCGCCGGGGGTAAATTCAGCCAGTTTGCTGGCATATTCAATAGCTGCTGTGTTAGCAAAATTTGACCAGCCCAGGCTGTAGCTCAAATTGATCATCTGGGCCATAGCTACCTCAGCTAGCTCCTTGCGCCCATATCCCAGGTTGACGCACACCGCTCCTGAGAGGCCGTCAATATATTCCCTGCCCTGAACATCTTCTAGAATTATACCCCGACCTTCAGTTATGATCATCTCACTGCCCTTCTCCGCAAAAGCATCCAGAGGCACGCCACCATGAAGCAAGTGTTTTCTGTCCCTTTCACTCCACCCTTCTTTTAGAATTGTCTCTTTCATTTAAAGACCTCCACTAATCATAGGTTAGTCCTCTGTCGGCAATATCTAATGAGAAAAACTTTGCTCGATTTCTTTTGCCCTCAGACACGCTCTTTTGCACTTAGTTCAAGACGAATTAGTTGTCAAGATTATTGTTAGCCTCTCTTGTTAGCTCTCACCAGAAGAGTTGATAGGCCCAAACTTACTGGCTCGCCCCCGTTTGGAAGGCAAGCCATCCTTGGAAGGAAGTCATCGTGGCAGGCCAGTTTTCCCGTCCTGTGTCTGGGCATGCGCAAATACTACAATAGAACTCTGGCGCTCCGAGCAATCTGAAACTGTGCTTCAGACATAATCCCTGCTATTCTTAGACCAATCTCATTTTGCGAAAACGGACTTCCTGACTAAATCCTCCCCGGTGAAATGGAGAGCCCGGAAAATCCCTCTTGGACATGTAGATTGGCGCCACCTTCAGTGGTGCATAGAGAAGCCCTTTCTGCCAAGGCATCAAGAGGTTTGATATCTTTCGAAACCTCATGATGTTAGAAAAAAAATTTGAACAGAATGAGAAAAAACTTGTATAGTTTTAAGCAACCTATACAAGCAAAAGCGAAAAAGGGATTGACCTTTCTTAGTGAGGAGAGCCATATTTTGGTAGATGAGTTCACTCGCCTTTGCCAAGATTCCGCGTGCGGAGGCGCGAGGAGCTTCACAATATGGGAGGATTTAGCTATTTTCACCGATAAAGAGGCGTGAGTATGGACGGTATCGGTTTATTAGAGGGCAAGAGAATTCTAGTAGTGGACGACGAGCCTGATGTTTCGGAAACGCTGGAAGGGTTACTATCCATGTGTGAGGTGAAAAAAGCTTACAGCTTTGATGAGGGAAAGAAGTTACTGGAAACCCAGCATTTCGATATTGCCATCCTGGATATTATGGGGGTCGACGGATATGAATTACTAAATACTGCCAACAAGAGAAACGTAATAGCCGTTATGTTAACCGCCCACGCACTGAGTCCCGACGACCTAAGGAGATCCTTCAACGAGGGTGCAGCCCACTACGTGCCCAAGGATAAGATGGCCGAGATTACCACCTATTTGACCGATATCTTAGAGGCAAAGGAGAAAGGAAAAAGCCTTTGGTGGCGCTGGCAAGAGAGATTTGCCTCCTACTTCGATAGAAAATATGGCCCTGATTGGCAAAAGCGTCATGGCATAGCGGTGAGATGAAAGATTGAGGAATTGAGAAAGGCAAATTCTCGTATGCCACCGAAAGGGCGGATGAGTTCATCGTTTGCAACCTGAAATTTCGTCTATGTATTGAGTATCATATTCTCCAACTATTAGCAGAATGAATCACGTTCTGTTCTATTCCTGGAGATAGCGCTGTGGGCAGACAGGGTGAAACGGTCAAATGGCGGGAGGAGTGGAGACCTAAGAAGCGATACCATCAGTATGTGTTGAGCTATCAGGATCTTCAGGTCTATCCCTGCTGGTACCTGGATTCAGTCCATAGCATTCCCCCATGGACACCTCTTTTTGCGTGGAGTTGGACGCATCACCAGCGATATGGCGACCTTTGGGCAGCTGAAACTATGGGATTTCCCACGTCCAGAGGCACGGATTGGCGTGAAGTAGATGGGTGCGGTTATATGAGCCCAATCCTTGTCACTGACAAAGATGAACAAGAGAAGAGGACGGTCCGGTTTAAGGAACACCTAAAACCATTCATTGACGATTATGACGGCATTTGGTCGCGTGTTGTAAAGGAATTGATGGATAACTATGAAGGCTTTAAAGCATTCGATGTCAACCGCGCAACATACTCCGAACTCTATGACCATTTTGATGCCGTATTTCATTTCAATAACAGGGTGTGGGGATTGCATTCATGGTTGATGTATACATTGTCGGGGCTATATGCCTTATTTGAAGACATATGTCGAGAACGGATCGGCATTGATGATACTAGCCCGATATGGCACAGGATGATACGGGGTTTTGACAATAGACTGTTTGAAGTGGATCGGCTTCTCTGGAAATTATACGAACGAGCTGTCGAGCTCGGCGTAGACTGCGTTATCAAAGATAATCCCTTACACGAAATTACGCCTGCCCTGCTGGAGACCGAAAAGGGAGAGAGATGGTTGGAGTCAGAGGATGGCTTTCGAGATTTTCTGCAAGAGCATGGCTGGCGGATGCCCAGAATGATGGAGTTCAACTGCAAATCATGGATCGAAGATCCCTCACCCGCGTTTTCATTTATCAGACAGTATATTGAAACATCAGCTTATTTCGAAATGGACGTGCGGAGGCCGGAAATAGTGAAGGAAAGAAAAGAGGCCGAACAGGAGGTTGTTGAACATTTTCCTCGTTCCGAGAGGAATTGGATAAAAAGGCTTATGGGCGTTGCCCAGAAGGCCGGGGTTTTCAGCGAAGGGCATACCTATTACTTTGAGCATATGTCGCATTCGTTGATGAGGAGAGCTGGATTGGCCTGTGGCAAAAGGATGGTAGACAAAGGACTCATGGGAGATCCTGAAGATTTTGTATTTCTATTGCCCGATGAAATCAAGAAAAACATATTTTCCCTTTGTTTGGATTATCATTCAGTCATTTCCGAACGAAAGGACTATTATGAAAACTACTCCAAAAGGCTAAACAGGCCTGCCTTTATCGGGAAACTCGCGGATGATCCCAATAGCGCCATGGAATTCATGTCGGCCACAAAAGATGATGTGATGATGAAGATTACAGTTGGCAAGGAGGCGGGCGCCTCTGCTGACCTGGAGGCAGATCTCTACGGAAATCCGGGAGCACCGGGTATCAGTGAGGGAACGGTGAGGGTGATTTCCTCTGAAAACGATATTCCTACAGTCAAATCGGGTGACATCCTGGTAGCTACAACCACCTATTCAGGCTGGACCCCCGTGTTTCCTCTGCTAAAGGGTGTGGTGCTTGACAGCGGAGCAAGCCTTTCCCATGCGGCGATAGTTGGAAGGGAGTACAACATACCCGTAGTGATCCAAACCAAGAAGGCTACTGCGAGTTTAAAGAATGGACAAAAGGTGAGGATTGATGGCAGTCGAGGTGCTGTCTGGATTCTACCGGGGTAAAGATGGCAAGTGATTTGATGCTTTGGTTTAGGGATATTCAAAAAGCGCATATTCGCCAGGTGGGTAGAAAGGCTGTTAGCCTGGCAGAACTGGCACGCATAGGAATTCGGGTTCCGTCAGGTTTTGCATTGACGCTAAAGGCACATGAGAGAACAATGCATGAAACAGGCCTGGATGAGAGGATTCGCTGTTATCTTGGAAAATTCGAGAAGGCAAATCTACTGAGCCTTAAGAATTCGCAGAGCACTGGAAATCATATCCTGAAAATGATGAAAGGCACTAGACTGCCTGAAGATATACGCAGTGAGCTTTTTGTGGCCTATGAGAGACTTTGTGAGGCTACTGGTATTCATAACGTGCCGGTCTCTGTGAGGTCAAGTGGCCCTATAAGCCATCCCGGGTTGTTTGATACCTATCTGAATGTACAAGGGAAAGCCCAGCTTGAACAAAAGGTTGTTGCAAGTTGGGCGAGCGTATTCGCACCACGGGCTATCGCCGATCGGGCCTTACGAGGATCACTTGCTGAAGAGTACTACATTGGCGTTGTCATTGTCCAAATGGTAAATGCGAGGTCAGCTGGGGTCTTATTCAGCGTAAATCCCATAACAGGTGACCTGAATGAGGCAGTAATAGAGGGAAGCTGGGGACTAGGGGAGAGCGTCGTGCAGGCAAAGGTAACACCTGATCAATTTACCATTGACAAGAAATCGCTCGAGCTAAAGGAAAGAATTATCAATGAAAAGCTGACAGAGGTGATAATGGCTTCTCAGGGTACGGTCGCTAGGCCAGTTTCTCGCGAAAGACAGGCTGTAGCCTGCTTAACTGAAGATGAGGTGAGAGAACTGGTGAGATTAGCAAAGATTGCCGAGATCTATTATGGGGGTATACCGCAAGATATGGAATGGTCGATCGCTGCCGACTATCCGTTCCCTGACAATGTCTTTTTCCTGCAGACGCGCCCTGTGGTTGGGGTGCAATGGGATACCAAGTACGCTGATAAGCCTGCCGGGAAAAGCGACACCGACCACATCGCTGACCTTATGGTCGAGCGCCTTATCGGATGAGTTAGAGATCTTTTCTCACCAAAAAAGCAGCGGCCAGACCCGTGGACCTCCCTATGCCGAATTATCCTATCCTGTTGGTCCCTACCCGAGGCGATATGGGGTTAACAAGCCTATCAGCGGAGCCAAGATTAAGGCATTGCCCGAGCTCCACCCTGTCCATCCCCACACAATTATCGGCCATAGATATCTCGTTATCCGGGACTGCACGCTATGCCCGCGTGCACGATGTGAAGGGAAATGCCAATGTTAGGCTGAGAAAGACTGGCAGCGATGGAATGCCGGGGAAGTCAGCACCCAGCAGCTCTTAATTCTTTGATAACCCAGAAAAAAAGGATTACCCCTATTTCAGGTAATCCCTTCAGATTCACTGCCGTCCCCAATCCCGATATGAGCGGGATGTTGTCCCGCGCAACAAAAAAGCCTAACCCTCAGCAGTTAGGCTATAAAAAACAGATGGCGTCCCCAACCGGATTTGAACCGGTGTTGTCCGCGTGAAAGGCCGATGAGAGCGGGAGAGCGTCGTGTAGGGAAAGCGTGGATAAGGCGCGGTTGGCGGGAGGTGATGGGAATGGGGTGCGGGGGGG
>CP070752.1:1555316-1558801 GCA_020348625.1 Deltaproteobacteria bacterium | reverse complement strand
CACTTGCCACGACATTAAATATAGAAAAACCGGATGTATGATAAAGATACCAAAGCCTTAAGCCATACGATGGTATCGACCCAGATTTCTAACGCAAATCGACAAATTCAGTAGAGGTAGCTGCTCGCATATTTCATCTTGTATTAATCAAATCTTACACTGGATACCATCACTTCAATCCCGCCTTCCGCAGGCTGTCAAATAGGCGCTCTAATACCGCTTGATCTTTATAGGGGAGCCTCTGTCTCATAGTCTCCAAAGAGAAATTGGGATTTATCCTCACTATTTCTGCTGCTTCAGCCCTGGCCTTCTTTTCCTTTCCCAGCGCGATATAACTGGCAGCCAGATAAACGTGGGCAGGCCAGACATGAGGGTTTCGGACGAGGGCTCTCTTGAGTGCTGCAATCGACTCTTCATACCGCCCCGTCAAGAAATAGGCATGCCCTAAGTTCAATAGATACCAGACCGGATATATGGGGTTGAGACGCATTCCCCTCTTTATTAACCGAATGGCCTCCTCCGGCTTCCCCGCAAAGTACAGGGTCTCCCCCAGCCCTCTGATAGCATCAGCGTGGTTAGGGTTGAGAGCGATGGACTTCTCAAATACGGCAATGGCCTGTTCATGCCTTTTTTTCCACAAATAGACGCTACCTAATAGCCTATGGGCATCAGGCAGCGAGTCGTCCAGGGCTATAGCCATCTGTGCCAGCTCAAAGGCTCGCTCCAGGGATTGAGGGTCCTGACTCCATCCGAAGGACCACTCGATCCAGTGCGTCCAACCCAACCATGAATGTGCCGAGGCATATTCTGGGTCCAAGTTAATGGCTGTCTCAAACATCTGTTGCGCCTGAGCATTCGCCCCTTTCGTGAAGCGGAAAAAATACTCTCCTCCGCGCAACGTATAGTCGTAAGCCTCCACGTTGTCAGTCCCTTTGCGCACCAGGCGCTCTTGCTCATCCTTCGTTAGCCTCACCGCCAGAGCCGTTACTATCTTCTGGGTAACCTCATCTTGCAGCGCAAATATGTCTTTAAGGTCCCGGTCGTACTTCTCCGCCCACAGGTGACCCCCGGTATTGACATCCACCAGCTGTGCCGTTATCCGTATCCGATCTCCAGCCTTGCGGACGCTTCCCTGCAGCACATACCGTATTCCAAGTTCCCGGCTTACCCGTTCCATTTTTGCTGTTTTTCCCTTATAGGCAAAGACTGAATTGCGGGCTATAACAAACAGGCCGGAAATCTTAGAGAGGTCAGTGATGAGATCGTCGGTTATCCCATCGCTGAAATACTCCTGCTCCGGATCTCCACTCATATTGGCAAAAGGGAGCACGGCAATTGAGGGCTTGTCGGGCAATTCAATCGCTGGGATCTTCTCGGAGGGAACCAGTGTCGGCGGAGCGGCAGGACGCAAATAAAAGTTCCAGATCGCCAGGGCCACAACACCCACAAGTAGCACGGCCGCCACAGCCAGAGCCGCCCACTGCCAGCGTCTTGGCCGAGCCCTTTTCTCTCTGCTCACCCCGGCCGCAACTCCGGGCTCCATCAGGACCCGATACACCCGCACCGGCTTCGCGATGTTCTTAACGGCTTGTTCTCCCAGATACTCAAATCTCAAAGCCAACTTGTTCTCGATGTGGTCATAGACGGTCCTGGAGATGCAGATGCCTCCACCCTCGGCCAAACCCTCGACACGGGCCGCAATGTTGACCCCGTCGCCGTAGATCCGCTCCCCCTCCACAATTACATCGCCAAGGTTGACGCCGATCCGAAACTCCATCTTGCGGTTCTCAGGCAGTTCAGCGTTCCGGGCTTTGAACTCCTCCTGGATCTCCACGGCACAGCGTACCGCATCCACAACACTGGAAAACTCAGCTAGCAGGTTGTCCCCCGGGGAATCCACTACTCGGCCCCGATGCTTCTGGATCAGCGTGGCCATTACCTTACGGTACGCAGTTATGGTGAGGACGGTCGAAACCTCATCCTCGCCCATGAGGCGGCTGTAGCCTTTGACGTCGGCACTAAGAATGGCGGTAAGCTTACGTTGGATGTTTTGCGGTTCCATGAAAGGTTTGGGAATAAAAAGATAGCTGTGGGATCAATTCTAAGTTTAAACTAGTCAAAAAGCAAATACTTCTAACTGAATCATCAAGTTCACACACTCGTAATCGACTGCATATTTCCAGCGCAATTCATCACCACATCTGTGCAGTCAACATCTGGGAATCGAATCTTGCCACACGATATAAGGGCATTGATCTAACCGGCACACAATCAGATTTCAGCTACTACAGATCACCCTGGCTGAAATGGCATTTAACTTGAAGCACCAGGCCACCAGATGCCTGCTAGGTCAGCCTGTGAAGTAACTCAGGTAGGAAGCCAGACCGGAAAATGGCATTTTCTAATAAAGAGAGAGGACAGGCCCGAAAATCCAGAGCAGTAAAAAGAAGAGGAGTGGCTACCTGCGACAATAGCCACTCCCTTTGAAAAGATACAGGACATTATGAAGTGCTTTGAGTATAAACCTAACTCTGTTTACGTCAAGAAGAAAAAGAGGCAGTGCACGAGAGAGATAGGTGATACTAGGATCAGGGTGAAGATACCGTCTGCGAATCTAATATGAACAAAACATTTGGGAAAAATTCCGATAAATTAAATAGTTATGTTTTGAATATGAATTATGCCTGTGAAGCTCCGAATCCCCCTACCAACCAAAAAAATAAAGCGAAAATGGCGATCTGAACAATCCAACCGATAAGACAAACTCCGACTGCGCGCAAAGTACTTTTATAGTCAAGCGCTTGCCTGACGGCAATGACCATCGCTACCAACATCCAGATGCCGATTATGAAATTGAGGATGTTCCCCAGCATGGGGATGATTCCCAAAACGCGCAGCACTCCCGGTGAACTGGAGAATCCAATGGTGCGCAGCAACTCCCCAAAGTCTGCTTTTGTTTGTGGTTCAGGTAACAGCCTGGTTCCAATATAATATGTCATAAACGCCCAGATAAACCATCCCGCCAGGGCAACTATGGTTCCGAGAACAAGTCCCTTTATCCCTGTCGTGCCGATAGTTCCGATTCCTGCAGCAACACTGGAAAGAATGACAACTCCCATGGCTTGCCCTATGGCGCCTTTATCCGCTTCAACCTCTTCATAGAGGTTTACATCCAGTTTTGCTGCCCGTATCATCCGATCTGTGAATGATGCCATGATTGCCTCCCTGTTAAGACTATTGCCAAATTTTATGTTTTTGCGTGCTTTCCGACGTTTCAAATATAAAGTCCATCGCTCTATTTGAAACTGGGCTCATTATATTCATCATATACTTCTCTCTAACTAGAATTAAAAAAACTGTGATATCTTCAGTTTTTGAGGTCCAAGCTGCTTAAAGACACTGATTGATCCCATATCTCAGATTCGGTCGTTGCTGTGGTATATTGAGAGTACCTCACGAAAATCTGACTTGTCAAAACCTTTGAT
>CP070752.1:1545371-1555216 GCA_020348625.1 Deltaproteobacteria bacterium | reverse complement strand
CCCAAGTCGAGAAAAGAACAGCACCCTCCCACCAGTCTCTCAAGAAACGATTTCATGGTCTCGCCGGTCAGGAGAATGCCACGTCAAAAAAGACGTCCATGGCCCTTGTATGGCAGTGGTTACGGAGCTAAAGCAATAATCGATTTTATCTATTCAAAGATCCCATCATCCCTTTGATGGCGTTCTTACAGAAATATAACTCCCTCTCTCTTGCCTCTGGGTCCAGGTGATAGAAGGCGCTGAGCCCAGGGTCTTTGGCCAGGAGTTCGCCGAAGATTTCAGCCTCATCCATATCCAAACCCTTCTCCTTCCGTGCCTCTATTACCGAGAGCCAGAACTGCATCTGATCGTGAGCCATGTGTAACAGTTTAGTGGCATTTTTTCGAAGACCGTAGTGACCGTAACAGATGATCTCCGGTCTCCTTTCAGCAACGAGGGAGATAGAGCGTAGGGCGATATCAGGTTTAAACGGGGGCGGTGCGGCCGGCCTCAGGTAAAAGTCATTATCTGCAGGAATGCTGACTCCAGCAGCCTCCCCGGCAAAAACGAGATCCCTGTAAAAGAAGCACAGGTGATGGACCGCATGCCCGGGCGTCTCTAAAGAGATGACCGGAGAGCCGTTCCACACCACATCGCTATCCGGGCGAATCCTGTTTTTGTCTATGGGATATGGCTGGCCATATGCCCTTGCCAAGTCGCCCAGTACTTCTAATGACCCCTGCCAGAGTCTTTGCGAATCGGCAAGGTGGCTGACGGCCCGGGGATGGCACGCGATTTCGGCATCCGGATAGCTTCGTATCAAATCCCCGCATCCACCGGCGTGATCGAGATGAATATGGGTGAGCAGGATATTCTCGATCTTGTTTATTCCCAGCTCCCGCAGGGAATCGAGCAGGATATTGACAGACGCAGCGGGACCCGGATCGACGATCAAAGCCCGATCCCCATCAGTCATAACCCAGCTCCCTATGAATTGGGTAAAACGGCTGCCTGGTAGGTCCAGATCAACGAGGAACAGATTGTCGCAAAAAGCATGTATAGTCAATGATGAGTGCCTAAAGTGAACTAAAGTTCGAAGTGCCTAAAGCCCGCACGCGATACGCGGCGTGTATCTCAGACGCCACAATACAATCCAAAATCCCACAATCCCTGCATTCATACTGTGAAAACTGCCCATCAGGAAGGAAATTCAAAGGTGGCCGCTTCCCCTAACTCCTCTTCTATTCTCAACAACCTGTTATATTTGCATACTCTTTCGGAGCGGCTCAGGGACCCTGTCTTGATTTGCCCAGCATTTACCGCTACGCTGAGATCCGCGATAAAACTATCTTCTGTTTCACCGGAGCGATGGGAGATAACGGTTTTCCATCCGGCCCGGTGGGTCATCTCAATCGCTTGCAAAGTCTCGGTGAGGGTCCCGATCTGATTGAGCTTTATCAAAACGGCATTGGCGGATTTCTCCGCAATGCCTCGAGCGATTCTCTCGGGATTTGTAACAAAGAGATCATCGCCTACGAGTTGAATCCGATCTCCCAATTGCAGGGTCAAGGCCTTCCATCCCTCCCAGTCGTTTTCGTCAAGGCCATCTTCGAGGGAGAAGATAGGATAGCGGTCAACCCAGCCGGCGTAAAAGGTGATCATCTCCCGGTTATCCCGTATCGATTGGTCTGATTTGTCAAAGGTATATGTGCCGGTTTTGAAAAAAGAAGACGCAGCCGCATCTATTGCCAGCATAACGTCCTCACCCGACCTGTATCCAGCCTTTTCTATGGCCTGCAGGATCACCTCCACGCCCTGATCATTGGATTTGAGGTCTGGCGCAAAGCCGCCCTCATCGCCAACCCCTGTTGACAAGCCATTGTCTGAGAGAACCTTGCCAAGGGCATGAAATACCTCTGCGCCGATTCTGAGGGCCTCCCTGAAGCTCTTGCCGCCTTTCGGTACGATCATAAACTCCTGCAGGTCCAGGTTGTTCATGGCATGTTTGCCCCCGTTGACGATATTCATCATTGGCATGGGAAGCCGGCACGCATTGGTGCCTCCGATATACCGGTACAAGGGCATGCCCAAGGAATCAGCGGCCGCCCTGGCTACTGCAAGGGAGACCCCCAAAACTGCATTTGCCCCCAATGACTCCTTGTTCGGTGTACCGTCAAGTTCGATGATTGAGGTGTCAATGAGGTTCTGATCAAAGGGGTCCATGCCTATAATAGCAGGGGCGATAGTCCTGTTGACATTGTCTACCGCCTTCAGAACCCCTTTGCCGAGATATCTTTTCGCGTCGCCGTCCCTAAGCTCCAAAGCCTCGAATTGACCAGTGGAGGCGCCAGAAGGCACAGCGGCCTGGCCCCACCCGCCGTCTGACAGGCCTACCTCAACCTCGACAGTAGGATTTCCTCTGGAATCGAGTATTTCCCGAGCATACACGATCTCGATCTTTTCCATTCTCTACCTCCCTCAACATGAGTATGTTGGTCGTATCCGTTGGGGCTTACCAGTGAAACGGCAAATAGCCTATGGTGAGGCAGGCACATGTGCCATGTCGAATAATGCACAATCTAGCATAGGTCCCCGCTTCATGCAAATCCCAAGCCTCACACCAACCCTTACCGGAAAGCCAACCTTCGGTGACCCATAAGAAATGTCTTCAAGGCCTACGCCTGTCGACCGATACGGTGTGTGTTAATCATCTCGCAATACCCATCCCGAACCTGTATATACTGCCACAGAAACCTCTCTAGCCAACGATCCGGAGGCATCGAAATAGATGGGACCTGCCAGACCCGGTCTGGCACGGGCATGGGAGTTGATGCCCAGCAAGGCGCTTCGGATTGAAGGAGCGTCTGCCCCCGCCCGTCCTATGGCCCACAGCAAAAGGTCGACCGCATCGTAGGTCTGCACGGCTACCCAGTCCATGGTATGTTTGAATTGCCTTTCGTACCTCCTCTTTACTGCCATTCCTCGCTTGAAATCGGAACTCCAGGCGCAGGGATGGGCAGCCAGAATCCCTCGGTTGCTGGTTCCTGAAAGCTGCAAGAATTCTTCTGATACAAGCCTATATGTCCCAAAGACCAAGGGCCTGTCAATCCCCTGGGGCAGTTCTCTGACGATCGCAGCTGCCAGTTCAGGTCGTGCCGCCAAAAAGACAGCCCTTGCTTTCATGGTGAGTACCCTTTTCGTCGCTTCCGAAACAGATGCGAGGGAATTGCCAGTTATGCCGATGCTCTCAGCTGAAAAATCTCTATCCTCGCCCTTCTGGATGAACGAATCTCTCAGAAGATTTCCAAGGGGAGTATTCTCATGGAGGACGACAACCTTTTGCACATCCGTATTTCGATGTATATAATCAGCAAGAGAGATCGCCTGCCTCCCCTCGGAGAGGATTGTCCTGAAGGTAAAGGGTGCTGTGATGTGCTCCAAATTCTCTCCGGTAGCTATGGGCGAGATGTGGATGAGTTGGGACGCATTATACACAGGGAGTGCAGCAAGGGTGCAGGTCGTAGTCAGGTGTCCAATCACGGCGACCACTGATTGATTGTCCGCCACGGTCCGAGTCAATTGGAGGGCCTTGGCGGCATTTCCTTTGTCGTCCAATGCCAGCAGTTTCACCGCTATTGCGTTGCGGAGACCTCGATCCTCCTCTTCATCAAGCCTCATTCGGCCTGCCCTTAGCATTGACCAGCCGAATTCGGACAAGGGCCCTGAGAGGGGAGCGACGAGAGCGATATAGGCCTTGATCGTGTCTTGTTCGTGTGCATACGTGGTGTATGAGGTGCACAAAACGAGGATACACGAAACGAAAACCATACGTGCGGTACTGATTTTCAACCTCACCTCAGCCTAGCCCCCACACGAGACCCGTTACGGATTTCGACTCACTGTTTATAGCCCCAAATCTAAACCGGAATTGGAGCAACTCACGGTGTAGAGCGGTTATTTCACGCGGGTCTTTGCCCAATTGATTCTTCTCCTTCATCTCTCTTTTAAGAGAATCTTCACTGTGATTAGGTTCAGGCTGAACTGCTCTCTGAATTGGTTAATGAGATATCGCTTAAATGCGGGGCGAACGGCATCTGGTCGGTTTACGAATATGGCAAAGGTAGGGGGATGGACCGAGACCTGGGTAGCATAAAAGAGCTTGAGCCTCTTGCCGCTCACAAGTGGTGGAGGATTCTTTGCAACAATGTGCTCTAAGGCCCTATTGATAGTGGGTGTTGGCACATGCGTGTTGTACTGTTCCCAAACGGCATCGATCAGGGTGAACAATTTGTTGATCCTCTCTCCGGTGAGGGCGGAAATGCGTATGGTAGGTACAAAAGAGATGAATCCCAACTGGCGGTCGATAGAATCTTCCAAGGACTTTCGCAACAAGGGGTTACCCTTCACCAAGTCCCATTTATTAAAGGCCTTCACCATACCGCAACCCTGCTCAAACGCATACCCGCAGATTCGCATATCTTGCTCATATACCCCTGCTGATGCGTCAAAAAGAATGACGGAAATATGGCAACGATTCATTGCCTTTAATGCCTTTATTATGGAGAACTTCTCGACCCTTTCCTTGACCCGTGCCTTTCTCCTAATGCCAGCCGTATCGATAAATTGATAGGGTCTCCCCTCCCTTTCAAAGAGAATATCAACAGAGTCTCTGGTTGTGCCCGGCATTTCACTTACCACCAATCTGTCCGACCCGATAATCCTGTTGATCAGGGATGATTTTCCAACATTGGGGCGTCCAATCATTGCTATTTTTATGCGGCCTTCCTCCTCCGGACGATCCATACCGGCGGGCAGGTCCAGCAAGAGTTGCTCCATGAAAGAGTCGATTCCATAGCCATGAGCCGAAGAAACGGGGAAGACCGTGTCTATACCGAGGGCATAAAATTCAAGGCTCAGTGGCTCCTGTTTCGGACCATCTATCTTGTTTACCGCATAGAGCACCTTTTTACCGGATCGCCTCATCAGCGCAACTAGGTCTTGGTCCCCAGGAACCGGTCCGGTTTTTCCGTCAAACAGGAGGATCACTATGTCTGCCTCTTCCAGGGCAATGTGAACCTGCTTTCTTATCACATCGGTAAGCGTATCAGCAGGAGCGGTTTCAAAACCGCCTGTGTCAACGAGGACAAAGTTTCTGTCGTTCCACACTACGGTTGCGTAAAGGCGATCCCTGGTTACACCTGGAATGTCATCTACTAAGGCGTTTCTCTTTTTTGTGAGGCGATTGAAGAGAGTAGATTTTCCTACATTCGGGCGACCAACTATGGTGACAATGGGGAGCATGGTAGAGGTGCGTGCAAAAATGGTGAAAGGTTCACATTGCTCAAGCGTGCCTGCTCTGTGCCGCCCTCTTTTTAGGGGAAACCCCAGGAAGGACGATATAAAAGGTATTTCCGTTCTTTTCCGGAGTGCACCCCGCATAACCTCCATGGAGCTGGACGATATTATTGACGAAATGAAGGCCGTGGCCCGATCCGCTTTTGTCTTGGTGATCGGCGATTTTGTAGCCGTCTTCGAATATGAGGACGGCATCCTTCGGCGAGATAGGTCTGCCGGTATTGAACAGGCTCACTTTGATTGCATCCCGGGGTTCCGGTGAATCCATGGCCACTGCCTCTGCATGGTAGGATACGTACCGTCGGCGGTTACCATGATCATCGATGACCGGCTCAGAGTACTTGAGGGCGTTTGAGAGCAGGTTTGCGAATACCTGCGCTGTAAGGCCCAGATCAACGAATATGGTCAGATCTTCTTCCGATGGCACGCTTGGGGGCTCGAGGATTTCGATGTTTCGAGAGGCTAATCTCTGTCTATAGTGTTCCAGTTCAGGTGTGAACACCTCCCTTAGCAGGTTGTAGTGCCTTCTCTTGAGCACGTAGCTTCCGGCCTTGAAATGATCGCTTCGAAACAGCGTTTCGATAAAGAGACTCAAATGGTTGAAATGGGTTTCGAAATCCCTCATCTTCTCAGCCATATCTTCGCTAATACTGCGGAGTTCATCAAGGGGCCGCGCAAGGGCCTCTGCTGACGCTCTATCCGCTGGTTGGTTCCGGGAGACGAGGGAGCGCAAGTCTTCCAGTAACGAGAAGTTTCTTTTTAGATCTTTGTTCATATTGATCAGGAAGGCCTTGTAGTAGAGATTGGGTACAATAACGTTGTGTTCGATATCGGATACGATCTGATTGATGAATTGAATGTGCTCGATATTCTGCTCCACTACGAGTTTATTATGCATATTATAACCGACCCTGTTGGCATATTTCTGAAAGAAGAGCGATCTATGGTTACTCATCCTCTTGACGGGATATATTTCGAGCATGCCGAGGATTTGATCATCCAGGAAGAGCGGAACCTTGTCGGCTAGGGCCTTTTTCCCGATTATGGGAAACACAGAGGAGTAACCTGCCCTATAGGGGCTTTGGTGAATCACGATATCCGCTCTGGCCGGAATGGGGGGGTCCAGCAGGCCCTCAGTGGTGCAGCACTGTAACATGAGCGCTTCATCCGCTGGTCTGATCGTGTAAATGCAACTATCACAACCGAAAAAGAACTTTATCACAGCAACCGCTGTTCTATACAAGTTGCTGGTGGTGGCAAATTCCTGGACCAAGTCAAAGAAGGCAAAAATGGCCATGGTTTCTTTTGCCTTGAATTGGTATCTAGTATAGTCCTTTTCCTTTTTCTTCAGAACCTTGAAGACCTGATCCAGATCGTGACTCAAGGGCTTCTCCTCTGGCTTTTCTGTAGAAAGCCTTTCCAGCGTCTTTGAGCTATTCTGTCAAATCATACGGGCCTTGCAGAGCGGCTTGGAGTAGTCATACTCCAGAAAGGTCGGGAGTCATAATAGCAGATTGCAGGGACATTTGAAAGGCAAACTTTGGGTCTCGCCAAGGCGACATCCAAGCCCAGGATCAAAAAGAGAGGTCAGGGGTGCACGCTTCTCTGAGTAGCGGCTCATAGTGCTCCATGAGTTCGAGCCCGATGCGGTTCTGGGTTGATACGATGGTATCGAGGATTTCCTCGTTGATAAGCGGGTTGATGAGTACGGCCCGCAAAACAACTATCCTCTGGGGCCTGTAGCGGGTAGACTCAAGGGTAGTTCTCGACACAAACGTGGTGTCATCCTGCCGTATTGACTTCTGTAATTGTATGTTGAGGGCATTCAGGATCTTATTGATTTCCCTCATTCTGTTGGTAAGATGCTTGATTTCGGCTCCTTTGCGGAGGGTTTTCTTCTGCAACTCCCACTCATGGAATTTCTCGGACAAAAACGGCGGAAGGAAGCGATAGTTAATGATGAACAGCTCGGGATGATTTAAGATCTCGAAATTCTCGGATTTCTCGAGTATCCTCTTAAAGGTTTGGGTTGCCTCAGTTGCTTGCCTAAAGAGTAACCGGTACCCGTCCCTGCCCATGATCTTGAGCGAGGCCCACGGCTTGAGGCACGCAAAGGGTCTGGATCCCTCAACGGTGAACCTGCCCGTGTCCACGCTGTCCGGCCTGTTGATATACTGTGATACCTGCTTGATGAGACCTAAATCCTTTTCATTCCTGAAAACGACTATGCCCATAGCCATTGGGCAGTAAAGGAGCTTATGCACATCCACAGACACGGAATCGGCCCGTTCGATTCCGCGAAACATTGAGCGGTATTCATCCACAATTAAGGCCGCTCCTCCCCATGCAGCATCCACATGAAGGTACGCATCTTCTTGCCGCGCAATGGTGCCAAGCTCCCAGAGGTTGTCTATATTCCCCGTCTCAGTCGTGCCGGCAATACCGACTATGGCCATGATCTTTGTCTTGCGGCGATTTTTCTGATCATCTTTTTTTATACCCCTGATCTTTCGTTTCAAAGCATCGATATCAATCCGGTTGCGCGTATCTACGGGCACATTTATGACATTTTCCTCTCCAAGCCCGAGAATGTGAGCCGCCTTTTTTATGGAATAGTGACCCCGTTGAGAAACGAACACCACCAGCCTCGAGTAACCATGATGACGCAATGCCCGCTCGACTCCAGCCTTACGAATACCGGGAAAGTCCCGGTCGGCAGGGAGAGCTTTTTCCCTGGCGATGAGAAGGGCGGTGAGGTTGCTCAGGGTACCGTCGGATGTAACATTGCCGAGGGCAACGCGGTGGTTCTGAATGTTTTTTAGGTAGAAGCCGTCGCTTCTTTGAAAGACAATTCTATGAATCCAGGCCAGAAGTTCTCTTTCCACAAAACTGGAGGCCTTTGCGGTTTCGATCTTGACCTGGTTTTGGTTTAACGAGGCGATGATTGTTTCAAGAAGTATCATGTAGTAGGGTATGGCGCTGGTCATGTGCCCAATATAGTAAGGGCTCCCCACCACAACGGAATGCACGGTAACCTTATCCCTGATCTCTTGCAGGACGTCCCTGATGAGAAAGGGGCCTTCCGGCATTGATGTCTGATTAAATACCTGTGCCAATTCGGGCAGCGTTATCTTCTTATGAAGCCCTTCCTTTCCCTTGGAAAAATCATAAATCATCTCCAAGACGGCAAGGCCGAACTCCATGAATTTGTCGGCAGAGTCGGGGAGTATAAAAAGTTTCCGAAGATACTCCAGGCTCGATTCAGCTTTTTTCAATGCTTGTTCCTCCTCGCATCAGGATCTCCTTACCGTATTTCTCCAGGCAAGAAAGAAGGCCATGATATCAATCCCTAGGGACCTCGAGCATTCTCTTAACTGCTCCATAGGCTTTAACTCTGATGTCTTCCTCGACCTCGATGACCGGAGAGAGGGTCTTAAGGGTGCGCATTATATCATCAAGCTCTATCTTCTTCATGTCGATACAGACCATCCTCTCATCGGCAGGGATAAAGGTCTTATGGGGGTTCTGTTTTCGCAGGGTATGGATAATCCCGGTTTCCGTGCCGATTATGAACTCACTGTTCTGCGCATCTTTCGCAAAGTCCAGCATTCCGGAGGTGCTTTTCACCTCATCGGCCAGGTCAAGAACCTCGAGACGGCATTCAGGATGTGCAAGGAAAAGGGCCTGAGGGTAATCCCTTTTAACACTTTTAACCTGCTCAGCCGTCAGCATATCGTGGTAGGGGCAGAACCCCTCCCAGTAAAGCACTCTTTTGTCGGTAAATCTTTGAGTATAGCGGGCCAGGTTCCTGTCAGGATCCATGAAGACCGTATCGGAGTCGGCAAGGGAGTTGACCACCTTGATCGCGTTGGCTGAGGTGCAGCAGATATCGGTCTCCGCCTTAACCGCCGCAGAAGAGTTAACGTAGGTAACCACCGGCACGCCCGGCAACTCTCTTTTCTTCTGGATCAAGGATGGGGCCGATATCATATCCGCCATAGGGCAGCCGGCCGACAGTACTGGCAGCAATACGAGCTTATCCGGGCACAATATCGCGGCCGTTTCTGCCATGAAATGAACACCGCAAAAAACGATGACCTCGGCGTCTGTCTTTGCTGCCTCAAGGGAAAGCCCCAAAGAATCGCCTGTTAAATCTGCTACATCCTGTACCTCCGCCCTCTGATAATTGTGGGCTAAGAGAATGGCGTTTCTTTCCTCGAGAAGCTTCCGTATCTGATTCTGCAGCGCGGGAATGCTCATTGATGACGTTATCCTCCGGGTTTTCTTTTTTCGATTATTGCGTTAACTGCTTAACTACGCTGTGCTGAGGGATATGGATGTCTTTTTTTGACACCGAAGAAGCCCATGCTGTTATGCTCGCTTATTTCGCCTGAGGCGAATAAACCCGCCCGAGGCGAATAAAGGTTCAACCTGTGGAATCCCCCTGAGTGTTAAGGCCATGAAATTCTTTCTGAAGAGACTGGCGGGAGAGCGCCGTTCTTTTCGCGACT
>CP070752.1:1540116-1545271 GCA_020348625.1 Deltaproteobacteria bacterium | reverse complement strand
GGCCGCTTTGTGAGAGAGGCACACGTGGCTGCCCTAGGAATGGGCATTACCTTGGCAGCACGGGAGATTCACGACCCCAAGGATGCCCCTTCACTCATAATGGATATGAAAGGGAAGATAGATGCCTTCTGGATGCTGGCCGATATAACGGTTATCACGCCCCAGACGGTTGAGTTCTTGCTCCTTTTCTCCCTGGAAAACACCATTCCCCTTCTGGCCTTCTCGGAGAAATACGTTGACCTGGGGGCGTTCATGTCTACGGGCATCGATGCCTTTGATATGGGGCGTCAGGCAGGGGAAATCGCTACTAAGATATTATCGGGAGCTGATGTGAAGAGTGTTCGCCACGTTGGTGCGAGAAGGTTGGTTGTATCGACAAATTTGATGGTGGCGCGGAAGCTGGGCATTACCCTGGATATGGCGATGGACTCAGGAACCGGGAGCAGCCAAAAGATCATACGAGAAGCCCAGGTAATTAACTGAGCGGAAACAATGAACCCACGTTTCTTGAAGAGCCTTAATGAGAAATTCGGCGTTAAGCTCTTTGCCCTGTTTGGTGCGTTCATAATTATCGTCTCTTTTTCCTTCACCGTGTTTTTCATCGATCACCAGCGTCAATCCCTGCGCGATACCCTGATAAACGAGGGACAGTTGCTGGCACGGGTTCTGGCCTTCAGCTCGAGGATAGGCGTTTTCTCCGAGAATGAAGACCTGCTCAAAGACCCAATCGAGGGAATCCTTCGCCAGGAGGAGGTGATGGAGGTTTCGATTTTCAACCTGCGAGGGGACCTCTTGAGACAGCAGGTGAGGCCTGGCACGGAAACTCGGAAGCAATCAACACAAGGAGCCGAAAGAGGAGGAGATGCAATACCCCAGCGGGTCAGGGAGTCTGGGGCTCCGGGTTACCTCGAAGATACGTCTACCGTGCACTTCTGGTCGCCGGTTTTGGCAGGCGGAGCCTATGCTACAGAAGAGTCGTTATTTCTGGATGCCATTCCACCGCAGGGGAGCGGCCGTGTAATCGGATTCGCAAGGGTTATGGTAGACAAGGGAGTGCTTCGCAAGCAGGTTAAGGGCCTTTTGTTCAAGGGTATCGTGATAGGGATCGCCTTTCTGTTGCTCGGGTCCGGGGTTACCTATTTCGTGGTAAGGGGGGTTACCGGACCGCTTAGCAGATTGACCCAAGGCGTGAGGGCCCTTGAAAAACAGGGGGTATTCCGGCGGGTACCTATTGAAACACGGGATGAAATAGGCAGGCTCGGAAAGGCATTCAACGATATGTCTGAATCCCTGGCCAGAAGAGAGGAGGCATTGCGTGACTCTGAAAAGAGACTTCGATCCCTGTCCTCTCAACTCCTGAAGGCCCAGGAAAAAGAGCGAAAGCGGCTTTCAATAGAGCTCCACGATGAACTCGGGCAGGCCCTTGCCCTGCTAAAACATCGGCTCAGGTCTATTGGTAAGAAGTTGCACGAAGACCAGGCACTGCTGCACGCTGAGTGCGAAGATACAAATCAGTATGTAGACCAGATCATCGATAATGTTCGCCGGCTTTCAAGAGACCTAAGCCCCTCGATCCTTGAAGACCTCGGGCTTTCTTCAGCGCTCCGGTGGCTCGTTGAAGATTTCGGCAAACGGCATGCAATGCATACATCGCTTGACATAGGGGATATCGATCACCTATTTTCCCAGGAGGCGCAAACAAACCTGTACAGGATTTTCCAGGAGGCCTTAACCAATATCAGCAAGCACGCAGGTGCAAGTTATGTCTCTTTTGTAGTCAAAAAGGAGGATAGCCGTGTCAATTTCCTTATGCAAGATGATGGAAAGGGATTTGACGTCGATCAGGTGAAGGAGATGCAATCATTCGAAAAGGGCATGGGATTGGCTGCAATGGAGGAGCGAGTGCATATGCTGGGGGCAAACCTCGACTTACGGAGTGAAGAAAATGGGGGCACCAGGGTGAGCTTCTCGATTCCGATAGGTAAAGGAGGGATGTCCTAGTGCTGCCGTATCGGATTGTTTTGGCGGACGATCACGTTATGTTCCGCCAGGGGATCAAGCGGATTATCCAAGAGACCGAAGGGCTGGAAGTCGTCGGTGAAGCGAACGATGGTTTGGAACTCCTCGAACTCTTGAAGAAGCATGAGCCAAACATGGTTCTGCTCGATATTTCCATGCCCCACATCCGGGGTATCGAGGCCACTCGAGAGATCAGGAGCCTCTATCCTGATATTAAGGTCTTGATCCTGACCATGCATAAGAGAAAGGAATATCTGTACGATGCCATTGCTGCGGGGGCGCAAGGCTACCTGCTGAAAGAAGACTCGGACGTGGAGCTTTTTTCTGCCGTAAAAACGATTCGGAAGGGTGGTTTCTACGTGAGCCGACTTCTGGCCGGTGAGATGGCGGAAGATATTTCACATATGTACAAGGGGAATACCGACTTTCCGTTGGAAACTCTGACGACACGGGAAAGAGAGATCGTAAAGTTGATTGCAGAAGGAAAGTCGGGCAGAGAGATTGGGGACCTCCTATTCATAAGCCCACGGACCGTGGAGAAGCATCGAGCCAACATTACGAGAAAACTCAACGTGAGTACGACCGCCGAAATAGTAAAATATGCTATTCTTAAGGGATATACTTCGCTTACCGCTTGAGGCACTTCCCTGTAAGCCCTCCAAGCCCGCTTAGAATAAGTAGTTTTACCCATACAAAAATCAGTATATCTACGTATTGATCTCCGTCCAATTGCGTCGATTAATGGGTATTATTGTTTTCTTGTTGCGCTTTGGCGGAACGCAAAGACCTCAGGCTTTGCTGAAACCCTTGTTTTGAGTGGTGGTAAAATCGATTGCGCCGCACCCTTGAAACAAGGGCCAATGACTTTCTATCGGTACGGCGCAAAGACAGACCCAGTGTGCAGCGGATAGTAATTCTATATGTGTAAGTAACTGCTCAGAGAACGCGGGCTTCATTCTGAAATTGAGAACCAGGTGAGAGATCTTCAAGAGCGTACCGGGGAACTGATCGACGTAAGTCAGCAACTTCAGGGAGAGATTGCCGAGCACAGGAGGGAGGAGGAAGAAAACAAGCGCAAGGCCCAGCTTCTGCGAGCTCAAAGGTTGGAGGCCATCGGCAGTCTTGCAGGCGGCATTGCACACGACTTCAACAATATCCTCTCGGTAATTATCGGGTATACTGAATTGCTAAGATGCGACCTGCCTGAGGACAGCAAGGCGCAATCCAGCGTGGAAGCAATATACGAAGCCGGAATCCGCGCCAAAGACCTCGTACAACAGATCCTTACGTTCAGCCGTCAGAATGAAGAGGAAAAGAAGCCTCTGCGGATGAGCATTGTTGTTAGAGAGGCCCTCACGCTGGTGAGGGCCGCTTTGCCTACCATCATTGAGATTCGGCAGAACCTTGCGAGCCAGTCGGACACAATTCTCGCGAATCCCATGCAAATTCACCAGGTCTTAATCAATCTCTGCACCAACGCAGCCCAGGCCATGGGGGAGAAGGGAGGTGTGCTTGAGGTCAGCCTTGAAGACGCAGACCTTGATTCAGAGGCCACAGTCTTAAATCCCGATTTGCAGCCGGGAGGGTACGTAAAACTCACCGTAAAGGATACAGGCTCGGGTATAGCACCTGAGATTGTAGATCGGATCTTTGATCCCTATTTCAGCACCAGAGAGCCGGAGCATGGTACCGGCATGGGGCTTGCGGTGGTACACGGGATCGTTAAGGGCAGCGGGGGAAGCATTGCCGTTGATAGCATAGTGGGTGAGGGTACTGCTATTCATGTATTCTTTCCGAGAATAGAGAACAAGGTAACATCGGAAGCGCGAGTTTTGAGCCCCTTTCCCTCAGGCAGTGAACGAATCCTTTTTGTTGATGACGAGAAGGCCCTGGTTGATATTGGAGTACAGTTGCTCGAGCACCTGGGCTATCGTGTCGTTGCCAGAACGAGCAGCATCGAGGCCCTGGAGGCTTTTCGGAACCAACCGGAGAAATTCGATCTTGTGGTGTCCGATCAGACCATGCCCAATATGACCGGGGAAATGCTGGCCGAAGAACTTATCCGGATACGGCCCGATATTCCCATTGTCCTGTGTACGGGATACAGCGAGATGATCTCAGAGGAGAAGGCCACGGCCCTGGGCATAAAGAAACTGGTCATGAAGCCGATTCTCATGCGCGAGATCAGCCATACTATTCGGCAGATTCTGGACCAAGAAGACAATACCGAGAACTGACTTGTGCACGTATCGCACGATACGTAGTGGAGATCTAAGGTTTTTGCCATTGCAATGCTTCTAAAGATACACACTGAAAAGAGCAGACTGATCTGAGACGAGCGGGGCGGGTAAAAGCGAACGCCCTTTGAAGGGGATTCATAATGGCCAGGATTTTGGTTGTCGATGACGAGATTGTAATATGCGATGTTTTGAAAGAGTTTCTTACCTTAAAGGGTCATGAAGTGCACACCGCCTTGAATGGCCGAGCCGCCATAGCAAAGGTAAAGATGGAGAGACCCCATATCGTATTGCTCGACATTCTTATGCCCGGGATGAGGGGCTTGAGTGTCCTGAAAGAGATAAAGAGGCTCGATCCGAGGCTCGGCGTTATTATGATCACAGGGGTTATGAATATTGACGTGGCCAAGGCAGCCATTGCATTAGGGGCGTATGACTATATCACCAAACCGGTGGACTTTGAATATCTCGAAACCGTTGTCATGGCGAAGATCTTGGACCTCCTGGGTTAACTCCCAACCACTGAGGTTGCTTAATTAATACCATAAAACACCCCGCTACAGAGCTGGGCGGTCCAGCCTAAGCTATTCAGGCCAGAGGGTTTTTACCTCTCGCCCGCTCCCCTTCACTCCGCTCACCATCGCTCGAGCCCGCAGGGGCAAGGTAAGCAATCTGTCGTGTATCATGTGAGAGAATATTGATTCTCTGAGCACTCAGTGAGCTCTGTGAGAGATTAAAGAGCGTCTTGCATGTTCGATTGCAGGTAGGTTAGGAGGTTCCGCTTGCTGTTGGTGATGCCGAGCTTTCGGCGGATATGTTCGCGGTGCCGGTTAACGGTAGCCAGGGAGATACTGCAGAGCTCAGCGATTTCCTTTGTCTGCAACCCATTGCGGATCATG
>CP070752.1:1531817-1540016 GCA_020348625.1 Deltaproteobacteria bacterium | reverse complement strand
TTTAACACAACTGGCTGCTCTGGGTGTGCTAATTGTTGGATGCTTGACAGCGGCTGCCGCCATCCACGGTAGACTTTTTGAACGTAAAAGGCTCGACCTTCCTTCAAGGTTTGTAGTCCTCCTAATGGCGCTCTTTATCTTGTTCTACCCTAGAGGTACCCTTTCGGCATTGGCATTGATACCAGCCGTGGCTATGATATTCCTCGTGATCCGCCGGACCCCAAAAATAATGGTATCTTCTTAGGATTGCTCAACTCGCTCCACGGGCCTTGAAACACCTGACGCCCATTCTGGTTGAAGAGATATTTGCGATTGTTGAACAGATAAACAAGGTTGTTCTTACTATAAAGATAGGGGGGTTTCCACATATGGGGCGAAATGGCTATACGTTTCGGTGTGGTTTGTGCATAACCGCTTGCCTAGCTGGATCAGAAATTAGCAGGCGGAAACAATAGCTCAGGGCATCAGGCAGATGATCTAGCTTTTCCGCATGGTATTTTTTGGCCAGTCTCCTTCAGGCATTCTTGGTATCATCGATTGATGCCCCCCAGCAGCGCCTAAAACCTCATAGGGGTCCCGTTTTGAGAAACCATTGGCTGGATGAGCCCCTTGATTGTTCTTCTGAAAGCCTTCCCTCCCTTGGCCCCTACCCCACTGGGGTTCTCCAAGGATTTCCTTGTCCTTCAAGAGATTTCTCTCGGATCTGCTATTGACCGGCTTTCCTACTTTCGGCTGGGTATTTTCCCCCAACACCTATGGTGATGAAAGACAAATCAGGAGGATTCCCGTTCACAGGTAGCTGTTTCTTTTTGCTTTTGAGTAAATCACCGGATTGAAACCACCCATCTTCTCGGGATAAGTAAGGCTTGAGCAGCAGTTTCGAAACTGTGGAATTCATGTGTGAGAAAGGCAACATTTCCGAAGGCCTATTTTTGGGATTTCTCGAGACCGATTCTTCACGCAAGATTTGAGATGAGACTTCGCATCATTCTCATTGCCCTTTCATTGCTAGCCTTCCTTTCGGCTTGCACAGCTGGATATCTTTACTATTCGTCCTCAAAAGAAACAGCATTTAAGGAAGCAGACAGACAAGCCGCTCAGTATGTGGATACGGTTGGAAACCATCTTTCCACCTTTCTCTCGGAAAACCTAAAATCGGCAAAGGCATTGGCCGGACTGCCACAACTTGAATACTGCTTACTCAGGCAGGATAGCAAATCACTCCAGAAGGCAAACCGTATTCTAGATCACTTTAAACATGCTCTTTGTGCTGACGTCTGTTACCTGATGACAAGCGAGGGGCTTACTGTGGCCTCGAGCAACCGTGATGAACCTGACAGCTTCATTGGAAAGAATTATGGCTTTCGGCCTTACTACCAGCAGGCCATGCAAGGCAACTCCGCTATCTACATGGCCCTCGGGATTACCTCAAAAAAGCGCGGGGTTTATTACAGCTATCCAGTCCGTGCAGGCGGAAAAGGATCACCGATAGGTGTCGCTGTCATTAAGGCTTCGCTTGATCAGCTGGAGAAGGATTTCAGCCCGGACCATGAGGGAATCGTTACTCTGACAGATCCACACG
Source organism: Deltaproteobacteria bacterium (assembly GCA_020348625.1). Next base: position 1,538,434 of record CP070752.1, on the reverse strand, counting down.
GAGTTGTGTTCATATGCAATCAAGAAGACTGGCTCTACCGCTTCCTTTGGAAGCCATCCCCTGAAGATATCACCGAAATTGCCAGCACAAGGCAATTTGGCCAAGGACCATGGAATTGGACAGGCTTGCAAATGAAAGACAGAGAACATGCTGTGAGTCTATCAGGTGAGAAATACTCTGTTTGCTCCATGAATATTGATGATTATCCAGGATGGAAGATTGTTCATCTCTATAGCCTCCAGGCCATTTTTAAGGAAGCTTCTGCGCCTCTAGTCAGGATGACAGGATATGTCATCTTTACAATATGCGTTTTTGTCGGACTGTTAATTCTGTTTCTCTATAAAAAGGCAAGCTATCACATCGCCAAACGAAAGGCCGCAGAGGAAGCCTTGGGAGAGAGCAGGGAGACTGCCTTAGCACTCTTAAACGCTCCAACTGACGGAGCGCTGCTCGTCGATACGCAAGGAAGGATAATCGCCTTAAACAAACCGGCGGCAGATAGATTTGGCATGACCAGCAAGGATCTAATCGGCCAGCACGCCTATAATCTCCTTGTGTCGGAAATCCCTGAGCACAGACAGAAGCATCAAGACTGGGTTCTTCGCTCCAGAAAGCCAGTTCGCTACGAATGCGAACAGGATGGCAGATGTCTTGACACCAGTCTATACCCTATCCTCGATGCCCAAGGAAAGGTGGCGCGTGTGGCAATATTTTTTAGGGATATTACAGAGCAGAAAAGAACTGAGCAGGAGCTTAGGCTCGCCAAGGAAAAACTCAGTCGTCACTCCAAAGACCTTGAAAGACAAGTGCTTGAAAGGACAAGGGAAATCACAAGTATTCTCAAGAATACGCCCGCCGTTATCTTTATCAAGAATACGGAATGCCAGTATGTGATGATCAATCCCCAATTTGAGAAATTAATCAACGTTAAGAATGAAGAGATTCGGGGCAAAACAGACTATGACATCTTTCCAAATGAAATTGCACACCAATTCAGAGCAAACGACCTGAAGGTCCTCAGGGAAATGCGCTCATTTCAAGTCGAAGAACGAGTTCTCTGCGAGGATGGTATGCATATCTATCTCTCGGTGAAATTTCCGATCCATGATGAGAACGGATCAGCCCGGGCAGTGTGCAGCATTGCTACGGATATTACTGAAATCAAAAAGGCACAGGATCAACTCAGGCGACTTTCTGCCAGCATTATGGCCAGTCAGGAGAAGGAGCGCTCGGCTGTTGCGCGAGAACTCCATGATGAATTCGGTCAGATGCTTACTGCGCTTCGGATGGATGCAGTGTGGTTGCTGGATTATCTCAATAAGATCGATTCTCAAGCTGCTCAGCGCGCGTTAGCGATGTGTGCTATTATCGATAAGAGTATCGAGGAGATACGAGCGTTGGCAATGCGGCTGCGCCCTGGGGTTTTGGATCATTTGGGACTCGTTGATGCTCTGGAGGCTCATACTTCGGATTTTGAAAAACGCACCGGTATTAATTGTTCATTCAGCTATCGTAATGTGCCGCATCTGAATGATCTGCTTGCAACCGCAGCCTATCGTATCGCCCAGGAGGCCTTGACCAACATAGCACGGCACGCCTGTGCAGACCAAGTAAACGTTGCACTGAATGTGGAAGACGGACTTTTCACGCTGGCTGTTGCAGACAACGGCAATGGTTTCAATGTCGAAGGAATCGCCGGATCTGACAGTCTAGGTATACTGGGAATGCAAGAGCGCGCCAGCCTAGTTGGGGGAACCCTCGAGATTAAATCGGGCCGAAACAGGGGAACCGAAGTCTATTTCAGAGCCGATATTCGTGATCAAAACGGAGGAAATCAATGATTAAGGTATTTCTGGCAGATGATCATAGCATTGTTCGAGCCGGTCTTCGTCGTATTGTTGAAGGTAGCGGCGATATGGTGGTCGTCTCGGAAGCAGCCGATGGTAAGCAGGCTATAAAAGAAGTTCATGATACATTACCCGATGTAGCGGTCATTGATATTTCCATGCCCGGTATTGACGGATTGGAGGTGGTAAATCAAATCCACACAAGCTATCCACAACTCCCCATCCTCGTCCTAACCATGTATGAGGAGGAGCAGTATGTAGTCCGGGCAATAGCTGCCGGAGCTACGGGATACGTAACAAAGCGCTCTGCACCGGAAGAGCTGGTTATGGCAATCCGTAAGCTGCATACTGGCAAGCGCTACCTCACCGATTCTGCCATTGATTCGCTAGTACGGCGCGTGGCCAAAGGGGCAAATGAGCTTTTACCGCTTGATTCTCTTTCAAATAGAGAGATTCAGGTTCTGAGATGTCTGGCATTAGGTCAAACAAATCGCGAAATTGCTGAGGCCTATCAGCTGAGCATTAAGACAGTGGATACTTACAGATCCCGGCTGCTCAGCAAACTCAATCTGCGCAATAATGCAGATCTTTCCAGATTTGCCATCCAAAACCAGCTCATCGTTCCATAATCCCCTCCAGGGCATCCTAGTCTGAAAAAATTGTCCGACAAGAAAGTCAGAAATCGACCTATATGTCTAATAGGTGGCACTCCCCAGCAAAGAGGGGGGAAATAGGGAGTGAAAATCCACTCCCGTTTGAAAATGAGGACGATTTTTCCCCTTTTGAGTTTGCGACCTGATTGAGAAACGTAATTCTACTCAACTATAATGCACCAGGATTTTCAATCTTTATGACCTCGCTTGGAGAGGGATTTTCTTTTCAACTTCAACATCTCGTTTCGAAAGGAGGTTTTCATGAAAAGGTTTTTCGGCATTTTCCTTAGTTTTTTGTTGGTACTGTGCCTTGTAGGTTCAGCTCATGCCAAGAAATTTAGGATCAAGTGGGGGGCCACGAGCGTCCGTTCAGGACTCTATGCGAACACAGTGGCCATTGGCGGAATCGTTAATAAGGCATACCCGGGTGAAATTCAAGTCACAGTGGTAGAGACCGGTGGTTTTGTTGAGAATCTCGTCAGGATTCAGAAAAAGTCCGTTCTCTTTGGTCCGGCAAGTGCCGCAGCCGCTTACGCAGCCTATCAAGGTATTATCGATTTTGAGGGAAGGAAAAGTCCCGCCCTTCGTTCGCTCTGGGGAGGATATGTAACCCCCATACATATTGTAACTTCAAAGAAGAGCGGTGTAACCTCTCTTGAGGGCCTTAAAGGGCTTCCGTATGCCATGAATCCGGGAACCACCTCGGGGAGAGTGATTGAGCTGTTTTATGACGCCCTTGGCATAAAACCGAAGTATAAGATGATGGGTCTTTCTGCCAGTGTTGATGCAATGAAATCAGGAGTAGTCAAAGGGTGGTTTAAGGCCGGGTTCAAAGATGCAGCCATACTCGACCTGGAAGCAACTATGGATATCAATATTTTGCCCATTACCAAGGACTTGATCGAGAAGATGAATGCGAAATATCCGGCCCACGGTCTTATGTTAAAGCTCCCGCCTGGACTCTTCAAGACAATAAATAACGGACAGCTGAGTTTCGCCTATGTTATCAGCGACTTTGTGCACAAGGATGTCCCTGAGGATGTGGTTTACAAGATCGTCAAGGCTGTCTGGGAAAACAGACAGGAACTCGTCAAACCCCTCAGCACCCTTAAGGAAGGCCGTTTCGCCGACATGTACGACATGGCCATCGATTATGATCTCGGAGTGCCTTTTCATGCTGGCGCCGCAAAGTTTTATCAGGACACCTTGAAGGTGAGTATACCGAACAAACTTCTACCGCCGGAAATGAAATAACACACAAGGAGGCTAACATGATGAAGAGGAGATCTGTTTACAGCTTAGGAGTAAGTTTGTTGATTGGGTTTTTCGTGATTATATCCATTTCCTGTGCCCCGGTTCAACCTAACAGCACCGCCACAGTCTCAGTTAACCCATCAAAGGGAACACCCGGGACAAACGTCGTCATTAAAGGAGCTGGCTTTAAGGCCGGAGAAGAAATCGACGTTGTTATGATATTAGGTGATGGGATGCTGATTGGGATGGGTACGCAGAAGGTCGAAGCGATTGTCGCCGACTCCAACGGCACTTTTGAGGCCAAGTCCGCTATCCCGAAAATGGCGAAGGCGGGGATCTATACGGTTGAAGTTGAGGGCAACAAGGGTGGCATGACCAGTGCTTCAGTGGAGGTAATTAAGAAGAAGTAGTGTCACCGCTCAGGATACTATAAAGTTTTACTGTTGGGTTACGTTTCTCAACCCAAAAGGAGTTTTTTATGCGACAAGTAACCGGTATTTGGATAATCATCGTCGGGGTCCTGGTGGCCGCATGGAGTGCTTTCCTGCTCTACACGGCTCTCACCGTTGCACTTCACCCGGTGCTCCAGGGTTCCATTTCGCTGAGCTTCGGGTTAGCCGTTGTCTTTCTCATGTATCCGATATCCAAGAAAATGATGAAAGAGGCCGGAGGGCCTTTGCGGGTCCTCCTGTTCGGTTCCGAATCGTCTCCATCAGTGTTTGATATCGTCCTCATAGCGATCAGTGTCTTCCCGTGTATCTATTTGATGTTCTCGTGGGAGCATATCGTCCGGCATCCCGGCATGTACGAAACCTACCAGCTGATCATTGGAGCGATGCTCGTTGTCTGCCTGCTGGAAGGTACTCGCCGGTGTCTCGGAATCGTGATACCCTTATTGGTGTTCGGCTTCCTGTGTTACGCACTCGTTGGGGGGGGTATACCGGGTATGTTCGGTCACGCCGGGTTTGGCTTTGAGGAGATATTGTATCAGCTCTTCATGATGACAGAAGGCATTTGGGGACTTCTTACTGATCTTACGAGCCGCCTTATTGCCCTTTTTGTGCTTTTTGGCCCGGTCTTGTTCGCCACCGGAGTCGGAAAAACATTCATGGACATCTCCCAACTCACAGGAGGGCGTGTGCGGGGCGGAGCTGGACACGTGGCCGTGATCTCGAGTTCATTTTTCGGGATGTTATCAGGTTCTTCGGTGGCAAATGCCGCTACCACCGGCTCCTTTACCATTCCGACGATGAAACGGCTTGGATTCCCTCCTGCATTGGCGGGTGCCGTTGAGGCAGCTGCTTCCTCAGGAGGACAGATCATGCCGCCGATTATGGGGGCCGGGTGCTTCATCATGGCGGAGTTCTTGAATATCTCCTATGTATCGGTCATGGTGGCGGGCATACTGCCGGCACTGATTTACTTCTATGGCATTGCCGCCGGGATCTGGGTCGAGGCCGGTAGATTCAACCTGAGTAGGCTGCCTGCTGAACTCATGCCGAAGATGAGGGAAGTATTGGGCCCCAAACAGGTGCTGACATTTATCTTACCTGTCGGTACGCTGGTAGTACTTCTGGTGATGTTTCTCCCACCGCAGTTTTGCGCAGCTTGGGCTCTTGTGATCGCCATGGCTGTATTTTTGATTATTGGTGGGAAGTGGACACTGAAGGCTCTATGGGAGCGCGTAAAGATAATATGGGAAGGGTACTTTAGGGCCGTGACAACAGCTCTGGCCTGGTTGATGGTTATGATGAGTTGCGTCCAGGTGGCCGTAACCATGATCTCTCTAACCGGTTTTGGCGTGAAGGTATCCTCTCTGATCATTGCGTTAGCCGGTACGAGTATCGTACTGGCGCTCGCAGCAACTATGCTTACCGCGCTCATATTGGGGATGGGCATGACCACCACTGCCGCGTATGTTATTGCAGCGGCAGTACTTATCCCGGCAATGGAAGGGTTGGGATTGCCGCTTTTAGCGAGCCATCTCTTTATCTTCTACTTTGCCATCAAATCTGGACTTACACCTCCAGTGTGCATCACGGTTTACACGGCCTCCGCTATTGCGGGGAGCAATTGGCTCCAGACTGCTTGGAATTCCATGAGGCTTGGTATCGGTGGATATATTATACCGTTCTATTTCCTCTTCATGGGCGGTTACCTGATGCAGGGGAGTGCATGGTGGATCATCTACCTGATTGTGTCCGGACTGGTGGCGATGTTCGCTATTGAAGCCGGGGCCATGGGGTATTTGACGAAACCTGCAACGGTTTTGGAGCGCATCGTCTACCTGATCGCTGGTTTCATGATACTGGGGCCCTTTAAGTACAGCATAATAGGGTTCGCGTTGTTCGCACTCGGCTATGCCCTCGAACGATTGAATCCGCCTATTCCAGGCATTGGCAGGCGTCCGTCCATGGTTCCACAGGAGGGTTAGGGCATTCTCACATCGTTATGATGGCCAGCATGTATTAAAAGAATTGGTTTTTAAAGAAGAGATAATCTCGAAAACAAGACCGTGCCTATTACTAGAGGAGCTTTGCAAACAATCTGGAGCTTTAAGTCCAGTAATTGTCATATCTTCAAATCAATAGCGGGAGTAAGATCGTTATGCAAACCAAACTAACCGTTGTCGGTGCCGGAAACGTTGGCGCAACTGTTGCCATGCGGGTGGCGGAGAAGGAATTGGCCGATGTCGTGCTCATCGATGTGCTCGAAGGGGTACCAGCCGGTAAGGCCTTAGACCTGGCCGAGGCAGCACCCATTGAGCGACATGACGCACATTTTGTGGGAGTGAGCAATGACTACGGGCCTGCAGCTGGCTCGGATATCGTGGTGATCACCGCCGGGATCCCCCGAAAGCCCG
>CP070752.1:1522963-1531717 GCA_020348625.1 Deltaproteobacteria bacterium | reverse complement strand
TGGTGCAAATGATCTCTAAGTCATCCCAGGGGCGGGTGATAGTCGTCATTCCTTCCGTCGCGCCGTATCCATTGAAAAAGGTCATTTTCACCCTCTCGATCACCTCTTTAACAAGGTCGTGGTGGCTTGCCCCCCCTGCACTGTGCATCTTTTTCAAGGAACTTAAATCATAGTTGTCGAGATCTTCATATTGGAGCAGCCTTTGGGCCAGCGTGGGAACCCAGATGATCGAAGTCACCCTTTCCCGTTGAATGGTCTCGCAGATATCTTTATTGTCTGTGGAATCTAAGAATACGACCGTTCCGAGGGTAACAATGCTTCCAATGAAGCCCTTGGAAAATGTTAAGTCATGGCCAATCGGGCCAGCAAGCAGGTTAATATCCTCGGCGGTCTGCTCCCACGATCTGGAGCAATATTCGATGCCATTAATAAGACTATTGTGCGTACGGGGGACAATCTTGGGTTCCCCGGTTGTCCCCCCGGTTGGTCCCATATGGGCCACCTGCATGGGGTCCGGGCGCCGTTCTGCAAGCCGGTCCAGATTCTCCTCGCTCAATTCGGCCCGCTCGATCATTCCCTCAAGGCTTGAATAAGGCTGTCGATCTCCCTCACCCCGCACAGTGATGACATGCTTGAGTTGTGGATGTTCCTTGAGGACATCGTTAATAATGGGAGCGTAATCCGTTTTTTCGTATCTGGAGGCAACAATCCACCCTGTGGCCCCGGTTAGGCTAATTAGGCGATTGATTTCAAGCTGCCGATATCGGTCGATCAACAACACCGTGATGGCCCCGATCTTTTGAAGGGCAAAATACGCAAAAACGAATTCGTTCCAGTTCGGAAGTTGAACCAGGACCCTATCCAAGGGCTGGATCCCAAGACCCAACAGCCCTATGGCCAGCTTATTGGTCTTTTCCCGAGCCTCTCCATAGCTAAGGCGCGTCTTTCCATCCAAAAAGGCCTCTTTTTCCGGGTGAATATCCGCAGCCCTGTCAAGGATATCCCCGAATGTTAGCCCTGACCACCACCGAAATTTGGTATACCTTTCAGCATCGTTCTTATCGTAAGGTGTAAACCCTTTCAGTAACTCCACCATACCTGGCCCTCCATTTCACCAATTGATTGATACGATAAGGTGTCAGCGAGTTAGGATACATTCCAAAGAAAAATGGGTCTCGATCTTTTCGGCGCTTGCTTTGTTTCATCTGTTATTCAGCGTAGCTGGCACATGCAGAGTCCGATTCCCAAGCCGTCACCTTAGTGACCTTTAGGTGGCCATTGTTGAGCTCGCTGCTTAATCGCTGAAACAAGTAAGCCGCAATGTTTTCCGAAGAGGGATTCTCATCCTTGAACTGAGGGAGTTCATTAAGGTAAGCATGGTCAAGATCTTCCAAGATTTTGTTTGCGGCTGTCTTGACGTCTTTGAAGTCTACGAGTAATCCGGCTTCGTTGAGCCTGTCTCCTGAAAGAACAACCTCTATCCTCCAATTGTGCCCGTGGAGTTTCTCGCATTCGCCCCCGAAATTCCTAAGCTGATGAGCTGCAGCGAAGTCCGTAATAACCTTCAGTTCATACATACGTTGCTCTTGCTCTGCCAGTGGAAACAGCTATTTTTTCTTCTTACCACTAGCTCTTTTTCCGCAGATATTGCATTTTCCATTTATTATGATTCCAATGCAGTTACCATCACTGCACGGGACTCTATCTTCCAGGTCAAAATCACCTGTCTCATCGGCTGCTGAGTGATCCGCTTCCTCCGAAGTACCCGAACCCAGTTCGACACCGCAATAGAGACAATAGTTGCTATCCTCCGGTATTGTTTTTCCGCATTCAGTACAGGTAAGACCTGGTATCTCTTGATGGCAATGTGGACACTCCATGACTACTCCTTTATCAGGTTGAATCATGCTCCGCAAACGATTCTATCTTTAATTCATTCACATCCCGTTGTCAATCATTCATGCTTGCAAACCAGGGGTCTGTGATCTTCAACAGGTAACCAGTTGAATCCACGTGATATTTCCTATAATATCTTTCCCAGAAGACCGAAACTGCGAGCACAAAATTGGAATCTGCGGTTGGTTTGGCATTACCCCAATATGGGGTATTATTTAATTGACAAATATGAATCTTTTGCAATAATAAATCGGTTATGGCGGTGTAGCTCAGGTGGTTAGAGCATACGGCTCATATCCGTAGTGTCCGGGGTTCGAATCCCTGCACCGCCACCATTTCACATCTATGGGATTGACATAAGGAATTTTTGTATTATTTTCTTCTTGACGTATGGGCCTGCAAGTATTCAATAGAAAACAGTTACATATTCTTGGAGAAGCGCTTGACATCGCTGAAGATTCGACCAGCAATTACTTCAAACTCTCGCAATCACACTGGAGCCAGCATCCTTTTGATGTGAAGACCCTTTCCGGTCTATTTGGGGATGATATAAGAGACAATATCTTCGCCCTGCTGAAGAGGTATGTGCCAGGAGATGATGAAAACGACCAACTGCTTCGCAAGAATCGTGAACTCTATGTAATCTGTGTTCAGGATCACCAGATCTTGAAGGCCCTTCAGAGAGATAAGGAGTTGAGGTTGCTTCCGCTCCTAGCATATGTACTAACCCATGAACTGGTGCATATTGTAAGATTTTGCAAGTTCCAAATAAGATATGATACGGAAGAGGAGGCAACCAGAGATAAAGAAGAGAACATTGTGCATCATACGACCCATGAGATCTTGAAAGAATTACCTTTATCAAATCTTGGCTATATTCTCGGTTCTTACAGGCTTGAAAACAAGACCCTAGACGAATGTATGGTTTGATCAGTTGTTTGCTGTGTGGAGGGGGCTAAATGCCGATTTATGAATACAAATGTGATACATGTGGCCATGTCACGGAGGCATGGCAGAAATTCTCAGATCCACCCTTGAGTAAGTGTGAAGTATGTGGGAGAGCGGTCAAGAAGATTATTTCGGCCAACACCTTTCATTTGAAAGGGTCAGGATGGTATGTTACAGATTATGTCTCAGGGTCATCCGGGCATAAGACGGCCAAGACAGAGCAGAACGAAAAATCATCGAAAGATGAAGGAAAGAATGACACTAAGAAGGCTGCTGACACAAAGGAAAAGGAGGCTTCTTAGGGCAGCGAAATCAGCGTCTGATAAGCTTTTATTCTCAGCGTATAGCGCAAGATGGTTAAACTGGTAACCAAAAAATGAAATACAGATACAGTGGGAGGGTCCAGGACAGGCTCATAAACAGGTTAGAACGGAAAGAAAAAAGAGAATCCTTCAGAAGAGATCGCTTTTTTAGATTCAAGTTATCGGAAATTCACAATAAGCTTGCTCAGGCCTTACTCCTGAATAAGATTATCGAGACAGAAAACCCGCAGGCAGTCTCTGGTCTCGTGATGCAAGGGCTTAACAAGGCTTACAAAAGCAATGAATTTGATTTCAAGTATTTTATTGCTCCAATAAGAACGCTAGTGCCTCGCCCAAATCCATACGCCCTGTACCTCACCCAATACATCCTGGAAGTAATCATTGACGACCCTCATGTAATAGACGTTTACGGAACAGACCTGGAAATCTACACCTTAATCGCGAAGATTATCACCCAAATCAATGAACGGTTTGAGAGAACAGAGGAAGAGGTCGTCCGACAACTGGCCCGCAACAAATCTCTTGTTCCCGGATCTCGGGACTATGAGATTGCCCTTGAACAACTCTTTAACAGGAAGATAGGATCAGGCGAAATACCCTCAAAGCAGACGACTTAGAACGGATTATTTCACTAATCCACTGAGTGCTTTTCTTCAGGTTCCCCTTCAAGCTTTCTGCCGGGGTACTTTAATTCCTCCAGCGTTTCCTCCAGGGTTTGCAAATCCTCCACCCTGCATACTGTAACTTCCGGGTATTCATCAGTAATTATCTTTTGTGTTATCTTCCCCGGACCGAAGATTATTACCCTTTTTATTTGATATTCCTCAACTATCTTCCGTATCGTCTGTGACCATAATACAGGATGGCTCAGCTGATTGGTAAGCTCCGCCTTAATGTCATCCGCGTGGGTGATGACCCTTGGATCAACTTCATCGTCTGTCAGGGTATTAGATACTATCGGTACTTGAGCCTCCTTGAAAGTGATCTTATGTTCCTCTATATAACGCTGCAACTGCTCGCTCCCTGCAGCCATAAGAGGCGTATGCCACGGACCTAATACCGGCAGATCTAAAGCCCTAAATTCCGATTCCTTCAAGAGTTGCTTAGCCGCGCCGATATTCCGGTTTGTACCCCCAAACACATTCTGAATCGATGAATTATAGAGGGCTATGTAAAGAACCTCTCTCCCACCATACCAGGAGATATTTCTGACATCCTCCTGAGTAATCGCCCTGTTTTTGTTGATAATCGCCACTAGGCCGCCATCTAACTCCTTGGCGCATGAGATCATAATGTGTTCACGTTGGTTGACCAACTGCAAGCCCGTGTCGTAATTGATAGCCTCAGCAGCAGTAAGGGCAGTGTACTCACCGAAACTGTGCCCTGCCATAATCTCCGGTTCGAGATTCACCTTTTCGTCCTTCATTCGCTCTCTAAAGGCTGAATATGCCGCCCAGGAGGTGATATAGGTTGCAACCTGAACCTGTTTGTCCAGATGTGTCCTAAGTACTTTCACCCTGTTCGCCAACTTATCAGGTATCTTACCGAATATGATCTTTTCGAATTCCTTGTCCAGCACCCTGTTGGCACGATAAAAGACAAAGGCGGCGATTTCGAAGTGATCATATAGCTCCTGGCCCATCCCTAAATATTGAGATCCCTGACCAGGAAAGATGTATGCTGTTTTAGGTTGCATACTCGACTCCGTTTTACAAAGAAAATTCACTACACTTTTTTTGCCTCGATAGCAATACCATTATGGCACAAATGAGCGGTGTGAGGCAATATTAACTCCGTTCCAGATTGAGGAGCTACTTCTTCAAATTAATACCTGATCCAAAACCGCCCAAGACATGAGCAGCAACCCAGAAAATCATGGGGAGTTTGTTAAAGTCAAATTCCGCTACTTCAGCCTAAATCCCTGAGCACACGGAAAGGTGTCATGACGTCACTCTCTCCTCCAGGGATGAAGGTGGGTGATACTTCGAACTCCGAGCCAAGGAGAATCTTCTTTTAGCCACGATAGAGAAGGTGAGAAAGGATCAAGGGCTCAGGGAAAGGAAAAACCGAATGGCATTATCCGTATACTCGTTGAGATTCGAGAATTTTACGCCCACCCTCCGCATACTTCCCCCATCATCCTCTGTGACCCGCACTATTTTACCGCGAATCTTCTTTACATCATTTACGAAAGGAAGCGAAAACAAGAAGGTGAGAACAACCCCGCTGCCATAGTGTTGAGACCAGTTTAGGGAATTACTTCTAACAGCCATACCGCGCCTCGATATATCTATAATCCTGCCGTTTCGTGCCCTCTGGTCATCGAGTCGGTCTATGTCAAAGGGGGAGTAGGAAACGGGAATTGAAGCGCTCTTTCGGTAGCAACTCCTCCGATTTGTCTTGACCAAAACGGCTTCTCCACAGTGAGGACAATGCACCGTGAAGTCGGGCTCCGAGAGCTGTTGCCTTTTTATCCTACCTGTTGCCCCACAATACGGGCAACAGATTCGCACAATCAGTGATGGATATACCGCGCTAGGTTTCATGCCCGCTTTTTTTTGATCTGAGCTCGCACCCCAGTTTTCTTAAAGCCAAGGATTTCAAACTAATTACCCTCATTGCAACCCCTATTCAAGCCTAAATTACCGCATCACGCTGAACGCTAGAGCCCTTCGCTCCGTCAGTTGGGTGCTATCCCTAATTACCTCAGTTTTCATCGACCTTGCATGAGAGGTCGCTGCCGTTTTCAGCCATGCGGAAAACAGGAGTGAAAGCCCCTGAGCGGGAAGGAGGGAAAAACTCAGGGGCTTTGGAGAAAAGAGCCATTGCTAAATCTTTCAACTATAAATATAACACCGAAAAGGCAAAATTCAATCACACATTTCCGCAGAGCCATAGTCCGCCCTAAAGATAGGTTACCATCGCCCTTGCCAAAATCCTGCACCCCTCCACCCGTACCGGCGCCGAAGCTCTTTAGTCCATTTGGAAATCGGGCTTACTGAAACAGCTGAAGAAAAGCAAAGAAAGGCAGAGGACTCACGCCTCTGCCTTCCAGCTCTCATTATGGTGTTGGCGCTGCTGATTTGTTTACCCTATGTTCTTATATCTCTTGCAGACACACTACTCCGCTGGCTCACTCCAACCCAGTCGGCCCTTCGCTCGAATTCCGACCTTCGCTCACTCCAAGGCCTCCGCTCAACGCCCTCGCTGAGCCAGTGATCAACATTCATTACCCTGCGTCTATCCGCTCCTGAGCTTCTGTCTATACCGGAGCGCTCCTTCTCAAACATTCTGCGTGCTCCATAGGTACGGTATTTTAAAATTCAAAACATCCCCACGCTCTTCACGCAGGCCCAAAAAGCTTTATCTGCTACTAATAGCAACAGATGTGCCACAAGGGCTGCACGAAATATTCATCACGATTTCAAGTAATTAACAGCCGCTTGATACCCTTCGAATCTTCGAATGTGCAATCAGTTACCATTCTTTTGAGAAACAAAATCCCACTTCTTTGCATCGAATTTCATAAAGTGGACACCATAGGGAATTTGAGAGCTTTTCACCCAAAGCTTCTTGCTTGACACCAAGACCCGATTCTTCTAGATTCGCTTCCCAAAACCATCCATTATATGCCAGTAGGAACAGCCGGCTCAAACTTCCTATTACTGTATCGAGCGCGGCTATAAAGACTCTTAAAGGTCGGAGAACCAGATTGGAAAAACGAGATGGCATCTTCTACGGCTGGGTTATCCTCTCCGTAGCCTTGATCACTTTGCTGCTTGGCTTTGGCATCAGAAACGCCTTCTCTGTCTTTTATCCAACCATTGTAGCGGAATTTGGTTGGGGAAGAGGCAATACCGCCTTGATGTTCTCTATTACTATCATTGTCTATGGCCTGGTGGCGCCAGTTGCGGGCAGTCTGGTGGATCGGTTTGGGCCAAGGCTTGTTCTACCGGTCGGGGTTTTCATTGTGGGCGGTGGGGTAGCTCTATGCGGCACGGCAACGGCCCAGTGGCACTTTCTTCTCTTCTATGGGGTTATGGGAGCTGTCGGTCTGAGTCTGATAGGCTGGACTACGCAGGCCACCATAGTATCGAAGTGGTTTGTCAAAAAACGTGGCCTAGTCTTTGGGATTCTGGGCGTCGGTTTCGGTGGTAGCCTGGTATTCGCCTCCGTCGCGCAATTCCTCATTTCCACCTTCGGCTGGCAAACCGCGTATGTCATCATCGGGGTCTGCTCGATTGCCATTATTGCGCCGCTCTCCAGCCTTTTGATGCGTCGCAGCCCCCAGGACAAAGGGCTTCTGCCGGACGGTCTATCGCCGTCCTCACAGGAATCACGGCACCTGAATGAGCTTGAGATATCATTGGAGTTGCAAGGGAAATGGGCATCTACTACCTGGACGCTTTCCCGTGCTATGAAGTCCTATCAATTTTGGTTTCTTTTCTCGATTGCTTTTTGCCTTATGGGTGTAGCCGAGACAATAGCTATAGCCCATCAGGTTTTCTTTTTCCAGGACGTAGGGTATGCCCCCATGCAGGCCGCCAGCATCTACAGTGTCTTCGGGATTGCCTTTGTGCTGGGAAACTTGTGCACCTTCCTTTCAGACAGCCTCGGGCGTGAGAAGGTTTTTATCACCAGCTGTCTCCTTAGTGCCTCGGCTGTATCATTTCTCTTTCTGACCAAAGACACTTCCCAGCCGTGGATGGCCTTCTCATATGCTTTCTTCTCCGGCCTGGGGATAGGCAATGCTGGCACTGTACTCCATGCTACGGTAGCTGACCTTTTCCAGGGAAGGCATTTTGGCTCTATTCAGGGCACAATAATCCTGGGATTTGCCTTAGGTGGTGCTATCGCTCCATGGCTTGCGGGCTTTCTCCATGATAGAACTGGTAGCTACTTCTCAACGTTCCTCATACTATTATGGTCCCTGCTGGTCTCCATGGTGCTGATGTGGCTCATCGCTCCTTCCAAGATACGGCCAGTCTCCAGCAAAACAGCTGAGATTAAATCAGAGACTTCACTGCCCTAGCTTGATCCGGCCCATGCTTTTGCATGATCTATTAGCAAAAGCTCTTCCGCATACCTATCCCACGTTAGCAAAACAAATCGCGGATCGCATCCTCAACACCTTTCCGGAATATCACTCATAACTTCCCTGTTCAGATATTTTGGGATGATTATCATAGGGTATTTGCATTCCCCTCTTCAATGCGATAAGTTTTATAATTTAAGTATAGCCTCCTCCTGCGTTCGGTTTTTTAGAGACTTTCCGACAGGAAAAGCCTCTTTTATTTCTCGCCACATCAGTAGAACCTATCGGGACTCACCGCAAAAGGAGGTGGGTTCAGTTACAACGAATAAACCCATTCTTGAACATGAGGTCAGCAGATGAAAGGATATAACGGCAGGATCCTCCGGGTAAATCTTACGGAGGGAAAACACTCGGTGCATGAATTTTCTGAAAGCTACTATCAGCATTTTTTGGGAGGACGCGGATTTATCATCCATACGCTCTTAACAGAAGTTCCCAAGGATGTTGACCCTTTGGGGCGCGAAAACAAGCTCGTTTTTTCTTTAGGGCCCA
>CP070752.1:1511072-1522863 GCA_020348625.1 Deltaproteobacteria bacterium | reverse complement strand
ACCTGTCAGGGCGGCGATTATACGAAAAAGGTATACCCTGAAGTGCGGAAACGGGGGTGGACCGGCTATTGGATCGATTCGTCCTCTGCCCTCCGGATGGATGATGAGAGCATTATCGTGCTGGATCCTGTCAACCGGCCCGTGATCGACTCTGGCCTGAAGTCTGGAATCAAACTCTATGTAGGTGGTAACTGCACGGTGACTCTTATGCTCATGGCCCTCTCAGGCCTTTTCTCCGCCGGTCATATCGAGTGGATCTCTACCATGACCTACCAGGCTGCATCAGGGGCAGGTGCCAAACACATGAAAGAGCTTATCATGCAGATGGCAGTTCTGGGAAAAGCTTCCCAGCAACTCCTGGATGACCCGGGGTCCACCGCCATTGCCATAGATGAGGTTGTCACGGCGAAGCTAAGAAGCACGGGCTTCCCCGTTGAGAACTTCCTGGCCCCACTCGCCGGGAGTTTGATTCCATGGATCGACTCACCAATGGAATCGGGGCAGACCAGGGAAGAATGGAAAGGCTCTGTGGAGACCAACAAGATCCTGCAGACAGGCAAAATGATCCCCGTAGATGGTGTGTGCGTTCGCGTGGGCGCCATGCGATGCCATAGCCAGGGTTTGACCATCAAGCTAAGAAGAGATCTCCCGCTCGATGAGCTGTCTGATCTCATTCAATCCGGCAACGATTGGGTCAGATTGGTACCCAATGATAGAGACTCCACCCTTCAATCCTTGACACCTGCAGCGGTAAACGGCACGCTGACCGTGCCCATTGGCAGATTGCGAAAGATGCTGATGGGGCCCGAATATGTGGCTGCATTCACTGTTGGTGATCAGCTTCTCTGGGGTGCTGCAGAACCATTGCGGAGAATTCTGAGGATAATCATCGAGCATCTCTCATAGGGGGTACGGAGCGGTGAAGCCTATTTTAGGTCCTGCAAACCGGCTTACCGAATCACCTCTTCCGCTTTGAGAGTATGTATTTCCCCCTCCGAATAACCGATCCGTCGCATGATCAGATCGGTATGCTCTCCTAGTGCCGGCGCCTTGGTTTGTGTTCCGGCCCGTGCGGCACTGAAGTGCACCGGATAGCCGGGGATCTTCAACGGGCCGTAGGTGGGGTGTTCGAAATCCACCACATAGTTGTTGATTAGAGCCTGAGGATCTTTAAACACCTCTCGTAAATCCTGCACCGCGCAGAACATGAGCCCTTTCGCCCCTAGAATCTCTAACCATTCATCCCGCCTTTTGGTTGCGAAAACCCCATCGAAAAGCTCGATCAGCTCCCGACAGTTTCCCCTACGGCCAGCATCGTCTTTAAACCGTGGGTCCTTTAATAGAGCGCTCTGCCCTGTAGCCTCACAGAATCCGGGCCAGTATTTCTTCTCGGGATGGTGCGCCCCTATGAGCCATTTCCCATCTTTACAACAGAAACGATTGCGCAAAGGAGAGTTCTGAAAGCGGTCCCAGTCTGCAGTAGGGTCAATCGATAGGCTTCCGATCGCCATCATGTTAATATACATCAGCCACAATCCTGTACTAAAGAGAGACAGATGCACCTCTTGGCCAATACCGCGCCGCTCCCTAAAAAATAGCGCCGTCAGTATCGCATGGCTTGCGGCAATGGCCGTAGCCTGATCCAAAACAGCAAGGTTCACAAGCATTGGCTCCTTTACCCCAGTTGCAAACATCATCCCTGATCGAGCCTGCCCCATGGGATCATAAGCCCCTTGATCACTCACAGGGCCTTCTGGACCATAGCCGGATACGTTTGCATGGATGATCTTTGGATTGATTTTGGCCAGGCTTGCATAGTCGATGCCCAGCTTCAACTTGGTGCTCTTCCGCAAGTTTGTCAGAAAAACGTCTGCCTCCTTGACGAGCTGAAAGAGGATTTCCCGTCCTTTCTTTTTCTTAATGTCGAGCCAAATCGCCTTTTTGTTCCGGTTTGAGCTTTGGAATACCACGCTCTCCCCGTTAGGCATTGAAAGATCCATACCTCCAACGTCATTCCAATGACGCTCCGGGTCTCCCATTCCATTTTCTATCTTAATCACCTCCGCCCCTAAATCGCCGAGAATAGCGCTGGTGCCCGGGCCTGCATGAAAAACCGCATACTCCACCACACATATACCCTCAAGGGGCATTGGTTTTGCCTCCGTCCTATTCAGGTGATCCGTCATGAATACTCTCTCCTCTCTGCTACTCAATTCTCAGCCTCTCCTCAGCGGAAATAACAATATCAGTTGTGTCTCTTGCGCCTCGATACTAAGGCAACAAACCGCAGACTGACGCAGACCACCGCTCACCTCAAACCTATATTCTATTGTCTATAACAAGCTTGCGCATGACGTCCTATGTCAGCGGTTGCATTTTATCTAAGACTGGGCTGGAAAAAGTATTTGCCATAGCACCACAAAAAAGGCAAACCATTTACCCCTAAACAAATCTTTTTCCATACGCTCGAACTTAACCTGTTCCAGCAATATTGCCATACTGCATTGACCCGGTGCTACCATCATTGCCACTGCCTATGTAAGTGCATTTGTATTTCTCATAGAATGGGGTGAGTGTAACTTGTCTTTTTCATCTTATTAGCCTAAGCTGCCATAAGATTTGAACGAGAGGAGGTAGTCGTGGAGAATAGATATTTGACGCAAATAAAAGATTACAATTTTCGGCAGGCATGGGCGGTGCCGGGAAAAGCCGCTCTGCTCGTCATTGATATGCAATTCTACTTTAAACCTGTAGCACAACCTATTGTAGATAATGTTATTTCCCTTATCGAATGCTTTAGGAAAAATGACGGAAGAATCTTGTTTACGCGACACGGTCACCGCGACCCCAAGACAGACGGAGGCATGATGGCTAGATGGTGGGGTGACCTGATCTCGTATGGGTCAGAGGAGTGGAAATTGATTGACGAGCTTCATGTTCAAGCAGGTGACAACATCATAGACAAAAAGAAGTACAGTGCGTTTTTTGACACTGAACTAGATGATCTTCTAAGAAACGCGGGAATTGAGGATCTGATAATTACGGGAGTGCTTACCAACTGTTGCTGCGAGACCACAGCCCGTGATGCCTTTATGCGGGACTATAGAGTGTTCTTTGTTGCCGACGCCACGGCTGCACCAACGGAAGAACTACACCTCGCCAGTCTCAAGAATCTGGCCTATGGCTTTGCCTATATCGTCACCACAAGAGATCTGTGCAATAAACTTAATAAATGACTTAATGTAATAGATAAAACTACTTTATATTAAAATATTAATATCTAAAACTTAGATGCGTGAGAGTTTTTTGCGGCACCCTCAGGGTGAGCCTGCTCATTCTCTTCTACCAGAGGGAATCCAGAATCAAAGATTCGTCAAATGCGGGAAATTGAATGGGGGTTTGCACCTCCCCTAATCTTCCGGCTCTACCCACACGATGTTGTTCTTATTAACGAACAACACCTTACCGTGGATATCCTGATGTTCAACATCTATAAGTACAATAAAGGGATTCTCCGTTTTGGTGAAGAGCTCTGATACCCGCTCTTTAATGCCGATGTTAACCCTGCCTACCAAAGTAGAGCCATCGGTGGTCCTAATCGAAATCTTTCTGTACTCCCGTTTGTAAGTATCCCTGCTTTCCTGCATATCCTTACCCTCCCTAACGGTCTACTAGCTTGCGGTGGTTTGTTGGTATTGACTAAGGCAGAGCCTTTCTTTAGCAGGGGCAGATGTCCTCCCTTCCTGAACCAAAGAGAAATACCACCGTTTTGGTGTTCCGGTGGAGCACAACATGCTCCCAAAGGGCAATCCTGAGGTTCTACGCTACTTTTGCCTCGTTTATTTGTCAAGCACTATGACCATGTGCTTCTGACGCAACGAGACACATGATAGATCATTCTAATTATTTCTCCTAAAGGATCTTTGTTATTTCATCGACCTCAAAATACGGGAGAGCCTTTGTGCCGTCAGGTGTCAGCATCGTTACCGAAGGTAGTCCGGCCACCCCAACATAACCGATATCAGTCATGGTAACCCCTTGCCTCAGAGCAGCCTTCAGGATTTTATCGGCCTCACGGCAAGGAGCTGTAACAAGAAGGCCGCCCGAGCCTATGACTCCCAGCGGATTGAGCCCATACGTATCGCAGAGAACTTTGGATTCGACGTAAACGGGAATGCGGCTCTCTTCTACCACAATCTCAACGCCGGCTGCCATGGCAAGCTCATGCAGACCATTTGCTAATCCCCCTTCGGTGATATCATGCATTGCGTTCACCTGCCCTTCTGTACACGCAATACGCGCCTCTTCTACCACGCTAATTCCCGGATCAAAGAGAAAATGCTGTGCCTTCTTAATAAGATCTTTGGAAATCCCGCGAGACAAGAGCTCCCCTTCCCTTTCCCGTGCTATGAGGGATGTGCCTTCGATACAGATCCCTTTGCTCAGGAGAATGCGGTCCCCTGATTTAGCACCGGCCGTGGAGATCAGTTCACCTTTGTTAACCTCGCCCATCATCTGCCCAACCAGTATGGGGCGATCAAGGCCATAGGTTATTTCCGTATGCCCCCCAACCACCGATATCTTCAATTGCTCGCACGCCTGATGGATCTGGCGAAAAATGTCATCCACCAGTGCTTCGGTTCCTTTTGCTTCGGGCAAGAGAATGGTCACGGTGAACCAACGGGGGTCGGCTCCGGTGGCTGCAATATCATTGGCATTGACCATGACGCTGTAATAGCCGATTTCGCTGGTAGCGAACGTGATGGGGTCTGTCGCCACAACGAGTATCCTATCGCCCAAGTCTATGGCAGCGGCATCTTCTCCTATTCCGGGACCCAGGAGAACTCTTTTGTCAATTCGTGAGTATTTTCGGAGGAGCTTGCCAAGAATCCGGACATCGAGTTTTCCGGTCGGTAGCATAACTGTGCTCACCTTTCCTGCGCATCAAAAAAGGTAATCGGGAATCTCCGTTACACTGTCTAATACGAGATCGGCACCAGCTTCCAGGAATTCATTCCGTCCCGTTCTTCCCGTCAGCACGCCAATCGTCTTCATCGCCATACGCCTGCCCCCTTCGATGTCCATGGGGTGATCCCCAACCATTACACATCTATCAGCTTTGGAGACGGCCATCTCTTTCAAGGCCACGGACAGGTGATCAGGGTGTGGCTTGACATGGGTAATATTGTCTCTCGGAATGAACACGTGACAGAAACGCTCGATATCCGGAAAAACCATCTTAACGGCTGTCTCGCAATTTCTGGTGATAACGCCGATTCTCATGCCACGGTTCTTTAAAGCTCCGAACATGTCAATCACTCCCGGAAATACCCTGCCATTCCTTGCCGCCCTTATTTCATGCTCGGTGACCAGTTCATGGGCCTTATCGCGCAGCTCTTGACCTTTGAGCGGATCGTGTTTTGAGAGAAGCCTTGTCGCTTCGTCGATCATTTCGAGTATCAGCAAACCCTTGAAAGGTCCCGGGTCCAGGCCATATTCAGCTAAGAGCCCCTCCACTTCCTGACGCATGAGTTTGAAGTCGATATTAAGATGGACCAGGGTGCCATCAAAATCGAAAATCACCGCCTCCGCAAGCATATATCCTCTTTTTCTGTTCAAGGGGTCAAGATTAGACCAGATCTTCCTGGACATCAATGAAAATGTCCTGATGAGTAGATCCAAAACCGCATCAGCTCACAAACCAGGCTGCCGGTCTCCCGCAAGAGCTATGGCGGACTGGGCAGGCTGCCGCATGGAGTGAGGCGTTCGCGGATTCTACGAGTTAGGAATTAATCTTGATTTTCCGGGGAATCTTGTACGGGGAGAGATTGTCTCTGCACCACATCTGTAAGTCTTTTGTGCTCATTGCGTGACCGGGCTTTGGGAAAACCTCACCGGCAACAATATATCCAAATTTTTCATCCCACTGGCCCCAAATACGCGCTTCTCGGATTGCGGGGTGGTAGCCGAGAATTCGTTCCACCTCCTTGGGATAGACCTTCAGGCCCAGTATGTTGATCATGTCCTTTCTTAGGCCTGTGATGGTAAGATAATCCTCATCGTCCAAATGTCCGACATCGCCGGTCTTGAACCAATCTTCTAAGAAGGCATTCCGGGTGTGTTCAGGTTGATTGAGATATCCGGAAAAAAGGTTAAGCCCTCTCACCAGCACCTCTCCTTCCTGCCCCGGGGGAAGGTCTTTGCCAGCATCATCAACCACCTTCACCTGGCAACAGGCCAAGGGATAGCCAACCGTTCCAAACTTGGGAGCCCGGTCAGCTCGGTTCCAGGTTACTACAGGTGAGGTTTCTGTGAGCCCATAGCCTTCGCTGATGTACAGCCCCAACTGTCTTTGGTAACCCTGAAGGAGTTTCATGGGAATTGCTATGCCGCCGCTCGTCAGGTTATTGAGCTGCGAGCAGAGTCCGGGCTTCTCAGAAAGCGGTTTCATGATTGAGAAGTATATGGCCGGGACGGTAAAAACCTGCGTCGCACCATAGGCCTCCATAGTGCCCACAATCTTTCTCCCGCCCATGGCGGTATTGAGCAACAAGCAGGTCATGCCTCCTGCCAGCGGGGTTAGAAACCCTGTGGTAAAGCCGTAGGTGTGAAAGAGGGGTAGTATGCATACAACCACTTCACATTCCGAACCATCGTCTTTAAACGCCTCATCCGCAACAGAGACAGCATCATAGAAAAGACAGGCATGGGTAAGCTCTGCACCGAGGCCATATCCGTCTATGGCAGCAGTATATACAATCATGGCGCTGTCATCGGGCTCCATGACCTCACAAGTGCTGCTCGGTACGGATAGATCAAGTTCCCCAATAAACGTGGTTGAGGCGGCCTTTTCATCAAGGGTTATGATACGGGGGGATATCGGGGTCTCATTGATGAACTCATAGGCCTTATAGAGGCTCGCGATTGCACTGGCTTCACACATGACAACCTTGGGCCCGGTTTCGGACAAAAAATGAGCCAGCTCATAGTGTCCGATTCGGGGATTAGCGGGCACCAAAACAGCGCCCAACCGAAAGACAGCCAAAGCGACAAGGGCATAGTTTAAGGTGTTGGGTGATATGAGCAGGAGTCGATCATTTCTTTGTAAACCGAGCTTTTGGAGGCCATACACCATGCGGCAGACCCGATCGCGGTACTCTTGAAAGCTCAGCACCTCATCTGGCACAACAATACCATCTCGATTGGGATAAAGGTCGGCAAAATGATCCAGCAATGCTCCCAGGTTTCCCGGGAATTGGAACGAATCCTTCTGTAAGACGAGCTCAAAGTCAGCCTGCGAAGCTATATCCACTATTCTCCTCCCCGAAATCCAGTCTGATCAGGTTACTCGAAACCCTTGTCATCACAAGTGGTGCTGAAGATTCCTTCATTCAGGCAAAAACAACTTATTGTCCCCCTGCAATCTCGTTTCACCTCGGACGGCACTGTAAGGCTTACATCGGAAGGATGGAGCATAAGAGAAAGGGATTACTGTGTCAAGCACATACCTTATCTAACTCCGAAACCAAGTATTCCTTTCCTTTGACAGGCCTTAGAATCCTTTTACTTAAGAAGCCTCGTCTTACTTTCCGTAACAGTTCAAACCTGTAAATCTCTCCCGATAAGCTTTCAGGAGCGGTGTGAGGTTCCTCTCCGGTTTGACAACGTTTTTCAATCTCCCCCTGATCTCTGAAGCATTGAGCACGACATTTAGTTTTCGGCTTGGAATGTCGATCTCAAGGATATCACCGTCTCTTATTGCCCCGATTGCTCCGCCATTATGAGCCTCCATTTCAACATGGCCGATACACGGCCCCGTTGTCGCACCTGAAAACCTTCCGTCCGTAACAAGGGCCACCCTCGTGTACCCCGCTCCTTTGAGTGCATCGGTGGGAGTTAACATCTCGGGCATTCCCGGTGCCCCTGCTGGCCCTTGAAATGGGAGCACAACCACATCTCCCTCGCAAATATCCTTTGCTTCAATCGCATCGAGCAAATCCCTTTCCCTATGGAACACTCGAGCCGGCCCTGAGTGGACCATCATATCATTATGCACGGCAGTCTGCTTTACTACGGCGCTGTTGGCGATATTTCCCTTGAGCACCGCTATGCCCCCTTCAGGCGAGCAGGCGTTATCCTTAGTCCTGATAACGTCTTTATCAAGGACTCTGCCCTCTTCCGCTATTTGTTTTATGCTCTTTCCGTTTAAAGTCGCTGCATCCTTCAGTGCATCCCTCAGTCGATTCAAGATTCCCGGAACGCCGCCTGCTCTGTCAATGTCTGCCATTTCATGGGGCCCGGCGGGGATTACTGAGCACAGATTCGGCGTTTGCCTCGAAATAGTGTCGAACATATCTATGTCGATATCAACGCCGGCCTCCGCTGCTATTGCCGGGATGTGTAAGACCGTGTTCGTCGAGCCTCCCATGGCCATATCGACCCGTATCGCATTTTCAAATGCCTCCTTGGTCATTCTATCCCGGGGCTTTACATCCTTTTTGACGAGTTCAACTATCCTTCTACCCGATTCATACGCCTGTTCCCTCTTTAGAGGATCAATCGCAAGCGTTGTGGCGCATCTGGTTGGCGACATCCCCAACACCTCTGTCACTACTGCCATGGTGTTTGCCGTGTACAGACCAACGCACGAACCTGCCCCACACGTCATGAGTGGGAGAAGGCTTTCAGCCTCCTCTGGCGCCAATCTCCCGCCCTTAACCTGACCGACAAAACCAAAACCCTCGATAGGATGGTGCTTCTTTCCGTCTATTATATTCGCCTTCATCGGCCCGCCAGTAAATATGATGGTGGGAATATTGAGCCTTCCTGCCGCCATAAGCATTCCGGGTGTGATTTTATCGCAGTTTGTGACCCCGACCCAACCATCCATGGAATGGGATAGGGCCATTATTTCAATATTATCTGCTATATGTTCCCTGCTCGGGAGGCTGAGCCTCATCTCTATGAACATAGCAATGCCATCACAAACACCTGGCACGCCCCATTCCAAGGGAACTCCGCCGGCGTCCCTTATGCCCCTTTTGACCTCCCGGGTCAGGTCGTTGAGGTGAATGTGCCCCGGAATAATATTGTTGTAACTGTTGGCAACGCCAATAAAGGGTTTGCCGAGAACAAGATCCTCAGCAGTCAGGCCCGTACTGAGAAGCAGTGCCCGGTGGGGCAGTGTTTCGATGTCTTTCTTTAACTTATCTGAACGCATGCTTGAACTCCTAGAAATTAAAGCTTCCCCGCATAGCACAAAAAAGGCTGAACAATACAAGGCAGAAATGAACCAGTAAAATCCGCTGACAGGTAGCGGAAGTATAGGGTAGCATTACTGACGTGTCAAGGGGTGGGGCCTTTCTGGACCCCAACCTTTCAAAATTTGATTTCCATCTCTTCGGCCGGACGGGGGAGCTCTTTCTTGCCATGCAATTAGCGTGAGAGATCGCCATTCGTCTGACTCACGGGAAATCGAGATACGGCATTCACAATGTTTTTGAATGCATGTTCCTAAAGCGCTGCAAAAGGCATCAGCCCATAATTCAATTGAAGACTGCAATTTCGCAGGGATTTTGCCCTTGACAATGGTGTGCCATATACATGAATATCAGTCTAATTTTTGCGGGCTGGTCCCCATGAACCACCCTTCAGATGTGGGAAACTGAAGCCAAGGTGCGTTTTTACATTATGTAACAGGATCCCTAAGAGAACAAACCGTTCACGTTGACATTCAACATTCCACATGATGAGAGGCCTGACATGAGAAAAAAACATCTATTCGTTCTCTGGTTGCTGTTAGCTGTCTTATTGCCGTTCAGTGCAGGCGCAAAACAGAAAACGATCAAGCTAAAACTTGCGACGGTGATCCCGGTAAAACACGCATATAATCTGGCGGGAATGGAATTCGCCAGGCGCATCAAAGATGCTACCGGGGGGTCCATAGAGATACGTGTCTTTCCGGGGGGTCAGCTCGGAAAGGGAGAGAGAGAAGTCCTTGAAGGGATGCAAATCGGGAGCATCGATCTAGCGGTAACCGCCACAGGCCCTATCTCCGGCTTTAGCCCGAGCATGATGGTCCTGGACTTACCGTTCCTGTTTCGTGATTACAGCCATGTCGATGCAGTACTTGACGGGCCTATTGGACGCAGTCTACTGGATAATTTGGAGAAAAGTAGACTCAAGGGACTGGCATTTTTTGAGAATGGATTTAGAAACTTCACCAACTCGGCCCGCCCATTGCTAAAGCCCGAAGACTTCAAGGGGTTGAAGTTTCGAACCATGGAAAACCCCGTACATCTCGATTCTGTCCGTCAGCTCGGGGCCCAGGCGGTCCCCATGAGCTGGGGTGAGGTTTATACGTCGCTGCAAACAAAGGTTATCGATGGGCAGGAGAATCCAGTAGCTATCATCCACGCCTATAAAATGAACGAGGTCCAGAAGTACCTGAGCTTGACCGGGCACTTCTATTCCCCAGCACCCTTGACCATGAGCTTAATAAGGTTTCAGTCTCTAAAGCCGGAATGGCAGAAGCTCTTCATCGAAACCGCTGTCCAAGTAGCCGCTTTTGAGAGAAGCATTATTCGGGATAACGAGCAGAGGCAGCTTAAGGATCTGAAGGCTTGGGGGATGGATGTAAGAACTGTTGACAAAAGCGCTTTCTTCAAAGCAACTCAGCCTGTCTATGAGAAATACATGAAACAGTACCCAGACTGGAAGCCGCTCATAGCGGAAATCGGTGGAACGAAATAGTCCACCTGCAAAGGTACTATCCACCTCCGGTCAAAAAGCCCACTATGGAGCGGACGAGCACTATTATTAACAGGATAGCGGAGACTGCCCTGTTGGTGATAATCTCCGTGATGGCCAGCGTCGTTTTCGTGGAGGTGCTATTCAGGTATGCCCTCATGCTACCTCTTTTCTGGACAGAGGAGTTCGCGCGGTATTGCCTGGTTTGGTCCTCTTTGCTCGGCGCCGGTGTTGCGCTGAAACGGGGTGAACATATCGCCGTTACGTTCTTCGTTGATAGAATTCCCGGAGGCATGAGGCCACAGGCCGCCTTACTTGTTTCGGTTTTTATTGCCCTTTTCCTCATAGTCATTCTCTGGGGCGGTGTCCATCTCGTCATACTAACGCGCCATCAGCTCAGCCCTGCGATGCGCATTCCCATGGCATGGCCATACCTGGCAATTCCCATCAGCTCCCTTATCATGCTCATCCATGAACTCACTTTCATGCATAAACGATTGAGGTCGATAGTCCTTGATAGGGGATACGGAAACGAACCGGTTGAAAGGTAGGCCGGATGTTGGTTGCCTCTCTACTCATCTCTTTCGCCTTTTTCCTCGTGATCGGGGTGCCCATTGCCTTTGTGCTCGGTTTAACTCCCGTGGTGGCATTTCTCTTTGAAGGAGAAATCCCCCATATGCTTGTTGCCCAACGGATATTCACCGGTATGGATAATCCCGTGCTCATGGCCATCCCGTTCTTCATTCTCGCCGGAAACATCATGAGCGCTGGACAAATGACCCGTAGGCTGGTGGCTTTCTGCAACATTTTGGTGGGTTCATGCAGAGGAGGGCTGGGTTATATCAATGTATTCATTAGCATGGTTTTTGCCGGGATTACCGGTGCAGCGGTCGCCGACACGAGCGCCATCGGATCAGTGCTGATCCCGTCCATGAAGAAGGAGGGATATGATAGCAGCTTCTCTGCTGCGGTTACCGCTACATCCTCCACTATTGGGCCGATCATCCCACCATCAAGTCCATTCATCATCTATGGTGTTCTT
>CP070752.1:1508250-1510972 GCA_020348625.1 Deltaproteobacteria bacterium | reverse complement strand
CCCCGGATATACCGATACATTATTCTGTATCTTGACCTTGCTGCCTATCCTTACGTCCGGCCCGATCATCACATTCTGACCGATGCTGCAATCGGTTCCGATTACGCTTCCCTTGATAATGTGAGAAAAATGCCAGATCTTGGTTCCGGCACCAATGATACAACCCTCATCGATCGTGCTCGTTTTGTCGACAAAATAGGGCTTCGCCATCCCTTTATTCTCATCGGAGAGCGGGGATACGGATACTACCTTTCCATTATTTTCCAGAGAATCCTGACAGGCCTGAAGTACGGCTAAAACCCTTAGGCCCTCAGCCCCGCCGGTTCGAGGCTGGCGATTGTTTTTTATGCAGTCCAAAAAATGCCCGCACTCCTCCCTGAGAGGCTCGGTCTGATCAACGGAAATGACCTGGCCTTCCTTCTTGTTGGGGGTTGGGAGATGATCCTTCCATTCAATGATGTGGGGATAAACTACGAGCTTGTTCTTGGGGTCAACATCGTTAAAGAGGGCCATTTTTCTGTCTCCCACAATCACCAGTCGCTGCTCCTTATATGGATGCAACCAACTCACGAAAATATGGGCCTTGATCCCCGAGGGAAACGAGAGATGACTCATGGTTACATCAGCGATCCTTTCATGGAGATAGTTTCCTCCCAACGAGCATGCGCTCTCGGGCATCTCACCGGTGAGGCCGAGGATGACTGATATGTCATGGGGGGCAAAGCTCCACAGGATGTTTTCCTCCCTTCTAATCTTACCCAGGTTCAGCCGGTTGGAGTAGATGTATTGGATCTTTCCCAATTCGCCGTGCTCGACCAACTCCCTGAGTTTGATTACTGCAGGGTGGTAATGCAAGAGGTGGCCCACCATGAGAATCCGTTTTCTCTCATCGGCAGTCCTCACGAGTTCCGCCCCCTGATCTACATTCAGCGCCAGAGGCTTTTCCACAAAGACATGCTTATCGGCAAACAGGGAATCCCTCACTATCCGATAATGGCTTTCGGCTGGCGTCGCTATTGCCACAGCGTGTAACTTCTCGTCTGACAGCATGTCCTCCAAGGAACTCGTGGTTTTGAGACCGGGGTATTCTCCTTTGGCTTCGTCAAGGCTCTGCTCATTGAGATCACAGAGCCCGTACAGGCAGCCGAGTGATGCAAAATTCCTGACCAGGTTTCTTCCCCAATAACCGGTCCCGATAACGGCCACGTTTAGGGGTGTTTTCACGACCTTTCTCCTATTCTCTTTCGCCCGCTCTGGAAGCATTCCCCAGGGCTTGGATAAAATTAGCTGATCTTCTCTGCAATCCAGTCCTCGATTTCTACGGCCAGGGATCGCTGCAAGAGCTCGATTGAAACCACGACCTTATCCGATTTTCCCTTATGGCGAAGGTAAAACCCGGTCAGCCCCTTCAGTGGCCCCTCCATAATCATCACCCTATCGCCCCTCTTCATATAGGCCTGGTTTCGAACCGTCCGGTCAGTGCCGTGGAGTATCTTCAAAGATTCTATCTCCTCTTCTTTCACGGGAACAGGCTTGTTATCAGTGCCTACTATCCTGACAACCCCATAGGTCTTGATTATGTCCCAATATTCATATGGGTTCAGATCCGAATGCACAAAAACGTAACCGGGCAGGAGCGGGATCATGATCCTCTTCCTCCTGTCCTTTCGGCGACTCATCACCTCTACTTTAGGAACAAATGCCTTAATTGACTTCTTTGCAAGCCCATTGAAGACAACATCCTCATGTCTACTGCGGGCGTGAATAGCATACCATTTCAGTTGAACGTCCTGCATATCAGAACCGGCTCCCTTTGCTGTTGTACTGTTCAATAACTGAACATTTAAAATCGCATATCGCCATTTGTCAAGCCTAAACTCTACAGGAATTTCTTGTTGTTATGGAGGGAAATCATGCTGAGCCTCGGTATATGCCAACAAAGACATCCATACCCCTCGGCTCAGCGCGGTTACGGAGCTAAAATAATGATCGATATGCCCATTCGACAACAGAAAGGGAGAATAGTCTTTGAGGTCTAAAACCAGCACTAATTTCGTGGAACCCCTTCATTGTCCTTCGCCGAGACAGTAAGGTGTATCGGGATTGCACACCCGCTGTTGCAGTATCGCTATCACCGAACAAGGTGTCCAAAGCGCTTCCAATGCGGCCACGACCAATAAATGACAAAGGCCTTCCCTTTGAGCTTATTCAGGGAAACCGCGCCCCAATATCTGCTGTCAAGGCTCTGATCACGGTTATCACCCATGACAAAAATAGCGTTCTTAGGGACAATAATTGGCCCAAAATCCTCGTGTTTATTGAATACATCTAAAATTGGGTGCTTATTTTCTCCGAGAAACTCAAGATACTGTTGCGCACGCCTCACTTCAGTATCAGCATACTCCCTTACAAAGCGTGTTTCAATTTTCTTATCGTTCACATAAAGCACATCATCTTTTATCTCAACTTTGTCCCCCTCAACGCCGATAACCCTTTTAATGAAATCCTTTTTCTCGTTTCTAGGCCACTTGAAAACGACTATATCACCTGTCTTCGGTTTTTTAATCTGTAACACGTAGTGGTCCGTAAAAGGTATCTTAATGCCATAGACAAACTTATTTACCAAGATATGATCACCCACAAGCAGAGTTGGCTTCATAGATCCGGACGGGATCTTGAAGGCTTGGATAACAAACGCCCGAATGAAGAGCGCTAGAAGAAT
>CP070752.1:1501189-1508150 GCA_020348625.1 Deltaproteobacteria bacterium | reverse complement strand
CAGATCTCGCAACCGCCGCCCAGAGCCATCCCTGCGGGTGCCGCTACCACGGGCTTATCCAGGTATTTGAGCTTCATAAAGGAATCCTGAAAGGTCTTGATCATCCACTCCAGCTCATCCCACTCCTCTTCCTGGGCTGTAAACAGGATCAGGGCCAAATTTGCCCCGACTGAGAAGTTATCACTGTGGTTGGCAATGACCAGGCCTTCGAAGTCCGCACTCACGATGTCAGCCGATTTGACGACCATGGTAATGATGTCGTCTCCCATTGCGTTCATCTTGGTATGAAACTCCAGACAGGCCACACCGTCGCCAAGGTCAATCAGGCTCGCCCCCTTATTTCCGGCCACCTTCTTCTCCCGTTCCTTGAGGGATGGCAGGAGGATAATTCCCGGCTTGACCGGGACCTCCTTATAACCCTTGGAAACCATATCGTAGAAAGAAAGCATGCCTGCTTCACGCTTGTAAAACGACTCGTTTCCGCCATCGAGCATCTCCTGCACCCATGCAGGGATCTCATAACCGGCTTCTTTCATTTTTGCCACGGACTTCCCCACCCCAAGGGCATCCCACGTTTCAAAGGGGCCCATTCTCCAGTTAAACCCCCACTTCATGGCGTTGTCGACATTCACAATATCGTCTGCAATCTCCGGGATGCGGTTGGCAGTGTAAATGAGGGTCTCGGTCAAAGTACGAAAGGTAAACTGTCCGGCACGATCTTTGGCGGAAAACAGGGAGTTTATTTTTGCGGCCGTCCCTGAAATGTTCTTGGCAGCCTCCAGCGAGGCCAGTTTCACCGCCTCTTGTGGGGTATGCTCGAGCGACTCATAATCCAGGGAAAGGATTACCTTGTTCCCCTTTTCATCCTTGGTTTTCTTGTAGAAACCAAGACCGGTCTTGTCGCCCAGCATCCCCTTTTCCATCATGCGTTGAATGAAGTCTGGCACCTGGAACATGTCGCGTTTCTCATCATCGGGGGCACCCTCGTAAACATTTCTCGCCACATGAGCCAGGGTATCAAGACCGACCAAATCGGCTGTCCTGAAAGAGGCGCTCTTCGGATGCCCTATAACGGGGCCGGTCAATTGATCTACAGCCTCTATGCTCAGCCCCAGTTCCATCATCGCCTGGATGGCATAGAGCATTGCGTAGGTTCCAATCCTGTTTGCCACGAAATTGGGTGTATCCTTGCCGTAGACGATTCCCTTTCCCAGCACCTTCTCACACTCTTCCGCCAGGCTCTCAATGACCTCGGGGAGCGTATCAGGTCCCGGCACAATCTCTAACAGCTTCATATACCGCGGAGGGTTGAAGAAATGGGTAATGGCGAAGTGCTTGCGGAAATCCTCTGAGCGATCTTCACACATGGCTCGGGCCGATATGCCGGAGGTATTGGAGGTGATAATGATACCGGGTTTTAGAACTGTCTCAAGCTTTTCAAAGACATCCTTCTTGATATCCAGCCTTTCGACAACGACTTCGATGATCCAGTCAACCTCGCTGAGCCATCCCAAATTGTCAGCCAGATTTCCGATGGTGATCCGGGTGGCGTTCTCAGGAACGTAAAAGGATGCCGGCTTCGACTTCAGCGCGATATCCACCCCATTGCGCGCCAGCCTGTTCCTGAACTCCATGCTCTCCTTGGTGAGCCCTTTCTTCTTGTCGTCTTCCGTAAGTTCGGGGAGCACAATATCCAGAAGAACCACCTCGAGACCGACATTCGCCAGCTGGGCGGCGATGGTTGCTCCCATTACACCGGCTCCAATGACCCCACACCGTTTGATAACCCTCTTCATGAGTAAACCTCCTTTTCTGCTGCCAGCCAGTCAAAATCCTTTCTCAGATAGCTTCATGGCCCAGAGCCAATTGAAAAGAGCAAAAATGAATGAATTGTCATTCATTTTTACGAAAAAATATCATCCCACCGCCCCAAAGTCAAACAAATTATGGAAACTGCACCGCCCTTGTGAAGCTTCCTGCGGTCGTTACTGGGGTGTATTCCCGCTTTCTTGCTTGCCTTTTCCACCACCTTACCGGCCTCAATTATTGCCTTGCAATTTTTGAAAAGCGTTGCTAAGGAGAGCTGAATACTGAGGAAACATAACTGTACTAAGGAACGAATATGGGCGTAAGATCTAAGGAACTAGCAACCAACAGGCTCCGCGGTTGGTGTGACCCGGGCTCACTGGGGATTGAATCTACCAGTGATGTCAGCAACAAGAGGCAGCTTTTGGTCGCTCAGGAAAAGGCGACTAAGGGAATTACCTTTGGGCTCAAGATGCCGGGAAACGACTATAATCTCTTTGTGGCTGGCCCTGAGAGGACCGGCCTCACCTTTATCGCCAAGACCTACATTGAAAAGATAGCCAAGAAAGAGCCGCCACCCTCCGATTGGTGTTATGTGTATAACTTTCAGGAACCGGATACCCCGAAGTTCCTTGAATTGAAGCGAGGCATGGGCCTCAAATTAAGAGACGACATAGCCGATTTCATCGAAGATGTTAAGACCGAAATCCAGGATGTCTTCGATAGTGAGGCGTACGCCAAAGAAAAGGAGGATCTAACCAAGGCAATTACCGAAAAGCGCAACGACATGATCTCTCAGCTGGAAAAAAGGGTCAGCGAAGCGAATTTCTCGCTTAACATCAGCCAGACCGGGATGATGATCGTGCCGGCAAAGGATGGTAAGCCTTTGGATGACGAGACCATTGCTGCCCTTCCGGAAAAGCAGAGAAAACGGCTCCAAAAGGTAAGCCAAGATCTGCAGAAGCAGATGAAGGGAGCCTTGCGGGGCATGAGAAAGCTTGACAAAGAATTAAAGGAAAAGATACGAGAGCTGGACCATAAGATCGCACTCTACCGGGTAGACAACCTGATGGAGGAGATCGAGGCAAAATACAAGGGCCTCCCAGGGGTCTTAGAATATCTGAGCGGAATGAAGGATGACATTATCTCGAGGATAGACGATTTCAAACAGAAACAACCCATCGGTCATGGAGCCCTTATCCTGCCCCAGCTCGAACCCTCTTTCACCCGGTACGAGGTCAATGTCTTGATTGACAACTCGAAGCTGAAAGGAACACCCGTTATCATCGAAACAAACCCAACCTATCCGAATCTCTTCGGCAGGATAGAGAAGCAAGCCCAATTTGGCGCTCTCGTCACCGACTTCACCATGATTAAACCCGGTGCACTGCATCGTGCCAACGGAGGCTATCTCATAATCAAGGCCATCGATTTGCTCAGAAGCCTCGGATCCTGGAGCGCGCTTAAGAGGGCCATAAAGAACGGGGAGATCAGTATCGAAGACCTGGCCGAGGAGATCGGGTTCATATCCACAAAGACTTTGAAGCCCATGCCCATTCCGCTCAGCGTCAAGGTTGTCCTGATAGGAGACCCTTACCTGTATCATCTCCTCTATATCCTGGACAGTGATTTCAAGAAGATGTTCAAGGTGAAGGCCCAGCTTGATGATACGGTAAAAAAGTCAAAAAAGCAGATTCAAGACTACCTGGTGTACGTTGCAAAGGTATGTGATGAGGAAGCTCTGCTGGCCGTGGATAAGAGCGGTTTGGCCAGGATAATAGAGTACGCGTCTGAACTGGTGGGAAACCAGCGAAAAATGTCTTTGAGGCTCCCCGAGGTAAAAGACCTGGTTGTAGAGGCCGACTACTGGGCCAAGGAGCAGGGGAAGAAGCGTATCGAATTGGCAGATATTGAAAGGGCAATCAAGGAAAAGACGGAGAGATCCAACCTTGTGGAGATGAAGATCCAGGAGATGATCGAGGAGCAGACACTCCACATCCAGACAAAGGCGAGCGTTGTTGGTCAGGTAAACGGTCTATCCCTATACGATTTAGGGGACTACGACTTCGCCAGGCCAATCCGGATAACCGCTACGGCAACCCCCGGCAAGGAAGGGGTTGTTGATATTGAGCGTGAAGCCAAGATGAGCGGCAATATCCACACCAAAGGCGTATTGATCATGGAGAGTTACCTGAAGAACAAGTATGCCACAGAAAAACCATTTGCCCTTTCAGCCAGCGTTACCTTTGAGCAGACCTATGGAATGATTGACGGCGACAGCGCATCGGCCGCCGAGCTTTTTGCCATACTCTCTTGCCTGTCGAATCAGCCCATAAAACAGGGGATTGCCGTTACCGGTGCCGTGAGCCAGCTGGGCGAATGCCAGCCCATTGGTGGGGTTACCAAGAAGATAGAGGGTTTTTTCCATGTGTGCAAGGCCCGGGGCTTGACCGGTGAACAAGGTGTTATCATTCCAAGACGGAATGTGAACGATCTGATGCTCGACAAGGATGTTATCAGTGCCGTTGAAGAGGGTAAGTTTCACATCTATGCCATTGAAAACATGGACGAGGGCATCGAGATCCTCACGGGTATGAAGGCGGGAAAAAGGGACCGGAAAGGCGGCTACCCGAAAAATACCCTGAATGGCCTGGTCATGGAACGGCTGCAAAGGATGAGCGAATCGATCAAGGAAGCAGAGCAAAAGGCCAAACGCAGACCAAAGCGCAAAGAGGTGAAAAAGGTTTAAAAACCAGCCCGTTCGAACTACACGATCCCCTTTTCAAAAAACTCGTCGATCTGACCATCTGCATAGCCCAGCTCCCCGAGTATCTTTCTCGTGCTCTCAC
Organism: Deltaproteobacteria bacterium; assembly: GCA_020348625.1. Next base: position 1,503,495 of record CP070752.1, on the reverse strand, counting down.
CAAAGCCGACCGGTGCTTTGCGGATGGACCCCGGCGTATCGCTCAGTTTCACGGGAATGCCGAGCACGGTTACGGGTTCGCCCTTGTCGTTTTTGACCTCCCCAACCATATCCCGGTCCCGGAACAGGGGATCCTGCAAGACCTCGGTAAACCGCTGAACCTTCCCCCAACAAACTTCCTTGTCCTCCAGTTCCGTAATCCATTCCTCCAAGGTCTTCATTTTGAAGCTCTTCCGAAAGAACTGCACCATCTCTTCCCGGTGCTCATCGTCATATTGGAGTGGTCCGTATTCGGGCACGCCCAGGGCATTGCAGAGATTCTGCCAGAATTGGTTTTCAACCGCGCCAATGGATAGGTACCTTCCGTCGGCGGTCTCATAAACATTGTAACATGCGTACCGGTGGGAAAGAAATGCGTCCGATCTCCGGGGCACCGCACCAAACCTCTGATAAAAATACAGGACCACCGGCAGAAGGGAAACCACACCGTCGGTCATGGAGATATCGATATGCTGCCCTCTGCCAGTTTTCTGCCGTGCTACAAGGGCAAGGAGGATACCTAGGGCCGCATTCATTCCCCCTGCTGCCAGATCCCCGATTTGTATGCCCGGGATGCACGGAGACCCATTCTTCTCTCCGATCATGTCCAAGACACCGGCAAAACTCAAGAAATTGGCATCATGGCCCGGCGTGTCACGAAACGGACCATCCTGGCCATATCCGGTAATGGAGCAGTAAATGATTCTCGAGTTCATCTCCTTGACGGTGTCATAATCGATTCCGAGCCTTTTGGTCACACCCGGCCGAAAGCCCTCGATGAGCACGTCGGCCTCATGCACCAGCTTAAAGAATATGTCGCGCCCCTCTTTCTTCTTAAGGTTCAAGGTCATATGATCCTTATTCCGGTTCACGGGGTGCACAAAGGTCTCATTCGCCATATAGCTCCGTTCCTCGATGCCAATGACCCGGGCACCATGATCCGCCAGGATCATCGAGCAGTATGGACCCGGCACCATCCTCGAAACGTCTATTACGGTAACCCCCTCTAGTGCGCCAGCCATTTTGGTTCCTCCTTGAGCACTGATCATCCTATTGATAATCGATTGAAACACGACCCGAATATCTCACCTGAGTACCCGTGATATTTACTCGCATATTACTTGGAATGGCAAGCAAATGATGTTAATAGCCACAGGCAGGCGCTCTGGTGCGTCCTTTTCGGTATTCCATTGCGGGTTATTGTATTGACAAGATACCGCGTTTCATTATAATGAGTGGCTGTGCCGGAGTGGTGAAACTGGTAGACGCAGAGGACTCAAAATCCTCCGGGCCTCGCGCCCGTGCCGGTTCGATTCCGGCCTCCGGCACCAGAACTGGCAAGGGTTTCAGCGATCGCGCTGGAGCCTTTTTTTGTGGGAAAATTGGCGAGTGTCACCCCATACGCCCCTCACTTTCTCCCATTGGTTAGATCACGGCCAAGGATTGAGGTTGTTCCTTGCGACCTGCGGCAACTAGCTCGTGAGTATCATTGCATTTTCCCTTTTCGTGATTATCTTTTTATTGAAAAGGTCAAACATGACTCTTTTCTCCTAAAGCCCCTGGGTTTTCCCTCCTTTCCTGCTCAGGGGCTTTCTTTTTCGGATGTTATCGGCAGGGCTTCTGGGCCTCAAATGTCTGCTCCTGAAAGGGTATTATTTCTTGCTGCATTTCCATTGACATTTGTTTCTCTAGTTGATAAGAGAGAGCCACTCATTTTACTTCTTCCTTTCTTCATGGTGCCCCCTGGTCTGTTTTACCTCCTTTTCAGTCTTGGGGCTCACCCCCAAAAAGAAAGCCCTTTATTCCAGGAGGCTCAGGCCTTCTGTTTTGCCCCTGCACTGTCCTTGTGAAAGGGTTCGGCGGCAGGGGCTTTCTTTAGTATAGAGCCCTCGAAATAGCCTTTCACCCCCCGCAAATAACGTCATTTTGCCATCGAATTTCAACGATCTCATACTTCCCTGTACAAATTTCTTCGCTTTTCTGTTTGTCTTGATTTCTGAGCGTCATATGGTATTCTAACTCTGCAAGTTTCATTTACCTGGATAACCCTGAATCGCGAGGGTGCCATGGACTGAACTTAGACCCCATTTCTCTTTAGAGAGGTGGGGTTTTGTTGTGTTAGGGTATGGGGAAGCACCGACAAGACATTGATCACAGGCTTTCTCGTTGTTGTGATATTCTCAATATATCGCAAATCGACGCTAAACTGAGATGAGGCAAAAGGTTTAGGGTTGAGTGCTCAGTATGGGTATTTTCCAAAAGCGGCAT
>CP070752.1:1497419-1501089 GCA_020348625.1 Deltaproteobacteria bacterium | reverse complement strand
TCTGGTCAGATGCCCTGCCGTTCAGCTGAAGTACCGTTATGCCCTCGGCCTTGAGTGCCTCCTTTGCTGCCGTTGCGCACCGCCTTACCGCACTGATAACGGCTGCGAGATTGCCGTCTGAGATCTCAAAGATGTTTTCGGTATGCCGTTTTGGTACAACCAGCATGTGCCCGCGGCTTGAAGGGTTGATATCCATAAAGGCAAGAACCAGCTCTTCATCCAATACCTTGACCGCGGGTATCTCCCCATTAACAATTTTACAGAAAACGCAGTCCATGTTATTTCCTTTCTCCCCAACGCCGAAAGTACATCCACCAGCAGCCGACCCTAATAAACGAGCTGCAGGGGGAAGCATCTCGTAATCAGTTTGAGCTCATCAGGTTTCCCTCTCTATCAGTACTAAACATATTCGTGAGTCGAATTTGTTGTGATCTTAGCGACAACTCGTACAGATGGTAAGCTCGCTGAATGGCACACCCGTCATCCTACTGATGTAACGGAGCTGGTCCTCAGGGGCGAAGAAGCTTCCACATACATTGCAGGCAGCCATCTTAAAGACCTTATTCCAGATAATCCTCTTGTCATCCACCGCTTCCATCTTTACATAGCCAGTAGGACACACGTAAGCACAGGATCCACACCCTATGCAAGAATTTGGCTCAAATTCAATTTCCGGCTCGTCAATATTACGATTAAGCCCCCTGTCCTGAAAGGTAAGGGCATTGACAACAACGATCTCTCGACATGTCCTCACACACAAGCCGCACAGAATACAATCATGGCCTTCACCCTTTTCCTCGGGAGTCTGTACTCCCAACTTTCTCGCGACTTCCCTTACCGCCTCTGTCGTGGGATATTTATAATAGAGCAATTCCGCAGTTAACTTCCGGCTCTCCTTCACCAGATCCGAGTCGGTCCGAATCTCCATCTCATCTTCCACAGGTGTATTGCAGGATGTGGTAAGTTGCCATTTTCCATTTGTTCTTACCTCTACCGTACAGAGGCGACAACCGCCGAATGGGCTGAGATCCATGTGGTAGCAAAGGGTGGGAATATCTATGTTCAACTCCTGAGTATTTTCCAGTATAGTCGAGCTCTGTTTTGCTTTAACCTTATGCCCATCTATTACTATAGTAACCATTCCGAACCTCTTGCTTATGATATTTCTATGGGGCTTTTTCATAGACTACGACTCTGTAACATCTCAGGCAGCGCTGGGCCTCGCTTATAGCCTCCATAGCAGCAAATCCACTTTCTACCTCTTCAAAGCTACGCGCTCTCTTCTTTACATCGAGGAAATCAACCTTTTCAGCAGCTCTATTTATGATAAAACCATGCCCCCTCTGCTTTTTTAGATCGACACCTTCAAAGGAAATCCTCCCAGCGAGACTGTTACCCTGTAAATAGCAGTCAATACTTTTTGCAACCTGGTTCCCCGTATTCAGTGCATCAATAAGGATTGCCGGGCCAGTAACACAATCTCCCCCGGCAAACACACCTTCAACATCGGTCATATACGTGAGAGGATGGACCTTTATGGTCCCCCACTTTGTGATCTCAATCTTCTCCGTACCAGGGATCACTGGGAGTTCGGGGCGTTGACCAATGGCCGGTATGATCATATCGGTATCCATAGTGAGCTCGGAACCTTTAATCGGAACAGGCCTTCTCCTTCCAGTTTCATCAGGCTCACCAAGCTTCATTTTGATACACACTACACCGGTGGCCTTTCCGTCTTTTGCCAGTATCTTTACAGGAGTCATGAGATAATTGAACTTCACACCTTCCCTTTCCGCTTCTTCTATCTCTTCGTCACTCGCCGGCATTTCGACCCTCGACCTTCTGTAGATGATTTCCACATCGTCAAAGCCGATCCTGGCACAACTACGAGCACAGTCCAAAGCGGTATTGCCTCCACCTATAACGATTACCTTCTTTCGAGGCTGAACCTTCTTGCCAAGGTTCAGATCCCTCAAGAACTCCACACCATCAACAAAACCTTCATATCCCTTGTCTTCCCCCTCGGCACCAATCTTAGTCCCTCTGTGGGCACCAACAGCAACAAATACCGCAGCATACCCCCTTTTTTTCAGATCCTTCAGGCTCAGCTTTTCCACTTTGGCGTTTACCTTTATCTCAACCCCTATCCGCTTGATAAGGTCTACCTCATGATTGAGAATGTCCCTAGGCAGACGATATTCAGGTATGCCTACAGCGGCCATTCCGCCAGCATGAGGCAATGACTCAAAAATAGTCACACCATATCCCATTAGCCGAAGATTATATGCAGCAGCAAGTCCTGCTGGTCCGGCACCGATAATTGCAATCTTCTCCTCTCTCTCCTTTTGCAGGCCGTTAAGAGGACTGCCACCGTGCTGTAGGTTATAGTCCGCAGCTGCCCTTTTTAGTAACCTGATAGACACGGGCTCATCTATATCCTTGCGCACACAGGCATCCTCACAGGGATGGGTGCATACCCGCCCCACAACACCTGGAAGGATACAGTTTTCACGAATGAGGTCGAGAGACTCTTCGAACTTATCATTTCTGACCAGTTCAATGTAGCCCGGAACGTCAAGGCCTGCTGGACAGGCGTCCATACAGGGGGCTGTTACAGCGTATGAATAATCCTTGTCCTCCAGCTCCCTTTCCCCCTTGATCAGGGCAAGGAAATCAGACCTGTAATATCTGATAGAATCCAGTACGGGAAAAAGCGCAGATTGGCCAAAGCCACACTTGCTGTTGACAGATACCTGCTTGATAATAGCTTTCATCTCGGCAATATCTGCCTTACTTCCCTTCCCTTCGTCCATCTGCCTCATAATATGCAAAAGCTTATCAATCCCAATCATACAGATAGAACATTCACCACATGAAAGTTTCCTTATCTGTTTTAAATACTGTAGAGTAAGGGATACGATATCCGCCTCTGGATTCATCACTACAAGGCCGTTCCATCCTATAAGGGCCGATACCTTTTCCTCTTCCGGGGGTTTAGGAAATGTAATATCTGCCGGTTTAGAAGGCTTGGGTGTCTTAGCCTTTCTGTTATCTACAATCTTGCCGCTCCAACTGGTAAATGTAACTTTTCCCATGCTCAAGCCACCTTATCCTAGGTATTATTCCTTTAAATCTGACCAAGAATGTAAACAATTTACCTTATCGAGTAACTTATTAAACTCCTGGGTCACTCTCTCCTGGAACGTCTTTATCTCATCCTCTGCAAGATGACGGAACCTACCCTGAATTCTTATATACTCCTCTACTGTTCTCAGTTTTTTAGGCATTTCAATCGTTATCCTGTATTTCCCGTCTTCCACCTCATAAAGCGGAAAAACGCCCGTCCGGACCGCCATTCGCCCTGCCTTGATGCATTGCTCCGGGGGAAGCCTCCATCCGGTTGGGCAAACCGATAAACAGTGAATGTAACTGGGACCCTTTACCTTAACTGCCTTTTTGACCTTATTCATGAAATCAAGAGGGTAACTATGGCAGGCGGTAGCCACATAGGGCACATTGTGAGCCACCATGATTTCGGCAACGTTCTTCTTCCATGCCTTCTTCCCAAAGCTGGCGGCGCCAGCCGGGTCGGTGGTTGTATAGGCTCCAAAGGGTGTTGCCCCGGAACGCTGAATGCCGGTATTCATATAGGCTTCATTGTCAAAGCAGA
>CP070752.1:1492265-1497319 GCA_020348625.1 Deltaproteobacteria bacterium | reverse complement strand
TTCAACTCGTGCAAAATTACATGAACCATCGCCAAACCAAAAGCCAACTCTGTTCCAGGTCGGATCGGGATCCATCTGTAGGCCTTAGAAGCCTCTACAGAACAGCGTGGATCAATCACTACCAATTTCATTCCGCGTTCAATTGCGTTCAGAAAACGCTTGGTGGAATGAGTTGCACCGGTATTCGGGCCAACGGTCCTTCCCGTGGCAATCAGGTATTTACAGTATTCAAGGTCAGCGATTTGTTCCGGACTTTGGCCATGAACCAGATTGGAAGAGTAATGGATTGCACAGAGGGGACCATGGGACCCAACAAGATTCGGTGTTCCAAAGGCAAGAGAAAAAGTACTACCGTACTTACTGCCGCCATCGGGCTGCCGTAACCACAATTCATGTCCAAATCGACCGTCGATGGTTCCCCAACCTTCCATAAAAACCAATCTGCGGGGGTCCTGCTCTTTAATTTTCTTAAGTCGGCTCGCTACCAGATCCAAAGCCTCATCCCACCCAATCCGAACCCAGCCCGGGTCATCATCCAGTCCTTTCTCTGGATTAGTGCGCTTTAGTGGACCCTCAATTCTGAAGGGGCTGTAAAACCCAGGAATAGAAGCAAGGGCTCCTCGTACGCACAGTTTACCACGATTGGTTGGACAATCCTGGTCGCCCTCGACCTCTACTACAATGCCATCTTTTAAACGGACACGCATTCCGCAGTTGTTGTCGAGGCACATTGCGCACCATCCTTTTAGCCATGTACCTCCTTCTTTTACCTGTTTTGTTTTCCCGTCCATGGTATCCTCGGCTTATAATCTACTACATGCCAATGGCATTTTGCAAGACACTAAACTATAGAAATTTCGGATGAGAACGAGCTCAGAATTTGCTGTATCGCCATGCAAAATATCGTCATTCAAAAGTGATAAATCTTTACACTTTATTCAACGGTATCCACTCCACCATGGACCGAATACTGAAATCCACAATGTGTACCTTTTGTCCTTGAAAACGGTGATAATATATGATTATTTTAATAACTTGTATTTATCGCAAACCCGGCAGACCACGAGATATGGTGATCTTAAGCAAACCGAGGCCTTCACCACAATAAACCTAACTTCAAGGAAGGAGAAGCCATGAAGAAAAAAGCGGGAAAAAATGAGGTGGTTCCTCTAAGTGAAGCTACAAAAATTATTCGAAGTATCGCTCGGAGGGCAGCACTATTGCATATATGTTATGCAAGAGGCATCATTGACGAACTCGGCGAAAAAAAGGGGATGAAGCTTATCTCAAGAGTCATAAAAAATTATGGAAAAAGAATTGGGGAAAAAGTGAAGGAAGAGATAGTAATGAAAGGCCTGGAAGTGATTCCAGAGAATTTCAATAAGAATGATTCGTATGCGTTTGCAGATTTTCCTGCCCTCCACGATCGAATTGAAACCGTTGAGGTTGAAGGTGTAAGGAAGTTCCGGTCATATGGGTGCACCTTTGCTGAAGTGTGGAAGGATTACGGGGAGGAGAAACTTGGGCGACTTTATTGTTATATGGACCCGGCAAAATATATGGCATACAATCCACGCTACAAGCTCGCACACACCAAGACAGTCCCAGATGGCAATGATTTCTGCGAATTGGAAATCAAACCTACGACAGAAAAAGAGAGAGAGGATTTTTTCGCTGAAGATAAAGACTGGTTTTATATCGACAAGTCATAGGGAATACATGGCGTAGAACTTGTGGAAGAACTACCATTTACCGAAGAGAAATGATCTAAAGGTATTAGGTGAAATCAGATGAGAGGACGCGGTCATGGATGAAGTTTATGACTACGTTGATAGCAATGCAGAGGTCCTGGTTGAGACTTTGCGGCGCTTCTGCCGCCAACCGAGTATTTCGTCAGAGGGCGTAGGTATTAAGGAAATGGTTCAGCTCCTGAAGGAGGAAATGGAGAACATCGGTATCGAGACGGACGTGCATGAAACGCCTGGCAATCCCATTGTCACTGGAGTCATCCGAGGACGAACCGACCGGACGCTCATGTTTTATAACCATTATGATGTTCAGCCCCCAGATCCAGTGGAGAAGTGGGATTCGCCGCCATTCGAAGCGGAAATTCTCGATGGCCGTGTCTGGGCCAGAGGGGCGACTGACAACAAGGGCAACATGCTCAGTCGCCTGAAGGCAGTAGAGTCGATTTTGAGAACAAGGGGGGAGCTCCCCGTGACGGTGAAATTCCTCTTCGATGGTGAGGAGGAGATCGGAAGCCCGAACCTCCTGACGTTCGTCCTCTCGCATAAGGATCTACTCCGTTCGGACGGATGCATTTGGGAGGATGGAGCGTGGAAGGATCGTCCTGACGAGCCCGTCATCGACCTGGGCAACAAGGGCCTTTTGAGTTTCGAGCTTAAGGTCCGCACTTCAAACGTCGATTTCCACTCATCTTATGCCCAAATCTATGAGAGTGCTTGTTGGCGACTCCTGTGGGCCATCACCTCTATGAAGGGGCCCCATGAAAAGGTATTGATTGAGGGATTCTACGATAGTATCATCCCCATCACGGAGAAGGAGGAGGATCTCTTAAGGAAGATGCCCACTTTTGACGAGGAGGCGTGCCTGCGGCATTTCGAGATGAGGGGCTTTGTGCTCGGTCTCAAAGGCAGGGATCTCATCAAGAGGTATCTCATGGAGCCCTCTTTCAACGTGAGCGGCATCTCCGGAGGGTACATGGGAAAGGGAATGAAGACAGTGATTCCTTCTGAAGCGAGAGCGAGAATGGATCTTCGCCTCGTTCCGAATCAGAATCCGATGGAAATCTACGAGAAGATACGACACCATCTGGACAAGTACGGGTTCTCGGATGTCGAGATGTCTCAGCCTTTTGCTACTTCGGAACCGTGTCGGCCACCTGCGGACAGTGAAATCGTGAAGGCTATTCAGAAGGCTTCTATGGAATTCTACCGAAAAGAGGCTGTCATAAAGGTCCAGGGTATCGGGGGGACGCCATGTTGGATTGTGACGAACTATCTCCATATTCCTCTGGCCGGCACGGGGCTGGGGAGGACAACATCGCAGGCCCATGGACACAATGAGAACGTGGTCATAGGCGAATATCTTGATTGCATAAAGTTCATGGCCACGATATTGAGTGATTTCTGAACCAATTGACTCTGTATAAACTCCAGACCGAGGCCTTCAACCGAGCCATTGAGCGAGGTGAGGAGTTCCACGCCTCCGGTGAAGAGGGATTACTTGTGGTTCAGGGAACTTCCGCGATCATTGAGTTGGCTTCTGCCGGCCGTACGGTGCGGTGAAAATAGAGCCAATCCAGCTGTAAACGTAGAACTCGATGTGATCGGATGACCTTGAGTTTTTGCCGATTCCATGTATAAGAAGTTTTGTTTTTTAATTCGTGGTGAGCGGGTAAAGTATGTGTTGCGGATGTATCTGATCTTTCTCAGGTCTAACCCATACAAAGGAGGTCTTATGACTACCAGCTGCGATGTTGCTATAATCGGAACGGGTTTTGCCGATTCTGTGCAAATTCCAGGGTTTCAACTCCATCCCCGCTTTAACGTGGTCGCAATCGCGGCGCGGGACCCCAATCGTACGCGAAAGGTAGCGGAAAAATTCGGCATCGAGCGTTGGTATACCGATTGGCGCGAATTAGTTGCCGCGGGTGATTTTGATTTACTCTCCATCGTTACCCCGCCACACCTCCACTGCGAGATGACGCTGGCGGCCTTCGAAAAAGGGCTGCACGTGTTCTGCGAGAAGCCAATGGCGCTCAATGCGGAGGAAGCACGACAAATGCTCGACCGGGCCGATGAAACCGGGCTTACGGCAATGATAGACCACGAGTTTCGCCATACTCCACCCCGTAAGAGGTTCAGCGAATTGATCCGAGAAGGTCATATCGGCCAGCTACGCCGTCTAGTCATCCGCCTCCATCAGGGCTGGTTCACAGACCCAAAACGAGAGTGGCATTGGTGGAACGATTTTCAAAAAGGTGGTGGGCTGCTCGGTGCCCTCGGGTCCCATTACTTTGATGCCGTACAGCACTGGTTGGGCCTGCCCAAACGCGTCTGGGGCAAACTGAGCGTTTTTGTCTCGGAGAGGCCCCTCCCGGATGGCAAAGGCAATCGCACCGTTACTGCCGATGATTCATTCCTTGCCGTGCTCGATATGGGCAACGGCGCGGAAGTCTTTTTCGACTGCACCTCTACCGCCAATCCCTCTACCGGCTTTTCCGTCACCGCCCTTGGCAGTGAGGGCACGCTTCTGATCGACAACGATCAACGGCTGCTCGCTTCAAGGGGTGGCGAAGATTTGCGACCGGTTGATCTCCCGGAGCTACCGCGTACCGCTGATAACCATCGGATCTCCCCATTTCTCCTTCTTCTTGACGAATTAGCTACTGGTATTGATCAGGGCACCTCGCCCTCCCCCAACTTCGAAGATGGTCTTGCACACCAGCAATTCATCGACGCCGTCAAAATCTCCAGCGCGCTTGGCACCTGGGTCGATTTTCCGCCGGCCGGTTCCGCTCCGGAAGGTTTTCTGCCACGCTCGTAGTCGCCTTATGGGGAGATATCTTAAAAGGAGCTGACAATACATGACCTGAAGATTTACAAATTTGATGGCTATCATCAACCGCCCAGTTTTAAACATGGTTGAGCACTATGAAAAGAATTTGAACTTCGCTGTTTTCACTTAAGGAGATTTTTTCTTGACAATTATTTTAACGCATGGGAACATCAATTTCCCCTTCAGTTTACAAGTACATACAGGGATGGTAGTGTCTTAGAAATAAGAAAAACACTGGAAGTATATGAAAGTAGTTCGAAGCGAAACTTGAGAGATTGATCAAAATTTCTTAATGAGGCTTTGTAGTGAGGTGAGAGGTGGAAGCGCTAATAAAAACCTGGGAACTGGAGGGAGGAAGAGCAGCATATGGCACTAAAAGAGGAGGTACGTCAGATGAAAAAATTTGATCTTCCAGTTTTAGACCCCCCGGCTGTAGATTATGCCTACCTGAAACCCCCGACTGTAGTGAATGT
>CP070752.1:1484789-1492165 GCA_020348625.1 Deltaproteobacteria bacterium | reverse complement strand
TGATCCAGGAATTCAGCAACCCACCCCCATTAGGGTGGGTTGCTGATACAGCATTACCCGACCTTGAGCGTAACGGTGATCGTCGAGCCTTTGCTGTCTTTCCGAGAGGGCACTCGCACTGCCATGAGCTTTTGAGCGATGCACTCAACAAGCGCCTCACCGTTAAGCTTATTCTTGACGACCTTGATCGTGTCGATCTCACCTGTTGAAGTAACATGGAGGTACAAGACAACCGTGCCCTTGAGATGGGGATTGCCCTTAGCTGCGCGGTTGAAGCAGGCCTCGAATGCGTTGATATGTCTTTTGATCAGCCGGGTGACAGCCTTCTTGGAGAGCCCCTTTGATACCTTGATCTTCTTCAATTCAAGGCGGATTGGTTCATCAGGTGGTTTTGAGACTGACGAATCAAGGGCTTCCTGTTTCCCGCTCTCGTTTTCACCGCACACTTCCTTGGTGATCCCGGCCTTTACGCCGAACCATTGGGCCGACGGAGCAGCAGGAGAAGCTGCTTTTCGCACCCGCGAGCCGTTGCCCACGGCGAGATCTGAAACCCCCTGAGGCAAGGGCAAGGGCTGATTTACGGTGACTACGTGACCATCCTTGCGGCGAATCCGGGTGTCGATGGCTACAAAGGAGGTATAGGCGGTAAGGAGGTTGTACCTCAGACCCAGTTCTGTGACTTCCCCGACGCAGTCATCGTTTGGTTTGAGCTTGTTATAGTCGGAGAGGTGGGCAATTCGATGCCTGGCCCACAGGTAGCGCAATGCCCTGTTGGTCTCGGCAGGTATTACGCTTTCCACGTCTATAGCTTTTGTAAAAGGTCGGTCTCCGACGATGCCTTGAATGCGGATGGTCCCCTCAGGAATGCCGCGCCATTTTCCGAATACAATCACGGGTCGATCAGCCATTACATCTGGGATGCTGGGTGGTTCTACGTCATACACCTCGAATCTACCGAAGTTCACGCCCACCCCGGTTAGTACCGGCGATTGGATAAGCTTTCTGAATTGTTCGGCCCTCTTTTGAGCCTCGCCCGGTCCAGTGACGATAAAAGGTTCTCCCATGCCAGCTCGAGCCATGCCCTCGATGATATACCGGTTGACGCTCGATCCGATCCCGAAGGTAAACACATTGGCATCACCCAGTTTGTTGCGGATCAACTCAAAGGCCTCGGTTTCAACCGTGACATACCCATCGGTGGCGATGACAATGCTTCGTGCATACCCTTCTGTACTCGGAAGGGAAAGCGCCCTTTTGAGCGCAGGTAAGAGCTCGGTGCCGCCTCCTCCTCGCTGGTGTTCGATTACATCGATGGCGTGACGGATGTTCTCGGGATTGGCCGGCACGGATTGTTCGGACATGAGAAAGGATCGTCCTGCGAACAGGAGTACATTGAAACGGTCGGTAGGACGGAGTCTGCCGATCAGATCCTTGAGGAGATTCTTGGATGTATTCAATGGAAAGCCGTGCATTGAGCCTGAGACATCGACGATGAAGATGTACTCGCGGGACGGGATCTGGGAATGAGCTACTCGTTTGGGCGGTTGAACCATGAGAAGGAAGAAGTTTTCCTTTTCCCCCTCGAACAGAAGAAGCCCTGACTCAATCGTGTCCCCGGCCAGCCGGTATTTCACTATGAAGTCACGGTTCCCGGCATTCTTTTCCTCCGGGTCAAGTTCCAGTGCGACACGGGACGGCCCGTCGTAATCGATGGAAACCCCGTGGGAAGGACAGGTCACGTGCTGAATCGGGAGTCCTGCGGCGATAGTTACAGCTGCCCCAAAGGTATAGGTTGGCTGTTCCCCCTGGTGTAGATAAGGGTTTGCAACCCATCGCTCTGATGGCGGCGAGTCAGCAATTGACTGGTTTGAGTAACGAGGACCCACTACGGTTGGGTACACGAACTCGTAGACACGATCTGTGGGCGTCAGAAGCTCCGTGTACCTGAGTTCAACGGTAATGATATCGGACGGCAAGATATTGGCCACGTTCATCTGGAATACATTGGGCCTCTGCTGCTCCAATAGGGACGCCCTTTTTCCCTGCTGTTTTGCCTGTTCGTATTCCCGTCGTGCCTCCTCACGTTTGTTGATTCTAGCGGTGATGACCCGGTCCCCTATCGTCATCTTCATCCCGTAAACGGCGGCCCGCGTGGATGCGGGGAATATATAGACAGCTTCCAAGGGTCTCGTGCCCTCGTTCTTGTAGATTTGAGTTACCAAGACATTGGCGATTACACCTGCGATATCTGCCTGTACTGTCGTTGACTTCAGAGGTAGCTGGTCCACCCCTGGATCATCGCTCTTGAGGAAAAAGTAGGGCGAGAGCGTTCTATCCCTGTGTTCTTCCTGGTGACCGTAAGCGATGCCAGGTACGGCCAGAAGACCTATCAAGGTCATGAGTATCACGGTACTTTTCTTTGCATTCATGTTTGCTTCCTCCTTTCCCGATGATGCGGTTTTAATGCAGTAGACAAGAAGGGAACAAAAAAGTTCCGAGAATCTTTATTCTTTCAACGGACCGGAGGAAAAGGATATGCACAGAACGAAGAAGGGAAGGCAATGCTGAAAGGGGAAATGGGGAATGAATCTCCTTTGGGCTGACATGAGGACACGGAGCTGGAAGGTGAGGGAAAGGGATCAGGGAGCAGGTATGAGCCGAATACGGACCAGAATCATTTCACGGTCGCCTAGGGGTATGGCCGAAGGAGAAGACTGGAGGACGCCTAACCGACCTACTTTATCCAAAAATGAGCGGTAGTTTTTTGCGGGGATCTCCGCGGTAAGATACTGGGACGGGCTTACTCCCTCATCTCCTTCGGCTATTACCCCGCCGCCTTCAAGCTCTATGAGCCTATGTAACTTTGAGAGGGCTTGAAGTGAAAGGGGAGATTTCCCAGCCTCTTCATCCGAAGATCCAGCAAACTTCTCGTTCGGAGCTAAGGGGTGCTGTCGTTTCTCGTCACTCCAACCTGTTCCTGACTCGGCCTTTCGGGCCGCTTGTTTTGTTCGTTTTCCTAGTGGTTTCTGAGCTGCAAAGGGTTCCTCTTTTTCAAGCGCTCCTGTCCCTGTTTTTGCATCTTCCGCCTCAGCCCCTTCACCCGGAGAATAGACCCTGCTTGGTGTCTCTCGTTGGAGCAAAAGCACGAGCTCGATTGGTTTTCTCTCGGCGGGCTTCTCCGGCATTACTGCCTTCTGTAAGGTAGGTTGACCCTGGTAGGTCGGCTCAACCGGTGCCGGTTCAAGAGAATCCGTTGCAGGGGGCTTATCGGTTCTTGCCTTCTCAGACTGAAAGGGTACACCTATGATCTGGTTTTCCGATTGCATTACGTTGAAGAGCGAAAAAACAAGGACTGCCATTGCCGCAGCGGTTGCGAGCTGAAAGGGGATCTTGGGCCACGTGGGAGCGAATATACTGCGAAATACCCTCGAAACCAGAGAGCGCTGCTCGATACGTTCATGTACCTTATTCAGGAAATCCGCAGGTGCTTCTACCGATTCAAGGGAGCTCAACTCCTCACTAATTGCCCTCAAGGACGCAAGTTCTTCCCTGCAATCCTCGCAGGTCTCGAGGTGTTTTTCCACAAGTTCTGCAGTCTCTTTATCAAGCATGCCATCCATGTATTCGGATAACAGTTCTTTTATTTGGGAACATTCCATTTCATAAGACCTTTATGAGTTTTCTTCGTAGTTCAAGCCTTGCCCTGGAGAGCCGCGATTTCACTGTGCCGAGGCCGTAGCCGGTAATATCCGCAATATCATCATAGGGCAGGCCTTGGATGTCGCGGAGTATAATCACCATCTTCTGTTCCGGCGGCAGAGATTCTATCGCCCGCTGTATGAGTTCCATCCGCTCCTTTCTTTCGAGCTCGGCGAGAGGCGACGGTGTCTCATCGCGTATCTCTAGACGGTGGGCGGCTTTCGTCGCTCCGGGATTGTCCAGGTGCACCATCTTCTTGGCATACCGGTGATCCAATGACTTCACCTTGTTTTTGCACGTGTTTACCGCAATTCGATACAGCCATGTCCCAAAGGCCGACTCGAATCTGAATGCCCTTAGAGATCGGTAGGCCTTTATGAAGACCTCTTGAGCTAAATCGTTGGCTTCCTGGTAATCACCCAGGAACCTGAAGCAAAGATTGAATATTTTATCCTTGTGTTTGAGCACCAGCGTATCAAATGCTGCCTTGTTGCCGGCCTGAAAGGACCTGACGAGCGCAGAATCGAACTGAGGCTCTCCGCTCTCCTTGCCGCTCTCTTTACTCATAAAGGTTAGACAATTTTATTCTTTAAAGGTTCCAGTTAGGGGCCAGATCATCTGCACCGCATCTTCAAGAATTACAGGACGTATGAGGGAACTACACCCGTGCTTCGCGCGGTGCCTGCACCCACTGTGTGCAGATACGTCCGGATACAGTTTGAGTCATTACCCGCTTTTACTATAGGTAGGTTCGAGCACCGGCATAGCGGCTCTTATAATACCGTTTCGAAAGTGATTCAATACGGATCTTCTTGCCACGCCCCGGGGCATGAATGAACCTGTTTTTGCCGGCATATATGCCGACATGGGATACGGTTCCCGCTCCAGAGGTGGCAAAGAAGACCAGATCGCCTCGCGATAGCTGGCGGCGCTCGACAGGAACGCCTGCCCGGAATTGTTCTTTGGAGGAACGGGGTAGATTCAAACCGTTCAAGTAGTAAACGGTCATGGCGAGACCGCTACAATCAAATCCGGCATCCGGCGAAGATCCTCCCCACCGATACGGGACGCCGATAAAGCGCTCTGCCGTTTCTACGAGCTTAAATCTCAGGTACTTCTGGCCGTAAGCTCTTTCCTGAACCGCAGCATAATCATCGGGGCTGACGATATAATACTCGTCAACAGTCCCAGCGGCACGAAGGCTTTCAGCCCGTTGTTGAGCCAACTGCTTAGAAGGGAAATTGCCGAATCGGACCTTGTAAAGACCGGATTCGTGGACGAAGTAGTAGGCGTTTAATCCCTTGGCTTCGAGCCCCTCCACAAGCCGCACAGCGTTGTCAAGGTTCATGAAAGCGCCGGCCTGGATGGAATAGCCTATGGTGGCCAACCTTCTCTCCGATACGGCATGCGACGGAACCGGGGGTCTCTTTTCACATCCGGCTATTTGCATAAGAAGGAAAAGAACAACGAGGATACAGTCGCGTTTACGCTCAAAGGTAACGATATGTCTTGGCCTTTGCCTCATGGTCTCTGTGTGAAAGATAATGCTACGTGCAGGTCTTTTTGCTGTTACCTATAGGTGCTTTCAGGCTACCATTCTACAAATCGGCGAAAAAGTCAAATTCGAAGAGGTATGAGGGCTTTCACCGTGTGGGCCTCCCGACACAGTACTAGAGATCCATAAGGTGATGAATGCGCACTAAGTCTTGAACTTCTCACCCGGGCATTCGGAGCATCGGGGCGGGAGGACCTTCACGGGTTCTTCGATTACCCGCATGGTCTTCCACTTGCCGCCGAGGAATCGGCAAAAGAAGACAAGGCCCAGTATGATGATATACGCTGAGACAATGATCCACGAGACCATGAGGCCCAGCTTAAGGATCACAACGGCCGCATACGCAGGGACTACCATTACGACCAACGAAAGAATTACAATGGTAAGCATGACGAAGCGGGTATCGCCGGCTCCCTTAATTGCGGAGGCGAAGATGATGTTCATGGTGTCAAAGATTGAATAGACCGCAATAAATCTCAGGAGAATGACGGTCAGGTGGTAGATCTCGGCAAAGCGCTCGGGATCTGCCTGCGCAGCAAAGGGATTCACGAAAACGTGGGGAATAAGCACATACGCGCCGGCAATTGCTGCCATGTAAACAAAGGTGATATGGAAGCCGGAGAATACACTCTTTTGAGCGAGATCGGGCCTGTCTTTTCCCAGATACTGACCCACGAGTACCGATATAGCCATACCGCAGCCTATCATGGGCATAAAGGCCAGCGTGTTAATGTTGAAGGCGATATTGGTGGCGGCCAGACTCGTAATACCTAGACGGCCGACTAGGAGGATGAATACCGTAAAGCCCGCCATCTCCAAGAAGAACTGTACCCCGGAGGGCAAACCAAACCGGATGAGTCGAAGAAACAGCTCTTTTTCCGGCTTCCATCCCTTGAGCGTATGAAAGGTTCGGTCATGGACTCTCCTGGATACCAGGAGGAGGTAAGCAAGAAGGGAGAAACATCCGGCCAAAACCGTTGCGATTCCCGCACCCTTAATGCCAAGCTCAGGGAAACCCCACGCGCCGAATATCAGGGCATAGTCCATGATGAGGTTGACGGCGGTGGACAGCGTATTCACCCACATGACCGGCCACGGCCGACCCCTCCCGGCAAAGAATCCGGAGATAGCAGCAGAGGCGATAACCGGAAAACCGCCAATACAGAGAATTCGAAAGTACACAACCTCATGATGCTGCACTGCAGGATCGTGGCCGACCAGACCGAAGATGGGTTGAGCGAAGGGAATGAGGCATAACAGCAGGAGCCCTCCCAGCAATGAGATATATATCCCTTGCCAGAGGGCCGGCCCGATCCTCTGATATCGCTCGGCGCCGAAATATTGGGCCACAAAGGTGCTGACGTAGCTGGCGGTACCGATAAACAGGCTCATGATTGTAAAGAAGAGGATACCGGCAGGCATAGATGCTGCTAGAGTCTCGGGTGAATACCACGAGAGAAACATCCTATCAACGAAGTGCTGAACGGACCAAGCGCTTGTGCTCAGGATCAAAGGAACGGCTATTACGAGGACCTCGCGGTAGCCGCCCGTGCTTGTCCATCTGTTAGTCACATAATGCATGATTTTCCTTTACCTGGAATGGCAGAACCGAGTCGAGCAATTCTCAGTTTCTCCGAACGTAGCGGTTCATTGTTTTCGGAAGAGGCACTATAGGGCAAATGGATCGGCGGGTCAACGGCTAAGCGGCCAGCATTTTCCTGGGTTTTCCGCGAATGTCGCTCTGGGACAACTGTGTTCAATAGAAATTCACGAAACTCGAGTAAAGCAACCCGGCTACGGGATCGCCGTTTTCACCCGAAGATGGCACTTTGTGGGGTTTCGGGAAGCCCTTTTTAGCTGTACGGATAAGTTGTCATTTCGTATCATGGGCCTTATGCAAAAAAGGGGATGCCATGTTTTCAAGTGCCGATATCATCGATCTGGCAATCCAGATAGAGAAAAACGGAGAGAAGGTCTATCGGGATGCCTTAGGAGGGGTTAAGGACCAGTCCGTTGTTTCCAATGCGCTGCTGCTCCTCGGCCTCAGAGTACTCTGTGTCCAGACGCCGCGACAGGAACACTACCTGGAAACCGTGCTGGGCAATTTCCCGGCCGATGAGGG
>CP070752.1:1477406-1484689 GCA_020348625.1 Deltaproteobacteria bacterium | reverse complement strand
GAAATGTGAGGCCCCGCGAGGGCGTCGGTGGCATGGAACATAACCCGAAAGAAATCAAACCCGAGGTCAAACGGTTCAGGCTGGTCAAGTTCTTTGCTTACATGAGCTTTATTATTCTCATCGTTTCGAGCTTCGCCCTCTCAATGGTCATTTACCGGCAATCTACTAAGGTTCTCATGGAGACCTATGAAAATCATGCCCTGCTTATTGCAAATAATTTAAATCATCAGGTCTTTCACTACTTTACCATCCCCGTTAGATACCAATACGGCAAGATCAGTCTCAGAGAGAAGGACCAATTCGATCTCATGGATAAGATTGTCAGGACTACCATTCACTCCTTGAACTTTGAAACGGTCAACATTTATGATACCCAGAAAGGACAGATTGCTTACAGCACTGACAGAGATCTGGTGGGAACAATTGGCAAAGGAGGCATGGGATATAAGATAGCCCTTGAGGGAAAGTACAGTTCCCGACTCGTATCCCGTGAAGACTCCTTCCTCGGTACGTGGCTCATGGATTTCTCGAAGGAGAAAAAGCTCAGGACGTTTATCCCTTTCAAGGCAGAGCCGCCCTATTCTTATATAGGAATACTGGGCGTGTTCGAGGTAATCCAAGATCTGACCAAGGAATATGAATCGATACTGCGGTTCAGATATCTCATCTTTGGCGTATCTCTTCTAGTCATGTTCCTCATATTTCTGGCCCTACTGCTCGTGGTAAGAAAGGCTGAGCGGATTCTGGCAAAACGTGCCCAAGAGCAAAAACAGTTAGAAGACCAGCTGAATCAGGCGGAGCGCTTGGCTGTCCTGGGTGAAATGGTCGCTGGCGTATCGCATGAGATAAAGAATCCCCTCGGCATAATCAGGAGCACGGCCGAGTTACTGGCGGAGAAATCTACTCATGATCAGGAGAAAGAGAAGCTGTCGAGTATTATTGTTGAAGAATCAGGACGCCTCAATAGTATCGTAACCGACTTCCTTGACTTTGCCCGGCCCCAAGTGCCGGACTTCCAAGATTGCGACTTGGAAGATGTCATCGAACGAAACGTCACCTTTCTGCAAACTGAATTGGATAGGAAAGGGGTCATACTCAGAAACGGGAATCCGAGTGACAGACCATGCACCATCCAAGCAGACCCGGCACTTCTCCATAGGGCATTTTTGAATATCTTTATAAACGCCATTCAGGCCATGGAAAATGGTGGAAATCTCACGATAGGAATTGAAGCGGGAAAAGAAGATTATACGGTAGCAATCGAGGATACGGGGGTCGGCATCAGGCAGGAAAACCTCAGAAAGATATTCAGCCCCTTTTTTACAACCAAGGAAAAAGGCAGCGGTCTCGGGCTTTCTATCGTAAAGAATATCATCGAGGGGCACAGAGGAAAGGTATGGATAGAAAGTGAAGCAGGAGTGGGGACCAAGGTCTATGTCGTGTTACCACGCAAGCATTAGCATATAGGGTTTTTTATGGAAACGATTTTGATTGTTGACGACGAAAAGAACTATCTCGTTATTCTCGAAGCCTTGCTCGCGCCGGAGGGTTACGAAATAATCACAGAAGACAACGCAGCTAATGCCCTCCGCATCATCAGGGATACAGATCTGGATCTGGTGATCACCGACATGAGAATGCCTGGAAAAGACGGGATGGAGCTTCTGGAAGAGGCAAAGAAAATAGATCCAGAACTCCCGGTTATCATAATGACTGCCTACGGAACCATAGAAAAGGCCGTTGAGGCCATGAAAAAGAGGGCCTACGATTACATTACCAAGCCTTTCAGGAATGAGGAGCTAAAGCTGACAGTCAGAAAGGCCTTGGAGTTCAGCAGGCTCAAGAAAGAAAACAGACTGCTCAGCGATGCCTTATCAGATCGCTTTAAATATGGAAATATCATCGGCAAAAGCAAGCCCATGCTCAAAATTTACGAAATGATCGGCAAGGTATCCCAGTCCAAGGCATCCGTCATGATCACAGGTCCGTCCGGCACCGGCAAGGAGCTGATTGCCAAGGCCATTCATTACAACAGCCCCAGGAGAAATCGGCCTTTTATCTCCATAAACTGCGGTGCATTGACTGAAACCTTGTTGGAAAGTGAGCTCTTTGGGCACGAACGGGGTGCTTTTACTGGGGCTGTTACCATGAAAAAGGGACGGTTCGAGCTCGCTGACGGCGGAACCCTGTTTCTGGACGAGGTGGGAGAAATGCCGCCCTCTTTACAGGTGAAGTTGCTGCGAGTGCTCCAGGAGATGGAATTCGAAAGGGTAGGAGGCACAAAAACCATCAAGGTTGATGTCAGAATTTTGGCAGCATCCAATCGAAGGCTGAAAGAGGATGTTGACAATGGCATATTCAGGGAGGATCTGTTCTATCGTTTGAACGTGGTTCATATAGAGGTGCCTCCACTTAAGGAGCGGGTCGAGGATATTCCCTTTCTGGTGGCACATTTTGTTGATAAGTTTCGGCCTTCCAAGAATAGGAAAATAGAGATGGACCCTGAGGTTTGGAAGGCCTTGTATAGCTATGGCTGGCCGGGCAATATCAGGGAGCTTGAGAATACCATTGAAAGGGCGGTTGTGATGAGTTCGGACGCGAACATTGGTCTAAGGGATTTACCTGATTATGTGCTGGAGGACGAGGGAGAAGCCATAGACCTGGATAAAATCGTCCCATCAAACCTTCCCTTGGCCGACGCCCTTGACCAGATAGAGGAAAAGCTAATCTCGAGGGCTTTGAAGTATTCCAACAATGTACAATCAAAGGCAGCTGAAATGCTCGGGATTACTCGGCATGCAATGCACTACAAAATGAAAAAATACGGAATGTTGAGTTAAGTGTTAAAATATTTTAACAACGAATATACCATTGATTTTAATGAGTTATATATTATTCATGGCGGCTTGGCACTAGAATTGTTAAATTATTTTAACAGCGCAATATTCGGGAATAAGAAAAGGAAAATCCTGGACAAATTAATTATTACGTTATTTCAATGGGTTGCATGAATACCTCTCAATCGATTCATTTTGGCAACGATATTGCATATGAATAAGACCAGAAAATGACTCTTTTCTCCTAACAAGAAACCGACTGCCTTTTGGTGGTCGGTTTCTTGGTTAATATCCAAGCTTCCTCAACGAACGCGTATTCTGAGTCCAGTTTCTCTCCACCTTCACAAAAAGCTCGAGGTAAACCTTCTTCGAAAACATCCTTTCCAAATCAAGCCGTGCGTTTTTTCCAATCGTTTTGATCAGGCTTCCCGCTTTCCCTAAAACAATGCCCCGCTGTGTTGCCTTCTCCACATATATGACTGCCTTCACCTTCAAGAGATTTCGTTTTTCTTCTTCCTCGATCTCCTCAACCACCACTGCCGAAGAATAGGGCAATTCTCCTCGGGTGGCATAGTAGATCTTCTCCCTAACCACTTCTGCGATGAGAAAGCTTCTAGACTTATCGGTGACCGTTTCCGGAGGGAAGAATTGAGGTCCTGCTGACAGCCTCTTCCTCAGTTCTTCTCGCAAGATTTCCACCCCATCTCCATGAAGGGCCGAAAGCGGAATAATTGCGTCAAAACAGCCCAGTGTATCGTATGACGCTATCAGAGGCAGCAGGTTCTCTTTCTTTATGAGATCTATCTTGTTTATAGCCAGCAAAACGGGCCTCGCCGTTTTCTTGAGAACCCGTACAATCTCTATCACCTCGTCTCTATGGTCAGCCTCCCCCAATCCTACCACGAGCAAAATAATGTCCACTTCTTGCAGCGATGCCCTAGCCGAACTCACCATGCTTTTGTGGAGGGCCGACCTCGTCCGATGGATACCCGGGGTATCCACAAACACGATTTGGCACCCATCCCCGTGATGAATTCCTAGAATCCTATTTCGCGTGGTCTGAGGCTTAGGGGAGGTGATGGCCAACTTTTGCCC
This sequence comes from Deltaproteobacteria bacterium, assembly GCA_020348625.1. The sequence goes on along the minus strand of CP070752.1, from coordinate 1,480,757 downwards.
TACAAACCGGTTGAGAAGTGTGGATTTCCCGCTGTTAGGCGGTCCGATGATTGCTACGAAACCTGATAGAAAACCCATAGGCGTCCGAGATCTTTATCTATGCCTCAATGCTCTTGGATCTAATCGAGTTTACGAGGAAATGGGCCTGCCTGATTGGTTCCGGGATTTTGTACCGTGAGCACGTCTCGAGTACCATCCCAATACAATCATCCAGGGCCACACCATAGCCAGGGGAAACAAAGAGCGGCTTAACCCCTTGCCGCGTTCTCATCACCGCCCCGATTATCCTGCCTCCGTATCTGAGAAACGAGTAGTCGCCTTTCAATTCACCAACCGGATCACAATCACCAACAAGCCTGCTCTTTGCACAGCCAATAGTGGGCCTTTTTAAAATCACTCCCAGATGAGAGGCAATGCCCAAACCCCTGGGGTGAGCAACACCCTGGCCATCACAAAAGATCACATCGGGCTCGACCGTTATCTGTGTCAACACATCGAGCAGTGCGGGTATTTCTCGAAAGCTCAAAAGGCCCGGCACATAAGGAAAAGAAACCTCCCGCTGAGCCCATCTTTTCTCTACTACAGCCAGGTCGGGAAAACCCAGAACCACTGCTCCTGCCCAGACCCGGTGAGTCCCCTTTTCATACGACACATCTAACCCGGCAACGTAATTGGGTCTCTTAGAGATCTTTCCAAGGATCACCTTGCCCCTGAGCCGCTCTTGGATCTTGACTGCCTCTCTGTAAGTCACATCCCAGGGATGCAAATCGAAAATGTCCATCGCATCTACAATAATCGATTATTGCTTTGACCCAAAACGAACCTGCTCAACCGCCTTTGGGAAGGAGATGCTCGCACATCCCGTAGAATTAAACTTTTTCCAAACTCGTATACCCAAGATGAAGCAACTTGAGGCCCCTGTCTCTGAAGATCACCTCTACCTTCTCTTCGCTCAAGAACCTGGCTATGACTCCCGCGCCAAAGGCCGGATGATGTATCCGATCGCCCGGCTTCAGGACCGATTGGCCTTCAGAGGGTGAATCAGATGTATCAGTAATAACGCCGGGGGGGAACGGCGCACGATACGGACTATAAGAGGATGAACGTGTGGAACGGTATTCAATAACTTCCGGAGGAAGTGCGCGAACAAATGATGTGAGTCCCCCTTGGTTACTCGTACCCCAACCTTGAGCATTGTGAAACAATCCCTGCCCGGGATACACGAGAACGAGCTTGTCCTTGGCTCGCGTGGCGGCCACATACAGGAGCCGAAGTTCTTCCTCAAGGCTGTCCATGTTTCTAAAGGATTTTGCAGGTGGAAAGCGTCCGTCTACCAGCCAGATTATAAAAACAACCCCCCATTCAAGGCCTTTTGCCGAATGAATGGTGGAGAGCGTTAGATAATCCGACCTGTCTAACGGCCTCACATCCACAGGACTTGCAGGAGGCTCAAGCGAGAGGTCATCAAGGAATGCCTTCAAACTCCTGTATCGGGATGCCATATAAACGAGCTGATCCAACTCCTGTTGCCTTCGGGGGAAATCATCGAACCGTTCCTTTAAGAGGGGGTTATAATATTCGAATGCCAATCCAACCGCCTCCTCAGGGCTGACCCGCGGTGCGGAAAGGCTTTTCAGGAGTTCGCCCAGTTTGTTCAGTCCTTCGTTCTCTTTATTACTGCCGGGCCATTCGGCCACGTGCGCCGGCGCCACACTCTCGTGCTTCATCCAGTCCATGATTGCCTGACACTTGCCCGGACCGATATTCTTCAGCAACCTGAGGAGCCGACCCCAGCTCAGAATGTCGTCTTTGTTAACAATGATCCGGAGATGAGCCAACACATCTTTGATATGGGCAGATTCCATGAACTTGAAGCCGCCATATTTTGCATAGGGAATTGCGCGCCTTGTCAATTCAAGCTCAAGCTCAAAAGAGTGATAGCCAGCCCTGAAAAGGACGGCGATGTCCTTCAATGGCTGTCCCTCCTCCAGCAGTGCCTCGATCGTCCTGCACACATATACTGCCTGATCGCGTTCAGTTCCCGTGTCCATGGCATAAGGTAGCTCAATGCCCTCCCTCCGCGTGAAAAGGCATTTGGTGTATTTCTGGCTCGCCTGATCCATAAGGGCATTGGTCATCGTAAGTATGGGCTGGGTCGACCGATAATTCTCTTCCAGTTTTATGATTTTCGCTTCAGGGAAGTTGTGGGGAAAATCGAACATGTTTTTGAAGTTGGCACCCCGAAACGAATAGATTGATTGGGAATCGTCACCAACAACCATGACGTTTTGGTGCGCAGAACCTAAATATCGGATGATATCCGCCTGTACCGTGTTGGTGTCCTGATATTCATCAACCATGATGTATTTATACCTGTTGGCCAAGGCGAACCTGACATCCTCGTTTTCCATGAGGAGAAGCCGAAAAAAAAGGATAAGGTCGTCGTAATCCATAAGGTTATTTTTTCTCTTATAGGCCTTGTAGAGTTGGTGCAGGCGCTCTATAAGGGCGACCGTCGGAAAGAACTGGGGATACTCCGTCTCCATGATCTCGCCTACCGTTTTCTCGGTGTTCGCAGCCTTGCTGAGGATCGTTGCAATAGTGGCACTCTTCGGGAACCTCATAGACCTTCTTTCTTCATCCAGTTCATGAACGAGGGCGCGTACCGCCTCCTCCATGTCCGACCTGTCCATGATGGTAAAGGTTGAACTGAAACCCAGCCGACCGGCCTCTTCCCTCAACACACGCTGGGCAAGGGAGTGAAACGTGCCACCGGAAACCTGTGCACACCTTTTATCTCCCAGCTTTGCTGCCCTCTCCAGCATCTCCTTAGCAGCCTTTCTGGTGAAGGTCAGAAGGAGAATCTCCTGTGGTGACACCCCTTTTTCAACCAGCCAGGCAACCCTGTAAACCAGTGTCCTGGTTTTCCCGCTCCCAGCGCCTGCGATCACCAGGATCGGACCATCAGGGGCCGTAACCGCAGCAAGCTGCGTCTCGTTTAACACCTTTTCGAATTCTATTAAGCGCGACATATATCCTCGGCCTTCAGGCACACAACACAAATCAGTTCTTTGTTTGCAGCCATAGCACAGGATGTGGGAAGGGTAAAGAAGCCACATCCAAAGAGGCTGTGCCATAATTGGTTTTTGTCATTGCGAGGAGTGAAGCGACGAAGCAATCCCTGGCCCAGACCTGGCTTAAAAGAACTAATTGTATGCCCCAACAAACTATAATCACGCCGGAATTCCATAATGTTCGTATCTCGTCGCGCCAGGGCGGGCTTATAACAATTCAATAGGTTATAGATCGCTTCGCTACGCTCGCGATGACCTTCTTTGAATTGCGACACAG
>CP070752.1:1471706-1477306 GCA_020348625.1 Deltaproteobacteria bacterium | reverse complement strand
GGCCTTCTTTCTCCAGAAAGACAAAGCGCTCATCTCCCTCTGTGATAATGGCATACAAAGGAACGGACAGGGCTCTGTTGAAGACGTGCCTTACCAGCTCCGCCCGGGCGAACATGCCTGGCAGGATACGACCATCCGGGTTTGGGACCTTGAGTTCCAGTTCAAAGAGTCGAGAAAGAGTCCTGGGTTGACGTGAAAGAAAGATCTTCTTCCCCTTCACTGTGCGTTTCCCCAAGGCCTCGATGATTACATCAGCCTCTCTCAGGTCGAAGATAGAGGCCACGTCGCTCTCTGGCACTCCCACGGTAACCTTGACCGGATCTATCTCGAGGATCTGGGCCACCGGATCCCCTACACCCACAAAGTCTCCTTTTTTGGCCTTTATCTCATTAAGCACGGATGAAAGCGGAGTAGCGATACTGGTGCGGCTCAATGCCAGCTTGGCCTCATTGTGCTGGGCAGTCAGGTCCTTCAACTGGGCCTCAATCTCATCGAGCTTGCTCGGGGCTGCAAGTTGCTTTTTGACCAGGGCGTCAGTTCGATTGTAGGTGAGTTCGGCCAGTTTGGAGTTGGCCTCGATGCGAGCGAGGCGATTCCTGTAATCCCGATCGTCGAGCTGGATAATCAGCTCTCCCTTTTCGATGTTCTGTCCCTCTTCAACCAGGACCTCGACCACCTGACCGGAAACCTCAGCCTTTACCCAAACATCCTTGTACGGCTCCACCTGTGCGGGTAGATTGATCTTGTCTACCAACCGCTCTGGCTTAAGGGTAAGAGTAATGACCCTTACGGCTGCCACCTCTTGTATCATTGCAGCCCTTTTCTCCTTCTCAATGCGTGCCTTCTTTTCCGAGATTCGGCCGCCTAAGGTCACAATAAAGACCACAATAAGGGCTACTATTATCCAAGGGATGATTCCCCAGACAAACCGTAGAATCCTCGTTTTCCTATTGGTACTATCCATGATCCTTTTACCTTATTGTAACTGAAGCCCGGTTGCCCATTCCAGACGCCAAAAGGCAAGCATGCCTCAAATGTCAGTATTACTTTGTGAGTTAGTTGTTGGAAAGAGCTACAGAAACACGTTAAATATAGGCAATGGCATCGATCTCAATCCGAATGTCAAAAGGCAGTCTGGCTGCCTGGATGCAGGATCGTGCAGGCGGGTTTACGGGGAAATATGTTCTGTACACCTCGTTGAACCGGCCATACTCCCTTATATTTGCCAAATATGCAGTCACCTGTAGAACCTTGTCTAAGGAGGAGCCGGTTTCTTCTAAGATAATGCGGATATTTTCCATCGTCAATTTCGTTTCCTGCTCAATGGTCCCAGGCACAACCTGGTTTGTCCGCGGATCTAACGGTCCTTGGCCAGATAAATAGATTATACCACTATGAATGGTTGCCTGTGAGTAAGGTCCCCCCAAAACCGCTGCCTTGTTCGTTTCAAAGGCCCTTTTCTCCGCCATTGTTACCTCCATGAGAAAGATCGCCCCTGTATCCCGTCCTCAGGCACAGGACATCGGATTACGGTATTTTACAATACAGGATACTACATCTAAGGGAAGGGTGTACAGTAAAAGCTTATATTTTATTCTCCAAGGACGAAGGGCTGCCACGGCATGGCTCTTTACGACCTGGCTCCTGTCTTCACTTTGATAATTCCCAGGCAGCTTGCTGCATGCAAATTCATTCTTGCGTTGCCTGTCGCTCCATAGCCACCCTGCACCGGGCCAGGATGCTGAGTATCTCAAAGGGTTCTTCGACTAAGGGGAACGTGGGCACCCCTTGAGGCTCGAGGAAGGCCTTGGCCGCATCCATGTGCTTTTTCTCCCCGCTAAAGGAAATGTAAATCGGCTTTTCGGGATAGCGATTGGCTAGATCAACGATGAAGTCGAGCGGCGGGACCCCGGTCTCATCGGTGAGCATCAATATGGGCACGACAGCGTCGATATTCGGGTCTTTCAGAACAGCCTCCATCCCTTCCCGATATGCGTATTCCACGCCGTTAACGACCGCGCTGGCCCAGATGTCAACGGGATTCCGCATTTGGATATAGGGCGGACTGATCTCCTGCAGACGTTTGCGGCTTCGATCCTCAAGATCGGGAATTCGGAGATCCAGATCCCGATGGCACAGGTCGGTCAAGGTAACGAGCATAGCGCCGGATGGAGCCAGCAAGCTCACCCGGTTTCCCCTGGGAAGGGGCATGACGGAAAGGGCCTTGGCAGTGAGAAACAAATGGGAGTATTCATAGATTCGGGTAATCCCCGCCCTTTTCAAAATGGCGTCGATGAGGCGATCATCGGAGGTCAAAGCCGCTGTGTGGGCCACAGCAGCCCGGGAACCTTCCATGGTGCTTCCTCCTTTAAGAAGCATGACCGGTTTGACGCGCGTTACCTCACTGGCAACCTCCAGGAACCGCTTTGGTCTCTTGAGGCTCTCCAGGTAGATAAAGATCGCCCTGGTCTCGGGGTCCTCGCCATAGTACTCGAGCACATCTGTCTCATCCACATCTACTTTGTTGCCCAATCCTACTACAGGGGCCACACCGAAATGCTCCGCTGACTTTATGTAGCGCATGGTGTGGGTGGCGAAGTTGCCGGTTTGAGCGATATAGGATATGTTTCCCCCGGGTATCTTGCCGAGGGGGAAGAAGCTCGAGGTAAAGTGGTGCGGCGTGGAGGTATGCCCGGAGGTATTGGGGCCGATGACCCTGACCCCGGTTTCACGCACTGCACTTATTAGGTCTTCTTGCAAGGCCTTTCCGATGCTGTCTACCTCTGCAAACCCGCCAGCGGCGAGCACGACGGCCCTGATCCCCCTGGCAGCGCATTCCCTAATCGCCTGGGGATTTGCATTGGCAGGGAGAATAACGATGGCAAGGTCAATTCCCTCGGGGAGTTCCTGAACAGAACCGTAGACCTTTATGCCCTCGATCTCACCACCTTTCGGGTTGACGAGATACAGCTTACCGGAATATTCATTGGCCAGGATGTTTTGAAGGACATCGTTTCCTGGTTTGTGGGGTGTTGCAGACGCACCGATGATAGCAACACTTTTCGGTTCGAAGAACTTGTCGAGTTTGTGAGCCAAAGCCTTCCTCCTTGTGTATTCTTGCTTATGGAAAACCGAAATCGTTTAATCAGGGGAGAGCCCTATTCAATCCATGCGAATCAGCCAACAGGGAGTCCCTTCAGGTAAGGGAAAATAGGATAAAGCCGTCCTTGTGTCAAGGAGACGACCATGCAAGATGAGGAAATCGCGTCGGATATTTGAACTGAATGGTTTCTGCGAAGCTGAGGTTCGGCGAGAACATGCGGCAGCGGAAAGGCCAGCCGATTGACTCCCGCTCTCAAGAGAGCGTTTTACGGTTTTGGAAGGTGAATCGAAAAGACGCTTCCTTTTCCAGGGGTGCTCTCCACTGACACACGGCCGCCGTGGGCTTGGACTATGTGTTTGACAATCGCAAGTCCAAGCCCTGTGCCGCCCATGTCCCTGCTTCGTGCTTTGTCTACACGGTAGAAGCGTTCAAACAGGCGCGGCACGTGTTCCTTTTCGATGCCGCAACCGTGGTCGGTCACGCTGATGATGATTTCCGCGTCAATCTGCGTGGCCTTGACCTGGATCGTATCGCCTTCATCGCTATACTTGATTGCATTGTCAAGGAAATTAACTACGGCCTGCTCCAGAAGAGCGGAGTTCACTTCTGCCACGAGGGTTTCGTTACAGGAGAGCTGAATCTTGATGTCTTTAGGTACTGCCATGGGTTCGCAAACCTGGATGGCTGACAAGAGCAGGCCTCTTAGGGGAGCTTCTTCGAGGGAGATAGATCCCCTTTCAACATCCCGTTCGATCCTGGATAGGCTCAGGAGATCCTCTATAATGTATTCCAGCCGATCAACGTGCTTTTCGATGATTTCCAGAAACCGCTTACTATCTTCTGGTTTTTGCAGCGATCCATTTCGAAGGGTCTCTACAAAACCCTTAATTGCTGTGATTGGCGTTCTTATTTCGTGCGACACATTGGAAACGAAGTCGCGCCGGATATTTTCGAGCCGCCAGAGCCGAGTTACGTCATTAAGCACCACAATCGCCCCGGTACGATTTCCCTCGGCGTCCCGGAGCATCGTACCGTGTCCGTTTAAGATTCGCTCGCCATCGGAATATACAACGAGGTCCTTTTCCACCGGTTCTTTGCTGGCAAGGGTACTGGAAATAAAGCGGTGCAAAGGCGGGTTCCTTATCGCCTCTTGTATGCTTCTGCCCTGTGCCTTATCGGGCTCGCATGAGAACATATGAGCGGCTGCCAGATTCATGCTGATAATCCGCTCTTCAGTGTCAACCGCAATGACCCCTTCAACCATGCTGGAGAGCATGCCCTCCATCTCGTTTCTCTGCCGCTGGATGGTGTCTATACGCTCACTGAGCTGCGTTATCATGTGATCCATTGCAGCGGATAGGCCCCTAACCTCCTTTGAGCCATCAATCGGCGGTTTCAATGGAACTCTTCCATCGGCAATGGATTCCGCCCATCGCCTCAGCTGTTCAATGGGATACGTAACACGGCGTGAGATCAGCAGACTCAGGCCTGCTGCCAGACATGCGATAATGAGACCCCCGAGAATGATTTTGCCTTGAACATCCTTGAGGGCAACGTCTATAGCACTCACCGGGACGGACGTTCGGATCACCGCGAGGATCTGGTCATTTGATTTGATGGGTACCCCCACATACATCATGTCTTTTTCAAGAGTCCGGCTATACCGTACAGAAGAGCCTGCTTTGCCCCTCAGTGCCTCAATGAATTCGGGGCGATCAACGTGGGTATCCATGGTGGCCGGGTCATCCTCGGAATCAGCAATCACCTTGCCGGACGGCAGCACGATTGTGACACGAGTGAAGGCATGTTTGCAGGTTCTTTTGCACCAGAGATCCATGGCTTCTGTATTGAGGGGGTCGAGATACTCCCGGATCTGTGCCTCTAAAAGACGTGCTCGGGTTTCCAGGTCTGAGGTGGTTTGCTCGATAAAAAAATGTCTGAGCGATCTTGACGCAAACCACGTTACTACGAGCAGGGATATGAGGATAACGAATAGATAGGAGGGAAAGAGTTGCCAGAGCAACCGTCTATTCTTAGCCATCGGTTAGTCCCTGAATCGGTACCCTACTCCCCGGACCGTTTCGATATCGGTGCCGGCCGGACCCAGTTTCTTTCGTAGACCAACGATCTGAACATCTACTGAGCGATCGGTGACAAAGTAGTCGTCGCCTCGAACTGCATCCACAATCTGTGATCGGGTAAAGACCCATCCCGGTCTTCGGGCCAGGAAGTTGAGTATACCGAATTCAGTGAACGTCAATTGGACCGGCTCCCCATTTACTAGAACTTCACGACGTCCGGGATGGATTTCGACATCGTGAATGTGAAGAACCGATGTGTTATCCGGGGGCTCTTTTACCTTTCTTCGAAGAACAGCCTTAACTCGAGCAACCAGAACCCGTGGGCTGAACGGTTTGGTTATGTAATCGTCTGCACCGATCTCCAGGCCCGTTACGATGTCTGCCTCCTCACCCTTGGCAGTCAACATGACGATGGG
>CP070752.1:1463384-1471606 GCA_020348625.1 Deltaproteobacteria bacterium | reverse complement strand
TGACAGACATACGCGCAGACCGAAGCGAGGGGCACCCTCTCCCGGACCACCGCCACTGCCTGATCATATTTGCCATCGCCGATCAGGTGAATGTATCGAGGCACATCTATTCCCGCCGGGCATGCAGCCCTACACGGCGCTTCAACAATCGGAGTAACGTCAGCACCAATCAGTAAAAGCACCGGAGGCTCTCCCATTTTATAGGCCGCCTTATAGCTCTCACCACCGAATCTGGCACCCAGTTTGTTGGCAGCGTCCTGCACACTAAAATAGTTCTCCAGCTCTTCTCCTGCCACAATTTCCATCTTGATCTCGGTTTTGCCAATGAGTTGGGGGGCATGCAGTGCCGCCTGAGCACAGTGTTGTGCAACCTGAAGCAAGCCCTCTTGGGCGAATTTTTTTCCATCATATAGTGGCATATCACCCCTCCTTATCTCTTCTTAGCCGGATCACCAGACCTGTATTCCCTTCCAGTGGCTGGTCTTACGCTTAACTGGTTCACATTACCGCGAATAGCATCTATCGCTCGATCCAGGTTCACCAATTGGTAGTCCACCGCTGGATCAGACGCCTCGAACTTCGCTCTTGCATTAATCGTAACACCTATGACTAAAGCAGAATTCCGGCAATAGCCAAGCTTTTGTGCTGCTAACCCTATACTCATGAAGGGACGTGCATCAACATAGAGATGCACTGCTACCATCAGTGCACTGCCGATATTATAACCGAGCTGATGGGAAAAGGCGGCACACAGGGGGCCTTGAACGAGGGTATCAGATCTTCTATCAGTGTTATCTATTATTCCTGTGCTCTGGTTTCTATTCTCATAGACAAAGCTACAATCCGGTCTGCCGGCACATAAACCGCATTCTCCATTCCAAGGGCTTGAGTAAGCACGAGTATTCCCTAGCAGCAATAGGGTATCTGCCTGCCGAGCCATTACCGCCTCATAGAGAAATGCATGTCGCCATGCCTCTCGTTCATAGGCGAGGTCCTCCATTTTTCGCGCAATCTGCTCCTGTTCTTCTTCACCGTACACGATCTCGCCCTCGGTCATTGCTATGCCTCCAATGCTCGGCGCAGTTAAAGCCGCATTCATCATTAACCTTGCCGCGACAATCGTATTTTCCCGTCTATTTTGATCCGTCGGAGAATATGGTGGCCAGTCCCTAATCGTTATCCTTGGCATAATGTCTCCTCCTTAATATTGAGTTGCGTATGAAACTGAGCGTTGCGCCTACTGCCCTCTTCCGTTCCTAAGTCCCTCGATTCACAAATTCGATGACGTATTTGTTTACTCGGGACTTAGTGCTGAGTAAGCCCGTCGGTCTGAGCCATTTGGCCTCGAAATCAGGGTCGAGGACAATTGCAGAGATTATTGTTATGAAAATACATTATGGTTTTTGCGAATCGAAGCACTAAGACTCTTGGCAGCTAGATCTCTTTCCCTGTCACCCATGGCCAACAATACAGCTACTACTCTCCCCACCTAGGTGACTGGACGTCATTGAAAAGAGTTGTCAGAATCAACATAAATACGACAAGAACTTTCTCCTTTTCTGGGAGAAGCTTATTTCCCTTAACTGCTCAGCACATTTGTTTATGTTATTTGTCCTGTTTTCTTCAGAAACCGTTAGGTAGAGAAAGAGCCTTCATGATGAATCTGATCGTCTTGTTACCCTGATTCTGGATTCGATTGAGTTCATTTCCATGTTACGCTTATAGGAGTACATCACGGCTAAGATCTTGGCCTTTCTTGTGCCGATACTTCTACCGGTATGGGGAATTCCAGAATCAAAGTAGACGCTATCCCCTTCATTCAAGATATATCTCCTATTGTCATAAACGAATTCATGGACTCCTTCAAGGGTGTACATAAACTCTTCGCCCTCGTGGATAAAGATCGCTTTTTCATCAACGCTCGGCATGAGAATAAAGGGTTCCATATTCTTGTCCTTTTTCTTGAAGGCCAGGGCTTCGTAATGATAACCTTCAAGGCTTCCACTGGAAATCCTTTTCCCTTTACCCTTTCTGACAATGCATAAATTCGTATCTTCGGGTAATTCCAATTCTTCAGAGGTCAGAAGTGCAATGTCCGTATCAAGGGCATGGGCGATCTTACTTAATGTAGATAAGGGAGGAGCTTTATCTGATTTCTCGATCTTAGAGATATATCCCTTCGTGAGGCCGCTCAGCTTGGCTAGTTTTTCTTGAGACAGGTTCTTGTCCAAGCGAATTCTTTTTAAGTTCCTGGTTATCTGTCTTTCATCCATTGGCCAACAACTCACTTCCCTTCATGGCAATCCTACATGATGCCGTCTGGATGGAGAAAAGGAAGAAATTCATTTCCACGGTCTGCTTTCCGGTTTTTTTGTTAGGAAACCTTTATCACACAAAACTTTGACAATGAGTAGTTCTCCTCCGACCAATGAGCTATCGTTGTGTAACTCATTTCCCATAACGCATATACACGCGATCCCTCCCCAAGCTGATCCGTGAATAAGGGTTTCAACGGATGGCTATCCGCGGTTCATCTGGGTTACGGCGGCTACAGCAGCGATCGCCGCTATTTTCTTTTTTTCCGAGAAGGGTTGGGGGAGCCTTTCACCCAGAGAATCTTCCTGCTCCACTATTCTCTTTATGTCGTCCAAAAGGCCAGTTTCCCTATCGATAAAGCCAGTCTCCAGCTCTCCCTCGACATAGCGCGGGTTTTCCATAACCGCCATATGGAATGGAATGTTGGTTTTAACCCCGACAATAACGTATTCATATAGGGCCCGTCGCATTCTCTCAATGGCCTCATTGCGGTCCTTACCCCAAGAGACGAGCTTCGATATCATCGGATCGTAGAAAGGGGGTATCGAATAATGGCTGTAAACACCGCTGTCCACCCGAACTCCGATCCCACCCGGAGAGCGGTAGTCCTTGAGCTTGCCGGGTGAGGGAGCGAAGTCATCCAACGGGTCTTCGGCGTTGATGCGGCATTCGATGGACCAGCCGTTAATATCAACTTGTTCCTGCCTTGTGCTGAGGGGAAGTCCAGAGGCAATTCTTATTTGCTCCTTTACGATATCGATGCCCGTCACCATCTCTGTAACCGGGTGCTCGACCTGGATTCGGGCGTTTACCTCGAGGAAATAAAACCTTCCGTCGGAGAAAAGGAACTCCATCGTCCCCGCTCCTTGATAGCCCACAAATCTGGCGGCGTTCGCGGCTATCTCTCCCATTTTTGCGCGCATCACCGGAGTAACCGCCGCAGATGGAGATTCCTCGATCAACTTCTGATGTCTTCGCTGGATAGAGCACTCCCGCTCCCCTAAGTGAATTGTATTACCCCTTGAATCACCCAATATCTGGAACTCTATGTGGCGTGGGCCTGATAAGTATTTTTCAAGGTAGACATCACCAAGCCCGAAGGTGGTCGTCGCAATTGCCTGCGTGGATTTAAGCGCATTCTCTAATTCCCTTTCGTTGGCCACAATGGTCAACCCGATTCCCCCTCCCCCGCCGGAAGGCTTGATGATCACCGGATACCCAATCTCATTGGCTATATCTCTTGCTTGCCCGAGTTCCGCCACGCATTCATCCGTGCCCGGCACCACAGGGACACCCGCTTGGATCATCTTACGCCGGGCCCCTACTTTGTCGCCCATGAGCTCAAGCACCTCACTTGAGGGTCCGATGAACTTTATGCCCTCTTGTTCGCAGGCGAGAGCGAATTTTGGATTCTCAGCGAGGAAGCCGTAACCAGGATGTATAGCGTCGGCCCTGCTTTCCTTTGCTACTTCAATCAATTTTCGAATGTCGAGATAGCTTGCCGTTGCCGGTGCAGGACCAATACAATAGGCCTCATCAGCGTACTTGGCAAACAAGGCTTCTTTGTCCGCTTCTGAATATACGGCAACAGAGGCAATGCCCATTTCCCGGCAGGCACGCATAACCCGGATGGCGATTTCACCTCGATTTGCTATGAGAATCCTCTTGATCATTATTCCACCACCATCAAGATATCTTCAGGGGCGACCATTTCACCTTCACGGGCCAGAATATCCTTTACCACACCCTTGCGGGGTGAGTTAACATGTCTCCTCATTTTCATGGCCTCGATAATTGCCACGAGATCTCCTTCATTTACATGAGCACCTACCTTTACCTCGATCGAAAGTACCAGCCCCGCCATCCCGCAAAGCACAGCCCCGGGGGGTAATTCCTTTGGCCTCTCCGGTGTCCCCGGTCTCTCTGATTCAATAATTCCTTCAGTTGTTCCGGCTCCATTCCCTGCTGGCCTGATCTTAACGTTGAATACCTCCCCATCCACGTCCACGGTAAACTCCCTGGGGAATTCGGCCGATGGGCTAACGGGCCCCGTCGTTCGGGTCACGGCAGGAGTGGCCTTCTTTTTGGCCTTCGCCCGCTTCACCGGTTTGCCCGGGATCAGGATCTTGAGCAAGAGATCGTCATCGGAAAGCTCCGGGCCGAATTCCCGACGCAGCTCCTCAACGGATTTATCGTATGCCTCGGGCCTCCAATTCTCAAATTGCTTTGCTCTGGGTAAGCTCATGACCCTATCCATGACGTTCGGGTCTATAGGAGCAGCCGGCTCTCCATAGTATCCTAAAACATACTTGATGGCCTCATCAGTCATCTGTTCATACCGCTTGCCCGAGACCACATTCTCTATTGCCTGGGCACCTACGATCTGCGAATAGGGGGTTGCCATCACCGGATATCCGAACTCCTTGCGGACCAGAACGATCTCCTCCAAAAACTCTTCCAGGCGGTGTTCCATACCCACCTCCCTGAGCTGTCGTGTGAGGTTTGTCATCATTCCACCGGGCACCTGGTGCTCGAAATGAAAGAGGTCGTATTCCATGGGTGCACCCATGGGGAGCCCCTCTTTTTCGGCGATGTTTCTAAAATGTGAAGAAACAGTTTCCAGGGCCTCATCATCTATATTCGCAGTGAAGCCCAGTCGGCGGGCATTTTTGAGAACAGTTTCGATAGCAGGGTGAGACGTGCCGTTGGCGAGGGGTGCGACTGCCGTATGCAGCGTTTCGACACCTGATTGGATCGCTTCCAGATAACACAGGGGAGCAAGTCCCGAATTACAGTGAGAGTGGAACTCGAGCGGAAGTCCCTCGCAATTCTCTTGAACGGTGGACACCAGCTCCCTGGTGCCTTCCGGCGTTATAACGCCTGAGGCATCCTCGATCATGATCCGATCGATATATTCCCTCGCTTCCATTAACGTTCGGGTCTTTTGCGCCCAATACGCATTCGTATGTGCAGGGCTGGAGGTATACATCAAGGCCGGCACGACCTCGGCACCCTCAGCCTTGGCTATGTGCGCGAAATAAATGAATTTCTCCATTTCATACTGGTAATCGCAAACCCAGAAACTCTTTATCCCATTGGCAACCGATCGCTTGATCCAGAGGGTGATGATATCGCGCGGGGTGCTCAGATCAAAGGAGGAAAGGCTTCCGATCTGATAAGACCCACGAAGGGGGGTTCTGGTTATCAGTTGGGAAAGGATCCTGATCCTCTCCCAAGGGTCCTCGTTGAGATTGCGCACCTGCACCGTAAATGCTTGACTGCCCACCGTCGCGATGGCCCTGTATCCAACCTTATCAATCATTTCGGAGATCGGGGTCATATGATCGGTTCTCATCATATAACCCCACAGGCTCTGTTGCGAATCTCTTAAAGTTTGATCAACAAAGCTGATCTCCTTCATTACAGGTATGGTTCTCCTTTTCGTAAATTGCCATAGAAATGTTTCATCTATCGATCCTATGCAAAGTCAAAAGATGTGAAAAGCGGCTAGGGGAGTAATATGATTTCCTGATTCCAGAAAAGACTATATCGCTCTGTTTCCTGTTTATCAACCTCAAATTATATTGTGTGGCTCTATCACTTTACCGTACAGCGTCATTCTGCATGGGGAGATTATCTCGGAACTCCATTTTTCCGGACAAGTGTACTAATATATTGATATTAAAGTATATTCCAATCTACGACTCTTGTGCTGCCCTTGACAATGCCTGTTGCGGGTTAGATACTTGTTTCTGATAGTTCATCAAAGTTTCCTAATATTCAACCATTATTTACCACATGTGTTTAGTTCAGCGCCCTTAGCAGCCGCCACCTGTTTAAGCCCGCGCTATGCTCCACCCTTCAACAATGACAAGAATAATGGACAAAAAGGACGTATTTGTCGCGAAGAAAACCGCTAATGACGGTATTCTTCTAGTGATTGCTCAAGGCGATTTACATTGACTCCCAATCTTCTTATCGCTATGTTTAAACTCCTTTTTCCTTTAATTATTTGACTTCTCAACGATATCATGATTGCTGAAAAGCACCTCAAGCATCTTTCGTAGCTCTTTTAGTAAAAATACCGCGAGAGGCCATGTCCCTCTCGTTATGGAAAGAAAAGCCTGGGGTCGTTTTCTTCAGTCGGCTTGACCAGCTCCGGTGTAATAATGCACCAAAACCCTAACTCATGGAGGTAAGACAAATGATTATTGATGCATACAATCACATTCTGCCCAAGAAATATCAGGACACATTGGAGAAAAAGGTAACGGGCCGCGATCCCAATCTCCCCTCCTCCCGTTGGGCCAAGACCGTGTATACTCTGGCTGATTTAGAGGCCCGGTTTCGAATCATGGACGCCTTCGACGGCTATATGCAGGTGATATCCATCGCTGCTCCGCCGATCTATGCCATTGCGCCAGCCCCTGTAGCTGTTGAGCTTGCCCGGATCGCTAATGACGAACTTGCAGAGCTGGTGCAAAAATACCCTGATCGCTTTGCCGGCGGCGTCGCAACCCTGCCAATGAACGACCCAGAGGCTGCCGTGGCTGAGGCCGAACGGGCCATCAAAGATCTCAGGCTCCGCGGGGTGGAGATCTTCTCTGACATTGCGGGCAAGCCCATAGACGCACCGGAGTTTATGCCCCTGTACGAGAAGATGGCGGAGTTCGGGCGCCCCATCTTTATCCACCCGCGAGGAGAGATGAGCACGCCTGATTATGAAGGGGAAAAGGTCAGCAAGTATCGGCTTTGGACCAAGGTCCGGTGGCCCTATGCCACCACCATGGCCGTATGTCGTCTTGTGTACAGCGGTGTTTTAGAGCGGTTCCCAGGCTTGAAGGTCGTAACTCACCACTGCGGAGGGCTCATCCCTTATCTGGTGGGACGACTGGACTGGGCCGACGACGCCAACGAAATGCTCTTCGGTCAGCGCGATATCGATCTCAAGGAACATGCCTTGGTCTACTTCCGCCGGATCTTTTACGACACGGCTGTGAGCGGAAATGTAGGGGCACTTCAGTGCGCCCGGTATTTCGCTGGAGTAAATCAAATCGTCTTTGGAACGGATGTGCCCTTTGGAAATCAGCTTGGCCGACGACTCATCCGCCAAGCCATTGAGGCGGTGGAGGGCATGGGCCTGGATGACGAGGACAAGCGGAAGATCTATCAAGACAATGCCATTAAGCTGCTGCGTTTGCCCCTGGGTTTCCCGCTGGAGGCACGTTAAGGCCTTTTCTTCACGACTTGGTGAGAGAAACGGGGTGCAGCGGGTTTGCCCGCTGAACCAGGGCACAGATCCGGCCATGTGGGACTGGAGGGACGATCAGCCTCCGTCATGAAGTCAGCCCAAAAAAGCATTGACAGGAAGGGATATTTAACATATTGATATTCAACGTATTAACTCATTCTCCTGGCAGTCACTTTTTCGGTAGCTCCCTCGCTTCAAACCACCAGGAGTGGCCGGACAATGCAAGGGTTAAGATCTATTGTAACGGATTTACCCCGACGTGGAACGGCTCGCTATCTTTCGGCCGCCAGCCCAGGATATGGATCGGGCAGTATGATCAAATTGTAGGGTTCACGTTCTTCTGGGTTCCGTGAAACCCCAGTATTTTCCTATTAGTCTATTTACAGACCGCTAAAGGTATCCGTTGATTATCGGCTTCCATCTTGGCCAGCTTCACAGTACCGGGGCCAACTAGGATGATCGGAACGGTCAAAAAGCCCCTGCATGCTGCCTAGGAGTCACGTTCGAGCCGGGAGAAAGAACGTCCGTATTGTGTAAGATCTGCGGTGAGCGAATACATTATCAAATGTAATGCATCTATCGGGACGAAATGCAGAGGTTCAACACGAAACAGTAAATACGGGATTTGAATAACGTGCCAAATAACCTCATACTA
>CP070752.1:1450747-1463284 GCA_020348625.1 Deltaproteobacteria bacterium | reverse complement strand
TCTTGGCTGCCGTACCCGTGCCGGATCCCAAGTACCGGAGGACCCACCCTATTCCGAAGGGCGAAATCCCAAGCCCCATCAACCCGCCTCCCGGGTGCCGGTTTCACCCCCGATGTGCATCGGCAAAATCCACATGCAGCGTTCATGAGCCCGAGCTGATAGAAATACGCCCCGGCCACATGGTTGCGTGCTTTCAGTAAGAGACACTCCACACAAGAGCCGCTACAAGAACCCCAGGGCTTTTGAGAACAGGAGCCCTGTACCAGCAACCTTGCACCTAGGCTACCCGAACAGTCGAGCCTCTAAATGGCGCTTTTTCCTGGATTCAGGTTGATTTTGGTGAACCCTTGGGATATATGTAAAAATCGAGTCTGATAAACAGTGGCTTGAATACTCAAGGTATGATCTAGTAATGTACGGTAAAGGAGGTTTCTTGTATGGGAATTAAGACACTTGGTGTTATTGGTGCTGGTCAAATGGGATCTGGAATTGCTCAGGTTGCTGCTGCCTCAGAACTAGAGGTGATCATGAATGACATAAGCAGTGAATTCGTGGATAAGGGCCTTGGTGCAATTGAGAAGACCCTCGCTCGTATGGTGGCAAAGGGGAAGATATCCTCCGAAGACAAGGCGGCAATCAGTTCACGGATAAAAGGGTCAACAGCGATTTCCGATATGCAAGAGGCCGATTTTGTGGTCGAGGCGGCAACGGAGCAAGAAGAGCTCAAGTTGCGGTTATTCAATGAATTGGATGAGATCTGCGCACAGGATGTGATCTTGTCTTCGAATACCTCTTCCATATCCATCACGAGGATTGCCGGGGTTACGAAGAGAGCACAAAAGGTAATCGGTATGCATTTTATGAATCCGGTTCCCGTGATGAAATTGGTGGAGATTATCAAGGGGCTCGCAACATCTGAGGAAACCTATGAGATAACCCATCAGTTGGCAATTACCTTGAACAAGGTGCCAGTAGAGGCTAATGATTTCCCCGGCTTTATTAGCAACAGGGTTCTCATGCCCATGATAAACGAGGCCGTTTACGCCCTGTTTGAAGGGGTGGGAACGGTAAAGGCCATTGACGATGTTATGACATTGGGCATGAATCATCCCATGGGGCCTTTGACCCTGGCTGACCTTATCGGTTTGGATACGTGCTTGGCAATATTGGAGGTCTTGTATAAGGGTCTCGGTGATTCAAAGTATAGGCCCTGCCCGCTCCTCAAAAAGTATGTCGATGCGGGTTGGTTGGGGAGAAAGACGGGAAAAGGATTCTACGACTACGGAAGCTAAGTCCTTAGATGCATAAGTTCGATGACGAACTTATTTACTCAGGACTTAGTGCTGAGTGAGCAACATTCCTGAAACAGTTCCTCAAAATACGTCAGCGTATTTGGGAATCGAAGCACTAAGGATGAGAAGACAGAAGAAGGGGCGGGAGATTTTATCCCTGGGCAGTGATCTTTCTGGAAAGGAGAAGAGGCTGAGAGATGTTTGAGCCTGAGGTCAATCCTGAAAGTGTAAAGAAGGCCGAATTTGTTGTAGCAATACCATCCTACAACGAGGCAGATTCAATTGCCTTTCCGGTGCAGCAAGCTGATAGAGGTATAGAGACATATTTTGGGGACAGGCAATCCGTCATCATAAACTGTGATAATAACTCAAATGACGGGACGAGGGAGATTTTTTTGGGTATAAGAACAGCTACGCCCAAGATATATATATCCACAGAGCCCGGTGAAAAAGGAAAGGGACGAAATTTCAGAAATCTCTTTCGGAAGGTTGTTGATCTTGAGGCCAGTGGTGTCGTGGTCGTTGATGCTGACTTGAAGAGCATAACTCCCAAGTGGATAAAGCATTTGGGAGAACCCCTCTTTCAGGACTTCGGTTATGTAGCGCCACTTTATGTGAGGCATAAGTATGATGGCACCATCACCAACTCCATCGCCTACCCCTTGACCCGCGCGCTTTACGGCAGAAGGGTAAGGCAGCCAATAGGTGGAGATTTTGGCTTCAGCGGGGAATTGGCACGGGTATATCTTCAAAACGATGACTGGTCGGATGCCGTGACCAATTTCGGAATTGACATCTGGATGACTACCCTTGCCATGAACCAAAACGTACCAATATGTCAGGCCTTTATGGGCAGGCCGAAGATCCACAGGGCCAAGGACCCTGGTGCTGATCTGGGCCCTATGTTTCGACAAGTGGTTGGCACAATCTTCGAGATGATGATACGGTTCTATCCATTCTGGAGTCAAGTGAAGTGGAGCAAGCCCACTTCGATCTTTGGCTTTGGTCTTGGCGAGACAGAGCTGCCCCCCGCCGTCAACGTCAATACGGAGAACCTATTTCAGAGATTTCAAGAAGCGTCTAAGACCTATGGTCCTGTGTGGGAAAGGGTGATCCAAAAGGAGGTGTTCCATAAACTGCAAGAAGTTAGAAAGATGGATTCTGACCGATTTGACTTCCCCACACCGCTTTGGATCAATATCCTGATCGACTATTCCATCGGCTATCGGGATAAGGTATGGCAAGAGGATGAACTGCTTAACTCCCTTATCCCCCTCTATATGGGCAAGACCCTTTCCTATGTCCAGAAGACTGAGAGGATGTCTATACGGGAATCAGAGGAGTTTATCGAGGAAGAGTGTGTCCAATTTGAGGCCACAAAGAGCCTTATGGTGCAGCGGTGGAACAAATGAAAACAGTCCACAGGCTCGTTTTGATCATTTAATTGTAGGGAGATTGCCTATGGCCAAGATATTAGTTGTAGATGATGAGGAGCATATTAGGCTGCTTTACTCTGAGGAGCTCACTGAGGCGGGCTATGAGGTTATTACGGCCGCAGACGGGTATAAGCTTACGGAGAGGATAGAAAAAGAACAGCCTGATCTCGTTATCTTGGATATTAAGATGATCGATTACAACGGGCTGGATTTACTGCAGGAGATTCGAAATAAGTTTTACGACCTGCCGGTGATACTCTGCACTGCATACGACACCTTCAAGGAGGATATCAAATCCATAGCAGCGGACTTCTACGTTATCAAATCGTTCGATCTAACCGAGCTCAAGAAGAAGATATCAAAGGCCCTGGAGACACATATCCCTGCATCCTGAGATTTCTGCTCAGCCCTGTTCTGCCAGTGTGAGGTAAATCCCAAGGAATAGGAAAAGAAGATTTGCCATCCACGCGCCAAGTAGTGGAGGCAGGGCCCCAGAAATGGCAAGCGACCGTGAAAGGCCGAATGTCAAAAGATACAGAAAACTTATACCGATACCGATAGTGATATTAAAGGGGATCCCGCCTCTTTTCCTTCTCAATGCAAGAGGAACTCCTACGAGGGTGAGCGTGAGAGAAATGAATGGGAAGGCCAGTTTAGTATTCAGGTCTACCTGTGCTTTGGTTGAATCAAAGCCCTCCTTTCTTATTTTTCGCGCATAATTCCTTAGTTCCCAAAAACTCATCTCCTCAGGCGCTTTCATCGAGTGTTTAAAGTTGTCGGGGTTCTCAGGCAGTTGCATAGTATGATGCTCAAAACTCACTGATTTCCACGACCCATCGGGATTGATCGTCTGGATGAGCCCGTGGGCAAGGCTCCATCGATCACCGCTCCAGATCGCCTTTTCAGCGTCGATTCTTTTAATCAAGTTGAGGTTTTCGTCAAAGAGGGAGATTGTCAAACCCTCCATAATGTTCTTCTTGCTGTCGAAAGCCCGGATCTGATATATGGACCGATCTCCTCGATACCAGATGTGCGACAGTTTGTAGGCACCTTTGGCGTCTCTTTTTTCAACGCGGAAGTTCCATATCTCATTGGCTTTCGGGCTGGTGATGGGCACGATGGATTCGGAGAGAAAAAAGGATACAACACCGATGAGAACGGAGATACCTATGAGGGGGTACGACAGGTTGAACGAGTTAAGCCCAGAACCCTTCAACGCCAGGATTTCATTGTGCTTATTCATGAGGCCGAGCATGAGCATTATCGATATGAGCATGGATATTGGCAGCATTTGCTGAATAACAAGAGGTACTTGATAAAGGAAAAAGCTAAGGGTTGTTTTTATGGGGACGCCGGCTTCGATGAAATTGTCTATCTTTCCGAAAAAATCTATCACCATATAGAGTACCAGAAAGGTGATCAGGGCGATGAGGAAGAAGGTGAAGAACTCCTTGTAGAGGTACCTGGTCAGTATTCTCATCTTTCCGTTATCTTTTCTTTAGACCCAGGATTTTAGCTATCTCACGAGCACTTTCGCGGACAAAACGTTCAAGATCCTTTCCGTGAAGCGGTTTTCCAGGCTCAGGCAGTATGTCAAGATTGGGTGGCTGGACAGGAACAGGGGCGTTCCTTAACTCCACCTTTGGCCTGACCTCGAATTCGGACGGGAAACTGTCTGAGAAGTACATCTCCTGGAAGGAGGAGAATTTCAGGGCGTGGGCTGTTGCAGCGAGCACTCCTACCTCGCCCCTGGAGACGATACCGCGGGCTGTGGCTTTTATTAGCCCCGCCATTGATTCGCCACCCTGTGTGCAGACGAAATGGCCGTGCCTGTTTGCACGTATCATGGCATCCATAATTTCCTGCTCACTGACCGAAACGAAGAATACCCTATTGCCGCCAGCTGCTTCGTCATATCGCCTCACTAAATCAATGACCCGTGGCATGGAGACCGGATTCCCGATCATGGCTGCTTGGGCAACACTGGGCTCAACCGAAACGGGCTCGAAGTGTCGCTGAGCATTGTCGGGTTCCATGTAATAGCGATACACGGGATCGGCATGATCGGACTGGACGCCGACGATCTTGGGTAAGTGCGTAATAACGTTCGCCTCGAGAAATTTTAGGAATCCGCTCATGATAGCGGTTATGTTGCCGGCGTTGCCCACGGGGACAACGATAATCTTGTTGTCTACTTCGTAGTCAAAATCCTGTGTAATTTCGAATGAATACGTTTCCTGGCCCAGAATTCTCCAGCTGTTCTTAGAGTTCAACAAGGCAACATCATAGTTCTCGCTCAACTCCTCAACAACCTTCATGCAGTCGTCAAACACGCCAGGTAACTCCAGTACCGTTGCTCCGCTCCCAAGGGGCTGGGAAAGCTGCTGTAAGGTTACCTTTCCTCTTGGGAGGAGAACGACCGATTTCACGAAGTTGGTTAGATAGGCCGAATAGAGTGCCCCAGCGGCTGAGGTATCGCCAGTGGATGCGCAAATCGTCAAGGGATTCCTTATCTTTCTTTCTTTGATCAAGTGATTAAGAAAACTCAACGCACAGGCCATACCCCTGTCTTTGAACGATAGGCTCGGATTCAGCCCTTCATTCTTGAAATAGAAGGGAAGGCCCACGAGCTTTTGGAGATTTTCATTTGCCATAACGAGGGGTGTATGGCCCTCGCCAAGATAAAGTATAGACTCCAAAGGAATGACAGGGGCAATGAATTCATAGTAGCGGAAGATACCTTTGAGAGCGGTCACATTAAGCATTCGCCGGTAGTCAAAGATCTTTCTCCAAAGCGAACCATCGCGATGCTTTGTTTCATCCGTTGCTTGATGATCAAGCATCAATATGGCTTTACAGGAAGGGCATGTATAGAGCAGGCTGTCAGCATCGAAGGTAGTGTTGCAACCCAGGCATCTATAGAACATGGCGCCTGAGGGCTCAGGTAGCAAATAGGCTCTGATATCTTTGGGGAATTCATCCAGGTTCATGCAGATCTCCTATTCTTTCCAACCGTGGACTCCGACGAGGTTCACAAAACGACACCCGCCGAGACCCTCTCGCTCAAAGCTCTCTCCCTTTTTCGTGATCTTTATCAACTCCTGCGTGTATCTGTCGCCCACGGGAATAATCATCCGCCCGTTATCCGCCAGTTGTTCTTTGAGTGGCTCTGGGACGTTTGGAGAACCGGCAGTTACCATAATTGCGTCGAACGGTGCATATTCCTTCCAGCCCAGGGTACCATCAAAGGCCTTGAAGAGGATATTGTTGTAGCCCAGTTTGGCCAGCAGTTTTCTGGCCTTAACGAGTAAGGATTTGATTCTCTCGATAGTATAGACCCTGCTGGATAACTCGGCCAGAATGGCCGTTTGATAGCCCGAACCTGTGCCGATTTCGAGGGTATTTTCGGACCCTTTCAGCTCCAACGCCTCTGTCATGAGGGCCACAATATAAGGCTGCGAGATCGTCTGTTTCTCACCAATGGGAACCGGATGATCGTTATAGGCCTCTCCGGCGAGTGCTTCTTGAATGAAAAGATGCCGCGGGATCTTCTCCATGGCCTGCAGAACCCTTTCATCTTTAATGTCCCTCGCCATTAACTGGTTCTTTACCATCCGTTCTCTTGCAAGTTTGAAATCATGGGCCATGGAATGCAAAACCCTCACCTCATTTTCTGTCGGTTAGCTAATCACGGATGGCTGTTTCTCGGTTAAATCCTTGTGTTCAAGGCGAAAGCCTCTCGGCACCCGCATTCCGTCGACGTAAACATTGCAATGGTCGTCCAGAGAGAAACGCCCTTGTGCAATCATCTCTACGGTTAACGGGAAGATCCTCCAGTCACCGAGTTCTTTCAGGCGTCTCTGGTGTTCATCAACTACTGCCTTGAACGCAGGTTCATCCTTCAGGAGATCAGGCAGGGGAATAGGCAGCTGAACTTGAACGGGGTTCGAGACCATCAGCAGGGGACCAGTATCAACTCCCGCATCCGTCCAGATGGTTGAAGCGCGCAAAGCGGTTTCTCCGTGGGCGATGGCATCGGCAACTGCTTTATCACCGACGTACCTCCGTTCTCCTTGAGGGGTTAAGATAGAAAGATCGGCTGGGTGCACATTGACGCACCTTTTCAGGGTCAGGACGCTCATGTATCCGGCGAGGGCGATGATATCTACCTGAAAGGCCTTTACGAGGCGAGATGCAACAGAATCGAACTCTCTTCTCGCTTCCAAGCCTCCAGGGGTTGTGATGCTCTTTTTGAGATTCCTTCGCCGATAAAACTGCCGAATGTCGTAACTGAAGTAGGGGATCCCCGCGTTAAGGGCGATGCTTTCTCCGGCCGAATGGCCGTCGGAACGATCACTGAAGACAAAAACGATTTCAAATGGAGGTCCCCCAGGCTCATTTTTCAACTCCTCTTGTTTTTCGAGGAGTCGGATAACATTCGTTCCGGAGCCTGACATAAAGGCGGCCACCCTCATTGGTCTGCCTTGTGATTGCGGATCAAAGATTGGTGTCGGTTTCACGATCCTTCTCCACTGCCCCTTGCTCGATTCAGCTCCGGCCTTTTCTCCCCTGAGATTTGGCTCGGAGCCATACTTTGGGAAGCCCTTGTATAGTAACTCAATAGCAAAACAAAATCAACGGAAGAGGGGGTTTTCTCGCCTATGGCTCGCCCGGTTAGCGGCCATTTCCAACCAAAGGCCAACTTGAGCTTTGTCGCAGATTCTCTTGCAACCGTAAAAGGGTAAGTGCTATGAGTTGAGAAACAGGGCTTGAGGAGCCAGACATCAATTCGACCGGAGCATACAATGAAGATTCGAACAATTACAACAGGATTCAATATAGAACTCCCCTTGAAAGAGGAGCAGATCAAACATATCGCTAATCTCACGCATAAGGCGAGAAGGCTGTTTGAGAGCAGAGGTTACGCCGTTCAGACAGTAAGGATAGCGACCCAACCATGGGAAAGGTATTTTGAATCACGGGATCAGATTGTCAGCCTGGTGAAGGTGCTAGAGGACCTCGCGCATAAATACGGCCTCGATTATTCAAACGTGGGAACAACAGTAAACGAAAAGCTCATTCCCATCATATATGATATGATGAAAAGCACCTCGCATATGTTTTGTACGGTTCTCATTTCCGACGATAGAGCTATAAGCTACGAAAGGGCTACGCAGACGGCGAAACTCATAAAGCGAATATCAAGAATAGGCAAAGATGGATTTTCCAACTTGAGATTTGCGGCCATCTTTAACACAGGGCCGGGAAGCCCCTTTTACCCGGCGGCTTACCACGAAGGACCGACTTCCTTTGCAATTGGAACAGAAAACAGCGACTTAGTGAACAAGGCGTTTGCTCGAGCCAAAACGATTGAAGAGGCAGGGATGTGTCTCAGGGAGGTTCTGGCCGAGGAATTCAAGAGGATTGAGGAGATCGCGGAGGAAATCAGCGTAACGGAAAAGGTCAAGTATGATGGTATTGATGCTTCAATTGCAACCTCAGTAGCGGTAGATGAGAGCATTGCCTATGCCTTTGAGAAGCTTGGATTCGGCAGGTTCGGAGATGTCGGGACCCTTGCCATTGCAAAAATAATCACCGACACGGTTAAAGGTCTCGACGTTAAGAAGTGCGGTTATTCCGGCTTGATGCTGCCCGTCTTGGAAGATTACGGACTGGCCAAAAGAAACGCCGAGGGAGCGTATAACTTGGGCAATCTATTGCTTTATTCATCCGTTTGCGGAACCGGCTTAGATACAATCCCTTTGCCGGGCGATATCACGGAGAAGAAGCTCTTTGCTCTTCTCTTGGACATCGCGTCCCTTTCTATTGCCTTAGATAAGCCGCTCTCTGCCCGGCTGATGCCGATACCGGGCAAAAGAATCGGGGAGATGACTCAGTACCAGTTTGAATATTTTGCCAATAGCAGAATCATGAAAATCTAATACCCCGTCGAGCTTAAAACGTGGGTGTCCTCGAGATAGTACCCTGCCGAATCCCTCTTCAAGAGCTGGCTGCACAATGATTGCCCACGGCGGTCAGGGAGATTCATAGTGTATCGGCATATGCAAGAGAAACGCTATCGGTTCACTCATTCCATGTCGAATTCCTTAAAGTCGAACCAGTATCCGGTCTTGCTCAGGTAGTCGATTTCGGCTCGGACAATGGCGAGGTGCCCTTCCTCTATCTCGACAAAGTGAGCGAAGAGCTGTTTCCCTTCTTTGGGCAACTCCTTGACCATTCTCTTGTAGAAGTCATTGGTCTTGGCCTCCACGTCCATGGCCCTGGAGAGCATCTGGAGTTCACCTCCTCGCTCATCACCTGGCCTGCGAGCCTCGAGTGCGCTGACTACCTTGCTGATCCTCTCTCTTGAGGGTATTGCGGAGTCTAATCTTTTTGCAGTAAGCGTACCTGATTTCTTCCATTCATCGAGTTTGCTTCGGAGATATTCAAGATGGCCTTGTTCCTCTTCAGCAAGCACCTTGAAGATGCGTTTACCCACTGGATCTGAAGCACCTTCCGCGGCATTACGGTAAACGTGTTGAACCTGGGTTTCGAATTCAATAGCGGTCTGGATGGCTTCTTCGATGGTCATCATCTCCCTCCGATTGGAGGTGGTTATCTGATCTTGTGTTTCCTCTCATAATGAGTATAGGAAAAGCACTCATTCAAGTCAATGGAGGCGGTTATGCGCCCTGGCTCGTTTTTTCGGGCTTGGGTCGGACTGCTTGCTGATTTCGTTTTACCTGACAGGGGGTTCGCAATAAGAAATGGGCTGGAGTTGGGATAAATCGAGCAAAACCGGGGGATAAGTAGCTCGCCGTGCCCTTGCCACACTCAGGCCCCGTAGTGGGATAATTCATAGAGCCTCTGGTCGAGTTGGGAGAGCCTTTCAAGGTTTCGAGAGCGATCTTCTTCCGGAACTCTATGAGGACCAAAGATATCCTCATAAATAAGACCCATGGCGTTTTTGAAGGTTAGCTCGGAAAGGGCACCGATGTGATCTATGATGCCCAATTTGTGGAATCTCTTCCCAAGATACATCATATGTTTCACAAGGTTGTCATCTTTAACTGTTTTGTTCTTCTGTTGACTTATTGCCTTTACAGCAATCCAGTATGATTCGAGGAAAGTCTTGGCGAGACCAGCCCAAATGGGCAGTTTATCAAAACCGAGTTTAGTGATCTTGTATCCGCCATCTTCTAGAAACCGGGACAAGAAGCCAGCCTTTTGGAAATATTCAATGAAAGAGATAACTTTTTCAGGCAGATCTTCTTTCTCATCAAAAACAAACTCACCTTTGAAGAGATTTTTCAAGAAGGCGTAATCGGCAATAATTGAGTTTAGTTCTTTCACTTCTTCTCTGCCCGATAGGAGTGATATGGCCACAAGGGAGTGGGGGATGAAAAAATGGATGATGCTGTTTTTTTGATATTCGAGTTCCATTTTTTTATCCTCTTCCACGTAATAGAAAACTTCATCCTCTCCCTCTACGTCTTTCAGGGCGTCGATAACCTTCCAGTCGTTAAGGAGTGATAGAGTCTCCTTAACTGCTTTTGCTGGATCACTTAGTGTGGCAGCGAGAGGAATGTCATGTTTTCGTATGAAGGCCAAGAGAGTGTCTACGGTTTCGCCAAGCTCTGAAAGCTGGAAGCCCTTCCGGTGATTGGCCAAGATGCCCGTGGCAACAACTGAAAGCGGTGTTACGGGAGATACAGCATTGATGGACTTAACCAAATGAATGGCCAACTCACGGTGAACACCATCTTGTGCCTGATTTTGGCGAGATAGGTATTCAGACAATGAAAAAGGATTATTGAATCGTATATAGATTTTCCCGTATCTCATTTTTAAGAACCGCCGAGCCCTAAGCACCTGCCCGAGACTCTCTTTTTCCTTATGATCGCCGCCGAGCTCTTTGAGGTAGGTCTTTTCCTCTATAATTCGGTCGTACGTTATGGAGCCGGGGACGAATATGAGATCCTTGCAAAAACCTTCCTGATAGGCCTGTAGCAGTATGGAGAGAAAGCCTGTCTTGGGAAGCATCAGTTTACCATTCCGACTTCTCCCTCCTTCAATAAAGAATTGAATAGGGTGACCCTCTGCAAGGAGTGCTTTAACGTATCTAACAAGCACCTCTGTGTAGAGTTGAGCACCTTTAAGGGATCTGCGGATGAAGAAGGCACCGCATTGTCTGAAGATATGGCCCATAGGCCAAAATAACAGATTAGCGCCGGCAGCAATCCTCGGAACATGCAGATGATTTTGTAAGAGCACGTAGTTGAGTATCAGGTAGTCGATATGGCTCTTGTGGGAAGGCACATAGATCAGGGGACCCTTCCGGGCCCATTCCCTTATTTTTGCAAGGCCTTGCATATCCACATCCACACCTTCAAAGATCTTTTTCCAGAACCAATTCAGTGCCATAAGAAAGGCCTGAATATAGGTGATGTTGTAATCAGCAGCGATCTCGTCAAAGTATTTGCCCGCGCTTTTTCTGAGTTGTTTGTGTTTCCTGTTATTGCCCTGCGCTGTTTCTTCGATCTCCCGTCTAATTCCTTCATCCCTGAGGACCAATTCCTTGATCTCCTGTTTGGATTTCATGATAGGCCCCAGGATGACCCTTTTCTGCAGATCAACGCTTTCAATAAGTTCTTGTCTAATTTCCGAGGCCGTTTCCTGCAAGGGTTTTGCTGGGGATTGATTGGCTAAATAGTCCTTCAAGTCAAGGGGTTGGCCAAAATCGATAAAAGCCCTGCGACTGTGCCTAAAGAAGAGGACAATCTTTCTGATGGTGCCAGGGTTATCTTTGAACCCAAAAAGGATCTGCCCCAGATTTGAATAGTTTTTCTCAGGTGTTTTCTTGTAGAGAATGAGCTGGGGAACGAGAAAAATGGGGCGATCCATGTCTTTCTGTGTCTCGAGGAGAAATTCCACTTGGTCCTTTTCCGCACGAACAAATTGCTTGGAAAAACCCTTTGGGTCAACGAGGAACAGGAGGGAGGTAGTTCCTTGCTCAACCGCCCTTTTATAAAACCCGGTTCGATAAGGACTCGGAAGGCGACCAGTTCTTAATAAAAAGGAAAGGTGAGATATGAAGACTTTTGCCAGGTACGTGAGCGGTAGGACCATGAACATATTAAGGTCAAAGGCTATTCTGGGATACGGAAGGCGGGCCAAGCGAAAGCTGTAATGATAAAGAAGGTAATCCAGTTGCCCCCTATACTTAGCCGCATAGACCACGGTACCGCGACGGTGCATCTCTTTGAGCTTCTGTTTCATGTTTTCATCGAGGCTTACCTTTTTGAAAAGCCGATACAGAACCCAGCTCAAAAAGAACCCGGGTTTATGCTCAAGCACATAGGGATAAAGGGTCTTTTCCTCTCGACTGCGCATGGCCTTCATGGCTCCCGGTGAATAATAAGACCATAGTTAAACACTTCAGTCAATTAAATCAAGTGGTTTAGTCTCGCTATGAAAAGATAGTGGGATGTTTTCAGTTTATTCAGAGTGGCTTCTCGATTTATCAAACAAGACCTTTTTTGAGGGCTTCATCTAAAGGGCCGAGTTTCCGCTCGTTAGGTTCTGTAGTGCCGCAAAGCGCTTGAGTGTTGATTGTTTCTGTCCTATAAGTATCTTTTTTGATTCGGATCTTTATTGGGATGCGCTTACTCGAGGATACTAAGGAGCCCTTTGCAAGACGTGACAATTTCTGTCATCCTGGAAAAAGACGATGGGCTTTTTTGCAGTGACTGGCGGAAGGGTGCTGTCTTTTCGCAACTTATCAGTGGGGGAAACCGCAGGCCCCGATT
>CP070752.1:1447731-1450647 GCA_020348625.1 Deltaproteobacteria bacterium | reverse complement strand
TGGAGCTGAACCCTTACTGGCATGTTCCCCAGAAAATCGCCAGTATGGACCTATTACCGAAGATAAAAGAAGACCCCAATTACTTAACCAGGCAAAACATCCGGGTTTTCCAAAGTTGGGACGCCCGGGCTCCGGAAATCCAGCCCGAATCCGTCGACTGGACACAGATCACGGAGGAAAATCTTTTCTTCAAACTCCGCCAAGAACCCGGGCCTAAGAATGCCCTTGGCCGTGTGAAATTCATGTTTCCCAATAAGTTCGGCGTATACATCCACGACACGCCAGCCAAAGGACTATTTCAAAGGCTTAGGCGCGATTTCAGCGCAGGCTGTATCCGCATCGAAAAGCCCTTTGAATTATTAGCGTACCTATTACGAAGCGATCCCAGATGGACGCGGGAAAAAATAATCGCGGCAATCAATAACCGGGAAACGCAAATCGTTCCGCTACCGGAGCCGATCCCCGTTCATCTGCTCTACTGGACGGCATGGATTGATGAAAGTGGAAAGGTCCATTTCCGGGAAGACATCTACGGGCGCGATAAGCCGCTGGATGAGGCACTCAACGAACCACCTCCAACCCGTTAAAAAGCCTTGTGGGAAATGCTATACAGAGCACCCCCCTGCAGATTCGATCCTTGAACCAATTTTAAAGGTGGATTTACCAGTAACGGAGCCTTCCGACATCAACATGGATGAAGTTCGAACGCGGATAGTACCCTACCCCGCCGGCTCTCAGATCCATTGCTACGCGATGCACCAGGGAGAGGGAAAGTCCGGGCAGGCGAATGTCTATAGCTTTGCCGCACATGTGGAGGCTCTTTTTGCCAACGCCTCTACCAAAGTTGCGCAGAAATGCGTTTGTCTTTGGCGAGCGATAGCCAGAAATGACGTGGAAGGGACATAGGGGTTTGAGTTTCACCCGCATGGCGAAGAGGAGATCTAAAACCCGGGCGTTAATGGGTTTAAGCTCGCCTGTGCGGTGATCTCGCAGTATGTAATTTATATCGGCCAAAGTTGTGGGGACATATTCTCCACCACTCCAGTAAACAGCCTCAAGGTGCTCTCCCGTGTGGGTGTTGTAGAAGGAAAGAGACCTTTCGAGTTGTAGGCAATCACCCACGGCCGCGAAACCAAGGCGTGGTGATGCGCAAGCCAGTGCGGCTAAGGCACCCACTTTGAGAAAGCAACGGCGACTGAGTTCCTTTCCATTTATCTCCAGGGTTCTCTTAAGCAAAGACATGTCAGATTTCGCTCCTTCGATCAAAGAATACATTTTTGCCCAACGTACAGAAGCAAAAAGCGTGCCTCCTCCTCGCCCGAAGACCAGAAACCATAGTCTCATAATTTTTCCCCAAAAATCAAGGAAAAATTGACCGGAGTTTCCTGACTTTTCGAAGGGGACTCCGCTGTTTCTGAGCGAATCTGGTGGAGAAGTGGGGTACCTTTCGAGGGTGAGCAGGAAGGGGAAAGCCGGCCCTTTAGAGGCCGGAAAGGGTAAGTATTCCCCGCCTGCGAACCCCGAAAGGGTCACTTTGGAGCCATCGAAGCGAAGAAACGGTGGAGTCACCTCCTGAAAAAATTTTTATCCAATAAAATCAAATAATTATAAAGATATCCCTCTTAAAACTCAGGAAACTCCTGAAAAACGACTGCAGGTTCTTTGATTTTTGGGGAAAACCGTTGTCCTTGAGCGTCCATTGCTGAAGAGGTGGGGTATCCATCGAGGGTAATTGATAAAAATGTCAAAGTTCAAAATCCAAATGACAAATAACTGATAAAGGACACGAGCACGAAATACACGGACACACGAACTCTGAGCGAAAGGGAATGTGGGCAACAGGACCCATAGTACCAAAGCGAAAGGACGAGGGTTTTCACTTATAAAAAAGAGAATTCCCCAGATAAGATCACGTCGGAATTCCTTATGTTACAGCTAACGCCTTACGTGGTTTTTCCCCCTTGACCTTTATACTGACAACCGCGCTGCCAATCTCCTCTAACCCGTCTTTTAGGGCGGCAGCCTTTTTCATAATCGCCTTCGCAGTTGGATCATTGGCTATATAGTCAATCGGAAAAGATGTCTCATCTATGACCTTGATCTCACGGAAACCAGCTTCTCTCATCGCATCTAAATACTCTTCTTGCATTATCGCACCTGAAAGGCAACCAACATATGCCTCGACCGAGTTCTTTATGAAATCGGGAAGCTCTTTCTTCAAGACAATATCCGATACCATCAGCCTGCCACCGGGCTTAAGTACCCTGAACGCCTCTTTGAAGACCCTTCTTTTGTCGGGCGAGAGGTTGATGACACAGTTAGAGATAATGACATCAACGGAATTATCGGCAGCAGGGATATTTTCGATCTCTCCAAGCCTAAACTCAACGTTATCGTAATTGCCCCTGTTCAGGTTTTCCCTGGCCTTGTCGATCATCTCCGGTGTCATATCCACGCCGATGACCTTTCCCTCCTTCCCGACTTTATGTGCTGCAAGGAAACAATCTAAGCCAGCGCCTGAGCCAAGATCAAGAACAACATCGCCCTCTTTAAGAGAAGCGAGAGCGACGGGGTTACCACAGCCGAGACCTAAATTTGCCCCTTCAGGAACCGCATTGAGTTCTTCATCGCTGTATCCTATCTTCTTGCTCAAATCCTGGGTCACATCTGAACTTCCACAACAGGAACTCACGGGCCCACAGCAAGAGCTCTCCCCCGCGGCTATTTTTGCATAGCCTTCTCTCACCACTTTCTTTATCTTCCCTTCTTTCATTTGATCCCCTCCGTTTTATGTTGCCATGATCTCCCTCATAATCGGCCCAAGAATCCCCTTCACCATCTCTGCAAGATTCTATACTTTAATGAGTGAAATACAGCACACCTCACCATCTTTTTCCCAGCTTATAACGGCTAACT
>CP070752.1:1445063-1447631 GCA_020348625.1 Deltaproteobacteria bacterium | reverse complement strand
GAGCTGCTGCCGGCATCAAGAGGATTCATCAGGAAAGGCAATACGCCTCGAGAACGTTTCGAGAGGGCATGCTATCTGGCATCGGCTGGAAACGTGTCCCCTATTGGCGCCCCCTCCGGTGCTTTGAAATTTCCTGAGCTGAACAATATCATAACGGGCAGAGATCACCTGCCCGTTGTGATCGGTGATATCTACGGGGCGGCTAGTGATGCGGCCCATGTCCTGTTTCTTTCCGACAATGCAGGCGAAATAGGATTTGATTCCCTTTTGATAGGGGAACTCAAGGCAATGGGCTTAAGGGTGACCCTCGTGGTGAAGGAGGATCCCTTTTTTGAGGATGCCACAAAAAGGGATGCCTCTCACTTCGGTCTGGATAAGCTGGCTGATCGTATACTGACTACCAGGGGCGTCTTTCTCCCTGGTGAGAGCACGACCACCTTAGAAGACGCCTACAGGCAAAGCGACCTCGTGATCGCAAAAGGTGTTTTTAATTTTGAGGCCTTACACGGCGAGGTCTCGGGAAAACCAATAATCTATATGCTGAAGATGAAATGCGGACCGCTTTCTGAAAAGAATGACGTGGATAAAGGGAGCTTTATCGTCAGGCTGGAAAACGCCTAACGATCAGGGCCCCTGCGGCGTGCTGCGAGGAGTTTATTAAGGCATACCCAAAAAAGGGGCATCCAATGGGTCATAGAGGCTAGGAGAGGATAAGATGGGAAGGCTGGAAAACAAGGTTGCTATTGTCACAGGGGGGGCAAGGGGACTCGGAAAGGTATTCTGTCTGGCAATGGCAGAAGAGGGCGCCAAGGTCGTTATTGCGGATATCTTGGATAATGAAGCCCAGCAGACAGCTAAGGAGATTAGGGATAAGGGCGGTTCTTCCATAAGCATTAAGGTGGATGTTTCATCCGAAGAAGAGACATCCCGGATGGCCGAGAAGACCGTGAGAGAATTTGGTCGGATAGACGTTCTGGTAAACAACGCGGCCATATTTTATGGGCTGGGACGCAGGCCGTTCTCTGAGATATCCGCTGAGGAGTGGAACAGGTTGATGGCCGTTAATTTAGGAGGGGCATTCCTGTGCGCCAAGGCGGTGTTTCCCCAGATGAAGGAACAACAAAAGGGAAAAATCATCAATATGAGCTCGGAAACAGCCTTTACGGGCTCTAAAGGATTCCTCCATTATGTCACCTCAAAGGGAGGCATCCTGAGCCTAACCCGCTCTCTGGCAGCGGAATTGGGGGAATATGGCATCCGGGTTAACAGCGTAGCCCCGGGGCTTACGGACACGGAGGCGGCAAGAACAATTACCGATGATATTACAAAATACGACACCAGTCGTACCCCCCTGGGAAGGCTGGAGCAGCCCAATGATCTGGTTGGCGCGGTCATCTTTTTCGCCAGCGATGAAAGTGATTTTATCACTGGACAGGCCCTTGTCGTTGATGGTGGTCGCTATATGCACTAACACTCTCAAGGCCCTGAGAAAGTCTCAGGGGAGTGGAATGAAAGGGACAAAGGATATATTCACGCTTTGCAGGATGTGTGACCAAGGCTGCGGGCTTGAAGTGACTGTGGAAAATGGGCAGCCCGTGAGGCTACAAGGATCCAAAAAACACCCTTATAACAAGGGCTGGCTCTGCGTTAAGGGGAGGTCAGGTCTGGATTTTTTCCGTTCTCCATTCAGACTGCTTTCTCCATTGATCAGGAGGGAGGGGAAACTCGTTCCCGTAGAGTGGGAAGAAGCGCTGGAGTTCGCTGCAGAAAGACTTGGTCGACTGAGAGATCAGTATGGTCCCGAGAGCGTGGCCCTTTATCGCGGAGAGGGGGTAGGGCATCAGGAGATCAAATTCTATATGAAGCGCTTTGCCAATGTGTTTGGAACCCCCAATTTCATTTCGGTGGGCTCTTTGTGCCACGCATCCAAGATGCTTGCTCAGCAGCTCACTTACGGTGCGGGGGCCGAGCCAGATGTTTCCAATACGGATCTTCTGATGATTTGGGGTGGGAACCCGCTCCTTTCCCACGAGCCTGTACTTCCCAGGGAAATAGAGAGGCTTAAGAAGAGGGACGGCAAAATCGTGGTTATTGATCCGCGAAGAACCGAAGTGGCTTCAAGGGCGGATTACTATTTGGCCGTCAAACCGGGCCGGGATGAGGTCTTGGCCTTAAACATGCTCCATGTCATGTTACGGGAAGATCTTTGGGATAAGGCCTTCACCGATAAATGGGTCCACGGATTCCACCGCTTTTCCGAAACAGTTCGACAAGATCGGTTTTCGCCGGAAAACGGGGAGGCTATGACAGGAGTCTCGTCTAAGATGGTCCGTCAAGTAGTTCGCTCCTATGCCACGTCCAAACCAGCCTGTATTCATCTGGGCAATGGCCTTGAACATCATACTCACGGTGTGAACACCATGCGTCTCCTTGCTATCATGAAGGCCATAACAGGTAACCTGGATGTCCGAGGGGGAGATATCATCACGCCCGGGCCCAACCTCCGAGACATGTCCATGCCCTTACCCCAGCCTTCCATGCCGCCTGTGGGTTCTGAAAAATTTCCCG
>CP070752.1:1440801-1444963 GCA_020348625.1 Deltaproteobacteria bacterium | reverse complement strand
CGTGTCCGCGTTTGCTCCTCCGAGTATACCCGAGAGTCGGTAATGTCTGCCTCGATAATCACCGAGGGCACCCCCAGCCGTTTCATTAACAGGCGCTTCAGGTCGTACTGCCCGACCGAATAGGGCTTGCAACTTCTCGCCGAGTGAATAACCAACCCATCCACCTGATACTCTTTGATAAGCCTTTCCATGAGTTCCAACCGGTGATTGAGGTTGTTATTGAGGATCACCAAGCTGTAAGCCTTAGCCATTGACTCAAAGGGGTAGTCGGTATCCAGGTAAGGAACAGTTTCGGCCCAGGCGTTGGTATACGTGGCGGTGACGAAGTTCATACCGTGCTTTGCAAAGATATCCGATAGGTCTCGCACCTTGTACCGGATTGCGATATTATCCCACATTAGTCGCTTTCGCTCATTCGCAATTGCACCCACACCCTTTTCTACCCGATCTTCCAGCTCTCGCAAAAGGCCCCGGTAATACCTTAGGGCAACCGGCAAACCGCGAAGCGAAACGATAGGAGCGAGGTGGCCGAACGCATCAAAGATCGTCATGGGAGCAGGCCGAGCCTTCATGGTGTCCAAAACCTTACCCCAAGTAATAGACGCCTCACGAGCGATACGGATTATGCGCAGGAATCTCTCATAATCAAATTCTTTGCCGGAAATCTCCTCCAAAATGGGTATCATCTCCTTGAATTGGCTAACCATGTAAGATGTTTCCCCTTCTGTGATCTTTTCGAAATTGTATGGCGTGTCGAAGATGATCAGCGGTACCTTCCAGTGATACGCCAGTACCTTATACCAATAGATTACCGTCTGGCAGATGTTGTTGGAAGCAAATAAAAGATCAGGTTTGGGCAGCTTGCCGACAGGGGTCATTCCAGAGAAGCAAGCTCCAAGGTCTATGCGTGCGTAAGAGCAGAGGTCTCTATGGTAGCCGTATTCCTCTGCAATGGAGCATAGCTCTGGCCCCACCTTCTGTGCCCCACATAACGCGCCATGGTTCTCCGGATAGAAGGTATAGAAGTCGAATGCCCTGAGCAACTCAACCGGGGCGCCGCTTGTCACCCAAGCAACAGGCTTAGCGCCCTGGGCATAGCGCGAGAGATAGTAATGTCTTGTCATGATCTCCTTGAGGCACCTGGAGTTCTTGAGGCTAGGGCCAAAGTGAGGGTTTGGTT
The DNA here is from genome assembly GCA_020348625.1 of Deltaproteobacteria bacterium. The sequence continues at coordinate 1,443,783 of CP070752.1, read as the reverse complement.
TCCGAGCAGCCCTTCTCCTGGTGTTCCGGGGCAAACGCATAAGCAACGGTGCACCTACGTCCTTCATGAAGCGGTAACGGAAACGTTTAAACAACGACATCGTGCCCTCTAGCTGATCATCTCTGCAAATGCCTGGAGACGGGTGACAACCTGGCCGGTCAGGTTCTGGTTAACCTCGCAGTCAATTACCAGGGTAGCCAGTCCTCTCCGTTTCAGCTCTTCATTCACCTGTGGCACATCAAACAGTTCGGGCTCACAGAACTTAACAATGTAAAAGATAACACCCCGAGCGTTAGCCTGCTCGATTTTGGAAAGAAGCTCATTGATCCGCGCATGCACCGGTGAGTTTTTAGTGGTGCAAGGAGGCATGGCAAAATAGCTATCCGTAAGGGTGTCAAGGGGGTCATCCACTGAGCGAACCGGCGCCGGTATTCTCCTGCCACAACACAGAAGGTCATCGTGTGCAATCCGCACCCCTAACTCGTCTAAGAGGGTCAGGATTTCCAAAGGATTGGGCAAGATGCCGCTGAGGACAACAGCCTTCCCTGAACTGCCACCGCCTTTGGCAGACGACAGAAACCCTTCGAGCACGGGGAGAAAATCGTCGGGGTGCAGATATTCTCCGCTGCGTATGACCCTATAGAATTCGGCATTAGAAGCATCCAATTCACCTCGCGCCCTTGTATCGTAGAGCTCCCTTAGAACACGAGCTATCCGTTGCCCTTGGTGCACCCTTTTTGCCAGCGCTGACTTGTCAAGGGGGCCTAACTGCGCCTCCAGCTGTGAGATCAATCCCTTCAGCTGTTCTCGATAAAAGGCACGAGAGGAATTGCTCGAGGAGGCCTTGGGGTGGTGAAAAAAGTAGCACGGCTTTTGCGTGCCGAGGTAGTCATAGACAATAGATGCCAGGTTTTGGATTGAGTCACACGTATGGGGGAAAAGAAATCCGTCAAGGGCCTCGCACTTTCCTTGTATGATAAGCTCAAGCCCTAAACTAACCACGGAGCAGATATAGGGCTGCAGATGCTCATTGGCATGGGTTATGGTCAGCGGTGGATCCCAAATCTCCACCGGCAACACGTTCATAGCCCACAGTATCTCTTTCGGGTATTGAGCCGGGAATACACCGAATAGCTTTCTTGCCTTTTTCTCCTTTTGCTCAATCAAATACTCGATCCGCGTTCCCAGCTCCTTCATCGCGAGGTCCTAATACACCTTCAATCCCCGTTCCTTGAGATACTGCTTTACCTCTCCAATGGTCAATATACGGTAGTGAAAGACAGAGGCCGCTAAGAGAATCTGTGCTCCCCCCGACACAACCCCTTCATAGAAATGCTCCAGTTTCCCCGCTCCACCAGATGCCACCACCGGTACGTGCACGGCGCCGGAGATTGCCCTGGTGAATTCCAGATCATATCCTTGCTGCGTTCCATCTCCATCCATGCTCGTGGGTAGTATAACTCCCGCACCCAATTCCTCGCACCTCCCGGCCCATTCGACTGCATCCTTCCCAGTCGGCATCGTACCACCGGAGACAACGAGCTCAAAGCCGGAGGGCATGTGCCCGTTCCTTTTCGCGTCAATGGCAACAGTTATCCTCTCAGGCCCGAATCTCTCTGCTGCCCCTTTTACCAAATCGGGGTCTCTTACCGCAGCGCTATTCATGGAGATCTTATTGGCCCCAGCCTCTAGGACAAGATCGATGTCCTCTAGGCTGCTAATGCCTCCCCCTACGGTCAAGGGAATAGTAATGACTGATGACACTTTCTTTACCCATTCCAAGCGCGTCTTCCTGTTCTCGACGGTAGCCGCAATATCCAGCATGGCCAACTCATCAGCGCCTTCCTGTTGGTAAAATCCGGCGTTTTCCACGGGATCTCCGGCATTCTTCAGATCCACAAAATGAACGCCTTTTACGACCCGGCCTTCTTTCATGTCAAGGCACGGCATTATCTTCACTGCTTTCATTCCCGCGGCCTCCTCTTTTCCCTGAAACGCTGTCTTTTCGCCTTGGAAATCCCACTGTGCCCTATATCCTTACTACTAGCAGTTCTCACTGCTATCTCTGGCTATCCAGCGAATTTCATGCATAGCACAAATAGGGGTAAAAGAGAAATCTAATTCCCTGAAATGCCCTTTCTTGTTTTGGCTGAGCCGCAGAAGGGACTGTCACATGAGGCGAGAATAGGTAATTTGACCCATAACCACTGGGGAAACGGGAGATTGTGGTGCACACCCATGGGAAATTGGGTATTTCTTTTCTGCTTTTGAGTGAACTACCGGATTGAATTTCCCCTTACTAAGCAATAACATGGGTATAGTGTTTTAGAATAAATCCATTGTAGGTAGTCCTACATAACTACCCCCCAAGCGCTTACAGCCGCCGACAACCTCGCTGGGCCAAGTAAGGGGCGGCTGAAGCGCAACCCCTTTTCAGTAATCTGCATCTTAATCCCTTACACAGAAGCTTCTTATTCCCTAGCCTGAGCACGCCCGTTAGCGGTCCCACCTTGTGTCCTTAATACCGCTTCCCAATAAGCATCCTTACCATCCACCGGGGTGCAGTGCTTGGCAACGCAGCCGCCGTTCAAAAGGAAAGGTCCTCCTCTTTTCGTTCCGTTAGTACCAAACTCCACTATAGATCGTGGAACACCTCTCGTTACTAAGGGGCAGTATGCAATTTCTTGGTAACGATCAAAGGCCTTCGAATGAGCCACGAGTAACTGCGCATTCACGTCTCGAACCAGGTTATGGCCATTTTCGAGAGGACTGCCCGGCATTGCGAGCTGCATTATTCCCTTGCCATCTATATAGTTACATGCTTAAGAGATTACAAGAATCATTGCTGTTAGTTACAGGAGGTTTCGATGGAATTCCGCTCCCTTGGGAAATCTGAGGTAAGAATCACGCCGATCATTATGGGTACCTGGCAGGCCGGCAAGACCATGTGGGCAGGCATAGAAGACGCCGAATCTGTGAGGG
>CP070752.1:1436067-1440701 GCA_020348625.1 Deltaproteobacteria bacterium | reverse complement strand
TAATTTCTCAGCATTTCACTTGAACCCCTGAACCCTTGACCCCTCGAACCCTCTCCAGATTATCAACTAATCTGGAGATGATCCGTATTTGTTAATTCTCGCCCGTTCTATCAGTTCTTGCCTAACTTACTACTACCTCTGATGCGAAAACACAATAATTGTGTTTAATTTAAGTAAGGCTCACCTTAGATTCCGACTATGTAATCGTATTCCGTACGTAACGAAATAGGCGACCTTAAGTAGTTGAAGAATTTCGCAGAAAGCACATTTGGGAATCTGGTGCGGGTATGCCTAGGCTACCTTGCGGAGTTTTGGGTAGCTGAAAAAGTATGTCACGGTAAACAAACACAGAAACAAACCGCTCAGCCCCAAAGAATTCGGTGTTCCCATGGTTTCAGCAATCGCGCCAAAAGGGACTGCGCTGAGGGGCATGATGCCAAAGGTCATCATGGCCATGCTCACAATACGTCCTCGCATCTCCGTAGAGGAGTAAAGCTGGATCAGGGTCATATTAAGGGACATAAAGATCCCGCTCATGAGGCCTACGAGGAACACGAAAGGGAGGGCCGTAGTATATGATGCGCTTTGAGAAAAGAGGATAAGACAGATTCCCCACGAAAAGCTGTTCATCAGGAGAACGGCGCCCCGCCGATTTAACTGGCGGATGGAGGCAAGGATCAATGTGCCAACCAAAGAGCCTGTGCCCATAAAGGTTAACAGGAGTCCCAGGCCATCGGATTGCACATTTAAGGCCTCCCTGGCCCATGCCGGGATTAGGGCCAGATAGGGAAACCCGAAAAGGGCCGGCACAAATCCCATGATTAACAGACCCAGGAGGGTCGAATCCCGCAGCGCATACTGAAACCCCGCTTTAATATCGGCACCTACGCCCTTCTCCGAGCGGTCAAGCGGCTTTTGCCCTGCTTTGAGCATGGCCGTGCAAAGGGTAGAAAAAACATAAATAAAGGCGATCAGAAAGAAGACGCCGGCCGTTTCCAGATATATGATCAAAACCCCTGCCACGGCCGGTCCGACGATCCGGGTCAGATTCATCCCCGCACTGCTGAGGGAGATGGCATTCATGAGGTTTTTGGCGGGCACGATGTCGGAGATGAGGGATTGCCGGCTTGGCATGTTAAAGGCGGCCAAGGTACCGTTCATAAACCCGATGCACATGAGATGCCAGAACCGGATGAGGCCCGTCATGTCCAATATGGCCAGAACCAGGGTCAAGAGGGCGTTGCCGCCCTGGCTCACCATTATGATATACTTTCGGGCAACCCGGTCCGCGAATGCGCCTCCCAATACAGAGGCGAAAGTGAGGGGAAAGGCAAAGGACATCATTACCAGGGAGAGGGCGAAAGGGGAGTCATCGGTGAGCCGAAGGATGAGCCATCCCCGGGTGATCTGCTGCATGCTTACGGCCAGAAACGAAAAGAAGGTTCCCAGCACCAACCACCGGAAATCCCTGAATTGAAAAGACTCGAAAGCCGGATGCGCCTTCCCGCGTAAAGGCGCGCTCAACTCTTCGTCGGCGTGGTCCGTCTGAGTGTCAGGAGGAGGGAATATCTTTGAATCCAAAACGCTTCCTTTAGCGAGTAAGTCCCAGGCCCTTCCTCTGCACGGCGGAAGGGCGGTATTCATGAAAATCTTCGTTTCCCCAGGGCCAGGCGGGCTGGCCTCAAAAAACCCTCTTGGCTGGGTGAAAGATAGGATATGACTCTTGCCATGTCAAGGAGGCAAATGGCAGACATCAGTTTCAAGAAGTCACGCTTCTAGCAGTCCCTTGTACACCCGGCACTCGTTCACCTTTCGGTGGCTCAAAACCTTGCCACCACGATGTGTATACTGAAATTGTTTCCGATTTCAGTATATGCTGAGAATTAGAAAGCCTTTGACTCCATGGGGCACTATAACATAGCATGAAATATGGTGGATTTATCTTACCTTTCATCAGAGCAAAATCGATGATTCTGGATTGACTCTGAAGTTCCATTTTTCTTTAGTTGAAGAACTTTCTGGTCTGTGAATCAGTGAAGTGACGCTTTGAGGGGGAGCCCAGGGCCAGGTATGAAAGGGGGTGGTACAATGGCAACGTATGTCTTACTGTTACGTTTTACGCAAAAAGGCATAGAGAACATCAAGGAGAGTCCTGCCCGGCACGACGCGACGGTAAAAGCCTTTAAGGCCATGGGCGCAGAGTTGAAAGAGATGTACCTGGTGATGGGCCAGTACGACGCGGTCCTCGTCGCCGAAGCGCCGGACGATGAAACAATAGCTAAGCTAGTCCTCTCCCTGGGCTCAAAGGGCACCGTCCGCACTGAGACCCTGCGGGCCTATACTGAGGATGAATACCGGAAGATCATTGCTGCTCTTCCCTAATACGAGCTGTATGGCGAACTCTAGTAGAAAACCCTGGGCATCTCCCTCAAACTGTGTTAGCGCAATCATTACATCTGAGCCAGCCGGCCATCAGCCTAGCCACTTGTAAGGGAAGGGAGCTGGTGAAGGCGGAATCGTATTCGTTCTTGAGTGAATAGAATTTATAATCTTATGTACCCTCATCCGTGCACCTACGAACGGTGGTGTGGGAGGACGGAGGGGTAACCTCTCCTCCTGCCTGATCATTAGTGACTAATTCGATCATTCCTTATTCTTTTCTAATATTCTTCCTTTCTTCTCATTTCATTTTTGGTATCATTATTATAATGCTATGTTTCGTGGCGCAAAGCCGGTGAATGCGTATAAATGGATTGCCACGGTCAATAGCCATCTAGACTTGCCCCTAATGACACTCCTCTGCACCGATCCAGACAAGGCAGAAGGTTCATAGAAAGATACTGTGAGAACATAAAGGAGGCATAAGCAATGAGTATCAGGGATGCAATGTACAAGGCAATCATGAACCGGGCGCCCAGGGTGCGGGGATTTACAAAGAAGTGCTATTTTGCACACCCATTTTTGGACGGCTTTTTCATCTGGTTCCCCTTAGGCAATATGAAGTACGGTGGAGCTGAGGTGGGCGAGGTTTACCGAGTGGCCTCACGGATTGTCGAACGCGACCCGATGAGCTGGTGCAGAGAGTGGACAGCTGAAGGCGCCAGGGTTGAGGCCCTGGCTGTGAAATTACTCGAACAAGGGCACAAAATCAGTGCGCGCAGCGCTTTCCTAAGGGCTTTCACCTACTACCGTACTGCTAATGTTTTTTACGGTCCGGGTGAGACACGGGCCGAGATGACGGGGACATTCGAGTCCCTTCAGTCCTGTTTCCAAAAGTTTGGGGAACTGGCTAACACACCCATAGAAATGGTTCAAGTGCCCTATAAGAAAGGTACCAAATACGAGAATAAAACCATGCGCGGCTATTCCTTTTTAGCCGCTGACGATGGTAAGAAACGGCCAACGGTAATCTTCCTAAACGGTGCCGAATCGATGTCAGAAGATGCCTATTTCTGGACTGCCGCGGCCGGGATGCAACGAGGCTATAACATATTCACGGCGGACATCCCGGGTGACATGGTAACGCGCATATATGACCCCGAATTTATCCTCGATGATCCATCTGATGCAGGGTTGCTGGCTCTGGTTGATTACACCCTGAGCCGACCCGAGGTAGATCCCGAAAAGCTGGCTGTTCTTGGCGTCAGTATGGGCGGGTATAAGGCCGGCCGTATCGCCCAGATCGATAACAGGCTCAAGGCAGTGGTCGCCAACGCCCCGATGCTGAATGCCGGGAAGGTGCTACAAGCCACCAAGACGATGATCAAGCTGGGCAAGGGAGCCCGGGATTATGCAACCCGTTTTTGCTGGCAATATGGGATCAATCCGGAAGAAGGCAGCTTGAAGGAAAATGTTACTAAGTTGGTAGACGAGATTTGGGGCTCTTTTCAGGTTGATCCCACCAAAATCACCTGCCCATTCCTGTCCATGTACGGTGAGAACGAACTGGGGGAGGAAGCTGTTCGGCAGGTTCTGGAGTTTGACCGTCTTCTGGGTAGTAAGATTAAAGTTCTGCGGCGCACCACTGAAGAAGAAGGGGCCGAAGCACATTGCCAGCTCAACAACTTCGGCCTCCAGCATCAAATCAGCTATGATTTTTTGGATGAGGTGTTTCAATTGTGATGGCAGGCGCGGGTCAAAATAAAAATGAGGTAAATACCATGGAAAAATAAGAACAGGTCGTTAGGCAAAGAAGTGAACAAAAGGGGCAACTTCAAAAAGGAGATACGGAGGTAAGTAACGCGGAGAACCTGAAAATGAAGCTCCCCGCAGCGAGCTGCGGGGTATCGCAAGCGAATGAAACGTATGGGGGGAATTCAATTATGAAAAATCAATCAACAGGGACCGGTCATGTAACTCAAGCAGACAGGCTGTACTATCTCGACTGGTTTCGGGTCTTTGCTATGTTCTTAGTATTCCTTGTTCATTGCAGTAAGATTTTCGATTATGACACAATAGTTGTTTTTAACACGTTTCGAAGCCCTGTTCTGTCGGCTTTTAGAGATTTCAGTCTTCTTTGGGTTATGCCGCTCTTTTTCGTCGTATCAGGGGCCGCGGTTTTTTTGTCTAAAGGGGCTGACAAAAAATGGGAATTTATCAAATCGAGATTCCTACGCCTTCTCGTTCCCCTGATT
>CP070752.1:1433237-1435967 GCA_020348625.1 Deltaproteobacteria bacterium | reverse complement strand
TGGCACCGGCATCCAGATGCTTTGAGGCTTGGGCCCTATCCCTAAAAAGCCCAGTACATTCAAATACAATGTCGACCCCCAGGTCTTTCCATGGGAGCTTGGCCGGATCCCGTTCAGAGATAACCCCTATTTTCTTTCCGTCAACAACAATGCTGTCCTTTTCAACGGTGATATCCGCATCAAGCCTGCGGTGCACTGAATCGTATTTCAAAAGGTGGCCAAGGGTATGAGGATCGGTCAGATCGTTGACCGCTACTATTACGATATCATCCCGCTTATAGGCCGCTCGGAGAACCATCCTTCCTATGCGCCCAAATCCATTAATCCCAACCTTTACTGCCATGCGTGCCTCCTGTATACCGTATACGGCAAGAAGTGATCAGCAAGCGCTATCTCTTGCGCATACCGCTTACCTCATTTCTCCTTTTTGGGCTCTAATAATTCGCTGGCAAGGGAAATGCTCCGACGCCCCGCCGTCTTTGCCGTTGCCGCTACCTCGCTCAGGCTATGACCTTCCCTGTTGTGGGCAACGGCTATTACCATGGGCAGGTTTATGCCTGTTACCACCTCTACAGTATCCCTATCGAGAAAGGAAAGGGCCAGATTCGACGGCGTGCCGCCAAACATGTCGGTGAGGACCAAGACACCCTGCCCTTGATCCAGGGCCTCCATCTTTTTCTCAATGATTTCCAGCAACTTCTTGCTGTCCTTTGATGCATCGATGGACACATGATCCACCGCCTCGATAGCACCAACAATAAACTCGGCGGCCTCAAGAAGTTCTTTTGCCAACTGGCAGTGGGTGATCACAAGCAAGCCAATCATGATTGGGCCTCAGAGCTCCTCGTCATTGTCAACTACCATATCGTAAATCTCCTGTTGCGATTCTACACCCATCAACCGCCGCCTGAAGTTGCCGTCTTTCAACATCCTTGATATCTTGGCAAGGGCCTTTAGATGCATGCCCGCCGAATTTTCGGGTGCCAGCAACAGAAAAAACACATAGACCGGCTTTTCATCTATGGAATCAAAATCGAGGCCCTCCATGCTTCTGCCTAAAGAGATACAGAGGTGGTCTAATTCCTTTAACTTGCCATGAGGCAAGGCGATCCCATCCCCTATACCGGTGCTCCCGAGCCTCTCTCTTTCCAGAAGAACCTGAAGTAACGCACCCTTGCTCAAAGACGGCTCATGGTCGGTGATCACCTGAGCAAGTTCTTCCAAGACACCCTTCTTATCATGGGCCTTCAGATCAGGAATGATGTATTCCGGCTTCAGTAGTTCGGATAATTTCATCCTTGTTCCTTTAACCGCGTCTATCCACGCGTAGGCTCGATAAGGCCCAGATTCCCATCGTTTCGTTTATAAATGACATTGATATTATTGGACTTAGAATTGAAAAATACAAGAAAATTCCTCTTTGATAACTCCATTTGCTGTGCCGCCTCATCTACGTCCATCGGTTTTGTATCTACCTTTTCCGTTATGATTACCATGGGTTCTGCCTCAGCGGCCATATCACCAGTTTCTTTTTCGGTGGCTAGATAGCCCTCGCCCTCTGCGCCTTTGATGTTCTCGGATTTATACTCCCTTTTCCGAGACAGCAGCCGCCTGAGCTGTTCCTCGACCTTGCTCATCGCCTTATCAATGGATGAGTACATATCGCCAGTCTGCTCCACGGCCTTAATCTTGTTGCCATCAACTGATAACGTGAGATCAGCGATGTGTCTGAATTTTTCTACACCTAAGACAATATGGGCATCAACAGGGGAATCGAAGTACTTTTTTATCTTATGAACTTTGTCTTCAACATAAGATCTTAATTCACCGGTCGGCTCCATATGCCTAAACGTGATGGTGATCTCCATCCATTCCTCCCTCAAAAAGGTTGAAAAAATAGTAAAAAGAAACCCTAATGTCAAGCATAAGCCGTTCGGATAAAAAACGCAAATGAAGCTCCCTGCAATAAACTGCAGGGTGTCAAGCGAAACCCGCCTTCGCTCTATAAGCTACGGCGCGGTCGCCTCGCCATCCCTATTGAGCAGTAACCTATGGTGTAGGCTGATCATCAGCGCAGCGCTACGCTTCGACAAGTTGCAGGGTATTCTGGCGAAGGCGAAAAAAGCCCTGCTAGAAATGCCGAGAAGCATTAAAACTTCATCAAAATGCAGAATATCAGGGTAATTACATGCCTGTTTTTTACTACGGAGCATTCTAGCGGGGCAAATATTCAGATTAGCTATAGGTGTTTTTTCTTTGGCTCGAAGGAAGAATTCCGAGCATTTCCCTGTACTTAGCTACAGTCCTGCGGGCTATATCGACATTCAGCCGTTTCAGGATACGCACGATCTCCTGATCGCTGTAAGGCTTTGCCTTATCCTCGCCTCTGATGATTTCCTTAATCCTCTCCTTCACGCTGAGAGAGCCAACCTTGTCGGCACCATCCACAGATTGAATCCCACTGTTTAGGAAAAACCTCAGCTCAAAGATGCCAAACGGGCTATACATGTATTTGTTATTCATAACCCTGCTCACGGTGGACTCGTGCATCTGAATATCCTCTGCAACGTCCCTCAGCACCATTGGCTTGAGATGCGCCGGCCCGTGCTCGAAGAAGTCCCTCTGGAATTTGACAATGCTCTCAGTCACCTTATAGATGGTTCGTTGCCTCTGATGTATGCTTTTGATGAGCCACGAGGCGCCCTTCAACTTTTCGCGAATATATTCCCT
>CP070752.1:1426995-1433137 GCA_020348625.1 Deltaproteobacteria bacterium | reverse complement strand
GGATCTGGCTTTGCGGATCATGGTGGGGAAAGAAATCTCATTATTCAGGTATCGATTATTGCTTGCACTCCACAGAATGAAGATTCGAATGTATGCTCCTTGATTTGGCACTAAAGAGGGGCATCGATGGTTCGCCTTATTCTTGGTTTCATAGCCCTGCCTCACCTGCATTTCCATTGTTGACTCATCAGTGCTATATTTCTATAGTGAAAGAGGAAAGGGTTTCAAGGTAATGCGCGCAAAACCTTAAATGAGGAGGAAACTCATGAAAGGGTTGATAGCAGCCATCTTGGCAGGGGGGCTATTTTTGGCAGTCGCCGATGTCTCTGCAGTAGCTAAGAAGTCCAACTCAATTCCGTATCCTGACGTCCCCCGGATAACGAAAGAGGAGCTTATGGAGAACCTCGCAGATCCCGAGGTCATCATCCTCGACGTTCGCCCCGAGCAACAGTGGAAGCAAACCAAATTGAAAATCGTTGGCGCCATCCATGAGGACCCGATGGCTATCGAATCGTGGGCCGGCAACTATCCCAAAGACAAGACCATTGTCTTGTACTGAGCGTGACCCACGGAATCGACCAGTGCCCGGGTGGCACAGAAGCTTAAAGAAATGGGTTTTGAAAAGGTATACTGTCTTGAGGGCGGCTACAGGGAATGGGTTAAAGCAAACTGTCCCGTCGAGGACAAGGAGGCTGAATCACAGAATTGTGTTACATGCCATACCTTTGTCACCGCCAATATCGTATCGGATTGGATGTTGAGCGCTCACAGCAAGAATGAGGTGGGCTGTAACGTATGCCATGGCGATCAACATGTGTCAGCCGAGGATGTGGACAAGGTTCTGGTTCCCGCCGCAGACACCTGCAGGCAGTGTCATGAAATCCAGGGAGCTCAATTTATGGCAGGAAAACATGCCCTGGCGTGGGCTGCTATGAAGGCAATGCCCACTGCCCACTGGCAACCCATGGCATTGATGGAAGGCATGAAAGGCTGCGGAGGTTGTCATAAGATCGGCGTCAAGACCGAGGCAGAGATCAAGGAGCTCAAGAACCAAGGAGCGGGCTTCGGGCTTGCCTCCTGCGATGTATGTCACACACGACACCTGTTTTCGGTCAAGGAAGCCAGACAACCACAGGCCTGCCAGACCTGCCACATGGGATTCGATCACCCCCAGTGGGAGATGTATTCGGCTTCCAAACACGGTGTACGGTTTCTGTTGAAGCAGAATGGGGTCCTTCCCGAAACAGCTGCCGCACCAAGTTGTCAGACCTGTCACATGCAAGAGGGCAATCACGAAGTACGGGCAGCATGGGGATTCCTGGCAGTTCGACTGCCCATGCCCGAGGACAAAACATGGGCCTCCGCCCGGGCTACCATATTGAAAGCGCTTGGTGTGCTGGACCCCGATGGAAAACCCACTGACAGGCTCGAGGTGGTCAAGGCAGCGGATGTGGCGCGCCTGAGCCAAGCCGATTGGCAAAAGGAGCGGACCAAGATGGTGCAGACCTGCACACAGTGTCATTCCATCAATTTTGCAAGGGGCGAGCTGGAAAAGGGTGATCAAATGATTCGAGAAGCCGACCTGCTCATGGCCGAGGCAATACAGATTGTCGCCGACTTATATCGGGACGGGACACTCGAGAAACCAGAGAATTATCCATACCCATTTCCCGACCTGCTCACGTTCCATGATGCGCCGACCCCAATCGAACAGAAGCTTTTCGTCATGTTCCTGGAGCACCGCATGAGGACATTTCAGGGGACGTTTCACGCCAACCCGGACTACGCATTCTGGTACGGCTGGAGCGCACTACGCCAGGATCTGACTGAGATCAAGGTATTGGCCGAGGAACTGCGGAGAACCAGCAGATAACGGTTGCCAGCCATCCTCTTTGCTTCGGTAATTCGCCAACGCTCCAAAGCCACCATGGCGACGCTGCGCTGCACAAAATCATAAGACGACAGTGACTCATCAGATGACCCCTGGATCACGCTACAAAGCCGGGATGCTCCTCCTCTCTATTGTATCGTTACTCGCATTGAGCGGTAGCGTTGAAGCAAAAGAAGACAGCCTGCAGAAGATCCGCAAAGCCAAGGAGATAACCGTCATAACGAGGAGCAATGCCCACTGCTATTATATCTATCGTGAGCAGCCCATGGGCTTTGAGTACGACCTGGCCAAGGCCTTTGCAGATCATCTGGGGGTTAGGCTTAAGGTAAAGATATTCCCGTGGGCGGACATGATCAAGGCCCTCAATGAGGGAAGAGGTGACTTTATCGCTGCCAGCAAGACCGTTACATCCTCGCGCAAAGAACTGATCGATTTCTCCGACGGATATCTCACTGTCCAACAGAGGGTTATCGTCCGCGAAAATAACCACACCATAGAAGACGTGGCGGATCTGAGCGGAAAGACCGTCCACGTGCGCAAGGCTACCTCCTACGAGGAGCGGCTTTCCGAATTGCGGCAACAGGGCCTTGATCTCACCATCAAGGTTCATGATGACGTTCCAACAGAAGAACTCATACGGCAAGTGGCAGATAAGGAGATCGAGGTTACCATCGCCGATTCCAACATCGCTCGGCTCAATCTTCGCTACTACCCCACTGTCAGAATAGGCGTCCCCATCGCAGAAACCCAGCGCTTGGGATGGGCGGTAAAGAAAGGACAGAGGTCTCTCCTCAAGGCAATCAACGGTTTTTTCAAAAAAATCAAGTCCGACGGGACATTCGACGACATCTACCGGGACTATTTCAGCGATGAGCAAGTCTTTGACCGGTTTGACCTTAAGAAATTCCACCAGCGTATCAAGACGAGGCTGCCCAAATACCAACCCATCATCAAAGAAGCTGCAACAATGCATGGCTTCGATTGGAGGTTGATTGCAGCAGTCACATATCAGGAGTCGCACTTTAATCCCAGGGCAAAAAGTCACCGCGGCGTGAGGGGATTAATGCAGCTCACCCAGGCGACCGCCCGGGAGATGGGCGTTACAAACCGACTCGACCCGTACCAGAGTATTATGGGCGGGGTGAAATATCTGAAAAGGCTCTATAAACGCCATGAAAAGGCGGAGGATCCGGACCGCATGTTCATTGCCCTCGCCAGCTACAATGTGGGGCCCAGACACATCCTGAGCGCCCAAAGGATTGCACGCAAGAGAGGGTTCGACCCGAATAGGTGGTCCTCTCTCGAGCAGACCCTCCCCCTGCTCTGTTATGAAGAATATATACGGCAGTCAAAACACGGCTACTGCCGCGGCACAGAGCCGGTGCGATACATAAATCGAATACGAACGTACTATGACATCCTGCGAAGGCAGACCCTTTGACCTCCGGCATCACCACGGTCGGATCCTGTCAAGCTCTGGTGTCTCCTCTGTCACGGGCAAGAAGATGGAGTATCCATCCAGCCACGGCATAGAGCAAGAGACTGGCAATCATGAGCGTGCGAAAGCCGAGCCACACACTCAGTATGCTTCCTAAGACAGGGGCAATGACTGAGGCAACCCCGTTTACCCCCCACACCCACGGTATGTAATGGCTCTGCCTGTCCGAGACCTTTTGGAGCCCCATGGGAAAGGGCATACCCATAAAAAGGCCCAAGGGCGCCAACAAACAGACCACGAGCAAACACCTAAGGAAAAGGGGGTACGCAAGAAAGGTCCTGAACAACCCGTCGATGCAGGTGATGAAGAGCAGTGAGAAGAGGAGTATCACTCCAAACGGCAGCCAGTGCCTGCTACCACCTAATCGGGAACTCAAGAGGCTGCCCACGCCGGAGAACAACAGAAGGGCAAACAACACCAGGGCGAGGGCAGTGATCGGATGGATCAGTACTAAGATGGTCTTCTGGATCAAACCCATCTCCACGAACATGAACGCCAGTCCGATCAGGAAGAAGTAGGCAAAGGTCTTTCCCTTCCCCAGAGGAGCCAGCCCCTCTCCGCCTCTTAACAAGAGTAGGGGCAAAAATATGAAGAGGGGGGCCAGAACCAGGGCCTGCAGCAAGGTACCCCACAAGATCACCGATCCCCATTCAAGGAAGGGGACCCATTCCTTACCCATTGTTTTGAGAAGATACGGCAGTGCTGACAGCCTGAGGAAGTGAAGAAAGTATGGTTTATCGTCGGTTGGTGGTCTTATATTGAATAGGTAGTTCTCGTACAATTCACGACATGTATCCCTTTGCATCAATCTTAGAGCACTTTCATAATAGATGGGCGCATCCAACACGCTGTAGCGGTTGACCTCATCTCTATGAATCCCGGGATAATAGACCAGGTCAAAGCCTCTTTTAGTACAGAAGTCCTTGATCCGCACGATGTCCGTACCGCTGAATTCCCCCTTCTTCATAAGCACGGTCCCCGTTGCCCAGCTCCGAATGGCAACCAATGATTGAGAGATGCTTCCTGCGCCGTCCCCTCGTAAGGTCTCGGCCGCAAGGCCTAAGAGCTTCAAAAACGTTCGAGGAGGACTGCTGAGCCATGCCGATGCACTCAGGATGCCCTCGGGCGTGAGGTGGTCGAAGTAATCTCGGAACGCCTCTACAGTATAACTGTAATTCTCTCCGGCAGCGTAGATACCTCCTCCGACCCCGCCCCAACTGCCGATCAGGTTCAATTGGATAAGATCAAATCTCCCGTTGCCCTTGGCCATGAACTCCCTGGGAGATGCCACCTCAATATCAACATGGGGGTGGCTGTCGTAGATACTCTGGGTAAAGGATTTCAGGGGTCCCCTCAGAAGGCTGACAACTGAAGGATGAGGCTCAACACCTTGTATGTGATCTGCGGCGTGGTATAAAGCAGCCAAAACCTGACTTCCCCCTGCAGAATTAACTACCAATACATCGTGGGGGGAGATTACATGATAGGCAAGTGCAAAGGTGCCGTAGTCAAGATACGCCAGGGCGTCCCTCTTGCCTTCAGAATTGGTGACGGCTCCGTATGTATTCCCATCAACAAAAATCTCCTTCTGGGGGGGGAGGCTCCGGTCATAGATAAGACTCAACCCGGGTGCGAACCTGAGCGACGGAGCAGCCACTACCTGTACCAGTCCCAAAGGCGAATATTCCTCGTGCTCGATCTGCGACCCGGGCAAGTGCAGGACCTTACTGATCCCCTTGAATTGAGAGATCTTTAACGTTGCTCCTCCCTGTATCAGGTGGACGGAAATGAGGATGACCCCTATCATGCTCCCTAAGAGAAAGACCCTCGTTCTGGCCATCCTCTGTAAGGAAAAGATGAAACCCAACAAGGCAAAAAGGCTTGGGGATAGAAGCAACAGTTTAGGAGGCAGCAGAAAGAAAGAAATCACTGCTATTGCCACTCCCACCCCCGATCCAAGCAAGTTAAAGCAGTAGACCCGGCCTATCTGCTCCCTGAAATGCATGAAGTGCAACCCGATGAAACATCCTGCCAAGAAGAAGGGGATAAAAAAGGTTACGTAGTAGCCGGTAAGATAGAGGTATTGCCGCTTGTGCCAGGCCAACTGGAAAGGCGAGAACGGGATCTTTTGTGCCACAGAAAAGCTTGCTATCGTAGCCAGAAAAAGCAAGAAAGCGGTAAGCGGAAGAATAAGGGTCTTTTGCCGCTCAGCAGGATGCCAACCACCTCTGGTCTGGATAACAGCCAATAGGGTGCCGCTCGCAGCAAATCCCAGGAGCGCTATACTGATAACCATATATGCGAAGTGATACCATTGGACGATGCTAAAAAGCCGCATGAGAACGAGCTCAAAGGCCAGGGAACTTGAAGAGATACAGAGGAGAGCCAGAAAGGGGATAGCGTTCTGATCGTTTTTAAACGACATGGGATGCAACGTCTGCCCGTCATTTCCACGTGCGGCGAAAAGGCACAAATCTAACCGGCAGGACGTTACGGGTTTTTATCTCCCCGTCCTCCGATTTTTCTACTACCATGAGGTCTTGCACGCCGAAAGGGTGACCTACCGGGATTGCCATCTTCCCGCCCCTTTTCAGCTGCTGAACAAGGGGCGGGGGTATGTGATCAGAGGCTGCCGTTACAACGATACAGTCAAAAGGGGCGTGGTCTTCCCATCCATAGTAGCCGTCTGCCACTTTTACGGTGATGTTCTCATAGCCCAGCTCCTTCAGGCGATTTTCAGCAGCCCTTCCGAG
>CP070752.1:1421924-1426895 GCA_020348625.1 Deltaproteobacteria bacterium | reverse complement strand
TCAAACAGGAGAATCAAGCCCGCAACGAAGTTCGAGGTGATATTCTGTAAACCAAAGCCAATGCCAACTGACAGAAGGCCGAATATAACGGCGAGGCCGCTCAAGTTGATGCCGATGGATTGAAACGCAATGATCGCCCCTATCAGGACAAACGTTAATTCGATAATCCTCCTGAACGTGTACCGCGTTCCCTCTTCAATCTGTAACCGAATAAGAATTCTCTCAACGAATTTCCGTGCAAAAAGCCGCGACAGGATAACGACTACCAGAAGTATGAACAAAAACATAAAAATCGCCGATAGGGTTACCTCTGTGGTTCCGATTGTAAACAGACGGGTGTCAAGAAACCCCTGAACGCTGCGAAATAACTCCTTTGAAGCCATATCATTACCTCCCTTACGTTAGTGATCCCGTTTAAAAGCTTTAAGCCATTCTCCGCATAGTCAGCTCTCGTTCTTTCTTACTATACATCGTGCTGGGCTTTTCTGGCCAGAGAAACCTTCTGATCACAGCCAACGTGATGAAGAGAATAGCGCTTAATCGCCTCTCAGGCGAAATGACAAATGCTTTGAGAAACGCCGCACCGTATTATATGATTAATAAAAGGTGTGGCCATATGAAACTGTTTGCGCCTGACGGTTACACGGCATCGGAGACCTGCATTAAAAACAATCTGAACAGAGACGGGAGGAAATGATGAAGCGGTTGTGCCTCTTATTGGTTTTCTTGTGCATCATGCCTGTTGCAATGAGCATTGCCGACGGTCCGGAAAAGCCCGACCTCGCAATACCCAAGGGAGCACTGGTGATCGTGTCCGAGTGGTCCCTTGAAGGCGATACTCCAAAGGGGTTTTCCAAGGAGGTAAAGGTTGAACCGGCTCAAGCAGAACTGGAGAGCAGTTTTATCAGGCTATCGAGCAAGAAATCCTCCTTTGGTTTTAAGAAGGAAATAGAGTTCTCGGTCAAGGAGTATCCTTACGTGCACTGGGCATGGCAAGCACGCACCCTACCAAAAGGCGGTGACGTTCGCACGAGAGACACAGACGATCAGGCTGGTCAACTCTACCTGCTCTTCCCTCGCTTTCCTGCCAAGCTGAATACCAGAATACTCGGCTACCTTTGGGAAAACGAAACACCCAAAGGCACGATGGGCACAAGCACTGCCTGGTCAAAGGCCAAATACGTGGTGGTGAGAGATAAGAGCGATCCTCTGGGCATCTGGCACAAAGAATCCAGAAACGCGTATGAGGATTACAAGAAGCTATTCGAGGAAGAACCCCCTGAGCTAGGGTCCGTTTCTATCTATATAAATTCCCAGCATACCGGTACCGAGGCGGAAATCCTCTTCGGTCCCATATACTTTACCCGCGGGCCATATTAGCACTTCACTCCAGGCTCTGCCTCGCTACTCATCTGACAAAGAGGCGTATCTCTGCCCGACCTCGTAGTTTACGGATACCATCCAGTCCTGATACGTGGGGTCGAGTGTCTTCAGGACGAACGGTATTTCCTGTTTAAGCGCTGTCTCAACGGGAGTTCCGCGACCGGGCCAGGTACGGAACTCAACACGGAGAAACACCTTTCCCGATGCGGTCTTCACCCTCCCCTCAATTGAAGGAGCAGTCAGAAAAACTCCGGGGAGCTGTTCAAACAACCCGTTGACAATTGCAGCCACCTTTGTTTCCGCTTGCCGCGCGATCTCTGGTTCACTGGGAAGTGCGATATCCGCAAAACCTCGCACATATCCCCGGGGATATCTCACAACATTGGCAATCGTTCGGTTTGGGATATACACCCGCGCTCCGAGCGGAGTTTCAATAACCGTAAACCGTATTCCGAAACTTCGCACAATCCCCGATTGGCCTGAGATCTCCACCATATCGCCAACATTAAACAGCCCTGAAAAGACAACCGTCAAGCCATTCACAATATCCTGCACAAGGCCTTGCGATCCAAAGCCTATGGCCAAACCCACTATGGAGGCGCTGGCAAGATATGCCTTCAGCGACACCCCGAACTCCTTCAAGATGAGACCGACGGCGACGAAATAGAGCACGAAAATCGCCATGCTCGTCCCAAGACTCACAATCGTCTTGGGCTTGGAGAGCCTTGCGCCCGCGGCCAATGATTTGAATTTATTGCTGAGGTGACGTACGGCAATAGCAGTCATGTGCACGCCTATAATGACGGCGACAATAATGACGATACGCACCAGGCTATTCACCTCTACCGGAAACCTGCTCATATATCACTAACCATTACTCAAAATCATGCTCCCAGCGAAAAGCACCCTTCCGAATCCGATTGCCTTTCTTACATCATGAAGAAAAGCAGGCCTACTATGCCCACGATTATGAAATAAAAGGCAACCAAGTAGTTGAGAATCCGTGGGAATATGAGAATCAGAATGCCAAATACGATAGACACGATAGGGGCTATCACCCCTGCTCCCTCGATGTGCCACATGGCTTATTCCTCCTTTCTGTCGGATCGCCTCCCCGCAGGCACTCGTTTGATGCTGTTGAAACTGCGATAAACGCCATCACCTTCCGCATTGAGGGGTTCTGATTTCGTATTCTACTAGCCTTGCTTGATTGTCAGCTCAGGAAAATTTGTGATGTCTAGAGTTGAAGACGCTATCTTGATATTCTCGGAGCTCTGAATTTCGGTAAGAATCGCTTGATTTAAAGTATGTTGGAGCGTTCGCCTGTCCCTTGTGTCCGATATGTATCTGATATTAAACGTAATCCAGTTATCCGTAAGGGTAAGAAAGACTTCAGGCTGCACCGTTCTTTCGAACAGATAGTACTTCTGGCCGAGCCCTGATATTGCCTTTTGTGCTCGACCGGCAATTTCAGCTGTTGCCTCTTTGACGATACCCAGAATCTTGGTGACCGCCTCTTTCCAGTCGCTGTCGTAGGTTATAGGAATTGCTATTTCGTCCCATATGAAATTGTTGTCCTTGGTATAGTTATTTATGGTAGCGGACAAAACCGTTCCATTCGGAATTATCGATAGCCTCCCGTTGCCTGATCTCCGGCCACCCACTCCTTCATTTCCATGAGGGTAGTGTATAGTATGTGTATGTCTATCACATCGCCGTATTTTGAGTTAATCTCAATTCTGTCTCCAACGCGGTAGATACCGGTTACAAATAGTACGATTCCCCCTACGAAGTTCTTGAAGAAATCCTGTAAAGCTACTGCTATACCCGCGCCAACCAGGCCATAAGAGACTAAGAGCGTGTGGGTGTTTGCCACCCAAATCCTGATTATGATTGCCACAAACACGGCAAGGTATAGGATTGAGACGGTCTTCCTGAAAGAATACCTAGTCTTGGGCTCCTTTATGCTCTTTGCAACTATCTCTTCAAAGGCTATCCGGAATACGAGATAGAGAATTGTAAGCGCAAGAAAGGTATAGAAACTCTTCTGCAAATAGGGATACGGGTATCTAAGATGAGCAAGCCAGAATAGGGCACAAATGAGTATGAATGACGATAAGAATATGACTTTCTTCATAGCCTTGCCCGACCGCAATCCTGACCTAAGCCCTTCGTAATTCCCAGCGCATATTCGGAACTTATTCCGGAGAATCCAACAATGACGGAAGGCCGCAGAGTTCACATTGCCACAATAACTGCAGTCTCATCATCGCGAATATTAACCTGCGGCCTCCTTCACGCCTGGCCGTTCCCTTCCTACTTGCTCGGTTCTTTCTTCTGTGATGTCTTCGGTTCTTCTTTCGCTTCCTCCTCGCCTCTCACAGCGTCCTCCACCTTGCCCAGCATATCGGCGGTCCTGTCGCGCAAGGAATCGCTGGCCTTAGATACCATGGCCTCACCAGCATCGCTGAGAGCCTCGACCCGCTTCTTCAAATCAGCTACCCCTCCTGTCCTGTAATAGGCCACAATGGCTATGATTAGGGCAACAATTGAAATAATAAGTGCTACGGTCTCCATGATCTCCTCCCTCCTTTGTTAATGTTCTTTTATTGTCCTCAGCCTTATTTCTACCACAAATCCCGGTATGTTTCAGCATAAGTCGTCATGTATGATCTAATCAGATGAAATGGGGCCGGATTACCACATGACCTGCCGTTTCCTCATGTTTTTTTTCTGACAATCATTTCATACCGGCCAGACCTCATGTTCGTTCCGCAAGACCGTTATCTCTTAGAATCATGGTGCCATCGCCGCTCCTTTCAACGAAAGTCCTTCCACACAAACTCGATTGTTATCGCTTTACCACCAAAACAGGTTTCTTTGACTTCCTGATGACCTTTTCCGACACAGAACCCAGGAGCATTTCCTTAATGTTGCTCTTTCCGTGAGACCCGATAACTATGGCAGAGACATCCTCCTCGTCCTCAACTTTCAATATGATCTGGAATGGAATTCCCCTCTCAATCCTCACCTTGACGATAAAGCCATTTTCCTTTAATTCTCTTTCAACCGCATCCATTTCTTTTTTGGCGTCTGCTCTTATGCTCCGTACTATGTCCTCAAACCTCACAGCGGAATGTTGGAAAATAGCGTCAATCTCCCGCTCATCAATCACATGTAAGGTTATGACCTCTTTGATGCCTGCTTGCTTCAACTGCTTAACGTAGCCCAGAGCCTTCTTGGATACATCCGAAAAATCAGTCGGAAACAATATCTTTTCAAGCATATCCAATCTCCCTTCTACCATTCGATTCTAATCAGCTTCCGGAATTCTAGCTTCTGCCCGAGATTCATCTCCCTGCTGCTTCAGCTCCGTAACTACTGCCGTACAAACGCTATGGATGTCTTTCTTGACGCGAATTCTCCTGACTGGCAAGACCATGAAATCCTTTCTCAAGTGACTGGCGGGAGGGCGCTGTTCTTTTCGCGACTTGGGTATGGGGGAAACCGCAGCCCTGAGCCTGTCGAAGGGAATGCGGAGGGGGAAGAACTCCCCCGTAAACAAGTCGCTGAAAAAACAAGCCCGTG
>CP070752.1:1418739-1421824 GCA_020348625.1 Deltaproteobacteria bacterium | reverse complement strand
GAGGTGGATCCGTGAGGCCAGGTGTGCTGAACAGTGATGTAATGCCTCGATGATGGAGGCATAGGAATCCTCCAGTTTCGTGTACTTGCCGCAGATAGCTACCGTAATCTCCTGGGTGGGGGTGCGGATGTTGTCGATGTACTCCTTCCACCGTCTGAGGTCAGGGGGTGAATAGATGTTGAGCTTTTTGTGGATGATCTCGGCCAACCCCTCTTGCTCGAACACGACTGGTATCTCGTAGATGTCGTCCACATCCAGGGCCGTAATCACGGCATCGGGGCTCACGTCGCAGAAACGGGCGATCTTCTGTTTGATCTCCCGTGTCAAAAACTCCGAGCATCTGCCGATGATGATATCGGGGAAGATACCCCGTTGCTTGAGCAGGTTCACGCTCTGGTGGGTGGGCTTGGACTTTTGCTCGTTGACCCCGTGGGGGATTGGCACATAGGTCAGGTGTATGTAGATGATGTTTTCCTTGCCCACATCCTCCTTCATCTGCCGCATGGCCTCCAGAAAGAGCTCGTTTTCGATGTCGCCCACCGTACCGCCAATCTCTACGATCACCAGATCGGCGGCCTCCTCCCCGGCAACCTCGTAAACATGGTTCTTGATAATATCGGTGACGTGGGGGATGTACTGAACGGTCTTTCCCAGGTAATCGCCCCTGCGCTCCTTATCCCTCACCATGTGAAACACCTTGCCCATGGTCAAATTCCACTTGGACTTGCACCGAATGCCCAGGAATCGCTCGTAGTGGCCGAAGTCCATATCCACCTCCCCGCCGTCGTCGAGCACGAACACCTCTCCGTGTTCGATGGGGTTCATGGTGCCCGGATCAACGTTGAGGTAGCCGTCACACTTGATGGGGATGATGGTGAGCCTGGATGAGAGCAGGTGTCCGATGGAGGCGGCGGTAATGCCCTTTCCGAGCCCCGAAAGGACCCCGCCGGTTATGACAATATATTTAGTTGTTGACATGTTACACAGTGACCAACACTAACCGAACGCCTATTGGTATCTCGATCGCCGGCCACGGGAAAGGGCAGTGCCGCCGGTTTTCGGGAAAGCCGCTAAAGGATCGGCAGATATTTTTCGATCTCATACTGGCTAACGTGAACACGGTATCGATCCCACTCGATCTTCTTGTTTGCTATGAACTTATTGAAGATGTGATCACCGAGTGTCTCACGCACGAGCTCGCTCTTTTCCACCTCCTGAAGGGCTTCAAAGAGATTACCGGGCAAAGAGGTGATGCCGGCAGCCTCCCGTGCTGCTTCGTCCATCTCGTAAATATCCTCTTCTATAGGGTCCGGCAGCGCGTAGTTCTCCTCAATGCCTTTGAGCCCCGCTGCAAGCATAACCGCAAAGGCTAAGTAGGGATTGCACGCCGGGTCAGGCGACCTGAACTCGATCCGTGTCGCCCGCTCCTTTCCCGGTTTGTACATGGGGACCCTGACCATGGCAGATCGGTTACGCTTCGCCCAGGAAATATAGACCGGGGCCTCGTACCCGGGAACGAGGCGTTTATACGAGTTTACCCACTGATTGGTTACTGCCGTAATCTCCCGAGCATGCCTAATGATGCCGGCAATGTAAGGCCGCGCTATTGATGAGAGATGGTAGGGATCTTGGCTATCATAGAAGGCATTCGTGTCGCCCTTGAATAAGGATTGGTGGACATGCATGCCGCTTCCGTTCTCGCCGAAGACGGGCTTGGGCATAAAGGTCGCGTAAAGGCCCTTTCTCAGGGCTACCTCCTTTACCGCTGTTCGGTAGGTCATGGTCTTATCGGCCATGACAAGGGCCTCATCGTACTTGAGGTCAATCTCATGCTGGCTGGGAGCAACCTCATGATGGCTGTATTCCACCCCGATTCCCATATCCTGGAGGGCGAAGATTATTTCCCTGCGCAGATCACTGCCCTTATCCAGGGGCCTGGTGTCGAAATACCCGCCCTTATCAATGGTTTTGGGGCTGTCCTGATCTTCAAAGCAGAAGAACTCCAGTTCAGGGCCCATATATCCCGTAAAACCTCTTTCGGCCAGCTTGTTTGTCATTCGCTTCAACACATACCGGGGGTCTCCTTCATAGTGACTTCCGTCCGGCTGGAGGATATCGCACACCATTCTCGCCACCGGCCTGTCATTAGGTCTCCAGGGAAGGAACGCAAAAGTGGCGGGATCGGGCATGGCGATCATGTCGCTCTCCTCGATTCTGGCAAACCCTTCTATGGAGGAGCCGTCAAAACCCATCCCCTCTTCCAGGCCTTCCTCAAGCTCTGAAGCTGTCACGGCAAAACTCTTCAGGATACCCAAAACATCCGTAAACCAAAACTGTATGAAGCTAACGTTCTTGTCTTTAACCAGTTTGGCAACATCCTCTTTGGTTTCGCAAAGCATACATCCCTCCATATTACATAGCTGTTTCTATGTGATCGGATTAGTCCACGCGGGCAGGCAAGAGACCGTATGTCATTCTACCACTTTTCACCCGCCTAGCATAATCATGCCGGCATAGCAAGGTCTTTTGCGTGATGGCCCTCTTTGCCAGCACACCATTTCTAGCCCCCATGAGATAAGCCCTTAAGGCGATTAGAGAGGCATCCGGCAGCATGACCATCTCGGTTTCTCACGCAAGGACCTCTATAGACCATGAATGCTCTCAATAGCGAAAGACGTGCCACCAAAGTTCTTTCAAAAAATATATGTAAATCCAGCTAGATAGAGGAAAAGCGTATTAGACGGCTATACAAAAAAAGAACAAAATCGTAGAAAACTTCAATGTTAGCTACAATAATGTCCAGTCAGCTCTTATCGATAGCTTTCAGGCGGGCTAGAGATTTGCCTGAAAAAAGGGAAATCCACCATAGTGGCGCCCGACCAAGAAAAGAGGTCAACGATATTTGCGGTAGTCTATGCCGTACCTCTTGGCCTTATACGTAAATTTCCGCTCCGTTATGTGAAGCATGTTGGCTGCCTTGGCCATGTTCCCAAAGGTATTCTTCAGGGCATCGATGATCATTTCCTTCTCCAAGGTGGCAACGGCGTCTTCCAAGGATAAGGCGGGCACGGTACCCGATTCTTCG
>CP070752.1:1405717-1418639 GCA_020348625.1 Deltaproteobacteria bacterium | reverse complement strand
GAGACTGTTGCAGGTTCTAGATTGTAGGGAAGCCGCTCCTGGGTTATTCAGCGCGATTAGAAAATTTTATTGTATAAGGAGGGACTTCCCATGACCGGCAAAGTAAAAGAGAACCGAATCAATTTCAACGGAAAAATGAAACAGGGGCGCACACGGAAATATAAGTTGACTTCGAAACGTACCCACGATCGATAGAATAAAGGCCATGAAAATGAAGAGTAGATCCACCGTCTGTAAATATGGCCTTGTTCAAGAGTGTGGGAACTCGAGTAGGGTTTATTTCCCTTGCCAACGATCTCTATTGCTGGTTTATTATCCAGGAAGGTGAACCGGATTTGGCGCTGGGTTCAGATTCACGTGAAAACACCTCTAATGAGGAGGCAATGAAAACGGGGTCAGCCTGTCAATGCCCGGTCCCCATCTCCTCCTTTTAACGAGCAACCAGCAACCGGAAGCAAGTAACCAATGACCTCCATGTTCTCCCGCCCCCTTGTTCCCGCAGTGGCTGCGACTATTGTCGGAATCCTTATGGGGCATTGGCTCCTGAGGGGGGTAAGCCTACCGGTATTCGTCCTTCCCGTTGTCATACTTCTGTGTCTGGGTATTACCTTCCTTATCCCTTCAAAAGCGCGTACTGCATGGCTTGTGGCCGTGTTTGCCTTAGTAGGAATCAATTCCTATACGAACAACACTACCCTTACTCGGTTGCCAAACATCTTTAAAGAGGCTGAACGAATCACGGTCGAAGGCACCATATACAGCCCACCACGGCTGGGGCTCAACAGGGCAAGCTTCTATCTTCATACAGAAAAGATCTTCCTGCTTCATGAGGTCAGGAGCGTTAAGATCAATATCCAGGTGACGATCTACAAATACCGGGGAGAGCTGAAGGTAGGGCAACGGATACGCTTTCCTGCCAAATTCAGGGAATTCAGGAACTTCAACAATCCCGGAGGGTTCGATTACCGTTTTTTTATGCAGGCCCGCGGCCTTTCGTTTACGGCAACCGTCTCCGACGGGCGCTATGTTGTTCCCATGGGGGAGGGGAAACTCGGTCTTGTGGGAAGGGTATTGGAGAAGATCCGAGCCCCCTTGAGGAACTATTTGCATGAAAGGCTTCCTTACAACGTGAGCCCGATCTATAGCGCCCTTATCCTCGGCGAGCGGCAAGGCGTCACACCCGAGCTCAGGGAGCCATTCGACAGGGCAGGGGTAGGTCATATCATGGCTGTTTCTGGTCTGCATCTCGGGCTGGTGGCCTGGCTTTTTTATATGGCCTTCAGATGGCTTCTGTCCCTCTCATACCGGCTGACCCTTATGACCGACATCCGCAAACTGGCGGCAGTGCTCACCACCGCTCCGGTGATAACCTACGGCCTGATAGCCGGAGGCCAGGTCTCGGCCCAGAGGGCCATGATCATGGTATTGGCATTCCTGTTCTCCGTTATTATCGGGAAAGAAAAAGATGTCTGGTCCAGCCTTTCCTTGGCAGCACTCATAATCCTTACCCTGATGGCCGACTCCCTTTTTATCGCCTCCTTTCAACTTTCCTTTATCGCCGTGGCAGGCATCCTGTGGCTGACACCCTTGATCCTCTCAAAGATCAAAGTGGTAAGCGGGGATACCGAGTTCTTAGCAAAGAACCGCGTCTTGCGTACGGTTTTGATGTACCTGGCGGGCCTGCTCTCGGTAACTGTTGCAGCCGCCATTGTAACCACCCCCCTGATTGCCTATCACTTCAACCGTTTCTCCCCTGTCGCGCTTCCTGCAAATCTCACCGTGGTTCCCTTAATCGGGCTGTGGGTAATACCGCTTGGACTTTTTTCTTGTATTGTTTTGCCGTTTTCATCAGCCATAGCGGGGTTGTTTCTCGCCGCCGGTGCAGCCGGTCTCACTGTGGCTGCCTTCCTGGCTCGATTCTGGGCGGATATCCCCTGGAGCACGGTCTGGGTCATTCGACCAACCTGGGTGGAGATTGTCCTGTTCTACGGGCTTCTTTTTGCAGGCGTCAATGCCCTCCGGGCACGGGCCTATCGCATCATCCTGGCAGCTGTCTTGATCCTGGTGTGTGCTGATGTGGGGTATTGGGTTTATCAGGTCCGCTACAATAAAGACCTCAGGGTGACCGTTCTTGATGCAGGAAGGGCTGATGTGGCGGTCATACAGTTTCCAGGCCAGGTGAGGATGGTGATTGCACGCAATGCCTTTGGCAGCGGGGGATTTGACCTTGGGAGGAGGGTTGTTGCCCCGTTTCTCTGGCACAAAAAGATGGGCCGGGTTGATTATCTCCTACAGCCTAATTCTTACGGGCAGCAAGCTGACAAGCTTCAATTCATGATCAAGGCCTTTCGACCACGAGAAGTGCTCACCAACCTGCCCTTCGAGATGATGATTGACGGTGCCCGGATTAGGGGAACAAGAGATGAATGTGTTAGCGTAACATCACGAGGCTGGTCTTTACTCTTCCGCGAGCGAGCGGTGGAGATACGTAAACGAGATTCGGGAGGGGAAAGAGAGGATATCGAGCATGTGATCACCAGGGGAGGCAGTGCCTATCCTGACCATGTCCGTGTACTCAACCTATCCTGGACCGGCTCAGTAACAATAGCGGTAGATTCAAAGGGGAGGCTCGAGTTGAGGGGTTATCTGAAAAAGGACCTCCCCTGAGAATTTTCTATTGAAGATTGACAATTTTCTATTTGAGGGATGGGTTTCTTAATCGTCAATAGTCAATTATCAATCTTCATTATATAGGGTTCTACAATTCCAGCCACGAGTCTGAGAAAAGGGTATGCCCCAGGATCACTTTGGCTGTCTTGACGTAATCCTGCAGCTCCTTGGAGATAGAACCTATGTCAATCTCCTCCCCGTCCAGAACCTTATTGATAATCTCAACGATATCAGGCCGTTCGCCTCGTGCAATGGCAATAAGCTTGTCGTCATAGGCATCGGCTATGCACGAGTACATGCCCTTTCGTTCCAGCAACACCATGTAAGTCTGGTTGAGGATCGGTCTGAGATGATCGGGAGGCCCATTGGACACGTTCGAAAGCCCGCAGGTCGATTTTACCCCTGGTGCGATATCCTGTAGCATCTCCTGGAATGCCATAAGGCTCATGAGCTGGGGCTGTTGGATATTGACCGGTGTCACGATACCGTCTACGAAGATATCCTCATTAGGGACCCCTGCCTCATTAGCGGCATAGATGAGTTCCACTGCCAAGGTAGCCCGTTCGTTTTCGTCCCTGGGAAGCCCCTCAGGGCCCCACATGAGTGCGATCATGTTGGCGCCATACTTGACGGCCAGGGGAATCATCGGTTCGTATCGCTCTGGTCTGCACATGATGGAATTGATAATGGCCTTGCCCTTATGGACGGCCAGCCCGGCCTCCATGGCTTCGATGTTGGAGGTATCCAGACAGAGAGGCGGTGTATCCCCGATTTCCTCCTGGACCGTTTTTATCACGAATTCCATCAATTCCGGCCCTCCCTTGCGGGCGGGTCCCAGATTGATGTCAATCCAGTCCATTCCCTTTTCCTTCTGCCGCTTGGCCTCTTCTGCTATGGGCCCGGGGTCCTTCTCCTTAAAGGCCTTCCCGATCACCCTGCTAATGACGTTCAGATTTTCTCCTATCAGTAACATTAGCCAACTCCTTTCTGAGCCTAGGTTGCCATTTCTTTCAAGAACTTGGGTATCAGGGAGGCATCCCTCGGCCCAATCATTATTTCCCAATCCGGCAGTTCCTCTTCCATTTCCCCGCTGATTGCCGCGGCGTAGCCGGGGATTATGATCTTCTTATGGGCAATCTTGTCGGCGATGCCGCACTTTTTCACGAACATCCCTACTACATCGCCTGAGAACTTGCCGGCAGCCCAAGCGGTCATTACCGAAAGGCCCTCCGTGTCCATAATGAGAAGCCAGCTTGGAATCCTGCTTCCCTCGATTTCACCACTGACGATAAAGTAAGTGAGGGAGAAATTGGTGGTGATCAATACCGGCGAATCCTTACCGGGTTCCCCGATCTCATAGATACCCTGGGTAACTGTCATTGGGCGCTGTGGGTCGGTAAATATATTCAACCTCTCCAACAGGAGCGGGAAGAGGCTGTCTCCCCTGAAATCGGACAAAACCACAATCCCAGCATACTTGGCGATCAACATGGAAGCGAGCATGGTCTCAACGTCGAGATTGCTCGCCATCTCGCACGGGAAGGTAATGGTGGGAAAACCCAATGAACGATTCCCTGCGCGCAAAGGGGCCCTGCGGATAACCACCTGATCCTCAAACACCTTTTTTGGCTCGCGCGATCCCGAATCCAACACCAGGTCCTTAAGCCCCATGCCCGTGAGCTTGTCGCTCAAAGCCGTGAGATCCTCAAGCGTATCGGCCTTTATGGCAAGGGGCAGTCCGTTTTCCTTGGCCAGATTGCCCATGTCGTCGGCGTTTACCTGGGTGGCAGCATAGAGCAGGGGTTTCTTGAAACTGGTTTCCCCAACGGCCGCCTTCATAGAGTCGATATTATCGGTCATGAGGATCAGGTTGAATTCGCTCTCCGCAGCAATCTTTTTTGCGGCAGCGGCAAAGGCAGAGCTGTTCCCATTTGCGTCTTTGAGGGCAACCAGCTCAGGCCTCAAGTTGAGTCCCACCCGTTCGTACTGAAGTGCGTTCCACTCCTTTAGTTTCTTATCGAGGGCCTTCGCGTCCATATCGGAGCTGATCATAGCGGCTATCCCGGTGGGACTGTAGAAGGTCTTTTCATGCCTGAACATGACCGTTTCACCGCCGATCTTAAAGGCCCTTACCCCGGCACCGATGGCAACGGGCCTGATAGGAGGAGCAGAGGCCTCGGCCAGTTGCTCCTTGGCTTCATCTGAGACATAGGGGCACGAAGCCAATTCGGCCTTTCCCGAGGCCAGATTCATGGCAAAGGCCAGGCACGTTGGGTACCCACACTCCTTGCAGTTCGTTTTTGGCAACAATTTAAAGATCTGAATTCCAGTTAATCCCATAGCATACTCCTGACCAGAAGAGGTTAATAGTTGTACGCAACGTATTCACCGGCGCGCCTATAGGTTCGCGCTCGGTAGTTTCAGCTAACCGACAATGGGCTCCATCTTCAGGGCCGGATGATCCTTTTCCTTGAGGAAGGGCAGAATTTCTTCCTCTGTGATCCCCACCGTCTCATCTGCGATCCGGTCGATCAAATCCGGCACGCCCAGCTCTTCTCCCCGTTTGAGCAGCCGTTCCCTGATCTCTTCCTTCAGGGATTTGGGCATCCACACCATGCGCAGAAGACCGCCGTCACCGGTAATGAACTTTCTTTGGGTAATATTGTACTTGGAATGACCCACAAAGCCGGGAGAGGACTGGCCTCCGCCCATGACACCGGCCAGGGTCGTGAACTTCATGCCGCACGGGGTTTCTCCGATGTAATCACGGTGAACCGTCATTACACCGTTACATCCCGGTATCACGGCGGCAATACACTCGCAGCATCCGCACGTGGTCATGGGATCAATGACCACGCTGTAGAAATTGTAGTGGTCTATTGCCTGTCGGGAGGCCTTGTAGACGAATTCGTTGACTCCCTGCCACTGACCCATCTTGGGATCAAGGCATTCGCCAATCTGTACCGGCTGGTTGGGCCCGGTGGGGTTGATCTCGTAAGAGGCCTTGCAATCCATCCAGTTGTACGCACCGCACAGGCCGGTCCGTTCCGGACTGACCATGCAGACGTGGTTGGGGGCAAAGGATTGGCACAGGGTGCAGGAATAGAATATGTCCACACTCTCATCGGTCATCTTCTCTACCCGGTCGTCCCTGGTCTTGTACTCGTTCCTGGCCCGCTTGGTGAGTTTATCCACATCCTCCTTTTTGGTATACAGGGTCACCTGTATCTTATCCAATATGTTTCCGAAGTCCTGATGGAGCTTGGCGTGGAGGATCACCCCGATATCCTTGAGGGTGAATCCCTTCTCAACGGCCTGATCTCCAACCCTGATCCAGGCAATGTCCCGTTGCCCGATGTGCATGATGCCCTGGGCATAGTTGATGAGGTGATGGATCTGCCGTTCCAGGATGGGCTCGAAATCGGTCTGCATCTGTCGACCCGCGACCTGCACGTAAATGCCGAGCGGTAGGGTAGCACCCTTTTTCACATCCTTTATGTCCGGCCCCACGATTTTGACGGCGCCGTCCTCGATCTCGTTCATATCGGCCATCTTGCAGAGCTCGGTGCACTGGCTCTTGCCTCCGCCCATCTCGAGGAACAGATCATCCTTCCGAACCCTCTCACCCTCAAAGGCCGGGCCATATGCCAGAGGGATGTCTACCTTGGCGATGGTTACCTTGAGGCCCCGGACCTCTATGGACTTTGCCGTGAGTTCGTCATGGGGGATCTCGGAGACCACGTGTTCATAAGTGCAAACGCCGGTGGGCAGGACCTCCGGGATGTCGGTATCGGCAAGGGTGGGGAAGCCCCAGTTGATGGCACCGGCGGCGTTGGCCGCCCATTCCGCATTCACATCGCCGAGGGCGTTTACAAAGGCGAAGATGCGGTTCTTCTGGTATGCGAGCTGTTTCTTGAAATCACCCGGCTCGATGCCCCCAAAGGACATGCCTGCCCTGTTGGCAAAACCGAGGGCGAACACCGCTGCAGAGATATCCGGTCCGAAGGGGACAAGACGGGTGTTCCACCCGATCTGAACCTTCTCCTCAATAAGCTGCTCGGCAAAGGTGGTTCCGTTCTGATTGGCGGCCATGAAAACATAAATGGTTTTCAGCTGATACTCTTCGGCAATCTTCTTGGCGGTCTGGGAGTCAGGAGCTGCACCGACAATCGCCGCAAATCCCGGCGCAGTGCCGTCCACGAACTCGACACCCCGTTTTCTCATGATGGCATCGTCTGCCGCCCCAAGCCATATCTTTCCGTTTTCTATATCCGGATCCTCAACGCTGGGCTGATAAAAGTCCGGATCCTCGACATAGCGAATGGCCTCTGCGATCTCCTCCGCAAACAGCGATGCCATCCCTGCATCCAGTAAGGGCCCAAGGTAGGGCAGGTGATAGTCTTTCTTGATGTGGGGCGGCAACAGCTTGCGGGCGAATTCGAGTGGCTTTTTCGCCGAATCCAAGTCCGTTACCTTTATTCCCGTAAGAGAGTAAATAATGGGCAAGAAGTAAGCGGTATTGGGGAATTCCAGTTTCTGGCTACCGCCGTATTTCTCCAGGGCACGTTTATAGGCTCCTTCTACTTTAGAGACGATGTTGTAGGCGCCCTGAATTGCTGCAAACGCTACTAGTTTAGACATAGTTTATTCTCCTCCCTTCTTAAGAGGTGTGTTTTCAAAAAGTGCATCAGCGCATCACGCCGCTTCAAGGTCTCGGCGGGCGGCCATATCGAAGAGGACCCTCTCCCGGGCCTTGTCGATGCCCAAGGCCTTACGCTTCTTATCGATGTGAGCGATCATCTTCTGGGCATGTTTGACCATATCGGGCTCCATATCCCACATCCCGCCGTAGACCTCTTCCAGTTCTCGGTATAGGTGATTTTCAAAGACCGGCGATCCACTGACAGGGAGGGTTACGCCGAAAACCGTATAAACACCCGATGCTACAAAATAGTGGCCGATACTGATGGCCTTTTCACTCATCCACTCGGGCGCAGAACCGGCGGCAGGCAGGTCGCTGATGTCATCTCCCAGGCCTCCGGCCTTTACCACCTCGGTGGCAGCCATGAGGATCCTGCTGTTATCAACGCAGGAGCCCATGTGCAGGACCGGAGGAATGCCCACGGCCTCGCACACCTCTGCCAGTCCGGGCCCGCAGTACACCTTTGCCGATTCAGGGGTCAAAAGGCCGGCCTTTCCGCAGGCGATAGCGTTACATCCGGTGGTAAGGACGATCACGTCGTTCTTGATCAATTCCTTGACAACGGTGAGGTGACCCTCATCTTGACTGGTCCGCGCGTTGTTGCACCCCACCACGCCTGCAACACCTCGGATGCGACCGTTGATGATATTGTCGTTGAGAGGCACATATGATCCGCGGAAGGTTCCACCCAGGTGATAGTTGATGGCCTCATAGCTGAAGCCAGCCACCAGGTTTGAGGAATAACTGGGAATCATGACCTCTTTTTCCCGTCTGGGGAAATTCTCGATCGCGGTTTTTACGATTGTCTTGGCGTCTTCAAGGGCGGTGTGCTCGTCGAATTCGATATGCACGGTATCTCCCGATGCGATCCTGGCCCTGGGGTTAGTGGTGATGATCTTAGTATGGAAACACTGGGCCACGTTAGCCACATTCTCCATGATGCACTGTACGTCCACTACCATGGCATCCACCGCCCCGGTGATGATAGCCAGTTCCTGCTGCAGGAAGTTTCCTGCCAGAGGCACGCCGTGCCGCATGAGAATCTCGTTGGCCGTACAGCAGATACCGGCTAACTGGATGCCTTGAGCGCCCGCCTTTTTGGCCAGCTCCTGCATCTCGGGCAGTTCCGAGGCAATCACAATCATCTCGGAGAGCAGCGGCTCATGGCCATGGATAATAATGTTGACCATGTTCTCTTTGAGCACTCCCAGGTTGGCCTGACTTTTGAGGGGATAGGGTGTACCGAACAAGATATCCTGCAGATCGGTGGCGATCATGGAACCGCCCCAACCATCCGCGAGTGCTGCACGGGTGCACTGCATAACGATGTTCTCGTAGTCCTGGTCCACACCCATGTGGGTTCTGTGCATGATCTCCACGATCTCCCGGTCGATCCCCCTCGGGACAACCCCGAGTTTTTTCCACAATTCGTAACGGGGCTTTGGGGCCCTCTTGAGCATGAGCACCTCGCCGCTTTGTTGCCCCCACTGTGCGAGGGCCTTTTCGCCTACCTCCACAGCGATCTCATCGATATCCCGGGCGAGGGTTTCCCCATTTTCACCTTCTAAGGTGATATCCACATCGAAATCAGGGGCGATCTCGAGGAGTTTCTGCGTATCCTTTATGGTGTAATCCTCTGTCTCTTTGCGGGCTGCCGCGAGGAATGTCTCCGCAATACCCCTGCCGTGGTCGGAGTGGGCTGCTGCACCGGCCGCCACCATCCGGGCGAAATTCCGCGCCGCTATGGTCTCTGGCGTTGCTCCGCACAAACCCTTTCGCGTGTCCTCTCCCTCGATACCACTCTTTGGCAAGGGAAGCCTGCAGGGCCCCTGTGCACAATACTTGCAGCAGGTTCCCTGTGAGCCGATATTACAGGGTTTCATGGTCTGAGCCCGGTCGAAGATCGTCTCGATCTCCAGCTCTCTGGACCTCTCGATCATCTGAACAGTCGCTGGGTCAATAGTTACATCCTCGGGCTTGACTATCTTCGCGACTTTTTCCTTGGCTCCGACCGTTTTGTCTTTGTCTTCTTCCGTAGTCATTATGAGGTTCCTCCTCCTTTTTTCTATTTGAACCGCCCTATACACGTCTATGTATACGGTCGAGATTCTGCATGAGAATATCTACCAGAGAGGGCTGCTCGACCGCCGGTGTTTTCGGGATTTCTTTGCCCTCAAGGGCCTTCCGTTTTGCGTCCAGCTGTTCCCTCTCCAATGCTCGTTTCTGTCTCAGGGCTTGTAAGTCATCTTTTTCCTTTGTCTTTGCCTCGACCCGAGCCTTCTCCTCTGCCTCCGCCTTGGCTTCCGCCTCCGCCTTTGCCTTTTCCTCTGCCTCGGCCTTGGCCTTGGCTTCTGCCTCGGCCTTTGCTTTGGCTTCCTGTTCAGCCTTTAGCTTCGCCTCGGCCTCTTCCTCGGCCTTGGCCTTTTCCTCCACCTTGGCCTCTGCCTCCACCTTGGCCTTCTCCTCTGCTTTGGGCTTTAATTCCACAACCTTTTCTTCTGGCTTGGGAGCTGGTTTCGGTTTTTCCTGCTTAACCTCAGGCTTGGGTGGTGCCTCCTTCTTTTCCGGTTTCGCGGCCGCTGCCTTTGGTGGGGCCTTCTCTTCAGCGATGGTCAGATCTGGTTCGGGTGACGATGAAACGAGGTCTACTTCTTGGAGTTCCAGTGCCTTTGAAATCGCCGTCACATCAGCAGCCATCCCCCCATTGACCATCAGCTCAATGAACGATCGCGTAAGCCTGACACTTTCGGGATGCCTGAGGATGACCACATCTGAGCCGGCCATCAGATAACCCACAGCTGCCACGGTTTCCATCAAAATACCCCGTCTCTCGGGGTCACCGAGAGTAGGTGCTTCCTCAACAGACTGGCCCGCCTCCTTGCATTTCCAGATCTCGTTTGCGATGTTCGAAATCATGGGGATCTGCAGCTTGTCGTCCTCCTGGGTTAACGCGGCCATACGGATGCGCTCCATCACGGAATAAGAGTATTCCAAGCCATAACCCAGCCCGCCTGTGGTGGGATCTATAACGATTTTGTCGCTCTTCACCCCGAGGTTTTCCAGTAACACGTTTAACTGTTTTGCCAGGTTAACGTCGATGGGTGTAGAGGCCACAACCGTATGCTTGTAACCGAGCGCGCTGGCACCCACGCCCTTGTGATTTGCCTCTTCAACCGGTGCAAGGGCTAGGTTTTTTCCCTCGCATGACTCGGAGATCTTCTTCAAGACCTCTTCGTCTTTTTGGTTGTTTGCCGTGCCCCACACAACGAGCGGTACATCAATTGCCTTCAAGACCTTTTTCGCTACCGCCAAGGCCTCGTCAGCGCTCCGATCCATGCCGTTGGGATCGGTGCTCTTGAGCTGCAGCACGATCATGTCCGCTCCGTATTCATCAACGCACTTCTTGGCCCATGCGTCAGGCGAGGAAATAACGTCCTTAAACGGTTCAACTACTGCTGCCGGCCATTCTTCTGAGGGATCGTAATCCCAGATCTCCATAGCGATCTTGGCGGGATTCGGCATATCTCCTTCAAAGAGATGAAACGGATAGGAGGTTTCTCCGCCCAATTTGACCGCGCCACCTCCTGCTCCTAACGTGGTTTCTCCTATTTTTCCGGAATAGTGCTGTTTAGGGATCTCAAAGGCCACTTGTTACCTCCTTCTTGAGTATCTAACACGTCGTGTTGGTTTAACTGATGGGATCACCCCTGGTTCCGAGTATCACTGCTCGAAGATAAAAAACTCATTACCTCTGTTCTATCGGTCTTGATTTATCAGTCGGTACGAAACGAGGGCATGTGAAAATCCAACGCCATGAGGATCGGATACCATGTCAACTGCGGCTCATACAGGGGTAGTACCATACTGAGCAAACTCTCGAGCAAAAAATAGAGATTATTTTAAAGATACGTAGTTGGAATTACCGAGAGAAAGCATGCTCTATCTAATGGAAGGAGAGACCTTTGTCAAGAAAAAATTCCCTTTCTGTCATATTCAAAATGAGATTTCAATCGGGTATTACGCTCAAAACAAAACCCGTCTCATGGCAATATTTCATGGCTGCCTAAATCCATGGAGGCCCTTGGGGGGAACTACCTAGTGGGAAAATTTGATACACTGTGTATGATAAGCTAGCCTGCCATTGTCGATCCTTGATTATTGCGGTGGTTTTGATTTACAATAAGCAACCTTGAAAAGAAAGGATGCCGTTAGTGTATATGTTAGAGCGACAGATATTATTTCGATGTTTCAATCCCTGACCCTAAAAAATCTGGCAGAAAGGCAGATCAGTGTTATGCGCGAGCCAACCAATACGAGGCCGATTATCCGTTTGGTTGAGGAAGACGGCGTTCGTGGGGTTGTGAAGGATTTCAGCGTCAACGGTTTTGTCTATCGGAACACCATCGGGCGGTTCCTCTTATGGCGGGAAAGCACCGTGTATGAGAGACTGAGGGGAATTAAAGGAATTCCCACGCTCTACCGAAAAGTAGATGGTCTGGCATTGGTCTTTTCACACATCGGAGGCAAGAATCTGGAGCATCTTTCAGCAGGGGAGAAGCCGGATGTGACATTCTTTGAGCGTCTCACCGGGCTCATACGCGAGTGTCATGACCGTGGCGTAGCCCACTGTGACCTCAAACGGTCTGCAAATGTTATGATCGATGAGCAGGGCAGCCCTTGTATAATAGACTGGGCTGCAGCTATCACGGCAAGAGAATTTTGCATTTACCCCTTTACATTAATATATAGAAGGTTTATGAAGGACGACTTCAACGCGGTAACCAAACTCAAGATGCGTTACTACCCGGACTCTATTAGCGATCAGGAGAAAAGGGAGTATATGCATAGGGCAACGGGCGAGCGGGCCATACGGGCTGCGAGGGATTTTGCCAGGAAATGGCTCCAAAAAATTGCGTGAAAACCAAGAAAAAGGTGGAATTACATGATTGATTGGGGTAAAATAGGGTTTAATAGAATTGAATTTGGATTTCGAAAAATATTAGCATAAAATGCTTGACAGAGATAACAAGGAACGTTAATATTGAAAGTTGTTCGTTCTTTGAAAACTAAATAGTGAAAACCGATTATGGGTCCTACGTTCGATTATTCGTTTAGAGTTATATGCGTTTAATTTGAGAGTTTGATCCTGGCTCAGAATGAACGCTGGCGGCGCGCCTAACACATGCAAGTCGAACGAGAAATCTCGAGCTTGCTCGAGAGAGTACAGTGGCGCACGGGTGAGTAACGCGTGGGTAACCTGCCCTTGAGCCCGGGATAATCCACCGAAAGGTGGCCTAATACCGGATGCCGTCACGAGAACCCCGGTTCTCGGGATGAAAGCTGACCTCTTCGTGAAAGTTGGCGCTTAGGGAGGGGCTCGCGTACCATTAGCTTGTTGGTAGGGTAATGGCCTACCAAGGCTACGATGGTTAGCTGGTCTGAGAAGACAACCAGCCACACTGGAACTGAGACACGGTCCAGACTCCTACGGGAGGCAGCAGTGAGGAATCTTGCGCAATGGGGGAAACCCTGACGCAGCAACGCCGCGTG
>CP070752.1:1396513-1405617 GCA_020348625.1 Deltaproteobacteria bacterium | reverse complement strand
TACTCGGAAAGATCGTGGAAAGGCGAGTCACAACTGATAGATCGATCGAACACAGTAGGGAGGTGACCATGGTCGGTATCAAATCATACGGTGTGTATATCCCTTATTACCGATTGAATCGCGCGGAGGTCGCAAAGAATTGGGGAGGATTTCAGATGGCCGGCGAAAAGGCTGTGGCGAATTTCGACGAAGACACGGTAACCATGGGGGTAGAGGCATGTAGAGAGTGCCTGAAGGGATTTGACAAGGGCAATATCGGTGCCTTGTATCTTACGTCAACGACGTTTCCATATGCCGAGAAACAATCTTCAGCGCTGGTGGCGGCGGTGCTCGACTTGGATCAGAGCGTCTTCACCGTTGACGTCTCCGGAACCCTCAGGTGCGGAAGCAGTGCGGTAAGGCTTGCCATGGACGCTCTCAAGGCGGGAAGTTCGGAGAATACCCTTGTGTGTTCATCCGATCTTCGTCTGGGGCTCCCCAATGGGGCGAAAGAGCTTGAGTTCGGCGACGGAGCTGCTGCTTTTCTCCTCGGTAATGCGGATGTGGTGGCCACCATAGATAACACTTACACGATGAACCACGAGATATTCGACGTGTTCAGGCCGGCCCAAGAGCGGTTTGTCCGATCCTGGGAAGATCGGTTTGCAAGGGAGGTGGGTTACATAGAGGTGGTTTCCGAGGCAGCGCGCGCTGCACTAAAGGCGTTCGGTATGGAGCCCGGTGATTTTGCTAAAGCAGTGTTCGGTTCTCCCAACCCGGTTTATTTAAGTGGTGCCGCCAAGGCAGCCGGGTTTGACCCCAAGGTCCAGGCAGTTGATCCCCTCTGGGGAATGATTGGAAATACGGGGTCTGCTCACGCCCTCATACTGTTATGCGCCGCCCTGGATGAGGCGAAACCGGGCGACAGACTTCTCTGGGTGAACTATGGAGACGGGTGTGATGTTTTTGCCCTAACTGTTACCGATGAGGTGGCAAAGATGCAGAAGAGGCAAAGCGTCAAGAGGCTTTTGAATTCCAAGGCCCAGACAACCTATCAGAAATACATGCGCTGGAGAGAGCTGATTGCCTTAGAACCACCCATGAGGCCGCGGACTGAGCCCGCTTCCGCCGTCGCCCTGTACCGAGATAGAAAGTGCGGTTTGGCTTTGAATGGTTCTAAGTGCAAGAACTGCGGAACCATTCAATATCCGGTTCAGCGAGTATGCATGGAATGCCGAGCAAAAGACAATTTCGACTTTTATCCTTTTGCGGACAAGCAGGGAAAGGTGGTGACCTTTTCCCATGATAATCTGGCTGTCTCGCCTGATCCTCCGACAACGCTTGCAGCAGTGGATTTTGAGGAGGGCGGGAGAATCATGATGGATATTACCGATCGAGATCCTTCTCAAATCACGGTTGGTATGCCTTTGGAAATGACGTTCAGGAAGTTTCGCAGAACCGATGGTGTCCAGGTTTACTGGTGGAAATCGCGACCGATTAGATGAGCCGATCAAGGATTCACCTGCTTCCGATTACCATAAATAGTGGGAGGTCAAGCCAAAATGGAAAGCATAAAAGATAGAGTTGCCATTGTGGGTATGGGATGCACCAAGTTCGGAGAGAATTGGGATAAAAGCTCCGATGACATGATAATAGAGGCTGTGTACGAGGCGTGCGAGGATGCCAGTATCTCACCACAGGACGTACAGGCACTATGGATTGGGTCTTATTGGTCCAATCTTCCGGCGCCGAGCCAGCCCCTTGCCACGCTTCTGAAGCTGGAC
This sequence comes from Deltaproteobacteria bacterium, assembly GCA_020348625.1. Next base: position 1,403,854 of record CP070752.1, on the reverse strand, counting down.
TATAAGCCCATCACCCGTTTAGAGAATATGTGTGCCACTGCATCGGACTCCCTCAGAAATGCTGCCTACGCCGTTGCCTCAGGGGTCTGTGACATCGCCCTGGCAATCGGGGTTGAAAAACTCAAGGATTCAGGCTATAGCGGCCTGCCTACGGATGATATTGCCATGGGAATTACGTCAACCGGCCCCAATACCTTCAGGAGTAGAAACTTCACGGCGCCAGGACATTTTGCCATGATGGCAACCAGCTATTTCAACAAATACGGGTTGGATCCCGAAGAGGGGAGAACCATGCTCGCCAAGATCATGGTGAAAAACCACCATAACGGAACCATGTCCCCTAAGGCACATTTTCGAAGAGAGATCACGGTTGAGCAGGTCTTGAAGGCGCCTATAATCGCATGGCCCCTGGGTTTGCTGGACTGCTGCGGCGTAAGCGATGGCGCTGCTGCGGCTATTGTGGTCAGGAGGGATATGGTAAAGGATTTCAGGGCCGACCCAGTGTTCATCAAGGCATCGCAGATCGTTGTCGGGCCGTCGGAGGGATACATGAATCCAAAGCACGACTGGTCTATGGTCAAGGAAACTTACCGGGCCGGCCAAGCGGCCTATGAAGAGGCCGGCGTAAAGGACCCGCGAAAGGAAATCAGCATGGCCGAGGTGCACGATTGTTTTTCCATTACCGAAGCGGTTACTTATGAGGATCTGCAGTTCTCCCCGAGAGGGCGGTGCAAAGAAGATATAGAGGCCGGGACATTTGAATTGACCGGCGAGCTCCCGGTGAATATGGACGGTGGTCTGAAGTGTTTTGGCCATCCTATTGGGGCTTCAGGGCTCCGCATGGTCTACGAGCTCTACAAGCAAGTCCAAGGCAAGGCCGGAGAGCGGCAGATAAAGAATCCCGTGATGGGCCTGGCTCATAATCTGGGAGGTACCCCGGGAGGCTGCACGATTTCGGTCAATATTGTCGGGCCATAGAACCGCAATAGGCAAGTTGAATGGGGCTCCCCCTGACGCTGTATACTCTAAACCGTCTTGTTGAGACAGTGACAAAGGTGCAGGATGTTCGATTTTGAAAAAGGAAGGGTGAAGTTGATCCGTGGTGGCCGCTATCCCCACTGCAATACCGTTTTTATCGATGATGAACACAGGGCTCTCATAGATGCGGCGAGCAAGGAGGAAACGCTCAGGGCTATTAACCGGGAAAGGCCTCTTGAGATCCTCATCGTCAGCCATGGCCACGAGGATCACATTATGTACAATTACCTCTTTCCCGATGCCCGCTTCTGGGTGCCCCAAGAGGATGCCCCCGTTTTCAAGGACATAGACCGGCTCATCGACGGCTATGCTCCGGAAAGCGAGGATCAGCGAAGGGAGTGGAGAAGACTGCTCATTGAGGTATGTCACTATGAGGTTCGTGACCCGGACTGGCTCTTTGCAGACGGAGACATCCTGGAATTCGGTACCACCCGATGCCAAGTGATCCATACCCCAGGACACACGCCTGGACACTGCGCCTTTCATTTTCTTGAGGAACGGGTCATCTATCTCGCCGATCTGGATCTTGTTAAGGCAGGGCCGTACTATGGAGACACTACCTCGAGCCTTGAGGACACCATTCATTCTCTTGAACGTATTGCATCGATTGATGTGGATTTCTACCTCACCGGCCACGGTGAGGGGATATACGATGGAAACCCTGATCACATCTACCGGTATTTACAGGTGATACGGGAAAGAGAGGGCAAGCTCCTGGAATTCCTGTCCGGCGGGCCAAAGAGCTTAGAAGAGATCACCGGGCAGGGAATCATCTACGGCCCACCGCGGGTGATTGGGGGATTCTGGGATGTTTCCACATCCGAGCGGGCCATGATGCTCCAGCACCTCGAATACCTTGCAAAACAGGGACGGTTGGAGGTGGAAGGCGGCCTGCATCATCTGGTAGAATGATTTTGATGTATGTGCAGTCTGGCGATCCGCTAACCAACATTTGCCCTGCCCCAGCTTTTCTCCGTGGTATATGCACCCAGCCACTGCTTCTTGCCAAATCTACTTGACGGAATCCCCTGAAATTACATACAAAGACAAAAGGTGAGCCTCGTTCTACCGTGCCTCTGTTCTCGTTGATCTGTGAGAGAGAATGGGTGCGGGGGATGGACTATCTGCGTTGCCTGCCTGCAAGGCAGGATCTTCAGAGGGGGGCCTGGTGATATGATGAGAAAGCTTACGCTTGAAACAGAGAAAGCACCTCAGGATACGGGTACAAAGGTCGGCGTATCGTTGACCTTCGAGGTAGCGGGCCAACAAGGATCAAAGGTGCAGGGTTCGGTTTTCCTGATTCAAAAGTGCGATTCATACGAAACCCTGGAAGGGGAGATTTCCCGTCTCAAGGGGGAGCTTGACAGTCTCTTAGAGGAGGCGAAGGAGCAATACGGGTCAAGGCCCGGACAAGAACACGTGGAACTGAATGAGGAATTGGGTGCGGCGGAGCTGTGGGAAATCCTGTCGGCAGTAACTGACACCGAGGTCTTGGTCCGGCAATTCAACAGTCTTACCCGAGAGAAGAGGGAGGAGATAGCAGACTACGTATTTAGCCAGTGCAATGTTTTCACGGTCATCGACTCGATGTTCTCTCAGAGATACGATAACGAGGAAGCGAAGCTGGAGTAGATCAGGCTAGCAGAGGCAGTAACGGGGGAGTATGCGCATCATACTGTTTGCAGGCAAGGGGGGAGTAGGCAAGACGAGTATTGCCGGTGCAACGGGAATACGGGCGGCTGATGCGGGCTATGCTACCCTAATAATGTCCCTCGATATTGCCCACAGCCTGAGCGATATCTTCGCCCTGAACAAGGGTCTTGTAGATCAGAACAAGGGCATGCCATTCAAGATTAGTGATCGGCTGTGGATACAGGAGTTGGACATCCAGGAGGAGATTGAGAGGAACTGGGGTGATGTGTATAAGTACCTAGCCGGCCTTTTTAATACGGCCGGTATAGAAGAGACATTGGCAGAGGAGCTGGCTATTTTGCCGGGTATGGAAGAGGTTAGCTCGCTTCTGTACATAAATCGTTACGCGCAGGAGGGTGAGTTTGATGTTCTCATTCTCGACTGCGCGCCGACAGGGGAGTCTTTGAGGTTTATCAGTATCCCTGCGACCCTCGAATGGTATATTAGGAAGATATTCAAGATCCAGCGTAAGGTTGTGAGCTACGTCCGGCCCGTTGCACGACGCATTTATGATGTGCCGCTCCCGGAAGACAGTTATTTTAAGGCTCTTGAAAACCTGTTTGAGCGGCTTGAGGGCGTGGACGCGATCCTGACCGACCAGAAGACAACAACGGTACGGCTTGTGACGAATCCCGAAAAGATAGTGCTGAAGGAAACCCAGAGGACCTTTTTGTATTTTTCGCTTTATAAGATGTGCATAGACGCGGTTGTTATGAACAGGATTTTGCCTCAGAGCATAAAGGAACAGTATTTTGCGGGTTGGAAGGAATCACAGAAAGCCTATCTCAAATTGGCAGAGGAGTATTTTAGCCCTGTGCCCATATTTCCGGTACGTCTCCTGCAAGATGAACCTTTGGGCGAGGAGAAGCTCAGGAGGCTCGGAGCCGGCATCTATGGCGACCAAGATCCGACACAACATTTCTTCGAGGAGCAACCCTACGAGTTTCACCAGCAGGATGGTCAATTCACGATGAGGATCAAGCTTCCTTTTGTATCTAAGGAAGAGGTAGAACTGAATAGGCTTGTTGACGAGATGGTTATCAGAATAGGAGGGTTCAAGCAGCATATCCCTTTGCCCCGACATGTTGCCAGGTATAAGGATGTGAAGGCAAGAATGGACGGGGCTTATCTGAATATCATTTTTGGAGGAAAGAAGGATGGAAAAGGAAAAGCCTAGAGAGCAAGAGGATATAAGCACAGAGGAGGCTTTTCGTTCTCTTGGCCGGTTTTTTACCTGGATGGAAGGGAAAGTAGTACCCCATTCCGAGTTCCGCGAGCACATGAACAAAAGCAGAGTAGAGTTCTTGAGGGGGATCAGATCCCTCATCGATAAGAAGATCGGGGACTTGGAAAAGAAGGAATCCAAAGGGCCAAGAAAAAGGGCCACCAGGGTAAAGGTTGAGTAGGTCAGGGTTTCCAGTGGTCCAGTGCGTTGCTGAGCAGCTGGTGGGGGGCGTTTCTGGGTCGTGCATTCCAAGTGCCACGGGAATGTTGGAATAGTGAAATGATGGATTATTGTATCTTGTGAGAGAGCCATATATCTTGACCCTAGTTGTGTGATCATCTGCTTGGCCCGAGGGGAGAGATATTTGCCATAAGGTTGATACAAAACCCACTATTCCATTATTCCAATCTTCCAGTATTCCATTCTTCTGAGGGCGAGGCTGCTTTTTATGGATGATTCACCGGTTGAAATTCCCATCGACGGGATAATAGATCTTCACACCTTTGCACCACGCGATGCCGCTGATGTGGTGGAAGAGTATCTCACGGTATGCTCGCAAAAGGGCATAAAGGAGGTCAAGGTAATTCATGGTAAAGGCAAAGGGGTTCTCCGTCGCACGGTAGAGTCAGTACTGAAGCGGCACCCGCTGGTGATGTCCTTCAAACAAGATTCCGGCCCTTCGGGCTGGGGGGCGACCGTGGTTTTCTTAAAGCCGTCGCCTGAATCCAAACAAAGTCTCTCAGAAAGGTAAGGAGCAGTAATGCGCACTAGGTTCCGGTCCTTCAGTATCGTCGTTTTCGCCATACTGGTTGTATTGATCGCCCTGCCCTATGTTCTCGAGTCGTGGTTTGGGGTCAGGGTAGGCGATTACCTATCATTGCTTGACAAGGGCATTGAGATCGGCAAGACAAAGATTTCCCTGCAGAACATAGCCTATCTCATTGTATTCCTGCTTTTCATAACCTATCTTGCGAAGATCATCAGGAGGGCATTGCAGGAAGAGGTGCTGCCCCGCACCAGACTGGAAATCGGGGCACGGGCGTCTCTGGTGAATATTATCATTTATTCACTCTGGATCTTGGCCATCTACACCGGGCTCAATATCCTGGGAATCAATCTCTCATCCTTGGCCTTTATGGCAGGAGCCCTGGGGATCGGCGTAGGGTTCGGCCTGCAGAATATCGTCAATAACTTCGTGAGCGGGATTATCCTTCTCTTCGATCCTTCCATACAGGTGGGTGATATGGTCCAGGTCGGTGAGGATTGGGGGACCATCAGCCGGATTAATATAAGAACAACGGTGGTCCAGAGCTTCGATAACGCATCGTTGATTATCCCCAACTCTCACATGCTTTCGGACAAGGTCACGAACTGGTCGTATAAGGACCCTACGGTAAGGCGCCAGGTTGATGTAGGTGTGGCCTATGGGTCTGACATACAGTTGGTGCGAAAGCTATTGTTGCAGATTGCCGAGGAGTTGCCCGAGGTGCTGGGTGATCCGGCTCCTCGCGTGGATTTCATCGATTTCGGGGACAGCGCTCTGATATTCCGGATTCGCTTTTGGATATCTTCGCCGGATTACTGGCTCACTGCGCCCACGGAGTTCAGGTTTAGAATCGATGAAGAGTTCAGAAAGCATGGCGTCGAGATTGCCTTTCCACAGCAGGATATCCATATCAGAAGTGCCTCCGGTTTGGACAAGTTCTTGATCGATAAGAACGGCTTCCAGGGGTCGGCTGCGGATCAAGGCTGACATACATTGAGGCATCAAACAATGGACCTTTCCCGTTGATATCCGTCCGATACAGTTAAGGCAAGGCCCGATTATCCGGCTTAAAATAGCTCTTTAGACACTTAAGCAGGCTAATCAAGCATCCATGAAAACAGTTCCTTAGCCCTCTTGGTTGTATCGGGCTTCGGCATGTTAACCGTGGGGTAGAGGTCTTTCCAGTGGAATGGGCGACAGGCATCGATAATTGCCCGAGAGTTTGTGAAATTGCCTTTGTCCTTTTCCCACGGTGGTATGGAGGGATCGAGGGGTGTCGACCACGCATTATGGATAATGTCAATGGAAGTCGCAGGATCAGAACGGCTGCACACAGCCCACATTAGTTCATCCAGATCTGCAACATTTACGTCGTCGTCGACTACTATGACATATTTACCTGCATAGGCTGAGGACCGACACTGAGAGGCAATAAAACCGGCTTGGCGTGAGTGACCAGGATAGCGCTGCTTAATTGATACAGCAGTGAGTTGGCGCGAGCCACCGACCTCATGACACCAGACAGCAGTTATGTCTGGAACACCAGCCTTCTGCATTTCCTCTTGGAGAAGTGCTGAGCGCATAACTGCACGATAACGAGCTTGTTCCTCAGGCGGCCGTTGCGGCGGGCAGCCAAGTATTATAGGGTTGTTTCTATGATAGATTGCCTTGATATCAAGTACCGGTTCATTACGCATTTTGCTACCATAATATCCAGTCCACTCGCCGAATGGTCCTTCGGGTGCTGTATTGCCGGGCTCAACAAAGCCTTCAATCGCTATTTCAGCGTTGGCCGGAAAAGGCAGTCCGGTGAACTCACCTTCCACAACTTCTAGTGGTTTGCCCCGGTATGCGCCTGCAATTTCATACTCGCATACGCCGTAGGGGAGCTCACTGCAGGCCATTAAAAAGGTAAGAGGGTCGCCCCCAATCACGACACACACTGGCATGGGCTTATTATATGCCATATACTTGTCGCGGTGAATACGCCCGTGCTTGCCAGGGGATATGTAGAATCCGACACTTTTTTCGTCCTGGATCATAACACGATAGGTACCCACATTAATCCATTTTTCGTCAGGGTCAATGGTAACATTAAAGCTTCCAGTACCAATGTACCGCCGTCCTTCATCTCGGTCATGCCAGACAGGCGTGGGGAACTTAGTGATATCGATGCTATCTCCTTTTATGACGTTTTCGAGTACAGGCCCACGTTTCACCGTTTTGTACGGCAATGGCTTGTGCGCAGCTTGGCGAAACTGCTGCAGGAACGCCTGACTCAATTCAATCTTATTAAGATCAGCGGGGAAGCCTAATGTCATATTCTTGCGTTTTCCACTGAAAAAATTGGTTAGCACACGGTATCCTTCTGGCACTCCGGGAATCTTATCGAACAGCGCGACTGGAGCGTCATCATTGTGCTGCAAAAGTTCAGCAGCCATGCCTATCTCTTCCTCCCAGCTATAGCCTTCTGCAACTCGGAGCTCACCCAGTTTGTCTGCCTCAGCAATCCATTCCCGCAAATCATTATAGCCTATTTTGGCTTGGGTATTTTCGGGGCCAAGAGAACTCATAACAACGCCTCCCTTCTCTTCTCTGTAACATTCAAATGTAAGATGCG
>CP070752.1:1391208-1396413 GCA_020348625.1 Deltaproteobacteria bacterium | reverse complement strand
GAAAAACTCGAACTTCTTAGTGGGCGTCTGAAAGATCTCAGGCCATCTGCCAAAGGAATGGAAGGGCATATACCAACAGCCAGATCCCTTGAGCCCCTCCCACATTGACTGAAAGGAGGCATACTCCTTATTCACACCTCCGCCTTTGTCGAGCCGCTCCCAGACCGGCTGACCGCCCCGGGCGACAATCCGTCCCTTTCCGGAATCATAGAGACCCTTGACCCTTTCCTTTATCGCCTCCTCGAAGTGCTCCCACCCAAAGGAATCGGAAACCGTTCCTCCTATTCGCTGCGCCAGAGATATGAAAACATCCCCGCTATGCCCCGTCCTATACAGAGGTTTCACAACGGGTTGTGACAGGGCATACAGGGGATATTGAAGTCCAGGGGGCCATACAATATCGGCCATCTTCTCAAGGTAAGTATGGTCTGGAAGTATGAGATCCGCCATCATTGAGGTTTCATCCCTGAAGGGTGAAAAACTGGTCACAAAGGGTATTTTTTCAAAGGCCTCCTTGAGATCTTTGCCGTAAGGGACACTGTGGATCGGGTTTGCCGAGCATATGAGCAGCGTGTCAATTGACGGACCCTGCGTGCTGTTTGTCGCCTCACAAAGCCTGTGCAGGAGGCCTTGAGAAAAGGGGTATCGCGGTGACCCAGCAAGGTCAACTCGCTCCTTGTTGAGGCCATCAACCGCCACCGAATCGTATGTGGCCTCAGGCCAGGAGGCCAGCGGCAGATCCTCTGCGGCCAAGACGTTCCCCCTTTGATTGATTCTTCCAACCAACCCATTCAGGGCATGGACGGCCATGAACTCATAAACACTGCCCGGCAGCAAACCCTTGCCCCGCCCGGCAATAGCCAGGGGGGCCCTGGAGCCGGCAAACATCTTGGCCAACCTAATAATGGCACTCTTCTGTATGCCAGTGATCTTCTCAACAGCGGCGGGGGCATATGTTTCCAACACAAACCTCGAAAACCCCCTGTGTTTCCCTTTTGCGTCAAACCAGTCATCAAAGCCAAAGGCATGGTTTTCGATGAACTCGTTATTGTACCGTTTTTCCTTGACGATCACATGGGCAATTCCCATTGCCAAGGCTGCCTCTGTGCCTGGAAGCGGTGCAATCCATTCATCCGCCTTCAGGGCAGTCCGTGAAGCCCTCGGATCGACCTGCACCAGATAAGTCCTATTGCGCTCCTTATCTCCGGCGAACTCCCTCCAGGCGCTTTGCATTCTTCCCGAGCCTCCCCATCCATCCAAGAGGGAACAACCAAAACTCAGGATGAAATCGGAATTCTCAAGGTCAATTGGCACCGGTCCTTGCGTACCCTGCATGAGGTGTGCAACAAGGGCATGAGTATCTTCCTCTCGTGGCACCGCAAGGTAGTTGGGGCTTCCAACTGCATCGAGGAACCTCTGTATCATAAGTGCAACGGTTGATCGAGATTGATTGCCATCAATAGCAACCAGTTTTTCGGGTGCTCCCTGTTCCCGCAATCCCCTTATCCGTGTGGCCAGTTCATTAATGGCCTGGTCCCAGGTAATCTCCCTGAATTCCTCAGAGCCTCGCAGGCCAACCCGCTTCATGGGGCCTTTCCACCGGATTCCCTCATTGTAAAGGATCTGTTGGCCCGCCATGCCGAGGGGACACAACGCTCCCCGGTTCACCGGGAAATCGCTCCGACCTTCGATCTTAACGACCCTGTCACCGGCCTTCCTGACCTGGATCCCGCATGCACCCGAACAGAGTGAGCAGACGGTATTAACCGCGGAAAACTTCCCTTTAGCCGGGACCGGTACCCACGGCCAGTTTTGCGTCCAAATAGCTATGTCATCGACAAGCTTCCAGGGAAGGGGAGATAGTAAGGTCCCTCCTACTCCTCCGGCAACGAACTTGATGAAATTTCTTCTATCCAACTCCATAGCCCAAACCCCTATTTATGGCACACAAAACAGGCGTTATTGTGTTCCTTAGCCTCTCTGGTGTGGCACTCGGCGCAATCATCCATCTTCATCCTATCCCAGGTATTGCTCTTGTACCCCGCGATATTTCTCCCCCAAATATCAATGCTGTACCTTGTAAGCCGGTTAACCTTGTAGGCCGGCAAGGTATCGTTCGAGGCAAAATCCCCGTGACACACCCTGCATTCGATTTCTCCCATCTTTACATGGGCAATATGAGGAAAATACACGCAATCTGGCTGCCTCGAGTAAACCAGCCACGGGATCTCCCTGTTCGGCTCGACAAAGGCTTCAAGAAGCTTGGCCTCTTCCGGGCTGTCAGTATAGAGGGATTCCGGATCTTCATGGCACTCCTTGCACTTGCTGAGTCCAGGAATTCCGGAAAAGGATCCATCCTCATAGAAAAAGTGGCATTCCTCACATTCCAAGCCCACACCGGACTCAGGACCGTGTTTCACATGGCTGTAATTTAAGGGCTGCCGTTGCTCGGAGTAAAGAAGAAGGGGGAAAACGACCCATCCGACTAGCAGGGCCACAATCAAGCCGACCACGAAGAATATCCAGCCGTCCCATTTTGTTTTTCTTTCCTGCTCCTGACCGGTTTCCATACTGAGCCTCTCTTGCTGCCTATTTGAACCGTTACCAGGTGAATGTACCGATGTAACGGAGGAGATTCAATCGGGTAATCTACTCAAAAAAGCGGAAACTGCCCCTATCATACATGGGAAAGGTTGCGTTTCTGAATCATTCCCTACAACTTCTGGGGTAAATTACCTAACTGGCTACAGACACACGCCTTTCTAACCGGTGCCCCCTATCTTGTCAAGAGAAACGTGTTCGCCCGGTTCTTTTTCCCAGAGTCCGCTTGCGCCACGGCAGGTACTGTTTCGGCAAAGGTGGCAACACTTTTCTTCTGTCCGTGTTCAATTCCGAGGGTAATCATGTGAGACAGTGCAGACATCTCGGCCATTCTGTCAACAGTTCTTCAACCTTATTTCAGCCGAAACCTGATGGGAACCTTTACCCACATCTCAACCACCTCGCCTCCCCGTTTACCGGGATGAAAGGTCCATTTCCTCACCCCCCTCATGGCGGATTGATCAAGGCTCCTGTGGCCGCTCGATCTGGTTAGTCTTATTGAGCCTACCGTTCCATCCTGCCTCACCAGAACATCAAGCAGCACCGTTCCCTCGTAATTCCTCCTTCTGGCCAACAATGGGTATGCAGGAGGGCTATTCTCTTTGTAGTTTGGAGTGGCCACGGTAATGGGCTCATCAAGGGAGGTACGGGCCGATCGATTTTCCTCTGGGGTCTGGGGGATGTCCTTTCTTTTTGGTAGCGCTGTGGGTATATCCACCATATCGGGCACAAAGGCATACCTCGTTTCAGAATTGTTGTTCTCCTGTTCTTCCGCGGGGATCTTCGAGGAGGGTGGGGGAACAAATGCGTCGGTCTTCCTGGGGGGCTCCTTCGTGGCCAACGGCTGCTTCCTTTGAATCTCTGGATGCTCTACCTTTATGGCCGGTTTTGCCCTTGGTTTTGATTTCGGCCTCTTGGTGATCGTATCTTTTATCACCTGTTTGTCTGGCTTCTTAACGATTACCCGCGGCTTATCGGGCTTTGAGGGCTCTTTTTCCTCGATTGGTGTTACCAAATCCACAGTAAGGGGCCCTAGCACATTTCTTACCCGAAGAGGCCCCTTGAAGATGTCCAATTTCACACCTGCGAGAAGCACATGAAGGAGGAGGGCAATCAGGAAGGCGAGAGCGAGGGATCTACTCACGGTTGCGCAGTCTCCTTTGTAGCCTGTAGGGAAACCCTGGTGACGCCTGCCGACCTTATTTGATCCAAAACCTTGACAAGAAGCTGGCAGGAGACCGCTCTATCTGCAAAAAGCAGAACGCCGAGGTCCTCTGACATCCTTGCCTTTGCGCGCAAAAGGGAAGCAAGATCCCGTAACGGTACCCGATCCGTCTCCAGCACGATATTGCCGCTCTGCTCAATGGTTACCGACAAGGTTAGCTTCCTCTCTATTTCAGCTGACGATGAGGCGGGCAGGCTCACGGGCACTCCCCGGTGAACCGCCATGGAGAGCATTGCATAGATGAAGAACACCAGCAGCAGAAACACGATATCGATCAGGGGGAGGATCTCGATCCTGGCCCTCTTTCGGGCCCCGAGATTAACCTTCATGGGATGCACCCCCTTTCCCGGGCGCCTTATCGCCCTGCTCCAGCGCCTCATACACTATCTCAAGGCTCGTGGCGTACTTCTCGATGATCGTGGCCGCCTTCTCCACCCTGGCGTTGAAGTAGTTAAAGGGAAACAGCGAAAGTATGGCAATCCCCAAACCAGAGGCCGTGGTTATGAGGGCTTGTGCGATCCCGGCTGTAACCGCTTGTGGTTCCTCTATACCTGCACTGCCAAGTATCTCAAAGGAGAGAATAATCCCTATCACAGTCCCAAAAATGCCGAGCAACGGAGACACGGTAATGATGGTGTCGAGCAGCGGGAGGTGTCGTCTCATTCTGTCCAACTCATCGGAGGCAGCCGTTTCCATGGCCTTTGACATGCTGAACTCCCGGTGAAGAATGCCCGCCACGAGAATCCTTATCACAAAATCCTTGGAGCCCTTAATAGTGGCCCTCACCTTTGCCCAGTTGCCCGTTTCGGCCAACGACAACACCTCGTTGACCAGCGCTTGATTTCTCCTGCGGCTCTCAAGGAGCCAGAAGATCGCGCGCTCGATGATCACGGTGAGCGCTACCACGGAACAAGCCAAGAGGGGGTACATGATAGGGCCCCCTTTCAAGAACAGATCGATCATGCTATCACCTTTTTACCCTTGTATTTAGATTGCCTCGTCGCGCCCAAAGCCTTCGGAACGCCTCGCACTGACGTACATGAGTAAGTCTTTCCGTAACACTTTAGCTCTTTACAAAGCTAGCGCTCCTGTGCATTTGCTGATACCTAATGGCTATTCGCAACAGAACCGAGGGGATAGAGCATGGAGATGTCTTTTTTTGCTCTGACCTCTAAACAAGGCCCTGTACAGGGCCGTTTCAAACCGGCGCACCTCCCCATAAGCCTTAGCACTAAGGTTGCAGCCTGTGTGCGCCGTTTTGAAACGCCCACTCCTCTGAACCATGGGAGGACAGAGTCAAAAAAAGACATCTCCATGCTCGGCTTAAGATCAATTTCAAAGAGCTGAAGTGTTACGGCTTTATTACTTTGTCTCAGCTT
>CP070752.1:1382470-1391108 GCA_020348625.1 Deltaproteobacteria bacterium | reverse complement strand
TAGCCTACCAAGATATTTAGGCCCACCGCAACCAGAACGTTGATTGCCATGTAGTTGGCCATGTAAATGTGGTAATTTGATGCCACAAATGGAAAGGTAGTCAAGGCGGCAATGAGCATGAGAAACCAGAACCAGAGCACCTTACTGTCAAGGAACTGAATATCCTCGTAATAGTCTCTCTTTATGTCCATGGTTAGGGGATTGGGCTGAGCTTATGTGGCTTCGTAAACCTTGTTCTCGATGAAGATCTTTACCAGCGCCTTATCAAGCCTGTTCTTTGTGGCCTCTTCCTCCAGTATAGCCAAGGACTTGGCTAAATCCATACTCTTCTTGTAAGGCCTATCTTTGGCTATTAATGCCTCATAGATATCGGCTACCGTAATTATTCTCGCCTGAAGGGGGATGTCCTCGGCCTGCAAGTGCTTGGGATAACCCGATCCATCGAGCATTTCATGGTGCCCTGCGGCAAAGGTGGGAACCCTCTTGAGGAAACCCTTGAAGGGTATTTTGTTGACGATGTTTTCGGTGTGAACGACATGGGATTGAATTTCTTCTACCTCGCCTTTGGTCAGATTTCCTTTTCTTACTGAGAGGTTTTCAAATTCGAAATCAGACAAATAATTGCTCCTCTGCCCGTCCAAACCCATGTACTTTTTCCGTCGAATCTCCTTTAGTTTCTCGAGCCCCTGATCATCCAGATAGTTGCTGGCATTGATCTCTTTAATAGACGCTAGGTCTTCATCGATTTGCCCCAGCTGACGGCGCAGCTCTTCATCGAGGGCATTGATCTCTTTTTTACTTCCTCCCCCGCCTTGCGCCAAGGCCGCCTTTTTTTCCTGCGTTTCCATTATGGCCAAGGCTTTGATACTTTCAAAACGGCTTATAAGGGCCTGTGTTTCAGACTCTGAAAGGCGGCTCCGTTTATCAAGCACCCATTCCCTAACGCCTATCTTACCGATATCGTGAAGCCACGCTGCATAGTTGAGCTCTTCAAGCTCAGCAGGGCTTAAGAAGACAGCCCCGTAAGGACCATCGTGGGTTTCATTGATGGCCCTTGCCAAAGCCATAGTATACTTGGCGACACCCTTTGAGTGCCCGGCCGTGAAGGGGCTCCTCGCATCAATTGCAGACACGGAATACTGGATAAGGGCCTCAAAAACAGCCTTTATCTCCTTGATGAGCTGTGCGTTCTTGATGGCCACCGCGGCCTGTGAGGCCAGAGATGAGACCAGGGATTCTATGCTTGGATCAAAAGAGACGACGTTTCCATCGTCATCAAGCGAATTTATCAGCTGAAGGACACCAATAATCTTCCCCTCCGTGTCCTTCATTGCCACGAGTAACATCGATTTGGTTCTGTATTTATTTCTTTTATCGAAGTCTCGGTTAAATTCGAACCCAGCTTCCGGAGAGAGACTGTAAGCATCTGGGATATTTAGGGTTTCACCGGTTATGGCCACGTATCCGGCAATACTATCTTTGGTAAGGGGAAGGGAGTACGGCTTGAACGTCTCCGGTTTCATATCGGCCCTTTTTCTGAGTGTATCGTTCTGTGCAACCTCGAAATGAAGTACCTCATTATCCTCGTCAACCAGGTAAAGGCTGCCAGCATCGGCATTGGTAAACGAGCGTGTCTCTCTTACGATCAGTTCGAGCAGGAGACTCAGGTCGGTCTCGCTCGACAGAGCGATCCCGATCTTATTGAGGGTCTCAAGCCTTTCTCTCATGTCTTGGAAAGGGGGCATTTTATCGCTTCGTTTTTCTGCAGGCCGATGTATGGTTCAGGATGGGTGATTTATATACTGTCATAGGGGTTTTTTCAAGCTTAATCTCTGCTTTCCCCTTGTGATTATTGATCCAACTTTGAAATTACCTTTTCGATTATTGCTTTAACTCCGCAAAACATTCTCAATTGAAATAGGCGAATACCATGAAACCCTTTCTTTCGTTCCAGGGCTCCCGGGCTGGTTTTTTCAGCGACTTGTTTACAGGGGATGCTTGCCCCCTCCGCAGTCCCTTCGACAGGCTCAGGGCGGCGGTGTCCCCCATACCCAAGTCGCGAAAAGAACAGCGCCCTCCCGCCAGTCTCTCCAGAAACGATTTCATGGTCTCGCCGGTCAGGAGAATTCCACATCAAAAGAAGACGTCGATAATTCTCGAGGCAGCGAAGTTTAGGAGCTAAAGCAATAATCGATTTTCTTTTCTAGAGTTTCCTGAGTTTCTCGTGAACACTGTTGTCCCTGAGCGACATTCGCGGAAGCGGTGGGGCACCCCCCGAGGGTGCGCAGGAAGGGGAAAGCCCCGCCTTTAGAGCGGGGAAGGGGCAGGTAGTCCCCACCTGCGAACCCCGGGAGGGTCACCGCGAGAGCATCGGAGCGAAGGGATAATGGTGTTTACTTGTCAGAAACATAAGTCTTTGCACAGCGAATACATTGTAGAGATCCCTCGCGAAAAACTCAGGAAACTTCTGACATTCTTTTATCTTGACATACGAAGGGGCATGGGATAGTCGAATGTGGATGATTGATGAGGTCGATAAGCAAATCATACATTACCTCCAGGGAGATCTTCCTGTAATAAAGCGTCCTTTTGCAGCGATCGCAGAAGAGATAGGGATCAGCGAAGCAGAATTTCTGGAGAGGGTTGAACTGTTAAAACAGCGCCGCATCCTCAGGCGGTTCGGGGCAACACTCAGACACCAACTGGCTGGATTTAGCGCGAACGCCATGGTCGCATGGCGTGTCCCTGAAGATAGAGTTGATCAAGCGGGTAGGCTCATGGCAGCCTTTAGAGAGGTAAGCCATTGTTACCAAAGAAAACTTGAAGGAGATTGGGAATACAATCTGTTCGCTATGATCCACGGCAAGAACAAAAAGGCCTGTGAATCGGTGGCCAGGAGAATCGCAGATGAGATTGGCCTTGATGACTACATATTCCTTCCAAGCATTAAGGAGTATAAGAAGACGAGTCCAACATATTTCTGAGGCACAAGCGTATGAGCAGCAAGTCGGAAGAGCTTTTCCACAAGGCCCAAGCAATTATTCCCGGAGGCGTTAACAGCCCAGTCAGGGCCGGGCGAAATGTTGGAGTTGATCCCCCCTTTATTCAAAGGGCGGATGGTTGCTATTTGTGGGACGTGGACGGAAAGAGATACATTGACTATGTTTGTTCATGGGGACCGATGATACTGGGCCATAGACATCCGGAGGTGATTCAGGCACTCAGTGATGCGCTGGAGAATGGGACCAGCTATGGTGCCCCCACTGAGTTGGAGGTAGCTCTGGCAGAGATGATTGTCGAGGCAATGCCTTCGATTGAGATGGTCAGGATGGTCAACTCAGGGACAGAGGCAACAATGAGCGCTATCCGTCTGGCTCGGGGTTTTACTGGCAGGAATATGATTATCAAGTTCGACGGCTGCTATCACGGACACACCGACAGTTGTCTGGTTTCGGCCGGCTCAGGACTGGCTACGTTTGGCATCCCTGGAAGTCCAGGAGTGCCGGCCGAATTGGCGAAGCTGACGATCTCCCTCCCATTCAATGATCTAAAGGCGGTAGAGGCCGCTGTCGGAAGGTTTGCCGACCAGGTAGCTGCTGTTATTTTAGAGCCTATCGCCGGAAACATGGGTGTTCTAGTGCCCCAGGACGGATTTTTGGAGGGGATTAGAAGTATAACAAAGGAACATGGAGTTCTTCTCATATTCGACGAGATCATAACAGGGTTTAGGGTGAGTCCCGGGGGTGCCCAAGAGCTCTACCATATCAAGCCCGATCTTACATGCTTGGGTAAGATAATCGGTGGGGGTCTGCCAGTAGGGGCCTATGGAGGCAGGCGGGACATCATGACTCACGTGGCCCCTGTTGGCGACATCTATCAAGCGGGCACCCTTTCAGGCAATCCGCTGGCCATGACTGCCGGATTGGTAACTCTCAGGATTCTCAAAAATAGGGAAATCTACGCAAAAATAGAGGAGAAGTCCAAGCTCCTTTTCTCCGGTCTCGGTGATGCAGCTCAGCAGGCAGGGATAGATCTGGTTATCAATCGCGCTGGGTCAATGGGTTCGATCTTCTTTGGTAAAAACCCCGTTATTGATTACGAGTCTGTAAAAAAGACCGAAAGCGCGAAATACATAAACTTCTATCGAGAGATGTTGGCCCAAAAGATCTATTTGGCACCTTCACCATTTGAGGCTCTGTTCGTTTCTGCTGCTCATAATGATAAAGCTATAACAAACACCATTGATGCGGCCCTGCGGAGCTTCGAAAAACTCTAGCGCAAGAGCGAGCTCCCGATAGACTCATGTTTGCTCCCCTCCTGACAGGGGATGTGCCAGCCGGCTCAATGAACCTCCGAATCATAAAACACTTGCCATATGCTCACACCTGGTAATCGCCTTAGAGCGCTTCTTGAAAGTAGACCAATTACGGGTTCAGCCCCATGTAGGGTTGACTCAGGCGGTACGTGGGATATCAAGACGTTGGCGCTTCCCTATGAGCACATCAAACCCGTAACCGTAAACCTTGCCCTTAACATGAGGACCTATGTCACGCTCTTGCCGTTTGAGCCTGGCTGGGTGAAAGTCTCTTCAGATAGCTTCGAGGCCCAGGAAGCATATCCTTTCGGTGAGATCCCTTTCGATTCTCAGTTCGGACTCATGTTTTCCATCCTATCCTTTTTCCAATTACATGGGCTGGAGGTTAAGGTCAGATCTACCTCTCCGGTTAAGGCAGGCCTTGGGGGGTCGAGCGCCGCCGCAGTGGCAGTCATTAAGGCTTGTTCCATTGCCAAAAGGCTGTTGCATGAAAAGGGTATTGCACGGGGCGATATTCTTCATCTCGCTTATCATCTGGAGGACGCGGTGAACATGGGGATGTGCGGGCTACAAGATCAGGGCGCCTCGGTTTACGGTGGAGTGAATAAATGGAGCTGGAGCTATTCCCGCAAAGGGAGACCATACGAGAGGGAGGCCCTTCTCAATGCGGAAGGACAACGTGAGCTGTCAAAAAGGATGCTGGTGGCCCATAGCGGCGGGACCCACGTATCTGCGCGAATAAACAGGTTGTGGATTCAAGAGTTCTTGGAAGGGAAGACGAGGTCTGGGTGGATAGCGGTGAACGGCATTGTGAATCGCCTTGCCCGTCATCTGAAAGAGCGAGAATGGCAAGAGGGGGCAAAGGCGCTGAGGGAAGAAGTGGCGATAAGGAAAGAGATAACGCCCCAAGCCTTTACCTCAATGATTAGCAGGTTAATCCAGGAGTCTGAGAAAATGGGATGCGGTGCTCGGTTTGCAGGTGCAGGCGGAGGTGGAGCCGTATGGGCCCTGGGCGAGATTGATGCAATTCACCGGTTGAGGCAAAGATGGGCTCATATCTTGAAGGGCGCCAGGGAGGGAAGGATTATGGAATGCGCCATAGATCCTGTGGGGGTCAGGGAAGAAAGGAAACATGATAGAGAACTGGGATCTCAATAGGATATTCAGGCCCCTTCTTGCAAAAGGTGCTTCCTATGCCGATATATTCGTCGAAGATACCGAGGTCAAGAGCCTCATGCTAGAGGATAATAGGATAGAAAGGGCGGTGGGTGGTCATGACACTGGCGTGGGGCTGCGGGCGATAAAGGACTTGAGGACACGGTATGCTTATACCAACGAGCTTGAAGAGACCTCAACTATTGTGCTTTCAAAGGAAATGGCACGCATGTTGGATGGGAGGTCTGGATTTTCCAAGCGAAGGTGGGCCTTCCCTTCACTCCCTCATAGGCTCGAGACTGTTCAGAATCCCAGGGCAATTTCGGTGCAAGACGAAGCAGATGTGCTCTATCTGGCTAACGAGGTGGCTCGACGGGTGGACCCTTGCATTCGACAGGTGAGAGTTGTGTACCGTGCTGCTAACCAAAGGATCACCATGGCAACGAGCGATGGTGAGGCGAGAAGGGAAGAGAGAGTATCCACTGTATTTATGGTTCATGTGGTTGCTGGAAAGGGAGATCTTATCCAAACCGCTCGCGAGCAAACTGCCGAAGCAAGGGGCCCTGAGCTGTTGAGTCGCGAGAGGGTAGAGGGCCTTGCGGTAAAGGCTTCTGAACGGGCTGTCCGGTTGCTGGATGCCAGGCCTGCCCCGTCAGGTCCCATGACCGTTGTGCTTTCGAGCAAGGCAGGAGGGACCATGGTCCATGAGGCGGTTGGACACGGTTTAGAGGCAGATCTTGCTCAGGAGGGACTGTCGGTCTATTCAGGGAAAATCGGCGAGCAGGTGGCAGCTGAGGAAATTTCGATTATCGACGATGCGACTATCGACGCAAAAAGGGGTTCTTTCTGCTATGATGATGAAGGTACGCCTGCCCAAAGAACAGTGCTCGTTGAGCATGGCTCGTTGAAGGGCTATTTGTATGACAAGCTGACTGCAATGAAAGATAGTACTCTTTCCACGGGGAATGGAAGGAGGGAGTCTTACCGTTTTTCTCCGATTCCGAGAATGACCAATATATTCATTGCCCCGGGAGAATCAGATCCAAAGGAGATTATCAGCTCCGTGAACAAGGGTCTGCTCGTACTCAAGATGGGCGGCGGCCAAGTTGATACGGTCAATGGGAATTTCGTTTTTGAGGTCAGCGAAGGCTACCTCTTGAAACGCGGTCGAATGAGTGACATGGTGCGGGGGGCAACGCTCATAGGCAATGGTCCCCAGATAATCAAAGAGATCGACATGGTGGGCAACGATTTGGGTTTCGATGTCGGAACCTGCGGTAAAGACGGGCAAGGAGTACCGGTATCCGATGCGCAGCCAACCATGAGGATCCCGCTGATCATAGTTGGCGGAACTGAAGAACAGGAGTGAAGAGTGGCTACAGGTTAGAGAAGGGAATGAGATGGCCCGATAGGAGGGCCTATCGGGCCATCGATTGAGGAAAGCTTGCTATTCTTCCAAATACTTGAATGAAACGTTTATCCTGGCCCTGTAACTGGTGATCTTTCCGTTCTCAATAGTAACATCTAGTTTCGTGATTTCTGCGATCCGCAAATCCCTGAGACTCTTCGAAGCGGTTTCCACTGCGTTTTTTGCCGCTTCCTCCCATGAATTGGGGCTCGTTCCCACAAGTTCGATAATCTTATAGGTACTTCCCGGTGTCATTGCTGCCTCCTTCTTTGATTAAGATTAACAGTGATTCCCGAAGGGTTATTGCTCACCTCCTTTCTGTTGTGGAGATTTCGGGGATAGCGATCAGCGAGTGATGAAGCTTCTTATATCAACTATAGGCAACGAACAGCTAGCAGTCAATCACAAAACCTGCCGTCAGATTTCTTTGCCCTTTGGTGCCCGGCCTCAAACACCTTACGATTTATCTCCTTAAAGCGGTCTGGACTGATCCTTTCGATGGTTTGTAGTATCTCTGTGAAGGTAAACGGTTTCTCGCTGAACGCGGAAAAAAAGCCGAGCAATGCCAAGTTACTTGACCGGGGAGCTCCAAGTTCCCGCGCTAGAACCCCAGCCGGTACGGCTCGATACACAATCTCTCTCATGTCCAGGAAGGCCTGTACATGCTCTGGGGGAAAATGACTGGCGTTAGTGTTTACAAATAGCCTTCCTGTTCGAGACAAGAAGGGGAGATTTCGATAGCCCTCATGCTCGTCGAGGGCTAACAATATGTGGGCTGTGCCGGTTTGAACCAGAGAGCCTTGAACCTCGCCCAGCCTGAGGTGGGAGACTACCGATCCGCCCCGCTGGGCCATGCCGTGGGTCTCCGCCCCGATGACATTATAGCCGTTGTCAAGGGCGCTTTGGGCCAGAATCCTGGTCATAAACAGGATCCCCTGTCCGCCCAATCCGGTGAGGATGATATTGGTGGATTTCACGGCCTTATCTATCTCCAAGCGTGACCCTTGATTTGGTTTGCCCATTTGTGCACAAAGCCATGGGCTTGTCCGCCATAATTCTGGCGGGCCTGCCCGCCAGGCTCCACAGGAGTTTCAGGAGATTATGCGCGGGGAGTTTCAATCAGTCTGAACCTCTTTAATGGCCCCTTTTGGGCATATCTGAATACAGAGGCCGCAATCCACGCATAGCTCTCTGTTGATGGCGGTGCGCCCCAGTTCCTGGTCATGGTACAGGGCAGGGCATTCAAAACGTTCAAGGCAGAAGTTGCACTCCGTACAATCCTCGGTAATTATTACCCGTTTCCTTTCCCGAATAGCACCATCCGGGTAGGCGATAACACAAGGGTGCCGCGCGATGATAACGGCGATTCCCCCTTCAGGCCCTTTTACGTATTCGGTTGCCTTTTTCATGATGTCCGTCATGTTCTTGATATCATACGGGTCCACTACCTGGATAAAATCAACACCGCAACCCGCCACAATCCTCTCGAGGGTTATCGCTCGGCCTTTACTCCCGTCGGCCCGGATTCCAAGGGCCGGTGTGGGCTGCATACCGGTCATGGCCGTTGTGAGATTATCCAGGATTACGAGAATGAATCGTGCTCCATTGTACACGGCGTTCAGAAGGCCGGGGGTTCCCGAGTGGAAGAAGGTCGAATCACCGATGGTGGCCACGATGGGCTGTTCGGTCTTATCTTGGGAAAAAGCATGATAAAGGCCCGATGCCATGGTTATAGCACCGCCCATATCGAGGCAGGTATC
>CP070752.1:1375205-1382370 GCA_020348625.1 Deltaproteobacteria bacterium | reverse complement strand
CGCACATAAAACCCCTATGATTCGCTCACCGCTCCTCAGGGGCACATCCATCATATTGCGAGATTGGAACCCGAGTTTTTCATCTATAAGCCCGTAATAGGCGGGTTCTTTGGACGTATCAGGCACAATCATCGGTTTGCCCGTTCTTACCACTTTGCCCGAAACGCCCCTATCAGCAGGATAACGAATCTCCTTTGCCTTCCTCTCTGTTGCTCGGTCTTCATAGGCGGTCCCCAGAAAAAAGAGCTCCTTTGTCTCCGGGTCCAGCAAGATGACAAGGGCTCCCTCTACGTTAAGCACCTGCCTAATCTCACTGCTCACATAATCAAGGAGGTCCTCAAGGTCGGGATATTGTGGAAGCGCCATGCTGATCCGGAGCATCGCATCGTTCGTAGCTTCCATCTTCTTATCGTGTGTAATATCTCTGAGGATCAGGATCACTTCGGCTTCCTTTTCTTCAGATTCCGGGTAAAACGCGACCTTAACCGATACATCAAGGATCCGACCATCCTTTGTCAGGCGCTTGGTTTCGTGATCCTCAAACACCCTTTCCTCAAACAGCCTTCTCACATCTTCGGCAAACTTCTCTTTGAGCCCCGGAGGAATAAACGGTATAGTCCGCCCCCGCAGTTCCGCGAGGGACCAGCCGAAGACCTCCGTAAACTCCGGGTTTAGATAGGAAACCCTTCCATCCTTTGTGAACACCACCACCGGATATGGAACAAAGTCGAGCAAAGTCCGGTACCGCCGCTCAGACTTGCGAAGACCCATCTCAGCGGTCTTGCGCTCGGTGACGTCCAGCAAAGTCTCTATCGCTCCGGTGATGTTCCCCTCAGCATCTTTCAACGGGGCGGCGCCGAAGTAAAGCCATTGACCCCCTTGCCCCAGACCTGGGAAGAAATCCTCCGCCTCGTATCCTCCCGAAACAAGAGGTGACTTTCGGGCCTTTCCACCGTAGTGCTGGGCAATCTCCTTCTCTGTCGCATTATCAACGATCAGGTCAGCCATGGTCGGCCGTGGATGGGGATAGAAGGTTGTCCACTGGTCCTTAGTTCCGATCATCTCCTCAGCGGAAACCCCCTTTAGGTTCTCATAGGCCTTATTGCAGTGAGTGATGATGTGCTTTTTGTCGATGACAAAGGTCGGTATCAGGCTGCCTTGAACGATTTCGGAAAGCCGCATTTCGCTCTCCCGCAAAGCTACCTCCACCTTTCTTCGTTCAGCCGCTTTCCTCTCAAGTTCCTTGATTTTCTGCTGTAGTTCTTCGTGCATAGGTTTTTTAACCATGGACTAAGCCTCCGTTTCCCCCATGAGCGATGAGGATAATATACGCCATTAAAGCATTCCACGTTTCAACATGGCTGGGCTGTGTCATTTCATGACTCCGTAAAGTTTAAGCCTCTTGTGCAACGTCCTCCGCGTTATGCCGAGCCGCCTGGCAGCTTCGCTCTTGTTGCCTCCGGTAGACTCAAGCGTCTTAAGTATGGTCGCCTTCTCCACCTCATCCAGCGGGATGTCGGCATTTGCCCCATCGCCGGACGAAATCTCTCGGGATGCCGATTCATCGCTCGAGATCAAAGACAAGGCTTCTTCATCTAAGTATTCTGACCGAGAGAGAACGACTCCCCTTTCAACTGCATTCATGAGCTCTCTCACATTTCCGGGCCAATCATATTTAATGAGCCGATCCATGGCCTGAGGGGTGAATCCTTTGATGTCTTTCCGATTGTCTCTTGAAAGCGCTTCAAGGAAATGGTGAGCCAGGAGCGGGATATCCTCTCTTCTCTCTCGCAGAGGAGGCATTTCCAAGGCGACGACATTCAGCCGATAGTAGAGATCCTCCCGAAATCCTCCCGCCTCGATTTCCCGAGCCAGATCCTTATTGGTAGCGGCGATGATCCTTACGTCCACCTTAATAACCTCTTCTCCACCAACACGGGTTATCTCTCTGTCCTGAAGCACCCGTAGCAGTTTTACCTGCATGGAGAGGGACATCTCGCTGATCTCATCCAAAAAGAGACTCCCACCGTGTGCCTGTCGAAATCGTCCCTCTTTTTGTCTGTGAGCTCCGGTAAAGGCGCCCTTCTCGTGCCCAAAAAGCTCCGATTCAAGCAGGGTCTCAGTGATAGCCGCACAGTTTAGTTTTATAAAGGGTCCGTCTTTTCTGGGGCTATTGAAATGGATGGCCCCGGCAATCATCTCCTTACCCGTTCCCGACTCCCCGGTAATTAATACAGTCGCCTCCGATGGTGCCACCTGGGCCACTGTCTCCAAGATCCTGACCATTGCCGAGCTCTGACCGATGATGTGTCTCCTGTCCAAATGACTGCCGAGGGTCTCTCTGAGGAGACGATTCTCTTCCCTGAGCTCCTTATGATCCATGGCTCGCTCCATAGCAAGCCGCAACTCATCGAAATCGAGGGGCTTGGTGAGGTAGTCATAGGCACCGTTTTTCAGGGCTTCCACAGCGGTTTCTACGGATGAATAGGCAGTCATGATGATAACCGGTATGGCAGGATTCAAGGCCTTTACCTCGGCTAGGGCCTGAAGTCCTGAAACCTTGACCATTCGGACATCCATCAAGACCAGATCGAATGCCCGCTCATGCACCTTCTCTATCGCTGCAGAACCATCATCCGCTTCAACAACGGCGTATCCCCACCCTGTCAGAAGGGTTCTCAGCATGGTTCGATGGGCGGGGTCATCATCTACAACCAATACGCTACTTTCCTTCTTCATGTGAAGAGCCCCTTTGTTTTGTATCACCTGTCATGTCTTCTCTATCTTCAGTGGAAACCGGGAGGAGAATCGTCACGCTCGTCCCCTTGCCCTGCTCGCTCTCCACTCTGATCTCACCGCTGTGCGACTCGATGATATTATGGACTATCGCAAGCCCCAGACCGGTTCCCGATTCTTTGGTTGTGAAGTAGGGGTCAAAAACATGTGCCAAATCCTCCTTTCTGATCCCCTCCCCGGTATCTGTAACGGTAATTCTTGCTATCTGGGAATGCTCATCCCAATCAAGGCTAACCGAAAGTCTTCCTCCTTGGTCCATTGCCTCAACAGCGTTTAAATAGAGATTCAGGAGGACCTGGCTGATTTTATCCGGATCAACGAAAGCATCCTTAATCCCGGGCGAAAAACTGGTGGTTGTTTTAATACCCTTGGCCCGGGCCTGGCCTTCAACCATCTTGATCGAATGCTTAATCAGGGTCTCTAACGACGTTGGCTTCTTGATAATTGCCACCGGCCGGGCAAATTCCAGAAGCTGCCCGATGACCCTGTTAAGCCTCTCCACCTCCTGGACCATGATTTCAGCCGTTTTTTGGTCTTCCGGTACCTCCCTGTACCTCTCCTTAAAATAAGTGGCGAAGCCCTTTATTGAGCTGAGGGGATTGCGTATCTCATGGGCAACCCCCGCTGCCAGCCTCCCAATGGATGCAAGGCGCCGATTTCTCTCAACCTCTCTCTTAAGCTCCTGGACCTCGGTGAGATCCCTGAAGAGCAGTACATCCCCGAGCAACTCTCCGCTATCTCCAAAAAGAGAGGAGACGCTTGCCTCCAAGGAAACGGTTTTCCCGCCTCCTAGGACGCAATCCATGTCCCTTTGAATAATATCGCGCTTGTTCTTTCGCTGATCAATGAGTTTCCACAGTTGCTCCGGAAGTATATCATTAGCCCTTTTGCCGACCACCTCACCTGACGAGCGTCGCAGGACTGCCTCGGCCGTTTGGTTGAAAGAGGTTATCTTCCCCTCAGGATCCAGCGTGAGGAGACCGATAGGCATATTCTCAACAACGGTGTCTGAGAAGGCCTTTATCCTTGTCAGTGAGGTCCTAGCGGATCGATAAGCCTGGGCCAGAAAGAGAGAGACGATGGCCGCAAATCCAATCAAGAGGAGGATGGAAGCCATCACTGCCGTGTGACGTGCATCCGCTTTTCTAGCAGCCTCTATGGGGCCCATATCCAGCCCTACGAAAATGACCCGTTCTGGGCCGCTTTGTGGATCTTCTGGGTGGATCATAGGATCCCGCCATAGTCTGCTCATCATCCTGCCGTGGTGACCTCTAAAGTAAACGTGTCTGGGAGAAAAACGCCGGAAGACCTCAAAGGTATCTGCTCCTTCGGGCTCATCTACAATACGCCACTGAAGTGGTTCAGATCGGGAGATATGGGCTAGATCCAGGTCTCTCCCATACGTGCTTCCTATTTTTTCCGGCACATTGTGGGCCACTACAACACCTCTCAGATCGGTAACGATGAGATAGTCAATATCGGGCTGCTGTGCCGTTTCTATCAACAACCTCTGAAACTGAAAGCTGCTGTCACCCATCCCCATCATCCCTGTTCTAGCGCCTGCCTCAAGAGACCTGATTAAAGCTGCTCCTTTTTCCAACATCAGAAAAGTCGCGGCCTGTTTCTGCTTCCTGATATTCTGAGCCGTCCAAAATACGAAGATCGGCACCAGTATCATGAGCGCCCCAACTATGATCCATGGGGGTATGCTCATCCACGATATCTTTCGATCTGTCATTCTTTTCATAACAGTACCATGTCTGAACAAGATCTATACCATCTCGCCTTGAAGATCCTATGAGAAAGATTCCTATATATCCTCATATTCCCACCGATACCCGCTTGCGGTCGGGCGGGTTTTCAATTTCAGGTCAACCAATGGACTCCAATTTGGTCTGAATGGTGGATACTTTCTATCCATTTGGATACGGCTAGATGGATATTTAGTATCCACTTTTTCTTGTCAAATTGCAAGAAAATAGATCAACATCTGTAGGTGCTGTCAAAATAATTACGTCATATTCAATAGTTAGAAACTTGCTCGCTTGTTTGGCATGTCCGTTGCTCAAATAGAGTGCAAATCCACTAATAGTAAAGGAGTAACTGACATGAAAAAAACACTAACAATCGCAACCGTCCTTATTCTGGCAGCCGCTCTTGCCGCTCCGGTATTTGCCCATGGCAGATCTTGGGACAGGCACGCCTACCAGAGGGGAGATTGGAAAGGCGGTCCTGGGTACTGTAGGCAGTATGACCGTGGGTACCCGAGCCTCACGGCGGAGCAACGGGACCAGTTGGACAAACTGCATCAAGAATTCCGTGATCGAAATATTCAACTGAGAAATGAGCTCCGGTCAAACGCTGCTGAACTGAACAGCATCCTGAATTCGGATAACCCGGATGCTGAAAAGGCCAAGGCCCTTCAGCAAGAGATTAGCAACCTAAGGGCAAAGATGGATCAAAATCGGCTCGATTTCGAGCTTGAAGCTCACAAAATTGCCCCTGATGCGCGTTTTGGAAGGGGATACGGCAAAGGTTATGGTCCCGGCATGGGTTGTGATCGATCCAGGGGTGGCTATGGTCCAGGTGGATGCTGGAATTAAACAATAACCGAATGGGTGGAGCACAGCTCCACCCGGCTCTAACTTCTCACGAACCCCCTTTCCTTATATCCGCTAATCCGCTATCTAGAATCCCATCCTTTCTCGACTCGAAAATATTTGTGGTTTGTTGTTTCAGCATATAAGATAAAACCACTGCCACCTGGCGAACCAGGACTTTTTCTTTATAAGACTGGAGGGAACCGATGCGACGGTGGAATGGTTGGGGTGATGAATCGATTTCCTATCCCTTAAGCCGAAATGCCCATGGATTTCTCATAGAAAAGATAGGTGAGGAAGCACCCCTACTAGATGCAACGCTCGAGCATGCCCTTAAACAGGTGCCGCAATCTCGCCTTCCCGACCATACGCTGATAACCAAATCCGAGGAGGAACGGGTACGCCACGCCCGTGGTCAGAGCCTCCCGGACTGGCTCGCCCTTCGCAGCGGAAATCTCGGCATCGTGCCAGATGGCGTTGCTTACCCTACCACCAGTACCGACGTTCGCAGCCTGCTTGCGTTCGCAAAGGATACATCAGCCAACATCATTCCTTACGGGGGTGGCACGAGCGTTGTTGGCCATATTACCCCTGAAAAAGGCGACAAGCCGGTTCTGACCATTGATATGTCCAGGATGAATCGTCTTCTAAGCCTTGATGAGGAGAGCCACATCGCCTCATTTGGTGCCGGTACCGCAGGACCGGATGTAGAAGCCCAGCTGAGGGCACGGGGATACACGCTGGGCCATTTCCCGCAATCCTTTGAATTTTCTACGTTGGGTGGCTGGATAGCCACACGATC
Source organism: Deltaproteobacteria bacterium (assembly GCA_020348625.1). Next base: position 1,376,172 of record CP070752.1, on the reverse strand, counting down.
GAGCGGTCAGCAGTCATTGCGATATGGCCGCATTGAGCAGCTCTTTGCCGGTGGGCTGCTTGAAACTCCAATTGGTACGCTTGAATTGCCCGACTTTCCTGCTTCAGCAGCCGGTCCTGACCTCCGTGAGATAGTTCTGGGATCCGAGGGGCGATTGGGCATCTTGACTGAAATCAAGGTACGCGTTACGCCTGTACCGGAATGGGAGCGGTTTTACGCTGTATTCTTTCCCAACTGGCAAAAGGCCACTGATGCGGTCCGGGCCCTCATACAAGCGAGGATTCCCCTTTCCATGCTACGGTTAGGTAACGCTAGTGAGACGGAAACGCAGCTTGCCCTCGGCGATGGAAAACGGCTAACTGCGTTGTTCGAGAGATACTTATCGTGGAGAGGCGCCAGGGCGGAAAAGTGTATGCTTATCTTCGGTGCCACCGGAATGCGCGGCCAATGTCGGAGTGCGATAAAACAAGCCCTCCGTCTCTTCAAAAAGAATAGAGGGATTTACACGGGGACCATCGTGGGCCGAAAGTGGTCAGAAAGCCGTTTTCTAACCCCTTACCTCAGGAATTCTCTGTGGGAAACGGGATACGCCGTCGATACGGTTGAAACAGCTACGAACTGGGAGAACGTGGACCGCATGGTAGACGCCATCGAGTCCGCCTTGACCTGTGCACTTGAAGGCGAAAGCGAAAGGATTCATGTTTTCACCCACCTATCGCACCTTTATCCGCAGGGCTCGAGCATTTACGCAAGCTATCTGTTTCGAAACGGCAAAACCTATGAGCAGACGTTTGAACGATGGAGCCGCCTGAAGGCTGCTGTCTCAGAAGCCATCGTTGCCAACGGCGGCACCATTAGCCATCAACATGGGGTGGGTGTAGACCACTTGCCGTATATGACTGCCGAAAAGGGCGAGCTTGGCCTAGCTGCGATTAAGGCGCTCTGCCGGCAATTCGATCCCGATGGG
>CP070752.1:1365174-1375105 GCA_020348625.1 Deltaproteobacteria bacterium | reverse complement strand
CGGATTAAGGGGTTGGGGCTTCTCATAGTGGGAGTTTTGTATGTCATGCAGCGAACGGGCATAAAGAGGCAAAGGCAAGCCATTCCGAGCTCGTAAACACCGAATCCTTAATCGTTCTCGGCCGAACTCAACTGCCCAAATAGCAATCTCAAGTTTACCAGCAACGCAAGTAAATCAGTAGGTCTAGCTGCTGATTCATTTCTAGCTGACTGACTTCAAAAAAGAGATCCTGTCGAGCCCCTTGGAACCCCTGCAAAAACCGAAGCTTAAATGAAACGCATCTATTTCTGCCCACCCCATCGTTCAAAAAGGTTGTGCTCGATCCCAAAATAATCAAAGGCCTTACCGATGGTCTGATGGACGATGTCCTCAATACTCTTGGGGTGATTATAAAACGAGGGAATTGGCGGGAGTATGTGAGCTCCCATATCAGCTGCCCTGGTCATGAGTTCAAGATGGCCTTTGTGGAGCGGGGTTTCCCGAACCAAGAGGACCAGCTTCCTTTTCTCTTTCAAACAGACATCCGCAGCCCGCACCATGAGGCTTTCCGAATAGGAGTTGGCAATGCCCGATAGTGTCTTTATGGTACAGGGAGCAACGATCATCCCTTGCGTTAAGAATGACCCGCTCGCTGGAGCGGCTGCCAGATCGTGGTTGTCATATACCCTATCTGCCAGGGCTTCTACCTCCTCGGTTGAATAATCCGTTTCAAACAGGATGTTCTTTTTGCCCGATTCAGAAATAATAAGATGAACTTCAAGGTCGTTCTTCTTGAGCTCTCTCAAGATCTCAATGCCTTAGACAACACCGCTTGCCCCTGTGATACCGATGATAATCCGTTCTTTCATGTCTCACCTTGTTTCTTAAGCCTGTTCATGCACATGTTACACTTATATACCTATTTCTGCTCTCTCCTGCTCATGTGGTCTAGTATCATATTCACCAATTGACGGCTGTTTTCCACGATCGTCTTAACTCCCGCTTCATCGATGTTATCCCAGTGGATACCCGCCGCTACCGTAGTGTTCCTGTTGAGTGCGGCCGACAACCTTTCCGCAGCCTCTTTTGCGATAACATCGTCTTTGTGGCCGACATAACAGAAAACAGAGGCAGTGGCACTGACTACGCTTTGATCTCTCAAACTTGGTCGTGGTTGTGCCACGGCAACGGCACCGATATGGGGCCGCTCACCACCCCATATCGCCACCAAAACATCCTGCCCTATCTCTTTCACAAAGCCCTCGAGATTATAGGCCTCTTCTGTTGTTTTAATCCTGAATTCCAAAAAACTACACCTGGATGACTCTTGTTAGAGTCTCATAGAGTTCGCTCGAGTACATCTATCACGGCACGAGCAAACTCAGGGGTATTGATGTGGGTGTCTACCTCTATGATTTCGATCTCTGGATCCACGTTCCTCCTTAATTCATCAACAAAAGCCTGGTCAGAAATCGGATCATAAAGGGCCCCGCCTTCGACGCTGATCGACGAGAAACCCTTTGTCGGTATAATGAACTTCACCAACTTCTTATTCTCGTGCTTATTGAGTTTCTCAGCAACTGATCTGGCAATCATCTGCATTTCTTCAGGAGTTGTTCGTGCCTGAACCCTCATCCCATCCTGAATCAGCAGCTTTCTTTCCGCCAGTTTTCTCGAAACCCAGAGAGGATCGCCTTCATCTCTTCTCTGGACAGGGCCACAACTTATCATGTCAAATCCGCACGGTGTAAGGATATAGGGCTTGCCCTGATTGATGCCGGCGTCCAACCGATCCGGTCCCGCGGCGCGGTTGCCTCCCAGCAGGTATTCGCTGAAGCCGGCTGGAACTAAATCAATAAAGGCCTCGAACAACCCCTGACCGACTAGGTCGCCCGCCGCCTTTTCGCCCAACCCAGTGGCGTGAAAGGAAACAATATTATAATTCTCCTCCAACAATTCCCTGACGTAGTGAGCTCCCTTATCGCAGAACCCGAATTCGCTAATGGCGACGGAGGGCTTTTCCTCTCTCTGAGGAGGCGCATATGCTTCAGCCATGCCGCAGATGGCGCCGGCTCCATTGATCATCAATGTCCTTACCAGTGGATTTAATCCCACGGTATCGACCACACTGTGCATCACGGTTATGTCCCTCACACCAAAATATTCTGCAAGCCTTTTGCCATAGGCGGGCATGGCGGCTACGCTTGAGATGAGGAGCTTGGGCAGCCCAAAGGGCAGCTTTTTCATGGCAGTCAGGGTGATGAAAGTCCCCGTCATTCCGCCGACGGCGATGACCCCCTTCAGCTCGCCGGCCTCATGAAGATCCAGCAGTTTCTTGCCTAAGCCTTCAGCCATGGTCGAAGTTGCCTTATCCCTCTCCTCGGCCAGCATTTCTCTGACACTTTCTATGGGTGCACCGCCGGCCAGGGCAACCTCGTCGCAAGTAATGTCCGCTTTTAACGCCGAATCGATCGCTCCCGTACCCATGCTGATGTCGATGAGAAGTGTCCTGTGTCCCTTCTGTTCTATGTGGTCTTTGATCAGGGTAAGGCCTGCTTCTCTTTCATCCAGCATGCCCACAATTCCAATTGTCATGACCCGCCTCCAAACTGCAAAATCGTAAAGCGCTCTGCATTCCTAACATCTTTGCGGTTAATACCTCTTCTCCCAGGAACTTTCACCAGATTACCCTCCCTTGATTCTGGCGATCATTCTCTCACATTTCCCTTCTCATTACCATGCGATCTCATTAAAGAGCATACGCTAAGCCGCTTCTACGAAAGCCCTAATTCCGACCATCTGGCTTGCACCTTCTTGACCATATCATTGTCGAGCTCGATTCTGATGGGCTTCTCCTCCCAGTCGTAGGGGATAGTCGCATCAAGAAGCAGACGCCCCGTGATCCACCGCTGATCAATCGGCAGTGAGGGATCCAGGGGTGTAGACCGACCCCGTTTGATAACCTGTGAGCGATTCGGCTGAAACCGAAAGGCCAAGGCATACAAGACCCGGGGTATATCCCAGGGATCAATATCGTCGTCTACAACGATAACCGTCTTGAGGCCATAGGCCCCCATTTCGGTCGAGATGGCCGCAGTCAGAACCTGATCCGCGTGACCCGGGTACATCTGCGTCAGGGAAATTATGGCAATAAACCTTCCCGCAGCCTCAGGGGGACAGTAGACGGCCTTGATACCGGGAATCCTCATATTAGAAAGCTGCTGCCACAAAGTCGAGCCGTAAGCCAATGCCAGACACATATGGGTGTCGGTAACGGCCCGGCCCACGGTGGTGGCCATAAAGATGGGGTTGTTCCGATGAGTGACGCAGTTTACCTTCATAAAATTCCGCTGTTCGGTGCCTACCCCTGAATAGTAGCCCGTGTACTCACCGAAAGGTCCTTCGGGCTTGAATTCATTGGCATCAACCTCGCCCTCCACGATGATTTCCGCCCCGGCGGGCACGATAAGGTCATTAGTCTCGCACTTCACCACCTCGATAGGCTCGCCACGGATCGACCCGGCTAGATCGTACTCCGATTCAAAAGCAGAGAATCTCGCGCCACCCATGACGAACATAAGAGGGTCAGCCCCCACTACCACGGCCACCGGCATGGGTTTGCCTGCTGCCTGGTATTTCTTGAGCATGATATCGGAGTGTTTTCCCTTGATGAATTGTGTCCCCAGGATATTCTTCTCGAGCAGCTGGAGCCGGTAGGTCCCGATGTTGACCCAATCTGAATCCAGGTCTTTGGTGATCACTGAGTGGGCTGTACCGAAATAACGCCCCCCGTCCCTAGGGAAAAACTTGGGCACGGGAAACTTGAACAGGTCCACCTTGTCCCCCATCATCTTGTTTTCCTTGCATGGGCCCGTATCTACCACTTTGGGTGGGATCTTCCTGCTCCCTATTTCCACCCAGTGCCTCATGAGCTCCACCAGGGGGGTCTCCTTGGGCATGCCCATGATAATGGCGAGCCTTTCCGTGGTCGTGCAGGTGCTGGTGATAATCGGCCAATCATAGCCCTTCACGTTCTCAAAGAGGAGAGCCGGCCCCTTTTTCTCCTCATTGAGCTTGGCGACGTGAGAGAGCTCCAGATCCCAGTCCACCTCCGCCTTGATCCTGTGAAGCTGTCCTTCCTTTTCACATACTGCAATAAAATCCCTCAAGTCTTTCATTGGCTATACCTCCTTCTTAGAAGAATAATTACAGTTTACTAATAAATGTCCTTCCATGCACCTAAATAACTCTTCTATTTCTTAGCTCGAGCGCGCCAAAAGCTCGTGCCGTTCTGATAGAATCAATGGGTATTAGACTCGGCGCCATTTTTTCTTTGTCCCCTGCGGTAAAACGCATAACCGCAGAATATAGTTAAACGAGAGATAATCTTATTTTTGAATGACCTATTCAGAAGACTTTGTCAATTTTATAAATTTTATGGAATTTATAAACTGAAGTTATGAATTGGCAATGTCGCAGGAGTCCTTCCATTTTATCACGGCCCGATATTTTCTTTAAACTGCGTGGGCACACCCTATCGCTCCGATACATTCCTAACCATTTCTTTTCCAGAATCTTCGATGGATTCATGCTGCCTGTTTCAGGGCGCCGGCATGAGCGCTATCTTCTCAGGTCAGTGTAGTTAAACCATGTGTGCCGGGTATAGAACAGAAGAAAACGAGGAAATGTCACCACATCTTCATTAGGGCTGGACAACCATTTTGGCTAACAGGCTCTCAATGCCCTGAAGAGTGGTGCCCTCTGAGGAGAGATCCTCCAACATATTGAGGAAAGCGAGGGCAGGCGTTGAGAGATGCTGGTTTTTCAAATAGGCGATATTTACATCTGCGAGAATTTGGCAATCTCCTATAGGAATGGTGACAAGTTTCCCCTGTTCAAGCTCTGTTGACACTGCCGACCTCACCAGAAAAGAGACGCCGTCTCCACGCATTACGAGTTGTTTGATAAAGTCTGTGTTGTTCGTTTCCATCAAGATATTCGGAGCAAGACCTTTACTGACGAACGCATCGTTTATAGCCTTCCGTGTTCCGGATCCTGCCTCCTTTATGACGATCGGCTCCTCAGCCAGCTCGGCCATGGTTATCGAATCTCTTTGTGCAATATGATGCTCTGGTGGAAGGAGGACTACAATTTCCTCTCGGCAGAAGGGGACAAACCTGATTTGATGGTTGTCCTCAACTTTGGCGACGATTACAATCTCATTTTGAAAATCAAGCAGGCTGTTGGCCATTTGGAGAGAACTACCCTCGTCTAGATGGATCTTGATATGAGGGTAATACCGTCTAAATCCGGATACCAAAAAGGGCATGTATGACTGCGCATAGGTTTTTGTTGTTCCTAACCTCAGAATACCCCTTTTTAATTCTCTCATATCTTCGATGGCATTCTCTATTTCCTTCTCATATTCAAAGACCTTGCTGGCGTATTCATAGAGGGTTTTACCTTCATCTGTCAGATAAATCCTCCGCCCTCTCTTCTTAAATAGCTTAAGATTGCATGACTCCTCAAATGCCTTCACTTGGGCACTGACAGCGGGTTGAGTTATAAAAAGCTTTTCCGCCGCAACTGTACAGTTCTGATATCTAGCAGCCTGGTAAAAGGTTCTGAGCTGCTTAAAATTCACCATCACCCACGCCTTCTAACCTGACTTACCATTGTGAGATAATCCCCTGCGCTCGGAAACCTCAGTTTCTAAGATCTAGAACAACCTAAAAGGCCTCGAAAAAGAGAGTACCTGACATTTCATGCGTTGCAGTGGTATCCTAAAAACGTTACGCTGCTCCGAACCCCGAACAAAAGCAATCGTGTCAAAAATCGGTTTCTGTTCGAAAAGCACCCTTAACCCGTGACAACCTAAATATTCAGGAGTAACAGCCTTTGTTTAGAATCAGGCGCTTATCCATCCAATGAAGCCGGAGTCGATTCTGATTGGGCAGTAGTAGTGCATAAGATCCACTGAACCCTGACATAGCCTAATACAACGCATACTGCCATAGAAAAAAACGGGTGTCAAACGATCTAGGTGGGGGCAGAGGCATCCCAGAGTAGAGGGATGCCTCTGATTATCACGTTACTCGGAGGGCGGAGGCGGCGTTGGGGGCAGAGGCCAGAAATCCCACATTACCGCATACACGGCCCAGGCCGGGAACACCAGGCCAAGCATGAGATTACCCAATGCAAACACATCGCTCGGGTACTGACCCATGGCTTCGGATCCAAAATGGGCGGTACAAAAGGCCATGAGAAGATTATAGGCAATAATCCCCGCTATTATGGCAAGCACGATATTCAAGAACCCGCCACCCGTCGGACTCTTGATGGCACGCCCCGGCCATGTCTGAAACATGAACAAGAACATAAGCAGCCCGAAGAGGAATGAAATGAGATAAATCATAAATCTGAGAGGTGCTATCTTCAGTGCTGAAACCCCTATGAAATAGAGAATAGTGCCCAATATCAAACAACTGATCACCACAACAATGCCCATTACCGGCTGCTTCATTAGTTTTGGGGATTTGTTGAATGGCCAGAATTGAAGTATAACGAAGCACCAGAGGAAACTAAATACACAGAAATAGTATAGGAGAGCAGACTCCCAGGCAAACGCCCCCATCGGCGCTATATTGGCAAATGGAGCGAGTGGTCCTCCCTCGGCATAAAAGGGAACCGGATCAACGGGAGAGGGTATGATCCCCTTGGGATTTGATAGCAGGCTGAAATTAAAAAACAGCACTGTGATCAGCCAACCTATGATATAGGCAAGAATTAAAGTAAGAAATCCTTTTGCCGGAAGCGAGAGCTTCTGAAACGGCCACATGCCGAATGCGATCACGAGGAAGAACGTGGTAATGACGATATTAATCGCCTCCACATGAATAAATGGCGTGGCCGCGCCACCGGCGCCGAAGTTCACCAACCCAAGGGCGCATAGAATCCCGATAACCACCACAAAGGCGGTGAGCAGAAACCCCCGCGCCGGCTGTGACAATCCCTCCGTGGATGGATATTGGCCCTGCCAACCCGCACCGATGACAGCCACGATAGGCACATTTAACAGGATAAATGACGTAAATATGCCCAGATACGATTTCATGTCAAAAATAGAGGTGATAATCAGCATGGCTGCCAGTGTGACAACGAGCCCAAATATCCCCCGCCAAGGTTGCGTTACGGTCCAACGTGCCGTAGGTGTTAATTCGTCCATTGCATTCCCTCCTTTCTTCTAAGGGCTCCCGTTTTTAGAGAGCCCCAGTTTCGGATAGAATCAGGCCGAAAAACCGCCTGCCAAACTTTAGTGGCTTACCCCGTGTAAAGGCCACGTTGATGCCGATGGACCATTGGAGAAAAGTGACTTAACCTCCTTCATAACATGGCAAAATCAGCTTACTTCAACGAATCAGTTTCCTTGGATTGAGATTTCCTGTCTCTAATTCCGGCCCTAAACTTCTCCCAAAAATCCTTATCAGTATCCCGCCAGGCGGCTCCCCATCTCTTTTCAAAATAAGAGGAAGGCAATCTCTCCTGCCAGGGTTCCCATGTACTTTTGCCCTTTTCCTGTGCGTCTAATATATCATTCAAAAAAGTCGCAATATTCGGCAGTTCTTCCTTAGGGAGATAAGAAGCAGCTCCTTCTTTGATAGATCTCACCAGATTGTCAGGAGTAAATGCATGAGCTGTCAACATGACAGCTGTTATATTTCTTCGGTTAGCGATATCTAAGAGGCGATATCCGTCAACGCCCATAATGTCCAGAATTGCTATGTCAAAATCCTCCGATTCCAGGAACTCTTCGGCTTCATTAGATGTAGTAGCTTTTACTACATCACACATCGTCAGGAGCCCTTCCAGAACCTCCAAGACATCAGGTTCATCATCCACTGCAAGAATCTTCTTACCATCCAACAAACGGCTCTCTGACATACTACTCCTTTTTCAAGTTACAATCCCCGCCCACGGGCTTTCAGGGTATACCCATCCATGTGGATGCGATAATTTACCCCTGAATCTTAATGCGTTTCATAGCCTGCTCCATCAAGAGCTGGTAGCCGCTCTTCTTACCGATAAGAGATTCTGCCTTACGCTGGCTCCACACAGTCTCCGGTCTTGCTTGGACGATAAACGTGTTTTCCGGAAAACCCAGATCCTTATCGATGGCCCACTCGATATCCATGGGGAGGCCATAATGTGACTCTATGTTCTTGCCAATCCTTACCAGTTCCTTGACCTCCCAGTCCTCCAAACAACACGTGCATTGCTTACCCTCTTCCACATCTGCGTTCACAACCTCTCCCTTTTCAGGATCATAGACACATTCGATGTGCTTGGTGGATATGGTCTTTTCAGAGGTCTCCATGACCACCTTATCCACGACAAACTTGTCGGGGTTTACGGAACCGGATACCACCGTCTCCCCCAATCCCCAGCTCCCTTCTAAAACCACCTTGGACGGGTCTCCGTTTGTGGGGTTAAGGGTAAACATAACACCCGCCGCCCTAGAGTTGACCATCTTTTGAACCCCGACGCTTATAAGCACCTTGTCATGGGCAAAGTCGTTCTTTACCCTGTAACTGATGGCCCGAGGGGTAAACAGACTGGCCCAACAGTTCTGGACATTTTCAAGGACCCTGCCTATTCCCTCAATCCAGAGGTAGGTTTCCTGCTGTCCGGCGAAGCTCGCTGTTGGCAGGTCTTCGGCAGTAGCGCTGGATCGCACGGCCACTGGCACAGCTTTGACAGAGCATTCCTTGCCTAGTTGTGAGTAGCTCTCTCGTATGGCTTTCCCAACTTCATCCGGCATCGAGGCATTCTTGATCAATTGTTGTACTTCTGAACTGGCATTGTTGAGGGCATCCATCTGTTCCACGTTTAGGTCAGAGAGGATTCCGTAAATCCGATCTTTGATTCCGGTTTCGGTTATGAAATACAGGTAGGCATCGGTTGTGACGGCAAAACCGGGCGGAACTCTTATTCCCGCCTTGATCATCTCTCCCAAGCTGGCATTCTTGCCCCCAACAAGTGGGAGTGAATCCTTGTTCACGGCATCAAAATTCAGGACCAGGACATAGTCCATCTCGATCAGCGCCTTTCCATTCCCCGCCCCCTTTCAGCCATTGGCTAATGGGAGCGGGGTCATAGCGGGCATTCGTTTGAAGATTTTGAATGTCTTCCGAGCTAGGCTCCTTGCGGCTATTTAGGCAGCCCTTTTCACAATGCTGACCACACCCGTATCGCCATCGACTCGGACGGTATCCCCGGTTTTTATGACCGATGTGGCGAAGCCGGTGCCCGTAACGGACGGCAGACCATATTCCCTGGACACGATAGCGGCGTGGCAGGTGAGTCCACCGATGTCCGTAACCGCAGCGCCAATCTTCCCGAACACAGGCGCCCACGACGGGTTGGTGCAAGGGCAGACCAAAATCTCTCCTGGTTGAAGGTCCGTAATCTCCCCGAGGAGCTTGAGCACCCGCGCCTTGCCTTCCACAACGCCTGCTGAAGACGCGAAGCCCTTGAGTTCCGAGACTTCCTCGCCAGCAGGTGCTTCGGCACCTTTAAGCCATTCCTGCACTTTGTCGGTGGTGATCCCCCACAACATGACGGTAAATGGTTCCGCCACTTCTTCGGGTGGGATCCCTAGAGCCGGCACCGGGCTCCACTTCCTGGCTGCCTCCAGGATCTTCTTCCGCTTATCAACCTTGGCCTTATAGTAGTCGCTCCTTAAGGGTACATCCACGCCCAATGCCCAGGCGGTGGCCACCTCCGTAAGGATCTGAGGAACCTCGTAACGGTTAAACATAAATATGTCATCTGCCTCATTGAGCATTCCGGCATTGACCAGAAGCTTTCCAAGTTCCCTTATCTTGTCAAACCAAATGGTATGGAACCAGTGCTCAACCCAAAAGAGGTGATCCTCAGCAAACACATAAATGGT
>CP070752.1:1362431-1365074 GCA_020348625.1 Deltaproteobacteria bacterium | reverse complement strand
CGCAACATCGATATAGGGATCCATCGACCAACCCCCATTATCTATAGCCAGGATAACCTTGAGCCTGTCCTTTAAGCCACGGTCAAAGATTATCTCGATCTCTCCCGCGTTCTTCATGGTTTCATAAATGGTTTTGTCGATGTTCACCTGATCCTTTGGTCCGGTCGGTATCATATTTCGCAACCGTTTGAGGGCCTCACCCATATGCTGCCGGGTGAGCGGTGCGTCTTGTGAATAATCCCTGTACCTCCTGTCCAGGGCCACCTTAACAGCCGACTTGTTCATGGACCTGCCGCCGACCCGCATGCCCCCCGGATGATACCCGGAATGCCCCACAGGAGATGTGCCTCCGGTGCCGATCCATTTGCTCCCGCCGTGGTGGGCCTCGGTCTGCTCCTTGAGCCTCTCAAGGAAATACTCTATGAGCTCTTCCGGACTCAGCTTAGAAAGAGACTCCTCATCAACCCCCAGGGCCTCTGCCAAATCAAGAGGGTTTTTGAGCCATGCATCCAACAGGGCCTTGGCTGCCTCGGCCAGTTCAACGCCCGTGGGATCGGTCAGCTCAACCCCTTAAAATGATGGGCAAATACCTGGTCGAATTGGTCAAAATGGCGCTCGGTCTTAACCAGTATTGACCGTGAGGCAGTATAGAAATCGTCAATGGAGTTGATGAGGCCCATGCTCAGGGCCCTCTGAAGCCTCAGAAATGAGGTGGGGGATACCGGAACCCCAACCTTTCGCAATGTATAAAAGAATTCGGTAAACACAGGCTATATCCTGAACCGAGAGATATACCTCTGAGCCAGTGCGTAATCCGGGCTCTTTTTGAACAAAACGCCCAGGTAAGGAATATCGCCCTTTATGAGTTCTTTCACCTTGAAATCAGGATCGGCGTTCAAAGCCCTGATCCAGTTAATAAGCTCCCTGGTGGCAGGCTTTTTTTCCACTTCCTTGAACTCCCTGAGCCGGTAAAAGGTAGTAACAGCAGCATCGAGCAGGTCTTGACTGATGTCGGGGAAATGGACCTGCACGATCTCCCGCATCATTTCCGGCTCGGGAAAGGCTATATGATGGAAATTACATCTCCCCAAAAATGGATCGGAGAGGTCCTTTTTCGCGTTTGAGGTAATGACTATTACGGGCCGGTTTTTTGCCGTGATGGTCTTGTCGATCTCGAGGATATCGAACTGCATCTGATCCAGGACATCCAGCATATCATCCTGAAAATCGGTGTCTGCTTTGTCTATCTCGTCAATCAAGAGAACCGCTCTCTCGTCTGAGACGAATGCCTGCCCGATCTTCCCCATCTTGATATAGTCCTCGATGTTGCTCACGTCCCTGCTTGAGTCGCCAAACCTGCTATCGTTCAAGCGGGTCAGGGTATCGTACTGATAGAGAGCGTCGATGAGTTTCATGCTGGATTTCACGTTCAGCACAATGAGGGGCATTCGAAGGCTTTCGGCAATCGCGTAAGCCAGCATCGTCTTTCCCGTGCCTGGTTCTCCCTTTAGCAACAAGGGCATCTCAAGTGCCATAGTAATATTCACGATCTTTGCGAGCTCATCGTCGAGAACGTACTGAGTACCACCGGTAAATCGCGTCAACTGTTCGTCGTCGTGCATAGAATCACTCCTTTACATGAGAATAGATTTTTAGAACTTTTTAATATAGCCATTTTGGCATCCAATAGCAACCCCAAATCCCTTTAAGTACTCTTCTGATAAGCCAATAAATTACTCAATGCTATCAGCACTCACCCTTGCCCTTCTTTTACCTCCTGGCCTGGCATCTCTCTTGTGAATAGTTCTCTTATATACGACAGCTCCCATCAACCCTCCCAAACCATCAGCCGCTACATCCCAGGGACTTGCGTTTCTCCCGGGCACAAAGGCCTGATGAACCTCATCGGATATCCCGTAAAGCGTGGCCAGAATCACTACCAAACCCAGTAAGAATCCCTTGGAAAAGCCTGACCGGGCGTTGGCAATCAATCGGGCCAAAAGAAATCCCAGAACCCCGTACTCAACAAAATGCGCAACCTTATCAACACCAAAAGGAGATGGCATATACACGCCCTTGGATTTAGAAGACAGGACAAATATCAAGAGGCAATAACCAATAGTTGGAACCCAATACCGTACAAACCCAGAGCGCCTTAGACTCTGTATCATAGACCTTTTCCCTTATTCCAGCGAAGCTCCCCCCTCAAACCGACGAGGCACGATGTGAGTAACAAAACTCGAAATTCGAATCTCGAAATCCGAAACAATTTTCCAATGATCAAAATCCCAATGTTTTAAATGAAAAGAGCTTTGCCAAGAGCTACGCAGCTTAGGATTGTTTTGAGCTTTGAACATTAGAATTTCGATATTGTTTCGAATTTCGGATTTCTGATTTCGGATTTCAAAGTCCAAATAGAATTACGGTTTCGTTTCACCATAAAAATTTGGCATATATGACAAGATCTCGAACTATTGAGACATCTAGAACCTAAAACCCACCTCCACCCCTATGAGATGATTCTCTTGGGTTGCGCTCTTACCATTTCCGATATTATCGATGGCTTCATAGGCATACTTAGCCGCAAGGTTCCACCATTCCGTAACGTCGTATTCTGCGTCGAGGAAGATCGCTATTCCTGGT
>CP070752.1:1359047-1362331 GCA_020348625.1 Deltaproteobacteria bacterium | reverse complement strand
GGTCAGGATCCTCCTTGCCAAGGGTACTGTTGACTGCCGCGTAGAGAAAACTCAGCCAGGAAAGTGATATATCGGAAATGAGAAGAATAGTCGTTGTGCTTACGGCAGCAGTCCTCTTTTCCGTGTGTTTACCGGAAAGGGCATTCCCTGAACCTGCAGATGATGTGACGGTAACACCCCCCGCGATCGGGCAGGGTGAAGTCGGCCTGGTAACCGTAAAGGCTAAGGCATTGGAGCCTGAGGTAACGTGGTTAAAGAAAAAGGTTACCCTTGCCTTGAGTAACCGCGATAATCTGTGGACCGGCTTTTTCGGTGCGGATTTGACTACGCCCCCGGGAAGGTATAAACTTAAAATCAGGAGCAGTGATGGCGGTGATCCTCAGTACATAACAGTAACGGTTCTCTCAAAGGATCACGGCACCAGGCGTATCACCGTTCCCAGGGATATGGTCGAACTCGACAGTGAAACCCTCGCCAGGGTGAGAAAGGAAATCGAGGTCGTGAAAGGGCTTTTCACGAGATCTGCTGAGAACCCGCTCTGGTGGGGAAGATGGACGAGGCCTGTACCCGGAAACGTGATTAGCCCGTTTGGATGCAGGAATATAGTTAACGACATGGAGAGGTCTCCCCATTCAGGGATTGACCTCAAGGCACCAGCAGGGACTCCCGTCAAGGTCACCAACAGGGGAGACGTGGTCCTTACGGCAAACCACTTCTTTAGCGGTAAGAGCATCATCATTGACCATGGTGGCGGCATCCATAGTATGTACTTCCATCTGAGCCGTATTTCGATAAAGGCCGGGGAGATGGTGAAAAAGGGCGATCTTATCGGGCTGACTGGTTCCTCAGGAAGGGTCACCGGCCCCCATCTCCACTTTGGTATCAGGCTCGATGGGAGAAGGATTAATCCCCTAAAGCTCATTGAGGTCAGCGAGGGACTGGAGAGACCATGACGGAAAAAAAATTCGAAGATGCCATGAAAGAGCTCGAGGAGATCGTGAAGCGCCTCGAAAGCGGGGATCTGCCCCTGGAGGAATCACTCAAGATCTTTGAGGAGGGGATAGCGCTATCGAGGTATTGCTTCAAAAAGCTTGAAGAGGCAGAAAAAAAGATCTCTATCCTTATTGCTGATGAGAGTGGCGTAAGACAGGAGCCCTTCCAAGCAGAAGAGATCGAAGATGCCGATCGCGATTGAAGAATACCTGAAGAACAAAAAGTTACTTGTGGACAAGGCATTGGAGGATTGTATCCCTGAGCCTGCCGGACTGGCAGGTGAGGTCATCGAGGCCATGCGGTATAGCCTGTTTGCCGGCGGCAAGAGGATCAGGCCGATTCTCTGCATAGCAGGTGCAGAGGCAGTAGGAGGGTCTGCCCATGATGTATTGGGTATTGCCTGCGCTATCGAGCTAATCCATTCGTACTCCCTCATACACGATGATCTTCCGGCAATGGACGATGATGATTTCAGAAGGGGTAAGCCCACAAACCACAAGGTATTCGGGGAGGCGGTAGCGATTCTGGCCGGAGACGGATTGCTGACCCTGGCCTTCAACCTTATGGCCCGGTTTGGCTTGGAGAAACCGGCAGAAAAAGACGCGATATTGCGGGTAATTGACCTCATTGCCTCCGCTGCCGGGTGCAAAGGTATGGTCGGCGGACAGGTGGTTGATATCAGATACGAAGGCAAAAACCCGGACCCTACCGTGGTTGACTACATCCACCGCCACAAAACAGGGGCCCTGATCGCAGCGTCTGTAACCTCGGGAACAATTCTTGCAGGAGGTAGCGAAGAGGAGATACGATCTGCCAATAGGTACGGACAGGAAATAGGGCTGGCTTTTCAGATCGCCGATGACATCCTCAATGTTGAAGGAGATGAGGATATCCTAGGTAAGGGTACCGGGGGCGATCAGCAACGGGGGAAGATCACCTATCCCCTGGTGCATGGAATAACCGAATCTAAGCATATCCAAAACCAATTGATCGACCAGGCGATCGGGTTTCTCAACCCCTTCGATGACAGGGCAGATCCACTGAGGGAAATTGCCCGATATATCATCAAAAGGAAAGTTTAGTAAAAATAGGGAGTACGGAATAGGTACTAAGCAGTTCTTGGCCTTTATCTCACTTGGAAACTGGCAACATGGTACAAAACAGTAATAACAAAAGACAAACAAAGAAAATCCTGGACTGTATTAACAGTCCTGCGGACCTGAAGAATCTGAAACCGGCCGACCTTGAAAAACTGGCTGGGGAAATGCGAAATCTCATTATTGAAACGGTTTCACAAACCGGGGGGCACCTAGCGCCGGGCCTGGGTGTGGTTGAGCTTACCATCGCACTCCACTATGTCTTTAATACACCGAGCGACAAGATCATCTGGGACGTCGGGCACCAGGCATACGCCCATAAGATAATTACCGGTAGAAGAGAGCGATTTCACACCCTAAGGCAATACAAAGGCATTAGCGGTTTCCCGAAGACAGAAGAAAGCCCATACGATGCCTTTAATACCGGTCATTCCGGAACCTCCATATCAGCAGGGCTGGGTATCACAACGGCCCGATCCATAAAGGGCGACAATAACAGGGTTATCGCCGTTATCGGCGATGGGTCCATGACCGCCGGCATGGCCTTTGAGGCGCTCAACCAGACCGGGCATACGGAGAAAGATCTGATCGTTGTCCTGAACGATAACGAGATGTCCATTGCAAAAAACGTTGGTGCCCTTTCCTCGTATGTGAGCCGTAAGATATCGGAACCCCGGTTCGTTAATCTCAAAAAGAGGCTTGAGACCTTCCTGCGTTCCATACCGGGCGTGGGGGAGAATATTTTCAGCCTCTTTAAGAAGAGCGAGGACTCACTGATTGGTCTCCTGACCCCGGGTATGCTCTTTGAGGCCCTGAAGTTTCGGTATATAGGTCCCATACGGGGCCACGATCTTGGCCTGCTCATCAGGACCTTCAAGGATGTGGCCCTCCTGGATGGGCCCGTCCTCGTGCACGTTTTGACAACCAAGGGCAAAGGATATGCGCCTGCAGAGGAAAATCCAACCCATTTCCACGGAGTCGGCTGCTTTGATATCGCTACCGGCTTGAGCAAAAATCATTCATCAGGAGGGCCGCCATCGTACACAGAGGTGTTCGGCCGCACCATGGTTGAACTGGGAGCCATAGAAAAAAGGCTCTTCGCTATTACCGCGGCCATGCCCGAGGGGACCGGTCTTACCGATTTTGCCAAGGAATACCCCGACCGGTTCATAGACGTGGGAATCGCCGAACAGC
>CP070752.1:1350532-1358947 GCA_020348625.1 Deltaproteobacteria bacterium | reverse complement strand
GTTAGTAATGCGTATACGGCGTGATTCGAGCGTTTGATTTTTTCGGATGGACTTGCTATATTCCCTCTGCAAAGAGTAAATCTCCTCAGGACACCCGGGATGAGAAAGAAGCCCCCTCAAGAAGGGGCTCGATGCATAATTAACAGGGATAGGAAGATATTCCTCTATGGAACGAGAAAAGATCAGCTTCCAGCTCTTGATTCATGATCTCAAGGTCCCTCTGGCAGTTATTGAAGCGGGAATCACATCGCTGCTTGGAAAGCTCGATAGATATGGTCCTCTTACGGAAAAGCAGGAAAAGGTGTTGGAGAGAACGTTGAGGAATACCAGGGTTATTCAGGCACTGGTGAACGATTCATTGGAACTGGAGAGATCAAAAGAGGGGGTTGTCAACGTAACGCTGTTAAGGGTTTCGGATCTCATCGAAGGGGCTCTCGTGGAGATCTTCGATTTAGTTGATCACCGAACATCGGAGAGGATAAGGGTATGTGCTGACCTCCAGCAAATGAAAGGAGCATTGCACGAAAACGGCGTTATGCTCATGATAGATGAAGGTCTCTGGTGTCGGGAGCTGTTCCTCGATGAGGCAAAGATAAAACAGATCCTCAGGAATCTCCTGAATAATGCCCTCAAGTATCGGAAGAGCAAAGTGGAGCTGAGGGTTGAAGAACGACAGGGCTGCCTCCTTTTTTCCGTAAAGGATGACGGGGAGGGCATACCTTCAACGCATCATAAGAAGATCTTTGAGAGCTATTTCCAGATGGACCCCACGGAGCCTTACTCGGTCAGGGGTCATGGGTTGGGTCTTGCCGGTGTGATGGTTTTGGTGGAGTATATGGGCGGCGAGTTGCACCTTGAAAGCGATCAAGGGAAGGGGGCGGAATTTATGGTTAAGCTGCCTTTGAAAGCTACCAACCCGTAGAGCGTCACTCTAGTATTTGATGAGCGAATTCCAGAACTCGGGGTCGTCGTCTTTCCAATCAGGCCCAAAACGCCTGTCACAGAAACCGCCGAGCCTTTCGTACCACCTGACAAACACGTTCTTATCCTTGTCCCGAGCCTCGAGGATATCAGCGAGAAACACATCGATCTTGTCGATTTCGTCTTTGGGTACGTAATAGGAGGCACCCTTCTCAAAGGATTTCTTAAGGTTATCCTTCGATAGAGCGTGGGCCGTCAGCATGAGGGCTGGGATGTCCTTTTTGTTAGCGATATCCAAGAGTTCGTATCCTCGGACCCCCATGATATCCAAGACCGCAATGTGGTAGAAGTTATTTTCAAGAAGCTCCTTTGCTTCCTCAAAGCTCTTAGCGGTATCAACCTTGCACATTTCCAGGTGTTCGACTAAGAGCTCCAAAATATCCTCTTCGTCATCGACGATCAAGACCCTTTTTCCCCGCAGATACCGTTTGGGATCCATGCTTTTACCCCCCCTTTATACTTGAATAACGGCACGATACGCCATCATCCATATTCCTCGTGGCCTTAGAGATTTCACGCTAGCCATAACCCTATTTCAGATCAGCGCAAGTTTAGGAGAAAGGCGCTCCCGTGTCAAATGAAAATGCCTTGGCGTTTACTCCCGCTTAATGTCCCCAAAGACATCAAGAACGGATGCTGCTCTCCCATCCCCCGCCATACTTAAGGTTAATGCGGGGTTCGATCACAATCCGACCCATTCAGGTTACCGGTTTTTTGTTGACTTGGCGGCATTTTGATGTTTCTATTAATCATTCCCCTTTCAACCGATAACCTCAATCATGAGATTACTCAGTGAAAAGGTTCCCGGATTCATGGGTAGTCAGCCTGTAACTCCCCTGAGCATATCTCGGAGAAACGACCTGTGAAGGGGATCTCACTGTTCACAGTTGAAGAGGCCCGTGATTCCGAGTACCTTACTTGTAACGGCCGGAAGATGACTCTGAGTTCCTTCTGGCTCGAAAAACACCCAAGAGTCAGAGAAAGGAGGGATAGAGAGCGATGAGTTCAGACAGCCCCTTAAAGGATAAAGTCGTTCTGGTAGTTGATGACGAACCAGATATCCTCGACATCGTTGAGGAAGAGCTCAACATGTGCCTGGTCCGCAAAGCGGCCGACTATGATACTGCCCTTCAATACCTCGTAAGCTACACCTTCGATATTGTTATCTTGGATATTATGGGAGTGAATGGGTTTGAGCTTCTAAAAAGCTCTGTTTACAGAGGATTCCCTACCGTAATGCTTACTGCTCATGCCCTGACTCCTGAAGCGCTGAAAAAATCCATAAAACTCGGTGCCGTCTCTTTCATGCCCAAGGATAAGATCACCGAACTCCGGCCATTCCTCGAGGATGTGGTGTTAGGCGGAGGTAAACCGATTTGGCAGAAGGTCTTTGATAAGCTTGGCGATTACTTTAACAAGCGCTTCGGTCCGGACTGGAAACAGAAAGACAAATTCTTCACTGAGTTCGAAGAAGAATTGAAGGCCATGGCACAAAACCAATCCTGAATTCGGCAAAAGGGTTGTGACGCTCTCTAGGATTATGCCACAGCCTCTATATTCCATGGGCTGCTCCCAGTCAGAGAGGCTGAGAAATCCCGTTTTGGGCCCTGCCCAGCCAATCTTACGAGTATTCAACTCATCGCGCCACCTAACTGCCTTCCGGCAAGTCGCCACAGTCGTAATCTGCATCCCATTTAATGGAAACGCCTTTCTTCACCCCTATGGCGGACAGCCCTTTCTGAACGGTCGAGCACATGGCTGAATGCCGCTCAGTTGAGACGTTCATACATTGTATGATGAGAAAAAACGAAAAGAGAGTAAACACACATGGACCGTAGGCACAATGGGCTAAGAAGGTCAAGTCAAAGGGAGGACACGGAAGTGCGCCACACCAAGATCGTGTGCACGATTGGCCCAGCCAGCGAATCCCCTCAGATCATTCGGGCGTTGGTGGAGCATGGCATGAATGTCGCCCGGCTTAATTTCTCTCACGGAAGCCACCGCGAGCACAGGGAAAAGATCCAGGTGATTCGGAGCGCTTCTGAGGAGTTAGACCGCCCCGTCGCTATACTACAAGATCTTGCCGGACCCAAGATCCGGGTGGGAGAAATCCTCAAACCGGGCGTAAGGCTCGAGGTCGGGCAGAGCTTTGTGCTTACCACAGCCAATGTAAAGGGGACTCATGAGCGGGTATCGGTTTCCTATCCAAGCCTTCCTGATGAGGTGGAGCCGGGAGATCGGATACTCCTTTCGGATGGTTCCATCGAGCTTGTTGTGCACGGGAAGACCCCATCGGAGGTCTCCTGCGAGGTCGTCACAGGAGGGCTGCTCACATCCCATAAGGGTCTTAACCTCCCAACCGGTAGCATACGGGCCGCTGCTTTTACGGATGTCGACCGGAAGGATCTCCTGTTCGGGCTGGAACACGGCGTAGATTTCGTTGCCCTGTCCTTTGTCAGAACGGCAGATGAAATCCTGGAGGTAAAAGAATTTGTCCGCCGTCGAAAGGGCGATACCCCGGTCATCGCAAAGATTGAGCGCCACGAGGCCCTCGATTCTATCGACGATATTATGGCGGCCGCCGATGGTATCATGGTAGCCAGGGGTGACCTGGGGGTAGAGATTCCCCTGGAGGATGTACCGGGTATCCAAAAGATGCTCATCAATAAGGCCAATACAGTGGGAAGGCCGGTTATCACCGCCACGCAGATGCTGCGTTCAATGGTCAACGCACCCCGCCCCACCAGGGCGGAGGCGACTGATGTTGCCAACGCTGTGCTGGACGGTACGGATGCCGTTATGCTGTCCGAGGAAACGGCTACGGGCGACTACCCTGTTGAGGCAGTTCAGTTCATGACCCGCATCATCAGGAGTGCTGAAAGCGATTTCCCCTACGAGAGATATCTCGAGCACGTGCCAAGGAGGGAGGTTTCAGATTCCGTTGCCCACGCTGCATGCGTTTTAGCCAATCACCTTGATGCTGCCGCCATCGTCGCACCCACGAGCTCGGGCAGAACGGCTAGATATATTTCTCGGTTTCGGCCTAAACAGCCGATTGTTTCCCTTTCTCCGCAGGATACAGTAGTTCGCAGATTAGCGCTGTCTTGGGGATGCGTGCCTCATCTGGTGTCCGAGCCCACCCACACGGACGACATGATCGAACGCTCTGCACAGCTGGTTTTGAAGCTCGGATATGCGGCAAAGGATGACTTGGTAGTGATGACCGCAGGTCACCCGGTGGGTGTTAGCGGTAACACCAACATCGTCAGGGTGAAAAGGCTTTGACGGCAAAGCCCTCCTGTCCCTAGCTCACCATTTGACACCATTTCCACGAATCTGTTACATGGTTAGTATGGTTCGGAAGCCGTCATGCCCTCATGTCCTGTTCACAACAACAATTAATCTGTTTTGTTCATGGCAATATTTTCTAACGATATCAAAGGGTGAGCACTGGCTGCCGCACCTGTATGGAGTTTTCTAGCGAGTGGAATAACGAGAGCAGCATAATTCGATGGGAGAACAACGGAAATGAACGCCCGGCAACGGCAGACACTGAATCGGATGTTCCATCCAAGGGCAGTCGCAGTTTATGGGGCTGTGCGCGAGCCAGGTAAGTTTGCTCACATGGTTATACAGAGCCTTTTGAAATATGAATACCCAGGAAAAATATTTCCCATCTATCCTGGTGGCGGTGAGATTTTCGGTTTGAAATCGTATCAGAGCCTGAAGGATGTTAGTGGGTCCGTGGATCTTGCCCGCGTGTGCGTACCGGCACAAAAGGTGCCGGAGGTAGTGGATGAGTGTTTAAGACATGGGGTGGCAGGCGTTGAGATCCTCTCCTCCGGATTTGCGGAAACGGGAGAAACCGAAGGTGTTAGGCTCCAGGAGGAGCTTGTCCGCACCTCCAAGAAAGGCATACGGGTTCTTGGTCCTAACTGTTTCGGAATTCACTGTCCTAAGGGAGGTCTGACCCTTCTGCCCGGATTTGACTTCTCCACGGAGTCGGGGCCCGTGGCCCTGATTTCCCAGAGCGGGGGCGCAGCTGTTGATTTCTCGCAGGAGGCAAGGATGGCGGGATTCGCCGTGAGCAAGGTCGTTTCCTTTGGCAATGGCTGCGACCTGGATGCAGTTGACCTCCTCGACTACTTTGCAGGCGACCAAGACACCAGGTACATAGGAGCATATATCGAAGGGGTGAGGGATGGCCGAAGATTTGCGCAAATCCTTAAGGAGGTGACCCCAAGAAAACCGGTTCTCGTGTGGAAGGGAGGGCTCACGCCTCCCGGAAAAAAGAGCGCACTCAGCCATACCGGTTCGCTAAGCGGTGAGGCCGCCGTATGGCAGGGGCTTTTTGCCCAAACGGGAGCCCTAGCCGTTGATGGGCTGGAAGAGATAGTCGATACGATGACGGCCCTGGTGCATCTAAGTCATTCTGGGCGAAACGTGGCGATCGCAGGGGCAGGCGGGGCGATCGGCGTCTTTTCAGGTGATCTGGCTCATAGGTGGGGGCTCGAACTTCCCGTCTTTGACACTCAAACCCAGCGAAGACTCGCCAAGTTGTTTCCCGAGCCCGGCAGCAACATCGGCAACCCCCTTGACACAGGAACCCCTGTTGTTCCCGTGGAGGCTATCATCGACATGATTGAGGCAATTCTCACCAATCAAGGCGTTGATGTCTTGATCTTGGTGCTCCTATTTCATCAGCTCACCGTGCTGATAAAGACCTTTGCAGAGATGGACGGCCTGCCGTGGCAATCCCTGGAGGCATACCTGGATACTTTGCTAGAGGCCATCGCGAGCATCAGGCAACGAACCGGAAAGAATGTGGTCATGGTTTTGGTAAATCGTGCGAATCTGCCTTCTAATGCGGAATTGGAGGGCATGTACCGGATTCTCCGTCTTCGTTGTTACGCCAAAGGAGTTCCGTTTTATCCGACCGTGGAGAGAGGATTGCGGGCGATACGAAATGCAACACAGGTAAGAAGACCATAGTTGGTATTGACAACAATCACTACGGAAGGAGCGTGTTTTACGACAAGCTATATTGTGCTATCAATATCGCGCAAGCGTATGTGGAACTTTCGTTTTTGAAAACTAACTGTCCTCGGTCTGGAATTGACACAGTGGGAACACAGAAGGGCCGGGGTAGCCACTATACAGGAGGGGATGTATGATCAGCGAAGAAGCGATTAAAAAGAAAACCCAAGAGACGGCAAGCAAGCTCTTTGGCAAGGGCATCAAAATGGACCCCCCGTATCTGCTGTGGAAGGAATTCGATCGGGACCTGGCCAATGATTTTTCGAAGTTCATAACGGGTAACCTCTATTCTCGAACCGTTCTCACCTTGCCTGAGAGACAGATGGTCGCATGTGCCATGCTCGCATCCATCCGCGCCACCGATGAGTTGCGGCTTCACGTTAATGCAGCCCTGAATGTGGGTTGTGATCCCAGAAAACTGGCGGAGGTCTTCTTCCAGGTGGCTACGTATGCTGGTATGCCTGCGGTAAACGAGGCACTTGAGGTCTACCGGGATGTTCTCAAAGAGCGAGGGGAATGGCCCATTGAGGGCTAGGGAAAGAAGCCGCTGCTTGATTTATGTTTAGCAAAGGGTGAAGCGATGGAATGGCTTAGCATGAACCAGTGGTCGCCCTATGTCGTAGGAGCCGGAATAGGAGTGCTTAGCTGGTTTACCTTTCTGCTATCCGATAAACCTATTGGGTGCTCCACTGCCTTTGCTCGCACGAGCGGGATGATCGAGCGGCTCTTTCGCGGCAGAAAGGTAATGGAGAAGCCCTACTACAAGGAGTTTCCCCCGACCGTGGATTGGGAGTGGATGCTTGTTCTGGGAATCGCAATCGGCTCGTTTGTTTCGGCGCAGCTGTCAGGGGAGTTTTACCTGCGCTGGGTTCCCGGCACGTGGGCCGTAGCATTCGGCCACGACCCATTGCTTAGGGTTATTGTGGCGTTGGTGGGCGGCATGCTGATGGGATTCGGCGCCCGGTGGGCAGGAGGCTGTACCAGTGGGCATGGAATCAGCGGAACACTTCAGCTCTCAGTCAGTAGCTGGCTGGCAGCTCTTTGTTTTTTCATCGGCGGCATAGCAACAGCAAGCCTCATTTTTCGCATTCTGGTGGCTTAAGGGAGGCGAGCACCCATGCTCACGAGATTTCATTCGAAAAAACGCCCTCAACTGTTGCTCGGGCTCGGCATGGGCATTGTGTTCGGATTCCTCCTTCAGAAGGGGGGTCTCACCAATTACGATGTCATAATAGGGCAATTGCTCTTGGATGATTTCACCGTGGTCAAGGTAATGCTCACCGCCGTTCTGATCGGGATGCCGGGGGTTTACCTCCTCAAGACACTCGGTTTAGGCCAACTCCATCCAAAACCAGGTTCCTTTGGTACTTCGGTGATTGGCGGTCTTATATTCGGCGTGGGCTTTGGCACCCTTGGCTATTGCCCTGGAACGCTCGCAGGCGCCGTGGGTCAGGGCTACCTGAGCGCGCTGGTAGGCGGCGTTATGGGCATTTTGATCGGCGCGGGGCTATTCGCGGCCATGTATCCGAAGCTCGAGGGCGCAATCCTCCGCAAGGGCGATTTTGGTCAACTAACGCTACCCCAGCTATTCAAGGTACATGACTGGGCAGTGGTTATACCCTCAGGCATTGTGTTGGTGGCCCTGTTGGTGTGGATGGAAAAGGCCGGGTTCTAGTATCACGTCCCAAAAGAAACTTGTGAAAATGAAGTGAGATTGGATTATTAGTTTTGAGCTGCTAAAGTGTAAAATTCGAAGCACGAAATCCGAAATCCGAAACAATTTCAAAGTTCGAATTTTCCAATTATTTAAACAGGTTTTGGATTTTGGTCATTTGATATTCGGATTTGTTTCGAGTTTCGGTATTCGAATTTCGGATTTGGATTTAGCCCTTTGCCCCGCAAAAAGACTAGCTAGATTATATAAGAAATCCCTGGACTATGCTAAGAGTCCGTTTTTTAAGTAAGGTAAAGGCCTTAGACATTGAATGATGGCAGTGTTTCCTTCTTAACGCTAATTTAACTAATGCCTCCATAAGATAAGGGATTTGCCATGCCTGAGATAAGCGCCATGCTCGCCCTCGCCGTTGTTGCCGCTGCAATGTTTCTCTTTATCAGCGGAAAACTCGGGGTTGACGTAATCGCTCTTTGTGTGCTTGCCGTGTTGATCGTCCTCGGCCTCATAAGGCCCGATCAGGCACTGTACGGTTTTGCGAGTCCCGCCACGGCAACCGTGGCTGCCATGTTCGTTTTGAGCGCAGGGTTAGTGCGCACCGGTCTGGTTGAGTGGCTATCACGGTGGCTGAACAAGCTGGCCGGAAGAGGGGAGTCGCAGTTGATTCTGGTCCTGTGCTTTGCCATCGCATTCCTGTCGGCCTTTATCGTGAATACGGCAACGGT
>CP070752.1:1342200-1350432 GCA_020348625.1 Deltaproteobacteria bacterium | reverse complement strand
CAATCAGTCTGAACCTCTTTAATGGCCCCTTTTGGGCATATCTGAATACAGAGGCCGCAATCCACGCATAGCTCTCTGTTGATGGCGGTGCGCCCCAGTTCCTGGTCATGGTACAGAGCAGGGCATTCAAAACGTTCAAGGCAGAAGTTGCACTCCGTACAATCCTCGGTAATTATTACCCGTTTCCTTTCCCGAATAGCACTATCCGGGTAGGCGATAACACAAGGGTGCCGCGCGATGATAACGGCGATTCCCCCTTCAGGCCCTTTTACGTATTCGGTTGCCCTTTTCATGATGCTTGTCATGTTCTTCATATCATAGGGGTCCACGACCTGGATAAAATCAACACCGCAACCCGCCACAATCCTCTCGAGGGTTATCGTTCGGCCTTTACTCCCGTCGGCGCGGATTCCAAGGGCCGGCGTGGGCTGCATACCGGTCATGGCCGTTGTGAGATTATCCAGGATTACGAGAATGAATCGTGCCCCGTTGTATACGGCGTTCAGAAGGCCGGCGGTTCCCGAATGGAAGAAGGTCGAATCACCGATGGTGGCCACGATGGGCTGTTCGGTCTTATCTTGGGAAAAAGCATGATAAAGGCCCGATGCCATGGTTATAGCACCGCCCATATCGAGGCAGGTATCCACCGCTCCCAGGTTGAGGCCAAGCGTATAGCAGCCGATGTCCGAGGTAAAGATGGCCTTTGGCCTGGCCTTGCGTATGGCAAAAAATGCAGCCCTGTGGGGGCATCCGGGGCACAGGGTCGGCCTTCTCGTTGGTAGCTCCAGACGCTCTACCAGTTTCTCCGCCTCGGCATCCGTCCGTTCGGGCAGCTGGGGCAGGTTCAGTTCGCTTAAGCAGTGATTGATCAGGTTGTATACCTTGTGAGGTACCAGCTCGCCTTCAGCAGGGACATGACCGGAGAGGCGACCGAGCACCTTCTCTTTGTCGCGAAGCAGGTATTCGATGAGCGTATCTGTTTCCTCCAAGACCAGCACCTTGTCGCAAGCAGAAAGAAACTCGGCAGCCAACCGTTCCGGAAAGGGGTAGGGTGTGCCGATCTTGAGTACGGGAATATCGGTGCGCCCTTCCTGTGCGAACATATCAGAGACGACTGCATACGGCACACCCCCTGCGATAATGCCGAATTGATAATGTTTTCCCGACTCAAGGTTGTGGAAGTTGAATCGGGTAAGCCCTTCAAAGCGAGTTCTGATTTGCTTCAGTTTTTCGTTGAGTTCTTTATGAAGTATCAAACGAAAACGTGGAGTGGCCGCCCATCTGAGGGGATCCTTCTTAAAGGTGGCTGTCTGGGTGTTCTTCTTGATTGGTTTGATTGAGATATTCTGGCGTGCATGACACACCCTAATGGCAGGCCGAAGAATCACCGGAATCCTGAATTCCTCTGAAATGGCAAAGGCAAGCCCCACCATCTCTCTGGCCTCCTGAGGGTTTGATGGATCTAGAACCGGCACTTTAGCAAGCCGGGCCATGAGCCGGGTGTCTTGTTCGGTCTGCGAGGAGTGGGGGCCTGGGTCATCGCAGGAGATGATGACCAGCCCTCCAACAGTACCCATATAGGCTGAGCTCATGAGGGAGTCGGCCGCCACGTTGAGGCCCACCTGCTTCATGCAGCAGGCAGCTCGCTTGCCCGTTATAGAGGCAGCAAAGGCAGTATCCAGGGCCACCTTTTCATTAGTGGACCATTCTACATAGGTATCAAGGCCCTCTGATTTTACAAACCGAACGGCTTCGGGAAGGATTTCCGAACTGGGCGTTCCGGGATATGAGGCAAGCACCTGGCAGCCGGATTCGACCAAACCGAGGGCAATGGCCCCATTTCCGAGCAAGATCTCCTGTCTGGTCATTTCTCGGTTTTTCTATTCTTCGCCTTTTCGACGAGACCCATCAGGCTCTCAATCTTCGGCTTGGGAGGAGTGAATACTTGATCCAGTTCTTCCTCGGAATAATGGTCTTCAAGAAACATGTTGATATCAATCTGGGCCTGCCAACATCCGATTATCCACCTACAGGGTAGCATGTTATTCTCGGAACGGCAGAACCTGAAATTCACCTCTCCGCCCACCCTGGGACATCGAAGCCATTTGTCGTCGTGTTCCTCAATCACCTTGTTCTCCTCGGTAAAAGCAGCGCGCTCGCAGAACCCAGCGGCCCATGCCTACGAGCGCGCCATCCCAAAAGTAGCTCCCCCGGTTTTTGCTAACAGCGGGAACCGGGGCTTAAATCTTAGGCAGATCAGCTTGCGCCTTCTTTACGTCTTCCTCAGGATAAGCATAATCTACCAGCTTACCCGAGAGGTAAGCATCATAGGCGGCAAGGTCGAAGTGCCCATGTCCGCTGTGAGCAATCAGTATGTTTTTTGATTCACCCGACTCTTTGCACTTAAGGGCTTCATCAATGGCCACCTTTATGTCGTGACATGGCTCAGGACCGGTGATAACGCCCTCGGTCCGGGCGAATTTTACCCCGGCCTCAAAGGTGGCGGTTTGGTGCGCCGCCACAGCCTCAACAAAGCCGAGCTCATAGAGATGGCATATAATCGGTGCCATCCCATGATATCGCAACCCACCGGCATGGACCGGGGGTGGGATAAACCCGTGGCCTAAGGTATGCATCTTGACAATGGGTGCCATCCCGGCTGCATCGCCAAAGTCATAGGCATATAGTCCCCTGGTCACACTGGGACAGCTTTCGGGCTCGACGCATATGACGCGCAAGTCCGGCTTTTCTCCGCTGATCTTATCCCTGATCCAGGGCAGGAATTGCCCGGCGAAATTGGAGCCACCGCCGATGCAGCCTACAATGATATCCGGGTAGGCATCTGCCATCTCCATCTGTTTCCTGGTCTCTTCCCCAACAATGGTCTGATGAAGTAAGACATGGTTGAGGCAACTGCCTATAGAGTAATGAGTGTCGTCACGAGTTACGGCATCCTCTACTGCCTCGCTAATGGCGAGGCCCAGGCTGCCGGGGCAATCAGGCCATTTTTCCAGCATGTCTCGTCCTGCTTTGGTATCCGGGCTGGGGCTCGGAACACAATTAGCACCCCAGGTCTCCATCAAGATGCGCCGGTAGGGTTTTTGGTCATAGCTGATCCTGACCATATAGACCTTTAATTCAACACCGAAGAAGACGCAGCCCATGGCCAGAGCACTCCCCCACTGTCCGGCACCGGTCTCTGTAGTCATCCGCTTGATGCCTTCCTTCTTGTTGTAATATGCCTGGGCTACTGCGGTATTGGGTTTGTGACTCCCGGCCTGGCTTGTTCCTTCATATTTATAGAAGATCTTGGCCGGCGTATCTAGGGCCTTTTCCAGTCGGCGCGCCCGATGCAACACTGTGGGTCTCCAGGTGCGGTAGACTTCTTGGACCTCCTCGGGGATTTCAATCCAGCGCTCCGTGCTCACCTCCTGCATAATGAGTTCCATAGGGAATAGAGGTGTCAGGTCAGGTGGGGTTAAAGGCTGTTTTGTTACTGGGTGCAACGGTGGCGGCAGCGGCTCTGGCAAATCTGCCTGGATGTTGTACCAGTGAGTTGGCATGTCCTTTTGATCGAGAAAATACATTGTTCTTTCCATCTTGTTCCCCCTTTCTTTTCTGTTGTAGCACCTCGGCCCGTTGCCCCCCCAATGTCACGGGCTGGACCATCCTATTCTGTAAGTTTGATGAATGCTGTCATGTTCAGTAGACGGCCTTTTGCCGGCCAAATCGCTGTTCGGCAGAGCTCATTGGAAAAAGGCAGCCCAATCTTAAAGGATGAAAGGTGTGCCGATCTCCGGGCAGAGCGATAGCTCCACCAGAGGCGGCGCGTCGGCCATGATGTTACACCAACGATGCGACAGTTCTGGTTCCGGCAATCTGAGCTTTTTTGCTTTCATGGACCCCCCTCATTTTGATGTGCAATTATAGGTAACTGGCTTCATCGACAAAAAAACCGTGACTTTTGCGGAGTCACGGCTCTATGATTAGGAAGACTGATGGAGACGCACTACCCCGCACTCAAGGGCTGAACCACCACCAGTTTTTATCAGTATAATCTCTTTTCATTGTTATACTCTGAAGTGATCGGCACCATATAGTATCGTTTATCTCAGTTGTCAAGCAATAATTTCACTTATAATTCTATTCTTCTTACCGAAAAAACGTTGTCTAATCCCCTCAGCTTTTCGATGACTTCTTCATTTACTGTTTGGTCTGTTGCCAAGAAGATTACATTCTGCTGTTTCGCCTTTTCCTCGCCCACCTGCATGCGGCCGATGTTTATCCCATGGTGCCCAAGGGTGCTCGTAATGCTGCCGATAACACCTGGCGTATCCAGGTTGTTTATTAGAAGATTGTGCCCCTCAGGTACTGCTTCGAGATAGAAGTTGTTGATGCGGATTATCCTTGGCAGGTTATTGCCGAAGATGGTTCCGGACACGACATTCTTGCCGGCCGATGTATTCACCTTGATGGTGAGAAGGTTGGAGTAGTCCTCCGATTCCTTGATCTTGGATTCAACTATCTTTATGCCCCGTTCTTGGGCGACAAGGGGTGCATTGACAAAGTTCACTTCGTCTCTCAGGATGGGGGTCAGCAGGCCTTTAAGGGCCGCAGTGGTCAGCGGTGTCACATCATACTCGGTTATCTTTCCGTAGTAGTTTATCTCAATCTTCAGTATGGGGCTATCAGCCAGTTGGGTCTGTAATGAGCCTATTCTTTCAGCGAGAATGGCGTATGGTCTCAGGGTTACTATCAACTCCGGGCTGATTGTCGGCACATTTACGGCATTTTTTATCGTTCCGTACAGGAGGTAGTCGACAATCTGTTCGGCCACATCTTTTGATACCTTTTCCTGAGCTTCCCTCGTTGATGCCCCGAGGTGGGGTGTGCAGATGAAATTGGGTAAGGTCATGAGTTTTATCTTGCCCGGCGGCTCCTCGCTGAAAACATCCAGCGCTGCACCCCCGAGATGACCCGATTTCAGTGCCTCATACAGATCATCCTGATTGACTATGCTCCCGCGAGCACAGTTAATCAACATGGCCCCTTTCTTCATCTTGGCGATGGACCCCTTGTTGATCATCTTGACCGTCTCGTCCGTACTCGGCGTATGGATTGTGATATAGTCCGATCGCCTCAGGAGTTCATCAAAGGAGACCGGCTCCAGGTCTAGTTTTTCAATAGTATCTGGCTTAATATAGGGGTCAAAGACAACCACTTTCATTTTCAGCCCTTTGGCCCTCTCTGCCACAAGCCTTCCGACGCGCCCCACCCCGACTACCCCGAGGGTTTTGTCAAATACCTCCTGGCCTTGAAACTTCTTTTTTTCCCATTTCCCCTGCTTAAGAGAAGCCGTTGCCTGTGGGATATTCCGGGAGATGGACATGATCATGGCAATGGCGTGTTCCGCTGCAGTCATGGTGTTGCCCTCAGGCGTATTCATCACTACAATTCCCTTTTTGCTCGCAGCCGACACGTCTACATTGTCCAAACCAATGCCGGCGCGTCCGATGACCTTGAGGTTCTGGGCTGCGTCAATGATGTCAGCCGTAACCCTAGTGGAGCTTCTGATAATAAGGGCATGATACGGGCCGATAATCCCGGTGAGTTCCTCCGGTGTCAGATCGGTATTTACGTCAACCTCGATACCGGGGGTCTCCTGCAGGAGCGTGATACCGATTTCGGCGAGGGGATCGCTTACCAGGACCTTCATGTTCAATCCTTCCTTATATTTTAACTCGGAACGGACTTGGACTCCGAACCGCACTTTTACGTGTGAAAAGAGATGTGAATCTCGCAACCATGCGAATTTTCTGGTTTTCAGCTCCTCAGGTGAGTCAGCCTTTGCAAACCAGTTCCGCACTGAAGAGCCATCCAGCAGGCAGCAGCGGTAGAGAATAC
This sequence comes from Deltaproteobacteria bacterium, assembly GCA_020348625.1. The sequence goes on along the minus strand of CP070752.1, from coordinate 1,344,528 downwards.
GCGCTTTTAGTCAGATTATCAATCTTGTTTGCCTACACGATACGGGATTTTCTGTCAAGATGTTTTAGTGGTTCTGCCCAAAGCCTAAAAAAGCGGCTATGGCGCGAGGGTTCCGGTTCACAAATGACCTGCTGGCAACTTGATTAAATAGAAACGAGGGCGTATAGTCATGTTTCGATTGCGCATAGTTCCTCAGGGTCGCTTGAGCCTGCAAACCCGCCTGCCAGCGCTTGAATTGCAGCTAATGGCGGGCAAGGGACTCAGAGTTGGGAAGATGAATCAGTTAATGCTACCAGATCGCTTTAAATGATTTGGGGAGACCGCCATGGCAAGAAATAAGCGAGCTTATTTCTGCTCATGAAGGCTCTCCATTCTCCCGATGTAAGTAATCGGGGACCGCGCTGCGCGGGACTTTTGAGCGATCGAAGGCTTTTCTCTGAGTTCTCCGGGAGCTCTGCCTGCCCCGTAGGTGCGGTGCACCGTACTGGGGTGAGAGATTAGAAACCCATTTAGAACTGGTTGTTGGCTGAAAAGTGAGGTGCGACTAATGAAAACAATCGGACTGATCGGCGGTATGAGCTGGGAATCATCTGCTGAATACTATCGAATCATCAACCAGACCGTACAAGAGAGGCTCGGCGGCCTGCATTCGGCGCAATGCATACTCCACTCTTTTGATTTCCACGAAATTGAGCAACTCCAGCACCAAGGCGCGTGGGAAAAACTCACCGAACTGATGATCCGTGCGGCCCAAAGGTTAGAAGGGGCGGGTGCCGAACTCCTGATCATTTGCGCCAACACCATGCACAAAATGGCCGAAGAGGTACAGAGCAGTGTTAGAATCCGCTTGGTGCATATAGCAGATGCTACCGCAAAGGCGATCATTGAGAGGGGGCTCGACAAAATTGCTCTGTTGGGAACTAGGTTCACCATGGAGGAGGATTTCTACAAGAAAAGGTTACGGGAAAAACACAAATTGGAAATTATAATACCCTCGGAGAGCGATAGAGAGGTAATCGATAACGTTATCTATACTGAATTGTGCCGTGGAATTATGCACCAGTCATCCAGGGAACAATTCAAGGCGATAATCGAGAAGCTTGGGTCGAACGGTGCACAGGGGGTGATCTTAGGATGCACTGAAATCCCCCTTTTGATTAGCCAGCAAGATGCGGAGATTCCTTTATTTGATACAACCAAGATCCACGCACAAGAAGCAGTCGAAATGGCCCTACAATAGCACTAATTATGAGCAGCGAGTTGACGGGACTCGTTGCTCCAGTCACCTTTTTTCAGGATCTTCCTTTTTCCCTTTGATAATCCGCAAATCCGGCCTCTTTAGGGGCCTGTGCTCCTTCATCTCGCTTTTCGCTGTGATCTGACGTATCCTCCTGAGCTGCCAGTTCTCCCACGATTCGTCTTTCCTCTTGTCGATGAACCGCAGGAGCTCATTGATGTCCTTCTGTGTGAAAAACAATCCATCCTCTGTGGAGCGTGGATTTATGTCCGGATAGTGATCAGGTGATACCGTTACCTTTTTCACCCGGATATAGTGCTGGATAAGGGACTGAGGCAGTTTGGTTATTTCCGATACCTCATCAATGGTATAAAAGATCTTTTCCAAGCTCATTCTATTCTAGGCCCCGCTCAAAGCAGTGAATCCTAGGGCTTAATATTTACCTGAGTGTTTTCTCGAATAACAAACCCCAAATAAACTGTGGTTTCGAAGTACGGAATTCGAAACATGAAACAAATCCAAAATAATGATGCTTGCATGTTCAAAATATTCAACTCAGGTCACGCGTCATATCCCTCCGCATAACGATCGTTGTGGTCATTTGGATTTTGGAGATTGAAAATTTGTTTCGGATTTCGTTTTTCGGATTTCGAGCTTAATATTCCGGTTTTCATGGGATGTTCTAGCTGTTAAAACACTTTCAAGCAGAAAACGCGCCAGTGCTATCTTTATGTGATTGATTATTATATACCATAAAGCGCTTCATACCAAGGTTCATTACTCAGGAATGGTGAGCTGTTCGTAGGAATCCTCAAAACCGCAGAAATATAAAGTGAAGTGTGCTAGAATGCCTTGAGCACAGCCAAACAACAAGAAGCAGGAGAATCCAAGTGCTTTCAACCGACACAGTAGTGGAAAACAAGGAGGATCCCAAGCACCGGGTGGAGAACTGGGATGAAATTGTAGATGTAGTAGTAATCGGCAGCGGATTCGCAGGGCTTACAGCAGCAATAGAAGCGCGCAATGCCGGGGCTTCGGTAATTATCCTGGAAAAGATGAAGGCTCCGGGTGGAAACTCGATCATCAGTGAT
>CP070752.1:1339093-1342100 GCA_020348625.1 Deltaproteobacteria bacterium | reverse complement strand
GTTTTTTCAGCGACTTGTTTACGGGGGATTCTTGCCCCCTCCGCATTCCCTTCGACAGGCTCAGGGCTGCGGTTTCCCCCATACCCAAGCCGCGAAAAGAACCGCGCCCTTCCGCCAGTCTCTTAAGAAACGATTTCATGGCCGTGCCCGTCAGCAAAATCCTCGGTGGGCGCATATGCGAAAATACACGCATGGGCTCGTTCAATGCAAAAAGGATAGCGATATCCCTGGGAATACCTTAGTTGGGGGGCTAAAGCAATAATAGAAACAGGATTTGCATTAAACGCCAGGTCCACTATCATGAGGCAGTCAATCTCGTCCACCTCGTTAACGATACCATGTCTGATCCCGTAACCGATCTCCTTTTTAGCGGATTGGAACAAAAGGTCTATCCAGGTGCTGTGCTCCTGGTGGCCCAGGAGGGGGATATTGTTTCCTTCCGTGCCGTGGGTAGCAGAGCGGTAATACCGGCGCGGCTTCCCATGGAGAAGGACACTATCTTCGATCTGGCTTCTCTTACCAAACCCCTGGCTACCACGGTAGCCGTCATGAAACTCGTAGACGAGGGTCTACTGGAACTCGATGCCCCGCTTTCAATGCTCATTCAACCCTTTCCCTGGCAAGACAAGGCCCATCTTAGCCCCCGACTTCTCTTAAACCACGCTTCAGGCCTCGCAGACTGGAAGCCCTTCTACCAAAAACTGGTACAGCTGCCCCCGGACGAGAGAAAACCCCAGGTAAGGCGCCTTATATTGGAAGAGCCCTTATCCTGTGAACCGAAAACCGTATCGCTCTATAGTGACCTGGGATTTATGCTACTGGAGTGGGTTGTGGAAATCATTGCCGGCAAAGATCTATCCTCGTTTCTGGAAACGAACTTGTATCAACCCTTGGGGCTGAAAACACTCTATCTGGATCAAATTGCTCCCGAGAGGACACATAGAAAGGAGTCATACGCGGCAACTGAGGATTGCCCGTGGAGAAAGGGCATCGTGCAGGGCCATGTTCATGACGAGAATGCCTTTGCCCTCGGAGGATACTCCGGTCATGCCGGACTCTTCGGCACGGCAAAGGATATTTTTGCCCTCACCAGTATGCTCGTGAACCTTTATCACGGCGAGCGCTCGGCCCTTCTCGAGGAAAAAACCGTGAGGACATTCCTCGCCCGGCAAGGGCTTGTCCCAGGGTCTACCTGGGCCCTTGGATGGGACACCCCATCAAAGGAGAACTCCAGCTCAGGCAATTACTTCGGCCCAAAAAGCATTGGCCACACGGGATTTACCGGAACTTCGGTCTGGATAGATTTGGAGAAACATATCACAGTCATCTTCTTGACCAACCGGGTCCATCCGACAAGGTCCAACGAAAAGATAAAGGGGTTCCGGCCGGAGCTTCACGACCTTATTATGCGGGAATTGGGATATGGATGTGGATATACAAAATCTGAACCGTGATGCTCATATACATCTCATGGGCATTTGTGGTGTAGGCATGTCATCTTTGGCGGGGATGCTCAAGGAGCGGGGCTATGCCGTTACCGGCTCGGATCAACACACCTATCCACCGATAAGCACCTTTCTGGAGAGGCGATCTATCCCGGTGCAGAGAGGGTATTCCCCTTCAAACCTCCATCCCGTACCGGATCTGGTAGTTGTGGGAAACGTGATTACCAGGGATAATCCGGAGGCGAGGGAATTGCTCAGGCTGGATATACCCTATCTCTCCATGCCCCAGGCGCTCAAGGGGTTTGCCATGGAGGGAAAAAGGTCCATTGTCATTGCCGGAACCCATGGAAAAACCACGGTAACCGCACTGGTTTCGTGGATTCTGGAGGTCGCAGGCATGCAGCCGTCATTCATGATCGGGGGGATCGCCAGGAATTTCACCAGCAATTTCAAATTGGGCAACGGCCCATACTTTGTTATTGAGGGCGATGAGTACGATACGGCCTTCTTTGATAAGGGCCCCAAATTCTTGCACTACGACCCCCGGGTAGTGACGATCACCAGTATTGAGTTTGACCATGGGGATATCTACAAGGGGATTGATGAGATAAGGGCCTCCTTTAGACGTCTTATCAACATAATACCCCCTACTGGGCTTTTATGCGCAAACATTGACGACCCGACTGTAGCGGATGAGATTAGCCATGCACGATGTCCATCTGTAACTTACGCAATAAGCAAACAGGCGGATCTTTCCGTAGGAGATATGCGTGATGATGGAACCAGGACTCGGCTGACTATAATCAAGGGGAACAGGAAGTATGTATCTCTTGCAACTGAGCTCTATGGAAACCACAATATCTCTAATATCCTCGGTGCAATCTCAATTGCCGATCATCTCAAAATACAACCTGAGGCAATCACCAAGGCCCTTGACGCCTTTAAGGGGGTGAGGAGAAGACTGGAGTCCATAGGCAATTTCGATGATACCGTTGTGATTGATGATTTTGCCCACCATCCATCAGCAGTAAGGGAAACGACGAAGGCAGTGAAAGATCATTACAAAGGCCGGCGCCTTATTGCGGTTTTTGAACCGAGATCAAATTCGAGCAGGAGAAATATCTTTCAGAATGCCTATGTCTCCTCATTTAAGGACGCCGATTTGGTAATCCTTGCCGAACCTCCGATGATGGAAAAGATCCCGATGCCCGAGAGATTCTCCTCCGTAAGACTTGCCGCCGACCTGAATAAGCTGGGTATCGAGGCGCACTATTTTTCCAACAACAACGCCCTCATTGACGGCCTTGTTTCTTTGGTTGAGCCAGGTGATGTGATACTCATCATGTCCAACGGGGCATTCGACAACGTACCCCGTAGGCTATTGAAAAGACTAAAAGATTCGTGAGGATTCATGGGTTGGTTGCGCACTGGTTGCGGATTCTTGCGGATTGTCGAGCTCATCAACTTCAGATTTGAACCTCCCCGGAATCCAGTGGCCGTATGTGTCATAGGTGATTTTTATGCTACTGTGGCCTAGTTGATAGCTCACGTCGCCCACGTTG
>CP070752.1:1328581-1338993 GCA_020348625.1 Deltaproteobacteria bacterium | reverse complement strand
TTCACGTACCGTTCGAGGCTATCGCGTGAATAAGGTCTTGGTGGAAGAAAAGCTTGATATTGCGCAGGAATTCTACCTCGGGATAACCTACGATACAGTGGCTACGGAACCGATTGCAATCTTCTCGACTGAAGGTGGTGTTGATATAGAGGAGTTAGCTGAAAAAGAGCCGAAAAAGGTCCAGAAAAGGCATTTTTCGGTCAGAAACGGTCTTCCGGAGTATATGGCCCGGGAGATAATCTCCCAAACCAATATCACCGGGCGGACGTTGTTGGGGATTTCCAACATCTTCTCTCTTTTGGCAAACGCCTTTCTGGAGAATGACGCTACCATAGCTGAAATCAATCCTCTTGCCCAAACTAGAGATGGCAGGAGAGTAGCGCTTGACTGCCATCTTGAAATCGATGACGATGCCCTTTACAGAAATCCAGGTATCGCGTAAAAGGAGAAGAACCCCCATCGAGTCGAAGGTGGCCGCACCGCAAGTGAGTTTGAAAAAAAGGCAGCTGAGATCGACAATCTGGACCAGAGAGGAGTTGCTGGAAGGCTCATCGAGTTTGATGGGAACCTGGGATTAATTATTGGTGGTGGTGGGGCTTCATTGACTGCGTTCGATGCCGTTCAACGACACGGAGGGCATCCTGCAAATTATTGCGAGATCGGTGGTAACCCCACAGTGCTAAAGACAAAAGAACTTACGAAACATATCCTTTCGAAACCGGGCGTGGAAAAAATCGCCGTGATCATGAACGTGGTGAGCAATACCCGGGTCGATCTCATAGCCAGGGGTGTGATAAAGGGCATCTTGGAGGTTGGAAGAGATCCATCAGAGACATTGTCTGTCTTTCGGGTTCCGGGAGCCTGGGAAAAAGAAGGGTTCAAGATCCTCTCCAAATATGATGTGGATTACTGTGACAGGACCGTCTCCATTGATCAGGCCGCCAGAAAGGCAGTTGAAAAGTTAACGAGGCGCTAACGAGGGGCTGAGATGGCTATACTGGCCACCGAAGATACGAGGATTATTGTCCAGGGGATTACGGGAAGAGAGGCCGTCACCTTTACCAAGGATATGATTGATTACGGCTCGCAGGTCGTCGCAGGGGTTACTCCAGGCAAGGGGGGACAAACTGTTCATGGAGTGCCTGTCTTTGATACGGTTTACCAGGCCGTAAGGGAACATAGCGCTGAGGCGAGTATCATTTCTGTTCCACCGGCAATGGTAAAAGGTGCGGCATTAGAGGCCTTATCGAACGGGATAGAGCTGCTGGTTATTGTGGCTGAGAGAGTACCTCAGAGGGATACGGTTGAGGTTCTTGAAGTTGCCAGGGTAGATGGTGCGGTGGTTATTGGACCCAACAGCCTTGGAATGATTAATCCCCATACTGTAAAGATAGGGATGGCGGGCGGACCGGTGGAAAACCTAAAGAAGGCCTATATGCCTGGCCCTGTAGGTATAGCATCCCGAAGCGGGGGTATGACTACGGAGGTTGCGAACCTTTTGACAACTCACGGGATAGGGCAAAGCACGTGTATCAGTATCGGAGGAGATCCTGTGGTGGGTTCTAATTTCCTTGACCTCGTCCCGCTTTTTGACAAAGACCCGGATACAAAGGCCATTGTGCTTTTTTGTGAGCCAGGAGGTGTCATAGAGGAAAGGCTTTCCGATATGGTACTTTCAGAGGAGATCAGAACCCCCATTGTGGCCTTTGTTGCCGGTCGTTTTGTGGATACGATGCCAGGAGTCAGATTTGGCCATGCTGCCACCATTGTTGAGGGAACAAGAGGGACCGCTGCCGGCAAGATCGAGCGGTTTAAAAAGGCCGGAATCCATGTGGCAGAGGCACTCAATGATATTGTGTCCATCCTTGAAACACTGCTTTGAGAGGTAGGCTGTGCCGATACTTATGAGAACAGCTCTCTTTGTTCCAGGGAATAGGCCCGATCGTATAGAAAAGGCCTTCAATACAGAGGCCGACGTTGTTATCATTGACCTGGAAGATGCCGTTCCCATTTCGGAAAAGGAGCTCAGTCGATCCAAGGTCAGAGAAAAGGCGGCCCAATTCTCTGACAGGATGATGCTCGTTCGCGTCAATGCCTTGGGGTCCCCCTTTATTGAGGGTGATTTAGAGGAAGTTATTGTAGAAGGGGTTAACGGGATTGTGCTGCCCAAGGTCGAAAAGCCCGATGACATCTATGAGATCAACGGACTCCTCTGTGCGCTTGAGGGAAAGAGAGGTCTCCCTGACGGCTCCATTCTACTCTTTCCCCTGATCGAGTCAGCAGCCGGAGTGCATAGGGTTTACGACATTATATCGAGCAAAACGAAACCGGAGAGAATCCACACGGTAACCTTCGGTGCGGCAGATTATACACTCGATATGGGTATAGAAATGACTATGGAGGGAACTGAGCTTTTTTATGCGCGCTCACGAATTGCTATTGCTTGTAGAGCCTCTGGAATTGCTCCCCCGATAGATACCCCTTTCATGATTGACCTCAATGATATCGATGCCCTGATCTCCGATGCTAAACGGGCAAAGGAATTGGGGTTTCAGGGGAAACAGGTCATCCACCCGAGGCAGATTGAGCCTTGCAACCGCATATTCTCCCCTACCCCCGAGGAAATAAGCAGGGCAGAAAAGATCATTCAGGTGTTTGAGGAGGCAGAAGCTGCCGGCACGGCAGCAATCCAGGTGGAGGGGAAGTTTATTGACTATGCAGTGGTAAACAAGTCCAGGGATATTCTGGCACGAGCCGCCGCCATTGAGAAAAGGGGTATTCGTGGATAGTCCTCACAGCTAACTTACCACAATGGAGCAAATCGTGGGTGAGTTCATCAGGCTTGATATCGATCTTGACAGATGCCTGGGTATTGAGCGGTGTGGTAAATGCATCCAGGTCTGTCCGGTTAGCATCTTCACATCGAATGATGATTATCCCAAGCGCCTAGAGGCTAACGAGGATGAATGCACACTCTGCAATCTCTGCCTTCAAGGCTGTGAGGTAGACGCAATCAGCATTCAGAAATTATACGAGCAATAGAGATCAGTCATGGCGATATCTGGTACGATTTCCCAAAAACTCGCCCAGTTTTTCTGCGCCCTTCGATATGAAGATCTCCCCGATACCCTGGTCCATCGTACAAAGGCGTTTTTCCTTGACTGGGTTGGTTCGGCAATTGCCGGCCTCTCTCAACCGCCTACTCAAATCATGATCTCCCTTGCAAAGGATATGAAGGGATCTGAAGAGGCGACTGTCATTCCAACGAACACCAGGCACTTATCCCTGGTGGCTGCCCTCGTTAATGGGGCCTCCTCTCATGTGATGGAGATGGACGACCTGCATCGACAATCCATCTTTCACCCCGCAGCGTCGATTCTCCCGGCAGTTTTCGCTGCTGGGGAAAAGGAGCATGTGTCCGGGTGTGATCTTGTACTAGGGATTGTTGCCGGATATGAAACCGGGATAAGGGCTGCTCTGGCCGCTGGCAAGACTCACTATGAGTACTGGCACACGACAGCAACCTGCGGCACCTTCGGTGCAGCAGCCGGGACAGCAAAGGTCTTGGCTCTAGATTCAGAGCCTTTTGTGTGGGCTCTTGGTTCTGCGGGGACTCAGAGTTCAGGGCTGTGGGAGTTTCTGACTGAAGGTGCCATGAGTAAACAGCTGCACCCAGGAAAATCATCTATGAATGGACTGCTGGCTGCCCTATTGGCCCAAAAGGGCTTTACCGGTTCAAGCCGTATCTTTGAGGGAAAAAAGGGGTTCCTCAACGCCACATCCGATGACTATGATCTTAGTTTCTTGACCGATGGCCTAGGGGAGACCTTCCATACTGCAAGAAATTCTCTGAAATACTATGCCTCATGCGGCCATACCCATTCCGCTATTGAGGCAGCTCTCGGGGCCTGGAGGGGGGCAAGCACGGATTTAGAAGCCATCAGATCCATAACCGTTTATATCTATCAGGAGGCCCTTGATCTTCTTGAGGAGGTGGAGCCTCATACCCCTTATCTTGCGAAATTCAACCTACCCTTCTGCGTCGCTACTGCAATCAATTTCGGGCACGTTGATCTAGATGATTTTAAAGCCAAAAGGCTCACCAACTCCGAGATACTGAACCTTATGGGCACTATCTCCCTCAAGAGCGATCCAGAACTTACCCGGCTGTATCCTCAGAAATGGCCTTCCAGGGTGGAAATAGAGCTGAGAAATGGAAAAAGATATAGCGGATATTGCGAATATCCTAAGGGTGACCTGGAGAACCCCATTTCTGAAAAGGAACTGATCGAAAAATTCAATAAACTCTCCGGAGATTCAATAACAAAGGATGAAAGAAACAGAATCATAGATTTGGCCCTGAACCTCGAGAAGGTAGCTGATGTAACGAGTATATTTCAAGGTTAACCTCGCTAGATTACCTCACCACATGGGTATCCCCCTTTCCTCAACGATTTTGCGAAGACAGGGAGGAAGATATCAAAATAAGAGGTCTCCGTGAGAATATGGGCTTATCATGCTGGGGTTTTGAGTTGAGCATAGAAAAAGATCTTGAGCGCTCGGTCTCAGGCCTCTTGAACCGTATACCTTTCCTCTCCTCCTACGCCGATACCAGGGGATGGGCCTTTGTCATCGCCTGGTGCCACCGAATCGCCGGACTCTTGCTGGTTGCCTACCTGTGGTTTCATGTCTATACCCTCTTATCCCTCTCAACGCCCCCCCGCTACGATGCCACGATGAAATTCTACGGATTTTTCTTCTTCCGGATTCTCGAGTGGGCCTTGGCAATTCCGGTCATCTTCCATGCCCTCAATGGCGGAAGGCTGATCCTGTACGAGAGCTTCGAGAGAAGGGATGATGAATCCATGATTCGCTGGCTCCTGTGGCTTTCCATCCTCTATGCGGCGCTCTTGGCGGCTTTCATGTTGATAGGCAATCAAAGCGTATCAGCTGTCTTCTTCTGGTTGACCATGCTTGTTGCCGGTTTGGTCCTCGCTTATGGAGTTGCATCAAAGCTCTGGGAAATTCAGCATTCAGTGCTGTGGAAGTTCCAGAGGATCACCGGTGCCTATTTGTTGATCATGATTCCCGCCCATATGCTCTTCATGCATCTGAACTATGCAATGGCTCACGATGTGAACACCGTAGTGATGAGAATGCAAAACAGTTTTATCAAAGCAGTCGACATGAGCTTGATAGTCGTGCTCCTGTACCATGCCGGCTATGGCCTGGTATCCTTCATAGAAGACTACCTTGAATCTCGAAATCTCCGAATGGGGTTGGCCGCAGTGGTTATCCTCGTCATGTTGTTATTCGGAGCTGTTGGAATAAGGCTGATGCTCATCGTTTAACGAGAACAGGAAGCTCAGATGGGAAACACACTACAGATTTCTTCAACCATCTATTGCGACGTCCTTATTATCGGTGCTGGGGGGGCTGGTCTTCGTTGTGCTGCGGAGATCTTTGAGAGGAGACCTGAAACCCGCATTATGGCCTTGACAAAGGTCTCACACCCCCAGAAATCCCATACGGTTACGGCCCAGGGGGGCATGGCAGCCGTAGACCCGAGGGATCCCATAGACAAACCAATCTATCACATGTTCGATACTTGGAAGGGCTCTGACTGCACGGCAGATCAGAATATCATAAAGAAAATTGTTGACGCCTCATGGGGTCAAATCGCATGGCTAGAGAATCATGGCATGCATTTTAGCCGTGATGAGAATGGAAGACTCAGTAAGAGAACCTTTGGCGGAATGACCTTGAACTTCGGAGAGTCATCCGCAAGACGTGCAGTTTTTGAAGCAGATCGGACCGGTAAGGGTATTATGGATACCGTGTGGGGAGAGGCCGTGAAAGGGGGTATCTCCTTCCTGAATCAAAGCATTGCCACAGAACTCATCTTCAATGGGCACCGATGCATAGGCGCAATCGTGTTCATGGAAAAGGAGGGAGAGTTTGTGGCTATTCTATCAAAGGCCACGGTCTTTGCTACAGGCGGCAACGGCCAGGTCTTCAGAATCACCACAAACTGTCGACAGAACACAGGAGACGGGCTCGCCCTTATTCTCCGGGAAGGGTTTCCTATTATGGACCCCGAGGCCATCCAGTTTCACCCCACAGGAATTGTCGGTCCCGGTATTCTGGCCAGCGAGACCCTACGATCCGTTGGCGCCATCCTGCGGAACAAGGATATGGAACGCTTCATGGAGCGGTATGCGCCCAAGATGAAAGAGCTAGCCCCCCGCGATCTGGTGTCACGGGCCATCGAAACCGAGATTCGCGAGGGAAGAGGTATCCTGAATCCCGATCACAATATCCAGCATGTTTGGATTGATTTGAGGCATCTGCCCGATTATATTCATGATGAGCAGATTCCAGAGGTTACAAGCTTTTTTAGAAAATTCGTGGCCATCGATCCCAAAAAGGAACTCTGCCCCGTCCGACCAAGCAATCACTACCAGATGGCGGGGATCCCCACCAACGAATTTGGGGAAGTTCAAAAAGACCCGAAGCAGATCATCCCCGGTCTCTTTGCCATTGGGGAGTGCGCGTGTGCAAGTTTCCACGGTTTCAACCGTCTGGGCAGCAACTCCATTCTGGAGCTTATCACCATGGGAAAGTTCGTGGGAGAGAGGGTCGGAGATTACCTCGGGGAAGATCTGGGTGAATTGCCGTCAGATGCAGGAGAGAAGACCTTCTCCCAGTTCTCACTATTCATGGAGACAAAGGGGGAAGAGAGTGTGGGACAGATCCGAGAGGCCATGCAAGCCATCATGACAGAGAAGGTAAGCATCTTCAGGGTAGAACATGGTCTCATCGAAACCATAGAGGCATTAAAGGAACTCAAAGATCGGGCTGATAGGGCGCCTGTGTCAAGCCGGAGTTGGGCTATGAATCAGGAACTCGTACATCGCTGGGAGTTAGACAATCTGTTAGCGGTCTCCATGGTCATGACTCAGGCCGCGTTAGAGAGAAAGGAGTCGAGAGGCGCACACTTTCGTGAAGACTTCCCGAAAAGAAGGGTCGAGTTTAACTATCATACGCTAGCCTCTATGCGCGAGTTCGGCCAGGTGAGCCTTGGCAAACGGCCCATTGACATGAGCCTATTCGAGGCAAAGGGAGAGCATTGCGAAAAATTTGGCATGATCGAGAGGAAATATTAAGTACAGAAAAGCTGCCGAGAATCATAGTGCAGGATGGAGAGAGAGGCGATGTCTCGGGTCTATAGGATTACCTTGAAGGTGAAGCGCTACGATCCGGATACCAAGAGGACATGGGTTCAGGATTATGAACTAGAGGCCGGACGGATCCTTCGATTCACCGATGTATTCCGTAGAATTAACAATGAACTAGATCCCACCCTGGTCTGGAACTCATCCTGCGAACACGCTCAATGTGGAAGCTGCGCAGTTAAGGTAAACGGGAAGCCACTGCTTGCCTGCGAGCTACTTGTGGAAAATGCGATTGAACAGTTCGGGGGCACCACCTTTAGGATAGAGCCCTTGACCATCGCGCCCGTTGTGCGGGATCTCATTGTAGACTTTAACAAGGCCTATGAAAGGGTTAATAAGGCCAAACCCTACATCATCGATCCCTCGCCCCGGTCGGCTGAAGAGAGTGAGTACCGGATATCTCCACGTGAATTGGAACGGTATGTGGAAGCCACCCGGTGTATCAACTGCTTCTGCTGCGCCGAGGCATGCATCAGCAGTCAAAGGAATTTCCTGGGCCCCAATGCGCTCCTGGCCAGTATCATTCGCTTGATGGACCCCAGAGAACAGGCGAGAGAGGAGCGATTGGAACTCCTTTACAGCGAGCAGGGCGTCTATCGATGTCATACCTCCATGGCCTGTTCCTTTGTTTGCCCCAAGGAGATCGATGTGGCTCATTTTATCGCCCTGGCGAAGGCCGACAGATTCAGATCAGGGGTCGAGAAATGATCTGCTTGAAGAAGAAACCCATATGGGCGTAAGAGAGGAAATAACCAGTACGGTGCGGAGGTTGTGTATAGAGACCGGGGCGGTTTTGGGACCTGATGGGTTTTGAGCAATGGTTGGAGGGAGATGATGCCAGCAAAAGAGTTTTCAGGGATCTACCCGTATCTCGTGACACCTGTTGATGAATCAGGCGACCTCAAGGATGATGTGCTCCGCGACCTGGTGAACCACCTCATCTCAAAGGGTGTGCACGGCCTGACCCCTTTAGGGAGCACCGGAGAAGGGGCTTATCTGGACTGGCCGATGAAACAACGTGTCGTGGAAGTAGTGGTAGAGGCCGCTGCGGGGCGCGTGCCAGTAGTTGCGGGTGTCAACAACATGACCACGCACGGTGCCGTCCGCGAGGCTATCGAAACGGAGCGTAGCGGGGTAGACGGCATACTTGTGGTCCTGCCGAGCTATTTCCCCATCAGTGACCAACAGCAGGTAGTTGCTCATTTTCGATCTGTAGCACGAGCGGTTTCGTGCCCCGTGGTGCTCTATACCAACCCCAAATTCGCCATGTGGGACTTTACCGTTGACACCTTGCAACAGCTCGCAGAAGAGGCGAATATCGGTTATCTCAAAGACGCATCCGGGAATATCGGGAAGCTCATGTCTATCGTCACCGCGCTGCAAGATCGATTTAAGATCTTCAGCGCTACCGCTCATGTGCCTGTGTTCGTGCTCATGCTCGGCGGGGTCGGGTGGATGGCTGGCCCGGCGTGCTTGATCCCCGAGCAAAGTATTGCCCTCTATGAGCTGTCATGCCAGAAAAGGTGGGAGGAGGCATTAGCGCTCCAAAAGAAACTGTGGCCCCTCAACGTGGCTTTCCAGCGCTACTCTCTTGCTGCATGCGTGAAAGCGGGATTGGAGATGCAGGGATTTCCCGTGGGCCCTCCACTACCCCCTCAGCAGCAATTAGATGAAGAGGGAAAAAGGGTAGTTTCCAAGATATTCAAGGATATTGGTGCCCTATAACGAGCGGGTTATCACATATATGCAACCTGTTTTTTAAACTTTATGATTGACAAGAGAGAAACAGGGAAACAGGATGCCACTGCCGAAGTCTCATTAAGGCTATGATTTCTTTTTGGTGTAGTAACAACATTAATCAGAAAGCAATGAGCAGGCCACAGTTAACGAAACCATTTATTAGGAATCGTGGAGATCTTTCTACTGGTGCCTTGCTTTATCGTTCTAGCTGGGGCAAAACAAACAGCCTATTAAAGAACCTCGCATTGAAATCCGGGGCTTTGGAAAAGATCTAATTGTTGGGGAGTTCACCCGTGATCCTTACGATAGTTTGTGTATCTCTTGATCATGCCTTTGATCACTTTTCCGCCAACGGTGCAGGCAAGGTATCCATCTTCCTAGCATTTTCATCCCCACAATTCCCTTTTCACTTCGGGATACGTCTGATATATTACTCGCGTGGATCCCCCTTCAGCCGCTTCACAACAGTGGGTATCGAATATTTCGGTGGGAATCCCAAGAACATATTTACCTGATCTTCTGCCATCTGCAACTCTTCTATCTCAAACTCATTGCTTATTGCGATCTCTTTCGTGCATTGGGAGCAGGATCCCTGAATTCTCTTCTCACTATCCATTTGCGGTATTTGGGGCCTACACTATATGGTACCTCATGTCATATACGGCATGGGCTGCTCGTCTTATAGCCATGCCCACCAGCTAAGTCATTTTGCTGCCAATTGAAAGGATAACGTTTCATTTCCGCTATTGACCGGCTTTCCTACTTTTGTCTGGGTATTTTCCCCCAAAACCTATGGTGATTAAAAAACAAATCAGGAGGATTCCCATTCACAGGTAGGTGTTTCTTTTTGCTTTTGAGTAAATCACCGGATTGAAACCACCCATCTTCTAGTGATAAATTAGGGCTGAGCAGTAGTTTCGAAACTGTGGAATTCATGTGTGAGAAAGGCAACGTTTCCGAAAGCCTATTTTTGGGATTTCTCGAGACCGATTCTTCACGCAAGATTTGAGATGAGACTTCGTATCATTCTCATTGCCCTTATAACTGGCGAGCATTCACGTTCTGTTTTCCTAAAGTGGCAAAGGAGGTGATGCTTATGGGTGCAGATAGTTCGGGTTGCTAAAATGCTCAATCAGGAATAAAGTAAAAGGAGGGAAAAATGAAGAAGGTTAGGTTAGCATTGGTTTTAGCATTGGCTGTGGTGTTAGTATCGGCATTTGCTTTACCTGGCAGTGCAGTAGCCCAGAAAAAAACATGGAGATGGGGGGTCAGCGATCCATTGGCCTATGGTTATAGGGTATCCGCTTTCATGGCAGATTTCTTGCGAAGGGGTATGCCCGATTACGACGTTACCGTTTACCCATTCGTTTCAACCGTCGCTAGCGTCAAGAGCTTTTGCCAGGGTGAACTCGAAAGCACGTACGAGGCCGAGCCGGG
>CP070752.1:1325288-1328481 GCA_020348625.1 Deltaproteobacteria bacterium | reverse complement strand
TGTCTCATCATGGTATTTACAATACTCTCTTTCCCTTCAGGTTCTTCAGCAAAGCCCATCAATATTTCCTTCGCAACCTTCAGGCCACCCACCGATATCTTTGCAAAACCCTGGCTTATCGCCATGGGCGAAGAATTGGAGGAGCGGACCAACGGACAACTAAAATTCACCGTGCACTGGGCAAGCTCTTTGGGAAAGGGAAGGGATCAATTCTATATGGTCAGGGACGGCGTCGCCGATATGACCGATTTTCCGGGCGCCTGGATACCCGGCAAATTTACCCTCTCTGAGGTGGGCAGCCTGCCCCTTGCTGCGGAGAACAGCGAAAACGTGGTAAAGGCCATGAATATACTTCTTAAAAAGGGATATTTTGATTCACAGTGGGGGGAAGTGGAAGTCCTGGGCATGTTGGCTACCTCTCCCTATGATCTGTTTTTCAAAAAAGCGAAGCCGATGACGTTAGAAGAGATGGCCGGCCTGAGGTGCAGGACCCCTGGAGGCTATATAACAGAGTACCTCAAGACCTTAAAAATGGTGCCGGTTAAGGTCTTACCTTCTGATGCCTACATGTCTTGGGAAACAGGTGTTGTAGATGCATGGGTCCATCCCCCCTCAGCCATGATTAAGTATAAATTCATCGAGCTTCCCACAAAATGTCTTCTCGATTGCAACCTTCAAATCCTCGGAAATGCCGCCAAGATCATGAACAAGAAGAAAATGGCTTCTCTGTCCCCCGATATTCAAAAGATCGTACGCGAGGTTGCTGCCAAGTATTGCGAAATTTACACAGGATTAGGCAATAGCGAGGATGTGAAATCACTTCAGAAGATCAAGGATGCGGGGATAGAGGTTTACAAGCTTCCTGCACCCGAAATGGAAAAACTGAAGGCTGCAGGGCTTTCAATCTGGGAGAAGTATATAGCTGAAATGGAAGCCAAGGGCCTACCGGGTAAGGAGATTGTAACTGAATACGTGAAGGCGCTAAGGCAGTTAGGAGAGAATCCTCCCTATAAGCCTTGATTATGCAGGGGGTTGCGGGCATACGCCCGTGATCCTCGCCTAATCTTCAATAGGGGATAAGAATACAACAATGCATACCTACCTGCTCATAAAGGCCTGGATTCAAAGATTTCATTACGTGATAGCCATGGTCGGAACCGCCCTGGTCTTTATCACCATGTTTATCACCACCTCTGACGTGATTGGCAGATACTTTAAAATGCCATTGCCTGGTGCCATGGAGATATCAGAGTTAGCCCTGGGGGTCATGGTCTTTTTGGGCTGGGCATACACTCAGGGTGAAAAGGGACATATTGCAATCGATATTCTTTTCGAGCGCCTCCCACAAAAGGTGAAGAATATCCTGGATATTCTTATTCCGCTGTTCGGACTCACCCTCATGGGCCTTATTGGCTGGCGGGCCATAGGGTTTGCAATGGATTGCAAATCTAGCCATGAGAATACTGTTGATCTCGGCATTCCTGTGTGGCCTTTCAAGCTCATGATCTTCATTGGCGCCGTTACCCTTTGCATTCAGTTGATCTTTGATGTCATTGAAGCCTTGCAGAAATGCAGGGAGAGCTAATGGACATGGCTCCCGGCACAATAGGTCTTCTGGGTTTTGTCGTTCTGTTTCTGCTTATTTTCCTTAAGGTGCCTATTGCCTTTTCCTTTGGCCTTGTTGGATTCCTAGGTTTCGCCTATTTATCCAGCTTTCAGGCGGCAATGACTACTCTGATCACCACTGTGTGGTCATATGCCACCAGTTATGTCCTCATGGCCGTTCCTCTCTTCATCTTGATGGGGCAATTTGCCGGTTATTCCCGGATCGGCGACGAACTTTACGATACGGCGGCCAAATGGTTCGGAAGGCTGCCAGGCGGATTGGCCATAGCAACGGTGTGGGGTTCTGCGGGCTTTGCTGCATGCACAGGTTCCAGTGGTGCGGGAATCCTGACGTTTGCTCCCATTGCCTATAAACCCATGAAGAACACCGGCTATGACAAAAGGCTCATTTTTGGCACTCTTTGCTGTGGCGCCACCATGGGGGGCCTCATCCCTCCCAGCATCACCTTCATCATCTATGGCAGCATTACGGACGAGTCCGTGGGAAAACTGTTTATGGCAGGGGTTATCCCCGGGATACTGGAGGCAGCACTCTATTCCGCGATTATTATTGTCTTAGGCTCTTACGGTATATGGTCAGCCCCTGCAGGGACTCCAGTCTCGTTTAAGGAAAAACTGATCAGCTTGAAGGGTGTCTGGGGGTTTTTCATTATCATGACCTTAGTGATGGGCGGCATATACTTAGGGTTCTTTACGCCTACTGAAGCAGCGGGCATAGGGGCCACGGGAGCCTTACTGATACTTTTGAGCAGAAAGGGGTTCAGTTGGGCCCCTATTCATTCGGCCATGATGGACTGCATGCGCACCTGTTGTATGGTATTTACCATAGTCA
Organism: Deltaproteobacteria bacterium; assembly: GCA_020348625.1. The sequence continues at coordinate 1,326,023 of CP070752.1, read as the reverse complement.
TTTGCTCGGTAGTATTCTCCTACTTCATTACTTTAACCCGTCTGAATTTTCAGGTACTCGACTGGATATCCGCTTCCGGCGCATCTCCAATGATAATACTATGGCTGATGCTTTTGTTGATGTTTCTCATGGGCTTTATCATGCCCGTAACCTCCATTATCGTGCTCATCGTGCCTTTTGTATATCCTATAGTTACAGATCTTTTCGGTTTTAGCGGAATATGGTTCGGCGTGCTGGTATGTACGATCGCGGAAATAGCGTTAGTAACGCCACCCATAGGGATGAACCTTTTTACAACCTTGGGGCTTTTCCAAAAAGAAGCCACCGCAGGAGATCTCTTCCAAGGCGTGATGCCTTTTATTGTAGCCGATATTATCAGGTTGATTCTGCTGGTGGTTTTCCCATCGATTTGTTTGTGGCTGCCCGGTAGGATGTAGTGCGCAAACCCTCACAAGGTAAATCATATAAAAGGAGGTTGTGGTGGAACCGCCGGAAAAAATCATGGGAATGATCCATGATCTTTGCGATATCGCTGGGTACGACATTGATTCTGGTATACAGACCGGGCCGAAAGCAGAAGAGGCTGCCAACTATATCCTCGCCAAACTCCACGATGCTGGCTTAACGGGCGCCAGATTGGAACCGATTAAGGCGAATAGCCCGTACCCCAAGAAATTCGAAGTGGCAGTCGAAGCTGAAGGCCAAAAGAGCCAAAGGATACCGTGCTTCCCTTTG
>CP070752.1:1319948-1325188 GCA_020348625.1 Deltaproteobacteria bacterium | reverse complement strand
GGTCACCCTCGAGGAGGTACTTACGTCTCGCCTGATTGCTACACCCATGCGCTTGTTACACTGTTGTCCGCTGGCCGATGGAGGAGCAGCGCTTATCCTTTGCAGCAAAGACAAGCTCAGGTCGAGAGACAAGGTGGTCACGGTAGCTGCATCGGTTTTAAATAGCGGAGTCTACGGCTCCGATACTGGGGGGACCGGTACCACATATGGTGGTGGGAGCGTGAGGATTCATGCCGACTTGGTCGAGCTTTCGGCTGCACAGGCATGGGAGATGTCGGGCTATGGCCCCGAGGACATGGAGGTGGTGCAAGCATACGATACCATGGCCCCTGGCGAGCTATGGGATATCGAGAAGTTGGGCTTTTGCAAAAAGGGAGAAGCTCCCAAGTTACTCCGAGAGGGAGCCCTGGACATAGGTGGCAGGCTTCCGGTAAATACAGACGGAGGGCTCATGGCCAGGGGACATCCACTGGGAGCCACGGCAGGGGCACAGATTGTAGAGATATACAGGCAGCTGCGAGGTGAGGCAGGCCCAAGACAGGTACCCGGGGATCCGAAGATCGGCCTGGCACATGCTATGGGCGCCGGCCCGAACAGCGCCGTGACCATCTTGAAGAGGTAGGTGAGGCTGCCCTTCGAACGAAGTATCCATCTTCCCGGAATTCTCCACCCGAAAGCCCTCTTACGCTGGCACAGTTGCACTTCAACATCCTTATTACCTTGAATTTGAAGCACAAAGATGGAAAGAGCACAAAGGTATGGACAGAGCCTTCTGCGAGCCCAATGGTGTGTATCACGAGATCTTGATTTTGGCTACGAAGCGAAGTATTCAGGTTCTGGTATTGGATAGGGTTTGCTGTGCGAACTTTACCAGACCGAAGTCAAAAATGAAACGAGGAGGTTGACATATGAGCGGGTTGGATTCGTATGAGATTGAGGAAAGGCTTATAGATTATATTGTGAATACACAATACGAGGATATACCCACTGAAGTAATCGCCATGGCCAAGAATTTGACATTGACTATTGTGGGCACCACTATTGCTGGAGCAATGCTTGAAGGGTGTGAGGCGCTCGTAGAGCAAATCAAAGGTTGGGGCGGAAAAAAGGAAGCAAGCATTCTGCTCCACGGCGGTAAGGTGCCGGCCCATAATGCCGCCCTCGTGAATAGTTACATGGCTCGGGCATTGGATTCTGACGACGGTATTCGGCCGGGAATGCATGTGGGCGCGTCTGCCGTGCCCGCTGCTCTGGCAGCCTCAGAATTGGCAGGTGGTTGCACCGGAAAAGAGTTTCTCACCGCCCTTGTAGTGGGTGCAGAGGTAGCTGACAGGATAAACCTCGTCTCAGATTATGACGGTTTTGATCCGACTGGGATCTGCAGCATATTTGCTGCAACTACAGTTGCCAGCAAGATACTCAAATTAGACCGGGAAAAGACATGGCATGCCCTAGCTATCGCCTTTAACAAGTCAGGCGGAAGTTTTCAGAGCAATATCGAGGGAGCTCTGTCAGTGAGATTAATACAGGGCTTTGTTGCTCAAGGGGGAATACTTTCAACTCAACTGGCACAAAAGGGATTTACAGGACCTAAGAATTTTCTCGCGGGTATCTACGGTTATTTCCATCTGTATGCTAAGGACAAGCATGATGCCTTTGCAGTAACCGGGGAGTTTGGAAAGAGATTTGAATTCACAAAAACCATGTTCAAGAAATATCCAAGCTGCGGAGGCACTATCTCCAGTACTGAAGCCATCCTAGATCTGGCCAGTGAACACGATATCAAACCGGATGATATTGAGCGAATCAACGTGAAGGTAACGCCCTATGCGTTTAAGTTAGTTGGAGGCCCTTTTTGGTTAGGAGATAATCCAAGGGTAAATGCCCAGTTTAGCATCCGCTACTGTGTGGCGAATGCCCTCGTTAGGAAAAGCTCCAGGTTGGAACATTTCGAGCAACCTCTGATCGGGGATCCAGCGATTATGGACATAGTCCAAAAGGTTCACACCGAAGCGGATCCTGCCTTGGATAAAATAGATGAGACAGCCGTGGAGATGGAGGTGTTGACCAAAAGCGGGGCTACATACAACAAGAAGATAGATTTCGCTGCAGGGTTTGCCGAACGCCCCTTAACCTCAGAGGAAATCATGGAGCGCTTCGAAAATTGTATCAGTTTTTCGAAAGGGATTTTACCGCCGGACAATATCGAAAAGCTGGTTTCGTTACTTAATGAAGTCGAGAAGGTGAAAGATATTCGTGATTCGATTCCGCTGCTTTTGATGGAAAATCCGTAGAATAGGTAGATCCCATCAGTTTCTAAATGGGAGGATTAATGAAACAGAACTCCGCTCGGGCACAGAGAATTTGGAACAGCCTGCGAGAAAAGCGGGATGCGGGAATGCTTTCCCTTGCGAGGGCCAGGTTGCTGACCGCCTCGTATAGGGAAACCGAGGGATTGCCTATGCCGATAAGAAGGGCAAAGGCATTTGCCAAGATCCTCTCCGAAATCCCCATATATATAGAGGAGGATCAGTTGCTCGTCGGCGATTTTGCTGCCAAGCCGATGTGGGCTGAGTGGTACCCGGAGTTTGCAGTCAGTTGGGTCGAGCAAGAGATAGACACGGGTGATGAATTCTTCAGGGCACAGAGCTCGGAGGTTGATGAACAAAAAGCGATCTGCGAGTATTGGAAGGGCCGTTCTGTTGAGGGCGCCTACCTTTCAAGTCTCAGCGAAGAGGAAAGAAAGCGCTTTGTGGAGAATGGAGAGGATGGTGCGTGGGTATATGGAGTCTCGGCCCAGCTGGACAGACCTGGGGGCTATCATGTGGTAGCCTACGATAGGCTCATTAGAGAGGGTTGTGTCGGGATACGCAGAAAAGCAGAGGAGGAGCTACGTGCTACGCCTGTCAAGGACATTGAGTCATTTCAGAAGGCAAACTTCCTGAAGGCTATAGACATAGTGTATCGGGCACTCGGTCAATATAGCCAGCGGTACGCTGTTATGGCAAGGGAGCTGGCGAAAACCGCGAAAAAGGACAGGAGGGGAGAGCTTGAAAGGATTGCCGAGATCTGCGAGTGGGTACCGGAGCATCCAGCACGAAGCTTCTATGAAGCAGTGCAAACACTATGGTTTGTTCACGTATTTCTTTATCTGGAGCTGAGACCGGCCGGGGTTTCCCCTGGTAGAGCTGATCAGTACCTCTATCCTTATTACATGCGAGATATTGAGGAAGGGAAGCTTACCAGGGAAGAAGCCGTGGAGATCTTGGAATGTCTTCGGGTCAAGATGTGCACGCTCCGTCACTTTAACAGGAAGAGCTTTCGCGAGGGAACCTCGGCAGAGGCCCAGTTTCATAATATTACCTTGGGAGGGCAGACACCGGATGGAGGCGATGCCACGAATGAGTTGTCGTACCTTTTTGTGGAAGCCGCCCTTAGGACAAGAACCATTCACAATACCCTGTCAGTGCGTTGGCACGATAAAATACCACAGGATTTCGTGCTCAAGGGGATTGAGCTTGTGTCTGCTGGGCTCGGTTTTCCCGCGTTCTTTAACGATGACGGAAATATATCCTTCTCTATGAGCATGGGGGCCACGTTGGAGGAGGCGCGGGATTATGCTATTGGGGGCTGTGTTGTCCCCATAATTGCAGGGCAAGCCGGACCCTATCCCCCGTTTTTGCTCAGCATGGGGAAATGCATGGAGCTGGCCCTTAACAATGGATTCGATCCAAACACGCGCAAGCAACTAGGTCCTGAAACCGGCAGGTTCGAAGAATTTCAGGCCTTTGATGAGTTTGTCGATGCCTTCAAAGAACAGGTAAAGCATTTTTCATATCAGGGAGCGGCCTTGTTCAACCTGCAACGCTATTTCAGGGCGACCAAGGTCCCCCCCATATTTTCCTCTGCCCTGACCGATGACTGCATAACTCGTGGTAAGAGCGCTATAGAAGGTGGCGCACGGTTCAATTACCCGTATTATAATGCCGAGGGCATGATCGATGCCGCGGATTCGCTTGCGGCGATAAAGAAGCGCGTATTCGAGGAAGGCTCAGTGAGCAAAGCAGATCTCATGGGTGCTCTGGCCGCCAATTTTGAAGGCAAAGAGGAGATACATCGCTCTCTGTTATCTGCGCCTAAGTATGGAAACGATAACGATTACGCTGACTCCATTGCCCATGATCTCTATGACTGGTGGCGGAGAATGGTTGCCGAGATGGATGCATCGTTCGGACAAAAGTATCTGCCATGTGCCTATTCCGTGTCGCTCCATCATGCCTATGGTGCGCGAGTGGGGGCGCTTCCAAGTGGTCGACTGGCCTGGAAATCGTTGGCCGATGGTTCGGTGTCGGCCGCCCAGGGATGCGACACGCATGGACCCACCGCTCTGATCAACTCAGCTGGTAAGATAGATCAGTATCCGATTCTAGCCACGCTTCTGAATATGAAATTCCAGCCTGCTATCTTGAAGACAGAAGAGGACATGAAAAAAATGATTGCTCTTATAAAGACCTATTTTGATTATGGTGGCAGGCACATACAATTCAACGTGGTAGACAAGGAAACCTTGATGGACGCACAAGTGCATCCTGAGCTTCATCGCGACCTTATCGTCAGGGTGGCTGGCTACAGCGCCTACTTCAACGAACTGGATCGTGGTGTCCAGGATGAGATTATACAGCGCACCGAACATGCCTTGTAGGTCCCTCCGCTTCCTTCCGCAGCCCTTCAAGGCCGAGTGTGCCATCTGCTCAACAGGGAAGCTCAAAGACCTTTCTAAAGTAAGGCTTTTCTGAGACCTGGCTATAAGTAATTGGATTTAGTAGAGACGAGGAGAGACGGTCATTGGCACAGGCGCCCAAGGGAATCATCTTTAATATCCAGAGGTACTCCATTCACGATGGCCCCGGTATTCGGACTACGGTATTTTTCAAGGGCTGTCCCCTGAAGTGCTTCTGGTGTCAGAACCCGGAATCACAGAGCAATGAGGCGGAGGTTTTCTTAATAATTAGCAATTGCATATTATGTGGTAGATGCGTTGCTGTCTGCCCGACGGGGGCTAGCAGTTTGCTGGAAAGTGGTTCGGCGATAGACAGGAGTAAGTGTATTGGATGCGGTAAGTGCGTGGAAGTCTGCCCCGGTGAGGCAAGGAAGCTCGTGGGGAGATGTGTTACGACGGATGAGGTTATGCAGGAGGTCATGAGAGATGTGAAGTTTTATGAAAACTCCGGAGGAGGTAT
>CP070752.1:1311666-1319848 GCA_020348625.1 Deltaproteobacteria bacterium | reverse complement strand
CGAACCTGTGACCAACGGATTAAAAGTCCGCTGCTCTACCTAACTGAGCTAACGGCCCACAGACCATGTGCTATATTTTTTTAACTATCACCATTGCCACGGAGGTGTCAAAAGAATTATACACCTCATAGCGCGGTTCAATTGGGCTCTATGGCGAAAATGTGGCTTTGGATGAGGCCTAGTTCATCTTCGTTCGGAAGATAGGGATAGTTCCACTGTTTTTCGCCAGGCAGGCAGTTGCCAAAAGGACGGTTGCAGGCAACCTCGCCGGCTTGGTCAAGACATCCGCCGGTCATGAAGGGGGTTCCCAGGTTGATGATTTCCCTGAGATCGTCCTCCGGCAGGCCAAAGCCAATAATGTGCCCTTCCCCGTCGAAATGCATATCGGATGCCGGGACGGCCCGTTCTTCAATGAGATATCTGGCAAGCTGAACTCTCAGGTAGGTAGGCCACGAAGGCTGTTTTCTCTTCTCCAGTTTCGAGTTGGGTTCGGCAAAAAAGGAAAAGAGATGGCTTACGGCCCCCATGTTCCACAGCCTCTCCATAATAAGCACCATGTCCTGTTCAGTCTCACCCATGCCCACCATGAGGTGAATGCCCACATTCCGTTTCCCATAGATCTCGAGTACATCGGACACGGTCTGCCAATACCGTTTCCACGTATGAGGGCCGGCGACGCCCTTTCCCCTGTATAGATCGAAGAGTTCGGGTGTTGCCAGGTCAATCGCTATGCCCATCTTATCGGCACCGGCTTCCTTCATCGCCCTGAAATCGTCCGGCTTCAGTATGGTGGGGCTTGCCAGAACAGAAATAGGAAGGTTTGTCTGTTTATTCAGTCGCTCCGTCATGGTGAGCGCATCCCTTCGGCATCTCCCGTTGGTGATCATGGAGATACAGGTCCGTTTCACATACTCAGGCACACGATTAATCGCCTCGATAACGGTATCCATGGAAAAAAGAGGCCATTGGACGTTGATAAAGCTCTTTTCGCCGTATGAACCCGTTCGTTTTTTTGCAAGCCCACAGTATGCGCAATTCGCTGCACAACCTTCATTATGGTGTATCAGAAGATTGGCGCATCGGTTCTTTGCGCCCCGGTAGAAGCGCCCATGAGAAAGGCCCAAGGATATAGCAGTGGCACTGCTTATCCGTACGTAATCAGGGCTCTGTTTTCCGTTGTTGGAGCTCACGGCTGGTGCTTTCACGCGGTGAGAAGGTTTTCCTTTGCCTTTAAGATCGCCTGTGTCAGTGTATCAAATCCCACTCCATAGATCATATCTTCCCTCCACACCTCTGAGAGGTGTTCCTCGATCTTTTCCTTCTTGGCCGAGGTCCACTTGAGGGCGGACTCGAGGAGATTGATATCCTTGGTGGTGGAGAAGAAATCTCCTGAAATAATAATATGCTCAATGGTGTTGCCCGCCAGTGCAAGGGATACCGCCAAAAGTCCGCCGGGCGTTTTGAGCTCCCCGATGCCCATCCTCGATCGGGGATGCTTATGAGAGAAGATCCACTCTGGCCTCGTATACCTGCGCGTGATGAAGTCTTCTATTCTCTCTTGCTCCCAATCGTCGGGCTCATCCCGTTCAAAGGAAATGCCGAATCCCTGGCTGAAGGCCTTTTCTATGGTTTCTACCGCTGTTTCCATAGAAACGTCGCGACCAAGTTGCTCCCGAATGGTTGTGATCCTCTGGCTAAAGCAGCTATAGCCCTTATCATACAGCTTCAGCGGTGGTTGATTCATGATCTCCATCATCAAGGGGATGTCAAAGTCCACCAGCAGGCTTGCATGAAATAAGATTGCCTTGTCTGTCTCAAGGGAGGCCGAAAGACCAGCTATTTTTTTACCGTCAACCTCAAGGTCGTTCTTGGGCCGAAACCCGGCTTGTACGCCGAGCTCCCGCAGTGCCCTTAATAGCACAGCGCTTAGGGTTTCAAATATGCCATTGATTCCTCCCTTCAAACCGGGGTAATCGATGGGAATTCCAAGCCCCAGGGCGATCACCCTGGGGCCCATGATTACAGTCCCGCCACCGGTACTCCTGCGGTTATACTCGATCCCCCTCTCTTTACATCTATCGAGCCTGACAGCGGCAGCAATATCCTGGTACTTACCGACAATGGCAGATGGCCGAAACAGGTAAAGATGCAGGATCGGCGGTGAGCCGTGCTGGGAGATCGACAGCGGAAGGGTGTCATCAATGGATAATCCCAGCGCCGTTGAAACCGGATGTACGGTATCTTTAAAAAGCCTCCAGGAAGACATTAAGCCTTTGCCCTTTCCTCCTCGGTTCGTTTTATCTCCTGCTCGATAAATGGTATCAAAGAATCTCCGTGCATGAGGTTTCCGAGCTCGTTATCCAGATCATTGGGCTCAATTACTAAGATCCATCCCTTACCATAGGGATCTTCATTAATAAGGGTGGTATCGTCTTCCAGGTCTTCATTTATCTCAACGATCTCCCCGGACACAGGTGCGCAGAGCTTGCCAATCCATTTTCTCGACTGGATCTTGCCGCAGACCTCACCCTGCTCGACCTCATCTTCCTCGTCAGGAAGGTCCACAAATACGATGTCGCCCGCCTCTTTCTGAAACATATCGTCCATGCCTACCGTAACTTTCCCATCTTCCACGCGAGCCCAACTGTGCTCTTCATGATAGTAGAGCTCATCAGGCATATCGTAACCCTTAATGTTTGCCATACCGTACCTCCTTAGAATTGTTTGTATTTGTCAATTACGCCATACTCATGTAGTAAAGAAATGCCTCGCATTCAATAAAAAAGTGATGGCTATTTGAATCTCTCGTGAACGGCTTGTGCGTGAAGCGGAAGGCCTTCTGCCTCGGCCAATGCGATCACCGCATCCCTCAGAAGGGAAAGCCCTTTCTTGCTCAGGTACTGAAAGGTTGGTTTCTTGACAAAATCGTCCACTGATAGGCCCGAAAACATCCGTGCCGTCTGACCGGTAGGCAAGACATGGTTGGTCCCCGAGGCATAATCACCTGCTGCTATCGGTGAAAAAGGGCCCAAGAATATGGAACCTGCGTTTCTTATCTTCTTTAAAACGGTAAACGGTTCTTCGGCCATTATTTCCAGGTGCTCAGGTGCGTACTCATTGACAAAATCGATGGCCTGATCCAAGTGCTGTGCAGTCAAGATACACGAGTACCTGCCAAGGGATGCCTCGAGTATTTCCCTTCGAGAGAGCAAGGGGAGCCTCTCGTTGATAATCTCACAGACACGGGCTGCGAGTTCGTTTGAAGGAGTAATGAGGACTGCTGCTGAATCAGGATCGTGCTCCGCCTGGGACAAAAGGTCGATGGCAATCAGATCAGCATTGGCGGTTCGATCGGCCAACACCATTCCCTCGCTCGGTCCGGCAGGTGAGTCTATGTTTACCTCTCCGAATACGATCATTTTGGCGGCAGTGACATACCTGTTTCCAGGCCCGACTATCTTGTGGACCTTTGGAATCATCTCGGTGCCATAGGCCATTGCGGCAATGGCCCAGGGTCCTCCCACCTTGAAGATCCTCACCGGACCTGCTATGTCTGCAGCCACAAGCGTGACAGGGTCGATGGCCATGCCCTGGCCGGGAGGCGTGCAGGCAATTATTTCCTTAACGCCGGCCACCTTGGCGGGCAGGATGGTCATTAAGATCGAACTAGGATAGACGGCCCTCCCGCCTGGTATGTATGCACCAACTTTCTCCAACGGGGTGACCATCCTTCCGGCCATGATCCCCTCGGCTATATCGGTGAGCCACATCTCTCGTTCCTTCTGTGCCTGATGGAAGGCGGTTATGTTTTGAGCGGCGGTTTTAAGGGCATCGATGAGCTTTGAGTCGACTCTCCCATAGGCATCTGCCACCTCTTCATCCCCCACCTCCAGGTCATCGGGCTCCAGATCGGGCTTGAATTCCTTTCTGAAGTAATCGAGGAATACCTTTTGGCCGTTCTCTCTCACATCCCTGACGATCTGCCCCACCTCCTCCCAAACTGAGGCGATATCAGTCCGGGATCTCTTCAGGATTCTCTGGTATCGTTCGGGCGCTAAATCGTCAATACTCTCTGGCTGCAACATCATGTTTGCATCTCCTGTCAGAATATTATTTATCGACTATTACTTTAGCTCCGCAACTATATTATTACCAGGGATATGGATGTCTTTTTTTGACACCGAAGAAGCCCATGCTGTTATGCTGGCATATGCTGCATATGGAGGCGGGCGTGCTGCTTTAAAGGTGACTACCACTTCTTTAAATCTATAGCGCTTAAGTGGGAGCAGGCGCCCGCCTGGATCATCGGGAAAGAGCAGGCTCAGAGCAACTGCCCAGTTCGGTGCAAAAAAAGATATCCATATCCCTTAATAGCAGCTATTCAAGCGAGATAGATGCTCATTATTGCTCTGCAGAGCTAAAGTAATAGTCGAATATTCTTTCTCAAGCACGCTGGTCCATTAGCTTGTAATACATTTTTCCCTCAAATACTAAGAAAATTTCTTTGGTACCTGCCCTTTAAATGATTATGGTATATACTGATTGGCGAAACAGGAGCGCTGCCTCCCATTTTTTGGATGAAGGTGCAGAATGCTGACGAGTGAAAGCATTAGAGAATTTCCTCAAAAACCAGGTGCTTATCTCTTCAAGGATAAGTCCGGGAAGATAATCTATATCGGCAAGGCCAAGAATCTGCGTAAACGCATCAACTCCTATTTCGCTCATGGCGACGATCGACCACGCAAGCTGTCACGCATCATCAGGAATGCGGAGGAAATCGAGCATATCATAACTGCCACCGAAACCGAGGCACTGATCCTCGAGGGAAATCTCATAAAGAAACACCGGCCTCGGTACAATGTGGACCTCAAGGATGATGCCAACTACCCTTTCTTTAAGCTAGATATCACTAACCCATACCCGCGCGTAAGCGTTGTACGGAGGATGAAAAACGACGGAGCACTCTATTTCGGCCCCTATCCTTCCGTAACGCAAGCGCGCTCAACCTTGCGCTTGATCGGCCCTGTTTTTCCGTTAAGAAAGTGCACCACGAAAGATGTACCCAAACGGTCAAGACCTTGCCTCAATTATCAACTCGGAAGGTGCCTGGCGCCGTGCTGCAAAGAGGTGAGCCGGGAGGAATATATGGAGATTGTGGATCAGGTCAGGCTCTTTTTGGAGGGGCGGAACAAGGAACTGATCTCAAAGCTGAACAGGGTGATGCAAAAGACATCAAAGGAGCTCAACTTCGAGAAGGCAGCTGGGGTGAGAGATCAGATCAGGGCAATAGAAAAGACAGTAGAAAAGCAGACTGTTGTTTCAAGCAAGATGAAGGATCAGGATATCGTTGGGGTATCTCGCTCAGGCAGGGAAGCGGAGGTCGTTATTCTGATGGTGCGGGGGGGCGCCATGGTTGGAAGCAGAAGTTATTCAATCCGTGGCGAATGGGAGGATTCGAGCGATATAGCGGAGTCTTTTATCAAGCAATATTACCGGGACAGACAGTTTGTGCCTCCTGAAATCATACTATCCCATCCCATAGATGATAGAGCAGTGATCTCCGAATGGCTGACCGGAATAGCCCGGAGAAAGGTGTCTGTATCGGTTCCCTCAAGGGGAGATAAGAGACGGCTTGCCGAAATGGCAGGAGAAAACGCCGACACCATTCTGCTCAGGAGACAAAAGGCCGACCGCTCTGCTATCCTCGAGGAGATACGAGGTGCATTGCGCCTTGAAAGGGTGCCAGTACACATGGAAGCTATAGATGTGTCCAATCTCAGAGGCGATCTTGCCGTCGCCTGTATTGTGAGCTTTTTTGAAGGGGTACCTCAAAAGTCGGGTTATCGCAACTATCGAATAAAGGGCGTGGAAGGGGTGGATGATTATGCCATGATTGCTGAGGGGATCACAAGAAGGCTGCGAAAAGGCAAACCGCCTGACCTTTTTGTTATCGACGGCGGAAAGGGCCACCTGGCGGTAGCCATCAAGACGATCGATAATCTGAGGCTGGACAACCCACCTGATGTCATATCCATTGCAAAAGCCGATCGCACAAAACCCCGCAGCATTGATAGGATATATCTTCCTCACAGGAAAAACCCCCTGGATTTGGCCAGGAATCACCCGGTGCTCTCCTTTTTCATGGGCGTGAGGGATGAGACGCACCGGAGAGCTATCAGTTACTATCGGAAGAGGAGAAAGAAGCAACTCACCACCTCGGAGTTGGACAGAATTTCCGGGATTGGGCCCCAAAGAAAAAAGGCACTACTCAGGTTCTTTGGTGATATCCAGACCATCGCCGGTGCGGAACTCGCAGACCTGGTGCGGGTGCCTGGTATAGCCGAATCAGTTGCGCGGGATATCTACAATCACTTCCACAACAAGCCTCCCGAGGTAGCCGGTCCGCAGTAAGGAGTTCTTGCCTTTTTTTGCAGCCACGTCAAATCCTCATGAAGAATACCCCAGAGTGTCCATACATCGGGACAGATTTCTCGGGCCAGCGTAGCTACGGAGTTGAAGCAGCAATCTGTTAGAAGATTGGGAAAGGGGGCTCAATAACTACCTGTCACGTGCAAATCCCTGCTGGTTTCAAGAAAAGAGCTTGACAATTTCGGTAAAAGGTTTAAGAGATACCCGTCACCGTACATCGCATTCAAAAGGAGAATTGACATGTATAAGGTGGAGGTTGATGAAGAGAAGTGCATAGGCTGTGAGGAGTGCGTAAATATCTGTCCTGTAGATGTTTATGAGATGAAGGATGAAAAGTCAGTTCCTGTCAATGCAGAAGAGTGCATTGGATGTGAGAGCTGCGTGGAGGTCTGCGAGCAGGAGGCAATTACCGTTACTGAGGTTGACTGAAGCCACCGCGGGAGGCATAAAGGCCGAACCTCGACATGAAAAACAAGAACTTATAGAGGTATTTCTCAGGCTTTCAGCATGATCAGGGTTTCCTCGGCAATCTTCTCAGGTAGAATTTTTTCCCTCGATACTTCAGTTCTGTGAGAAAGCCCTTCTCTATAAGTTCGGTGATTATCCGCCATTCCGCCCCTGCCTTGTTTAGGTATTCCCTGACGTTTTTCTCGCTCATGGGGTGAACTGAGGTGATGTCGAGCAGGTCGTTTTCGATATTCCCGCTATAGCCAAACTCGTTCCCCCCTTCTCCTATGAGAAGTTCTACACGAGGTAACCGTTTCCGAAAGACCTGGTAGCACATATTAAGGGCCTGACCGCTGGCGGGCAGTATTCCCTTTACGGTTGTTGGTCTGGTGGGGATAGCGATATAGGATTTGTATGGTTTGAGCGAGGCCAAAAATTCGGCTATCCCTTGTACCTCGCGAGGGCTATCGTTCATTCCTTCCAACAACATCGTCTCCGTTATCATTTCACCGCTGAATTCGGCGCTGAACTCACGCATCCCCTCACGTATTGTCTCCAGGTCAAGTGCCTTGTTCGGCCTATCAACCTTGCGCCACGCTGACCTGCTCACGGCATCGACTTTCAATGAAACCAGATCGGCCTTTTGCAGGTCTGCCCTCACATCCGGGAGGCTGATAAGAGAGCCATTTGTGATGACCGCGATCTTTATGTTGGTTGGTTTGAGACGTTCAATATGCTCACCCAGATTACTATCCAGGGTTGGTTCCCCGTCTGGAACAAAACTCAGGTAGTCGATGTGGGTGTTCCTTTTTCTCAATTCAGTAACCTTATCCAAGACCTCGCGGGCCAATTCATCCGGATCGTAGAAGGCCTGTCGTTGGCAGCTCCAATGCTCAGTTTTTCCTATCTGACAGTAGACGCACGAATAGGTGCAGACCTTGGGAGGTATGTTATTGATTCCCAGGCTCTGGCCTAACCGCCTTGATGGAACCGGCCCGAATGCTCTCATGGGGTATTCCTTGATAAAGGTGTTTGCTAGAGATAACAGAAGCAAAGTGGCCTGTCAATGTCGGCAGTGCTTGGCTAGCGTATCACTTTTCTTGGGTTTCCCGAGTCTCCAGTGAACACCGTCGTCCCTGAGCGACATTCGCGGAAGCGGTGGGGCACCCCCCGAGGGTGAGCAGGAAGGGGAAAACCCCGCCTTTAGAGCGGGGAAAAGGCAGGTATTCCTCACCTGCGAACCCTCTGAGGGTCACCGCGAGAGCATGGGAGCAAGGGGATAATGGTGTTCACTTGTAAAAGACAT
>CP070752.1:1302366-1311566 GCA_020348625.1 Deltaproteobacteria bacterium | reverse complement strand
TACCAACAACGCCAGTTATATTAGACAGCAACAACCTGGGGAATTCAAGAGAGCAGATGACGGCGCAGGCCCATATCCCCATGTGAATGATCGGAAGCTTGGCAGTACTGCGGAACAGGATGACTGGGCCGTCTATATCAGTAACGAAAATCTCGTTGCCATAGAAAAGGTGACGGAATCTGATTTCCCCAAACTCTTCGACGTTGCTGCTGGCATCCAGCTCACTTCTGAGAAATCGCTCCCAAACCAGAAATACGAAAGCATTCAAAAGCATTATGACAATACCGGTAAGTCCCAAATACCGGCCAAGCAGCAATGGCTTATTGATCAATGGGCCTGAATAACCACAGATTATAGAATCCGCAAGCATAGATAAGCAAGTTGGGTGTCACCTGTTTTTAGAATGGAGTAATCGCCCTGCCGGTAAGACCTTGCACGGCTATCGTGATGGTCGAAGGCGCCAGCTATAGAGCAGCTTGAAGGACCCCTTTTTGCTGCTCCGGCCTCGCGGCCTTGGTTTTATCGAGCTTTTTTACAATCAGATAACATGATCATCAGCTTCATCACATGAGGGGAGCAGAGGAAGTTATATCCTCTTAAAAAGGTAATTATTCCGCACATGGTCGAATTATCAAAGTGAGGGCTATGACGCTTTCATATTAATTGATCAGGGTTTAGAAACGTGGTATGAAGAGGTGTTTTCCAGTTGTATACGGTTAGTGGTTGACCAGGCACACCAGCAGGAGGAAAGCAGGCACTGGTGTGCTAAAAGTAGTAATCCCGATTGATTGGAGCCATCGAATGGATGAAAAATCACTCATTGATCTCGTTGAAGATAAACTGGAACGCAAAGATTTCGATCTTCCCATATTTAACCAAGTGGCCTTGAAGCTGCAACAGCAGATTACAAAAGGTGATTACAGCTTGGCAGATATCGCCAAGATAATCTATAGGGATCAGGGACTTGCCTCCGACGTCCTCAAGATAGCCAATTCCGTGTTTTATTCTGGCATAAGACCCGCGAAAACAATTCAGGATGCCACCGTACGCCTTGGCACAAAGGCCATTTACAATCTTGTCACCGCGGTAACCCAAAAGCAGCTCTATCGCACTCGGAATAAGAAATATGGACGCTGGGCCACGCCGCTGTGGAGTCATTCACTCGGTGCTGCAATTTCCGCGCGTTGGCTTTCGCTTAATCTTCGCCGGCGTCAACTCGCCGAGGAAGCCTTTATGGCAGGGTTGCTTCACGATATCGGAAAACTCATTCTCCTTAAGGTATTGGAAGATCTCGACGACCCTAAAACCACCCCTGGAGGCATCTCGGCGGATCTCGTCAATGAAATCCTCGAGAATATGCACGCATATCACGGTGAACGGTACTTGAGGCGCATAAATATACCCGATGTTTATAGCGAGGTAGCGGGAATGCACCACGACCCGGGAATTGATCCCGAGAATGTCATCATGAATGTGACAAGGTTGGGCAACCTCGCTTGTCGAAAACTCGGCATTGGGTTCAAGCATCAACCTGAACTTCGCCTTGATACCACAACAGAGGCAATAAACCTCAATGCCAACGATCATATCTTGGATGGTGTGCTAGAACAGTTGAAGGAATATAACGCATGGCTGGAGAAGTTTTTGGCTTAGCACCAATTCACAGCACTTCAAATGCATCCAAACCTCGCATCGCTGGCATCGAACAACCGATGGGATCTTCGCATTTGCCATATGGCGAGCGCTGCCCAATCGAGTGCCCGAGTTCAACGAATTCCAGTAGGCGTATCTCATAACCATCTTCAAAGTTGGGGTCGCACACTTCACTAGATGTTGTGTTATGTCTTAACTTGACATACAAAAGATTTTATTCTTATACTTTTATAAAGGTGTTTATCTTGCTCTGAAGAGGTTCATGAAAAACGCCAGAGTGCACTGCTGTGCAGGAGGGGCCTACCGACGGGGGATTGGCTTTGTCGAAGCGGAGCTGGTCAACAGGGTGGTAATGAGTTAAAATTTTCTTGGGGTGTCTCCATTCTCAAGTATCATTCCGCCTGCAGGTAGCCATAATAAAATCCATCAAGCAGGTTCTCCGTAGGATACCCGCGAGCGTTTCCAAACGATTCAGCTCTTATAGGGTGCTATGACGTAAACATGGTAGGTCAGCCAATACGAACAGGGTTTAAAAAGATATCTATGGGGGCATCGCATGATGGCGTTAGGCATCCGGTCCTCTTATTGGGAGCGGGAGGCAAGTCTTGGATAAGGTATATGTGATTGACGGCCCAAACAAGGGCGCGTCTTTTAACTTGCATGATGATACCACTACTTTCGGGAGAGGTCGTGATAATGATATCCGCATCTCAGATAAAGCGGTTTCCCGGCACCATGGCAAATTCGTGAAAGGAAATGACCAGCTCTTCGTTGTCGATCTGAATAGCCTGCAAGGGATCTTCGTTGATGGAGAAAAGATAGAGCCAGAGCATGATGTGGAGCTGACGAAGGACAGCAGCATTTGTATCGGAAAGACAGTTCTTTCGTTTCAGCCGGAATTGCCTCAAGACAAAACCAGCCAACCACACCCCCTCTATTTACAGAGAAAACTCTTTGATACAACCACGCCCCTGTCAGTACAAGGTGGCTCCAAGAGCTATGTTCGCAATCTGGAGTTATTGCTTAAGGTATCAAATATCTTTGCTCAATCTCTCAATATCGATGAGCTCCTTAGCAAGGTAATAGATCAGATCTTTAATCATTTGCAGAAAATAGACCGTGGAGCCATTTTGCTGTTGGATCAAGAAACAGGCGCCTTGAAAGAAGCGGCCTCAAAGACAAGAATGGATGATAAAGAGGGCCTCTTTTCGAAAATCAACTATAGCAGGACGATTGTCAATAGAACCATAAATGAAGCCAAGCCCGTAATGATGTCCGATACGAGCAACATGGACAAGGCCACCCTTTCCAACAGCATCGAAAGCATGCATATCATGTCAATCATGTGCGTACCGCTCAAGTATAAAGACAAGATTGGGGGCGTTATCTATGTAGACTCCCTTGGCCTGGTTGAAGGCTTCCGAAAGGATGACCTCCAGTTGCTCACAGGCCTGAGCAACACGGCGGCCATTGCCATAGAGAACGCACGGCTCTATGATGCGCTCAAGCAGGAGCTGGCTGAGCGAGAGCGGGCGGAGAAAGAAAAAGCCCAACTTGAGGCACAATTCCAGCATGCCCAGAAGATGGAGGCCCTTGGGACTCTGGCAAGTGGCATAGCCCACAACTTCAATAACATCCTCATGGGAATTCAGGGCTACGCCTCTCTCATGCTCATGGATATTGATTCTGCCCACCCACATTACAAGAGACTGAAAGGCATTGAGCAACAGGTTCAAAGCGGATCAAACCTTACCAAACAGCTCCTCGGTTATGCGCGGGAGGGGAGATATGAGGTCAAGACCCTTAACATAAACGATATAGTAAAAGAAACCTCTGACACCTTTGCGATGACCAAGAAGGATATTAGTGTTCACCTAGCTCTTGCAGAAGACCTCAACGTAATAAAGGCAGACCAAGGACAGCTCAGACAGACTCTATTGAATCTCTATGTAAATGCAGCCGATGCCATGCCTCGTGGAGGAGACCTTTTCTTGAAGTCCCTGAATGTCACTGATCTGGATATGAAAGGAAAGCCTTATACCCCTAAGCCCGGTAATTACGTTCTATTAACCATCTCCGACACCGGCACAGGTATGGACAACAAAACCATAGAGCGCATCTTCGATCCGTTTTTTACGACAAAGGGCATGAGTAAAGGGACTGGTCTCGGATTGGCCTCAGTCTATGGTATCGTCAAAGCCCACGGTGGATATATAGATGTGGACTCTCAGAAGGGACACGGAACCACCTTCAGTATTTATCTGCCAGCCTCCGATATTGAGGGCACAAAAGAGAAAGAGCTCGTTACAGAAGTACTCAAGGGTAAAGAAGGGATTCTTCTCGTAGACGACGAGGACGTAATTATCGATGTTGGCCATGAAATCCTTAAGACACTCGGCTATGAAGTCCATGTGGCCAGAAGTGGAAGAGAGGCTATCGATGCCTACGAGGCGAATCAAGACAAGATTGATATGGTCATCCTGGATATGGTCATGCCGGACATGGGCGGTGGCGAGGCTTACGACACATTGAAGAGGATAAATCCTGATATCAAGGTCTTGCTCTCAAGCGGATACAGCCTCAATGGTCAGGCGGCAGAAATACTTCGTCGGGGATGCGACGGTTTCATCCAGAAGCCCTTCAACGTTACCCAACTATCGCAAAAGCTAAGAGAGATCCTTGAATAGGGGTGGTGCTGCCTTGCTATGTCAGTAAACTGAATCTCACGCTCGTTCCACCACGGGGGAGCGACGATATCTCACGGCTTGGCCCATCTCCCTGATGAGGGTATCCCATTTCCTTTTGTCTACTGAATCGTCAATGAGGATCTCTCCCTTAGCATCTCTATTTACGTGGGTAATGCCCGGGTATTGTCTCTCCAGATTCTTAACCATTGCAAACTGATGTTCTTGTAGCCTGAGGAGACGCTGGCTCTCTTTTCTGAGATCACGTTGCTGCAACGCTTTTCGAACCGATAGGGCAACATCAAGTACATTGCACGGTTTGGTAAAGAATCGATAGATCTCTCCTTCATTGATAGCGCGAACCGCTGATTCAAGGCTGGCATGTCCTGTTAAGATCATCCGGATTGAATCGGGATATTTTTTCCGGACAATGGCGAGAAATTCCGTCCCAGACATGCCGGGCATCTTCTCGTCGGAGATCACCACATCCACTTCTTTTCGCTCCAGGATCGGAAGTGCCTCCTCCGCGCAACCGGCACTAAGGATAACGTACGGTTCCCGGGACAAGGCATCTCTTAAAACCGCTGTAACGGTGGGCTCATCATCAACAATAAGAATTGTATGCTGCATGATAACGCCTCCTTGCTGCTTCTGCGTGTAGCGCTCAAAGCCAAAATCACGCATGTGAAGCGGCTTGACTTTCAACCCTCCAACCTTGGACAACTTAGTTATCCTATTAACGGATTACATATTCATGTCTTAGAGATTGCAAAAGCAGTGCCAGATACGCGAGATCAGTGTACAACCATGACAAAACATAAGGAGCTTGGATACCGATGCCCCCTGCTGTCAAGATCATGCCCCGTATTCTTGCCCCACAGTATTTGCTCGAGACTGAGGCTTGGTTTCTGGCAAAGCTTCTGCTCACGGCGGGGCAATCTGGCATTTTGCGTAAACTTATAGTATGGTATGGGGCCAAGATTCATAGAGTGCTTTGCCGACTCCTTGTCAAAATCAAGGCCTGAAGGGCTTATCCGAGCTGAGGGGTGCCTGAGCATCTCCACACACGCCCAAGAAAGGAACATAATGAACACAGTTAAGCGTCTTGTCGTGCCTTGTCTTCTCTTCTTTGCATTACCTTTAATTCCCCACACAGCTCATTCGCATGAAAGGGAACGAATCTCTGTTCATACCATCAATCTCAATCCTGCCCATAAGGAGCTCGGCCCGGATGGCTTGGCAGCGAGCCTCGATAGCATAGCCAAGATACTCCTTGACGGCCTTGAATCCGGCACCAGGTCTTGGGACCTGATAGGCCTGAGCGAGGCATATTGCGAGCCTCGGGGTATCTTCGAGGCCTGCACGAAAACTCCTCATCGCTGCCTGTCCCATGACCCCGATGATTTAGGCCCGAGCATTGGAAAAGAGTTCACTACCCGTTGCCTCGCAACCTATTTGCAGCTTAAAAAGGGTCGGAAAGGTACGCCCGACGCAAATATCAATCGGCAGAAAGGGAGCGTTGGATTCTTAGCGAGAGGAGAGAAATTCGAGATCCTTGGAGGGCTAGTGAAAAATAAGGCACTGGGGGGGACATGGTTCAAGCCATCGGGAAAGAGGGTCTTGGGGGCTCGGTTACGAATCAAGTCCACCGGTCATATTTTCCCCTTCTATACAACCAACGTCGGCGCCGGAGTTTCACGAGACCCGAAAACCGGAGCGAGCATTGAGACAAAGCAGATACAAGATCTTATATCGGCCATAAAGAACTGGTGGCGATCGGGTGATTTGACACCGGTCGTGGTTGGCACCTTCAACCTCACAAAAGATCACCAGTGTTATGATCTCATGAGGGAGGATTTTGATGAGGTGGGCCGTAAGGTCGATTTTAAAGGCATGGAGCAGATATGGATTGGCAAGAAAAGCAGCTTCCCGGGCTCCCGTGGAAGAATGGAGGTAGTCCGACATGAAACGCTCCGATCGTTGCAGGATGGCCATGGGGCGCTGCCAGATCATGCAGTTTCCTATGCTGAACTGCTGACACCGGGCCCCGACGTTCGTGATTTGACCATTGGTAAGTGTGAGTTTACAGACAGACTTGCCCTTGACTATAACCGGAAAGTGAGGTGCGACCGCTACGAACTCACTTTTTCTTGGAACTGCAACTACCTCCCCCGCTTTACCATAATGGTCGATGGATTTGCCTATCAAGATCCACGAGACCACATCACCTATGTACAGAGACTCTGTCCCGCCAGCGCTGGAACCATGACCGTACCCATGCACTTCATCGTTGCCCCAAATTCATATGCCCGCGTTATTACCGTTGAACTGGAGAGCCCTGACTGCTCTAAGTCTATTGCCATAGAACTGGAAAGACCATCAATCAAGATAACGCCGTACTTGCACAAAGGATACGAATATACGGCCTTGGGCTCATCAGGCCGCGAGCAATTCATTCGGGGCTCTGCGGAAGCGTATCAAGATGTGCAGGTTATGGAGGACATGCTCGCCCCTGAGAAGATCGAGGAGCATTGGGGCCGACGCATCTTCGTCCATGGCAAACCCATTGGCGAAGTCAATAACCCCAGATCATTGATAGCAGGTTTTGTCATTAGATACAAGCTGGGCTTTGTAGCCAACCCCGTATTCTGCACGATTCAAAGTAAGGCCGTCATAGACCCTATCAGCCTTTTAGCCAAGGTAACCAAATACAAGGAAAGCGCGGTAGTAGAGCGCAGTACGATGGAGGGCTTCCCCCGGAAGAATTGGATTATTTTCGACGGCTTTACAAGACAGGACTACCTGGACAGTGTCTCATTGACCTTTGATTTTGAAGCCGTTGATGATGTTGGGCAGAGACCTCGTAACCGGCTAACCTTTTATGCTAAATCCCTTCTCTGCATTGTGAGCCCAGAGTACAGCGAACTATTGATAGATCTGGATTCGGGAAGCATAAAAGCCAGGATATATGACTCAATTATCAAAGCGCTTTTCACGGACCTCGTGGCGCAATTGCCAGAACATGATAGAACTTTGGCACGACAAGGGTTCACTGCCTTCAAACTCAGAATCGCCGATGAAGTCGGGGATACCTTGGCAAGGATTCAGCAAGATAAGAACGTGTGGTCTGCCTTTAGGAAAGCTCAAAGAGATCACTACGTAGATATCGAACAAGAGATCTTCCACCAATTTGCTTCACAAGCAAGTTTTGGCGAGGCTCAGGCCATGACTGAACCGCTGCGCGAATCCATGATAAGAACGGCTCTTTCCACGCCCGTAGAGATTCTCAGTCATATGGCCCTCTCGGATCTGAAGAAATCAGAGACCGTACATCACGTTATGGAATATCTGCTGTTCAAGGAGTTCGATCAAAACTCTTGGCCGCCCTGAAATGAAGCTCACCAATGATCTCATGCCCTCTTCCTAACGCACTCTCTTACCCTTGAGATGAAGCAGGCATCGGGAAGTCAAACCCCTACATCTTTCCTTACAGCATCGAGAGCCAACCGAGCTGACCGGTTATTGTTGACGATATCAAAAGAGTTACATTATGGTTAGATAATAGCTGTAACTTATGCTATTATGCATCAGTGTCATATGGTTTGGAAGAAATCCGAACCCAGGGCCGAAAGCACTGCCGGTTTCGGTTTTCTCACTCCGTCTCGCGCCAAGAAAGGCAGATACCCAGTGAACGACGAAGAGAAAGACCTGAGTGCATCAGAAGACATGCCAAAGAAGGTGAAGTTTGAGATCTTTGGCGAAGAGATGCTCGAGAAAACCGTCAAAATGAGCGGTAACAGTGGGCGGGTCTATCTCCCACCAGATTGGGTGGGCAAGCACGTAAAGATAATCAGGACCGATTAGCAACTGAACTTTTTGTACTGAGAGGTTGTCAAATTGGAAAAGCTGCGCTTAAGAAGGTTAGAGGCTCAGGATGTCACGGAAATTTCACAGATCCTGAAAGCAATTACAGAAAAACAAGGCACCAAAGACTACCAAAGGGCGGTTGAAGAAGAGGTGAAAAGGGATGACAGGGTAAGCTTTGTAGCTGAGCTCAACGGCAAGGTTGTGGGATTCATCATTACGTATATCCTGTACGGTGCATTTGGCGTGGAAAAAAGCGCCTGGATAGGGCTCTTTGGCGTTGACCCGAAATACATGGGCCGGGGAGTTGGAGAAAGAATGGCCCACCAGGTATTCGATTCATTAAAGAAAATGGGTATTAAGAACATCTTTTCCTCAGTCGGGTGGGATTCGACTGACCTTCTGTCATTCTTTAAGTCCCTGGGCTTTGATAGGTCGAGCTTCATTAACCTGGAAAAGACCCTTGATTAGCGAGTTCTGTTGAGGGGAACAGATATGCCCCCTTAACCTGAACGTCAGATTTCATGAAAGGCCCCACAAAAGGCTTTCGCTTGTTTCTGCAACTCGTGGTTTGTTTGAGTATTAGAAAGACAAAGTCTTTTATCAGCCTGCCTCAGGTTTTTTCCGCCGACGCTTCCGTTATCGTTTAGCTCTGATCCTATTTAGTGTTGGGAACCTGCCGCCTCTCAGCAAGCAGCTGATCTTAGCGTGACTCGGCTATATATAATGGTTGTAAAACCTCCCTTCAAGCTGTAGACTCCGGCCATGAAAATGCTCCCACTCTTCCTTTTCTGGGGCCTGTGGTACCTTAATTTTTCCTGCAGGGCAGTGCTGTCTCCTCTTATGCCGATCATCGAGGATGAGTTCGCCATCAGTCACGCACTGGCAGGCAGCATATTCACCGTTCTCTCGATTGGCTTTACCATCACCTTGCTCTTGACCGCTTTACTGGCCGCTCGGATCGGCTACAAGAAGTGTATTGCTCTGGGTTCCTTGGTC
>CP070752.1:1298500-1302266 GCA_020348625.1 Deltaproteobacteria bacterium | reverse complement strand
GAATATGACAGAAGGATCCACATTCCTGGATCAGTTCAACC
Source organism: Deltaproteobacteria bacterium (assembly GCA_020348625.1). The sequence goes on along the minus strand of CP070752.1, from coordinate 1,302,225 downwards.
CTTACTTTGAGCGAATCGACCAGGAACTGGGCAAGGTGCTTACCTCCAATATCTCGCTCATCGAGGAGGTAGCACAGTACAGTTTGCTGGGTAACGGAAAACGGCTCAGGCCCCTGTTTTTTATCTTATCGTGTCAGCTGTGCGATTACAACAAGCATGATGTGTTTACCCTTTCGACCATCTTTGAGTGTCTTCATGCCGCCAGCCTCCTCCATGATGACGTCATCGATAATGCCACGGTAAGGAGGGGAAAGGTATCGGTCAACGAGCGATGGGGAAGCCCTGCCGCAATTCTGGTGGGAGATTTTCTTTTCTCCAAGTTCTCTCGTATGATTGTTGAAAGAGAACAGATCGAGCTCTTAAAGGTCCTTGCAGACACTGCCACGAGGATGACCGAGGGCCAGGTATTGGAGCTCATCAATACCCATAATTGGGATCTGACCAGAAAAGAGTACATGGACATCATCACCGACAAGACCGCAGCGCTTATATCGGCTGCCTGTGCCGGCGGTGGCATCGTGGCAGGAGCTGAAGAAATCCATATCCGGTCGCTCAGGGACTTCGGCCTTAACATGGGGATTGCCTTTCAGATTATCGATGATGTCTTCGACTACACTGCGTCGGCGGAAGAGACCGGCAAACCCATGGGATCGGATCTCAGGGAGGGCAAGATCACCCTTCCCCTCATCTACGCCCTCACCTGCGTGCCCCAGCAAGAGCGAGAGAGGCTAGGGGAAATCTTCAAAAGCGGGAAGGCCTCAGAGAGCGACTACGATGAGGTAACTAGGTTGGTTCGCAGCAACGGTGCCATTGCACGATGTCGCCGGGATGCGCAAGATTATGTGGACCGTGCAGCAGCACACCTCAGGTTCTTTCCTGATTCGCTGATCAAGGAGGGCCTCCTGAAGTTGAATCAATTTATTGTCACCAGAAGTAATTAGCCTCCCAGTTCTGCTTTTCCCTTACTAGTATAGGATTCCAAAATAGCATGGGACGTTGCGTGTCATTGCGAGGAGTTTTTCGGCTTTGTGTTCAACCTTTGGTTCGGGAGGCACCTAGATACCCTGCTACCAGGAGGAGAGAAGCGTTTGGCAAGATCATATAAACTGGAAGGCGATTTTTCCAGCGGGAACGGAATTGTCTGAGAAAACACCCTTCACAGCAGCCCCTGTGATGGCCTCAATTTCATGAATCCCTCTGTTCTTATGCCCCCTGATTAACGGCATTTCTTTTTCAGGGGCGAAGAGAACAATCGAGCTCTTTTTCCCCACGAACGGTAGGGAGGGTTTCACCTTTTCGAGATGGATGGCTGAACGGACCAAAAAACCTAATGATGGATGCCATGGTCCGGCGATGATCTCCCCCTGTTTCAAGAGGCTGGGGGATGACATGAGCCCCATTCTGATAACGGGTATCCCCGCATCTTCTAACCTTATGCAAGCCTCTTTACAAAGGCTAACTGTCTCTTCAAGCCCCAATGGCGTATAGGTTCCCTGTTTGTACCACTGGGCCAGCTTTGTTCCTCTGATAACCAGGGTCGGATACAGTCTCGCCATATCAGGCTTGAGAGCAACAACCTTATTGATTGTCTCCATGAAACGTTCCGGAGAGTCCCCAGGCAGGCCGGGCATCAACTGTGCGCCAGTCTTAAACCCTCTTTCCTTCAATACTGTGAACGCGGTAACGGCATCGCTTGACGAGTGCCCCCGTTGAGAAAGGAGAAGGACCTTGTCGTCCATGGATTGCACTCCCAGCTCCACCGTTGAAACGCCGTAGGATTCGAGGATACGGAGCTTATCCCTACCGAGGGTCTCGGGTCTGGTAGATAGACGGATCGATTGAATGGTGCCGTTTTTTAAAAAGGGGCGGACGGCATCAAGGATTTTCTTCATAGTGCTGTTTGGTAAGGCAGTAAACGTGCCGCCATAAAAGGCAACCTCTCTCGGGCTCTTTTCGGTGAACCGTTTCGATTGTAGGGCCAATTCAATGGTATTCCTTATTCCAGCTGCTGATGGAATACCCTGTGTGCGGTTAGTGATCGTGTTCTGTTGGCAAAAGACACACCTGTGGGGGCAGCCCTGATGCGGAATAAATATGGGTATGATAAAATGATTCTTTATCTTCTCAGACAAGCCAGGGCCTCCTGTGCCGCAGTTCGTTCAGCCTCCTTCTTGCTCTTTCCCTTTCCCTTACCCATAAGCTCTCCCTTGAGGTATACGGTTACATGGAAAGTCTTATTATGGTCTGGGCCCGTTTCTTTTTCAGTGCGGTACTCCGGCGTTGCCTGAAACACATCTTGCGAGAATTCCTGCAGCTCTGTCTTATAGTCAACGAATACCTTGCCGAGGCCGCTTTCAGTTAATACCGGCCTAAAGAGCTCTTCTATTACCCTCATGGCGTCGGGAAAGCCGCCGTCAAGATAGATTGCCCCTATGAGCGCCTCAAAGGCATCGGTGAGGATGGATGGTTTTTTCCTGCCCTGTGTTCGCTCCTCTCCCTTGCCGAGGTGAAGATAATCTCCCAGATTTAACCCACAGGCAATAGGGTAGAGACCGCTTTCACTTACCAACGAGGCCCTACGCTTGGAGAGATCGCCCTCCTTCATTTGAGGAAAGGATTGCATCAGAAGGTGGCTAATCGCAAGGTTAATGACGGAATCGCCGAGAAATTCGAACCTTTGGTTGTCCGGTATTTCTTGATCATTCTTTTCATATACATAAGACGGATGTCGGAATGCCCGATATAGGAGTTCTTGGCTCTTAAAGGAATAGTCAAGATCTCGGGCTAACTCTTCGGGATTTTTTGGTAATTTCGGTTTGCTCATTATGACGGCATACTAGTGTCAATACCATCTAAAGTCAAGTAAATGGGCTAAAAGAGGTCTTTGTGGCGGTTCTCACTGATTGCCGGCCGGCGCAACCAAGAGCTCTTGGCCTGGATGAATGACCTGTCTCGAGGTCATGTCGTTGAGCCGGCACAGTTCGTCTACGGTAAGGTTGTAATGTTGAGCGATGGAGTAAAGCGTGTCCCCGGGACGGACCTCGTGGTAGCGACTTTTTGGTAGGGAAAACGGCATTCGCGTGATAGTCGATGGCGTTTCAGGGTAGTAGCTCTTTTCGGTAGTGGCGATTGGTTCCCCCTGTTCAGATGATGGGGCTTCGATTGTGGCGCTCCGTGTGGTCATGCTCTTTTGCAATTCGTCTACTACCTGGCTCAGTTGATCGACCCGCCGACTTAAGAGCTTTTCAGCCTGATTCATATCCGCAACGGATTTTTGAAGCTCTCGGTTCCGTGTTTCGAGGAGCTCGATTTTCTTCACTATGCCCTCAAGACCGGCTATTCTCTGCTCAAGCTGGCCGAGTGTTGCGTGGTTGCTGGCGGTTACATTATCCGGAGGTGGCTTTTTTCTGCCTCCAGAAGATAGTGTGAGAAGGACAACCGCAAGGAGAACACCTGCACCGCCAAGAATCAGAATTCTTCCATAGGACCTGAGAGCCCGAGATATGTGCCGGGGTCGGGCAGTTTTGTCCTTCTTATCCTTTCGCGCATAACCCAGCTCATCGGCGATCTCTTTCCTGAGCTCGCTAATCTCTTTCTCCAGGTAGTTATTCACGTGTGCCTCACACAGTGATTTGGTTAACGGCTTCCCCGGGGGTTCTATAGAGAACGACTTTCGTTGATTTTGGCGTTCCGCCCAGTATTGACGTTGCCCAAGGGTGCATTTT
>CP070752.1:1294539-1298400 GCA_020348625.1 Deltaproteobacteria bacterium | reverse complement strand
GTTGTGGCAAGACCACTCTGGGACGCTGCATCCTCAGGCTTGAGGAACCAACGGAAGGAAAGATTTATTTTGAGAGTCAGGACATTTTGTTATATGATCGCAAAAAAATGAGGCATCTCCGCCAAGATATTCAGATTATTTTCCAGGACCCGTACTCCTCTCTCAATCCGAGAAAGTCGATCTACTCTATCGTCACTTTGCCGCTTCGCGTTCACAGAATTGGAGAGCCCGGCGAATGGCGCCGTCGCGTCGAGCGGATGATGGATCTAGTCGGACTGCCGCGGCAGATGCTGAATTGCTTCCCGGATCAGCTGTCTGGTGGGCAACGTCAGCGGGTGGCAATCGCGCGTGCGCTTATCTCAAATCCTCGGGTCGTCATCTGTGACGAGCCGACATCCGCACTCGACGTGTCCGTGCAGTCACAGATTCTGAACCTGCTCCAAGATCTCCAGAAAGACTTCGGTCTTACTTATTTGTTCATCAGCCATAACTTGGCCGTGGTCGACCACCTAGCGACGAATGTCTCAGTCATGTATCTCGGTCGCATTATAGAGGAGGCGCCTACGGAACAACTTTTCTCCAACCCAAGCCATCCTTATACAAGAGCTCTGCTATCATCGGTCCTGACCCCGGATCCCACCCTAGGATTACCAATTACTAGCGTGCATGCGATTTTCCCAAATCCGCTCAACCGCCCCATCGGATGCGCATTCCACCCGCGCTGCCCAAACGTTATGGCGGTTTGAAGCATGCTCGACCCCCCCCGTCACCATGTCGGGGAAGGTGTTGTTGAGTGTCACCTTTTGAGCCACGAGGTATCCACTGCTCATAGGACGGCAGGTAATTCAAACTGGGGGCTGCCAAAGGCCTTCTAGAAGCAGGTCAGAGAATTCGCCGCAAATGGCCAACGGTACCGCAAGGCTCTGGCCGAGAACGGCCTAGTCCAATGATTATTAGGTCCTATCTCTAAACAACATATTGTATATAACTGCTGTGTATCTGCAATTTCGAACCCTAAGCAAACCTTTCCATACGATTTTCATATCTTCACCTGGATCAGTTGCTCTCGCTCAACTCAGGGTAAGTCATTATGGCCCGCTTTTGTCATATTCCTAGAATGAAGATTTCAAGAGGTTATAGGTACTAAATCTCATTGACACCCGATAGGGGTCAGGGTCATCATCTGCCTGTTTTTTCTATTGATTTTGGGAAAGGAGGCAGAGATGGCCAATAATTGTTCTTCGGGAGATAAAGCATCGGTTTGCAGCTGTGAATCTTCTTCCGGGCTGGGTGTAGGGGCTCATTCATCATTTTTTGTCTCACCTCGGTTCCCTGACCAAAGCGAATCCCTGACAGTGGCCTTGCAGAGGGCCTTCGGGCATAAGGGCAGCTTCTTTTCTGCGCTCATGAGCATGGAGGTACCTGACAAAGTCTCCCTTCAGCTCCATCTCCTGCATATGCATCGCAGAAACTTCAGGCTCTTGAGCATCACCCAGGCATTGACTACCCTGAGACGTTTTCTGACTTTCCTCGAGCACAGGGGAAGAGCTCGGGTGGCGGAGATAAGGAGATCAGATCTGGAAGCCTTTGTGGAAGCGGAGCAGGATCGGGGTCAGAAGCTTTCAACGGTGCGGACACATCTGGGGCGGATCTATGCCTTTTTGTCTTTCTTGATTGAACAGGAGCTCATACCTGCAGATGTTTTGGTGCGGAAGATCAAGCTCCGGCTTGCTGAGCATTTGCCACGGGCCATGGATCCGGAGGAGGTGTGGAGGTTGCTCTCCGTCATCCAGGATACCCGGGACCGCGCCATGGTTCTGCTTCTTCTTCGGAGCGGGATGAGAATTGGGGAGCTGTTAGCTACGCGGCTCAGTGATGTCAATATCGCGCAACACACGATTATGATCTTTGAGGGGAGGAAGAACCGTCGCGGTCGTGTTGTGTATTTCAGCGATGATGCCCGGGATGCGTTGAAGGCGTGGTTGAAGGAGAGGGATTCCCACCAAGAGTTTCTCTTTCATACCCGGGGCCGCGCTACCTTCAGCTATGCCAATGCTCGCACAATGTTTGAGAAGTACCTCAGGCGGGCTGGACTTTCTCACAGGGGATATAGTCTGCACTGCCTGAGGCACACCTTTGCCAGTGAGCTCTTAAATGCCGGGATGCGTCTGGAGTACCTCCAGCCGCTGTTGGGACACGACAGCATCGAGATCACCCGGCGCTATGCCAGGCTCACTGATAAATCCCGTGAAGAGGAGTACTTCCGTGCTATGGCGATTATAGAAAGGGGAGAGATCAATGGCACCTATCGATTGGATCACCAACTACAGGCGATACTTAAAGAGAAGGAACAGCTCGCCGCATACGGTCGTAAACTATCTGGGGAGCCTTCGGCAGTTCATCCTCTGGCTGGACGCACCTCTTGAGCAAGTCACTCCCAGGACAATCTCACACTATATCGACTTTCTCATGAGGAGCGAGCTCAAGGCAAAGACCATCAACTGTCATCTGCAGAGGATCCGGGAGTTCTATCATTACCTGGTCCACGAGGAGGAGGTAGCGATCACGAACCCGGTCAAACAAGGCTATAGCCTCAGGGTGCCTAAGCCCCTTCCAAAACACCTGCACCAGGAGGAGTTGGATATTCTCTTCAAGGCCATTGATATCCCACGGGATCGGGCCATGTGCATGCTGATGCTTCGCTGTGGCCTGCGGGTGGCAGAGGTTGCCAACCTCAGCCTTGGTGCCATAGACCTCGTACGAAGAAGGCTCTTCATCCACGATGCCAAGTGGGGAAGGGGGAGAGTTGTCTACGTCAGTGATGATGCCCTCGGAGCGCTGGGTGACTATCTCAGGGTGAGGCCACCATCCAGGAGCCAGAAGGTCTTCCTGAATCAGAAAGGCCCCTATCGGGACCAGCCCCTAACGATCCGAGGCATTAAGAAACGGATGGAGTATTATGCGAAAAAGACACATCTCAGGGTATCGTGTCATCAGCTCCGTCATACCATGGCCACGCAGATGCTCAACGCCGATGCAGAGCTGGTCACTATACAGGATCTTCTGGGCCATAGCTGGATCACCACGACTCAACGATACTGTCGTGTGTCGAATCGAAAAGTCGAAAGAGATTACTTCAAGGCCATGGAGGTGGTCATGAAAAGGACGATTTACCATTATACTGAGACCCGCGAAGAGGACCTACCAAAGGTGTAGAGGTTGGGGGGAAACGGGTTGAGAGGACGCTTGAGGGGGATACTCAGGTATGGGTCGGGCTGAAAAAATCGATTGTGGGGCATCTGGTGAAGCCATTTTGGGGGAATGGTACCGTTATACCTTTCAAACATGAAAAATGCCTTGAAAAAGGGGGCAATAAACCATCAATTCGCTACTTGACGAGAGAAGGAAATCGTGAAAGATTAAAGCAAAACTAACATACCAAAACTAATAGAGAATTCAGGTTATAGTACCTATAGAACATGATATCGATCATCGAGGGGCGAGCCAAAATTATCGATATGCGATAGAATTATTTCCCATGAAGAATATCCATCCAACGAATCGCCTCTGAATCACTCACCCTCCCTAAGTAAAGCTGGGTCGTCTTTAAATTCTGATGCCGTAACAGGATCTTGAATATGAGCTCAAGAGGCACTCCGTTCCGGCTGGCGAAGGTGGCTGAGTGCCTCCTCAAGTCATGGGGACTCAATTTGATGCCAACCTTCTCTTGAAATCTTGTATTGCAAGTGGTAACCCGGAGGCATGTTAAACAAGTGAGGAGCGAACAATGAATATATTCGCCGTGGATTCTGAAAAATGCAAGCGGGATGGGATTTGCGTTTCTGAGTGCCCGAGGCGGGT
>CP070752.1:1290110-1294439 GCA_020348625.1 Deltaproteobacteria bacterium | reverse complement strand
CTGACCGAGATAGACAACATGATTACCAAGGAAACATCGGCCTGTTTTGAGCCGGCCTTAGATTATGTGGTGGTTAAATATCCACGATGGGACCTGCAAAAATTCCCTAACGTCAGTCTTCATATCGGCTCTGAAATGAAATCGGTCGGTTAGGTAATGGGGATTGCCAGGACCTTTGAAGAGGCCATTCAAAAATCGATACGAATGCTGGATATCGGAATGAACGGTCTGGTTTGCAACAACGTGACATTCGGCGACCTTGACAAAGAGCTCATGGAGCCCACCGACAAACGGATGTTCGCAATCGTCGAGGCGATCAAACGCGGGTATACGATAGACCGAATATATCGGCTTTCCAAGGTTGATCCCTGGTTCTTGTTTAAAATAAGGAACATAGTAGAGATCGAAAAAGAGTTGGCTCAATACACGTTAGAAGACGTGCCAGCCTCGCTTCTGAAAGAGGCCAAAAAGAAAGGCTTCTCGGATATTCAACTCGCAAAGATCACCAAGAGCACAGAGCAAGCAGTTAGAGAAACCAGAAAAAAGCACGGCATTATCCCCTTTGTAAAACAGATAGATACATTGGCGGCGGAATACCCTGCCAAAACAAATTACCTGTATCTGACCTATAACGGCACTGAAGATGATCTGGCGTTTAGCGAACAAAGGCAGGTTATTGTCCTGGGTGGCGGGGCGTATCGGATTGGATCATCCGTGGAGTTTGATTGGTGCTGCGTAAACACTATGATGACCCTGAGAGGGTTAGGCTATAACACCATAATGCTCAATAACAATCCCGAAACAGTGAGTACGGATTATGATATCTGTGACAAATTGTACTTTGACGAACTCACGCTTGAAAGGGTTCTGGACATCTGCGAGAAGGAAAATCCTTTGGGGATTATCGTTTCAATGGGTGGCCAGATTCCCAATAATCTCGCTCTACCGCTTCATAATGCCGGCGTTCACATACTGGGGACATCTCCACTTGATATTGACCGGGCAGAAAGCAGGCACAAATTCTCCCAATTATTGGACACTCTGGGAGTGGCTCAGCCCGAGTGGAAAGAATTGACCACCATTTCAGAGGCCGAAGCATTCGCGAGCAGGGTCGAATATCCCGTTTTGATCAGGCCAAGCTATGTCTTAAGTGGCGCAGCCATGAGCATAGCCTTAAGCAAAGAAGAGCTCAAAGGCTATCTGAAAATTGCCTCCGAAGTAAACGAAGAGCATCCTGTTGTCATCAGCAAATTCATAACCGGGGCAAAAGAGATAGAAATCGACGCCGTGGCCAAGGAGGGGGAGCTTTGGTGCTATGCCATTTCCGAACATGTCGAAAATGCCGGCGTTCATTCGGGAGATGCGACCATGGTCCTGCCACCTCAAAGGACGTATCTGGAAACGATGAGAAAAATCAAAATGATTTCGAGAAAAATTGCGAAATCCTTAAACATAACCGGGCCATTCAATATGCAATTCATTGCAAAAGACAACGATGTTCAGGTGATCGAGTGCAACCTAAGATCCTCGAGGAGTTTCCCGTTCGTATCCAAAGTTTTTAAGATCAATTTTATCGATCTTGCTACCAGAATGATCATGGGTGAGAATGTTTCGCCAATTGACCGCTCAGCCTTTGATCTGGATTATGTGGGGGTCAAGGCGCCCCAATTCTCCTTTATTCGCTTAAGAGGTTCTGATCCGATACTGGGTGTCGACATGACCTCTACGGGTGAGGTTGCGTGCCTGGGCGATGATTTTAATGAGGCCTTTTTAAAAAGCCTTATTTCGGTGGGCTTTAGGTTGCCAAGAAAAACGATTCTCTTGTCAACCGGCCCAGTAGACAGCAAGGCCGATTTCTTAGAGAGCACAAGAGTATTAGAAGAGTTGGGTTTTGAATTCTATGCCACAAAGGGAACGGCTGAGTTTATGGCGGCCAATGGCATTGAAGCACAAGCATTAAATTGGCCTCTGGAAAATAAGGAACCGAATGCCTTGAGCTATCTATCGGATGGGAAAATAGACTTGGTAATCAATATCCCCAAGAATATTGAAAAAGAAGAGCTTGATAATGATTACCTGATCCGGCGAAAGGCTGCTGACCTGAATATCCCCCTGATCACCAATCTGCAACTTGCCAAAAGATTTGCGGAAGCCATTCATAAGACCTCACTTGAGGCCCTGAAAATCAAGAGCTGGCATGAATACATATGAAGGCTCAAGCCCAGAGGCACAGCGGAAATGCTCGCTTTGCACGACCTGGCATGATACACAATTCCCGGTACATCCGAAGAGCCCAAACCACCTTGTATTCTGCGACGTCTTTTTTCTTGACACCCGAACTGATTTCCTCCTAGACTGCGCCATCGAAAAAAGGCTTCTGGCAGCCAATCGGGTCTGCCTTGCATCCTGAGGTCGGGGAGATACTGCTGTAAAGGTTAGTCCTTCCGCAGCCCGCTGTTTCAAATCTCAGCAGGTTATACCTTATAGTGCTTTGGTGCCGAGACTGAAAGGCAAGATGTCATGAAGGTGGAAAAGGCAAAGATTAGCGACGCCCAGCGGATTCACGAACTGGTTAATGGCTTTGCCGCCAAGAACGAGATGCTAGCCCGGGCATTAAGCGAGATATATGAGAACCTTCGTGACTTCTTCGTAATCAGGGACAGCAGTGCTCAGGTTATCGCCTGTGTTGCTCTGCATATCCTCTGGGAGGATTTGGCCGAGATCAGAGCCCTGGCGGTAAGCGAGGATAAGCAGGCCCAAGGAGTGGGCTCGATGCTCGTCAGGGCCTGTCTCAATGAAGCCGAGGGATTGGGGATCCCTACGCTCATCTGCACGACCTACAAGCCGTTTTTTTTCGAAAGGCATGGTTTTCGCCAGGTTGACAAGATGGAGCTGCCACGCAAGGTATGGTCGGAGTGTTTTCGCTGTCCTAAATTTCCCGATTGTGATGAAGTGGCTCTTATCTACCATTTTGGGTCGGGCGGGAACTGATGTAGGTCCACTCTGATCACATCACAATCCCACCAGACCGATCAGACTGTCATATAACCCAAAAAAAGCAACTAACATTCCCTGAAACGTGGCTGAAACTAAGGGGGACATCCACAGGTGGTTGCTTTTCCCAAGCCCCTGACGGCTAGCCTTCAATGTGATTGGCACGGAGATCGCGGAGGTCTCCCCGCCATATGATCATGCTGAATTGACCGCCCTAGTTGCAGAAACACTGGGTATCGAGCTTGTATACGTTCCAGCGACAAACAGAAAGCAAAATCGAATCTAACAAATAATTTGACCATACTTCCAAAAATCAAAATGATATTAGTATATCTCAAGTTAATCCCTGAAACATCTTTGGCGGGAAATGCTCCTAGTAAACGCCCTCAGTAATCGAAGATTCTCGCTCGAAATTGCTTTCTTCATGCTGTCTTCCCTAAGAAAGGCATAAGCGATGCAGACTGACGAAAAATTGAAAAAACGCATTGCCTATGAGAAGATGCTTGCCGGCATATCGGAGCAAGCCATGTCCGTCGATGATCTGCACCGTTTCTTGAAATCCTCTCTGAAGAGCATGGGGAGCATCCTGGATGTAAGCCGTATCTTTTTGTTTGTCTATCAGCCCTTATCTGACACCTTTTCGTGCATCTGCGAATGGGTTGCCGAGGGCATAGCCACATTAAAAGAGCTTGATGAGCTCACGCTTTCGATTCCATGGGAATCGAAACAGCTGAAGGCCGGCCAGATCATCAATTTTCGAGACATTCGAGATATGCCTGGACAGCAAGACAGGGAGAGACTGCTGGCCGCAGATATCAAATCCACCTTAAACGTCCCGCTTTTTATTCAGGGTGATTTTTACGGTTTTATGGGGTTCGATGAATGTCGCCACCACCGGAATTGGATAGATGAGGATATATATATCCTCACTACTGCGGCTCAAATTCTTACCAGGGCGATTGAGAACAAGAGGTATGAAGAAGCATTAGAGCAGCATCGCAGCCGCCTCGAGTCCATCTTCAGCAGTGTACAAGACGCCATTATTACCGTTGATACCGAAATGAATGTGATCGAGGCAAATAAGGCGGCGGAAACTTTCTGCGGTTTCAAGATAAACACCGGCCAGCCTTATTCCGATTGTACCAGAGACTGCAATCAGGCCTGTATTGAGGTCCTCAAGGAAACCTTGAGAAAGAGGGCTCCCATCCAGAACCGCCGGACCGAATGTAGGCGGAGCCATGGGAAAAAAATGATCGCTATGGTCACGAGTTCTCCGCTGCTGGATGGTGGGGGCAACTTCATCGGAGCCGTGCTGGTTATTCGAGATATTACGCG
>CP070752.1:1285494-1290010 GCA_020348625.1 Deltaproteobacteria bacterium | reverse complement strand
GTAGAGATAGCCGAAGGCGTCCGCTTGTCGTTGACCTCCGCCGCCAGGTTCCCGAAATCCTGGCGCGCCCGGCAGGACTCGAACCTGCGACCTACGGGTTCGAAGCCCGGCGCTATGTCCAACTGAGCTACGGGCGCTTAAACCTGCGTTGTCTGATTGGTTAGTGTACTATTACTCTGGTTCATTAACAGGTATGTATTTCTGTGTCAATAGCTTAATGTGGGAGAGCATGACCTCATGCTGAAATGTTCTTGACATTCAGCCCCAATTTTTTTAAACATAAAAATTTCGAGTTCACAGGAAATCTTCAAATGGCCCACAAAAGCCAGTAAGGGTAAATAACGTTACGGTGTGAGTGGATTGTGATGAAAACCTTTGTTGCTAAAGAGCATGAGATAGAAAAGAACTGGCACCTGATAGATGCCAGGGATAAGGTTCTGGGAAGGCTGGCCACCGAGATTGCAACTATCCTCAGGGGGAAGAAAAAGCCCATATTTACCCCTCATATGGATGCCGGCGACTATGTGGTGGTAGTCAATGCGGAACGGGTTGTGTTAACGGGCAATAAGCTGGAGAAAAAGACATATTACCGCCACAGCGGTTATGTAGGGGGACTCAAGGAAACGACGGCTAAGGAGATGTTAGAGAAAAAGCCCGAGAATCTTATCAAGTTGGCTGTGAAAGGGATGTTGCCCAAGACCAGTCTTGGAAGAAGGCAATTGACAAAACTGAAGGTCTATACGGGTCCGGATCATCCTCATCAAGCACAAAAACCGGTGAAGCTGGAGATCTAAATGGCAGAAGAACGGTACTACGCTACAGGCAAAAGAAAGAGCGCAATCGCGCGGGTCTGGATGAAATTGGGTGACGGCAAGATCACTATCAACAAGAGACCAATTGATGAATACCTTACAACAGACGTTGCTAAGATGATTGTTACCCAGCCGCTCGAACTGACGAATACTGTAGGCAGATACGACATTATGGTAAATGTCAAGGGCGGAGGATATTCCGGCCAGGTTGGGGCTATCAAGCATGGGATAAGCCGGGCCCTCTTGCATGTAAGTCCCGAATTTAGGGAGCCTTTAAAGAAGGAGGGGTTTCTCACCAGAGACCCACGCATAAAGGAACGGAAGAAGTACGGGTTGCGTTCCGCGCGTGCGCGATTCCAGTACTCAAAGAGGTAATGGGCGTAATCCCCCCGGTTGTTTTAGAGAGGGAAGGTTTTTCACCTTCCCTTTTTGTATGCAAGAGACGGTTGCTGCACTCATTTCAGGCAATTCGCGGTGGAAAACAATAATGAGCAAAAAAACGTAAAGCTCATCATTGCCTACGATGGAACCGGCTACTTCGGATGGCAGCGTCAAAAGGACAAACCGACTATTCAGGGAGCCATCGAACAAAAGATTGAGGCCGTAGCAGGCAAATCGGTCTCGCTTATCGGCGCTGGGAGAACGGATGCCGGTGTTCATGCGCTTCATCAAGTTGCCAATTTCAGAGTTTCTTCACATCTTACCCCGTTTGTGTTCTTCAAAGCCCTTAATGCCCTGTTGCCCGAGAGTATCATCATCAAAGAGGCAGAGCAGGTCCCCCTGGAATTTCATGCCCGCTACGATGTCAAAAGCAAGGTTTATGAGTACAGGGTATACAACGACAAGCTCCCTTCTCCCTTTCTCAGACATTACGCATGGCACATCCCCCGACCACTTGACCTCCCAGCCATGGAAGAATGTCTGTTGGCTATCCAGGGGGCTCATGATTTCTGTGCGTTTTGTGCAAAGGGGGACGGAATAAGCAACACCGTGAGGACCATGATTGGGGCAAATCTTGAGATTCAAAGCGATGGTCTCTTGGCATTCCATCTTGAGGCAAATGGTTTCTTACGGTATATGGCCAGAAACCTCGTCGGAACCGTGGTCAAGGTGGGCCTTAAGAAACTGGGCAAGAGCGAGTTTGCCGAACTCTTGAACTCAGGAGTTCGAAAGCATCCGGTTCTGAAAGCACCTCCGTGGGGCCTCTATTTGAAGGATGTCCGGTATTGACCGGAGGTACGGATGTGCCGATTCACGTGATGCGTTTTGCGGGCATCGAGAGCACATCTTCTGTGAGTGAACGTGGGTTCATGAAGGGCTTCGATGGTTTCAGATAGTCCTCGATTGATAATAATTAGCGGAGCAACCTGTTCGGGCAAGAGCGCGTTAGGCATAGAACTGTCCCAACGGTTGGGCGGGGAGATCATCAATGCGGACTCCATGCAAGTTTACAGGGGGATGGACATAGGCACGGCCAAGATTCCCCTATCGGAAAGAAAGGGAATCCCTCACCATTTCATAGACATTGTTGATCCCGATGAAGAGTTCAATGCCGCACTGTTTCGGTATCATGCCCACACTATAATCGGGGAACTTCATGAAAAGAGGGTGCCCATTATCGTAGTGGGGGGTACAGGGCTTTATGTGAAGGCCCTTTTAAGAGGTCTTTTTCGGGTGCCACCGTCCCGGCCGGACTTACGGCGGGCTCTCCGGGAGGAATGCAAGCATAAAGGTCCGGCGTTTCTTCACCAGAGGTTGTTACGGCTCGATAAGCCCGCGGCGGAGGGGATCCATCCAGCGGATAAGGTCAGAATCATCAGGGCCCTGGAGGTAATCGAGCTTACGGGACGTCCCTTTTCCGAGCTTACCAAAGAGCATGGCTTCTCCGACCGAAGGTTTCAAACACTTCATCTTTGCCTGAGTGTAGACCGACAGGCGCTGTACGACAGAATCAACAGGCGCACAAACGCAATGGTTGAGTCAGGTCTCATTGCTGAGGTAGAAGGACTTTTGCAGAGGGGATATAGCCCAGAACTCAAGCCCATGCAGGCAATAGGGTACCGGCATATCGTCGGATATCTGGAAGGTCGATGGGACCTGGGTGAGGCGATACGACTGATTCAGCGAGATACCAGAAGGTATGCGAAGAGGCAACTCACCTGGTTCGGCCATGATCCTGAGGTTAGGTGGGTCAAGCCTGCCGATAGATCTAACATACTGAATTCCGTTGCGGAATTTCTGCAAAGACTTGACCTTTGAAGCCGTTTTAATTAGGCTAAGAAGTTGTGTAGTTCTGCTAGGAGGCGCTGTCTCTATTGATGGTGTTGATTGCGGCCATACTACACGAGAGCCCGGTTCTTTCTGAGGAACCTGAAGGATGGCGGAAGCACGAGAAGGGAAGCCGAGCATGAAAACGAGCTCCGCTCCTGGCCCTGTGTTCATAAGAAGAACTTAGGAAGAGCTGGGAATAATTCGGGATTTTGTTGAAGGTTCACCTATGAAAAAGGATGAGGATCTGAGGGAGAAAGGGAAGCGTGATAAAAGGTTTCTCACCTTTTTTCGTGCTAGCTCACGAGTATGCGAGTGGACCTTTTTTTTGCTGATCGTCGTCTTGTTTGCCGCTCATTTTCTTAGTCAGCATTGTCACGCTCAGAAGACGGGGGAGACAACTGAGAACGAGGATGTTTTCATCGGAACCGGAAGAGTCATTGATGAAAACATCGCCGATGCTCGAAACGAAGCCATATCAGAGGCCTTTGTAAAAGCGATTGAAGAGTACCTGATTCGCAGGATAGGGCCCCAGGGCATGGCAAACAATTTTCAACGACTGGATGAAGAGATCCTCTCCCGATCCAAAGAGGCAGTACAGGATTATCAAATAATCTCCGAGTTCAGGACAGAACGATACGTCAGGGTGCTCATGAAGGCCAGGGTAAATGAAGTGGTGTTGGAGCAGAAACTCAAGACCATGGGATTGCTTGAAATTGATGTCGTACGAACTGACATTCTGTTCGTGGTTTCACAGAAGAAGGAGGGTTTCGCAACCACCTATTGGTGGGGCGATCCTACCCGTCCGGCACCAATCACCGAGACCGAGCTGGCTTTGAGCAGGGTATTCGAAGAAAGAGGCTTCAGGGTCATCAACAGGTCTTTTCTACCTCCGGAAGAAAGTTACGATGAGGGCATGCTTAGGCTGGGCTTGAGCGATGAGGACGTAGCAGAATGGGGTAAGCTCTTTTCCGCTCAGATAGTTGTCGCAGGTGAGGCGAATCTCTACGGGCAATCGAGGGCAACGGTATTTTTAAGGGCGGTTAAGCTCCCGGAAGGTGTCGTGGTTGCTCAGGGATACCGGCAAGGAGTATCAGGAGGCACTGCCGAAGGAGAAGATAAGGCCATAGGGTTAGCCGTTACAAGCTGGGCCAATGACATGATCCCGCATATTATGGCGGGGCTCGAACCTGGCCACAGGATTGTCAGCGAGATGATTATAAAGGTTAATGGTCTGGACAGTTATGGAAATTTTCTCGTCTTTAAGGATTTCTTGAAGAGCAATTTTCCTCAGATAACCTCAGTACTGGAGAGAAGACTCACAAAGAACTCCGTTACGCTCGGAGTTAAGATAGAGGGGGGGTCCAAAGAC
Source organism: Deltaproteobacteria bacterium (assembly GCA_020348625.1). The sequence continues at coordinate 1,285,558 of CP070752.1, read as the reverse complement.
TTAGCGGAAAAGGTGCTGAATCATCCCGACGCGCCGTTTTCCTTTGAGATCTATGAACTAAGCG
>CP070752.1:1280667-1285394 GCA_020348625.1 Deltaproteobacteria bacterium | reverse complement strand
ATTCCGGGTTTCTTCATTACCTCGTTCATTTTGATTTTCGGCCTCGCGCTCTTTTTCTACATTATCGCCAGGCGCTTCCTGCTGATGAGCTCGGGCAATCCCGACTTCCGATTCGATTCACTGAAACAGAGGGTCTCCGATCTCATCGTCTATGGTATCCTGCAATGGAGGCAACCCCGGTATCTGTGGATCGGCATCCTCCACATCATGATCTTTTGGGGTTTCGTGGTTCTTGCCCTCAGGTCGATAACCCTTTACGGACTCGGGTTTCAGGTCGGGTTCACTCTGCCTCTTTTGGGGGGCTTTTTGGGAGATCTCTATAACCTTTTTAAGGATGTATTTGAGATTATTGTCCTGTTTGCCTGTGTTGCAGCCATATTGCGTCGGGCCATATCCCGGCCTGCTCGATACGAATTTAAACACGGCAAGGCCCATAAGGGACATGCGTACCTCGTGCTCGGTCTGATCAGCTTTCTGATGGTGACCGATATCGCCATGGATGGAAGTGGGATTGTGCTCGGAGAAAAAAGTGCCTTCTTTCTCCCTGCTGCACAGACTGCCTCATATCTCTTCACCGGGCTCAACACGGGGTCTCTCAAGGCCCTTTTTTTATGGAGCTACTGGCTTCATATCCTGACCCTCATGGTCTTTCTCAACTACCTCCCCCTGGGAAAACATTTCCACATTATCACCGGCCTGTTCAACGTGTTCTTCCGCAAACTCAAGAAGGGTTCCATAAAACCCCCCCGCTGGGGCGTGGAAAATATCGAGGACCTCGAATCCCTGGGGGTGGAAAAGGTGCAGGATTTCACCTGGAAACACATCCTCGATTTCTATACCTGCACCGAATGCGGCCGGTGTTCTGACAATTGCCCGGCAAACAGCGTGGGTCGGCCCTTATCGCCTATGGAGGTTACCATTAAGGTCAGAGATTACGCGTATCAGAGCAGGCCCTTGTTCCCCTTCATGGGAAAGGCTGCTTCCCCCGACCCGGATATCCCCCTGATAGGCAATATGCTCACCCCTGATGAGATATGGTCGTGCACCACGTGCGGGGCCTGCGAGGAGGAATGCCCTGTATTCATTGAATACATCGATAAGATGGTGGATCTCAGGAGGTTTATGATCGAGTCGGGCATGGTTCCCAAGGACTTCCAGGATGCCCTGCTACGCTTTGAAAAAACCGGCAACCCCTTTGGCAAACCCCCGGCAAAAAGGGCGGACTGGATTAGCGAGGCAGACGGCATTTCCGTCAAGGTACTCGAAGAAGGTGATGAGGTTGAAGTCCTTTACTTTGTAGACAGTTACGCCTCTTTTGATCCCCAGATCCAACAGATCGCCATGGCCATAACAAAAGGCCTCGATAAAGCCGGCGTGGATTTCGGGGTTCTTGGCCCCCGGGAATCGGATTCAGGCCATCAGGTGAGAAGGCTCGGCGAGGAAGGCCTCTTTCAGTTCTTGGTGGAAGAGAATACCGAGACATTTAAGACGAACAAATTCAAGCAGATCCTTACAACAGACCCCCACGCCTTTAATACCCTGAAGAAAGATTATCCCGATAATTTGGAGGTAAGGCATTACAGCGAGTTCTTTCTCCCGCTGATCCAAAGCGGTCAGCTCAAGCCGGCCAAGGCCCTTGACAACTCAGAGATATACACCTACCATGACCCCTGTTACCTGGGAAGGCATAACGGTATCTATGAGGCCCCGCGGCAAATCCTGGCTTCAATCCCCGGCATAAAGACGGTTGAGATGGAAACCAACAGGGATAGGAGCTTTTGCTGTGGCGGCGGTGATATCAATCTCTGGTATGACATAGAGGAAGAAGAAATGAGAATGGGCGAAAAGAGAGTGCGCATGGCGCATGGTGCAGGCGCCACGGTTATTGTTACCGCCTGCCCATTTTGCCTGCTGAACTTCGACGATGCAATTAAGACGAGCGGACTCGAAGGAAAGCTGAAGGTCGTTGATTTGATGGAACTTGTGATGAGCACCCTGTGAAATTAGAAGGCCCGAGGAATATTAAAATCCGAAATCCGAAACTCGAAACAATTTCGAATGACAAAAATTCAAAAACGCTAGGGAATCATAGCATTTCATATGGTCTTTAAGGTTGCTATTACAGTTTAGAACAATTTGACATTTGATATTCGTATTTGTTTCGTATTTCGACCTGCCCGCCACCTGTGTGCGTGTGTGATGTACTAACAACTGTTTGGCCGTGGCCTGTCCGATATCCCTTGCAGGTAATGGATAGTTCAGGCCAGGCAGGCGGGTTTTCGAGTTTCTTATTTAATCTCGGCCTGTTCTAGTTAGGGATTACTTAAAAAGGAGGAATAAAAGATGGATATCGTGGTATGTGTCAAAAGGGTTCCGCTCACCGAAGAGGTCGATCTCGTCGTTGACCAGCAGAAAAAGGGGGTTAAAAAAGACCAACTCGCCTTTGTGCTCAACGATTGGGACAACTATGCAATAGAAGAAGCCATACTCCTCAAGGAAAAGCACGGTGGAACCGTTATCGCCGTTACCGTTGGCAACGAGGATGATGAAGAGGTCCTCAGAAGATGCCTGGCCATGGGCGCTGACAGTGCCATAAGGGTAGAAGCAGGCGACATAAGCAGGTTTGACAGTTTTGGAATCGCCAAGATCCTCTCCAAGGTGGTGAGCGATCTACCTCATGACCTCGTGTTTACCGGGGTACTGGCAGATGACGACAGCTATGGAATGGTGGGCATGCTCATGGCGGAACAATTGAATCTGAACCACTCCTGTATGGTCACGGCAATCGAGCTGAAGAACGGAAAGATCCAGACCACATCGGAGCTGGAAGGCGGTCTCGGTGAAGTCGCCCTGGTTGATCTCCCCGCCCTGTTGACGATCCAGACGGGCATCAACGAGCCCAGGTATGTGTCCATCCTGGGCATCAGGAAGGCAGCCAAAAAAGAGCTTAAGGTCATGGATCTTGCCGAGTTAGGCATACCCGATGACGAACTAGCGCCGCGCACCATAATAGAAGAGGTGTATCTTCCCCCGGAAACCGAAGGCGCCCAAATCCTCTCCGGGGATCCGGACCGTATTGCTGCCGATTTTGTCGAGATCCTAACCAAGAAAGGAGTGATGGGGTAATGAGCGAGATATTTGTCGTCGTTGAACATAGGCTTGGTGAGATCAGGGATATAACGTACGAGATGCTGTGGAAGGCAGGGGACCTGGCTGAGAAGCTATCACACAGCGTGACCGCGGTGCTTCTCGGCCATGAGGTCAACACCTTTGCAGAAGATCTCTCTGACAGGGCCGATAAGATAATCGTCTGCGATGACGAACGGCTCAAGAATTTCAGCGCAGACCTTCACAAGGAAATCATAGCAGGACTGATCGCGGAGACCGAACCCGCACTCATCCTCATTGGTAGCACATCATGGGGAACGGAGCTTGCCCCTTGTCTCTCCGTCAAAACCGGCCTCCCCTTGGCTACGGACTGTATCGACATTATGCCTGAAAACGGCACATTCAAGGCCCAAAGGCAGATGTATAATGGAAAAATCTTCGCCAATGTCTCTTTTGCCGAATCTGCTGGATGCATCGTTACCGTACGATCGGGTGTGTTCCCCAAGGACAAGATCGGCGACCGGCAGGCACAACGGGTGCAGAAGGACCTTCCCCCGACAGAGGCAAAAGCGGCAAAGCAGTTCGTCGAATTCGTGGAAACCGCTGCAGGCGATGTGGATATCACCCAAGCTGAGCTTCTTGTTTCCATTGGAAGGGGTATTGGAGAAGAGGAAAATATTGCCATCATCAAAGAGCTCGCTGAGGCCCTCAACGGCGTTGTTTCTTGTTCACGGCCTGTCGTTGACAAGAATTGGCTGCCCAAATACCTGCAAGTCGGCACCTCTGGAAAATCAGTGAGTCCTAAGGTTTACGTCGCTGTCGGGATCAGCGGGGCCTTCCAGCACATGGCTGGAGTAAGCGGAGCAGGTACCATTATTGCTGTTAACAAAGACCCAAAAGCCCCCATTTTCAGGACTGCCCATTACGGAATTGTGGATGACCTCTTCAAGATCGTGCCGGTCTTAAAAGACAAGGTCCTTGAAGCAAAAAAAGGATGATGGGCCATGGACTTCGAACTCACGAAAGAGCAGAAGGATATCGTTGGCGCAGCCAAGGAATTTGCCGAAGGCGAATTTCCCGATCGGGCAGAGGAGTTCGACCGCACCGAGACCTTTGACGAAACACTCCATAAGAAGGCAGCTGATCTGGGGTTCGTGGGAACGTTCATTAAAGAGGAGTACGGCGGACCGGGTATGGGGCTTCTGGAATATTGCCTCATCTTCGAGGAGTTCTCCGCCGTTGATCCGGGTATCGCCGTTGCCATCCTCATCTCCTCTTATGGAGCGGAGATCGTTCAGGAGTTCGGCTCGGAGGAGCAGAAGCAGCACTATCTGCCTCCCATCGTTTCGGGAGACGCTGTGATGGGTAGTGCCTTCACCGAGCCGGATGCCGGATCCGACCTGGCAGGTGCTACAACAAGCACGGCCCTCAGGAACGGTGATGACTTTATCATTAACGGCTCTAAGATGTTTATCACCAATGGAGATCGGGCAAACTACCTGATCTGTTTCCTCGTAACCGACCCTGAAAATAGCGACCGGCATCGGCGCCACAGCATGATCATGGTGGAAACCGATCGGCAGGGGTTCGAGGCGAATCACTTAACGGGAAAGCTCGGT
>CP070752.1:1276670-1280567 GCA_020348625.1 Deltaproteobacteria bacterium | reverse complement strand
GGGTGCGTATAGGGTGCATTTTCCTAATACGATTCAATAGAATCTAGCAGAATCCAATACCCTAACTGCCTGAAATCCTTACTGGTAGCGGATTTGAATACGTCTGGCAGTCATGAGGTCAGGGGTTCGATCCCCCTCAGCTCCACCATTACAAAAATTCCTCTCGCAAACCAACTGAAGAGGCTCCGCCTGAAGGTGTGGCTCGTAATCAGACATCACACCGCTCCTGTAAACCATTCCGGAACCGCCTCTTTTGCTGCTGTAACTATATCCCGGTCGTGTTCGCTGAAGACCCCCCTGTTTATCATAGACTCGATTGTCTTCTCCAGCACAACCATCTTGCTACCGGTGTGAATAATAGCAGGGTAGTACTCGTTTACAAAAAACTGCTTGAGCCTCAGCCGCTGCATTTCATTATTAGCCATGTCCTTAACCCTCCGTTCCATCTGGGGCTTTTTGAGTTCTCGCATTTCCGACTTGGGCGATCTAATCCTTTTGGCCGTAGCTTCAAATCCCCGAGCGCATTTGAAGCAAAGTTGCCATTGCTCAATGTTCCCCAAGGAATTGATCAGGAGGGTATTGGTTGTTATGAGGCCTTTGTCGCGCTTCATCTTGACACCCTCGAGCTGAGGCAAAAAGTAGTTGTCCGAAATGGCGGAAAAGGCACTCACGCCGCCGGAAAAGGGGGTTTCCATCAAATCGTCTACCGTAAAAAAGGGTTTCTGCTCGAACCGGGCATCCTGAAGGAGTATGAGCTCTTCCTCGGTGTAGTGGAACCGCTCATTCCATAGTTCCTCTGGAGAAAGGTCCTTTCTGGTAAGGGAACTCTGGCTCGTGAGCATCCCCAGGCTCTGACCCCCCCGCCATACCAGAGGAAGGGCCCCAACAGTCCATTCAGCACTCCCGCCGATCTCGCCGATCATGCTGTGGAGCCCCCGGCCATCCGGAAAACGCAACCCTTCCAGCCCCATCACCACTGCCGGAAAGAGGTCTCCGTCCTTGTCGAATGGGGTCGCAACGCCGATCGCATTGAGTTGATCCATGGCCGGATGATGCCGCGGCCGGTCAAGGAAATACGCCGTCAACTCCGAGAAATCCCTTATTCCACATGAATCGGCGATGATCTGAGCCTCTTCTCTGATATCCGTGTCTCTTGGGTTAAACTCGGGGAACATGGCCCCCGTCATCCAGCGTTCGACATAGATATCAGGCAAATGCCTCTTAAAATTCGACTCGGTAATAAAAAGGGCCGTAAGGGAACTGTGAAGGCCTTGAATGGACTTCCCGGTGCCGTCGATAACGTCCGATCCCATGGAAAGCCTGTTTACCTCTTGGGTAAGCCCGTGGCCGTATCGGCTGCAATGCTCCTCTTTGCCAAAGAGCGCCCCAACAGGTATGGTTGGATTCCCGCCGACCTCAACCCCAGGTTTGGCCCGTACGCCCTCTGTAATGGCGCTTTCAATAATGACCTCTTCCCCTACATCAAGGGTTTCGGTTGTGATCTGGAGCACCTCGCTCATCACTTGAGCGGCAATCCGGTCATTGTGCCGCTTCAGTCGGTTGATCAATTCTTTAGTCTGAAGGTCTTTTGGAACGGTGTTTAAGGATCCGTATCCATCTATGGCCACCGCTGCCGCTGGAAGCGCTGCCGCCAGTATTACCGCTTGCCGCAGCTGTTTACTCCTGAATACGCCCAAGTTAGATCGACCATTGACCCGATCATCAATAACGAACACGGTGCCCTTTACCAGTTCCAGGTCGTAAAATCCCAACACCTCTTGGTGTCTGAGATTAAAGGTGGAGACCTTGTCCTTACTCATCTCCATGGGTTCATGGCGGCCACTATATGTCAACCTGGCATCGGATATATTGTAGCGCAGACGATTGCTCATGTTTGCTCCTCTCTATTCCCAAACGGCATCATCAAAGAGCTAGCGAACCTTCACCTCAAACCGACTAGTTGAGGAAAATGATAATCCATTTCTTGAAGTGAAGCTATTAGGGCTTCGTTTAACGTTCTACGGTTACGCTTCTGGTTTCGTATGACGCTAACCGTTAACCGATTCGAGCTGCGCAACCGCAACCGTTTTACGTAACCTACTCATAATTCTGCATTGAGCGTCTTCAAAACTTGACACATTTGTTAAGAAGTTACCTTATAAAGACATCTAGATATGGCCAAAATGATACGCACTGTTTTATTTCCCTCGAAACTCAGGGTCCCTTTTTTCCAGGAATGACTTAAAGGCCTCGAGCAGGTCCTCTGATGGCAGTACCATTGACGATCTCGCCGCATTGTACTCCAGGCTTTTCAAAGCAGGCACATCTTCACTGTAAAGCAGGACCTCTTTGGCCCCTTGAACAGCTAACGGTGAGTTGGCAGCGATCTCTCCCGCTATTGTATCTGCCTTGGCGTTAAGGAGTTCATGTGTTTCAAAGACCTCGTTTACCAGACCTATGCTCTTCGCCTCATCAGCGCCTATGGTATGACACCGAAACGCCATCTCCCGTGCCTTGGCCCTGCCTACAATCCGGGGTAGCCTCTGGAGTCCGCCAACATCGGTAATGATCCCGTACCGAGCTTCAGGAAGGGCAAAAACCGCATCAGCAGAGCAAAGCCTCATATCGCAAGAACAGACCAGTTCCAGTCCGGCCCCAAGGCAGTGCCGCTGTATAACCGCAATGGTCGGTACCCGCAGAATCTCTAGCTCTGTGTGGATGGCCTGAATTCTCCTTATGAGATCAAAGAGCCTCACTTTCTGTTCAGCCGATGCCGTTTCGGATAAGAGCCTGGCGATTTCGTTCGTTGGGCTCAGATCCAGCCCGGAACAAAATGAATCGCCCTCCCCTTTCAACAAAATGACCCTGACCTCGGTATCCTGAGCAGCGCTCTTTAGGGCCTCAGATAAAGCAAGCCAGAGAGCAAGATTCAGGGCGTTCCTTTTCTCCGGCCTCTTCAGGGTGATGGTTCCGATAAATCCCCTGCTTTCATATGTCACTTCGCCCCCCTGTCCCTTCTGATCAGACATATGCTTCCCCTTTTATCATCTCCACATAGTGCTGAGCGGAGAACGCAGCGGTCGCGCCGTCGCCACAGGCAGCCACAATCTGCCGCAGCTTCTTCTTGCAACAGTCTCCGCAGGCGAATATACCTTCCCTGGATGTCGTCATCTCTTTATCCACAACAATGTAGCCGTCTTCACTCCTATCAACGACACTACCAAGAAAAGAGAGGTTAGGATTCCATCCGATAAACACGAAAACACCGTCCACTGCCAGCACTTCCGTCTGCCCTGTCTTAACGTTACGTACCTTCACACCGTTTACAGTCGTCTGACCGCTAACCTCATCCAGGACTGAATCAAATACAAACGCTATCTTGTCATTTCCGGCAGCGCGCTCCTGAAGAATCTTCGTTGCCCGCAGCCTATCTCTTCGGTGAACGATATAGACCTTGCTTGCAAATCGCGTCAAGAAAAGCGCCTCTTCAACGGCCACATCTCCTCCACCGACCACGGCAACAGCACGGTCCCTAAAAAACGCTCCGTCGCATGTTGCACAGTAGGAGACGCCCTTGCCAGTGAACTCCATCTCCCCCGGGACCCCCAGTTTTCTCTGCTCATGACCCGCAGCAACTATGATAGATAGGCATTGGTAGGGCACCGGGTCATCATGCACAAAGACCTTTTTAATATTGCCCTCATCGCTCACCTCAACCCAGGTCACCTCGTCAAATATCGTCTTGACACCAAAGGATTGAGCCTGTTCTTCCATGTTATGAACCAGCTCTGGTCCGGAAATTCCTTCAATAAAGCCGGGATAGTTTTCGATCCTGTCCGTAATGGAAGCCTGGCCTCCAATACCGAGTTTTTCAATCAACAGAGTCGAAATCCTCGC
>CP070752.1:1264902-1276570 GCA_020348625.1 Deltaproteobacteria bacterium | reverse complement strand
CCCGTTCAGGCGAAAATGATCTCGATCCGCGACTGAGAGGGAATATCCTGTAAACTAACTTTTTGGACCATATCATTTTCAATTGCGAAAGGAGGTGAATCGTCTAAAACACAAGAGCTTGGCAGACGATGGATACCTTGATTTTCAAGTGCCATTAAATCACGGCATGGCGTGTATTATTTCCTGAATTAAGACATTGCCTCGAAAGCAGATGAGGAGTTTTGTCAGGTTTTGCATAACGACGCCTGTGAGGCGGTTTCTATTGCCTCGGTTATTAAGTCACGCCCTCGCGATAGGTTGGTTTATCTGAAAGGAAAGGAGAGAAAAAATGGCAAAGGAGATCATTCTCTATAATTTGAAAGATACGGTTACGGATGAAGAATATATAAAATACTGCGAGGAGTTTAAGGGGCCTTTTATGATCAACATGCCTGCATGCAAGGGTTTCACCCTTGCAAAAATGGAGGGTGGTGTAAAGGGAGATGGCAACGACCCTAATAGCCGACCGGTAGAGGTGAAATCACCGTGGAGATTTATTGGTATCATGGATCTGACAAATCTGGAGGATTGGCAAAAGGATTTCGACTCTAAATCCTTTCAGGAGGATTTTCTGGCAGGATGGTTAGCTAAGTGGGCTGGTGATTTTTACATTCTGCGTGGTGAGGATGCTTGGGTTGGACAGTCTGAATAGGCTCACATGGATGGAGGATGATGTAGTGTGTCTCCACAAAATGAAGCGCATGCCCGGCGAATTGATTAAAGGTTCTTTGCTACATAGCAGTGAGCGACACCAGTAAGGTCAAAGAGGAGGTAGGAGATGTTTGACGGCGGATATACGGGGAAAGTCATGCGGATTAATCTCACCGATAAGACCGCCAGGGAAGAGGAATTGACCCAGGAAGTTGCCAGGGACTATATCGGCGGAGCAGGATTCGGAATTAAGTATCTGTTCGATGAGGTTCCCAAAGGCACTGACCCCTTGGGACCAGAGAACAAGCTGATCTTCGCTGCGGGACCTTTCTCGGGGACCTCCGTGCCCTGTTCCAGCCGAATGGCCGTTACTGGCAAATCTCCCTTGACAAATGCGGTTGGTGTTGCCCTCACCGGAGGGTATTTTCCGGCGGAATTGAAGCTCGCCGGGTATGATGCCTTGATCATTGAGGGCAAGGCAGAAAAGCCCACCTATGTCTGGATTAAGAATGGTGACGTTCGGTTTCGTGACGCACGTGGTTTATGGGGTCTAAAAACCACAGATTGCCAGCAGATCATCAAAAACGATCTAAAGGACCAGAATGTGCGGATTGCCTGTATCGGGCCTGCAGGCGAAAACCTGAGCAGAATAGCCTGTATCATCAATGAGATGAGGGCTGCAGGGCGTAAAGGACTTGGTGCGGTGATGGGGTCCAAAAACCTCAAGGCAATCGCCGTGCGGGGCACCGGCTCCATTGGCGTGGCTTCCAAAGAAAAACTGAAGTCCGCAAGCCGAAAGATGAAGGCAGCGATGAAAGAAAGCGCTGTGCTCTATCCTGAATTTTCAAGAACTGGCACTCCCTCAAATGTAGACAATACGTGTGCCCTGGGGATATTTCCAGCCAAGAACTGGTCAGCTACGGGTGAGTTCACCCCTGTAGAGCAAATCGGGGTAGAGGCCCTTGAGACCCGGAATGTTGGCAGGGAATTTTGCTACGGATGCCCTGTAGGATGCAGCCAGTTAAAGCTGGCCCGCACAGAGCCCTATACTGGAATTTTGACTGAAGGTCCGGAGTTTGAAACCATGTACTCGTTTGGTGGACAGACAGGCGTTGACAACATGGACGCTATAATCGCTGCAGACCGTCTCGCTGACGAACTCGGCTTGGATACCATATCGGCAGGGGTGGTCATCGGATTTGCCATGGAGTTATTCGAGAAGGGAATCTTGGGCACCTCCGACACCGGTGGCCTCAAGCTTAATTTTGGCAATCACGAAGCGATGGTAACCCTGCTTCGGCAGATGGCATTCCGGGAGGGGCTTGGAGACATCCTTGCCGATGGGGTTCTGGTTGCAGCTGAGAAGATAGGTAAAGGGGCAGAGAAATACGCGTTACACGTAAAGGGCCTGGAGCTGCCCGGATATGATGTCCGGGGCGCCAAGGCCCATGGGTTGAATTATGCCACGGCCTTCACCGGTGCCGACCACAACAGGGGCTATGCCTTTCAGGAGATTTTCGGGACTCCCACCCCCTATCCAGTGGACAGATTTGCTACGGAAGGTAAAGGCAAACTTACCAAGTGGAACCAGGATGTACGAACGGCTACAGCTGACTGTCCTACCATGTGTGTGTTTCTTTTGGACATGGCTGTCTCCCATTTTGCTACCCAAAATACAGCGGCTTTAATGGAGGCTGTTACAGGGCTTATTTGTACACCCGAGGAGATCGAAAAGGTAGGCGAGCGGATAAATAATTTGGCAAGGGCCTTCAATGTTCGGGAGGGGTTTAGCAGGGCAGACGATACACTGCCAGAGAGGGTGATGAAGGAGCCTTTGCAGGGCGGCGCCTCCAAAGGTCATTGTATCAGCGTAGACGATCTCAAACAGATGCTGGACGAATACTACACGGTTAGGGGCTGGGATCTTAACTCCGGTATTCCAACCCGAAAAAAGCTTGAGGAACTCGGCCTTGGATATGTAGCTGACCAGCTAGGGCTATAGATGGTGAGTATTCACCGAGATAAGGAAAACCCTCGTCCCTAAGGGGAGCATCTAATACAAAGTACCAAAGAGGCTTATGGGGCCTAAGAAATTTGCCACGAGAGGCAAGAGTGGCATTTGTTTAGTTTGTCACGAAGTATGCCTTTGAGTCGTTGTAGTCCATATTTACGGAAAAGACTGCATGGGGATACACCGTTTAAGAGACAGAACAGCGGACGGCAATCGATAACATGGGGAGAAGAACTATGATACTGGAAAATGTAAGTGAGCTTCTGAAACCAGGGTATTTGCCAACAGAGACCGGTTACATGCGCCTGCCAAACAATCAAATATATATAGCTGTTCTAACCCGGATGCCCAAGTGCGCCGGAAAAATGGTGGACTGGTGGTTTGGATATGCCGGGGATACGGAAAAATACAAACTGTGGCATCCGAAGGACCACATAATCGGGGACTGGGATGAGCACTGGAGACCCGGTCACTATGTTGGTGCAAGCCATCTTGTCCACGAATACGTGGGTGGGGAGCTTGTCAAATTAAAAATTACATTCCGTGAACCGTCTGATTTCTTCGACACATCACGGTTCAAAGAAGCCAAGGTTGGAGCTGCTGTCTGTGGGGATGTGGGGTTGCTTGAAGAGGATAAGCAATTGGGTCACCTAATCCATTTTGTCCGCGATACCAATTTCGGCTGTGAAATGCGGAGTCGATTCTGGCTTTTCGATGCCCCCGAGGAGTTCGGTAGTGCGCTCATGCAACATTGCATTGAAGAAATGGGCAATCTTGCCGATCTGCTTCCCGAGTTGTATGCCAAAGAGACAATGGGCCGATAGCATCTGAAACAGAACTTTGAGAGGGCGATAGTAATCCTATAGCTTTCTGTTGAAGAATTGACACTCCAGGCGCCCCTGCCATTAAGAAGGTCGTGGAATTCTAGCCCAGCAATCGTCTGAGGCGAAGTCCTGCCTATTGGCTGACAGGTGAAGAACAGCTTTGCCTTTATTGGTAAGAATGTTCATATGATATCGGTAGGGCGTTTGACCGAAAATCTATGGGTACCAATTCCATATAAGTTTCTTTTGTCAAACATTAGCCGGGGTGATCTCAAAAAAGGGCCGGACGAATAGTATGCAGTTAGGGGCAGGGATGTCATTACCGGGATTCCCGCCGGAGATGAACGTATGGATTTGGGCCTTGGATATGTAGCTGACCAGTTATGGCTATAGATTGGGATTAGTAGCGGTGATTAGGGTCAAGATTCACACAACACCGGTATTAAAAAGAATAGTCGGTCAGAGGGAGCTCGAGGTTTCCCTTCCACAGGGAAGCACCCTGAAGGCGCTACTTTACTGGATGGTTGATACCTGGGGAGAAAAAATTGCCTCCTACCTGTTTCATCCGGGTAGTGCCAGTCCTCATCCGCACGTCCGATTAATGATAAACGGTCAGGACATTGGATTCCTGGATGGCATGGACACGGTACTGCAGGATGGAGATGAGGTCATTATGATTGCGCTTGTAGGTGGCGGCTAGACAAGGTTAAGGCCTCTGCTGAATAGGGACGCGGAGGCCTAGTTCGGGATCTGACGGGATGAGGTTTCGGCAGAAAGCGGTTGAACAGGGATAAGGATTGTTTGCAGGATACTGAGTGGATCGGGCAAATGGTTTTGGGCCGCTGAGGGAGGTTATTTTGAGGGAATCTAAAGCGGGAGCAAAAATGCGATGATCATCGATATATTTAGTCACCTCATATCGGAATCGGTGGGCAAGGTGATGGAGAAGGCCAAATACTATGGAGAGGGCAAGGAGTTCCCCTATCCCTTGGAAAATTCAGATCCTGAAGTTCGACTGGCGCTTATGCAGCATTGCATTGAGGAAATGGGTAATCTTGCTGATCTGCTGCCAGACTTGTACGCTAAAGAGACAGCCAGCAAGTAACTTATAGGGCAAAAATATTTTAAAACATCGTTGGTCAGAAGGAGATTGAGGCTCCTCCCACGGGGAAGCAATGTTGTGAGGCAATTTTATATCTTGACTTTAAGGGTCTGAAGAAAAGGGAGGATAATGAAGTGAAGAAAATAGATTTTGAAGCTTATTTTGTAACTAAATGGAAAAGGCCGGTGGAATTGCTTTTCCTTTTAAACAGAAAGGAGGATTAGGAAATGAAGAGACAACTTATTATTTTCGGATTGGCAGTGCAGTTGGTGTTTGGCTTGGCAGGTGCAACACCTTCTCATGCTGCCGGGTTGCCTAGAGTACTTAATTTGGCGACTATGCCTCCGGGGATGATTGTTAACGCACAAGGCGTCGGCATCGCCGACATTTGCACTAAATACACACCAATAACCATCAAGGTTTCGACAGCGACAAACGAGATGGCATGGGTGCCTATGACAGCAACCAAGGAAATCGATCTGGGAGTGGCAAGCTCGCTCCCTATAAGACAGGCATATCTCGGGTCATTTGTATTTGAGGGTATCGCCAAAAAAGCCGGGGTGAAAAACTTCCCCCTGCGTCTCATCGGCGGAGGATCACCCCTCTTGGTGAACTTTATGGTTCGCGGCGATGATTCGGCGCAGAAGGTATCAGACCTTAAGGGAAGAAGAGTGGTGACGTTTCGTGAGGGGACGCACTTTGATCTGTATAATAAGGCCCGATTGGCCAATGCTGGGTTGAGCCTCGATGATGTTAAACAGGTTCCGGCTGCAAACCCCATAGAATCCGCCAGGGCGGTCATGGAGGGTCGCGCTGATGCAGGTGATGTTGCGCTGGGTGCCCCTATTGTTACTGAAGCGGCAGCAAAGGTAAATGCCCGCTTCCTCCCTTTGGACCCCTCGTTTAAGGCAGTAGAGAGAATGAAGGAGTTTGTTGAAGTCGCCTCTGTAGGCGAGGTCCCCGGCGGTGTATTCGCTGGGGTGCCAAAGCCGCAGTATTTGATGCACATGGACACGGTCTTTGTAGGCCGCGAGGATATCAGCGAGGATGCTGTCTATGAGTTAACCAAGGCAATATGGGAACATAACGCTGAATTATTGAAAAAACCGGGCCTCATGGCGTGGAATACCGAAAAGTTTCTGACAACAGAACCAGGAATCCCCTATCATGATGGTGCCATAAAGTTTTACAAAGAGATTGGGATCTGGACACAAAAGATGGATAAATTCCAAAAGGCAGCCTTGGCCGAGAAACCGTAGCATACATCTCGTCCCAGTGGTATGGAAGGTTGGCCATAATCTTATTTTTGGGTGAGGATGCCAGGGAAGAAGGATTCTGGCCAACCTTTTGCGTATCGTGTACAGGGAAATCGGCTCGAGACGATAACACATGAGCATAGAAGCTGAAGAGAAAGGGCTTGTCCGTTCGAGAAGACATAGCGGTGCCCTCGGTGTTTTGGAAAGCATCTTACTGATCAGCATCCCCATTCTGGGGAGTATCTTCATACTGTATATTCCACAGCGGTTGGGAATACGTGTCTGGGTTGAACAGTACCTTGCTCTATTCCTAGGATTAACGCTGGTAACCACCTTTCTCACGACGCCTGCAACCAAGAGAACGCTGTCCGATGCACTGCCATGGTACGATGTCGTGCTGTGCTTCATCAGTCTTATCGTCAGCGTCTATGCTGCAATTAATTGGCCTGATATCGTAGATACCGGGGGCATTATTACACCGATCAGGACGGCATTGGGTATTGCGTCGGTATCCCTTTTATTGGAGGTTACGAGGAGGTTTTTCGGCTGGACCCTGGTACTCTTGGTAATCGTTTTCATCTTTTACGCACTCTTTACAAGCCTCTTCCCCGGACCATTATACGGCAGATCGATTAATTGGCAGCGTCTGGCAATCTCGCTGTATCTGGATAAGAACGCCCTATTCGGTATCACCCTGAAGGTTGCCGCTACGATTGTCCTTGCTTTTGTGGTGTTCGGCCAGTTTCTTTTCGCCACCGGGGGAGGGAAATCCATTATTGACTTTGCACTGACGGTGTTCGGAAAGATGAAGGGGGGGGCAGCCAAGGTGCCAGTGGTGGCAAGCGGTGCTTTCGGCTCTCTCTCGGGTGTTGCCGTGGCCAACATATACGCGACAGGGCAGTTAACCATCCCTCTAATGAAAAAGCACAAAGTCCCCCCCCACGTTGCCGGAGCCATAGAGGCAGTAGCTTCTACAGGCGGCCTCATATTGCCCCCGGTTATGGGTGTGGTCGCCTTCATCATGGCAACCTTTTTGAATATAACCTACGCCAGGGTCTGCATCGCGGCCGCCATACCAGCCATTCTGTACTACCTTGCGCTGTACATCCAGATAGACCGGTTTGCAGCGAGGCACGGTTATGAAAGGTTGCCGGTAAAAGAGACCCCATCCTTCAAAAAAGTTGTGGGGGAAGGTTGGCCCTTCATCCTTCCCATAGCTGTACTCATCTATACCCTCTTTGTCATGGGGCTCGAGGCAGAGACCTGCGCCTTATATTCGACAGGAGCAATTATTATCGTAAGTATGTTCAAGAAGGCACATAGACTTACCCTGCGGAGATTTTTAGATGCCTTAGAGTCATCAGGACAGGGAATCTTAGAGATAAGCGTTGTGTGCGCTATCGCCGGTTTCATTATTGGTGTTGTCATGTTTACCGGCCTAGGTTTTTCTCTGACCCAGGTGCTTGTATCATTATGTCGAGGAAATCTCTTCCTACTCCTGATTTTTGCGGCCCTAATGTGCATCATACTTGGTATGGGTATGCCCATTGTTACGGTGTATATCATAGTGGCAATAATCATAGCCCCTGTTTTGACCAGCTTGGGAATATCAGAAATGGCAGCGCATATGTTTGTCTTCTACTTTGGCATGCTTTCCTTCCTGACACCGCCGGTGATGTTGTCGGTTTACGCTGCCGCAACGCTCGCGCTTGCTAATTCTTGGAAAACCGCATGGCTCGGTATGCGCTTGGGCATAGCTGCTTACATTGTTCCCTTTGTTTTTGTTTATGATCCTTCTTTGCTGGCTAATGGCCTAGCCCTCCAAATTGCGATTAGTTCTATCAGCGCTATAATCGGAATTGGTATGATAGCCATCGGGCTTGAAGGTTACCTTTCCAAAGCACTGAAATGGGTTCAACGTATATTGCTGGTAATCGGAGGGTTGGCATTACTGGTGCCCAGCGCAACCGCAAAATTAATTGGGCTTGGCTTGGCTCTACTTTTATTTTCCTGGGAATGGATAAGGGTAAGGCATTTACGCCAATCGCAAGATATCGAATGTTGAACTCCCTATGATTAAGACAATTTGATTGTGCCTCTAACTCGCAAAAAGGGGCTGGTTTCAAAAGGGTTCAAACATATGACCCTTCACCCTCACATACCTCAAGTGCCAAAGAAGGTAAATCGGAAAAGAAAGAACCAGCCACCATCAAAAAAGCCTACCAATATGAAAAATTCCAAATATCTTCAGTTATTGTGTTGGAGATCCAGATGCTAATTGACAAAAGGGAATTCATTTATTAAAAGATAGGTAATTCCATATATCGCAATAGGGTTGCAGAAAAAGAAACTCTCATGGGGGAGCGAAATCTCTAATGAGCACCCACAAAGCGGTTGAGAAGGCTCTGGATATTTTGATGGTCTTTACACCGCATAACCGGGAAATAGGAACGGTTGAGCTGAGTGAAGCGATGGGCCTTCATAAGTCTACGGTCAGCAGGCTCCTGCATGTCCTGTCCAGAAAAGGCTTTCTCCAGCAGAATCCGGAAACCAAAAAATTCCAATTAGGGTCTTCGGCCATGACTCTTGGAGTGGCGATCAAGAAGTCCCTGGAAACGAATCTGGTTCATATCGCCAAACCCTATATAGATAGACTTCGGGAAGAGCTTCAAGAGACGATCACTCTAGAGGTTTTTTCCGGCACAAATACGGTTCTGGCCTACTTCGCGGAAGGGCCACACCGCATCAATCTGGCAGGCAATATCGGAGATATTCTTGCGGTTCATGCGGCGGCAGGGGCCAAAGCGATTCTTGCCTTTTCATCATCCAGGGTCAGGGACAGAATCTTAAATGGAAAGCTACCCCGCCTGACTCCGAATACCATCACAGATCCTGCCCTGCTTCAGGAGCAATTTAAGGACATACTGCGGCATGGCATCTCCTTTGATAAGGAGGAGCACGATATGGGGACAAGTGCCATGGGCACCCCGATATTTGATAACTCAGGAAAGCCCGTAGCAGCCCTTGTGGTAGCGGCTCCGTCGCAGAGAATCACGTTGGATATTGATTCCTCCATGGCCCTTCGATTAAAGGAAACCGCATTGGAGATTTCAAAACAGCTTTATTACAAACCTCCTCCGCCTGAAAACTTATAGAGGAAAAGGCTGGAGCGGAAAGGTGAAGCCTTTAGCCCAAAAAGTGAACATAGCAGAATTTTCAATACAATCAAAACCAGAATAAGGAGGAATGGAGAATGGGAAAAGAAAAACTATATGATCTAAGTCACCCATTTGGTGACAAGGTCCCTCTATGGCCCTATTTTGCCGATGTGAAGATTGAACGGATGCATTATCACGCTAAGTCAGGGGTGCTCTCCCAGGTCATTACAACCACCATGCACTGTACCACCCACGCCGATTCACCGGCCCATGTGTTTGAAGGTGGCATGTTTACCGACGAGATTCCGCTGGATAAGTACTACGGCACGGGAGTAGCCGTATCTATTCCCAAGGGAAAGTGGGAGAAGATTATGCCGGAAGACCTGGAAAATGCACGCCCTAAGATCGAAAAGGGTGACATTGTCATGATCAATACCGGCTGGCATCACAAATACGCTGACAGCGTCGAGTATTTCTGTTACTCGCCGGGACTTTACAAGGAGGCAGGCGAATGGTTCGTTGAGAAAGGGGTGAAATGTGTAGGGGTAGATCAGCAGGCTTTGGATCACCCGTTGGCTACCGCCATCGCTCCCCATGGACCTGGTCCACTGCGGCCAGATATCTGCGAGGAATACAAGAAAGAGACAGGGCATGATGTGCTGGAGGACTTCCCGGAGTGGGAACCCTGTCACAATCTGTTACTGCGTAACGGTATCATGGGGTATGAAAACGTTGGCGGGGATCTGGAAAAGGTAACCGGTTTGAGGTGTAAGTTTGCCGGCTTTCCTATCCGTTGGATGAAGGGTGATGGGTCTATAGTGAGGATTGTAGCCATCGTGGATGAGGGAGATCAATAGATCTTCGCACATGAGTTCAAATTACTTTTTGATGATTGAGCAAGAATGCCTTTTCCCGGGAAACGCCTTTCACTGTAACTTGTCCTTGATAACTCCTGTGCAAGGAATATGAATTGTGATGTGACACCGTGGCGTCCTGGACGTATTGGTAAATGTCTTAGATGATTAATTCAATTTAGAGAAAGGAACGAGCCATGAAAAAAGTCGAGCTAAAGGATTTAAAAATCTATGAAGCGCCGGGTCATTTTGGAATGACGGCAATGAGGCTGCACGGAAAAGAGGAAACAGGGGCTCAAAAATTTTGGATGGGGCTGTCCCATTTTCTTCCGGGCGGTGGGGCTGAGTGGGGCTACGAAGACAATCCCTTGGAGAAGGTCTATTTCGTTCTAGAAGGAGAGGTTACGGTCAAAACCAAAACCGAAGAATTCGTCCTTGGTCCCTGGGACTGCCTTTGTATCGGCCCCAATGAAGGCAGAGAAATCATAAACAAGACCAATAAGCCGGCCAGTATGCTGGTGGTCATCAATTATCCAGACTGAAAGGAAAAAATGGGAAAAGTAATTATTACCGCTGCACTGACGGGCAATATCCATACACCCTCCATGTCACCTTATCTGCCGATAACCCCTCAGCAACTCATTGAAGAGGCGGTAAGATGCGAGAAGGCAGGGGCCGCTGTTGTGCATGTTCACGCCAGGGACCCGAAAGATGGCAAACCGACCACTGACGTCGAAATCTATAGGGAAATCTTGAGTGGTATAAAGGCAAAAACCGGCTTGGTCGTAAGCCCGACTACCGGCGGCACCGCCACCATGACCCCGGAGCAGAGAATTGCCGTTGTGAGGGAATTGAAACCGGAAATGGCCACCTTTAATGCGGGGTCGCTCAACTTTGCCCTATATCCGGT
Organism: Deltaproteobacteria bacterium; assembly: GCA_020348625.1. The sequence continues at coordinate 1,265,765 of CP070752.1, read as the reverse complement.
TATAAGCAAAATCGAAGAGTTCAAATATCCCTGGGAAAAGGATTTCCTGGAAGGCACCGAAAGCTTCATTTTCCCCAACACCTTCACTTCGCTCAAGGTATTCTGCCAAACCATGAATGAGGTCCAGACGCGGCCCGAACTTGAGGTGTACGACGTCGGTCAGATCACGAACCTTGCTCAGATTATAGCTGAGGGATACCTGAAAGAGCCCCTGTACTTACAATTTGTGCTGGGGATCCTGGGTGGCATCCCGGCAACCGTGGATAACTTGGTCTTCCTGACCAATACAGCCAAGAAAACCCTGGGAAAATTTGAACTCTCGGTTTGCGCTGCCGGCAGGTTTCAATTTCCCATGGGTGTGATAAACATGATCCAGGGCGGACACATGAGGGTAGGGCTCGAGGATAATCTTTACATCAATAAGGGCGAATTGGCCAAGAGCAGTGCCGAACAGGTTGAAAAGGCTATCCGTATTGCCCGGGAACTGGGATTGGAGATAGCCTCACCAGAAGATGCGAGACAAATCCTCGGGCTTAAAGGGCCTGATAAGGTGAACTTCTAATCGGCAAGTACGGGAGTAACATGGTAATAGCCTGCGGGGATTTCACCTGTTTTCCTGATGGGGGAGTGCAGGGGGCAAAGGAAAGCTATTTCTTGAGCCCTGCTTGTAGGGCCTTATATAAGTGGCTCGAATGACAGCGTGAACCGATTTTTGACTGGTACTATCCTTTTGTTAACCCAGGGAGGAGGGAAAGATGGCAATCAAGAAAGGCATTGACCTGCTTAAGGATTTATTTGATGTCTCAGGGAAGGTAGCCCTCATCACAGGGGCCAGTGGTGGTTTTGGTCATGCTGCGGCAATG
>CP070752.1:1257685-1264802 GCA_020348625.1 Deltaproteobacteria bacterium | reverse complement strand
CGGGTATATCCGGTTGATTCAACAGCCACAAGCCGGTGGGAACGCCACTGGCGTCCACAAGATCCGGATCGATCCCATGGCTCTGCAGCGAGGCGAGGTATTCGGAGACATATACTCGCCTCACGGTAGCGGCGAGGATTTCGCTTTGATCAGACTGCTCCACCACGGCAAAATCTACGAGCACGTCGCGGATGGGGAACGGGAGCATGGTCTCAATGGTAAAGGCTATGGTCTGGCTGATCTTTTTCTTGTCCTTGAAGGGCATCTGGAGATTGCGATATGAGATTTGTTCTCCGGAAATAGCACTGATACACGTGTCAGCCGCGAGATCCATTTGCTCGCTCAAGGCCGTCAATGCTGCCTCCAGGCCTCCATTTTCCTCAATCACAACGCGAGACCAATCCGTTATGGAGAATCCCCTCAGTCCCCCCTCCACCTGGACTGCTGTAACCGAATCGCTTGTAACGTCTATTCCCAGAATCTTGCCCGGCATGATTAGTATTTGCTGCCTTTATTGCATTTATTATGTTGACTAGGTTAATCGGGTTCAGAGTGCCGAGTTAAGAACCCTATTCTATCTTCATGGACAACACCTTAACGGTTTCCTCATCTCGCTCCACTACCCCCTCAATTTGTTTTGTCATTGCCCCCTTCAGGCCCCTCGATATGATCTCAAAATAGGTGCTTGAAGTAGTCAGCAACCCATTCGGGATGTTCACATCCGCCATGCCTGTAACCTGCTTATACCAAGAACTGCTCGCAAGGTCATTATCTTCATTCATGCGGTAATCGATCAGTTCCGCCACCATGTCCTCGTCTATCTGATCGGACAGGGCGCGCACCACCAGGGGAGCTGCCGTGTTGATATTTATCCTTCCGTCGCCGTGTGCACTCAGGAAAGGCAGGATACCGGGCTTCTCATCGGAGCCGTATAAGAGCTCCTCGGTGATGCCCCGCACGAATTGCAGCTCCCCTGCGAATTCAAGAGGCTCATTCTTACATGGGTACGGTTTTTCCAGGGCCTGATAGTAGGAATCCTCTGCCCCGAATCCGGTCACCTCATCATCTGGGTCCATCCAGTCCTTCAGGGCATCGACGATGTTCTCCGCCTCCTGTGAATCGAAACCGAATTCCGGCAAGTTCAGAAATCGCATGAGGAGGTCCTTCTGTAAGGTATTATACGTTCCATCCTTGTTGATGAGCTGGTTGATCTGAATTCTCCCGGAAAGATCCGTTATCTCTACATAAACTGTGCCCTCATCGAACAGAACGGCGGCATTTTGGGACAAAAGCCCGGACTGGGCCCACAATTCGAGAAGGGTATCGACATTCCCTTCGATGCGGTCCGCATGCAACACCGCACGCGCGCCGTGGAAACCGGACTTTGCGATGCAGGTCAACTGAATGCCGTCTGAGAGGTTGACAGCCGCAAAAAGGTCAGACCGCATTGACGTATTGAACTCGAGAGTCAAAACCACGATCACAGCAACGACCAGAATCGTGAGAATCAGCGCCATACCCTTGTTATCGGACCGAAAGGCTACCATGACGTCTCTTCTTGTACTGGCAATGCGGCCCTTGTCACGAACCGCAAGGACGCATCGGTGTCGGGGCCGCCGTTGAACTCAAGGGACAGGGTGACCATTATCGGTAAAGCACCCTTTTGCTCTTGTGCATCAGAATCCCAGTCATCCTGGATTTCATCTTCTTTTCCGTGATACGTAAAATCAACGGAGCGTAGTTTCTCACAGAGTACCAGTCCCCCGGTGTCCTCTTCGGAAGACCACGGCGCCTGGAATATGGGTCTATCACTCCGATACAGCACAAGGCCTTCACCTCCCTCGCTCTCCCTCACATAATAGACGATCTCAACTGCTCCAGGGTCCTTTTCCTGCCCGCCAAGGTTAGCGTGTGCTCTCGAGGTAAATCGAAGGCTGTCTGCGCTCCTGCCGTCTATCTCTTTGTCCTCGCCCACAAAGGAGGTCACTGCTAACGTGTCAGCGACCGGTTTTTCTTCCGACGACATTCCTTGAACATACACGGATTCCAGATCCTCGAGCATCCTTTCCATGGCAATCCGAGCCATCCGATATATCTCTGCCCGAGACTCGGTCTCGCCGACAACTCGAAAGCTTCCCGTAGCCGAGGCGTAGATCGTGCTCACCACAAGGGCAAAAATGGCTATGGCCACGAGCAGTTCAAAGAGGGTAAAGCCTCTTGAGTTAGCTGGGTTCTTTGGGTTTTTTGAGTTCATAGAGCTACTGGATGTTGGGTGCAAACCTGTACAGCCTGATCCTGTACTGATACTCTTCGGAATTTCCCCAATACACCACCAGGTCGATCTGCTTCAGGAAATCAAGGGCCTCCTCCACCCCTGCGAGCGAAAGATCGCCCACCGTGTATTCCCAGTGATAATTGGGAAAATCCTCTCCAAAATCGCCGGAATCGGAGGACAGGGTTTCCATGCTCTCCGTCTCTATCTCGGCCATCTTACCCTGAGCAAGCAGTGCCGCCGTCGTTTTGAATTTCCCCTCGCTAGCCAAACTCAGGCTCTGTGACTGGGAACCGAGAACGGCAACTAAGGCAATGGCGATGATGGCCATGGCAATCATCACCTCGAGTAACGTGAAACCCTGGTTCCTCTTCACTGCTCGGAAACTCCCTTGGCTACATTGCCACAATATCCACATACCTATCATGGACCTTTACTACGCCGAGAAACGGGCTCAGCTCCACGGTGAATTCCCTGTCGGCTTCGTTACCAATGTGGATGAGCGTCTGGTCAACATAACCCTTTTTGCTGAAGTGAATAGCAACATCCCCATATGCCTGTTTTCCCTCGCCGCGGCACCAAACATCCAGGATTCTGACGCCACCGGGAAGCGCAAAGGCCTTTTCTTTTGCCACCATCATTTCTTCGTCTTCCATGTCGGCATGCTCTGTCCACCATCGATTCGATTCAATATCGAGGTGAATAGTGTACACCCTCTGCTCACGTATGGCCTCGTTTCTCACTTCTCTCACCAGACCTACGATCTTCCGCGTGGTGGCCTTGAGTTCATCGGCTACCACGTAGTGTTGAAACCGAGGTATCGTGAGGCCAAGGAACACTCCGAGGAGGGCTATCACCACGGCCAGTTCAATCAGGGTAAATCCCTTCGTCCCTTGAACTCCCCTACTACTCCAGCTCCCAGTTGTTGATATCTTCATCCCTGTCTTCACCGCCCGGCTCTCCGTCACCACCGTAAGAAATGAGATCAAAGTCGTCGTGAATACCCGGACACAGGTAGACATATTCGTTTCCCCACGGGTCCTTCGGAACCTTCCCCTTTTCCAGATACCCCCCCTCTCTCCACTTTCCCGGAAGCCGGCCAACCTCAGGGGGATTCACGAGGGCCTGTAAACCTTGCTCGGTGGTGGGATACACACCGTTGTCAAGCTTATAGAGCTTGAGCGCGGTCTCTAAGGTTTCCATCTGAACCCGTGCCTTGGTCCGCCGTGCCTCCTCCGGTTTCCCCATAATGCGAACACCCACGTACCCAACCAAGATGCCCAAGATAATGATAACCACCATGAGTTCTATGAGGGTGAACCCCCGATCGTCAGATTTGCCTTTCATCTTAATACCCCTCATTGGCGTATCCTCGCTTTGCGTTCTTTTTGCCGCTGCATATCCCCATATTTCACCTGTTTCTCATCTATCATGAAACCAATCCAATCATCCCTGTCTCTCTAGTCTTAACCACCTTCTCTTCTCATCACCCATTACTCCATATCTCCATTACTCCATTCTTCCGGGCTCTTACCGTATCATCTGGCTCATCTCTATTATGGGCAGTATTATCGAGAAGACAATAAATCCGACAACGACTCCCATCACCAGTATCATTACCGGTTCCAGCATCGAGGTAAGGGCGGTGATTTGTGTTTCAACCTCTCTTTCCTGGCTTTCAGCTATCTTGTACAGCATCCCCTCCAGGTCTCCGCTCTGCTCGCCAACCGCTATCATCTGTACCGCCATGGATGGGAACCAGGGGCTCTTGGATACCGAACCTGCAAGGCTTTGACCCTTCTGGATCTCGTCTCCAGCCTTCTCGATGACCTCTTGCATAAGAACATTATCGACAATTCTGCTCACAATCTGAAGCGCCGAGATCAGGGCAACGCCGCTCTGCAGCAGGCTTCCCAATGTGCGCGCAAACCGGCCCAAGGCAATCTTCTGATTCAGCTGCCCAACTACAGGTATGCGCAGCTTAAGCCTATCCCAAAGGTACCGGCCTCGCGGCCTCCTGCGGATACGCCTGAGCACGAGAATGAGGCAGAAAAGCGCGAGCACAATAACCCACCAAAAGGAAAGCAAAAAGTCGCTTACCTCTATGAGCACCACTGTTGGGAGAGGAAGGGTCTGCCGCATTTCGGCAAAGACGCTGGTGATATTAGGCACTATAAAGGTCACCAGCACAAAGAGCACAATGACTGCCACGATGGACATGAAGATCGGGTACGCAAGGGCCGCCTTGAACCGGCTTCTGAGCGCCTGTTGATGTTCGCCGAAGTCCGCAAGACGATCCATAACCACATCCAACGACCCCGAAGCTTCGCCGGATTGTACCATGTTCACGTAGATGCTCGGAAACACCTTGGGATGCTGGGAAAGCGAAAGAGCGAGGCTATTGCCCTCGTTGACCGAATCCTTGACCTGCGCCATGATCCTCTTGAAGGTCGGATTTGTGATCTGGGCGACAAGTGACTCAAGAGATCCAATAAGAGGTACTCCAGCCCCCAGCAAGGTTGAAAGTTGTCTGGTCATGGCAGAAACCTCTGCCGGCCTGACTCCCCTGAGCAACCTGACCACTGAGCCGGGCTCGGAGGGGAGGCCTTTGGGCTTGGAGAGGGCCTCTTTGATCTCAATCGGAAAAATCCCCGACGCCCTGAGCTTCTCCCGGGCTACCATATCGCTATCAGCATCCAGGATACCCTTTAAGGACTTGCCTGAGCTATTCAAGGCTCTATATTCATAAACGGGCATTATGAACCATTATGTCCAATAGGTTAGTGGGAAAATCTCTCAGGTGCATGCAAAGAGGATGAAAAGCACAGCAAGAAGCAGAGCGACCAGTCGCGGTGCTTGCGCGCAAAACCGGCCAATGTAATTTAAATTTCGGTAACATAGCTGGGTTATGCGTATGTTAGCAATACCTGTTTTCTATGTCAACTGATGTTAACGGGAGTGCATTTCCAAATGCCCCTGCCTGATGACTTGGGGTAGTATGGTTGAGGGATTAGTCTTGATACAATTGGGAAGGCATGGCAATAAAAGAGAAATCAATTATTGCCTTAACCCCGCAAAACATTCCTAATTGAAATAGGCGAATACCATGAAACCCTTTCTTTCGTTCCAAGGCTCACGGGCTTGTTTTTTCAGCGCCCTTCCGCCAGTCTCTTGAGAAACGATTTCATGGTCTCGTTAGTCAGGAGAATTCGCGTGAAAAAAGACATCCATAGGCCTCGGGGCAGCGAAGTTACGAGGCTAGAGCATATAATAGCTGAAGACAACGCTTACGGTAATCGATTGGAATATGTGTAAAGCCGTCTTACCGATTCTATCAAGGATCGACATATCTATTGGAAGGCAGTACTAGACAAAAAGGCGGTTCAATGCTGGGGGAATACATTCAGGCAGGCACAGTTGATTTCTGGTCGTCGAACTTCTCTTTGATAGGCAAATACCTTTTATGCCGGGTTTATACCTTATCCTTTTCTATCCTCCGGCGCTCTTCGTCCCGCACCTCACGACGCAGCAATTTCCCTACCTTCGATTTGGGAAGCATATCTCTGAATTCAATGTATTGGGGGATCTTATACGGCGCAAGCCGTTCGCCGCACCACTTTATTAATTCACTACCACCTACGCCTCTTGCATCCTCCTTGAGCACGACTATGGCCTTGATCCTTTCTCCAACCTTAGGATCGGGAACTCCGATAACACAGGCGCCGATGACCGTTGGGTGGTCCTGAAGGACCGCTTCAACTTCTGAGGCTGAAACCCTGTAGGCCTTGTGTTTGATAATGTCTGCCGACCGCTCCACGTAAACCAGTTGTCCGTCTTCTTCTTGAAAGACAAAATCGCTCATCCGGTAGTAGACCTTCCCATCGAGCTCTACATAGGAATAGGTGGTTTCCTCCGGTTTTTCCCAGTACTCCTTCACGGTGTACGATGAGGTGACCAGCAGTTCCCCGCTTTCTCCAGCCGGAACTCTGTTCAAGGTTTCCGGGTCAACCACGATGCATTCCCTGCTCTTGAGAGGAAGCCCTATGGTGTTGGCCCTGGGGTTTCCATCGATCCGGCTGTAGGTAACATGACCGGCCTCCGTGGATCCGTAAACCTGATAGATCGGCACACCAACTTGCTCCTTCCAGCGGTTGAAGACCTCGATGGGAAGGACATCGCCACCGCAGTAGCAATAGGTCAGAGAACTTAGATCATACTGATCAAAGCGATCGTTTTCCAGAATCATTCGGTACAGTGCGGGCACGCCCAGAAGCCATCGGACCCTATACCGCTGTATGGTTTCAAGTATGGCATCTACCACAGGTACCGGCATGAGCACAGTCATGTTACCTTTGTTAAGCCCCACTGACATGAACAGGCCCAGCGCCATAATGTGAAAGAGGGGGTTTATGGCAATATAGACGTCCTCTCCTTCCTTGAGATGGCCTCCTGCCACATCTTCGGTCACATCATTGACATAAGACGTCATGCCGATATGGTTGCCCGGGACACCTTTGGGAAAGCCCGTGGTGCCCCCGGTGTAGAGAATGTAAGAGAGATCCTTCCAGGGGTCTATTTCAACCCCCGATTTCAAGGGGGCGTGCTTGAGGAGACTCTTGAAGCAATGGACACGGCTGTCCCGGTCTACCTTCCCATGGGGGATCTTGTCGAAAAGTATACCCAGGTACCGTTTCCAGAAGGGTACCAGATCAGCCAGGTTGGTTACAATGGCCCGCTTGAGACCTGTGCTGGCAAAGACCTCTTTGACGTAGCAGAAATTCGTATCCAGGCATATGATGGTCTCGGTGCCTGAATCCTTAATCATGTATTCGATCTCAAAAGAGG
>CP070752.1:1254581-1257585 GCA_020348625.1 Deltaproteobacteria bacterium | reverse complement strand
GGTCGCGGCTACAATCTTGACAGAATCCTCGGTTTTCCGTTGATCAATCAGCTTCGCGTACTAATCCCTTGCAAAAGCAGAGCGGATTATTTACTCTCAGAAGGCCGGCCTGCTTTTCTCATGCCTTGCCATGGAAGGATGGGCTGATTAGTGCGGCGTCATTGGTTAACAGATGATCTCACCAACCTGGCACCATGGAAGGTGCTGAAACAATGATGTTTCTGTCTCTTGAGGTATACTCGTTGTGACCGATTCGTGCATGGCGCGTTTTCAGGATGCCCTCAGGGGTACACCGGATGACCGAGTCCCAATTTTCCCCATGATTTCGGGATGGGCTGCAATCAGTTTTTCGGATGTTCCCCTTTCCAAACACGCACAGGATGCAAAACGGATCGTTGATGCCCAGGTGCGGGCCATGGAGACTGTGGGCTACGATGCCTTCTTTGCCTGTGCCGATCCGCTCTACATACCGGAGGCCTTTGGATGCACCGTGCGTTATACGGAGACAGGGCCGCTTGTCGATGCATTGCCCCACATTATCACTTGCCGTGAAGATCTGGAAAAAATCCCTATTCCCGATGCAAGGCGGACTGGGCGACTTCCACTGATTCTGGAAGTCGCGAAGGAGTTACATCGCTATGGCGGTGGCGACATACCGGTGCTCGGCCTCTTTGAGGGCGCATTCACATCCACAACTCGCGTTCTCGAAGCAGAGCATGTTATGCGAATGATTTACAAGAATCCCGTCCTGCTTGAGTCCTTGCTCGACAGGGTCAATGGGTTTCTGCTTGAATTCGGTCATGCCCTTATCGAAAATGGGGCCAATGTGCTCTTTATTCCGGAACCATCAGCCTCGGCCTCCATGATTTCACCGGCCATGTTCCGGCGATTTGTTCTTCCCCGCTTACAAATCCTTGCGAGCGAGTTCAACGTACCCTGTGTCCTGCATATATGCGGCGATACGTCTCCTACACTGCAAGACATGCAGGAAACGGGTTTCCATCTTCTCAGTTTGGACCAGTGTATGGATCTCTCTAAATCAAGGGATCTGGTTCCCGAAGCTGTTCTGGGAGGGAACGTGGATCCCATCAACTCACTGCTCATGGGGACGAGAGAACAGGTAGTGGAGGACACGCTCAACTGTCTTCGCACCGGCGGTACTACCCGTTTCATTCTGATGAGCGGGTGCGGAGTTCCTCCTGGTACATCGATAGAAAACGTGAGGGCCATGGTGAAAACGGCCATCGACTACGGGCTAGGTACCTGAAAATAAGCATCAAGCACTTCCTGAAGCGTATTCCTAAAAAGCAGGACATCCATCAAATTACGAGCTCCGGTTCTCGGACGAAACCACAGGAGCACTTTTTTTCTCGACATTGAGGAAAAAGTAGAACAAATAAAGCCGAGGAATAGGCTAAGGTAAGTTATCATCCTCTGATTGCAATAACAATAATCCAGAGGATCATGAGCCCTGCAGCGGCCATAACTCCCATCTTAAGAAAACGGTGCAGCCACATGGCCGTGCCGTAAGGGTTATGAGCTATGTAGTTTTCGTCTAATCTGTCCGAAAGTTCGCACAACCCGTCAAATGTGTTTCTGAGGGGGGCGATCGCCAAAAAGGACCTGACAGGATTTCTTCCGTGGAGCAAGACAAGCAGGATTACCATAAGCAAGAGAGCAATAATGACACCCAAAAGGGTGTATTGAATCAATCCCTCAATGATGCCTCCGATTATTTGTATCATGAGCCGTTAGTCCTCCTCTTATTATTGATTGCCATAAAGAATCAATGCATAGCACCCTAAGTGCAGGCTTAGGGATGCTGTAAGCCCAGGCGGCACAGCATGGAAGATTTCCCATTCAGTCTTCTTCCGTGAAGGCTCACCGCGCCATTACAGCTTTTCGACACAACCGGCTGCATCCTTTAGAAAATAGTTAGCCTCACATGATATAGGCGAAACGAAGCCAGAGAGCTACGGTTGAGATAATGGAAGAGAGAAACGGAAGCAGCTACCTCACTCGGCTTCAAAATACTCGAGGCTCACGTCCGGAGCGAATGAGCGGAGGAGCAGCTCTGTGATAGCCCGCTGCCCGCCTGCACCCGGCTTTTCTACCAAAACCGTCCTGGAAATGGTTGTGCCTTGCGCAAGGCCACCCATATTCATGCTCGAGATTGCCGTCTGAAGTGGTGACAGGCTTGGATTGAAGGCCGCGTTCTCTACGTAGAGGCCCCTGTAGATCCGTCCATCGCTCGCCTGAATCGCGCATCCAGCCGCGCTATTCGTGTAAGGGGCGTAACTCCGATTGGCTGCGGACAATGCTTCAAGAATCACTGGGTCCTTTACATCGGCCTTCAGGATGAGCTTGTGCCCTACATTTGATGCTGACATCAGGCCAGCCGTTTTTTTGAGGTCAAGAGGTCCGAAGGCCTCCGGCAGGAGCTCGACAAGACGAGTTGATCGAAATCCACGGGGGCCCTCCGCTGGTGTGACGATCATGAGAGCATCGCGCCCTTCCAACTCGTAAAGAAACTGCCGGCAGTAACCACAGGGCGCTGTCGGGACGGCGATCGAACGGAGCCTTGCTGCCCCCTGTTGCCATGCGTTCATAGTCGCCGCCTGCTCGGCGTGTACCGTGTGGCTTAAGGCCTGAGAAGTAAATTCTATATTGGCACCAAGATAGAGATCACATTCGTTTCCCGCAGAATTTGCAGAGGCTTTGACTACGGCCCCGACTCGGAACTTGGAAATCGGTGCAATTGAATAGAGTCTCGCCAAGGGTAGAAGCAGAACCATGAGCGCCTCTTCCCCGATTTCCATGATATTCATGATTGCCTTAGACTGCACTGCAGTCAGCTTGCCGTGGTTGGCCGGTATAGCCAGCACGTGTTTGCGAGCCTTTTCAGGAAACGTTTCAACAATGTGTTCGAATTGCCGCCACTGATCAGAAGTGGTCATTTCAATTCCTCAACACCCTCTTTGGAGACCCTTGCATAGAAAAGCCT
>CP070752.1:1251548-1254481 GCA_020348625.1 Deltaproteobacteria bacterium | reverse complement strand
GGGAGGCTCTGTAGTGAAATACTCACTGACGGTCGCTCTAATCCATCGCTCCTGACGTGGTCTCCTAAATTCGCCGACCGCTTTCATTCTGGCAAGTCTGATGTACTTCTGACCGTCCTTCAGGGCATATCGGAAATACCGCTGAACAGGGTCGGGCAGACCTTCAATATCCTTGTACGAAAAAGTTCTGTCTTTCGCATTTTTTGCTTCTGAAATGAGTTCGTCAATTTCGCTATTGACCATGCGGTTCATAGAAGAGCTATTGACAATCAGAAAGATAAATATCCCTAATACAATTACACCGAGAATAGACAAACATACTTTTACGAAGCGAATTTTCGACATGGGAACCTCTTCTTATATTAACTTAGTTGTGTGTCAATGAGAATGTAAGCTGGCTAACGCTGGGGCTAAGTGGCGCGCTTTAGCGTGTCCGCCTTGTGCCGCGGGTTAGGCCAAAATGTCCAATAAGACCCCATTGCCACCTATTTATGCCCCCTTTTCACATTTTGGCTCGAGGCTGTTTTCGGTAAAGAGAATTGGCGGGTGATGAATTCAACAAGGTCCCGCAAAATCCAAAATTACTGATTTACAAGAGGATGCCTTCCACAATCTTCCTAAATTCACCATCGTCCACAATCCCCCTCTTCCGAATCCCTAATTCTTTCACTTTTTCCAATATCTCATCCACTTGAATCGGTGTGGCTTTGACACCCAATTGACTTAATTTATATTCGATGGATTTTTTTCCACTCTTCTTACTCAGTAAAACTTCGCGCTCCCGGCCAACTACTTCAGGTGAGTAACCCTCGACTGCAGGTGGGAAAGATATAAGCTGGGCGGCAGTTACCCCGCTTTCTCTCTTGAAAACGTTCTCTCCTACTACAGGTTTTAAAGGTGAAATGGGAATCCCGGTGAGTCTCTCTGCAAGCTTTGCAGCCTTGACGAGTTTACCCATATCGATGCCCACATCCATACCGTACAGTTTTGCTGCAATGGCTGTCTCGGCAATATCAGCGTTGCCTGTCTTCTCCCCGAGGCCATTCAGGGTGACGTGAGCACAGCTGGCTCCGGCCTTAAGGGAAAACATCGTGCACGCTGTAGCCATGCCGAAATCATTGTGGCAGTGTGTCATAATGGGAACGCTCACCCATTCTCTGAGCTTTCTTGTAAGGTAAAACATAGTTTCAGGTGTGGCAACGCCCAGGGTATCAACTATGACAACCTCATCTGCGCCGCCCTCTTCGACGGCCTTTCGGTATCCTGTCTCTAGAAACCCCAAATCGGCTCTTGTGGCATCCACAGCAAAGAATGCCGTGTACAGTCCATGACTCTTGGCATGTTGGATGCTGTCCGCTACCTTTTCCAGTACGCCCTCTGGAGTAAAATTATTGGCCTTCATCTTTAACTTACTGGTAGCGATCTCGCAGATAATGTGCTTCACACCTATATCAATACAGGCGTCAATATCACCCTTTACGGCCCTGCAAAATCCCCAGATTTCAGCCTTGAGGTCTGCCTTCAGGATCAGCTCCACCGCCTCCCTATCCTCTTTTGAGACTACCGGCATTCCGGATTCAATACGATCAACCCCTAGTTCATCGAGCATTCTGGCAATCTCAAGTTTCTCCTCTCTGTTCCAAGAAACCCCAATGGTCTGCTCGCCATCTCTCAGGCTCGTATCGTAGAACTTAAAAGTTTTAGGGAAAAAGCTTTCCCCTAAAACCTCAGCTTTATTGTTGAGCTCGCTTACCCACCAAAGTTGTTTATCATCCATGGCGATATATACCACCTTTACGGGGTCTTTAATCGTGCTATAATATTATAATGGGGGTATCCACGATACTCAAGTAGACCCTATATATAGTGGGCGGTCAGGTGTCTCTCTTCCAACCAATTGCCAGTAGGGTGTAGCTTTTGTCACCACTGATCCTTGGAGCATGCGGTAGAATATCTTCCCTACGTACTTGACCTTTCGCCGGTTCTGTCGAAAAGCGAATTCATCAAGGTAGTGCTGAAGCTGCTTTGGCCGTACCGCACCCTGATGCGTGCCCATTAACCATCTCTTGAGCAGAGCAACCTCACGATGAACGTTTGGGAGCAGTTCTACAGCCCCCTTCTTATCCGAACCGATTACCCTTACCTCGTGGATAAACCCATGATCAACGAGAGGAGCATATCCTTCCCAGCCATCGGTAATTACCTGGCTGCCGGGAGCTACGCTTTCTACTACAAAAGCAACCAAACTGTTCGCAGAAAAGTCCGCAATGTGGGCGAACCGAACCCTCCCGGAAATGTTACGGGTATCTCCCGTCACTTCAACGGCGACAACAATCTTGGCTTTCTTGATCGTTTCCCGACCCCGCACGCCTATTTCCTTACCACCCAGGAAAGCGTCGTCCACTTCAACGGGTCCTTCCAGCGGTTCGCGGCCGGCCCGAATCATCGCCCGCCTCAGTTTTTGCAACCATGCCCAGGCAGTCTGATAGCTTCCAAGGTCCAGTTGCTTCTGCAGCCCCTTGGCACTTCCACCTGTCTTCTGGGTACAAATCCACCACATCGCCTTAAACCACATCCGCAAGGGTTTATGCGAACCGTGCATCACAGTCCCGGCAGTCAAAGAAGCTTGATAACCACACCGGCTACAGATCATATACTGGCGGCTGCTCGTCCAGGCTTTTTCCCCTCCACATGCAGGACACCGAAAACCCTCAGGCCAGCGAACTTTGATCAGATAATCACGACAAGCCTGTTCAGAGGACAACCGCTCATCAAACTCCAGGGCCGTTTTAGGAAAATCATCAATGCTCATAACCACATACTACATGTAGTGGCCACTGGAGTAAAGTGGATACCCCCAATGAAGTAATTTGACCCCGAAAATCGAGTAAAAAACGGCAAAACCCGGTAAATAGAGGTAAGATAGAAAACTC
>CP070752.1:1247129-1251448 GCA_020348625.1 Deltaproteobacteria bacterium | reverse complement strand
GGATTTCAGCCAGTAGATACCCATCCTCCCGGCAAGGGGTGCGTAAATATCCAGGGTTTCCCGTGCAATTGCCTCCTGCTTTTCAGGGGTTTGAAAACCAAGGGTCTGCATATTGTGGAGCCGGTCGGCCAGCTTAACGAGCAAGACTCGTATATCGCTGGCCATGGCAAGGATCATTTTTCTTATGTTCTCCGCCTGCTGCACTTCTTTGCTCAAGAAATGTATCTTGCTGATCTTGGTAACGCCGTCTACTATGGTTGCCACCTCCTTGCCGAACAGATATTCGATGTCTTCAAGGGTGGCAAGGGTATCCTCCACAGTATCATGGAGCAGGCCAGCAGCAATGGTCACCTCGTCCATTTTCATGTTAGCGAGAATTCCGGCTACCTCGAGGGGATGTGAGAGATATGGTTCACCCGAGAGACGGGCCTGGCCCTTATGCACCTTAGCCGAGTAAACGTAGGCCTTTTCGATGAGATTGGTATCTGCAGCGGGGTAGTCGGAAAGAACCTTTGCGGTTATGTCATTTAAGCGAATCATAGAGGCCCTGTACAACCTCCTTTATCGCTTCAGGAGCTTGGGTTATAGGAAAAAATTTCAGGTCTCTTTGTGAGCGCAGCTTTATCTCAACGGAGTCTTTCTGAAGCGTTTTCAAGCTGACCGTGGCCCTTACCGGTATGCCAAGAAGATCAGCATCTTTTAGTTTGAAGCCGGGCCTTTCCTCTCTGTCATCAAGCAGCACTGAAAGACCGCGCTCACTCAGATGTTGGTACAAGGCTTCGGAGACTTCCCTAACGCGTGGCTCGTGTGTTTCGAGGGGGAGGATTGCTACCTCAAAGGGCGAAATTGAGACGGGAAAGACTATCCCCTGCTCGTCGTGAAGCTGCTCGATAGCTGCGGCAACCGTTCTTCCTATGCCGATGCCGTAGCACCCCATGATAATGGGGACCTCCCGTCCGGTCTTATCTAGAAAGGTAGCACCGAGCGCCTTACTGTATTTGGTCCCCAGCTTAAAGACATGGCCTACTTCGATGCCTTTGCCGAAGTCTAACACCTTGCCACACCGGGGACATGCGTCGGAAGGGGCTATTATCCTCAGGTCTGCATAAAGGTCTACCGAGAAATCCCTGCCCTCATTTACATGGATGATATGCCGATCCTCCTCATTTGCGCCCATTACTAAGTTTTTCAAGGCTTTTATCCCGAAATCGGCCACTTTCTTCACGTCCAGACCCACGGCTCCGGCAAAGCCTATAGGGGCTCCGGTTACCTCCAGTATGGTATCCGCATCGGCCATGGCAACCTCTTCGGCGTTGAGGAAATTCTTCAGCTTCGTTTCATTCAGGGCATGATCTCCCCGCACTAACACAGCTACCGGCCCCTGGTCAGTTTGATAGATCAGCGTCTTGATGATCTTCTCCGGCCCTACCGACAGAAAACCGGCTACCTCATCGATGGTCCTCATTCCCGGGGTATCAACTACCTCGAGTCCTTCTTCCTTTTCTCCGGGCATAGGATCATCGTGTGCCGGCGCCACCTCCGCCTTTTCAAGGTTTGATGCATACCCGCAGTTTTGGCAGGTGACGATTTCATCTTCCCCGCTCTGCGCCAAGACCATAAACTCATGCGAAAAGCTGCCGCCGATCGGTCCGGTGTCTGCTTCCACAACGCTGAACCGTAAGCCGCACCTTTTGAAAATGGCCTCGTAGGCAGCGTACATCTTTTCGTAACTGCGGTTACATCCCTCATCATCTACATCAAAGCTGTAGGCGTCCTTCATGATGAATTCTCGCGCCCTCATAACGCCAAATCGCGGCCTGATCTCATCTCTGAACTTTGTCTGTATCTGATAGAGGTTGAGGGGCATCTGTTTGTAGGAATGAATCTCCCTTCGGGCAATGTCGGTAATGACCTCCTCGTGTGTTGGGCCCAAGCACGATTCTCTTCCGTGTCGATCCCTGAACCTTAAGAGCTCCGGTCCGTAGTGATCCCACCGACCGCTCTCCACCCATAAGTCACCTGGCTGTACACTGGGGAGTAATATCTCAATGGCTCCGGCCCTATCCATTTCTTCCCTGACAATGTTCTCGACCTTCTTGATCGCCCGCAAACCATAGGGGAGATACGTATAGATTCCTGCTGAAAGCTTCTTGATCATGCCGGCCCTGAGCATCAGTTGGTGGCTGATAACCTCAGCCTCAGCCGGCACCTCTTTCAAAGTAGGGATAAAGAATTCAGAATATCGTCTTGACATAGATGCCATAATCCAAAATTGATAGAAAATTGACGATTGACTATGAAAAACTGACAAGCGAAGATCAAATTGATCAATCTAAAATCGTAAATCGAAAATATTCATTCATCCGCCATCCTCTTGACTTCCTGTACCAGTACTCTCGCCAGCTCTGATTCGGCGACCTTCTTAGTTACCCTGCCCTTCTTAAACAAGGTGCCTTGACCACGTCCGCCAGCAATACCAACATCGGCCTCCCGGGCCTCTCCCGGTCCGTTGACCACGCAACCCATGATTGCTACTTTAAGAGGCGCCGTAATATGACTCAGGGCATTTTCAACCTCTTCTGCCAAGCCGACCAGATCTATCTCACACCTGCCACAGGTAGGGCACGAGATTATCTCTAATCCTCTCTGCCTCAGTCCCAAGGCCTTCAGGATCTCATAAGCGACCTTAACCTCGTCAACCGGGTCATGGGTGAGGGAGACCCTGATGGTATCACCAATGCCCTCAGTTAGCAATAATCCTATTCCCAGGGAATTCTTAACAGTTCCCGATATAAGGGTCCCTGCCTCGGTAACGCCTACATGCAGAGGGTAGTCAACCTTCTCGCTCAAAAGCCTATATGCCGATACCGTTTGCAAGACATTGGAAGACTTGAGGGAGATCTTGATGTGATGAAACCCCAGGTCCTCCAAGATTCTCACATGATTGAGAGCGCTCTCAACCATGGCCTCAGGCGTCGGATGGCCGTACTTTTTCAGGATTTCCCTGCCAAGGGAGCCGGCATTTACCCCGATCCTTATGGGTATGGCTCGGGCACGGGCAGCTGCAACGATCTGCTGGATTTCCTTTTTTCCGCCGATATTGCCGGGATTCAGCCTCAGACCATCAATACCTTTGTCTATGGTAGCTAGGGCGATTCGGTAGTCAAAGTGAATATCGGCGATGAGCGGGAGTGCTACCTGAGATTTAATCTTTGTCAGTGCATTGGCTGCTTCCATGTCGGGTACTGCCAGGCGAACAAGCTCACACCCGGCGTCCATGAGGCGGTCTATCTGCCGTACCGTGGCAGCCACATCCTGCGTCGGGGTCTTGGTCATGGACTGAACCACTACCGGCGCCCCTCCGCCTATCTGCACACCGCCTATGTTTATGCTTCTGGTTAGTCGTCTCTCCATACAGCGTAACAACCCTCTCGCAAGCACTAATCTCCTCTGGCGTATAGAATCATCTGTAACGGCAGGGAGATCTCTAAAGCGGGGTAACTGATGATTGGTAGGTACTAGGTGTTCTTATACTCACCTAAACTCGGGGCACGCAAACAAATCCCTCTATCATCGGCTTCCAGGTACCCTTGTGATCTTGCTCATCAATCAGTGGATGCAGGTTTGTTTACCCGCGTTATGTTAGGCATAACCACTGATTGCATCTTGAAATTAACGAAAAAGGTGAACCCTGTCAAGGTGATTGTGTCCAGACTTTCCTGATCCCCCAGTGAACACCGTTGTCCCTGAGCGACATTCGCGGAAGCGGTGGGGCACCCCCGAGGGTGAGCAGGAAGGGGAAAACCCCGCCTTTAGAGCGGGGAAGGGGCAGGCATTCCCCACCTGCGAACCCCGGGAGGGTCACCGCGAGAGCATGGGAGCGAAGGGACAATGGTGTTTGCTTGTCATAGACATAAGGCACTAGAAAGTCAATACGTTGCGGAGATCCCTTGTTGAAGGCTCAGGAAACTCTGGAAGACTTTGAGACTCTCATCACGCACCAAAAACCACTGGGTTTATGTGACCAACTCATCGCTTTCGCTCGAACTGCCTGAGGACGTTCATCACCTCCTCATCGCTCACATCGGACCACCTACGGTAGGCGTCAGCCACGGCAAAGCTCCATCCGTGACGAATATTTCCACAGTAAACAGCCTCCACACGATCGGCCATCATCTGGACCGAATTGCGGTGCCCGGTTGGAACTGCTAGTGTAATGTGATTCGCACCCGCCTTCCGTAGCGCCTCAACCCCCACGAGAAGGGTAAAACCCGATGCGAGCCCATCATCCACGACGATAACCGGCCGTTTGGATAGGT
>CP070752.1:1241866-1247029 GCA_020348625.1 Deltaproteobacteria bacterium | reverse complement strand
TTAGCAGGAGTTTGCCAGTAAAGCGATGTTGCAGTTTGCGAGAACCCAATATTCCAATTTTCCATTGTTCCCTGGCCCAGACCTGTTATGCAAGGATGAAATTCTTTGATTACGTATGTTGTGCTATTACAGCAACAGATAGTCATTTTCGATAAGTCGCCCCAGGGCAGGCCAACATTCCAATTTTGCGCCAAGCGAATTAGTTACTCTTCATGAGCACTCTGTTATTAAAGGAAATCATAGGTCAAGAAAAGGCAATCGACTTTCTCCGGCGCGTCGCGGCCAACGACAAGATTGCCTCGGCCTATCTGTTTGCCGGTATTCAGGGAATTGGCAAGACAACCACGGCTATGGCATTTGCCTTGTTGCTCAATTGCATGGATCCCGACAATGAAGACGGGTGTGGGAGGTGCACCTCCTGTCGGAGGATCATCGACGGAAATCACCCTGACATCATTCTGGTAGGCCTGGATGAGGAGAAAAAGGCGATCGGCATCAACCAGATTCGCGAGATAAACAGGCAGCTCGCCTTCGCACCAGTTCTCGGTCGGTACCGGATGATCATCATTGACCCGGCGGAAAAGATGACCATGGAGGCGGCCAATGCATTCTTGAAGAGCCTTGAGGAACCACCGCCGGGAACCGTTTTTATCCTAACAGTGAGGGATCCGAAGGAGCTTCTGCCCACCATTGTTTCACGATGCCAGAGGGTTTCCTTTAAACCGCTTCCGACCGGGGAGATTGCGAACTGGCTGGTAACAGAACGCAGCGTGGATAGGGAAGCCGCACGGATCTTGGCCAGGCTTTCAGAGGGGAGCCTGGGCACGGCGCTCAGGATGGCAGAGGAAGGCCTTTTGGCAGAACGGATTAGCTGGATAGAGATGCTGGATCGGGCCATCAATGGCTCTCCGGATGTTCTCCTGGAATCGGCTCAAAAATTCTTCGACCTCGGAAAAAAGGGTAAGGAGCCAAAAGATGCGACAATAGCATTGATGCTGGGGATATGGAAGAGCTGGTTCAGGGACATGCTGCTCATGAAACTCGAGGGTGCGAAAGAGCTCATCGTAAACACCGATCTCATTGAACACCTCAGTAGGGTCGCCTCCGGTTATTCGGTGGATAGGCTCATGAAGTCACTGGCCGTTATTGCCAGTGCAGAATATGATCTCATTGAGAACAGGAACCAACTGTTCCTTATTGAACGATCTTTGTTTGGTTTGAGGGGGGCTGCAGATCGATGAGAAAAAGGAATGGAGACGGTCCAAGAAAGATCGTGAATGTCAGATTCAGGGAGGACGGCAAGTGGTATGAGTTTTACACCGGGCACTTCGTCCTTAAGGAGGGAGATCAGGTTATTGTGCAGACCCAGAAGGGCCAGGAACTGGGCACGGTATGCAGCAAGCCGAGGCTCAGGGATTCTTCCATGCCCACCAGACCGATAAAGAAGATATTCCGCCTGGCTACAACAGAGGATATTGAGCAAAAAAGGAAGAACGAACAGGACGAGGCAGAGGCTGCTGAATGCTGCAGAGAGCTTATCGAAAAGAGGAAATTGTCCATGAACCTGATCGGAGTTGAGGTAGCATTTGACCGAAGCAAAATGACCTTCTATTACACCTCCAAGACCAGGGTCGATTTCAGGGAGTTGGTCAAGGATCTGGTTCAGCGGTTTCATACCCATGTGGAGATGAGGCAGATCGGTACCAGAGACCTAGCTCGAATGCTGAGCGGTGTCGGCCACTGTGGTCGCGAGCTCTGCTGTTCGGTGTTTCTCTCGAATTTCGACCCCATATCCATCAGGATGGCCAAAGAACAAGACCTTTCGCTGAACCCCACGAAGATCTCCGGCATATGTGGGAGGTTGATGTGCTGTCTTGCTTTTGAATACGATGAGTATGCGAAAACGAGGAAGGCACGAGGAAAAAATGGCAAAAAATAGCAAGAGGGCATTTTACATAACCACACCTATTTATTACGTAAACGCAGAACCACACCTCGGGCATGCGTATACAACCATTGTTGCCGACATAGTAGCGCGGTTCCACCGGTTGGCGGGCATTGAAACCTTTTTTCTCACGGGTACCGATGAGCACGGCGACAAGATTGTGGAGGCAGCTACCAAGGCTGGCGAAAGCGTCAAGACATACGTAGACAAGATAAGCAAGACCTTTAGAGATGCCTGGCCCAAGCTGGATGTGACCAATGACTACTTCATAAGGACCACTGATGAGAATCATCAAGAAACGGTAAAGGCAATCCTCTCGCGGGTGTATGAAAAAGGAGACATCTATTTCAGCGAGTACGAGGGAACATACTGTGTTGGATGTGAGCGGTTCTATACTGAAACGGAATTGGAAGACGGCAGATGCCCTATCCATTTGACAGAGCCAAAGCTCATTCGGGAGGAGAACTACTTCTTCAAGATGAGCAAATACCAGGAGTGGCTCATTGAGCACATCAACCGAAACCCCGACTTCATCAGGCCTGAACGGTACCGTAACGAGGTCCTGGCCTTCCTGAGGGAGCCCCTGGAAGACCTGTGCATATCTAGGCCTAAGAGGAGACTATCGTGGGGGATACCACTTCCCTTTGATGATGACTATGTGACCTATGTCTGGTTTGATGCGCTCATTAACTATGTATCGGCGTTGAATTATCCGGACGGTGATCTCTTTAAGAAATTCTGGCCGGTTGCCCAGCACATTATCGCAAAGGATATTCTCAAGCCTCACGGTATCTTCTGGCCGTGCATGCTCAAGGCAGCCGGAATCGAACCGTACCAACATCTGAATGTGCATGGGTACTGGAATGTGGATGCCGGCAAGATGTCAAAGAGCCTGGGAAATATCGTGAAACCCATGGATCTGGCCACCGTTTACGGCCTTGATGCTTTTCGGTATTTTCTCCTGAGGGACATGGTCTTCGGACTCGATTCGGATTTCAGCGAGGAATCGCTGGTAAGGAGGCTTAATGCCGACCTGGCAAACGATCTCGGGAATCTGGTGAGCAGAAGCGCAACCATGGCAGTCAAGTACTTCGACGGTTTGGTCCCCGCATCAGGCACACCAGCGGAGGAGGATCGGGCGTTGAGGGAAGCAGCGCTTGAGGTAATCGACGAATATAGGGACCTGATGGAGGAATTCACCTTTCACAAGGCCCTTATCGCTGTCTGGGAGTTGATCGGAAAAGCCAATAAATACATCGATACCATGAAACCATGGGTAATGGCCCAATCAGACACGGACCGCCTCGGCGCCGTGCTCGACCATGTGCTGGAAGCATTAAAAGTAGTGTCAGTGCTCCTGTGGCCGGTTATGCCCCAAACAGCGGAGAAGATCCAACATCAGTTGGGGCTCGAGGCAGTTGGAAAAGAGCTGGATTTCGAGGATGCAAAGCAGTGGGGCAAAACGAAGCGGATCAGGCCAGTAGCAAAGGCGCCGGCCCTTTTCCCCAGGGTGCAGCTTGAAAAACTTCAAGAGGCTGTTTCTTCACCGGACCTGGTAAGCCTCGAAGAGTTTCAACGGTTTGACATCCGCGTTGGGATCATCAAGCAGGCAGAGCCTATTGCCGGATCCGACAAACTACTGAAGCTGGCAGTTGATATTGGGGAGGAGCGGACGATCGTGGCGGGATTGGCCCCTGATTATCGGCCAGAGGAGCTCAGGGGTAAACAGGTTGTTGTGCTTGCCAATCTTAAGCCGATTCGGCTCCGCGGTATTGAGTCTCAAGGTATGGTTCTCGCGGCAGAGGATGAAGCGGGGATTCATATCGTGGTTACCGACGGGGAAAGCAAACCGGGAAGTGCTGTCAGATGAATGTGTTGGAATCAGGGAATAATGGAGTATTGGAATATTGACGTATAAGGGATGTTTTCCTTTGTTTACCCTCTCCAGTATTCGAGTCTTCCATTATTCCAATAGAAAGCCTACGGTCCGATACGCAATCGGCATACCCTTATAAGTTTTCATCAGAGCCAGAACCTTTGGCCCTGTGTCCTCTATTTTTCTTCCAGTTTCTTCAGCGTGTCGCACGCTTGGGCATTGCCCAGATCGCAGCTCTTATTCAACGAAGCCAGAAACTCCTCACGAGGGCCGGTTTCCTGAAACACCATTGCCATGCCCAGGTAAGCATCGGCAAAATTGGCATCTATGCCTAGGGCCTTATGGTACGCGGAGAGTGCCCGTTCGTAGTCTTTTTTCATGAAATAGGTAAGCCCCATGCTGTAAAGAGCCCAGGTGAAATCGGGTTTGTGCTCCAACGCACGCTCATAATCGGCAAGGGCCTCATTATGCTGGCCCTTGTGATAGTAACTCAATCCCCTATTGTAATAAGCATCAGAGACGTTGTAAGCAGCGTCACCCGCTTCTTCCACAGAGGTTATGGCTACTGTGTAATCTGCTATGGCCTCGTCATATCGCTTCTGGTCGTAAAAGAGATTTGCCCGGTTGTAAAAGGCGTCGGTGTACCCCAAGTTGTTGGTCTTGGTTATCCGTATGGCGTTGTTATAGGCGTTCAAGGCCTCCTGCTGTGCCCCTTTTCTTGCGTAGATGGCCCCCAGGTTGTTGTAAACATCGGCATGATAGGGCTTTTCTTCCCTGCTTAATGACAGGGCCAGCTGATAATGGTTCTCTGCATTGGGGTAGTCTTCGAGCCGGTAGTAAACGAGGGCAAGGTTGTTATGGGCCTTTTCATCGTCGGGATTGATGACAATGACCTGCTTGAAGTCCTCGAGGGCTTGGGAGTATTCCTTTTTTTCATAATAGGCAAGCCCTCGGTTGTTGTAAGCCTCGGCGTAGTCAGGCTCCAGATTAATTGCCTGGGAGAGGGCGGCGATCGCATCGTCGAATCGCCCTTCCTTCAGATGCCCGGTTCCGTTGTCGAACAGGCTATAGGCATCTTGCGTATCAGCTGTTCCCGGCCCTTGCATCAAACCTTCTGTCAGAGCACCACACCCCCATATTGCAACGAGACCACAAACCAATGACAACCAGACAAATTCAATGATGAACGAGCTTCTTGGTTTTGACCTATGCATGGTGTCGATTTTCATCAGTTCCTCCTCCTTTCTTCGCTAGAAGATAAGACCGCCTATATTGTATACAACGAACTAGTGAAGAGACACGGAGAAGAAATAGTCAGATTAGTCTCTTTTGAAGAAATAAT
>CP070752.1:1231091-1241766 GCA_020348625.1 Deltaproteobacteria bacterium | reverse complement strand
TAATAGCCTTAATATAAGCTTGTCAATGCCGTTGTCCAAAATACTACTGAGCGCGGAGACGTAAGACGTTCCCGAGAGCCATTTTTCTTGACCTGAACATAAAAGGGGAACATTGGTTCTAAAACGACTTATGAGTGGAAACTGGGACGTCGGTAAGAAAGCAAACAACAATTCGGCGAGGATCAAGCCTGCCAAAATAATGGCGGGCAAGCTCACCCGAAACATGCTGGGTAAACCTTAAGTAAAACCGGGTAAGATCCCTTGCGTTGTAAATGGATTTGTTGTGGATGGAATCCAAAGAGGGGTTGAAAAGGGCAGCATTTCTATCTAATGTAATAAGTATGGCTAGAGATTTTGAAAAAGATGAATCGTTTTCCATCATCACTAAAAGGCCTTCAGGGAAATATCCCTCAGCAGAGGACATTGATCACCTGACCTACCTGGACAAGAACCCTTCTATCTTTGAGGATGAAGTGGATGACAACATGCATGAATGGCGCCTTACGTGCGCTTACTGCGGCCATTTTGTCGCCAAGGTGGCTGAAAAGATCGAGGTTCGAGGCCGCCATAATCATGACTTTCCTTACTACGGGCACATTGTCCGGCTGGGCTGTTATCGCAATGCACCGGGATGCATGGGCATTGAAAGGGTCTCACATGGGTATTCCTGGTTCCGGGGTTATTCGTGGCAAATTCAGCTGTGCCGGAACTGCAATATTCAATTGGGCTGGAAATATATGTCTCAAGATGACAGTTTTTACGGCCTTGTATTCAAAATGCTGCGCGAAGAAAAGCCGGAAGAGGACAATAACACCAATACCTGAGGAGGTGATGGGTGAAAAGCTCCGGGGATCAGGCCCGCCACAAACATGGCGGGTAAACCTTGCTATGGGATAAACACAGGGTCAATCGAAGGCCTAACCCCACACATCCCCCGCATAGGAGGCCCGCAATGTGCGGCGATTCTTTAGTCTGCTTTCCTGCGATGGGTACCTATGGTCCAGTTCCTGGCTCTTTTGACAAAATCCTTCACCTCGTCCTCAAGCCTGAAGTCTTCGGGGCCACAATCATCGTAATGAATCATTCTTTTCGGGTCCCTCATGAACTTGCCACCCGGTTTAAGGGCCGGGTAGCCCAGGGCCAGCATGTCATAAGGTTCCATCTCAGGCGGAATTCCCAACAAGTTCTTAACCATGCAATTGGCGAAGGGCGTGGTGACCGCTGACACCCATTGAGAGGCCAGGTTCAAGGTGGTAGCGGCCAAATGCATGTACAGAAAAGCATTGGCAAGGCCCGAGCTGAAAATCAAATGGCAGCGGTTGGGATCATATCTGAGTCCCATCGGCAGTCCTGCCTTGGTTCTGGTATCACCGTAGAGAACGATGAACACGGGGGCTGTGGTATAATCCATCCCCGCATCGAGTACGCCCGAAGTTTTCCAGGGTTTTCCCTGCCAGGACTCTCTTGTTGTTTCCATGGCTTTGGCTTGGGTCCAATACTCGCCAACAAATTCAACGATCTTTCTCCTCAGCTCCGGCTTCTTAACCACAATGAACTCCCAGGGCTGCATGTTAAAACCGGATGGCGCCCAGCGGGCAACCTCAATAATCTTCTCTATGTATTCATCGGGGATCGGATCCGGCTTGAAACGGCGTATGCTCCGCCTTTTTTTCACCAATTTCAGCAGGCTTTCGTAGTCCATGGCAACCTCCCATTATTCGCAATTTCGGTCCGAAGATCTCAAAGTGGTTTCATTGCAGCAATACATTGCATTCATGATTAAGACTAGGTCTTCACTGATACTCATATAATAAGGAAGGTAACCAGTCAAAAAAAAGAATACCAAAGCTCTCACTTTTCCCCTGTGGGCAGGTGCCGAAATCTTTGCTTTTAGCATTTGGGCGGATCAAGCCATTCCTTTTGCCAAAATTAACATTCTAGCATTCAGCAATCAGCCGTCAGTATCTTACCTGCAACTCGTGCCACAGCGCTGAAGCCTTTTAAATAAGCAGTTACACAGGTTCCCATATTCCTATCGGGTGATGGGGATCACCTCTTGCAGTGTGAATTAAGTTCTGCTGTCTGTTCGCAGATCTCATCAAAAAGGAGGCGGGAAGTTTAGGCAAGCCAGCCATAATTCTGGCGGGCAAGCCCGTGGCTTTCTGCCTAAGCGAGTAAAAGGCTCTCTTTAATAACTCGCACACATAAGCACTTAACAAAAACTGAAAATGTGATACAATGCGCGGTAGCATGATACCGAGAGGCGAACGACAAAAGCACTGAAAATCAAGGAAACCAGCAGGAAAAGAAACTGAAGGCACTATCAGAAAGGAGCCTCTTGTATGGCTAAACCCGAGTCAACTCCAACACCCAACTTCATCCGCACCATTATCGATGAAGACCTGAAGACGGAAAAATATGGCGGTAGGGTTCACACCAGGTTTCCGCCGGAGCCGAACGGGTATCTCCATATCGGGCATGCCAAGTCCATCTGCCTGAATTTCGGTCTCGCCCGCGACTACAAAGGACTGTGCAACCTGCGTTACGACGATACCAACCCGGGCAAAGAGTCCCTCGAGTATGTGGAATCCATCAAGGAAGATGTTCGATGGCTCGGGTTTGACTGGGAGGATCGGGAGTTCTACGCTTCAGACTACTTTGATCAGCTCTATCTCTATGCAATACAGCTCATCAAAGACGGCAAGGCCTACGTGTGCGATCTCAGTGCGGACGAGATCAGGGAGCATCGGGGAACCCTGACTCGGCCGGGCAAAGACAGTCCGTATCGCAATCGTTCGGTAGAGCAGAATCTCGATCTGTTCGAGCGCATGCGGGGAGGTGAATTCGAGGATGGCTCCCGGGTCCTTCGAGCAAAGATCGATATGACATCGCCAAATCTGAATATGCGAGATCCCGTTATGTACCGCATACTGCATGCGGAACATCACAGGACGGGCAACTCATGGTGCATTTATCCCACCTATGATTTCACCCACGGGCAGTCGGATTCCATCGAAGGAATCACCCATTCGATCTGCACCCTGGAATTTGAAGATCATCGTCCCTTGTATGACTGGTTTCTCGATCAACTGGGTGTTCACCACCCCCAGCAGATCGAGTTCGCGCGGCTCAACCTTACCTACACCGTTATGAGCAAGAGAATGCTGCTCGAATTGGTGGAGGAGGGCTATGTTGCCGGATGGGACGATCCCCGGATGCCCACCATATCGGGCTTGAGGAGACGGGGTTACTCACCCGAGTCGATCCGGAGCTTTTGTGAGCGTATCGGCGTGGCTAAGAGAGACAGTACAGTTGACATAGCCCTGCTCGAGCACAGTTTGCGGGAAGATCTCAATAAACGCGCTCCTCGCGTCATGGCTGTCTTGCGCCCTCTCAGGGTTGTCATAGACAACTATCCCGAAGAACAGGTTGAGGAGTTGGATGCCTTCAACAATCCGGAAGATCCGGGCATGGGGGTACGTAAGGTTCCGTTTTCACGGGTGCTCTATATTGAACGAGACGATTTTCGCGAGGACCCACCCAAGAAATTCTACCGCCTCGCACCCAACCGAGAGGTGCGGCTCAGATATGCCTACTTTGTAAAGTGCGTGGATGTAGTTAAGGACGAAAAAACCGGTGAAATAATCGAATTGCACTGTACCTACGACCCGAAGACCCGGGGTGGTGATGCACCGGACGGACGAAAGG
Organism: Deltaproteobacteria bacterium; assembly: GCA_020348625.1. Next base: position 1,238,058 of record CP070752.1, on the reverse strand, counting down.
TGCGGGCGACGTTGCACTGGGTTTCCGCCTCCCACTCCCTTCCAGCTCAAGTGCGATTGTACGATCACCTATTCACGACACCCAACCCGACCGATGATAAGGATGGTTTAGATTTCAAATCCTACCTGAATCCGAGCTCATTGGAAACGCTGACAACCTGCCGCGTTGAACCCAGCCTTTCGGGCGCGGCGCCGGGAAGCCGATACCAGTTCGAGCGGTTGGGGTACTTCTGCGCCGATCCACTTGACTCTCAAGAGGGGGCACTGGTCTTCAATCGAACCGTGACCTTACGCGATACCTGGGCGAAGATCGAAAAGGCCCAGGCCAAGGAGGCACCAGTTGCCGAAGCTCCGGCTCAGGCTAAACCGGCACATCCGGGAAACGGCGCTCCTTCAGCCGGAAGGCGCGAGCAACTTGAGCCCATAGGTAAAGAGATCAGCATTGACGAGTTCTCCAAGATCGACCTTCGGGTTGGCGTGGTCCGGGAGGCCAGCACTGTTGAAGGATCGAACAAACTCATCAGGCTCATGGTTGACATCGGTGAGAATCGCCTCCGGCAGATATTCGCCGGAATCCGCCCCGGCTATCCTGAGCCGGAGAAGCTCATCGGCAAGAAGGTTGTTGTGGTCGCAAACCTGAAGCCCCGCCAGATGAAGTTCGGCCTCTCCGAGGGAATGATTCTGTCGGGCGGTGAAGCTGACCGCCTGTGCGCACCTACCTTTGAGGGCGACCCGCTGCCCGGCGACAAGGTTACGTAGATTAGCGGCCCGTAATTCACAGTTTCTTGAAATTCCACACTCCGCCTGGATTGAGGTAAAAGCACTAGATATGGGCGTGACGATTGAAGACATTAAGCACTATGCCGAGCAATGCCTTTCAAAGGCAAACGGCAGTCATGCCTGGGAGCATACACAACGGGTCTATAACCTGTGTATGCACATTGGCCGCGTTGAAAGGGCTGATCAGCAGGTCCTGGAGCTTGCAGCCTACCTCCATGACATCGGTCGATTCTATCAAGATGAATCGAAGGGCACCATCTGCCATGCCGAAAAGGGCGCAGAAATGGCCCATGACCTATTGGAGCAATACCCTATCTCCGAAGAACAAAGGGCCAATGTGCTCCACTGCATTCGAGCTCACCGGTTTCGTGGAAATGCGCATCCCGAGACGTTGGAAGCGAAGGTCCTGTTCGATGCGGATAAGCTTGACGCCATCGGGGCCATTGGCATCGCCAGGGCCTTCCAGTTTGCCGGGGAGATAGGGGCCAAATTCCACAATGCCTCCGCTAATCCAGAAGATACCGAACCTTATACCGAAGAAGATACCGGTTACCGGGAGTTCATGGTGAAACTGCGCAAGATCAAGCATCGAATGCTCACTGCCGAAGGCCTTCGTATGGCCGAAGAGCGCCATGCCTTTATGGAGGCCTTTTTCGAACGCTTTCTGAAAGAGCACGAGGGCACACAGTAGGCGGCGCGGGCTATGGAGCCACAGACAAATGATACATCTGCCCCTTAATCCGGGCTAATCGATTACAGGAGCTAATAGGCGTGAAGTACAATATCGCGCTTCTCCACTATTCATGCCCGCCCGTGGTGGGCGGTGTCGAGGAGATCATGCGTCAGCATGCCTCACTGCTTGGTCGGTATGGCCACCATGTCAAGGTGCTTGCTGGAGACGGCGAAATATTCGCTGACAATATGGAGATCGAGATAAACACGCTTCTTGGTTCGCGCAACAGGGAGGTCTTGGACGCCCATCAACTGAGTTTTGACGGCAAGCCCGAAAAGATGGAAGGCCTTACGAGAGAAATATACCGGTTTCTACTCAGCTCCTTGAAGGGTTTCGATATCTTGATCGCCCATAATGTGCTTACCATGCCCTTTAACCTGCCCCTCAGCGCCGCCTTGCACCGGATCGGTCAGGAAGCACCCATTCCTATCATCAGCTGGAATCATGACTCCCCTTATTTCTATCCGGACTGCCCGAATCACCTGTTTCTTTTCCCCTGGAATATCCTTAAACGAGCCTATGCGGGCATCCATTACGTGGTGATTTCCGAAAGCCGCAAAGAAATGTTTGCCAATCTGTATGGCGGCAAGAAACGGTTACATGTCATACCCAACGGGATTGACCCTATCCTCTTTTTTCTACTGGATACGAACACGGTCCGATTTATTCAAGAGCAGCGCCTCTTTGAGGCGGAATTCCTCATGGTCCAGCCCTCCCGTCTCCACAAGCGGAAAAACATGGAGTTGTCCATCAGGGTGACACGGTCCCTCCATGACCTCGGTCTGAAGGCTCGCCTGCTGATCACCGGCGCCCATGATCCCCATGAGCCAAAGAATCTAACATATTATCATGCATTGAAGAACCTTGCGGCCAAGCTGGGAATCGAGGATGATGTGCTGATCATGGCAGAGTATGCTTTCAAGAGCGGCGAGCGACTTATGATCGAAACCATTACCATACGGGATCTCTATCTAATTTCGGACATCCTGTTTCTGCCTAGTCTGCAGGAGGGATTCGGCATTCCACTTCTGGAATCGGGTATGATTAGATTACCCATCGTTTGTTCGAACATCCCGCCCTTTTTGGAAATCGGCGGGGAGGATGCGTGTTTTTTTGATCCATCAGAGGCACCTGAAAGCATAGCACGGAGGATTCTGGAATTTGTTCAAGAGCTAAAGCCTCACAGGATGTTCCGGAAGGTCATAAGAAATTATGCATGGGACAATATCTACCACGAAAAACTCCTCCCCCTTTTGAACGCGGTGATCGCCCAGGACAGAAAGCCAAATGATCGGGCTTTTAATCCTTAATTGGCGATGACCTTTTCCAGATCCAGTGATCTTACCCATCCCTGCCTTTCACTGCATACATGAATCAGGCACCACCCATCTTAGGATCTTTCAGGATGGACCACGGCCCCCTGTTTCGATACGTGGTTTATTGATTGCATTTTCATTGAGCTTCCTCGATTGTCACAAATCTCGAACACCTTCTATCCAGATCATCGATGGATACCCGCTCATACTCCTCGTGAAATTCCTCCCAGATCTGGGTTAGCTTGTTTTCGAGAATGGCTGCCGTCTCAGGATCGGAACTCGTGGCATGAGCCATAAGATGCTTGATAAACCTTTCTTTAAACTCGGGCATACTGTAATGTTGCCCACTGCTCCCGTCCGTGATTTGTGAAAAGAGGCTTTTTGCCTGTTATGGTGAGATCCCCGAAAAAGAAGGCTCAAGGACAGAGCGGTTTCCCCCTTATCGGATGAGTGTCCATTGTCTTTGGATCGGGGTTGCAAGAAATTTTTTCGGGGGATCTTGACAGCCTCAAAATCCGGATTATTCATTTTATAAAAATCCATCGATCGGTGGACCTTTTAAAAAGCTCTGAAAATGGTTGATCAAAATCGCAAGTCTCGGGTTTTAGGATGCTGTTCTTGGGGCTTTTTGAAATTGGACAACAATCATTACAAGAAGGGAGGAATGAATCATGATATGGAGAAGAATAACTGGTTTCCCTACATGGGACTGGACGAGTCCCTTTGATGAACTCGAACGTATGCGTAGAGACATGGACAAGCTCAGTGAAGGTCTTGCCAGGGGCATCTTTAGGGAGCCTATGGCCGGTGTGTTTCCCCTGATGAATGTGACTGAGGATAAAGACAACTACTATGTCCGTGCAGAACTTCCCGGTCTCAAGGCCGATGATCTGGACATCTCGGTGACAGGGGACACGCTCTCCATTTCGGGCGAGAGGAAATTCCCTGCTGAAGACGAGAAGGCCCAATATCATCGAAGAGAAAGGGAAGCTGGGAAATTCAGCCGCATCGTCAGCCTGCCGGCCCAGGTGGATACCGGCAAGGTAGAAGCACGCTGTACCGACGGGGTTCTGACGGTGGTCCTGCCCAGGGCGGAAGCGGCCAAGCCCAAACAGATTGCCGTAAAGACATCCTAATCTTCGGTGTCTGTTCTTATATATGATGAAAGGAGGGACATACGATGGCAGATACGGAAGGCAAAGCCATAAAGGTAAGAGAGAAAGCGGAAGTGACTACCCCTGCTGAACAAACAAGGCCGGGGCTGGTCTTCACGCCGGCAGCGGACATCTTTGAAACCGATAAGGAGATCACGCTGCTGGCCGATATGCCCGGTGTGAAGGCGGCAGACCTGAACATCGACCTCAATGAGAACATTCTCACCTTGGACGGTGATGTCAAACCGCCGGAAGGGGCCAATGAGGCGGATGTGATCAGGGAGTACCGCACGGGCAAATACTACCGGCAGTTCAGCCTCTCACAGGGCATTGACCAAGCTAAAATAGATGCTGAACTGAAGGACGGGGTCCTTCGGCTAAAGCTTCCCAAGGTTGAAGCTGCAAGGCCTCGCAAGATAGCTGTTAAGACTTCGTAACGAAGCGGCCTGAATCAAAGGCGTTCTCAAACCACCTTGAAGCGGCTTGAGGATAGGGAAAGAGCAGTGGATCTCCTTATCCGGCAAGCCGCTCTTAGGTTAAAGCGCGTTTTGAGGGATCTGCTCGGGCGCTAACGAGGCTCGATTAAAGTGATTGCATGGACCAGGACAACCCCCAGGTGGTGCTCAAACACCTCAAGGTTCAGCGCGTGGTCTCCCTTATCTCCCCCATGCAACTGTATAACGATTCCACCGCCATCGTTATCGATCCCACCAGGAAGACCACGAAATCCTTCGTGCTCATGGGCCCCATGGAGCGGCTCTCTCTTTCGAGATTTAATCGTCCCTTGGCCTTGGCTCAGAGTATCTATGTGGTCATCCCACATATCATCAGCCTCATCGCCATCACGGTGATCTGCTTCGGGGTGTCGTATACCGTGTTCATGAGGCAGGAGATACGGTCGGCATAGAATTGATGGTCTCACTTAGGCGGGATCTGTGACATGATGTATTCCGCAAGGGCGGTTATGGTTAGGGAGGGATTTACCCCCAGGTTCACAGGAATGTTTGAGCCGTCCAACACGTAGAGATTTGGGTAGCCGTGAATCTGCCCCTTGAAATCGACTACGCCTTGGTCGGGACTATCGCTCATTACGGCCCCGCCCAAAATGTGCGCGGTAATCGGCACATCGAACACCACCTCAGGCCAGGAACTCATCGGCTGACCATTAATTCTCTCCCCCATGCGCCTGGCGATTTCATTTGCAACGGGGATATAGGAGGGGATTTTCTTTGCCCCAGGCGAGAGGCTGGAGTTCATGCTCCTCCTGCCCAGTCGCCACCAGCGCCTCCCATAGCTCAAGCGCAGATAGCTGTCTATGGTCTGCATCACAAGGAGTATTGGTGATCGCGCTGCCCAGCCGAAAGGCAACAGCGACTTAAGGAACTCCCATGGATGCCTGAGCGCATTGCCCAAGAATCGCACCCAGCGAGGAATAGGGCCTCCTCCATCGACGAGCAATGTGGCCAGAAATGACAGCACATCGGAGCCCTTGTTAAACCGGACTACCTCAACATGCGTGTTCTCGTCCGGATAGATACCCGAGGTAATCGAGATCTGATCGGAATAGTCGGCCTTTCTGTCCTTAGCGATAGCGCCCACCAGGGTCTCGGAGTTGGTGTGGACATAGTTTCCGAGTTGACCTGAAAGATCAGGCAGCAATCCCTCGGCCCTACATTTGAGAAGCAGCTTCACTGAGCCCATTACCCCCCCGCTAATCACCACGCCGCTTGCCCGGTAAATCCTCTTGCTGTGGCGAAACCCGGTGGATTTCCTAGCGAGTATCTCGTAACCACTATCCAGGAGCCTGATGCCCGTGACCTCGGTTTCGGGAACAATCTCGGCTCCGTGCTTGTGCTCCGCAAGGTAGAGGTAGTTTTTATCCAACGTATTTTTGGCTCCCACTCTGCATCCCACGATACACGCGCCACAGAATGTGCAGCCCGTCCTCTCCGGCCCCTCTCCCTTGAAATAAGGGTCAGGAACGGTCTTATCGGGCTCGCCAAAGAACACGCCTACATCATTGATATGGAAGGTATCCTCTCCCCTGATTTCCCTTCCGATCTCAGCTAAGATCTCGTCGGCCTTGCCCACCCGTGGGCTTGGGTTTGCTCCCAGCATGCCTTTGGCGATCGCGTAAAAGGGCGCCAATTTCGCCTTCATGTCTCTATGGCCCCACTTGGGCTTTTCGAAAACCTCATCAGGGGGTATCAGTAGCTGGTTGCAGTAGTTAAGGCTTCCTCCACCCACGCCTGCTCCGTGAAGGACGAACACGTGTTTGAGAAACGTGAGCGCGAAGATGCCGTAAAGCCCAATGTGTGGCATCCATAAGCTTTTTCGAAGATTCCAGTTGGTTCGGGGAAAGTCCTTAGTTTGGTAACGCTTACCCTTTTCCAAGACAGCAACTCGGTAGCCTTTTTCCGACAGGCGTAACGCAGAAACACTTCCGCCGAAGCCCGACCCGATAATGATGTAATCGTACATCACGTCTCTCGCCATTGACCTACCTTACAGGGCATACTTTTGAGGTGATTTTGTCCGCGGGACTATATCACTGCGGTTCAGAATTTACAATCCTTGGAATGAAATTCCAGCTCACAGTGATAGAAGATACCTTGCAGCTACATTGCTCTATGGTTCAAGAAACTCATCAAGGGCACGTCGGCGTTTTTTGCTTGTGGCCGAGCAGATTTATTGCTCTTATACGGGTGATCGAATTCTTGAAGCTCTTGAAACTAACCTATGGGGAGGTCTCATCATGTACCAGTATGGAACCAAGGAATGGGATGAGTCATATACCAACATGATTGAGGAAAGAAGGAATACAGAGCCAGCACCGTTTATCTTGGGTACACCGGAATGGGTTTATGAATTCCAGAAAAAGATACAAGCGGATGGCCGATACAAAGAGGTTGCCCAAAAGTGGGAAGGATCAGTCGTTCTGGTGTTCAAGGCTGATCCCCAGGCAGGGTTTGATAGCGATGTTTT
>CP070752.1:1228075-1230991 GCA_020348625.1 Deltaproteobacteria bacterium | reverse complement strand
GAGGTAATTAATAATAGCCTGTGCCCGTTTTATCTCCTTGCGGTAAGTGCCTGAGCTATCCAAGAGCATGTAGACTCCCTGTGAATGGGTGGTCGTATCAGGGCATCCGCTCAGTAGCAATGAGATGAACATAAGGCTTAGGGCTAGCAACCGTTTCATCACGACACCTCCTCATTAACTATGCCTTCGGCAACATCACCCACATGGGGTTTATTTCGGATCAAGTTCTCTATCCACAACGGCGGAAAGATCACTACGTCGTAAACATTAATCAAAAATTCCCCCAGATACTTGACTATGTTCCCCAAAAGCCTTAGGGCAAATGAAATCAGTCGCAGCAATCCTGCCAATCCCGAACCAAATACGCTACGCGAGGAATGCACAAAGGACTCCAGAGGAATGGCTACGAAGGTTAGTGCAAAAGGCAGAATAAAACCCATCACCATCTGTCCGACCGTGGGAATCCAGCTATTTACTGGTTGTGCTTCCGTTACCGTTGCAAGAGTTTGTCTCAGGGCTTGCATGTCAGCAGCAATGCGGTCCCTCATAAAGGCCAAGGCCGATTCAACCCCCGCTAAGATCAACAGGATGGTAAACGTGACATAGATCATGCGGGTACGCATCTTGTCATCCATGTGCCCAATAACCGGAAATAGGTGAGTGATGCGAAGCGATTCCATGAGATAGAGTCCCATCGCCACCTCAACGAGGATGATCACCAATGCGGCAATGTTAGAGGTCTTAAAATTGCCGATATAGCTCCCCCCTCCCACCATCTCAGACATCGGTAAGGCGATGAGATTGAAGTTGATAACGGCCCCACCTATGGCAATGAGCAGAACCAGTGCAGAAATAAAGAACTGGGTCATGGCCGAGGAAGATAACATGCGGGCGGCCTTGTCGGTTTTCTTCCGGATCTCTTCGTATTCATCCATTCGGCTGTCTATTACTTTGCTCCTTTCATGCAAGCCGATAATGGTCTTGTCTACCTGGTCGAGGGTCTGTGACAGCTTCCGCCAATACGGCATCATCTTCTCCAGGAGGGAATGTCGTACACGGACTGCCTTGCGGTATTCCTCCATGGTATTCTTGTATTGGGCCGCGGCCGTTTTATGTATCTCGGTCAATATATTCCCAATCCAGCTATCCCCTCGTGTCGGCAGCTTTGCCAGGGTGTCTACCGCCTTTACCCAATCGGGAGGCGGCACGGGCATCTCAGTGCTCTCGCGGTAGTCTTCATCGATCCGTGTAATCTGTTCCGCGATCTTGCGCTGGAGAGCAGGATATGCACTCATATCACGCTTTACCACTGCATCGACGCGATAAAACTCCCGTTCAAGCAACCGCTCAGCTGCTTTTGCCCCTGCGCTGAGGAGTACTTCCTTGTTGCGCTCTACTACCCTTTTCTCAGCGATAAGCACCGAACGTGCCATCAACCGGAGGCCGTTATTGATGATCGCGCTGAGCGAATGGATAGCCTTATGCACCGGCCAGCGGGCAAGATAAAGTAAGACAACGGCGATAATCAGTTCCACAATCAGGGATAAGGCTGGAGAGCTAGGCCATATGATAAGCGAATCCGGAAAGGTCATGAAAACCTCCTAATCTAATGTGGGTTTACTGTTCGAATATTGATTCATTGTGGGAGCCCGTTCCCCGAAATAGGTCCCCTGCGCTTTAGCGGCAAGCATAATCACAAAGAGACGAGCCAGATTAATACGGGTTCTGAAAACCAAATACACGAATAGACCTATTCTGATTATTCTTCACCAACTACATATTGATGCAAAACGTGTACCATTCTTTCTTGATGATACACGGGGCCAAACCCACATTTGGCCCCTACCCTCTCCGTTGCTTTGAAAGCCCTGAACACACCTATCCCTTTGCTGATCAATCAAAAGAATATCGTGGTTATGCAGTCCTCTGATCACAGCTCCCTTATGCTTCTCGGAAAATTCTGCTTATCATTTCAAAGCCTTAAGCGGCATATTTTTCCCGACGCCGATTCCTGAAGGCCCGAAAGCGTGCATCACCTACCCCAAGGACACGCCCGAGGAACAAGAGTTCATGGCATCTCGTGATGTCTTTCGTTAGGTCTAGAAGTAAACCGTCTCTCCTTTGTTATGCCGTATTTTGAACAACTTTTAAGACACGTTTTCGTTACAACAGGGCTCAAGCAAATTACCCTGCCCAGCATTCTTCCATAGGTAAGACCGCCATATTACCTGGCGGGTAGGCCCGAGGCTTTCTCCGCAGGTGCCCAAAAACCCATATAAGACAATGAACTTCTTAAGAATATATCGTCTTCCCGTAATGCAAACTTTAGCCGTAATGCCCCTATGTTCGCCATTTCCATGTTATGAATTCCGCTCGGGCCTCTCCTGCCCATCAATCAGAAGTTCTCATCGATTTCCCTAACTGCTCTTCAATACAGGCATATCCTTCCCGCTTTTTTAAAGCGTTTGACCGTTTCTTGGTAAAGTGCTAATCTCTCAAACAAGAGCTTGACCCGAGATCGAGCTCGTTGGAGGAGGGCATTGATGGTAAATAAGGTACCCATTACGAGAGAGGGGTTGGAGCGGCTTCGAGGGGAACTGCGCCATATCCTCACTGTTGAACGTCCAAAGAATATAAAGGCTATCGAAGAGGCCAGATCTCATGGCGATCTCAACGAAAACGCGGAGTATCATGCAGCTAAAGAGCGCCAATCCTTATTGAACGCGAAAATCAATGAATTAGAGAACGCCATTAACACATCAGAGGTAATCGAGATAGTTGAGCTAAGAGGAGAAAGGATTGTCTTTGGAACAAAGGTTGAACTGGAAAACCTCGCCAGCGGCCAGAAGGTGATCTACCAGCTGGTGGGACCACACGAATCTGAACCCGAGTCCGGCAAGATATCGGTTACCTCTC
>CP070752.1:1219776-1227975 GCA_020348625.1 Deltaproteobacteria bacterium | reverse complement strand
GCTGGCTGAGAGTAGGCATACTGCCTCTCCAATCCCAGATCCGCCTCCGGTCACTATGACTACTTTGTCTCTTAAACGCATATCAGCCTCCAGCTAGTGTGATCGATGAAATCCAGGTGTCCGTCAGCGATCACTAATGTGTCAAAACTCCAAATGGCACTGAATAAAGACAGCACTGAATAGTTTGCGTTATCCATGAAAGTACTTATTACCAAGGGCATGTACTTTTCTTTCTCAATATCAAGCATATGGCCAGTTCTGTATGCACTCTTAGGGGCAACCAGACAGGATACTCCAGTCGCAATGGCAGCCAGCTGGGTTTGCCGCTGCCGATGGAATACGAGCAGCGCACTCGGCTATCCAGGTATCAGTCCTCCTATCTCGAAACAGGGGCGAGATGCCTGCCAGCACTCTCTCACGTTAACCCTATCTCATGTATAATGCTTTAGGCAGGCCGTTGAAAAGCGCCCTTCTGCTGCATACGCCCTCGGTACACCTCGTGCCTCGGGGTGCGCTGCGCCTTATATTGGGGCATCTTTCCTCCATCCGGCTGAACGACGCTATTTCAAAATGCTGTTAGGTTCTAAGCACTTTCTGAGACTTAACTCTAAAGAAATCTGGCTCTATGCTATAAAGCTGACTTTTCCCTCCCCAGCTTACTAAATCCAGGCCTCTGTAATCTCGTCGATTGGCCACTTTGTTAATATCTCGTAGCCATCCTTAGTTACGAGCAGATCTTCTTCTGTTCGTGCCCCTTCACCCAGTGTCTCGGGAGGCAGTGTGCCATAGTATGTTTCAAGAGCAATAACCATGTTCTCTTGCAGCGTTACAGGGTGTTCCGACGAGTACAACGGTGTTATCATTGGAGACTCATGGATATCGAGCCCTATTCCATGACCTAGAGCGTTTTCTGAGCATTCCCGCCATGTCTTAAAGCCCCAATGCTTGGGTTCAGGCCACACCTCACAAATATCAGCCGTTGTTACGCCGGCCTTAACCTGTTCAATGGCTTTGTAAGTAAGGCTACGAGTTTCCTCGTATAATTCCTTTTGCCTCTGACTTGCACGGCCACAGGTGAAACACCTGTAAACACAAGAATGATACCCTCTCCATCTGTTGTGAAGGTCAAGAAAGATCATGTCACCGGGCCTGATTGTGTTCATATTATAGACCATCATGTTGGGATGTGTATTCTCGCCGGCGCACACATTGGGTTCATCAGGGCCGTCAGACCCACGCCTCATAAAAACATCGTTTACTATAGCAGCTAAATCACTCTCCCTTACCCCCGGCCTTATTGCTTCACGAGCAGCGTCAAAGGCTTCCTCGGTAATAGCGCAGGTTATCCTCATACATTCGATCTCGTCTTGTGTCTTAATCATCCTCGCTTGAGTCAAAGAAGGGCGAGCGTCAATTACCTTGAGCCCCTTGTTCTTAAAAAGCTCGGCAAAGTTCACGGTTACCACGGGCATATCAATAGCTAATGGTTCATTTATGACATCATGGTCACTTAATACCTTCACGAGGTCGTCGAGGAATGCCGTAGGCTCCCTGCCGTCCATCAGGTAAGCCCCTAATCTCCATCCCGGGTAGACCTTCCCTTTGAGCCACGGTGCCATCTCATCTCTCACCCTCCAATAGCGGGAGCCCCATTCGTATAACATTGGGTCGCCTGTTCTCGGGAAAAGAACGTTTCGGTTGAAGAACAGGTATATCATCGTGGTAAAGGTATCCGTCAAATACTTGATATTGCCTTGGCTAAAGCAAAGATACGCGCCTATACCATCCTTTTCCATTTGTGCCCGCGCTTTTTCCACCCTTTCCCTTCTCATTCGCTCGAGATTAACTTTATCCTCTGGTCGATAGATGCTCACTTTATCGTCTCCTTCTCACGTTATTGTTCTTAATCGTATTTTTCTGACTATAATAATCAAAAAATAGCCTCGGCCCTGCTAGGTCATTTAACGGTAGCTTGCCTCAGCAGTTCTCATCCTAGATTTTCCGACTTTCGAAATGATCGCAATTAGAAGTGATTGGGTTAACCCAACCTATCAGCGAAAATGCCCAAGCTGAGTACGGGACAAACATGCTGTCTTCTACCATAAAACTGGTGGTTTGCCCCCGAAAAGAATGCCTTCGAAGAACACCATGCCGAGACCGGATTCAACCCCGAACTTCATTACAGCCCACAGCACCGCCGGCGTGACAAATGTGAAAACATATGAGGCCCTGTGCCATAACAGGAAGGCGAACACCCAAATAGGTATAGCCAGCAGAAGGCCTATGAACAACAGTGCCACAACAAATGCAGCAAACCATGCTATGGGAACAATAAGCGGGGTTGTTCGTTGATTCTCGTCCCCCGGAGAACTCTCAAGACTTGTGTCCGGCCCCTTTACTCCTCGAACAATCTCTCTTATTATCAAGCTAACCGATAGAACAATAAGTATGCCAGCAAAACCGCCGGCGAAGGCTGCGGAGGCAAACTTGTAATCAAATGAGCTTACGAACACATACACTGCGATTGCCAAAATTACCAGAGGGAACAGGAGGCCCCGCAGAAGTTCCGCGATGACGCTTATTCGTTTGTTCATGCTGGCACTCCTCTCATTAGTCGACGCCGTACCCGCGGCCCGATAACAAGCACAAGGACACACGCCATTATGAGAATAATCGAGGTAACCGAGCTAAAAAAACCTGAAAACGTGTGGTAGCCCACCTGAAATGCCAGATAAAAGTTTTTCTCGATAAAGGGACCGAGAATAAACCCCAATGCAAAAGGCAAGAGTTCATAGTTCAGCTTGTGGATGAAGTAACCGAACAGCCCTCCAATGAGAGCAATCACGCAGTCCCAAACAGAGTTGCTTATCAAGTTTGCCCCTACCATACAGGTGACGAACACGACAGGCACTATGTACAGAGGTTTGATTGAGGTCAGGCGCGAGAGTTGCGTTCCGGCCAGTAGCCCTATACTGCTAGCAATTACGTTGGCAAGCACAATGCCCCAGATGATACCCCAAACAACACTGGGGTGCTCGGTCAAAAGAGTCGGTCCCGGCATGATTCCATACATCACCATGATACCTAGCACAACCGCCCATTCCAAACTGCCGGGGATCCCTAGGAGCAGGCTTGTAATTGCTGCACCCCCTTGCACACCATTGTTGGAGGCTTCTGGCGCCAGGACGCCGTCCGGGATACCCTTACCGAACTTTTCTGGTGTTTTTGAAGATGCTCTTGCGGAAAGGTAGCTCAGAAAGGATGCAGTCACGCCGCCTAAGCCCGGAATCGCGCCGACTAAGGCGCCGAGCATGGCACCTCGAATTAGCGCTAATGGCTTTCGGAAGACAAATAACGTCCCGGTCCATACCTGGCGAAAGTCCAGTTTCGCTGAACTGAAAGCAATCGCCTGCCGTGGGGTGGACGTCATTCTAAGTATTACGCTAATAGCGAACACCCCAATGGCGAGGAACGGGATAATTCCTAATCCTCCGGTTAGGTATGTTGTGCCAAATGTATATCGGATTTGGCCCGTAACAACACTGCGGCCAATAGATGCGAGCACGACTCCCAGCGAGACGGACACAAGGCCCTTCAACCAGTCTTCTCCTGACAAAAAGGGAACCATGATGAAGGCGCACACGACAAGCCAAAACTTCTCGGCCGGGCCAAAGAGCATCACTATCTGCCTCGCAATCGGCAACGATAGAATCAGGAAGACAGCGGAAATAAGCGCACCCATCGCTGACGCAACTGCAGAGATTGCCAGAGCCTCCATACCCCTGCCCTTGCGACTCATCTCGAAACCGTCAAAGCAAGTCACAAGGCTAAAAGGCGTCCCTGGAATCCTGAATAATATTGCAGGTACAGACCCCGCAAATGTAGCGGCGCCGAGCATGGCAGCATAAAAATAGAAAGCAACATCAGCATTCAGATACAAACCCAATGGAGCAAACAGGGCCAGGGCTATCAATCCGTCTAGGCCGGGCAGAATACCAAACAGGTATCCTAGCGAAGAACCAGCCATGATAAGCATCAATACTTCGGGATGGAAGAGAGAAGGCACCGGCAATCTCCTATTATGTTATGGATTCTATTTGATAAATTCTTGAATGTTTGCCAGGCGTTTCCTGTAAAAGTTCGCAAGAGTGTTCACGGCCTTAAAGCATTCCTCACCTGTTTCGAAGGTAAGTGGCTGTTGTGCCTTCTTTCCCCACTCCAAAATCTTGGGGTCGGTGAGGGTGGCCTTGATACCTTCCTCCAGCTTGGTCATTCGATCCTTTGGAACACCCGGGGGCGTCATGAAGAGGCGACGCAGCATCAACCCTTCTAGCTCTTCGGGAACACCAAGCTCTCGGGAACAAGGTACATCAGGTAAATTCACCATGCGTTTATTACTCCAAATGAAAAGGGGTATAAAGTCCCCCGCACGGACATACTTCAGCAGTGTGCCAGACGGAGTTGCAGTCATGATATCCACATCGCCTCGAACCGTTGCCATAGCAGCCTCAGGGAATGACTCGAGCACTACCGGCAGAATCTCCAAGCCTCTCTCATCACCTACGAGTTTTAGTCCTACCGCACCAGGCGTCAGGTTCGCATAGTCAGCAACCCGAATAGGCTTCTTATAGTTCAAAAGATCTTCGGCGGTCTTAATTCCAGCCTTGGATTTAGTTGAAGCAAAAACACAGTCAGGATATGTGGTGATAGCCATCAGTAACGGCAATTCGGTTACATCGAACTTAATCGGCCCTCCTGGCTTGACTAGGTAATACATCCAATGCCAGCTCGCCTCAAAGCCAAAGGTGTACCCATCAGGTTCTGCCCCATGTATCGCATTCAGATATTCTACGTCCAGTGCGCCTTTTATGTTCAAAGGATTTACTGGAACACCAAGCTTCTCCGTCAGAGTCGGTGAAATCTTGCGCCCAACGGTATCGAATGCAGATCCGCTATAATCACCTATGATAAACTTAATTGGCTTGCTCGGGAAAGTTTCGGCTGCTTGCGCCGGGTGGATAGAAACAATCAAAATAGGGAAAACGACTAATATTGAGAATAGAACACTAACGCTCATTACCTTTACTATTGCTTTCCTTTTCATCTTAACACCTCCTTATTTTTGATATTGTCTACAGCCATTCACTCCTGAAGTCTTTTTACGTTGCATCACCCCCCTTCTCTTAATATGGTTTTCCACGATTGTCCTTTACAAACCTCATGTTAGATAATCCAGTATCACCGTTACATCATCTAACTTCTCCAAGTTCTGGACCATTTGGCTCATTTTATCAATACCCTGGCTAGGTAAAGGCTTTGCCGACCAGGTAACACAGTCCTTCAGTTTCTGGATAATATCAGCCCAGGATAAGGGACTGTCAGGGTTACCTGGCACAACTCCAACATGCATGCTACAGCGGTTCCCGTCGTTGGTCTTAATCTCCACATCCGTAGGAGGGATAAGGGCTGCTGCGTCCTTCTCCGGGTCAGCGACTACTGTTATCCTCCGACACATCTCCAATACCTCAGGTCTCATAAGCGCCTGTTCACTGAAATCAGCGAGCCATACCTTTCGCTGCAGCAAACCCACAGCCGGCCCGTAGTAAAGACTGAATTGAGCCTCAGGTATCGTTTTAGGAAAACGTTTTTTCTCTGTACCGAAGCTATCTTTCATGTGCCTACTTGAAGAGATGGTAACCTCATGAATGTTATCTGCTTTGATGTCGTGCTTCTTAGCCAATTCTATGCATGCGTAAACGGCTGCCTGACCACCCGCGTAAACAGGGTAAACCTTTAAGCTGACATTGGCGCCCTCAAATCGCCTCCCCATTTCTGCAAGGAACAGTTCAGGCGAATGCTCACCCCTCAGGTAGAGCGGAAAAAGGCCAAACCTGCCTTCCAGTACCTCTTCGGGGCCCTTCAATCCATGGTCGGCCAACACAGCGGCTAGCACTCCTCCCTCGCCAGCAAACCCGTTTTGTAACATCCCCGTATGAGCGCCCTCACTATAAACCTGTGCATTACCGCACAAACGAGCATAAGCAAGCCCCAGGGCATCACGAATCTGAGCCTCATCAAAGCCCAATAATTTTGCGCCTAGGGCCGCTACAACAAACGGGCCTAGAGTCTCAGAACACCACCCGGTTTCTCTGAAGGTACCCGGTGCATAGGCTTTAGGGATTCTACAAAGAAGGTCAGCAGCAATAGCATGAGCTAAAATGAGATCCTTACCGTTTATCGTTTTTTCTTTGTGCATTTTGCTATACTCAGCCATGACAAATGCTGACGGAACAATATTGGCGCCCAGATGCCCTCCGCCTCCATAATGTACCTCATCAAGATCACGAGCTCTCGCCATGGTACAGTTTACCAAGGCAGCAGTGGGGGCTGGAACTTTGCCTCCGTAAACGGCAATAGTGCATTCCTCTCTCCCTCCCCAACCCTTTGCAATCTCGACTAATGTCGAAGCATATTCGTCAGTGCTGCCAGCTATGAGAACTGCCAAAGTGTCCAAAACGGACTTTTTGGTAGCCTCTATTACAGACGGCGGAAGGTCTTCATATTTCATCTGCGCGATGTGGGATAGTAGCTCACTTTGCAAGGACATAATATTTTGTTCCTCTGAACAGATTCAATGAAGGATAACATACGGTTTGACAGTGGATACCCGCGTATCCATAACCTAAGGCCAATCGGAGATAAGATTATTCTAAGAAATTATCACTTACGATGTCGAGACTATAGTGGCGCATCTCTTAGAAGCGGTTCTTTCGGAACTGAGCGCCGTCCCTTGTGTCGTCCGGATAATTTCCTTGATCCTATTAGAAATATTGGCCGCACTCTGCTTCATCTCATCGAGGATAGAGAACATCTTTTCTGGCAGGAAACGGCTTTCAGGCCCAATGATGCTCAACGTCAAGGGACTATAATAATCCTTAACCGGTACAGCGATACAGGCACTTCCTGGCAATCTTTCACCGAAACTTGTTGCATATCCTTGCTTCCTTATATTATCCAGTTCGCGTAACAGCACTTCTTTGTCGGTAATCGTATTCGACGTCACTGGTACGAGATCAATATTCTTTAGAAAGAATTCCAGATCCTTTCCCTCAAGCTCTGAGAGTAAGATCTTTCCGGCACCGGTATGTATGGGAGCTGATAGCCCCTTCCCCCCCGTAAATCTAATCGGTTGAGAACTGAGTACTTCCTCCAAAATGATTCTTTGAGATCCATTAGGGATCTGTAGGGCTACTGTCTCGCCGCTTAAATCTCGCAGGCGCTCCATCTCACCAATAGAGCATTGAACTAGACCCTTATGGGCAACGAATGGGTTTGACGTGAGCTCATGAAAAAGAGGCCCCAAGCAGTAGTGACGAGTAACAGGATCCTGCCCAGCAAAACCTGTGCTCTTGAGGGTCTCAAGTATCCCATGAATCGTTCCTTTACTAAGTTGGACTTCCTTGGAAATGTCGGTTATCCTTCCAATATCATTGGATAAACATCGAAGAATTTTTGATGCCCGGACAATAGAGCTAATTTCTCTGCGCCGACTCATGTGAAGGTAGGGAAATTTGTTTGGATATATAGAACAACAGTTCTAAAATATCAAAAGAAACACCTTTGTCAAGTAAAATTTACCATTTTATCATCCACGAACAAAAAACCGTTGTTGATTGATCTAAAGTTCAAAAGTGAACACTTAGGAAACCGCAATCTGATGCCAAAAGGAGGTCTCAAATTATGGGACAGCTGTACAAGAGATACACCAACAGCGAGGTCAAAGAGTTCATCGAATGTTACCTGAGGAAAAAGATTGAGCGACGGTATATCCAAGAGGTATTAGGCACTTGAAAAATGGTGTTTCTTGCCCTTATCACTTCGTATCGCCACAGTCCGCGTGAGCTGTAGATTTCCGTGCGTGTATTTTCTCGATTGACTTTCTCTGAAATTGATTGTGAGGCAATTCTCCTCACCCTTTCGGCTCTAGCGCTGTTCTTTAATGAGGTACAGGCTGATGGGTGCAGTAAGGGCCAGGGCACCCCAGAAAACAAAAGGGAAGCCCGGGTGAAAACCGGCGAGACTGTTGCCGAGAGGAGGCCCCCAGAAACTGACAATCCGCGATACGGCCAGAACTAGCTCAGTAGCAGTTCCATCATAATATGCTCCCACCCCCTTCACCTCTATTATCATGCTCAAAAT
>CP070752.1:1214310-1219676 GCA_020348625.1 Deltaproteobacteria bacterium | reverse complement strand
GTTCTTCAGCAGCCTACCAACGATACCTGTCACAAGACTTTCACATCTTCAAAATCCGAAGTTTCGTCCACCGCCTCTGGTATTGAACAGAATGGTCGGGGCGAGAGGATTTGAACCTCCGACTCCCTGCTCCCAAAGCAGGTGCGCTACCAGACTGCGCCACGCCCCGAACACTGTAAAATTAATATCGTATTTCATCGCAAGAAATCAAGGGAATTATAGAGAAGTCGCGGTGGGCACTCTTACTTCAGTCTATCTTTCTGTTGACTTTAAGTGGATTAGATAATATTTTTCCCAACAAAACATTCAGGGGTATTGAGACGTCATGAAAGATATCCAGAACGAAAAAGATGATCGCAACATCGCAATAGACAAGGTTGGGGTCAAGGACATACGATACCCGATAACCGTGCTCGATAAAGCGACCAAAACTCAGCAGACCGTGGCTCTGATCAATATGTACGTCAATCTTCCCAGGGATTATAAAGGCACCCATATGAGCCGGTTTGTGGAGATCCTGAATGAACACGATAGAATGATCTCTATTGAGAACTTCCACGAGATTCTTTCAACCATGAAGAAGCTGCTTAACGCTGAAAGCGCCCATATTGAGATGACCTTTCCCTATTTCGTGATGAAGTCCTCGCCAGTCACCCACAGCCAGGGGCTTATGGAATATCAGTGCACCTTCAAGGGTAATCTGAACGAGCGCAAGGACTTACTCCTCATGATAGCGGTTCCCATAACCACCCTGTGTCCGTGTTCACGTGAGATAAGCTCCTTTGGCGCCCATAACCAGCGAGGAGAGGTTCGATTGCAGGTGAGATTCAAGAAATTCATATGGATAGAAGATCTCATTCGGCTGGTAGAAGACGCCGCCTCCTGTGACGTATATTCCGTACTCAAGAGAGAGGACGAGAAATATGTAACCGAAAGGGCATATGAAAACCCGAAATTCGTGGAAGACATCGTCAGGGATATCGCCCAGAAGCTCGATCAAGATCCCAATATCACATGGTTTGCCGTTGAGTCGGAAAATTTTGAATCCATCCACAACCACAATGCGTACGCATACATAGAGCGTGGCAATGCGACGCGTGCTGACTGATGAGCCTTATGCCGTGTTACAAGATGTCAGTGAGTATCCGAGTCCAGTGGGCCCCGCTTTGATTCACTTCTGAAAGGGGATGCCATATTTCCGAATTGGTCCTGGCTAAGCTATCAACTCTCAGCCTTGAGCTATTAAAAACCATATATTGATCATGGTTTTATGGTAGCTCCGCAAATGGCTTTTAGCCTGTTACATCGGCGCTATTCTGTTTTTCTTGACCTATAAGCTGGTAGCTAACAGCTGATAGCTTGGGTATCCTAAAATTTTAGGCAGAGCCTACTATCTCTGACCTGGCCCTGAGGACCAGGTTTTTTAAAATCTAATAAAACGAAAAGGGAGCGATTGCATGGCTGAAGATCTAAAGAAGATGTACAGAACGGTGATGGACGACCATTTTCCCCCTGAGATTACCATAAGCTTTGGGGATCAAAGACTGGTGTACCGGAAAAGGGCGTGGAAGATACCCGATGAAGGCTCCGGTGAATTAATCGAGAAAGGCCTTCGGTATGGTGAGAACCCAGGCCAGGAATCAGCCCTCTATGAATTGGTGAATGGAAATCTCGTTCTGGGTGATTGTCATTTCATCGAGCCGGGCAAAGGGTTGGTTTCTGCCATTGCGGAAGACGACATGATCCAGAGCGGTAAGCACCCTGGAAAGATCAACCTCACCGATATCGACAATGCCCTGAATATATTGAAGTATCTCTCCCGAGGGCCGGCTGTTGTCATTGTGAAGCACAACAACCCCTGTGGCGTCGCATATGGTTCCACCATTGCCGATGCGTATGATAAGGCAAATATGGCTGATCGGATTGCGGCCTTCGGAGGGTGTGCGGTTTTTAACAGGCCCATCGACCTGAACACAGCGGAGTCAATTAGCCGTAATTACCTTGAGGTCGTGGCCGCCCCTGATTTTGAGGAAAACGCCATCTCTATCCTTACAAAGAGCCCGAATCTCAGGATTGTGAAAATCAGCAAGATAAACCAATTAGCCGATTATAGCGAGAAGCGCTTTGTTGATTTCAAGAGCCTCATCGATGGCGGGATCATTGTACAGCAATCACCCATTAACCTCATAAAATCACCGGATGACTTTGCGTTGGCCTCTGCCGAATACAAGGGAAAACATTACGAGATCGCCCGAAAACCGTCTGCCGATGAATATGCCGATATGCTCTTTGGCTGGCAGGTCGAACAAGGGATTACCTCAAACTCCGTTATCTACGTCAAGGACGGGGTAACCATCGGCATTGGAACGGGAGAGCAAGACCGAGTTGGGGTTGCTGAGATAGCTATTTACAAGGCCTACACCAAATACGCGGACGCCCTCTGTTTTCAGAGACACGGCATTCCCTATAAACAGCTCGAGACTGAGACACACAAGGGCCAGAAAGATGCCTCACTCAAGGATGAGATCGATTGGGCGGCTCGAGATGCCCACGGCGGACTTACCGGCGCAACCATGGTATCGGATGCCTTCTTTCCTTTCAGGGACGGCGTTGATGTGGCAATAAAGGAGGGAATTAGGGCTATTGTTCATCCGGGAGGTTCATTGAGGGATTTCGAGTCCATCGAGGCGTGTAACGAGGCCAACCCCCAGGTGACTATGGTTTTCACCGGCCAGAGGGCATTTAAGCATTAGAAGGGGGCAAAGTGATCGATGGTGGAAGGTAGGCTAGCCACAACGCATCTCAGGTGGGGCGTTCTAGCCTAAGGCTTTGAAGGACCTCTTCAAAGGTCGCTCTATCCTTATCAAAATAGTATCGTTTTGCAGCATTGTAGCGCGCACTGTAGAAGCGATCCCCTATGAGAAAACCGTAATAAACGGTCTTAAAGGTCAAGCCGTCTCTGTTTTTATGGATAAAGAGGAGCTTAAAACCGTCATATTCGTTTACTCGTGCCGGGGTATTTTCCTTCACCTGGAAATCCAAGACCGACTGATCACAGCTGATCTCGTCAACGATAACCTGTGCGGCCTCTTGGGGTAACATTCCCCGCCTCAGTTTCTTTTTTGTATGCCTAAAGGGCCTGGCTATTGGCCGCTCTTGAACAAGAATATATTGCAGAAAGGGACCGTCCTGGCTTATGAGCAGATAGCGATCGCACTTCAATCTCATCCATGTTTGGGGAATATCAACAGAGAAATGATGAGAAGGTGACTCAAAGGTACCCCTACTCCCTATCCAGGGTGCGCAGGCCGGGATAAAAAGCAGCAAAATAAGTAAGTATCTAATCATCACATTGCTCAAGATAGCCTCTGATATACGCTCTGTCCGGTTCATGGGGTGAAAGCGCCAAACAGGACTCGAAAGACCTCCTTGCAAGTCGTTTCTCCCCCTCCTTATAGTAGATCAACCCAACTGCCTTGTACGGTTCCGGATACAATGGATCGAGCAAAATGGCCTTCTTGTAGTATTCCTTTGCTCTTGCTATATCGTTCTCTTTTGCTCGCTGTCTACAGACTTCACCGAGGAGATAGTAGGCTTTCGGGTCATGGGGGTTAATGGTCAAGTATTTCTCTAACCCCCTTTGTGCCGACGGAAATCGGCCCGCCTTCAGATCAAGCAAGGCATTCTCCAACACGAGCCTTTGTACCTTTCTCAGAAAGATCTCGGTGTTTTTGACTCCCTCCTCTTGCCCCTGACAGTGAGCTCTCAGGAAGTCTTCGCAGTTCTGGATGCGTTTCTTAAGGCTTGGATGTGTCCCGAAGAAAAACGGCTCCCGTGCCTTTTCCTCCACAAGCTCCCTCTTGAGATGTTCAAAAAGGCGGGGTGCTTCTTTGAGATCGTATCCGGCGTTCAGCACAAACTCAAGGCCTGTGAGATCGGCCTCGGTTTCGAGGTCCTGGGAATATCCGGTCACTGCTACAGTTCGAGTTGAACCGAGGAGCGACATGAGGTCTTCATGGTGCAATGCGGGTTCGGGTTTCTGGAGAATCGCAATCCTGTCCTTTGTCCTTTTGAAATTCCGAAAGGCCCTTAGGGCGTGCCGATGCGTGCAATGTGCCATCTCGTGTGCGAGGAGCGTTGCAAGCTGGGCCTCGTTATCGACTCGCGCCAGAATGCCTGCATGGACGTAGATAACGCCGTTCGGATACGCGAAGGCATTGAGATGGAGATCTTTCAGAACCACTATCCTGAATGATATGGTGTCATGGGTTTCCGGTGGTTGGAGTCTCCTTACGATTCCATTCAGATACTCTCGCAGCTCTGCGTCACGGTATACAAATCCGCTGGTGTCCAGGACTTGTTGCTCCTCAATTGAGCGCTGCCAGAGCCTTTGCTCGTCATCTTTAACACTGGAGTCTTCTTTTACGAGACCCGGATTCGTGGTTGAACAGGCAACTGCCACCAGGCACCCAATGAGCATCAGGGCGGCATATCTCATCAGCCCACCTCCGGAAAAGAAGAGAGCAGATCTTCGACAAAATCTGTTGCACTTTCCACACCTCTCAGGTCATACTGGTCCACAGTATGCCTCACACAATGCCATAGGATGGTCCCACACGAATCTGAAACGGCAATACTGATACATGTTTTTTGTTCGCTGGCGGAGATCTGCCCAGATCCACTGATGAAGATCATGGAATCCGCTCCGAGCCGCGACAGGGTTTTCTCACTTGGACCCAGGGAATATACGAACCGCTTCCTTTTTTCCGGAAACAGTTGCGGGCCGTATCCGTGCAACCGCATTGATTTGTCCACTGCCTTGTAAAGAGCCTTGATCTCTCTCACGTCTTCCGCGCTTTCCTCATTTACGGTGAGGGGCGTTACTCGAGATCCCTTTCCCATGAAAGCTTCTATCAGCGCCTTAA
The DNA here is from genome assembly GCA_020348625.1 of Deltaproteobacteria bacterium. The sequence goes on along the minus strand of CP070752.1, from coordinate 1,214,751 downwards.
TGAGATTCTCTTTTCCCGCCCTTGACCAGTCATCACGTACCTGCACAACACCTCCAGGCGAAATCTCATAGATTCTAACTTCGGCCAGAATGAGGGCGGGTTTTTGTAATCCCCTTGCTCTAGATGTGAAGTCCGGATGAGTTCTGTAGGCAGGTGAAGCACATCCAAATGTTATGAGCAGGAGACACAGAACAGATAGAAAAGGGAAATAGTTCCGCTGCCGTGCAAACTCAAATTGATCCTCGTCAGGGATTTTTTTCATGATATCGTTTTGGCCGTCGAGGTGCTTTCGAGAGCAGCTAGTACAAATTTCGCTTCTCAGGCGCCCGATTGGTTTACTGCGCCAGATGCCGTGTGACTTCGATGGCCGATACTTACAGTATCGGCACCAAAGCCAGGGGACTTTAGTGAGGAATAGGAGGACAGGAGGCTAATTAAAAG
>CP070752.1:1204434-1214210 GCA_020348625.1 Deltaproteobacteria bacterium | reverse complement strand
GTACCTCGCTAAGAGCTAATAATGTCTGTACCCACGCCCTCATCAGTAAAGATTTCCAGCAGGAGAGCGTGCTCCTTTCTGCCGTCGATAATATGGACTTTTTCCACCCCACCCTTCAGGGCCTCAATGCAGCATTGCAGTTTTGGTATCATGCCCTCCTTGATAACGCCCCGGGCAGTCATACGCTCGGCATCTTCTATGGTGAGACTGCTGACGAGATTGTCATGATCATCGAGAACACCCTCAGTGTCTGTAAGCAGGATGAGCCTTCTGGCCTTTAGAGATGATGCAACATGACCGGCCACAAGGTCGGCATTTATGTTGTACGTCTCATTGTTCTTACCCACACCAACAGGGGCAATGATTGGAACAAACTGGTTTTCGATGAGGCTCGTGATTATGCGAGTGTTGACGGAGACGACTTCGCCTACTAGGCCGATATCGATTATCTCCGGAGGATCATCGCCTTTTACCCCGGCACCAGAGCGAAGTTTGAGTTTTTTCGCCACAATGAGATTGCCGTCTTTGCCCGAGAGACCGACTGCCTGACCGCCGTGTTGGTTTATGATGGAAACAATCTCCTTATTCACCTTGCCGGCAAGGACCATTTCAACCACATCCATAGTCTTCTCATCCGTGACTCTATGGCCCGCAACGAAACTCGATTCTATGGAGAGTTTATGCAACAGCTCGCCTATCTGCGGTCCGCCGCCGTGGACCACCACCAGCTTTATGCCGAGATATTTCATAAGGGTAATATCTGAGGCAAAGCCCTTCTTGAGTTTGGCATCTACCATGGCGTGACCGCCGTATTTTATGACCACGATCTGCCCATACAATTCCCTTATGTAGGGTATTGCTTCGATAAGAATTCTCGCTCTGTCCATTCCACTATTCATTGAGGAGTTTGTTCGCTAAAGGATATATCTGCTCAAGTTTCTGTCTTCTAATATCTCGCTCAGTTTGTCTCGCACATACTCCTTGTCGATGGTTATCTCTTTTTCTTCCGTGTCTGAAGCATTGAAAGAGATATCGTCAAGGAGTGCTTCCATTACCGTATGAAGGCGGCGGGCACCGATATTCTCCATGCTCTCATTGGCTGTGTAAGCCATGTTTGCTATCTCGGAGATCGCTGATTCAGTGAAGTCCAGTTTTACTCCTTCGGTCTGCAACAAGGCCTCATATTGAATGATCAGGGCATTTTGAGGTTCTGTCAATATTCTCACGAAATCCTTTTGGGTCAGGGCGTTAAGCTCCACCCTGATGGGAAAACGACCCTGAAGCTCAGGCAAAAGGTCGGATGGCTTGCTTCCGTGGAAGGCCCCGGAAGCAATGAACAAGATGTGGTCCGTCTTAACCATGCCGTATTTAGTAAGGACCGTAGAACCCTCCACGATGGGAAGCAGATCCCTTTGCACGCCCTCCCTTGAGACGTCAGGGCCGGCTGTCGAATCACTGCCGACTATTTTGTCCAGTTCGTCTAGGAAGATGATCCCATTCTGTTCCGTTCTGCGCATCGCCTTTTCTACTACCTTATCGAAATCAATGAGCTTCTGCGATTCTTGCTGGGTCAGTATATCGATCGCTTCTTTTACCTTTACCCTTCTTTTCTTGGTCTTTGTGGGCAGAATTTGCCCGAAGATCTCCTTTACATTCATATCCAGGTCTTCCAGCCCGGCACCGGAGAATATCTCAATGAGCGGGAATGGCTTGTCAGTCACTTCGAGCTCTACATACCGCTCATCCAGTTTGCCGTTTCGTAACAGTCGCCTCAGTTTCTCGCGAGTCGAGTTAGCATCACTGGGTTCGCTTCTAACCACCTCTAGCATGCCTTCTCTTTTTTCCTCGGGATCCTTTTCAATTTCTTTTTTCGGTTTAGGAAGAAGGATGTCCAGGAGCTTATCCTCTGCCGATTCCATTGCTTTGGTCTTTACCTTTTCCTGTTCTTCTTGTTTGGCCATATTAACACCGAGCTCGATCAAGTCCCTGATCATGCTCTCAACATCTCTCCCAACGTAGCCAACCTCAGTAAACTTGGATGCCTCCACCTTTATGAAAGGCGAATTAGCTAATCGTGCCAGACGTCTTGCAATCTCGGTTTTCCCCACGCCTGTCGGGCCTATCATGATGATATTCTTAGGTGCTATTTCATCTCTGAGCTCCTGCGGTACCTGTTGCCTGCGCCATCTATTTCTGAGTGCGATAGCCACCGAGCGTTTTGCATTGTCCTGGCCAACTATGTACCGGTCAAGCTCTGAGACGATTTCTCTCGGGGTCATGACCTTCATACTATGCTCTTCTATGTCCCCCATTTCCATTGAAACTCCCTTTTAATATTGCGGGATACGTATCGAGTCAAATTGCGCTGCTATCGCTGATTCTCTGTCGGATTTGGGAGGAATTTGATTTCAAATTCCTCATTGGTATAAAGACAGATCGAAGCGGCGATCTTCATTGATTCAAGTGCGATGCTCTTTGCATCCAAATCCGAATGGGCAAGGAGTGCTCTGGCGGCAGCCAAGGCATAGGGGCCTCCAGAACCTATGGCAGCCACCTCTTCATCAGGCTCGATTACGTCTCCATTGCCCGACAATATTAGGGTATGCTCCGCGTCCATAGCAAGAAGCAAGGCTTCCAATCTACGGAGAATCCTGTCCGTCCGCCAGTCTTTTGCCAGTTCCACCGAGGCTCGAGGAAGATTTCCGTTGTATTTTTCCAGTTTTCCCTCGAGTTTCTCAAAAAGAGCAAAGGCGTCTGCCGTTGCGCCGGCAAATCCCACCAAGACCTGGTCATTGTACATAAACCTGAGTTTCTTGGCCTTCTGCTTCATAATGGTATTTTCCAGAGTGACCTGCCCATCGGCGGCCATAACGCCCTCACCGCCCTTCCTGACCGAAAGGATCGTGGTTGCCCTGAACTCTTGATTCGAGATATCTGTCGAACTACCTTGGGTGTTCAAGCGATTTCCTCCTGCAGAATGAAAACATTCAGCTTCTTGGATGAGATTTATCGTAAATCTCCATGAGCTTGTCTATGCTCACATGTGTGTATTTTTGGGTACTCGAAAGGTTCGCGTGCCCCAGCAACTCCTGTATTGACCTCAGGTCCGCACCGCCGTCCAGAAGATGAGTCGCAAAGGTGTGGCGTATGGAATGAGGGCTAATTTCCATCGTAGTACCGCATTCTCTCGAGTATTTTTTTACCATCCTATGCACGTTGCGAGCAGAAAGCCTGCTGCCCCTATAATTGAGAAAAAGGGGTCCCGTATCCTTGCGGTATCCCGCCTTTTTTCTGGTTTCTTCCGTATGCTCCAGATACTGTCTGATAGCAGTGATCGCCTTTCTGCCTATGGGTACAAGTCTCTCTTTTCCACCTTTGCCTGAGACTCGAACGAGCCGAGAGTTAAGATCTAGGTTCTCAACGTCCAAACCAACTAGTTCCCCAACCCTAAGACCCGACGAATATAAGAGCTCCAATATGGCCCGATCCCTCATTCCCAAAACTTTTTCGTTATCTGGCTTTTCTAAAAGAGCAAACATATCGTCTATCGGGAGATACGTCGGGATATAATGCTCCTGTTTGGGAGTAAATATCTCAGCAGCGGGATTTCGCTGAGTGAATCCCCTCAACTCCAGATACTTGAAAAACGATTTAAGCGCCGAAAGCTTCCGGGCTATGGTGGCTCGTCGGCACCTGTTAAACAGCTCTCCAAGATAAGATCTAACGAGCTCATAATCTGCGAGGTCAACCCCTTGATCGCACTCGCTTGTGGCTCTCTTGGCTGCGACAAATCTGCTGAACTGTCTGAGGTCGCTTTCATAATTTCTCAGCGTATGTTCTGAATACCCCTTTTCCGTTTTCATGTAAGTGATAAAAGCGGAGATGTAACTATCCATTGTATTTCTTAGTGGTTACCGGCAACGCCAAAAGCAAGCTCACGATTTTAAAACATTTATTTTTAGCACATTTGCCGATATAAGCAATAAAAAACTGCTTTCTCCGCCCATCTCAGGGCGCCTGCTATCAGGTCACGCAGCGCTTGACGAGCTTATCCAGTACTCTATGGTTCGGGGGCTTAGGAAGTAATGGGGGAGCCACACCATGTACTTGTTTTGGAAGGAAGGGTTACTTCGTAGCTACGTATTGGGGCGCCTTTAGCGAATGGGCGATGGTTTCTCGGGAAATTTGCGTACGCGATATTGGCTATGAGAAAAGGCTTTGCAATATGATACAGGCATGGGGCAAGTGCGGGCGTTTTTACTCGAACTGTATGGAAGACCAACAAGATTGGATTGTCAGCCTATCTTTTCAATTGCCTTTTTGAACAGCTCGTTCAGGGACGCTGTTACTTTACAGGCCTCTTCCAGAAGGGTTGCCACATCTTGTAAGTTAAGTGCCTCTGCCTTTTCCGACCACTCACGATAAGTTTTTACGTGGTCATCATTGTGTTTAACCCAATGTTCCAGGAGCCTTTCCAGTTTTTCTCTTTCTGATAGGCTACCTTGTTCAGCAGCGGTGCCGTGGTCATGGTGATGGTGGCTCACAATTGGTTCCCCGAAAAGGGTTTAACGTCTCTATTCTGCTTCCAACAAGATCCTATGGTCAACGAGGTTCAACTCCTTGATTCTCGCCTTGATGGTGCGTTGACCACCGAAAATATCCTGAAGAAAGACACCGTTTCCTTCGGGTCTCAGGACATCCACATTCTCCATGACTAAGGTTTCTTCGCCGCTCTCAATCAGATAAGCATTGGCTTCGCACATCTTTTTGCCTCCATTCTTTACATTAAAGCGCCGACCTCGCAACAAAAAACCGGAAAGGGCATATATTTGATCACTGGATGAGCCTTTCTGGCTTTCTCCGCCTTTCCGGCATGTTGCAGCTTCGTGCTACACACTTATTTTTTTAATGCTTACGCGCTGTTTTGTCAACAATAAACCAGCTTTCGAATATCTGTTTTGGCCGCGATTTTATGAGAGCGTAAACCTTGATCCCACGCTGTTCAGGATAAAGGATTGCGGAAATTCCTGGGAAAAGCGTTCAATAGCCTTCCATCCGGTACAATGCATAGGCACAAGCACCGCCGGCTCCATCTGTTTTAGTTTCCCGATGGTCTCTTCAATAATGGGCTCAAAAAAGGGCCCTGACAGGTGAAATCCTCCGATAACTGCGTAAATTTCCTTGATGCCGGTGATCTTTTGGGCATGAAGAATGGTATTGATGATACCCGCGTGGGCACAGCCGGAGAGTACGACCAGGCCTTTACCTTTGAGATTGAGGACTAGGGATTGATCGTCGGCAATGGGGTCTTGTTCAAGTTTTCCGTTCCTTTCTAGGACGGCATTGGGCAGGCCTTTTTCAAATTCAGTAACCCGCTCCACCTCACCGGTTACAGCTACCAGATCATGGGCAAGAAGGGTCGGTGTTTTGGTCACTACGAGCTCGACCTTTCGATGCTCCAGGTCGGCCTTTACAAGCGTGCGAGGGAATCGAAGCTTTCGCCCGTCGTCCAGCCCAAAATACCGGGGCCACACAAAGGCCTCGGGGTGGACCACCAATGGAATGGATTTGTCTATTTGGTCGAGCACAATGGCAAGTGACCCAGTGTGGTCCATATGGGCGTGGCTCAGGACCAGGGCCTCTACTTCGTCCAAGTTCACTTCTAAGAGGTCGATATTGTGTGGGACGCCGACGGAAGTATGGCCGGTATCAAAGAGCACGGTGTGTTTTTCTTTTCCCTGATAAGCCATTACCAGCATGGAGAGGCCATGCTCGGCCAGCAGGTTATCGGTTGGGATTTCAGGGCCTTTTGCCAGTGGCGGTCGAGTGACCACATCCGTGCTTCCAAGCAGGACGTCCACATAATTGTCCATAAGGGTCAGGATTTCCACACGATTTACTTCCTTCAATTGAACCGGCACATGGTCCATGAGTTTTCCTCCTCTAAATAGCTATTACGGATTGAAGCGGAAGTCGCTCCCCGATGATTCAGCGATGTGTTACAGGTACCCTGACAAACAGTTTATACCGGTGAAAGGTGCGAATCCGGATCACCCGAATTTACCCTCATCGACGACCAATCGCTGGCTCTCGGTGCAGTCCCTGCCGTTTACGAGGGCGATTTTACCGTGATCCCTCTTGGGGGTGTGTGAGTGGCATCTTGCGATTTTCAGCGAGCCGCTCGTTTATATAATCCGTATCCCCGCCGATCTCCCGTGCCAGATACTCCATTTGCCCCGCACTTATGATATTCTCCTCGGAGAAGAGGTACATAAGGGCTTTTTCAGCTATACAGCTGACTCTGAGGGCGTTCATCATGATGGGCTTCGGGGCTTCGACCTTGACGTACTTATGAACGAAATGTTTGTACAGCTCTGAGCGTTGCATATCTTGCTTCAGCAGGTTCAGCTCTTTGATTAAGGGTTTGAGATTTCCCGCGTAGGCCAATTCTCCGAGTGGTTTCAGTATCATAAAGGTGTACTCCTTTCCGGGGAGGTAGTGGTGATGGTCACAGCGTGTAGCATAGTTTGGGATTTTCGGGTCATTCGTACGCCTGTCGCCACCCACAATAATGAGGGGGTCGAAGTAAAGCGCCGGGCATTCCATTCCCTCCACTGAATAGAACCGATAGGTATAATAGGAATCAGCGATGCAGTCGGGGTGCTCGCAATAGGCGGTGAGGGGAAACACATCTGTCGATTCTTCCATGATGAGCCTAGCCGTCCGGTTGAAGAGGTCTTTGCGGAAGTTGAGTATGAGCATGGGGAATATGAAGTTGAGGCTTCGCTGCTTTGCATGTTGGGCAATCACATAGGCAATGCGCTCGTCAAAAAACTCAGCCTCGTCGATGATCCATGTGCCCACCGTCGGGTTGCTTTCGAGCACCCCTTCCAGGTCAAAGGAATCCCCGATGCTTGCCATATTGTTACCGAGGGCCACATAACCGCCCCGGTAGGCGATGGCATTACTCGGGCACTCCTCGAATCTTTTGTCATCGATCGTGGAACGGATATAGAAGACATTGCGGCGGTCAACGATTCCGCTGGTTGTAACATCCCGAACCTTTTCGGATTTCTTCATTGCCACCTGTGAGTCACGGTATATGCGGGCAGAAAACTCGGTCTTGCCTGAGCCCATAGGACCAATGATGAGGGTTCTCCGGTTCGTCTTGGTGAAATCGAAGTGATTGATAGACTGGTGAATGCTAAGATCGGGGAAACCCAGACTCTTCATGAAACTTCGGGTCTGTTCCGTTTTTTCGATGAGCGCCAAGCTCGTTCCTCCCTCCTTTCGCTCTGTCACATGACAGGCTTTGTTATTCTATCCATCGCTGGGCGCTTGCCGGAATGATGGGCAGCAGCAGTTGTGATGGGTATTTGTAACTATGGTAAACATTATGGAGTGTTGTCCTGCTACTGCATATATGGTACGGGATATATTCAACGTCGGTGTAACCCGCGGTACCGGTTGGCAAGTCCATGCTCGTAATCTCCAGACAGATGCGGTGACCCCTCCTGAACATATTCGCGTTGGGCAGAATGTCAATCTGGTATTCAGTGATTTCTCCCGGCACCACCGGTTTAGCCGCCTGTCTGGTCAGCGGATGCCACGGTCTCCAGGGCGTTGACCTTACGGCATCAATAGCTCTATTTGAAGCCTTAAGCCAACCTCTTGTCAACTCCTTCTCTGGCAGATTGGCTGGTATTTCTCGCTCTCCAGCCCGGGCTGTCCGCCTTCCTGCATCCGGACCGACGTCTTTAAGCACTACTATCCAGTTGGTGTCTTCTTGATCAATAGAGGCATAAAGCGTCAAGGATATGGGCCCGGCAACTAGCGTATCGTCAGGTAATGGATCGGTGAGATACCTGAGCTTCTGTATTCTATTGGTGTGAGTTGGCGGCATCTGGACGAAAGAATCAGGCACGTCATAACTCTCACGACTGAACGGTGAAAAAGGCTCAGGCCTCAGTCGCTCCCAAGTGTGCAGATAGAGAGACTTCCATTTGGTTCCTGGCACTGGCCAATCATCCGAGGCAAACCATTTTTCGGCTCCTTCTACCCAGAACTTGACCTTGGGTTCATCCATTATGCCGTTCTTTATGCCCTTTATCCAGTAGTCATACCACCTAACGACCTCGTTAGCGTACTGATGGAAAGGCCGCTCCATATGAGCCGGCCCGCAGAACATGAGTTTTTTCGGTACGTCCTTATTCAGTCTATTCAGTGCTAACCACAGGCTTTGTGCCCCAAGCAGATGGAATTTATAAGTAAAAGCGTACCAACCTGAGCCCGTATAAACCGGGATTCTTATGTCCTTGATACTCTCGTCAACCTCCTTTTCCTGGCCCTCGGCAGCGAAGGGGTCTATCAGGAAATCAAAGGTTCCCAAGGGATTGATTTGCCCCTTCATGTCTATAATGTTAAATATCTGGGCATACATCAGGTAGTCTGGGTTGTTCATTGCCTCTTTCCACAGCTTCTCCTTTTCAGGAGGAAGAGGCCCAGGGAGCCCCACTTTTTCGTGGCTTGCATTCACAATCATAGGCACCCACGGAAACGAAGATATCATGCCACCAGGGACCTTATCCTGAAAATACTGCCACATTGGGTCAGCAGCAAATATCGCTTTCAGGTGTGGAGGCTGTTGCTTGGCGGCCGCAATTTGTGCCCCGCCGAAGGCAGACAGCCCCATCATTCCGACCTGGCCGTCGCACCAGGGTTGTTTGGCGATCCACTCGATCACGTCATAGGCATCATAGTCGGAAGGTGGGCCATCTTCTGATTTGCCTATTCCCCTCATGTTGCCAATAACGTGGGCATACCCTCTGGACACCAGATAGTCTGTATCGCCGGCTTCTATATGCCCCATCCACAGGGTGGACCAGGCTGGCTGAGACATTATTGCCTTGGCCTCCTCTGGTGACTGCCAGTCTTTGAAATGCGGGGCGAAAGACAAAATGGCTGGCACCTTCGTCTTAGTATCAGGGCGATAAACATCAACACACACCTTAACGCCATCACGCATGGCAACCATTACATCTCTTTCCTGGGCCATCTTCTCATACAATACTGGAGGCTCATAGTCCACCGGTGGGGCGAATGGCGAATAAACGAACTGGCCTTCCTTGGTAGCCATTATTTCCTCCTCAGAGCTTTTTGGAGCATGTAATAGTTTGGGATAATTTTCGGGATTTTAATGTACGTGAGGGCCTTGATGTTGTCAAGATTTCCGATGAAGTATAGCAAGCACTTGCTTTGTGGTTGCGCAGGTATTCAAAGCGTGGCTTGTGCGTGAGGTTTATAACTTACCAATCCCGTACTGGGTAAGGATCTTTTATTCACCTCGGCCAGGATACCCTAGGGCCTGTCGGAGGGCAGGGTAGGTCCGGCCTTGCGGGGCAGCGGGGAGCTTTGTTAACTATATTGTCTTACCTTCCCGTTTCTTTTGGAAAGTTGATAGAGGTCCTGCCTGTATCTATCCAGAAAGCCTATCCAGCTCACCGTGAGGGTTATGGAGCTGAAATCCTCCTCCACCTTACCTTTGAGGATGTAGGGGCGCGTCTCATTCAGCATGTGACAGTATTGATTATATGCCTTTGGGAAGAACACGGCTTCATAGAGGCCGGTAGTATCCTCAAAGGAGACGAATTTCATGGGATCACCCTCTCTGGTGTGCACCGTCTTCCCGGTCACCAGCCACCCGATGGTTGTCACCCGTTCTCCCACATGACCGGGGCGGTCCTCGGCTTTCACATGGTCTAGGTCTCTAAAGGGCT
>CP070752.1:1200924-1204334 GCA_020348625.1 Deltaproteobacteria bacterium | reverse complement strand
CTGCCTTTTCTGATCCACTGAGCGAATACTCAAAGGAGCAGGCGCTCCGTGTGGCCTTTATGGTTCAAAGGATCGCAGAAAGGAAAAAGAAGGGCCGCCTGCTTATTGTGGATGATGGAGCCTATTTCGCCAGGCATCTTTGGAGTCTAAGCTTGCACCAGCCGGAACTGCTGAAAGTGTTTCAAAACACCCGTATCATTGAGCAGACCACAAGGGGGCATCGTTTCCTTGTTTCCCATGAGGGTCAAAAAATCATCGAAGCGTGCAATCTGTCCGTAGTTAGTATTGCACGGTGCCATACCAAATGTAACCTCGAGGGTCACTTCATTGGTGCCGCGGTTGCCAGAGCTCTGAAGACAGCCCTGGGGGTAGATCGAATGGTAAACTTTGAAAACATAGCGGTCATCGGGTATGGGACAGTGGGCCGGGCGACGGTAGCCGAACTGGTAAAGAGGGCACCCCAAGCAGAGGTGGACATCGTTGATGTCAGCAGTGAGGCTCGAAAGGCAGCCAAAAAGACGGGATCAAGATGCCGCCCGGTGCCAGCGCTTCCGGGAGATCGGCGCTACGATCTGGTTGCAGGGTGTACTGGGTATGGCTCGTTTGAACTCGGACAGCGAAGATTGCTGCGCGATGGAGCCATCCTGGCAAGCGGTTCATCAGCTGCTATTGAATTCAACCGCCCGGGGTTCGTTGAACTGGCCGACAGATATCCAGATGATGAGATCGAGATTATTGATCGCGAGGGGACTGTCAAGAGGGGAATCCATGCGACCGTGACGATCGCTCAGGAGGGAGGAAAGAAGTTCTCCTTTTTGAATGCGGGTTTCCCGGTGAACTTCAATGGTGCAATGGAGTGCCTTCCAGCCAGGATGATCCAGCCGACTCACTGTCTCCTCTATGCAGCGGCCAGGCAAGTCCTCCAAGACAAGAGACCGGGGCTCACCGCAATCGAATCGGCGGTGGATCACTGGATTTATGAAAACGCGATCAGGATGCTTTAGGCGACGGAATTTCGTGTTGACAATGGCGGGGAAATTAGCATTTTCTATTACTACAAGGAGTGGTCATGAGAAGAACGAAGGTGGTATCAGGCGGTTTGCTCGATGGTAAGAACGTTATGGTTCTTAATGCGGTTTTGCTGGCTGTTCTTAATACGTGCGTGCTGCTCCTGTTGCTATGGGTGAAGCAAAGTCAGGTGAGCTCACACATGAAGCGAGTTTTTAGCAAAGAGCTCATCAAAGTCACTTGCATCCAAGAACGGAAATGGGTAAGATAGCGCCATGGAATCTGTGGAACTTAAACTTAGGCTTATCGACAACGACGAATTCGTCGGCCGCTACACAAAGAAGATCGTGGAGATACTCAATGAGCCCGAGCTGAGCTTAGAGGTTAAGGCTGGACAGATCAGCGAAGATGTGTCCCGGTTAGTTGAGTCAATGGGCTACCAAATTACAGCCAAGAAGCCTATGGAAGGCTGGAACACACTGAAGGCGGTGAAACCAAACAAGTAGGGAAAATCGCGAGCTCGGGAGGGGCAAAACGCTCATAGAATTATAGCATTCTTCCCGACACCCGGCCTTTCTCCTCGATACCATCTTTATACGATGCAAGGCGCACCTCGATTCCTCCGGGTGTGCTTCATCACGTCATCATCAGGCCAAGAGAGCTACCCTTCTCGATGACGATGACGGCAATGCTTGTCCTGCCCCATCCAAAACAATCCCCTCGCCCTCCCTAATCTTTGTTGCATCGGTGTTTAAAGGACATTCCAACCCCTTGTAGCACCTCCATCCTGTCCTTTCCCCTGAAAGGAACATCTGCAACTTCCCACTTAGCCCTCCGCGGCAACAAAGCCTGCAAGAATTGGTAGATAGAACTCATCTTGTGGTCGGGCAAATACAGGCAATGGTAGCAATGTCTGTCAAGAAAGAATGTAAACCACACTCCATTTGCTCCCATCCATAGCTTTTATGATCAGGAGATATAAGCCTGAATGGGATAGTCGGAATTACTGTTTCGATGATTTTCACAAGACGGGATCTGAGAATCCCCGTCCCAGACCGATAGCACGCCCTATATGCTTAAAAAGTCGGGTTTGGAATAGCGCAGGGTCTAAGCCTACGATAGGAAAACCATTCGTAACAGGGCAGGCTGAGTGGCGAATTCAAGTAGGCCATATTGCCAATAGGGGCTTCAAATGAGTTTTACTGAGTATTTTCGCTTGAAAACCCCAATGCGATCCATTATGTTTTAGTAGCATTTCTAAGTATACAGGTCATATACTTAATTTGAACTTACTGAGATCCCGGCTTGTGGCAAACTTGGAAAGTCCCCCGAAAGGTGATTTAGATAGCAAAATCGCAGTCCTCAAGCAGTCTCCCAGCCTCTCCGACCTTAGTGATGATGAGCTCAAGGAAATAGCAGCCCTTGCAAAAGCCTGGCACTTTGGCAAGGGCGAATTCATTTTCCTCGAAGGTGACCCACCCGATTATTTTTATGTCGTCCAGGAAGGCAGGGTTAAACTCTTTAAGGAGTCCTTTTCCGGCAGGATCTTCACTGTTCTTGTCGCCCATCGTGCTGATACACTTCATGCGGTTGTCCTGTTTGGAGAAAAGCCTAGGTGGGTCTCAGCTCAGGCAATTGACGAGGTAAAAGTGCTACGTGTAAAAAGGGAAGATTTCTTGTCTTTTGCCGCTGGGCATCCAAATGTACTCATTAGAATTATCGGTATCTTGGGAGAGCAAGTGCACAGCGCACATGAAAGGCTGATGGACATGGTGGGAGAGAGGGCTGCGCAAAGACTCCTGAATGTTCTCAACATGCTTTCCTCAAAGTTTGGCACTACGCTATCTTTTACCTCTGAAGAGCTTGCGGATCTGGCTGGAACAACCACGGAAACCACTATCAGGGTGATGAGCCAGTTAAAGAAATCAGGCCTTGTTTCTTCTAGCAGGGGCAAGATCTGTATCTTGGATGAAGCCAGTCTCAACCGCTTAAGCTATGGCCCCTATCTCATATGAAGCCTTGGTAAGCACCAAATCACCCTCATAGGTCCGCTTTTCATAGAAACCTCCCCTGTACAATCTATACAGACAGGAAAATTATGCCTCTATGATCTAGATCATAGAAGGTTCATGCCCGTCTGCTAAAGTGTGTGAGGAGGCAAGATGTCTCTTACAATGGATGAGATTTAATTCCGAGGCTAATTGTGCTTGCGATGGATTTGTTTCCACACAGATGTTTTGACATTGTCATTAAAAAAGGGAGAGCGATCGATCCTGAGACACGCACTGATGCAATAGCCAATGTTGGCATCATTGACGGCAGAATATGTGCAATTGTTGCTGCAGATCAAGATCTTGAAGGAAAGGATGTGATCGATGCCTCAGGTCTTGTAATAGCACCTG
>CP070752.1:1191300-1200824 GCA_020348625.1 Deltaproteobacteria bacterium | reverse complement strand
CGCGAGGTTATAGCGGGACAGGATGCGACCATCGAGGTGGATGGGATAGAAATAGCGAGCTCCGACAATACCGTTGAAGATGTGATTGAAGGTGTGACCCTGAACCTCTTGAAGGCAGACACGGAAACAACGATCACCTTGAACATCGATCGGGATGTGGACGCACTCATGGAGGTATTCACTGCCTTTGTAGATGCCTATAATGAAGTTGCCTCCTACATTCGCCAGCAGCAGACCTATGATACGGAGAGTGAAAGCACCGGGGGCATCCTGTTCGGGGATGGTACCCTCTCATCGATAAATTGGGACTTGACCTCCATCTTAGTGCAAAGCGTGTGGGGTATTTCGTCCGAATTCTCCATTCCGGGGCTCGTAGGGATTAACTTGGACAACGAGGGTCAACTGAGCATAGATACGGATACCCTCCGGGGGTATCTGGAGACCAATTTCAATGACGTAAAATGCCTCTTTTCGGCGAACGGGACCACCAGTGCCGGTACAATAGACTATATCTCCCATTCACAAGATACTCAGGCAGGCGAATATACGGTTAATATTACGCAGGCAGCAACGCAGAGCACAACCACAAGCGATACTGCGGTGAGCGGCACCCTTGGTGGCGATGAAACCCTCACGATTACCGAGGGAGATAAGGTTGCCACGGTTGCGCTAACCAGCGATATGACGATTTCAGACATCATCAATGCCGTGAATGCGGAGCTTGACACCGTTTACACCGAGACGCTGGTGGGGAGCACTGCTGTTACTGCAAGTGGGTCCCCCATTACCACCTCCACCACATGGGAAAACGTGGATGATGCTCTGCTGGTAAACGGAGACACCATCGTGTTTGCGGGAACCTCTCGAACCGGGTCATCCATATCAGGCTCATATGAGATCGATGATGTGTCCAGCGATACGGTACAAGGCCTCCTCTCTGCCATAGAACTGGCTTATAGAAATCAGGTTACCGCTTCAATTGACAGTGAAGGGCATATCGTCCTCACAGACAAGTCCTCCGGGAACAGTGAACTTACCGTAACCTTTGATTATACCCAGACTCAGAACCACGTAGATATATTCGGCACGGTACTAACCACCAACACAGGAGGTCAAGAGGGTCGATATGCGCTTTCAATCACCGCTTCCAACGACGGCAGCGATCACCTGGTGCTGACCCATGACTCCTATGGGAGCGATCATACCTTTATCGTATCTGAAACGGATGATATCTTGTGGACCGGGGGAGATCAGACCGTTGATAACGGTCTGGATGTGGTCGGTACCATAAACGGTGAGGCGGCAACAGGTTTGGGACAAATTCTCACCGGCGATGATGAAGAAGCCAATGTCGACGGTCTGGTTATCAAATACACGGGAACGGCCACCGGTGATGTTGGGAACATCAAGCTCACCCTGGGCACAGCAGAGCTCTTTGACAGGGTCCTCTTTAATATTACCGACGCGTACGAAGGCTATGTTGGTTTTAAACAGGACTCTCTCCAGAACACTATTAATAATCTTGAAACCCAGATCGAACAGATGGAAGCTCGCCTTTCCGCCAAAATGGAGAATATGATCAACCGTTTTGTGGCCATGGAGGTGGCCCTGAGTAAGATACAGAGCCAGAGTCAGTGGCTTTCGGGACAGATAAGTGGTTTATATGGCAGCTGGGGATGGATATAGAATGGACGTTCATCACGAAACAACTAAAGGGGCTTATCAAATGTACAGGAGAGGAACGCAGTCTTACCGGAAGACCAATGTCATGACAGCAGACCCGAAGAAATTGGTAATACTTTGCTATGAGGGCGCAATCGACAATCTGAAAATGGGAAAAAACAAGATAATCGAAAAGGACTATGAGGGAAAGTGCAGGGCCCTCACCAGGGCACAGGATATTATCGCTGAACTCCTCAGCTCCCTCAACTTCGAAAAGGGTGGTTCAATAGCCAATAGCCTGGATTCCCTGTACAACTATATGCTCAGAACGATCATTCATGCTGATTTTGAAAATGATATCCCGGCAATTGATGAGGTTGTGCGGTTGCTGAGCGAACTCAAAGGGGCCTGGGAAGAGATCTTCAGCAGAAAGGAACACGAAATAGAATCCGAAGAGGCAAAGGCAAGCCAAGGGCAGGTGCAAGCCCTGGGCTCAGTTAGTGCCTGAGGGGTGAGGTATGAAAGAGAGAGGTTTGGGAAAAGAGATCTGCTCCTTTTTGGAAAAGAAACTGGTGTTCTTTAATCAGTATCTGCTCATGACAAACCAGATCAAGGAGGCATGTGCCCTTAACAAGGAGGAATATCCAGGAGCTTTACTCTCCCAGCGTCAAGCATGCATTTACAAGATTGAAAGGATTGACGAATCTATACGAAGAATCGTAGGCGAAAATCCAGGCAGGCTTGACCGTCTATCCCAGAAGTGCAAGACAATGATCGATGGATATCTCAAAAGGTTGAAAACCATTATGGAAACAGTGGATCTGGTTGACCGAGAGTTGCTGGATGCACTCGAGGCGGACCGTAATTACATGAAAGGGGAACTACTTAAGTTACAAGATATGAGACACGCTGCTCAGGGATATAAGGGCAGAAGGGAATTTGCTCCACGGTTTTTGGATACCGTGCGGTAGGGTCCCTTCTTGGAGAAGGATTCACTAAAGTTTCTTCGGAAAGAACCGATTAATTAGGATAAGGAGGTGTGTTAGAAATGTTGGTCGAATCTGTTACCACAGCGGCAAGAAACCTGGCTCCGCTGGCTCAGGCAAGGTCTCCGTCTCAGAATGCCGCACCTCAAGGGGGCGTGAGCGATGCCAAGGCTCAAGACAGAACGGACCTGTCTCAGATATCGGAAGTTGTAGCCGATGTCCAAGAAAACCTCGGCATGATACACGATGTGGACCTGCAGTTTAGCGTTCACGAGGCCTCGGGCGAGATCATGGTGACGGTGCGAGACGAGACCAGCGGAGAGGTGATACGGGAGATCCCTCCTTCAGAGATGCTGGATCTCGCTGCCAAGCTGGGCGAAATGGTAGGTCTTCTCTTTGATCAAACCGGCTGAGCCCTTGGATTCATAAACGTAATGACGAATCCATCTAGACTTCGGCTGAGCGACTCGACGTGAGTTTTCGGCCTGAAATCGAGCCGAAAGGCTCGCTCATATGTCTCAGTTGGAGCTTTAGGACGTAATGCTTGGTGAGCATTTCCTCTGGTTTTGTTTTCCAAAATAGGTGGGTGTTATTTGCGAATCGGGGCATTAGGGTGCGGGGAGCTATGTCTGCTTAGATGCATACGAGAAAAGGCCTGAATATAAAGATCCTTATCGTGGATGACGATAAGGTCGTAGCTGACGTTCTCAGGGATCTTATCTCGGAAAACGGGGAGAGTACGGTTGACGTCTGCTATGATGGCCTGTCAGCCATTGA
This sequence comes from Deltaproteobacteria bacterium, assembly GCA_020348625.1. Next base: position 1,197,399 of record CP070752.1, on the reverse strand, counting down.
AACCATCCAGAAAAACCTCTATGACCTCCTTATTGTCGACCTCATTATGCCTCGGCTCGGCGGGCTGGATTTGTTGAAATATGCCAAAATGGTCAACCCGGATATAATCGTTGTTATCATTACCGGGTATGCGTCGCTGGAGACCGCTATTATGGCCATAAAGGAGGGGGCCTATGACTATATCAGGAAGCCGTGTAACCTTGAAGAGATAAAAATTGTAGTCAACAACGCCATAGAAAGGATAACGTTACACAGAGAAAACAAAGACCTCGTGAAGAAATTACAGGATGCCTACCACGAGTTAATGGTGCTTAAGGAGAAGAAGCTTGAAGATGCGGAGGCGGGGAACATCAACCTCTTTTCTCCGAACGTGCCGAGCCTGCATTATCTGTATAATCCTGATTATCCTCCCGATAACTATGTTGAAAAACTGCAGGCCCTTTCTTCCCTGAAAGAAAACGGCTTATTAACCGATAGCGAATTCAAGGCCTTCAAAAGACATCTTGTAGGCATGATCAGCCTGAGAGGCTGAACAAGAAAGCTTTTTTTGGTAACTCACGAATTAGATTCGTGGATCGAAATACCCGTTTATCCGGGCTGGGTGGTACTGAGTTGTCAATGAAGGAACATCTCAAGGTACTGGTGGTTGATGATGAAGAGGTAATTCTGGATATCTTCAAGGAGTACCTTGAATACACCAGCAATTATTCCGTGCTCACAGCTTCAGATGGTCTTGAGGCACTTGAGATAATCAAGGCAGAGCAGATAGACTGCTGTTTCACAGATCTATCCATGCCCAGGCTTGACGGCCTGGAGTTGGCCAGAAGAATACACCTCTACGATAATACGATCCCGGTCGTTGTCATGACCGGTTATCCCACTATAGACAGCACCATAAAGACCTTAAAGAATGGGGTGGTGGATTTCTTAACCAAACCCATCAAGGTAAGCCAAATCCCCCTGACAATTGAAAGGGTCATGAGGGAACGGTCGCTCTTTGTTGACAATATCCTGCTCAAGGAGGAGGCCAAGAGGAATAAGACGCTTCTGAAGGTTAACCGGGAACTACAGCAGAAGATAAGAGAAGTTGAAACCGTGAATCTCATCCTTCAGCAGTTGGATCAGGCAAGTACGAGCAAGGACCTTTTCACCACCCTGGTTCGTCTGTGTGGGCAGGTAACAAATTGCGACGAAGCCCATTTCTGTATCTTCGTGCATGGAGTAAAAGATCCTGCCATAATCACCTCGTTTGTTAGGGATGAAGGCAGGCAAATAGCAACTCCGGAATGGATAGAGCCCACTATCAGAAAGATAGAGGAAGACGGAATTCCGCACCTGATAAGGGAAAATGACGAAGATGGTGGTAACAGTATCATGGCTATCCCGCTTAAGATCCGTTCGAGGGTCTTTGGCGCCTTGATCTCCCTTATCAGAGATGGCAAGGATCGATTTACCGAAAGGGATCTTTTCTTCTTGAATCTTTTAACAGAGAAGGCGTCGTTCTCAATAGAGAATCTCGCCCTCTATGAAAACATCTATGAGAACCTCTTTTCCACCCTGTTTGCTTGCGTGGAAACCATTGAAGCGAGAGATCCCTATACAAAACAACATTCAACGAGGGTGACAACATACGCCCTTTCAATTGCTAAGGCTGTTGGGTGTTCGCAAGATGAGATAGAGATGCTGCACGTCTCCGGAAATCTGCACGATATCGGAAAGATAGGTATTCCCGATAACATACTCCTGAAACCGGGGCGACTGACCGATAGGGAGTACGAGGTCATAAAAAAACACCCCATTATTGGGAGCAACATCATTGGTCATTTCGGAGTTTGGGCGGACGAGCAAAAGATAATAAGGCATCATCATGAAAGGTGGGATGGGAATGGGTACCCTGACAGGCTCAAGGGCGACGAGATTCCCCTTCCCTCCCGTGTACTGGCAGTGGCTGATGTCTACGATGCCCTGACATCCGATCGTTCCTACAGAAAGAAGATGCAGGAGGCTGGTGCGGTGAAGATTATCCAGGAAAACCTCGGCACCCAGTTTGATCCAGATGTTGCACAGGCTTTCCTGAGGCTCTTTGACCAGGGGAAGATTGGTTCCTAGCACCCGTCTAACTGGGTGAGGGGTATATTCGTCTTATGGGCGAATCATTAAACAAAGTAGGGCTAGTCAAATGAAGCATCGAATATCATGGGGGGAATCAGGTCTACGAGGAGGGGGAATTCAGCGGGTGTGATCCCGATCTTGTGCAGCCGTGATGGCAGCATCTCCGCGTTTAAACATTCCAACTCTTGACCCACCTGAAATCTGCTCATGAGCAGATCAGCCAGATAAATCAAATGGGCCAGTTCGGGTTCTACCGAGGCCTGTTCCGGATAGTGATGGTGCCTGATCGCGTCGGTCAGGTTATCGGGTAGAGACCATGTTTCAGCCAAGAGGCCCCCGGCAGCAGGGTGGGTGATGCCGAGTTTTTGCTTTTCAGCCTCACACAGTTCCATCTCGTCAATCTGCGTGTGCCTGTAGAAAAATGGATACATCGGCGCTATATATTGGTCCAGAACGATTTTGCCGATGTCATGCAACAGACCGGCAGTGTATGCAATATCCGATGGTATCTTCCCGGTGAACCGTGCCAGTTGTTCAGCAACCAGTGCGGTGCTCAAGGCATGCTGATAAAGGCCTCCTTTGCACAAGGAATACCCTTCTCCTGAATCGGAAAAGAGTTGCTCCAGCGATGCCGAGATAACCAATTGCAGCAGCAGCTTTTCTCCAAGAATAACTGCCGCACGGTCAATGGAATCGATCTTGTTCCTCAAGCCGATAAAGGCTGAATTGCACAATCTGATCACCCTGGCGCTGATGATCTGATCCTGTTTGATCTCATTGGCGACCTCGCTCATATTGTAACAGTCGTCGTGGATCATGCGGGTTATCTTAAGGGCTATTTGGGGAATCGGTCGCACATTGTTGATGACATCCCTGATCTCACGAGAGGTAGGCCTTCTGAAGTTTTTTCTGTGGCCGGAAAACTGCTTTTCTATTGGCTGAATAGCACTCTCAAATGTCTGTAAATCCAGGCTGAGCCGGCAGCTGAAGTATCCACCAATTTCCATCTCTGAAACGGGTATTTCCTCGTTTTTCAATATACCCAAAACGACTTCAGTTGTCCTTCCGCCGATGTCGAGGTCCAGATCTTCCCTGGAAATAGGGCCAACCAGAGCGCCCCCGGCAACGGTGGCCTCGAGGCAGTCTTTGCGTGCCCCAGCCTCATATAAGGCCTCGAGGAAAAGGGGCATACCGGCTGAGGCATAAAGCACGGGTTTCCATGGTTTGTCAAGACCGGTGGGCTCTGCAAGTAGAATATGGCACAGTCCGCCAATACCCGCGTCACGATCGCAGACCGTCACCCCGACGCAGGTGCCGAGGTACGCCTCCAAAATGCCATTATTCCTCGTGCCAATAACGTAGTTACCGGACGCAACACACTGTCTTGGGCGTCTTAGTGCAGCTTCCATGATGGGGTGGCCAAAAGGGGAAAATGCATCTCGCCGGGGTTGGTGTAAAGCGTGTTATGTTGCTTTGGGCTTGCGCACGTGGATGCAGTTGTGTTGGAAAAACAAGCGTCGAACAGAGAGAGTGAGGGCAGATGATTATGGCTTTTCTCGGGTATTTTGCAGATGAATCGAATAACGAATAACGGCTTCATGCCCTGCCTAATGCTGAATACTGGGGGTCTCGAGCTCGCTTGGCATCGTAGAGCCTCGAGTCGGCTCTCTGTATGAGTTCTTTTTCCGTGTCCCCTTTCTCAAGTTCATCAGTAGTCGATATTCCGTAGCCAATTGTCACATCTATCCTTTCAGACCCCCAATCAAAGGCGTAATCCCGAACATTGGCCAGAATCCTTTTTACAAGAATTTCAGCGTCCCCCGTTTCGGTTTCCGGAAGAAGAAGGGCAAATTCGTCCCCACCGTACCGGGATACGATATCGCTTTTCCGAATGGAGTTCTCGAGACACCCGGCCAATTCGCGAAGCACATAATCCCCTGCCAGATGACCCAGAGAATCATTAATCGGTTTCAGGCCATTAACATCAATCATAACGAGAGAAAGGGCCTTACCATACCTTCGCGCCCTCTGGAATTCCCTCTGTATGAAGTCCCTGAACCCTTTACGGTTGTAAATTCCGGTCAAACCGTCAGTAACCGCCATCTCCTTAAGTCTATGATATTCCTGGGCATTCTCAAGCGACATTGCCAGGATATTGGAGACAGTGGACATCAGCTCTTCCTTGCCTTTTTGAAAGGATTTCGTGTCTTTTGGAACAATGCCGAGCACACCTAATGGTTTGCCGGCCAGAGTCAGCGGAAGGATCCATGGTCTGGAGAAGGTTAAGGGGCATGAGGCCGAAACCTTCGCGGTTTTCGGGTGCAGTTGAAGGGCTAATTCTCTCAGCGGTATCTTTTCTTCAGAAAGAGAACGATACCTTTCAACCAGCTCCCTTCGTAGCTGTTTGAGCGTTTCCCTATTGATCTCATCTCTTGATACATGCAGAGAGAGGGTCCAGTCCGAACCGATGCGGTAAAGAATGCTGAGAAGCTCGGGTTCCAGAACGGTTAGAAGGCCTGAGTTCAAGACCCTGGGAATAATACCGTCCCAGTTTAGGTCATAAGCCACCTCGGTACTGAGCCGATTGATGAAGGTCAACTCCTGGTTCCTTGCCCTGAGGGATTCCTTCTCAATTTCGAGGGTTTCATTTGCATGCCTCTGCTCGTCAATTATCCTGAGGATTTCGATAAAGGCCTTTCGGTTATCCAACCCCCCGATGATGGTATCATAGATCCGCTCAGGAATTATGGCTCGGGGCACAAATCCGTATGCGCCTTTCTGGAGTATTTCGGAAACGCTGTGTGGCTTGATTTTTTCTCCATAAAGGATAAAGCAAGCCTTGGATCTCGTCTCCTGAAGAAACGACATCCACGTAAAGGCTGTGTCTTGGATAAGATCATAGTCAGCGATGATAGCACCATAGATGTCTTCAATGATCCTGTCTTTTACATCATCGAAACCCCTGGACCACTCGATGCCAAATCCCCTTGGTTCGAGTAGTTCCCTGAAGAGTTCATGATCCTCTTGTTTGTCGCTGATGATGAGAAGTCTTTCGCCCATGATGCTATACCTGATGCCAAAAATATGGCACTGCGTAAAACTGCAAAGTTCGTTCCACGTCTGGTCTGTATGACTTGGATATAGGGGAACTCATACCCCGTTTACCGGCGGGCACACAGCTTCGCCTGGCCTGGGATCAAAGCCTGTATACCATGATGACCAGCGGCTTCCAAGTGTTTTTTAGGCCCTGGTCTGGGTGGTGGGTTTCTATGGCTGCCTCCGCGTAATCGGAAAAAACCCATAAATGCTCTATCAAAGGGCTCAAGAAAAAGGGCTTTTGTGCCGATACAAAGACGAGGAGGCATCCACATGATCCCGTTTATCTCAAGTAACCTCTCGGCACTGCGTGCATTAGGGAAAAAGGTATCTGTTATCGCTAACAATGTTGCGAACATTGAGAGCGAAGGATTTAAAAAAAGCAGGGCTGTACTGATAGAGGGCACCAAAAACCACGTATCCGTTGATATCAGTCGAATAGACACTCCCGGGCCCCTGATTGATGTCGAAGAGGACGGTAAGACTGTTCAAAAAGAGATGTCAAATGTGGACCTGGCTCAGGAGATTCCCCAGTCCTCTCTTGCAAAAGCCTTCTATCGCGCCAACCTCAAGGTCGTGAAGGAAGCAGACGAAATGCTTGGCACGCTTCTGGATATCCTTGAATAAGCCCCAGTACTTGCCATCACTTTCGTATTGTACATCCCCTTGCCTCCCAACAGATCTCACAAAACCGGGTCTCTCACTTTGGGCGAAAAGGGGAAACTTTTTCCTAGCTGTTGGGAGCAAACTAGAACTTCTGTCAAAATACTGACGTTCCAGAGGTTGAAACGGTACCCTGTTTTCTCCTGCCAATGCCCGGAGCCAAATGGCAACAGCAGTGAGCTTGCCCCACGGAACACACGATGAAACCTGTTGCCGAAGGGCTTAGAT
>CP070752.1:1188062-1191200 GCA_020348625.1 Deltaproteobacteria bacterium | reverse complement strand
TTATAGCGTTAAAAGGCTCACCCCTACCAGACAGCTGGTAACAGTGATCGAGTCAGGTAACACGTTCTATTCCGAAAGCCATTATGAAAAGGAGTTTGAGAACATATATCCCCTATACCATAAACACACGGATACACGGGGCACGGATTTCAACCTTACCCTGATTATCCTGTTTAGCCTGGCTGCGTTTTTTGCTCTGATCAAGACGGGGCTGCCTCATTCCCTCGTGCCGGTTACGGTGTTGAGGGCGATCAGGAACAGGTATTTCAGGTTTGCGATTATCGCATCAGCCTTTTTGGCGCTTCCTTATTCTTGCGCCTTTACTTCTGACATGCTTGGAACAGCGGTAGTAAGCCTTCCAGCCCTGATCTTTCTTGTTGCAAGCCTCATCCTTGGATTGATGAGAATCTTTCAAAAAGAGCAGATGCGATACAATACGATAATCATAGGGTGCTGTCTTATCCTCATCCCTTTGCTGGGGATACCCATAGGAATATCAAATCGCGGTCTTCACGATTTGACCCAGAAACGAGTGAAGATACTTAGGGAGCTGCGGCCGGTATTCATGAAATACAAAATGGAAACCGGCGCATACCCCGGCTCACTCGAGGACCTGGTGCCCGACTACATACCCAAGGTACCACCAGAGCTTGTGAACGATGGAAAAGACGACCCTTACAAAAAGATTTCCTATTCGTTAGAGGGAGGGCGACCCTTTTTCTATTTCCGTACCATTCGAGGCCCTGATTCAGCGACCATCTATAACATGGTAGAGAATACCTTCTGGTATGACCAGTGATAGGGATTTCAAGACACCGTGGATACTATTCTGCTTGAAGCACCGCACTACTTACTAATCGAGAGGGGGAACGGGATCACCGAGGACCACATCGGGGAAGCCTCTGTAAAGGTCATTCGCTCATCACGACGCTTGTCCCTGCCCTGCCATCACGTATTTTCCGCCACAGGGCGAAGATATGCACGGCAACAACAGCTGCCATAAATCGCGGTACCCAGAGCCAGAAGGGATTGAGCCCAAGGGACATGAATATGGCCGGGTCCTCAATGATTGCATGATTAATGCCTATTGAAAGGTGGAGGTTTTCGAGCTCCGCCCGAGAAAATGTGCCGTTCTTTGTCTCGCCCACAATCACGGCACCACCATATGACACCCCAAAGACGACTGCCGTGATCCACAACATGCCCACCTTTTTTTCCAGGCCCAGGATCTTCAAAACTGGGTTCAGTGTTCTCACAATGTATCCAATAAGATTGTAATTTCTCATTATTTCCAACACTATCATGATTGCCATGATGATAACCAGTATCCTCACAAGAAGCGATAGCGTGGTAAAGCACCAGACTTTGAGCATGACCAAAAACGGCTGGGTGCCCGAGAGGGTACCTGACATGGCGGCACCCGCCTTGGAACCGTCATCCAGGAACTGTGAGATAACAATCACCGTTGCGATTGAAGCCACCAGGCGGACCAGCGTTGCCTTGACGGCCCCGAGCCCCGACTTTGCCTGGATGATCGCCTCCTGAATGAGGTTGTGTGAGATCAGGAGGAAAACGGCGATGAGCGTCATCTGATCAATAGTCAGGGGAAGGACCACCATGGCTGCTATTCCGGTGTAGATCCCGGTGAGCATCCCCACAACGAGGGGGAGGGCTGCAATGGGCGGGAGATTCAGCACACCCATGGCAGGCTCCAGCACGAGATTCAACGTATTGAGCAGGCCGCTGTATTCCAAGAGGGCGGTGAAAAAGGATACGGGGACAATGATCTTGAACATCCAAAAGAAACCCTCCCAACCCTTCTTGAGGCCGCCTTTTAAGCTATGTTTCAATTTGTCGCTTGCGAAAACCACTTCTACCCCACATACATAACAACTCCATAAACGCGGACACCAATCTGGGAGCAATGTCCTGTAACCCGGCGCGAATGTGCCCTATACCACAAAATTCTCGATTGTGAAAGAAAGTGAAGGCGGGGCAAATTTTCAGGTTTGCCAAGTTTCGAGACTAAATTCGGGCCCTACCCATTGTTGCTCAACCGATTACCATCGAAGAGGCCTGGGCCTTAACTTCAAGATATTCTACCCTCAAAGCGTACTTTCAATGAGCACTTCGACCATGGCTGGCTTGCCTAACCCCAACACTGAGTCGAGCACCTCTCTCAGTTGCTCCGGACGCTCCACTTTCTGCCCGTGAACACCCATAGCTTGGGCTAATTGGCAGAAATCGATTCGCGGCTCATCCAGATCCATGCCCAGATACCTGCCCTTTGCCTTTTCGCCCATCAGGAGGGTCTTCATCAGTTTTACCTGGCAGTAGCTTGCATTGGCACAGATAAGATACGTAACCGGTATATCATAGTGGGCTGCTGTCCACAGACTCTGAATAGACCACATAGAACTGCCATCCCCGATTACACCTATTACAGGACGCGCTGGACAAGCCAGCTTCACGCCAAGTGAGCCAGGCATCCCCCAGCCAATACTTCCGCCGCGAGTGCGTTGAAAGCTCTGGGGTTCTCTAAAATCAATTGTTCTGCGGAGGATTGGGGAGCAGGACCAGCAATCATCTACAATCAGGGTCCCCGGTTTGAGAGAATCTCTTAACTCTTGCATTAATCGTGTAGGGGCAATCGGAACATGGTCTCTTTCTTGCCGGGCTTTCTCAACAAAGGCCTCGGTGATTTTCTGTTTCTCTTTGGCTATCCTTTGTGCTCTGCTTTCAGCCGCCTTGCGGGGTCTTGCCGGCATGCTCTTTCTGAGCGCCTCGTTCAACTCGGCCAGGGATATCTTGATATCACCTTCTACGCCAGCGGCTACCGGGAAGTTCTTACCGATTTCCCAAGGATCATCGTGAATCTGAATGACCTTAGTTTTACTGGTGAGCAGGGGCTTTGAAAAGTACAGTGGCTGCCTGAACAAGGGAACACCGATTGCGATCAGCACATCTGCCGTCTGTAACATTTCTCTTGTTTGAGGTCTGGCAAGATCCAAATCACCGAGATATTGGGGGTGGCTGCCAGGGAAATTCACATCAGCCATCCATGGATCATAGACAGGTGCACCGATTAACTCGGCCAGCTCTACTGCCTCGGCCAGTGCACCACTTTTGGCTATTCCG
>CP070752.1:1182325-1187962 GCA_020348625.1 Deltaproteobacteria bacterium | reverse complement strand
CACATCTTACTTTAACCGTTGGAAATTGATAGTGGGGGGGCATATGGCCGCTGACAAGCTCGTTTTGGTAGTCGATGACGATCCTGATTTGGTTGAAGCGATCTCTATGAAATTAGAGAGCAAAGACTACAGGGTAGAAAAGGCATATGACGGAATAGAAGCGTGGGACAAGATACAAGAGGAAAGGCCAGATCTCATTATTCTCGACGTGATGATGCCTCGCAAAAATGGCTACGAACTCTGTGACGAACTCAAGAACAATCCGCAGTACCAAGATATCGCTATTGTCCTTCTAACTGCCGTTGGCTCAGCAGTTACCAGCACCAGATACACTCATCGCGACGGGATGAGCACTTTAGCCGACGACTATATTGCCAAACCTATCGATCTAGACAAACTCATGGCCATGGTCGATGACTATACCGGCTAACCCTTAGCAGACCTTCCCTTCTCGCCCCTATTGGCCGCAGAGGATCTGCAGGCCATGTGGCCCTGTTCTCTGCATGGTACCGAGACGATGGAGAAATTGAAAGTAGGGGGACTCAGACAGAGTCTGGAACTTTGCCAGTTTGATTTGAGAGGACCGGAACCGTCAGACGGGATACTCGCGAATGTCAGCAGAATCTTGGCCTCTCAAAAAAACAATATAGCCTTCCTTACCTACAAGACTAACAAGGATACGTGCTGCCAACTCAGCTTTTGCCTCAATCAGGATCAATCCCCTCGTGCGTCAAAAATCCTGAACCAAGGGCTTCAACTTCCTCCGGTTTGGGAAATGACATCAAGAGAACATGTGGGCATGATATCCGTTTTCCCACGCCACTCGGCAATAATAATATTGGGAGTGGTTATTGCTTCATGGGGAGCGGAATCGATACCAATTTACGGGATAGCCACCTCATTGTCCGCTGTCTCCTTTATTACCGATTACCGGATCATGGACAAGGCTGTTGAAGTAATTCAAGATTCGTTACAGTTGCCGAAAAACCGTGCTCCTATTAAACCAGAGCTCCACTACTATCAGAGCGAGGTCAAAAAGAGAGACAAGGTGTGATGGAGACGATTGCTGTTTACTGGGAACAACCCATTAAGACATATGGCTTTCAAAAGGTAACGGATCTTGTTCTTGTTGAGTTCTCGTATCCGCTCAAGGAGATTACGTCATTAGGAAGAACTCTCTCTCAAGATGCGCTTCAAAAGGTGAAGGCAGAATTCATAATAGTACAAGAGTCTGGTGAGACTATCTCGATTACGCTTTGCCTATCGGAAAAGGAATATAAGGATTTCTGGGTTTCTGTGGCAGACGCCCCTGGATCAACTCCCTGTGAGTATATCTATCCTGTTGGGATTATTTACTTTCATGGTCCTCACTTCGGTGATAGGTACGGTATCGCGGAGGCAACGTTCTCCACCCTTTCCGAGGCGGATATAGAGATTATTGCATCCGGCTGTTCCGCCTCCTCCGTGTTCGTAGTTCTGGCCCAGGATGACCTAGCAAAGGCTGAAGACCTCCTCAGCCATACCTTCGAGGTAGCAAAGTAGATCGTTTATTGTACCCTGCTATGAAAAACTTCGACTGGCGCAAAAGACTGTTTGATTCTCTCTCCTTTCCAACCCTGATCTTAAGCCCAGATATGACGGTTGTTGCAGCCAGTGCGAGATTCTCAGAGAAGACCGGTTTCCGTGAAAAGGAAGTAGCTGGAAAAAAATGCTACCAAATCCTTTATCAATCCGAAACGCCGTGCTCCCAGTTGTCTTGCCCTGTTAGTCTCACCCTGATCGATAAGAAAGGGACGTCTACAATTAAGAAAAATAAGGGGCCTGATGGTGAAGAGGTGTATGAGGAAAGGGTGTGTTCACCCATTCTCGATGAAAAGGGCGAGGTGAGTTATCTCATGCTCAGCTTAAGGGATGTCACAAAAACTAAACTCTTAGAAATAGAACTGCAAAAGGCCAACGAATTCTTGGAAAATATTATTGGCAGCTCTACAGCTGCTATTTTAGTTGCTGATATGAAAGGCGTTATATTGCTCATGAATGAGAGTGCCCGCAAATTATTCGGCTATACCGACCAGGTAGCTGTTGGCACGAGCATCGCGGAATATTTGTATACGCCGGGTGGGGCGCGGAGCGTCATGAAGAAACTCAGAAGCCCTAACTACGGTGGAATGGGACAACTCTATACTACAGAGATGACCATAATCAACTCATCAGGAGAAGAGATACCGGTTGAGATGACCGCCGCCATTATCTACCAGGATGGCAAGGAGGTCGCCACCATGGGTGTCTATAATGATCTGAGACCCAAGATAGAGATTGAAAAGAAATTGAAGGAAGCAGAAAGGATCAAATTGGAGCAGTCAAATAAGATGGCCTCACTCGGTCAACTGGCTGCTGGTGTGGCCCATGAAATAAATAACCCGCTGAGTGGCATACTCATAGATGCCAGTTTGATTTTGGAGGAGCTCGACGAGCAGAGCCCGATACGACAAGATATGCTGAATATCATAGATGACACGAATCGGTGCAAGGACATCGTTAAGAATCTTCTTGCCTATTCCAGGCAGACGGAGATGAAACGGGAACTCTTCAATATAAATGATGTAATAGAGCAAACCCTTGCCTTTCTCGGACACCACGCCCTTCTCCAGAATATTACGATCAATAAGGAATTTTCCTCCTCTATGTTAATGTGCGAGGGTGACAAGAACCAGCTGGTACAGGTTTTCACCAATATCATAATAAACGCTGCCCACGCAATTACCGGCAAGGGAGATATAACCATACGTAGCAGCAGGGATAAACCGGAGGGAAAGATCTATATCGAGTTCAGCGATACCGGATGCGGCATCCCCGAAGAAGTTCTTCCGAAAATCTTCGACCACTTCTTTACCACCAAAGAAGAAGGCAAGGGGACAGGATTGGGTTTGGGTACGGTGAAAAGCATCATTGAAAAACATGGCGGAACGATTAAGGTCAAATACACAAGTCCTGAAGGCACGACCTTTCTCATAGAGTTGCCCCTTTTTAAGGTAGCTAAAGGTAGCCTTGTGTAAGAGGAGAACGCAGTTATGGCCCCTACGGTAGATCAGACATATCAGCCAAAGGTTCTGGTTATAGATGATGAAAAACGGATCCGGGAAGGGTGTTTCAAGATACTCACCAAGGAGAACTGCCTGGTTGATATGGCCGAAAGCGGTGAGACGGGGCTCTCCATGATCGCGAAGAAGCATTATGACATTATCCTTACTGATTTGATGATGCCTGGTATAGGCGGTATGGAAGTCTTGGCAAAAGTTCGGGAGCAACATCCCGATACTGTTGGCATTGTTATTACCGGCTTTGCAACCCTGGAACATTCCATCGAGGCAATGAAGAAAGGGGCATTTGACTTCATACCCAAACCTTTCACACCGGATCAGGTGAGAGTTGTGGTCAGTAAGGCCGTTAGAATGACAAGAACCTTACAGGATATTGCCACGGAAAAAACCCGCCTTAAGACTATCGTGAACTATTTAGAGGGCGGCGTGCTGGTGACCGACACTAGCAAGAACATCATCCTCTATAACCCTGCCCTACTCACCATGTTAGGATATGATGGCGAGCCCCTGGATGATCAACCGCTGAGCGCCCTAACCACGGATGAAACACTGACCGGCATGATAGATTCGATCCTCGGATTGGAGGTAGGCGAGTTCAAGGTTTTGAGCGCCGAGATTTTGCCGGGCGATGGCGGTAAAGGGCTACCCGATGAACGGTATCTCAGGGCACAGTCGGTTCCCTTCCAGAACAGGTCTGGAGAGATACTGGGCTCGGTGACCATTATTGATGATATAAGCCACTTAAAGAAACTAGATGAGATGAAGTCTGCCTTTGTTAACATGGTGGCCCACGAGATCAGAGGTCCTCTCTCTACCGTCTTGAGTCAGGTCAAGATCCTCACAGACGGGTTGGCAGGCGATCTGGGCGCTAAGCAGGCCGATATACTCGGCAAGATATCTCGAAAGGTTGAAGGTCTTGTCGAATTGACCAACGAACTTCTCGATCTTTCCCGGATTGAGGCAGGGCTCATCGTTCAGGATAAACAACAGGTGCAATTGATGGATATCCTGAATGGTCTGGTGGAGTTCATGCAGGCCAGGGCAAAAGAGAAGAATATCTCGCTTACCCTCAAAAAGGCCGAGCTCCCTCTTATTAATGCGGACGGCAGAAGCATGGAAGAGGTCTTCAGCAATCTCATCACCAATGCCATTAACTACACGCCGGAAGGGGGCAAGATAACGCTCGAAGGAGAGGTTACCCGGGATTTTGTGCATATAGGCATAACCGATACCGGTTATGGTATCCCGGCTGACGAGTTGCCCCGGATCTTTGAGCGGTTCTACCGGGTAAAAACCGATAAAACCAGAAACATCGTGGGAACAGGCCTTGGTCTTCCTATTGTGAAAAGCATAGTAGAAGCTCACAACGGCACCATTAAGGCCGAAAGTAAAGAAGGTGTGGGGTCTACTTTTTCAGTGCGCCTCCCCGTTCGTTGAGCCCATTCCATATTCATGAATCTGCTCATTCTCCCCTCCTTAACACATCTGTTTCGGTATCATATGCTTCAGCCTATTACCGCCTCTTCTCTTCACCCTCATGGAGCATCACGTTTTGACCACATTGCTCCAGGCGAAAGCCCTTCTTTCGGTTCCCCATGAATCATCGTGGGCCAGACCCGACTCGATTTTGCCTTTACATACAACCGCCTTTCTCCTACTATCCTCCAGCACGTTCAAGTGCTGGGAAAGCGCCGACTTACGCTCGCTGTGCGATCCTAAATGTTCGTCCCAGCGACATCCAAGAGATTCGTCAGAGCGGAACGCGAGAAAGGTATATTCCCACTCGGGGCTAAGCGAGTCAAAGGAAGCCAAATGATTAAGGAAGAGAAGGGCCTTCTCATGGTTTTGTCTTTCGAAAACCTGGCAAAGCGCAAGAACATCAGACACTTCATATCAACCCGACTAGGCGGTCACAGCAACTCCCCCTATAACTCCCTTAATCTAGGTCTCCATGTAGGAGATAATCCGGATAAGGTGCTGAAAAACCGCAAGAGGCTTGCCGAGGCGATTGGGATACCGCTGGATCAGTTCACTATTGCCAAGCAGATTCACTCGGGCACGGTCACCGTAATATCCGAGGCAATGAAAGGCAGGGGGAGCACAAACCACGAAGATGCGGTCGAAGCAACCGATGCCATGGTGACTGATGTGCCAGGGATCTGCCTGATCATACTTGTGGCAGACTGCGTTCCAATGCTCTTCTTTGATCCCGCTCGAAATGTCATCGCAGCTGCCCACGCGGGGTGGAGGGGTACCCTCCAATCCATTGCCTTGCATACGGTAAGGGCTATGAAGAAGCACTTTGGGTGCTCACCTCACGATATCTTGGTCGGAATGGGTCCCTCCATCGGTCCGTGCTGTTACGAGGTTGGCCCGGAGGTCATTGCGCGGGTGAAGGCCATGTTCACATCTTACCAACATTGCATACGACGCGAATCAAAAGACGGAAAAGGCTACATGAACCTACAAAAAGCAAATAGAGACCAGCTTGTTCGGGCAGGCATACGGAGAGAGAACATAGAGACGGCAAACCAGT
>CP070752.1:1164890-1182225 GCA_020348625.1 Deltaproteobacteria bacterium | reverse complement strand
GGTTATGAGTTACCTGAAGGACGGTGACCGTCATCAAGAAAACGTGGCTGATGCTGTTCATACGCTTCTGCAGAGACCTGAAAACGTATTCTATAGGGATTTGGGACACGGTAGGGGCTTGTGGATTGCCAGGAATAACACAATCATATGCCCCAGGACTCCGAAACCAACGGCCTGGTATCTCGGTGGCTGCAGGTGGAAAGAGTATAATAGCGAGAGTGACGCAGAAGCAGACGTGAGAAACCTTGCCAAAGGCATGAGCTACAAATGGGCGGTACTTAACCTGATGTATTCGATGATGGCGCTGGAAGGCAGAGCGGAAATAGAGGAGGTGAGAGCAACCAGGATTGGCGGAGGGAAATCCGTCATCTTCGAGCCACATCGCAATACGCAAAACTTCTCTCGAGCCGGCCAGCCGTTGTCTGATTTGGAAAAGGCAGTATTGCGAGATAAGGTTGTGCCGGTGCTCCTTGGACTTGTTCAATACATATTCGCGCCGGACATGGGAACCCGCACAGATCATGTGTGCTTCGTAGGAGAATATGCCCCTAAAAATGCTGTCTGTTTATCCTTGGAAAATGGGGGGTCCGGCGACCCTTCCTTGATTACCGCTCGAGGTGTGTATGAGTCAATGCTAGAATCCGTCAGCTACCAGCTAGACAGGGACGATCTCAATGGCCTGACCATCGCTATGCAAGGCGTCGGCAAGGTCGGTTCGCCGCTCATGGAATACATTGTTCACGATTCCCCCGGCGTAGAGTTTATCCTCGCCGATGTCGATAAGACTAAAATTGAAGAAAAGCTAGGCGCTCTGCGGGCCAAGGGTATAAAGGGACGACAGATTGAACCGAATGAGATCTATGACCAGCAGTTCGATGTCTTCAGCCCCAATGCCATGGGACAAATCGTCAACCCTTCTACAGTCAGGAGGATGATTAAGGCAAACCCCAAGAAAAAGCTCCTTATCGTTGGGGGTGCTAATAACCAAATAGACGACAGGCACAGGGGAAGCAAGAAAGAGGTGGAAGGGTTACTGAAGCAGTCCGATATACTCTATGCCCCCGACTTCGTGGTAAATCTTGGCGGGATACTGAACTTGATATACGAGTTCCCAACGGTGAAAGCCGTGTTCGGGGGAACGTACAACCCTCAGAGACCTTTAGAGGTTATCTCCGGCGTAAGGCCAATTCTGAAGGAGATATACGACCGGAGTAGGAAATTGCGTCTGTCTACACAGGGAATCGCCGATCGGCTCGCTGAGGAACAAATCGCACGATGGGCACTCCATTACGGATTTGGCCCCGATGACCTGATGGAAAGGAACTACCTGGTTGATTTATTGCCGACGAATTCCGGGAATACTGTTCCAATCGCTTGATTCCGGTTGAGTCCGGTTCATGTCCTTGCTCGAGTGCAACTAAGAGAAGGGCAGAGGACACATGGTTGACAGATAGAGCGATGAGCGGTCTCAGATGACCATAGGTGATTCTTATACTGGTTTTGAGATCTTGGGAAGCTCCACTCGCATGGGGGAGGAGCCTCGCAATCGGAAGATCTCGTATATCACGGGAAGGGATGCCGCCGCTCAGAGGCTCATACATCAGCCCGCTCCCAATCTAAAATGGTGAGGAACTCCTGCCACGTAGAGACTCTCGGCACTTCACTGTCAGGATCTTGAACATTGCTCGATTTCATGCCCGGCGCTGGCGCTATATTATGGTCACGGACATAGGTAAACCAAACAGGCTGTATCCCTGCCTGCTCAGCGCCCAGGATATCCGGCTCCGGATCGTCTCCCACATAGAGAACCTGGCTTCCATTTACCTCAAAACACTCGATGAGCCGACGAAAGACCAGCGGATGCGGTTTGCGGTATCCTAGCTCGCCGGATATGAGCACCACATCAAAGAAAGCGGTGAGCCCTACCCGATCGACGATCTTTCTCGCAGCAGGACCGTGGGTGAAATTAGAAAGCAACCCAAGACGATAGCGGGCTTTTAGGGTTTCGAGCATCTCCGCAGTGCCGGGTATAAGGTGGCAGTGCTCAAGAAAAGCCGAAAAATAAGCATCAACGCCTACGGCTATGCTCGGATCATCTGGCGGGACATGGTATCCCAAGCTCTGAAGGGCGGCGCTGATCCAAAAGCGGTTGTGCGTTTCTCTTCCATCTTGGCGGGCTTCTTCCACAAATCTGAGGGCAGCCTCCCGGTAGGCCTGGCTGAATGCAGCGTTATCAAAGGCGAAGCCGCTTTTCAAGAGACTGCGCATTAGCCGATAAAGGCCCTTCTCCAGTGCCGGAGCATCCACGGTGATGAGGGTGTTGAAGAGATCAAACCCTATGCCTGTAATCTGCTTCATGACGCTTGTACTTAACCGAATTGTGAGTGAAATGCAAGTCATCAAAGATCGAACAATCGTGTAATTGGGCACTTCGAAAATTACTGAGAACAAATGCGCCGTGCCCTCCAACCTGCAGAAATAGCAAACGCGGGCTCAGGTTGTATTCGGCGTTGGTGTGGAGCAGGGTTTTTTATTCAACGGCTGAGTCTTTTCTCTTGAACTCCACACTACACCTTGAGTATCGTAAAGATCAAACGAACGGCGATTCCCGCCAGGAATCTTTCACAACCAGGGGCAGGAGGAGGGTATGCCGAGAAGTCTGCAGGCTTTAGGACAAACGGCCAAAGAATAGGGGGTAACTATGGCAATAAAGCATTTATTGAGCATCTTAACACTATCAGCAGTGGTCCTGCTCTGGGTCTTCACCGCTACAGCAGCGACTTCGGATGATGTGCCCCGAATGAGTGCTCAGGAACTGAAGGGGCTGCTCGGCTCTGCTGACGTCATCATTTTGGATGTGCGCACAAGCAGAGACTTGGAAAGCAGCACATCTACCATCAAGGGGGCAATCAGGGCAGACCCGCAGGCGTTTGACACATGGGCAGATACCTACCCGAAAGACAAGACACTTGTCTTGTTCTGTGCCTGAACCAACGAAGGCACCAGTGCCAGGCTGGCACGGAAACTAATGGACAGAGGTTTTTCAAAAGTCTATGCCCTGAAGGGAGGTTGGCGCGAATGGTCTGAGGCCGGGTATCCAATTCAAGGAAAGTGATTGTATCCTGTGTTTCTTCTCGTGCTGCAAGTTGCGCGCTCCTTGGAGCCTTTCCGGTTATCTCTCATACCTCTTTACTGGGCAAAATAAGTGATTATATACAGTTTATCACTTAAATGGAGGCGACGGTTATGTATTCAGAAACGGTAATGGATCACTTCAGGAACCCCAGAAACGTGGGTACAATTGAAGATGCCAACGGCGTTGGCGAGGTGGGAAACCCCATGTGCGGGGATATCATGACCATGTACCTGAGCATTAAAGATGATCGCATAGATGATATAAAATTCCAGACCTTTGGTTGCGGCGCTGCTATTGCTGTTTCAAGTATGCTCACCGAGATGGCAAAAGGCAAGAGCATTGAAGAGGCGAAGAAGATCTCCAATAAAGATGTTGCTAAGGCGCTCGGCGGTTTACCGAAAAACAAGCTTCATTGTTCTAATCTGGGCGCAGACGCGTTGCACAGTGCCCTTAAGGACTATGAAGATCGAAAAGCCGAAAAACCCAGAGGCGAGCTGAAGCGCAAGGAGAAGCACGAGCATGTTGGTGGCGAAAAGTGCTATTGTCCCTATTGTGATGTTGAAATCGGTGAGGGTGAAACTGTGTGCGCGAATTGTGCGCTAACCGTTGATGTCGGTCAACAAGACTGAAGGTGGAGGTCGCGAATATGAATATTCTCAATCTGGATCACATTTCGGCAAACCAGCTTTTGCCTGAAGTCCAGGACGCCATGGTCAGTGCTATAAAAATGGGCTATGGCAATCCTTCGAGCCAACATAAAATGGGCGAACAGAGCTCTGAGGCCTTGGAAAAAGCCCGAGAATCCGTGGCAGCACTCATCAACTCCCCGTCTCCGAAAGAGGTGGTTTTTACGTCATGCGGTACCGAGTCCATTAATCATGCCATAAAGGGTGTGGCTCTGGCCAGTGCAGACAAAGGGAAGCACCTGGTCACATCCAACATCGAGCATAATTCCGTTATTCGAAGTATCCGTCGGCTGAAAATGATGGGTTATCAGGTCACTTCAGTTCCCGTTGATAAATATGGACGGGTCAGTCCCGATCACGTAACCAAGGCTATAAGAGATGACACCATACTCGTATCGATCATGCATGCCAATAATGAAATTGGAACTATTGAGCCGATAGAGGAAATCGCGTCAATCACCAAAGGCAAAAAGGTAACCTTTCATGTGGACGCAGTAGATTCCGTGGGAGTCCTGCCGATTGATGTGCAGAAACTGGGTGTAGACTTGCTCAGTTTCGCGTCTAATCCTTTTTACGGTCCTACCGGCGTGGGAGGTTTGTATATCCGGCGTGGAACCAACGTTTGGCCATTGCTTGAGGGAGGTATTCAGGAGAATAACAAGAGAGCTGGCACGGAAAATCTGATCGGTATCATCGGGATGGGCGTTGCAGCTGAGCTTGCTAAACAGGATATGAAAGCGAGGCTATCTCAGTTCAATAGGCTCAGAGAAAAGTTTCTCCGGGAACTGCCGAATTACATAGATGAATACATCATTAATGGACATCCGGAATACTGCCTGCCTAATCTTGTGTCTGTATCCTTAAAATACATCGAAGGAGAGAGCATTGTCCTCATGATGGACGATGAGGACATCGAAATATCTACACGGTCAGCGTGTGCATCGGGATCGCTGCGAGCATCGCACGTGTTACTGTCCATTGGGCTGCAGTTCGCTGAGGCTCAGGGTACGCTGGTCATTACCTTTGGCTTGGAGAATACCGAGAAAGACGTGGTTCGGTTCCTGACCGCCTTAAAGGAAACGGTGAAAACCCTGCGTAACCTCTCTCCCCTATACAAAAAGGCTCATCAGACCGAGCACTAGCTTTGTTCCCTGTTCATTACCAGAGCTGAACCTTGGAATATTCTCAATGAGCAAATCGACCTCAGTCGAAGCTTTTATTCGTGTATTTCCGGTGGCTAAATAGTTCGCTTGACTCTCCCAATATGCAGTTTTATTCTATTAATAAGAGTGCCCGCGATAGGGTCTACCGTTGATGGAATAATTGGGACCTGGGGGAGGAGTGGCAACAAGAGGTATCATTCATAACAACCTCATTCAAACCGGGAGATACGGAAGGTGCTTCTTGAGTGAATATGAAAACAGTGGGGGTCACGCCGTTACGTATTTCTTTAAGATAATCCTTGTAAACACAATATATTCTACTTATAATACTAAAAGACACAAGATATATGGAGTCATTTCGTGACAGCCATTGGCCTGTCAGGATCTGATTTCACCATTTCTCGGGCAATGGGTAAAAACCTTAGCCGCAGTATGAGGAGGGGCAATAAAATGAGTGAGTATTGTGTTGTAGTTACCGGTGGGGCGCGTGCGCGCTTCTTTACCTTAGAACCGGTGGAGCACCCCGAGTTGGAATCAGGGCCCAGACTGATTGAATGCGGGGAACTCTGTAACCCTCAAAAGGAGATCCCAAGACGGGACATTTATGCCGAGCCGAAGACCGGCCGCCATCGAGCTCCCCGTGGAGGCCCTACCCATGGCTATGACGACCACCGGTCTCAGCATGAAGACGAATTCGATCGCCGCTTCGCCCATGAAGTCATGGTGGAAGCGAGGCGTTTCGTACACGCAAACCAGGCCCGCTGCCTGGCGCTCGTAGCGCCCCCCCATATCCTTGGAATGATCCGCAGCGACCTCCAGAACATTCTCAAAAGGGGCATGGTGGTACAGAAATTATCTAAGGATATGTCCAAGTTTTCACCCAGAAAGATTCATGAGCATCTTGCAAGACAGCAGGTGCTCCCGCCGCGCAGGAGGCCAGGCGTATAAAGAGCCGCTGCACTTAATACATTATGCTTTCCGTGAGATTGTACGGGTTGCAGATCACTATTTCCCAGTCGGGAAAGGAGGTGAGAAAAATGGTTCAAGCTAAAATGCCCCACCCAGAACACGAACAACACCTTTGTTACCTGCAAAACGTAGGTTACGTGCAGTCAAACTTAGAAGATTACAAGAAACTCGTTGCCGAGCCGAAATTCATATGTAGGAACTGCGGGCGAGTAGCTGCAAGCGACAAGAACCTTTGTGCACCTGAGGGATTGTAATTGAAGTTCGAAGGGGTCATCCCTTGAGGAATTCATTAGAGTTGTGGGACTATGATCTGATCCGAGGGCTGTTCACCCAAAAAGAGGTATGGTCCGATTCCCACATTCTCGGGTAGAAGTTTCTCTGTTTGTCAACCACATCTTTATGCCGTTTGCGCACTCCCGACAAATCGACTGCGTCCTGGTTATGCGATAGGAATACCGCTTTTTTTACAAGAGGCAGACAAGCAATTCGTTAATCCATCGGGCCCCAATCGACATCATTGAAGTATTTGATGTGCACTCCTTAATCTCTCAGGAATCGGAACCCCATAAGGGCAGAGTGCCTCACATTTCCTGCACTCTGAACACGCAACAGCGTTTATGGCAAGCGATCTATACTGCTCTATTGCCCAGTCTTTTAGGCCGTAACGATCATGGTAGCTCTCGAACCGAAATATATCGGGTATGGGTATTCCCTCAGGGCAGGGTAAGCAATACCCGCAGTTCCTGCAAAATCCCTTCCCTGCGTCGCCCACCTCTTCTATGAGGCTCTTGATCTCATCTGGATTCAGCTTTCTCGGTTGCCTCCCAACACGCAGGTTTTCCTCCAACTCATAGAGTTCCTTCATTCCGGGTATGGCGCAGCTGATATTATGGTTTGCGAGAACATAGTACAGCGAAATCTGGGCAAGGGAGTCTCCCCCAATGAATGCCCTTGCTCTTGTCTCACCAGGGCCCTCCGCAAGGATCCCGCCGGCAAGGGGTTTCATGGCAACAACGCCCACCCCTGTTTTGTGAGCCTTTGGAAGGAGATCTGCCTCCAACCGGTCTTCATCAAAGGCGCTGTAAGCAACCATGAGCACGGAAAACACTTCGGATTCTATGGCCCTCCTCATCATCGGAGGGGAGTAGTGAATGCTCATCCCAATCTCCCGTATCTTCCCGTCCCTTTTGGCCGCTTCCAAGGTCTCCAGCCCTCCTCTTTCGAATAGTCGATCGTATTCATCACCTCGAACATCATGGAAGAGCACCAGATCGATCCAGTCTGTCTTCAGACGGCGAAGACAGCGCTCCAGTTTCCTTTGGACACCAGGCCCGTCCCGTTCGTCTATTTTGGTAGAAAGGTAAAATTCCTCCCGCCGCTTTCCTATTGCAGTGCCGATCTTCTCCTCGCTATCGCCGTAACAATCTGCGGTATCAACGAAGTTGATCCCCTCGTCAAGGGCCCTGTTGAGTAGAATGTCACATTCCCTTTGAGGGATCTGCGGCAGTTTAATGGCTCCAAAGCCGATTACCGAGACCTTCCAGCCTGTTTTGCCGAGCATTCGTTTTTGCATAGCACCTTGATTCCGGGCAAAAAGACCAGCCGTTTTTTCAGAAGCTGAACTCTTCCCAGCCGAAAGCAGCCAACCCCGATGAGGTTATGCCCGAACGCTGTCTGCGCTTAAGACCTCCGAATACGGAGGGTAACCGCGTTTTCACGATCGGGGCATTCCAACGTCAACTCATCCCCCGAGCTCCAAGGATAACTACCCCCGAATTGCATGACGCTCAGATTGGGGAAGATATCGTGATAAAAAAAGCCGCAAAGCCCGCCACAATCCCAGCAGGTCAGCTCCAGTTTATCGCCAACCTTATGCCCGGCGCTGCACTCTCCCTTTACCGAAATGACCTCCGCGGTCAGTGGTTTAACATCTGGTGGGTTAAGGGCCATGACAAACCTCCTTACTTTTGGTAGTCTATGTTCTCTGTCTCAGGTTGATAGGTTGGAGAGGCCACCCTTATCCTTTGGCAATCGACCCAAGTGGTATAAGTGGTGCCGCATTCCGTAGCAAAAAGAGTAGAGGAAAGATCTATTTGTGTAAATCAAAAAATTCTCTTAGCCTAGATCTGGCCTTGTGATCTCCTTACTGTTCGAGTGAATGGCACTTTGTGTATTCATTGTTGAAGGGTTTCAAGATCATGATACAATGTAATCCCCTGAGATCATCAGGACGTTGTTGTTGCGATTTAATTGGGTATTTATCTCCTTCTGAAACAAAGTGCGCGCTCCGTTAGAGGCTACCGCCCCGAGCGGCTTTGATAATGAACCGAAAACCCCAAGACGTTATACTGTACGCGTTCTGCGAGTTCCCGTGCCACGGAAAAGACAGCTGAACCCTGTTCGAGGTAATTCAATGGAAGATGGAGTTGATGAGAAAGAACTGGTACTTTTCCTTGAGCTTCTGATGCCACATATCATTCATCTCAATGCCGTAACCGACCTGCTATTGGAGAAAGGTATCTTCACAAGAGAAGAATTTTCTACCAAAAGGAAGCAGGTGCAACAGCAATACGAGAATAGGTCAGAATGAAACAGGGAAAACAGCCACCACTGAACTGGTGGATGCCTCGTTTGTGCACAGGTTCACTCCCTGGGGTCTGTCAAGCGAGTAGAATTAGCACCATGAGCCCCAAGCTATGAAGCATTCCTATAGATCCAGATACCAGAGAAACCTTATAAAGGAGGTTTGCGGTGAAAAAATGGATCTTGATTATCCTATCCATTGTCTTTGGCCTCATTCTAGTAGTGGCGGCGGGAGGCTACCTGTGGTTTCAGCATACTCTCAAGAAAAGCTTGCCGGAAACCACGGGAGAGATCGTCCTCCCGGGCCTTACCGAACGGGTCGACATTATTCGAGATTCCTACGGCATACCTCACATCTACGCCAAAAACGAACCCGACCTCTACTTCGCCCTCGGGTATGCAATAGCACAAGACCGTTTCTGGCAGATGGAGTTTCACCGCCGGTTGGGCCGCGGTCGTCTATCAGAGATATTCGGTGAAGAATTCGTCGAAGTAGACCGTTATTTCAGGACCTTGGCCGCTGCAGGCCCGAATAGAGGGCATCTTGAGGATATCGGTTGGCTACAACAGTCGTTTGCAGATGGGGTTAACGCTTATCTGGATACCAATCGGGGTCGACTTCCCATAGAATTCACATTCCTCGGGTATACACCTGAACCATGGAAGGCAGACGATTACCTGGCCATACTCAAGGTGATTAATTGGGGCTTATGCAGCGGGTGGGATGCGGATCTGCTGGCAGCGGAGATGCTGGACAAGGTAGGAGAGGAAAGACTGTGGGAGGCTTTTCCCGCCTGGCCGGACGATGCGCCTGTCATTGTTCCAAAAGAACTAAAAGAAATATCCTTATCCCTGAAGCCTTTCAGGGAAACAGCCCGTTTGGCGAGACGGATCTCCGGTTTTCACAGCCCGGCAGCCAGCAATAACTGGGTGGTTTCCGGCAAAAAATCCGTCACCGGTAAGCCGATTCTGGCAAACGATACCCACCTGTCGCTAAGCAATCCCTCGCTCTGGTGGGAGGTTCACATGGTGTGCCCGACAATCGATGTGTCGGGGTTTGTTCTCCTCGGCACAACAGGGGTGCCGGTTGGGCATAATCGTCATGTGGCCTGGGGAGTAACCAATGTCATGGTCGACGATGTGGACTTTTTCATCGAGAAGGTCAATCCCGATAATCCCCGGCAGTACTGGTACATGGATCATTGGGAGGATATGAAGGTGGTGGAGGAGACAATCCCTGTCAAAGGAAAGTCCCCCGTCAAAGTGGAGATCCTCCTGACCCGCCACGGACCCATTGTCAATGATATAAAAGAAAGTTTAGACGAAAAGGTCATTTCGGCACGGTGGGCGTTCACCGAGTGCCTTCAGCCCGTTCGGGCCGGCTACCTCTTGGCCAAGGCGAATACCGTAGAGGATGTGATAGAGGCCTTGAAATCCTGGGAGTTGCCCGGCCAGAATTTCGTCTTTGCAGACACTAAGGGGAACACCGGCTACTGGTGCTGCGCTCCCGTTCCTCTCCGTCTAAAAGGAGACGGTCTCCTCCCGGTACCCGGCTGGACCGGCGAGTACGAGTGGGAGGGATATGTGCCCTTTGAAAAAAGGCCCCACCTCTTAAATCCTGAAGAGGGGTTCGTGGCAACAGCTAACAACAAGGTAGTAGGTGGAAGCTACCCCCATATCATCAGTCACTATTGGGAACCATTGGACCGAATTACCCGTATCAGCAGGCTGCTCAATGCAGGGGAAAAGATATCGGTTGATGATATCAAAGGCATGCATAAAGACAATTACTGCGTGCTCGCAGCTGAACTGGTGCCTCACCTGATATCCGTCCTTGATCGACGATTTTCCGGGGTACAGGCTCAAAAGGCGCAGGATATTCTTTCAGAGTGGGACTTTATGATGAACGCGGACAGCGTCGGGGCGTGCCTGTTTGCAGTCACCTTGAGAAAGATGATGGGGAATATATTCGAAGATGAATTGGGAGAAGACCTCTTCATGCAATACATAAAGATGGTGTCCTTTCCTCCACGTGCTATCAGGGCGATGATCAGAGACGGTTCATCACCGTGGATCGACAACGTCAACACCCCGGAAAAGGAGACCATGGAAGACATTTTGGCCGCGAGCCTCGGCCAGACGCTTTCGGAGCTTAAGGAGTCCGTTGGTGACAATATCAATGAATGGACATGGGGAAAAATCCACACGCTCACATTCAAGCATGTTCTGGAAGAGCAAAAACCTCTAGACATGATATTCAATCTAGGTCCCTTCCCCGTTGGTGGAGACAACCTCACCGTCAACAAGAAGCAGTACTCCTACGATAAGCCTTATCAGGTTGTTCACGGGGTTTCACAGCGAATGATCGTGGATCTCGCGAACATGAACAGATCGCTTCACGTTCTTCCAACAGGTGAATCGGGACATCTCAAGAGCCCTCACTATAAGGACCAGATTCGGCTCTATCTCAGCGGCGCATACCATACTGCATGGATTGATCGCGGTGACGTCGAAAAAAATAGCGAGGGAATACTGGTATTAAGGCCCAGGTAACGGGCTACGGAGATGTTGTGCGGTACATCGGCCGTTGCGGTCGAACCCATCTCCCCAAACCTCCCCAAATGACTCTAACCTTGACCTTAACGAGAGTTTGCCCTAGACTGCCCCCGGAGTAAAGAACAGTTGAGTCAATCAAGCCTTATCACAGGGTTTGAACATGGCGCAACAATCTCTCAAAGCCGAGGAGCGAATGCCATGTCAGCAGAAGACGGAAAGCGAGAGGCAAGATTCCATCTCTGGGGGTGGTTACTCTTTGTGGTTTGTGCGGGTTTCTTTATCGCCTCAAGCATTGAAAGCAATGATACCTTGGGTCTTGTTGGAAGCATCATCTTTCTGATTGCCTGTGTGGTGTTTATTACCCCCTTCGCGATGAAAAAAGGACGATCTGAAGATAAATAGACAGGAGCATTCCATCATGAAAGTCGTGGCATTTAATGGCAGTGCCCGCAAAGACGGCAATACAGCCATTCTGGTCAATTACGTGTTAGATGAGCTCAGAAAGGAAGGTATTGAAACCGAGCTGGTGCAGCTTGCCGGCAAAAAGATACGGGGGTGTGCTGCTTGCTACAAGTGTTTTGACAACAAGGATAAGCGCTGCTCCGTAAAGGACGACGTGGCGAATGAATGTATCGAGAAAATGATAGAGGCCCAGGGCATAATCATGGCCTCGCCAACCTATTTCGCCGACGTTACTGCGGAAATGAAGGCCCTGATCGACCGGTCGGGTTTCGTATCCAGGGCCAACGGCGATATGCTCAAGCGCAAGGTCGGTGCTGCAGTTGTTGCCGCTCGTCGGGCTGGGAGTATCCACGCCTTCGACTCAATCAACCACTTCTTCCTTATCACTCAGATGCTTGTTCCCGGGTCCCGTTATTGGAATATGGGCTTCGGCTTGGATAAGGGAGAGGTGGAAGGAGACGAAGAAGGGCTAAAGATCATGAAGACCCTCGGGCAGAATATGGCCTGGCTGCTCAAGAAGATACATGGATAACGCTTTGATGCAATCCCACCCGAGCAAGATCGGCTTGCAATTCACTTGTTTAAAACCCTTACTGGTTTCGGCCGGTAACGATGATCAGGTCGAATACCGAAGGCCAGGTTAATGGCTTGAGAACAGCATTGCTCCCAAGACGGGACAGGAGACGTTTGGCCTGCTGGCGGGATTTGGATGTAAAATACACGGTATCCCGCGAGAAGCTGGATTGAGGAGCTAAATCGATCGCCTTAATCTTGTAACCCATCCCTCCAAGCCTCTTTGCCATCTCTTGAGCCGACGCCAGATTTCCATCTCCGCTAAGCACCTTAATCTTCAATGACCCGACATCTGCCCGCGATTCTTCCTGCTCATGTGTAGCGAGTTCTTTCTGGCTCTGAAGCTGAGACTGTTTTCTCTTAACCAAAAGGTTTTCGCTCATAGTTCCCCGGTTCTCCTCCCTCAGGGCTTCTATCTCCTTGTTCAGCAGCTGGTTCAAAGTCTTCAAACGGGCCATCTTGTTTTCGTGTTCACGTATGATCCTTTGGTTTTCCGCGTTTAAGACGGCAATCTGCCTCTGGAGCTCAGCATTCTCGAGTCTGAGGCGTTCTTTCTCAATCCATGCCTCATCTTTCGTTCCTTGTGTGGCCTGAGCCATTGGTTCCGCCTTGACATCCCGATCTGGCTGATCAATACCTGCACACCCGAAAAGGCCGAAGCCTCCCTACAGGACAAGCGCAATCAAATAAGCTCGTAGCATTTTCTGCTCCAGTCAAAAATGCCTTGGGTCTTGACCCTGAAGGCATCAAAAACACGAGGCAAATAATACCGCGATTTTAAGGAAACAGAAGCCTCCCTCAAATGGCTCAGGATTCATGCGCGAGGCGGCAGCCGAGCACTTCAGAAACGGTGCTTGCCAGGCCGGGCTCCACCACAATCGTACTCGTAGTAGGCTCATTTGCCTTTTCTCTCTCTTTCAGGGCCTTATGTGCCTCAACCAGCCAGGCTATTGCCGTCTCCGGAGAGACTTTGCCTGTGTTAATGGCCAGATCGAATGCCCGGGGCACGGCATCTTTTAATCGGACATTATAGAAGGATTCGACAAAGGCATCCCGAGCCCTATCACTTTCTCGCAAGAATTCCTCTGCCTTGGCCAGATCCGGCATCTCTTCCCCTTTCATGGCCCGCTTAACCCTGATGCCGAAAGGGGCCTGCACCCATACATTGAGCACATCGGCAAAGCCGGCCAGAACGGTAAACGCCCCCCGGCCTGCGATCACCATGTTCCCGTGGCTTGCAAGCGCGAGAATCACCTGTTTCAAGAATTCGATGGTCGTCGCTCTCATATCTTCAAACCGAGACCAGAAACCCTCTGTGGATTCATACACCTTTTTGAATTCAAAGAGACCGTACTCAAGGAATACCTTTTCGATGGTATTCTTGCCCGCGAAATGATAGCCAAGGGCCTGTGCTGTCTTCTCACCGATGTAGCTGCCATCGCTATAGATCTGCCTGGATATAGTAATAACTGCCATAGACCTCACCTCCCTCACATCTCTGAGAAAAAGGTCATATCTCGACGCCGCTCCTTTGTAACGGATTAAACTCGCTAACTATAACTCGTCAAGCCGATAAAATCAAAGCCTTCATGTGTTTGTTGGCGTATTACAAATTGTGTCAGAGAAGAAAAGGGGGTACCGCCTAGGAAAAAACCCAACCAGCAAGAAAGGGGTACCTCATGACCATCTTGCGCCCTTATCGGTTACATGTACGGGAAGCAATGTTATGCTCTTATCGCTATATTGCTTCTGCCTCTGTCACTACGGCATTAAGGGGCTAAGGTATCGAAAAAAGTTGATGTCTTATTGCCATTTTCATACCATAATATTAGGTGAGGTTATATCATCATCGTATAGGAATAAACGACGAATCTCAGGATAAGGAGGGATACGTGAGAGTAGCGAAACTTTTTGCGGCACTGTGTATTTGCGTTGCCGTGGTCAGTGCCGCATATGGGGAGGAAAAAAGGTGGGCTGACGAGGCGGAACTTTCATTTGTTAGTACCGGAGGGAACACGGAAGTCGTCAGCCTGTCAGGCAAGAACCTTCTGAAGTATACCCTTACTGACAAACTGCTTGGAACCTGGAGGCTCGGTGCCCTGTATGGGGAAACCGATGATGTCAAGACTGCGGAGCGGTATTTCACCGATTTACGTCTTGATTACTCGTTTTCTGACAAGATCTACTTTTTCGGCATGGGAGGTTGGCTTCAAGATGAATTCACCGGTATTGAATCGCGATACTTCATTGGCCCCGGAGTGGGTTATAGGTTTCTCACCGGGCCCAAGCACTTCCTCGATGCCGAGGCAGGAATCAACTTCGTCACAGAGGACTATACTAATAATACCGAAGAAGAGTTCCTGGAGGGTCGTCTTTACGGCCTATACCAGTACTCCTTCTCAGAGAAGAACAAGTTCTCTCAGTCCTTGGAGTTCTTGTACGACTTCGACGACAGCGACAACTATAGGATCAACTCAGAGACGGCATTCATAACTGCATTAAGCAATTATCTCTCGCTGAAAACGAGCTATGAGATCAAGCATGATAACGAGCCTGTTCCCGCAACGCTAAAGGAGACAGATACGATCCTGTCAGTCACGCTCGTGGTTAACTTCTAGTAATCCTCGCTAACGAGAGTATTGTATCATTTATGTTGAACATGAAAAACGAGAGGGTGTGAGGGGCATGAGGTCTTCTCTGCTTTGACCGACCCGCAACACAGCAATATGGGTATTGTACCAAAACGACGCGCAGCTTCTGGGGAGACAATCGCCCGCATAAACCATCACAGGGGATCCTGGACGGAATTCCTGCCGGCAGATGAAGATGATTACCCCTTGCTGAACAAGCGCTACATCGCCTTTGAAAGGGCTGCAACTTCATTCTTGCGAAAGCAGGACTTTGTTGAACCAAATCACATTACGTATCTCAGGGTTGCCGTTTGTCTGTTCCTGCTTTTTTCCTTTGGCCAGCTTTCCTATCTTCAGATTCTCACCCTAGCCGCACTCGGCGGGGTAACTGATTTCTTTGATGGGGCCTTTGCACGATCTGCGTCAAAGAAGACAAGGCTGGGAGTACTCATTGATCCGCTCGCAGATAAGCTTCTTATGCTCACCATACTCTATATCCTCGTGGCAAAAAGGGCACTCGATCTACGCTACCTTCTGTTGATGGCATTCATGGAGACACACATAATCATCACGCCACTCCTTTCCTTGATCCGCGATTCTTTGGTGGGCCAAAGAGCTGGAAGGTCTTCCTATCCAAGCTTGAAAGGAGATGGAGCTGATGCCATCCTTGCCCGAACAAGGCCCGCCCTTGCCGGAAGAGTAAAGGTTCATCTGTATGCCTATGCTGTCTTGAGTATGATGCTGGGCAAGGCATTTCAGATTTACTTTCTTTCGGATCTGGCTCATATGCTGCTAATACTGGGAATTTGTGCTGGGGCAGCAGCGTACGGCGCTTATGTGATGAGGTGGCTCAAGAAACCATATCCAATCTCGTAATCGTATCCCACATAATATCGACTTTCCTCTAGCAACATCCCCGAGAACATGCGGCTTCAAAGAGCGAACCTTTCCGGGAGATTCCTTTTGACACACAAGAGTCTTTCTTCTATCATTTCTTTTGTAAAATCACCCCTCATTCATCATGGCGGATGGGATGCGCTTGATGGTCAGTTCGCTGGGGAGAACATTTAATTGCTTGCATCCGCTGAGCATTCTCCTGACTGTTACGGCAAGGCCGCAGCATGAATAGCCTCCTTATTGGCATATTTGTAGCTCTAGCCGTCTGGATCTTCATAAAGCTCCGACAACGCACCGGCGGCTTTCAAAGACTGCCTTCCTCGCCTGATTCGTCCTCGTCTCAGCAGCCTGATAAAAGCAGGGAGATGCCTCGTATCGGTGTTCCGAGAACCATCACCCAGGAGCAAATCACGGCCCTGGAACGCAACCTGTTCCAGCCATCCGGAGACTGGAGCTTTGAAGAGGCAGCCTTGATCCTTGATACCGTCACCTACCTGCGGGCGGTTTGCGCAAAGGCACTCGGAAAAAGGGAGCCACCTCTGGAGGTGCAAAATGAGCTTCTTACCTATATCCTGCAAGATCAGGATCTTCGAGACTATGTCCGTGAGTGGGGTAAAGACCGGCGCGAAGCAGGGATCGATGATAAGCCACCTCAACTCAAGCACAACGATCATTATGAACGGGTGGCAAAAATGGCGATAAAATGTACAAACCGTCGAAAGAAAGATAGTAGACAGCACTAGTCCTTGTTTTCGAGGCAACAGATGAACGAACACGTTGAATCCATCATCGCCACCCTGATCCGGCAAGGAGCTGGGGCGAACTCCTTTCTCGGTTTTGATCCTGCCGAACAGATCGCCAAACCATTGACGGAGGATCTGGATATTGCGCGGGCACTCAACAGCGCATTCCTTATCGTTCTTGCCGGAAAGACACATCCGTCATTCGCCCGGGCAAAGGACCTTTTGAACCATCTCTCGGAAAAACCCGAATGGTCAAACATAGCCTCCTTCTATCTGAACGGGGTTGGTCTGGTTCACGATGAAATCAAGGGCGCATGCAAGGAGCACCCTGATTTTGCCCACCGCCTTAAAAGCCTTTCCAGCTGGCTATCACAGAATCAAGGTCCCTTGCGAAACGAGGAGACCGCCGAAAGCATGTGGGCCCTCTTTTTCCCTGAGGGTCATGGGGTCCGGGCCTACAGAAGTGAGCTGATTGAGGCCTTGCGGGCTAAAAGGGAAGTCACCGTTACCAGCCTCAATACCGCCCCTATTACGGATCCAGCCCGGCAAATACTCGTTACCTCGAACGTCCTGCTTACGCTGCCGGGCTCAGCGAAATCACCATATGAGCTCCCGGTGAGCCCGGAGCTGAGAGAACAGCTCATCCAAGTAAGCCATGAGCCGCAACTCCACTGGTACGACCACCCCATTCAGATCGGTGTTGACCCGAAAAAAAATGAAGTTCTCCATGGCCTCCGGGGCCTCGATGAAGCCTTTGAGTTCGAACGGAGTCGGGGCAACATGGCACCCAACGCAAGGGCAACCTGTGTCCTCTCCGTCTCCGTAACGCACCCAGGTCTCCAGGGCATGGCCAAGAAGTACCTTGAAGAAGAATTTCACAGGTCAGCCCGCTTGAAGAATCTCGACGCTTACGTTTTCACCGAGGCCAGCACCCGAT
>CP070752.1:1154537-1164790 GCA_020348625.1 Deltaproteobacteria bacterium | reverse complement strand
CTGCTCGACGTGGATGGTGTCCTGACCGACGGAAGTGTCATTTACCATGACACGGGAGAGGAGACAAAGGTATTCCATATCAAGGATGGCTTGGGCATCAGAATGCTCATAGATGCAGGGATCGAAGTAGGTATTGTTACCGGCAGGACCTCCGGGGCCCTTCGTCACCGGTGCGATAATCTCGGTATCTCCCTTGTGTTTGACCAGGTTCGTGACAAGACCAGCGTGCTTGAGGTTGTCTCTAGAGAAAAGGGTGTGAAGGCCGAGCACATTGCATTCGTCGGCGACGATCTGGTCGACATTCCATTAATGAAAAGGGTCGGGCTCTCCGTAGCAGTTGCAGATGCACATGAGACAGTACTCGAGCATGCGGACATGGTCACCGCAGCCCAAGGGGGTGCCGGTGCTGTTCGAGAGGTGTGTGAGGCGATCTTGAAAGCACAGGGGCTCTGGGAGAAGGTTTTGGCACGGCTTCGCTAAGCCGCGCCTTTATTTGGAGGAGACTGCTATGCGTAACCTCTCGAAAAATATCAGCATGGTCTTTGCCGCAGGCTGCCTCGGTGGCCTTGTGAACAGCCTCGCCGTCTGGATCTTCGGAGATCTCGGCATCAACGCAGTGCTCGGGGTGAGGATAGCCCCTGCGCTCACC
Organism: Deltaproteobacteria bacterium; assembly: GCA_020348625.1. The sequence continues at coordinate 1,164,141 of CP070752.1, read as the reverse complement.
CCTCAGTGGCTTTATCCCCGTATCATATGGGGCGGCATCTGGGGGCTCCTCTTCCTTCTCCCCCTCATGCGAAGCCGCATCCTGTCTCGGGGCATCATCTTCAGTTTGGGCCCGACCCTCGTGCAGTTGCTCGTGGTCTTTCCCCTCAAGGCCGGCAAAGGTTACATGGGGCTCGATCTCGGCACCCTCACCCCCTTGCTTGTGTTTATCTTTAACGCCATATGGGGTATAGCAACTGCAATCTGGCTCAGGTGGACGAGCAGGCTTTGAAAGATAAATTCTTGCACACTGTTATGGAGTAGTCATGAAGCTGTTGGATGACTTAATCTCCGCATTGAATCTGGATACGAAGGTCAGAGACATTCGGCAAGGGGTTTTTCACACTGCTGTGCTGACGCGTAACTGCGGCCTGGCAGCCACGCTGCCTCGAGACGCCCTCAGGCAAAACCCTCCGCTGGTAAAAGAGCCCGGCACCTTGTTGGAGAAAAGCGTATCCGAGCTTGCCCGCATGGCGTACTCGGAAAGCATACTCGAGGCATCCATGGGCATGGCAACCATAAACTCGCTCCTTGCGATCGATGATGACCAGTGCATCGAACTCAACGCGCGGGAGCTTATCGTGGAGAAAGGCACCGGAAAGAGGATTGCCATAATCGGGCACTTCCCCTTCATCCCTCTCCTGAAAGAGCGCGCAAAAGAGGTGTGGGTCATCGAAAAAAACCCCCAGCAAGGCGATTTGACCGAAGATGAGGGTCAAAACGTGATCCCTCAAGCCGATGTGGTGGGCGTTACCGGCACCGCTATTACCAATCATACCTTTGAAGGCCTGCTCGAACTCTTCAGCCCACAGGCCTATGTGGTAATGCTGGGAGATACAACACCCCTCTCACCTGTTCTTTTCGACTACGGCGTGCATGCTATCTCAGGCACCAAGGTTGTAAATATCGAACAAGCCCTCCGGTGTGTCTCACAGGGTGCCAACTTCCGGCAGATAAAGGGCACCAGGCGTCTGACCATGATAAGATAGGCTTAGAAGCCTTGTGCCAAGCCCTCTTTGACTGCCAGAAGAACCTTACAATAGGATAAAGAGAACCAACGAGCAGGAGCTCATAGAGCATTACCGTGGATCTGAAACAATGTTTTGAAATACTTGAGCTTAGCCCCGATGCCTCCGCGGATGAGGTGCAACAGGCATACAAAGACCTGGTGAATATCTGGCACCCTGATCGCTTTGCCACTAATCCCAGGCTCAAGCGAAAGGCCGAGGCGAAATTAAAGGAGATTAACAGAGCCTACGCGATGGTGAATTCTCTTTTGTCCTCTGAACCAGGGGCACGAGCAGATGCACAGAAGCCACCGTATACACAGCCTCGCGCTTCAGAACAAGCCGAAGCACAGCCAGACACATCGGATTATGAGGTTGAACCCAAAACCACCACAGAGGCAGTTGTTGAAGCGGGTACCGTTGCAGTTTTGAACCTCTGGTCCTATCTCTCAACAAGACTGCGTCGTGTCATTGCCGAGCAAGTTCAAGCATTCAAGGAGGGAGCACAACCGGATCAACAGGGCCCAACTCGGCGCCAGGCTCGGCCCACGGGAAGGGGACAAGGGAAAGGTGCCGGTACTGGACAGGGCCGGGGCCCGCACGCCGGAAGGGGTGGAGGAAAGGGCACAGCGAGTGGCAGGGGCAAAGGCCCAGGTGGCGGCAGGGGCAGGGGTAAAGGTGGTGTTTAAACCGCGGAAGCGACCTACACAATAAACCGTGCCTTAAGGGTGCTCGTCCTCGAGCGCCTTTCGTATTCTCTTGGCGAGGTCGCCCATCGCAAGGGGTTTCATAACGAAATCCTTGATCCCCATGGCCTTTGCCTTTTCCTCGCTGATACGCTCACTAAATCCGGTGCACAGTATAATCGGGATATCGGGGCGAATCTTCATGAGTTCTTTCGACAGCTTATCTCCCGTCATATTCGGCATGGTCATGTCGGTAATAACCAGATCAAACCGCCCTGGATTTACGCGGAACAGCTCCAAAGCCTCGTTGCTGCTCATTCTCGTTGTGACCTCGTAACCGAGATGAGATAACATCTGCTCGGCTATCTGCACCAGATCCTGCTCATCGTCAACGAAAAGCACACGCTCGTGCCCTGTTGGAAAGGTTTGGACAGTTGCGGTATCGGTCAGCTCTTTCTTTTGCTCTATCCTCGGAAAGTATACATGAAAGCAGGTTCCGGTTTCGGGCTTACTCTCCGCACAAATGCCGCCCTTGTGGCTCATTACAATGCCGTGTACCACGGCTAATCCCAGTCCGGTTCCCTTGCCTTTGTCTTTGGTGGTAAAATACGGATCGAAGATCCTTTCCAATACCTCAGAGGTCATTCCATGACCGGTATCACGTACGGATATTCTCAGATACGGTCCCGGGTCTATATCTAAATTCAGCGGTGCAGTAGAGGCATCTACATCAACCTCTGTGACACTCACCTCCAACAGCCCGCTTTCCTCACCGATGGCATGGGCCGCATTGGTACAAAGGTTCATAAGGACCTGATGGATCTGTGTAGGATCCGCCTCTATGGCCCCAGTAAGGGGCTCAATGTGGTGGCGGATCTCAATTGTGGTAGGTAAAGAGGCCCTCAAAAGCTTTAAGGTCTCTTTCACAATCGGGGTAATCTCCACGGGTTTCAGCTCATTTTGGCTTTGTAGGCTGAATGCGAGAATCTGGTTCACCAGATCTTTCGCCCGCTTGCTGGCTCTGAGCACCTCTTCAAGATTGTGCTTCACTTTCGTGACTTCGGCGACATCTAGCATTGAAAGCTCTACATAGCCGACGATAGCTGCGAGGATATTGTTGAAATCGTGTGCCACACCCCCGGCGAGCGTACCCATAGCCTCCATCCTTTGGGCTCGCACAAGTTGGGCTTCAAGCCTCCTTTTTTCTTCCTCCGCGCGCTTTCGTTCAGTAATGTCACGCATGATTCCCTGGTATCCCAGAATTGCCCCATCTTCAGCCTTGCGCACAGTCGCAGTAAGAAGGCAATCTATCTCCGTGCCATCCTTCTTCTTTAATTTCACCTCAAAGTCCGTAACAGATCCCTTTTGCTCTATCTCTTCCTGAAATCGAGACCGGTCATCCAGGTTAACATATGTCTCTTGAGATCTGAGATTTCCTAACTCCGATTTGGTATAGCCAAGCAAATCCAGATAGGCCTGGTTACCGTCAATAAGTCTGCCTTCCCTCATAGTAATAAAAATCGGATCCCTCGACTGTTCGAACAAATCGCGGTAACGTTCTTGGCTTTCGTGCAGTGCCTCTTCTGTCCGCCTGCGTTCTTTAATCTCTTGCCTGAGTTCCTCATTCGTCCTCGTGAGTTGTGCCGTTCGTTCCTGAACTCTCTGTTCGAGTTCTCGATTGACGTCAGTGACCTTTTGCTTCTCCGCTTGCAGTTGACGGGCCTGGATGAAGTCCTTACGCGAATAGAACTCAATGGAGTAACAGGCAAACATCCCAATTACATTGCCAGCGAGAAAGAAGAAATTGTTGTTAATCAGAATGGGAATGGGGGTCTGAGTCAACCACAAAGCCGAGATTTCGTAGGCAATCACAAGCGTCCAGCCCGTGACGGTTGCCCAGACGAACCTGAGTTTGAAAAAGGTATATCCAAAAAGAAAGACCAAAATCAAGCCCGCGTAATACAGATAACTCCCCGGATCCGGGGCAATAAGGATCATGGCGATGATGCCCAGTCCAGCCACCAAGATTACAACTGCAATGGATAGTTGCATGAATTTCTTGAAATGGTTGGAGTAAGAGAAAAGTAATGCCCCAAGCAGAAAAGGAAAAACAATGGCATAGCGAATGAGCCACAGTGCCTGCTTCACGTTTGGAACGAGCCATGCGTCGAGAATGCCGAAAATTCCGTAGAAGAAAAATCCCAAGAGCAAGGCTATGCGCACATGTCGTAACGATTTCTCAAAATAGTCATCAAGAAAGTCTTGCTCAAGTTCTTCGGGAAAGGACAGGGTAAGGAGGTTTGCCTTTATTTCATTTTGTGGAAAGGAAACGGCCGTCATGTCTCACTGCCTTAAATAGTTAGAAATGCCTAATGCCAGTAGGCTGCATTCGGATCGCCTTTCTTGATGACCACCAAGGTCATATCATCCAGTTGTTCTTCCTGAAAAACCGTTACGTCTTCGATTACCTTGTCGAGGATCTTACGGACCGGTAAATCTGCGTATTCATTCAGGGCCTGTTCGAGGCGAACTTGGCCATACATCTCTCCATTCCTGTTGGTGGCCTCGGTGATGCCATCGGTGAATAGCAGTATGAGATCGCCTTCCTCTATGGTGACCGAAACATCGTTCAAGTATTTCCCGATATCTTCGTCAATTCCCAGCCACGTCCCTTTTGTAGGGATGGTTTCAGTCTTATTCAATGCGGATCTGTAAATTATGATGTCTTGGTGTTTTCCGGCCAGGGTCATTTGTGATTCATTGAACCGGATGGCCATCATCGTCATATAGTGATCGGATCCCAACCTGGAAATATTCTCTCTCAGAATCGAGTTTACCGATTCAAGAACCGCTGATGGCTTATAGTCCGTTGAACTGTGTACCGTTGATAGAATACTTGTTTGTGCCATCATCATAATGAGCCCTGAATCGACCCCATGGCCCGACACGTCACCAATGGTAACCCATTTATCTCCCGTTGGTGTTTCAATGATATCGTAGTAATCGCCACCTACCTCTTTGGCCGGGACCATGGTGGCGGCAATCTCAAAGCCCTTAACCTTTTCCCTGTCCGGCAAGAGCGCTGTTTGTATCCGTTTTGCCAGTTCCATCTCACTCCAGAGCGCATCCCGGGCCTTTTTCAACTCAACAAGCAGATAAAATTCCTGTTTGACGAGTTTATGTTTCACATGGTTTATGCTCACGGCAATGATTGCTGTTGAGAGCAGAAAAAAGAGGTTATTGATGAGGGCCGAATGATCATATGGATGACCTGCAATCACATTCAACAGAATATACATGGAAATAACTACGATGCTATTGAGGGCTGAGTGGATGGTCTTCCATGGTATCCAGAGGTTTACCCCAATTATCACCAGATTCAGGCCAGCGTAATAACTGGAATTAAACCCTCCCAGATCAACTGTCATCAGCGCTATCATCCCTCCAATATTCACCGAAACAGCATACCCGTGGATGTAAGAGAGCTTACTTGCTTTGGTTTGACGAACAATGGCATACTGGATGATCACGATGAGTGTCGACACGGATCTGTAAATAACAAACCGCTGGAGAAGCTCTTTAGGCATTATAAAATAATCCAGTATCAGGAACGCTGGAACCATGAGGAATGCCAGAATTGTGAGCGTTTTCAGCCACTCATGGATGATGCTGCTGAGGTAGCTTTCGAATTGATCGGCATCATAATCGAACTGCTCTGTCGTGTTAGCAATAAGGCTCATCTCAATCCCGGTTTTATACGTTAGCCATCCTTCTATAACTCAGATTCAGCATGTACAGCCCATGCAACCGTTATCCTGTCTTTCTTACGTGAAGAAACATCTGACTCCCTGTATCATCGAAAAAGATATCTATTTCCGCTGAGGCGGCATTGCCTAACAGATCTCCGAACTCTTGTTCCGTTCGATGGTAGAGAACCCAGTCTGCCCAATACTCCATGTAGTATTTGCTCGGATTTGATGTGTGGAAATTTCCGGCAATCATCTCTCCACCGGGCTTCAGCAATTGGAAAAGCTTAAGGAGCACAGCCGATGCCACCCGAGGAGTGAGATAATCAAAAAGCCCCATCGAATAAATGAAATCGAACTCCCCCCATCTGCCCTTCAATTGGGGCGAAGCAAGCATGGTTCGCACAGATTCGTTCAGGTAGTCTACTTTGATTTTGGCTTCTAACCTCTTCTCAATCTGGCCAATAAACTCCGCCGCTTCCATCAGGGCCTGTCGGTCTTGATCGAGCAAGGCGAAATGATATTTTTCACAATCCCCAGCATCAACCAATATGTCTTCGATTTCAATTGCCGATCCACTGGCAACTGACAAGACCTTCAATCTTCCGTGCGTTGTACCGATATCATGTTCCCTGATGCGGCGGACCATGTTTGCTATAATATGTCTTCTGCATCGTACAGCCTGAGAGGCAGCGTGCTCCAACGGATGCTTATGCATGAGCTTCGAAAAGGTGGAATCACCCTGAAGCTCGTTTGCATAAATCATTCGCATCATCACCGAATCTCCAACGTATCCTCTTGGCTTGAGATTGGTTCGTTTCAGCAGTGGAGAACAGAGGATATAGTTCCACAGTTGTTTTCTGAAATAAAATCCGTGCCGGGCATGCTCTTCCCCATTGAACGAACCGACTATACCGTGCAGCTCTTCCAGCCTCTCATCGAGGTACCGCATGAACTTCTTGCCCTCGGTATCGATGATGGCTCCCCTGATCGATTCTCTTATACTCTCAGGCTCGGCACGCAATTCTAGATCCAGGTCATCAAAGATGCCTTTATACACGCTCAAATCATACGTGAGATTGGCGGTATACTCCTTAAATTCTTCGCAAATCCTTTCTTTGTAAGCCAGGATCAACGGCAGGTTTATAAAGGCGTTTTGCAGCTTGACTATCCTGTTGTTGAGAAACAGGTCTTCGAGGTCGTAAACATCCTCAAGGAAAATCAGCCTGCCTGCATAGCCATCGATGTTGGGTTCTGACATGATCCTGCACGGACCCAGCTCACAATCTTCTCCGTCGACATGGATCACGAGCTTGGAGAAACGCGCTCCATCCCCGTAAGCCCGTGAATCCGAGTAACGGACCAGCAGAGAATATCTGGATGCGTAGGTGACATCGACGGGTATCTTCTCTTTTCCTGCGATCAGATCAGCCGTTAGGTTTATGGCATCTTGGTGCATGCTGTATCACAATCCCTTGATTTCCACTCTGCCGTCTCTGGTTTTAAATATCTCTAAGGCGGAAAATGAGAGATCTTGCCATTTCAGAGATTTTTTATACACAACCCTGATTTGAGTTCTCCCTCTTTTGGCCCTTTCAAGGATCTTTATGACCGGTGTGATAGATGATGAATTCATGTAAGCCAGCTCCCGGAAATCCAATATGATCTTTTTATTAAGGCTGCTGCTTCTCCTGATAGCGTTGACGAGAATTGGGGTAATGAATTTCCCTGGCTCACGATCTACGCTCTTTCCAGACCAGTTGATATTGATAGCGTCTTTCTTTTCCTCGAGTTCTATCTTCAACAGATTGCCAACAAATGTCTCTTTCTCTCGCGCAGTCATCTCTTCAGCCTCTCTAATAGTGCGAAATAGCCGACACGCTCAACAGGTCATTCTCGCCAAGAAAAAAATCGAGGATAGATCTTCCCTCATATGATATTCTGACGAGGCCCAGGCCGCTTTCCTTATCATCTAGTGGCCTTTTAGAGACCTCCCTCAGTCTCTCTATATAGGCCTCAAAGGGGTCTTGATGGCCCCTGATCCATTGAATTGTTCTGTCCAGGTTCTTCAGATGCCTGTATGCTGTTTCATCCACGGGGTTGACTACCTCAACAGAGATCATGCCTTCTTCAATATCGATCGTTACCACTACCTTACTTTCCGGTTCTGTGAACTTGCCGTATTTAACGCTGTTCTCGATCAATTCACTCACCACCATCGTAAGCGCATGCACAGCATCATTTGATAACCCATGGGCATTCAGGAAATCGCTGCTTGTGTTCCTGGCCTTTTCTATTTCATCCCATGTCGGTTCAACCAATACTTTCAGAGATCTTTCCATGTATCGTTGTTCTCCTACAGTTGAGTTTCTAAATAATTACTCGTAAATCCTCACACGTCATGAGTTCATAGAAACGTTCCCGTCATTGTGATTCAGTAATTCTGTACTATTGTTTCTCGAACCCTTTTTTCAAACCACGATTTGACCATTGCCCTGTCAAACCTCCAGTGTTTCCCGATCTTGGCACAAGGGATTTGGCCCTCGCTACAAAGCTTATACAGGGTTGATTTGGGTATACGAAGCCAACTGGAAACCTCATCGGCATTCAGTACTTCTCTATCTGTTCCCATCGTTTCCAGAGATACTCCCAATTCATGCTCCCCGAGCTACTGTTCTCTGAGTTTGACAACTACGCACAACTATCGCAGTTAGTTGCCTTTGGAATCGGATATCCCCGTTATTCCAACTTCTTCTATCGGCAGATTCCACAAAAACTTGAGGTCGTTATTCATACAAGTCCATTCCCTCTTGCCGATATTGACAGAATATGGTAAAAGGGACATCATTTTCGGCTAATCTGATCTAGTGACATCACATCTCAAGTGAAACCGCGATTCTACTTCTCTTGCTCAGGCACAGCTCAAAGCACCACTTACGCTTCCCCGCTCAGCTGATTGCCCACTCTCATGCACTGCTGATAAAGAAACCATGAGGCGCATTTGTTCACGACCATAATAGAAAGATTCAATGTAATATATTGGATTAACGTGCTTATCTACTCCGTCCGATTTCTTAAGGCGTAAACAAATACGCCTTTTCGGCAGTCTAGTATTATGTTACCGCCGGACAACTGACATGAACATTCGTGAAGTAGAACAGAAAGATTTTCCAGAGTGGCACCGGCTTCGGTGTTCGTTGTACCCAGAATGTAAAAAAGAACAGTTACATTCTGAACTAGAATCCATTTACTTTCGAAGAACGGTTGTTGGGGAATTAGATTATTCAGTTTGGGTTGCAGAGCAGTCACCTGAAAAACTCGTAGGGTTCGTAGAGATGTCTATTCGTAATAATGTTGAAGAATATGAATCCGATCGTGTTGGGTATGTTGAGAGTTTGTTTGTCGATGAAAATTTTCGTAGAAATGGCGTCGCGCGAGATCTGGTAAAGAATGGTCTTGAATGGATTTTCCAAAATAATTGTACGGAAGTGATTGTTGATACCTACAAATCTTACGTTGGTGCATGTGCATTCTATTTGAATCTTGGATTTGTAGAAATATTGCAGCGTGAAAATGAAGTGTTCTACAAAAAAAATTGCGGTAGTGAAAACGAATCCAGGTGTTTTGCCGTGTAATGCGATCCATGCCCAAGCAGGTTTCGTTAGAAGGGCCTCGCTCAGGTCGTGGGGAATAATGGTATTGGGCGCAATAATAAGGAATAAGGCAGAATTAGGTGAGAGGACCACCGCCTGTCGGGCTGCGAGATGTAAATCGGTCGCGGTAGGAATAAAAAGGGACATCTTACCTGGAGGTCTATGGCAAGATGAGTGAGGAAGGTTTCGATCTTTTGCTCGCCGTTCCGAAGACCCGCCCTACTCCGCATTTTATGAAAGTGCACATATCGCCTTACCCACGCACAGCAGCTCTGCTCGGTACGTATCGAATAGTGGCGACGCCTCATCATCTGGTGCATTTCATTGAGGAGTCTGCTTGCCATGGCGCCCTCCATTTCTGTAGAGCTCCGCCAGATGGTAGGCAAAATATTTGATATTGCTAACAGGCAAATTTGCCCGAAAATTCTGCTGATATCAACTTATAAAGGCAAATCAACCTGACAATCAATGGTT
>CP070752.1:1151577-1154437 GCA_020348625.1 Deltaproteobacteria bacterium | reverse complement strand
GTTTGCTTTTGGCAATCAGAAAAATCGTGGACTCGGCAAAACCTTTCAACACACAGATGAGTCGCATTTAACCTGCCTGACAAATGAACTAGGAGGTCAGGGCTTTTCATCGGACAGGGGATTGTGCATTGTCGAAGGTCTTTCGTGCATGCGCGGCCTTAAACCCCTATTATCCTTTTTGATGGCTTTGAGCGCTTTAAAGGGTAGATGGAGGGACTGAAATCTCAGCATGGAATTTACGCGCACGGGGTTTTTAAAATGAATTTGACATCTTACCGTGCTGATTATATTTTATTGAAATGGCGCTTGATGATTTGCTTCGGGCTTTGGTTGCAGCGTGTAGTAACCAAAATGTAACACCACGTTTTTTAAAGAGAACATGCTTGATGGCGTGATTAGGGTGAAGGGATGAGAGAGGAGGAAAAGATGGGCACCACGTACCAGGAACTGACGGTGGACCAGCTGCGGTGGAGATGTGATCCTGAGAGCCTGGGCTTCGCTACCACCCAAGAGCTTGATTTGCAAGAGGAGATTATCGGGCAGGAACGGGCAGTGGAGGCCATGCAACTTGGTCTGGATATGGGGAGCCTGGGCTACAATATCTTTGTGGCAGGCCCTGCCGGGACTGGCAGGATGACCACGGTCAAACACCTTCTGTCGAAACTGGAAGAAGCGGGAGAGGTGCCCAATGATGAGTGCTACGTCAATAATTTCAAAGATCCTGATATGCCTCACCTGATAACCCTACCTCCGGGAAAGGGAAGGACATTCAAGGTGGATATGGAGGAGCTTGTTGGGTCGCTGAAGAGGAATATCCCCCTGGTCTTTGAGAGTGAAGAGTACCAGAGAAAAGGTCGAGAGATTCTAGAGGAATCCAAGGAGAAAGAACGATCAATTATTAAGGAGTTGGAAAAGAAGCTATCAAAGGAGAACCTTGCCCTGGTTCAGCTCCAGGTAGGACCTTATGTGAAGCCGGATATATTCCCTGTAGTCATGGATAAGCCGGTTCCCTGGGAAGAACTGGAGAAGAGCATGGAAGAGGGCAAATTCCCCAAGGAGGAATTCGAGCGATTACGGAAGAAATACTCGGAGCTTTCGAATGAGGTGAACAAGGCCTTTCAGGAATCGAAAAAGCTAGGAAAGGAAGTCCGCAAAGAGCTTACTGCCTTGGAGAAGGAGGCCATTCTTCCCATCCTGAAGGAACTGGTTGGTGAGGTTAAAGAGAAGTATCAGAACGAAAAGATCAATGCCTATCTCGATGAGGTCAAAGATGACATTCTTGAAAACATTAACCGCTTCAAGGAGGGCTCCGAATCTCAGGCGCAGGTGCTGCCTGGGCTCAACCTGCCGGTGCCGGAAGACACCTTTCGGGAATACCAGGTAAATGTGATCATCGATAACTCGGAGGCCAAAGGTGCCCCGGTGGTCTTTGAATCTTCTCCAACGTATCGGAATATCTTCGGGATGGTTGAGCGGAACATAGGACGGATGGGGGTCTGGCAGACCGATTTCATGCAGGTTAAGGCCGGCTCTTTTCTGCGGGCCAACGGTGGCTATTTGGTGCTGGAAGGCCGGGAGGCACTGCTTGAGCCGGGGGTGTGGTCTGCATTAAAGAGGAGCCTCAAGAACAAGAAGATGGAAATCCAGAATTATGACCCCTATTTCCTTTTCGGCACCTCTGCACTAAAGCCGGAACCCATTGACATAAATGTGAAGGTCATCCTGGTAGGGGATGATTTCCTGTATCGCCTCCTCTATAATTTCGATGACGATTTCAAGAAGATATTTAAGGTGAAGGGAGATTTTGATTCTGTCATCAAGAAGAATGGAGAGGCGATCAATCAGTACGCCGGTTTCATCAAGAAGATCTGCGATGAGGAAGGGCTGAAGTCGTTCGATAAGGGAGGGGTTTCGGCAGTAGTTGAGTTCGGGGTAAGGCAGGCGGGAAGAAAAAAGAAGATATCCACCAAGTTCAGTCAGATTGCAGATATTGTAAGAGAGGCGGAGTATTGGGCACAGAAGGACAAGAGCCGGGTTGTAACCGAAGCCCATGTGGACAAGGCAATCGAAAAGGGAATGGATCGGGTGAATCTCATCGAAGAGAAGCTGCAGGAGATGATCGAAGATGGCACCATTATGATCGACACCGAGGGAATGGTGAACGGCCAGGTGAACGGGCTTTCCGTGTATCAGCTGGGCGATCATACCTTTGGGAAGCCGTCCCGGATCACCACGAGTATCTCCATGGGCAAGGCGGGAATTATCAATATCGAGCGTGAAGCGGATTTGAGCGGGCCAACCCACAATAAGGGGGTATTGATCCTATCCGGATATCTGAGAGAGAAATACGCCCAGGACAACCCGCTCACGCTGAGCGCAAGTATCTGTTTTGAGCAATCTTATTCCGGTGTCGAGGGAGACAGTGCTTCTTCAACCGAGGTCTATGCTCTGCTGTCAAGCCTTTCGGGCCTTCCCCTCAGACAGGAGATTGCCGTTACCGGATCGGTAAACCAGAAAGGGGAGATACAACCGATCGGCGGGGTAAATTACAAGATAGAGGGCTTCTTTGATGTGTGCAAGGCCAAAGGCCTTACCGGCTCTCAGGGGGTAATGATCCCGCACCAGAATGTAGAGGATCTGATGCTCAGAAAAGACGTGGTGGAGGCTGTGGCGAAGAATAAGTTCCACATCTATCCTGTGAGTACCATTGATCAGGGGATCGAGATCTTAACCGGGGTCAAGGCCGGCGAAAGAAAAAAGGACGGAACCTCTGATCCGGGGTCGGTGAATTATCTGGTTGATCCAAAACTGCGTGACTTAGCGCATCGTATGAGAGAATGCGACACTGGAGAGGAAGAGG
>CP070752.1:1147115-1151477 GCA_020348625.1 Deltaproteobacteria bacterium | reverse complement strand
AACCCCAATAACCTGGCCTTCCGCATTAATGCCGGGAGTGCTGCGGCAGAATCATCATATTTTTTGCCGATGATATTGTAATAGGCGAGTGCCTCATAATAGTTCTCGGTCTTGGAACATAAATCTCCCATGGCCAGGTAGGCCTCTGGCACGTACACGGAATCCGGGTATCGATTGATTGCATCTTGATAGCGATTCTTTATGTCTATGAAATGGGCGGAAAGAGAAGATGCATGGAGTTGCTCATAGGACTTTGCCAAGAGAAAAGAGGCCTTTTCCGCATATCTCCCTTCAGGGTATGCCCGCATGAGTTGATCGAGAGCATCAATGACACCGCGCCAATCTTGTTCCCTGTATGCCTTTACGGCCTTTCGGAAAAGCGCGGTATCAGGCTGACTGTCATCTGCCTCGATCCTCAAAAGTTGTGCTGCAGGCCTGATCGCCCTTACTGGCTTCGGGCGCCTTACCTCTTTTACCTGTGCTTCCCTTGGTTGCTCTTCGATGACAGTCTGCCCGTTATCAGGGCTCTCTTCAGCTACAATATCCTTCCTTGGTTTAAGTAAGATGGTAAAATTGTTGTCTGCATGCCTGGCCGTATACTCAGGTATCCGGTCTCCCTTAATATCTAATACCATTCTGATTCTCTTGTCATGGTATCCGAGCCGGATGCTCGTAAGATGGACGCTATCAGCGGGTATGGTTTGCGGCCTAAAGCGCTCGGCAGGATTGCAGAAATCGAATACAATTCTGAGCGGCGAATCGAGCGTCGTGGTTATGTAATCCGGGATCTTGCCGTTCCCCTCGACACGTATAATCGTTCCCGATTTCGCTTCTTCGCTCACAACGGAGACGACTCTGCTCATAAAGCCGTTGTGAGGATCTGCACCACGGGCGCTGGTGGTGGCGTACAGAAGAGTCGGTACCACCAGAAAGAGGAGAAAAACAGGCCAGACGGGGCTCACTATCCTGCGAAGATAGACTAACATACAGAGCTCAGCAGCAAGTACCATGCCAAGGGTTACGGCCTGTCACCCGCCACTGCGCTGTCTTCAGGACATCTGGGCACTATCGAGTCTGATAAAGATCTTGGTAAAGCAGCTTATATAGAAAACTAATGCTGGGAGTTTGTACCTGATGTTTCAGAGCTTTCAAGATAGGCGATGGAGGCGTCAGCATTTTGACAACAACGCGCTGATGAAGTTATGCTGACGCTGATTCGGTGAGGTTTTGCTTCTTGATCTTCTCGACGAGAGTCGTTCTGTTTATGTTGAGCAGTTTCGCAGCCTTTGTCTTGACCCAGTCGCTCCTCTCCAGGGCGCCAAGAATAAGCCTCTTCTCATAGTCTTCTACGGCGTCATGCAGAGTTACTCCCTTCTCGAGGAAGTCCTCTTCGACAACTCGAACAGCTCTTCCCTTGTGTGGAATATGCTCGGGGAGGTCATCAACGGTAACCACCTCGTCGTCGCAGAGTATGGTGAGTCTCTTGATTACGTTTTCGACTTCTCTCACATTTCCGGGCCAGTCGTACTTGAGCATAGCATCCATTGCTTCGGGGGAGAAAGCCGTTATCTTCTTCTCCGCTTCCTTCTGAAATTTCTTCAAGAAATGATCAATGAGTAAAGGTATATCGGACTTACGCTGTTTCAGAGGAGGAACCTTCATCGGGATGACGTTCAGGCGATAGTACAGATCTTCCCTAAATTTACCTTTATTAATGGCGGTAGTTAGGTTCTTATTGGTCGCTGCTATGATTCTCACATCTACGTGAATGGTTTTCGTCCCGCCTACCCGTTCGAATTTCTTTTCCTGAAGCACCCGAAGCAGTTTTACCTGGAGTGCAGGGCTCATTTCTCCTATTTCGTCCAGAAAAATGGTGCCACCGTTCGCCATCTCAAACCGGCCAATCCTGCTCTTGTACGCTCCGGTGAAGGCGCCCTTTTCGTGCCCGAAGAGTTCGCTCTCAAGTAGTTCTTCCGGGATTGCCCCGCAATTAATAACAACCAGGGGTCTGTCACAGCGGCTGCTGTTATAGTGAATGGCCCTGGCTATGAGTTCCTTTCCCGTACCGCTGGCTCCGCTAATAAGCACGGTGCCATCGGTATCGGCTACCTTTTCAATGAGATCGTATATGTTCTTGATGGCATTACTGGTACCAACAAGGTTGTCGTATCCGTATGTCTGTTGGAGCTCTTTCTTGAGCCGGATGTTTTCCTCTTCCAGGTTCCGAAACTTGAGGGCCTTTTCAATGACAACCAAGAGTTCGTCAGCCGTAATGGGCTTGGTAATATAATCAAACGCGCCCTTTTTTATTGCCTCTACGGAACTCTTGATGGTCCCATGTCCCGTGAGAATGACACAAATTGCCTTGGGCGATGTGGAGACGACATGATTCAGTACCTCCATGCCGTCCACGTCAGGCATTACTAGATCAGTCAAGACTAGATCAAAATACTTCCGCTCCAGCTCCCTGATCCCTGCCGCCCCATTGGGAGCAGCAACTACTTCGTAACCATTCTTCTTCAGTATATCGCCGATGACCTCCAATATGACTGGATCATCATCGACTATCAGTACCCGTGCCATATGGCGCAAGATTCTCCCGTTGAATTGTGGTTAACAAAGGTAAGGTGAGGCACCGATTTGAAGGAACGGGAATCCTAGATATAATCACCCCGGTGGAACTTGAACATCGCTACATTCGCGGTCACCGACAACTCCTTAATGAACCTTTCGAGTTCTTTGTCATGCTGGAGCTTGTCTTGACTTTCCCGTTCGATGCTGTCCGCCTCCTCTTTGATGCTTACTACTAACGGCTCGATATCCTTCAATGTCTTATTGGTATCGTTCAATCCGTTTGCATACTCTTCCAAAAGACCAAGAACCCTTTCACTCCTTTTGAGAATCTCTGTGGTGCTGCCCTGAGGCAGTTGAGAGGCTGTTTGACCTATGTCAGTCAGCCTTTGTTCGAAGATCTTTTTAAACTCGTCGCCCTTAGCTGTCTTCTCGGGGGACGATAGTTTACCATGATACACCTGATCAATCTGGTCTATTTTCATTTTCAACCTCCTCTCCTAATCAATCTGTATCTCCCCCTATTTAATCGGTACAGCTCGGCGCTTTCTTTAAAAATAATATACCATAATAAAAAACGCAGCGCTTGGCAAGAGGGAAAATCTGATCCCGAAAGTCCATCACAGGGGGTGAGATATAGATTCCTTTTTTTTCCTTTGTCTCAGGGACTTCCTCTGCCTTTGAAATACGCAGGCAATGATCCTCTCTTGATCGGCTGGTTTGAGATCAAGGAACTCAATGCCAAGGTTAAAAGCCTTTCCGTCATCGTCCGCGCTGGGGGTGACCCAGAGAATCTCGCCAAATAGATCAAGGTAAACAAGGGGTGCCTTAGAGAGAACGAAACGGGCATGAATGATCTGGCCCGGTTGGGCCGGCTCTGAGATTACCATATTCATCCCCGAACCGCTTATGTTGGTCCCCATACCCTGCTTCGCAAGGTAGATCGTTTCCGTGTCTTCTGGTGATAGCCTAGACAGTATCAGATCTAGTTTCTCATCTATCTTAAGCAGGAAATCTATCAGATACGGATTAAAGCTCATCTCCGCATCCTGGGTATTCTTATCGGCGATTTCGCTGCCTATTCTCTCCTCCGTATAAGGGATGTGATTTATAGTTTCCGTAAGCTTTTGATATTCGTCTGGAGTAAGCAAGGTATACCGTACCTTGAAGGGAAATTCTCCTCTTACGTAAGATCTTCTCTCATGGGAAATCATATTATTCACCCGGACCCACCAATAGGAATGATTTGATCGCCCGGCTCAGGCGAAAAAAGGCTCATCACTAGCAGATGCAACTATCATACCATTACCTTATGCTCGAAGACCCTCATTTCATCTAAGCCCTTCGGCAACAGGTTTCATCGTGTGTTCCGTGGGGCAAGCTCACTGCTGTTGCCATTTGGCTCCGGGCATTGGCAGGAGAAAACAGGGTACCGTTTCAACCTCTGGAACGTCAGTATTTTGACAGAAATGCTGGTTTGCTATGTGAGTTTCATCCGCTTTTAATCTATTTTTTATGTTAAATTAAGATGTTATCTGGCTCATTATGCAACACTGCTGAATTGTCAGCGCTGCTTTTTCTTTGAGGCTTTGCTTATAACAGCTAGGAAAAAGTTTCCCCTTTTCGCCCAAAGGGAGAGGACCGGCTTTGTGAGATCTGTTGAGAGGTAAGGGGATATACGAGACGAAAGAGATGGCAAGTACTGGGGCTTATTCCAGGATATCCAGAAGCGTGCCAAGCATTTCGTCTGCTTCCTTCACGACCCTGAGGTTGGCGCGATAGAAGGCTTTT
>CP070752.1:1139298-1147015 GCA_020348625.1 Deltaproteobacteria bacterium | reverse complement strand
CGGTGGGTCATAATGTGGTTGGCCAGCTTCATGAGCTTGGAGCAGCAATGGTGGTGACCGACATCGATCCAGACCAGGTGGATGCCATGGTTCAGAAGCACGGCGTGGAAACGGTAGATCCCGAGACCATTTACGATGCCAACTGCGATATCTTCTGCCCCTGTGCCTTGGGTGCAATAATCAACGATGCCACCTTAGACCGGTTGCAATGCAAGATTATCTGCGGCAGTGCAAACAATCAGCTCAGGGAAGAACGCCATGGAGATCTGCTGGAGGAAAGGGGGTTTGTGTATGCGCCGGATTACATCACCAATGCCGGCGGCACTATTTACGACACGGACAGGCTGGGTGTCGGCGGCGTCAGTCATGAACGAGGCAAGGAAAAGGTATCACGTATCTATGACAACATGGTGCGGGTCTTCGAAATTGCCGACCGGGACAAGATACCCACGTATCTGGCTGCAGACCGGATGGCCGAGGAAAGAATCACCGAGATAGCCAAGGTCAAAAAGTATGTGGATGACTTGAAGCCCTAGTGGAGGTGCCTAAGCCAAAATATCTCTAGTTAGAAGCCATGCCCCGCGTTGCTCCTCAAAACAGATCACCCTTGTTGACATATTTCTCTTGACAAGAAAGACGAAAAGGTACTGATATGGGTATGTACCATTCCTCTTGCCATGTATGGCTTTAACAGCTTTATCAGCCAGTGTTATCATCAAACACCAGAGCCGTAGCCAGTCTGAAAATAGGCCTACCGAGTTCTAGCCCATAAGGAAACGATAAGAAAAACTTCTATGACGTTTACGCAGGTTATCATTAACAGCATCGTGAGGGCCTCTGAGCTGACGCTCCTGAGCTTGGGCCTGACTATTGTGTACGACATACTGAAATTCGCTAACTTCGCCCATACGGAGTTCGCGGTGGTAGGTGTCTACCTGGCCCTCTTCTTGAATGTGACTCTAGGATTACCTATCATACCTGCAGCGATAGTAGCATCAATTGTAACGGGATTTACCTCCATCGCGCTCGATCGGGCGGTGTTTAAACGGATGAGAAGGTCCAGCGGCATTATCGTGATGGTGACGTCTTTGGGATTAGGCATCGCCCTCAGGAACTCGATAAGGGCGATATGGGGCGCTGATGCCAAGAACTATTCAGTTCCGCTACAAGCCCCGATCATTACCGAATATTTCCGAATTACCCCTTTGCAGATCTGGATCATCCTCGTGGGGGTAGCCGCTATGTTCTCCTTTCACCTGATGCTTCATCACACCATGTTGGGCAAGGCAATGCGGGCCTCCTCCGATAACCCGGAGCTCGCCCAGGCGAGCGGGATTGCCACCGAAAAGATCATAACCCGGGTCTGGTTTATCGCTATCGCCTTTGCCTCTGTCGGTGGTATCTTGATAGGATTGGAAACCTACATATTGCCGTATATGGGATTCGCCATCATCGTCCCGGTATTCTGCGCCACCATATTGGGCGGAATAGGGAATCCTTACGGGGCCATGTTGGGAGCCCTAGTACTCGGTTTCGCTGAGAACTTCGGGCTTTATGTAAACTTCGGCGCAATACTGAACCTTGGAGGAATTCTGGGCTTCTCCAAGGAGCTCTTCATTCCCACAGGATACAAGCCGGCCATCAGTTTTATCATCCTCATACTGGTATTGCTCATACGACCTCGTGGGATTCTGGGAAGGAAAAAGGAGGGCTGATGGGTCTCGTTAACTTTTTGGTGTATCTGGCCATAATGATGGGTATATACGGCATCTTGAGCCTAAGCCTTAACCTCCAGTATGGCTTTACCGGATTAGCCAACTTCGGGCATGTAGCATTCTTCTGTCTGGGGGCGTATACCTCAACCATACTCATGCTGGTATTCAAGATGCCGTTCATCATCGGCCTTTTGGGTGCAATGGTCATTGCCGGTCTTTTTGGATACGTAATATCCATACCCACGGCAAACCTCAAGGAAGACTACTGGGCAATCGCCACCCTTGCCGCAGCTGAGGTAGTTCGCATATTCTTTCTCAACGAGGATTGGGTTGTAGGCGGAGGCCCCTATCAGGGAGGCTCCTTTGGGATTGGGGGCATTCCGCAGCCCCTTCGATCGCTCTTCTCGGCTTACACGTACCCCTTCTTCTATCTTGCAGTTGTCCTGGTATGCCTGCTGGCAACCTACGTAATTATCAATGCCCTTACCCAATCACCCTTTGGGAGGGTAATAAAAAGTATCAGATCTGGCGACAACCTCCCCCAAGCCCTGGGTAAGGATGTGCGGGCATTCCGCATGAAGGTAATGGCTATAGGGGGTACCTTCGGCGGTCTCGCAGGCTGCCTCTGGGCCCACTACCATGGTTTTATCAGCCCCAATCAGTTCTTGCCTTTGGAGACATTTATAGTCTGGGCAATGGTGATTGTGGGTGGAAAGGCCAACAACAAAGGGGCAATAGTGGGGGCGGTTGTTATTATGGTATTCTATAATTCAACCCGGTTCCTTAAGGATTACATTCCCATTGAAGAGGTCACCTTGGCGAGCCTCAGGATGGTGGTAATAGGGGTGCTTATTGTGATAGCTATGATCTTCATGAAGGAAGGATTGATCAAGGAAAAGAAGACAGTCTATTAATCAGCACCTCTTAATCATAACATAGGCCCGCACACCGGAACAATAAGGGATAGAACCTTGGAAAATAGCGTCATATTGAAGATAGAGCATATATATAAGAACTTCGGTGGCATCCTGGCCCTTAACGGGGTAAGTTTTTCCGTTGAAGCCAACTCCATCACCGGACTTATCGGACCAAATGGATCGGGTAAGAGTACGCTCTTCAATGTAATATCCGGCTTTTACCGCAAGGATAGCGGGGAGATTTACTTCAGAGGAGAAAAGATCGAGGGACTTGAGCCATGCAACATAGCGATGCTGGGTATTGGGAGAACGTTCCAGATAAGCGAAGCGCCTGAAAAAACAACGGTACTGGAGAACCTGCTTTTGGCCCCCAAGAGACAGTGTGGGGAGGGTGTATTTAATGTTTTCCTGAATCCCCTGAGGATAAAAAGGGAGCATGAGCAACATCTCAACAACGCCCTTGGTATCCTGGAGCTCGTTCAGCTGACAGATCTGAAAAACGAATACGCGGAGAATCTCTCGGGCGGTCAGAAGAAACTCCTTTCCCTGGGGCGCATATTAATGTCTGAGCCGCAGCTTCTCTTGCTGGATGAACCGACCGCCGGCGTGAACCCAACGCTGGTAAAAGATCTGATGGTTGCCATCAGGAATCTCAGAGACCAGAAGGGGATAACCATCCTCCTCGTTGAGCATAACATGAGGGTGATAAGCGAGATCTGTGAGAGAGTCATCGTGTTAGATTTCGGTCAAAAAATCGCTGAGGGGACACCCGAGGAGATACAAAGCAACGAAGCGGTCCTGGAGGCTTACCTTTCAGGAAGTTCCAAGCGAGGATTATTCCGTGAAGATACTTGAGGCCAACGACATCATCGCTGGATATGGAAAATCGGAGATTCTCCACGGTGTCTCTATCTCTCTGGGTGAAGGGGAGTCGATCACCATCATTGGTCCCAACGGGGCCGGCAAATCCACATTGCTCAAGGCAATCATGGGCTATATTACCATCTTCGCAGGAGATATCTCCTGGAAAGGGGAGGATATCACCCGTCTCAAACCCCACGAAAAGATTATTCGAGGATTTGGCTATGTTCCACAACTCGGCAATGTCTTCCCCTCCCTGACCGTGAGGGAGAACCTGGAGATGGGCGGCTTTATTCAAACCAAGCGGATGGTTAAGGAGAGAATGGAGAAATCCTTTCAACTATTTCCTATTCTAGCTAAGAGGCTGAAACAGAAAGCCGGTACCCTGAGCGGCGGCGAGAGACAATTGCTCGGCATGGCCCGAGCCATGATGTCAGAACCCGAAATCCTTATGCTGGACGAGCCCTCAGCAGGGCTTTCCCCCAAGATGGCAGAGGAGGTATTCTTGACTATCCTGGATATACACAAAAAACTGGGTAGCGCTATACTTATCATAGAGCAGGATGCCTATCAATCTCTGAGTATTTCCGATAGAGGCTACGTGCTCGTCATGGGAAGGAACGAATTTGAGGATAGCGCAGAAAAGATACTCTCCAATCAGAAGATCCGGGAGGCGTATTTGGGAGGATAAGAACCGAGCTCCGCTTCGCTTTGAAACAGCAGTAAGCGGCAGGCGGTAAGCAACATGCAGACTTCCTTCCTTTTTGCTGGCCAGTGCGTACTGTTTGCTGCCTACTAAGAGGATTAGACAAATTGGTTGCTGGCAAAACAGATATATTCACAATAGATTACAGAAATCCCGAAAGCTCAGGCTGAAA
The DNA here is from genome assembly GCA_020348625.1 of Deltaproteobacteria bacterium. Next base: position 1,142,644 of record CP070752.1, on the reverse strand, counting down.
GGAGGTGAGGAAAAGGAAAATTCAAATGGCTTGAGCAAACCCATGTACTCATAACAATTTAATGCAGAAGGAGGAAAAAATGAAAAAGTACGCGTTGACTATTGTTGGGGTATTTTTTTTGGCGGGGCTGTTAATCGGTGGAACGTCTTTTACAAGTGATGCCGCTGAACAGGTAGTCATCGGCTCTATCAGCCCCTTAACCGGAACAAATGCGGTTCAAGGGCTCGATATGAAACGGGGGGAAGAGCTTGCACTGGAGGAGATCAATGCGGCCGGGGGGATTTGTGGCCGTCCTTTGAAGATTATCTGGGAGGATACCGAATCCAGCCCCAAGGGCGGAATGGATGCGGTTCACAAGCTTGTTGAGATTAACAAGGTTCCGCTCATCGTGGGGGCCTACTCGAGCGGCATTAGCCTGCCAACAGGGCAGTGGACGAATTCAAAGAAGGTGATCCAGATCGCAGAGGCCTCTACCAGCCCCAAGCTTCGAGAGATCGGGCCCTATTTCTTCAATATCATAGGCCTCGATGAGGTTATGGGTACCATGTTGGCTGTATTTGCCCTTGAAAGCGGAGCCGGAACATTTGCCTCTATTACGGTGAACAATCCCTTTGGAATAGGGATTGAGATCTGGACCAAGAAAACCATAGATATGGCCGGTAAAGTATGGCTGGAGGCAGTGAGGTACGATGAAAAGAAAACTGATTACCGGGCTGAGATCGAGCGCCTTTTTGCGAAAAAGCCGGAGGTCGTCTTCTTTACCGCCTACGGAACAGAGAGCAAGCTCATCCTCAAGCAAGCCTATGAGATGGGGTTAAAGCCCTCTAAGGGCTGGTATGCAGATTACCCGACAATGTGGAGCAATGAGGTCATTCCGGTAACCGCTGAAGGAATAAGAGGACTTGAATGTGGCGCAACAGGCGGAGCCCGTTTAAAACAGTACCAGGCCGCGTACGAGAAAAGATATGGTAAAGATGCCAAACAAACTGCATTCGGTGCCTATGCCTATGATGCCACCTGGGTTGCTGCCTTGGCCCTGAGTATGACAGGAAGTACGGATACCGATGAGATCGCTAAGGCTTTGCACATCGTGAGCAAGATTTACAGTGGAGCCACTGGAGATAAGAGCTTTGATAAAGATGGCATGCAGGTGACCGACTATTACCAGAGAATGGTTTTTCAGGGCGGCAAGCTTGTTTCATATGAATAAGGTGCTATTCCCTTGCCTAGATATATCGGGGCCGCTTCCGGCCCCGATTAACGTATCGTGTTAAAACTCCTTCTGGGCACTTTCTTTCCCCGCTCATGCCGAACGTCAATCCCGCGGGAGGAAAGACTGAAACTCGTGAATGTCTGCTCCTCCCTTCCGGAGGGAAAACGTATCAAAACAGCCGAGCAAGGACCCCCTCCGAGTTGAGGCGGATCTTCGCGAACTACCAGCGGTTGAAGTATAGTAATGCGGATATATGAATGGGCGATGAAATAAATGTTCCGCACCAAAGACGAACCGAACCAGCTGATACCTTACCTTCTCATCATAGGTGCTGCTATCTTATGGGCATCGGCCGGGACTACCGCGAAATATCTATTCAACGCGGGCATGAGCCCCTATACCCTTGCCCAGCACAGGGTCAGCTTCTCCTCGCTCCTCATATTCGCCTATCTGCTTCTCTTTAGCCGAAACACACTGAGAATCAACGTGAGGGATCTCTGGTACCTCGCAGTGTTAGGTGCACTGGGTATGGGCGGGGTGCAGGTTACCTATCTATTTGCAATCTCCAAGATCAAGGTGGCCATGGCCATCTTGCTTCAGTATCTGGCGCCGTTTTTTGTGGCCATTTATAGCTGGCTCTTCTTACGGGAGAGTATGGATCGATGGAAGGTGCTCTCGATTCTCCTGGCCTTTGTCGGCTGCGTTTTCGTGGTGGAAGCCTACCACGTTTCGTTCTTCTCCTTGAACATCGAGGGGGTTGTAGCCGGTGTGCTCTCGGCTGTATTCTTTAGCTTCTACAGCCTCCTCGGGGAGAGGGCCATGGGCAGATACAGCCCCTGGGCGGTTCTCTTCTATGCACTGGTGTTTGCGGCAGTTTTATTTAACATCTCTATGCCGATAAAGAATATCATGGTGTGGAAGGCAGAGCCTCGATGGTGCCTATCGGTTGTCTATATCATAGTGTGCGGAACGGTACTTCCGTTCGGGCTTTACTACATGGGAATAGAGCATCTGCGAAGTACAAGGGCCACGATCGTGGCTACGCTTGAGCCTATTTCCGCGGGATTGCTCTCCTTCATCTTCCTGAAGGAGTTCCTAACACCATGGCAGATATTCGGCGGACTTCTGGTCATTGCCGCGATCGTTATCATCCAATCTCGAAGGGAGATCGACCTCGAGGCGCCGGTATACAAGAAAAAGGTCCTGCAGCACCAACCGGGGCGATAGCTAACTCCTTCCGGGGTATTTGTTCCGGATGAGTAAGGTGATCGAGGGACGAAGGCTTTTCGTAATCAAGTGAGGGTCTCTATGGCGATGAGGATCTCTGGAGTTCGACGATAAGGACCTCCTTGGTCTCGATCATAGGGTTGTCGCGCTGGATCACTATCGGTGACGCGGTATTACAGTGAAGTAAGCCGCAGAAAGGACACGCGAAACAGGCTCACGTGCAAGATTACGGAATATCTACCAGCCCAACGTAAGGTAATTGTGAATGGAGTTGGCAACGGTTCGGCCGGCGCCCATGGCGAGGATAACGGTAGCCTGCCCCGTAACGATATCGCCGCCAGCCCAAACGCCTTTTTTTGTGGTCTTACCGGTTTCAGGCTCGGCAATTATGTAGCCTCGTCTGTTTAGCTGTATATCAGGTGTTGCCTTGGTTAAGAGCGGGTTTGCGCCGGCGCCGATGGAGATAACCGCTGTGTCACACTCTACCTCGAATTCGCTCCCTTCAATCGGAACGGGCCTGCGCCTCCCCGATTCGTCGGGCTCACCCAGCTCCATCCTCTGACACCTCACCCCAGCCAGACGCCCGTCGCCGTCTCCGATGAAATTCAGAGGGGCAGCGAGGAGCAGAAACTCTACGCCTTCCTCTTCAGCATGATGGATCTCCTCTGCCCTGGCAGGCATCTCATCCCGGGACCTGCGGTAGATGATCCTCACTGTCTCCGCACCGAGACGCAGCGCCGTCCTCGCGGAATCCATGGCTACATTACCCGCCCCGAACACAGCCACATTCTTTCCTTTGATAATGGGCGTATCATATTCAGGAAAAAGGTATGCCTTCATTAAGTTGCTTCTGGTCAGATATTCATTGGCAGAGTAAACGCCGATCAGGTTTTCACCGGGCACATT
>CP070752.1:1129331-1139198 GCA_020348625.1 Deltaproteobacteria bacterium | reverse complement strand
TTGGTAGGAGATCGCCTTTTTTATGGAAGAAATGGCGGATTCCACATGGAAAGGATCAACAACAGCTACGTGCTGAACTCCGCATGCACGAGCTATTTGCTCGATATCCAGCTTTGGTGTTGATTCTCCCATAGCAGTCACTCCCGTCCCCGGGTCAGGCTGGTGTCCAGTCATCCCAATTATGGAGTTATCCAAAACGATTACCGTAATGTCGTGTTGATTAAATACAGCGTTAACGAGTGCGGAGATTCCGCTATGGTAAAAGGTGGAGTCACCTATAACACACGCTATCGGCCCCTTATAGCCAGTAGCTGCATACCCGTTTGCGATGCCAATACTAGCACCCATACATATGTGAGAGTCATATAGCCGGTAAGGTGGATCTAACCCAAGGCCATAACAGCCTATGTCACCGGAGATCAATACCTTAGGTTTTTGTTTTCTGGTAGCTTTGCGAATTGCATAAAAGGTGCCCATGTGAGGGCAGCCGGCGCAAAGCACCATGTTGCGACTAACGACCAGATCGGTGATCTGGGTAGGCTGTTTATCTGATAGTGGAACGGACAAACCAGAGGCACGGGCCAATACCTTTATAGCTTTTTCCCTGGTCAGTTCACCTGCTACTTCAAGATCGCCCGATTGCTTTCCAATCAGTCGAGGAGGAGAAGGATATTCGTAGTAAAGACTCCGAATTCTCTCCTCAACAAAAGGTTCGATCTCCTCGAATACGAGCACTGTTTCATGGCTATTTAAAATCGTCTTGATTAATTCCTCAGGCAGAGGATTGACAACCCCCAATTTAAGAAAGCTAACCGCATTGTCTAATTCGAGAGCAGCTATCGCTTCTAGAGCATAGTTCGTTGCATTGCCCGATGCAATAACGCCTATTTGGGCTTCGGGTTTCAAGTCAAGTTTATTAAATGGATAATCAGATAAGGCCTTCTGAAATCTATGTTTCTCCTCGTGGAGAAGCTTGTGCTTGGGCAGGGCAGGGAACCCACCCCTTACCTCACTGTAACGAGGGGTTTGCTTCTTTCTTTTATAAGGCCCTAACGTTACCGGACCTCGACAATGGTTAAGGCGAGTCACCGTTCGGATCATTACGAGTCTACCAAGTTCTTCAGAGAGTTGATATGCGTAAACAACCATGTCCTTTGCCTCTTGGGGCGATGCTGGTTCAAGGCATGGTATCTCCGCTGCAAAAGCCAACAATCTGCTATCTTGCTCATTTTGGGTGGACCAGCAATTTGGGTCATCGGCCACCACTATGACAAATCCACCTGCAACTCCCGTGAGATTCACCACCATGAGCGGATCCATGGCTACATTTAGGCCTACACTCTTCATAGCGCTAAAGGAGCGGACCCCTAGGAACGCCGCTCCGGCAGCGCATTCAAAGGCCACCTTTTCATTAGTCGACCATTCCACGTATTGACCTGTCTGCTTTGCAATGTGGGATAGGGAGTCCACAATCTCGGATGACGGTGTTCCAGGATAGGCGGCGACCACCTGGACACCTGACTCCAGCACCCCACGAGCAATAGCCTCATTACCCAAGAACAAGACCTCCTCACCCGGCGAACCATTTATCAGTGCTTCACTGCTCATTATTTCCCCCAATCTTCTATTCCCGGAAGGTTATTCAGTTATCTCCACACGCAGAGAAAACAAAAAAAGCATAGGCTCTTAACGTCTGTGTAATTCATGAAGCCAATAAACCCGCCCGAATAAATTACTGCCTCCCGCTCATCGGAAGAATCCTGCCGAGAATCGCCAGAACATCGATTAACTGCTATCCCGAAGTGTCAATTACCCTTGGGGCCAAAATTTATGTTCGCCCTTTTGAGGATGGCAACCGCCCATTTTCATCTGGCAGAATTCCCCTTTTTGCTAAATCTTGAGCAACATAACCCAAGTCCAAATCATTTAATGTCTTTTTGGTAGGCATACCCTCTTTATCATATCCCCTCAGTTTGTAATAAGAATCGATCGTACGATCGAAAATGGAGCGGTCTAAAGGCGGGAGGACTGGAGGGACCGTGGCTTGAGAAAAATGCCTTTCAGGTGGTCTATCATCTTTTCTGCTTATTCCTAGTCTCACATTGTAAGCCCTTGTAAGCGCATTTATCCTTCTTGCTATTTTTATTCCTCCTTTTTCATCAATATCCATCCCCGTAGAGTACGAGATTAATTTCACCTGATCATTAAATAGATACGGATTAAACGGCCAGAATCCAGTCCAAAAGCGACAGATTCCCGTGATATCTGACATGCAACTGGAGTCATTGTCAAAGGAAACCATCTTGGTAACTCTATCATAATCAGCTCCGGTCGGATCATAGTCTCCCCAAATGAGTTTCTTAAACTCTTCTGGGTATGGCCAATATTCCGATTCAATATACTCCTTTTTTTTGGCCTTGGATTTCTTGAGGTAATGTTGGGGAACCGCCGAAATCATTTTAAACAGATCGGCACGGTCAGAAACACAGTGTACGAGATTACTGTATGGATGATTAAGGGGGATGGGCGGAATCTCTACCTTTTTAACGTGAAATGCATATTCTTCAGCCCCCCTGCCAATTTGACGAGCAGCCTCATAAACACCATTAGCCAGGACGTCCCCTATTCCTTCTCTACGCGCGATCTTACCAATTAGCGTAAGAAATAGGTCACCATTACCCCATTCCAGATGTAAACCCTCAGTATCTGCCTCGGTGAGGATTCCTTTTTCGTATAGGTCTATTGCAAAGGCTACAAGGTAGGGAGCCGAAAGAGCATCAAGCCCATACTTCTCACACAGGTTGTAGCATTCCACGTTGAAGGAGAAATCCTGTAGCTTGCAGCACGCAAGAAAGGAATACCACGGCACACATTTTATGAAGGAATACGTATTGTTATGTAACCGGATTGCATGCTTGCACCTAAGAGGACATAGGTGGCAACTTACTTGTCTTTTTCTTGATTCCCTCAAGAACGCTTCATGTCTGCTCCCAATGTCTTCCATGTCCCGAAATTCTGCTAGATTCCCATACTGTGCAACTTTTATCAGGTCCTCTCGTTCATAGGACCAATTATCCACAAAGGCTCTGAGCCTCTCCGTCTTTCTCAAAACGTCTTCACACAATTCATAGAATTTCGATGGTTGTGCAATATAAGCATCCTTTGTTCCGCAGACTGCTATGGCCTTTAGTTTCTTGTCGCCCATAAGGGCTCCTACCCCTGCTCTGCTAAAACTAGCTCCGCTACTGTGCTCAATACTTGCACAATAAACTCTATTTTCCCCAGCTTGACCTATGCACAGGATTTCAACCGTATCATTCTTTAGCTCGTTCTTGATAGTTTGTTGAGCCTCCTCAACATCCTTTCCCCATAGGTGCTGTGCATCACGAATCTCAACTTTATCGTTGTTTATCCATAGATAGACAGGGCTTGAAGACCTTCCGGAAATTATTACATTGTCATAACCCGCATGCTTCAACTCCGGTGCCCAGAAGCCGCCCATAAGGGAGTATGTAAGCAGATTTGTCTGCGGCGACCTGGTTACGAGGACAGTACGATTCGCCCCGGGGGCAAGGGTGCCCGTGAGAAGGCCCGCGCCAAATATTAGCAAATTATGATTAGAAAACGGTGCTACTTCAGGGCTGACCCGATCCCATAGGATCTTTGTGCACACACCTCGTCCTCCGAGATATGCCTCACTCAAATGAGAATCAAATTCCTCCTTCTCAATGTTTCCTTTTGATAGATCAATTTCCAGATTCACACCAGTTCGCCCGTACAGCATTACTTCGTCGTCCTCCTACCTGGTCCCTAACACCTCCCCCAACTATTGATGCGTATGGTTCTAGCCGAAGCCCACAGAGTGTCTTGTCTCTAAGTGCGTGACATTACTTGTGCAATAATGGTCAATTGTCTTGAGGCCTCCAGGCTTATTTCCCTGCCATTTGATGATGTATTTCTTGCCCCCTCCGCCAATGATAGTCATCCACCTACTCCTTAAAAAACCGATGTAGGAAGTGTAGGAGCGGAAATATAGAACAGAGCGATTTCAAGACAAAAAAATGACATCATCACTATACAACAGGGTGATGGAAGAAGCCCGCAAAACGACTTGAGCTAAACTATCAGAGGCGCGCCTGGGGAATCCCCTAATCGTGCCCCCTGATCCCGAAGTCCAGGAAAACAAGCCAATAGAAGCGTTTACAGAGCCACATAAACTCCACATCCGTGCTTCACTGACCAGGGTGCCCCTTTCTGTATCCATCTATTTGCGTATCAAGCGGTTCACATCCACGGGGATTTCGTTGAAGCAAACGCCGGTAGCATTGGCAATTGCGTTTAGGAGGGCCGGTGCCGTTGGAACGAGCGCTGCTTCCGCAACTCCCTTCGCTCCAAAAGGAGCTCCTGGCTCATCGTTTTCAACCAAGATGGTTGTAATCTCCGGGATATCTGTGCTTCGGGGGATTGGGTAAGTGGCAAAAGACTCCGTCTTTCCAAGAATAAACTTCTCCCCTAACACTGGTCCTATCCCCATAACAATCGACCCTTCAAGCTGGCCTTCAACAATTCTCGGGTTAATTGCTCGACCGACATCTTGCGCAGCAATAACCCGGAGTACCTCAATTTTGCCGTTACTTTCGTTGACGGAGACTTCCGTCACTTGGGTTGCATAGGTGTAAGCGGGATAAGGCTGTCCTCTCCCGGTCTCGTGATCGAAAGATGTTACCCCCGGATCATAAATGTCCTCTGCTTCCAGAATCACCCCCCTTTTTCTCGCCAAGTTCACAAAATTCTCAATCGAAATAGCTAACCTTCTTTCATCTTCCGGATAAATGAGGGCGCCTTCCGCAGCATAGCGAATGGCTAATTTTTCAACCCTTCTCTTAAATATTTGAGAAGACACTTCCACCATCATGTCTTTGATTTTTTGTATTGCGCCACAAACAACCTTTCCCGTGAAGAACATCTGTCGGCTTGCTGCCGTGGGGCCAGAATCAGGTTCGGTTAACGTGTCTGTGGAAAATATTTTAACCTTATGGAAGGGGATACCAAATTCATCGGCCGCCATTTGGCTTAAGCCCGTAAGTGATCCTTGACCCATATCCGCGACACCGGCACGAACCACAAGGATTCCATCCTCTCCGAAGGAAACCAAGGCCCTTCCCGGAAATTGCACTCCTGTCATCCCAATACCATACATTGCAGCAGCAAGACCCAGTCCATAACGAATGCCATTCGAAGAACCATTTTTCTTTGCCACGTCGGCCTTGATGGAATCATAATAAGGTTTGATAACCTCCAAGCACTTGCGTATTTCAACATTACCTAGAAGTGCATGACCTGTGGGCAGGATGTGTTCTGAGGTATAAGAATTCTTGTGTCGCAACTCCCAGGGATCCATACCCAACTCCTGGGCCAATTGATCCAACTGAGACTCAATAGCGAAGGCGACTTGGGGGACGCCAAACCCCCTCATTCCTCCGGCCGGGGGATTGTTGGTAAAGACTCCTGTAACTGAAACATCCGCATTGGGGAAATGATATGGTCCCGTGGCATGAAGTAGAGCGCGGGCGAATACTCCAGGTCCAGGGCCGGCATGAGCCCCAGTGTTTGCAATAGAGTGTGAAGAGATCGCGCTTAGCATTCCATCCTTCCTGACCCCTATTTTCAAATCAAGCCGGAACGGATGACGCTTGGTACTTGTTGCCATGGATTCCTTGCGGCTGTAACGTATTTTTACCGGACGCCGAAGCTTAAAGGCAGCTAAAGCCAGAAGACAGTGCATTTCTATTTCATGCTTACCACCAAAACCCCCGCCTGTCTTGGTTTGAATTACCCTTACCTGCTCCTTCTTAAGATTCAGGGCATAGGCAATTTCACTCTGTACATCGTGGACCTTCTGAGTGCCTGCTGACACGACTACTCGACCATCTTCATCGATGTATCCCACCCCTGCCTCTGGTTCCATGTAAGCATGTTCCACAAAATGGGTTGCATAAGTCTTTTCTAGGATGTGCTCTGATTCCTCAAAACCCGACTCCACATTACCCGTTGTGATCCTATTTACAGAGCAGATGTTGCCGGCGGGATAAAGCTTGGGCGATGTCTCTATCATGGCTTCCAGGGCATCAAAAACGGGGGGGAGAGGTCGGTAATCGACTTCTACGCGCGAACAGGCCTCTATAGCTTGTTTCTCTGTATCCGCTACCACCAGGGCAACCGGAGCACCCAAAAAACGCACTCGATCGCGACAGAGAACTGGCCAGTCCTTCACAAATTGGCCGTAGGCATTAGGGCCGGTGATATCCGCTGCTGTGAATACTGCGTGAACACCCGGCATAGTTAAGGCAGGCCGTGTATCTATCCCACGAAGCTCAGCATGGGCATAAGGGCTGCGAACCACTTTGGCATAGACTATTTCCGGAAAAAACAGGTCGTCACCATATTTAGCTGTCCCGGTGGCTTTTCCCGCGGCATCCAACATGGGCACGTTCTTTCCTACAACATTCTCCTCCGGCTCATATCTTGGTGAGATTTTAGGGTCTTCCATTCGTTTGGATGCAAGCCGCACCGCATCGAAAATCTTTACATAACCCGTGCAACGACAGAGGTTTCGGGCGAGTGCTTTTTTGGTTTCCACAAGAGATGGGCTCGGGTTTTTGTCCAACAAAGCTTTTGTGGCAAGGATCATTCCCGGGGTACAAAAACCACATTGGATCGCCCCAGTTTCAATAAACGCCTCTTGGATAGGGTGCAGATTATCCTGGGTTCCCAGCCCTTCGATTGTCAATATTTCTTTTCCGGCTATCTTCCCAACAGGGATTGAACAAGAAAGTCGGATCTTTCCGTTTACGAGAACCGAGCACGCACCACACTCCCCACCATCGCATCCACGTTTTGTTCCGGTAAGATGCAGATCTTCCCTTAGGACATCCAAAAGGCTCCTCTTGGGATCAACCTCGACTTCAGTAATCTCACTATTCAAGATGAAATTGATTTTCATCGCGATCTCTCTCCACTATGCTTTTACGAATCTAGCATCTTTATCCACCGGACTATTTTTCTCTTGTGAAGGGCGAAATACTGTTTTGCCTGTACCTCGGAGTAGTAAGGCAACGGGAAGCCTTTTATGCAGGAGCTTTGGAAACCCCAGGCAAATTAACTTGAAACCACAAAGATTAGCTCATATTCGCTCGACTCAGGCCTTATGTTGAGCCATCATGCAAGACAAAGTCACAGTCCAGCGATTACCCGATTGAATTCCCTTTCTGGAATGACGCTTAATCCGGCGTTGGTTAAGAGACCCCTTATCGTCAATATCTCCTCCTTCTTTGGCTTCGGCACCGGAGGCCGCATAAATGGCAAAGGTATTAGCCCTCTAATCCAGGAAGCGATTTTGTACTTCACGTGGAGCCGTGCAAGTTCAGCGTAAACATATTCATGAAGATCTTCCAAGCCAGATTTCCAGATTCTGAGCGCCTCATCTAGGTCGTTACGCTTCCAAGCGTTTATGTGATCAATCATCGGTTCCATAGCATAGTTGAACGATCCGGTAACAGTGCCGTCAAAGTAACCAGTAGCCAAATTCTCATGGTATAGAGTAGCCAACGCAGGCAGAACTGCGACATGCCGGTCCAGTGCTCTCAACGCCCTCGCTATGATTCGGGAGCCGGTGTAGCTTTGAAACATCTTCCATCCAATTATGTTAGGAATTTGGCGGCACATCTCCAGTGTTGCGTCTAAAGGTAACGCCGGGCCGAAGGTTAACGTGTAGGGCGCGGCGGGGTGCGTGATAGCTGGGAGGTCTGCTGCTTGTAACTGAGCCTTGGCCATATCAATCCAGACTTCCGGGTACTTATCGGAATCCCAAGCGGATGAAACCTCGATTGTGCCTCCAGGCGGCATGAGAAATAGTCCATCAGCGCCTACATCTTTAGCATCAATAGCCACCTTCACCGAATCCTCAGTTCTAAGGTCGAACACTCCCGCAAAAATGGGAACCTTGCCACCGCACTCCTCCACAGCTATCTCCACATTTCTCCTCTTCTCTTTACGGCTGAGATAAAACAGTTCACCCGCCTCAGGATTAATGACGATAGCACCACCTGCATCCACGAACTTTGGTTGCATGAAGTATTGCAAGAGACTGCGCAGGGCTGGTTCGTCAACCTCGTAATCCTCTTTGTAGGGAGTTACGACTGCCACGTAAAGGCGATCAAACTTCGTGCCGAACTTATCATTTGACATCTCTCAAGTACCTCGTATCCTTTTGTCTTTACATGATTGTACAAGCTACTCTTTTCCTCGGACCATCTCTTGGTGCCCAATCATGAGCCGCTGGCCGGTCCAACGTTCTTCTAGAGTAACCCCTGAAAAAACTTCTTGGCAACAACATATATTCTTGTCGGTACTCATTCTTATCAGCCCAATCCCTTTTCACTGATTCTGACACCTCAAAATCCCTAACTCATCCTACTCGGTAACCAAGTAACTATTGAGGGAAAGGCAATCAGAATGGCAACGGTTACCATGTCCATAACCAGAAACCACAAAGAACCAAACACAACATCTTCCAAGCTTATGTCAGGAAACAGACCCTTTATCACGTAGAGATTAAGGCCCATCGGCGGTGTTATTACTGATATTTCTATCATTTTGACCAGTATGATACCGAACCAGACAGAGTCATACCCCAGGCCTTGAACAATGATAGGATGGACAATCGGTACCGTCACCAAAATCATAGCCAGAGGGTCGAAGAACATACCCAGCGGGAGATAAAAGAAAAGAATTATCATCAGTAATGTTTGCCTTGGAATTGGTAGGCCCGATGCGAACCCAACAAGCCAAGGAACGGCTCCGGTCATTGTTATAAAGAGGCTATAAAGTCCCGCACCTATTACAAAGGCGAAGATCATCGCGCAGAGCTCGCCTGTGTCTACAAGCGAGTTCTTCAGCCTCGCCCAGCTGGAGCTTCCTCGCCATATTGCCAGCAATACCAACCCTAAAGCCACGAAGCAACCCAAAGCGCCAATCTGTGACGGGGTGGCAAGTCCCGTATATAATCCGCCGATAACGGTCAGAAATAACAATAGAATTCCCCACCCTTGCCAAAGGGAACGCGCCCTCTCCTTCCAGCTTGCTTTTTCTGTCTTGGGCGCTAGATTCGGATTCGCGCTGACCCTAACGTAGACCATAGCCATATAAATAATGACGCTGAGTATGCCCGGCAACAGACCGCCTATGAACAGCTTGCCTATCGATTCGGCGGCTACAACGCCATAGATAACAAGGCTAATACTCGGGGGTATAAGCATCCCCAATGTTCCGGCGCAAGCCACCGAGCCAGCAGCCAATCTTAAATCATAGCCACGCTTTCTCATCTCAGGAATCGCTATTTTCCCCATAGCGGCTGCCTCAGCCGTACTGGAGCCGGTGGTTGCAGCAAATATGCCACAGGCACCTATGGTGACCATAGCCAGTCCACCCTTTAGCCGTCCCAGCCACTTGTTAGCCATATTGAATGCATCTGTAGCAATACCAGCAGCAGAAGCCAGGTTCCCCATAAAGATAAATAATGGAATAACCGTTAGAGCAAAAGTGGCACAGCGGCTGACCGGGTAGGTCCCTAATGTGTACAGCACTGTCGCCTTGCCCCCGATAAAGACAATCCCAAGACTTCCAGCTATTGCCATGGCGAAGGCAATTGGCATACCTATGACTATGAGCAGCAACAATAACCCTGTTATCAAGCCAGCGAGTATTAAGGGATCCATGTCTTAAATCTTGCCATCCTGTTTATGTCGTTCTCTGTGTACTGCCAGGGGCCCTATTTATCAGGTTAATAACGTTTCGGATGAGCTGTAT
>CP070752.1:1125906-1129231 GCA_020348625.1 Deltaproteobacteria bacterium | reverse complement strand
TGCCCCCTCCGCATTCCCTTCGACAGGCTCAGGGCTGCGGTTTCCCCCACTGATAAATCACGAAAAGACGGCGCTCTCCCGCCAGTCACTCTAGAAAGGTTTACGTGATTTCCTTCAAAGGCCTGGAAAGGGCTAAAATGATCCGAAAATCCTGAGAAATCTGCAGGCCGAGAATTACGAATGATCGAATGGAACACCTTGCTCATAGCATTCCTTTGTGCCTTCTTCTTTCGATTTCTCTTCCAGCTTTCTCTCAGTCTCATGAATATATCTTACATGCGCCGACACGGAAACAAGGTACCACGCGTTTTCCAGGGAGTGGTAGATAAGAAGAAGTTCTCCACAATGGCAGCGTATACAGCGGACTCCACCAGGTTCGGTATTATCGCCAGAATATTCGACCAGGCGTTCTTGCTTGCCATTCTCCTGACCGGATTCCTGCCCTGGCTGACCGAAAGGATTGGTACCTGGCACGAAGGTTTTATAGGCGGAGGACTGCTTTTTTTTGCCGTTCTCGCATTGATATCCCAGGTATTCGATGTTCCGTTTGATCTTTACAGTACCTTTGTAATCGAAGACAGGTATGGCTTTAACACGAGAACAGTCAAGCTGTGGATCATGGATTGGGTTAAGGGGTTGGCACTATCGGGTGTTCTGGGTGTTATCCTCATCTCGCTCCTTTTGGCATTACTCCATTATTTCAGGCATACCTGGTGGATCTTGGCATGGGTTGTTATCTCTCTGTTCGAGCTGGTCATCATGTGGCTTTACCCCGTTTTGATCGCGCCGCTGTTCAACAAGTTCGAGCCTATTGACGACGAGCAATTGGAACAGAAGATTGCCAGCCTCATGACCAAGGCCGGACTGGCAGTAAAGGGGGTGTTCCAAATGGATGCGGGAAAGAGGAGCAAGCATACCAATGCGTACTTTACGGGTATCGGCAGAACCAAGAGGATTGTGCTCTTTGATACGCTCTTGAACTCGCACCCCATTAGCGAAATCCTCTCCGTTCTCGCCCATGAGGCAGGTCACTGGACCAAGAAGCATATTATCAAGCAGCTGGTTCTCATGGAGGTGCTCTCTCTGGCCGGATTGTTTATTGTGTCAAAGCTGCTCACCTGGGAGTATATGTACCGTACGTTCGGTTTTCAGGAACCGGTTGCCTATGCCGGGCTTCTGTTGGTGCCCGTGCTCCTGAGTCCCTTGGGCTATTTCCTAAGACCGTTGGGGTCTTCTCTGTCCAGAAGGTACGAAAAACAAGCCGATGAGGTTGCCGTTCAGCTGATGGGAACGGCCGAACCCATGAGGAATTCTCTGATAAGGCTCAATTCCGAAAACCTGGCCAATCTCGTGCCGCACCCCTTTTTTTCCTGGTTCAATTATTCACATCCGGCCCCGGTTGAAAGGATAGAGCGGCTCGAAAAGATGGAGAAGGATTAATGTCGGTTCCGGTTGCGGGCTGAAAATACCCTGCATCATTGGGACTAGCCAGGTTGGGAGCCGATCTACGCAATAGTCATTATCGTTTGATCCGTCAGCGTCAGCCGTTCAAGCCCGGAAGGGGTTACGAGATAGTCATCCTCCAACCCAACCACCCCTAGCCCGGGAAAGACAAATTTCGGCTCTAGGGCAATAACCATTCCCTCCTTCAGCGTTTCCGAAAACTCAGGCGTTATGATGGGAAATTCATCTATTTCTAATCCAAGCCCGTGGCCGATGAATTTCACCTTCCCTTCACCATGGCCCATGAAGAAATCTTCATACCCCGCGCTCGTGGCCTCCGCTTCAGCCATGTGGTAGAGATCGGCACAGGAGACGCCGGGCTTTCCTTCTCTAGTTAGCAGGTCATGAATGCTTGTGGCGCACTGGTGGGCTTTTTCCAGATGTTCTGGAAGGGATCCGATCACAAAGGTTCGAAACTGATCGCCCACATAGCCGTTTACCCCGACGCCAAAGTCAATGCCGATCGGTTCATTTCTCCCTATTCGGCGAAACCCGGCACCTTGAGCCATCGCCGGCGTATTACCCGGGCCCCCGTGAGGTGTATCACAAAACGAAACAACGGCACCGCTCTCGCCGGCCAAAACGTGGGCATGGGTCATTTCCTGGTTCCATCCGCGCATCCGAAGAATTCCCATATGGCCTTCCCGACGGGCTATGAGAGCCAGATGCCCATCAACCTCGAGCTCTGTCATTCCCTCACGAATAACGCCCCTGATCTCCTTTAGTCCCGTATCCAGAATCGCGGTGGCCTTCTTTATCTGCTCAATCTCGTGGGGAGACTTAATCATGCGCAGGCGCCGGATCTGGGGAGAAATATCCACCCACCGTGAGCCGGGAAAATAACGCTGATACTGGAGGTATAGATTCGTGGGCAGGACATCCATCTCGAGACCGAGTGTACCCATCTCAGTGAAACCATACTCCCTCAGAATAGGCACGATTCCGTTGCTTTTCCCCACAGGGACAACGTTGCTCAGCGGGGATTCTTCCTTTGCCCTCTGATAGCTCTTTGTTGCCACAAGAACCGGATTTCCCTCACGGGGAATGAACAGAACCGATCTCTGCAGGGTTCCCGAGAAGTAATAAATATCAACATTCTGCAGGATAAAGGCCCCATCCAGATTTTCCCGGTCAAGAACCGACTGGAGAGCCCTTATGCGGCCTTCTATTTCTGGTTTGGGCACTTTATCCATGCCTTGTCCTCAGTACGACCAACTTCTTGCTCCCGTTAGAGTGTCCGGTTACCTTTCAGGTGCAGGATATGAAAACATGCTGTGTAACTAAACACGCAGTTTGCTCGAGGAGTGTCCCAGATCCCAATCAATCTGAACGTAATCTCGCCTACATAAACCATTTTGTGTTTTGATACACCGCATCACCGAAATCCCTCATGAAGCGCAGCTCCTCAGCGCTCAAAGGCCCCTGGTTCACGGCAGCCAGGTTTTCCTGGAACTGCTTCATATTGGAAGGGGCTGTCATGCATACATGTACGTGGGGGTTTGAGAGGACAAAACGATAGCACATGCCTGCCGATGGAACGGGCATTTCCTTTGGCCAATTACGTGGTCTTTTTAGCAGGCGCCGCCATCGAGTGGCGGTGTAACTCACTATCCCTGGTTTATGGTGACCCAGATAGGGAAATATCTCCTGCTCAGCACCGCGGTGAGCGGCGTTGTAGCGCATCATTAGAATATCGAGCGCGCCCTCGTCTGCGAGCTTGCCGGCGAACTTCCTATTGTGGGTCGAGATACCGACGGTGCGAACCTTGTCTGTCTCCCGCAACCGATAAAGCTCCTCTCTGGTTTTATCGGGGAAATGCTTT
>CP070752.1:1118120-1125806 GCA_020348625.1 Deltaproteobacteria bacterium | reverse complement strand
CAGTGACTGGCGGAAGGGTGCTGTCTTTTCGCAACTTATCAGTGGGGGAAACCGCAGCCCTGAGCCTGTCGAAGGGAATGCGGAGGGGGCAGAACTCCCCCATGGATAAGTTGCTGGAAAGACCAACCCGGGAGCCTCGGAACTGAGGAAAAGCCCATTGTCTTCAAAGATTAGGCGTTATGCAAAGCTCTCCGCATGTGCGCTCGCATACGGAAGTCGGCCTCTCCTTCGTGAGCGCCTTTATGGCTTTAATCATAGTTCTATGAGCGATCATTATGAAGCATGGTAAAAGCATGCAATTCTTGGCCGCTGTTGGGCTTTTTATGGCAGTCTTCACCTGGGCGTGCGGACAAGCCGCGCAAGCCGTTAGTCCAGCTGGAGACCTGGAGCAAAGGGGACTCTTGGAGGTAAAGGTGCACCGCCTCATTGTGGACCCGACAAGCGAACGGCCGGTGGTCATCCTCACCGACTCCTCTGAGGAGCGTGGACTGCTCATTTGGATAAGTTCTTTTGAGGCCAGTGCCATCTATAGGGAACTGCAGGGCATAAAACCCATAAGACCCCAAACGCACGACCTGCTTGAGAGTATTATTCAGAAGGTCAGTGGCAAGGTCCACCACATCGTCATTCCACGTGTGGAGGGAAATATCTACTATGCCACGATTGTACTCCAAAAGGCGGACGTTTTCCTGGAGATTGACGCCAGGCCGAGTGACTCCATTGTCATGGCCCTTAAGTTCAAGGCCCCCATCTTTGTGTCGAATTCCCTGTTCGCAGAAATGGCAATCCCCCTCGGGGAACAGCAAGGCATAGAGGAGCTATACGGCCTCAGCCTTCAAAACCTCACGCAAGAGCTTGCCAAGGCCTTTTCGTTTAAGTCGACGAGTGGGGTGCTGGTCTCAGATGTTCGGAAGGGAAGCCAGGCAGAACAGGATGGAATTGAACGAGGAGATATCATTGTTGAGGTGGGGGGACAGGCTGTTGATGATGTGATGATCCTAAAGGATGTCCTTATAAAGAGCGAGCAGGCTGTAGACGCAAAGATTTATAGAAAGACCCATTTCCTCACTATTACCTTTCACCTGAAGTAGTTCACCCGTTACTGCTTTTCGGAAGATTGATTTTCACCCTTTTCTGGCCTATACTGGGAGCATGAAACAGTGTATGGGTCTCAAGTAATCGGTAGGCAGAGAGAGTGGAAGGAGACCGAGTCGGAGGTAATAGGGATTTCTCGAAAGGATTCAAACCGCTCTTGATCCACTGTCAACATCCGCTCAATTTCCTCTTTTTGCCTCCTATTAGTTCGCCACATTCTAAAGTTTCGCAATCACAATTGCTACGAAGTCGATCCAATAATAACTCTCAAGAGCGGTTTTGAATCCCTAATTCCACTTTTTTCGAACCTTTAGCGGTTTTGTTAGCTTTATTAATTGAGAAAGGAGGGTTTTTCAATCAGGCAATTCACTCAAAAACAAGAATAAACCCTATTTATCTATAGGGGAAGTCCAACTCTATTCGTGCTTTCCCCCTTCACATAGGGAACAACACCTAAAACCTCATCTCAGAGCATTCAGCTTTGCATGCTTTTGCCACGAAACGCCTCGGCAGAAACGCTCCTTAAGTACATGAATATCCAATTTTCTAGCCCTTTGGAAATGTTTGCGATATACTCCCAGAGTACAGGGGAGCCAGTATTCGAATAACCCCTTTCCGTAAGCTGCTGTAGAATGAACTAAAATGTCAGGTAATGCTCAAAACGCGTTGCCCTTGTTAAAGAGTAATCATGGCAGGCCGATCACCTGCATTTGAGAGAACTTACAAGGATTATCTGGAACAGGTGAAGAAGATAGACGTGAGGTCTATCAAGGAAAAGCTCGGCGTGCGAGTGGAGGGAAATGCCACCATAATTCCCGTATTTGGCAAACCGACTCGGGTTTCTGTAAGGGGCATTATCGACCAATCGGGGCAACGACCATCCTTTGATATCTGCGTTATCCTATGCAAGTATCTTCTGTTATGCCCCGACAGTATCCCAAAAGAGACTGAATGGACAGCCTACAGGGATCTCAAGGACGCCGGGCCTCTCACTGTGTATTTTGCAAATGACGTGGAACGGTCCATCGCCGCGCGGTTCTCGGGGAGGCTGAGGGAGCTTGAAACGGCGGGCAAGGCATTGGGAGGATGTCGCCCTGAAATGGGATTCTCCAATGACCTGTCTATGCGATTCGAGGCTCTCCCGCGTGTTTCCCTTCTAATGCTGTATAACGACGCCGATGAGGAATTCCCCGCACAATGCTCAGTGCTTTTCGAAAAGCGTGCGGAAAGATACCTGGATGCGGAATGTTTGGCCATGGTTGGACGGTTGCTTTTTACTAATCTGGAAAGGGCGGCTGGAGGAATGCTCATAAGAAGGTAGTTGCTGGCCGGTAAGGACCAAAACTCAGGAGGGTGAAGCTTATGGAGCCTTTTTTTCGATGGTTTTTTGGGCTTGGCGTTTTCTCGTTAGGCCTCGGCTGGTTATTAATCTACTTTTTCTCGGAGATCGTACACATCCATATCAAAGCCAAAGCGGGCGAGCGCAGCGAGCAGAAAGCCTATGATGACGTCATGAAACCTCTCGATGTTCCGTCTTGGCTTGTCGGGCTCGTGGAGCGAACCTTTTTTACCGTTCTCGTAGCATTCAACGTGTCCGCCACAGCGCTGGCCATACTTGCATGGGTTACGCTAAAAATGGCGTTCAGTTGGCACATCGTCTGGAGGGAAAGAGAAAGTATCACTGTTCGATCTTTGGCGTTTTCGGCCTTGCTGGCGAACCTTTTTTCAATGCTCTTTGCGCTCATTGGAGGGCTGATCTGCCGTGGAGGCTATTAATAAGGGATCGCCAGGGAGGTCAGTGTGATCAGGAGGCTGTCCTCTGTGCGCGATTTGACATGGCCGCCAATAGCGATATCCCAATGGCATGAAATCCTTGACAAATTCTTTTTCCCGTCTCTACAATGGAATTGAAGTGGCCGGTCTTGAGGAGGGCATACCTTAATGCGCCTGCACCCGATCTCAGGTTTTAACTGTGCGCGCGAGAGAGTTGCCTAATCTCCTTGCTTGAGAGCATTATGCGGTATCGGCAATCTCCCCTCGAGAGTTCGACCAGGGCGTTAATTGATAGCAACAAGAAGCGATTACATGGCGGAACACCGTTGGGATATCCGGACGCAACTGGGCCGTGGGCCCTTGCCCGAAACCATTGAGTGCCCGGGAGACGGGGCTGAGATGGTCCTCGTCCCTGAGGGCTCATTCACCATGGGGATAACCCAAGAAGAGCTTGCCCAGATCTACATGCTCGATCAGAGGCGGACTTCCGTATTTGCCACAGAGATACCTGCCCGGACCGTGAACGTGGAATCATACTATATTGATCGGTATCCCGTGACCAACTACCAGTATCGGAGGTTCGTTGAGGAGACTGGCCATCGACAACCTCTGCTCTGGAGCCAGCCTTCATGGAGCCAACCTATGCAACCCGTCGTCTTTGTGGGGTGGGATGATGCGCGTGCATACAGCAAGTGGGCAGGGAAATCCCTTCCCAATGAGGCCCAGTGGGAAAAGGCCGGTCGAGGAACCGACGGCCGATGGTGGGCCTGGGGCCGTGACTTCCTTTCGGGCAGGTGTAATTCCAGAGAATACGACCTGGGGCGAACCTCAGAAATAGGCCTCTTTCACGAAGGGGTAAGTCCCTATGGTTGCTATGATATGTGCGGCAATGTATGGGAAATGTGTGAGGGCCGGTGGCAAGAGGAGTTCCCGCCGATGAGGGGAGGATGTTTCTTGGGCTCTGCAACCTTTGTGAGGGTCACCTGTCGGTGGACTCCCGAGGATCCCGTCAACGGAGCTCACTGGCTGGGATTTCGCTGCGTCAAAGAGATTCCTGCTGAGACATAGCTGTTAGGCACGTTACCCTCGTGAGCAAGCATTTGTACTCGGCAGTCTTGTGCTGAGAGAGCTGGCCATATCAAACAGGATTTCAAAGGCCACTCCTTTGCCTCTCAAAGCAGGTCCACGTAGCCCGGTTTAGCCTTTCTCCCAAGGAAGAGGCTAATCCTTCTGAACTGTTCTTAGCGGCCCTTGCCTCAGGCTCCTCTTAACATATAGCTCCATTGAAATGAGAGAATAGAACCCCTTGGAACCTGGTGGCTGAATATCCGATACTATAGCCCACGAAGGTGAAGGTACTGTTCACATGAAGGTCGCGAGTTTTAACAGCAATGGTATACGGGCCCGTATTCATATTATTGAGGACTGGTTAAAGAGGCATAGTCCAGATGTATTATGCATTCAGGAGACGAAGGCACAGGATCAAGATTTTCCCATACAGCCCTTTGCGGAGCTGGCCTACCACTGCACCTTTCGGGGGCAGAAGTCCTTCAACGGCGTTGCTATAATCAGTAAACACGCGCCAACGGATGTCTCGTTTGGGTTTGGCGATGGGGATGTGAAAGAAGAGCCCAGAATGATGAGAGCGCGCATTGAGGGAATACCCGTTGTAAACACCTACGTGCCCCAGGGAACTGCGCCCGATTCAGAGAGATTTCAGTACAAGCTCAAGTGGTTTCAGCGTCTGCGAGACTATTTTTCGAAACACTTTGAGCCGAGTGAGCCCCTATTGTGGATGGGGGATTTCAACGTAGCCCCTGAGCCAATTGATGTCTATGACCCCGTGAAGCTTTTGGGAAGTGTGTGTTTTCACCCGAAGGAACACAAGGTTCTATCCGAGGTTAAATCGTGGGGATTTGTCGACGTATTTCGGGCGCACCACCCTACCGAAAAGGCATTTACCTTCTGGGACTATAGGATTCCCCAAGCCTTTCGCCATAGGCTCGGGTGGAGGTTGGATCACATTTGGGCCACACAGTGCCTTGCTGATAAATCTACAAGAGCTTGGATCGATGCTGCTCCCCGGCAGCTGGAAAAGCCTTCGGATCACACCTTCATTGTGGCGGAATTTGAGATATGAGATCTCCATTTGATGGCCAATCTCGCTAAAGGCAGGAATGGGGGAGCAAAAAAATCAATATTTCGAGCATACACGACTTCAAAAGGGGAAAACTGAACCCTCCCACTTAGAAGGTATGTATCAGATGGGTTAGCTTTTCTTCCAGGACTTCATAGGAGAAATATTTTTCACCGATCTGGTAATTCCGTTCCACCATGGCTTCGAGCCTATCCTGATTGTTGAGCACCTCCTGGATTTGAGCGATGACCTTTGAAGAAATAAACCCGTCCATTACGATTACGTCAAAGCCGATAGGCTCTATGTCGGCAATGTAGATAGCGTAACGGTTCACGACAATGGGTTTCTTGTGATAGATGGTTTCTAGAAAGGCGTTGCCAAACCCTTCATACCCACTCGGATACGTAACAAGGTCAGCATTCTGGTAAATGTCTGCAACCGAAAAGAGCTTCCCTCTTTCCGGACAGATGGTTCTTTCAGAGTTAATCAACTCGTCGATGCGGACGATCTTTACGCCCATAGTTTTGCTATAATCTTCAATCCGCTCAAAATAATCATCGCCTTCATCTTCCATTCCGTGTGAGATGACGAGCATAGGGTTCTCCAGATTCAGATTCCTTACGATCTCAATAGAACGTTCTATCCATTTGCGAGGCACGATCCTCGTGGGTTGGAGAATAAAAAGGTCATCCTTTTTCAATCCCATTCTTTTTCTCAGATCCGCACAATAGTCATCCGGCGGAGGGGGCTGAGTGGCGAAGTCCAAGACGTTAGGGATTATGCTGTTTGAGATTCCCCGTCTGAAACTCAGCTGTTCAGATGCCAAGGAGTTAATAACAACATGTCTGATTGATGGCAGATGCGGAGGGAAGGCCATGTTGAGATAATCCCTGCACGCGTTTATCAGAAATCGAGGTCTCTCCCAGGAAAAATCATGGTGATGGGCGATGGTTGGGATACATGTCTCGGCAATGAATTCAGTGAGTGCAAGGCCGAGGGGAATGTTCATGGGTATGGCAAGGGCATTCTCCGGAATGATAAGATCGATATCGAATTTCTCAACGAAGTCGTAGAGTGCCCCTTTCAGCTTTCGCGTTATTTTGTGGACCGTGTCCGATGTTTCTCGGTTTCGCGATTTTACGCCAAATAGGTCGTTATTGATTTGTTCGATCACCGGATGTTCAAAGTAGGCTTCCTTCATCACGTGAGTTCTTTCGGAAGGTCTATCCGAAAGTCCTGCGAAATAGAAACAATCGTATCTGTTTCTTTCCAGTACATCTGCCCATTTCTGGATCTCCAGAGAAACCCCGTCTGTCCCAGCGATTCGCGTGGATATGAAACCGATGTTTTTGATAACACTGTAAAGATTCTTGGATTTAGGCATAACTACTTGTTCACCCCCCTGTTCATTGAAAACATGCTGATCCTCCAGTGGCACAAATGCCGAAAGTGGATTGCTTGTCCCTACGGTGTTAAACCTGAAAAACCGCTCAGGGCTTTGCAGAACCTACTTCATATCTATAACAGATATGAAAACACAATTCCATAGGACTGGCAAGGTCTTTGAACTCGCCGATTCTCGCCCAGGGCCAACGCCGCTGTCTTAAGTCCTCTGAGGGCACTTTCATGCATCTTTTATGCCTATTTGAAGTAAGGACCGGATCAGTTGGTGCAAACACGTGTTTATTGTTATATCAATAGTCTAGGCTCATTCAATTCAGAAGCATTCGGTTGCCATAGCGGAGTCGCCCGCCAGATGGTCGAGAAGCGCTCTAATGTTTCAATGTGATTCAGATGCCGTGAGCTGACTCCATGTGCTGGAGGTCAAGATTGTTTATACTTGTTTAGGTTGAGAGAGAGAAGCCAAACCATGAACTCTTACCATCGGAAACGAACTGTCTGTGGCGTAGATTTCAGCGGTGCACAGGATGCAGGCAAAAAGATATGGATCGCCTGTGGAGGCATCTTGGACGATGTGATCCTCATTTCCGAGTGTTTTCCGGCAAAGGATCTTCCAGGTTCAGGGTTGGGAAGGGATCAAGCCATAAGGGCCCTGAGGGCCTTTATCCGCAAAAAAAGGGATTGCGTCTTCGGCCTAGATTTTCCTTTCGGTATACCGCGCATCTTAGTTGCAGAAGAAAACTGGGAGGAGTGGCTCAGGGCATTTCCAGAAAGGTACACCAGTCCCGAAGGCTTTAAAAGACAATGTCACCTGGCCTCGAACGGTAAGGAACTCAGAAGGGCTACCGACGTTGAGACTAAGACCCCGTTTTCACCGTATAATCTGAGGCTCTACCGGCAAACCTATTTCGGCATCAGGGACGTCCTTGGCGTTCTCGTACAGGAGAAGGCGGTCTGTGTTTTGCCCCTGCAAACGCCTCAAGATGAAAAGCCATGGGCTATTGAGATCTGCCCTGCCGCAACGCTGAAGACAAAGAATCTCAACTTTCCGTACAAGGGCAGAGGTAGCGATCGGAAGGCCGCAAGGGAGAAGATTCTCACAAGTATGGAGAAGACCGGCGTCCTAAAGGTAAGAAAAACCAGCGTGCGAAAGAGGATCATTGAAGACAGGGGTGGAGATGCGCTTGACAGTGTTATTGCAGGTTATGCGACATTTAAGGCCCTGAACCATGGACTGACCTCTGAAACAAATGCTCCATATGCTATTGAGGGAAAGGTGT
>CP070752.1:1114697-1118020 GCA_020348625.1 Deltaproteobacteria bacterium | reverse complement strand
TGCCCCTTCCCCGCTCTAAAGGCGGGGCTTTCCCCTTCCTGCTCACCCTCGGGGGGTGCCCCACCGCTTCCGCGAATGTCGCTCAGGGACAACGGTGTTGACTGCAAACTCAGGAATCTCCTGGAAGTCTTGCCTTGCTTTTGTTGTATGGGTTCTGCTATTGTAGTGAAATTGTCATAGAAACGTAACTTAGCATTAAATAGAATAATGCTGGTTCTGGTTTCATTCTTGACAAACCATATTTCTACCTTATTTTCTACCAGGGAGCAGGAGGGCAGAGGATAAGAGTAGGTGGGAGTTGCCCAGCAGTAAGGTATTATGAAAGAAAGGAGATAACACGATGAAAGAACAAGTGGAAGCTGCTCTGAACAAGATAAGGCCTGCGCTTAACGCGGACGGCGGAGACGTTAAATTGATAGACGTCTCTGACGACGGGATCGTAAAGGTGCAATTAACAGGAGCCTGTGGAGGATGCCCCATGAGCCAGATGACGCTCAAGATGGGTATAGAAAGGACCCTGAAGCAGGAAGTCCCCGAGGTTAAAGAGGTCGTGAGCATCTAAGGGGCCTGATCCGAAAACATGGCGGGATCACGCTAAGGGTAGTTCTCGGCAGGATACTCGGATCAATGGCGGAAGAAAAGGGTGTGATCTGAAAGCGTAGGCTTATCAAGAGGGGGCTGTTATGTCGGGAAACGAAAACTTGATAAGAATCTTTGAATATGCCCTGAACCAGGAAGAGACCGGAAAGTCGTTCTTCGAACACTCTTTGTCGAGGATGGGCGTTGGCGCTGCTATCAGTGCTTTTAAGCGGATCATAGAGGAAGAGCAGAGGCATATCCTTTTCATTAACCAGATACTCAAGGATCTGAAGAAGGGTAATGAAATCAATCCGACGGAGATGAAAGCGGAGATCCTCGAACCCACCGATTATTTCAGCGCACGGGAAAAGTCGGAGTTCCTTGAACAGTGTATCCAGGGATCCATGGTCCCCGATGTAACGGTTTTCAATACCGCCTGGCTCATCGAGAAAGACCTAAGCGAGTTCTACGCGGACATGGCCGACAAGAGCGAGGGTAAAGCCAGCGAGGCCTTAAAGATGCTCTCAAACTGGGAAAAGGAACATGAAAAGTTCTTTCGGGAATATCGTGATAAGCTTTCTGAAACCTATGCAAAGATGCCGTGGGGGGGCTAAGAAAACCAAGAAATTCGGGTGTCTATCGGGTATAATCCAGTTCCGACAGTCTAGGGTCTGTGGCTAACTAGAATCTGGAGACAACGCATGGGTTTCCCAAACTTCACCCTCGATACCTCGATGTTGGAAGAGGCACCTGAGCCGGATCCGGAGTTCACCTATGATCTCCTCATCCTGGGAGGTGGCCCTGCCGCCATGAGCGCGGCCGTCTATGCCGCCCGAAAGATGATGACCTGTGCCATGATCACCAAGGATTTTGGCGGGCAGGTCAGAGAGACCTCAGAAGTGGAAAACTGGCTCGGGTTTCAGAACATCAACGCCAAAGATCTTGCCGATAGCTTTGAGGAGCACGTCAAGAGCTTCGATATCCCCGTGAAGCTCGGCACCGCTATCACTACAATCACTAAGGAGAAAGACACCTTTCTTGTTACAACCGACGACGCTGTTACCTATCACAGCCATGCGCTCCTTCTCTCTACGGGTAAACGTCATCGCCCGCTGAATGTCCCCGGTGAAAAAGAGCTTGTAGGAAGGGGCCTTGCCTACTGTGCCACCTGTGACGCCCCCTTCTTCAAAAAGAAGAAGGTGGTCGTTGCCGGAGGGGGCAACTCGGCCTTTACCACCACGCTCGACCTTTTAAAGGTAGAGGCAGAGGTCACCCTGGTAAACGCTATTAAGGGTTGGCAGGCCGATGCCTCATTGGTTGAGCGGGTCAAACGGGCGGGAACGGTAAAGCTGCTGGACAACCACGAGATCGTCAAGATTGAGGGTGCCGATCAGGTGACCGGGGTTGTGGTAAAAGATCGTCAGAGCGGCACAGAGGAGCACCTGGCCGCCAATGGGATCTTTGTTGAGATCGGGCTTCTGCCCAACAGTGACCCCGTTAAAGAGCTTGTTGAACTCAACGAACACGGCGAGGTGGTTGTCGATTGTTCATCGCGAACCAACGTAGAAGGCCTTTACGCAGCCGGGGATGTGACCACTGTGCCTCACAAGCAGATCGTCATTGCCGCCGGCGAGGGGGCCAAGGCAGCCTTGTCGGCCTATGATTACCTGATGCGAAAATCTTTACTCTAGCGAGGTGTACCATGGCACTGCTCAAGGATAAGGACAAGAAAAAGGTGGCCACCGCACTTAAAGAGATTACCGATGATGTGACTATCGTCATGTTCACCCAGGAGACCGAGTGTCAACACTGCGAGATGACAAGGACTCTGCTTGAGGAGGTTTCCAGCCTCTCGGATAGAATCACCCTTGAGGTTCACGACTTCGTGGCCGACAAAGAACTGGCCACCCAACATGGCGTCGATAAGATTCCGGCTACAATACTGGTTGGTGAAAAGGACTACGGCATCCGCTTTTACGGGGTACCTGCCGGCTATGAGTTCAATGTCTTGGTTCAGGATATCAGGGATGTGGGTAAGCGGGATCCCAACCTGCCTGACACGGTGCGCTCCGAGCTTGCTGCAATCGATCAGCCTGTGCACCTCCAGACCATCATCTCCCCCACCTGACCGTATTGCCCCGGTGCAGTTCGCACCGCCCATAAGTTCGCCATGGCCAGCGATTATATTACCGCCGATATGATCGAGGGCTCGGAGTTCCCCCATCTGGTTAACAAATACAACGTCCAGGGCGTTCCCCACACGGTGATCAACGAAGACTATCCCCTGGTGGGGGCACCTTCGGAGATCGAGTTCGCTCAGGAGATCTTGAAGGCGATTGGGAAGTAAATCGTCAACCTCCAAAAAGAAAGGGCAGGTCCTCAGAGAACCTGCCCGCATCCTTAAAATGCCTCGCCGAGCCGAAATACCGCCCACTACGGATAGCGAATATCTTAGCAGAGCAAAGCAAACCGTAAAAGAGATGTGCTTTCTTTCGTATTATTTATCCATATTACTATATTCTCATCCATTCGTCAAGCTTAACTTTGCATAAGATTGGTGAGGATCAGGGACTAGCAATCCCCTGCGCCCTTTAAAGACTTTTGCTGTTGTGGCTTTTTGGACCCATGTAACTGGATTATAACCAGAGATCACAACGAAATAGCGCAGAGGATTAGGAACAAAAAAGAGCAATTCTCAAAGTAGATGACGTCTGGTTGTATGATTGTCACATCGAAGTTTTGCT
>CP070752.1:1105575-1114597 GCA_020348625.1 Deltaproteobacteria bacterium | reverse complement strand
TGCTAAGGCTTATGGGGCGGTGCGCCGGTTTGAAACGGCCCTGTACGGGGCCTTGTTTAGAGGGCAGAGCAAAAAAAGACATCCCCATGCTCAGCTTGACATTAGCTTAAAAGAGTTAAAGTGTTACGAATCCGGGGGTTTCACGAAGAAATCCTGTCTCCTTATTCGACTGCCCCATTAGATCGATGATGTTCACTATGCCCTTATCAGAATACCTTATTCGTAACCGGGCCATGAAACATCCTTTTGGTTTCGTGCTGGGGCTCTTAGTGGTTCTCTTTGTGGCTAGTATCGATCCTATGTTCGCTGCAGGGCGTGCCCTGAATGAAGACGATCAGGCACCGTGGCATATTACCGCAAACCGGATAAGTGCTCTGGGTGATGGCAAATCCCTTGCGGCAGAGGGAGACGTTGTGGTCTCAAGGGGGGAGCAAAGGCTGAGGGCAGACAAGATCGTCTATGACAAGGAGTCTGAGGTAATCGAGGCGCAGGGAGACGTTGAATTGTCAACACAAGGCGATATCCTCTGGTGCGATCTGGGGACATTCAATCTCAAGGAAAAGACAGGTACTATAGTCAACGGAAGCCTGTTCCTGAGCACCAATCATTATTACCTGAGAGGGAAAGAGATAAGAAAAACAGGCCCTGCCACGTATGTTATCAAGGGGTGCAGGATCACCACATGCGACGGTGAAAACCCCGACTGGTCAATCACCGGTTCGGAGGTAAAGGTGACCCTTGAGGGCTATGGTACGGTCAAGCACGCGGCCTTTTACGTCAAACATATCCCTTTGCTGTATTTCCCCTACATTATATTCCCGGCTAAGAAAAAACGACAGACCGGACTCCTCCCCCCAAGCATCGGATACTCCCGGAGGGATGGCGTGGATGTGGAGACCCCCCTGTTCTGGGCCATATCTACGCAGACCGACGCGACCTTTTACGAGCGGTATATCGAGGAAAGGGGACTAAAACAGGGTCTCGAATTCCGGTATATCACGGCTGCCGATTCAAAAGGGGCATTTCTATTCGATATCCTTTCGGATAAGCGGGAAGACAAGGATCTATTCAATGAGGATGAACTCAAGATCAGTCCCTTTGCCAGGACGAACACGACCCGATTCTGGGCGAGGGGACGGGCAGATCAGTCCCTGCCTTTTGAGATCGGCCTTAAGATGGACCTAGATTTTGTCAGTGATTATGACTACCTGCGAGAATTCAGCGAGCCTACCCTTGGGCCTGAATACAGGGTGCGGCTTGATGAGGAGTTCGGCAGACCCCTCGATGAAATCCACTCACCTGCACGGCGCTCGGCCATACTGATGACGAGGCGCTTTCAGGACGCCTCGGTTCAGGCGACGAGCAGCTTCTACCAAGACCCATTGGATCCCGACGAGGATACAACTGCACAACCGCTCGCGGACCTCAATCTAACCATGCTACCAAGGGGGATTTATGATCTCCCCCTTTTCTTTTCCCTTAAATCTGACTACGGCTATATCTATCGGGAGAGCGGAGAAAAAGGGAACAGATTGACACTCGCTCCGGCGCTCAGTTACCCTATATGGACTATTCCCTACGTGGGAATAGAGCCCTCGGTCACCTATTTCCTCACATACCGTTGGGTTGATGAATATCAGGATAGGCAGGATGAACCGAGTAAAAACACCTACGAGGTGGGGCTACAATGCTACACGATACTAGAAAGGATCTTTGATATCGAGTACCGAAACGTTCGGAGGCTTAAGCACAAATTCCAACCGACTCTCTCGTACACCTTTCGGCCATATCAGGAGCAGGAAGCGGATACACCATGGTTTGAGCCGATTGATACGCTGACAAGATATAACGTAATCTCCCTTTCACTCGACAACTTCCTCGATGTACGCAGGGAAGACGAGAGAGGGCGGCCGAGTTACTCGCAGGGCGCAAAGCTTAGCATTTCCCAAGGATACGACCTTGATGAGGCGAGAAAGGAAATAGTACCGGGTGAGAAGCGGAAGCCCTTCACCCCCTTAGAGGCAAAGCTGAGCCTCACCCCTGTTCCCGCTCTCGATCTTTCTGCACGTGGTGCCTGGAATCACTACGACCATCACCTCTCATCCGGAAGTGTTTCACTCGATCTATCCGTTGCAAGAGGGGAGCGAAGCCAGGATAGGTACAGCATAGACTTTGAGTATGCCAGGGATTCGGTCAAGAGCTTGAATTATGACGTGGCAGTCAACCTCTTGTATGGTATCTCCGTCGGAGCAACCGGCAAGAAGGATCTGGAAGCCCACTATGACATCGAGAACAGCTATTGGATAGATTACCAGTCTCAGTGTTGGGGCATACGACTTCTTTATGAGGATCTGGAGGAAGACAAACGAACGCTGCTTATGTTTCGACTCCTCGGCATAGGCGAGGTTGGTGGCTTTTAGGAGCGATCAGTCGGCCTTGTTTGCCCTTGTTCGTGCATAGATGAGCACCAGACCTACCATAACCATCAAGATGGAGAGTATCTGGCCCATGGTCAAGAAGGAGAAGATAAACCCAAGCTGTGGGTCCGGTTCTCGGAAGAACTCTGCGAAGAATCGAAAGATACCATAGAGGATGACAAAGGTGCAAAATAGCGATCCTTTTGTCAATGGAACATCCTTTATTCGCCAGAGGATGGCAAAAAGGAGAACCCCTTCAAGGAAGAATTCATAGAGCTGAGAAGGATGTCTTGGAAGATCACCGCCTGCCGGAAAAACCATGCCCCAGGGCACGGAGGTCACCCTGCCGTAGAGTTCGGCATTAATGAAGTTGCCGAGTCTGCCCAGACCGAGGCCAATGGGAGCGGTTACAGCAACGAGATCGGCTAGCTGCCAGAAATCGATTCTCCTCTTCGTCACAAAAATGATGCCAGATAAGACAATGCCGATCAGCCCACCGTGAAATGACATGCCGCCTTCCCATACCGCAAGGAGCTTGAGGGGGTGATCAAAGTAGAATGCAAGGTTATAAAATACCACGTAACCAATGCGAGCCCCGACTATCAAACCGATTATGAGGTATAGAAATAGATCGTTTATTACCGCACTATCAATATCGAGCCTTTTTTTTCTGATCTGGTATTTTACCAAAAGATAGGAGATGGTGAACCCGAGGATATACATGACCCCATACCACCTGATCTGGACAGGCCCGAGCTTAACGATAGTCGGGTTTATGGATGGATAGCTCAACATCGTGATTTACATAGCACAACGAAAGGAAGAAACAAATCTAAAACTGAGCTTTGCCGCTAAGTCCAGCGAGTCACAAATTCGTTGACGAATTTATTTCCTCAGGACTTAGTGCCGAGGGAGCCATCTTTCAAATTTGAACCTTGCGGATACGATATCGTATTTTTGAATCGAAGCACTAAGGTCATGGAGTATGCGAAGAGGAGACATCATAGAGGTAACCATAGAAAAGATGGTCTATGGCGGCAGGGGACTCGCTCATCACGATAATAGAGCGGTTTTTGTGAATGCGGTCATCCCCGGCGAAAGGGTTATGGCACGGGCCAGAAGAGTGAAGAAGGACTTTGCTGAGGCCAGACTTCTTGAGGTTTTTGAACCATCGCAGCACAGAGCAATTGCCCCCTGCCGTTACAATGATTACTGTGGGGGCTGTAACTGGCAGTTTATCGAGTATGAGAAACAACTCGAATATAAACACGCCATTGTTGAGGAACTCCTTCGCCATATCGGCAAGGTCACTGACGTGTTCGTACAGCCTGTCTTGCCCGCCCCTCAAGTGCTTGGATATAGAAACAAGATGGAATTCTCATTTTCCGATAGAAGATGGCGGTTTCCCGAAGATTTGGATAACAAGGATGACTATGAGCATTTCGCACTCGGGCTTCATGTGCCAGGCACCTTTGACAAGATTATCGATATTGACCGATGCCTTCTGCAACACGAGAGGGGAAACGAAATACTAAGGGTGGTCAAGAAATATGTGAGAGGCAGTAACCTTCCCGTATACGGGCTGAGGAGCCATCAGGGATTCTGGCGCTACCTCGTGCTGCGGCACAGCCATTATTTCGATGAATGGATGGTGAACATCGTCACGAGCGAGGGGAGAGAATCAGAACTCGGTACGCTGGCATCAATCCTGAAGGATCGTTTTGGCAACATCGCATCGCTGGTGCAAAGTATCAACACCAGAAGAGGGGGTACAGCGATTGCCGAACGGGAAAAGGCTCTATCAGGCAGGAGCAGTATACGGGATAAGATTGGGGAGTTTACCTTTGAGATATCAGCACAATCCTTTTTCCAGACAAATACGGCTATGGCAGAACGGCTCTATGAGCAGGTAAGGGATCTCGCCTCACTGACAGGGGGGGAAACCATTATCGATCTCTACTGCGGCATAGGAACCATTTCAATCCTTTTGGCTCCCTTAGCATCTCTAGTGATAGGCATGGATATATCTGAGAGCGCAATACAAGACGCCAGGAAGAACTGCGCGTTGAACGCCATAGATAACTGTGAATTTCTCTGTGGAGACAGCAAGGTGCTTTTGCCACAGGCTGCGCTTCATCCGAACCTTTTGATTGCTGATCCGCCAAGAGCGGGGATACATAGAAAGGTGATCGAACAGATCTTGTACCTCATGCCTGATAAGATCATCTACGTCTCCTGCAACCCTTCGACCTTGGCCAGAGATCTGGCCTTGCTCAACGAGCGGTACCTGGTAGGCAAGGTTCAGCCCCTAGACCTTTTTCCAAATACCCATCATGTCGAAACCGTGGTTTTGCTCGAGCAAAGGTGATGAAAAAGGCGGGGTTTGCCCCTTACGTTCGGCTGAGCTCACGTCGAAGCCTGCTCACCCTCGGGGGGTGCTCCACCGCTTCCGCGAATGTGGCTCAGGGACATCGGTGTTCACTACAAACTCAGGAAACTCCAGAAAAACATTGACAATTGAAAGACCGCATATATAATCCAGGGAATCCACGGCATGTGCAACTGATTGAGAACTAGAAAGGGACTGACACAGTCTCTACAAAAATACCTTATGAAAGGGAGGTGACCTCTTGGAGAGACAAAGTCCTTGGAAAGGCACGCTGAGCCCGTGCCTTTTAGGATGTCTCTAATTCCATGAAAGTAATTGTATATGATAATCAGATAGAAAAGGCTATCAGGGATCTCAAGAGAAAGCTTTCAAAAGAGGGTTTCTACTCCGAGATAAAGGAAAGAAGATTTTACGATAAGCCCAGTGTGCAGAAGAAAAAGAAGCAGGCCAAGGCTGCCAAAAGGCTCCGGAAGAAGATGAGGAGGTTCTAACCTCTTCTCCTGAGATCGTCTGGTTATAGACCAGGGTTGATGTGGGCACTAGTAAGACCTATTTCACTGAATGATTGCACTGCTACCTCCTGCGGGTTTGCCATGCGGTGGAGCGTGTATCGTCTCAACTGGTAGCCGGATAGAGAGGGAAGCTCCTTTTTCTTGCGTCATGAAACAAGGGTTTGATCTTTGATTTGCCATGGGTGGTACCTGGACGGTTTAAAAGGGAATCCCGTTAGATTCGGGAACGGTCCCGCCGCTGTAATCCTGCGCCCCATTAGATGATTTCGCCGAGACCTATAAGCCCCAAAGTGGTACATTCTCAGGCCGGGCTATGCATAGTGAGATCGCTTTTCTAATGAGGTGAAGACGCCTCCGGCACACCCTCTTCGATAGAGGGCTAACGTCACTGTTTTGCCTTGAGCAGGACGGGAAGGCTAGTCGTGAGGTCAGGAGAGTCAGAAGACCTGCCACGATGGTAATTGTGTGCCGGCAGAGGTCGGCTATTTAAGGATCAAGGAAGCAGGGTGCAGTCCTTAAATCCAGATGGATTTAAGGACTTTTTTTTGGACAAATCAAGAGATTGAGAATCCAAGGATTTGGCAAACAATGAAGGCGGACTCGTTCAGATGCACTTTTCATAGCAGGGTTTTGCCCCTGCTCCTTTTCCTCGTTCTGGTCTTCTCCCCCGTCAAACTGTGGGCAGCCACCTTCCTTGATTCCTTGGGCAGGAAGGTGATATTGGGATCTCCTCCCACAAGGATCGTTTCCTTGGCGCCCAGCATCACGGAGATGATCTATTTCCTGGGATTGGGCGACACGCTCGTGGGCGTGACTCAATTCAGCTATTTCCCTGAGGAGGCTAAGGAAAAACCACGGGTGGGCACCTATACGGATATCAACGTGGAAAAGGTGGTGACCTTAGATCCCGATCTCGTCATTGCCACGGCCGATGGAAACACGAGAGAAGACGTTGAAATGCTGGAAGAAGCCGGAATCCCCGTGTACGTCGTGAATCCTCGAAGGATAAGGCAAATCCTCGAGGCAATAGAGAGCGTAGGGGATGTGTGTGGGGTTGCGCCCAGGGCGAGGGCGCTCGTAGGCTCCCTGAGGCAGAGGATTGAGAAGGTCAAAGAGGCGGTCAGGGGACGAGACAGGCCGCTCGTCTTTTTGGTGATTAACATCAAGCCCCTTATGAGTGTGAATCGCAGCACCACGCACCATGACGTAATTGAGTTGGCTGGCGGCCGAAACCTGGCCGAGGATCAGCCCATCACCTACCCTCGGTTCAGTTTGGAAGAGGTTATAAGAAGAGGGCCGGAGGTGATCATTATCTCGTCCATGGGCAGGGGTGGGGAGCATGAGAGGGCACGAAGGCAATGGTTTCGATGGACTGCGATACCTGCAGTGCAGAAGGGGCGCGTGTACACGATAAACTCAGACCTCATAGACAGGGCCGCTCCTCGGGTAGTAAAGGGGTTAGAGGAGATGGCGAGGCTCATACATCCGGAGGTCACATGGCATTGAGAGGCACCAGGGGTCGGATGGTCACCCCGGTGAGGGTGCTTTCCATAGGGATTATTCTATCCATAGTGTTCGTGGTGGTTGCCCTCACTTCCTTAAGCATGGGCCCGGCCAAGGTTTCCATGGGCACGATTCTTGCCTGGTGTGCAGGCACGCAATCGGTGGATCAGACCACCTCGATGATCCTCACCAAGATTCGATTACCGAGGATCCTGTTGGCCGGTCTCATTGGGTTTACCTTGTCCCTTGGCGGGGTGGTGTTCCAGGCACTCCTGAGGAATCCCCTGGCCGAACCCTTTATCCTTGGCATCTCCAGTGGTGCGGCAATAGGTGCCATCGGAGGCATCATGCTGGGCCTGGGCTTTACCGTGGGCGTACCGCTGCTGTCCTTCATCACTGCGCTGGCAACTATCCTCTTGGTAATGGGGATCAGCAGCCGTCATGGAGGCCTTGAGTCATCCACGCTGTTGCTCACCGGGGTAATCGTCAACGCCTTCTTTACGGCGATCATCATGTTCTTCATTGCCACCGTGAGCGACAGCAGGCTCCACTCCATGCTCTTTTGGCTATATGGGGATCTATCTCAGAGCAAGTACATACAGTTGTCAATCTCCCTTCCGCTCGTTCTCATCGTCTCAGGGATCATCTACCTCTTCTCTCGGCACTTCAACCTCATGGTGGGGGGAGAGGAGCCCGCTCTTCAGATGGGCGTAGAGGTGGAGATGGTAAAGTGGATATCGTTCATCGGCATATCCTTGATTACCGGCGTGGTGGTCTCATTCTCGGGAATAATCGGATTCGTGGGCTTGATTGTCCCCCACCTGATGAGGATGATCCTCGGCCCTGACCATCGCCTGCTGATACCGACTTCAGCCCTTGGGGGCGCCATCTTCTTGGTGGCCGCGGATACAATGGCACGCACGATCATATCCCCCAGCGAGTTGCCCGTAGGGGTGATAACCGCCTTTTTGGGGGCGCCGTTTTTTATCTATCTCTTAAGGAAGCGAGGTAGCCAGTGGACGCAGGGCTGATCCTAAAGGCGCTGTCCTTCAGCTATGGCAATCACTGGAGCCTGGATGGGATTAGTTTTGGGCTCAAGCAGGGAGAACTGATGGGCATGATTGGCCCGAATGGCTCGGGAAAAAGCACCCTGTTGAGGATTATGGATGGCCTTATTCGGGTGGACAAGGGAGAGGTTTTGCTTCTGAATCGCCCCATTTCCAGGTGCCGCAGGCACGAGGTTGCCAGGCTGATCGCCATGGTACCCCAGGAGACGACCTTTCGGTTCGCCTTCTCCGTGCTCGATGTCGTGCTTATGGGGCGTTTTGCGCACAGGGGCCTCTTTCCGTTTGAAGGAAAGGAGGATCTGGAGATAGCTCGTGAGTCGATGCGGCTTACCGGAACCCTTGATCTGGAGCAGCGGTCCATACATGAGTTATCAGGAGGGGAAAAGCAGAGGGTGCTTATTGCCCGGGCATTGACCCAGAAGGCCCAATTCGTCTTGCTCGATGAGCCCACCTCGCAGCTGGATATCCGGCACAAGGTTGAGATCTTCGAGCTCATTTCGTCTCTGACACGGTCGCAAGGGTTGGGCGTAATGGTTGTCTCTCACGATATAAGTCTTGCAGCGCAGTACTGCCACCGGATGCTTCTCCTGAATGAGGGGAGGATCTATGGGATCGGTTCACCGCATGAGGTGGTTACCACCGACACCATAAGCGAGGTATACCGCTGCCCGGTGCTGGTCGATAAGAACCCGCTCACCCAGACGCCTCGGGTAACCGTGCTCTCAAAAAGGGCCGGGGTTGATATTTCTTGATTGTTGGGAAATCGATAGCAATTTCTCAATAAGCTGATACAAAGTAATAAAGCCGTAACACGTTAGCTCTTTAGAAAGGTAGCGCTCCTGTGCATTTGCTGCCACCTAATGGCTATTCGCAACAGAACCGAGGGGATAGAGCATGGAGATGTCTTTTTTTGCTCTGACCTCTAAACAAGGCCCTGTACAGGGCCGTTTAAAAACGGCGCACCTCCCCATAAGCCTTAGCACAAAGGTTGCAGCCTGTGTGCGCCGTTTTGAAACGCCCACTCCTCTGAACCATGGGAGGACAGAGTCAAAAAAAGACATCTCCATGCTCGGCATAAGATCAATTTCAAAGAGCAGAAGAGTTACGGCTTTATTACTTTGTCTCAGCTTATTG
>CP070752.1:1101427-1105475 GCA_020348625.1 Deltaproteobacteria bacterium | reverse complement strand
CTTTGTATGCAACCTTCTTCAGGAGTTCGCAGGTTGCCTCTACACTGCCCCATTGCAGGTCTATGCCACCGAGGTCCTCTTTGCTAATGATGCCATGCTCGTAGAGATCCATGGCCCAGGCTACCAGTCCGCCGAGTTCTTCGCCATCCATGCCGAGTTCATCTTCAAGAGATGAGATCTCTGTCATTTCTTCGTACCCTACCATGATGTTGGCATTGAAACCTCCCATATTGTCGTGCCGAAACTCACCTCCGAAGGCTCCCCTCTTGCTGTTCTTAAAAAACGGGACAAAGCAAGAGGCTGCACAGCCGGGGCAACCGTCTGTCCAGGCAAAATATTTCAAATCATGCTCCAGAGAATTGCTTTTCTCGACGATCTCGTGGTAACCGAAGTGATTGTTCTTGATTCCCTCTGCGGCATAACGGAGCAAATAGTGGGGCGATTGATAATGACCCCAGCGACTCTCGCTGAGTTTTCTTAATGCTGTTTTGGGGCTCGTCGCATAGGTGCTGAAAAGCTCCCAGACTTTCCGATGATCTGCGTATAAGGGACCTTTTGTTCCACGGACTGCAATGGCTTTCAGGTTCTTAGAGCCCATCACCGCTCCGCACCCCCATTTGGAAGCACTGTGAACGAACTCGGTGGTTGCGTTGGCGTATCTCACCAAATTTTCGCCGGCAGGGCCTATGCACAATACCCCAAACATCTGGCCCGTCTCTTCATTCAAACGATCTCTCAGCGTGACCTCGGTCTCTTGCTTCCACTTGCCCCACAGCTCCGAGGCATCTCTTATCTCTACTTGATCATCAAACACATAAAGGTACACCGGTTTTTCCGCTTTGCCCCTGATCAGGATCCCTGCATTGTAATGCCCCTTGATAATCTCCTCGCCGACGTAACCAGAAACGCTGCTTCTGCCTGCCCATCCCGTCAGAGGGGACTTGAAGCTTAAAACCGTTTTGGTTCCTCTGAGTCCGGTCAGGGGCCCCACGCCAATGTGCAGGATATTTTCCGGGCCGAGGGCATCTGCACCCACGGGGACCAGGTCCCATATCAACTTGTTGGCAAGCCCTCTCGCACCCAAGTAGAGTTTGACGTCTTCAGTTACATCTACAACGCGACTCTCCTTTGTGGTTAAGTCCACTTCCAGCATGTTCATGATGATTTCAGTCATCTTTCTACCTCCATCCCGGGTTGCCCATACTATCTCTCTTCAGGGGATACAGTCGCTTTGCCATCAAATCGGCCTTTTCATCTGCGTGCTTACGCATTGTATCGTGATTTAAGTAATCAAACCGTAGTGATGTGCTCTTGAAATAGAGGGCCCCATAGGGGCATACGTTGACACACTCAGGGGCCCTGTTGCCGTTATTCTCAGTGTCGCACAAATCACAGACAAAGGCGTTAGGGGAGGCTGAAGGGTAGAACCGTACGGCCTCGGCTGAACATGCCTTTCGGCATTTCCCGCATTTGACCCCGAGGCACCTGTCCTCAGCAACCACCATATGTAACGACTCCTTTTCAAAGTATATTGCCGGTGGTTTGACGGGGCATGCCTTTTCACATTCCCTCTCTTCGTCCTGGCATTGTAAGCAGGTCACCTGGACCGCCTTGGGCAGGGGCAGAAGGTACTTACGAACCTGTATCCTCGACAACTCTTTGTTGATAACTCCAAAGTGTTTCATAGAGCAAGCCATCTGACAGATTCCACAGCCCACACATTTCAGTTCCACGCACTCGATATAGGCAGGCCCTATGGGGTAAGGATAATGCTCCTTTCCCCAGCCCTTCTCCTCAGCTTCCATGCCATGTTGTGACATGGTGTGTCCCTTCAAGGCATTGAGGGCCGTAAAGGTCTCTGAGCAAAAGGGGCATACATACTTCAGTATTACCTTTTCCTTGCCTTTTGTTGCCACAATCTTTCCCCCTTTCAATATGTTAGTGGTTTGGGTAACTCTATCCCGAGTTCTTCCTATTATCTCCCAATTATCGTGGGCAGGAACGATCTTACACTCATAGACATGAAGGGCCACAATGTTCTCATGGGAAGCATCTACAGCCTCCTCCGGCAAAAACGCTTTTCCCGGCGCGAGGGCACGCTCCACTTCCTGGACCATCTCTACCGGCCTCTCAATCCTTGCAGTGAAAAGGAAAAAGGGGATTCAATCGAATCCCCATAGCTATCGGTACTACATGGTGGGCGGTGTGGGATTTGAACCCACGACTTCCACCGTGTGAGGATGGCACTCTCCCGCTGAGTTAACCGCCCATGAATGGTATGTCACCTGAATCGATACTATAATCGGAACCCATTTGCAAACAAAAATATACAGTATGTTGTCCGTTGTTTTTGGTCCGTTATTTTATTGCGCTGTGAAATGTGAGCAAGGTGTAAGTCAAAAATTGCCTCTCATTGTGTGTCGAATAGATGGATTTGAGAGTTAAGGTAACTGTGAGAGCCACTGGTACGCCGGGGCAACCAGGACAGATCGTCCGTTGTTTGAGAACAGTTGATACCCCTCATCCTCCTCTACAAGCTGAACGGCCGGTGTCCTCAGAGCGTTTTGGAATTTCCTGAGGATTGGGGATGGCTGCGTATCGGACAGCTTGGCCTCCACCAGGACAACCGGTTTACGCTCATTCGCGATCAGAAAATCCACCTCCTGGTGTTCTTTGTTCCTTATGAAATGCAACGAGAAGTAGCCATAGCCTAAATCATTCCAGTTTGTAACGGCGCGCCATAATTCCATAGCGACCATATTTTCAAACCGAGCAGTAGGATCTTCTATGCGGGCGGTATCCCACAGATAGGCCTTTCGTTCTTTTTGAATGGCCCGTGCAATTCTCTCGGTCCACGGTGAGATGCTGAAAATCAGGAAAAATCTTTCAAAAACAGATAGCCAGCTTCGCACTGAGTTATAGGTTACCTTTAGATCAGAGGCAAGGGATGGGATCGAGAGAGGGGCACTCACCTTGGAGGGTAGCAGGGAGTAAAGCGTTTCCATATCCGAGACGGATTTAATTCCCGTAAGATCGCGAATATCCTCCCGAATCAACTGCATAGAATAAGCATTCGACCACCGACGGTATGCGTTGATCCGGTTTGCCAAATACGGTTCAGGAAAACCACTGAACGTAGATATCCGTAACCACTTCTCTTTGAGTTCTTCGCTACCTTCCATGCCAATTTGTAGCGGGTTTTCGAGAAACTCATCAATGGCCAGGTTTCTCTTGCCCAGCTCCGCGATTGTAAAGGGCCAAAGATGGAAGAGAAGGTAGCGACCAGCTAAAGAGTCACCACCTTTCTGATAGATGTCTAGCCTGCCACTCCCCGATACCAAGAATTGATAGCTGTCATGGAATTCGTCGTAGACACCTTTGAGATAGTTCTTCCAGTCTTTGTACTTGTGAATTTCATCCAATATTACCAGAGGTATTGATGGATCTCGGCGTTTGATTTCTTGGAAAAAAGCGGGATTCTCCATTAGGCGGACTTTGTCACTCGGAATATCCCAGTTGAAATAGAGACTATTTACAAAAGACCTTGAAATGATCTTGGCGAGTGTGGTCTTGCCTACTTGGCGCGGCCCTACAAGAAAAACCATGCTTTTGTCCTCGGCCAGTTCCTGCCAGATTTTCAGATAAGAATCCCTTGTAACCATGGTACCAATTATTCATTAAAATGAAAAATAGTCAAGACAATTTTTCAATGCGATGAAAAATCGTCGAAAGTTAACAGGTATACGAGGCGTATTTTTTGTGGAAATGGTCGTTAGTCAAGGCCAACTGCAGTGCGCAAAGCTCTTACCTCTGCATCCTTGAGGTGGCGATATTTCCCGACCTTGAGATCCCCGAGCTGGAGGCTCCCATAGCCGATCCTGATGAGTTGTCAGGTCTTGTGACCCAGGGCCTCGAACATCCTCCGGATTTCCCTGGATTTTCCCTCAAAGATGGTAATCCGCACGACGCTCCTCTCGTGTTGCCTCTTGATTACTCGAACGCGGGCCGGACCGGTGGGCCCATCATCGAGCAGGATGCCCCTTTTCAG
>CP070752.1:1098603-1101327 GCA_020348625.1 Deltaproteobacteria bacterium | reverse complement strand
GCCACCCGTAATTGTCATCCAATCCGGAGAGTATATCAGCGCTTATCTGCGGATGACGCTGGTCGCTCGGGGTGCCTTCTTTGTACAACATATCCTCGGGCATCTTATACCTGCCCACATCGTGAAGGAATGCAGCGGTTCCGAGCTCCACAAGCCTCTCATCATCATAGCCCATTCCCACACCGATCTTGAGAGACAGGAGGGTTACCTTAACGGACTGGAATGGTAGCACCTGAGTCTCTTCCCCGTTAAAGGTGAGATGATGGTAAACCTTTTCAATAAGGTCTTTTTCAACAATACCACGCATAACCGGGGTGATCGCTGAGATGTTTATTGTCTGATCGCTCTTTACCCACTCTCTTACCGTATCGGCCAGCTTGCAAAGCCCTTTGTAATAGACAGCCCCCTCATTTATGGGATCACTTACCTTGGGGCTCTCTTCTACAGCCACATCTTGATGGAAGATACCTATCTCTCTGAGTCTTACGTCGGTCTTTTTGTGATTTCCCCTGTTGCGAGGCGGCTTTGGCTCCTTTTCGACTATATTAGTGAAGTTAATCATCCCTATTCCATGTCATCCATGACGCTTGCAACGATAGCCGGGGTTATGTATTTTTTCTTCCTGTTGCACCCTATCAGCAAACTAAGGTCGCACACCGAGTTGATCTTTCTGGGCAACCCTCCGGTACACTCATATATCTTCCGAATGGCCTTCTTTTCGAACACGTTCTTCTCAAGACCAGCGGTGTTCATCCGATACATGATGTAATTTGTCGTGTCCCTGAAATCAAAGGGGCGAAGGTGAAACCTGATCGGTATTCTCTGATCAAGCGGCTTCATATGCTTGATTTTCGTCCGAAGCTCGGGTTGACCAATGAGAACGAGCGTTAGCAAAAACCGGTGGCCGTTCTGAAGATTCAGAAGCAGCCTCGCCTCCTCAAGGGTTTCCTCAGGTATGCCCTGTGCCTCGTCAATGACGATTATCGTCCCTTTTTTGTTCTCCAGATTCTTTATGGTCTTTCTGCCGAGCATCTGCAATAGCCTGGCCTTGGAATCGGGCGGATCCTCGACGCCCAGTTGATAGACGATAATCTGCAGAAACTCCACAGGATTGTAATGTGGATTCGTCAGGAGGATTATCTCAGTTCCGGCTTCTTTCATCTTATTCTTGTATACTCGGCTTATAAGGGTCTTCCCGCAGCCGATATCCCCGGTCAACAGAGCTGCTCCCTTGCTCAACCGGGAGACATAAAGCAGCCGGCTCAAGGCCTCTTCATGGGACTTCGATACGTAGAAAAAGGAAGGATCGGCGACGTTTTCAAAGGGAGGCTTTTTCAAATTCCAATAATCAAGGTACATATACAGACCTTTTTCTGAATTCGATACTTTTTCCGCCTGATTATTATCTTTTTAAAATAAAATTTATAAAACGATATAAATTTATTATAATTTATATCCTTTTATAAGGTTCAATCTTCAGTTTCCTTGGGAGAGCGATGCGCACTTTATGCGCCGTTTTGGACCTTGATGAAGCACTTCATCGGCCTTTCCACCGCCCTCACGCCCGATTTTTCGGGTGACTACATACCATCATTATTGTTTTCGGCAAAACGC
Source organism: Deltaproteobacteria bacterium (assembly GCA_020348625.1). Next base: position 1,099,713 of record CP070752.1, on the reverse strand, counting down.
GTGCCAACTTTAATTGATCTTCGCCATGTGCACCTGAAAACGGCGAAATATCAATTTTATCAAAATATTAACTACGTTTTGAAAAACACACCCCGTTCTTTGATCCGACTGGATCGCCTCCTGAGTGCAGAATTTGTAACTTCGAGACAAAAATTTGACACCCGGGAAACTGTAGGGCACGTCATCGGTTCGGCGCTTCGGCTGCCAGTTCTGGAGATCTGCTACCATTCTAGCCCCATGCAATCATCATACCGGAATCAATGGGGCCTTTCTGGAGTGACTGGCGGGAGAGCGCCGTCTTTTCGTGATTTATCAGTGGGGGAAACCGCAGCCCTGAGCCTGTCGAAGGGAATGCGGAGGGGGCAGGACTCCCCCGCAGATAAATTACAGAAAAGACCAGCTCGGGAGCCTTGGAACCGCAGAAAAGCCCCATTGATTCCGGTCACAGAACTGGAAAAGTCCAAAATGATACGAGGTCTGTAATCCTGCCAAAGCTCAAAGGGGTATGAACAAGATGGAGGGCGTAGGAAGGAAGTTACTGCTCGTGGTATCTGACTATAGAAAGGAACGAATCTGACTTCAAGCTGGCTCCCCCAATGAGGGCGCCATCGATATCCAGCTGTGCCATGAGCTCTGAAATATTGTCGGGCTTTACGCTTCCTCCGTACAATATCCTTACATCATCTCCCATATCGGGATTGAGGTTCTTGGCGAGCCAATCTCTAATGTACCTGTGCACCTCTTGCGCCTGCACGGGCGTGGCGGTTTTTCCCGTTCCTATGGCCCATACAGGCTCATAGGCAAGAATAAAGTTCTGATCGCGCCTTATCTTTCTAGTGAAGGACGCCAGTGATTCATTGAGCTGAGTCTCAACTACCGAAAAGGTTTTCTCCGCCTCCCTCTCCTCTAAGGTCTCGCCAATGCAGACAATGGGCACCAAACCCGCCTCTCGTGCGCTGACCGCCTTTTTATTGATAAGCTCGCTGGTTTCGAAAAAGAGGATTCTTCTTTCTGAGTGCCCCAAGATTACATGGCTGCACCCGATCTCCTTGAGCATTAGGGGAGATACCTCTCCGGTAAAGGCTCCTTGCTGCTCCCAGTGCATATTCT
>CP070752.1:1094980-1098503 GCA_020348625.1 Deltaproteobacteria bacterium | reverse complement strand
CACTATTTCCGGGTAAGGCCCTGCTCATAATGCTTATCCTATTGTTCGTGGGTATTCTGGCCGGTTTTCTAACCGATAGAATCCTCAAGCCTGACTCTGTTTTAATCAAGAAGCTGAGTCGCCGGTTGGAATTTCATGAGGAGGATGAGTGCATCTGTTTTCCAAGAAATGAGTTGGTAAGCCAACTTAAGCATCTGACCCTTGAGCGAGGGGCGCTGATAACCATTTTGACACTATTTATTGCTGCGCTCTTGTTTAATCAATTGGGTCTTACGGCCTGGAACTGGGTAAAGGTAACATTTCTTGTAACCGCTTTGTTTGCCTTTTTCATCGTTTCCACCGTGCCCGAGCATTTTCTCGAAAGGCATCTGTGGGACCACATAGTCAAGATCCATATCCCCAGGGTTTTTCTATGGACACTCGGCGCCCTGTTACTCATGCATCTCCTCTTGGACTATCTCAATATTGAACCGTGGATTAAGAATAACTATTTGGCTGTTTTGCTAATTGCCTGTCTTATAGGCCTCATTCCGGAATCCGGCCCCCATTTGGTATTTGTGACTTTTTATGCACAGGGAGCAATCCCATTCGGGGTGCTTCTTGCTAGTTCAATTGTCCAAGACGGCCACGGTATGCTTCCCCTGCTGGCCGAATCAAAAAGAGGATTCTTCTCTGTAAAGGCTGTCAATCTTATTGTTGGGCTGTTATCAGGCCTGGTCTGTTATCTGATTGGAGTCTAGAGACCAGAGGAACCTAACGCGGAGAAACCGGAATTTCGAAGCACGAAATTCGAAACACGAAATAAATCCAAAATAATAATGCTCGAATGTTTAAAACACTAGGTGCAGCTCACTTTCGGTTTCTCTAATGTACATTCAGTTTTGGTCATTTGGATTTTGAAAATTGAAGATTTGATCCGAAAATAGACTTGCTATTTTCATGCTTTGTGGTGCCCCTTAGGGGGCATGAAGGTTTGTTTCGGATTTAGATTTTCGGAATTCGAATTTAAGATACCGATCGCCATCGGACATTCTGGATATGAAAATACTCTCTGTTGGAAAAAGCAAGAATCCTATTCCTAAGGGATTAAAGGGCATATAATGCAGAGCATGGATACCGCTTCGATAATATTTGCTGCCGGCTTCGGAACCAGAATGGAGGGATTTACCGGTAATAAGACACTCCTACCGTTAGTCCCCGGGCGTGATCCCTATACAGGAGATTGTCCCATAGTATCCGAGATCATAAAGAACCTGCCGGAAGGACCGAAGGCGTTAGTGGTGCATCACAGAAAAGACCAGGTTATTGAGGCGACTCGGGAATTTGGTATTGTTTACTGTGATCAACCCGTCCCAAATGGAACGGGAGGGGCTCTTATTGCCACGCAGGGTTTCATGGAGGGTATAGATGAAACGAATCTCATTATAACCATGGGTGATGTCCCCTTCGTCCAAGCGGTCACATACGCGAATCTTGTCAGGCAGCTTTCAAATTACGATCTCGTTGTTCTCGGCTTTCGGCCTAAGGCTAAAGCCAGATACGGCGTGTTGGAAATAGAGAATGGAGCGGTCAAGCGGATCATTGAGTGGGCATACTGGAATGAGTTCCCGCTGGAGATTCAGCGGGGTTTTGAGATCTGCAACTCGGGTATTTATGCTGCCAACAGATCTATCGTGCTTGAATACCTCGATCGTCTCAAGGAAAAACCTCACCAAGTTGAGAAGGCCAGGGCGGGCAAAATGGGAGCTGTTGAGGAATATTTCATTACCGATTTGATTCAACTGATACATGATGACGGGCTCAGGGTTGGCTTTACCATAGCGGAGCATGAGCAGGAGGTAATGGGTATAGATACCCTTGAGGATCTCGTGGTGGCTCAGGGCATCTTTGTCAAAAGGAAGAGGCAGGCAAAAAGATTTTGATTGGGGAAAAGGGAAGTGCTATCTATAGAAAGGAATGAGGCGTTTTCTCACCGCTCCTCGAGGATTGGCATGGGCACATTCCTCAAAAGAGCTATCCGTTGTCCCCTATCAACTTCAACTTGTCAGGATGACATGGGTCAGATGTAGCACATGCTCGCTCAGCTTACCATCACCGATTTTGCGATCATAGAATCACTTTCCGTTACCTTTTCCGAGGGCTCGAATATCCTCTCCGGAGAGACCGGCGCGGGGAAGTCCATTATCATAAACGCCGTGAACCTTATTGTTGGAGGACGGGCATCCCCCGATCTGATCAGGACCGGCTCCGACAAGGCAGTGGTTGAGGCCCTGTTTCACGTCCCCGAGGGGTCTCCCTTGGCCGGACTGCTGGCTGAAATGGATATACCGTTCAACGGTGAGGTTTTGATAAAGAGGACCATCTCCAAAGAGGGCAAGAGTCAGGTAAGGATCAATGGCTCCTTGGCAACGCTTCATATGCTCTCCAAGCTCGGGCCAAACCTGATTAGTGTCTCAGGGCAAAACGAACACCAGCTTCTCCTCAGTCCGGACAATCACCTTTACGTACTCGATAATTTCGGTGAATTAACCCGGGATCGGCTCATGTTTGGCACGGTTTATCGCGACTATTACACTCTCAAGGAAAGGATAGAAAAACTGCGTGATCTTCTGAAAAGAGAAGAAGAGCAGCGGGAGCTAACCCAATTTCAGATCCGGGAGATCGAAGACGCGAAACTCGTAACCGGCGAAGATAGGGAGCTGGAGGAAGAAAGACGTCGGCTTGTGCATGCCGAAAGCTTAAGGGAGATTGTATTTAAGGGATTCCACACGCTTTATGAGAAAGATGATTCTATCCTGTCGACCTTGAGCATGCTTACAAAGGAAATGGACAGAGGCACCAGCATGGACCCTAACCTGGAGCAATTCAGGCAGGGCCTGGAGTCGGTGCAGGCTCAGGTAGAGGATCTGGGTCTGGAGTTGCGGAATCTTTACTCCAGGCTCAAGGTCGATCCAAGGAGGCTTGAGCAAGTCGAGGAGCGATTAGAGCTCATCAGGCGACTGAAAAAGAAGTACGGTTCCACTATAGAGGAGATACTGTCATATAAGGAAGACCTCTCTCAAAGGAGCTATCAACTGGCCCAGAAACAGGAAGAACTGAATAAGGGGGAGGTAGAGCTTGAAGAGAAATGGGCGAAACTCGTTACCCTTGCCGTTCGTCTCTCCGAGAAGCGACATGAGGTGGCAAAGGACCTTGAAAACAAAGTGGAGGAGGAACTCAATCAGCTGGGCATGTCCGGCACGAAATTTAAGATCGAATTCAGTTCCGAAGCACCCCCTGATGGCGCGGTTTCATTGGACCTAACGGAGTCCGCTGTCGGTCCCGGCGGAATCGATTCTGTGGAGTTTCTTATAGCACCGAACGTGGGTGAGGATTTGAGGCCCATGGCCAGGATAGCCTCGGGCGGGGAACTCTCCAGGATCATGCTGGCGCTGAAGACCATATTGGCCCGATCCAGCTCAGTTGAAACCCTCGTCTTCGATGAGATCGATTCAGGAATAGCAGGGGCTACCGCTGCTATCAT
>CP070752.1:1091560-1094880 GCA_020348625.1 Deltaproteobacteria bacterium | reverse complement strand
TTGATCAGCTGAAAAAACTAGCCCGCCTCTGGCGGGCAAGCCCGGGAGCCTTGGAACACAAGAAAAGACCTCATGACCATCCCGACAGTACAGAGTATAGTATGTTCTAAGCAGTAACTCTGCTAAATTAATTTGATTGAATAGGCTATAGACCCTTTATGGATGCTGTTGCAAGACAAAGAGAAAAAGACTTCTTTTCCGTTGAAAGCCTGTCCATTAGCTTCGGTGGGCTCACGGCTGCAGATGATGTTAGCTTCGGGGTTATAAAGGGGTCTATTTTCTCCATCATCGGCCCTAACGGTGCCGGAAAGACCACAATCTTCAATTGCATCAACGGTCTTTATACGCCAGACACAGGGAAGATAATCTTTAACGGTGAAGATATAACCGGTCTCAAGCCTTACAAGATCGCGAAGAAAGGGATCGCCCGCACCTTCCAGAATATCGAGCTTTTCTCCAGGATGACCACCATGGAAAACCTGATGCTGGGCAGGCACCTGCACATAAACACGGGAGTATTCAGCGGAGCCACCTTCTTCAGGCGGAAATCGAAAGCAGCCCGAGAAGAGATAAAACACCGGGAGCAGGTGGAGCGGATTATCGATTTATTGGACCTCCAATTTGCCCGAAACCAGTTTGTTGGTGGACTTCCGTATGGAACGCAAAAACTCATTGAGCTGGGCAGGGCCCTGGCCTTGGAGCCCGAACTCTTGCTCCTCGACGAACCTTCTGCCGGCATGAACACCGAAGAAAAGCAAGACCTCATCTTCTGGATTAAGGATATACAGGACGAGCTGGGGATAACCATACTCTTGATTGAGCACGATATGAGGATGGTTATGGACATTTCGGACAGGATTCTAGCCATAAACTTCGGCAAACCAATTATCGAGGGTAACCCCGAAGAGGTCCAGAACGACCCTGAGGTTCTGAAGGCATACCTGGGGGAGGAAGAAACACCGTAATGGCCCTTCTTGAAATCAAGAACATAGAGACATTCTATAGACTCATCTATGCCTTGCGAGGCGTTTCCCTCTCCCTCGAAGAAGGTACCGTAACTGCTATTCTGGGCAACAACGGGGCGGGAAAATCTACCATTCTTAAAACCGTTATGGGTTTAATTGAGGACCAACCGGATAAGGGCACTATTGAATTTATGGGAAAGAGGATTGACCGTAAGGATACGGAACAGATCGTGAGGCTCGGTATATCTTATGTACCAGAGGGTCGGGAGATCTTCGATGAGCTGACGGTCAGGGAAAACCTGCTTATGGGGGCTTACACCAGGCATGATCGGGCCGGCATCAAGCAAGACTTCAAGCGGATGTACGGCTACTTTTCGATCCTCAAGGAACGAGAGGGCCAGCTTGCCGGAACCCTGTCAGGCGGTGAACAACAGATGCTGGCTATTGGCAGAGCCTTGATGAACGGGCCGAAGCTGCTGTTCCTCGATGAGCCTTCTCTCGGGCTTTCGCCGATATTGGTGAGGGAAATATTCGCCATTATAAAGAGAATCAACGAAGACGGCATAACCGTTCTCCTGGTGGAGCAAAATGCTCGAATGGCGCTCAAGATTGCTCACTTTGGTCTCATACTCGAAAACGGGCGTTTCGTCATGAAGGGAAAGGCGAAAGACCTCATGGAGGACGAAGACGTCAGGGAGTTTTATCTTGGGGTTAAGCAGACTGAATCGGCCAAGGGATACCAGCGGTGGAAACGGAAAAAGAGATGGAGATAACGAGATGAACCGGAGGACGTTGCCGCAGGTATTCAGGCAGTGTGTTCAAAAATACGGTGACCGGGTGGCCATGCGAAAAAAGGAGTACGGTCTGTGGCATGATATCTCGTGGAACGATTACTACAGGCTGACTCAGCATGTAGGATCCGCCCTTTTGTCCATGGGATTAGAAAAAGGTGACTGTGTGTCCATTATTGGCGATAACTGCCCTGAATGGGTGATCATAGATATGGGTACCCAGTGTGCGGGGGGGGTTTCAGTTGGCATCTATGCCACCAATGCCTGGCCCCAGGTTGAGTATGTGGTCGAGAATTCGGAATCCAAGTTCCTCTTTGTGGAAAATGAAGAGCAGCTCGACAAGTGGCTCGATTTCAGGGATAAGGCATCGTGCTTACAAAAGGTCATCGTGTGGGACCCGGTGGGCCTCAGGCATTTCGAAGATGAGATGGTCATGACCTATGAGGAGCTTCTTGAGGTCGGCCGCCAAATCTTTGAAAAGGAAGCCACTTTACTCGAAAATCGCATGGATGAGATTACGCCCGATGATCTGGCTTTGCTCATCTATACCTCCGGGACAACAGGCCCACCCAAGGGTGCTATGCTGACACACGGAAATATAACATGGATGGGGGAGGCAGCGCAGAGCGTTGTTCAAGTGGAAGAGGGAAGTGAAGTATTATCCTATCTTCCTCTGTGCCATATTTTCGAGAGGCTCTTTTCGGTGATCTTCCATGTCACCCACGGTAGCATCGTAAACTTCATTGAGAACGTGGACACGGTTACGGACAACATGAGGGAAATCTCTCCCACAATTGGATATGCTGTTCCCCGAATCTGGGAAAAATACCTATCCGCTGTGTACATCAGGATGTCAGACGCTACCTGGTTTAAGAAACTAGTCTTTTACATAGCGCTCAAGATCGGCCAAAGGCGCACTAACTTGAGAATGCAGTTTGAGCCGGTACCGTATTACCTTGAAGCTCTCTATCAACTTGCCTACTTTTCAGTCTTCAGAAAGCTCAAGGAGCGACTTGGATTCGACCGCATGAAGGTTGCCATCACGGCCGCTGCTCCTATATCACAAGAGGTGATCCATTTCTTTCAATCCATTGGCGTAAACCTCATAGAGGCCTACGGCCAGACCGAAGGCACTGGGGTAACAACTGTCTCTCGGGTCGGTAAGGTTAAGTTCGGGAAGGTGGGCACTCCTCTTGACGGTGTGGAAGTAAAATTGGCTGAAGATGGTGAAATACTGGTGAAATCACCGGCTGTGTTTAAGGGATATTACAAGCAGCCGGAGGCCTCAGCAGAGGCATTGAAAGACGGGTGGCTCCACTCAGGTGATGTGGGTGAGTTTGACGAAGACGGCTACCTTAAGATTACGGACAGGAAAAAAGACATCATGGTGACTGCCGGCGGCAAGAATATCGCCCCCCAGTACATCGAGAACCAGCTGAAATTCAGCACCTATATCAACGACGCCGTAATAATCGGGGATAACAGAAAATTTATTACCGCCTTGATCATGATCGATGAGGAGAATGTTGTCAAATATGCCCAGGACAACAAGATCCAGTTCTCT
>CP070752.1:1088385-1091460 GCA_020348625.1 Deltaproteobacteria bacterium | reverse complement strand
TATGCCTGAACATGCTTGAACACAGGCCTTGGGTTCAAACTGCTTACAGTCTTGTTTGCCTGGACAATACCTTCCTTCAAGTATATGGGAGCTTATCCAGAATGACACAGAAAAAGCAAGCCATGGTGGGATAACAAAAGCTCGCGATATTAATTATCAGCCTAAAGGCAGGCTTATCAGTTTGGCTTCAATGATAGCGGAGTTCGCTTGCCTTTTCCTTAGGATGCAAAAAGCTACTCCGTGTTGTGCTTGGATCGTCAAGTCAAGAATTTAATACTACTAGGTGGCTGCGTGCACTCTAACTGATCTTAATTAGCATTACAAGCTGTAAGCTAAAACCTCGGCTCGCCTGCTCATCACGGTTTCGGGGGACACAATATTCAATTATTCATTACTTCTTGGTTTCCTTCGTGTTTTGGGCCGGGCTTTTTTTGGTTGAAGCCGTTGCCTCAATAATGCCTCTAACCGAATGTAGCATCATCGAGTGAGCCGGGGGCTAAAGCTTCACTCTCATTCGCCAAAGGCTACGGCGAGTTCCACCTCCATTAAGAGGATGCGCCGCTGCTCATAGGGTGGGGGGCTTTTCTTTCGATATATCGGGGTCAAACCCGACTTTTGTCACAATCAGCATTTTAGCTCACAGCTTTCTCAAATACTATCGTAGACTGACCCTCGTTGGAACATTCAAATCGTCAACCCCTGCCCAACCTTAGTACCTCCCCCTTTTAGGAAATAAACTTGACTTGTATATCTTTAGCATATACAATACTCATTCATGGAAACTGAGTTCGAGAAGTTTGTCGGGTTTCAGTGGGATAAAGGCAATAGCAACAAGAACCTACTCAAACACAACGTCGAGGACTGGGAGTGCGAGCAGGTATTCTTCAATGAACCCCTGCTCGTTTTAGATGATCCCAAGCACTCACTGGTTGAGAGGCGGTGGGCGGCATTTGGCAGGACAGACGGAGGCCGTCTTTTAATGGTGATCTTCACCAAGAGAGACAAACTGCTCAGGGTTATTTCCGCAAGGGAAATGAACAGAAAGGAGATACTGTTTTATGAAGAAAATACCTAACCGTATTCCACAATTCAAGAACGAGGATGAGGAGCGAGAGTTCTGGGCTACTCATTCACCTCTTGATTACTTTAACTCCAAGAGTTTCAAGAGAGGCCCATTCCCCAATTTGAAGCCCTCCCTGAAATCGATTTCGATCAGGCTCCCGGCAGACATGCTGGCGGAACTCAAAGCTCTCGCAAATAAGAAGGATGTTCCGTATCAGAGTCTGGCAAAGATGTATCTGGCAAGACAGATTGCACTAGAGCGCATGCAGAGGGCGGAGTGAACTCGAGCCAGACGGGTACGTTGGTGCAGAGCGTGCCTATCTTATATTATTAGTTGCGCCACGTATGTCTTCATGGAATGAGATAAAGCCCTTTTGAGAGCAAGGCAATATCTGCACGGATGTCCTCTTTCATAGATTTGGCCTTTTTGAGGTCAGGATCCGGGCAGCCCCGTCAATAGGTGGCTGTTGCCTATGATTATTCCCATCTGGTTTTGATTGGCCTTCGATCAACGGTGCGCAGGTAGTTTAGTTTGGGATAGCCGGCAATGAGCACGCTAAAGACCTTGTGGCCCTCCGGCAGTGAAAGCTCTTCTATGAGAGGCTGGTAGAATTTGGAAGCAGTCTCGAAAAACCCGATATAGGTAGTCTCCAGCCCCATAGTTCTGGCAAGCAGCCCCATGGTGGTGGAAGCAATGACACAATTGGCTTGTGCCATAGCGCTTTGAGTCGTGGAGTGAAATATGATCACTGCCGGGGCGCCATGAAAGATCGGATCGAGCCCTTTCTTGCTCACCTGCAGCATGCGCTCCCGGTACCTGACCACGTTCTGCATCAGGGTTATGTTCTCGGGGATTTCCTCGCCCTCTTTGTTTATCTTCTCCAATTTCGCAGCGTAGCAGGCTCCCAGATGGTCAAAATGTTCTACCGTGAGTTGGGAGAGCCTTCTTATCCTGTCCGGATTTTCCACGACCATGATCTCCACGTTCTGCTCGTTACTGGCGGTGGGGGCGTAGCGGACCGCATCGATCAATTTTTCTAAAGCCTTTTTGGGGATGTGCTTCCTCCTGAAATGCCGGTGGCTTCGACGCTCTCGTATGAATTGTATGAACTCCTCGGGCTGAAACGTGACGGGCTCGTCGATGTCCGGGAAATTGTCCATATCCATTTTATGGTGTACGATAGCCCCTGTGGGGCAAAGGGAGACGCAGTGGCCACAGAGATTGCAGCACTCTGCGTCGGCCTGCACTGAGATGGTCTCTTTTTTCTTGGTGAAGCAACGCTCACATCTCAGAACACAAATACCGCAGTGGGTACATTTGTGATAATCGATAGAAACCCAGCTCATCAAATCCTCCTCATCAGCAAAGAAATAATCTAGCTCGAACTAAGGGACGTCCAACAGGACACTCATGTAGAGCGTATCCTTTTATGTGATGTAATAAAGCCCATTTGAGACCAAAGTAAAGCATTTTCTGCACAGAGGATGGGGGTTAGAGGGGTTAAATCCTCACCTTTGCCCGAATCAGGGTATTAGCGCTCAGCTGTCAGCGATCAGCTCACAGCTTCGTTTAACTCTATGGTAAACCTTTCAGCCGTTAGTCAAGGGCTTAAATCTATCAGTTTTCAGCTCAAATCTAACGATTTTCAGATCAAATCTGGCGATTCTTGATTCAAATCTAACAATTTTTGATTCAAATCTATTGCATTTTAGTTCAAATCTGCCCGTTTGCAGATCAAATCTATCGGTCTGGGCCGCTAAAACCTAGAACCGGGCCCGGTTTCAGGCCCTCCAAAAGTATGGCGAATAAGCTCGCCATTTCTCTGGTGGACACGACCCTCATTTTCACTTATTGGCCAGGGCATCCCTAAGAGCTGAATGTTGCGAACGACTTAAGTTAGCCCCCTAAGAAGGGATTCTCTTTACTTCTTGATTGGGGTGTTGCCCGACGGGCTTCCCTCATCAATATCCTTGAGCTTTCTGTCGATCAGGGCATCTACAGCGAAATGTGCC
>CP070752.1:1085204-1088285 GCA_020348625.1 Deltaproteobacteria bacterium | reverse complement strand
TGTCATTGCCGCGGTTGTTTCATAAGGCCATCCGAAAACGGAAAATAGCTGGTGAAACGAGGCATCTTCTGTTGGGTAAGCCGGAACTGAAGATCTCCGAAGGGGATGGATCCAGATCGGCAAATCAAAATCTGTCATCATCTTGTACAGTGGCATGAATTCATCCAAACCTAATGGTTTTCCCTCAATGGATGTGAAGATTTGAATGCCCTTGAATCCCAGTTCTTTGATTGCCCTTTCAGTCTCCTTCATCGCAGCTTCCATATTATTGAGCGGAAGATGTGCGATAGCGGTAATATATTTTGTCGGATACTCGGCCACCAACTCGGCCATCTCATCGTTTGCTATCCTTGCTAGTTCAGCCGCCTCTTTTGGATCGACAATTTCTTCTAAGGGGGGTAAATTGACGGACAATACCTGAACCACGTCTTCGTACTCATTGATGATACGGCTTCTTTCATCGTGGTCAGTTAAGGTAATGCGCCTTTCTATAAAGTTTTTTTCAGTCTCAAATCTATCAGAATATTTGTAAAGAGCCTTTTTATATTTCTTGGGTAGGACATGGGTATAAATATCTATCTTCATGGAAGCCTCCTTTTCTGGAGATATCACGTATAGTTCCTTTTCTCATCATCCAGACCATAATGCCTGGAGCATCCAACATTCGGCTCCTGCCAAAACATTGTTAATGCTTTCTATGGCAGAATTGCTATCAACGTCAAGCAATCGGAGTTCCCCGATGACATGAGTGTAGGCTCAAAGGAATCCCCAAGAGCAGCATTAGACGCCTCTTTTCAGGAAAATCAAGGAATGGTTTAATAGTCTACGTTGAGCATATCCGCTCCTGCCCCTTTTGTCTAGCAGTGAGTCCAATCCAGGCAGAGCTGAGGTATTTGAACCGATTTGGAGTGTAAGATCGGGCGAAAGGAAATCCTTCTCTGTAAGAGACAACCCCAATCACCCAACCTTGTATTCCTCCATACTCTTAATCAAATTGAACCAGGCCTTGAAAAAGGATAAGATAATGATGTAACCTTTCAGGACATTCCTCCGTCTTACTGTCAAACTCTAATAAATGGAGGACGGTGTCATGGAAGAAAGAATAGAGCTGTTAGTCTGCCTGGGAGCGGCAACGGCCGCGAACTGTGTGCCTTGTTTTGAATACTATCATGCAAAGGCCGCCGAAGTTGGTCTCGCCTCTCAGGAAATCTTGAAGGCGGTGGAGTTAGCAACGCAAGTCAAGAAAGGCGCCCATATGGCCATGAAAAACAGCGTAAATGGCATCATGGGTCAAGAGCGACGGTATGACCTTCCTTGCACTGCAAAAGCCGGAACAACATGCTGCACCTAGATTTGGGCACATAATAAAATGAAATTCTGGGACATTTACCACACCTACTATGATCGTGTAAGAAGGTTTATCCTCATCCTTGTCAAGGACGAATGGGTTGCAGACGACCTTATCCAGGAGACCTTTGTGAAGGTTCAGGAAAACCTTGACCAGCTGCGAGATACGACCAAATTATCCTCCTGGATATTTCGGATAGCGTACAATTGTTCTCAAGACCATTTTCGGGAGCTCAAGAAGACCTCCGCCATTGAAAACACAGCTCGGAAGACCACGAAGGGCTTCAGAGATGCTCTCGTGCAAAAGGAATTGGAGCAGATGGAGATGGGGAAGTGTGTCCAGGATCAAATTAATCTTCTTCCAGAGTCTCTGCGAACGATTATCATTCTTTCCGACATAATGGATTTCACTCATCATGAGATCTCTGAAATCCTCGGAATAAGGGTTGAAAATGTGAAGGTCAGGCTTCACAGAGCGCGAAAGCGGCTAAAGGCAATTCTGGAGGACAAGTGCAGTTTCGAGGTAGACGAGAGAAGTGTGCTGGTTTGCGAGCCGGTGGAATCGAAACTAGGAAAAACCCGATAACGATCGTTGCCGAGTTGCTAAGTGTCAGGCCTGCTCTTGGCTCTTGTGTGTTTTCTATGCGGATTTGTTTTCCTGTACTTTTTCGCGGAGGCAGCCTATAGTATATAAAACAACGACATCGTACCGAGCATCATTGAGCAACAACTCCTAGGCTGCCCTCGGTCTGGGCGTACCCCACAATCCCGCTTTTTTCATACCCGCCAACCATATCGAATCTGCTAGAATCATAACGTGAATCGTTCTGCGGTGGTTGATCAATACCTCCTTATACAGAACTTTTCCGATATATTGAATTGCTAGACAAACAAGGGAATAACAATGAGAATTCAGGAGGCAGACTGAACCGTGAGAGGTAAAGCGCTTGTAATAGGGAATTCGGATGGAATCGGGTTGGCCACCACTAAAGAGCTTCTGAAACAGGGGTGGAAGGTCGTGGGTGTTTCGAGAAGTGAATCGCCGATACAAGATCCGCCCTACGAACATATCCTGGCCGAAGTCCAGGATGCTGGTTATTCGGCAAAATTGAAATCAGTTCTTGAAAACCATGGGCCTATAGACGTGTGTATTTTCTGTGCAGGGATAGGTAAGATGTTGGATCTCTCAAACATGGAAGACGAGGTGAGAATTCTCGAGGTCAATTTGCTCGGGATGGTAAAGACCGCATCTTGCGTGATTCCTCTGATGGTCAAAAGGGGTAAAGGGCACTTCATTGGTATTTCCAGTGTGGCGGATGAGCTGGTGTCCGCTGAAGCCCCCAGCTATCATGCATCCAAGGCAGGATTCTCGAACTACCTCGAAGGGCTTGCCCTTGCAGCAAAACCGAGGGGCGTTCATGTATCGAACATTCGGTTTGGATTTGTTGATACCAAAATGGCAAAGGGCGATGTGAAGCCCTTCATGATGGGAGTGGAACGCGCAACACGACACTTGCTTTCGTGCATTGAGAAAAAGCCTGTTCGTTACACCGCTCCATTGTTCGTGATCCCCCTGGTGAAATTTCGGAGCCTGATGCTGCGATTGAGCGTCATTCTGTGATAATAAGATATACCAGACTATCACAGCTGCTTAGGTACATTCACCATCGAGCGGCTTAGGTGCGCGGGCGAAGACACATCACTGCATAGGGCCGTCCTTGCGTGGAAGCTGAG
>CP070752.1:1079512-1085104 GCA_020348625.1 Deltaproteobacteria bacterium | reverse complement strand
CTTTTTGGGGTGATTTTCAAATTAAGCGCTCTTATATGCGATCGTTTACATGTAACCTTTAATTCTACTGGGGGGACCTATGGCCAAAGCAGAACAAAAAAAGATCTCCGAATACGACTTTGTTGTCAAGGCTATTAAGAAACTCCGCAAACCACCCTATAAAGGCATTCATTCTGTGTACAGCGGGTTCAATCAAGCGTTCAAGGAATACTATGGTACGAACCCCGTTGCAACAACGGAGAAGCTGGCCAAGGAAGGCAAGATTACCCTACGCCCGGTGAAGGGCGGGGTAATGCTCTACCTTCCCGAGGAGGCCCCAGGCCAAAGGGATGCCAAGAGCCTTTTGAAAACCATCTTAGGAGATGAAGAATAATTGAAATAAGCTCGGAAGCGCAGGGCCCGGAGGCCCCTGGGTGGCGAGTAATCGCTTCATTTCGGAACGAGCTCCGGACTCTTGTATACGTAACAGTGGCATGGGTCATGGGGGGATGCCGGAGGATCCGTAACCTGTAATGATACTCCTCTTTCCGAGTTCATCAGCTCCCTCACGCAGCAGTGGGCGCAGTAATATGACACGCCCTTCCGAGTCCAACTCCAGTCATTGGCTTCTTTCGTGAAGCCAAGCCTCAGAGATGGATCGGCTTCGGCCTCCTTCAACATCCTGCCTCCACTTCCGCACGGTTGGAACTTTATGACGTATCTATCCTTCTCTTCGGTAACGGTGATCTTGCTGTAATGGCTTCTCATGGTCTCGACTACGCTTCTGACTTGATCCTCAACGGTGTCCCTTGTCATGCCACCTTGGAGTTCAAGGCGCTGTCGGACCAGCTTCTCCCTGTAGCGAAGTGCCCTTCCTACCTCTTGTTCGCCGTAATTCTCCCCGATAAAAGTGAGCAGTGCCCAAATCCACTCGCTATACCGGTTGTGGACTTTCTCACCCTCCTTGGGGATCGACTCGATCAGCGCTATCCCCATGTCGAGCTGGCCTCTTTTTAACGCTTCTAAAGCCCTGTCCCAAACCGGTGTGGCTATCTCGTTCAGCTCCTCTTTGTCCATGCTTATCCCTCACTCTGATGAAAACAAGTTTCTTGGTAGGGAACTATAGGGAACGGCGGTCCCGCATGTCAACCTCAACCATTATCAGAAATGCCTTGATGGGTTCGCCCTTTTCCTTTATCCGTAAACCCCCTTATCCTGTAAATCCTATCTCGCTTCCGTTTACCTCAAGCTTTTGCGGCCCTTTGGCGCAGCGATCCGTTTTTATTGCCTATCAGGTATGCCTGCCGCGCCTGCCCTGTGGAATGCGAAGCCCATTCCTCTGGGGTGAAACCAGAAAGATGTTTCACTGGGGAGCCGTGAGCTATAAGCTGCCTAGCTTCCAGTGAAACGCTCCTTGAGTCCCGTCCTGCGGGACGGCCCTGAAGTGAAACGCTCTTAATTTGTTAATTTGCCTTTAGCCCTACTTCCCATCAAGGATCTCCCTGATCTTCATCGAGAGTTCCTCCATGCCGAAGGGCTTCTGAATAAAGCCTTGGCAACCGCGCTCCAGTATCTCGGTTGCCTCGCCGTCAATGCTGTACCCGCTTGAAAGGAGCACCTTTACTTGGGGGTTGATCTGCTTGATCCTGTCATATGTTTCACCCCCACCCATATCCGGCATGATCATATCCAGGATTACCAGATCTATGGCGGCCCGTTTCTTGTTGTAAAGCTCAACGGCCTGTCTGCCTCCTTGGGCCTCAAGCGCCGTATACCCCAACTCTCTCAGTACCTCCACAGCTACCTCGAGAATCATCGGCTCATCGTCTACGAGGAGGATAGTCTCGCTTCCCTCAGCGGGGTGCCCGGCACGTTTGGAGGCTTCCGGGCTTTTGCTTTCCGATGCAGGCAGATATATCTCAAAGGTAGTCCCGTGTCCCTTCTCAGATTCAACATCAATGTATCCTTGATGGGCCTTAATAATCCCGTAAGCAGAGGCCAAGCCAAGACCAGTGCCTGCACCCAGTCCCTTTGTTGTAAAGAACGGTTCAAAGATATGCTGTAGAGTCTTCTTGTCCATACCCGTACCCGTATCCTTCACTTTAAGCAAGACATAGGTCCCGGGCCGTACCTTATAAGGCTTTCGGCCCATATCCTTATCGGTGACATTCATCGTTTCCAAGAACAGATCTCCGCCACCGGGCATCGCATCTCCAGCATTGACAAGAACATTCAGGAGGACCTGTTCAATCTGTCCCTGATCTGCCTTTATCCCCAAGAGGTCCTCAGCGAGCGATCGATGGACCCTAATCTCCTTTTTAGCGGCGCCAAAGGTGTCGAAGATCTCTGTTACCAAACGGTTGAAATCAAGAAGTTTGACATCATACCTTCCGCCCCTGGCATATCCGAGAAGCTGGC
Source organism: Deltaproteobacteria bacterium (assembly GCA_020348625.1). The sequence goes on along the minus strand of CP070752.1, from coordinate 1,082,707 downwards.
TGGTCAGTTGAGATCCGCTCTTAACGAGTTTTTCGATTCTCTTGAGATGGTCAAAATGGGGTTGGGTGGGATGTGAGTCTAAGAGCGTCAAGGAAAGATTACCCATGATACCCGCAAGGAGGTTGTTAAAATTATGGGCAATGCCTCCAGCCAGGGTACCGAGGGCCTCCATCCTTTGCGTGTACTGGAGCTGAGCCTCGAGTTTCTTCCGTTCCTCCTCTGCCTTCTTACGCTCGGTCATATCTATAATGAACCCCCTCAAACCGACGGGCGTTCCCTCACGCATTATCGCCGTTGACCGGATCATACAGGGAAATGTGCTCCCGTCCTTTCTCAACGCTGTATACTCGTTAAGGCCAAGCTCTTCCCCTTTGAATATCCGTTTAACGTTTGCCATGGATCTCTGACGGTCGGGTGGGGCAATCATATCATGGGCGTTTAACCCGCGATCAAAATCCTGTTGCGTGTATCCAAAATGAGTGAATGCATTCCGATTCACAAAGGTGAGATTGCCCTTCAGGTCCATCTCATAGATGGTTTCCGGCAACAGTTCGGCTAACTCCTTAAACCTCTCTTTACTTTGTCGAAGCGCCTCCTCTGCCCGTTTGTGGTCGGTAATGTCCACAACTGCGCCTCGTATGGCGGGTTTTCCGCCATAGTCGATGAGACTGGCGATCATCTCAAGCCAGCACACTGTGCCGTCCTTGCGGATTCCGCGATACTCGTAGCGGGGTGGAACCTGTTTGCCTCCCAAACGAGCTTGAAACCGTCCCCAAACGAGATCCTGGTCGTCGGGATGAACCAATGCCCTCACCTCTTCCGGGGAAAAGGAGAGCAGTTCTTCTACAGTAGAGCCTGCGATCTCAGCAAAAGCCTGGTTGGCAAAAACGATGCGGAAGCCCTGCATGATCACCAGCCCCTGGAGTGATTGCTCGACCAACGCACGATAGGCCTCCTCTGTCTCCTTTTGCTCGGTAATATCTCTGCCTAGGGATTGATACTCCGCCACCATGCCATTCCTGTCCAGGAGTGCACAATCGGTCCATTGGTGCCAACGAATCGTCCCGTCCGGAGCAATAACCTTGTGATCATACGTTATTATGGGGTTTTCTTTAGTGAGGGAAATGAATTTGTTCCTTACCCTTCCCTGGTCTTCTTGGGGAATAAATTGAAAAAAGTTCTGACCGATGAGCTCTTCACACTTTTTGTTAAAATAGCTACAGTAACTCTCGCTGACAAACGTCAGTGTCCCATCAGGAAGGAAACGACAGAACAGAGCAGGCATGTCTTCTGCCACTGGATACGTGCTCCCTCCACGTGCTGGCAGCGCTTTCTCTTTCCGCCTGCGCTCAATTGGTGCCTGCTTCAATTTCTTGGTCCCTCGTTCAACTCCTTCATAACTGGGTGCTCCAGGCATGAGAAATCTCCTTTGTGTTTCGTTTGACCTCTCCTAGCAAGGGGATTGAAGCTGTTCAGATAGTGGCCCTCAGGCAAAGAGTTAACCCAATAGATCATTACTCCCGAGAGTTCCGCGGGTCTTACTCAGATGAGGCTATAGTTCTTTGGGGCACATCAGTATCACCTGACTGTGAAGCAGAAATCATGCCAAGGCATACAGCAGAAATAACCACTTTTATTCCGAGTGTTTAAAGCCCCTCTGCCCCGGTTTTACCAACGAATTTTGCCCGAGTCTCCCTTTTGACCTGCCAGATCCTTGACACTCGGTCATCTTCCTAACGCATTTGCCTTGGCTTGTAGCTACGGGGTAGTGAGTTCGTAAGGTCTTGTTTATCAGGGCGAGCAGTCACTTCGGAGTTGAGACTTTGCTGTAACATCTTAGGGATCTGGCCACACAATCACGATCAGGGTTCCGTGATGACCGGCCGCAGAAGTAAAGTCAGCATGACCCCGGCTACAGCGAGTGCGGCCAAAATGAAAAAAACGAGCTGATAGCTGTGAATCACATCAAATACATACCCCGCAAGGGTCGGACCAATCGAGCCTCCAACGGTTAAACCGAAGGAAGCAATGCCAAAAAGAACACCGTGGGAACTGATCCCGAATAGCTCGGCAATGATTGGTGAAATCACCGTAAAGAATCCGCCGTGGCCAAGGGCATATATCGCGCCGAACACGTAAAACATCCAGAGCTCTTTGGAGACTTGCACCCAGAGGAGGCTGGCGATCAAGATAAGGAAGAACACAATCAGCAACTTCTTGGTTCCGACTCTGTCGATCGCGATCCCGGTTACCAGGCGGCCAACCATACTCACGCCACCGATCGTGGATAGAATACCGGCCGCTGCAATTGGGGAGATACCAAGGTCCGTGGCGTGCGGGACGATATGTACCACTACGGTCATTAAACAACAACCAATGAGCAAATATATGACACAAATCATCCAAAACTGCCTGGTGAGGGCTGCTTCACCAAGGGAAACTCCCTGCTCCGGCAGATCTAGATCACTTACCGACGTTTTCGCCTCACCATCCGGCAGCAGCCCCTTTTGCCCCGGATCACGTCGCAGGAGCTGACCGCTGGATATCATCAACAAGAAAACAAGAGCACTAAGCAAAATATAGGAAGTGCGCCAGCCATAGGCAGCGATGAATACACTGCTCATCAATGGCATAATCAATTGGCCGGTGCCGGTCCCGACCTTAACAATGCCGGTCATCATTCCTCTTCTTTTCACAAACCACCGGGCCGTGGTTGTTAACGGGATTACGTCAACTGAGCTCAAGCCGATACCCACGATAACGCTATAGAAGACATAAAGCTGCCAGATAGCACTCAGTTGAGACATGAGCAAAAGGCCCAAACCGTAACTCGAGCCGGTGACTGCCATAATCAGCCGTGGCCCAAATCGGTCATTCATGTTGCCAACCACGATGCCCAACAAGCCTGCGAGGAGAAAGACTCCGGAGGAAGCAGCCGAAATGGCAGCCCTTGACCAGCCAAACTCTGCCAGGAATTCCTTGAAGAAGATGCCGAACGTGTAGAATGCGCCGATGCCCGTGCCCTGAATAGCAAAGCAACCTGCTACCACAAGGTAACCATAAAAGAATTGCGACCTTCTCTTCTCCGCCATCGGTGAGACCTTATCCTTTTGATAATCAAAAACGTAAACCCGGCATTGTTCGGGGGCTTCGAGCTACTGTATCGGGTGAGACAAAATGACCAAGACCTCCCTT
>CP070752.1:1076704-1079412 GCA_020348625.1 Deltaproteobacteria bacterium | reverse complement strand
CAGAAACAGGGAAGTTGAAATTGTCGGGTATACCAGCTGCGATGGTTGTCCCGGAGGTAATGTGGAATATGCCGTGGAGGAAATGTTGGGAAACGGAGCACAGGCAATACATCTTGCCACCGGACTAGTTGTGGGGTATCCTCCGTGTCCCCATATCGTCTATTTTCGCGACTACATCAAAACGAAGTAAGGCCTCGAAGTCGTGTGTGGCACCCATCCTATACCTCAAAAATACCTGACTATGCACGATCAATTGGGAACATGGGATGGTCCCGAGTGGCAGGAGATTATCCAACCGACCCTGGTGGATGAAGAAACCCGGCTATCCTATGGTTAACACGCAAGCACATAAGCCAATCAAGAAAACATACTAGCTGAAAGGAGTATACTATGAACTATGAGCATCTTATCGTTGAAATCGGCGATGATTCGGTTGCTGAAATAACCCTTAATCGTCCGGCACAACTCAATACATTCAGTACTCCCCTTGCTATAGAGCTGGCCCAAGCACTCTATGAATTAGACGGTGAACCGCGGGCACGAGTCATTATTCTCAAGGGGGCAGGAAAGGCATTTTGTGCTGGTATCGACGTTACCGAGTTTTTCGACAAAACCGCATTGGAATACCGGGCTTGGACAGAGCGCATGCAAAGGCCGCTCGTTACGATCAGCCGCATTAGCAAACCCGTTATCGCCCAGGTGCACGGAGTAGCCGCAGCCAATGGTGCTGGTTTAGTGGCAGCGGCTGACCTGGCTATTGCCGCTGAAGACGCACGTCTCGGTTTGACTGCTATAAATGTTGGGCTGAATTGCATAGGGCCGGTAGTTCCAGTTACGAGGTCGGTAGGAAGAAAGCGAGCCCTTGAGTTATTGTTCTACGGCGATTTCATAAAGGCCAGTGATGCCTTAGAAATGGGACTCTTGAACAGGGTTGTACCCGCAGCCGAACTGGATAAAGAAGCCCGAAACTGGGCCGCGCTCCTGGCCCAAAAGAGCCCTGTAGCATTACAAATTGCCAAGAAAGCATTCTATGCTGCAGCGGATTTGGACTATTACAAAGCATTCGAATATATGAACGAAGCTTTTGCACGACTCTGTACCGCGGAAGATGCTAAAGAGGGCGTAAAGGCCTTTCTGGAAAAGCGCGCTCCGGTGTGGAAGGAGCGATAATAGTCGCGTATGATCGCAGGCTCGGCCGCTTAGCCCAAACAGCAAGCACAATTAAGGAAATGGAAAATGATATCCCGAGATACTTACTTAGCTATTCTGGACACGATCAATCACCCAATCGTCTTCGTCGACACGGACCATGTAATTCGGTATTTGAATAAGCCGGCGATGAAACGCTACTACGAGGTGCGAGGGTACTCCGATCTGATTGGCAAATCCCTCTTCGACTGCCATAACGAGGATTCGCGGAAGCATATCATAGCTCTCTACGAACGGCTCCAAGCAGGGGAGAACGAGATCTTTCTCAAAATCGGCAAGTTCAATGAGAAGATAACCGTCATTGCGGTTCGCGACACAGATGGGACTCTTTTAGGTTACTACGAACGATTCGAGAAAAATGAAGGAGCCTAAACTGCTGTCGCACCAATTGCGGGCTAATGATACGGCCCCATTGATTGAATGATGATAGACATACGAAAAGAGGTGGTGGCAGCAGAGGGCAGAATACGGCCCTTTATCCGCGAGACGCCTCTGCACTATTCTTTTTTTCTGAGCAAACTCGGGAGGTGCGAGGCCTACCTGAAACTTGAAAACCTCCAGCATACGGGCTCATTCAAAGTTCGTGGTGCCCTGAACAAACTGCTCTCCCTGAGTACCCCCGAACGACGAGCTGGTGTTGTGGCCGCGTCCACGGGAAATCACGGGCTTGCTGTAGCCTACGGTGCAAGTAAACTTGGCATCAACGCTACAATCTATCTTCCCGAGAACGCCTCTCCTCAAAAAGTGCAAGCGCTTCGCAACTATGCGGTTGAGATTAGGTTCTACGGAAATGATTGTGAGGCAACGGAGAGCCATGCAAGAGCCGAAGCCAGTAAGACCGCGCAGATCTACCTGTCACCTTACAACGATCCGAAGGTCGTGGGAGGCCAAGGCACCATAGGGATTGAAATCCTGGGACAGTGTGAATCCGTTGATTCCATCATGGTATCCGTTGGTGGGGGCGGTTTGATAGGCGGAATTGCCGGATATGTCAAGGGTCTTAGGGGTGATGTCGAAATCATAGGGTGCCTGCCAGAAAACTCGCCTGTCATGTATGAGTCGGTCCGTGCAGGCCGTATCGTGGATTCGGTGGGTTCCCCTACCCTTTCCGACGGAACCGCCGGAGGCATTGAGGCCGGCGCCATTACCTTTGAGCCCTGCCGCAGATATGTTGACGACTGGGTCTTGGTGAGTGAAAACGAGATTCTCGATGGCATGAAGCTTGTCTTCGAGCACGAACGGTTCGTTATCGAAGGCGCTGCCGGTGTTGTGGTGGCCTCTTTTGTAAAGATAAAGGAAAAACTCAAGGGAAGAAATGTAATACTGGTAATGTGCGGTGGGAACATAGACATAGAGAAATTCAAAAAGCTCGTTTTCTAGATGAACTGCGACTACAACCCCTTCAGCAAGGTGCCCATTGAAAACGTCAACGGCCCTATTTGCCTCAAGTTAGAGTCCGCATCGGGGAGTGGTAACACAATCGACGACTCAGGCCAAAT
>CP070752.1:1067467-1076604 GCA_020348625.1 Deltaproteobacteria bacterium | reverse complement strand
TGCAGGCGGGCAGACTCTCCCATTGCCTGGGGCTCAGCGATGAACTGGCAGAAATCGAGATGTATAAAGCCATTTTGGTGCGCTCTCCCCTCAGAGATCTCCATCCCGAGGCCGCACAATGGCTCAAGAAACAGGGCATCGAACCACCCAGACCGAGGCCGAAAAGGAGAAGAAGAGACAGGAGGTACAGGTAATTTCTTGTGGCGATGACGAAGAAGCAGGACGATCCGGAAAACCCCAACTCCTGATCAAGCAGTTGGTTTTATTTCATGGACGAAGTAATCCTCGATGATCCCCTTGGCCTTGAGCTCTTTTCCGTTGACTAACGCCTCGTCCCTGGTTTTGTGCTTCCCGACGTAAACCCTGAACCACTCGCCTTTCCCGGGAATGGCAACCTTTTTCCAGAAGGCATCCAACTCGCTCGATTTCAGGCGTTCTGCCTCCGCACTCGCGTTTTGCAGTTCCCGAAAGGAGCCGATGTGAAGGCTAAAGTACGGTTGCTCTACTTTTTCCGCGACAGTACCTTGGGGCACCTTTTCAGGGGAATCAGTCGGTTTCTGGATTTCCAGTGCCGGCTGGCTGGCAGTTAAAGGCTCAGCAGCAGGGCTGGGGCTCTCTGTCCCGGGGGCTTCAGTGGCCTCTTGGGGTTCTGACGGCGCCGCAGGCAGTTCACGGGCTGAATCGATCTTTATGGATGCTCGATTCACGATATGTTCAGTTTCTTTTTTTGGGGGCTCGGATTGAGAACCCAATCCCGTAACCCGATGGACCAGCCTTTTCAGATCAGGAGACGCCAACCACATGCTGAAAAAAAGAAGGGCACAAAAGCATACCAGAAAAATGGATCTGAGTGAAATTCGTCTCCAGTACATATGAAAACCCACCGCCTTTGAGGCCTTTTCGGTCCGTCAGTAATAAGAAAGGTCCTTAGAAACTCCTTCTTGTACCAGAATATTAATGAAAGAAGCCTCGTGGGTCAAAGAAAAAAGTGTATCCAGGACAAAGGCCGGTGATTTTCACCTTGCTGAGGCCGGGAGCCTGCTCTCAGGAGGGAACCTTTTCATGCCCACGCACGCCTTTTTCCGAAGGATAACTCCCAGTCCTGCCGCGTACTAGTGAGGCAAATATTCCTCCAAAACAGAGCAGTGAGAAGGCGCACCGGACAATCCTTTCCATGAGAAACCCAACAGAGAAGACTACCAGACCACAAGGGTGGTCGAACAATCACCGGATCAATCATATTCTAACCTGTCCGCACCATAAGGTCAACGGCCGCTCGGAGTATTGAACGGAAGGGACCGATCGAATAGAACAGTATCAAGCTGGTAGCAGCTACCGCCACGTTTCTTTTGTATTTTCAATATCAACTGTGTTATGTACTAACACTCTGAATAGAGCTACTCATCCTATACCCCGGTGTTTGACCTTACAGCAACGGGCGGCGGTGTGGAAAATTGATGGGCGCTTTAGCTTTTTTAAAGACTGGCATGTTTTTCCCTTTTGCAGTAGCCTGGCTGCGCGCTATGGTAAAGGTCGGATTCAGAGCATTAGAGAGGAGCCCGCTATATGCTGAAAAAAATTGCCCTGTGTTTATCCTTCGCACTGGGCATGCTTTTTTCCCTTTACGCTGATTCCGCTGCACAGAACGCCCAAGTCCTGGTGGAGGCCAGCTTCAACTACATGCGAGGCAAAACCTCTACCGCAACCGTCGAAATGGTTATCCATCGCCCCGAGTGGGAGCGAGTGGTTACCATCAAGGCATGGACCAAGGGCGAGCAGGACAGCATTTTCTGGATTACGGCCCCGCCCAAGGATAAGGGTAACGGGACCCTCAAGAGGGGCCGGGAGATGTGGCTGTACAATCCCAAGGTCAATCGGGTAATCAAGATTCCCCCCTCCATGATGTCCCAGGCCTGGATGGGATCTGATTTCTCCAACGATGATCTCTCCAAAACCGACAGCCTCCTGCATGATTACTCACATACCGTTATCGGCACCGAGACCCATGAGGGAAAAACCGTTTACCTCATTCAGTCAATCCCGAAACCCGATGCACCGGTGATATGGGGCATGCAAAAGCTCAAAATACGGGAAGACTCTATCTTCCTGCAACAGGACTTCTATGACGAGGACCACGAGTTGGTCAAGGCCCTTACGACCTCCCAGATCCAGATGTTAGGGGGCAGGTTGTTACCACGGGTATGGAAAATGCAAAAGGCCGACGTGCAGGGCGAGTACACCCTTCTAAAATACAGGGAGATCACCTTTGATCAGCCCCTTTCAGACAACCTCTTCAGCCTGTCTTCTCTAAAGAGGCCGAAAAGATAAGGAACCATGTCAATAGATTTCAAGATAGCCTGGAGAAATATCTGGCGAAATCCTCGGCGTTCCGTTCTCACCATATCGGCAATTGCATTTGCGTGCGTGTTGTTGGTGTTCATGTTGTCTTGGCAGCTGGGCTCGTATGATTCGATGATCAATTTTGCAACCAGAATCCACACGGGCCACCTGCAGGTTCAGGCCGAGGGCTATAATGATAAGCAGGACATCCGCCTGACGGTGCCCGATCCCAATAGAGTTGCCGGCGTTTTGGAAAGCAGCCCAGGAGTACGTACGTATAGCTTTCGAGCCAAGGCCTTCTCCCTAGCCTCCTCAAAGGAACGGACTTACGGAATCCTGGTAATCGGTATCGAGCCGGAGAGGGAGGCCCAGGTCTCTACCATCAAAGACCTGATTCGCCGCGGGAACTATCTTTCCCAAGATGACACCAATGAGGCACTCATCGGGGAACTTCTTGCCAAAAACCTCCGCGTAGACCTTGGGGATGAGGTAGTTCTTCTGGGCCAAGGACGTGATGGTGCCATTGCAGCCACGGTCATACGGGTAAAGGGGATTTACAGTTCAGGCCAGGATGACTTCGATCGCTCCTCTCTGCAGATGCCGCTCAAGGTCTTTCAAGAAGTATACAACATGGGAGCATCGGTCCATGAGGTTGTGGCCCTTGTGAATTCACTTGAAGGTCTTGAGGAGGTGAAAAAAGCTATCACGGAAGGCATCAAGAAGTTAGACAGAGAAAATCGTCTCGTTACGCTTGACTGGATGGAGCTTATGCCTGGCCTCATACAGGGGATTCAAATGGACCTGGTGAGCGGCCTGATCTTTTATTTCATTCTGATTGTGGTGGTTGCCTTTAGTATCCTGAATACATTCCTCATGTCCGTGCTTGAGCGGACCAGGGAATTCGGCGTTCTCATGGCCATCGGCACCACCCCCTGGCGGTTGACTAGGTTGCTGTTGCTCGAATCAACAACTATGGCAGTCCTTGGCATTATCATCGGCATTATCGCCGGAGGCATCATCACCTGGTATTTTCAGGTACACGGCATATTCATTTCAGGCGCATCGGAGCTGATGCGGCAGTATGGTATACCCGAGCGAATGTGGCCAAAGCTTTCGTTGTTGTCACTGTCAATTGGACCAGGTGCCGTGCTCATCATCACCCTACTGACGGCCCTTTATCCGGCACTGAAAGTAAGGCGCCTTCGACCGGTGGAGGCCATGAGCGCGGTGTAAGTGCTAATGAATATTGATAATTGAATGTTTTAGATTTTTTTAAATAGGCGATTTTCAACCTTAAATTTTCAATTGTGTGAGGGATTTTCGTGTACCTCCAACTCGGGTGGCGAAACATCTGGCGAAACCCCAGGCGCACCGTGGTCATATTGACCGCCGTGGTTATCGGTGTTTGGTGCATGATTACGCTCGGTGCCCTGATGCGAGGGATGGTTGACCAAATGATCCGAAACGGCATTGCCACGCTCACCGGACACATCCAGGTGCACAGCCGGGGCTATCGGCATGATCCGGTAATCGAACATAGCATTGTCGATCCCCAGCCACTGGAACATGCTCTCAAAGAGATTCTCCCGGCGGGTGCCCGCTGGAGTTTACGAGTTAGGGTCAGTGCCGTTGCAAGTAACGCCCGGCATTCGGGTGGTGTTGTTCTCGTGGGAATTGACCCAGCAGCTGAGGCTGCCGTTTCCTTTATCGGAGATGCGATCGCCCAGGGAAGGTACCTCAAGGCCGAGGATAAAAACGGAATTATTATCGGTAACGCCTTGGCGAATGAGTTCGAGACCGGATTGGGCCGCAAACTCGTTATTATGTCTCAGGGTTCGGACCGGGAGATTGCGTCTCGCGCCTTCCGTATCATAGGGATCTTTAGGGCCGAATTGGAGGCAACTGAGAAACAGTTCGTTTTCGTCACCGTGGGTGCGACCCAGCAGATGCTCAAACTGAAAAAGGGCATCTCTGAAGTATCGATTCTCTTGCCTGACCATCAGAAAGCCGATGAGGTCACGGCTGCCCTGCAGGACACGTTGCCCTCTGAAGACTATGAAATCAATACGTGGAAAGAACTCTTGCCTTTGCTCACCGCGTATCTGGCTATTTCCGAGAACTTCCTCTATTTGTGGTTCTTGGTAGTTTTTATTGCCATGGGCTTTGGCGTTGTTAACACCACGCTCATGGCGGTTTTCGAGCGAATGAGGGAGTTCGGCCTCCTCAAGGCGTTGGGTATGAAACCCCGGTGGATAGTCAGAGAAGTCCTCACTGAATCGTGCTTGCTCCTTATTCTGGGCATGGCAATCGGGAACATATTCGGTCTCCTGACGAGCTTCGCGCTTTCCGGAGGCGGCATCGACCTCTCTGCCCTTGCCGCGGGCATGGAGTACTTCGGTGCGCCCCGGATCATATATCCGGTCATTTCCGGAAAAGACCTCGTTATGGCTAATGCGGTTGTGTTTGTCTTGGGCTTGCTGGTCAGCTGTTATCCGGCCCTTAAGGCAGCTCGATTCACCCCGGTCGAAGCACTGGCGCAGACGTGATGAGGAGCGCCCTGCTTGAGGACCGCTTCGCTTGAGGCCGTAGGGCTTAGGCCGATCCTTTTGAAGGAGTTAACCCATGAACATAGTTGAATTGGTCGACATTAAGAAATCATACCGACAGGGAAACGTAGAGGTCAAGGCCTTGAACGGCGTGAGCCTTTCCGTTCAAAAGGGGGGCTTTCTCGCTTTGGCCGGACCGTCCGGCTCCGGTAAGACCACCTTGCTTAATATTATCGGCGGATTAGACGTACCTGACTCGGGCCGCATCACCGTAAACGGGAACATCCTGAATGAAATGACCCAGTCCGAGCTCGCCAGCTTGCGCTTGCACAAGGTGGGATTCGTGTTTCAATCATACAATCTCGTCCCGGTGCTCTCGGCACTAGAGAACGTGGAATTCGTCATGCTCCTCCAGGGCATACCACCTGCCGAGCGACGCGAGCTAGCAAGGACTATATTAGATGATGTGGGCTTAGAGGGAACATACGGCCGGCGTCCAGCCGAATTATCCGGGGGTCAGCAGCAGCGTGTTGCCGTTGCCAGGGCCATCGTGTCCAGCCCTTCAATTGTGCTGGCGGACGAACCGACCGCGAACCTGGATTCAACGACGGGAAAGGGGTTGCTGGAGATGATGGTCGAGTTAAACCAGAAAAAGAAGGTCACCTTTATCTTTTCCACACACGATCCCATGGTTATGGACTATGCACGTCGTCTGGTCCTGATTAGGGATGGACTCGTGGCCGATGATCAGATCCGTGGAAACTAGTGCCCCAGATAAAGCGGTGGCACATCCCAGACCTCACACCCCGAGTCCCAGCCTGTGGAGCAATGCCCTCCTGCTCAGTTGCTCATTCCTCCTGGTTTTTTGGATCATCGAAATGACCCACAGGGCGTCGTGGGCCCAAACCGATGCCGTGGCCAGATCCGCATCCGATGTATCGAATACCGCCACACCATCCTCAACGCTTTGGCCTAAGGACCTTGAGAGCGAGTGGGGAGGATATTTCAAGGTACGGGGGTCGGCTTCGTGGCCCGAAGATGAATCGTATTTCCAGCCCGTTGGTACTGATCCGCTGTATGATGGCACGATCGAGGCCCGGCTCACGAGCAGGCTTTTCTTCGGGACCTGGGGGACGTTCGAAACCCACTATGAGAATATCCTCTCTGGCGGCGACACCCGACGAAGGCTCACGGCTTTGGAGCACACGTACCCCGATCTTTTCGCCGGCACTTCCTTACGCGTCGGGCCATTGGAAGACGACCGGCGTTTCATGGACCTAACCAAGACGATCAAAGAAGATAGCGACTCTGTTTGGTATCACCGTCTGGATCGGCTGTTTCTGACAATACTTCCCAAATGGGGTGCGCTCAGCGTTGGTCGGCAGGCGATCACCTGGGGGAACGGGTTGCTCTTTAACCCGATGGACCTGTTCAACCCCTTTTCTCCGGCAGACATCGAGCGTGACTACAAGGTGGGCGACGACTTGGTTTTTACCCAGTTCTCAATGGAGCGAATCGGCAATTTCCAGTTCCTGTACGTACCGCGGAGAGACCCGATAAGCAAAGACGTACAATGGGCCCAGTCCTCCCTGGCCGGTAAACTACACGTTGCGCGGGGAACCACCGAGTTCGATATTATGACCGCCATACACTATGAAGACACAGTAGTCGGCTTTGGCAGTGCAGGATACCTGGGCGGGGCGGCGTGGCGAATCGATGCCCTATGGACCTTTCTCGAAGAAGATAGAGGCACAGAAGACTATCTCTCCCTAGTGGCAAACATGGATTACTCATGGGTGTGGTGGGAAAGGAATTTGTATGGGTTTATAGAGTTCTATCTTAACGGGCTGGGCGAAGATCAGTATACTGCAGCCCTTGTCGATCCTGACCTTTCCGAACGGCTTGAGCGGGGAGAGCTGTATACCCTCGGAAGGGCCTACCTGAGCGGCCACATCAGGGTAGAAGTTCACCCCCTGTTTAACCTCTACCTCACCGTGATCAACAATCTTGCCGATCCTTCGGGGATTCTCCAACCCCGGGCTGTGTGGGACGCTGCCGAAGATATCCAGCTAACCCTCGGGGGTACCCTTTATTATGGCCAAGAGGGTACGGAGTACGGTGGATTCCCGCTTTCCGGTACCTCCTTACTCAGTACGCCCCCGAACACCGCATTTCTCTGGCTGACCTATTTTTTCTAACTATCCGGCACTAGCGGATCCTGGCCTCCCTTTAGCCCCCCATAATCTTTACTGGTGAAATCTCCCTAGACGCTCGAATGATATTTTCCTCTTGACCGCTGGTCTCAATACTGGGAGACTATAGGCTATCTCAAGGATCGCCTGCACAATGTCATCTGCGCATTGCCATCAAAAATACCTGGAAAGAGCACATGGCAGTATTCGTTAGCACGCTCGAGTCGGTAGCAGTCCTCCTCGGCATAGGGATAATAGGCTTCTGGATTATCAGGAAACGAATCGTGCCCGGCGACATCCTTGGTTTTCTCTCTCCCCTCGCCCTTGACATCGCGCTGCCGAGCCTCATTTTCGTGACGATCATCCGAGACTTCTCGCCGGCTGAATCTCAGGACTGGTGGCAGTTACCGCTCTGGTGTTTCTTTTTCATGGCCTGCGCCGGGGCCTTAACCTTCTTGGCGACATTTGTGTCCAAAAGGGATACCCGGCGAGAATTCGCGATTAGTCTCTTCTACCAGAATGCTATCTTCTTCCCCCTCGCCATACTGGCGGGAATGTATGGGGACGAGTCGCCCTATGTCGTGTTCCTGTTCCTGTTTACCATCTTTTATCCGGCGCTCTTCTTCAGCACACATCCTTTCTTCTTTAAGAGAAGCGGCAAGGGAACGCTGAACTGGAGAAAGATAATCCATCCTGTATTGATCGCGACCCTCCTCGCAATTGCTATTCGGTTGTTCGGGGTGCAGCAGATTATCCCAAATTTCTTGCTTTCCATCCTGGCGCTGGTGGGCGGTATGACGCTACCACTTCTCATGCTTATACTCGGCGGCAGCATTTACGTAGATTTCCAACAAAAGGGTAAACTCCAGCTGGCAGAAATTGCAAAATTCGTAACCGTCAAGAATATTCTTTTCCCCCTCGTCTTTCTTGGGATATTAATGATACTGCGACCCCCATACCACATTGCCCTGATCATGCTCCTACAGAGTGCCATACCCCCCGTCACCGCAGTTCCCCTGGTGACAGAACGGTTTGGGGGAAACAGGGCTATTGTGAACCAGTTTCTCGTTGCCAGTTTCGTTTTCTCCCTTGTTTCCATATCCTTTATGGTCTGGCTGTTTTCCCTGTTCTTCACCCCTCCGTGAGATAAGGTTCTCTGATACCAGCTGTCTTCATAGCTCAAGATCTTGAGATTTATATCATGTTTTGTTACTCACTTAGGATGATCTTCCGACTGGCCAGAGGCGTAAGGCACAAGGCATAAGGCCATGCGCCCGGCGCCAATGCCAAATGACTAAAGCAATGCGGATCATGTCTTAATCCAAGCGGTACTTTTCGGCCTGAGGCGGAGCTTCGTTAGACTCTTTCGTGAATCTCCTTTGTAATAGACCAGGAATGTGGTAATGAACCAGCATGAGGCCGAGACCTCTTTGTGTACAGGGTTGCAGCGTGGTACCACAGCGAAATCTAAGGATTTTCTTAATCCTTTGGTAGGTGAAAGGCATTGGTTCACTCCTATGTCAAAACGTGACTATCCAACCAGCCCTCGTGTTGCTGTGGGGGCAGTCGTATTCAAGGAAAACAGGGTCCTTCTCGTCAAGCGGGAGAATCCTCCAGGCAAAGGGTTATGGGCAATTCCCGGCGGCCGCGTCCAGTTGGGAGAAACCTTACAGGTAGCTGCCGAGCGAGAGACCAGAGAAGAGACCGGTGTCATCATACGGGCCAAAGACCCGGTATACACCTTTGACGTTATCGAACGCGATGCCCGCGGGCGCATCCGGTTCCACTACGTGATCGTAGACCTACTGGCCGACTATATCAGTGGCCAGCCGAATCCGGGCAGTGATGCTTGCGATGCCCGCTGGATTGCTCACCCCGAGCTCGACGAAATTGCCTTAAGCCCGAGCACAAGGAAATTCCTGAAAGAAAAAATCCAAATCGATTATTACTTTAACTCCGCAAAGCATTCTCATTTGAAATAAGCGCACACCATGAAACCCTTTCTTTCGTTCCAAGACTCCCGGGCTTGTTTTTTCAGCGACTTGTTTACGGGGGATCC
>CP070752.1:1059910-1067367 GCA_020348625.1 Deltaproteobacteria bacterium | reverse complement strand
TCCCAAATACGCTCTTTATCTCCTTTCCTGGTATGATCGGTGAGGAGATCCTCAAGAAGATACCCGATCTGTGCACGTCTACCGGTGCTGCCTGTCACGATCAGTCCGTCACCCTTTCTCATGTGCTTGCGGCAATGGGGGTAACCAAAGAGGTGGGGATGGGGGCAATCAGGTTAACCCTAGGGAGACCTACAACTCAAGAAGAGGTTGATCAGGCCGCACAGTGGATTGTTGAGACTGTGGATACGATGAGGGTCAGAAATACACGGGTGTGACTGATCTAACCCGATCTAGCTCATTCAAGGCGATTCGTTCTTCATCATGATTTTGCGTTTGCTGCGATATACCTCAATCAACGATAGTGGACAGTTCGTTTTTGGGTTTTCCCTGACCCAATGAAGTCAAAAGCAAGACCGAAGGGAATTCCCTCATCCCAGTGAAGCAGATTTTGTTTTGAGTTTGCCTAGAATTGTGGTAGAGCGTTAAGGTGAAAAATTTCTGACGATGCCTACTAACGGATATTGTAATAAATTATAATCTTTAACCTTAAGAAGAGGGGTTTATTATGAAAAACGTATCCTGGGTGGCAATCGTTTTGTCTTGTCTTTTAGCTCTCCTTTTTCTACATCCTTTAGCCTTTGCTGCAAAGCCGATAAAAGTGGGTGTTATAGATTGTTATACTGGTCCGGCGGCAATGTTCTGCAATGAGGCACTCAACGGATTCAAATTCGCCCTGAATGAGATCAACAAGGAAGGTGTGCTTGGTAGAAAAATCGAATTTACCACCAGGGACACGAAATTCAAGGTTGACATCGGCCTCAGCGTGGCCAAAGAGCTGATCATGAGAGAGGATGTAGACGTTCTTGTCGGCACCATAAGCAGTGGTGTTGCCATGGCCGTATCCGACTATTGTAAGAAGGAGAAGGTCCCCCTTATTGTCTGGATTTCTAAGAGTGAGAGAATCACTGGGGAGAAAGGACATAGGTATGTTTTCTCTACAGGTGAAAACACTGCCATGGCTGGCAAGGCCGGGGGTGTGGCGCTCTCCAAAAGGCCGTTCATCAAGTATTGGATTGGGGGCGATGATTACGAGTATGGGCATGCCATAGCTAACGCTGCTTGGCGCAATCTGAAAGAGCGAAAGCCCGAGGTAGAAAAGATCGGAGAAACGTGGTGGAAGGTTGGTGAACCCGACCTCGTGCCCTATATTACCGCTATAATGGGGGCAAAACCCGATGCCGTTATCTTTGCCACTGGTGGGACCAGCATGGTGAATGTTATGAAGACTGCTAAGGTAACCGGCATGTCTGAGAAGATCGCGGTCTGGATTCACACTGCAACCGATTTCGCCATTCTTAATGCGCTTGGTCAAGCGGCCCCCGAGGGTTTCATGGGCACTGCGGATTACTATTTCTACTACCCTGATACGCCGGCCAATAAAGCATTTGCTAAAGCCTACCAAACGGCTTATGGCCCCTACCCCGGGTTCCCCGCTTTTCATGGTTACATAACTGCTCATTTCATAGCAGAGGCATACAGGAAAGCGGGCAAAGTGGATAAGGAAAAGTTCATTGATGCCTTAGAGGGTCTCACGATAGATAGCCCTGCGGGAAAGCTAGTGATGCGAGCCTGTGACCATCAAGCTATGCTGCCGATCTTCATGGGGGTGACCAAGAAGGTGCCGGAATATGATTTTCTGATTTGTGGCGATATAATAGCCGTTACTGGCGATGACGTATTGCCCACATGCGATGAGATTATGAAGGCCCGCGGGAAGTAATGCCTTTAGGTGTAAGGGGCCAGTTACCTGGCCCCTTCAGAAGGAAAAGGGGATACGATGGAGAGCGGGCATCTAGTTGACCTAGCTGCATTGGGTTCTCAATTCTTGGTCGGGCTCAGCAGGGCAATGATCCTGTTTATCGTGTGTTCCGGGATGAGCTTTGTTCTTGGAGTGCTCAGGGTTCCAAATGTTGCCCACGGCTCCCTATACATGATCGGGGCATTTGTAGCCTTTAGCATCTCTACCTTATTTGGCAGCAGCTCCATCGGTTTTTGGTTGGCCTTAATCCTAGCCCCGTTAGTGGTAGCCCTGGTGAGCTTGATAGCGGAGAGGGCGCTTTTTTGCCATCTCTACGAAAGGGAGCACCTCATGCTCCTGTTGTTCACCTTCGCCTTGATGCTCATCTTTGGTGATTTGGTAAAGATGATTTGGGGCGCAGACTACAGGTCGATCATGGCGCCCCCTTTTCTAGAGGGTGCAGTATCTATCTTTGGATCCTCTCTCCCACGCTACAACCTGTTTTTGCTAATCATTGGCCCCGTGGTGGCCATCACCTTGGGGCTTTTTACGAATAAAACCAAGATAGGCAAAATTGCCCGGGCAGCGGCAGTTGACAGGGAGATGGTAGGTGCGGTCGGCATAAATGTAAGCTGGGTATTCGCGGTTGCCTTTGTGATCGGCTGTTACCTTGCGGGGCTGGGTGGCGCCTTGGTAGCCCCTACGGTGAGCATTACCATCGGGATGGATCACACCATAATTATCGAGGCCTTCCTCATAGTCACTATCGGCGGATTGGGTAACATGTGGGGTGCCCTCTTGGGTTCGCTTATCTTTGGGCTGACCCAGTCCTTTGGTGCCTTGCTCTGGCCGCAATTCGCCATCGTATTTCCGTATGCTGCTGTTGTGATAATTCTGATCCTGATGCCTACAGGCATGCTCAAGTCTGTCTGGTAAGCCTTGCAAAAAGGTATTTGTTCTCGTTTCACAAGGAAACTGCCAGGTCCTCAATCTAGCCGGTGAAAGGGGCTGAACACTGGTGAAAAGATTACTTGCATGGAAGCCTTTTTGGCCTATCACGGTTATCTTTCTTGTTTTGCTTATCTTGCCACCTATAATTCCTCGATTTTACACCTACATACTCGCCTCCATCTTTGTGACAGGCCTACTAGCTATGAGCCTTAATATGGTATTAGGCCACGGCATGATTTTTCAGTTTCACCATGGCGTTTTCTATGGGGCAGGGGCCTATACCGTCGCCCTGATACTGACCAAGACTTCCCTCCCTGCATGGGTCGGGTTTGCCGCCGGGCCAATAGCAGCGGCAGTGGTAGGGCTGCTCATTGGCTGGTTTTGTGTAAGATTGACGAGACTGTACTTTGGCATGCTCCAGATTTCGCTGGGTTCATTACTATACGTGATAGTTTTCCGTTGGTACGACTTTACAGGAGGGGATGATGGCATTTACGGCATTCCAATGCCAGCCCTTATCTCGTCCTCGAAAAGCTCCTACTACTTTATCCTTATCATAGCGGCAATTTGCTTAGTTGTAATGTACCTTATCTTTAAGTCCCCTTTTGGGACAACCCTTCTGGCTATTAGGGACAACCCGGAGAGATGCGCGGCAGTAGGTGTGAATGTCAGGCGCCACCAGCTGAGCGCTATAGTAATAGCCACCTTTTTCGCCGGAATTGCAGGCGTTCTTTTTGTTGTGCTGGAGAACTTTGTCCATCCTGATCTATTGTTCTGGGTCCTCTCCCTTGAGATTTTCATCATGTGCCTCTTGGGAGGATGGTTCACTTTTCCCGGTCCCCTGCTGGGGGCTGCGATAATGGTGGCCCTCAGAACGTTTGTGGGCATATATACCGAATACTGGACCCTGATATTGGGGATTATACTGATATTGCTTATTTTCTTTCTACCCGAGGGCGTAATGGGCTATGCAACAGAGAAATCCGGCGCTCAACGCTATGAATCCGGAGACAGAAGTTAAATGCTCAAGATAACGGATATCTACAAGTCATTTGACGAATTCATGGCGGTTGACGGAGCTGAGCTGACCGTGGGGGAAGGCGAGTTGGTTGCGGTGATCGGCCCCAATGGGGCGGGAAAGACCACCTTATTCAACCTCATTACCGGTCAACTGAAGCCGGACAAGGGAAGTGTGGTTTTCATGGGCGAGGATATCGCGAAGCTGCCCCCATATGAGGTATGTAAAAGGGGAATTGCAAGATCGTTTCAAATCGCCAATATCTTCCCCAGGCTCAGCGTGTTCGCTAATGTCCAGGTGGCGGTGATTTCCCAACAGAGAGGGACCAAGCAGCTTTTCCGTCCTGCTCGGGGTATTGCCGTTGAGCAAACGAACACCATTCTTGAGCAAGTAGGTCTTTTAGACAAGGCATGGAGCACAGCAGGCTCGCTTTCTCACGGAGACCAACGGACCCTGGAAATAGCCATTGCTCTCGGTAATGATCCTAAGCTGCTCATATTGGATGAGCCGACTGCTGGTATGTCTCCGGAGGAAACAAGCACAACCATGGACCTCATCAGGCGCTTGGCCGAATCGAGGGGGCTAACCATCTTGTTCTGCGAACACGATATGGACGTGGTGTTTAGCACAGCCCAGAGCATTATGGTAATGCATCAGGGAAGGACCCTTATCCAAGGAAAGCCTGCACAGGTAAGGGAGAATGAGGAGGTCTTACAGGCCTATCTGGGAGTTGAGTGATGCTTGAGGTAGAGCACATCCATACTTACTACGGTTTGAGCCATATCCTGTTCGAGGTTTCCCTTTACGTTGAGGCCGGAAAGGTGGTGTGCTTGCTGGGAAGAAACGGCGCTGGTAAGAGCACGACTTTAAAGAGCATCATGGGAATAGCGCCGCCAAAGAAGGGTTCGATCAGGTATAAGGACCGAGAGATCGCTGGCAAACAGCCATTTATGCTCGTTCGAATGGGGATCGGATATGTGCCCGATGACAGAAGGATATTCGCAGACCTCACCGTTGAAGACAATCTGGAGATCGCCGAAAGGAGAGTAGAGGGAATTCAGGGGTGGAACAAGGACAGGGTTTTTGAGCTTTTTCCCGCGCTGAAGAACATCGCCTCACGAAGCGGAGGATGTCTGAGCGGGGGTGAGCAGAAGATGCTCGCAATAGCCAGGGCCCTGATGGGCAACCCCGAACTGCTCCTTTTGGATGAGCCAACAGAAGGCCTGGCGCCTCTGATGGTAAGGACGATAGAGGAACAGGTGAATGCGCTGAAAAGAACAGGTTTGACCGTGCTTTTAGCTGAGCAGAATGTGAAGACCACCCTTAAGCTCAGCGATTATGGGTATATTATCGATAATGGCACAATCAGATATCATGGGA
This sequence comes from Deltaproteobacteria bacterium, assembly GCA_020348625.1. The sequence continues at coordinate 1,062,220 of CP070752.1, read as the reverse complement.
GCGTTGATGAATTAAAGGAGAATGAGGAGGTACGGAAAAAGTATCTCTTGATATAGTTGAGGCCCGCGGCGCGGGTCATACGGCACATGGGGAAGCTAGCTAATTTTGGCGTAGTCCTTTAATCAAACCCATCACACCAATATTCCATTTTCCAATACTCTAATGGGGGCGAAGCCGACATGCTTTATCCTGCCATTGCCCTCAGCCTTTTGATCCTCTCTTCTGTTGACGGATGCGTGCTGAACAGGCCAGCAAGGGACCTGCCCGAAAGGGGATTTACAATGAACATGTGCGCAGTGGCCTGAGCCGCTGCAGAATCAGACCGTAACGGAAGTTTCTTAGAAGCCAAGCTTAGTTTCTCTAAAGCCCTTGCTAAGCCGAGGGGGTTTTTCGATAATCTCGCACCGCTTGAGTCTGCCTGATACTCGCGAGATCGCGAAATCGCAAATTGGATAAGCATCGCGGCAATGGGCGCCAGGATGGACATGGCAATGAGCCCAAAAATACCGCCGCCACCGTCATCGTCGCTTCTGCCGAATCCACCAAAGAGAGCAGTCCACCTGGCCATGCTGGCGAGCATCATAATTACTCCTGCCAAGGTTGCAGCGATCGAGCCGATGAGTATATCCCTGTTCTTGACATGGGAGAGTTCATGAGCCAGAACACCCTCTAATTCCTCCGTATTGAGTAGCCTCAAAATCCCCTCTGTTACCGCTACCACGGCATGGTCAGGATTCCTTCCTGTTGCAAATGCATTCGGGTTTTGCGAGGGACTGAGATAAACCCTGGGCTTGGGAATACCTGCCTGGCGCGCCAAGAATTCAATCATTCTGTGAAGTTCCGGTGCATCTTCGTATTTCAGCTCCCGAGCCCGATACAGGGAGAGGACGATCTTATCGGAAAACCAATAGCTGCCCCCGTTCATGATAAGGGCGAAAGCAAAGGCTATTATAAGACCCTGCTGGCCGCCCAACAGCTGACCCACTATCAGGATGAGCGCTGTTAGGGCGCTTAAGAGAATAGCTGTTTTGAATGAATTAAACATGGTGCTCTTTCATTTACCTCCTGAAGTTTTAGGGATATGCCTTTTGCGTTATATTAAAAATTAGCTACGATTACGCGTCTTGTCAACAGGGACGTGGGCCCGATCAATTGCGTTTACTTTGACAAATAACCCGTATTTTATGAGAATAGCAGCGAATGTGGGATCAATGACTCTGGAGGATCTGATGGATGAGGCTGTTAAGCAGATTTCCGGGAACATCGTAGACGTAGTGCAGGGCAGGATATTTCCCGGGACAATAAAGATCGCTGATGGAAAGATAGCGCAGATTATACGTGAAACCGAGACATATCCAACCTATATTATCCCGGGATTCATTGACTCACACATCCACATTGAAAGCAGCATGCTTACGCCTTCCGAGTTTGCTCGGGTCGCCGTGATTCACGGCACCGTGGGTGCCGTATGCGATCCGCATGAGATTGCAAACGTCATGGGAGTGGATGGAATCAGGTATATGATTGCGGACGGTGATCAGGTGCCCTTCAAATTCCATTGGGGAGTCCCCTCATGTGTGCCTGCCACAGACTTCGAGACTGCCGGTGCGCGTGTCGAAGTGAGTGATGTAGAAGACCTTATAAAGATGGAGCAGGTGGTATGCTTGAGCGAGGTGATGAACGTTCCGGGGGTACTGCAAGAGGATCCGGCGCTTATGGCAAAGATCAAAATAGCACAGACCTATAATAAACCGATCGACGGCCATGCCCCTGGGCTTCGGGGAAAAGAGCTGGCTCAGTATATCGAGGCAGGGATATCAACCGATCATGAGTCCCTTTCAAAAGAAGAGGCCCTTGAGAAGATCCGCCTAGGCATGAAGATTCAGATAAGGGAGGGCTCTGCTGCCAAGAACCTCGATGAATTAATTCCATTGGCCCGAAAGCACATGGAAAGCTGCATGTTTTGCACCGACGACAAACACCCCGACGATTTGACGGATGGGCATATCGATACATTGGTCAGGCGGGCCATTACACATGGCATCGATAATATAGATGCGTTACGAATGGCATCGCTCAACCCTGTCAGGCACTATGGATTAAGTGTGGGTCTGCTGCAAGTAGGTGATGCTGCTGATTTTTTGGTCATCGACGGATTTTCAAGGATGAACATCTTGAAGACCTTTATCAACGGCAAAGTGGTAGCAAACAACGGAAGGACTTTCATAGGGAAGTCAAAGAACGACCTCGCGAATAACTTTGCCACGCCAGAAAAAAGGTTGCACGACTTTGCCATCAAAGCGAAAAACC
>CP070752.1:1057170-1059810 GCA_020348625.1 Deltaproteobacteria bacterium | reverse complement strand
TGGTCTCCTTTATTATGTCCAGGGCCTTCAGCCCCCCGTCTGCAGCCATGACCTCAAACCCCTCATCAGTCAGGATGCCCTGCACGGACTGAATAATGCCCGGCTCATCATCAACAATTAGGATCGTCTCTGCCATATTCCGCCACTCATTACGTGTTACTCATTGCTTTTAGACTATCCTTAATCGCTCCTTCGCGGGGGCTTGTTGTCAATTGTGTTGGACCGCCCACTGCTTACTCCTTCCGTATCATTGAGATCCCATCATATCCTTGGCTATAGAAGCTACCCCGCGTGAGGCACCACTACGTCCGAGCCGCTCTTTAACCAATTGAAGATCGCTTATCATTTTTCCTCTCGCCCTTTCATCCTCCAGGATGGTAAGACCTTCCTCGGCCAGACGACTTCCTGTTGCATTGCCTTGAATCAACTCCGGTGCAATGGCCCTGCCGGCCACCAGATTCACCAGGCCGATGAAAGAGACCTTTGCGAGATATCGGCCCAGAATATAGCTGAATGGAGATACCTTATACGTTATTACCATGGGTGTCTCGGTAATGGCCGCTTCCAGGGTAGCCGTACCAGAAGCAATGAAGGCTAAATCCGCGATACTCAACAACTCCTTGCTATCAAACCCTGCAACCCTGACATCGATGGCAGCATCCTTGAGGTATGAAATAACGAGATCCTCATTGAGAGTTGATGCCAGCGGTAAAACGCAACCCAATCGGGGATATGACCGTGAAATGATTTCCGCCGCATCCACCATTGCCGGCATAAGCCGGTTGACCTCCTCAGCCCTACTTCCTGGAAGTAATGCAAGGATAGGATCGCACTCAGGGCTTATACTCAGAGCCTGCCGAATCTCTTCCTTGCTTCTGCCAGGCGGCACATCCAGAAGTGGATGACCGACGTAATCCACCTCCAGCCCATGTTCCCGATAGAACTCCTCCTCAAAAGGGAGGATAACGGCGACCCGATCAACCCTTTGAGCTATCTTCTTGACCCTGCCTTCCCGCCATGCCCACAACTGAGGAGGAATATAGTACAAGACGGGTATATCCAGGGCATGCGCCCTCTTGGCCAGGTTCAGATTGAAGCCCGGATAGTCAATAAGAACTAGCAGATCCGGCGGACTTCGTTTGAGAAGCTGCTTAAGTTCTTTTAGGACGCGGGAGATATATCTTATTCTCGGCAGAAGCTCCGCAAATCCAACCACGGAGAGGAGCGCTGCGTCGTGAAGAACACGCACACCAGCAAGCTCCATCTTCGCACCGCCGATGCCATAAAAGGTGATATCGGGGTCAAGATCCCTCATTGCACGCACGAACTGCGCCCCGTAGATATCGCCTGAGGCCTCTCCTGCTACTATCATGACGCTCTTCTTTGAGCTCAATTTAGTGTAGCGTCTCTCCTTTGCTTTGTATCTGTTCAATGATAGAAAGTGCAACTGAAAGGGCCTTTTTTCCATCAGCCCCTGTCACCCTAGGTTCAGTGCAATTCTTAATGGATTCAACAAAGGAGCTGATCTGGTCTGCTAAAGGATCACTGCCCTCAAATTCATCCTCTCTATGCGGCAATCGAGGCGGATCAGCTCCTTTGGCTGCCTGCACTTCAAACCGGGTTACACCGATCCTCCGGTTCTTATAATCCGCCGAAATGGAGCTGTCCGGCTGAAAGATCCGTACCGCCCTCACCGATTCAGTTGAAACTCTACTTGCCGTGAAGTTTGCTCTCGTATCGTTTGCGAACTGTATCGCAGCATGGGCGAAATCCGTCTTCCCGCTTACCGCAGACATTCCAAAGGCATCGATCCGTGCAATCTCCGAATCAACAAAATGGAGGATAATATCCAGATCGTGAATCATGAGATCCAGAACCACATCCACATCCGTTCCTCTTTTAGTATAAGGGTGAAGCCGATGGGATTCGAAAAAAAGGGGTTGCGATATGAGCGATTCCATCTCCATTACCACGGGATTAAACCGTTCTATATGGCCTGTCTGTAAAATGGCATTTCTCTCTTTTGCCAACAGAATCAGCCCCTCGGCGTCCTCTACGGTTAAGGTGATCGGTTTTTCAACAAGCAGGTGTATGCCTCGGTCCAGGATTTCCCGGCCAATTTCAAAGTGGGAAACCGTGGGAACTGCCAGACTAATCCCATCGACGTGGGGCAGGAGTTCCTCGTAACTTTTGTAGGCCTTCGTGCTGTATTTGCTGGCGACTGCTTCTGCCCTTGGGTAATCTATATCCGTCAACCCGACCAGATCAATGCCTTCTATTGCGGCATACTTTTGGGCATGGAGACTTCCCAGGTAACCTACCCCCACAACACCAAATCGTAATTTCTTCATGCTCCTAGTATTCGCTCCTTCTATCCCTAGCAAACCGGCTGTCTGGACTTATTTCTCAAGGGCATCGCAAAAGCCCAGTTGAATAGAGGCTCGCCGCTAGCGCTCATGCATCCTCAACCCCACCATTGAGAGAATCGCCTGGAAGGAGTTGAGCCGGCCGAAATGGTGGTGGACAATCAAAATGGGAAAACGGGAAAAAGGTATCTAGGAACAGCGCTAGTGCACAGGATTATATGCTTTCCCTTGAGAAGATAACAATGCCATGGGCATCCGCAAGGCTTACCATTTC
>CP070752.1:1053814-1057070 GCA_020348625.1 Deltaproteobacteria bacterium | reverse complement strand
GAAAACCGAGGTCCATTGCGTCCGTTTCGGCAGGCTCAGGGGCGGAACATACCTTGATGGGTTGCCTTAACTTTTCGTGGTATGACAATGCCCGGAAGACCTATCGGTATAAACAGGCAGGCCGCGGGGGCACGGGCACTGTTTTTCGGGACAAGAGAATACGGGCCATCGTTGCCAGATTTTCCAAGGTAATCGCGGAGACAAATCAACCCGCTGACCTGGACAGACTCAAGGCAGGGGGAAGGCGATACACCAAGGAGATCACGACCCTCGATCCCCGGCAGAACGAGATGGCTCGGGTTGGAACAACACATCTGGTAGATATCATGAACGATCACGACTGCTTTCCCGTTAACAACTTTCGATTCGGCAGTCACCCCGATGGAAAGAACCTGGGCAGGGAGGTATACCGGGAGAAGTTCCATCGCGGTTTTGATGGCTGCTGGATGGGCTGTTCGGTGGCATGTTCCCATGTTGTTAAGGATTACGTCCTCAAGACGGGCCCTTACAAGGGGCAAAGCGTGTGGGTTGACGGCCCCGAGTACGAGACAATTGCCGGGTGCGGTTCCAGCTGGGGTGTATTCGATCCCGATTTTTTGATAGAGGTCAATTTTTATTGCGACACCTATGGCCTGGACACCATCTCCGTTGGTACCTCCGTTGCCTTTGCCATGGAATGCTATGAAATGGGACTCATACATAAGACCGTTACCGGAGGGTTAGAGCTCCGTTTCGGAAGCAAGGAGGCGGCCTTAGAGGTGATTCACCAGATGGCAAGGGGTGAGGGTTTTGGCGCTGTAGTAGGCCAGGGTGTGAGGAGAATGAAGGACCTGTTCGCGCATAAATACAACGCTGACAAAAGCATCATGCAGGATATCGGGATGGAGTGCAAGGGCCTGGAGTTTTCGGAATACATAACCAAAGAATCTCTCGCGATGCAAGGCGGATACGGACTCGCGCTCAAGGGGCCCCAGCATGATGAGGCATGGCTGATTTTCATGGATATGGTCAACAACCAAATCCCAACATTCGAGCAGAAGGCCGAGGCCTTGCACTGGTTTCCCATGTGGAGAACCTGGTTTGGCCTGAACGGCCTGTGTAAGCTTCCCTGGAACGATATCGTCCCTGAGGATAATAAGGGGACACCGGAGCCAGCAAAAGTAATGAAACACGTGGTTTGGTATGCGGCATATTATTCTGCTGTGACCGGCGTAGAGGCCAAGCCCGATGATTTGATCAAGATGAGCGAAAGGGTTTACAATTTTCAGAGGATCTTCAATCTCAGGCAGGGGTTTGGCAGGAGAGAGCAAGACAGCATACCGTACAGGGCAATGGGGCCTGTTACGGTTGAGGAGTATGAGTCCCGGCAGAGCAGGTATGACGGCCAGCTCAAGGAGCTGGGCATCATGAATCCTTCGGGCAAGGGCACCGAGGAGAAACTGAAGGCCCTGCGGGCATACCGCGAGGATCAATACGAGAAGCTCAAGGATGCAGTATACGAACGGCGCGGTTGGACTTCCGATGGAGTGCCGACGCTAGCCAAGATTAAGGAGCTGGGAATAGATTTTCCCGATGTGGTGGAGCTGGTATCGAAGTACCAGTAAGCCGAAATGAGCCAGGCTGAGCGTGGCCTTGCCGAATCCTCATACCGGGTTTTTTCTTGACTATTGGCAATCAGAACCTAAAATGATGCGATCGCGCCCCAAGGAAGGGGGCAGTACCCGTAAGGTACGAGCCGGGATTAGGACTTCCCCAGGGGTGCCTTTTCTTTCACCCTATAGCGCAGGAGAAACAGAATCATGCTGAAAGACAGAAAAATAGGTATTGTGGGATCAGGTAATATGGGTGAGGCCCTCATCAGCGGGCTCGTGCAATCACGATCGTCCGCTCCCGAGAATATCATCTGCTCGGACATTCGGAAGGATAAGTTGAAAGCAGTAAAGGAAGCTTACGGGGTAACTACAACCAGCAACAATCTCACGGTGGTCAGCACTTCGGAGATCGTAATCTACGCGGTCAAACCTCAAATTATGGCAGCGGTACTAAGGGAGACCGCAGATTCCTTGGATATGTCGAAGCTGGTCATCTCTATTGCGGCAGGTGTTCCTCTGGCGGCGATTGAGTCGTGCCTTAACAAGGATTTGCGCCTCATTCGGGTTATGCCCAACATACCCGCGTCTGTTAAGGAAGGCGCTGCAGCTATTTCCCCCGGAAAGCACGTGCTCAAGGACGATCTTAAGATAGCAAAGGCTATCTTTGATTCCGTGGGCAAGAGTGCAATTATCGAAGAGGAGCTCATGGACGCAATCACGGGGCTCAGCGGCAGTGGACCTGCGTATATCTTTCTCATTGTAGATGCCCTGGCCGATGCAGGGGTCAAGATGGGTTTGTCACGGGAAGATGCCCTTTTTCTCTCAACGCAGACGGTCTTGGGGGCTGCTAAGATACTGATGGAGACGCAAGAGCACCCCGGCAGACTAAAGGACAGGGTCACTTCACCAGGCGGAACCGCAATTGCCGGGCTGCATACATTAGAGGAAGGGGGACTGCGAACGACCCTTATCAATGCCGTGGAGGTTGCCACCAAACGATCTAAGGAGCTGGGCGAGATGATGATCAAGAACTTCTCGGAGAACTCGGTTCCAGGATATGGCAAACCCCAAGAGCATTGAGAAATCCTTGTATAGAACTGCAAGTAGCGAGGAGAAATCGTGGGAGAGATCAAGAGCACCCTTGACCTTGTCCTTGAAAAGACCCGAAATATGACCCTGAGCAAGGAGGAAAAACGCGACCTTGCACGGGAGGAGTTGGACAAAAGAATTCGAGGTATAGTAGGTAAGTACCTGGACGATCTTCTGCCTTTGAACCGAATTAGAGAGGAACTGGAGAGTATCGAGAGCGACGAGCCCGAGCTTACGTACAAGCTCTTTACCGTACATCTTCTGGCTCATGTCGACCTCGACGTTGACATAAGCGCTGTACTGTCGGCGCTCAAAGAAGTGGTTGGTTTTGATACAGCACCACTTGAGGCCCTCCAGCAAGAATACAAAGCGGAGAAGGAAACAGCCCGAAGGTCTTTCGCGGAGTACACCCTCTCAGCCCTCAAAGAGAGGGGTGTTTCTGGCTCTGCCGTGGCGCCCAACCTGGATGGGATTCCGGAGTGGGTTCAGTTTCAGAGGGAGCTGTCTAGGAGGTACCGGGTTAGGCTTGAGGAAATATCGGAGGGCTAAGAGAGTTGTAAGGACTTATGGTTCCG
>CP070752.1:1050948-1053714 GCA_020348625.1 Deltaproteobacteria bacterium | reverse complement strand
TGACTCGGCTGATTCCTTGAGCAACAGAAGGGCCGATTTCACCCTCTTTTCCCCGTAGGTCGTATCAACAAAAAGATCGCCCTCCACGAGAGTTTTATCATCATTCGGATCCACGGGGATAAACTTGCCGTCGCTGTATAATGAAGGCTTACCATCTATTCTGAGAAGCGCACCTGGGCCATCATCCTCGATTTCAACCAAGTAAGAGGCATTACTCCAGCAGGTTTCCCCGTCAGCCTTAGCGGCCCCCTTATTTGCATTCTCGAGGAATTTCCTGTCATATCTCTCGTTCTCGATGATCCAGCGAATCATGCCGAGGGCAAGGTCACCATCCCCCCCCGGTTTTATCGGCACCCACCATGTTGCCTTTGCCGCTGTCTTTGAGAGTCGTGGATCGACCACCGCCATCTTGAAGTTCCTCTCCCTGAGGCTCTTCGTTACCTTTTCCGTCATAGGTGGCGGGCCGAAGTTCGCCTCAAAGGCTCCCGTGCCAAAGAAGATGACAAAATCAGCGTTGAGCAGGTCGGGTTTCATATGGGTTCTTCCACCATCCCATTTCCCCTTTTTCCAGGATTTGGTCATCTCCTTATAGGCAATGTGGTGGCTCTGCTCACAGATGGTGGTATGTTCGTAGAAATTCACCGAGCCCAGAGAATCGAAGGTCCATCTCTTGCCGAGCTCCTTTCTCCCGTGTTCGATTCTTCCCGCACAAAAGACAAATTGATTGTTGACGGGTCCGAGGTCCGGGTGATCCGGATCTATGAGGACCCCCAAATGCTCCCCGTACTTATCCTTGAACTCATCGACGGTCATCTCCTTCTTCTTTATTTTCCCCACATCCTCTGCCATCGATTTTGCCAGGTTCGGATTTTTCAATTTGTAGACATCCTTAAACCCAGGTACCTCTCTCTCCTCGCCGATGTCGGCGAAGAGCTTTCCCCCTTCTACCACCTCTTTAATGAACTGAGAAAAGGGTATCGATTTCCATTGATTCGAGCCTCGAGGGCCTGATCTCTTCAGAACCCTTCTCAGTCGGTAAGGATCATAATGTGTCTGGATGCTTGCCTGTCCTTTGACACAGATTTTCCCATCGATGTATGCAGCATCAAAAGGGGATGTCTCATACGGGATGTGGTACAGCAGGTTCTGCGGCGAATATGGGTTGCCATCTATTTTTATCAATACCCCCTCATAGAGCTTGGCCTTCATCGGACAGGCGACGTGGCAATTCAGACAGGTGGAGTATATGATGTTCTCGGGCCGATCCAAGTGATACTCCTCGCCCGCGTATTCAGGATCCGTAAGGGTTTCGATCCTCTTGGAGCATGCTGCAAGAACTGAGCTACCCCCGAGAAGTGCTGATGTCTTGAGAAAATTTCTGCGATTAATCGTTCGGCTATTCATACTCATCCCTCCCTCTCATACGGAGTACTCTTTAGGAACATTAACTATTGGTAATAGTCGGTAAATAAGAACGAAAATAAAGGTAACAAGGGAGATCAACCCCAAACTCGATACCCATTCCGTTAGGCTTGGGAAGTAACTGAAGGCAAAACGAGCATCATGAAAGGCCTTATCCAAAAGCGGTACCGGTGATACTGCAAAGGCGGGGATAACGAAATTGAAACGAACTGCCAAGATTCCAAGTACAGCCGATAGCCCACCGATACCCAGCCAGGTTGCTGAATTCCTCTTGAAGAGATAGATCAGAAAGGGCACGACCATTGCAAGGCCCATCTGAACCAGCCAGAAGACATACCAGTATGGGCCGAACATTATCTGCTCCCATACAGCCATATGGTCGGGGACGTAGCCATACCAGTTCACCAGAAAATCGGCACCGATTAGGAGAAAATCTATTCCAAGAAAGAGAATGAGCCAGCTGGCAAGGGAACGAATGATGTTCAGGTATTCTGATCCTTTTTTGTCTCCCACAAGGGCATAGAGAAATGTCATCAGCCCTGCTCCGGAAACTAGCGCAGAGGTAATGAATATGATCGGAAAGATCGCAGAATACCAGTACGGTCGAGCCTTCACCACCCCGAATATCGCACCGGTACCCCCATGCACGCATATTGCTAGGGGAATACCAATAGCACCAAGAATTGCCACAACACGAAGGGCTCGCTGGCGAGACGCGTCACGAGCCTCCTGCGTTGCAGGAGTTTTCCATCCCAGGGCAAGAGCCCCATAGAAGGCCCGTTTCCCGGCGCTGGATTCATCGCGCATAAGAGCGAGGTCGGCACGCATCAAGTACCAGAGTTCCACGAGAACGACCACGATGTAGCCGAGGTAAAAGAGAATCTCCCATGCAAGGACGGAGGTGTAGTTCCAGTGAGTGATAACATAAAAGAAGCGCCACGGGTGTCCAAGATCCATCCAGATAAAGATAAGGCCGGCCACGAGTGCAAAGAAGGCAGAGAAAAGGGCAAGTCTCCCGGCCTTTTCGAGTTCCTTCCGTCCGAAGACATAAATCAAGGTGGAAAAGAGGAAACTTCCCGCTGAAAGCCCGATAAAGTAAATGTAGTAGGAGATCCACATCCCCCAGGGGAAGTTGCTGGTAAGCCACGTAACTTTCATCCCCTCGACAAGCCTGTAGACGATGGCACCGATGCCAATAACCCCGCCCAACCCGGTCAGCAAAAGGAACCAGTTGATTATCCGACTTTTCATTACCCTATCCTCCCTTCTATAAGAGGTAGTAGACTTGTGGGTCTGTTCCAACTTCCTCTCTTAAACGTATCACATGAGGTTGTGATATGAGTT
>CP070752.1:1045848-1050848 GCA_020348625.1 Deltaproteobacteria bacterium | reverse complement strand
CAATCAGCGGGATTCCCCGTATCCTTGATGCTCGTTTAAGATAATAACCGGCCACAGGCAGTGAATCGGTGGGATTGGCCCCTAAGACGAAGATTATCTCTGCCTTTTCCAGCGCAGGTAATGGTGTGACGCGGCAACCCCCATCGAGCCTATCATTGATGGAGGCCAGAATCGGCCTTCCTGACCCATAACCTCCGTTATCCACGTTATTGGTTCCGAACAGAACACGGGCCATTTTTTGGAAAAGGTAGTTCTCCTCATTGGTGCACTTGGATGAACCGAAGAATGCCACGCTCTGTGGCCCGTTTTTCCTTTTTATTGAAGCAAGTCCGTTAGCAACAGCCTCAAGGGCATCATCCCAGTTTACTGGTTTCAGCTCTCCGTCGTCACGGATCAATGGATTTTTTAATCTTTCCGGAGCATTCAAAAAATCATAGGCAAAATGGCCTCGGACGCACAGAGTTGATCGGTTAACCGCATCTTCGCCGTGTGAAGGGTTTACTTCTACAACCTGGTTATCAACCGATCCCATCACGAGCGAGCACCCAACCCCGCAGAATCCGCAGATAGTAAGAGATTCCCTCTCGGGCGAACCCACATACCGGGTATTCTTCAGGGACAAGGCACCGGTAGGACAAAGGGAAACACAGGTTCCGCAAAAGGTACAACTGGACTTCTCCAAAGGCATTTCATGCACCGCCGATGGCCGGGATTTGAATCCCCTGAGGTGATAATCGATGGCGCCAACCACCACGAGTTCATGGTCAGCACGAATACACTTGCCGCAAAGGATACACTTGCTCAGGTCCCTTACGATAAAAGGATTCGCCTCCTCAAGGCCCGTGTAATGGGGCATTGGGTAGAGCCCTATCTGACCTACACCCAGTTCGGCAGCGATCTGCCTCAACTCGCATCTGTTTCCCTGGCTGCACACAATGCAGGACTCGGGGTGATTGGCCATCATCAGACGAATAATATTGATCCGGTGCCTTTTGACGGTCGGAGAATCTGTGAGCAGTACCATGCCTGAAGACGCGGGCGTAACACATGAGGCCATAATACGTCCGGTCTTATTATCCTCCACCAGACAGAGTCGGCATGCACCCACCGGTTCCAGGTCGGGGTGATGGCAGAGGGTTGGAATCTTAATGCCATTCTCAAGAGCTGCATTCAAGATACTCGTGTCCGGAGCGCAGATGATACTCTTACCATTAATGGTGAGGCTTATCTCTTCCAAAGAGTTTGCTCTCCTTATGACTGACTGATGTCAGCTATCATTTCTGAGCTGTATTCGTATTTCCGAAGTATCGGACCAAATAACTCAGATCATATCGGTTACCTCTCAATTCATACCCAGCAGGGCTTCTCCATTTTGCTATGAGCGATTACCTTGCTTTGTTTCGATTTTCTCGACTGATCACTAACAACTATCAACGGGCACCTTCTATTTCTCATAATCTCTTCAGTTTGGCCGCATCCAGGTAATATCGTAGTTTATCCTCTGCACCGACGGTGATGATATGAATTCCCTGGCATAGGTCCTTCAGGCCAGAGACGATTTCGGCAAAAATCTCAATGCTGGCCTTTTGTTTTTCAGGGGCCTTGGCGAGTTTTCGAATGATCCAGTCCGGGACCAATCCCGATTTCAGATGTCGATTGAGAAATTGGGCCATCCCCGCTGTCCTCAGTATCATTACCTCTGCAATAACAGGCACCCCGAAGGGGCCAACCTGCTTCATGAATTTCTCAAACAGCACTACATCGAATATAGGTGTCGTTAAAAAGTACCCTGTGCCTTGCTTCGTCAATTCCTCCATCTCTTTCATTTCCAGTTCTGGCACGTTTTTCCCCCACTTGGATTCTATCCCGGAACCAAAGGTGAATTCAGCCTTGAAAGGAAGCTCTTTGCCATCCACTGAGTGTCCTTCTCGAAGATGATCCAGCACAGAGGACAGCTTTCCTGCATCCACGTGAAAAAACATCATCTCCTGGAGACTGTCTCCCGTGATCCGGTAATCTTCTGTAAACACGAGAAGGTTTTCCACACCCGTTTCATGGGCGCGGATCAGGTCTTTCTGTATCTGCAAACGGTTCTTTTCCCGAGTCCCAGTCTGGTAGATAGCATCAAACCTGTTTTGCTTGAGCAGTTCGCAGGTGTTGATGGTATCGGCTACAACCCCTTCAATCTCCAATTCGGGCACAGTCAAACCATCCAGCCGACCCCGAACCAACTCCAATTTCTTTATGATCTCTTGGGGTTCCTCCCCTATGGGAGGTTGTACTTCAGATGTGACGACAAATCTCTTTTCCTCCAGGGATTCTTTCAGTGTCATTGACACCTCCTCAATCAATGGAGTATTGACGATCCAGGGACCCAGGGCAGCTTCTTACAATAGTCAGCCCTCAACCGACCACCGTCATAGTCACCTTCAATAATCAGAGCAGACCTAAGGTCCTGGCCACCTCCTCCTTTAGCCGGGGCAGCGGCAGGGGCTTTGAGAAACAAAGATCTGCCCCGTATTCTCTCATTCTTTTGAATTTCTCATCATCCAGGTAAGCCGATAGGACTATGATTCTTGTGTCTTTCGTCTCTTCATTTGTTTTAATCTTTCTGCAGACCTCAAATCCCTTGATATCCGGCATCATAATGTCCAGTATCAAGAGATGGGGCTTAAAATGGTTGACTTGCAGCCCAGCCTCAAAACCATCGGAGGCGGAAATAATCTCATAATCGTATTCCTCCTCTTCTAACGCCTGGACAAGGGTTTCCACAATGATTGGATCATCATCCACAATAAGAATCCTTTTCCTCTCACTCAGCATTTCATCGCGTGGAATGGGCATACCCTGTCTCTTCATGAAATCCTCCATATCAGACCTTTTTATGCGGCGATGTCCCCCCACGGTCTTGTAAGCAGGAATATGACCAGCCTCTATCCAATTGATAATTGTCTTAGGGGAAACATTGCAGTATTTGCTCGCCTGGAAAACCGTCAGGATATCCTCCATGAGAAGCCCTCCGCTCGTTTAATTTCTGTAGATTTTATAATAATTTTATTTATTTCCAAATGTCAAGAAAAATTTTAAACTTGTAAAAACTATATTTTCTAAAATAAATGTACATTTCTACGCAGTGCAATCCAAGGAGCTTTAAAGTTCTTTGTAGGGTAGGAGAAGATCTATTGACGGATTGAAACTATGGTAGGATTTGACGAATGCTAAACCCTCTGTGGATGGGCGAGGTCATCACCGAACAACGGTGGTTTCAGTCATGACTCTTACTATTCGGAAACCCCTCCCTTGTGAATTGGCAGGCTGATCGTAAAGGTCGTGCCCGAGCCCCATTTGCTTGATACACGTATGTCACCTCCGTGTTCTTTTATGAATCCATAACATACCGATAGGCCCAGGCCCACGTCTTTAATGCTGTCCTTGGTGGTAAAGAAGGCATCAAATATCTTATCGATGTTTTCCTCTCTGATCCCCATACCGGTATCAGCAATCTCGATATAGGCTTTCTCCCTTTTTTGGTAAGTCGTTACGGTCAAAGTTCCCCCGTCTGGCATCGCATCCCTTGCATTGGTGATTATGTTCAGAAATACCTGGCGAAGCTGGTTTCTGGAGGCGTAAACCTCTCCCAGATCATCAGCAAAAGAGGAAGAGATGCGTATGGTGTTTTCCTTTAACTGCTTACCCACCAGGAGCAAGATCTCATCCAGTATTGTATTAACATCCGAGGGCTGTCTTTCTTCTTCATCAGGCTTGGAAAAGCTCAGCATTTTGCGGAGCAATTCGGTCAACCGCTCTGTTTCAGAGAGGGCCATGTCAAGGACTTTTCTCCTCTTGCTCTGGGGGGAAACTTCTGTTTTGAGAAGCTCCAGGGTATTCATGATTCCGTACAGGGGATTGTTTAGTTCATGGGCAATCTGCGAGGTCAGCCTCCCCATGGCAGCCAGCTTTTCGGAGTGTAACAACTTCTCTTGGGTCTCGATGAGCTTTCGTTCCATTTCCAGTCTCTCTTTCAGGTCCACAAATATGCCCACTGAGGCAATCTCTTTTCCCTGAGCATCGTAAATCATTCCCGCAGAGAGGTTGCCCTCAACGATTTCGCCATCTCGCCTTACATGGACCATTGGGTAGGACCTGCATTTGCCAACACCACCGTATTCAGGGCTCCTCATCATTCTCATGATCTCTTTGGCCATTCCGTCCGGATAGATCCTGCTTATGTTCATCTTGCCGATGACTTCTTCAGCCTTATATCCCAGGATCTCTTCAGCAGCCCTATTCCAAACGATGATGTCCCCTTTTAAGTTGGTCGCTATGATGGCATTCGGTGAACTCTGAATGACCTTGTTCAAGAAATCATGGGCTTCTCTGAGCTCTTCCTCCATCTTTCTTCTTTCGGATTGATCTACGTTCATACCCTCGTACCCAATGACCTCCCCATCAAGACCATATCGCACATGAGCAGTATGTAAGACGGAGATGGCCTCTCCATCCTTGCGTTTGAAATCGACTTCATAATCTTTGACATAACCATCCTGTTCAATCATTTTCTGCCACTTTCGGCGATCCTCTGGCCTGAGATAGAGATCGTTGGCGATGTCAATCTTAAGAAATTCCTCCTTGCTTTCGTAACCCAGCATATCCAGAAGGGCCTTGTTTGCATTGAGGAATTTCCCTTCTTTGGTGCTCACGTAGATCCCGCAACGAACATTTTCAAATAATTTCCTGTAATCCTCTTCCGACGCCCTCAGCTCCTCTTCCCGCTTCTTCCTCCGGGTGATGTCACGGTATATGCTCACCTTGGATACCGTGCCGTCAGAGTTCTTCAAGGGAAATTCAATAATATCGTATGCCTGGTTTGAATCTCTTACGGAGTGCTCCCAGCGAATCGTTTTCCCTTCGAGCACTTCCTGTGCCCTGCACCATGGGCAGACTTTGCCCCTCCCATATATGACTTGGTGGCATTTTTCGCCAATGCCCTTTCCAAACTT
>CP070752.1:1041918-1045748 GCA_020348625.1 Deltaproteobacteria bacterium | reverse complement strand
GTGATGAGGCATTCCTGCTGGTAAACTACGCCATTGACACCTTAGGAAAGAAAAAGATAGCCTTCTTTTACCAGAATGACGACTATGGCAAGGTCGGCCTCATCGGCGCGCAGATCGCCTTGGAGAGAAGGGGCATGGAGTTTGCCACGACGGTCTCGGCAGAGCCATTAGACACAGACCTGAGCTCTCACTGCATGAAGCTCAAGGCTGCAAAGCCCGATGTGGTTATCATGTGGGTACTGCCGAAGCATGGCGCCATCATGCTGGGAACAGCAGCCAAACTGGGGTTTAAGCCGGCTTGGATGACAACCAGTACCCTGAGTGATTACCCACTCATGTACGATATTACAAAAGGACTCTTCAAAGGCGTCATCTTTGCTACCTTTGGCGAATTACTCGATTCCAAGCATCCACTCATGCTGAAATATCATGAGGCACAGAAGAGATTAGAGCCCAAAGAACGGTGGGGAATCTTTTACTATGCCGGCATCCTGTTCATCGAACCCATGGTGGAAGCCCTAAAGCGATGTGGCCGGGATCTCACGGTAGACAATTTCGTTAAGGCCATGGAGTCGATAAAGGATTTTCAGGGCATAGGCCCTAAGATGAGCTTTGGCCCGAAAAAGAGACAGGGTTCCCGTTCTTTCTTCATTGCTAAATGTACGGAGGGCGCAGGTGCCGAAAAGTTGAGCGGTTGGATGACATCGGATATCGATCCTTACGAGGTCAAGAAGAGGCTTGAGCAATAGACCACTGCGTTCGGGCGGCGGTTTTTGACTGTCCGGGCAGGAATACTCTTGGGCTCTCAGGTCTCCTTATTGTCTGTTATTGGTGTTTTTGGAACAAGGATGGACCCTGCACTACGTATCCCGGGTGGACTACATCAGCAAATAACGGGTATTTGTACTGCAGGCTCCTGTTTTCGCTTGACTTTTTGCTAGGCTGTCCCTTATAGTACGAACGATTTGTCGCCCAGCTGGTTTGGCGGGTTGGTTTCGCTCCGAAGGATTTCTTCCTTTGCCAGAGCGGAGACCTATAGGTAAAGGATCAGGTTGAGTCATTTTTGAAGGGAGGGTAACGCTTTGGCAATTGGAACAGTAAAGTGGTTTAGCAACAAGAAGGGATATGGATTCATCGAACAGGAAGATGGTGGAGACATATTCGTTCACTTTTCCTCCATTGAAATGCCGGGGTTTAAGAGCCTTGCCCAAGGCGATCAAGTCACCTTTGAGATCGAGGAGACCGATCGGGGACCGGTAGCTAAGAATGTCAAAAAGCCTTAGCTGACCTAAGCTTTCTCATGAGGGGCATCTGTCTAAGATAAAAGCTTATGCCCTTGTTTTGCCGATCTCCAGAAGTACGCTTCGACCCATATTTCGGCAACAAAGATTGAACCACGCAAGAGAGTGGCATGCCGCCAAGGAGGGGTCTGCACTGAGGTGGCACAAAATCGCTCTGCGCACATTGCTCTTTCTGGCATGAGTTCCCTTCGGTTATTACTTCCCTTCCGCAGCGCAAATACCTGGCATTCATTCACCCCGACGCAGCCATGGTGACCTCTCCCGTAGCTTGTGGCACAGCTAATTTGGTACCTCTATTCAATTATGAACTTATCCTGTTTCATAAGACGATTGATATCCAAAAACTTTCATCGAATTGGGCAAGAAAGCAGCTGCTAAGTGGCACGTTCCAAGCTACAGGGACCTGTGCCCAGAGACAGTCTGCTCAAGGAAAAAACACATGAATACTGCATGGAGGAAAACCCATGGGATTGAAGACCTTTAACGACTACTATAATCGCCTCGGGAAATTGTCACGAAACCTCTATATGGCCGGCGACCGGGTGGATAGAACTGATGAAAGGCTTGCCGGACAGTTACGGATCATCAGGGAGACCTACGACAGAGCGAACGATCCGGAGTGGCAGGACCTGTGCACTGCCACATCTCATCTAACCGGAGAGAAGATAAGCAGGTTCACTCATATCCACCAAGGCACAGATGATCTGTTAAAGAAGCAACTCATGACAAAACTCCTCTGCCACCGCGTAGGGGGCTGTATTATGAGGTGTATGGGCATTGACGGCATGAATGCGCTCTCGGTTGTCACCTATGAGATGGATCAAGCCCTGGGAACCGATACGAACCGAAATTTCTTGAGGTATCTCAGGTATTGGCAGGACAATGATATATGTGCCAATTGTGCCCAAACCGACACCAAGGGTGACCGGTTAAAAAGGCCCCATGAGCAGGCAGACCCTGACCTCTACCTGAGGATAGTCGAGAGCAGGCCTGACGGCATCGTGGTCCGCGGTGCGAAGATCGATAACACGACGGCCCCGGTGAGCGACGAAATTATAGCCATACCAACCCGATTCATGACCGAGAAGGACCACGATTATGCCGTCGCCTTTGCCGTTCCGGCTGATTTGGAAGGGATAAAAATGCTTACCCGACCGGCATATCACCACCAGAGCAAGTACCTGCAGGCCCCCATTTCAGAAACAGGGGATGCCGAATCATTTACCATTTTCGACGATGTTTTTGTTCCCCGAGAAAGGGTTTTTCTCGACGGAAAGGCGGACCCACGGCAGACGCCGTTCGCCGGATTTCTGGCCCTACTCTTCGCGCACTATCACCGACATTCGTACACCGGATGCAAGCCCGCCATATCAGAAGTGCTTGCCAGTGCAGCCGCGCTTGTAGCTGAGTATAACGGTATAGAAAAAGAAGACCACGTAAGAGACAAACTATCCCACCTGATTGGAACGGCAGAGCTTGTGTTTGCCGCCGGCCAGATGAGCGCATATCGTGCCGAGAGATCTACATCGGGAACCTTGATACCCGACGAAATCCTAACAAATGCTGGCAGGAGACTAGCCGGAGAGGAAATATACAATGAATACAAGATTGTCGCTGACCTAGCCGGGGGTTTGTGCGCAACCATGCCTTTCGAGGAAGAATTCTTCTCCGAGGAAACAGGGGATCTGGCAAACAAATACCTCATGAGGAATTCCAGGATTTCGTCCGAAAACCAGCATCGGTGCTTTCGGGGGATAGAAGGTCTCATTGTCTCAGAGCTAGCAGGAGTAACGCAGGTCGCCGGCCTTCACGGCGGAGGATCGCCTCAGATGGAAACCATTACCATGATGTCACGATATGATCTTGAGGGTTTAAAGAGTATTGCGAAATACTTGTTCGGGATAGAAAAGAATCTGCCAAAATATGAGAGATCTACCGTGACCCCGAGAAAGATGTTGGAACGATATAAGAAACTGGCAGGCTCCCACTAGAGCCGCTTCGAAATCAAAACATATCACCTGGGTAGACTAACTGGAAACACTCCGCTTCTCGAGCGGGAGGTTCTATGGTGCTGCACGGGAGTAAGAGACATCAAGGGGAACAGGGGTAGAAAACGAATCTTCGGTATCTGCAGTGTCTTTTTCAGAGATCATTTTACATCTTCCTTCAAAGAGCACACCGGGATCTACTACTATCTTTGCGGTAGTGATGTCACCATAAACCTGCCCATTTTCAGCGATTTCCACCTTGTTTTTTGCGGTCACATTGCCTTTAAATTCACCTGCAATAAACACGTCGTACGACGTGATCTCTCCTTCCACGCAACCTTCAGGGCCGATTATTACCATGCTTTCGCACTGCACCGTTCCCTTTACACGACCGTGGATTCGCAGAATCCCCTTGGAGCCCACCGTCCCCTCAAGATAGGCATCATGGCCTATGATGGTTTCCACCGTTTTCGTTTTTCTATCTGCCTTTCTCATGGTCATCCTTAGTAGCTATTGAGCTTTGGCTCTCACTTTTTTGCTG
>CP070752.1:1038712-1041818 GCA_020348625.1 Deltaproteobacteria bacterium | reverse complement strand
CCACAACTACCTGGTCAACAATATGCTGTCTCCCGGGTTTTATATAGGTATTCCCTTTTCTGCAACCGATTTCTACTTTCTCGCCGATATGATGCTTCCTGGGGAGGTGGAACCTCCTATTTCGGCTCGACTTTACGACAGTTCGGGCAACTTTCTCATCGAACTGAAAAGAAGTAGCATCACAAAGAACCCGCACCACTGTGTTTTTGAGACTGCGCCTCAAGGATTTCGCATATTCTTTCCGCCAAATGAAGTCCTCTTAGATGTGAACACCCAGCGGTTTGCTAATGGCTATCTCACTCGCATTAATGCCAAGCTTCGTGACTCAAATGGAGAGCTGCGCATAGAGCCTTCATATGAAGGAATTCACGTTTATGGAGAGGCCTGCCTCACCCTGAGTGCCCCATTTGATCGTCAGAAAGGGTAATCGCAGGGCTGAACGGCTCTGTCCAGCCTGCGTTGATCAAAAAAGACAGTTGCAGCGAAGCCTTATCTTACTCTGAGGAGTCGAGAAAAAGGTATTTTGAAGATAGCGGCCTTTTACTTCTTTCCATGAGCTTTCCGAATTACAATTCCATTTGTGAGGACGGCAGAAAACCGAATACTGTTCCTTAGCGGAAGGATCTATCGGGCTTTGAAATGATACGTGGACTGTTCTTGAAGATGCGTGATGACGTGAGCAAGACCGGCATTAGCCTCATTCGCCGGGAACATTTCTTCATGATCCTGATGGGGGCGATTGTAGGCGGGGCGGTTGGGTATGGTGCAATCGGATTTCGAGGTCTCATCAGTGTGGTGGCACAATCAGGATGGGGCTTTCTGGCTGGGCTGGAAGGGAGGGATCTTTTGGAGATGGCTCTGTCTGCTCCCTTCTGGGTTAAGGTGTTGATCCCTACGGCAGGTGGATTGATCGTGGGGCTTATTATCTCTTTCGTTGCCCAAGAGGCCAAGGGACATGGTGTGCCGGAGGTAATCGAGGCTGTTGCATTGAGGGATGGTCGCATCTCATCTCGAATGGTCTTGGGCGATGCCTTTGCTTCTGCTACGTGTATTGGCACGGGAGGCTCGGTAGGAGTACATGGCCCTATCGTATTAATCGGCTCCGGCATCGGCTCAGCAATTGGCAGGGTGGCGAAAATGGCAGGAGGACGTTTACGAACTCTGGTGGCATGCGGGGCTGCTGGAGGCATTGCTGCCACGTTTAATGCACCCATGGCGGGAGCCCTTTTCTCTTTGGAGATCATACTCAGTGAATTCGCAGCACTTGAGTTCATACCCATTGTCGTTTCTTCAGTGATTGCTACCGCGCTGTCTCGGCACTATCTGGGAAACTTCCCTGCATTTGAGGTTCCGCCCTATGATCTCTTGCACTTCAGCGAATTCTTTCTCTATTTGATACTGGGTGTTTTTGCCGGTCTGGTTGCCTATTCGTTTATTCGGCTCCTTTACAGTGTGGGTGACCTTTTTGATCGGTTAAAACTACCTAACTTCACCAAACCCGCTCTTGGGGGAGCACTGGTTGGGTGTATAGGTATCTTTTTCCCCGAGATCTTTGGTGTAGGATACGAATCCGTTACCAAGGTGTTGCGTGGGGAGACAGTGGGCATAGTACTGGTCTGGCTGCTGGCGGCGAAGATTCTGGCTACCAGCGTTACCCTTGGTTCAGGTGGCTCAGGCGGGATATTTGCTCCTGCTCTCTTTATGGGTGCAGTCCTCGGCGGCGCCTTTGGCCAATTTGCCCATATCCTGTTCCCTGAAACTACCGCACTCTCAGGTGCTTACGCCCTCGTGGCCATGGGAGCGGTGTTTGCTGGCACCACAAGGGCTCCTATAACCGCCATGCTCATCATCTTTGAGATGACTGCAAATTACCGCATCATCCTTCCCCTCATGTTTGCCTGCACCATAAGCCTTGTGATCTCGGCACTGCTATCACGGGAGTCGATTTATACGCTCAAGCTTGTACGGAGGGGGGTCAATATCTACGGAGGGAAGGAGTTGAATGTACTGAGAGGCCTGAAGGTTTCCCAGGTCATGCTGCCTGTGATTGAGCAGGTATCTCCCTCCGCACCCTTGAGCGAGGTTGTCACAAGGTTGATGGGGAGTTCTCATTCTCACCTTTTCGTGGTAGGGAACGAGAATCGGATTCTGGGACATATTTCCCTCGAGAATTTGCGACCCATCCTCAATGATTACGATACGCTTCGCGATGTAGTGATCGCCTCAGATCTGATGAACTCGAGCATGCCCGTGGTAAATCCCGAGGAGTCCCTTGATATGGTAATGCAACTCTTTGGCAAGTTCAATCTGAATGAGATCCCTGTGGTGGATAAGGGAGAGCTTGTCGGAACCATATGGGGGAGTGATGTAATCAAGGCGTACAATCGGGAGGTGCTTAAACTAGATATGGCTTCAGGTTTGGCGACTTCCCTCCGCCTCCAACAAAAGACGCACTCAGAGAGAGTAGCCTTGGTAGGGGGCTTTCTCATTCTTGAAGTCACTGCTCCCAAGGTCTTTGTGGGTAAGAGTTTAAAAACACTCGATCTTAGGGAACGTTTCGGCGCTACGGTACTGACTATTAAGAGAAAGAGCGAAGAAGAAGAGGATAGGGTAGCGTACCTGGTTCCGAAATCAGCCACCACCATAGCCCAGGGCGATGTGCTCGTTATCTTCGGTCTGCAAAAGGACCTCTCCCGCTTTCCCCGTGACTAACGGCTTTTCCCCCGAATCTTGTCCCGGAATACGCTGCAGGTTGCTCGGTTCACGCATCTAACGACCGAAAACAAGAGGCCAAAAGGAAGGCCACCAGGCCACCCTGGATCAGATTATTCAGTTCTGAAAGAGCCGCAGCCCCATTACAAAGCGTTGAGGGATGGTCATCTGTTATTTGGGTCCCTCAAGACCTTCTCACGTAAGGTTTTTGAGAGAGGCCTCAAGGGGAGACGGGTACTTGACTGGCGAAAAAATGAGTTGACAATGACGTGTAACGGGGATAGAAAAGACTAGAAATTTTGAACCGAGATCGAGCAAGGATAAAGGTGTTCTGACAAATGAAGCGATACGAGACTATCTACATTGCCAATCCTAATCTTGAAGATGATGCCCT
>CP070752.1:1026735-1038612 GCA_020348625.1 Deltaproteobacteria bacterium | reverse complement strand
GATCGACATCATGGCCGAGGCGGCGGGCATGGATCCTCTGGAGTTTCGCCTGAAGAATTTGACGGACAAACGCATGCGGAGAGCTCTCAGAGCCGCAGCAGAAAAGTTCGAACGCCGATTTGCTAAGGCTCCGACGGGACGAGGTTATGGAATAGCCTGTACTGATTACCAAGGGACCTATGTGGCCACGATCGCCGAAATCGAGGTGGACGAGAAGACAGGGAAGATACGGGTAGAAAGGGTGGTCTGTGCTCAAGACATGGGTCAAGTGATCAACCCCCAAGGGGCCGCATTGCAGATTGAGGGCTGCATCACCATGGGATTGGGTTATGTGTTGACAGAGGAGATTCGTTTCAAGGGTGGAAAGATCCTCGACGAGAACTTCGACACCTATGAGCTGCCTCGATTTTCTTGGCTTCCTAGAATCGAGACCGTACTGATTGAAAATCCCGAGATTGCTCCTCAGGGCTGCGGGGAACCTGCAATCACTCCAATGGGCGCCGTTATCGCCAACGCACTGTACGATGCAGTCGGTGTCCGGCTGTTTCAACTCCCCATGACCCCAAAGAGAATCAAAGAGGCACTGAGTACGGCATAATATCGTTGAGGCTGAAAGACAGACGATTGAGCCAGGGAGCCGACGGCGGCAGAAAAAAAGTGTATAATAGAAAAATAGGCAGGACCAACCTCGGATATACAGAGTGCGAGCATCGAAACGCATATGGAGGAGCGTGCTCAGGGAGAATGCAAACAACGAATCGAGCTAAGCATAAACAGGGAGGTAAAGATGTTTGGAAACAGAATCAAATTGTTTAAGCTTCTGGGCTTTGAAGTCCGGGTCGATTGGAGCTGGATCATTATTGCCATCCTGATTGCCTGGTCTCTCTCAAGAGGCGTATTCCCCTCATATTACAAGAATCTCTCTCCCCAAACATACTGGTGGATGGGGATTTTCGGCGCAGCAGGGCTGTTTCTCTCCATCATTGCTCACGAGTTCTCCCACTCCCTGGTTGCAAGGAAATACGGCTTGCCCATGAAGGGAATCACCCTCTTTATCTTCGGCGGCGTCGCCGAGATGGAGGATGAGCCCCCGAGCGCCAAGGTAGAGTTTATGATGGCGATCGCCGGTCCCCTTTCCAGCATACTGATCGCCCTCATCTTCTACGGGATTCATGCCGCGGGCAAGCAGGCCGGCTTAGCGCAGCCTATTAACGGGGTTGTGGCGTATCTGGCCATGATCAACGGCATACTCGCCGTCTTCAACCTCCTGCCCGCCTTCCCCCTCGATGGGGGGCGTGTGCTCCGATCGATTTTGTGGGGCGTGAAGAAAAACCTCCGCTGGGCCACATACGTCTCCTCTAGGATCGGCTCCGGATTCGGGATCCTTCTGATCGTTTTGGGAGTTATCCAGGTATTTCGGGGTAATTTCGTCGGCGGAATGTGGTGGTTTCTAATCGGCATGTTCCTTCAAGGGGCGGCAAAAGCATCCTATCAACAGCTACTTACCCGGAGGGCCCTTGAAGGTGAGCCGGTTCGTCGCTTCATGAAGACCGATGCAGTAACAGTGCCGCCGTCCATCTCCTTGGACGAGCTGGTTGAAGATTATATCTACAAATACCACTTTAAGATGTTTCCCGTTGTGGAAGACCACGACAGGCTTCTTGGCTGTGTCACGACGAAACAGATAAAGGAAATTCCCAGGGCAGAGTGGGGCAGGAGAACGGTTGGAGACGTTGCCTCGCAGTGCACTTCCGAAAATACCATTGAGCCCCAGGCCGATGCCATGAGGGCCCTTTCTATCATGAAACAAACCGGTGCCAGCCGCCTCATGGTAGTGGAGGGAGGGCGTTTGGCAGGGATAATAGCGCTCAAGGACCTCCTGGAATTGCTCTCGCTCAAGGTGGAACTCGAACAATAGCGTGCCCTGCGTCGCAGCGACGTCGGGTGGGCAGGGCCAGGGCCAATACACTGAAATGCTGAACAAGATCACCCTTGAGATAAGGAGGATAAAAGCAATGAAATTACGATCAATGGCAATTGTGCTGGCAGGCTTCTTTCTCCTGTGTTTGGCGTGTAACTCCGTTGAAGCAGGGAGCAAGGAAGTGGAAAAAGTGCAGGCGGCTACCGAAGTGCTCACCGAGCTCATGGCCATCCCGGAAAAGGGCATCGCGCCGCTCCTGTTACAGAATGCTTACGGAGTGGCCGTCATTCCGGCTGTTATCAAGGCCAGCTTAGTGGTTGGAGGTCGCTATGGGTGGGGCGTATTGGTTGTGCGCGAAAAAGAGGGTGGATGGAGCAATCCATCCTTTGTATCCCTCACCGGCGGGAGCGTTGGATATCAGATCGGCGCCCAGTCAGCCGATGTCATTCTGGTATTCAAGAGCAGGAAGAGTATAGACGGCATAGTGAAGGGTAAATTTACGCTTGGGGCCGATGCAGCCGTAGCAGCAGGTGCCGTTGGTCGTCAGGCCGAAGCAGCTACCGACCTACAACTCAAGGCGGAGATTTTCTCCTACTCGAGAAGTCGAGGCTTATTCGCCGGAGTTGCCCTGGAAGGAGCCGCTCTACAGATCGACAATAAGTCCAACGCCGCCTTTTACGGCAAAGAAGGTATAACCGCTGCTGATATCTTCACCAATAGAGAAAGAGAGGTGCCTGAAGCCGCAAATGAATTCAAACAGGTATTAGGGAAATACACCGCCGCGACAACACGGTAACGAGGAAGACAACCGCTCCCTTGTGCCCCAATCTTATTCCGGTGAGTGCTCACAACCGGAAAGGATGCCCCTTGCCTTTAAGCCCTTATGGTGAGAGGTGCTCGCAAAATTCCATGCGTGTCTCTAAACTTACTTTACATGCTTCTACTAATCTCATGTATGTTCGTTTTGCTCCATGACGGCATATCCATTCAGATAATGCGGTTATTATGGGTTCGCCGCAAATTGCAGTGGCCAACAGAATTGCGTTGATCGCATCATGCTCACTATCCCACAAACCACATATCCTTTAAGGGGGTTTTCGAGCACACCCTCCCATCTCCCTCACAATCTGGCAATCCTGAACTGTAGCGTTCAACTCGTTGACTCTAAACCAATGGACCGTGCTAGGCTGCGATCATTCTCGATAAGGAAAACAGAAACAGGATCCCTAGAAGCAGAAACCCTGCATTTGCAATCCCCTTTTCTTCATGAGTTTCCGGAATCAGGTCGGATGCACCGATATAGAGAAAAGACCCCCCGGCCATCGCCAGCATTAATCCCACAGTTGATTCCGATAAGGCTCCGATAAATGCAAGGGAAATCAACGCTCCTAATGGCGTAGCAAGGGCTACAGCAAGGGACATCTTGAGGGCTGTTCTTCTTGCTATGGAGGCGATCAATAGGGAAAAGCTGGTTACCCCCTCGGGGACCTCATGCATGATGATGCCGAGGGAGGTCAAAAGGCCAACCCTTGGATCGATTTCAAAACCCACACCTATAATGACGCCATCGATTAGAGAGTGAAAAAATAGGCCAGAAAACATAACCATGCCTTTG
This sequence comes from Deltaproteobacteria bacterium, assembly GCA_020348625.1. Next base: position 1,035,076 of record CP070752.1, on the reverse strand, counting down.
GTATGCTGGGGGTTTCTCTTTTCCTTGAAGTGTATCTCAGATCCAGAATGGAGCACCATCAGGTTTTCCAACAAGTAAAAGACCAGAAAGCCCAGGAAGATATAGAGCAGGGCATTTTCGGAGAGTTCAAGTGATTCCGGGAAGAGGTGGAAAAAGGCAACTCCCAGAATTAACCCGGCAGCAAAGGAGTTCACGTAATGCGAGTACCGAACAACCCACTCCTCGTTGATGATAACCAAGGCAATGCCCAAAAGAGTGGATAAACCGGCAATAGCACTGTAAAGAATAACGTTGAATTCCACACCCATTATTCCTGCCAATCCGTTCTCAGGTAGTTGATTCTCTCACCAGGCCATAGGCTCCCCTGAGGATCAACAGGCCGATAAAGATGCCGATTATGGAGTCTATCGTGTGCCAGCCTGTGTAAATGATCACTAACCCCCTATAATCACTCCTCCAGAGGAAATAGTATCTCCTACAACGTGGAAGAAGGCAGACTTCACATTCAGATTCTTGAAAGCTGATTTCCTCAGGATCAGTATCCCCACTCCATTGGCCAGAAGCCGGATGGACCCCAGAAGCTGATCCCCCATCATCGGCTTCATGGTGTTGAGCTCGAGATCTCCGTGCTGGCCTCCACCACGGTGTCCCTCGCGGCGATGGCTTCAAAGGGATTCTTGGCCTGCACAAAGGGGATGCGGGTGTATTGTGCTATCTTTTTGACGGCCAGCGATCCGAATTCCCTTGGTGCATTAAGCCCCGTGCCTACCGCAGTTCCTCCGAGTGCAAGTTCCCCGAGGTGCCGTCGAATACGAGGAAACACCTTCTTGTCTATGCTGAACTCCTCTTGATAAATCATCTATATGACGATGTGGCTAAAGTAAAGCGATTCTTACGCCATTTAGTCATAGACATAGGGTTCAATAGGAGAGCTTCTATGGGGAAGACGTTGACAGTGGGAAAAGAAGCATTAAATTATCTACAGATTTCTACCACGTTGTGGTATTAAATGGATTATATATTACTCACTAACTGACAAATAACCATCGGCATAAATAGGGGAGGGAAGATGACATCAGAAATTATCGCGGATGCGGAGCTTGATTGCGTTGGTCTCTATTGCCCTATGCCCATTGCCAGGACAAAGTTGGAGATCGATAAACTAGAGGCAGGCCAGGTGCTCAAGGTAGAGGCCGATGACCCTGCGGCAGAGGAGGATATCAAGAGCTGGGCGAATAGAACAGGGCATGAAATCGTGAAACTCTCGAAGGAGGGCACTATAGTGACTTTTTTCATACGAAAAAGAGTATGAGCAGTCTGCTACGCAATGCTCTTCGGAAGGCGCCAAGTAAATGAAAGATGATAGCCTATGCGCTCAAACCAGCGATGCACAGGAGAGGCGGGCCTACCCGCTGAACGACCTTGCGCTTGATGCTGGGCCAACGACGGGATTTTAGGGAGAGAGATATGGGGCGAATATATCTAGATCATATATCAGCGAAGCCGATCGACCCGAGGGTGTTGGAGTTCGCAGAGAGGTTCCTCACTGGTGACTATGGAAATCCCTCATCCCTCCACTCCCTGGGGCTAGAGGCGAAACGCGTACTCGAGGATGCGCGGGGAAAGGTTGCGGAGCTTATCAATGCGGAGAAGGAGAATACTATTGTCTTCACGGCCAGCGCCACCGAGGCAAATAACCTGGCGATCAGAGGAACGGCCATGAGGAACATAGGGAAGGGCAAGGAAGTGGCGGCGAGCGCAATCGAGCACATCTCGGTGCTCAATCCCATGAAGGAGCTGCAAAAGAATGGGCTTACGTTCACTCTCATCCCAGTAGATTCTAATGGCGTGGTGGATCTTGAAAAGCTCGAAGAAATCCTCACTGAACATACCACCATTACTTCTATCATGTATGCCAACAGTGAAATTGGAACCATCCAGCCCATCAAAAAGATAAGCGAGATAGTGCACCGGAGGGGCATGTATCTTCATGTGGACGCAACGGCGGCCGCCGCCTACATCCCGATTGATGTGCAGGCCGATGGCATTGATCTGCTGACCCTCTCCTCCAACGATCTCTCCGGGCCCCAAGGAGCGGGGGCCCTGTATGTGAAACCAGGTGTACAAATGCAGCCGGTACTTCTCGGTGGGGGTCAGGAACGGGGGCTTCGGTCAGGAACAGAGGATCTCTTTGCCGTTGCAGGTATGGGCGAGGCAGCCCGTATTGCTATGGACGAGATGACAGAAGAAGGCGGGCGGCTCATGGAGATGAGGGATAGGCTAGTCAAAGCAATACTGACGATCGAGGGCTCGCACCTAACGGGACACCCCACGCAACGGCTCCCGCACCATGCGAGCTTCCGTTTTGACCAGATAGAGGGTGAGAGTATCTTGCTTAATATGGATAGTTATGGCATACAGGTCTCCACCGGTTCGGCATGCTCCTCAAAGACCTTAGAGCCGTCCCACGTGCTGCTGGCGATAGGCTTAACACACGAGCAGGCGCATGGATCCATGATACTAAGCCTCGGGAGATCGAACAAGATCGAGCAGGTTCCGACCATCGTGGATGCAGTGAGGAAGACGGTTGAAAGGTTAAGAATGCTCTCCCCGCTCTCTACAAAAGAGGTGAGATAAATGACACAGATAGGCTACAGCAAAAAGGTAATGGATCACTTTATGAATCCCAGAAACGTGGGCACGATCGAGAACCCAGACGGATACGGCAAGGTGGGTAATCCCGTGTGTGGAGACCTCATGGAGATGTACCTTAAGGTAAAAGACGATACCATCGAAGATATCAAGTTCCAAACCTTCGGCTGTGGCTCGGCGATTGCCACGAGCAGTATGGTGACCGAGCTTGCCAAGGGAAAGCACGTGGATGAGGCCATAAATATCACACGGAAGGATGTGGCTGATGAGCTTGACGGTTTGCCGCCACAGAAGATGCATTGCTCAAACCTGGCGGCCGATGCTCTTCATGAGGCAATCAAGGACTATCAGAACAAAAAGGAAAAAAAAGAGAAACCTGCCTGATCGTGTTTTGTTCATCCGCAAACCATGGTATTCAAGAACGCTGGAGCTGTATCGAGAAGATTCATTTGAAAAGACTACATAGTCCTAAGACATGTAAATCTTCCTGAGAAATAGAAAACAAATTTGCTGAAAGAGGTATCGTCTAAGATGAGAAGGCTTTATTCGATTACTTTGATTATCGGAATGACTTTACTGCTAGGGGTTTTTAGTGCGCCTGTGAATGGGAGAATGAGGCTCCCTTCGGATACACCGGACAGCAAAATCATGCATATGCATCCGAAGGATATTGATACTTCGCTCCTCCCCCTTGATTCCATAGAAGATCTTCACACCACCGGAAGTCCCCAGAAAGTGGATATCAACACCTGGCAGTTAGAGTTAAGCGGCCAGATGGTGAAAAATCCCCGATCTCTAAGCTACCAGGATCTGCTACAAATGGAGATGGTACGAAAAAGGGTCATCCTGATCTGCCCCGGTTTCTTCGTGGACTATGCCGAGTGGGAAGGGGTGCCCCTATCCACGATACTTGAAATCGCAGGGGTAAAGGATAATTACGAAAAGATTACCTTTCGTGGACTGGATGGTTACTCGAGCAGCTTCAGCCGGGATGAGGCTGAACATAACCTCCTTTTTCTGGCCTTGAAAGTCAATGGAAAGGCAATCCGTGAAGAACATGGATTTCCCGTGAGGCTGGTTGCTGAGGATATCCTAGGAGGACGGTGGGTAAAGTGGATAAAGAGCATTGAGGTAAAATGACCACAGCGGGAAATGGACAAGAATCGAAGTGAACATGCTGCTGTGATGAGGACCTTTGCGAGCGTTTATAGGGTAATTTTCTATGGTATTAATTGTGCTTGCCCTCCTCGCTCATGGCCAGTAACGGAAATCTAAACAAACCACATAGTCTTGTCATTGGGGCCTATGACAAGGTAGATTATTCCATTAATGAAAAGCTCAGAGGCATTCACCTAACAAACGGTAAAGAGCCAAAGCATATGCTATTTATCACTGTAGGATTCCGAAACGTCGATCAACAAGAAACGGGTCAAGTAAGAGAGCTACCTGGATGATTTACAGAGGGAGGGAAGATGAGCATAGAAAAGAAAATTCTGAAAGACTATCGAACCATCGCCATGGTTGGTCTTAGCCCAAATCCGACTCGACCGAGCCATATAGTAGCCAGCTACTTAAAAGAAAATGGTTATAAAATAATCCCTGTAAACCCCAGGGCGGGCGAAATACTGGGTGAGATCTCATATCCAGACCTCAGCTCTATCCCGGAGCGAGTAGATGTAGTTGATATCTTCCGTCGCTCTCATGAAGTGCCAGCTATTGTCCAAGAGGCAATCACAATAGGGTCAAAGGCAGTGTGGATGCAGGAAGGAGTGATACATGTGGAGGCAGCAGAGCGGGCCAGGAAAGCGGGCCTTCTGGTGGTGATGGATAGGTGCATGCTCAAAGAGCATCAGAGGTTACGGAAGATGGAGAGTGATTGATGGAAAATAGCGATGATAAGGCAAGAGAGAGGATCGCGCGCCTCAAGGAGGAGAGGAATGCCGTCATACTCGCTCATAACTACCAGCGGGGCGAGGTTCAAGATATAGCCGATTTTGTCGGTGATTCCCTGGAATTGAGCCAGAATGCGGCAAAGACAGATGCAGAGGTCATAGTCTTCTGCGGGGTACATTTTATGGCGGAGACTGCCTCTATCCTCTGCCCCGAGAGGATCGTGTTGCTTCCCGATAAGAATGCCAGCTGCCCCATGGCAAACATGATAACTGCTGAAGAGCTGATCAGGAGAAAGAAGCACCTTCCGGGAGCAGCTGTGGTCTGCTACGTCAACTCCACTGCAGCGGTGAAGGCGGAATCGGACATCTGCTGTACCTCTGCCAATGCAGTCAAGGTGATACAGAGATTAGATGCGCAGGAGATATTGTTCGTTCCCGACCAGTATCTGGGGCAGTATGTCTCTACGCAGACCGAAAAGAAGATGCGCTTCTGGCCCGGCTACTGCCCGACTCACATGAAAATTCTTCCGGAGCATATTACCGGGCTCAGGCAAGAGCATCCCCAGGCCACGGTGGTCGTTCACCCCGAGTGCAGACCGGAGGTTATCGGCCTCGCCGATGAGGTGCTCAGCACCGGGGGAATCTGCCGTTACGCAGGAAGAAAGGATGTGAGCCAGATGATAGTGGGAACTGAGACAGGGATCATACATCGACTAAGAAAGGAGAATCCCGGCAAGGAATTCATTCCCGCATCTGAAAAGGCAGTCTGCCCCAACATGAAGTTGATTACCCTCCATAAGGTCCTGCGCTCGTTGGAGGATATGAAACCAGAGGTCAAGGTTCCTGAGGAAATCCGCCTTCAAGCAAAGATAGCGGTGGATAGAATGCTACAGGCTGTGTAGAGAATTTACTGAAGAGGAAAGGAGCAGGAATTGAGCATTACGGTCAACATCCATCAGGGTCTGCGTCACCTAACGAACGAACAGGCCACGGTTTCGGTGAGCGGCACAGTATCGCATAAAACCTGACAAAGGCTGAATATCACGCTTTTCAAGCAACAAGAACAATTGCATGGACCAGGAAAGAACACTGAACCATATCAAGTGATTCGGTGTGAAGGCGGGGTCTGCCGAAGCAGTTCCCACAAATTGATCGGGGAGGAACCGCTTCTGATTCGCATAGATGGAAATCCCTATTCCGTGGTGATGAGAACCCCTGGAGAAGAGTTATTTCACGCTGCAGGGTTCTGTCTTGGGGAGGGAATTGCAGACTCTTCGGATGATTTCATGCTCATAGGATATTGCAAGGATCTCGATCCCAATGTTATTGATATCCGGCTCAAACCCGAAAGGCGTGAGAAGATTCATGAGCTTCTTGACAGAAGGGGCTTTGTCAGCCAGACCAGTTGCGGCATTTGTGGTAAGGAGATGATCAAGGATCTTTACCAGATATTAACTCCGGCAGAAGATGGATTCCGGGTTGAAATCAACCGTATCTTTGATTGTCTCAACAAGCTTTCCAAAAATCAGAACTACTATCAGACAACCAGAGGCTCGCACCCCGCCCGACGCATTCAAGGCACTAGCTGGCCGCGTTCGCAAGGCTCGTGGCGAGTCAGATTGGCAGAAGCTGGAGGCGTTATTGGGACGTTAGCAGCTGGGTATCTTTATGAAGTCTGTGCATCAAAACCGCTCTGTCACGCGAAGCGAATTATGTCATACGAGAACTTCCTCTTGGCTCCCCGTCACTGCTCCCAAAAGCTTCTCCACCTGGTAGCCGGAGGCTTCCGACGCCTGTCGCAACGTTTTCACTGTTTCCCACAGGGCTGGGATCTCTGCCGCTGGTCGCTCCGGAGATATTGAGGTATAGACCACCGTTGCAATGACGAACATCCACCAGATGATCTGCTCAAAGGCCTCCCTATTAAACCACAGGGTGTCCTGATAGCGATTCACCTGCAAGGCCCGCTGGGCATCATTGTCCCTAAATAGCGACGACAGTACCTCGAACATATCAACCGTGGCCTTTTTCTCGAACCAGCGCTGGTGTGCGGTGAGGAGCTTGACCACCGTGACCGCATATTCGGCCGCTCCTTCGTCCAGGCCTAAGTCCCGTAACACACCCCCCAGCATCCGCCCGAGCTGCCATTCATCGAGCCAGCTCCGGCTATGCTCTTCGAAGCCGATCTCCGCCACCATCTTCCCCAGACCGTGCACAAACAACCAACCAAAGAGCACCCCCCATACTGCTGGGTCATTATTGAGATTCGTTCGCAGGTACTCGCCGATCTCACCTTTCATCAGCACGGGCAGCCGCAGGCCCGCTGACAATTGTGCGCAAATCTCCCGCGCAATTGCGGCCTCGTCGCCTTGCCCGCCGGCAAATCCCTTGATTCCCTGTAACAAGGCCTGCATTTTCCCTTCCACTTCGTTCAAAAGCGCCTCGTCCGGGTGGGCACGAGCTTTGGTTACCCGCCCCTTCATCAATCTCCGGAAAATATCGGCGTTCACCAATTCCATGAAGGGATGATGGACCGGTTGTAAAAGGATCTCGAGGCGTGCCGCCTCGACACTGGGTACACCGCGTCCGTTCAGGTAGGCTGCAATGTGCTCGTAATGGTGCCATTCGTTATCGCTAATCTCGCGGAAGTCGAGAAAAACATGGCACTTATATGCCCCCAGTTCAACGTAAAGTCCGCGTTCGCACAACTCTTTTCTGCTCCGGATGTACTCCAACCCCGTTGCATTGTCACGAAAGATCGTAAAGGAACGCTCATTTTGGTCCAGAGCCAAGCCCTCACCTAAGGTGCGCTGAGCGATTTGTTTTGAACCGTCGGGGTTTTTAACCGCGAATCCGACTGAGCTGCGGATCCACCCACAGGCCTCCGCGAATTTGTTGTGATACACGACAAGGGCACGTTCATCTCCACAACGATTCGAGTATGCAAAAACATCCTCGTTCACGTACCCCTCCGTGGTCCAAAAGTCGTAGAGGACGAAATCCCTCACGTCAGCGAATACATGGCGCCGATGGATTAAAGGAAAAATCTCCCGCTCGTGCCGATCCATAAGGTAAGGGTCAGGGACTTCTTCCCAGTATGCACGGCGATACTCCATGCCGTATTTCTCGGCAAATCCCTCGATCTGCCCATGTCCAAACATGGGAAGGCCCGGCAGGGTGACCATCATCGTGCAGATGCCGAAGTACTTGTCGTCCTTGCCGAACTGATCCACCGCAGTGCGCTCATCCGGGTTGTTCATGAAGTTCACGAAACGTTTGAGCACATCGGGGTCAAACTCCAGGGTATTCTTCATCACCGAGCGATACTTGGCGTTGTCCTCGTCGCGCAACATGTTCATGAACGCGCTATTGTAAACGCGGTGCATGCCGAGTGTGCGCACGAAATAGCCCTCCATCAACCAGAAGGCCTCTGCCAGCAAGAGGGTATCGGGCACCTCCTGAGCCACACGATCCACCACCTCGCGCCAGAATTCCACTGGCATGGCATTATCAAACTGCTCCCTGGTGAGGCCGTGTTCCGCTCGGGAGGGAATGGCGCCGCCGGTGCCGGGCTCGGGGAACCACAGTCTCTGATAGTGCCGCTTCGTCAGCGTCATGGCCGCATCGAAGCGGATAATGGAAAATTGCCGCGCCACGTGGAGGATTGTCTGGATTACAGCTTCCCGCACTTCGGGGTTCAAGAAATTCAGCTGGGCGGTATCATTCCAGGGCATGCTGGTACCGTCGTTGCCGTGGTAAATGAACTTCTCGCTGCCCGTCCAGAAATCTACCCGCTT
>CP070752.1:1020506-1026635 GCA_020348625.1 Deltaproteobacteria bacterium | reverse complement strand
GGTTTTAGGGAATTCAGGATATGCCTCTTTTGTGAATTCCAACCCTCTCAAGTGTGTAGGTTATTGTTATTAATCGGAATTTTGTGGCGAAACCTTTATCAAAAAATGTGCTGCCTGCTTTCTGCTTGATTCTGGTAGTGCTCCACATACAGGCCAGAGCAACTCGGCCTTAGGCCCTTTGCTCCGATGAGCCCAGGTTCTCCCTTACGATCTCTGCTCAAACCCGACATACTCCGGGCTTCAGTACACCCATGAATTCCCTTAATCAGATTTCGTTTGCCCTGCTTTCGGTCATTTGTGTAAACTTAAAAAAAGGCACAATGGGAATTTCTGAATTCCTATATGCAACATTTGATCGTTGCAGGATGTTTGAAACAGATTACTAGCGAGAAGATACTATTATTCCCATTGAATGCAGCAAGGAAGGGCGTGGTAGGGGCAAAAGGTTTTTCCTGCTGTGACTGGCGGGAGGCTGCCGGCCTTTTCACGGCGCATAAATGGGGGAAACCGCAGCCCTGAGCCTGTCGAAGGGAATGCGGAGGGGGCAAGACTCCCCCGTTGATACGCCGTAGGAAAGGCAAGGCCGGGAGCCTTGGAACAGGAGAAAAACCTTATGCCCCTACCCAGCAAGTAGAAACATAATACTCTCAACAGTGAAACATGGAGTCGAGTCCGGGGACGAGTGCGGCAGTTGCTATTGCAGAACTCTCCCTTATGACTCATAAAGAAAGGAGGAGACAAGATGCTTTCTAAGAAGACCCTGGATATGCTCTCAAATCTGTGTTTTGTCTTGGGCTTTGTTTCAATCCTCGGTTCCATCTTTATGTGGTGGATTACCAAAGGCGATGGATCGATAGAGGCTCTGGCTCACGCGGAGCGTTTCGGAATCTTCGTTGGCCTCTGGGCACCAACGTTTTTTATTCTCTCAAGCCGCCTCGATCGTTACGCAGACAAGGCTCAAGCTTAAAAGGCTTTGCCCTTATTGGCCTTCAATCCCCGGGGCCTGGAACATGAGGGGATCGCCTGAACATATGACCGCCTTATGGAGCACAACCCGATGTATCTCTTCTCGGCAAGAGACACGGAGGTTAAAGAGGACTGCAGCTAATCCGAAAAAAGGGGGGGACTATGGAGAAATATCCCACATGGTATGCCTCAATGGCTGAAAGACATTCTGGCTTTATTAAGGCCGTAGAGGATCTTGGCAAGGTTGTTCGACAGGAAGGACCTTTAGATGATAAAACCGCCCAGTTGATCCAGCTGGCTGCAGCTGCAACACTGCGGTCCGAAGGCGCGGTTCACAGCCATGCGAAAAGGGCCATCGATGAAGGGGCACAACCCGATGAGGTGCGACATGCCCTCATGCTGCTGACCAGCACTATTGGATTTCCGACCGTTGCTGCCGCACTCAGTTGGATTGAGGAAATCATCGGAGATGAATAGGAAATCATCCTATGACTGGATGACGCAAGAAAGACCCGAGGTTACGTCCGCGTAACAGGGAGGCCTTGTTATGTCAAGGAAACGGCTGGTTTTCGTGGGAGGCGGCCATGCCCACATCTATTCTCTTAAATATGCAGACCGATTCATAGAGCAGGGTGCCGAGGTCGTCCTCATTGGGCCTGATCGATTTCATTACTACTCCGGCATGGGACCGGGAATGCTAAGCCGCATATACGAGCCGGAGCAGGTGCGGTTTGATGTTCAGGCCATTATCGAATCTCGTGGAGGGAGCTTTGTCAAAGGCAAGGTGGCGTCAATCGAGGCCAAAAATCGCACGCTTGTCCTTGAGGACGGCAAAGCGATAGATTATGATGTTGTTTCATTTAATGTGGGCAGTCATGTGCCGTTGCAGCTCATACCAGGGGCTGAGGGCCTGGCATTTCCGGTAAAACCTATCGATCAGCTGGAGAGAGTCCGCGACACGATCATTGAGAAGATCAAGAACGCAACCCCTAACATACTGCTCATAGGGGGAGGCCCAGCCGGCGTTGAAATGGCAGGGAATATCTGGCGGCTCGTTCGAGCCCACAAAGGAAGGGCACACATCATCCTGGCCAACTCTACCGATCGACTCTTGCCCGCTGTTGCCGCCAGAGCCGGCCGTCTGGCCGAGAAATCCCTCTCCCGGCGGGGCGTAAAGATCTTCTCCAATTTCATGGCCGCATCCATGGATGAGACGGCCGTTCATCCCCAATCGGGAGATACAATCTCATATGACGTGGCCATCCTCACCATCGGCATTGTACCGCCCCGCATCTTTGTTGACTCCGGTCTAAAGACATCTCGCGATGGGGCCCTATTAGTGAACGACTGCCTTCAGAGCGTGGATCACCCCGAGATATTCGGTGGAGGCGATTGTATCGCAATCCAGGGGAAATCCCTGGGCCGGGTGGGGGTATATGCGGTGCGTGAGGGCCCGATTCTCTTTCATAATCTTTTAGCTCGTCTTACCGGAAAACCCATCAAAGCCTTCAAGCCCCAGAAACGATACCTGCTCATTTTTAACATGGGTGACGGCACCGGCATCTTCGTACGATGGCCTCTTGTGTGCCAGGGAAAATTGGCTTTCAGACTCAAAAACTATATAGACATGAGTTTCATGTCGAAATTCCAAGTAGCCTGAGTGCGTTATCAGTAGAAAATACTTTATTAGATTATTGCCTTAACTCCATAACTAACCTATTTCAGGAATATCGATATCCGTTTTGCGCGGAACGAGCCTATCCTTGTATTTTCGTATATGCGTACACCGAGAATTCTACTGACGCGCACGGCCATGAAATCGTTTCTTAAGAGACTGGCGGGAGGGCGCAGTTCTTTTCGCGGCTTGGTTATGGGGGAAGCCGCAGCTCCGAGCTTGCCGAGGAGAATGCGGAGGGGGCAAGAATCCCCCTTAAACAAGTCGCTGAAAAAACCAGCCCGTGAGCCTTGGAGCGAAAGAAAGGGTTTCATGGCATGTGCCTATTCCAATGCAGACTGTTTTGCTGAGGTAAAACAATAATGAAATACTTCATGAGACCAGCTTTGCGGTTAACCTGTGCAAACCATGGAGGACCTCGCTTGCGAGTTCATGATTTGTGCGAACCAGCCGCCAGTACCGTGCGTTTTCCTATGATTCGTCCTAAATCATGCTGAGTGTGCAGATCCATGGGCACGGGATGAAATTACATGCAACCCCACCCTTTGCACATGGCAACAGCCGAGATATACCTCTTTAGGTAGATCACAAGCTCCTTTTCCCTATCTTGTCAATACGTTGACAAAAAGTGTCAAGCTTTTCCCCCGATTTTTGCCTCTCAGCATACCCGATTTCATAAACTACCCCTATAAGTTTATAACTTACCGATATCACTAAGCTTTTAGTCATTCAGGGGTTTTATCTTGGGTAATAAAGAATGGCACAAAATTTGCTAGTTAGGATGACGGGGAGTTCTCGTCAGTGGAAACAAGGCATGTAGCGAATTTCCCTGTGAGCCCCACTGCAATACTGCCACAACCTCTGATCGCTCGCCCCGACCTACATCCACGCTGACGAGAAAAGCTATTTGTTTATACGCAACTGATTGAGCATTTTCATTGTTGTTATTATATCTCTGTAAGGGGTTGAAATGGAAACAACCCTTCCGGAAACCGACAGCATCCATACCCAGGCGATGCCCCATGACCCGCTCAAGGAAATCAAGGCCAAACTCGCTGACTTTCTTCTGGCCCTGATTCAAGCATTTCTCCGTACGGGTTACTATACCCCCGACCATCCTCAGTCAAAAAAGGCGAAAATTGGCCTCTACGAGGCTTTCAAAAGCCTCTTCACCCAAAAAGACGAGTTGACCTTCCTTGTTCGCGACGATCAGGAGGGCAAGAAGATCTTGATGGAAGGCGTTCTGCCCGAAAGCCACCCGCTGGAGTTTGTTATGATGCGAGGGATGGCAGACCTGTATACACCCAAATTCGCTAAATTCCTCGAGCGTAAGGATCTCATAAGCCTAACCCTTAAGAATACGATGTCTCGGGAGGAATTCACCAATTTCGTGGATCTTATGAGCGAGCCAACCTTTGTCGACACCAAAGAAAGGAGCGACAAAGAGCGTTTCAGTCGTACGCTTCAAGAGAGGGGTATTTTCAACATTTCATACATCTTCACCGAGGAGCTCCTGGCGGCGCAGCGCAAAATTCCCTGGCGGGCCCAGGTCGCCCTGTCCCGTCTGAATAAGGACTTCAAAACCATTCCCCTTTTCCTTGATCTTGACGAAGAGGGCCTCAAGAAGGTGCGAAGACAAATCATCCAGGATATCGCCCGGCCCGTTCAAACCGCAGCGATCGTTTACCCCATTCTGATGAACACGGACCTGGCACAAACCAGGGAATTCACAGAGGCCGAGATCGATGAAGAGATCATCGCCTGCCTCTCGGATGAGCTGCTTACCAGTTTATCCAAGACGTTGCTCAGTGAAACGCTTCGTAACGGGAACAACAAGACCCGCCAAAAAAAGACACCCGTGATAGCCAAAATGATCGCCCTCTGGCTTAATTATCGGGAGATCGAAGACAGAGAGTCCATTCTTCAGGAGTATTTCAATCACAAGCTCATTCCATTCGAATTGCTTTCAGATGCTACACAACGCAAGGCCAAGCTCGAGAAGCTTACCGACAACTTCCTTCAGAACAAGGAATCCTTTTTCAAACAATTTGACCAAATCCGTGACAGAGAAAAATACCTCCGAGCAGCTCGATCCTGCAAGAAAGTTATTCCCGAGCTGATTCGTCGAGGTCGCTTCAATGACGTTCAGGCCATTATCGTCCGCATCGACAGCCACTTTAAAGAAGCAAATGAAATCTCCATTTATGCGGGGCAGGTTCTGCAGGAGATCTTTGAGGGTAACATTGCACGGGTATTGAAATCGAGTTTCCTGACCGGGCAAAAAGAGATACGCCGTGCCATCGGACCCATTTTCCTTTCAATCCGCGAAGTATCTGCGCCTCATCTTGTCTCAATATTCAGGGAGAGCGATGACCCATTGGTTCGTAAAGATGCATGGGAGATTCTCGCTCAGATCGATTCATCTGCAATCAGTTATATCCTCGATGAACTCAATGCAGAAGCAGTCACAACCGAATCAGCCACAGATCTGCTTCGGATGCTTGGTGAAATAGACTGCTCCGCGTGGATTAAACAGGTAACCGGCACCCTGGGGGCGTACCTCAAGCATGAGAATCCTCACCTCAGGGAAGAGGCATTGTGGGTATATTATAAGCTGATTGGGGGGGAAGGCGAAAATCTGTACCTCGACCTCCTGAATGATCCGGATATTCGGGTACAAAAAATGGCGATCCAGGTTCTCGGGAGGATCAAAAGCGAGACTGCCCTTCAGAGATTTCTTGAATTGTTACAAAAAGCAGAAGATTCTCCCTCGGATATCACCCAGCAAATCGAGCCTCGACTCTTTGGGGCACTTGGCTCTTATGGAAATATTGTATTGTCGGAGATCGGATCCCTTGAAGACTTCCTTTTAGCGACGCTTGATCGCCGTATGGGCCTGGGCCGTTTGAAGTTCCTTAAGAAAAAAGAAAACCCGCTCAGTGAAGCCGCCGTGGGTGCAATTTGCGAAACCTTGGGGGCAATCGGAACCGACAAATCGCTCCCCGTCCTCCAAAAGCTGGAAAAACAGGACGAAAGCCTGTTCAAAAAAAGCGCTGAAGAGGCCCTGAGAAAAATCACCGAAAGAGACGTGCAGGACAACTGATCCGAACCATACTAAACCGATATTCCTTACAAGAGAAATTCCTCACCACTCCCCAGACACCCCTTGATAAATGCCCGATGAAGCTCCCCTTCGCTTCGACAAACCACAGGGTATTCTTGTGCCGCTGCCCCAAGAACCACGTAAAGTATTCTACATTGCCATGGGCTGGAGCGCTTAATGTAATTCATATGATTCGTCTTTTCTGCTAAGATGCCATTAAACATGTGCGCGCCTCTTCAGTATGGATGCTCGGATTCACCGCATTATCCGTCCAGACGGGCCTTTAATACTCGTAACCTCAAGACCTAAGCAAATTGAAGCTGCAATCGAGCCCAATGGGGGAGTATTTCAAGCTACTGATTTTCGTTTTGTTTTTGATAGAATT
>CP070752.1:1015469-1020406 GCA_020348625.1 Deltaproteobacteria bacterium | reverse complement strand
CCAAGGTGATCCTGTTGCTCATTCAGGGCTCCACGGAGCCGGGTACCACGCCTGCAACGGAAGGTGAGCCGGGTGTGTGTTTTCCTCAATCCGCCACGCTTCCGATCGGGATATGGCTGATGGTCATCTCACTCGCGTTGATCGCAGGCCTTTTCGAGGTGCTTTGTCCCGGGTCGGGTCCCGGCGGGAGTGGCGGGGCAAGCGAGGACATGCGAAATCTTCTCGTCACCATACTTGCAGCTGGTATCGGGAGCATGATCACTACCATCTTGGGGTATCTCAAGCATGCAAGCCAGCAGCGCGATTTCAAGTTGTCCTTCGTACCGTGGTACTTTGCGCGGCCCCTGATCGGTGTACTCTTGGGAGTAGTGTTCTATTTCGTCCTCAAGGGCGGTCTCCTGGTGACTGTTGGTACAGCCGGTGCGGACACCATCAATGTGTACGGCCTTGGCGGTCTTGCAGCGCTCGTGGGGCTTTTTAGCAAGAATGCCGTTGAAAAACTGCGAGACGTTTTCGCAACCCTGTTTACAAGCGAGGCGGATGTGCAGGCGGGGCTTCTCCAGAAGCTGCCTGATGACCTGTCGGAACAAGTAAGGAAGGCTTTAGAAGGGCGGAGCTGAGAAAGAGGGGCATCTCTTTACTATCCGTTATTCAATTGCGAAACCCAAGAATACAGATGTGACCCTACTACACGCCAGGGCCAAATATGACGGTAGGTCAAGGGGAAGCTAGGCAAGGGTTACCTGGTCAAGTGCTAGTTGACAAGAAATTCAAACGGAGCCGTGGACCTTTGCTCAAAGCGTCAAACGGTGCTGTCTTTTCTGAAACGCGGTGAGATGGTGAATTCACCGAAAAGTGCTTTGAGCTAAGATCGGTAAATTTTTGGAAAAGCTTATGATCCTTGTTCTTACCGCTGGCTCAGCATGATGGAGTCATCCTTAAACTCTTCACCGGCAGCCCGCTCAAATGCCGCTACTAGGTCAGCAATCGTGAGCTTCTTTTTCTCTTCCTCCCCCATATTTACCAAAATCTTCCCCTGATGCATCATGATCAGCCTATTGCCATATCGTAACGCAATATCCATATTGTGAGTTACCATTATGGTCGTCATCTTTTCCCGTTCTATAATCATATCGGTTAACTCAAGTACGGTCTCGGCTGTCTTGGGGTCGAGGGTAGCTATATGCTCATCGAGCAGCAGTATTGCTGGTTTACTTATCGTTGCCATTACCAGCGCGAGTGACTGTCTTTGACCACCGGAGAGCGTGGCCACATAAGCACTTAATCTGGCTTCCAGGCCCAAACCCAGGGGGGACAGCGCAGAACGAAATAGCTCGCGCCGCCGCTTATTTATCGCAGTCCTCAATCCTCTCGGTTGCCCGCGCAGCAGCGCCATAGCCATATTCTCCTCGATAGTCAGTTTAGCGGCTGTGCCTTCACTAGGGTCTTGATAGACCCTGCCCGTATACGCAGCATGCTTATACTCCGGGATATTCGTAATATCCTGGCCCACAACACAAACCTTGCCACCCCGCTCCGGTGGATAAATACCGGCAATGATGTTAAGTAGGGTGCTTTTCCCCGCGCCATTACTGCCAATGATGGTAACAAAGTCCTGTTCGTAGACGTCCAGGTTGATGCCATCCAAAGCGGTGACCTCATCTATCGTGCCTCGAGAAAAGACTTTCCTTATATCAATCAGCCTGAGTAATGCATCATCGTTGCCTCGACCCATTACGAATACCTCTCTACATCCTTGCTGCTGGTGGCACCCATTCCCCTCGCAACCTCTTTCTTACATACGGAACGCCAAGCACAATGACGACTAATGTCGCGGTAATCAATTTTAGGTCTCCAGGGGCCAGACCCAGCCTGAGGGCAATGGTAATAAACAGGCGATACAAAAAGGTGCCGGCAAAGCATGCGAATAGGATCTTTGCAATGCCCCTCGGATGCAAGATACCTTCACCGATTATCACTGCTGCCAAGCCCATAACAATCATACCTATTCCCATATTTACATCGCAGAAACCCTGACTCTGGGCAACCAAAGAGCCAGCCAGAGCAACAAGGCCATTAGAGATAGCACAGCCCAGCACTACATTCTTGTTTGTATCCGAGCCCAAACCGCGTACCATCTGCTCGTTATCACCAGACGCCCTTAAGGCTAAACCAACCTCGGTACGCAAAAACCAGTTGAGGATCAGAAAAAAGATCGCGGCCAATACCACCAGGGTATAAATAATGAGTATGCTGCTTCTCCGTATCGAAAGAAAATGCGCCACACTGTCAAAGATCGTTATGCTCCGTATCAGGGGAATATTTGCTCCATGCATTATCCTGAGGTTCACTGAATATAACCCAACCATCATAAGGATACCGGACAGGAGCGCGTTTATTCTGAACGCTGTATTGAGTGTGGCAGTTATGATACCAGCGATTAACCCTGCGATAAGCGCGGCAAGGGTAGCCACGAATGGGTTATGACCTGCTGCAATCATAACCGCCGCAACAGAGCCCCCGGTAACAAAGCTACCATCTACGGTGAGGTCGGGAAAGGCCAGAACACGAAAGGTGATGTATACACCAATAGTAACGAAGCCGAATAGTAATCCCTCAGAGACAGAAGACAGCACGATGGATTCGATCATCTCTTATACCCTATCCTGTCTGTATCCAAAACAGAACAGACTCCATTCCGAAAATGAAGATGTAGTACCAGTGTACGATGTGAACTGATCTAAGCAGTAGACTGATATCAACGATAGCAAGATACGTATCAGGGCTAGCAGGACTGAGTGGATTACATGGAGGTCAAGGCGACCTTGACCTCCATTACCTGTTTTACTGTATTACACGAGCCGCACTGGCGATGACCGATTCAGGAATCGTTATCCCCATTCTCTTGGCAGCTGCCGGATTAACCACCAGCACCTGGGCATCACCGGAACATTTTACCACGGGGATGTCTGATGCCTTCTTTTCTCCTTTTAGTATCGCGGCAGCATATTTGCCCGCTTGCCAACCTATCCAGCTATAATTAGCACCGCGCGCAGCAATGCAGCCACGTTCAACCATTGCACCGGTAGACCCGAAAAGCGGTATTGTGTTTTCCTCGCAGACACGGATTACAGCCTCAAGCCCCGAGGTGGTGGTATTATCGGTCGGATTCCAGATAGCATCCACTCTCCCAATAAGTGATCGAGTAGCAGTTATAACCTCGGCCGTTGTTGAACAAGTAGCCTCCACAAGCTTTCCTATACCAACGTCTGAGAGTATACCCTTCAGTTCATCTATCTGCTGCACAGAATTCACTTCGCCAGCATTATATATGACGCCGAGCGTTTTGAGATCAGGAAATATCTTTTTGATCGTAACCATCTGCACCTTGATGTCCGCCATATCGCTCACCCCTGTCACATTATCAGGACGAGGCGCCTCCCAGCTAGATACTATCTCTGCCTTGGCCGGTGCTGTACAGGTGCTGAAGACGATTGGTATCTGTGTCCCTCTCCCTGCGGCCACGCACGCCTGGGAAACCGGAGTAGAAATAGGATGCATTAAATCTACCTTTTCACTTACGAAGCGCTGAGCAATGGTCGCAGCCACAGACATATCGCCCTCGGCGTTTAAGCGAAGATACTTAACATTCTTGCCCTCGACCAGTCCTTCCTCCTCCATGGCTTTCTTGAACCCATCAGAGTCAGATTGTAAATCGGGATGCTGAATGATCACAATTTCGCCAATGTGATACATCTTATCAGCCCAACCTACGCCAAAAAGCGGAGTAAGAACAAAGACCCCCATGACCATAAGTGCTAAAATCTTAGGTTTCATGACTTCCTCCTGTTAAGGTTATCCTAACAAATTGCACCCTGCAATAGCCCTAATAAGACCCCTCCTGCAAGAGATCGAGCAACTTTTCTTTACTCAATCCAGCTATACCGAGGGCTTCTAGCGATCTCCCTTCCCGACGATAATCAGCCTCATTTACCACAGAAGTCAACTCGATTATTGCATCAATAACCGGGGTCTCCACGTGAAACATGCGGGCTATGTGCGCTGTGGTGACCAAGCCATAGGGAACATCTTCAGTGATATATCTATCTTTCATTGATGAAGGGCCGGAAATATTGGCAACAGCACCCTCTTTATCGAACGAGGCCCTGAAATAAACCGACATGATCTGGCTTTTTGAAAAGAATGATTCTTCAGGATATTCAAGCATTCTTACATTGACAGCCTCACCCACTTTGACCACTTCTTCATAAACTGCTTTTATAACCCTTGCTATGGACAGTGTTGTCCCATGCCTGTAGAAATAGAAGTCTTTCCCAAGGGTGTCGATCCACCCGGCGTTAAGCACGCAACCGGCAGGATGAACTATTGGATTCAGATTATTAAGGGAGGTAGCCAGCACATGTTCCCCTGGGATTACCGGGTAGGTGCCTTTCAGGTCGGCTACTACCTTCTCTGTATGCTTTGCGGGAAATGCAGCCAAGAGCAGCTTCCAGGCCTCAACCGCTATCTTCACGCTACCGGGGGCAAGCAAACGGCAGCCCCAGGGGAGCGTATGGCACTCAGCGAGTGTAATGGCTTTGTTTATCGCCTTTTCTCTCAACATATGAGCGAACAGGAGTGCGGCAAAGTTGCCCGGCCACACAACCAGAGTCTGACCATCTTCCAGATGGGGGGCTATACGCTCAAAAAACGACTTGTGGCCGATAGCTGGTATCGGCATCATAATATATTGTGTATCTTTTATGGCTGCGCCAAAGTCCGTGGTGGCCATAGCAAGCTTAGCGATTTTCTTGTTATCCCATATATCGACAAACTCTATCTCGTTACGATTCATAGTGGTGGCAAAGTGATCCTTAAACTCAGGAGCCTCACACATATTCACCTCAAACCCCTTTAATGCCAAATCGGCCGCCATT
>CP070752.1:1011645-1015369 GCA_020348625.1 Deltaproteobacteria bacterium | reverse complement strand
GGATCAATTTGGGGCGAAAAAACCCGAAAGCCAGCAGGCCTTTATTCGTGTGTATACAACCGGCTACACAATGACTGCCCAGCAGCCAATTCTGAATGTTATTAGGGTCACGATAGAGGCCCTGGCAGCGATCCTCGGTGGTTGTCAATCGCTCAGTTGCAGCGCGATGGATGAGGTGCTCTGTCTTCCTACTAGAAAGGCTGCCCATGTCGCTTTGATGACTCAGCATATTATTGCGCAGGAGTCAGGTGTTGCAGATGTGGTCGACCCGTTAGGAGGATCATATTTTATAGAAGGCTTAACCAGTCGAATTGAGGAGGAGGCCGATAAAATTCTTGATATAATTGAGGAGAAGGGCGGAGCTGAGAGCGCAATTTCCCAGGGCTATTATCAGCGGCTTAGTCGTGAGGCAGCCTCTCGCTATCAACAAGAGATAGAAGAGGGGAGTCGTTCAATAATAGGCCTAAACTGTTTTGAGGACCCGGAAGAGGAGATTCAAATTGAGTCTTTTACCAGTGATCCCGACCTTTATAGAAGACGCCTTAAAGGATTAAAGGAGTTGCGGAGAAATAGAGACAATCAAGCAGTGAAGAAATCCTTAAGGCGGCTGAAGGATGAGGCACGATCAGGGGATAACACCGTCCCTGCCTTAATTGAGTGTGTAGAAGCATATGTCACCATGGGTGAGATATTTGACATTCTCCGTGAGGTCTTCGGAACATTTGAAGAAGGTTTTGAGCATCTGTGAGGAGGCCTATCAATATGGGTGCTGGTCCGATAAGGGTAATCATTGCCAAGTTGGGGTTAGATGGTCATAATCGTGGGGTTCGCGTGATTAGCGCGGGTCTTCGGGATAGAGGTTTTGAGGTGATTTACACCGGGATTCGTCAAACAGCCAAAAACGTAGCACGGGCAGCACTTCAGGAAGGTGTAGATGCAGTTGGCGTTAGTAGCATGGTCGGAGCACATCTCGTCCTTATGGAGCAGCTTTCCCAAGAGATGTCAAATCTAGGACTTAATGATGTAGTGCTTTTTGTGGGAGGTATTGTTCCGAAAGAAGATGACCAAGCCCTTTATGAAATGGGAATCAAGGGAATCTTTCGACCCGGAACTAAAATCGGTGAAATCGCCGACTTTCTCAAAAAAGAGTGCAAAAAAAGAACATAGAGAAAAAAGATACCACCGATTGGCTTGCCTCACAATCAAGTTTCACGATGAGTCAACCGCAGAATATTTCCGGAGTAGATCATCTCCTTTTCGTCTTGAGGGATTTTCAAGTTCTCTATGGAGGTAACGGCCTTCTGGATATTGCCGATCACATGGGGGTAGTCGGACCCCAAAATAAGGCGTTCAGCACCCACGAAAGAGCGGGCACACATGAGGGCAGGCTCGAAAAAGCTGACCGTATCATAGTAGAACCTTTTCAGGTAGTCTATTGGAGGAGCGGAGATATGCTCCTGGCATTCGGGGTAGGCCTCGTAGCAATTTTGTATCCTTTCTGCAAGGTATGGAATGGCTCCACCCAGGTGAGAGACGATGAACGTGAGATTAGGGAACCGCTCCATCACCCCGCCCATCACCAGTCGCACCACGGCCACAGAGAGCTCCATCTCAAAACCGATCATGGGGCCGAGACGGTAGTCTTTGTAAGTCTCCTTATCCGCAGGTGCACGAGGGTGTATGTGGATGGGCAGATCGTAGTCGGATATACGCTCATAAAACGGATACAGGAGCTCGTTGTCCAGGCCCATGCCGTTGATATTCGTGCCGATACAGGCACCCTGAAAGTTCAAGTCATCGATACACCGTTCAAGTTCCTTGATGGTTCGGTCGGGGTCCATAAAGGGTAACGTGGCAAGGGCCATGAAGTGATCTGGGTGGTCACGGCAAATCTGGGCAGTCTCATCATTGACTACCCTGGCCAGGGTTTCGCCTGTTTCGACGGGGAAGATATCAACACTGGGGATGGATAGGGTTAAGATCTGCATGTCAAACCCGCTTTGGTCCATATCCTCTAATCTTTGGTCAATATCGGTCATGGGAGGCGTGATGGTGACCAGTCGGTTTCCATGCTGCACAAGGATTTGCCTGTTCCACTCATCCTTCTCCACGGTAAGGCCCACAAGGCTTCCATCTTTTTCCAGCTGTTTCAGGAATCTTGTGGGGTAAAAGTGATTGTGGATATCAATCTTCATTCGTGCCTCCTTTTTGCTCTTGTTTGGTTCAAAATCTTGATTTAAGATCTTCACATTTAGGCAATCTCGACCTCCCCGCATTCTTAGAATCCATCTTCCTAACCCGTTTGCTTTAGCTAGTAAGAAGCACCATGCTCACGGTGGAGTGCACTGATTTTCATTTCCAGATTCACCAGCCACTAGTTCTGGTTTGAGAGTTATTAATCCCCGTTGTCATTGGTGTGGTTGTTTTACGGCTGCAAAACGGTGGAAACCCTTGTTCTTCTTGCTCTCACAATATGGGTTGCCAGAAACAGGGCCAAGACAACCAGTGCTAAACCCCTGGTTAGGAGGTTTGGCACAAATAAACAAATACCAATTGCGGGTAGAAGGATATTTTCCCATAGCGCAAGCCTTTTAAACAGATACCCCTCAAATGAGACCCCTATTGTAATTGTGCCCAGTGCGACAAAGAAGAATGTTACTACTATCTCCAGCGGGGTGCCAATCATCAAAATGCCGGGGTTAAATACGAAGGCCCACGGCACCAGAAAAGCCGCGAAACCCAAGCGTACAGCGCGAAAGCCGGTTGTCCACGGGTTACCTCCGGAGATACCGGCGGCGATATACGCCGCCACGCAAACGGGCGGTGTAATAAATGAGAGGCAGCCAAAATAGAACAAAAACATATGGGATGCAATAGGTTCTACCCCGGCCTTTATCAAGGCAGGGGCAAGCAGAACGACCGTCAGTATGTATACTGAAACGGTAGTCATGCCCATGCCTAATATAAACGCAGCGCCTGCTGTCAGAATCAAGAGAATCGGCAGATAACCCCTGCTAATGTCGAGAAGCCCCGAGGTCAAATTTGTTCCGGTCCCGGTCATGGACAAGGCTCCAACGAGTATACCAATAGCAGTGCATAGGGGGATTATCGACAGCATCCCTCGAGCCGAATCCTCCAGGGCGGTGAGCAATCTCTTGGGGGTCAGTCTGCTCTCCTTCTTGAAGGAGCTGACGATAATCAAGGCCCCTATGGTGTACATGATCGTTGTTTGGGCCGAATACCTGAGAACCCCCAAAAGGAATATGAGTAGAGCAAAAGGCAGCAGATATTGCCAGCCACCCAATAATGTCTTTCTTAGAGATGGCAGGTCTTCTCTGGGCAAACCCTTAAGGCCGATCTTACCCGCCTCCAAATCTACCTGCACCAGCAGGGTGGCGTAATAGACGATGGCGGGCAGAAAAGCGGCTACACAAACGCTCCAATATGAGATGTTAAGGAATTCTGCGATAAGAAAGGCCGTTGCGCCCATTATCGGAGGCATGAACATGCCGCCGGTAGATGCAGTGGCCTCGATCGCCCCTGCGTAGTTCTTTTCGTAGCCGGTATTCTTCATTAAGGGAATGGTGATCTGGCCGGTTGTAGCAACATTTGCCGCTATGGAACCCGATATGGTTCCAAAAAGGGTGCTGGCAACAACCGCTGCCTTGGCTGCACCGCCCCTCATGAATCCCACGGTGGCGAGGGCTAGCTCATTAAAAAACTG
>CP070752.1:1004889-1011545 GCA_020348625.1 Deltaproteobacteria bacterium | reverse complement strand
CTTCAAGGGGATTACCGCTGCCCTGAGGTCTCATAACCTGATCCGATGCATTCAGTATCGTCTTCGTACAGCGATAAGACGTCTTAAGCTCGTAAACGGCGGCAGAGGGATAGTCATCTTTAAAAGCCCGGATAAAAGCGTTATTAGCACCTCTGAAACCATAGATGGCCTGATCAGGATCGCCGATTGCGAAGATATTAGAATCGTGGTGCGGCGCCAGGTGTCTGACGAGCTGGTATTGGGCAGCATTTATGTCTTGATATTCATCGATACAGATCCACGTATATCTTTCTCTCACCTGCTCTGCAGGCTTTCCACCATCCTGAAGAAGCCGCACCGGATACACAATGAGATCATCAATATCAAATGCGTCTTCGCTCCGCAGGCATTCTTCATAATCAGAGAAGATCTTTCCCAGCTCATCGTTCTCTTGTTCTTCGGGGAGGTGCATTTTGCCTTTTTCAAGACGTATTCTCTCCGCTACGGAGCTTACCTCCCTGCCTTTTATGCCGAGAGATGACGAAAGGATAAAGCGCTTGTCATCATCTCCAAACACGGCGAAATCGGTCGATCTCCCGAACTGCGAAGCATGGGTTCTGAGCAGGGACATACCGAACGAATGAAAGGTGTTGATGGTGATCTCCCGAGCCGTTCGCTCATCTTGAAGGGCAGCTGTTGCCCTCCTTTTCATTTCTTCGGCTGCCTTATTGGTGAAGGTAATTGCCAGTATGGAGGAAGGATTCACCCCCCAATGCGAAATAAGCCTGGCAATCCTCATCGTTAAGGTCAATGTCTTGCCGGTTCCCGGCCCTGCAAGTATCAAGCATGGGCCCTGGTAGTGATTGATCGCCTTTTCTTGAACTACATTCAGAATAACCTCTGGCGCTACTATGTGGTCGGCAGCCTCGCTTTCGGCAGCGTCACGAGGGGTTATATCCAGCTCTCCGGGGCCGATGATACCTTTTCGATCCGGCCTTTCGTACGATCGCTCAAGAAATGATATCTGAGACGAAATAGACCGGATCTCTCCGGGCCGAAACACCCGTATCTGCCCAAACCTTCCATCGTACCCCTCCTCTATATGAACCTCGCGGTTCCTCAGCCTCTTGATTCCCTCCACCAGAACGTCATCTCCAATCTTCCTGATCTGGTCATATGAGAGATCCAGCAGAATAGCAAACTCGGTGTCGCCTTTTTGCAACAGATACTCGTACTGCTGATTCACCTCCTTGCTGTTTGGGCCAACGTCCTTGATCTCTGCTATCAGGTTCTTTAATGGGGTAAGGGAATAATAGGGGTCCCGCCGAGGCCTCAGCTGGGAATCCGTTCTGTCGGCAAGCTGCATGACCCTGTTCAATACGCCTACGGTCACCGCCCTACCGCATACCGGGCACATTCCGCCGTGTTGCGCCGTTTCTTGGGGTTTCCAGCAAATGCGGCATTTTCTGTGGCCGTCGAGGTGATACTTCCCTTCTTGGGGAAAAAACTCAATGGTGCCCTGAAATGTATCTAATCCATCTCCTCTCAGTGCGGCACGTATCCCCGGAAAAGAAAGTTCTGCATCAAAGAGATTTGCCTCCCTCCCCAACTTTTCAGGTGAGTGGGCATCTGAATTGGAAATGAGGGTGTACTTGTCCAAAAAGGAGCAAAGCCAGTTCATGGGAGGATCTGAAGAGAGCCCTGTCTCAACAGCGAAGATATGCTCAGTAAGATCTCCAAAGCATTCTTCGATGGTGTCATACCCTGATTTTGCGCCAAGAGCTGAAAACCATGGTGTCCAGATGTGAGCCGGAACAAAAATGATATCGCTGTCTGCCTGCAGGGCTATCTCAAGCAAATCCCGCGAGGCAATCCCCAGTATGGGCCTTCCGTCGGAGCTGATGTTGCCAATAGTGCCCAACCTCTTCTGTATCTCTCTTACGGCTTCAAACGATGGGCACAGGATCAGGTTGTGCACCTTTCTGACCTTACCTCTATCCTTGTAAATGCTGCTTATTTCCCCGGAGAGGACAAAGCTCACCGACTGTGAGGGTGAAGATGACAACACATCATCATCAATACGGTAGTCCCCCCTAAGAGAAAAAAGGCCGTCACCCGTCGGAATCAGTCTCTCTTCAAGATCTCTATACCACCCAGGGTGAAACACATCACCGGTGCCCACAACGCGTATTCCCTTTCGGCGGGCCCAAAAATCCAGATTCTCCGGTGTGAGCGCCTTGCTCGTGGCCACCGAATAATGGGAATGAATATGGAAATCAGCAATAAAACGCATCCTATCAGTGCCTTTTCCAGCCTTCCCCCTCTTCTCTTCTTCCATTATTCCAGCCTTCCTCAATTCCTAAATCCCTCAATTCATCAATTCTCCATTTACAACCCCAATCTCCACGCGTCCTCCCTCCGCTCCCTATAAGCCGCGATGATCTCCGCACAAAACAGAAAAATAGCTGACGCGTAAAAGATCCAAAGCAGCATGAGTATTATGGTGTTTAAGGATCCGTAAACAAGGCCGTAGTTGGGATTATGTCTGACGCTCCAGCCAAACACATGCTTGGCAACCTCAAGGAAAATAGCGCACATCAGGCCCCCTATTATAGACTGCCGAATATAAACCTTACCCGGTGGCACAATAGCATAGAGCGCGCTCAGCAAAGCAGCTGTTAGGAGAAAGGGAAAGATATATTTCAAGAATATATTGTTTAAGAAGAGAGGTATGATGGCAATGCCAAAATAATTGCTCAACCTCATGAATGCATCTACAAACAGATTGAAGGTTTGAAGAAGAATAAAGACAAGTCCGGCAACCGGCACGAAAAGCAGCGACATAACCTTAGACACCCAGTAAGGGCGGGCATTGTCGAGTTTGAAGACCTTTTTCAGAGAGAACTCAATGGAATTAAAAATGAGTGTGCTCGTCCACAACATAAAGAAGACGGCGAACCACGCAAAAGTGCCGCTGCCCAAGTTAATTCGACCTACTTCACGGAGCACCGTCTTGCTGATAAAGGGAATAAGCTGCGTTATAAAGGAGCTTACTTGTGGCAGCACCTCACCCTCGGCGCCCACAAAAAAGCCTACTATCGATACAATCAGGTAAAGGAAGGGTATAATCGCTAGAATAGCGTAAAAGGCGATAGCAGCAGAGAGATTCAGACACCCATCATCCCAAAATGAGAGGAAGGAGCTTTTAACAATTGATAATACAAACATCTATCTGACCTTGCTATTCGAGAAGACACGCACCGTTTTTCCGTCCGTGGACGTGGGGTTAGGCTCACAATCTATATTGTCTCAAACCTCATGTCAACATCAGCCATTGCCCTCGCCAACATCAAAGCAATTATCCCTGCTGACCGCCAAATTTCAATTACCCACGGGCAGAGGGAGATTTGAAAAGTCGTGGTATGTGATTATTATATTTGATATAGTACGTTTCTCGAAAATACTGAGCCAACAACCTCCAGAATGATGTCAGTGGTCAGTCGTCATTTGTCAGTGGTCAGGGCCTGTGGGCCAGGACGCAACGGACAACTGGCAACAAACAACGGACAATTACATATTGTCTCAGTGGTGAGACGGAGGAATGAATTGAAAGGCCCTTACAAAGGCTAATAAGCCGGCGAACCGAGGTGAATACGTGATAAGCAGCGTACCGTTAAGTTTTGAGCAAGGTCCTATCAGGCCACCCAATGAGGCACGGAGCCTCCTCTTGCGCATAACGCGCAACTGCCCCTGGAACCAGTGTCTTTTTTGCCCGATCTATAAGAAAGAGAAATTCTCGCTGAGAACAGTGGAGGAAGTCAAAAAGGATATACAAACTGCCAAGGACTTCGCCGATGATATCAAAGCTATTTCGTGGAAGATGGGGGAAAGCGGTCAGGTAACCAATGCGGTACTCAACTACCTTCTCTCTAACCACAACTACAGCTACAGTTACAAGAGCGTGGCCATGTGGCTTTATTACGGTACCGGAGAGTGTTTTCTTCAGGATGCCGATAATCTCATCGTCAAGACGAAAGACCTGGTTGAAATCTTGCTTTTCCTGCGGGAGAAATTTCCCGACCTCACGCGAGTGACTACCTATTCACGGTCAAGAACCGTGAGCCGAAAGTCCCTCGACGAGCTGAAGCAAATAAAAGAGGCAGGCTTGGATAGGGTGCATATCGGGATGGAAAGCGGCTATGATCCGGTTCTCAAGTTTGTAAAGAAAGGCGTTACGGCGGCGCAGCACGTAGATGCCGGCACAAAGGTCATAGATGCCGGTATGTCCCTCTCCGAATACATTATGCCCGGGCTCGGCGGAAAGGCCATGTGGAGAGGACACGCAATCGAGACAGCCAAGGTGCTCAACCAGATAAATCCGCATTATATCCGTCTCAGAAGCCTCAGGGTTCCTGAACGAACCCTTCTCTACCAAAAAATACTGGACGGAGAGTTCGAAATGCTCAGCGACGACGAGGTAGTTGAAGAGATAAAACTGTTTATCGAAACCCTTGATGATACCCTCACCAGCACCATTACCAGCGATCACATCATGAATCTCCTCGAAGAGGTGAGGGGAAAGCTTCCTGAAGATAAACAGCGCATGCTCGAGATTATCGAAAAATATCAGCGACTTTCCGAAGACCAACGACTCATATACCGCATTGGCAGACGTGGTGGACTCTATTCGTCAACAGACGATCTCCTTCGCGACCAAACGAACTACTACAAAATCAAGAAACTGGCGTCCGAGCTCACTCAAAAAGGGCCCGATGAAACTGAGCGATTCATAGCAGAAATAGGAAATCAGTACATATAAGACTCGTTTCTCGATTCTCGTTGCTGGTTACTGGTTGAACGAGCGACAAGCAACGAGAAACAAGCAACAAGAAAATGCCTTACTATCCTATTTTTCTTGACCTTCACAAAAAGAACGTCCTGGTTGTTGGCGGGGGCAAGGTAGCTGAACGAAAGATACTGAACCTCCTCAGGTATGGCTGCCGCATACACGTGGTCTCTCCTGAGCTCACCTCTCAGCTCGAGAAACTTGTCTCAGGAAAAAAGATTCAGCACATACCCGAGCAATCGCTGAACCA
The DNA here is from genome assembly GCA_020348625.1 of Deltaproteobacteria bacterium. Next base: position 1,006,470 of record CP070752.1, on the reverse strand, counting down.
AGCCATGAGTAAGGCCTCCATGGTTATCGCTGCTACGGATGACCCGGCGGTCAACGGGCAGATAGCATCCCGGGCAAAAGACAAAGGACTCTTAGTTAACGCTGTTGATCAACCCCGGGACTGCAATTTCATTATGCCCTCTATAGTTAGGAGCGGGGATCTGCAAATTGCTATTTCCACAGGCGGAAAAAGCCCGGCCTTGGCAAAAAAGATCAGAAAAGAGCTGCAGGCCCTGTTTGGCTCCGAATATGGATCTTTGGTAGAGCTTCTGGGCATACTTAGGACAGAGGTGCTGGCCCGGACCGACCCATCTTCTGAAAATAAGGCCTTGTTTGAAAATCTGGTCAACTCCGATCTTCGCGAGCTCATTAGAAAAGGCGATATTGATGGGATCCGGGCCAATTTAAGATCCACCCTGGGGGCAAGCTTTCCCGTAGATGATATAGTAACGCAGGTCTTTAAGAAAGAAAGAAGGAGAGAAGTTGACAAGGGAAAGGGATCAAGGCAAAAGCAAAGGTAGAGATCCTTTCACCTGGGGCGATCAACTACAAAACGGAGCATACCTTTGTTTGCATAACGAATACGTGAGACCGGTATGTAAAGGTCATACGGTCTTTTCTGATGCGACTGGCGGGAGGCCGCCGTTCTTTTCTAGACTTATCAACGGGGGAAACCGCAGCCCTGAGCCCGACGAAGGGAATGCGGAGGGGGCAAGACTCCCCCGCAGATAAGTTGTAGAAAAGACCAGGCCGGGAGGCTCGGAGCAGAAGAAAAGGCCGTATGTCCCTTACCTCACTTACCTTAATGCCAGCATTGGAACTCATATGCCCCAAAATGTCTGGCAACCGAACGCTGACACAAAGGATATAGCATGGAAACAATTCTGTTGCAGCTAACGCTCATAGCCTACCTCATAGCCACCGCGGGTTATTTGTTTTTCATTATTAAAAAGCACAAAAGAGTCGGCGGCTGGGCACACAGGATTCTTGTTGTAGGCTTTGTACTCCATACCCTGTATCTGGCCTTTGCCTATCACAACCTCGGAGCAATACCTGCCCTGAACTTCAAGGCGTCTCTCTCGTTTTTTGCGTGGGCCATTATTGCAGCATATCTGCTTTTCCAGCTCAAATTCAGAATCATGGTTTTGGGATCATTTGCCGTTCCCTTTTCAGCATTCTTGATGCTCATATCCTCAACAATGCCCATTTCGACCATCGCCATGAGGCCTGTTTTTAAGAGCCTGTGGCTTCCGCTTCACGTCATTGCTGCCCTGCTCGGCGATGCTATCTTTGCCATTGCCTGTATTGCCGGGGTCATGTACCTCATCCAGGAAAGGCAGATAAAAACAAAACGGCTCGGGGCGTTTTACTCGAGGCTCCCTTCTCTCAACATACTCGATTCCATTAACTACTATGCAATCAGCTACGGCTTTCTGCTCCTCACTATTGGCATGATTACCGGGTCTATAGTTGCACAGGGTGCCCACGGGTCTTACTGGCGCTGGGACCCCAAAGAGATATGGTCTATGATAACGTGGCTTTGCTACGCAGCGCTTCTGCATCAGAGGATGGCAATCGGGTG
>CP070752.1:1000448-1004789 GCA_020348625.1 Deltaproteobacteria bacterium | reverse complement strand
TTTCGCCCCTTTTGGTAGCTGGAACGGAGTCCCGTTGGATGTCATTTTCAAAGCACTGATGTGAGATGAGAATCTGAAGACGACTCAGCTTTACTGAGGGAAGGTGAGTAATTCAGAGGTCATTCAGTGGATGGACATTCTTCATGGCGACTAATTGAAACGCAAATCGTAAGTTTCCGGACCCTCCTCAATGCACGAATCCATCTTGAAACATCCAAAGAAGGCAGGATCATTTCCGATCCTGCCTGGGGTGAGAATACTGGGATAGTGAGATTCGATCAACTCCTTCGCAAACGTTTCCTTCCTCGCCATGCAAGAGCCATCATGCCAGAGCCTAGGAGGAGTATGGTGGCTGGTTCAGGGACTGGATTCGGAGGAGTCTCGTTGACCTCGTATCGAATCCTGATCCTGGCCAAATCCAACCTGATTTTGTCGTCCCCCGGTGTCGATTCGGTTAGAGTGAACAGGAGCGGGTTCGGCCCCTCAGAAAACGACTCTGGATCTAGGATGAAACGTTGTCTGATCCATTCGCCGATGGAGGGCTCCAGATCGAAGGTCGTTCCGTTGTATCCGAGTGTCCAAAATTCCCGAGGCTCCTCCGCTCTGTTCCCCTTGTGCTTCAGAATGAGCTTGGCCCTCCTAAGAACTGCGTCCTCAGGGAGGTCAAAATCCTCAAACTGAAAAGAATACGATGGATTGTCGATTACCGCCAAAGTCCGCCCTGTTTCTGTTACTATTTCATTCCAATCGAATGTGTCAACGTATGTGATAAGAGTGGCCCTACCCGTTCCGATTATTCCGAAGATCAGAAGTAGTACAACAGAAGCTATTGAAAATGTCTTCATGATTTACCTCCATTCTGGAAAAAGACATCTCCGGGGATATGATTTAACGGAAAAACCATCTATATCTTCCCGCAACTATTGGGCCAATTGGTAAGAAATAACCTTTCTTGTCAATCTCTATACTTCTTCAGAACTTTTTCGTTTTCCGAGAGTGGTTTAGTACAGTCTTTTTTGGAAGAAAGTGGAAAACCATTCCCATTTGTCTAACGTTCATTCCATATACAGTAGAAGACGTACCAAATCCAGTTACTGAACCGCTCTTTCCGGAGGACTTTTTCAAAACGCTCCCAAAGCGTTTGTTTCTTCTTCTATGCTCGAGTGGAGTACAGGCGCGCACGAGTTTAGGGGACGAGCTTCCGATCCGCACCCTTTCGGTTGCGTGGCGAGTTGCTAGTTCCTCCAAGGGCTGCTCCACGATGGCTTCTGTCAGCCCGCCTCTTGTGAAGTCCCTTTTTTCGTTTTAGATGAACAAGCGTCCTCCTCCTTCGATGGGCAATTGAGCTGGTGGCTTCTTTGATTGCGTGAGGCTTCCACTTGCCTCAAAGAGCCAAGATTCACCCCAGGTGAAACCGTTGATAACTAACCCGGATTATTCATCAAAAGGGGTTCAAAAAGCATCGGGCATCTGCTAAGATGTTGTATTCATTCATCAAACGAATACCTTAGCGAGGATGCCCGATGAATACAGTCTGCCACAAACAGCTGCATTTTGGAAGTCTCTTTGGAAAAGAAGTCATTGCCGATTTTGAAGGTGGCCGGATCACCTCCGATGCCGGCAGTCTGCTTCTCAGAGAGCTTGACGAGCGTCATGGGCTCACCGAGGCCATGGCCAAGGCGCTGGGTGACCCGCGGGATCCGAGTCGAGTGATTCATGAGCTTAGGACCTTGCTGAGGCAGTGGATCTTCTCCATTGCCATGGGCTATGAGGACACCAACGATTCGACCACGCTTCGCAGTGATCCGGCTCTGAAGGTTTCGTCGGGAAGACTTCCTGAGACATCTGGGGATTTGGCCTCCCAGCCCACGCTTTGTCGTTTTGAAAACCAGGTCACTCGGAGGGACCTCAGGCGTCTCGGTGACCGGCTCTTTTCGCTGTATCTTGAGACCCATCCTGGTCCGAGAGATGTCATTGTTCTTGACATCGATGCAACCGATGATCCCACCCATGGGCATCAACAGCTGAGCTTCTTTCATGGCTACTATGACGAGCACATGTACCATCCCCTTTTGGTCTTTGATGGCCTCACGGGTTTTCCCATGGCCTGTGTGCTTCGGCCGGGAAACACCCATGCCTCCCATCGTTCGGTGGCCGTGCTCAAGCGGATCATCAAGAGGCTCAAGCGTGCCTACCGGGGAGCTCAGATTGTCGTGAGAGCCGATGCGGGGTTTGCCGTGCCTTCCCTTTACCGGTTCTGTGAGAAGGAGCACATCCATTATGTGATCGGACTCATCACCAACGACCGGTTGAGAGAAAAGGGGTCTGGTCTTCTGGCCCGAGCCGAGCATGGATTCCATGAAACCGGGACCAAGCAAAGGCTCTTTGGGGCATTCCGCTATCGGGCAGACTCTTGGATGAGGTGGCGCCGGGTGATTGTGAAGGCCGAGTACACCGACAAGGGGCCCAATCAGCGGTTTGTGGTGACGGACCTGAGTCTCAACCCCCAGAGGATCTATGATGAGATCTATGTCCTTCGGGGGGATATCGAGAACCGGATCAAGGAGCTCAAGGTCGAGCTCAAAGCTGACCGGCTGAGCTGTCACAGGTTCCTCCCCAATCAGTTCCGTCTCTACCTGCATGTCTTTGCCTACTGTCTGTTTGTCTTGATGAGAAACCATCTGAAAGGCACAGAACTCGAACGTGCCCAGGTCAACACTCTGAGGATTAAACTCATCAAGATCGGGGCCCGGATCCGAGAGACAAGCCGACGGATCTGGGTTCATCTGGCCTCGGGTTACCCTTACCGATCCCTCTTTGCCCTGATGCTTGGCCGTATCAGAGTGGCACCCACATAAGGCGTTGAGGATCAGACATCACCTGCCAATCGGTCAAATGATCCGGCGCTGTAGTACGCCCAAATTACACCAAAAACATCCATCAACCGAGAGATCAACCCGCAACACCCACTCTTCTATCCAAAAGAGCGACTCTGTCAACCTCGAATCGGACCGAAAAACCGCATGAGCAAGCAGTTCCGAATGGGTTCATGAATCAAGCGGGCTAACTGAAACATTCTTTTTCGAGCAGTGCCTAATCATTGCATGTTTCAACCACAAATAATCGCATTTGCCGACAAGCCTCAGGCAGTAGCAACGCTGGATGGCAAGGAGTTGAAAGGGCTGATTATTTGCGGTGGAATTATTGCATGAAAGGGGTTAGGGCTGGATGCTCGATTGCATCTTGAAATCATCAGATTCACTCTTGTCCTAATCGATTAGGCTCATCGCATTAGTTTTACCCCTCTTGCCATTGAGGCTCACGTCTGTATCATGGTTACTTGAATCCTTTATCCAAATTTGGTTGACTTGTTTAGGCCATTCCGGCTTGATTCCTAATCGATAAAGAACACAGCGGGATTGTGCTTACTGGATTAGGCAGAGTATTTTCTTAAAATCGCAGAAAGTAGTACAGCAGAGAATGATGGAAGCCACTCCGATTCATCTTGTATCGTTCTGGAAGGAAGTATCTGCCAGCCACAACGTTTGGACGATTCATAAGGATATGCATGTTCCTAGTGTGCCTGATGCCGATGGTATCTATGCCATGCCTTTCTGGTCGTCCGAGGACCGAGCCATCAATTTCTTGAAAGAAGTTGATGGCTTTGAAGGTTTCAGTCCTCTGGAGATCCCCTGGGCCCTTTTCAAGACTAAGTGGATCCCTGACTTGATTGAGAAGAAGATGGTCGCAGGGGTAAACTGGACTGGAAGGGGGATTGGGTGTCGGGCCAATCCGGAAGAACTCATCGAAGGAGTCAAATGACACCCGTAGAGTTGGCTACTCACATGCCTGCTCTCTCTGACATGAATGTTTTAGACGGAAATAGGCATTTCTTGGTCACCTTCTCACCTGCTACTTCATCTTGAATCTATCACATAAAGCTTTACGTTGCCGTATGATGCAAAACACGCTTTTATTGGCAAAATCTTTCTATATATCAAGCACAATAAGGAGTTGAAGAATGGCAAGAGATTTGAAACAAGGCCTTGTGAATCGCTTGAAGCAAGTTGGAGCGTATGATGTAGGTATTGCCGATCCAAACGTGGGCTTTGAATATGCTATAGAGGGGAGGCACCCCCTGGATCTTTGGAAGCAATCTAGATCGGTCGTTGTCTTTGCTGTAGCATGTTCTCCCAAAACCGACCACACCTACGCCGGTACCTTTGCACCATGGAAGGGTAATCGGAATATCGGCCCTGTTCCCCAATACATTCAATCGGATGACTATGGGATGAACCGGCTTGTTCGTCTGTTTATCGAATCCGTTACATTAAAAGGAAT
>CP070752.1:984417-1000348 GCA_020348625.1 Deltaproteobacteria bacterium | reverse complement strand
GAACATGATGATAGTCGGCTCTTTGAGTGCATCAATTTCCCGCGTCTGGATGATTTGGACTCCCTGAATGATGTTGGCGGCGGCGAGGATCGGGTCGATCGCGCTTTGCGGGGTAGCGGTGTGCCCGCTGCGGCCTTTGACGACCAGTTCGAAGTGCTCCATCCCTGCCATCATCGGTCCTTCGGTGATGCCAATCTGTCCGGTCCGAAGTGGAGTCCAGATGTGGAGCCCCAGACAGGCATCTACTCGAGGATTTTCCATGAGGCCTTCTTTAATCATCGCCAGGGACCCAACATTCTCCTCGTTCGGTTCAAATACAAACTTAATGCAGCCTTTCAACCGATGTTTCATATTCGCTAGAATCTTAGCTGCCACCAGCAGCATTGCCGTATGCGCATCATGACCGCAGGCATGCATCACGCCCTTGTTTGCTGATTTGTATGAAATCTTATTTTCTTCCTGAATCGGCAGTGCATCCATATCGGCGCGCATCAAGAGAGTCGGACCTGGGAGGTCTCCCCGCATGAGGCCTACTACACCCGTTTTGTTCAGGCGGGTGAGCTCCAGACCGCATCCCTCCAGATAGGAGCAGACCTTTTCGGAGGTACGATACTCCTCAAGGCCCAGTTCCGGATGCCGGTGAAAATCGCGCCTCAGCTCGATAACTTCATCTCGGTATTGGGCAATTTTCTTGGAGATTTCCATTTAGCGCCTCCTCCTGCAACCTCTCTGACAAGACGCCACATCCCATGAGAATGAGGCTGTCTGCAGAAAAACGAGCAAGGGAAAGGAGATTAATATTGGTGGATGAATCCGACCGACAACTTGTTGAATTGAAATGGTATTTCCGAGTGATGAGAAATGCTGTTGGCAGACAAAGACGAGTGCAGAAATAAGTGCACCCATGATTGGTAGACTCAACATAGGGCAGTCGCTTCTCTTTGGCGTTATCCAGCCTCGCATCGTTCACACTCCCCATGGGAAAGGATAACTGAAGAGCTACATAAAGCCGCTGTATCGCTGCTTGACTACGGCCGAAAACACGAACTTGATCATGGTTATGTAGTCGAATACCGGCAGACTAACCGCCTGGTGAACGGCGGCACCATAGGGCGGCAGCAGACTGCACTCCAGGAGTATTGCCCTGATCAGCTGATCCTCGGTGGCCATTTGACGAGCTACCCCCACCACCTCCGCTTCGACGGCCTCGGAATCTAGAGAGCCGGTTTCTTCGATAGCAAACTGGCAGAAATGCCGCTGATCTTCCAGTCCGCGGATGACCAGATTTGACGCATCCGGTACACCGACTTCCGCCAGTAAATCGGCATCCAGGCTTCTCGAGTCAGCCGTGATGATCCCCACCTTGGCATCAACGGCAATCAGGTTTCTGATAAAGGGTATTTGAAGAAGGCTCGACAGGAACACCGGAATTGCGAGCTCTTTGGCAAGTTTCTTCTGATGGATTCCCATAAAACCGCAATCACCGGTTATGGCTCGCACGCCCTGTTGTAACAATTCCTGCGCAGCCGCGAGCAGGCTGTCAAAAACGGCTGGGTCTTTGCCAATGGCGCGTGCTACCGTAAAGCCATCGACCCTTTTGAAACGTACGGGAAAAGGATAGGTGGTGGCATTGGCCACATCTCCGGGGATAAAGGGCACGGAGGTATCGAGCAGTAGAATACCGATCGCCTCTCCGGAGCTCACTTGTCCTTTTTGTGTTCTATAGATCATTCACGCATCTCATGCTGTTGCGCATGCAGAACAATGTGCCGATCACCTCGTTTTGGCTCAGCTTTTTGTGAACAGTTTTCTCGGGAAATGGGCAAATGTCTCACATCCGGCGTCGGTGACTCGAAATGATTCGCTGCATTCAAATCCCCAATCGTCCATCCACATGCCCAGAATCATGTGAAAGGTCATATTAGGCGCAAGCACTGTCTTGTCTCCGGGTCTCAGGCTTGCTGTGTGCTCACCCCAATCGGGCGGGTAATTGAGGCCCATGGCATATCCAATGCGGGATTCCTTCTCTAACCCAGCCTTTGCGATGATCTTCCTCCAGACCAGTTCAACTTCCTCACAAAGCACCCCGGGTTTCACAGCATCCAGTGCCGCATTGAGCCCCTCCACCACCACTCCAGCAGTATCTTTCAATTTTATGGGGGGGTTTGAGCCGAGGTAGAGCGTGCGTGCCATGGGGCAGTGATATCGATGCCGGCAGGCGGCCAGTTCCAGGTTGACGGCCACTTCGTTTTCGTACGGCTGATCGGTCCAGGTGAGATGAGGGGTGGATGTTTTCTCGCCTGTGGGCATCATGGGGACAATGGCTGCGTAATCACCGCCGTATTCGGCTGTTCCGCTGATCTGGGCCTGATAGATAGCTGCCACCGCATCGCATTCCCTGACACCAGGGGCCACCGTATCGATGGCGGTCTGCATTACTTTTTCGACTATTTTGCCCGCCTGCTTCATGTATTCAATTTCCTGAGCAGACTTTGTGTTCCGAACCCAACTTACCAAGAGGTTGCCATCCTTAAACTTGGCCGCGGAAAGGCTCTTTTTGAGCTCTTCGTAACATCTCGCGCTGAAATAGTATGCATCCATTTCAACGCCGATGACCCCACCTTCCCAACCCTTCTCCTTTAAGATATCTGCAACGAAGTTCATGGGATGCTTGAGAAGCGATTGGACATAATCATCGGGATAGCCGAAGATATTCGTATGCGATAGAAAGGTGGTGTTCTTTGCCCCATTGACATCCATACCCCTTCCTATCCAGACTGGCTCTTCTTCGTCGATATTAACAACAACAACCTGAGGTACATAGAACGACCAACCGTCGTACCCTGTAAGGTAGTTCATATTGGCCGGGTCTGCGACGATGAGTACATCAATACCTGTCTGTGCCATTCGATCCTTGGTCTTTTTGATCCTTTCCAGATATTCACTTGTTTCAAATAAGGCCATCCTCTCACCCTCTTTTTACACTTTTGAAGTAAGTGGTTGTGACTAATCTGTGAGGACTATACCCAGCCCCTCAGTTTCATGGCCTTGCTGAGTTTTCTCAGCGCATTGATCCACGCCCCGGTCCTTATGGATGCGGTGTTGACTTCACGTGCTGCATTAACGGCATCCGCATATGCCTTGAGTATTCTCTGTTCAAGCCGGCTGTTGACCGTCTCGAGATCCCAATACCTGTCTGAAAGTCCCTGTGTCCTCTCAAAGTAGCACACGGTCGCCCCTCCGCTGTTCGCAACCACATCCGGCACGATGGTAACCCCTTTTTCTAACAGCTCCTCATCGGCCTCGGTGGTTACCGGGCCGTTTGCGCCTTCAACAATCAACTTTGCCTTTACATCTTTAGCATTTCCGTTATGGATGACGCTCTGGACCGCTGCGGGGACCAAAATATCGCACTCTATTTCGAAAATCTCTTCGTTGCTGATGACATCCGCCCTGGGAAAACCCGGCACCTTTCCTGTCTTTGCAACGTGATCTTTTAATTTTCCGATATCGATACCTGATGGCGAATAAACTCCGCCATAAACATCACTCACAGCCACAATCCGGCAGCCTTGTTCATGGAGCAAGGTCGCCACAACAGATCCTACCTGGCCAAAACCTTGCACAACGGCGCTACTCTCTTTGACATTCATTCTGATATCAGCGGCAGCCTGTATTAGTACCTTAAAGACACCCACTCCGGTGGCTGCCTCACCACCCAGGGACCCACCTAGGATGGGAGGCTTGTCGTTTATGGCAGGAGGGCAATGATAACCGGTGATTTGTTCATATTCATCGAGCATCCAAGCCATTGCCTGTTCTCCGGTGCCGATATCGGCTCCGGGAACATCCACCCAGGGGCCTTTTGGCTGAAGATTTCTAACAAAGGCGCGGATGAGCCGTTCCATGTCATTAGTGCTTAATGTAGTCGGATCGGCTTGAATACCCCCCTTTGCACCTCCCGCCGGGATATCCGCGGCGCAGTGCTTGACCGTCATAAACAGCGCCAGGGCTTTGACTTCATCGAGCGAAAGGTCCGGTCGAATCCGTGTGCCGTTTCTGCAAGGCCCGAGTGCGTCACAGTAGTGAACCCTGTATGCCTGAAAAACCTCAAAGGAACCATCATCCAGTTTGAGCGGAATGCGAAACTGCGTGATTCTTTTGGGCGCTTGAAGAATCTCAAGAACTCTGGAGTCTATGCTCCCCAATTTTCCCGCATGGTTCAGCGTGCTTAAGGCAACTTGAAATACATTATCCTGGGTCATAGGGAACTCCTCTATTCTGAAATTAGGGTTATCCTGGTACAGGCAGAACAAGATCCTTTGCGCCTTTTTCCGATGTCTTCAGTTGCGGCGCGTGTCGCTGCATGAGTTCATGAACCACGGCTGCCATCTTTATCTTTTCTCGAACCAGGTCTTGATGGAATGCTTCAAAAGCCCATGGTTTGTAAATATCGCCTTCCGAAGTCCCAGGCTCGATCTTAAAATAACAGGGGGAAGCGATCCGGGCGATCTCAGGGGCCTCATAAGCCCGATACATCCCTCCAAAGGCGTCGACGATAATCACGTAGACGTCAAGAGGGATATCCACCGTTTTGCGAATGCTTGCCAAGATGGGAAGGGAAACATCGGACAAGGGATTCATGGAGTTAACACCCATTGATTCAATGACCTTTGCCCCTGCGGGGCTGCAATAACCGCCAAAGACTGAGAACTTGAAGATGGTCTCCTTGGGTATAAGCCCCTCCTGCCGCATTTTGTTGACAAGAAACAGCACGCCCTCGTCATAGACCAGAAAGCCCCTGAACCCCGCTTCGATGTTCCGCATCATATCTGCAATATGATATGAGATGTTATCAGAACCGCGTAGCCTGAAACCCTGCATTACGCCTTCAGGTGTTGCGGATTCCTTGGACCCTGGATCCCACCCTTTTCGATGCCCCACGACCATGACAACCTCTATCTTTTCATCAAAAGCCATCTGGGCCATGGCCTTGAGTTCTTCAAAATCGCAGTAAGTGGATCCTCCGACGGTAGCGACCACACGGTGTACCGTGATGTTTCTTTTGCCGGCCTCGTCGATCATGGCCTCCATCGTTGAGGCCCTCTCAACACCGGCAACCTCGATACGCCAGTTGGCGCCGTCGGGAAATGTTTTGGTAGAGGACGGCAGATCGTAACTATCACGACCGGGAATGCCCTCTTTTTCCATGAAATTACGAATCGATTTCAAGACATCAGACATAGGATAACCTACCTTTCAGTTACGGTCCGTATCGTCTACCACCTGCGGGCAGATCCTGACTCGCATCGGTCCATCGTAGGGACCTTGGGTTAGCAAGCCCGGTGAGAATCGCTGAGCAATCGGCCTATTTCTGCTTCAGCGTCTCCATAAGCTTGGGCAATTCGCCTTCAATCATCTTATATGTGTGCTTATCCTCCGGAAAACGAAGCGATCGAACATCCGCCACATAGGCTTCAAAGGCCTTGGTGATTTCCCCTGCCAGGTTGGCATACCTTTTCACAAACTTCGGTGTGAACGCCTGGAATATCCCCAGCACATCGCTCGAGATCATGAGCTGGCCGTCGGCGTGGATGCCCGCGCCAATACTGTAGACGGGAATTGTAAGTTCATCCCTCATGATCTTGCATACTTCCGGTGGTACTGCCTCCACCAAGAGTGCAAAAGCCCCGGCCTCCTGGACGGCGCGTGCGTCCTGAATAGCCTCCAGGGCTGTTGCTGCAGTGCGACCCTGGGCCTTGAACCCTCCGAGCTGACCGGAACTCTGCGGCGTCAAGCCAATGTGGCCCATTACAAGCATACCGGCATCTGCAATGGCTTTGATCTGGGGACAGACTCTCAGACCGCCCTCCAGCTTTATGGCATCTACGTTTGCCTCCTTAAAAAACCGGCCAGCATTGCGCACCGACTCCTCCGTGCTAACCTGATATGAGAGGAAGGGCATGTCTCCTATTACGAGGGTATTTGGGGCACCTCGACGAACGGCTTCGCTGTGAACGATACACTGATCCATGGTAACCGGCACGGTGCCCTCATAGCCATAAACGCACATCCCGAGGGAGTCGCCCACGAGGAGCATGTCCATTCCCGCCTGCTCGGCGAACTGTGCGGTAGCAAAATCATAAGCGGTAATCCAGACTACCTGTTCGCCCGATTCTTTCTTTTTTTGCAGATCAAATCGGTTCAGTTTCTTCTTCATTGGAACCTCCCCATAAAACATTAGCGGTAAGCCACGGCAGAGAAGCAATCAAGACTGCATTTGGCCCAGGTTTTTGGAAAGCTCTCGACATACCCGTTTCAGTTCTTCCTTGATAGCGGTGATCTTTTCGTTAGTCATTCGCGACGAAGGTCCAGCCACACTCACTGAGTACGAGGGGTAATCGGTATAGTCGAACACCGGGGAAGCCACACAGCGCAGCCCGATGGAAAGCTCCTCCCGGTCAACTGCGAAGCCTTGTTTGCGAATAGTTTCAAGCTCCCGTATCAATTCTTCCTTCGAAGTAATTGTATTTGGCGTCATTGCCCGGAGGGGCACCGATTCGAGAAAGCTATTCAGTTCTTCGTCAGGGCGAAATGGGAGAATGGCCTTACCCAAGCCGGTGCAATAAGCCGGAACTCTGCTGCCAATACCGGGATCAATGCGTAGAATCTCAGTGCTATCGATTTTGTCGAGGTGGACGATTTCGTTGTTGTCCCAGTAACCCAGATTAATATTCTCGTTAAAGAGATTTGACAGCTTTTGGAGATATGGATGGGCAATCTGTCTCACTTGCAGCCGATCGGCCACTTTCATGCCAAGCTCGTAAATACGAAATGATAACCTGTAGTGTGATAGATGATTCTGTACGACGTAACCAAGTTCCCGCAGGGTTACGAGGAACCGGTGACAGGTACTGCGGTTCATACCGAGTTTGGCAGCCGCCTCAGCCACTGAAATCTCTCCCTTTTCTGCGAGAAGCTCGAGAATTCTTATGGTTTTTTCGACTGAGTTTATCTTGTAGTAGGGTCTATTGTTCATATTGTGTGACGCCATAACGCAATAAGAACACAAGATCGAGCCCTTGTCAAGAACTTTTTTTCATTTTTTGCAAAAAAATGGATGGAAAGATTTGCAGGATATCAAAGACGGAAAGATTCAGACCCCAGGACTGTTCTCAAGCCAAAGGGCTGCTTGCGGTTATCGAATTGGTCTTAATTGAATCTGTGAACCAAGGGACGAAAACTGAAAGGCCCTGGCGGGCAGGCAATTTGCAAGAATCCGCTACCGCCTTGTAGCCAGACCCAGCTTCACGAAGATCCATGGGGCGCCGAGAGCACCCCAGAGACCCACCAACCCATAGCGAAGAAAGCGATAGAGAGATTCTGGTTGAAGACCGAAGAATGCAGACCGCAATCCCTGCCAAAACGCGAACGCAACGGCTGTTCCCAGTAGAAACCGCGCCACCTTTTTCCATCGGATACCGCCTGATTGGAATTTTACGAAATGCTGCTCCACTACGAAACCCGCTCCCATTCCCATCAGTGTTGCTCCGGCGATGAGGCCATTTTTTTCGTTGCTCGGAAAGAGGAGTATCATGAGGGCCGGTAGCGCGAGGGATATACTCAACTGCCAGGTCAAGCCCTTACTTTTCAGCCACACTGCGACGCCAGGTTCAAGCCAGCGGTACAGCAAAAGAAGTGAAAAACCGAGCAGGTAGCCCCCCACAATGTCTGTGGGAAAGTGGAGTCCTAGATAGACCCGTGAAATGGGTACCAGCAGCGTGAGGAATAGGGCGATCAGCCACAACCACAACATGCGAAACCGAAAGGCCAGTTCTCCCCAAATAACAACGGTATTTTGGGTATGGCCGCTTGGAAGCCCTCCGCCGTCAGCCTCAAACAACTTGCGAACCTGAGAGTTGTACTCAAATGGTCGGGGCTGGCCTGCGAGCACCTTTGCCAACGTGTTGATATACCCCGAAAGCAGGAACAGGATGGCAAGCCTAACGCCGGTACGTTGGTCTATACACCAGTAGACAGAAAATACGAGCAGGGTGAAGACTACTTCTTCTCCCATAAGAGTGAAGACCTTGAATAGCAGATCAAACGTTGGGCTTAATTGTTGCACCCAGAGGATGGTTGTTATGCCCCAATCGAGCAGGGTCTCCATGTCCGTCTCCTAGCTGGTACTACCTTGCGCTGGGACGAAAGTCCTTGTGCAGGCAGCGGCTTGCGTGTGTGTGACAGGAAAGGGTTTCCTGATCAAGGTATGACAGGTAAAGTGAAAGGCGGGTGGTGATCTATATTTAACTGAGCGACAGCCCCAACCCGCCTATTTTACCTTATCTCCGCTATAATGCCTCTGTTTTTCCAAAAACCAGTCAATGAGTCGACGGGAGATGCTTATCTTGGTTGGAATCGTGGGCAGGTTATCAGCACTGAACCATCCGGCGTCTTCAATTTCCCCGTCGGCAAGGGTGATTTGGCCACCTTGATAGGTGGCGGTAAATCCAATCATGAGGGAGTCGGGGAATGGCCAGGGCTGGCTCCCAAAATAGCGTATCTCCCCGATGGAAAGACCTACCTCCTCCTGCACTTCCCGTGCTACAGCCGTTTCCAATGTTTCACCCGGTTCTACAAATCCGGCAATAACGCTGTAGAGCCCCGGCGGAAAGTGGTGAGCCCGTGCCAGCAACAGTTCGCTGCCCCGTTCAACAAGGACAATAATCGCGGGGGATAGGCGGGGAAAGTTGAGCAGACCACAGTGGTCGCATTCTTTAGCGCGCTCGGTTGAGCTTAAGTGCATGGTATTACCACACCGGCTGCAGAACCGATTTGCCCTGTCCCATTCCACAATTTGCACTGCACGGCCGGCTATCTGAAACAGGTTTTCACCTATCTGACCATAAAGTCCGCGTAGCCCCAGAAAAGCCATCCCGGGCGGTGGTAACGTATCTTCATCCAGTTCCACTGCGTAACAGGGCCGGGCTCCCAGTTGGCCCAGATAATGTTGTGCCTTAGTCTCCAAACTCAACTGCTTGAGATCAGGCAGGCAAGGGACGGTTACGGACGATGCATTCGAATGAACGAGAAGCTTAGAATCGTGAAAGGCGAACCACAAGGCCGCTTTCAGATGCTCCTGCGGTGGCACTACACCTGAAATGAATGTTTCCTTCTTGTTCATGACCACGTCAGAGGATGGCTCTTTTTCGAGGCGTAATCGCGCTTAGGCCACCAATCTGTGCTTCCGCGGTAACACATTAGAATCACAATCGCTCGCTAATTCTGCTGGCGTAGGATGGCTGAGTTTAATGGGGGCGATACTACCTCTATGAATAAACACCCGATGCTGCGTCAAGTCCTCCCGGAGTGACCTTAACCCCTTCAGCCTTCAATATTGTCTCCAGAGCAGTGAGAAACAGCAATACGTTTTTCCTGCATGAAGAAAGGCCCATCAGGCCAACGCGCCATATTTTTCCGGCTAGGTCGCCTAAGCCACCGCCAACCTCCATGCCAAAATCGTTCAGCAGTGCCTTGCGCACCTTCGCGTCTTCCACGCCCTCAGGAATGCAGATGGCATTGAGCATTGGAAGTCGCTCGCCTTCCGGAACAAGCATAGAAAGGCCCATCGCCTCTATGCCGGCAACGAGGGCCCTATGGTGCAGTTTGTGCCTAGCGAAGCGTTCTTCAAGGCCTTCCTCCGCTATGATGCGCAATGCTTCACGCAATGCATAGATCATATTGATGGGCGCAGTGTGATGGTACTTCCTCTCGCTCCCCCAATAACTCTTGACCATACTCATATCCAGATACCAGCTGGGCACTGGTGTTTTGCGACTCTCAAGGGCCTTCATGGCTGCAGGACCAAATGATATTGGAGCAAGCCCGGGGGGGCAGGATATGCATTTCTGGGTTCCGCTATAGGCTGCATCGATTCCCATCTTATCCACACTTACTTCCATCCCTCCCAGAGAGGTAACCATATCTACGAGAAACAGGGCACCTGTTTCCCGAGCAATACCTGCAATGTCATCGAGTGGTTGACATACCCCGGTAGAGGTCTCTGCATGCACCAGGGCGATAACCTTAGGGCTTTTTCCAGTGACGGCCTTTCTCACTGCGTCAGGGTCAATTGCTCGACCCCACTGACCGTCGACCCGGATGACCTGAGCACCCACGCGACCCATGATATCGGCCATACGGGTACCAAAGACGCCATTGATACACACGACCGCCTCCTCACCCGGTTCAAGCAAGTTGACAAGACATGTTTCCATGCCAGAGCTGCCGGTACCTGAAACCGGAATGGTGAGGGGATTGTCCGTTTGGAACAGAAACCTGAGCAAGCGCTGCGTTTCATCCATTACCGAGAGAAAATAGGGGTCTAAATGGCCAATGCATGGGGCAGACATGGCCTGTAACACGCGGGCAGGCACATTGCTTGGTCCCGGCCCCATGAGTATGCGTTCTCCCGGGTCGATATCTCTGAATTCGCTTGCGTCGATCTTCATTACAGTGTCCTCCTCTTATGTAATCGGTAGATGAGTCGTTAGGAATGGCGACCAGCCTTTTATACGCGGGTTTTTGTCATTAAGCAAAGAGATATTAGGTTACAGTGGAGGTCAAAACGTCCCTCAAGATTTTTCTATCATATATGCACTGAAGTTAGGTGACCAAGAGTTTTCCTCAACGAACCGGCTGAGGTCGTTATTTGCACACCTCGGCTGCTTGCCCGGATGTCATTTGAATGGTAGATTCTATTACCTGGTACTGCTCCGAAAGATAGCGGTTTATCCTTTCAATCAAAGTGTTCTGGTTTACCGAATTTTCGTGCGCCTCATTAAGCAATAAATGAGCAGAAAATACCAGCATGTCCGCGGTGATGGTCCAAAGATGCACATTGAAGAGTTCTCTGATCTCAGGGAAATGCGATTTTAAGTCGTCGGAGATAATATCGGTATTGAGTCCTCTCGGGGCCATCTCCAGAAGAATAATGGTAGAATCCTTTAATATGCCCCATGCCCAATAGATGATAACTCCGGAAATTCCCAAACTCACCAAAGGGTCGATGATATTCCATCCCGTGTAAAATATGACGATTGCTGCGACCACGATGCCCACCGACGATGCAGCATCTGCAACCATATGGTAGAACACGCTCCTCACGTTCATGTCCTCTTTATGGCTGCCATGAAGAATGCCTATGCTGACCAGGTTCACCGCGAGGCCGACAAGGGCAATCATCAACATGTGCAGGCTCAAGACCTCCTCAGGGTGAATGATCCTGAGAACAGCCTCGTATATGATTATTGCGACTACGAAAAGGAGAAACAATCCATTTACGAACGCGGCTACTATCTCCGCCCGGTACAAACCAAAGGTCCTATGATGACAGAGCGGTTTTCGGGCGATCATGATGGCCGCCAGGCTTATACCTAACGCGAAACAGTGCGTAAACATGTGGCCCGCATCACTGATGAGCGCAATGCTGTGGGTTAGGAAACCGCCAATAACTTCAACGATCATGACTACTAACGTTATCGAAAGCGACAAAATGAGCTTTCTTTTTTCCACCGACCTGTAGTCAAATAGCCGGGCGGTGAAGGCGTTTTTGGTACTGTGGTCATGCATTGAATCTACTCCTCGTCCATGCCCCTGATACGGACTCGGCGCTGCGGATTGGATTAATTTACTCCCCGAGGCCTCGTTGTTTTTTGCGTTACATAACTAGAGGTAATCACTGTCATCCGCGGATGCAAGTCATGGCTCCTCTGCTGCAGGAGTCGCAGCGAGAAAACGACGGTAATAGGCCAACAGCAGGCATGTCATTGGGAGGGCGATGAGGAGCCCGAAGATACCCAGCAACTTTCCCCATATTGATAAAGAGAGGAGGATAATGGCAGGACTCAAACCAGTTATGCGGCCCATGATCTTGGGTACCAGAATACCATCCTGGATTGCCTGGACCACCACAAAGATCAGGCCTGTCAGCCCCATGACTGTCCAAATATTGCCGGAAGTCTCCAATCCGTGGACCAGGGCCAGCAGAAAGGCAGGTATGAGCCCAATAGTCTGCAAGTAGGGGACCATATTCAGAAGCCCGATAAACAGGCCCAGCAGGATGCCCATGGGCAGATCAATAAGCCAGAAGCCGAAGGCGAACAATACCCCCACAATAGATGCCACCAGGGCCTGAGCTCGGAAATAGCGGTTCATGCCCGCGTTAAAGTCATTCACAAAGGCTATGAGCGTTGCCCGGTAGGCAGGCGGGATCAGACCCTTCCAGCCCTCTTTTACCTTCTGGTAGTCCAAGAGCAAGAATACAAGATAGAGCCCGATTACAGCCAGACCAATAAGCCCCATGAGAAAACTTGCTGTGCCGGTGATGAGTCCCCAGACCCCGGGCAAGACCTTGCGGGCTACAGCTGCAGCGATTTTCCAGAAATTCTCGGTCCTGAAGAATTCTTGAACCTCCTTTCTCGATGCATAGTCCTTCAGGGCCTGCCAGAGATCAGGCGGCAAACGTTTGGCGGCCTGTTCTGCTAAATCAGTATTGCTCACGAGTCTAGATAGAATCTGGCCCATTTGCCCTATCTCGTGCACGATTAGAGGGATAAGAAACCAGGCAACCAGTGCCAGAAAAACTGCGACAGCAAAGAGGCTGAAAATTACTGAAATGAGTCTGTTAGGGATCTTTTTTTGTACTAACTGTACCAGGGGATTGATGAGATATGCTAAGAGGAGGGCTACTGCAAAAGGGATAAGCACGTCGCTCAGATACCCCAAGAGCCAGATGAATCCCCATAACAGCCCTACGGTTATGCCGATCCGTATGACGCGATCGAATGTATATGGTTTGCCGTCGAGAAGCATGTTGATCCAAGAACGACTATGATTTCTTCACTATGCTAATGACTATGAGGTCTTGTTCGAGGTGACAGCACCAGCTTGACATTTTTCCGAAGTCCAGTTCGCTCAGAGCCTTGTGAGATTTCTCTTTCTCAGTTGGGGAATTCTTCCTCACAAAATACCTATATAGGTAAATAGCGGTAAGATCAACAGAATTTCCCAGATTTGGTGCCATATGCACGCTAGAGATTTCTTAAGAAAAGCTAATCTGGTGCGTGTTGATGGTCGGCGGATGCTTTTCGACCTTGCGGTGTATGATGAATTTCATTCGTGGATCGATCGCCCAGCTCTAGCGTTTATCTCGGGTAGCAGGGCAATGAGGGAGATGGTCAGGCATGGGATAATCGCTAGAGAGAAGAGAACACCTCGTATCGAAAAGATCTCGGCAAGTTTGCCGGTCAAGGGCATCATGATTCCCCCGAGCCCGAAGGCAAGGCCCATCATGAGGCTTGAGACCATCGATCTACCCTTGGGGGCTAGTTCCTGTGCCATGGCCACACCCAGTGGCAAGGTAGCCATAGCAAAGAATCCAGCCAAAAAGGCCCCGCAGAAAACCCAGCTCCCCTTGAGGTAAAGCAGGAGAAACAGGCTGGGGGTTGCAAGGCCATGTGCCAGGTAAAAGATGGGTTTATAACCCACTCTGTCCGAAAGATGTCCCGCCAAAAGGCCACTCACAGTTCCGGCCACAGTGAAAAGAGATACTACCGCACCGATAGCAATCAAAGAATACCCCTCTTGCGCGTATAAAACGGGAATGAATGTTCTGAAAGAGTGGCCCGCAAAGGCCCTCAAGACCATAACCAGCCAAATCAAAACAATAGGTTTCCATACCGAACCCAAAGCCTCTTTGAGAGAACCGATGAAGCCAAGATGACCCAATCCCTCTCCTTGGGGACAGGGCACGATCTTAAAGAGCACCACCATAACAGCCAGACCGAAAATCATGGTGAGCGGTGAAATCTCGAGACCGTAAGTGCCCACGAGGTACGTTATGAAAAGCGGTCCCAGACCAAAGGCAAAGGTACCTCCGGTATTGAACACGGACATTGAAAGGCCGAAATGCCGACCGGCGTATGCTGAAATCATACCCGCAGTCGAAGGGTGAAACATGGATGAACCAATAGATCCGAGCGATATGAATACAAGGAGCACGAGATAACTGGGGGCTACGCCCACCAGAGCTATGAAAACAATGGCCAACAAGGGACCGCCCAATATGAAGAACCGTGTTCGGTAATAATCGGCAAGGTATCCCACGGTTGGCTGAACGATAAACGCCAGAAACCGACTCAACCCTGCGAGAATCCCGACCTCCGTTAAGGTGAGGGCGAATTTTTGGACAAACACCGGAAGTAGGGGATTGATGAAAGAGGAGTAGAAATCACCGATAAAATGGACAAGCGTCAATCCGACGATTACTTTTATATCAGCGTTTTTCGTGTATTCAGGCATGGCTAAAAAATAGGGAAGCCACCTTTTGGTGATTTCTATCGGTTATATCCCACCACAATTCTGGGACTTTGAAATAAGAATATCCAAAGAGAAAAGTCAAGAACGTTTCTGCTTTAAGGAGAGAAACCCTTCCTAATTGACATATTGGAGAGAGTAACATACAAACTTTGTTTATTAAGACGGTGCCACAGTCATGGACCCGGCAAGGGGAGGGGTGGATATGAAGGTTTTTCGGAACAGAGTGAAGACATGATACATTTAACCGTACCGGGAAGGGGTACTTACACCCTGGAGCATTTGATCCTTGATTTGAACGGCACTGTCTCCGTGGATGGGAGGATTGTGAGGGGTGTTAAGGAAAGACTGAGAGAGCTCAGCAGGGAATTGGAGATCACTGTTGTTACAGCGGACACCAACAGAAATGCAGAGAGATTAGTTGCTGACCTGCCGGTATCTATTCAAACGATAAGAGAGAACCAAGAAAACGAGCAGAAGCTTGCAGTAGTTTTAGAGAAAGGAAAAGAGCACACGGTAAGTATAGGTAACGGATGCAATGATGTTTCCATGCTGCGGGAATCTGCAATAGGGATTTGTGTTTTGGGGAGGGAGGGAGCATCTCCGGAGGTGCTGATGGCCTCTGATGTGGTGGCCCCAACCATTAATGACGCCCTTGATCTGTTGCTGAAACCACAACGGTTGCGAGCCACTCTGAGGAGGTAATGGAACAGATGATTTACCTTGACTACAATGCTACCACCCCCATAGCAAAGGAGGTGGCTGAGGCAATGATGCCCTTCATTCTCGAGGATTTTGGAAACCCGAGCAGCGCACATCCCATGGGCAGAAAGGCAAAAGAGGCCCTGGAAAGGGCACGCGGCCAGGTTTCTGCATTGTTGGGTTGCGAGAGCAGTGAGATCATCTTTACCAGCGGCGGAACCGAGTCAAACAATATGGTTCTAAAGTCTCTGGCATGGACGATGCGCAACAGAGGGCGCCATATCATTACCACCAGGATCGAGCATCCGGCCATCATCAATACGGCCCTGTTTCTCATGGAGACGGGCCTGGATGTGACATTCCTTCCGGTGGACAAATACGGCCAGGTGGACCCGGATGAGGTGAAAAAGGCCATCAAGAAGGATACCATCCTCATCACTGTGATGCATGCGAATAATGAAACGGGGACGATTCAGCCCCTCGCCGAAATCAGTTCTATTGCGAGGGAGCATGGGATTCCGTTTCATACGGATGCGGCGCAGGCCGTTGGCAAAATAGAAACAAGGGTAGAGGATCTTGGAGTGGATTTCTTGACCGTTGCCGGCCACAAGCTCTATGCGCCGAAAGGTGTGGGCGCGCTGTATATCAGAAAGGGGGTAGTGATCGAGCCCCTTATGCATGGCGGTGGTCAGGAGAGGGGGCTGCGGTCGGGCACGGAAAACGTGATGCTCAACGTCGGTTTGGGCAGGGCATGTGGACTGGTACAAGGAGATCTCTCAGATGAGATGGTTCGCTTAAGGCGACTCAGGGATAGATTGCATGATCAGATCCGTTCGGCCATTCCGGATGCCGT
>CP070752.1:980177-984317 GCA_020348625.1 Deltaproteobacteria bacterium | reverse complement strand
GGCGATGAAGAAACCCTGACGTCACCTCGTCCTTCGAGTACCTCGCCTTTTTTTCTAAAGAGGACGGGCTCTCTAATAAGTCGAGGTAGGTAGTCAAAACTCATGCCGCCCGGACTCGGGAAGTATTTATACAGGAAGACAATCACCCGGTAGCATGCTGTTCCATCCCAGTCCTCTGTTTGTACGCCCACATCATCCATGAAGTCTGATGGCGCTTCTTTCATTAGTTCGCATTCTATTCTTAGTATTTCCTGCTTTTTTCTAATAACGCTGCCGACTACACGATTCTCCGTTTTTTCCAGTGTGATTTTGTCCGCCATCTTTTTCGGATAGCCGAACTGTTCACGGCCTCCCACCATTGCCATATCCTCATCCACCGGCATGCTCAAGCAATACAGCCCCGTTTCCTTCTTATACTCACAACGGAGGAACAAGGCTCCTTCGTTGTAAATGGAACCGAAATTCGTCTCTGGATATCGCGCTACAAATACAGCAGCCAGAGGGGTCTTTGTAGGTAACAGTGGCTTCGGGATTATTTCTCTCGCTACATTCTCATCGGTCACATATGTTGCAAGAAGCATTTCAGCGTTTAAAAATTCCGGCATTAAATGAGTTTTCTTAAGTTTTTCGAGTTCTTCCTTTTTCAGGGAGTACAGCATGGCCAACCTCCTTCCCATTTGTTTACAAATGACTTCTTCTACCGATACCTAACCAGGTAGAATATATCTTCTGATTAATTACGAATATTCTTAGATTTGCTAGTCCAGTTTTGAATTCTTAAGGTTTTCCTGGATAGATAACTCCATATTTGAAAACTATACGGAACGCCGGAAAACCCCACGTGATGAGAGAACCGAGCTGGAGGACCTGCCCCATCTCAAGAGTCAAGAGCAAATTTGCCGCCATATAGTTGCCGAATTTAACTTATAATCTTATGTACGTGATTTCCCTACGGTGCGTGATCCTACCCTACTCTTAGCGGGAAAATCGCTATTTCCTCACTCTCCATGTCCCTGTGCCCCTCGTAGAGCATCAACTCGGGGTGCCGATCGAGCGAGGCAAAGTCCCTTATCTCCACTCCTTGGGCCTCACCCGGATCAAAGATCCTGATAAGATGAACAGGTCTCTTTTCAAGGTAGTCGAACTCTTCAACACATTTGAGCCGACTCAAACGCTCAGGTTCGGCTTTAAGGCAGACTACAAGGTATCTGTAAGCCCAATGAGGAATCTCCTTGGGGCTGGTGCCTCCTCGCCAAAGTCCCGTCATCTCCCAACCTGCTTCAAACTTTACCTCCACCGCTCAAAAAGGTTTTTTGCGGCTCCGATAGGCAGCAAGACACATCTTTTCGTATACCACAGACACCAATTTCGAGAAAGTATTCAATTGCAGCAAAAACAATTTTGCCCTATAGTATGTCGCCCGTCTCGAGAGGTTCAATTCCAGATTCTTTCCACGGCAACCCTTTCGCGAGAATAGCATCGGGAGGAGAAGACATGATCCCGGAAGGTATTACACGGGTCCTGGAGAATATGCAAAAGGTCATTGTGGGTAAGCAGGAGGTCCTTGATATGATGTTATCAGCTCTGCTGTGCGAAGGACACATCCTCATTGAAGACGTTCCCGGAATCGGCAAGACCATGCTGTCAAAAAGTTTGGCCCAATCTATAGGGTGCACGTTCAGTCGTATACAGTGCACACCGGACCTTCTACCTTCTGATATTACCGGGACCTTCTTCTTTGACCAGAAGGTCTCAGAATTTGTGTTTCGTCCCGGTCCGGTAATGTCTAACATCGTTCTGGTCGACGAAATCAACCGGGCCACACCACGCACCCAGTCCAGTTTTCTTGAGGCCATGCAGGAGCGGCAGATAACCGTAGACGGGGTGACCATGCCCCTTCCACGCCCCTTTCTGGTCATAGCTACACAGAATCCAGTGGAACTCCAAGGCACCTTTCCTCTTCCTGAAGCCCAGCTGGATCGGTTCCTGTTAAGGTTGTCACTGGGCTATCCTACCGAGGACGAAGAGGATCGGATGATTCTTCGCTTTGATAATGATAACCCCTTGGAGGCACTGAGTGATGTGACATCAGGGGAAGAGATCTTGGGACTTATCTCTCTTGTCAATGAGGTCCATGTGGAGCACTCTATCCGCCATTACATTCTGGAAATCACAAGACGGACCCGCATTGATCCCTTGATAAAGTTGGGGGCCAGCCCCAGGGCCAGCTTGGCCCTATACAAGGTGAGCCAGGCCCTGGCACTTGTGCAGGGGCGAGACTATGTCATGCCCGATGACGTCAAGCGGCTCGTGGTGCCGGTGCTCGGCCACCGTCTGATTCTTTCCCCTGAAGCGTATCTCACTAAAAGCAATAAAGAAGATTTCCTTGAAGGCATTCTATTTTCCATCCCCGTTCCCGTTGAAGGCTAAGACAAGAGAAAATCCCGAGGTTATGATACATTCTCTTGGCTACCCAGTCCTGTTTCATCCGGCGTTTCTTGTGGCTTTCTTAGTGCTGGTGCTTTTCTCTGCAGTTCGGCATTCGGTCCCTCTCTTGGTCCTTTCTCTCTGTTTCCTCATCTTGGCAGTCGCCTCGTGGATTTGGAGCCGTCGATCCATGCGAAAGGTCTCTTTCCGGATGGGATTGAACCGGTCACGAGCTTTCCCTGATGACGCCGTAATGCTCTCCTTCGAGCTCATAAATGAAAAGTGGCTCCCCCTTCCGTGGGTAGAAATCGAACAGAGTGTTCCCTATCGATTAGCCACCGGCAGCCTAAGACATCAGGGCCGTTTCAGCAAAGAGCGATTCCGGTGGACCACATCCATTTCCGGTTGGCAGCGCCTAAGGTGGCATTACGATCTGACCTGTAAGGCCCGGGGTGAGTATAGGGTTGGACCGGGGAGAATCCGGTCAGGGGATATGTTCGGGCTTTTTCCACAAGAGATGATCATCCCCCAATCCGAATCACTTCTGATTTATCCCCGGATTATGCCTATGGGGAGGCTAAATCTGACTGTGACAGAGGTGCTTGGAGAGATTGAGGCGGCAAGGAGGCTCTACGAGGATTTGAATCGCTCAAGCGGTCCACGCGACTACCTTCATTATGACCCCTTCAAGCATATACACTGGAAGGCCACGGCCAGACAGGGTCGCCTTCAGGTCAGGCAGTTTGATTCAAGCACCGATCTTAGCCTGTTTCTTGTGCTGGATGCTCAAAGTTTCTGTGGACAGAGGGACAACGATGAAGAGCTCTTTGAACTGGCGGTAAGCGTTTCAGCTTCTCTGGCTTATGAGCTCTGCGGGGCAGAGTGGCCCGTGGGGCTCATGGCCAACGCCTTGCCTGAAATACAGATCCCTGTCTCTTGCGACCGGAGTCGCCTCCTCAACTTCCTGGAAGCGCTCGCCAGAGTCCGACGAGGATCCAACTTCCCCCTCCATAATCTCCTTGAGAGGGAAAGGGCCGGCTTTCCCATGGGCACTACCTTGGTCATCATCACCCATGTGCTGCCTCCTTCACTGGTAGCAGTTATGAGTGACCTGAGGAGGCGAGGACATGCTTTGTTTCTGGTGACCGTTGGAAATGGGGAAGCAGGGGACGACCTTGATGGTATTCCAAAATTTCAAGTCCCCTTTCCCACTCACCGTTCTGTTCCTGCGGAGTCAGCACCATGAGTACGGAAGAATCATCGTCTCTTTCGTTTCACCTGGCCGGCCTCGGCATGAAGATGTGTTGTCTTTATTCTGGGTTAGCTCTGATGCGGGAACACCTCGGATGGGGCCTTGCCCCTTTCCTCACGATCCTTTTGTGCTATCCTCTTATTTTTGTCTTAAATCTCACCTTATCCACTTGGGGTCAGATGCGCAAGAGCAGCGCGGTCCTCATTGGCTTTGGATTGATCTTTGTCTTGGGAGTAGTCACCTTTTCATTTCCAGATATTCGTTCCATTGAGGATCTGAAATCAAGTCAAGGTCATCTTCTTGGTGTGGCGTTTCAGATCGGTCTTTGTGCGCTATTGTGGCGGCTGGGAGTCGGTGTCATATCCCACAAGACAGGCTCCCGCCACGCGCACGCTTGGTTCCAGATCGGCACCCTGGCCCTGTTGGCCTTTATCGCACTCGGGTCAAAGGCGATTATTACG
>CP070752.1:974803-980077 GCA_020348625.1 Deltaproteobacteria bacterium | reverse complement strand
GGGGCCCAATCCCGAAGAATTCAAGGATCTTCAAGATAGGATCGGGATGGGGCTTGGGGTTCGCCACATCCAGCGAAGACACCACGATATCAAAGTACCCTGTGAGGCCGTGCCATTCCAAGACCTTGCAGATCGTGATGCTTCAGTTCGTTGCTACCGCGAGCCCATAGTTCGATTTGAGCTGTTCGAGAAGCACCACCAGGCCCGGCTCCATAACCATGTCCCTGATAAAAGGAGTGTAATCCAATTTGGTTAACCGGTATCGCTGTGCTTGAGCCGTGTAAGGACTCCCTCTGAAGATATGGTTTACCGATTCCTCGGCAGTGTGCATGTGCACGAATTCGACATCCTCCCCCTTCATGGGCGGGAGGTCGAAATGTGCCAAGATATGGTTGTAGAAGTTGGTATTGGCCTGACGGGAGTCAAACATCACGCCATCACAATCGAATATAACTGCCGAAATGCTCATGGTGCCTGCAATGTACCTCGACTCAGGCCAATATTCAATGATTACTTGCAAAAGCGCGTATTTTGTGTAAGCTTAGGCCCGACACACGAATCCCCAAAACCTAATGAAAGCGTCGCCACGGAGGCTACGCTGCATGCGGGCCATCGTGGGAATAGTTGAGAGGCTACATGGGAATAACTTCGGACTTCCTCGTCATCGGTACTGGTATCGCAGGCCTCAGTTTTGCCCTCAAGGCCGCATCAGTGGGCACAGTGACCGTGGTAACGAAAAAAGAAAAGATGGATGCCTCTACCAACTTCGCCCAGGGCGGCATCGCATCGGTTCTCGATCCCACAGACTCCTTTGATCTCCACATAGCGGACACCATAGAGGCTGGCGCGGGCCTCTGCCACGAGGACATCGTGAACATAGTGGTAACAAGCGGGCCGGATATGATCCGTGAGCTTGTCTCTCTTGGAGTCAGTTTTTCCCATGACAGAGCGCATACCGATAGATTAGATCTCACCCGGGAGGGGGGACACTCACGGAGAAGGATCGTCCACACACAAGACCTCACCGGCCAGGAGGTGGAAAGGGCCCTGCTCCATAATGTGGAGGTGAATAAGAACATTGAGATCTATGAAAACCATATGGCCATAGACCTGATCACCACGTCCAAATTCATAAAAAGGAGCATCTCCACCAATGAAACAGAGGAGACATGCTGGGGCGCCTATGTTCTGGACATTGCCACCGGGGAGGTAAAGACCTTCTTGGCTAGGTTCACCGTGCTCGCAACCGGTGGAGCTGGCAAGGTGTATCTTTACACCAGCAATCCCGATATCGCCACCGGCGATGGTGTGGCGATTGCCTACAGGGCTGGCGCAAAGATCGCCAACATGGAATTCGTTCAATTTCACCCCACCTGCCTCTACCATCCCCTGGAGAAGAATTTTCTGATCAGCGAGGCCGTTAGGGGCGAGGGCGGCCGGCTCATCGATAAAAGGGGCGATCACTTCATGGAACGCTACCATCCCCTGAAGGATTTGGCCACCAGGGATATCGTGGCACGATCCATAGACGCCGAACTCAAGAGGAGCGGTGATGAGTGCGTGTATCTCGATATTAGCCACCGCGATGGAGATTTCATTAAAACCCGGTTTCCTCATATCTACAAGAGGTGCCTGGAGCTGAACATAGATATCACACAAGAGCCCATACCGGTTGTTCCGGCTGCCCATTACATGTGTGGAGGCATCATGACCGATGCACGCGGCAAGACGAATATACACAACCTCTATGCCTTAGGAGAGGTTGCCTGTACCGGCCTCCACGGGGCGAACAGGCTGGCCAGTAACTCCCTCATAGAGGCCCTTGTGTTCGCCACATTGGCCTTTGAGGACAGCGCGAAGTTGACCTCCGATAAGGGTGATCTTACGTACCCGCCCGTTCCCTTATGGGACTCGGGCTCTGCAACCAATAGCGATGAATCCGTGGTCGTTTCCCACAACTGGGATGAGGTGCGAAGGCTCATGTGGAACTACGTGGGCATTGTGAGGACGAACAAGAGGCTGACCAGGGCAATGAGGAGGATAGCGGTTATTCAGCAGGAGATCAGGGAATATTACTGGGATTTTATCATCACAACGGAATTGTTGGAGCTGAGGGATATCGCTACCGTGGCCGAGCTAATCATCACCTCGGCGAGCATGCGAAAGGAAAGCAGGGGCCTTCACTACAACCTCGATTACCCTGACAGGGATGACAAAAACTGGCTCCACGATACAGTAATACAGTATTCCCCCAATTCTTTTAATTAATCACAGGCCAGCATAGACTTCTTTAGCCGAGCATGTTGCTCGGCTAAAAGATGTTATTGCGTGTTAATAGGCGAGCAGGTGGATAGAGGGGTTGAAGGAAAAGGATGTATTTTCTCGATGCTCATAAGACTATCCACCTTTTCCTGTGCCGACTGGGCAGAGGAAAAGGCGAGATACCAGTGTGTGTGCGGCTATACTACATGTTACCAGAGGGTGAACGGGAATCGCAGCAATAAGCGCTCATGCAGCTTCTCCCGGCCCGTGAGCTTGAGCCATGTCATGACAAACGCGTAAAGCAGGCCGAGACCCATAGCGCCGAGCACCATATAGAGAAGTCCCATAAAGACGATTCTTCCCGCATCCCACCCCCATTCAAAAACAAAAGGAAACATATTAGCCTCTCTTGACCACCCCAAAGTCCTCAGCAACCTTCCCTAAGACGGTTACCGGATTCAACTCTGCCTCCTGGGGAAAGACGGGAAGGTATCGATAGGAAAGTGAGAATATCAAAATCCCGTAACCGATCGTCCCGAATCCGATTCCCCATTCTTGCCATGTTGGCACATAGCTCATAAACGTGTCAAAAGGCATAACCGGTACGGCTAGGGTCTGAATCGAAAACACGAACCTGTTGAACACGATACCGATGACATTCATCACGGCACCGATAATGAGGAGGTTCTCTTTTTTCCTCAATTGTGGAGTTACTAGAATAATGGCCGGGATAACACCGAAAACGCCAATCTCGGCAATCAAAAGCCATAGCCCATAGGATCCGGCATAGAAATCCATAAAGGACAATCCGGCCCGGGGCACTACTCCGTATGCCCAGCTCACCGTATCGGCGATTTTGAGTATAACATAGCTTACAAGAAGCCAGCCCGAGATCTTGGCCAACAAGGCGAAAACGCTCTGTTTTACCAAGGCTTTTCCGGTAGCCTTTTGCGCAATCCAGACACAGAGCAAGGTAAAGCAAGGGCCTGCAGCAATAGAGGAGAGGATAAACAGAAAGAAGGTCCAGGGCCAAATGAAAAAACCCTCCCTGAAGGCAAACGGGCGACCGAACAGGACCCCGAACAACCCTCCCAGAGAGCCTTGATGAAAGAAAGAAAGAAAGGCTCCCACTGCAGCAAAAAGCGCCACCATGTGGTGCAGGTTATTGCCGAAGAGCTTGAACTCCGGAACTTGATTGAGCTTTTTGTTCGAGAGAATCAGGGGCAGATACTCAATGGTGAGTACGCCCACATATGCAGTAATACAAAAGGTGACCTCGGTGAGCATGGAGTGGACATTTGCATGCCAAAAGATGAACCAGGCACGGATGGGTTGACCAATATCTACTCCGAGCATCGCAATGGCAGCGGAATAACAGATGAACCCTATGACCACAGCGGCATTCACAACGGCCCTCAGGTCCTTCACAAAGGGATAGATGAATACGTTTCCGATGATATGGGTGAGGAACCCGGTAAAGAAAGCGCCTGCACCCAGGGCGATCACGGAGAGATCGAAGACGATCCACAGGCCAAAGGCAAAATAGTGATTCATGTTCGTCTGGTTCAGGCCCTTATAAAAACACAAAAAGGCCGACACCAGGCCCCAGACAATCAGGGCCAGCCATACCATCGTCCACGGCACAAATGTCCTCAAAGAGGATCGCTGAACGCCATTGGGGATCAAGGCTTCATCCATTTTTCCCTCCAGCTCCTTACCCTCTTCCCTCGAATTCCCCTTGCAAATAATTGTCGGCCATGCGCCTCACCCATTCCTTGCTGCTCAGATAATATACCCTTGGCTCGGTTCCCAGCCTCTCCAACAACCTGAATGCCCGCGGATTCTTAACAAGCTCGGCAACGCGATGCCGGGGGTTCCTGAGGTCACCAAAGGTGATAGCCCCGGTGGGGCAGGCCTCTGCACAAGCGGGGATATACTCATCCTCTTTAAGGTCTCTCCTGCCCTCATAGTAGGCTTTCGATCTGGCCCTCATGAGCCTATGGTGACAAAAGGTGCATTTCTCCACGACACCTCTCATCCTCGGGGAGACCTCTGGAGAGAGATATCGGTCCATGCCCTCGGGGAACGAGGGATCAAACCAATTGAAAACGCGTGCGTGATAGGGGCACGCGGCCATACAGTACCGGCACCCGATACAACGTGTATAGACCTGGCTGACGATACCCTCGCGCAAATCATGTGTTGTCGCTGTTGTCGGGCAAACGGGCACACAGGGGGGATTACCGCATTGCATGCAGGGCCTGGGCAGGTACACAACCTCGGTCTGGGGAAACTGTTTACCGTTGTTGAGCACATAAATCTTGAGCCAGTTAATATTCCTGGTCTTGTCCGATTCGTCATACAAGACGGAAACATTGTTTTCAGAGGCGCAAGCAACAATGCACGCACCACAACCGGTACATTTGTCCAAATCAATGACCATTCCGTATCGCGGGCTATTGTCGTTGTCTCTCTTTTTCATGGCCTATCCTTTTCAGTAACAACCAGCTACACCCTGCTCACCGCAACCCTCGTATTCCACCAGACAGGTTGTCCGCTCAGCGGATCCTCGGTTGGATCGATTATGTCGAAGGGATTAACGCCTTTTCCCCTCAGATACCTATCATAGGCAGTATGCCCGAGACCAAGGGGAATAAAGACAACCCCGGGCATGGCTCCGTCAAAGAGATGGATTCTTATTGTGAGCTCTCCTTTAGGAGATCGTAAGACAGCCCGTGATCCCTCCGCCAAGCCATACTGCGATGCCGTCTTCGGATTAAGCTCCACAAACAGAGCATCCTTTTCAAGTTGATGGTCCAAGAGTGTCTTGTTCAGAAACGGCGGATTTCCGATCCACCCGCTCGCCAGGTTTATTAGTTCCATGGGAAAGAGGAGCAAGGGGTATTGCTTGTCATCGGCTTCTGTCCTTGCTTCCTCATAATGGGGCATGGACATCGCGTCTCCCTGAGACAGGATTCCCAGCTCTGAGGCGGCATCGCCGGCGGAACCTCC
>CP070752.1:972151-974703 GCA_020348625.1 Deltaproteobacteria bacterium | reverse complement strand
TTGCGAATCTCATCTGCCAAGGTCTCCATGTTGCTCGCTCCCTTACAAACTACCGTGTTTGCGTGTTTATGACGGTGCTACTGCACAAGGGTCCTATCTCATCTGCTCCGCTGCCCCTTATTGCCCTTACGGGGCCGGATCCAAAAAGCTCCCCGCTCCCAGCAGGACGTGACGCTCTAACGGCAGATTAATCCGCCATAATTGCGGCAAATAAGTCCTCGCTGCGCTTCCACAAGCCACAGGCTATTCCGGCAACTGCAAATCGACCCAGAGTCATAAGACCGATTTTCATATACGGGAAGTCAAACCGCCGCTTCTCACCGTTCTTCGTAAATCGACAGACGGCTTCGCGAAAGGCCCGCAGCGGACCTTCGCAAAGCCGACAAGACAAGGAAAATGCCCTTACTCCTTTGGTATTAGGTGCCGTGTAGCACTGTCAATGAACATCGAAGCCCGTGATCTTGATGCCTTTTTCCTTAAAAAACGCAACTGCGGCCGGGTGATATGCCTCAGTAGGGATGCTCAAGGAGGCCATTGTCTCCTTGGTGATGATTTCACCAATGGGGTTATATTCCTTGAATTTATGGGCATTTTCGTAAACTACTCGACAGATTTCGGTGACCACCCGATCGGGCATGCTGATGTGGGCACAAAAGCCAAGCGGCTTAATAAGAATGCCACAGGGTTCAACCTGCTGCGGACTGAGCATCTTGGGAGGTACCATAACCACCCCCAGAGGATGACCGGTTTTTGCCTTATATGCCTTCACAGTTTCCAGATCAAAGGAGATGAAATACACCTTCTTGGTAGCCACGAGCTCCGCCTGAAAAGGGCTATTGGCCCACACATTGGGAAGCTTTTTCAGAACATGGCCGGTATAGATGACATCCACCAGCCCGTCTCTCAGGGTGTCGGCGGACATTTTTCCGGTTGAATATTGGTACTTGATTTTGTCGAGCGGGATACCCATTTCTTCGAGGATACCCGTGTACGTCATTTGACGGCTTTTCCCCGGAGCGGAGTCCAGGATCACCCGCTTGCCCACCAGATCTCTTAGGGTCTTAATGTCTGGATCAAGAGTGCAAAGTCCGTTGCCTGCTACCCCCAAGATACAAACAAAACGGAATTCACTGTAGTCAAAGGGGAAATCCTTATACGCTCCCCATCCGTGGTTTGCTTCCCACACATCCCAGGGCGTGTTGAAGAACAGATAATTCTTTCGTTTCTCTGCCTTCTTAACCAGGGTCTTCATGTGTTCGGCAGGGCCTCGCCCCTCCATGGCGGTGGCGTGGAGCCATGTACTGTTCTTGTTGATCTGTTCAGCCATGGCCACACCCATAATATAGGAAGCAAACCCAGCAGGAAGGGTGGATATATCCAGCTCGACTTTTTCCTGTGCCACAACGGGACGAGAGGCCCCCATGGTAAAGGCAATGGCTATCAAACAGGTTACAACACAAAAAAGACCTTTTCGTACTAATGACCTTCTCTTTTTCATATTCCTCCTCCTTTAAATGGTTAATAAAGGTTACCATGATCAACGGTCACCGCGCGCTTCCGTCACACCTTCCGATCGTCATGCCCATCGCATCTCCGGGCATAAGCCAGGAGCAACAGATGCAGCGGGAACCACCTCACCGCAATTCACCAGGGTAGGAAATCATAAGCAGCCTGCCATCCGGAGGCCTCCATATCCCACGGCACTCATATGCCGTTTCTACCGGTTACTAAGTACGGAAACACCTTTTGCAGACCAAGGAGGACAAAACGCGATTGGAATTACATGGGTTTTTCACTGCAATCCCTCTCTGCTAAAACCTGAAAAACTGGAGCAACAATCACAGGCAAACAAAACAAAGAAACCTTGCACACAGCTTTACTTCAGGTTCAATCAGACAACGAGTTTTTTCGTGTGCTCCGTGTCAATAGCCATTGTTTTTTGGCACTGTTCAGCATTTCTCTCTCTCAATGCCCGTATGATGGCCTCGTGCCGTCGGTATGTGCCCCTGATATATTCAGAAGGTTGGCGAGATTGGGGATACAAGGTGTTCAAGAGCTCGGTCAAGGATTGGACCATCATCTTTACTAAAGGGTTTCCGGAAATATCCGCAATTGCCATGTGAAACGCCAGATTGTGCTCGCGGAGCTTTGTCTTATCTTCTATATCATCGATGAGCTTCCGGTTTATCGTCTCCAGTCTGCGAATATCCTCCTCAGTCAATCATGTGACCGCTCGCCTTATGCTGGAACACTCAATCGCCTCTCTGACCTCGTAGAAGTGATGCAGGGTGAGTTTTCCTTCACGGAACAGGTCGTAAATGGAATTGAGAAAGGGCTTATAGAGGTTATATGCTACATATGCTCCGCCCAAAGAACCGGGCCGAATTTCGATGAGTCCCGAGAGCTCCAGTGATCTCAAGGCGTCACGCACCACGACTCGGCTGACCCCCAGCTGAACCGCCAGCTCCCGTTCCGAAGGCAGTTTCTGCCCTTCCGCCAAGTTATTGGAGAAGATCAGGGTCTTGATTTGTGATGCTATCGCATCCGGAAGT
>CP070752.1:966656-972051 GCA_020348625.1 Deltaproteobacteria bacterium | reverse complement strand
GGCCAAAACTGGTGGAATGTGGTCGGCACCTAAATATCGAGATATTAACCATGACAGAGGTGGTGGAGGTCACCGGCGAGCCGGGGCACTTCCAGGCAAAACTCCTGGAACGACCTCGATATGTTGATATGGCCAAGTGTACGGCCTGCGGCGAGTGCCAAAATGCATGCCCCATCAGCATACCTTCCCTTTTTGATCAAGGGCTGTGCGATCGAAAGGCCGCGTTCAAGCTTTACCCTCAGGCCATGCCCGGCGCGTTTGCGATTGAGAAACGGGGCACAGCCCCCTGTAAGGCAACCTGTCCCGCTCATGTGAGCGTCCAAGGGTATATTGCGCTGATAAATCAAGGAAAATATCAGGAAGCCCTAGCGCTCTTCAAAGAGGACCATCCCTTTCCCGCCATATGCGGTCGGGTATGCCATCACCCCTGCGAGGAGATCTGCACGCGGGGAGACGTGGATGAACCTATTGCCATACAGTATCTCCATCGGTTCTTGGCGGATCTTGACCTGGACAGCGAGAATCGGCACATTCCTGAAGTGAAGGAAAAAAGGGATGAGAAGGTGGCCATTATCGGTTCAGGGCCTGCCGGTCTGACTGCAGCCTACTACCTTGCCAAAGAGGGATACCAGGTGAGCGTTTTTGAAAAACTGCCTGTTGCTGGAGGCATGATGGTCGTGGGCATCCCGGAATATCGTCTGCCGAGAGACATTATCGCTGCTGAGATCCAAGTGATTCAAGATATGGGAGTTCAGATCAAAACAGGGGTCTCGTTTGGCGAGGATATAACGCTTGAAAGCCTTAAGGAGGATGGATTTCAGGCCTTGTTTCTGGCAACCGGTCTTCATCTCAGTCTGAAACTAAATGTGCCGGGGGAGGACCTGCCCGGAGTGATCAAGGGAATTGAGTTTTTGAGGGAAGTGGCTCTTGGAAAACCGGTCAGTGTGGGCAAAAGGGTGGTTGTCATCGGGGGAGGAAATGTGGCCATCGATGTGGCCCTTACGGCAAAGCGTGTAGGGGCTCAGGACGTAACCCTGGTCTGTCTTGAGACACGAGAGGAGATGCCCGCCTGGGATTATGAGATCGAAGAGGCCCTTGAAGAGGGGGTCACCATCGTCAACAGCCGAGGACCCAACCGTTTTTTTGAAACAGATGGGGATCTCTCGGGAATAGAATTCAAATGCTGCACGTGCGTATTTGACGAAAATGGAGTCTTCTGCCCTGAATATGACGAAACTGACCTGAGCGAGATGGAGGCCGATACGGTGATCGTTGCCATCGGGCAGGCCGCAGATCTCTCTTTTGCCGAAAAGGAGGGTATAGCAGCTACAAGAGGGCTTGAGGCCGATCCGATTACCCTGCAAACCCCCATTGAATGGGTCTTTGCAGGGGGGGATGCCTTTTATGGGCCCAAGTCAGTGGTAGAGGCTGCTGCTTGCGGGAAAGATGCAGCTGAGAGTATTGACCGGTATCTGAACGGGAGAGATCTCAAGGAAGGAAGAGAGCGAGATTGGTCTTATGAAAAGCCAGATACAGAAGGGGAACCACATCTGGTCAGGACACCCATGCGGAGGATTCCCGTTGAGGAGCGAGAGGCTAACTTCAAAGAGATCGCCTTGGGATTTACCGAACAGGAGGCACGAGCTGAGGCACAGCGGTGCCTGAAATGTGGGATCTGTTCTGAATGTTATCAGTGTGTCTCTGCGTGCCTGGCCGATGCCGTAGACCATTCCATGCTTCCGCGAGAGCATACCATCGAAGTAGGGTCTATTATAGCTGCTCCCGGTTTTACCCCATTTGATCCCAGCCAGCATGATACCTATGGATATTGTAACCACCCCAACGTGGTTACCAGTCTCGAGTTCGAGCGAATTCTTTCGGCCTCGGGTCCCTTCAAGGGTCATTTGGTAAGGCCCTCTCCGGATCATAAGGAACCGGATAAGATTGCCTGGATCCAATGTGTTGGATCAAGAAACACCCAGGTAGGAGATAAGGGCTATTGTTCGGCTGTCTGTTGTACCTATGCCATAAAGCAGGCCATGATAGCGAAGGAGCACTCTCCGAAACCACTCGATACCGCTATCTTCTATATCGATGTTCGTACCCACGGAAAAGACTTCGAGCGATACTATAATCGGGCCAAAGACGACATTGGGATACGTTTCGTAAAGGCAAAGATCAATAATGTGCTGGCCGGTGATGAGCCTGGAAGCCTCAAGATCAGATATACCGACGACGAGGGAAGACTAGTCCAAGAGGACTTCGATCTAGTGGTGTTATCGGTAGGGCTGGATATTTCCCGGGAAACCCTCGAGTTAACTCAGAAACTCGGCCTTGAACTGGATCACTACAATTTTGCAGAGACCGGCAGTTTTGATCCCGTTGCGACATCACGGCCAGGAGTCTATGCGTGTGGGGTGTTTGAGGCGCCCAAGGATATCCCCGATACCGTCACACAAGCCAGTGCTGCTGCAGCCTCGGCTACGTCTGAACTCGCAGAAGTAAGAGGTACCCTGGTTAAGACAAAGGAGTATCCGCCTGAGCGAGATGTCAGCAATGAACCGATACGAATTGGTGTCTTTATCTGTCATTGCGGCATAAACATAGGCGGGGTAGCTGACGTTCCGGCGATTGCGGAATACGCCAAGAGCCTTCCCAATGTAGAGTATGCAGAGGCTAACCTGTTCACCTGTTCTGAAGATACGCAAGCCAAGATGAAGGAGGTGATCCAGGAAAGGCAGCTGAACAGGGTGGTGGTTGCCTCATGTACACCCAGAACCCATCAGGTGCTGTTCAGGGAAACATGCAGGGAGGCAGGGCTTAACCAGTACCTGTTTGAGATGGCCAATATCCGGGATCAATGCACGTGGGTTCACATGGGAGAACCGGAAAAGGCTACGGAAAAGGCGAAAGATCTTGTACGCATGGCAATAGCGAGGGCGGCTGCGCTGAAGCAGCTATATGAAATCCCCCAGCCCGTGTGTCAGGAAGCCCTGGTAGTTGGAGGTGGTGTGGCAGGTATGACAGCCGCCTTGGGATTGGCCGAACAAGGGTTCAAGGCCCATCTGGTTGAGAAGGAGGACAGATTAGGAGGACAGGCCCTTCGGTTGCATACTACGTGGAAGAAAGAAGGCATTTCACCGTATGTTGAGGAATTGATACAAAGAGTTAGCGAGCACCCACTTGTTGATGTGCGGCTGCAGACCGAGATCAAGGAGGTGCACGGCACTGTGGGAAATTTTCGTTCAAAATTGGCCCATGTAGAGGGGGAAGAGGAAGAGGTGAGCTACGGTGCAGGGATCATAGCCAATGGCGGGAATGGCTACGAGCCCGAAGAGTATCTCTACGGAGAGGATCCCAATATGCTGCTGTCCCTGGATCTGGATCGGGAAATTATGCAAAATCCTAGCAGGTTCAAAACCGTTAATACGGCCCTCTTTATCCAGTGCGTCGGCTCCAGAGAGCCGACTAGACCTTATTGCAGCAAGGTCTGCTGCACTCATTCCATCCAGAGCGCTTTGACCCTCAAGGAACTAAACCCTGACATGAATATCTATATTCTGTACAGGGATATAAGAACCTATGGGGAAAGGGAGGATCTCTATCGAGAGGCACGGGTTAAGGGCGTGCGGTTTATCCGGTATGAATTGGATGATAAGCCTGTTGTCGAAAAGAAGGATGGTAGGCTCAGGGTGACCGTTACCGATCAGGTAATCAAAACGCCCGTGGTAATAGATACCGATCTCGTGACCTTGGCTTCGGCTATTGTGCCCCGGGGCGATAACGGGCTCTTTGCAAAGCTTTTTAAGGTGGCCATGAATCAGGACGGTTTTTTCATGGAGGCTCATGCCAAGTTGAGGCCTGTAGATTTTGCCTCTGCAGGGTTGTTCGTGTGCGGATTGGCCCATGGGCCCAAGGCCATTGATGAAGCTATTTCCCAGGCAAGAGCGGCGGTCTCCAGGGCATGTATGATTCTTTCTCACAAGGAGAGGATGGCAGGTGGAGCCGTTGCCGAGGTAAACCCTGATCTTTGTGCTATCTGTTTGACCTGTGTGAGAGTGTGTCCGTTCGGAGTACCGCAAATCGATTTTGAAAATGCGGTAGCAAAGATCGATCCGGGAGCTTGTCAGGGATGTGGTATTTGCGCATCCATGTGTCCGAATGACGCGATCCAGGTAAGGCACTATGAGGACATCCAGATGATCCCCAAATTAATGGCCATATACTAAAGGAGTTCAATTTTCGATTTTCAATTTTCGATTTATGGATCAAGAGCTTTTTCTTCGAATTGCCAATCGTCAATTGAAAATCGTCAATGCAAAAGGGGAATAGAAAATGGAGGATTATGAACCGAGAGTAGTGGCCATGCTCTGCAACTATTGTGCTTACAGCGCTGCTGATCTGGCAGGTGTCGGAAGAATCCAGTACCCGACTAACGTGCGCATAGTCTATTATCTCTGTACGGGCAAGGTGGAGATTGTTCACATCCTGAAGGCGTTTGAGGCAGGGGCAGATGCCGTATTTGTAGGAGGGTGAGAGCCCGGTACGTGTAATTTCCTGGAAGGAAATTTGAGGGCTCTGAAGCGGGTCGAATATACCAAGAAACTCCTGGACGAGGTTGGGATAGGCAGTGAGCGGCTCGAGTTCTTTCATATCGCAGCCTCTGAAGCGCCGCTCGTCGCAGAAAAAGCAAAGGAGATGACCGAGCGTGCCCGAGAGCTTGGGCCAAATCCATATAGGATGCAGCTCCAGCAAACGGGCGGAAAAGACAAGGAGTAGTCTATGATCACAGCAGATAGAAAGCCTTTTGAGGAGATAAAAGCGTCGGTAACGGGTTATGATAAAATTATTGTTTTGGGCTGCGAAACCTGTGTGGCCATCTGTCAGGCAGGGGGCGAAAAAGAGGCGGAGATTCTGGCATCGGAGTTGCGGCTGGCCTTTGGAAACGAGGGGAAAAAGGTAGAAGTCAACGACCTACACGTTATTCGCCAATGTGATGATGAGTTTATGGCTGATCCGGCGTTTCTGGAGAAGGTAAAAGCAGCGGATGTCATACTATCCATTGCCTGCGGAGTCGGTGTTCAACACGCTTGCAACTTTTTTAATCGGACTATCACTGAGAAACCTACCCGAGTGATTCCAGGGCTGAATACTACCTTTATGGGAGCCAACATAGATGTTGGCCTATGGGAGGAACGCTGCCTTGGGTGTGGGGATTGTGTTCTGGAACGGACCGGGGGTATCTGTCCCATAGCCCGGTGCGCCAAAAGCTTGCTGAATGGTCCATGCGGGGGATCTTCCGGTGGAAAATGCGAAATCAATCCGGATACCGACTGTGCCTGGCATCTCATTATCGAACGACTTGAGGTAATGGGAGAACTGGATAGAATAAAGC
>CP070752.1:955482-966556 GCA_020348625.1 Deltaproteobacteria bacterium | reverse complement strand
GGACTATGTGATGATGCTGGCAGGTGACAGGCTCAGGGTATCCCTGGTAACTATCCACTGTGCATTAGCGGAAGTTCCCGGGCGGTTAAGCGAGGCTTTGATCGTAAAGACGATCAGTATCACCTACCGGGCCTTAGAGAGGGATTTTGGCATCGATAAGCCCAGGATTGCCGTAGCTGCCTTGAATCCTCATGCAGGGGAGTCAGGCCTCTTTGGCATGGAAGATAAAACGATCGTAGCTCCGGCAGTGGGGGCAGCCAGAGACAGCGGTTTATCGGTTGAGGGGCCATTTGCATCCGATACCATCTTTTACCATGCCAGCACCGGCAGATATGATGCGGTTGTTGCCATGTATCATGATCAGGGACTCATTGCGCTGAAATTGCTTCACTTCTCCGACGCAGTAAATATTACCCTCGGGCTCCCGATCATACGAACCTCTGTTGACCATGGCACGGCCTATGATATCGCTGGAAAGGGGGTTGCAGATCCATCCAGCCTGGTCGCTGCAATAAAGATGGCGGCAAGAATTGTAGGCGCAAGGCGAAAGGCACAAGGCTAAAGAGAATATCTCACCGCCCGTCCTGGTGCGGTACGGGCCGGGGAGGCGGGGCTTTGCTATTGCCATGGTTTTTAACAACGAGTAACGAGCAACAAGAAACGAACAACTTAAATCTATGTCCTTAGACGAAATAGTCATACGGGGGGCCAGAGAGCATAATCTGAAGAATATAGATGTTGCTATCCCCAGGAACAAATTGGTGGTTATTACTGGGGTTTCTGGTTCTGGAAAATCAACCCTTGCCTTTGATACGATTTACGCAGAGGGGCAGCGCCGATATGTGGAATCACTGTCCACCTATGCCCGGCAGTTTCTGGAACAGATGGATAAACCGGATGTCGATGCCATTGAGGGGCTTTCTCCTGCTATCTCAATTCAGCACCGGTCAACCAGCAAAAACCCCCGCTCAACAGTAGGCACGGTTACTGAGATCTATGACTACTTGCGACTTCTCTTTGCCCGGATCGGGCATCCCTTTTGTCCGCACTGTGACATACCCATTGTATCCCAATCTGTTCAACAGGTTGTTGACCAAGTCATGGAGTTCGAGGAGGGAAGCAAGATTCAGGTTCTAGCGCCTGTTGTGCAGGCCAGAAAAGGAGAACACAGCCAGCTGTTTGAGCGCTTGAGAAAGGAAGGTTTTGTAAGGGTTCAGGTTGATGGAGATACCATGCTCCTTGACTCTGAGATCAAGCCGGATAAAAACAAGAAGCACACCATTCGCGTGGTCATTGATCGCTTGGTCATAAATAAAACTATAAGAAGAAGGCTTACCGATTCCATAGAGCTGGCCTTTACAGTATCCGACGGCCTGGCCCTTGTGGATCTTATGGGTGATCGGGAGTACTTCTTTAGCCAAAAGGCATCATGTCCACAGTGCGGCTTCAGTTCTCCGCCATTAACACCTCAAATGTTCTCGTTTAATAACCCCCTCGGGGCATGCACAGAATGTGGCGGACTCGGGAGCAAGATGTATTTCGATCCCGACCTCATCGTCCCCGATCCGGATCTTTCCATTCGGGAGGGGGCAATTGCACCGTGGGCCAACAGAAACTCGCTGTATTTTCAACAGATGCTGGACGCCATAACCAGCCACTACGACGTAGACATATATACACCTTTCGGAAGGCTTCCCGGGCATGTGCAAAAGGCCCTGCTCCACGGTTCAGGAGAAGAAGAGATTAGTTTCTCCTTCGATCGAGATGATAGGCGCCATTTCTACAAAAGGCCTTTTGAGGGAGTCATACCAAATCTGAACAGGAGATATCATGAAACGAATTCCCCCGTAATCCGGGAAGAGATAGAGCGGTTCATGAATATCAGGCCCTGTCCGCAATGCCGTGGAGCAAGGTTGCGTCCCGAAAGCCTTGCCGTAAAAATAGACGGGAAATCCATTGCTCAAGTAACCTCATTTTCCATTAAAAAAGCCCTTGACTATTTCGAAAGGCTTCGGCCCACTGAAAAAGAGAAAATAATCGCTCGTCGAATACTCAAAGAGATTACCAAGAGGCTTGGGTTTTTAGGAAGCGTAGGACTCGACTATATCTCGATCGATCGGTCAACTGCTACCCTGTCAGGCGGGGAGGAGATGCGAATCAGGCTGGCCACCCAGATCGGATCAGGTCTATCGGGCGTATTGTATGTGTTGGACGAACCAAGTATCGGATTGCACCATCGGGACAACATCAAACTCCTTCAGACCCTCAAGCGGCTGAGGGAATTGGGTAATACGGTGCTGGTGGTAGAGCATGATCCGGAAACCATTCTCTCAGGTGACTACATCATTGATATGGGACCGGGGGCTGGCGAAATGGGTGGTCGGGTTGTATTTGCCGGAAGGCCTGATGAGCTTATCAAAGATGAGGGGTCACTGACAGGCCAGTACCTTTCAGGAGCATTGTGTATTCCTACTCCCAAAAAGAGAAGGAAAGGTGCCGGCAAAGAAATAGTTATCGAGGAAGCTGCAGAGAACAACCTCAAGGGGATTGACGTTGCAATCCCCCTAGGGGCCTTCACCTGTATTAGCGGCGTTTCAGGTTCTGGTAAGAGCAGCTTGATCAACCAGACCTTGTATCCTGCCCTGGCGC
This sequence comes from Deltaproteobacteria bacterium, assembly GCA_020348625.1. The sequence goes on along the minus strand of CP070752.1, from coordinate 963,907 downwards.
AAAAGCTTTACCGCTCAAAGGAACGGGTCGGCAAGGTGAGTCGGATAAGGGGAATAGACTATCTGGACAAGGTGATAAATATCGATCAGAGTCCTATTGGAAGGACGCCCCGATCTAATCCGGCTACCTACACCGGGGTATTCAGCCATATTCGGGACCTTTTTGTCCGGTTGCCCGAGTCAAAGGTCAGGGGATACAAATCGGGCAGGTTCAGTTTTAACGTTGAGGGAGGAAGGTGCGAGGCCTGCAAGGGTGATGGCATTATCAAGATTGAGATGCATTTTCTCCCCGATGTATTTGTAACCTGTGATGTCTGTAAAGGATTGAGATACAATCGGGATACCCTTGAGATACGGTACAGGGGCAAGAACATCGCAGATGTGCTCAACATGACTGTGAAAGAAGCCATGCTGTTTTTTTCTGCCATCCCGCAAATCAGGAGTAAACTCGAGACGTTGTTTAACGTTGGTCTTGGATACATAAAGCTAGGGCAAGCTGCTACCACCCTTTCTGGAGGTGAAGCCCAGAGGATTAAGCTGGCCAAGGAGTTGGGAAAAAGGAATACTGGAAGGACCCTGTATCTCTTGGATGAGCCTACCACGGGCCTCCATTTTGCCGATATACATAAACTCTTAGAGGTGCTCAATCATCTCGTTGATTTACACAATACCGTCGTGGTTATCGAGCACAATATGGATGTCATTAAGTGTGCTGATTACATTATCGACTTGGGGCCAGAGGGGGGCGATAGGGGTGGCACGGTTGTGGGAGCTGGCACCCCTGAACAGATTGCCGCAATTAAGGAGTCCTATACCGGGCAGTTTCTAAGAAGGGTGCTATCCGGTGCAAGGCTTGACAGAAAAGGCCCGTGATACTATACTTCCTTGTCAAAACGAGCGTGGGGACTCAAAGCATCAAAGCCTTCAGCAATAGACGAACCGCACACTGTTGCCTTTTACTCACCATTCATCTGCAATATAGCTATATATGATATTCCCACGGAAGGATGTAATGTACCACGGGCAGTAGTAACTGTTGAAAGAAGAGGGGGGTGAAAATAATGGCGGTGGCAAACGATATCCTTATTGTAATAAACTCAGGGCCTGAAAAGAGGTTTAATCATTATGAGGCCTTCACCCTGGCCTGGGTGGCGAAGAAGTACTACAAGGCGAAAAAGGTGACCATAATGTATGGCCCTCAGGCTGTTGTCATGACCAAGAAAGGTACCTTGGCGGGGTTTACCCTAACGACTGAGGTAAGGGAATTAATCGCATCTCAGTTTCAGGGCCTGAAGGCAGAAAAGTTGCCTGTTCATCTGGAACAGTTGGCGCGCTTTGAGAGAGAGAAGATGGAGATCTCTTTTGTATCGTGTAGCACATACCATGTCCTTGAAGGGTTTGCAGAGTCGATTAAGGATAAGTCCAACATAGAGGATTTCATTGAGCCAATCAATTTGTATGAGGCCTGCAAACTCATGCTCGAGGCAGATCAAATCTTATATTATTGATTAAGGGATGCAATGAAAGAAATTCTAGAGAACTCCAATATCGGCATTGTGGGTGGCGGCAGGGTCTGTAAGGCGATTTTGAAGATAATTCTGGGAGAGGATTTTTCGAACTACAAGATCAACATCCTCGGGGTAGCGGAAATCGACAACACGGCTGAGGGGCTGCTCTATGCGCGGAAGAAAGGGATATACACGACCGATGATTACCGAGAGCTCTACGGACTTGATGGGCTCAATGTGATTATCGAGCTGACGGGCGACAACAAGGTTCTCGAAGAGCTTAGGGCCACGAAGCCAGCCCAAGCCAGATTGATCGATCATTTCGAGGCTATGTCGGTCTGGGATTTCCTCCAGATCGAAGAGAAGCGGGTGACGATTAAGCGTGAGTTACGGCAACACATCGGCGAGCAACAGAAGCTAGAGACGGAGTTTGATCTCTATTCCCAGCAGCTGGCAAAGATCGTTGAGGAGAGGACGCGGCATTTGCAGAGCGTGGAACGGAAGCTTGTCGAGCGAGAGCGGGCCTTGTCGCAAATAATTCAGGGTAATACCATCCCTACGTTTGTCATTAACAAAGACCATATCGTTACCCATTGGAACAAAGCCATCGAGAAGCTGACGGGGCATAAGGCTGAGGAGATCGTGGGCACGAACAGGCAGTGGCTGCCGTTCAGGCCAAAAGAAAGACCTGTCATGGCCGATGTTATCGTCGATGATATGGATGAAAAAAAGATACGGGAATACTATGGTCACGGATGGCGGAAATCAGCCCTTATTGAAGGGGCCTATGAAGCGGAGGAATTCTTTCCCCATATAGGAGAAACGGGGAGGTGGCTCTTTTTTACGGCGGCGCCCATAAAGGATGCTGACGGGAAGACGGTTGGCTCTATTGAAACGTTCTGGGACACAACGGAACGGAAGGAGGCGCAGGAGGCATTGCAGAGGGCCCGCGATGAGCTGGAGACGCGGGTAGAGGAACGGACCGGCGAACTCAGGAAGGTGAATGAGGAACTACGAAGATCGGAGGCCAAATACAAGACCGTCTTTGATAACGCCCCCAACTCCATCTTTGTTATAGAACAGAAGAACTTTAAAATCGTAGATGTCAATGCAACTGCCATTGAGTGTTACCGGCGATCAAAGGAGGAGTTGCTGAAAATGAGCTTCTTGGAACTCCTCCATGAAAAGGATGCAGAGCTTGAAGGGGGTTTGCAAGGGCTTACCGATCATCAATGCGGGTTTTATCCCAGAAGGAGACATGTCAGGAAGGCAGGAGACCCGTTCTATGTAAATATCGTAGCATGTCACGCCGTGCATATGGACATGGATTGTCTCATAGCCACGACAACCGATATTAACGAGGATGTTGAAAAGGAGGCCCAATTAATACAGGCCAGTAAACTTGCTACACTAGGTACACTTGCCTCAGGAATGGCCCATGAGTTAACGCAGCCCCTGAATGTGATTCAGGTCGCCAGTGATTTCTTCTTGAAGAAAATTAAAAAGGAAGAAGAAATCACCAAGGATGATCTAAAGGCTGTTGCCGAGGAAATCGATAGCCATGTTGATAGGGCATCGAAGGTAATCAAGCATATGAGGGATTTCGCCAGACAATCTGACCTCACCCGTACCAGGCTCAACATAAACGAACCCATTAAGGACGTGTTCAAGGTTCTGGGCCAGCAGTTGAGGGTTCATCAAATAGAGGTCGAACTTGATCTTGACCCGCATGTGCCCCCAATTATGGCGGATCACAACAGGTTGGAGCAGGTGTTTATTAATTTGGTTACCAATGCCATGTATGCCATGGACGATAAGGGTCTGCGTTGGGGAGACAGGAAGTGGCGCAGATTGCTTAGGATAAAAAGCTTTTCCGCAGATGGTCGCGTTGTGGTATCAGTATCCGACACCGGTAAGGGAATTCCAAAGGACATAATCGATAAGATATTCGAGCCTTTCTTTACCACCAGAGAGGTAGGCCAGGGCACGGGATTGGGGATGAGCATCAGCTACCGCATCATAAGTGACTATGGTGGAACGATAGAGGTCAGAAGTGAGGTAGATGCCGGCACTACCTTCATCCTGAAGTTTCCCTCGGCAGAATAGCGTAACAGCTAACGGGGTTTGGGAACCCTGAACCCCATAAAGGTTATCGGGCTATGAACATGTCTAAACTCCTTGTCATAGACGATGAAGAAGGGATCAGACGTATGCTGACCCTTTCGCTGTCGAGCGACGGGTATGAGGTATTAACAGCTCCCGGAGGTGAGGAGGGCATTGAGCTGTTCAAGGATGAATCACCCCCTATAGTATTAACCGATATCAAGATGCCGGGCGCGGATGGCATCGAGGTGCTCAAGCGGGTAAAGGAGCTCGATCCCGATGCGGAGGTCATAATGATTACCGGCCATGGAGATATGGATCTGGCCATAGAAGCTCTCAAGCTTGATGCCTCCGATTTCCTGAACAAGCCGATAAAGGATGATGCACTCTCAGTAGCCTTGAAGAGAGCAGAACAGAGAATAGCCATAAAGCAGAAGCTTAAGTCATACACGGATGACCTGGAGAACATGGTCCAAATTGCTACCGAGGAGGTCAAGAGGAGGTCTGAGTTCCAAAACAAACTCATTACCACATCCAATGATGCCATCATCGCTACTGATGAAAAGGGGACTGTTGTCATCTATAATCAGGGCGCGGAAAACATATTCAGGTACCCTCGCTCTGAAATTATCCGAAAAGTGTCTATCGAATACCTCTATCCACCGGAATTGGTTTCGCAATTCGCAGCCGGGTTAGAAAAGGGTGTTCAGGTGGAACTATCGGAGTGGCGAGAGGTGCCTATTGTTGCCAGGGACGGAGAGGCCGTGCCTACCCGGTTCTCGGGCTCTATTCTGTTCGCAGAATCCGAGGTAGTAGGCAGCGTTGGCTTTTTTCAGGATCTAAGGGAGATAAAGAGATTACAGGAGGAGCTGATTAGATCGGAGAGATTGGCCGCCACCGGGCAAACTGTGGCAAGCCTTGCTCACTATATCAAGAATATCCTGAACGGACTCAAGGGCGGAACCTATGTATTGAACGTTGCGCTTGACAGGAATAATACGGATAAGATAAAAGACGGCTGGGCTATGATCGAGAGAAACGTGGAGAGAATTTCAGAGCTCGTGCTCGATTTGCTGGCCTATTCCAAGGATCGAAAACCCGAACCGGAGAATTGTTTTCCCAATGAAATAATGGAGGAAGTGTGCGCCTTGATGGACGGCCGGGCGAGAGAGCACGATATTAGAATAGTGAGAAAACCTGACCCCCGGATAGGCGAAGCGTTTATGGACCCAAGGGCCATTCACAGGTCTCTCCTGAACCTGGTTTCCAATGCTATCGATGCCTGCATCTTCGATTCTACAACAAAGAAGCGGTGGCTGGTTACAGTAGAAACCGCCATGGAAAAAGACCACATGATCAGATTCCAAGTAGCCGATAATGGAATTGGCATGGATAATAAGACAAAGGAAAACCTCTTCGCTGCACCATTCAGCACCAAAGGCGAAAGGGGAACCGGCTTGGGGTTACTGGTTACGGAAAAGGTGGTCAAGGAAAATGGAGGGGTAATAAACGTTGCGTCTGAACTCGGAAAAGGGACGAGCTTCGCCATTCGCTTGCCCTATAGGGAAGCACAGAACAAGGCAAATATGGGCGGGTGATACCGCCTTTAACTGTGAATGGAGGGTTGACCATGGGCAAAAAGGTTCTCAATGTAGAGGACGATGCTGATATAAGGACATTTGTCTCAACTATCGTGGAAGAGACGGGGCATATCCCTATCTTGGCAAAAGATGGTGAGGAGGGGATGCAGAAGGTACGAGGGGAACGACCAGATCTCATCATCCTGGATATTCTAATGCCAAAGGAGAGCGGCATAAAGATGTATCATGAGCTGAAGTCCGATCCGTCCCTAAAGAATATCCCCGTTGTTATGCTTTCCGGGGTTTCCAAGAGGACGTTTCTCAGGTCTCAGGTGGCGTTGACCGAATTTGGTGATGAAACCGTGCCCGAACCTGAGGCATATCTCGAAAAACCAGTGGAGCCCGAGGATCTGAGTGAAATCCTGAACAAGATTTTGAGTTGAGCAAGGTTAAGAAGATGCGGGGGTTGTGATGAAGATCACCACGATGCTGTTTGTTTCCGAGTTCGAGGAACTATGGTTCGATGCCTTGCAATCGTTATTGGGGCTCAGAAAGGCTGGTCTGAATCATGTGGTATTCCTCCATGTGATACAGAGAGAGAAGGTAGCCATGAGGAGGGGTACCGGCTATCTTAAACAGGAGGAACGTAAGCTCCGAGAGATAGCTGATATCCGGTTTATTGATTGGGCTGAAACGCTCTTTGAGGAGGGTATGGAGGTGGGGGCCCACATAGCCATTGGGAATGTGGTGCCCAAGATCCTTTCTGTTACCGAGATAGAACGTGTTGACCTCATTGTGACTGCCCGTCTTAAGAAGGGCAAGCTTGGGGAGCTTTTTGCGGGCTCTGAAACGTCAGATCTTTTGAGAAGAGCGGTTAAACCTGTCTTGATTTATAACTACGCATCAGTGTCGGGAAAAGTGGGTGAAGACCCATTTGAAAGACTTCTCTTGGCCATCGATTGGTCGGTTTCGTCTGAAAAGGTCCTTGACTTTGTGCTTGCCCTCAAGGGATCGGTGAAGCGCGTTGAGATCATTCATGTCCTTAGCGAGAAAGAGATTGGAAAGCTCTCGAAGATGGAGGCCCACAAGGTTGAGAGAGAGAACAAGAAGCGGCTGGACGAAGTATGCGATGTCTTTGCCAAGGAGAGATTTGATGCGCGCCCTCACCTCTATATCGGCAATACAGAAGAGCAGATTGTAAGGGGCGCCGCCGAACACAGGGCTACCATGATTGTAGTTGGAACAAAGAAGTCAAGTGTGTGGAAAGAGAAATGGTCTGGCAGTGTCTCCCACGCCCTGGCAGAGCGATCTGAACTCCCGCTTCTCGTCATACCAGCAGATGCCTAGCTATCCGAAGCCATGGAAATAAAGAAGCTTGTTTACGCCACGGACCTCCGTGAACCGACGTATGATATTTTCGAAGGCCTGCTTGCTATCAAGAAGACTGGGTTGGAAGGGATCACTCTTCTCTCTGAGAAGGCACCGGAAGAGCTGAGAAGGAGATTGTCTAACGATGGAGTGAGTCTTAGCACGGTTGAGGGATCAAAGCCGCTTCCATCCACGATCTTGGAGACCGCCGACAAGGAGCATGCATCTCTTGTCGTGACCCGGCTGAACAGGGAAAAGAAGAGGCTCTTTCGGGGTGGTGCGGTGAGAGATCTGATCAGGAATACGCGATATCCGTTACTGCTTATTCAGGAAAATGCCGCGGAAAAAGGGTCTTCCACGAGAGGCTTATTCGACAGCGTCATTCTCGCAACGGATTGGTCGGATTCAGCTAATAAGGCGTTTCTTTATATTATCAGTTTGAAGGAAATCGTAGGGGTGCTTGACATAGTATATGTCATGAATGAGAAACCGACTGTTAAGGATATCCGGCAACTAAAGGAGAGGATTGAGGAGTTGAGGAGGATCTGTTTGGAAGAGCAGATAGACGCTGAATCTCATATTTATGCCGGTAAGACCGCAGGGGAGATCATCCTGGCCTCAAAGGACTATGGTGCTACCCTCATAGTGATGGGCTATAACTCAAAGGGCCCTGTTCAGGAGATCTTCTCAGGGAGTACGTGTTTTCGGGTAGCGGAGGAGTCATCTGTGCCTGTTCTCATTATTCCATAGGGTAAGGATAAGGATTGCGGTGCCAGTCTGCCTAAGGCGGGTAAGGCCAGAATTCGAATGAAATACCCTTTGAGGGAAGCATCTTTTTCCAGAACATGATCGGTTGCCTGCCGTTATTCTGCAGATAGCCGTTAGCCTACAGCCAATTGGGGGGTCTATGGAAGTCACGGTATTGGTGCAAGCCACCGATAAGGCCTTTGAGATTCTCGAAAAGGCCAGAGATGAGGCCCGTGAGCTCTTATACAGTTCCGCTAAACTAACCAGCGAGACAAAGTCTTTAGCGGAAAAACGAGAGGCCAGGGCTTTTCTATCCGGTGCCCAGCGTTCCAGATTAGCACTGCGAAACTTCACGATAACCTTCTTTACCCTCTTGGCATTCTGGATTCTGCTCTCAGCCCGTTTTGACGTATTTCACCTTACCCTCGGTATCATTTGTTCTATTCTTGTCGCTTACCTGTCTCACGATCTGCTGTTTTTCAACGTGAGACTCGGGGACTTTAGAATAAGGGCTCGAAGGTTCTTGCAAGCTGGGCCCTGGTTTCTGAGCCAGATTTTTTCGGCTAATCTTCACGTAGCGTATCTGGCACTATCCCCCAAGATGCCGATAGACCCTCAGATCGTAAGGTTCCGCACAAAACTGGAGAGCGACATTTCGTGGGTTGCCTTGGCCAATTCCATTACCCTTACCCCCGGCACCATTACCGTGGATATTCGAGAAGGGGAATTCTTTGTACATGCCCTTGATAAGAAGGTTGCCTACGACCTCAATACCGGAGAGATGGAGGACAAGATCGCCCATGTCTTGATGGAGGCAGATCACGTTTATATTCAGGATATATTAGATGTATCCCGGATATTTGGGGCACTCAAGTGATGGGATTCGTGGTTACTCGTTCCTTGTTACTCGTTACTCGTTATAGCAGCGAGTACCTAGGAACCAGTAACGAGAAACAAGCAAGGAACAACAAACAATGATCCGCTTGACCGATGATATCATTATCAGAACAGTAGCCAGGATACTCATACCATTCATCCAACTCTATGCCCTGTATGTGATCATGCATGGCCATCACAGCCCTGGAGGAGGCTTTCAGGGCGGGGTTATTTTGGGTGCCAG
>CP070752.1:952247-955382 GCA_020348625.1 Deltaproteobacteria bacterium | reverse complement strand
GCAAGCTGGTCAGGGTAATACATGGGGAAGTGTTCGATGTAAGCGTCGACATTCGGAGGTCTTCGCCAAACTTCGGAAGATGGTTTGGCATACGGCTTTCTGCGGAAAACAAGACGGCCGTCTACGTACCGCCCGATTTTGCCCACGGATTTTGTGTCTTATCTGAAAGGGCGGAGTTCTTTTACAAATGCACCGACTTCTATGCACCTGACTTTGAACGGGCCATCAGATGGGACGATCCGGACCTGGCCATTGCCTGGCCCACAAGGGACCCGGTCCTCTCGGAAAGGGATGCAGCCGCGCCGTATTTGCGTGATGCTGAATTACCTCCGTAAGATTAGGCTGAGGGTTGAAATTTGATCGCCTGTAATACTTTAGCGCTTTGAAATTAACCTTAATCCGAGCATGGAGATGTCTTTTTTTGACTCTGTCCTCCCATGGTTCAGAGGAGTGGGCGTTTCAAAACGACGCACACAGGCTGCGACCTTAGTGATAAGGCTTATGGGGCGGTGCGCCGGTTTGAAACGGCCCTGTCCGGGGCCTTGTTTAGAGGGCAGAGCAAAAAAAGACATCTCCATGCTCGGTTCCCCTGGTTCTGTTACGAATAGACACGGGGCATGAGCAAATGGATATGAGCGACACCTTTTCAAAGAGCTAACGTTTTACAATCGCCTCGATTCTTGAGAGGACTGGGGGATTAAGGAGACAGTGGGGCAAGACAGTATCAGGCCCCTCTAGAGTCGTATTTTAGCCGATGAGAAAGCAAACAGATGCCATCTGCTTCATTCAATTATCCAATTAAACGGGAGATTTGGGGGGTCGTTTTCCTGCTGCTTACCCTGATTGTGGCGGTAAGCCTTTTCTCCTATAACCCCCAGGATCAGCTTCTCTGGGAAAAGCCACATGTTGCGGGCGAGCCAAAGAACCTCTTCGGCCCTATCGGTTCCCATCTGGCGGGCAGCCTGTTTCTTGTTCTCGGTTTCTCGTCCTTCTGGCTGATACCGATACTGGTTTACCTGGCTGTTTGCTTTTTCAGGGGAAAATTTCCCTCCGGGGCAATCTGGATCTGTGTCAGCCTCATTCTGCTGGTCCTCTCCTTTTCCGCCTTGCTCTCCCTGTACGTGCCCAAAGGTGTGGCTTATCGAGGCACACTTTTGAGCGGGGGAGTGGTTGGCATCTACTGTGCTTGGCTCGGAAGGAAGGTGTTTAACTATTTCGGGGCATGTGCTCTTTTCCTCGCCGTGTTCATTATCTCCCTTATGATCATCACTCGATTTTCCTTTGGCAAGTTCGTAAATCTAATCTGGTTGGCACTCTCTCGGATTGCCATGTTTATTAAGGAAAAATGGCTCAAATACCGCGAGCGGAGGAATAGAGCCAAGACACGAAAAACAACAACAGAAAAGATCACCCGCGGTCGAGAGCGAAAGCCTACCATCGTCGAAGTCCCCAAACAGAAGCCACCGAAACCAGCCCAAGAATTCTTTCCTTTCATGAGCGTTCCAGGCAAATTCAAACTCCCGCCGCTGGATCTCTTAGATGAGGTCCCAAAATCGTCGGATGGTGAGGTGCAAAAAGAGAGTTTGAGGATGAATGCCCTCCGAGTCGAAGCGAAGCTGAGGGATTTTGCAGTAGAGGGCGAAGTAATAGAGATTGTGCCCGGGCCGGTAATAACCATGTATGAATTTAAACCGGCCCCGGGAATCAAGATAAGCAAAGTGGCATCCTTGGCCGATGATTTAGCGCTCAACCTGAGGGCATCGAATATCAGGATTGTGGCGCCCATCCCCGGAAAATCGGCCATAGGCATAGAGATACCCAACAACGTGAGAAGGCTCGTAACCCTGAAGGAGATCCTGTCGAGTCAAATATTTCAGGATTCCCCCTACCGGCTGACCATTGCCTTGGGAATGAACATCGTGGGTCAACCAATAATTACGGATCTCACCAAGATGCCGCACCTACTCGTTGCTGGGGCCACCGGCACGGGAAAGAGCGTATCCATCAATGCAATGATAAACAGCATCCTTTTCAAGGCTGCCCCTGAAATGGTCCGCTTTGTCATGATCGACCCAAAGAGAATTGAGCTCTCACCCTACCAGGACATTCCCCATCTCCTTCATCCCGTGGTCAATAACCCTAAGGAAGCGACTAAGGCCCTTAGGTGGGCTGTTGCTGAGATGGAACGGCGGTACACCCTGCTCTCCGATAAGGGGGTACGAAACATAGAGGCCTATAACCGAAAGATCAGGAAAGAGCAGGGGCTACCTGAATCAGATGCGAGCGAGCCGCCAGAAGAGCACCTTCCTTACATAGTCATCATTATTGACGAACTGGCCGATCTCATGATGGTTTCCAGCAGGGAGGTCGAAGAGTCACTCACGAGATTGGCACAAATGGCAAGGGCAGCGGGGATACATTTGATCCTCGCAACCCAAAGGCCATCCGTAGATGTTCTTACCGGTATCATAAAGGCAAACTTCCCCACCAGGGTCTCTTTCCAGGTTTCATCGAGGGTAGACTCGAGGACCATCCTCGATTCAATGGGGGCCGAACAACTCCTGGGCGATGGAGATATGTTGTTTCTGCCGCCAGGCGTGGCCAAGCTTACCAGAATCCATGGCGCCTACGTCTCTGAGGATGAGGTCAAAAGGGTTGCCTCCTTCCTGAAACAGCAGATGAAACCGGACTACGATACATCCATAGTCGCCGATATTGCCGTCGAGGAGGAGGAAGATGAACTCGGTGGGGAAATGGATGAAAAATACCAGGAGGCGGTTGAATTGGTGTATCAAACGGGCCAGGCATCAATATCAATGGTCCAGCGAAAACTCAGAGTCGGATATAACCGGGCTGCCCGCATGATTGAGGCCATGGAGAAGCAGGGAATTGTGGGACCTTCTGACGGGAGCAGACCTCGAGAGGTTTATCGGAGGGAGCAATTGTGAGCGTAAGATCTCTCGTTCTGCTCTCCTGTTTGCTTTTCTTTCTCGTCCTTGGTTTTACAAAACAGCCGTTGGCCGGTGATGAGGTATCACGCATAATCGACGGCATGAGAGGCAGATACGGAAATGCTGCGGGAATAACGGCCGACTATACAAGAGAGGCCATCAGCAAGACAATGGCTCTCCTCGG
>CP070752.1:947282-952147 GCA_020348625.1 Deltaproteobacteria bacterium | reverse complement strand
TTGCAAAAATATAACGTTTAGTAGTGAAGTCACCCCCAGTCTTATCATGATAACGTATTGGAACTCACAGTTAAGCAAAACGACAACGGTCGTAGCTAGGATAGGAAGTAAGAAAAGTAAGGAAGTGATAATACTAAAAGATAAGAACCTTTTCTTCCCCTGAAGAAAAGACAAGAATGTATCCAGTCCATAGTAGGTGGGAAATAGAACAGCCGCTATCACCAACCCCCTGAACAAATCCAACTGAGCTCGGCTAAAAAAGTACGAAGCGACCAGTATCATCGCCGCACTTCCTATCAGGGCTGATTTTAGACGCAGCTTTGTCCCTTCCTGTAATACGCTGTCGAAAGCCCGTGCCGACGACTGGGCGATTGCCGTATTCACTCCAGGCAGAGAAAACAGAGACAATACGCCCAGGATGGAGAATAAGTACTGGTATTGTCCGTAAATCTCTGGTGTGGCATAATTAGTGAAAACATAGATCAATAGGAAAGCAGAGCCACTGGATATGAGATCCGAGATAAACAATGGCGGGCTGTTCCTAATGAAGTAGACTAGATCGAAATTGCGCAGATTGCCTATCCAATCTCTAAATTCCACAACTATACTCTGCATCTATGCGGACTCTATCTTTCGGCCAACTACGAAAAAACCTGCTGTGTATGCAGTGAAGCGTTCAGACCCTCGTGCCCATTCCGTTTTCTCCACACTCATTAACACTCGCATCAATGGGATCAGAGGGTAGAAAAAGTACTTAAAGACATATACCCGGCTGGTCCCCCGAAGGTAACCTTTAATCATGTCAGCCAATACGGTAAAATAGTAGCCCTGTTTTTTAGCATAATGATATGGAATTCCTTGAGCATGGAACGCAATTTCCAGTCGGTAAAGCGATTGAAATCAAATGGATCAGCATGGATAGGACAAATGAAAGGGACTGAGATAATAACATGTCCTCCTTTTCCCAAGACACGGTAGATCTCATCAACTGTTTTTTGAGGGTACTCGCAATGCTCCAGCACTTCTATGCATACTACAGAATCAAAACTCTTCACCCGGAAAGGAAGAAATGCCGCATCACCAACAACGTCTGGTCGAGTCCTTTCATTAATATTTAAGTAAATCCATCGGGGCCTGTCACTCGCCAAAGGGCGGAATCGCCCGCTTTTGCCCCTTGCCTTTCCACCAACATCAAGGACGATACCACCCATAAATTCTCGTGAGCGCTCAAGGTCCTCATCCAGCAGCATCCTTCTGTATGATCGGTTGCCAAACACTTTATTGGAGATTTTTGTCATTGATTCGGATATGGGGCGAAACTTGAAATACTGTTTCATTCAAGGGACCCTAACAGTTATGTAGATGCAATAGCTAGCTCTCTTATTGATCAAGGGGATATTTGACAATAATTCATCCAATCTACGCCACCATCCCAGACTGATATGCGGTAAAGGTAACTCGGTTTCTCCATCACACTGCCCTGACGGCGTTTGGGATTTTGTTGAACTCTTGCCCTCTCGCAGCCAAGAATACACTCGCTTTGACCATACCCAAAGTGAACTCGAGGTAATATGAAGTCGTACTTTAGGCCCAAGCACATCAACGGCAATTTGCTCCCTGACACTGAATCCTTCACCTTCCAACAACTTTTTGAATCCTTGCTGGCTGAAACTGTGCAAATGTCCACTTTTCTCGCGCCAAGTTCTTTCTCGTTTCCAAGAGCCCAAATATTCATCATGCTCTGTAGGTACAGAGCAAATAAGCCATCCTCCAGGCCGAATCACTCGGTAAATCTCTCGTAATGCTTTGTCAGGGGCGGGAACATGCTCAAGAGTTTCGATAGATAAAACCAAATCGAAGGACGCACTTGGAAAAGGCATGGCTATCAACACAGAAACAAGGAGATTGACATTGTGAAACCCTTGTGCGTATTCCAGCCCCCGCCTTATCTTTGAAGTAGAAATATCAATGCCATAAGTTTGGGTTACAAACGACGACAGATCTCTCAGATATAAGCCTTCAGCACAACCTGCATCCAAAATCATATGGGACTGCTTACATAACTGCTTAGAATAGCCGATGACTGTATTCTTCAATCTGTTATGGACCCAGTCGTCTGCTTTGTATAGAAATGCTTGATGATCCCTCTGCCCCTCTTCATCGTAGAAGGAGCGAAGTTCATCAAGCGAAGTCTCGCCCATACGCAAACCTCTTCATCCTTCAAAACTCTTCTTAGTCAGAACGTCCCGATATAAATTGAGGGTATGCCGTAGTATATCTTGCTCATTGAATTTCTTATCGAGAACCAATTTCCCATTCTCCCCAATCTGCCGACCAAGCTCCGGATTCAATAGGATCCGAGTGATTGCCTCAGCCAATGATTTGCCATCATTTCTCTCGACCAGCAGCCCGCTCACCCCATCGTCCACCGTTTCTGGAATACCTCCCACCCGCGTCGCCACCACCGGCCGGCCAAGGCTCATCGCCTCTATAAGCACACGCCCATGCGGTTCTTGCCACACCGAGGGCATTGTCACAACATCCGCGACAGCATATATTTTTAGTGCTTCCTCATGCGGCAAAACCCCTAACATTTTGATGTATCCCTGGACATCTTCGGGCACCTGGATCAATGGATTCTTGCGTCCGACAAAGAGGACCAACGCATCCGGTACAGCGCGCACCACCGCTGGCACGGCGGCGATCAACACATCCGATCCTTTGCCGAAGGACATCTTGCCCACAGCCAGCACGATCTTCTTGCCCTCAAGCCCGTACTTGCGTCGTATCTCAGCGGTATCTACATGCACATCGGAGATGATAGGAGGAAAGTTGTAGATGGTCTGCGCTCTTTTAGGTGGGAAGCGGCCGGCGCGAAAGTAGATCGCCTTCAAGCCATCGCTGATGGTGATGATCCGATCTACTCGCTTCAAGAAATAGTTGCGTACCGGCAAGTCCAACTTCTTCCAGGAAGTGTCAAGGTACCATTTTGCTCTGTAGAAAAGATCCTTGCCCACGTTGTACTTACGGTCGAATTCTCTCATGCAGCGCCAGTGTCGCCCAAGGGAACAGTGCTCGGGTATATGCTCCTGGTGATGAAGACAAAGGCAACCCACGCACACAGAGCGCACGTCTCGCAAAGTAATCACCGAAGGGATGTTCAACCAACGACCTGCCAGGCAAGTGCCCGGCAATGAGTAGATGTTTTGGGCGTGCACTACCTCCAACTGTTCTCGACGAGCGATCTGAAAAACCTGAAGCGCTGAGTACAGATAGAACAAGGGGTTGCTATGCAGGCTGGAACGGGCAAGTTGCCCTCCCTTAAGTTTCTGAGGAAACCAGAAGCGACAGATCCTCATCCCTTCGCGTTCTTCGTACTCAGGCGCGCCGTAATTAGGTGTGATCACCACCACTTTATGCCCGGCCTCAGCCAAGCGTTTGCCCAGATAATATGTGCTCCACTCCGCTCCGCCAGGGGCATGGGGGGGAAAGTACTCATTGACTAGCCCAATGTTCATGAACTAATGACTTCCCTCGGATGCTTTCCGCAATGCAGCCCAATAAGCTGTGGCAAACACATTAGGGAAGAGTCCAAGCAAAAACCCTAACCTGGAAAGTCGCCTGTAAGTGAAAACAGGGAACTCCTTCATCAATGCGAAGCCAGACCTCTTGGCATAAAAAGCAACAAAATCCCTAGCCTGATTATATGAACCGAGCCATTTATGTTGATTGCGGGGGAACCATCCAAACTCCTTCTTTGTTTTACCCAACAGGAACTTTAATCGGAAGTACAACAGATATTCATTCGGAAGGCTTATAACAACGTATCTTCCTGATACCCTAAAAATCTCCTGAATAATCTCGTGAGCCGATTGAACATGCTCCAATACATCTAAACATATCACAGTGTCAAATGAGCCATCTCTTAGAGGCAATACCCCTTGTTCCAAGTCGAAGTAAACATCAGGATTGCCAGCAATATCTAATCCGACGTAGCCTTTTACATAATTTCTCAGATGCGCTTGACCACACCCAACATCTAACACTTGCCCTTGTACGAAGTCATTGAATTGGCTCAAGAGGAACGCTTGTCGCTCCCCCCGTGAACTGTAGCTCAACATCTTTGCCCCTCAACAATCAGTATGGTCCAGCTCTGTTCAGTTGCGCCTTAGTGGGCTTCCCAAAGGCTCAACGGTCCTTGGCATAGCGTCCAACCCTGGTTCCTCCCTTTTCATCTCATCGCCCTTTGCCAATCGCAACCGCCCTCATAATCTCGATCTCCTCTCCCAACAACCTATCTAGATCGAGATTCTCCTTAACGAACTCCCATGCCTCGCGCCCCAATCTATCAGCAAGCTCCCGATTTGACAAAACCTGGGCGATTTTATCCGCCAAGTCGTCTGCCGTCGACTGGCAGAGCAAGCCAGTCTCCCCATCACGGATCATATCCCTTATCCCTTGGATATTCGTTCCCACGCAAGGCAACCCACAGCCCATCGCTTCTAACAGAACCTTAGGATGCCCTTCAATCAACGAAGGCAAAGCAAACACATCGGCGTTGTTCAAAACGCCCGGTAGCTCCTCATGGGGAATAATACCTCTGAACTCAAATGAGATGCCCCTCTCAAGGGCATGCTTCTCGAGTTGTTCCCTCAGCTCCCCATCTCCCACCAGAAGCAACTTGACCATGGGTTGCTTGATGAGCGCCACCGCATCAATCAGTGTAAACAGATTCTTTTGAGGAGCAAATCTCCCCACGTAGACGACTACTTTCTCCGATCGGTCTGGTCGTACATCGGACGGGCGAAACAACGTCGTATCCACGCCGTTTGGGATCAAGACAACCTTACTCTGCGGCACAAACC
>CP070752.1:944520-947182 GCA_020348625.1 Deltaproteobacteria bacterium | reverse complement strand
CTTTACAAGAATCACCTTAAAGAGCTGCAAAGAATGGGAAGAATAAAGAAATGCGATTTGACCGTGGCAACATTCGGAATACTCGGCATGATAAACTGGCTCTATCATTGGTATAGGCCGGAAAAGAGGCTATCGATTGAAAAATGTGCTGATGAAATTGTGAATTATGTCTTCTATGGACTTCTAAATGAGGAAAGGAGGTAGGAAAGGGGGAGAATCTATTTATAAAACATATATAAACAGAAAGGAGGGTAAGGAAATGAAAAAACAAATTATATTTGTAGCAGTAGTGGTCCTGGTCATTTTGACCTGGACACTAAGCGCTGTGGCTGCTCCGCCAATCCGGATTGGCTCCCCGCTGTTGCTCAGTGGCAGGGGCGCCTTCGTGGGTGGTGCCGAAAAAGACACCCTTGAGATGATGGCCGCTGATTTGAACAAAACCGGGGGCATCAATGGTCGGCCTATCGAATTCGTCGTCTACGATACAGAGGCAAAGCCTGATGCTGCTGTTCGCCTAGTCAAACGACTGATCCAAAAGGACAAGGTCGAGGCCATCGTTGGTATTTCTACCAGCTGGACTGCCTTGCCAGTCATACCTATTGTTGAGAAATACCGAATACCGACCATCATGCTCGCTTCGGCTTACACGATCGTAAACCCGGTCAGAGAGTGGGTCTTCAAAATCCCGGCTGACGATAACATCCTCGTAGCCAGAATTCTCAGCCAATTGCAGTCCGAAGGTGTTGAGCGGATTGCGGTCATGTCCAGCCAGGATGGCTACGGGGACGGGGGACGCAGTGAACTCCTTGCCCAGAGCCCGAATTACGGTATCAAGATTGTCTTCGATGACAGATATACAATGGAGGACACCGATATCACACCAATTATTAACAAGGTCAAGAAAACTGACGCCCAGGTGGTGTTAAACTGGTCATCACAAAGGGCGCCGGTCATTATGACCATGAACTATCGACAGGTGGGCCTGGAGTTACCCCTTTACCATGGTAGCGCTGTCCTATCCCAGGCCTACTTGGACGCTTCAGGGAAAAACGCAGATGGCGTCATGACCGCAGGCCTCAAGTTCTATGGAGCTGATATATTGCCGGATTCCGATCCTCAGAAGAAGGTTATCATGGATTACCGAACCGAATATAAGAAAGTATACGGGAAAGAAACCAACCAGTTTGGAGCCTGTGCCTTTGATGGCTTCAATATCGTAGTCAGCGCTCTGAAAAAAGCAGGGATGGATAAGGCGAATCTTCGGGACGCTATTGAACAGACCAAGCAGTATGTGGGAGTCAACGGGATATTCAGTTTTTCGCCCCAAGATCACCGCGGCCTCAGCAAAGAATCTATCGTCATGTATCAGGCTGGTGGTGGATCCTGGAAAATAATGTAATAGCGAATCGCGGAGACACTCTAGCCATATGGGAGTGTCTCCCTCAATCAGTTGCCTAGGGGCGACATTCCATGATCACGGATATTTTGCAGGCAATCCTGGCTGCCCTGCCAGTGGGATGCATGTATGCTCTGGTCGCCCTTGGGGTTGCGTTGATCTACAATGCGACCAACATCATCAACTTTGCCCAGGGAGAGTTCGTGATGCTGGGCGGTATGACGATGGTCACCCTTTACGGGGAGATGGGATGGCCTCTTTATTTCGCCATTCCACTTACAATGGTTATCACCACTGTCGTCGGCATGGCCCTGATGAGAGTCTCATATCGCCCAGGCAAGAGCACATCCCTGATTACCGTCTTGATTATCACCATCGGAGCATCCTTGTTCATCTCCGGTTCAGCCCTGCATGTCTGGGACGGAGATATTCACCGGTTTCCACCTTTTTCAGGAGACGCACCCCTCAGGCTATTAGGGGCAACTATCGTCCCTCAATCCTTGTGGATCATAGGCCTCACATTTGTGGTGGTCATTTTCTTGGTACTCTTTTTCCAGTTTTCCATATATGGGAAGGCCATGAGAGCGTGTGCTCTGGATAGGACTGCGGCGGGATTGTTGGGAATTCGAGTGAAGACCATGGTTCTCCTCTCTTTTGCCATGAGCGCCGCCTTGGGGTGCCTGGGAGGCATCATCATAACACCGCTTACCATGATCGACTATTCGGGTGGAATGCTCCTGGCAATAAAAGGTTTTTCTGCCGCTATGCTGGGCGGCATGGGCAGCTTTGTCGGGGCAGTGATTGGCGGCTTTATTTTTTCATTTCTGGAATCCTTTGGGGCTACCTTTGTTTCTAGCGCTTTAAAGGAACTGGTGACTTTTATTGTAATAATCAATGTGCTTCTCTTTATGCCTCGAGGCATCATGGGTCCCAGGGTCAAGGAGGGCCTGGAAGAAGAGAGGGTGCTGGGGGACTGATGGACGCGGTATCCAAGGGGATTGGCGAATATGTGGCGAGGGCGCGCTTTGAGGAGCTAAGTCCTTCGGCGGTAAGCTCAGCCAAACGAAGCACTCTGGACACCATTGGCGCGATGGTGGCGGGATCCACAGCCCCAGGCTTAGCCACGGTCGTGAATCTGGCCAAGGATTGGGGCGGAAAGAAAGAGGCGCATCTGATTGGATTCGGCGATCAACTGCCAGCACCCCTTGCCGCTTGGTGCAATGGTACCATGGCCCGAGCCTTGGAAATAGATGACTGTGTTGACTT
>CP070752.1:940554-944420 GCA_020348625.1 Deltaproteobacteria bacterium | reverse complement strand
ATGCGCGAAGGGGCCTCTTCGGTGACTTGCTTTTAAGAACGAAGGAAACAGGGGCGGGGCAGCGTTTTCGGAGATGTCGCTGTCTCGCCCCTGCGGGTTTAGGTTATGCAGGGCAAAGGAACGTTTGATCGGATTATCGATGTTATGGCCTTCATGGCGGGTATCTTACTCGTTGCCGCCGTATTGATTGTGTGTATTGAAATCTGCATGAGATACTTTGTTCAAAGACCACAGGTCTGGACCGTGGAGGTATGCGAGTACATTCTCTTTGGCATAGCCTTCCTCGGGGCGCCCTGGCTCTTAAAGATGGGCGGCCATATTAGTGTGGATGTAGTGATAGAGCATCTTGGCTCAAAGAGTCAGGGCCGCCTGAGGCTGCTCTCTGTAGCCACTGGGGTCATCATTTCCGCCATTATCTGCTGGTTCAGTTTAGCGACGGCCTGGGACTGTTTCAAATCCGGGGTCCTGGTAACAAAGACCCTGGTTATTCCAAAACATTATTTCTTGATCTTGATCTTCTTAGGCTACTTTTTACTCCTTATAGAATTCGCAAGGCAATTTTTCCAGCATCTGGTAGAATTGAGGGAAAAACAGTAATGGAATGGTGGGTCTTCCTCACCCTGATCGTAGGGGCTTTTCTCCTCCTTTTGGCAGCCGGTCTTCCCGTATTCCTGGCTTTCATCATTGTCGATGTTTTGGGAATATACTTTCTCTGGGGCGGGGCACAAGGCCTCTGTCAGCTTATCCATTCTATCTTTTCCTCTATCAGCACGTTTGTCCTCTTGCCGGTCCCCCTTTTTATATTGATGGGAGAACTCCTCTTTCACTCCGGAGCCTTTGTCAGGGCCATAGACACCCTGGATAAATGGATGGGCCGCATACCCGGTAGGTTGTGCCTCCTCAGTGTGGGAGGGGCTACGCTCTTTTCGACCCTGAGCGGTTCCAGTATGGGCACAACCGCAATGCTGGGGTCCTTGCTGCTTCCTGAAATGGAGAAACGGGGATATCACAAGAAAATATCCATAGGTGCATGTATGGCTGGCTCTCTGGCCATGATCATCCCTCCGAGCGCCTTGGCCGTGATTCTGGGATCACTGGCGGAGGTCTCCATTGGTAAGCTCTTGATAGCGGGGCTCCTTCCGGGTTTCATGATTGGAGGACTCTATATTACTTACATCACTCTCAGGTGTACGCTACAGCCAAGCATTGCCCCCGCCTACACACCCGAAAGGGTGCCGTGGTCTGAAAAGATAGCGTCCTTTGTAAAATACGTCCTCCCCTTTGGAAGCATCGTCTTTGTGGTGACCGGGCTCATCTTTGCGGGTTTGGCCACACCCACTGAATCGGCAGGTATGGGGGTGGTGACAACCGCCATCTTGATCGTGCTCTACAAAAGGATGAACTGGAACGTCATAAGGAGATCAGTAGATGGCACCCTCCGAATTACCGTGATGATGTTCATGATCCTTACCGGGTCGACCGCTTTCAGCCAGATTCTTGCCTTTACCGGCGCTAGCAAGGGGCTTGTCGAGCTCGTGGTCAGTTTTGATCTCTCCCCCTTTTTGGTGGTAGTTGTGATGCAGGCCCTGATTGTAGTTTTGGGGACCTTTATGGAACAAGTCTCCATCATGATGATTACCTTTCCCATATTCATGCCCCTTGTGAGGGCCCTTGATTTCGATACCATCTGGTTTAGTCTGTTGGTACTCATAAATATGCAAATAGGCATGACGACCCCTCCCTTCGGTTTATGCCTCTTTGTGATGAAAGGGGTTGCTCCACCCGGGACTTCCATGGTGGACATATACAAATCTATAGCCCCCTTTATCTTCATTGACCTTGGGGCTATGCTGATCATCATGTTCTTTCCTTCCATAGCCTTGTTTCTGCCAAGCTTCATGAGATACTAAAGGAGCGGCGGGAGAGCAATATTCAGATCCCGAGGAGTCAATAGAATGGAACGTCATCGTTGGTGTATAGAAATTCATAACATAAGAAATGCGAAGCAAAGGAGATAGGAGAATGGAGAGTTATCCGTGGTGGACAGAGGATCATAAAAAATTAGCACAGGAAGTTGAGACCTTCGTAAGAGAGGTAATGCCGCGAGATGCGGAGACGAGGTGGAAGCGGGAGTTTCCGTGGGATATATTCGAAAGGATTACAGAAGAAGGCTTTACAGGTGCGGGGATCCCCAAAGAGTATGGGGGGTTGGGACTGGGAGCTACAGGCGCCTGTATTGCCACGGAGGCACTCAACAGGATGCCGGGGCCCGGCCGAGTCTTTCTGGGCAATATGTTGGGGGGACTCCGGCAGGTCGTAGAGTTTGGGACCGAGGAGCAGAAGAAACGCTTTCTACCCAGAATTGCGAAGGGGGAGATTGGGGCGGTTGTAATAACCGAGCCATTTGCCGGAACTGATGCTGCCGCCATCGAGACTAGAGCGAGACGTGAGGGAGATATATATATTTTGAATGGAAAGAAGCGGTACGTTGTCTCTGCAGGTTTGGCTCACAGATACATGGTCTACGCGCGCACCAGCGATGATCCTGAGGACATACGAAGGCATCGACACTTGACCGCATTTATTGTTGAAAAGGGCACACAGGGCTTTACAGTTGAAAAGGTCAATGAGGTCATCGGCTTCGAGAATATACAGAATGGATGCCTCGATTTTGATGAAGCTGTTGTGCCTGTGGCGAATGTGATCGGAGAGGAGGGTGAGGGATGGAGGGTAATGACTGCTGGTCTTAATTTCGAGAGGACCCTCATCTCTGCCCAGGATTTAGGCTGGATGCGTGAACTTCTGGGCAATGTGGTTCCCTATGCCCAGAGGAGGGTCCAGTTCGGCAGGCCAACAATAGACCTAGTTAATAACCAATTCAAGATAGCTGATTTGATCATAAAGCTGAAGATGGCAAGGCTGATAACCTACTATACAGCACACTTGTGGGATTTGGGGTCTGATATCACCTTGGAATCTAATGTTGCCAAGGTGTTCAACTGCGAAGGGGCTATGGGAGCCAGCTTGGATGCTATTCAGGTCATGGGAGGGGATGGTGTTACGCCATTCTATCCCCTTGCAGCGATCATGAAGGTTGCCAAGGTTGAAAATATTGCCGGTGGCACTATGGAAGCTTGCAGACTGGTTATTTATAGAACTGCGATGAGACAGATGGCTGAAGAATTCAAGATGCCCCGGCGCACTATCCATGATGAATTGGGAGTACCTGTACCTCTGAGCAACCCGCCTGAAAGGAAAAAGGTAGTAGATGAGCAAGGCCTTCTCAAGGTGCTGGCCGAGGACTATCGAGTGAACCCTGGGCTTCATATGTCCCGCGAGGACATAAAGGAATTTATTGATGTGGATGATGCGAAGCTCGATGAGGTGCTTCTCGCGTTGGAGGACAAAGGCCTTGTGAAGCTCTATCGAGGAAAAAAAGGCATTGCTCTCGCCAAGGCCACCTATGAAGGACTAAGTAAGGCGTATCCTCTTGAGTATTACAAATGGTTCCCTTCTTGGATCAACCAAGAAAACATTTTTTGAGGTTGAATTGGGCTGTTTTGGCTTCAAGACGGAGAATGTCCTCAATAAACAGCTGACGAGCTGGTAAGATTTGAGACCGCTTTTCTTATGAATACAAGGGAAAGAATATATGAGAAAGCATTGGCGCTGTTCACAGACAGAGGTTACGATGTGACCCCTATGTCACTGGTGGCGAAAGAGGTTGGCCTAACCAAGGCCGGCCTCTATTACTATTTCAAAAGCAAGGAACACCTCCTCTTTCTTATCCACGAAGACTACTTGAAGAAGCATTTCATTCCGATTGTGGAAAAAGCAGAGAGGATTTCTGATCCTGAAGACCGACT
>CP070752.1:932525-940454 GCA_020348625.1 Deltaproteobacteria bacterium | reverse complement strand
CGTTGAAGCGGTCGAATTCGACGAATTCTACCGTTCTATTAAGCCTTCGGCAAGCCAAAATGTCTTTAAGATGGACCCATTAAAGGGCTCAGCCCTGCTCGTGCTTGAAGGTCCTTTGGTGTTTGCCTTTGTCGACAGATTCTTTGGTGGAGAGGGCTCGAGCCAGGTTGAGCTTGAAGACAGAGAGTTTACTGCTATTGAGGGTCGGTTAATAAAAAAGGTGGTCATGATCATTCTCAGCGACCTTGAGCAGGCATGGGCTGGTATTCATAAGCTCAAGATGAGTTTGACAAGCTCGGAAATCGATCCCCAAATTTCAAAGGTTGCCAGGCCCAAGGATCTGGTTTTGGTCCATAGGCTGACCCTAGAGCTCAAGAATACCTCGGGAGGCATGATGCTTTGCGTTCCCTATGCTACCGTTGCGCCCGTAAGCATTAAGTTTGGGCTTGGGCTCCAGAATGAAGAGGTAGAAATCGATCAGACGTGGAGGAAGCACTTTGCAGAGAAGATACGGGAGCTGAATATGAACCTGCGGTGCATCCTGGGTACGGCAAGGATAACTGGCAGAGAACTACTGGGGCTGAAGGTCGATGATGTGATCCCGTTAGATAAAGGAGTAGGTGATGTCATAACCGTTAGTGTGGAGGGTATTCCTAAGTTCAAGGGTTTCCCAGGGGTATGTAACAATAAAAAGGCAATAAGAATAAGTGGCAGACTAAGCAAGGAGTAAGGAATGGAAGAGAGCGATACAGCAATGGAAAACGGCCAGGAAGAGGCATCACAGGGGTTTAACCAGACAGGTAAGCGAGAAAAGCACGATTCTGAACCAAATGAAAAGTATGATCTTGACCTTATTCTGGATATTCCCCTCCAGGTATCGGTAGAACTGGGCAAGGTAAAAATGCTGGTGAATGATCTGCTTCAGTTAGGCCAGGGGTCAATCATCGCATTGGAGAAACCAGTTGCCGAGCGGCTCGAGATATACATAAGCGATAAATTGATCGCTCGAGGAGAGGTTGTGGTTGCCGATGAAAAATTCGGCATACGGGTTACGGATATTGTGAGTCCGGCTGAGAGGATAAAGTCTTTGGGCTGACAGGATACCCGATTAAGGGTCTGTGATTGCGTGTTTCTCGTCCAGGATCGAGAATGGACGTACCGGAGCTGATTTGGGAATGAGGTGAATGAACGCAGCATCTTAAGAGGCAGTGAGCGGGGCACAGTACCTGCATATATCTTTAGGCATTTTCTATATTAGCTCACTTTAGGCACTTATGGCGTGTGGCATGTCTGAATTGAATCTAATAGGAACGGGTCTTAGAACAGTGGCCATGCTCTCTATTGTGCTGGGCCTGCTGGTACTCGTTCTCTATCTCATGAAGCGGTTCTTATTCATAAACCGAGGGGCAAAGGGAGATCTGCTTATCAAGATCCTTTCTTCATTGCATCTGTCGCCCAAGGAGCGAATTGAGGTCATAGAGATATCAGGTGAGAGAATTGTATTAGGCATTACGCCGGGCAACATAACCTTTTTGACGAAACTCGACGATTTGCCGGGAGAAACAGGTGAATCAACTGGAAACAGAGAAGATTAAGAGATCACGAAAAAGCGGGCCTATGAAGGTGGTTCTATGTTTGCTCCTCTCCGTGGCCCTATACCTCGCTTTATCTCAGGAGAGCTTTGCCGCCGGTTTCATTTTTCCGTCGGTGCAGCTTGGAGTTCAGGAGGGAGAGAATCCGGGGGATATCTCTGTTCTGCTTCAGATCGTTTTTCTTTTGACCGTTCTTTCACTGGCGCCGGCCATCCTCATGCTGATGACATCATTTACACGACTTGCCGTGGTGTTTGCCTTTTTGCGACATGCTCTGGGTACCCAGCAGACCCCCTCGAATCAGATCATTGCAGGGCTTGCCCTGTTCTTAACCTTCTTTATTATGATGCCTGTTTGGCAAAAGATCAACGGTAACGCGTTACAGCCGTACCTGAATGAGGAAATATCTCAAGAAGTTGCGTTAACCAGGGCTGTCGATCCCATCAGGCAGTTCATGTTCAGGCAGACGCGGGAGAAAGATTTAGCCCTGCTGGTCAAGATGGCAGGCAGGAAAAAACCGAGAAATCAGGAGGATATCCCTACATCAGTGCTGATTCCAGCCTTTGTTATCAGTGAGCTGAAGACCGCATTTGTTATCGGATTTGTGCTCTATGTTCCGTTCTTGATTATAGATATGGTTGTGGCGAGTGTTTTGTTGAGCATGGGGATGATGATGCTGCCGCCAATCCTCATATCGCTTCCCTTCAAGCTAATGCTCTTTGTCTTGGTGGACGGCTGGCATTTGATTGTCGGCTCCATGGTAAAGAGCTTTGTAGGTGGATAACTATGACCCCGGATTTTGTCGTTACCTTCGCCCAAGAGGCTATTAAGACGACCATACTCGTATCTATGCCCATGCTCGGACTGGGGCTGGCCGTGGGATTGATTGTGAGCATCTTTCAGGCTGTCACCCAGATCCACGAAATGACCCTGACCTTTGTGCCGAAGATACTGGTCGTGTTGGTGGCGCTTCTGTTTTTCGCCAGCTGGATGCTCGAACATCTGATGCGCTTCACTTCGACAACCATCGAGCAGATACCGTTTTTTATACGATAGGAGTCCATGCGTGGAGATTCTCCCCTTATCATACGATGAGTTCAAGACATTCTTTCTCATCCTCACAAGGGTAAGCGTTATACTATTTCTGTTCCCCTTTTTCAGTTCACGGGTTATCCCGGTTCTTACCAAGGCTGGTCTTGCCCTTGTCATAACGGTGATCCTTTACCCTGTCATAGATGCGGCACCAGGGGTGTTCCCCGCTACCGCCTGGGGAATGGCGCGAATGGTTCTTTCAGAGCTTATCGTTGGTATGATCTTGGGGCTCTTGGTCCAGATGTTTTTCGAGGGCATCAGGATAATGGGCCAGTTGGTCGGTTTTCAGACGGGTTTTGCCATAACCAATATCCTCGATCCCCAAAGCGGGATGCAGGTTTCAATCCTCTCGAATATGGCATACCTCGTGGCCATGGTTCTTTTTCTCCTTCTGAACGGTCACCATATACTACTGGGTGCCATGAGGGAGAGTTTTCAGATCATAGAAGTGGGTTCGCTAAATCTCAGCAGGCAGATATTCCAGAGGGTTATGGCCAGCTCTGCTGACATGTTCGTCATAGCCATCAAGATCGGGGCGCCTGCGATTGCGGCGCTGCTCTTCACAAAGGTTGCCTTTGGACTCATCACGAAGCTGATGCCGCAAATGAATATCATGATCGTGGCGTTCCCCGTTCAGATAGTAGTAGGACTTCTGTTTTTCGGCGTGTGCCTGAGCGTGCTCTTGGGATCTATGGAGAAGTACTTGGGAGGTCTGGGTCCTGTTTTGACGAACACCATGTCCTGGTTGAAGGTGTAAGCAATGCCCGAAGAGAGTTTTGAGGAAAAGACCGAACAACCAACCCCACGAAAGCGGGAAGACGTCCGGAAGAAGGGGGAGGTAGCAAAAAGCAGAGAGCTGCCGTCGGTGGCCGTGCTCTTATGTGGCCTGATTACCCTGACACTCTTTGGATCCTATATATTCGGGCAGATCCAGACGAGTATGAAGGAGGCGTTTTCGCTCATAACCGTGCATAATCTCAGTTGGGCGGATTTCATGATATTTGCCGAAAGGATGGTCACCTTATTCATCTTGGCATTGAGCCCTGTATTGGCGGCTGTGTTTATTGGAGCCGTTCTTTCAAATATTATGCAGGTCGGATTCATGCTTTCCGGTGAATTGATAAAGCCCAAATTGTCCAAGTTGGACCCGATCAAAGGATTCGGAAGGCTCTTTTCCAAGCAATCCTTCATGGAGCTGTTCAAGTCCTTATTGAAACTGGCAATAGTGGGGGCAATAGCTTACTGGTCTATAAAGGGTGAGATGAAGCATTTACCTGCTCTGGGTGAGATGGAAACACACTCGATCCTGACATATATCCTCGTTACCGTTTTGAAGATATTCATCAGGTGTACCCTGGCTATGATCTTTCTGGTGGTTATTGATTACTCCTTCCAGAAGTGGGAGTTCGAAAAAAAGATCAAGATGAGCAAGAAGGAGGTCAAGGATGAATTCAAGAGGACCGAGGGCGATCCCCTGATTAAATCGAGAATAAAGAGCATCCAGATGCAGATGGCCAGAAGAAGGATGATGCAAGCGGTTCCGCAGGCCGATGTGGTAATCACCAATCCAACCACTCTCGCGGTTGCGCTTAAGTATGACAGCATTTCCATGGGGGCACCGAAGTTGCTTGCAAAAGGTTCGGGAAAGATAGCGGAAAGGATCAAAGAGCTGGCCATGAAGCACGATATTCCCATTATAGAGAATAAGGAACTTGCCAGAAGTCTCCATACCCTGGTTGAGCTCGGGCAAGAAATACCGCCCATGCTCTATCAGGCCGTTGCTGAGGTTTTGGCATACATCTACAAATTGAAAGGGAAGCATGTATATGCAGATGAGCAGAGATCGGGCATTTGAGGGATTAGACATTTTGTACCCGCGAGGCGCGAGGGAGTGAACAGCTGCCATTAGTAACTTTAGGCACTTTTAACCTTAGGCACTTATAACTTCAGGAACTTCAGACACTTACCATGGAAGATGTTTTAAGATCAAAATCAAGTCCAGCCGCTGTGAGCGAGATGCTGACAGTCGTTGGGGTAGTCACTGTCCTCATAGTCATGATTATCCCATTACCGCCGATACTTCTGGATTTTCTGCTGGCCCTGAATATAACCCTTTCCATAACGATTCTCCTCATCGCCATGTACACACTCAAACCCCTGGACTTCTCAATATTTCCCTCGCTGCTCCTCGTGATGACCCTCTTTCGGCTTTCCTTGAATGTGGCGTCTACCCGCTTGATACTGCTCCATGGGAACGAAGGGCCTCTGGCGGCAGGAAAGGTAATAAAATCATTTGGCAGTTTTGTGGTCGGAGGGGATTACGTTGTCGGCATGATTGTCTTTGTGATCCTGGTCATCGTCAATTTCGTGGTGATTACCAAGGGTGCAACCAGGATTGCAGAGGTTGCAGCGCGATTCACCCTCGACGCCATGCCTGGCAAACAGATGAGTATTGATGCAGACCTTAACGCCGGGCTCATCGATGAGGATGAAGCGAGACGGCGTCGGGCCATGATCGGGCGGGAGGCCGAATTCCATGGTTCCATGGACGGTGCAGCGAAATTCGTTCGAGGGGATGCGATCGCAGGGATTATCATCACGCTCATCAACATCATCGGCGGTTTCGTCATCGGGGTCCTTCAGAGAAAGATGTCTGCTATTGATGCCGCTCAGGCCTATACCCTCTTGACCATAGGCGACGGCCTGGTATCGCAGATACCAGCGCTCACCATTTCGACGGCTGCGGGCATTGTTGTAAGCCGCGCGGCATCGGAAGACACTATGGGAAAGGAGTTCGGAAAGCAGTTTTTCGATTACCCAAAGGCGATCTATCTTGCTGCTCTCACTATCTTCTTCTTCGGCCTGATCCCCGGATTGCCCCACATACCGTTCATTGTGCTTTCGTTGCTTATCGGCGGTAGCGTTTACCTTGTGAGTAAACGAAGGGAGGCAGTTAAGACAAGGGAGATCGAAACCAGGAAGAAGGAAAAGGTGGATGTGGGGCCTGAGCCGGTGGAACACCTACTGATGGTTGATCCCTTAGAATTCGAGGTGGGCTATGGACTCATACCCCTGGTTGACAGGGAGCAGGGAGGAGAGTTCCTGGATAGGGTCCGTTCGATTAGAAGACAGTTTGCCGTTGACATGGGGGTGGTAATACCGCCGATTCATATCAGAGATAATCTCCAGTTAAATTCAGCTGAGTACCAGATTCTCCTTAAAGGGGTGAAGGTGGCGAACGCTGAATTGATGGCAAACCACTATCTGGCCATGGATCCCGGTGATGTCACTCGCAAGATTACAGGGATAGAAACAAGGGAGCCCTCATTCGACTTGCCTGCCATCTGGATACCCGAGGCCGAGAAAGAGGAAGCGAAGCTTGCCGGGTATACAGTTGTGGATAATGTAACGGTAATGGCCACCCATCTGACCGAAGTCCTGCGAAAGCACCTCGCGGAATTATTGGGCCGGCAGGAGGTTCAAGGCCTGTTGGATAACCTGAGCAGGTCATACCCCAAGGCTGTGGAGGAGCTGGTGCCGAATCTCCTCTCACTGGGTGGGGTGCAAAAGGTATTACAGAATCTGCTGCGGGAACGTATATCCATCAGGGACATGCTAACCATCGTTGAGAGCCTCGCAGATTACGCCTCTCTCACCAAGGATCCTGAGCTGTTGACCGAATACGTCAGGCATAAGCTTTCCAGATCTATTGTCAGTCCTTATATAAGCGAAGACGGTGTGCTCAAACTGATAACCATGGCTCAGGACGTGGACGATATCCTGGCAAAGGGCATACAAAAGACCGAGCACGGCTCGTATTTTTCCATCGACCCTAAGGTAGCAGATCCCATTATTGCCTCCATCAAGGAAGAAGCGGAAAAGGCCATGGCAAAGAACATCCAGCCAATTCTTCTGACGTCCCCCACGCTGCGAAGGCATTTAAGGCAGTTGGTAGAGCATTTCGTTCCTTCTCTCATTGTGCTGTCCCAGAGCGAGCTGCTCAGTGACATGAAATTTCAATCTATCGGAGAGGTACGGTTAAGCTATGCAGGCTAGAAAATATCAGGCAGAGACAATTCAAGAGGCTATCGCTCTGGTTAAGAATGGTTTGGGGTCAGACGCCCTGATACTCTCAACAAAAAAGGTAGGGAAAACGGGCGAAAATGCCCTCTTCGAGGTAACCGCAGTGCCTTCAGGAGATGACATGCCCGCGACCAACGGAGGCCCTCTGAACGAGGTGAAGTCAGAGCTCATGAGCATAAAGGAAATGATCTACCTCCTGGATCATTCCGGTGGCGCTCTAAGAAAAATGATCCTAAATCCGGGGCTCCTGAATCTGTATGCGAAACTGGTCAAAAGCGGTGTTCATGATCACTATGTCAAGCTTTTCTTGGAAAGGGCCGGCGCATTCGCCGAAACCTCACCCCGAAATGGGGACAATATCCGGGAGAGGACTATACGAGAGATTACCCAGGTAATTGACATAACGGATGCATTTGAGGCACGAGACAGAAAGCAAGAAATAGCGGCCTTTGTTGGGACAACAGGTGTGGGTAAGACAACCACCGTTGCCAAGCTTGCCGCCCAACTCATGCTCAAGGCAAGGAAAAAGGTAGGACTCATCTCCATAGATAACTACAGGATAGGCGCCATGGAACAGTTGAGGATCTATGCCAATATCCTGGGCATACCCTGTTTTCCGGCATTTAATAGAAAAGACCTGGTCTTCGCCCTGCAGAGGATGGAGAAGGCCAACGTTGTGCTCATAGATACTGCAGGTCAGAGTCAGTATGATCTTGCCAGGATTGAGGAACTGAAGAGGACGATAACTAATGACTTAACGATAAGTACCCATCTCCTTTTAAGTGTTGCCACAACGGAGTCGGAGATGAGCCGAACAGCCATCAATTTCAGCTCGTTGAGATTTCAGAGCTACATTTTTACCAAGATGGACGAGGCGGAAAGGTGTGGATCAGTAATAAACCAAATCATGAAACTACGTGCACCTATATCTTATATCACAACAGGACAGAATGTGCCTGAGGATATTGAAAAAGCACAAAAAAGAAAAATCCTACATATGTTGTTGAGCAAGAATTAATCTACTATTCCTTGGAGCGCGAGGCGATGGATCAGGCGACAGGACTGAGAAAAATGGTAAAGGGGAAATCCGACAAGATTTACCGGCTAAGGAGCAAGGACGAAAACGAATCATCTTCGCCACTGACAAAACCGAAGGTTATTG
>CP070752.1:928400-932425 GCA_020348625.1 Deltaproteobacteria bacterium | reverse complement strand
TCACTCCCAGCTTGAGAACGCGTTTTTCCTTTGAGGCGGCTATGCTCCGCCTTGGTGGAGACATCCTCTCCACGGAAGCGGCCGACATATTTTCCTCAGAGCTTGAAGGGCAGTTTGAAGACACCATCCGAGTAGTATCCGAGATGTCCGATGTCATAGTGTTGCGACACTATGAAAGTGGCTTTGCCAAAAGAGCAGCTGCAGTTTCTTATGTGCCGATAATCAACGCCGGAGATGGTCCGGCCCAGCATCCAACCCAGGCTCTCCTTGACCTTTATACCATCGACCGTCATCTCGGAGGCGTGGATGGGTGTTCCATCGCTATGGTTGGGGATCTGAGTGGCCGTACTGTCCGGTCCCTGTGCTATTTCTTGGCCAAGTTCCATGGGATTTCCATATCCTTTATATCTCCTAATCTAAGAGAGGTCAAAGACGACATAAAGGAGTATTTGCAGCGACACAAGGTTCAGTTGAGCGAGATTACAAACCCAAAAGGCGGATTAGAAGAGCTGGTCAAAGACGTTGATGTAGTGCATATCACTCAACTGTCCAAAGAATATTTCGCAGACCACGCTGCAGGCTACAAGGAGGCCATAAGCAATTATGCGTTAAACGCGAAGGCTTTACGTGCTATGAAGAAATCCGCCGTGATTATGCACCCACTTCCCCGTGCAGAGGAATTACCTGACGAATCCGACAGTGACCCCCGGGCAATCTATTTTCGTCAAAATCGTTATGGGCTCTGTCTCCGCATGGCAATCCTTAGTACGGTTTTGAATTGCTATCCAAGCGCTCTCCGATAATACCGTTATATTGCCAATCTCATACGAATTCCCTACACGAAAGCTCACGCTTCGCTTTTATAAAAATCAAGCGGACTCGTATTGCCTCTTGATTTTTTCCATTTGCCTGGTTGTCTTGATCAGTTCGTCCGTAAATCCTTTTTTCTTGGCATAAAGTCCCTTTAATCTCCTTTTCTTACAGCTCTCCTCCACATATTGACAAAGGATTGGAAACGTGAGCGATGCGCAGGAATACACAACCACGTTGTTTATATCTGATTCTCTTACCTTGCCCCACGACTTGGCTTCCTGTGGTGTTGCTCCGGACAATCCTCCCCATTGAGGTGAATCTACTGTAAGCTGGATAAAATAGTCATGTCCGCCCTTCTCTTGATCCAGTATCTGCCACAAGGTCGGCTGGGTCTGCATGAAAAAGTTCTTAGGGGAACCACCGCCCACCTCAATCACACCGTTCTTGTCGCTATGCTTGACAATTGCGGCTGTTTCCAGAACATCCAGTGTGGTGCTGGCATCAACCTCTTGGCCGAAAATAAAGGGTATTGTCAGGTTCATGCCAATGGAAGAATCTCCTGGAGATGAGCAATATATTGGCACGCCATGCCTTGCTGCAGCCGCAAGTATTGATTTTTCAGGATCGGGAGCCGTCTTAAGGACCTCTTTACCAAGAGCATAATGCAGGTCCGCTGTAGAAAATTTCTTAGGCAGTTTTTGGTTCTTTATTGCTCTGCCGATAATCTGATCGGTTTCAAGCAGGGTATCGTCCGCGATAAAAACATCGTAGATCCTGGCTATGCCTTGCTGGTAAAGTTCATCATCATCGGCTCTGAAATCACCCTGCACCACGGGATAACCGAATGTCCTGTGAAGATCATGATAAAGGTTCGCACCGGTCGAAATAATCCAGTCGACAAAGCCGTTCTCTATTAGTTTGACTATTGGCCCGGACATTCCGATGGGCGTCATTGCACCGGCCAGCGTGAGGCACACCGTAACACCTTCAGTGAGCATCTTTTTGTAGAGCTTGCATGCCTCACCAAGCCTCCGGGCATTATAGCCTGATTTGGCAAAGACCTTGTCAACGAAATCAACGACCTTTTGCCCTTTTACTATTGGCAATGGTTCAATCATCTGCCTGTCATCAATCGGACTATCGTTCATCATCAATCACCTTAGGAATTTGGTTCCAGTCGACCTGTATCTCGTTTTTGCTGTTGCATCTTCCTATCCTGGCAACCTGCCCAGTGTGTTATCCTGAAACGCGTGCAAGAAGGTCTCTATTTGAATGCTCATACTAAAAACAAACCCATCATACCTAACCGATGCCACTATATAGGGGGGGGTGAAAAAATGGAAGAAGAAACTAAACCAGAGGATGTTGAAGGGCAACACAATGAACCCGCAGAAGAAATCTTCCTGAAGCCGGTAAGCGCTCACCGTGTGGAATGCCCATCGGTTGCGGGAGTCCCTTGAGCGGCCTGCAGGCTCACAGGCAAGGCCACCACATGCTCGTTATTCAAAGAGCTTCTCGATGTCCTTAATGGAATCAAAGATATGGTCAGGTCTCATATCACAATTCAGGTCGCTTTCCTTAAATTCGCCTGTTTTCACCAAAGCTGATCTTATTCCGATCTTTTTTGCCCCAACTACATCGGTGGCAATTTTATCACCGACCATCAGGATCTTTCTCTTTTCAATATCCATTGTTTCAAGAGTCATTTCAAAAACATATTTATTGGGTTTGCCAATATAGGTTGCTTTTATATTTGCCGCCTCCTCCAGCATTTTTCCATATGCGCCCACAGTTAATTCTGCTCCGCCCATGCTGTTGTCAACAATTTCCGGTATCATGACTATGAGCTTCGCCCCCTTTTGCAATAACCTCAAGGCCTTATTCATGTTCTGGAAGGTAAAGCCCTCTCGAAAATCACCCATCACGATATACTCCGGATCATCGCTATCATGATTGAATCCATTGAATTCCTCCAGTCCTTCCCCCTTCAACATCACCCAACATGATGCTGGGTGTAAGGTTTCGAGATATCTGGCCGTGGCAAAGGAGGCCGTTATTACTTCGCTTTCGTAGATAGTGAAACCCATATGAGTCAATTTCTCAGCGTAGGATTTCCTGCTCTGTAATGTGCTGTTTGACAAGATTCTGATTGCTATCTCCTTTTCACGCAGAAGATCAAGCAACTCAGCAGCATCGGGATAGGCCTTCCCCTGGAACAGCAGCACACCTTCGATATCAAATATTATGCCTTGGAATTTTGCTTTCATGATGAGCTCTCCGCCTTTTCTATGATAGTATTCTGTGTGTTGTAAAGTCCAACTACAACGGTTTCCATAATGCTGTCCAGGGAATTGTAAGCGCGAGCGTGAAGGTGCGGCAGGGTTTTCCATACCCCAGACCAAATAACCGGGTTCATACATTAGAAGTTTTCTTTCTATGGGGCCATAGAGCATTTTCTCTCGGTATCTGGATATCCAGACGAGATGATACTTGCAATCGCATGCTGTGTGACTTACACTCCCTAGGTCATTCGCTAAGAACCTCCTTTGGTATGTGAACTCTGAGCCGTGCACCC
Organism: Deltaproteobacteria bacterium; assembly: GCA_020348625.1. The sequence goes on along the minus strand of CP070752.1, from coordinate 929,037 downwards.
ATATGAGGCTCGTACGTATTTTGGGATTTTCACGCTTCGCGCATCTCCCCGGCAAGGCCTAGTCTTAGCGCGACTCATCAAGAACGGGGACATCGATCTTGAAACTGACACACCTTCGGGAAAAGAAACCGTAGAACGACTAAGAGCGGTAACCGACGCAGGGTAGTCATCATGGGATTTACGGATAGGCCTCGTGAAGAGTGCGGTGTTTTTGGGGTCTTCGGGCATACAGACGCCGTGAAATTAACCTATTTCGGTCTCTACGCCTTGCAGCACAGGGGCCAGGAAAGCGCCGGCATCGTCAGCTCAACGGGAAAATCCTTGTACGAGCACAAGGGCATGGGCTTGGTGCCGGAGATATTCGACGAATCGGTCTTAAACGAGCTGCACGGCCATATCGCGATCGGTCATGTACGGTATTCCACAACCGGCTCTTCCATCATAAGGAACGCGCAACCGTTTTCCGTCTCTCATGCAGGCAAAACCCTTGCAATTGCCCACAACGGAAACCTTGTCAACGCAAAAGAGGTGAGAAAAGATCTTGAGGATAAAGGTTCTCTCTTCCAGACCACAATGGACAGCGAGATCATCGTTCATCTATTGGCCCGCAATGTTCATCGAGGCATAGAGGAGGCTA
>CP070752.1:924275-928300 GCA_020348625.1 Deltaproteobacteria bacterium | reverse complement strand
CCACACACGTTCAAAGGCTCTGCTTTCATGCGCATTGCCACCTCTTCAGCTACAGCTGTCTCAGCAGGAGACCCAAACAGCACCACCTTTGCACCCCACCGTTTTGAAGCCCAATCCCCAATTACAGCAAATCGCTCCGTCGGCCATCTCTTTGCAGGCCCATAGGCAGCGCCCGGATTAAGACCAACCAGCATGTCATTCTCACAAATACCTTCTGATGACAGCATCATGGTGACTGCCTTATTATCCTCCTCATTGAGATATACGGCGGGCTCTGTCTCCGTAACCTGCCAGCCCATTGCATCTATGAGGCCAAGAAAGTAGTGCACCTGATGGGCCGAGCGAATCGCCCTGTCGCGAATAACCGTATGAGTCAATAATAGACCTCTCCCATCGCTATTGTACCCAACCCTGTAACGTACACCCCCCAGGTAGCTTAGCAGAGCAGCTTCAAATGCATTCTGAAAGAGCACAGCCAGATCGAACCGCACATTTCTCAGTCGAGATATAATTAGCAGTACCGCTTTGAACGCACGCATGAGTCCCCGACCCTTATCCATGACTATGGTACGGTCCACAGCAGGATGGTTCTCCAAGAGCGGCAGCACCCAGGGGTTAGCGAGAACCGTTATCTCTGCGCGAGGAAAGGTTTCTCTCACGGCAACCAGCGATGGAAGCATCATGACCGTATCGCCTACCCAGTTGGCAGACCGGACCAGTATTCTCTTGACTTCATCAGGCGAGATTTTATGTCTGAATCTTACCTTCATTCTTTTTTTTGGAGCTTGACCTTTCAATGCCTTTCATGATCATCTCGAAAAAGACATCGCTATCTGAAAGTAGCCCCACCCTAATTTTCAGCACGGCAATATCCACATCAACCTCAACTCTACCCTCAATCCTGACCCAGTCTTTCTCTGTTGTCAGCAGAAAATCCGCCCCAAGAGACCTTTTGCGAGAAACGAGGTTCCCAAATTCATGTTGTGAAAATAGATGATGATCCGGGAACGCCTCAAAATAAACGACCTGAGCCCCCAGACTCTCTACCGTCTGCAAGAAATCACCTGGATGTGCAAGCCCTGTAAAGGCAACCAGCTTTTTCGATGCCACGAACTCGGGAGAATAGGTCTCCCCAGAAACAGGAAATACAATCTTATCAGGGAGATGCCTGGAGCGATAAACGGGTTTGCCCGGAAAGTTGCTTTGCAAAAAACTATCCAAGCTGTCTCCGGTACAGTCAGTCGTACATTTCGTGATAACGATAAGATCCGATCTGCGTATTTCCTCTAACGGCTCCCTGAGAGGACCCCGGGGCAGAAGGAACCCATTTCCAAATTGCCTCCTGGCATCTATCAGAAGAATATTCAAATCCCTGCGCAGCGAAAGATGCTGATATCCGTCATCAAGGATAAGGATTTCCGAGCCAAATCGCCTCACAGCCAAATCCCCGGCGACGTGTCTTTTGCTTGATACCAAAACGGGGACAAAAGGTAGGTTTCTCGCTAAAAGCACCGGTTCATCTCCCGCTTCACCCACGGATGCCAAAACTTCCGTTCCGTCGGACACAACAATGGAATCCGAGATCCGTTTTCCCTTATAACCCCTGGACAGAATAGCGGCCTTGAATTCCCTCCTGTCAGCCCACTCGGCAAGCATAGCCACAAACGGTGTCTTGCCAGTGCCTCCTACTGTTATATTGCCAATGCTGAGAATGCAGGCGGAAAGCGATCTCGCCTTAAGAGCGCCAATTCTATAGGCAGCAAGCCTCAGCCGCACACCAAGGCCATAGATAAAAGAGAGGATCGTGAGCAATGCAGTGAAGGCGCTCACTTTCTTCCTTTCATGGATATTCGACCAATCAAACGATTTCATCTATCGAGATCTCACGCCTTCTTGCCCCACATCGGGGCCGATGCCTCTCTCCCACCCGCGAAATATAGAGCGTTTAATCAACTAAAGTGATGCAGAGAAATCAAAAACCAATTTAGCTGCCAATGTATGGCTCCAGCACTCCCATCACCCTTTCAAGAGCACCTTGGTTCCCCTCGACAAATGCCTGAGCCCTTTCGCCTACCTGTCGCCTCATGTCCTCTTGCCCCAAGAGTTCTCGCATAACAGAGAGTAAATCCGATTCACCAATCACCCTTTTTCCGCCCCCATACGCTACCAGTGATCGCGACATGGCGTCGAAATTAAATGTGTGAGGGCCAAAAACTACTGGTATCCCAAATCTTGCCGGTTCCAGCAGATTATGACCTCCAAAGGGCGTTAGGCTCCCGCCCACAAAGGCCACATCGGCCGCGCTATACACCTTGCTCAGTTCCCCAATGGTATCAAGGACGAAAACGTTGTATGTTTCACTTTGCGACGGTAGCTGGGTCCTTCTAATAGCATTGAAGCCCCGCTCCCGGGCAAGGGATACCACTGCCCCAAACCGAGCTGCCTCCCTTGGGCATATTATGAGCGAAAGGTTCGTGAACACTTTGCTCAGTTTCTCGAATACATTGAAAATGATCGTCTCTTCTGGATCATGAGTACTTCCTGCTACCCAGATAGGACCTTCTTTCACACCCAATAGCCCACGCCACCTTTGGAGCTCCTGGTTATCAAGGGGCTCCCATTTCTGATCGAACTTGATGTTCCCAGAAACCCTTACCTTATCGCGCGAAACTCCCGTTTCAAGGATCCGAGATTCATCCAATTCTGTTTGCATGAGCAGTAGTTCAAACTGATCCAACACCATGCTGACCAAAAATCGCCATCTAGTGTAATTCTTTCCAGTGCGGGGAGAAACCCTTCCGTTTACTAGGAATGTCTTAACCCCCCTCTTTTTTAGCAGTGAAACTAGCCCCGGCCAGATGTCTGTTTCTACAAGGATGAAAACGCCCGGCGTGATCATGTTTGTCAGCCTCTTATTTGACCACCAGAAGTCAAGGGGCATGGGTAGCAAAAAATCGACCGTATCTTTAAGCTTTTCTCCTGCAACTTGTAAGCCGGTAGTTGTCTTTACGGAGAGTACAACCTCTCGGGATGGATATCTCGTCTTGATGGCTTCAAGCACCGGGATTGCCGAAAGGACTTCCCCAACCGAAAGGGCGTGTACCCATATTCTCCCTCTTTCAGGCATTTTGAGACGTGGAAGATTTAAGGCCAGCCTCTCTTTAAGACGGCCCCTATTCTCAAAAACGAAAAACAGAGGAAAACCGAAAATAATCGCAAGGGTGGTCACAAAATGGTAGACGGTAAGCATTGACTAGAATGTTCGTTTAGTTATTTTTCCAAAAATCTATTCCAAATGATAAAGGGAGGAAAATTCAGAAAAAGGCCTGCTCCGGCCTGTGCATACAAGATTCTTCGCCCCAGGCAACCACAATCAACAAAGGCGCCCTATGGCACCCCTCTTATCACCAAATTCCACCTCTTTCAAGCCATTTGGACCCTTTCATATATCCCCTGTACGTAACTGAGTTGCCTCTCTCTCGCCCCGCGCGTCGGAAATCCTGACAAATCGACTATTCAGGTAGAATTCATGTCTACCATCCGGCCCAACAAGAACTCGGTTCCTACTATAATGATTTCAACGTTCATGCTGTCTCTCCTCTTCCTTGCCCTCTGTCTTTCGACCCAAGCTCGCTCACTTCTTTATCCCATCGACCCTGTATTGCAGATACTGATTGAGCTCTTTAGTAATCCTCTATCCGCGTTCAGTGGAACTCTACCTTCATAGCCGAAGCGGCTTCTTCGGCGCAGCAAGTTGCGCCGCCCTTAAGAGCGGGGAGCCTCACTCTCAAACAAAACCACTGTAAGGAAAACGGGATCTCGTGTCAATCACCTTAGAGACTAGAGTTTCCTGAGTTTCCAGTGAGAACCGTTGTCTCTGAGCGAGATACGCGGAAGCGGTGGGACACCCCCGAGGGTGAGCAGGCTTCGACGTGAGCTCAGCCGAACGTAAGGGGAAAGGGGCCCGGGAGGGTCACCGTTCGACAAGTTCACGGCCTGAGCAAAGTCGAAGGCCGCGAGAGCAT
>CP070752.1:915385-924175 GCA_020348625.1 Deltaproteobacteria bacterium | reverse complement strand
GCCTATACCTAACCAAGTAGTATGCAGTTTCTGACCAATGACGAATGTTTTTGGATGTGCGAGTCCGATTTTGCTCTCAGGTTTCAGGGCGATTGTCAGCAGAGCGAGCTGTGGTCTCAGTTGTGTCCCTAATCTCATGTCAAGCACGTTTTGCATGTCCCCCTTCACGCAAGAGAGTTAGCTTGGCCCGAGCCCATTTCCGCTCTCTTCGACAGGATTAAGTTGCTATGCGAAGTCAGCCTTCTGTCTTGGATTGACCTTCAGGCTTCCATCCTGTCCTTAAGGTTAGCCAGGACTACAGCAAACTCGCGTTCTTGCTGCTTGACGATCAAGGCTTCAGCCAACTTGCCCAGTACCGGGAGCGGGATGGCCCAATCGACCTCGACGCTCATCTCTGTTCCACCATCCTTGGGCTGGAATATCCATGTGTATGTGGTCTCTATGCCCCCCTTGGTCTTACTGACGACGTGCTGGTTTGCAATGTACTCAATATCTTCGCTGGTGCCTTTGAAGCGTATTCCGGCCATCTTGTAAACCCACCGGAAGCTGGTGCCGCCTTTGGGCAACTGTTGGACGTCCCTGATCTCCACCATGTTGGGCCAGATCTCCAATAGGTTCATCGGGTTGTCTTGGAGGTAGCTGAAGACCTTCTCAACTGGGGCGTTTATGGTGATGGTTGTATCAATCTTCGGCATGGTTCTCACCTCCCTTCTAGACAGACTAAGCAGCTAGGCTCGGACCAAGCTAAGACCTTCATCCCCGGAATGAATCTCTTTAAACACGCTGTTGAGGTATCAAGTCTCCGTTTGACTCTTGCTGAGCTGAAGTTCACCTGTTGCTGTGCGAGCGAACCTTTGAATCCTGGACACCTATGACTTCATTCCTTTAAAGGCCTTTTCAATGACCAGGAATCAGCAGAGTGTTCGAGAGTAAGAAGTCAGTTTAGCAGGAGATTGGATTGTGCGGGGCGTAGTGGGCTCTGTGTGATGGAGGGTAACTGAGCCCGAGCTTCGCGTGAGCTTCAGCGCAGGAAACTGGTTTAGGAAGTATTGGGGGCTTGTACCATATTCTGTGCGTATTTGCAAGAGGGAATCAATCGAGGCACACCAATACCATTTCTGGTCATTTTTGACTGGGGCCCAGTCTGCGTTTGACTCCTGCTCTGTTAATCTTCCCACTGCCTCCCACGGTTTCTTATGGGAACGGCACCTTATGCCCATGAGAGAAGATATTTAAATATTTAAGGTCGTCCCCTCCGTTCAGAAAAGGCATGGTATTACAAGGCGTGAAGGTACAGTTCGTTATAGAAACCCCGATGATTTATCCGCTTCCGGCGGACTGACACCGAAATTGTGGCCTAGGGCTCGGAGAGAAAAGGGCCATTTCTGGATGGAAACTAACTAAATCCAGCAATATCCTCGAATGGAGAGAGGGGGATAATCAAGACCTTCTGATATCTACCATTTTTCCCGTGGAATTCCATACATTTTCAGACATTCATCCAGGGCTCCCGTATCAGCGCCCAAGGCGGTCAGGCCGGCTCTGGCTATGACTCCATCCTCCCAGGTCGCGCCCGAGGATCCGAATCCCCCGATAATCATATTATTCATAACAACCGGGAACCCGCCCATAAATGCGATCCAGTTACTATGGAACCATAGGGGTGGTATCTCCGGGTCGGTGCCTCCGAAGAATCCCCGCCACATATAGGTGGGGATCTTGCCGAACACGGCCGTACGGGCCTTGTTGCCCGCTACCTCAATACTCAGGAGCGCTGCATCGTCCATTTTCTGGAGGGCTACCATGTTTCCCGAGGCATCGCAAACCACCAAAGTCATATTAAAGCCCATTTGCGTAGCTTTTTTCTTTGCACCCTCGATGATTATCAGGGCCTTTTCAAGGGTCATACCTGAGTGGTCATAGGGCAATTCCGGGGGCCACATTCTTTCCCATGTCCTCTGTTCCATGTTTCATCTCCTTTCTTTCCCATTTTTCTAAAACCTATCATAGCTTGCAGGGTGTAAGGGTTGTGGATTCGTTAATCCAAGAGCTTGGCTGCAAGATGTCCTTCCAGTATTGCGTCCAGTATCTTTCTCGGCCTCACACAATCCCCTGCCTCGAAAATCTTCAGGGTCGGCTCATCCATCAGGCCTTCAATAAGACCTCTATTCGGGTTGAAGCCACTTGCAAGTACAACACTGTCCGCGGACATCTCAGTGCGGCTGCCGAATCGGTCCACTGTGATAATATGGTTCCCCGATATACTTTCCAGTCTTTGACCCGTATGAAAAGAAACATTGCATTCCTCAAACCGTAATTCATAGACCTGCTTTTCATCAGGCGTAGTGCCATTCATAATGGTGTCCATCATCTCAATAAATAGGACTTCTTTACCCTGTTCAGCCAGATACAAACCCACCTCTGTACCCACCATACCTGAACCGATAACGGCGACTCTCTTTCCGGTCTGCGCACTACCATTGAGAACCTGCAGCGCATCGGTCACGTTGTTACTATGAATACCCGGTACATCCGGCAATGCAAGAGTTGATCCTGTAGCTACAATAACGGCATAAAAACTGCCATCCCTAAGCGATTCAATCGTTGCTTCTTCGTAGATTACGCTAATTTTCAGTTTGTCCATCTGGGTGACCATGTAGCTAATGAGAGGTTTCAGATCAGCCTTGAAATCGGGAACGGAGGCTTCAATAAGGGCGCCGCCCAGTTGGCGTTTTTCAAATAGGGTTACATTGTGGCCCCTGAGCGCACATATTCTTGCGGCCTCCATACCAGCTGGCCCACCGCCTACAACAGCCACTTTTCTGGGGTGTTCCGCCTTCCTGATCTCAAATTCTTCTTCCCGGCACAATGCGACGTTTACAGTGCATGAGACGGTTTTGGCAAGATGATCGCCTCTCGCCAAACATCCATCATTACAACGTATGCAGGGTCTGATATCCTCGGGCCTGCCTTCCATCACCTTTTGGGGCCAGTAGGGGTCCGCCCAGAGAGGCCTGCCCAGGCCGATAAAATCGCCTTTACCTTCATTAAGGATTTCTTCTGCCAAATCCGGGGTTGTTATTGAACCAGAGGCGATAACCGGTATGGTAACTTCCTTTTTAACGGCATCCGCCGCCCATACATTGTGAGCCAAGGACATGCCCATTGGGCTGACCTCATGAATGGTCTGATGGTGGTTGCCTCCTGACATATGAATAACGGCAACACCCATGGTCTCTAGACGCTTAGACAGCTCTATAGTCTCCTCGATTGTCGTACCATCCGGCTCATAGTCAATACCGCTCAATCTCACACACACCGGATAATCCTGGCCTACCTGGCCGACAACCTCCTCAACGAGCTCAAGCAAAAAACGCATCCGATTTTCCAGAGAACCTCCGTACCAGTCCGTGCGTTTGTTGGTGCGGGGGGAGAGGAAGTTGGAGATTAGGTAACCATGACATGCATGGATTTCTACCATATCGAAATCTGCGATCTGGGCTCTTTTTGCTGCCACCCCGAAAGACTTTATTACCTGTTGGATCTCTTCGAAAGTGATAACATCAGGGGGTGGGCAGCCCGCGGCGTAAATCTCTTCCCATGGGACGGTAGAAGGCGCCTTTATGGGCCCGGATAGAGTGAACTTCTGCCTTCCGGCATGGGAAATCTGTATTGCGGCCTTTGCGCCGTTAGCCTGGATAGTCTGTGCCAGCAGAGAGAGCCCTGCGATATGGTCCATGCTGGAAATGGCAAGTTGGCATGGTGACGCTCTGCTGGCGTCATTATCCACGTATGCATACTCGACAATGACCATGCTGGGCCCGCCCATGGCCACCTCCTTATAATATCTTATCATCCTGTCGGTTACCGAACCGTCAGGATTGGCTAATCCGGTATGTTGGGGGGCCTTGATTATCCGATTCTTTAGCCTTATATTCCCGATTACCCCGGGCTCTAATAACTTAGGGTATGCACTTGCCATAACAGTAATCCCTCATTTTGATTATGTATACTCAAGAAGCCCTTGCTCTTTGTAATATTGTTCGGCGCCTTTGTGTAATGGGATATTGCCGATATTTTTATTCATCTGCGCCGGGTCAACAGGACAGGTCACCACATTAAAGCCTTGCTGTATGCCCCTGAAATGAAACTCAATCAGGCCTTCACGTCTTTCTATGAGCGTTTTTGTTAGAAGATAGATGAGATCCTCGGGCACATCATCACGGGTAAATAACAGCCAGTCTGCAAAATCTACACATGGAATGTCTTCTTCCATACCGGGAAACATCCACTTGGAAAGGACTGCTTTCCTGAAACCATATTTGCTCTCAAGTTCTTCCAGTACAGGCACATCCACAGGTAAGTATCTCATCTTGCAGGTTTTTCCAAGCTCCATCCACCCCGGTGTCATTCTTCCTTCATGTATCACTGCGTCCGCCCTGCCATCCAGCACTAATGTTGGGATCTTTAAACAGTGGCTCTCCTCGATAACTTGCCAGCCCTTTTGTTTAAGGTCATCAATGGACGTGCCATAGGCCTCCAGGATTTTCTCCACTGCGAAACGAACCGGGAAATCCTTATTTGCCAGCACCAGTCGCATGGGATGATCTATCATATCCTTTATACTGGAAATCTGAGAATCCGCTGGTACAGCCCATATCATTCTGTCATCATGGGGTAAGGAACCTATAGCCCTCAAATTTGTCAATTTCTTGTTAAAATAGCCTACACCCCTGTATCCCATCGCCACGCAGGCCGGAGGGGTCGTAAATGCCACATCGGCTTCCCCGTCGGCGATTGCCTGAACCGTCAACAAATCGCCCATAACAAGATCTATCTTCACTTTCTTAAGCGCAGGTATCTCCCCACTCAGGAACTCCGCCAGCTGTGAAAAAAACAGGCCCCAGGGCCATACGATATCAGAGCGAAAGGTTAGATTCATTTACATAATACCCGGCAGAAAAAGTGCGATCTGAGGAAAAGCTATCAGCATTATAATGATTACTATAGTGGCTACCCAAAAAGGCATTACCCCTTTAAAGACAGTGACAAGCGGTACATCTCTGGCAACGGCATTAATGATGAAACAACTCATACCAATAGGAGGTGTCATCATTCCCTGCTGCATCACGATCACGATGATAACCCCAAACCAGAGAGGGTTAAACCCAATACTTGAAACCACCGGGAAGAAGATGGGTGTGAACAGCAGGACAAGGGCTAATGAATCAATGACACAACCAAAAATAATGAAAAGAAATATGATTATTAAGATGGTGCTTACAGGAGACAGGCCAAGCCCGATCATAAGATCTGTCAGAGCGAAAGGCATTTTACTCAAAGAGAGAAAAACTGAAAAAATCATTGCACCTATAAGGATAAGGAAGATGAAGCCCATCAGCCTCATTGTTTCCATCAAAGCCGTATAGATATTTTTGCCGGTAAATTTTCTCTTTATTAGCAGGATAACAAGTGAACCGAATGCCCCAATAGCCCCGGCCTCCGTAGGCGTGAAGAGTCCTGTATAAATACCGCCGATAATCAGGGCAAAAAGAACCAGAATAGCCCACACATGTTTAAGCTCGGCTAACTGTTCCATGAAGCTGAATTTTGGCCCCCTGGGCCCATGTTTGGGACTGATCGTACACATTGCGATACTCACTATAATATACAAGACTGCAAGAAGTACCCCGGGCAGAAAACCGGCAATAAAAAGGCTGCCGATGGATTGTTCCGTAATAACGCCATAGAGAATGAGTATGATACTAGGCGGGATCAAAATGCCGAGCGTTCCACCGGCTGCAATACATCCGCTGGCATGTTCCATGCTGTAGTTATATTTGCGCATCTCAGGCAGCGCAATGGTTGCCATGGTAGCAGTGCCTGTAATAGCGTCTCCGCATATAGCCGCGAAACCGGCACAAGCTGCCGTAGTGGCAATGGCAACTCCGCCGGGTAAATGTCCAAACCACTTGTAGGTAGCGGAATATACATCCTTACTCATATCCGCTACAACAGTGATTTGCCCCATTAAAAGAAACAAAGGCAATACGGTGAGTGCGTAGATAGTTGTGTTTCCGAAAGCGGTAATTGCCAGGTTGTTGAAAGCGACTTCAAATCCGCACAGATACACCAGCCCTGCAAAACCTACCGCACCCATTACAAGACCGATAGGCATTCTTAAAAAAATGAGTACCAGCATGATCGCCAGTCCCAGCGAGCCTAAGATCAAGGGGTCCAATGTAACCTCTCCAAAGAAACGACTCTTATCTGTTAAGATAGATGTACTTTATGGCGTTCACTACCAAAATAATCGCGTATAGTGATATACACAACGCAGCGATGAATACGAACGGATATAAAGGGATGCTTAATACTTGGGTTACTTTACCCCTGTGCAGGTACTCAACCGCCAGGAGGAAACTGGCCAAACCAATCAAAACCAGTATCCCTAATCCGATAACACCTGTAAGTGTATTTATATAAAGACGCACCTTCTTAGAAAATCGGTCGAACAGAAGGGGAATGACAATATGTCCTTCTTCGCTTTCCACAAAGGGAATAGCAGTAAAAGCGATAATGCTTAACATATATGAGGCAATCTCCACACTGCCGAGAATCGGCTTATTGAAACCAAAGCGCAAGATCACATCCACGACGATCATCAGCATCATAAGCACCGCCATGGCCATCCCGACATAAGAGACTGCCTTGCTTATCCTATATAGCACTACATGGGTTCTCATGATCGGACTGTCTTTTTGTTCTGCCATTTCAACTGCCTGCCATAATCTTGGGCAGGCCGGACTCATGTGCCTCAAGAGAGGAATGCTTTTGGTGGCCCCCGGCCTGCCTTTTCTAAAGTATCCAGGACTTGATTAGCTTCCCATAGGTATCATTCATCTAGTATTTTGCCGAGAGATCTAAGACCTCATCCATGATTTCCCTGCCCGGCATGCCCAAGCCTTTAATGGTTTTTATCCATCCGTCCAGCATTGGGTTCAAGGCGTCCCACCACACTTTTTGCTCGGCCTTGGACACCTCGTGTATTTGAACACCTGAGGCCTTCAGGGCCTCCGCGGAATGAAGATTTGACTCATCCACAATCTTCCCTGCCTTTATGCTCCACTTGCCCGAAACTTCCTCTACCACCGCCTGGAGATCTGCAGGCAATTTATCGAAAAATCTATGGTTCATAGCCACCACGGCAGGAAAAGTGCAGAGGTCTATTGCACAACCATATTTGGCAATTTCACCCAGTTTGAACGCGGCTACACCCTCGGCAATAAAGGCTACCCCATCCAAGGTACCCTTTTGAAGAGCAACGTACATATCCATAGGCAGGAAAAAGGTGGGCGTTCCGCCGTGCAGTTTGATGGCCTCGATAGCAGGTCCGCCGGTCGAACCAATCCGAAGTCCCTTGATATCCTGCATAGCCTTAATGGGTTTATCCGCCCAGTACCATTGGGGAGGCCCACCGGCAAAGAAGAGGATCTTTGCATCCTGGTATTCTTTTTGAAAATATTTATTGTTTTGATAAAGCTCCCACAGTACAGCGTTCATTTTTTTCGCGGAGTGAATCCCTGTGGGGGGCAGCGTCACGGCGTCAGTCAGAGGGAAAACCCCTGCAGATAACAGGGTTATCTGCCAGGAGACATTAGCTAGGCCCTTAACAGCCAGATCCCAGTGTTCATTGGCAGGCCCCAGAGCACCTGAATGAAAATGAGTGACCTTGAGCCTGCCATCACTGGCGGCTTCCAGCTCCTTGCCCCACGGTACGAGAACCGAGTGGTAAAACACACTGGCGGAGCTATCACCGAATGCTACCTTAATCTCAATCGGTTTGGCCTGAGCCGATGTTACAGGAGCCAAACCACCAGGTGCCAGCGAGACCGCAACCAGAAAAAGCGCAGTCATAATGATAAGTAATTTTTCTTTCATTGTTGAACACCTCCTTATTATTTTCTGTCTCTTTTAACAGTTAAATGGCGACCTGCTTCTGAGACAATGTCTTACTTTTAAGATTCATTACACTACAGGCCATGACTTGATTGGGGTTAACAATTGGGGTTATTAGATCATTTGTCAAGGGATTCTGTTTCGATCGATTCACCTCCTTTCTCAGCAGACTAAGCAGCTGGGCTCGGGCCAAGCTCAGACCTTGCGTTCCCGGAATGAATCTTTTGAAACACGCTGTAGAGGGGTCTCCGTTTGACTCTTGCTTACGTGAAGTTCACCTGGTGTTATGCTGGCGAACCTTTGAGTCTTAGATGCTATTGTCTCTAAAGTTTGAAAGGCCTTATCAATAAGCTGGAATCAGCACAGTGTTCGAGCGTAAGAAGTCAGCTTAGCGGGAGATTGTGCGCGGTTGTTTGGGCTCTGTATTGTGGAGGGGAGCGGAGCCCGAGCTTCGCTTCAGCTTCAGCGCAGGAACCGGTTTAGAGAGTATTGAGGGGCTTCTACCATATTCTGTGAGTATTTGCAAGAGGGAATCAATCGAGGGACACCATACCTATTTCTAGTTATTCTTAACTGGGGTTCAGTCTGCGTTTGATTCCTGCTTCTGTTAATCTTCCCACTGCCCCCCACGGTTTGTTATGCGAACAGCATCCTATGCCCATGCCAGAGGATATTTAAATATATAAGGTCTTCCCCTCCGTTCAGAAAAGGCGTGGCATTACAAGGCGTGAAGGTACAGTTCGTTATAGAAATCCCGACGATTTATCCGCCTCCGGCGGACTGACACCGAAATTGTGGCCTAGGGCTCGGAGAGAAAAGGGCCATTTCTGG
>CP070752.1:912658-915285 GCA_020348625.1 Deltaproteobacteria bacterium | reverse complement strand
AGGGTTTCTTCGAGCATGGCGACTTTCTCGCACTCAGAGAAGCGTTACCGGACTATCTTAAAGGATTTACTGCTTTTGCTTATAGAACCGGATGGCGAGTATCAGAGATAAGAAACCTCACTTGGAATCAAGTGGACCTGGAGCAAGGAATTGTGAGAATTGAACCCGGAGAATCAAAAAATACAGAGGCCCGGACAGTATACTTAGATGAGCAACTTAAACAAATATTCACAAGTAGTTGGGAAAGTATGAAAAAAAGTGCGAAGTTGATCCCCCATGTCTTTCCTAATTGGGATGGGAAGGGCAAAATAAAAAACTTTGTGAAGGCATGGAAAAAAGCCTGCGAAGATGCTAAAATCGGGAATAAGCTCTTTCACGACCTCAGAAGAACTGCGGTCCGGAATATGGTGAGGGCTGGGATTCCCGAGAGAGTAGCCATGATGGTGAGCGGCCACAAGACAAGGTCGGTTTTTGAGCGGTATAATATCGTCAACGATACCGATTTAAGGATGGCAGCAAAAAAGCAGGCCGAATACCTCAAAGCCCAAACGGTTACAAAAACGGTTACAATCCTCGATTTCGATCAAACCCATCAAAAAGGCGAATCCGCTGAAAGTCTTGGCGGAAGTGCATGGGAATCGAACCCACCTGCCAGGTAATTAGCCCGGCACACCGGATTTGAAGTCCGGGAGCCCCACCAGTGAGCTTTCCACTTCCAATTGTGCATTATATTAGCTAGCTGCAGCGATGTCAACTAAGCCAAAAAGGGCTAGGAACGCGTGTTTCTCAAGTTTGATATCAAAGGTATTTGGCTATGATTAAACTGGTACTCGTCAGGCATGGTCAGAGCGAGTGGAACCTCGAAAACAGATTCACCGGATGGGTAGATGTGGGCCTCTCTCCCTTGGGACGGGAAGAGGCCAGATCTGCTGCCCGACTTCTCTTGGAGGGAAGCTACACCTTTGATGTCGCTTACACATCCGTGCTGAAGAGGGCAATCCAAACCCTGTGGATCATACTGGAGGAAATGGATCTCATGTGGATCCCCGTATACCGGAGCTGGAGACTCAATGAACGCCACTACGGCGCCTTACAGGGCTTGAATAAGTCCGAAATGGCATCGAAATTCGGTGCCGATCAGGTGCTCATCTGGCGACGGAGCTACGATATCCGCCCACCTGAACTGAAAAGAAACAACAGTATGTACCCTGGAAGGGATCCTCGGTATGCAGATCTCAAGAAAGAGGAGATTCCGCTTGCTGAATGCCTCAAGGATACGGTTGAACGCTTCCTGCCGTACTGGCATGATTCTATTGTTCCAACGCTTAAGAAAAGGAAAAAGGGCCTGATCGTGGCTCACGGAAATAGTCTGAGGGCCCTGGTCATGTATTTGGACAATATCTCGAAAGAGGAGATCGTGAGCCTGAACATTCCGACGGGCATTCCCCTGGTTTACGAGTTAGATCAAGGCCTTAGGCCGATTGAACATTACTACTTAGGCGATCCAGAGGCTGCAAAGAAAGCCGCTGAGGCCGTGGCAAATCAAGCCAAGCAGTAGTCCTCTTTCCCGTTCTCATATGATTCAGGAGTAGGGGAGGGCGTCTTGGGGATTCCGCTACTGAACATGAGTTGAGTTGAAGCGACACCGATTTACCTAATCCACTGGTTCTTGGCATCCTTTTTGGATTCCAGGTGAAATCGTATTCGAGAACTATAATTAGAGGAGCGATGATCCATGAAAGGCATGCGCTGGCAAATCATACTAGGCTTGTCCTTAGTTGTGCTATCAGTAGTTTTCTATTTCATCCACTATGTTATTTTTAGGGACCCCCACCACATCTTCATCTATATGATCGGGGATATTGCCTTTGTCTTTATCGAAGTCTTGCTTGTTACCCTTATTATCCATCAACTCCTGAGCGTGAGAGAAAGACGGGCCCGATTAGAAAAGCTCAACATGGTGATAGGGGCTTTCTTTAGCGAGATTGGTGCAGGCCTCGTGACATACTTCTCAGACTTTGATCCCAAACTAGAGAGAATCAAACAGGAACTGATCGTGCGCCCCAACTGGTCTGAAAAAGAGTTCTCTGCTCTAAGTAAGCGGCTTAAGAGCTACGATTATGGGGTGGAGATACAAAAAGTCGAGCTAGAATATCTGCGGGATTTTCTTTTCGGAAAACGGGATTTTCTGCTTCGATTACTTGAAAACCCTAACCTGCTTGAGCACGAGTCTTTTACTGAACTGCTCAGAGCGGTATTTCATCTGACCGAGGAGTTGCAAAATCGCGAGGACATAAGTCATCTGCCGGATTCGGATTATGAGCACCTGGCAAGTGACATACGGAGGGCATATGTGTTACTCGTCGAACACTGGTTGGACTACATGAAACATTTAAAGGACAACTATCCTTATCTATTCTCTCTGGCAATGAGAACAAATCCTTTCGATCAAAGCGCATCACCGATAGTAAAATAGCCTCTTGTTAACCATATATAGCCTTCGCGGTCGTCATCGCCATATTTCCTACTACTGGGGGGAGAATAGCTTTTACCGTATGCCATCATAGAGAGGTATGGCACACATTGGTTTCATCAGTATTGGTAAATCCTTTGGCTTTTTGATGAGT
>CP070752.1:902398-912558 GCA_020348625.1 Deltaproteobacteria bacterium | reverse complement strand
TTGGAGGCGTAGTATCGGTAGGCCCTTTCTGTGGGCGTAATCCCCTCCTTCTTTGCAGCCTCAAGATTCTCTCTGACCCCGTACTTACACACTTTTTCGGTATGTGACATCACATGATCCAGGTTGGCCTTTTCCCGGTACATATACTCTTCCATTCCGGCGATCACCCCACCGGTATTATGCATCCAATCAACCTGGAACAAGATGCCCCGCTCATTCAGGCTTTTTGCAAGCCTGATCTCTTCTTCCTGATTAGTGGCCTTGAGTTGGTTGTTGGCCGCACCCATTACTATGGAGCACTTCAGCGACTTAATGGTCTCATCGTCCAGGATACCTCCCATAGCACAGGGTGCAAAAATGTCTGCTTCGACATTGAACACATCTTTGGGATCCAGCTCCTTCACACGACCCGGAAATTGAGCCACTAGTTTTGTCACCGGGTCTCGTACGATGTCTGCAATGAATATGGTAACGTCTTCTTTTGTAAGGTATTCCTCAACCAGTGGGTAACCAACAGCCCCTGTGCCCTGCACCACAACGCTCTTTCCTGCCAGGCTCTCGGCGCCAAATCTGAAGTTGACCGCCTCTTTTAGGGCCAGATAGACGCCATAGCCAGTAGGACCCCCGGTAGGGCCGATCTTGCTGTCGAACCCGCCTGTTATGTTAACGGAATATCCTTCTCGCCTCATGACATCTGCCAGTTCAGGCGAGAAGCCCATATCGGGACCGGTAAAGGATCGAGTCCTATCTAAGGCGTAAGCCAGGAAACCCAGTGTGTGAAAATCACTGAGATCCACCGGAGCGCACTGAACGGTGATCTTACTTCCACCAAAGGGGATTTGGGCACCGGCATTCTTGAAGGACATGGCCCGACTTAAATTCAGGCCGTCAATAATCACCTCTATTTCTTCTTCCTCAGGTTCATGGCGCCGTATTCCGCCGCTCCGGATCGCATGATAGCCATTATTGATCCCCAGGGTATTGCTGTGCATGTTGCTGATAAAACGTATATTTTTGTTTCGGTCAAAAAAACACTCGATTCCTTGGTGCTTCCCTTTCTTGATTAAATCCACCACATCGTTGAGATATCCTGTCAAATCATATCTCTTAAATAGATCCCAGGTTTCCTGATGCCCGAGATACGCAGTACGGGTAGTCAACGGCTCTTCCGCGGTAAAATCCCGACTATATCTCGACCAATCTGTTTCTTGCTCCCACTCCTTGGCAGCCCGAAAGGTTACAAGGCCATCCTTCCAATTATGATAGACGCCAAGACTCGTGAGATCTTCCCTCCCCAAGGGGAAAAACAAACTCCTCTCCAATTTAGAACATTCCCCCTCTCTCATGGAAGCGTGAATGTTAAGGTGCGAATAGGTTGAGTGCCGAATGCGAAAGTACAGTCCTAAATCAATATAGGAAAGAAGCTGTGGTGTCAAGGTAAAACCCTCTACGGGCCTATGAGAGCAAACCGTATTCGTTTCTCTGATCAAGACTACAAGGGGACCTCATTCTCGGATACTGAACAGGTTATTCGCAAACTCCAGGAGGAAGGGAAGTTTGCTGGATCGCGGTACCGAAGGATGCAGCAAAGTGCTCATGAGCAAGCGTCTTTGGGTCACACACCTTACGGCTGTCGAGAGAATTGTGAACTAACGTGCCATGTAGGTAAGAATAGCTCAAATTTTCTCAAAGAAGCTTTGCACCTCTTTGATAACAGAAACCTTTGTATCTAAGGGTACTTTTTCCTCAAAGATGAATTCCAGCAGAAAAACCATCTTATAATCTACTGCAGAGGTCTTGTATTCCTGAAAAGAGCTAACCTTAACCTCCTTGAGTTTTGCGTAATCTTCGCTGTTGATCAGCTCGGTCTTTCTCAGGATGAGATCAATTGCCTCCTTGGCATCAGTGATGCTTTCGAGCACGATCTCAACGCCGTCCAATTTCCTCACCGCTTTAATGATCTTTTCGCTTTCCACCTTAATTTTCATTGTACCCTCGTTTTGAGAACATTTGGTTTTTGCCTATCTTCTCCAGACACTCATTGATCTTTGGCCCTGCTAGGCTGGTATCATCATAGAATATCTTGTATATTTGGAGCAATTTCGCTTTTATACTATAGTCTTCTATAGCTTCATCAATGGAAAGCTTGCCCCTTACGTCATAAAAATCCTTGAGTTTCCGAAAGAGCTCCTGTAAGAACAGCTCTTCATCTTCTTCCTTCCAGGTTCTCCCCGATATGTGTTTCAATAAGGAAAGCAATGGCTTACGATATGTGGGCATTTGTCTATAGTTGTAGTAGTACATAATCCTTTCGTCTCGAAAGCCCTTAGGGGCAACCTTTTCAATACGCTCAATAACAGGGTGGAAAACATCCTGTGGCTCTTTTGTTTTTCCTTTAGGTCCAAAGATATCCCATCCCATGAAAACGGACCTCGCCCTTTTGACACCCTCACAATTATTCCATAGGAATAGTGACGAGAAATGACTTCATTGTCAAGGTTTTCTAGACCGTACGGATGAAAGGGGTTGTTCAAAGACGGGAGTCGGCAACCCAACCTAGTGTGGGTCTGGCCTAAGCGATTCATCAAGAACAGGGAATCATGATCTTGGGTTATGACCCATCCGGAAGACTCGATTCTTTTCTCACAGAGGAGATAATCTCCTGTATCTCCTCGTGAAAGGCGGGCGGTGCACTGATGTAGCCCCACCCTTTTTGAGTTTGATACAGACCGTCATAGGCGGTGTCGTAGTAAGAAGCCATGATATGGGGTATATCACGTTCCGTGAGTATGGAATCGACGAGACGAGCCTCGATCTCATTTTCTAAAATCACTGCCTTTTGGTATTCGTCATGTACCATCACGACTCCGGCAACACCCGTATATCAGGCCAGGTTCAGGCGGTCTTCTTGTTTTGACGTTAGGATATTCAGAACCTGCTTCAGCGGTCTTAAAATCTGTACAGGATTTTCTGGAGACAGGCAAGGGTATTTTTCTTTACAGTCGTATAAGGGGTATCGTATAAGTCATTTGCTGGGGCAAGACCCCGTATCTCCCATCAATAAGCAGTTGTATTGTTTTAACCTCTCAATAAGTTTGGATGACTCCTAGCCACTGCTATTTAGCGTCATTGCGAGAAGCGCAGCGACATGGCAATCTCGTCGCGACAATTGACATTTTCGCTATAGTAGATTTCATTACAAGAGGGAGGAATCATGAGCCTAACACGGTGTGCCTTTTGTGATCATGAGTTGGAGCTTGAGGGGAGGGTTTCTCGTAATGACACCTGTCCTAACTGCGGTCGTGATTTACACAGCTGCTTACAGTGCAAGTTCTATGATCCAGGTTCATACAACGAGTGCAAGGAGACCTCTGCTGAGCGGGTCGTTGACAAGGAAAGAGCGAACTTCTGCGACTATTTCGTCTTGAAGGGCACCAAGGAAATGGGATTTGGCAGAGAAGCGGCTGCAAAACAGGCCCTGGAGGATCTCTTTAGAAAAAAAGAGGATTAGGAGCTAAAACGGTGGATCACTTGATAAAGATTCTGCGATCTTTCAGCGAGCACGAAGAGGACAGAGCGTTTCTGGATAGGTTTGTCGAACTGCTGAAATATAAGGTCATGACAAGTGTCCAGTCCATGTATGCAGCCGGGCTTGAGTTTCAAAACGGCAAGGTTATTTTCCCGCCGCCCTGGGAATCGATATGCTCAGAGCTTATTGAAATCGGTCTGTTCAAACGGTTTGTTCCCATCGAATATGGGGGAGGCAGTAAGAGCGAAGAGAACATCTATACCATTATGGAGCTCTTGGGATATACGTGTCCGAGCCTGGGCGTTATTTTTGTTGCTCACAGCCGCGCGGTGGACCTGATAGGTGCTGCGGGAGAACAAGACCTAAAGGAAAGGTTTCTAACTAGGTTGTGTGATGGTGATTTTGGTGCAATTGCCATGACTGAGGAAAAGGCGGGCACAGATGCAAGTGCCATTGAGTTCTCTGCAAAACGTCAGGGGGACTATTATGTTTTTGATGGAGAAAAGATCTTTATCTCTAACGCAGGTCTCGCCAATATCTATACCATTCTCGTTAATACAAAAGGGAAAAAAGGCGCGCGATCCCTTACCGTCTTTGCAGTCGAGGATGATGTAGACGGGTTTACGGTAGAACTCCTGCCTGAAAAGGATGGGCTCAAGCTCCTTCCAACCGGCAGGCTTACCTATACGAATAGCCTCATACCAAAGGATAACTTGCTTGGAGAGGAGGGCAGGGGACTTTTTCTGGCCCTTGATGCCATAGACAGGGGGAGGATTCTCTTGGCAGGTATTGCCTGCGGCCTTGCCTGCAGGATCTTCGATGAGATATTCGAATACTCCAGAAAAAGGGTTCAGTTCGACCGTCCTCTTACAAGCAGTCAGGACATTAGTTTCAAGATGTCCGATATGTACACCCAAATCAATGCCGCACGAGGATTGTGTTTTCACGCCTTGAAACTGGCCCAGAGCCCGTTTTATAGGAGTGCGTCTTCACAGGCAAAACTCTTTGCCACTCAAATGGTCATGTCGGTGGCCCATCTGGGGCTAACGATAATGGGTGGAAGGAGTTACTTCAAAAACAATATCATCAGCTTGCTCAGCGCCGACGCGCGAGGGATGGAATATTTGGAGGGGACTTCCAGCATACAGAAGATGATTATCTCACGGGAACTCTTCAAGAGTTATATGTAAGCGCTTGGTTGCCTTCGGTCTATCTTGGCCCCCGAGATCCATTTTGCCAGGAGATTATTTGCTCGAAAATTCTTTTGACATTGGTTAGCAAATCTGATATTGGCATCCCCATCTACCGACTTTCGCAACTTCCAAGAATTATCAGACTTCGCTCATCGGAACTTCAATTGGGGGGGGTTCAGGCATGAAATGTTTACATATTTTCTGTATCGCTGCCCTTTGTAGCGTCTTTTTGATTCCCTTTGGCCCCTTCACAAGCCAGGCCTATGAAGATACCCAGTGTTTTATCTGCCACACAAGCGCCAAGAAGCTGATAGAAATAACCAGGGAGATTGCGAAAACGAGGCCAGCAGTTACATCTGCGGAAACAGAAGGGGAGGGATGGGGCGGTGCTGTGGAGCCGTTGGCTCCGCACGAGAAGATCTTCGTTGACAGCGAAATCGTAGATGATGAGAATCACGGTTTAATTGCGTGTCACGAGTGCCACGGCGGTAATCCCGATGACCCAAACTGGAAGACAGCCCACGAGGATGTCGTTAAGGATCCAACATATCCCGATGCTACCGCAGCGTGTGGAGACTGCCATGATGAGATAACCGAGCATTACACAAAAAGCCTCCATGTGAGCCTGAGGCCCTACAAAGTGGTTATCGGCACGAGGGCAAATCCCGAAGGCGTGATCCCCGGCGAGGTAGTAAAGGGGATGGAAAACCACTGCTTTACCTGTCACAGCAGCTGTGGGCAGTGCCACATCAGCAGGCCGAATTCCGTTGAAGGTGGCCTGCTCAATCGCCACCTCTTCGTGGGGGAGCCTCCGATGGAAGAGGTGTGTACTGCATGTCATGGAAGCCGGGTGAAGAAGGAATATTTTGGAGAAAAAGACGGTCTTCAGCCCAGTGTTCACCAGGAAATGGAGATGAAATGTGCTGACTGCCATACCGCTGAAGAAATGCACGGTGACGATAAGGAGTATGCTCACCGGTTCGAGGTGGAGAATGGACCGAAATGTCTCGATTGCCACGAGGAAATCTATGACCGAGATGCGGACAACGTGATAACCCACCGAATCCATAAGGATGAGGTGAGCTGTCACGTCTGTCATGCTCAGCCTTACAACAACTGCTCTGTTTGCCATGTGGGAACTGACACAAAAGGGCTTACCTTTTACAAAACAAAGGCGTCGTGGTTTGGTTTCAAGATTGGGCTTAATCCCTTGAAATCGGAAAAGCGGACCCAACGTTTTGTACCGCTGCGGCATGTACCAGTTGATCGAAAAACTTTTGCTTTCTATGTAAAAGGTGGTTTGAGCGATTTTGACGCTGTGCCGACCTGGAAACTGGCAACCCCGCATAACATTAGACTGAAGACGCCACAAAACGCTTCCTGCAATTCCTGCCACGGAAATAAGCCCCTTTTCTTGCTGGAAAAGGATGTGGAAGAAGCAGAAAGAGGTGCAAATAAGGGTGTCGTCGTCCCTGCTGATATGATTCCAAGAGAGCAAAAGTGGCAGCCTAAATAGACACAGGAGTGAAAGGAGGTGAGAGCGACGGGAGGACAGAAGAGGATTAGCGTTCAATAAGTTTAAGCCAGTTACTCTAGTATATGCAGTTCTTTTCTGCATTGTTGTCTAACAAAGAATCAAGAAAAAAAGGCGGGGGAATACTCATGGTAATGCGTAAGACAATTCTGATCGTTGCTTTGATGCTCGGCATTGCCTTTTTTTTCTAATATTTTTCTTTTTTTTTTCATTTCTGTTTTGGTATCATTATTATAATGGTATGTGTCGCGGTGTGAAGCCTGTGGAGGCACGGGTTCATGGCGCGGTATCAAGTAACCATTTAATCCGGTTTTTTAAAAAAGAAAGGAGATAGCTTATGAGGGTTAATCGGCGGGAATTTTTAAAGATCTCTGCGGGAACTGCGGCCGGGGTGATGGTCCTGGGTCTCGGCATGGATTTGAAGCCGGTCAAGGCGTATGCCCAGACCTTGAGGATTAGATATGCTCGAGAGAGCACTACCATCTGCCCGTATTGCGCAGTGGGCTGTGGGATTATTGTCCACGCCACCAAAGGTGCGAGTGGAAAAGTCATTAATACAGAGGGAGACCCCGACCATCCTATTAATGAAGGGTCCCTATGTGCTAAGGGTGCGGCGCTGAGCCAGCTGGTCAACAATGAGAACCGCCTCACAACGCCGTTGTATAGGGCACCTTACAGTACACGTTGGCAGAAGGTGTCGTGGGACTGGGCACTCTGGCAAATCGCCTCCAAGATTAAGAAGAGCAGAGATGCTAGCTTTACTCATAAGAATGACAAGGGACAGGTGGTCAACCGTACCAATGGCATTGCCAGCGTGGGCAGTGCTGCCCTGGACAACGAGGAATGCTGGCTCATTCAGGCCATGATGAGGTCCTTGGGGCTCGTATATATCGAGCACCAAGCCCGTATCTGACACAGCGCTACTGTTGCGGCTCTGGCAGAGTCGTTCGGACGTGGCGCGATGACCAATCACTGGATCGATATCAGAAATAGCGACTGTATCTTGATTATGGGCTCCAATGCGGCCGAGAATCACCCTATCTCCTTCAAGTGGGTGACCGAGGCAATGAAGAGCGGAGCCAAGCTGATTAGCGTTGACCCGCGGTTTACGAGGAGCTCCTCGAAGGCCGATTTCTATGCCCCATTGAGATCGGGGACCGACATCGCCTTCCTGGGGGGAATGATCAAATACATCATTGATAATAACAAGTATTTCAAGGAATATGTGGCAGAATATACCAATGCCTCGTTCATCTTGAGCGATAAATACTCATTTGAGGATGGCCTCTTTTCGGGTTACGATTCCAAGACCCACAAATATGACAAGAGCACTTGGGCCATTGAAAAAGATGGAAATGGTGTTCCAAAGAAAGACAGGTCGCTCCAAGATCCCCGCTGTGTTTTTCAACTCTTAAAGAACCATTACAGCAGGTATGACCTGGATACCGTTTCGGCTATTACGGGCACGCCAAAGGAGGATCTGGCAAAGGTATACGAGCTGTATTCGGCCACCGGTCAAAAAGGGAAGGCTGGCACCATTATGTATGCCATGGGCTGGACCCAGCATACGGTAGGTGTTCAGAACATCCGGACGATGGCCATTATCCAGCTCCTCTTAGGGAATATGGGAGTTGCCGGTGGCGGCGTGAATGCCTTGAGAGGGGAATCAAACGTTCAAGGTTCCACTGATCACTGCATCCTCTACCATATTTGGCCCGGGTACCTTGCAACGCCCAGCACAAACTGGCTTTCCCTTGACGACTACCTCAAGAGAAGGCCCAAGAGCAATGACCCGCTGAGCGCTAACTGGTGGCAGAACGAGCCTAAGTACATGGTAAGCTTATTGAAATCGTTTTTCGGAGATAAGGCGCAGCCCGAAAACGAATTTGGATATCAGTGGCTCCCTAAGATTGATGCAGGCAAGGCTTACTCCTGGCTGGACATCTTTGATGTTATGTATAAGGGAGGGTTCAGTGGTTTCTTCGCCTGGGGTCAGAATCCGGCAGGGTCCGGAGCCAACTCCAACAAGACTCGCGAGGCACTCACCAAGCTGGACTGGATGGTCAATGTCAACATCTTCGACAACGAAACGGGCTCTTTCTGGAAAGGCCCAGGCATGGACCCCAAGAAGATCAAGACCGAGGTCTTTATGCTGCCTTGCGCAGTTTCTGTGGAGAAGGAAGGGTCCATCACCAACAGTGGGCGGTGGATGCAGTGGCGGTACAAGGCTGCTGAGCCGCCGGGAGAGGCGAGACCTGACGGCGATATCCTGGTAGACCTGTTCAAGAAGGTGAGATGGTTCTATCAAAAGGATATTAAGAAAGGGAAAGCGGCAGTCTTCCACGAGCCGATCATAAACTTGAAGTGGGATTACACTACACATGGTGAGTTTGACGCCCATAAGATGGCCAAGGAGATCAACGGCTATTTCTTGAAAGATATGACCATAGGAAACAACTCCTTCAAGAAGGGTGATCTTGTTCCCAGTTTTGCTTTTCTTCAGGCAGACGGCTCCACCAGCAGTGCCAACTGGTTGTACTGTAATTCCTATACGGGTAAGGGAAATATGGCTGCCAGGCGCACGAGGGAGAAGTCTGGGATCGGTCTGAACCTCGAATGGGCCTGGTGCTGGCCGGTCAACAGGAGGATAATCTACAATAGGGCATCGGTTGACATGCATGGTAACCCCTGGGATTCCGAGCATCCCGTCATTAAATGGAACGGTACGAAATGGGTAGGCGATGTTCCTGATGGTGGCTGGCCTCCCATGCTCAATCCGGATGGCACTCCCAATCCCAAGACCAAGTATCCCTTCATTATGAAAACCGAGGGGTATGCCCATGTTTTTGGTCCGGGGCTCGCGGACGGGCCGTTCCCCGAGCACTATGAGCCTCTTGAATGTCCCGTGGAGAAGAACCTCATGTCTGGCCAGCTCATCAATCCCACGGCACCGGTCTACGAGACCGAGATGGACGTGTATAGGACATGCGATCCTCGATATCCCTTCGTGTGCACGACCTATCGGGTTTGCGAGCACTGGCAGACCGGCGTTATGACCCGCTGGCAGCCGTGGTTGCTGGAGGCCCAGCCTCAGCTTTTTGTGGAGATGAGCCATGAGCTGGCCAAGATGAAGGGGATAAAGAACGGTGAGAAAGTAATTGTGGAATCGGCAAGAGGGAAGGTGACAGCTGTGACCATTGTTACCCACCGATTCAAACCCTTCACTATCCAGGGTAACGAGATCCACCAAGTTGGACTGCCATGGCATTATGGGTGGGTCCATCCGGAAGACGGCGGCGATTCGGCTAACCTGCTGACACCGTCAACCGGTGATCCCAATACCAGAATCCCGGAAACCAAGGCCTTTATGGTCAATGTGAGAAAGATGTAAAGGAGGTGATCTGATGAGCGGAAAGGCATTTTTTATCGATACCACATTATGTACTGCATGTAGGGGTTGTCAGATTGCCTGCAAGCAATGGAATCAACTTCCGGCTACCAAGACAGAAAACTGGGGCAGCTTTCAAAACCCCAAGGACCTGTCATTTTATACGTACAAACTGGTCCGTTTTTCTGAGGCCCTGGGAAGTGATGGTAAACCCGTTTGGTACTTCTTCCCAGATCAGTGCCGGCATTGTGTAGAGCCACCGTGCAAGGAGATTCCCGAAGACCCCGATGCAATCATCATAGATGAGATGACGGGCGCAGTCCTCTATACCGACAAGCTCAAAAAGGAGAGCAGTGAAGACGTCAGGGAATCCTGTCCCTATGATATACCGAGGGCTGAGCCAGGAACCGGTTATATGGCCAAGTGCACCATGTGTGTGGACAGGGTCCATAACGGCTTGGAGCCGGCATGCGTGAAGACCTGTCCTACCGGCGCTATGAACTTTGGGGATCGTGA
>CP070752.1:890658-902298 GCA_020348625.1 Deltaproteobacteria bacterium | reverse complement strand
GGCATTCTTAGGCATAAGAAAGGGGGATGACGGTACGTTCAGTTTTCGTAAATATCCGGTGGACAAGTAATAAAATCCCGATTGTATCGCGGTTTTATAGAATGCGGCCTTTTGCTGCCCTCGAAATTGATTTTTGGTTATAAGAATAAGAAGGAGGTTAACGCCATGCCTTTTAATCATATATATTTTGACGAGAATATCTGTGACGGGTGCGGAAGATGCGTAGATGTGTGCATGTGCGATACCTTTGAAAAGAATCCGCAAAAGGGCAAACCGCCCATTGGGAGATACCCCGAGGAGTGCTGGTTCTGCGGTTGCTGCATTACCCATTGCCCCCATGGTGAGAAAGGCGCCATCAGGATTGTCACCCCCTTCATGATGAGAGGTTCGTTTAAGAAATCAGGCCATATAGGATAGGGCCCTTTTAATCCACCGATTTCTGCTCAAGGCTTGCCCGTCATCAGTATGGCGGGTTCACCCGCCTCAGGCGTAACTTGTCCACTATTCTTATTGAGGGTTTACCCGCCATCCTTATGGAGGGCCTGAAACCGTGCACCAGTTCTAGGTTTCACGGGCTCCGACTGATAGATTTGAGGTGAAAACCGGCAGATTTGAACTAAAATGCAATAGATTTAAATCGAAAACTGTTAGATTTGAGGTAAAAATCCACAGATTTGATCTGAAAATAGCTAGATTTGAGAGCAAAATCGTTAGATTTGAGATGAAAAGTGATAGATTTAAACTAACGGCTGTAGGGTTTGCCATATGATGCAAGGAATCCGAGAGCTGAACACTGACAGCTGAACGCTGACATGCTGATTGTGGGAATAGCCAGGTTGACCCCAAGAAATATCAATAGTAAGGATTTGACCCCAGGCTCACCATTAACAGAATGCTCTTACCACCCATGGTCCGTAGAATGTCAGAGAAAGCGCATCACCAGTCCACCCACAAACCGAGGACCCAGTAGGTTTCTTTATCTTGGAAAAACTCCCCGATGATAGAGCGCCCGTCCCGGTACTCAATGCCGAATCGGTACGTCCTCACCAAACCGGTAACGGGTAAGAGGAGCCCGGTCTGGATGGTGATATCACTGTGCCAGTCCGACTCTTCATACGCCGTAATATCGGCGGCAGCATAATAGCCCAGCCGTCCCTTCCAGAGCCGGTGGGCATCTTCAAACTCGAAGCCTCCCTCAAGGCGCCAGGGCTCCTGGAGTTCCACGTTTCGCCTATCGTAGGCATAGCCAGCCTCCCCGTACACCCGCCACTTGGTTAGAAAAGCAAGGCTCAGTCCGAACACAACCTCTGCTCGCGTGTAATTGATGCGTTTTCTGCCCGTACGCTCGGCGTATTCATCTCCCACATGACTGGAATCATGCTGGGTGGCCAGCTTTGCTGCAAGGCCAGTTCCGTTTGCCCAGGTGAGAGCTAGGCCCCATATGCCGTCCCACCCAATGTTGTCTAGAGAGTGATCTGCATCGAACTGACCCAGAAAGGCCGCTTCAACATCCGCCTGAAATCCTCGGTCGGGCTCGCCTGCAGGGTAGACCCGTATAAGGTTTACTCGACCTCCCAGTCGAAGCGTATACCGGGTGTCGCCGGCCTCTGCTATGTCGGAATCGCTGACCGTGACCCGATTGAAGGCCATGGTGGGGCGGATGGGATTAGCGATATAAATAGGGTAAAGACTTCCCCCTGGGCTTATCCCGCCGCGCCAGGACTCGCCCAGAGAAAAGCTCACCCCATGATCTTCATCCGTACCTGGGTGCGAGTTAGCACCAAGAGGTAGCCCAAGAAACAACAACACGAAAAACAGCCAAATATTTCCCTTCACAGTAGTTCTCTTTACTCCTTGTTTCAGCGTCATTGAACACTTCATTGAGCTGCTCCTTTCGAGATCAATCCCTACATCACGGTACCGGGTGACCGCCATTGCAGGAGGAGTGCAAGCCGAGATATAAGCACTCCCCTGCCCCAATCACTCAGTGCTTCGATTTGCAAACGCCAAAACGTATTCTCATCACTATTGTCAACAATTGCTCACTCAGCACTGCTCATCAAGAGATCAAGCTTCGCCATCGCCTCACTTGCCAGCGTAAGCTACCAATTTCCCCCACTCTCAGAGCCTGCTGATTTTCAAGTTCTCACTGGAAGATGCGGTCTTAGTCCATAATTGAAACTGAGGAATTGCGGAAAATTAATCACCTATGATTTGAACACGAGGAACGGCAGTTTCGCCATATCCCTACATGTTGTGCCTGGACATAATATGCTCAAGGTATAGCTTTCTTGCCAAAATCTTCAACTCGAAGAAAGTCCAGGTTTCTTCTCGTAATCGAAACAGCAAGGGCCCTTACTTTTGTTGGTGAGACTGAAGGGCCTGCTCCAGCTCATGTCTCACATGAAGACTTGATGTAATTAAACTTATGAAGGAAGCTGGGTGCTGACAGGTGAATGCTGATTGTGGCAACGGCACGCCTTTCATCCCGAAACACAGCAAGAGCAAAACTTTACCCCGGCTCTCTTCGTCAACTTGGTTCTTTGAAAGCTATCAGGCCCGCACACGAATAGGTAATGACTAAAAGGTGCCCCTGTGTGCTTTATCGTGAAGTTATTTCCTTTCTTACGGACGTCTACCACCGGATAATTTACTTAGGATTCTATTCTTAGTCGCCGGCAGGTCATAAATCCTCACACCCACCGCATCGTTTATGGCGTTAAGTACTGCCGGTGTTACAGGCACCGTTGCAACCTCAGAAATTCCTTTTGCGCCATATGGGCCACCCGGATCCTCTTCTTCGATTATGAGCGTCGTAATATCAGGAGTTTGATTTATTGTGGGAATACCGCATTTTTTTAAGCTATCGGTAAGTGGAATGCCACGGCTCAATTCATAGTTTTCAGAAAGAGCATAACCTATTCCCATCATGATACTTCCTTCAATTTGGCCTTCAATGTTCTGAGGATTGATGGCTTTTCCCACGTCAACTGCAGAGATAACTTTCTTAACGGTGACCACGCCGGTGGACTCATCTACCTCGACAACGGCCACGCTTGTTATGTAAGCATATGAGAGATAATTCCGATATTCTTCTTTGCTGATTCGAGTTTTGGATGGAGCATAACGAGCCATGGCCGTACCCGCTTCGGGTATCCCGCCAAAAGAAATCGGAAAGGTTTTCGGCGCAATGTAGTTGTGTTCAACTCTTATTTTCTCACCTTTTGAAGCCAATATTCGAGCGATATCTTCAAGGGTTAGAATTGATTTTACCCCTTTATTTTCATGTATAATCCCAGCCTCATCGAAAGCAAGGTTTTTGCGGGGAATATCCAAGTGCTGCGAAATCTTTTCGATGAGTCTTTTCCTAAATTCCTTGGCAGCCATGATCACTGCATTGCCCGAACAATAGGTGGCTCTTTCACCCGCAACACCAACAGCCCTAAGAACCAAATCGGTGTCTCCGATTATGATTTCAACTTTGTCTTGCTTTATTCCCAGCTCATGCGCAATCATCTGCATTAGTACCGTTCGATTCCCTTGCCCCATATCCACTGTTGAAACATAACTTCTAATCATTCCGTTTTCGGTAAGCTCAATGATAGCTCCAGCATTGTCAGTATGTCCCTTTCCTATCCCCACATTTTTGAACCCAGAAGCAACGCCAACCCCTACCTTCTTCTGCGATTGTAACGGGGGAAGGGCACTCATAGCCTTTTGAGCGGTCCGTATCGTTTCTTTAATCGGAACGCTGGCGCGAAGAATTTCCCCTGACACAATGCTTTTTCCAATCTCGAGGGCATTCATCAATCTCAATTCAAATGGGTCTACCTTCAGTTTTTCCGCCGCAATATCCAGTTGCTGTTCCATGGCAATGGCAACCTGGTTTATTCCGAAACCCCTCATGGCCCCACCGTTGGCATTATTTGTAAACAGCGCCAAAGCGTCAATCTTAACATTTGGAATATCATAAGGCCCGCATGAAAAAATACTCGCCTGGTCAAGAACAGTGAGGCCGACATCCGCATAAGGTCCCGTGTCTAAAAGTATTTTGGCATGATTTGCTATGATCTTTCCCGCTTTTGTGAATCCGGTTCGGTAATTCAAAAGACTTGCATGCCTTTTTGTGCTTGAACACAAAGACTCTTCGCGGGTCAACACGATTTTGACCGGTCGTCTGGTCACGAGCGCCCCAAGGGCAAGAAGCGCTTGGATGGTTATGGGTACTTTCCCACCGAAAGCTCCCCCCAAAGGGGTCGTAATGATACGAACCTTTTCCTCGGCAAGCCCCAGGATGTCGGCAATCTGGACTCGGAATTCAAAGGGCATTTGGGTACAGGTCCATACATTGATTTTGCCGTTTTCCGCGAGAGCAGCAACACCCGATTCGGTTTCAAGATAAGCATGGTCTATAAAAGGCGTTGAATATTCTCTCTCTACAATTAAATCAGCTTCCGCGAACGCTTTCTCGATATCGCCTACAAGGTGTTGTATTTGTCTCATAATATTCCCCCCTTCATGGATAGGAGGGGATTCGGGGCTCAGCGCTTCTTCAATCGAAAAGACACCTTTCAGGGCCTTATATTCAACTGAAATCAAATCGCGCGATCTACGTGCTATTTCTTCGGAATCGGCAATAACCAAGGCAACCGGATCACCTAAAAACCTTACCTTATTGTCTGCCAAAACCGGCTGATCAGGTTTCAAAATTCCAAAGCTATTTCGACCGGGAATATCCTTTGCGGTTAAGACCGCTCGCACACCTTTCACCTTTTCTGCTTGGAGCGTATCAATCGAAAGGATTTCCGCATGGGGATATTTGCTCCACAAGATGCTCCCATATCCCATGTCTTCCATGAAGATATCGCCCGCAAATTTCAGTTGCCCCTTCACTTTAAGTGACCCGTCAATATCTGGTAGTGAAGCACCAACGGAAATATCAGCAGGAGATTCTGAAGATACTCTGGTCCTATGATTCTGTTGGCTTCTGATCAATGTCGAAGCCATTTTAACCGCATCGATTACCTTCACATAACCAGTACAGCGACATAAATTATGCTTTAGTCCTTCCTTAATTTCTGCGTCGGAAGGGGATGGATGTTTATCTAGGAGCGCTTTTGTAGCCATAATCATTCCAGGGGTACAAAAACCGCATTGTACTGCTCCTGCAGATATAAATGCTTCCTGAATTGGATGGAGGCCGCCATTGACGGAAAGACCTTCAATCGTTTCTATCCTTTTGCCGTCAAGCTTCGAAACCCTTTGAAGGCAAGAACGCACCGCTTTGCCATTGACAATCACCGTGCATGCCCCGCAATGTCCCTTGCCACATGCTTCTTTTGCCCCCGTCAAGTGAAGATCTTCTCGAAGAAAGCGTAACAAAGTAAGATCTTGATCCACCTGTCTTTCTATCCATTTGTCATTGACTATGAGCTTTACCTTCATCTTTCATCCTGCCTAAGGCTCTTGGTTGGCTAAGGTTATTGTCGTTGCGCACGACCAAATAAAGTATATGAACCAGCTAACAGTATACAATCCTGGCGTTATTAAGTATCCCCCCTCCAGTGAAGCTAGGGTCCGGCCATAGCCTTTGGCGAAGGAGAGAAGAGATTTGCCCCACTGTGTTACAAAGTCATTTACTCTCTTACGGACGGCCTCCTTCCAACAGGTTGGCGTTTACTCCTCTGCCAGTTTTTTTGCGATGTCCTCTCTCAGGGCCGCCTTGTCCGCCTTGGCTGCCTTGGTTAGGGGTATCCGATCGATGAATTCAATCCGTTCCGGAAGTTGAAGAACTGAGGCTCCCCTGTTTTTCAGAAATGAGACAATGCCCTCGAAACTCAGTTCCGCAGATGAGGTCGGTTGAACATAGGCACAGATCCGCTCCCCGAGTTCTTTGTCCGGCATGCCGACGACCGCTACATCCTCGACATCGGGGTGTTCGATAATGAGCTTCTCGATATCTGCGGAGTTGATGTTCTCTCCGCCCCGGTTGATTACGTCCTTGATCCTGCCGGTCAGCCGGATATTGCCGAATTCGTCCATCCGTGCCAGATCACCTGTCTTGAAAAATCCGTCTCTCGTAAAGCTCTTCTTGTTCTCCTCTGGGGCCTTGAAGTAGCCGGCGAACACGTCCGGCCCCTTTGCCATAAGCTCTCCGTCCGTATTTCGTGGAACCTCGCGACCGTCCTTGTCCACGATCCTGTACTCGGAATAGGGGCAACAGGGTCTGCCCGACGTGCTGCATATGGTATCCAGGTCGTAATCCAGCCGTGTCATGATGTTCAGGCCCTCGGTGGAGCCGAGGCCGTTGACAAAGATGCAATCAAGCTTTTCATCCACCGAACGGATCAGCTCAGGAGTGCTGGGAGCGCCGCCCACGTGCACCTTGAGCAGAGAGGACACGTCATAATCCTTCAGACCGGGAAAATTGACAACACGTATGGCCAGAGCAGGGGCCATCACTGCACAGGTAGCCCTCTCCACTTGCACGATCTCACAGAAATCCTCGGGCTCAGTTGAATCCAGTAATACGAGCGTGCCGAAGCTGAAAATGCTGCCGCAAATGGCAATGGTAAACGTCATATCATGTCCAACAGGCGTCACTGCTACGCAGATGTCCCTGTTCGTCAACTCCCACCCACGGACTTTATATTCAACGTTGCAGATGAGTACGTTGTGGGTCCGGGGGGCGACTTTCGGCAGACCCGTGGTCCCGCCGGTCGGGCCCAAGTGGGCCACTAATGTGGGCTCCGGTCTTCTCTCCAGAAGCTCAGCCCGACGCTCGTCGGTCAGATCGGCGTCACGGATCATGCTCTCCAGGGTCTTCAGTCCGGGAGCGCCCTCACTCCTGACCAGGATAATATGCTTCAGGTCCGGGTTTGCCTTCCCCACATCCTTGATGATCGGCAGGTAGTTGATCTTTCGGTATTTCTCAGGCACGATCCAGGCGACCGCCCCGGTTAGCTGGCACAAGTGGTTGATTTCTAACTGGGCATGCCTGGGGAGCAGCAATACCACGATTGCGCCAATTTTCTGAAGAGCGAAGTAGGTGTATACGAATTCGCTCCAGTTTGGCAACTGCATCAGCACGCGCTGCTGCGGCTGAATGCCTAGCTCCATCAAACTCACTGCCAGCTTGTCGGCCTTCTCCCGCACCTGGGCATAGGACAACCGGCCGGTATCGTCAATAATAGCCTCCTTATTAGGGTAGAGGTCTGTCGCCTTGTCGAACATATCCCCAAGGGTCATGCCCAACCACCACCTAAACTTGGAATATCGTGCGGCATCTTCTTTCCTGTGGGTGGGAAATTCCTCCTGCGTCATCGTATACCTCCCTTGTTTTGGTTAAGTGGGGGGAGTTCCGGGCCGTGCCCGTAGCGGCATTCTTGACAGCACTGCGATGGGGCTGAGGATGGGGCATGCTTGCTCTGTGTTCTGAGCGGGTTCTCCATGGTATCACTTCCTTGCGGTTGGAGGGTAATCACTCACCTGTAGCCCTGGGCTACCCTCACGAATAATGAATAGCTGAGAGGTGGCCCTATGTGCTTGATCGTGAGGTCACTTACTTTCTTATGGATTTACCCGCCATTATTCTTGTCCGCCGTTGTTATGGCGGAGTGGTGGGCGTCTCGGTCTTCTTCACTGTGTGCTCTCTTGTCGAGCTATTTACTTTCTTACAGATGTCCCGGTCTTCATGTTTGGTCAAAACCATCATCAACCTTTGGGGGCCTTCATCTTTAGCAGCTTCAGCGCATTGCCGAAGTAGATCTTGCGCTTGTCCTCGTCGCACAGATTTAGGTCCTCCACCGAGCGGATGCCCTCGCGGATGAACATCGGACCGCCCTCCGGGTCGAACGGGCAGTCGCTGGCGAACAGGATCTTGTCTGGACCGAAGAAGTCCAGACCGCAGCGCAGCGCCGAGGCCGATCCGCCCAGCACGGTGTCAGCGTAAAACATCTTGAAGTAATCGATCGGCTTTTTTGCCATGCGCTGCACCAGCTCTTCGTAATTCTGATCGGCGGATCGGCTGCCGAGCTGCGCCCACAGCGTCTCGACGCGGCCGGCGAAAAACGGGATCATCGCGCCGCAGTGGTGGGTGATGATGCGCATGTCCTCCAGCTTGTCGAACAAGCCAGAGAAAACGATGCGGGCCATCGCAACACTGGTCTCGAAAGGCCAGCCGAGCACCTGCCAGATCTCGTACTTGGACTCGGACTCGTTCACATAGTCGGCGCGCGTGGCCGGTCGAGCAGGATGCATCCAGATCGGCAAGTCATGATGCCTGGTCATGCGCTCGAAAATCGGCCAGAACTCCGGCTCATCGAGCGCCCGACCGTTCACGCTGGTACAGATCTGGATACCCCGCGCCCCGAGCTTGTCGATGGCTCGGTCCATCTCCTCGAGGGCCGCGGGCACGTTGTTCAGCGGCAGCGAAGCGACGAACGCGGGAAATTTCTTTGGCCATTTCGCCACCATCGCTGCCATGTCGTCGTTTGCGATGCGAGCCAGCTTTGGCGAAAGCTCCGGCCCGCCGACGACCTCAGGCGAGGGCAGCGACAAGGTCAGCACCTGCTCTATCCCGGGCCATTGCTCCAGCATCTTCACCCGGGCCTCGATGTCCCAGAGCATACGCAGGTTGGTCATACGTTTTACGATGCCGGGGTCCTTCGAGTGCTGCTTCATCATCTCGAGATAGCGCACCGGCATCACGTGGTTGTTTATGTCAATCTTCATCTTTCCCCCTTTTACGCATCGAAACGTGGCATGGTGATGGGTTAATCAGTGGCCCTTTGAATGTAATGCACGTTCTGCACGAACGTGCCCTTCTCGGAAGGGGGCAAACCATGCAATAAGAGTTTGTCTCAGCTTCTTAAATCCTGTGATCTATCAGAATCGATTTTGAACTTCTCCAGAATTCTCTGACTATTCTCGGCGACTTTCTTTTTGTCCAATACTATCTTATGAGCCTGTTCGTCTATTATGATGTGGTATCTTCCTTTATGTTCTTCTAACGCCTTCACTAAATCTTTCATCCTAGAGACCTTTCTGCCATTAGCATATGAAATCGCCTGATTTTCCAGGCCTTCATATCCGACGTTAATTTCATCAGCGAGAACTTTGATTAGCACAACTACCTCCCTTTGGTCTTCTGCGGGGCTGCCATAATAGTAGTAGTTTAGTAGATCCTTTGGCGCGGTATGATACCACCTTTGGCCCCAGGTTTTCAGATAGTTTACCGTTAAAGGTGCAAACACCAGCCCGCCAAAAATATAGTATGTTGGCGCCACATCGTACTGCTCATTTGAAACTAATCGCAAAGAACTGGTAGGTCTGGTCAGTCTAATTTCAACATTGATAAGGTTACCTTCTCTCAAGATGTCACAGCGAATCAAATCATTCGCGTATTTCTCTTGGACCAGATACTCGAAGTAGGTCCTCTCTCCTTCCCTAAATTCTATGGACCCATTGTCAGCGATCTTAACGCCATTGATTGCAAGCATTATATCTCCTGATATCAAGATGCCTTTTGCGGGGGAATCAGGAAAAATCTTATTGACCAGTATCCCTGTCTGATCTCGGGCCAGATTGTACATAATTCTGAGGTCTGGGTTCTCCATCTCTTGCCAAGATATTCCAAGACCCGGCATTCCATCATATTTTCCATCCTGCATATCGGTAAGGAAATGGTCAATGACCGGGGCCGGAACCATATAACCTATGTTTTCCCCTGAGCTAGCCTGAAATGCCACGCCAACCAGCTTACCGTCCTTGATTACTGGACCGCCACTACTTCCTTGATTAATCGCAGCATCAATCTGGCAAGAGAGCAAATAGGCCCTGCTATGAGTATACTCACGGTGCTCGACCCTGGAAACCACCCCCTCAGTGATGCATAGCTCAACACCGCCCGTGGGGAAACCGTAAACGACAACCTTGTCTCCTATGTACACAAGGCTGCCGATTTCAACAGGCTCAATTCCCACGAAGAATGAATCATCATTGACCCTAAGAATGGCAAGGTCACATTCATGAGCTACTGCTTCCAGTTTAGCGATATACCTCTTTGCATCTCCTGCCTTTCTTACTTGTATAAATTTCTGGTCTGCAACGGCATGAGCACTCGTTAAGATCCTATTTCCACTTATAATACACCCTGAACTGCTGCGCTTTCTCTGACTTTGCAACTGCCATGGTTCCTCATAATAGAATTTGCTGTAAGTAGTGTATATCCTTACAGTGGCTTCCCTGACATCCCTTCCTGCCCATACCGTGGGAGCGCTAATAGTACCTAAAACCACTGTCAAAATAAGCTTTGAGAATAACCTCATTTTTTTCCTCCGCAAAGGGAGCTGTGCTAAGGCTAGGTGAAATCTAGTGAACCAGCTCCCAAATATGGCTGTCATTTTTCAATCGATAACCAAACCGTTCTAAAGGAAGGAGCCTTTTGTAAAAAAGTACCGCGGGCACGCAACGAAGTCAAGGCAAGGTAAAGAGCTCAGGCTCGACCGCCTAGATCAAGATGTCCTTTTCCCAGCCGAGTTTGATGAGCTGGATGCGGTCCGCACGGCTGTTGCCCAGCCCGAACTTGGTGTCGGCTGCGGCGATGTGCCGGGGCGGCGGACTGATCGGCCTCCTTGCACCAAAGAAGGTGTCTCGCTTGGCCTGGATGATCCGGGCGCCTGTTGCGTCGGCCGCCACCGGGTCACTGCTTACGATCAGACCACAGTAACGCCACGTGTACCGACTGCTAAAGTGATGCGGACCTGTGCCGTGAAACAGTGGTGTGAGCATCACCAAGATGTTAAGACGGGTTTTACCCTTAACATGGGGCAGGTGCCAAATTGCGCCCAGGTTTTCGCAGGCATTCCTATGGTATTTTGGGGGCCAGGAGATGAACATTATGTAGTTTTTAAGCAGGGTGCCAAGGCCTGACCAGTGGTGGGTCCGCATGGGGCGAACGTTGATCAGGGCCGTCGACTGCTTGAATATGGGGTTCCTGCGCACTCCACGATCATCGGCGGCCACGTTTTCCCTCCTGACACCTGCTTCCAGCAGACGTTTCTGTATAGCCTCCTCCAGCGGTTTGGGGGTGGGAAGATAGGCCCAAACGTTGCTCTTGATTCCTACGATATCATCGGGCCCAACCAGCTGGGCCCAGGCCGACACCGGATCGGGTGCATCCAGGAGGACACCTACAGCCTGGTCCAGCAGCTTCTGCAAAATACCAGGCCGAGGTAGCCCTTCGCCGTCGAGAACGTCTTTGTCCCGTATCATCACTACTCGGCTCATTGCAGGTTCTTTAGCAGAGGCATCCCTTAAAGCCGGGAGACCCATGATACCTCCCACGGCCACGCATGAGCTTGTACGTATGAAATCACGCCGTGTGATGAACTTCTTCCTTTTTACCATAGCAATACGCTCCTTCTTGGCTTTCTGCTGCCGTCTCAGCATTCTTTGCGGTTACCCTTGGGCACAGCTAATTCCGATATGTGGTTTGCGCTACTTCCTGCAAAAGGCTCTCTGCAAGCTGCCGACTGTCGGCCTCCAAAACAATCGTCAGCAGCATACCTTTCAGGTCAGCGGCGGCCCACGTGCCGTTTTCCAGCCGGACCAGGTCGCTTGAATCAGCATCGGGCAGGT
>CP070752.1:887722-890558 GCA_020348625.1 Deltaproteobacteria bacterium | reverse complement strand
CCGTAGACCATACCTTCTATTTCCATGTCATCAGCGAAAACTAAGGAACCCTTCACTTTCGCCCGACCGTCCTGATCCGGTAAGGATCGACCAAGTCCGATGCCTCCAGTGGAAAGTGCGGCATTTTCAGGATGGCGAACCCACTTGGCAGCCAAATTCACGGCCTCGATGATCTTGGTGTAACCCGTGCAACGGCAGATGTCGTTTTTGAGTCCCTTACGTATCTGTTCAACTGTCGGTTTCGGATGCCGACGCAAAAGGCCCTTCGTTGCCATAATCATCCCAGGTGTGCAGAAACCGCATTGGACAGCTCCGGCAGCGAGAAAGGCAGTCTGGATTGGGTGCAAGCCGTTCGGTCCCTCCAGCCCTTCGATGGTCTCAATCCGGCGACCATTAATCTTGGGCATTTTGAGGCAACATGACTTTGTAGGCCGATCATCGACGAGGACGGTACAAGCACCGCAGTGATTCGTGCTGCAGCCATTCTTGGTCCCCTTCAGATGAAGCACGTCCCGAAGGTAGCGCAGTAGGGTCATATCCTTGCCAACGCGCGTTTCGATGTCCCTTCCGTTAAGGTTAAAACAAAGATCGATTTGCGTCGTCATGCAGCAGCCTTTCCTTCATGCTATCTTGCATTTCAAGCAGTGACAACCTAAGAAATCCTTGGAAACTCGCCCCCTGGTCGGGCCACCGTCTAAAGCCCAGAAGCTACTCGTTGAAATCAGGCCCAACTAAGAAAGCCCACACCGGTTATGCAAGGCACCCGATTCGCGAGCAGGTCGGAAGGTAAAGGGAAACCCTTCCCAATTCGGCAACTTGGGCTTCAAACTATAGGCAAGAGGGGTTTTGTGTGTCAATATCAAATTCCGATAGGAGAAGAGAAGTACCGTATGGAGAGAAGGAGGAACTTGACAATTCGGGGTGATGCGGTCTATCCATAGCTTAGGCATTCCAGAGGCAAACATAACCCACGCCCCTCAAGTGCAGTCTTCTAGCAGAAGGGATCGCACGGGACGACGTTTAGCGAACTTCTGGTAGAATCACAGGCGTGTTGAAGCGGCAGGGATTTTGAAATATATTTAAAATTTGCTGCAATCCCTGGGACGCTGAGAAAGGCGAGTGCACGAGAATTGTTAGGAGGAGGGCATCATGACAGTTATTGTTGTCGGAGGTGGATGGGCCGGTTCTGCAGCTGCCCTTTCTGCTCGCAAGCAGGGCGCTGAAGTCACATTGATCGAACGCACCGATATGTTGCTGGGAACGGGGCTGGTGGGCGGAATTATGCGTAACAATGGCCGGTACACAGCCACCGAAGAGATGATGGCTATGTCCGGCGGCGAGATTTTTCAACTCATTGACGGAAACAGGCTGCATAAGGATATAGAATTCCCGGGACACCATCATGCCTCGCTTTACAACGTGGCCACCATGGAACCGATCATCAAGAGAGCCTTGCTTGAAAGGGGCATTACTATACAACTCTCGACCCGCATCACGGATGTGGAGATGGCGGAAGACCGAATACAAGCAGCCATCTCAAAAAAGGGAAAGGAAGAGATCCGTTTTAAGGGTGATGTGTACATAGACGCCACTGGGACAGCAGGCCCTCCTGCCAACTGCAGCAAATACGGCAACGGCTGTGCCATGTGCGTGCTGCGGTGCCACTCTTTTGGCGGTCGGGTGAGCATCACAGCGAAGGCAGGCGTTCAAGAGACGATTGGGAGAAAAGGCTCGCAGGTGGGGGCCATGAGCGGCTCTTGCAAGATCTTTAAGGAATCCCTTTCGCGGGAAATCCGCGATATGCTCGACAAAACCGGTGTTGCAGTGATGCCCCTCCCCCAATCCAAGAGAATGCAAGGCAAGCTGGCGATAAAGGCCTGCCAGCAATACGCCCTCCCGGAGTTCGAGGAGAATGTGGTGCTCCTCGATACGGGCCATGCGAAATTGATGAGTCCTTTCTTCCCTCTCGAAGCATTGCGGGAGATACCGGGTTTCGAAAACGCCCGTTATGAAGACCCCTATGCAGGAGGCCTCGGCAATTCCATACGTTACGTGGGGATGGCGCCTCGGGACAATACACTAAAAGTGGAGGGGATAGACAACCTTTTCTGTGCCGGTGAAAAAGCGGGCCTGCTTGTGGGCCACACCGAGGCTATCTGTTCCGGGACCCTGGCTGGATACAATGCAGTGAAGCACACCAAGGGCGAGAAAACACTGGCCCTCCCAGAATCCCTTGCGGTGGGAGATGCCATTCAATACGTGCGGACACAGATGCAAACGGAAGCTGGTTTGGGCTTGAAGTACACCTTCTCGGGATCGGTCTTCTTCGAGCGAATGAAGGATCTGGGGCTTTATTCGACCAATACAAAGGAGATTGAAGAGCGAGTCGGCAAGGCAGGAATGGCCGGAATTTTCGAATCCCGTTGAGCGGTTGGCAATAAACTGTGAGGAGGCATCAGAATGAGAGATAGGCGATATCGCCCGCGCGGGAGGCCACGGTCGGGAAAGACAGCGAGTACTGAATCCTTCGATGATCTTCTGAGAGAAATGAGAAAAGGCAAACCCGGAGAAAGCGATTACAGAGAACGCTCGCTCAGGATTCACGGGCTCATCTGTGCGAAGTGCGGCCGGGAGTTCACTCACAAAGACAGGCATCTCCTGACCGTACACCACAAAGATGGCAATCATAGGAACAATCCGCCCGATGGATCCAACTGGGAAAACCTATGTATTTACTGCCACGAGGATGAACACAGCAGAGAACTGCTTGCAGATTATTACAAAGATGATGAATAGGGGTGCCTTTTTTCTTCTTTTGCATAAAGGGATGGAGTTT
>CP070752.1:884776-887622 GCA_020348625.1 Deltaproteobacteria bacterium | reverse complement strand
GATAGCCTTATTCCTATCAAGGATTGGTCTTCTGAACGGGCAGGTGGGACACGAAGGTTGATCAGGTAGGATCTGAAATGAGGAAGATTCAGACACCGAGCAAACTGGAAAAGATCCTGGCCGCAGGTCATCTAGCGGTCACATCTGAGTGCGGTCCCCCTCGTGGCAGCGATGGAAAGGCTATCACCAAGAAGGCAGAAATGATCAAGAACCATGTAGATGCCATCAACATAACCGACAATCAAACCTCGGTGACGCGCCTTTGCAGCCTGGCATCCTGCATCCACCTCAAACTCATGGGCTTGGAACCTACCCTGCAAATGGTTACCCGAGATAGAAACAGAATCGCGCTGCAGAGCGACATCCTAGGTGCCGCATCCTTTGACATCTATAACATCCTATGTCTGTCGGGCGATCACCAGCAATTTGGCGATAACCCCCAGGGCCAGAATGTCTTTGATCTGGATTCCATGCAACTCATACAGACGGTGCGGTATATGAGGGACGAGGGGAAATTCTTAGGCGGGGATGAGATCGAGCGACCGCCGCAGATGTTTGTTGGCGCGGCAGCCAACCCGTTTGCCGACCCTTTTGACATTCGCGTCCGCAGGCTCGCCAAGAAGATAGCAGCCGGGGTCGAGTTTATCCAGACACAGTGCATTTATAACCTAGAGAAGTTTGAACTCTGGATGAAACAGGCCCGAGATCAAGGTCTTCACGAGAAGGTTTACATCCTCGCAGGGGTAACCCCGTTCAAATCGGCCGGTATGGCAAAATACATGAAAAACCGCGTTCCCGGCATGGACGTCCCGGACGAAGTAGTTGAGCGAATGAGCGGTGTTCCCAAAGAAAAACAGCCTGAGGAAGGGATCAACATCTGTGTGGAGACTATTCAACGGCTCAAGGAGGTAGAGGGAGTAAGGGGATTTCACATCATGGCTATTGAGTGGGAGGAGAAGGTACCGGAGATCGTGGAGCGGAGCGGCCTCTTTCCCAGGCCAAAAATTGAATAGAAACACTGATTATCTCGTCAGTCTGCCGAGCAGTCCTAAAGCTGAGGGAGAGGCCGAGGTATCCGCCTCCCCCCTATGTCATTTCCCCCTCATTCAAGGAATACAAGAGCTTTCCCTCGTGCATTTCCCCGAGGACCTTCTTCTTTTCCCTTAGGTATTTGAGGTGGGCAATTGCCTCCCCCGTGGCGAACCATTTTTGCGATACGGGAAACCGGTCCCACGATTCCCACGTAATGTCCCAGGTCATCTCCGATGCCACCTGAAAGGCATTCTTCCTGCCCCTTTTTAGGATCGTGATAATCTCATCAGCCCTATTCCGATGGTGATCCTTCAGTTCCTGAATACGCTCTCTGCAATTCTTGAAGATACGTCTGTGCCCTGGCAATACAACTGCGACATCGAGCTCAGAGACCTTATCCAGGCTCCAAAGATAGGTTTGCAGGGGATTCCCCTCATCGGCCCATGATTGAATGTTAGGCGTTATATCTCCAAGGATATGATCCCCGGACACGAGGATTTCCCTGTTCGGTTCATAAAGACACATATGCCCCATAGTGTGGCCCGGCGTCTCAACACATCTAAACTGGTATTCTCCAACGTTTATGGTGTCGTCCTCTCTCAAGATTTTGAGAGGCACATTGAATGTTGATCCATACTTATACCCTGGGTGGTTATGAAGTGCTGCCCTTAGCTCCTTTTCGGGAAAACCATTCACGCCTGCATATTCGGCCATCTTATCCCATGGAGCGCCCCTCCTAACCATATCTGCGTCGGGCCGGTTGAAATAGATCGTAGCATTATCCGTAGCAAGGGTAGAGACAAGGGCAAAATGGTCTGCATGCAGATGAGTAATAAAGAAGTCCGTTTCCTTCAAGTTGACCCCAAGTTTCGCCAAACCAGCCTCCATAGCATCCTTGCATTCCCCTCTATTAAGCCCCGTATCAATAATCAAATTCCGACTCGAGTCTTTCACTACATACGAATTGATTGCCTTTAAGGGATTCCCCGGCAAGGGAATTTCAATCCTATAAATATTGGTCAAAACCTCTTCAATCATTGACATCCTCACGGGTTATTGGTTGGGAGGGAGTATAGGGAGGCACGCGATGTCTGTCAATCATGAATCTATATTTACTTTCCCGTATTGCAAATCCGAATACGGAAAGAATGGGGGACGAGAATGACACACCTTCTCATCATGGGCTTGCACTTGTGGCGTGAAATCATCACGAAAGGTGAGGGCTCAAATTCAGGCCGCTGCGGAAATGATATCGGGGACAACCTCCTCCCTGCCGATTGCCATGATGTGTACCCCGTCACACATCTTCTCTTCCCGTATTCTCTTTATCATTCGGCCAGCGATCTCAATCCCCTTATCCAAGGCCCGTCCCTTTGGCGCAGAGGCCATTTCATCGATCAGTTCTTGGGGCACGTTGACACCGGCAACGTTCTTGTTCATAAACCTGGCCATGGGGGCTGAGGTGAGCAGAATGATGCCCGCTAAGATTTTCACGGGAAACTGGCTGGCATATTCCATAAATTGTTTAAAATTGTCTAAATCATACACCGCCTGGGTCTGGATAAACTCTGCACCTGCCTCGATCTTTTTCTCGAATTTGATGAGCTGCGGTTCAATGGGATTTGCTTCAGGCGTGACAATGGCCCCAGCACAAAAAGATACACTCCCATCCATGTCATTGCCGCCCAGATCTTTTCCTTTTTCAAGCCTGCGTATTGCGGCCAACAATTGACTGGAATCCAGGTCAAAGACACCCTTGGCCTCCTTATGGTCGCCCAGGATTACGGAGTCACCGGTCAGGCAAAGTACGTTGT
>CP070752.1:879849-884676 GCA_020348625.1 Deltaproteobacteria bacterium | reverse complement strand
GTTTCTTGTAAACCATTTTTTGAGATCCAACCAATGGCGACCAGTGGTAGCGTCGACAGAGCTTAAAGAGCCCAGACCGAAACAGTAAATCCATTTGACCCATTTCGGTAATCGTCCAAAAGCTGGCGTTGTTCATGTACTTTTTGTCCGCTTCTTGAGGCCACACTCTGAATGATAAATGAGATGTGTCAGTAAGGAGCATTTTCTTACGGAAAAATGCGGAAACAAATATCAAGAGAAGCCGGCACCACCGTACCATTTCGCATACCTTATATTAAATCAAACCTGACTCATGCTTTGAGAATAGGTAAGATAACGGCATTGGGCTCAGCAGGCAGGGAGGGGAACATTTGAAATCAAATCCGCACTCACTCCTGCTTACCTGGTAAGCTGCTTTAATGATATACAAAGAAGTCCAATCCACCATGATGCCCTTGCTGAGAATAACGCCGCAGCTCCACCACTGACAACCTTCTCTTTTTCAACCGTCAATGCGTTTTTCTTAATGAGCGTCGGCAGCCCTTTTACCACCGGATTAGGGATCGAAGTGATGGTGCAGTTGCCACCTTTCGTCTAAAACTCTTTTGTTCCTAAAGCCTTTTCTAGTTCACCAAACGCTGCCGCAAAGTTGGCACTGGTTACCTGAATTGGGTTTCCAAAT
Source organism: Deltaproteobacteria bacterium (assembly GCA_020348625.1). Next base: position 884,015 of record CP070752.1, on the reverse strand, counting down.
TCTATGCTTATTGAGGAAAAAGGATAGGGCCATTTCTTTCGATCCCATGTATGGAGTTCAAAATACCTTGAGGCTGTGAATTGCATCGGGACAATGGGAACATGACTCTGTAATGCTATATGAAGGACCCCTTTATTGAGCTTGAATGGAGGGCCACTCGGGCCGTCGGGCAATAGTACCGATGAATAGCCCTTTCTGAGATAGCGGAAAATTCTATCAGCTGCTTTCTGACCGGAATGACCGGTAGAACCTAAAGCCAGTTCCTTAACCCCGATAAATCGCAGCAACACGTGCACTGGCTTCATAAACCAGCTGGCATGTTGCATCCAGATATGGGAGCGGTTTCTAAGAAAAACAGAGAAATACAAGACAATGAAGGTATGCCAAAAACAGAAAATATAGTTTGGACGTACCCTTAGAATCTCATCTCCTCGAATCTCAACTCTAAGCGTAGCCCTAGCAATGAGGAAGTACGCAAGAAATATGAATGCAGCGCTGTAGCCATAGAAATAGAATAGGGGCTTCAGGAAGAGCGGTACATTGTCGACCTCATATCGAGACAGGAGTGCCTTTCTCATCTGTGTCGCTCTCTCAGCATCTTGGGCCTTCCAGCTGTAAACGTTCCAGGGGAAGGGACCTCAGGGCGGGCCAAGATTGCTATAGAGGACTCAACCTGAATGCTCGGCTCGACCCCCTTTACGGCTACTTCCGCCTTGCCCTCTATGGTATTAAAACGACGTTGAGGGATCTTCTTATCAGAAGATACCCTTCCTCGCGTTTTGTCAAGCCCTTCGTGCTAGAGTCCCGGAAGCGATCGTTTGGAAGTTTCAAAAAGTGTAAGCTACTTGCCAGAATCCTCATCCGGCTATCTGGCAATTCGGTGATAGCTTGCGATCGGTAGTGGTAGGTTTTTGAGCCTCTCAATTCCTTACATTGATAGCAGAAACCTATATTCGTGGCACGAATTCTCCCCACGTCCGTGTTGATCCTGTGGTTAGATGAGAATATATTCACTTGTTTTGTTGTTTCTCAGGTTGTGGACAGCAAGGTGGTTTTGCCTTCTTGACCTGTTCCATAAAAGGGCAGCATGGTTTAACTGAAGGTGTTACAACTAACTGCGTAGCTGCAAGGAGTCCTGCTTTGACGATCAGTTCGGCAGGGATATCTTCATAGGTCTTGCCATTAACTATTATGGTTCTGCATTCCGAATCACCGCATGTGGAACAACATTGACTTTTGCCGATGGTCGCAGAGAGCCATTCTTCGATAGGCTTCCCCGCAATCCAGATGCGATTTGACTCAAGCGGATCCTTGGAGAAGGCAGAAGGACTGATAGCTTTCTTTTCTAGAACCACTTTAATGTCCAGTTCCTGAAGGGATCGCTTGAGCTTTTGAAACGCATCTTCTATCGAGGTCTCGGTTATTCCACAGCGGTCACATGTTTGCCCTTGTTTGTCAACGAGCCGTTGCCACTGAATCTGCAATATCTTCATATTTGGCTCTCCTTTCGCAGTGCCTGTTGTGGTTGTGCAGAAGATGAATAGACTAAAGACGCCGGCGATAATCAGTACCTTTTTCATTTATTCTCCTCACCGAACAATGATTAGATTGACCCGCATAAGATGCAGGGTCTCGATTTCCTGTCCGCATAAAACCTTTACGCAGACGAGCTCAAAGCGTGTCGTGGGCTGCGCCTCAGCTAGTTCACTGTATTTAAAGACTTTTAACAGTTGGTGTGAGAACTTGCAACGATAATGACCTTCTGCCGATTTCCCATACTATTTCAGCATGTCCTCATTCGCTTATGACCAGGTGTTGCAAACAGGAACTTTCTCCTGGAACGACTGAGTTATGACTTTTCAAATGAGTCTCTCGTTTCAAGCGCCTCACTGTTCTTTCAGCTTCATATACTGAAATCGAAACGAATTTCAGTCTACATATGGTAGTGGCAAGGTTTTAAGCTGCCCAAAAAGCGAAGTTCCCCCCGCTTCTCCACCCTCCGCAGAAACTCTGCTACGGACCTCCTCGCCCATAGCCCATGGCGTCGGATAAGGACGAGCACCCGCGTCATCCCTATGCATGGCCATTAGACGGTCACTATACCCTCTCCTCGTCGATAGAGCATCTCTTCAGGCAAGCAGCATTTGTCATCCCAAAATAGGGAGTTGTTGTCCAGTTTGCATCAGGGCAGATCAGGTATGCAATGGAATCTTCGAATTGGAGGGATGAAAACATGGTATGGTGTCAAGGGAGGTAGCGAGACCTATACCAAGACTGGCATATATTGTTGGGATATCTGGTTGATATTGAATATCTGAAGGGGTCTGACGTCCACATATCTCAAATTGAAAGGGTGTTGAGATCTTAGGTTGATTCTAGGCACGTTCTGCACGAACGTCCCATCCTTCACTCCTCGTCCTTACCAGCAATCATAGGACTCGATCGGCATAGGGTAACTTGCGGATTGGGCTGCTGACCGCAAAACAGAGGGGGATAGCCACCAGCGCCACCACTGCCCACTTGAGCAACGGATAAAGCGCAACATCCCGTACCGCATAGGCAATGGCGATAATCACCACTTCATGTATGAGATAGGCAGTATAGGCATTGCGTGAGAGGAAGCTTGCCAGTTTTCCCTGGCGATTGCCGTAGTGACGGAAGGCATAGATCAGGCCAAGGCACATTCCAAGGCCAAGAAAAGATTCCCAAAGAGCGTAAGCAAGGGCCTGCCAGCGCATGCCACCGCGAAAGGGGTCGAGACCCTGGTCCAAAGCGCCCCCACCCAGTACAAGGGGCCAGAACAAAAAGATCAAGATAAAACCGATTCCCAGCCAGGCGCGGCCGGTACTGTCGGGCAGGTACACGAGCCAATTGCGTCGGTAGGCGATCAGCCCGACGACGAACAGCGCGATGTATTGGACGAAGAAAGGGAATTGCAGGTTCAATGGCACGAAGTTCCAGCCCAGGGGAAGCCATAGGCGGTTCACGAAGGCAGCCACTCCCAGAAGAAGGGCAAAGAGAGCGATGGAACCATTACCAGGAAAGCGGGTATCCACAACCGGCTTATCCGGGCGGGATCGGGCGAGGAGTCGCCACAAGACGTACAGGATCGAGAAGATGAGAAGGGTCTCGATGAACCATAGCGGCCCGGCACCAAGTACTGCTTGTTCCTTGAAGTAGTTACCTGTGATGAAGCTCCAGAAAGGTGGGCGCAAGTCCGGGAACCTGACCGGGTCCAGAAACGCCAACAAGGGACGGATGATCCAGCTATAAACCGCCAGCGGAATGCCCAGGCGGGTCAGACGATCCTTCAGGAAGCGACCAGCCCCTTTGCGATCGTAGGAACCTGGCACGAAATATCCCGAGATAACAAGGAAAAAGCCCATAAAGTAAGCCTGGGTGACCGTAAGGAACCACGCGCCAGTAGCACCGGTGATGAAATCCTCCCGGCCTTCCGTATAGTACCATGATCCAGTCCCAGCGTAGGTGATCATCAGGTGGAACAGCACCACCACGATGGTTAGGAAGACTCGGATATTGTCAACGAAAAGCAAGCGGCCGGCCGCCTTGGAATGGATGTCCACTCCGGCAGGTGTAGGGCGCTTTGTGTCTGGGGTAGCAGTTTCCGTTGAGTTAGTACTCGTTTCAGGGAATGGGTTTGACAATGCTCATTAATCCGTTCTCGCAATAGTGGCAGATTGTCATCATACGTAATTCATCTTTGACCACTGCGATAACCCGACAGTGCAGCGTTCCGCCCTAACGGTAGTATTAGATAGAAAATCTTCCACTTATTGAAGTATTGTGCTAAGAAAGTAGAAATGGCTCATCCTGAGCACTCAAACTTACACCTCTTGCCTCATCTCAGTTTAGCATCGATTTCCGATATACTGAGAAAATCACAACAACGAGAAAGCCTGCGATATTAGATCACAGTCCGAAGTTGAATATATCAAAACTTGAGACTTCTTGCCATATACTGAAATCGAAACGAATTCCAGTATACATATCGTAATGGCGAGGTTTAAAGCAGCCGAGAAGTGAAGCTGCCCGTGCTGCCGCACGGGACATATGTTCGAAAGCCGAGCGGAACTGCGCCGAAGCCAACCCGACTTCCCCCTACGGGGTACGTCGCGGTCGCCTGTCGCCATTCCTCCCCGTGCTTG
>CP070752.1:875441-879749 GCA_020348625.1 Deltaproteobacteria bacterium | reverse complement strand
TGAGCAGGAAGGGGAAAACCCCGCCTTTAGAGCGGGGAAGGGGCAGGCATTCCCCACCTGCGAACCCCGGGAGGGTCACCGCGAGAGCATTGGAGCAAAGGGACAATGGTGTTCACTTGTCAAAGGCATAAGTCGTTCCAAAGCCAATATGTAGCAGAGATGCCTTGGGGAAGACTCGGGAAACTTCTGACTCTTTTCCCTTGCAATTGGAGCGATAAGTACTTAGAAAAGGGCTAAAAAAGTATGGCCGCTTTTGAAAAAGAGGAGCTGAGAGGTCGTGTATAAGGTTGCCATCGTGGGAGCTGGAATCGGAGGGTCCTATCTGTCCTATCGGTTAGCGCAGCAAGGAGTGGAGACCATCGCCTTTGACTTCAGGGTCCCCCATGAAAAGCTCTGTGGCGGTGGGATCACCCATAAGGCCATAGAAAGGTTCCCTGTTCTTTCAGGCCTGCCTTGTCCTCGAAATAGGGTTTGGAAAGCACATATTGTTTCGCCACACAACAGGGCGGTTACTATTAACCTTTCTAAGCCGCTTACGGTATTCAATCGCAGGGATCTGGACTACTCCTTGCTCCTGAAGGCACAGGAGAGAGGCGCCGCATTCAGGAAAGAGAAGGTTAGATCCTTTGAGCAACAGGGGCATCATTGGAAAATCCTTACCGAGAAAGAGGAATACACGGCCGAGAAGCTCGTAGGAGCGGATGGTACCCTGAGCGGGGTAAGGCGGAGACTGGGATTACCGGTGAAGCTGGATGACTGCTTTCTTGCCCTCCAGTGCGCCTTACGCGAGCAAGAGGATGCTGTCACGTTTAGGTTCTTCCCCCAAATCCAGGGCTATCTCTGGGCTTTTCCGCGGGTTGATGGGCTAGTTGTCGGCATTGTATCAAAGGAATGGACTGCAGCAGGCCGCAGGGGCATGAAAGAGAAACTGGTGGCTTTTGTCGGCCAGCATTACCCTAAAGAGGCAGATAATGTTTGCCTGCGAGGGGCCTATATCCCTTTTTTTGCTGAGGCAGACTATGAAAACCAGGCGATTTGTTCCGAAAACTGGGCCTTGATTGGTGATGCTGCTCGGTTTGTAGACCCCATTAGTGGCGAGGGCATGTACTATGCCCTCTATTCTGCTGACATCCTGGCTGACTGCATAAAGGAAGACAAAGTCTTGGAGTATGCAGGCCTGTGTAGAGAACACTTCGGCCGAAACTTGCTCAAGGCCTTTCGTGGTTTTCCCTATATTTATCAAACGGAATTCATCGAAGCCATGACGGTGCTTGCCGGAAAAAGCAGACCCATACGACAGATCATTTCGGATATGTTGGTTGGCGATTTGAATTATCTGAACTGGAAGGGCAGATTCAAGAGGAACTCCTTGAGAGTGGTGACTGAGTTTTTGATCAATTCGGACTATGCTACAAAGAAAGAACTGATCGCCAGCCTCAGTTCTTTGCGGACTTCTCATCTGAGGGAGGCTCAAAGACCGAGCACATCGTGACTCTTTGGGCCGCAGTTGAAGAGCAGATCAAAGGCAGAAAGGTTAAAGACGAAATCACCCCAGAGCTGCGGATAGATGGGGGGCCGCGGGGTATAGAAGTGTAGGGATATCCCGGCGCTGGAGAAGAGCTCTTGGTTCAGATACTTCTTTGCGCTTGCCTGGGCCATGTAGTCTCGGGAGCCCATTTTCCTGCAGATTTCGATGAGAAGCCCGTTCCCCTTGCCTTTAACGCCCAAATGGGATTGCAGGACGATCGGCGTTTTGATCATGAGGTACTTTTTCAGGTACTCGATAATGCTCACGTTCAAATCTATTAGGTTTTCAAATGTACCTGAGAATACCTCACTCAAAAAGTCCAAGTGTTCGGAGAAATAGGGGGCGTTGACATATGAAGCCTTCAAGCTTGCCAGGTGTTTCCTTGACCAATTTCCTTCGGAACAGATTCTCACGTCTTTGATCGTTTGCAGACCCAGCCCCTTTCTCCATACCGGAATCGAAAGCCAGAGAACCCCCTGGTCGTTCTTGAAACGGTTTCTGGTTAACCAGGTGGTCCTTTGAGGGAATTGAACATCATCAAGAATAACCATAACGCTGGAGAGTTGGGCTTTCATGAAGAAGGGGGGAAACGGGGCAAAAAACGGTTGGTAGGTAGAAAGGATCATACACGCTTTTTATTCTGCTCTCTGAGCAGTGATTGAATTCTCTCAAATTCGTTAGGTGTGTTGATGTTGAGAAAGGCCTTTCCAGGGGCGATGAACCTGCTGATCTCCTGAAGCGTAACATATCTCACGGCTACCTGTTCGAAAAAGAGCCTGACCTGGTAACGTTCTGCGCTTATGAGGCTTCGGATGGGATCTAGACAGGATTGGGCATAGATGGCATAGAGTGGTTCGAGCCCAGTTGCTCCCGAGGGAACCACTGCAGCATGGTTGTCTTTGATATCCACCATGTACCGAACGAGCTCTTTACTGAAAAAGGGTATATCGCAGGCCACAAAGAAACCAGCCTGATCGGAGATGGTCATGAGCCCCGTAAAAATCCCTCCAAGAGGACCTAAACCTTTGATGAGATCCTCAAAAACAGGCACGTCGAGATACTCGTAATCGGCCTTTCTGTTGGTTACGATCACGACGTTCCGAAAGATCGTTTTCATCTCGGCTGTTATGCGATCTATGAGGCGTGCCCCGTCGAACTCTAAGAAAGCCTTATTTTGACCGTATCGTTTACTCAATCCGCCGGCCAATATGACGCCAGTAATGTGGTCGCACAAGTCTTCTTGTTTGGGCTTCTCTTTTTGCGTAACCGGAACAGTTCTCATTACCTATTGCTTATACACCAATGTCGGTTGTTCGTCAAAATATGGGAAAGTCCACCGGTTTTGGTATCCGGTGTTGGGTAAGAGGGCGGGAAAGGCGCTGTGTCTGGCAGCGAAATGTGACATCTAACCGGTTGACATGATAGATGTTTTGTGATAGGGGGTGTAAAATCCGCATGGCATAAGCGAGTTAACAGAAAGAAGAGGAGGAATTGAGCAGAGACGATCTCATACATCTTGAGGGCGTGGTCACCCGGATGCTAGGGGGCGGCACGATGGAGATCGAGTGTGAAGAGGGCGTCAAGGTTACCGGCGTGCTTTCTGGTCGAATGAAAAAGAACAAGATCAAGGTGATCGTCGGAGACCGAGTCCAGGTAAGCGTCTCCCCTTATGATACGGACCATGGCCTCATTACCTACCGGTTGAAATAGACTTTCACTCCCTTGCAAAGGACCTGCATCACGCTCACAACAGTTCCCCATGACCCCTGAGGCATGGTCACCTGCTGGATCGAACGTCAGGCTATTGCCTGCAAGACGAACCTCCTGCGCCGGGGCCTGTTGTCAAAATCCAGCAAGACGATCTGTTGCCAGGTGCCGGTAGCAGGCCTGTGGGCAACAAAGGGCACTGTCAGGCATGCCTTACATAGCGCCGACCTGATGTGCGAAAAGCCGTTTCCGTCACCCCACCTTTGGTTGTGTCTGTATTCTATCGTTTGCGGTATGAGTCGTTCGAAGGCTTCCTGCAGATCTTCGATGGCACCGGATTCGTACTCTATCGTCGTAACCCCGGCCGTTGACCCTGGTACGAAAATGGTTACTGAGCCCTCAGGAAAGGGCAGTTTCTTTACAAAATCAGCCACCACAGGGGTGATATCACGGACATCATGAAAGCCCCTGGTCTCTATCTCAAACTCTTGTGTAACTACAGCCATGAGTTAGCCTCCTTATCTAGTCTATTCCTTTTTCGATTTTTGCTTTGCCTCCGGTAAACAGCCTACATTGCGGTAGGCACGGCCATGAAACCCTTTCTTTCGTGCCAAGGCTCACGGCCTTGTTTTTTCAGCGACTTGTTTACGGGGGATACTTGCCCCTTCCGCATTCCCTTCGACAGGCTCAGGGCTGCGGTTTCCCCCATACCCAAGTCGCGAAAAGAACGGCGCCCTCCCGCCAGTCTCTCCAGAAACGATTTCATGGCCGTGCCGGGCAGAGGAATTCCACGTCTCTAACAATAACGAGATACCGTCGTCTTCTAATCCCCGGCAGGTTATATGGGACCACATTGTCAATAGAGAGATGTAATTCCTCAAGCGATCCTGCACATTCTTGGATTTCATCATTCACCCGAGATCCCTTGTACGTTATCAAGAGACCGCCTTCCCTTAGGTATGGATAACAGAGACCGAGGGTTTTTCTTAGCGGAGCCAAGGCCCGTGCAGTGACCACGTCATAGCAGGACATGAGCTCTGGCTGGGCAGGCCGTTTTTCCGCGCGCCCCTGAG
>CP070752.1:869893-875341 GCA_020348625.1 Deltaproteobacteria bacterium | reverse complement strand
GAATGTCGTGGCAAGATATCTTAAATTCCCAGCGGTATGCTAGAATGCACTGAAGAAAATAGTCAGGCGACGGATTATAGGCGTGTTGCTACGACAAGAAAGCTAAGATGATATCAGCCCCGTTCTCTTGACGCATCATTAGAATGATATTGAAAAATTCCCCTATTTCCTTTATGCTCTTGCTGGCGAAAATGCTGGACTTCTATCCCATTCCTTCTACTCTTGTTCAGGACAAATTGAGTAACGCTTAGCACGTCTCTCATTACGGACCTGATCAAGCAGCTTCGCAAGACCTTACCTCCAGCGGTTCTCAAATTCAGTGTTAAGTCCTCATTCGCCGAAAAAATGCTTCGTTGGATAGTCAAGGGTGGTTCGGAGATTTGATCTTATTATCTCCTGGAAGGTTGGGGTGATTCCGCAATAGGTTAAGGGGTGGAATGTTGTTCGGTGTGCCTTGATCGAATTCTCTTGAGCGTCTCCCGAACGGTTTCGTCGATCATGTCTAATGCCTCCCCTTCGGCCGGAGCGGGATCGACTTTCTTAGCCTCAGTCAGGCTATCCTCGATTGCAGCAATATCTTCAAGCTCACCTATGTTTCCCAAGGCGTAGATCGAATATGCGCGAACCAGAAGGCTTTCGTCCTCTAGTCCAGCCAGTGCAGTGGGCCTTGACTTGCCGTCTTTCAGTTGCCCCAAATACGCTACAGCCAGCGACCGGATTCCTGCCTCTTCGTCCGCGCTGGCTAAAGTTCTCAGAACCGAAAGCCCCTCGGCAACTCCCAAGCAACCGAGGGCCCGTGCAGCCAGTGCCTGGACTTCCTTCTTCGGGTGATGGATCCTAAGCCTTACGGTTTCCACCACCCTGTCTCCAGCGATCCCGACCAACGCATTGCAAGCCGCCCAACTCACAGACCTGCTAGAGTCCTCCAGTAACAGGCCCAGGACCGGAATACCTGACTGCTGCTTCATTTTACCGAGGCCATAGGCGACGGCCAAGCGGATCTCCGCATTATCAGAATCGGCGAATGTGGCAATGAAATGAGCGTATCGAGGGTGACCGATCTTGGATAGGATGACCAGAAGCTGTGGCCGATACTCTTCCTTTACTGCGGCCAAATCTGCAAGATCCTTTGCGTAGCTGAATGTTGCCAAGGAGTAAAGAGCCGAAAGGAGCTCGTTTTCACAAAACAGATCTGGCTCAAGGCTGAAAAAGAACCCGCTTACCGACTGGTAAGCAAAACAGCAGCCTCACTCGGCACACTCATGCGAAATTCTCCGATCTTGGCGTATCAACTCCAAGAGGTCCGGGACGGCTTCCCTGGCATCTAGATCTGCGAGCTTCCGCGCAATCGTTTGGCGGATGTCTCCTGTGCAGCGCGGCCACTGCCTCATAAGGGTCTTCCGCAGCAAAGCAATGGTCTCTTCCCGTTCCGGCCCCGATAGATCTGATGGGACGGCCCCTATTGCATTCCATGCTGCCTCCACATCACCGCGCGCAAGCGTTGCTCTCAGTTGGTCCAGTCTGCCGTCTGCAGAAACCTCTGAACCTGTACCGGCAATGCAGAAGCAGAGAATAACAATCGTAACGGGGAAAACAATGCCTGGTATGTGTCTGAATACCCTACCCATCGGTCTCGAGTTTCCAGGAATCTGGATAAACCTTCAAAGCATTAAGTACCATACCTGATGTGGAATGGGAAGTCCTCTTCCACTTCAAAGATTGAGCACCTCTCTTGGTTCGACTACATCCTTCAAGATGAAATCTTCGTCGACACCATCCCATAGCTTGAGGTTTGAGTATCTTCATCATACATCCGGTTTTTGTATATTGAATGTCGTGGCAAGATATCAGTACTTCTACTTGCAGCTTCGGTCAATTTACAGATGGCTCACGGAGCAACAAGAGGAGGTAATCTATATTCTATTGCGCTTGAAAGGATTTTAGATTTGCGCCTGTAAGCGCAAGCTGAGGTGGAAATTCGGCCGTAAGAGGTTCATAGCAGAAGCTACAGTTTTGGGATCTGCTGCTGATATACAACATATAGACATTCTGGAAAAAAGTTGCTTATTCTTGCACCAATATTGAGTTCCTGCGTTCTGATTCGAAGCGGATTCAAGTGGATGAATAACCTCAGAAGATAAAATATTACTTAGCATAGATGCCTGAACTTAAATCTGTTTCTGAAGATAGTAAGCCTAATTTTGCTCCCTCGCTCGGTGATAACAAATATCAACTGCTCCGCAATAAGTGCCAGGCATCCTTGAACATCGAGTATTTATTGTTGCCATTATTTGATGAGACCGGTATCAATGCCCCCTTTTTTGGCATTACCTCGCTAGGGATAATATAGTAAATACTATCTCCGTTATTCAAGCAGGTGAGAATAAAAAAATCACAAGCCTGTCTTTGCTTACTTAACTTGGCAACTGGGAAATATTTCGTGTTTTTGATCCTTCGCAGTTTTGACGCACAAATGACTGCAACTGCATGGTTATTGTTGGTTATCAGAATATGTGCTTTTGATTCGATCAAGATTCTAGGATCAAGGCCCATGTTTGCGATTCTATCTTTTGCACCCTTAAGGTGCAAGAGCCGACCCGAAGAGAATTTCAGGGAAGCAGCTTCCAGTCTTTTGAGCGCTATCTTGTTGCGATAGGTCTGAGTATACGGGAATCCATAGATCTTTCTGTAAATCTGGCGCGCGTACTCCCGCGTAAATCCAAGGTGTCTCCCCACATCTGCCAGGGATGATCGGGGATCTTCGATGATACTCTTGAATCTCCGCACAGCATAGGGGCCATACCTTTCTTCAAAGCCTCTTAACGAAGAATCAACCCTTTCTATTCGGTATCGCTTCCTTGTCTTGCGGACGGTGGAAATGCTCACATTGATGATGCCTGCGATTTCTTTGTCAGAGAGACGCCTGACTTCTGCCGTATGCCTCATGAAATCTTTAGCACTCCCATTAGATAGAGTCTTTATACGAGCCTCAAGGTGCATTTTCTTCATGCCGAAATCCTCCAGAGACCGTAAAATCTGAGTGCTTTATGCAGGCGATTTCCTTTATTTGCCTTGTTTCTCCAGGAACGCTATGATGCGATTTGTCATCTTTTTCTGATCTTCCGACAGCTCCTGATGGTTACCCGTTCGCCCATCCCTGCGACTTCGTCTCCGATCGGACCCATTTCGCCTGAGAGGACCACTGTAGTTAGGGTCATCGAACTTCCTCCGGTCTTTGCCCGATCTCCTCTCTTTTCCTCTGAGATAGTTAAAAAGAAACATGTTATGAGTTCCCTCCTTGGTGCAATATTCGTCGGACCGCTCACATAAGATTGCTTGTCTGCACGAAAGCCTTTGTCTATTTCCTAAAAGCAGCCAAACGCCGCGGAATAAGGCTTCGGGTTCAAACGAATTCACTACAACGGGGTTGAACAGTTCCTCATTTATAGCATCCTCATTTACCGCGGAATCGCTACTATTGGTATGTCTTGGCTATCTGAGCTCCGATGTGTTTAGCGACTGCGTTGTCATTTACCCCCCGGCATTCTATGTCGGTGAATGCGAGATCACACGCACAACCCCTGTCTATCAATTCGATTCCCTCATCCCCATCGCAAGCCACCTCCACCTCATGCCCGAGATTCATCAGGGCTTGGCTGAGAGGACTGAGAACCTCAGAATCATCATCGATATGTAGGATAGGGCCCAAAAGAGCTCAAACCTACTGCTGAGCTATGTACAGTGGTTCAAACGCCTACGATGGTATTACTGTCAGTTTAGATTGCCGGAGGATACTCAACAACAGCGGATCTCTGGGGGGTAAATGGGGGGATAATTTACCCACTAATCTATGGATAAAAGGCGGGTTCTGAGGTTGGCTTTCTTGTTCTTTATTCCGATCTTCTCTCTAATATTCTTTCTGTGAAATTCGATTGTCTGACTGGACAGACTCAGAAACTCAGCTATCTCTTTGGTGGTTTTGCCGTGTTTTATGAGATTTGCTACTTGAATTTCCGTGGGGGTCAGCTTCAGGTACCGGGATGAAAGCCGCTGCGAGAATGACGAGGTAATGTCATTGAGGTTTGATTCGAGGATGTTCGTATACTGCTTCTGTTTATCATCTAATCGGCTCTTTTTCAGTTTCTCCAAACAGGGGGCAACCAACTCCCTCATGTTAAAGAGCACCTTCTCTTCAAGCTCATCTTTGTCCTCTTCTCTTCTTTTTAGCAAGACCCTTAATGCAGTATTTACCTCTTCAAGATTGCGGGTTTTCTCCTCTAGTTCCTTCCCCCTTTCTTTGAGCTCATTCTCGATTCGCTTGCGCTCAGCGATCTCTGCCCTGAGTTCTTCGTTCGCTCGCGCTAGTTCTGCCGTTCGCTCCTTAATCCTTCCCTCTAACTCGTCTCGTGCCTTTTGAAGAGCTGCCTCGGCTTGGTTGCGTTCAAAAATTTTCCCCACTCGTTCTGCAATAGCGTTGAGCAGACTCCTCTCTTCTTTGAGGAAAGGCCCCTCATCCCTTTCAGGCCTTTGTTCCAGGTAGTAGACCTGCAAAGCACCGATTCGTTCGCCGCCTGAAGCGATGTCACTGGTCTGGTTCCACATTGTTTGCTTGAAATTCTTTGTCGCGAATATCTGATCATGCAGACTTACTCTAGCGCACGTGATTTCTGGGTACTGCCAGGCCGGGGGAATGAGATCAACCACCCCCTGCAGTATCTGCCCTAAGGAAATGCTAGGCTTCTCCAACAGTCTGGAGATCCCATAGAGACAATTCAGCTCCTTAACCCGTTCTCCGAGATCATGAGTTCGCTTTCCCATTATCTCCTCGGCCTCGCTCCTTCGAGATGCGGATGCCTCCAATTCCGCAATCCTTTGACGCATTTCTGCTATTTCATTGAGCAGATACCCTTTCGTCTTATCCTCATCCTTCATTTTGTGTAACTCCTTCAACAAGAACTGATTTCCTTCAGCGGTCAAATCCAAATAGTTTCGCATATCCTTTCAATTTGGGCTTAAACCTGGAGTATTTCGCTCACTACTAGCCTATCTGATTGAGCTCAATTATGGTTGCAGCAACTTGGTTTTGGGCTAGGCCAATGTAAGACAGTGGTGGGTGTGTGTCAATGGAAAGGGCATCGAAAGATATAGATAGGCAGTTTCGTAAGTCAAGAGTAGTATTTCATCAAGACATTGGGGTAAATTATTGGGCTCGAAAAGTGGCGATTGCTTGCCAGGGCTTATATCTGACGATCGCCTCATTCCAGTAGAGATTACGGAATCAAATGTACCATATCAAGGAGGTGTCGACTTCTTGGAGACCTCGTTTTTGAGGCCTCTCTTTCTGCTCTCTGGCCAGGGATATCATGAGGATAGCAACAATAAGGGGGCGTCTTGATAAAATGCGCTCATGGCAAAGCATCTGATATCTGAGATGGCAGATTAGGATAT
>CP070752.1:864711-869793 GCA_020348625.1 Deltaproteobacteria bacterium | reverse complement strand
AGGTTATACGTTCCTGCATGCACCTGAGAAGAGACTGAAGGCAGGATACGGGCTATCCTGGAAAAGATTGACGGTGTATACGAGGTAAAGGGCGATGTGAGTAATCAATACGTTTATGTAACATTCGATCCTGATAAAACAACTGTAGAGGCCATTATGGATGCTCTCAAGTACGAGGAGTTCTTTCCTCGGGGAGAGCCTGTGTTTATAAAGTGACCCTCTAATACGGTATTGGATCACGTTACCGTATCTTGATCACAATGCCTTGCATACAAACAGGGGGAAAACACGTGACAGCAAGAAAGGGAGAGAATCTCTCCCTTTTTTGCCCTAAAAGCGCCTTCCCGACCGTCGCCAAACCATACTGCTACCCTATAAATAATCCATAAAGGCGAGTTTACTACAACAACCTGGTTCCGGCCCACCTTTACCCAAGAAGTTCCCGACATGCCTGCGCATTTTGGCATCCAACTGAACGCCGCATCCATGGCAGTGTTGCAGTTTTTCGTGCTTGACCCTTAATGCCCTTTTCCTTATAGTCGTGCCATCATGAAAGACAGTAGGTGATCTGCATGTGAGGTCGATTATGCTCGAAAGAACAATTTGCGGGCGAACTGTAGAAGGTTTCTTCCAGGAGCTCATAAGGTTTCATGGATTTGCCGCTCCCGGCCTTGTGCTGGGTGGTTTCTTAGTAGATTGGGCTCGGGAATTGGTAGGCACTGATGTGGAGTTTGACGCGATCGTTGAAACTACTCACTGCCTTCCCGATGTCGTGCAGCTGTTCACTCCCTGCACCGTTGGAAATGGCTGGATGAAGGTTCTGGACTGGGACAAGTTCGCCCTGAGCCTTTACGATAGGAGAAAACTCACAGGATACCGCGTATGGTTGGACTTGGAGAAGCTGCGCTCATTTCCCGATCTCCACAACTGGTACATGCGTTTAGTTCCCAAGATGGATCTCCCCCTCGACGTTTTACATGAGGCTATCCTCACTGCTGGAAGGGGACCCTTATCCGCGTGTGCAATCAGGGTAACCCGGCTTTCCGAGCGAAACAAGAAACAGGGAATCGCGGTTTGTCCCCAATGCGGAGAGGCCTATACAGCTTCACAAGGCCCAAAGTGCCTGGCCTGCCAGGGCAAGGGCTATTATGAGGCCTCCACTCTCGTATAGATCAAACTATACCGCCAACATGATTGCAGTCCTGTCTCACCTAATCAACTCAAAACACCCTGCTTTCCTATGATGTAGGGCCCCTTCGAGGAGCAGGGTAATTTCCGTTGCAAATTTTCGCCTTTATGTTAAAGTTCAACGAGTGCACTGAGCAAGAAAGGAGGAGGGGGGTTATGGCAAGCCTGAATAAAGTAATGCTCATCGGAAACCTGGGTGCCGATCCCGAGATCCGCTACACACCGAGCGGAGCAGCCGTTGCCAACTTCAACATGGCAACCAAAGCGCAGTGGACAACCAAGGAGGGAGAAAAACAGGATCGCACCGAGTGGCATCGGATTGTGGCCTGGAGGCGGTTAGGGGAGATCTGCGGGGAGTACCTCCACAAGGGAAGTCTTGTGTATATCGAGGGGAGGCTGCAGACAAGGTCCTGGGAAGATCGCGACGGCAATAAGCGCTACACCACCGAAATCGTTGCTCAGGGGATGCAGATGCTGGATCGGGCAGGACAATCAGCAGAGGCAGTATCAACAGAAGAGCGGTTTCCCACCGAAGAGCCCTTGGACGTGCCTGATGATGACATACCGTTTTAGGCAGGGCATCATGGCCTATTCGTCCTTAGGTTTTTCGATTTTCCTCTTATCGTCCTCAGCTTCGGACGAGATCTCTTCGGGTTTTTCGGAAGTGGCTTGTTTGAAGTTCCTGATCCCCTGACCGAGCCCCTTGCCGATCTGGGGGAGTTTGCTGGCTCCGAAGATTACCAAAACAATAACCAGAATGATGAGCAATTCCGGCATACCGAGACCAAACATGCGTTTACCTCATTAAGGGTCAATCTCTACATTATTTATACTAGTTCTCCTCATGTAAGTCAATGAATCTTTCGATTATTGCCTTAACTCGATAACTACGCTGGCCCGAGGGATATGGATGTCTTTTCTTGACACCGAAGAAGCCCATGCTGTTATGCTCGCTTATGCTGCAAATGGAGGCCTCGTAGACCACAGGTCTTCGGGGCCTGGATCATCGGGAAAGAGCAGGCTTAAAGCACCAGCCCAGTTCGGTGCAAAAAAAGATATCCATGTCCCTTAGTACTGATAGGTCACGCAGAAAAGATGGTCATCACTGTTTTGCGGATTTAACCCAATAATCGAATTAATCTGTAACTGGTGGTATTGATTACGTATCCTTGAACACCTGAAGCGCGGTTTTTCCCAACTGCCCGAGATTGAGAACCACCTCTATGCCATTCGATTCCAGCGCCTTGATCTTATCCTGCGCCTTTCCTTTGCCTCCGGAAATAATGGCACCGGCATGGCCCATGCGTCTACCGGGTGGGGCTGTCTGTCCGGCAATAAAGGCCACCACCGGTTTGTTGAACTCCTTGGCAATGTAATCCGCAGCCTCTTCCTCTGCCGTTCCCCCGATTTCTCCAATAATGACGACCCCGGTTGTTTCAGGGTCCTGCGCAAACCATCGCAGATGATCTATAAAAGAGGTACCTACTATTGCATCGCCGCCGAGGCCGATGCACGTAGACTGGCCAAAACCGGCCTTTGTGAGTTGATCTACTACCTCATAGGTCAGGGTGCCACTCCGGGAAATCACCCCGATGCTACCCGGTGTGTGAACATAACCCGGCATGATACCCACCTTTGTTTTGCCAGGAGAAATAATCCCCGGAGTATTCGGGCCGATCAACACAGCACCGCATTTATTTAGAAAGCGTACGGTCTTAACCATATCGAGGGTAGGGATGCCCTCGGTAATACAGACAATAAGTTTTATTCCCGCCTCGGCAGCTTCAAGCATTGCATCTGAGGCAAAGGCAGGCGGCACAAAGATGCATGAGGCATTGGCACCGTGATCGTCCACGGCATCCTTGACCCTGTTGAGCACCGGAATACCCTCGACCGTTGCTCCCCCTTTACCAGGTGTTACACCGGCCACAATAGCGGTGCCGTAAGCCTTCATCTGTTGCGTGTGGAATGTTCCCTCTCTGCCGGTAACGCCTTGGACCACAACCTTGGTATTCTCATCCACCAAGATACTCATACGATCACTCCTTTTTCCAATTCTGTGCACAACTCAGTGCAAATAATGCCCAGCCTGTGAAACAGCCTTTCCATATTCGCTACGTTTTTCTGGAGAATATCACCTCACCTGTTTCGCCACCATTCTGGCGGCCTCTTCCATATCCCGAGCCACTGAAAATTCCAGATCAGATTCCTTCAGGATCGCTCTCCCTTCACTCACATTGGTCCCTTCTAACCTGACAATGAGGGGAACATGTATTTTCACCTCTTTGGCAGCCTTTACCACTCCCCGTGCTAGGACATCGCATCGCATGATGCCGCCAAATATGTTGATCAAAATGGCCTTTACCCTCTTGTCGCTAAGGATGATCTTCAGGCCGTTGGTAACCATTTCCTCACTGGCGCCGCCTCCTACGTCCAAGAAATTAGCTGGTTCGGCGCCGGCCAACTTTATGACATCCATAGTCGCCATAGCCAAACCGGCACCATTTACCATAGCGCCTACATTACCCTCCAGTCTGATGTAGTTGAGGTTATACTCCGAAGCCCTTGCCTCCAGTTCATCCATTTCATTGGCATCATGGAGCCGAGCAATATCGCTTTGCCTGTAAAGGGCGTTATCATCGAAGTTGATCTTGGCATCCAGTGCTACCAATGCACCCGATTTGGTGAGAATCAGTGGATTAATCTCCACCAGGGAGCAGTCCTTTGCAATGAATAATTCATAGAGCTTGCTCATGATGGCTGATAACTCGGTGAGGACACCTCTATCCGGCAACGGATCAAGAGCATAGAAGAAGTTCCTGGCCTGATACGGCATGAACCCCTGGACAATATCGATATTCTCAATCAACACGAGTTCGGGATGTTGAGCGGAGACCTCTTCAATCTCCATGCCTCCTGCTTGACTGAACAGCATTGCAGGGCACTCCAGCTTCCGATCAACGACAATGCCCAGGTAAAACTCCTTGTCGATGGCAAGCCCTTCCTCTACTAATAGCTGCCGGACCTTTTGTCCTGAAGGGCCGGTCTGATGTGTAACCAGAGGATGTGAGAGGATATCTCGAGCTGCCTCTTCCAGCTC
This sequence comes from Deltaproteobacteria bacterium, assembly GCA_020348625.1. Next base: position 865,505 of record CP070752.1, on the reverse strand, counting down.
CTTTAGAGTCTTTACCAGGCGCACCCCCCCGCCTTTACCGCGTCCACCTGCGTGAATCTGGGCCTTAATCACCCAAGGAGGCCCTGGGATGCTCTTCGCAGCATCCACTGCTTGGGCCAGTGTGGCAGCAATTGCCCCCGTTGGAACAGGGATCCCACAGCTGCGAAAAAGGTCCTTAGCCTGAAACTCATGAATCTTCATAATCACTCCCTCGGCTGTAAGCCACTCACAAAATCTTTTTACATCAGCAGGGTCTTCCTTTGTAACTTAATCATCGTTTCTACGTTGCCAGTCAACTAGTATGATTTTACAAATCTCAGCATATCTTAAATTATTGCATGGGTAACATCAATAATCTCGGGCAGGAACAATCGATTAGGGGATTCTCAAGGCTGGACCAAGAATTCTTGTACATAGAAACAAAACATATCTGCTAACCGTTTCATGAACGGCTCAGTGACATATATACCTGTCCGAACGCGGCCATTCGCACCTACACTACGCAAGAAGTCTTCCGACAAAAATCTTCTCCTCCTTCGTTTTCTACACGATGTGGTAACGGTAAGTTCTTTTTATGCGATTAAGGCCTATTCGAATACGCCTTCTTCCTCAAGCTGCTTGTACTCCTCTTGAGAGAGACCAGCCATGTTCAGGTAGACATACTCATTATGTTCGCCAAGAAGTGGGCCAGACATCCGCACTTGACTGGGCATCTTTGACAGCTTAAACGGCGGCAGTTGAAGGTGATACTTGCCGATTACCGCATGTTCCATCTCTGCCCACAGGTAACGATT
>CP070752.1:854906-864611 GCA_020348625.1 Deltaproteobacteria bacterium | reverse complement strand
CTGTTGAAAACACCTACCGTTTCATCAAAAGCCTCCTTTTCCGTTATTTGAGAAAAACCATCAACCAAAAAGTTGTAAAATCCCTTATAGATAGCGGTGTCAGGCACACGGGAGGACAGAGATTCGACTCAGTTTTTGATCTGCTGGAGGCCATTGAAAAGATCGAGCCGAATCTCGGATACTCCGTGGCACGATATCTATCATCCCTGGATATCAAGCTTATTGCCAATCAGGTAAGAACTGAAAGAGACCGGGCCATCGGTGAAAAGATGTCGCTCATAGCCAAGAAGTACTTCGGGGTTAATATTGACTTCTTGGGAAATGTAAGCCATGACGCAAGCATCAGGAAAGGATTGCTCCAGATGAAACCCTTGAGTACCTATTTCTTCCATTCCAAAGCGTTCAAGGAAGTCGATGAAATTAGCCAAAGGATTTCGCCTGTGTACCAACTGGGTCTGCGCTTTTCCGCTGATTAACTTTCGTTGTACCAGAATCTCGGTGAGGTATGAAACGACTGACTGAAGTGAACTATTACGACCTGCTCGACATTTCTCCGAAGGCCTCTTTTGAAGAGGTTCAGGCAGCGTACGATGAGGCTATAGCAGCGTATGAGATCGATTCGATCGTCACCTATTCGCTCTTTACGAAACAAGAAAGAAAACAAATAATCGCTCGCCTGCTCGAGGCATACAAGACCCTGACCAACACTCACCTCAGAAGGGAATACAATGAGCTCTTGATAGAAAAGGGGGAACTCTCTCCAGACGAAATCCAGGGCCTTGCATCAGAGGGCACCGAACTGCCTGAAACGCGGCTAAGGGAAGTGACGTTAGAGAGCATTACCCATGAGAAAGAGTTCAGCGGTTCCGGCGAAACGCCTGGCGATAACCTCGAGCTTTTCGCTACACACACTTACATAACGGGTTCAAGCATACGGATGGTGAGAATGAATAGGGAAATGAGCCTGGAAGAGGTGTACCGAAAGACCAACATACCAAAACAAACTCTAGAGGATATTGAGGAGGATAATTTCGAGAAACTACCTGCCCTTGTATATCTCAAGGGGTTCTTGAAGGTCTATGCCCAAGCCCTCATGGTGGACCAAGCCCTCATGGTGGACGGATATGTGAAAAGGTACCTCGAATGGAAGACTACCGGGAAAAAATAAGAAATAAAAGCGAAATGAAAGAAGCCATAGAAAGGGTAAAACGGGAGGGCAAGAAGGTTGTCTTTACGAATGGCTGTTTTGACATTCTTCATCTTGGTCATCTCCGTTATCTCCATGAGGCCAAGAATTGTGGAGATTATCTGGTAGTGGGTGTTAATAGCGATGGGTCTGTTAAAAGCATTAAGGGAGCAAATAGGCCGGTAATCCCTGAGCAGGCCAGGGTGGAGCTGCTCGCTGCGCTCTGCTTCGTTGACGGGGTGGTGATCTTTGATGAAGAGGATCCTTTAGCCCTAATCAGGTACCTCCAACCTCACGTCTTAGTCAAAGGTGCGGACTGGGAAGAAACTGATATCATAGGGGCTGATCTCATCACCAAACAGGGAGGTGAGGTCATTCGAATACCCCTAATCCCGCACTACTCTACCTCAGACATAATTCGCAGGATCGCAGATCTTGACTCTCAGGAACTCCGTTAAGCAAAAATTCCTTCCTTTTTCCTTCAAGGCATGCTAATTTTCGCCAAGTGCGCCCATAGCTCAGCTGGACAGAGTAACGGACTACGAATCCGTAGGCCGCAGGTTCGAATCCTGCTGGGCGCACCATGTACAGTGTCATCGAAATAATACAGATCGCGTCATCCAAACGAAGCGGCGTGTAACGCATGCGAGAGGCTATGGTAAACCTGTGCGTGAGATACGGGGAATTGTTTCACGTGAAACACTTGGCGGTCGCCTTCATGATCCAACCGTTTCCAGCAAGTGAATTGCACTTTAATACATGGGATCTATAATATCCATAGTTAACCAGAAAGGAGGAGTTGGCAAAACAACAACAGCGGTCAATCTATCTGCCTGTGTTGCTGCTGCCGAGAAAACGTGCCTTCTGGTCGACTGCGATCCGCAAGGAAACGCCACTACCGCCCTCGGGATAAACCCCGCAGAACTGACACCAAGCCTTTACGACCTCATACTGGGTGATCACAGGGGAAACAACGTCATCCTAGATACGCCGATTCCCATGCTCAAGCTCATCGGGGCTAATCCTGACCTGTTCGGCGCAGAGGTTGAGATGTTTCCGATAGAAGACAGAGAATACCTCTTGCACCGTATCTTGCGTGATATAAGGGATCAATACGACTATATCTTCATCGACTGTCCGCCGTCCCTTGGGTTTCTCACGCTCAACGCCCTGACCGCTGCTGATGCATTTCTTGTACCCCTTCAGTGCGAGTATTTCGCCATGGAGGGATTAACGCAGTTACTGAATACCGTCAGGCTCGTAAAGAAAACGCTCAACCCATCATTGTATATGCTCGGTGTCCTGCTAACAATGTTCGACCCTCGCAATAATCTCTCATATCAAGTTACCGAAGAGGTGCGCCAACACTTTCGAGGTTCCGTATTCAGGACGGTCATTCCAAGAAACGTTACGCTCAGCGAGGCATCGAGCTTCGGAAAACCAATCATTCTGTATGATATCCGATCTAAAGGGGCTCAGAGTTATCTCGAGCTCGCAAAGGAAATCATCTTGACAGGAGGGACTAAAGGTGGCCAAACGTAAGGCTCTCGGAAGAGGATTCTCAGCGCTCTTTCCGGATACGGTGATCGAAGAAGAGAACAGGGGATTATTCTATTGTCCCATCGAGTCGATTTCTCCCAATCCCCACCAATCGAGACAGAGTTTCGGCGAATCCGAGTTGGCAGAACTGGCGCAGTCCATCAAGGAAAAGGGCGTAATCCAACCTATATTGGTTACGAAAACAAAGGACGGTTTTCAGCTCATAGCTGGCGAAAGGCGCTGGCGTGCTGCACAGAAGGCAGGCCTGGATAAGATCCCGGCTTTGATACGGGACGTATCCCCTGCCGAAGCCCTTCAAATAGCCCTGATTGAGAACATTCAGAGACAAGACCTTAACCCCATAGAGGAGGCAGCCGCCTATCAGGAACTCTTACAGGAGTTCAACTTCACTCAAGAGGCACTCTCCGCGAGAATAGGAAAAAACCGTACTACCATCGCCAATTTCCTAAGGCTTCTCAAGCTCCCTAATGATGTTCAAAGGGATCTCATCGATGGTCGATTGAGTGCGGGCCATGCTCGGGTACTGGTAAGTATTGACTCACCGTCAATCCAGAGAAAGATAAGGGATCTCGTTATCAAGAGGTCTCTGTCCGTTCGCCAAACAGAGGCTTTAGTCAAAAGATTTCTTACCTCCAAGAAACCAAAGGCAATCAGAGATGAAATAGATTCGTACTTAGAATCCCTAGTCAATAATCTCCAAGACTCTCTCGGCACGAAAGTGGCTATAGAAAGGAAAGGTAAGAAAGGCAGGATTATTATCGAATTTTACTCTGATGACGAGTTGGGCCGACTGGTCGAGCGATTGAGATAGCCTGCATTTCGCCACCTTCTCTCATTTCCCTGCAACAACCTTTGGATATTCCCTCGATGAAGAAAGGTAATCAGCAATGCAATGACCAGCGAAAGCAGGACGAGCTGCTTCGAATGGCCCAAAATCAGGAGCCAAAGCGGCAGGCCAAGGGCAGCCAGTATTGAACCGAGTGAGATATAACCCCACAGAATCACCATGAAAACAAATACGGTTCCCGAAATCAAGCACGCCATGGGTGAAAGGGCCAAGAAAACACCAAGCCCGGTGGCTATTCCCTTTCCTCCCTTGAAACGATTGTAGATAGGAAATTGATGTCCCAGCAAGGCCGCCGTTCCTACTATTCCGACGAGAACTTCGGTCGTATCAACTGCCGGTCCGATACTATGGTACGCCAAGGCCACCGGCATGAAACCCTTAAGGGCATCAAGTACCAATGTTAGCAAGCCCCATTTAACACCCGCCTCGCGAGCAACGTTTGCAGCCCCGATATTTCCACTTCCCACCTTGCTGATATCTACGTGCCCAAAAAAACGGCCAATCATAACACCAAAGGGAATTGACCCCAACAGATAAGCGGCTATAAGGAAACCTATGAAAGCCGTCCACATCCCTGTTAATCCCTTTCATAGGAAATTCAGCCCCCTGCAGTATGCTGCAAAGCATTCGTGCGAGGGCGAATAAAAACCCTTTTCAAATGGAGATTTCCTGGTATATAGTGATCAGCAGGCTTGCCGCGCACCACGCAACGTTAACACAATAAACGGGTTTTTGGAAGGCTGCAATACGTAATCTGTATCAGGGGGCTTCTTTGGACTTACTCATGGTCATCGACGGGCAGGGAGGTGGCATAGGAAAGGCCATCATCAAGAGATTACGGGAGTCCCTCGAAGACAAAGCTGAAATACTCGCCTTGGGAACGAATTCCGTAGCGACCGCCCAGATGATGAAGGCCGGCGCAAATCGAGGGGCAACCGGTGAGAATGCCATTGTAACCATGGCACCCCAAGCCGATATCATCATCGGTCCGGTGGCGATCATCATGGCTAACTCCATGATGGGTGAAGTAACCGGCGAGATGGCCAAAGCAGTCTCATCGAGCGAGGCCCTCAAGGTATTAATCCCCTTGACTCAGGAGAAAATCAAGATTGTTGGGGTATCAACTGAACCCCTTCCCCACCTTATCGACCAGGTTCTCCAAATCATTACGGGAGGAGGAAAGAAAGTGTAAGTGGTCTTGGGGGATTCTTCCCTCCTTTTTAATCCTTTCGGGCAGCGACAGGTAGAAATAGCCCTCTTGCTGCCTACCTCTTCTCATGCATCCATTTCCGTATATTCTGCATTTAGTGGCCAACTCCTCCAGGGCTGCCGTTACTTGATCCGAGGAGAGGACGCCGCTGTTAATTAGCTTAGCAATTGCCCTGATCCTGAACCGATCCATTCCAGTGTACTTCCGGGAAAGCTGGTCTTCGTGGCCTCCCTCTTTCACCACCAAATCCCGATCAATCAGGTGAATCGGGTGCTTGCACGAAATCCTTAACCAAAGATCATAATCTTCGACAGCCTCAAGAGTTTCGTCAAACAGACCTATCTCATCAAATAAAGATCTCTTGAGGATAACGCTTGACGGGCTAACCATGCAAAGCCTTAAAGAACGCTGAAATATCTCCCCGGAAGGCTTTTTATGTATTTTCTTCGGGTTTACCCGTCTGCCCCTTCTGATCCAGATTTCCTCAGTCTGGCAAGCTACGGCCTCCGGGGTCCGGTGCAGAAACTCCATCTGAAAGCGCAGTTTGTCCTTGAGCCAATAATCATCGGAGTCAAGAAACGCAATCCAGGTTCCACTCGAATTCTCTACTCCCTTATTCCTGGCTGCTGAAACTCCACGGTTAGCCGATTGCCGCATGTATGTGATCGAGGTACCATAGGGAACAAGGCGCTCTTCCGTGTCATCCGTTGAACCATCATCAACTACAAGTATCTCCAGGTCTTTGAAGCTCTGATCCAGAACCGATTGAACTGCCCTCACTACCCTATCGGATCTGTTATACGTGGGGATTATGACGCTGACCTCAGGCATCGTTTACAGAACTTTCCAGGCTAGGGCCAGCAAGCCCGCCAAAAGAAGATTGCCTTCGGCAAAGCCTTGCAGGCGAGGGCCTCCGTGCATCCACCCCCTTTGATAAGCGGTGAGATATAGAAATGAACTGAGAAAGCAGATCAGGAGTAGATACCCAAGGCTTGACACTGCCTTCAGGGCAGCTGCCAGCAGGACAATTGCTCCAAACAGGAGGTTTAACGCTATCAGGAGCTTCACCGCCTTCTCCTCCCCCAGGGCTATCGGGAGCGTTTCTCTGCCAACGATCAAGTCTCCCTGGATATTGAGGATATCCAGAAGGCCGCAGCGAATATAGCACATGGAAGAGACCAACAGAAACGAAACAAGAACGCCGGGCCATTCGAGGCTCGTCCGCCCGATAATGGGCAGCAGTGAGCTGATAGTACCCCAGGCCAATGCCTCTGCCATAGTCTTCGATCCAGGCAGGTCTTTGATCTTAGCATAACGCCCTAAGTAGCCGAATTTCCAGGGGATTATTGGTAGGCTGTAAACTAGACCTAGAAGCGTCAGTGCCAGAAACACGAAGAAGGCTATTAGCCCCAAATAGAGAGATAGAATGATTCCCGTCCCTAAGCCTGCCAGGGCTGTGGCCACGAGAAAGCCTCTATGCTGGGCATAGAAGAAGGCCACACCCGGATCGTTGTAAAGGCTGGCCTCCTTGTCGAGGAACCGGTTGAGCACGTGCATGCCATAGACATACAAAAGAGCAAGCACCGGGTAGATGAGCGCGGCACTTCCTCTTGATAAAACCAGCCCGGCATAAGTCAGGGAAAAGGCCCCTACCGCCTCAGGCACATTGATCTTAACGAGAAATCGGGTCCCCTTTATGAGCAAACCGGCGAGGGATTCCTGTCTGGTCTTGCCCATGATTTTCAGATGGTTGATCACCTTTTTGATCATCCAGTTGGGTGTTGAAGCACCTGCAGTAACCCCAACGGTTTCCCCTGAAGAAAACCGCTGCTCTTCAAGCTCCTGTTCGGTCTCAACATGAAAGGTGGGTTTTCCCGTGGACCTTGCGAGTTGATAAAGGCGAATCGTGTTACCGCTGTCGTATCCACCAACAATCACCATGCTATCAACCTCGCGGGCCAATGATTGAACCTCGCTCTGCCTCCTATAGGTTTCATCGCAGATCGTATCAAAGATCAGGGCCTCTGGAAATCGAGCTCTGATGGCACTGCTCACCTCGGTGTACGCCTCCGCATTCTGGGTCGTCTGAGACACAACGACAAACCGATTCCCTTGGGAGAGCTTTCTCACGTCTTCAACAGAACTGATCACTATTCCACTGCCGTTACTATAGCCCAACAGACCCACAACCTCTGGATGACGAGCATCGCCGAAAATAACCGGAACATAGCCCTTATTGCTATAGTGCCTAATGATCCCCTGTACCTTTGCTACCCGTGGACAGGTCGCATCGATTATCATAAACTTCGAGTTTCGAATTTTCTCTCTCTCAGCCGGTGTTATCCCATGGGCCCTGATGACTATCCTGCCGTGGTCATGCTCATCAATAACCTCTTTAACATGAACCCCTTTAGACCGTAAGAGTTCGAGTACCTGTCGGTTATGGATGAGCGGCCCATAGGTGAATAGCTTCCCGTCCCCTTTATTGGCCTCCGACAAGGTCATCTCCATTGCTCTCCTGACACCCATGCAGAAGCCAGCACTTTTGGCAAGCTTAACCTTCACGCCCCATGCCCTCCTGGATGGATCCGAAGTACTCATCGACAACAGCCATGAGCCTTTCTTTTCCATTTATTTCGGAAATCACGCCCTTAAGAAAACTCCTGTTCGGAAGGCTCTTTGTGTACCAAAGCAGAAAACCCCGCATTATGTTCGTTGCCCTCCTCTCTCCCAGATACTCTAGAAGCAGGAAATAGTGATCCTTTACCACTCGATACCGCTCTTCCAGGCGGGGGATTGTAAATTGCCCAGTCTTCTCCATCTCGAGAACCTGCTTGAAGATCCAAGGGCTGCTCAACGCCGCTCTACCTATCATGACCCCATCACAATTTGTATCAGAGCGCATTCGAAGAGCCAGGGCAGGTTCCGTTACATCGCCACTGCCGATGACCGGGATCTTCAAGGCCCGTTTGACCTCCGCAATCACTGTCCAGTCAGCCCTACCCGAAAATCCCTGATTGGCAAACCGTGGGTGAACAAAGATACCGTCCGCCCCGTTGTCTTCAGCGATCCTGGCAATATTCAGCGCATTCGCCTCTTCAGGTGACCATCCTGCCCTGATCTTTACCGTCAGCGGCAAGGGCGTCGTTCGACGGAGTGTCGAAATGATCTTCCCTGCCTTTTGCGGATCACGCATCAGGGCTGCCCCAGCCCCTGACTTGACGACCTTCCGCGCCGGACACCCCATGTTTATATCAACCCCATCCATCCCTTTCTCAGCTGCTATCCCGACCGACATGGCCATGGCCTCAAGTTCAGACCCAAAAAACTGGACTGAAACAGGCCTTTCATCGGGATGGCTCTTGAAATAGGCATGCGTCTTTTCCTGACCCCGCCACAGGCCTGCGGCACTGATCATCTCGGTAATAACGAGGCCTGCCCCCCATTGCTTAGCGATAAGGCGAAAAGGCAGGTTCGTCCTTCCCGACATCGGCGCCAGCACCAGCCAATTCTCCAACGTGAGCCTACCGAGTTTAAGCATGGGCCTATTCTAAATAAATCTTTCGCCTATTACAATCCATAAGAGCAAACGGGTACTTCAGCAAAGCTTAGCGTATCGACTTTTCACCCCAAACCTTGAGATTTCGCAGCCCTATCGCCCTCGCTGAAGCCTTCCGTTCTTGTTCTTGACTTCACCACTGGTTTGAAATATCTGTAGCTAATACACTGAAACGGAGGAAAAAGATGGACAAGGGATTCCATGATAGGATTGAGATCCTTGAAGGTGATATTACCAAGATGGAGGTGGATGCCATTGTCAATGCCGCCAACACCTCGCTTCTGGGTGGTGGAGGTGTTGATGGCGCTATACACAGAGCTGCCGGCCCAGAACTGCTCGCCGAAACGAGAACACTGGGCGGCTGTCCCATCGGGGACGCGCGCGTAACCAAAGGATACAAATTGCCTGCTCAATGGGTTATACACACCGTAGGTCCCATATGGTCGGGCGGCAAGAAAGATGAGGACGCGTTGCTGGCGAACTGCTATAAGAATAGTTTTAAGGCAGCAGTACAAATCGGTGCTGCAACGCTGGCCTTTCCGTCGATAAGCACTGGTGCCTACCGCTTTCCGCTTGAAAGGGCAATAAACATCGCCTTGGGAGAAACGAAATCATTCCTTCAGGCCGATCAATCGATTAATAAGGTCTTCTTTGTCTGTTTCGGGAGTGAGGTTTATGAATCATACCAGAAGGCATTTAGACAGCTATTCCACTAGGTAGCCTACCACAATCGGCGGGGGCTTATGCACATAACATCTGAGTGAGTTTTCTTTGTGGTCACAATCCTGATCGTTTATCATTCTCAAACCGGCAGAACCAAGAAGATGGCCACGGCAGTGGCCAAGGGGTCAAGTTCTATTCCAAATGTAAGAACGGTGCTCAAAAAGGCAGGGGAAACGACCCTTGATGATCTTATTGGTTGTGATGGTCTGGCCATCGGTTCACCTGAATACTTCGGTTACATGGCTGGTGCCCTCAAAGACCTTTTCGACCGGACCTATTACGAGGCTCGGGGCAGAAAGGAAATCTTCAGAAAGCCCCATGCCGTGTTCATCTCCGCAGGGAATGATGGCTCAGGGGCCTTGACAAGTATTGAAAGGATCTGCGTGGGCTATCAATTCAAGAAGGTCCATGAGCCGGTCATAGCCAGCGGAGAGATTGACGGGACTATCCTAGATCGCTGCGAGGAATTGGGCAAGGTTATCGCTGCTGGTTGTGAGGCGCGTATTTATTGACCAGCGGCAGAATCCGTGTTACGCTTCGCAGCTTTCCGGCGCATTACCGAATGAGCTAGATCTCGAATGGTCGGGTTGACAGTTTGCGGGTGGAAACATGCGCAGGGG
>CP070752.1:841210-854806 GCA_020348625.1 Deltaproteobacteria bacterium | reverse complement strand
TGGGCCAAGTTAAGCTTTATTCTACCGTATCGTTCAAATATACTGGTTTGAAAGGGTCTGTCAAGTTTGTTATCATTTTTTCAAGAGTGTGTTGGTTCGCTATCCCCGGTAATGTGTAGCCCGTCTCGCTGAAAAGAAACAGCGCCTTGTTTCACGTCACACCATCAATCGCAATTCCCGATTCAATTATGCCATGGGCCGTTTCACCGGGAGCGGGGGAAAAGGACGCCAGATTAGGCCATTCGAGAAGACCACGCCTTTATTTGAGCACCCTATTTTAAAGTATGCCACATTGTGGTAGATCCATAAAACCTTTTTTCATATCTGTCAATTCTTTATTCTCAGAAAAGAGTTTTTGTGGTGTGACAAGAACCCCCTTTTAGTGGAGGAGGCTATATTGAGAAGGGGTTTGTGTGTCAAGTACGTGAGTAAGTTGCAGATTATGATCAATGGGTTTAACCTAGATATTGCATCCCGCGTTGGAGAAACTCATTGAAAAAGACTAATGGTCTTATGATTGGCACTTCACAAAGATTTAAATCCATCGGAATCTTCGGAAACTGTTCAATAGACGGATAGGCATGGCAGGATTAGAAAAAGCCGAGAATTATTAGACGAGACATCGATCGATGTCGTCAAATGTTGGGTGCTGCGAAATAGATGGCCTTGCCACTGTTGAGGGGCGGGGTCAGTTCGTACTTCATAAAGAATTGCGTGAAAGCGAGGTGTCGCCGGGCACGTCCGCAAAAAAGTAAACGACTTTTTCTATTTTGTGATTCATTTGCTTTCTTACCAACGTTTCATCGTCCCGTTCAACCTAAGTGAAAGGAGTTGTATCATGTCTATTGGAAACTTTATCCCTTTTGTAATCATAGGTTCGCTAGCCAAAACAATTTTCTTCTTTCTATTATGGAAGATCCATTTTCCCAAGGAATTCCTAGGAAGGACAGTTGCAATGGATGATGGCCAAAGATTTACCATTTTTCGACACATGACTCTGAAATCCGGAAAAAGTTATTCGGATCATTCAATGACTGTTTTTAGAGTGCGTTTCAAGTTTGCAAAATTGTCTCACAAGGCAAACAAGCTAACATCCCTGATTCCCGTTTTCTTAATTGTCGCATTCCCCGGTTTCAGGGACAAGATCTGGATGATAAATGAAAATACGGGTTACTGGCAGGGCATCTATCAATGGGAATCGGAAGATGCCGTTGAAAAATATAAGAATTCATTTGTACTCGGTGTTATGAACAAGCGCGCAGTTCCCAATTCCATTTCTTATGAAATAATTCCAAATACAGATTTATCCGAATATATCAGGCAGCGTTTGAATTAAGATGCTCATCTATTCATATGCAAGTTCATTGCTGTGATCTCCTAGCCCCTCAAAGGCGAAAACCCTATGCCTGGTAAAACAAACTTTGAATAAAGTTAGATTTGCCCCTACTATTGGCTTTGGCGAGAAACAGAAAGTCCAGGTATATATAAAGATGCTACATTTTCCCTTGTAGTTATTATAGTATAGCCGCTATCAGCCTTCGACTGAGAGCCATAGTTGATTGTGGCCAGCTATTGTTAAAGATGAAGTGCGCGGAAACAATGGCGGAAATGGGCATCAGGCGAAATCGGATTTTCCAGCTCGCAGCAAAGGAGCTGGGCGAACTAGAGAAATTAGGATCCAACGCTTGAAAGGGCAGGCCTTCCCTGCAACGTCTTTCAACCTCAAGATACTGGATAAATTTGGAGCGATGAAACATAGCTTTGGGGCTTACTACTCCAATTCCAAAAATCTATTATATACCTCTCGGAACTCTTTTCTTCTCCTTTCCTCTACCCATCTTTCTATGCAGGAACGATATTGCGGAGTGGGTCTGCCCTGTTTCAAGATAGTATCCATTCTTTCAATGACTCGCTTTCCCCATCTATTCTTGGGGCAGACCACATGAGATACCGTATAACTCGGAGCTTCCTCCAGAGCAATAGTATAGAATTGATCGCTTCGATCTATTTGTCTAGAGATATAGAGCACCTGACTAGGGTACTCAATTATATAATCTATATGTCCCCTCGACAGCATTTTGAGTAGGCCAGAGGCCAGATCAAAGCCCTCTCTAACCAATATGTTTTTTTGTCCTTTATGCCTCTGCAAAATAGAATCGACGGCCTCAGTATATGACCGCTTAGGCACGATGCCTACTTTCAAATCCTCATTCTTAATCAGTTTAGCCAAAGAGATTTTTTTCGGATTTCCAAATACACTCATTCTATCTTTATTAATAACGATAGAAAGGCCTGGCCTAATTAAAGCTGGAATAGAGTAATGCAAAAACTCTTCTCTCTGAGGAGTCTTAATTATCCCTATAGTACATACCTTTTCCTCATTCTTCATTATATAGAAGAGCCTTTTTAGATTTACCTCGGTGTTCTCATGGCGATATTCGGTGAGCCTCTCCTGTAGGAAATCAACAGCCATATCTCCTATTCCTTTTCCCTTTTGCTCCCCTTTTATTATTCGTAAAGGAGGGAAATCAAAGGTTAACCAAGTAATGGTGTCTTTTGCATGCAAACTGGCAGGAATAAAGCAAATAGTGATGATAATCAGTAGAAGAAATGTGATATTGAGACTCACATCTTTAAGTCTTGGGATATCCCTCCCGATTAGAGTTGAAAAATTGACCGTTTCAACGTGGCACTGCGGTACGTCATGTTCTCTCGAATCTTGTGTCACCACATATCCTCCATTTTCTATTGAGGCTTACAAATGAGACAGTCGAAAAACCCTAAATCCGGGATTTTTTTGACTGTACGTGCTTGCTTTCTGGACTGGACGCCACGAACTCCAGAAAATGTGTTAGAGTATTAGACAGGATCATCACCCTGTATAGGGAGAAAGGATCACGGCCAGAGTGACTCTGCCTTTCAATTCTCGCACTTTGGTGTTGATTCAATCTTTCTGGATCTCTTCAGCCCAGCACTGCGCTCTTGCCTGATCTTACCGGCTTCTTTGCCGAATTCCGCTGCAAACACAGGAAGACCTTATGAGCCAGCATCTCCATCTAATTTTGCTGTTAGACCCGTCAAATCGCTTCTGGCTCCAACTCCATCACTTGGTGAAGAGCCGCTTGGAAATAACCATCAATCTCTGATGGTAGGGCTGTAAATCGTAGTTGCACGTCACAGGTAGATGGATCGGCCTCGAGTTTTGCCACCACTTTCCCGTAAAAGTCCTTACTCGATAATTCTTCAGTGACATTTAGAAGGTTGAGTTTGAGATTAATCAAAAGTTCTAATCCAAACTGAAGACGCAGTTCTGCAGACTTCCGTGAAAGTCGAATAATTGCTCCTTCCAATTCCCGTTCACCCATGTACTTTCCATCGAGCACAGTGTAGCGAATCGGAATCTCCCTGCTGAGCGAATAGAGCCTCAGGACTTCACGTTCGAGCGTGAGATTGTACTGGCCGCCTATGCCGCGAACTTCATAGACCACTAGCGGCGTTTCTGCTCCTTTGGGATAAAGGGTAATCCTGTCTTCGATCTGAAGTACATCACCGGCCTCGTTGCGGACCGATTTCGAGATGAGAATCTGCCCACCAATGGTATAAGACTCAATTCGGGCTGTCATATTCACGCCGCTTCCTACGACACCATATTTACTCCGTTTGATGGAGCCGATGTTGCCAACAATCACCTCTGCCTCATTGAGACCAATTCCCATCTCTAGCTTGGGTAGTCCAAGCATACGATTTCGATGGTTCACCTCCGCCATGGCATTTTGCATTTCGATGGCGCAGGCGATGGCCCGCTGAGCCCGGTCTGGCATGCGTTGTGGCGCTCCAAAAAGGACCAGTAACGCGTCACCAATAATCTCGTCAATGGTGCCGTTATGCTTGAGAACTACGTCTATCATGACCTCAAAGTAGGAATTGAGCAATTGAAGCACCTGCTCTGGTTTCAGACGCTCGGCAAGGGGGGTAAATCCCCGCAGGTCGGTCATCATGATAGTGACCATGCGTTTCTCGCCACCAATCCCCGCGGATTCAGGGTTTTCGATCAGCGCTTCCATCACTTCTTTTGAGAGATAACGGCCAAACATCTTCTTAAGGAATTCGGCTCGAATCTCAAGCTCTTTGCTTTTCTCCAAAGTGCTGAGGAAGAACCACAGCACCATCACCGACAGCACTATGATAACAGCTGTATAGAAGTAGACATAAATGGAGAGGGGATACCAAACCGCGGAGATCTTGCCGATCACACGTCCCTCGTAAATTATGTCGGAGCTGATGCGGGAGGAGCGAATGAGCCTGAGAGAGACAAGAAATCGGTCAATCCGGCTCTGGAGTCCGCTCCCTATATCAATAAAGATTTCGCCGTCGCTATCAGTGACCACCAGTCGTTTGTAGTTTTGCCGCCTGCATACGAGGCTAAGATACTCGGTTGGCCCCTTTGGTTCGAAGTTCCAGAGAGATACAGCTATGATATCCGCGTAATTGTCTATCTCTTTCTGTTCATTGGTGCGGAGATTATGTTCGTATGCCAAGGCGAAGGCAATAGAAGCGGAGATCATCGATATGAGAGTGATTGCAGTGATTTTCTTTTTTTTCATGGCGTTCTCAGATTCTGTAGAGGGAGGATCCACTAACTATCTTGGTGCCGGTCGTGATAGTCCTTATCGCTTTTTTCAGTTAGGGCTGTTGCGAGTGATCCATTAGTTAAAACTCTCATGGTTTTATTGAGCGCGCGATGTACAAGCCTACAAGCCTGCTGATGATAACTGCTAGATACATTACCCCAATAATTGCTTCGAGCACGGCAAAGGATCTAGCCAGGGAAGTTACCGGTATGATATCTCCGTATCCCAGCGTAGTGAGCGTCGTAAAACTGTAATAAAGAAAATCTGGCCAATTTACTACGCCGTCTATATTATACACAGGATCGATAACAAAAGAGCCGGGCCGTAATGTCTCTATGAGCGCATAAATTGCGAACCATATACCCCCAATAAGCAGATAGATTGAAACAGCTCCGTAAAGGACATCTTGACTCACTTGTTCTGATTTTAGCACGAACGAGAGTATAGCTATCGCCGTAAAGGCATAGAAAAGGATCAAAAATACAGTGGAGATGGAACCTAGGATCAGAGATGGAGTTGAGGAAAGCAATTCTACCCAAGCCGATACGAACCAAGGCAGAGCAAATGCCAATGCAATAACTACTTTTTTCCTGTCATAGCTGACCGCATATATCCCAAAAAAGAGTACCGCTGATGTGAGAATGTCCAATATCATTCGCCTGATGGTGCCACCTTCGAGAAAAGGAAGCAGAACGAAGAGAAGAAGCATGGAGACAGTTAAATAGCGGAGCTTGCCTTTCATTGCAATTGCTTAAAAGTATTAATGGACACCCTAGATTGATTTCTGAAATAACTAAATCAAGAAAAGCATTTTAGGGAATTATCTGATCAAAACAAGGTCGAATCTACAATTATTATACATAATTTTACTTAGGCGTGTGATTTGTTTGTTTCTAACCCACTTGGGAAGCTTTAAGGATGGAATTATTTCCGCATCAGATGCTTGCCCCTAATGGTCGAAACAAGGAGCGCTAAGCCTGCTGCGATAAACACGATGGGCACCAGGGGAAGTTTTGCGTCGAACAATCCCCACAGACCACCCAGCACAAAGAGCAGACCCACAACAACCCAGAACGGCTCCAGTTTAAGATTGAAATACTTCCGGGCCACTTGTGCCCCCAAGGTAATGACTCCGACACCCAACAGACCGATGCCGGTGCCGATTTTCATCAGCAGGATTATTCCGATCCAGATGAAAAAAAGGCTCCAGCTGACTGCGGCCAGCTTGCCCGCGAGTTCGCCGCTGGTGCTTGTTTTCAGCTGATCAGTATCTTTCACGTTTTCTTCTGACATACCTTACCTCCCTTTTTGAGGAAACAGGTAACTCGGACTCGAAACTTGCCTTTACCTATTGACTAAACCCTCGCCGAGTTGTCCACGAGTATAAACAAAAACACTTAAGGCCGGGTTCAGCTCGACCATTAGTTACTGGACCAACGATAGAATCCGGATAATATCAAGCCATCGCATCGAGGAATCAAACAGGATCTGGCCTCAGTTTTCACTCCTAATGCTCTTCACTCCATCTCTTTCGAGGCTACTGGACATACCTGTGTTTAAAAAGCGAGTCTCAATAATCGCGGCTAGAAATAGTATGCCAGTTCAAGCCGCAGGTAATCGTCGTTGCGTAGATCGTATAACGCGTCCTGGGGCGAAACATTGGAGAAAACGCATACCTCCAGCGTGGCTTTCCAACTGGACCCGACCCGGCGGCTCGCCTCCACGGTTATCAACCGAGCGGAGGTCTCCGTATCCTGCACAACGCCAATGAGCGCCTCAGAGCTGGCCGCGTCATTGAAGGCAAGCCGCACACCAATCGCCACGTCATCCTGGAGCGGCGTGGTGGCCTTCTCGTCTCGCTCGTCCTTGATGTATTCCGCTATTACCCCTACATCGGCGGGTGTGCCGAAGACACCGGAGAAGGTGTATTCAAAACCAAAGGCCCCTGAGAAAAAGTCATCAGGACCCTGGCCTGATCTATAAATGCCTTCCAGTTTCCATAACCATCCTCCCGTAATGAGCTGCAGGTCCAACCCGCTCTGGCGTATCTGCTCGTAGTAAGGAGTGAGTACCGGATCGCCGGCTGCGTTTGAGCCCATCAGAAGGGTTGGCTCCCGACCGGTGCCGTGGAAGTGGGAGAGGCCGATCTCCCAATGGCCTATTGAGCGACTGTATCTTATGGCGAAATCGACGTGGTGCTCCTCGGCGGCGCTCTCATAGGTGGGGTTATCCGTATCAACTACGAGGGCAGAGCGAAGGCGTCCCGCCGGTCCCGGAAACGTCCGCTCTCTGAAGTAGGGCAAGACGAAGAGGTCGATCGTGCCCCACTCCATCGGAAGGGTGAGGTCCACCATGGGCTGGCCGAGCTTTTCCTCACCGTCGAACGCCTCCACCAGGTCTGTCTGGTTGATGATGTCAACCAGGTGCACGAACTCCGTCACCCCCCAGAACACCTTCCCGATGCCAACCCTGAGCTCCCATGAATCCCCCAGCCACAAGTAGTTGAGCTCACGGATATCCACGTGGCTCCGCCGGGAGTCGGCGCTATCGAGCCTGGCGAAGGGGACCAAGGTGAGGCTTGAGCGGTTCTCCCACTCATGGTAATACTCTGGCTGGAGCGCCACCGACGCGTTGTTTCGCTCCTGAGCGGGATAGAGCGAATCGTTAAGGAAACCCATGCCCTCCGCCGCCACGTATCCCGAGAGCTCATGGGCGGCTGCAGCGGCCACAGTGATCAGGCCGAAGGTAAGAAGCAGAACGATCGTGGCAGGCACCGGTTTCATCTGATCCTCATTAAGCTGCTCTTGTCGAAGTCACGGTCCTTCAGTCCGACCCCGAACTGGTAGTTCGACCAGACCAGTTTGGTGGTCTTGCCGTTTTGATGGTTGACCATGTTCATCTCGTCCGCTCTCCAGTACTTGTTCTGGTACTGTTGGTACCCTTTGAAGGTGAGGGTTTTCAAAAGGGAGTTCTTGCGGTCGTAGAAGTCGACCTTTAAAACACGGTACTCGCTCTTGTCCATCCAACTGACCTGCCGCGTGTAGCCGGAGTTGCCCGTGTCAACCGGATAACTCTCGACGACGAAACATTCCTGACCATCATACACTTCATCGCGGATCCACTTGTAGGTGTACTTCTGAACTTCCTTGCTGGACATGTCCTCATAGGCGAACTCGCTGCCCATAAAGGAGCCCGATTTGTTGCGTGAGCTGATTCGCTTCACCCTCTTGAGTGCCGGCAGGTAGAGCCATTGATCGTCATCTCCCACCTTGTGGGAGAACGTCAGGAAAGCGGTTCCCTTCACATCCCCGGGGTTATCGAATATAGACAGGCTCTTGTCGCCGTCTCCTTCCACTTCCAGCGCCCGGACACGGATATTGCGGACGCTCTCCTGTCCGTGTCTGTTCCTCAGCACCATGAGCAGATCGGCGGTGGAATCGCCGAATCCAATGTCACGCCGGTCTGCCTCCTGGGCTATGGCGAGGCCTTTTTCCTCAGGAGTCTGGGCCGCCACAACTGATGGAAGCAGGAGCGAAACCAGAGTCATAGCCAACAAACATTGTCTCATCAGTTTCGTCATCAAACGGTTCATCTTTCTTTCTCCCTTCATTTATTCGCCTTCGCCAGAATACCCTGTAGCTTGCTACAGGGATGAATGGCGAGGTGAACCGCGCCGAAGCGCTTTAGCGCGAAGGCGGGTTTGGCTTCGGCGCAATTCCGCTTGAGATACCCCGCAGCTCGCTGCGGGGAGCTTCATTAGTAGATTTGAGAGCTTACCTGTCCACTTTCATAAGCAAGGTGGGCAGGAGGAAAAAGTCCAGACCTAATGCGAGAGTTATGGTTATGGCTGACATCAGGGCCATCTGTGCATTCATCTTATAGCCGGAGAAGGAGAGCACTAAGAACCCTGCAACGAGCGTCACCGTTGTAACCCACATGGCCGTGCCCACCGTATTAAAGGAATAGCGGACAGCGTCGGGTGGACTCATAGGGTGCTCACGCCTGGCACGAAGGTACTTGCTCATAAAGTGCACCGTATCGTCCACTACGATGCCAAGGGTCATAGCCGCTATCACCGAGAGGCCCAACCCTACCTGGCCTACCAGCAGGCCCCACACGCCAAAGGCCATGAGCGCAGGCGCCATATTTGGGAGAAGGCTCAGCACTCCGAGCCTGATGCTCCGTAGCGCCGCTATCAGGATGCCTGAAATCAACAGCAGTGCCCAAAAAGATGCGCCCAGCATGCTCTTGATATTACGCCAGGATAAATGCGCCCAAATAATCGACAGGCCGGAGCCGTAAGTGAACATGCTTTCGGGGGCGTTAGCCTTGAGCCACTGCCGCGCTTTCTCGTCTAGTTCGAGCAACTCTCTCTGGGTCGTATCTCTTATGGATACTATCATTCTAGTTGCCGATTTATCGACGTTGATCTGGTTGTTGAGATCAAGGCCGAACGGGAGCGACATCTCATACAGGAGCAGGTACTGTGCCGCCAGATCGCGCTGCCCAGGCATTCGGTAATAGGATGCATCGTCTCCATGCATGTTTTTGTTGAGGCGTTTCATCGTATCGGTAATGGTGCTAACGTGGACAACCTTTGGCTGCTGGCGATACCAGTTGGCAAAGGCCTCTACCGCAGCCAGGTACTCAGGATTGTTAATTCCTCCGGGCTCGCCGGATTCGAGAGAGTATTCGATTGCCTCCCACCCGGTCAGGTTCTCCTGAACGAAGTCGGTGGCCCTGCGAAAATCATAGCTTTCATCGAAGTACTTAAGGAAGTTGTCGTTGAGGTCGATGCGCAAAATCCCTACGGTCAGTATCGCGATTACAACCAAGGTGCCCCGGAACACGAGTTTGTGCCGGTTGGTCACAAAATTCGCCAGACGGTTGAACGAGCAGCAATCGGCCTCGGGCCTTGGCTTGACCCGTCCGGGAAGGACGGCGATTAGAGCCGGCAGAAACAACACAGCATACAAGAATGCCGCCATTACACCCATGGCCACGATGTTACCCAAGTCGTGGAAAGGCGGGGCGTCGGAGAAGTTCATGGTCAAAAAACCGATCGCTGTGGTTGCACTGGTCAGAAAAACCGGCTGCATATTGATGCGCAGAGACTCGGCGATGGCCTCGCGTTTCCCTTTTCCCGTATGTATCTGGTGGAACATCGTGGCCAAAAGGTGTACGCTATCTGCCACTGCCAGGGTAAGAATGATAACAGGGGCATTCACGGACGCAACGGTTATCGATATGCGGAGCCAGCCTGCCAGCCCCAGGCCCGTGATCATGGAGATCAGGATGATTATAGTGGTAGCAAGAGTTCCAACAAACGAGCGGAGCGACAATCCCACTAATATAACCAAGGTAATGAACATCGCGGGCACCAGGGTGGATATGTCTTTCTGGGGGACCTCGCCAAAAGCGTTGTCACTCATAATCGAACCACTAAGGTACAAGTCGATTTCGGGATGCGTCTTTCGGAAATCGTCCGCCAGTTTTCGGGCGAACTCTGCCACCTCTGGAACCTCCTTACGAGATTTGCCAGGTAGAAGAATTGTGACGTTCACTCCGGTCACATGCCCGGTAGGGGATATTAAACGCTTGACAAGCTCGGGCTCGGAGAGTCCGATCTTCATACTCCGTTCAATATCCTCCTCTGACATCCTTTCGGCATCTTCGACCAGGTTTTCGACGATGAGGTCGTCTTCCTCCGCCCGGGTATGCTGGAAGTTGGTGATGGAATCGACCCTGCTTGAATAAGGCATTTTCCATGAAGCCTCGGTCAACTCCTCCACCGCGGCAAGGGTCTTACGGGTGAAGACATTGCCGTTTTTCGGGGCGATGGCAAAAAGAACGTTGCTGATTTTATTGTAGGTATTCTCCAGGGCTTCCAGCGCCTGCAACTGGGGGTTTTCATTGCTGAAGAAAACACGGGTATCATTGTTGAATGTCAAGAAACGCATGCCATATGCGGCTGCCAACACGAGAATTGCCGTGGCGACAATAATCCACCATCTACGATTTACTACCCATTCGCTAAAATAGTCTTCAAACCTCTTCATGATCATAATCCTCTTTAACATTGGCTTTTCTTGGTCCGTAGAAGGTTCCAATCATGCCTTTCATCATTTGCTCCGTCTGGCGGAGCAATTAGATGAACCGCCCTGATATGCGCAACATTTGTCAACCCCATTAAGGGCAGCCGCGAATTCAGAGCATGTAGCCTTATGTCGTTTGTGTTTTGTCTGCATTTTGGTTACCTGAGGTTTTAGGATTTGCGACCCACTTTCGAGCACTGAAGACATCCATTGCCTTGGTTTCACAAACCTCCTGCCCCTCCATGCTTGTCTTGTTATCTTACTGAGGGTAAAGTGTTAACCGAGCATGTCAATTGCCGAATCCGAAGCATTTATGCGGTGGGGGATGTGCACCTAGCTACGATAAACGGGATTTTTCGCTAGAACGGGAAATAGGAAGAAATGATCTGAAACGAACGTGCCCATTTACCCTCCACCTTAAATCCTATAGACGGTGGAAAGGATAAAAAGGATACAGCTCTTCGGCCAGTTCTTAGGATATTACAGAGGTGTGCTTTCGGTCGCAGACAAATACGCCGTGCTCATTGCGGTAG
The DNA here is from genome assembly GCA_020348625.1 of Deltaproteobacteria bacterium. The sequence continues at coordinate 843,547 of CP070752.1, read as the reverse complement.
AAGAAGCAGCAATTGCCTAGTTCTCTCTCCATCCTGGCTCTTGCTCGGTGAAGCCTTATCTTAACCGTATCAAGGGAGACCTGAAGGGTATCAGCTATCTCCCTGTTTTTAAAACCCTCGAATTCGCTCAGGATAATGACGTCTTTATAGTCAGGCGGGAATTCCTCGATATATCCCCTCACGCACTCCCTCATCTCCTTTCGGATAAGCTGTTGGTCAAGGGGAATCTCCGGTTGTCCACCCCAGGGGTCCCCGTTCACTACCTCAGAACAATCCTCCAACGAAGATCTTTGGAGTGAACGATTAAACGACGGAGATCTCAGTCTGTCCAAAGCAATGTTCTTGGCAATACGGTATAACCAGGTAGAGAGCGTTGATTCTCCCTTAAACTCCTCAATGGCCCGAAATACTCTCTCGAACACCTCCTGTGCAAGATCCTCAGCCTCATAATTTCCTGTGAGCCTTGACAGGTACTGGATAATTTTCGGCTGGTATTGCTCGTAGAGTTTTGCGAAATCAATCTGTCCGCTCATCGGCTCTCTCACGCATGCCAGAGTATAGTCTTTCGGCTCAAATATAGGCAGATGAGTTGTCTACCCTTCACACAGGCAAATGTGTACCCGATTCGAGCATAGCACGGGCCGTTTCAACAAATATGGGGAAAACATGGAAGACTGGGCCGTCTCCCTTATACCCCGTTAGAATACATGTGTCAACGCTTTCCAAGGAGATACTCCTGGAAAGTGGCGAGCTCGGTTCTTGGAACTCATTATTGCCATATGAGGTGCATGCAGCATGGGAAGAGTCTGTCTCCACTGTGCCAGGCTATTTTAGCAAACGGCTTTTGGGAAAGCGTGAGAGTATTGCTTTTGTCGCACACGCGGCGACTACATTAGAATGGAGGGAATAATCACTAATGAATGGAGGCCTCCTGTGCGACCACCTGACCTGAGGCATCTGATATGCCTTTCTCCAACAACTGGGACTTGCTAAAATCTATGACAACTGATTTCGCTCCGAAGCTTTTTGACAACATCTCCATTGTCTGCCTCGCGGATTTCTCGATCTCCGAGCTTAAACGTTTGATGAGCTCGTCTGCCATAGAGGCGGCCTGCATCTTAGCCTCATCCTTTAGCTTGTTCTTGTCTTCTTCGCTGAAGTTCTTGGAGAAGGCCTTTCCAACAAGAGGGGGCAGGAGCCAGTTTAGGAGCTTGGCGCTCTGCTCATCGTAGAAGCTGATATCCTTTATGGCGATGGCATAAAGACATTGAGGCATCGTTATGACGAACCTGTCCTCTGCCGTTTCTTGAATCTTAAAGTCAGGGCTTCTGAGGTCGTACCAAAAATTTATTTCAAACTGAAAGATCATGGCCATCTTCATCTCAGACATGAGCCATGTGAGGTACTTTTTTCCTGCCTTGCCCAGCCAGTGATCAGCGGTCGTCACAATCTCCTTGGTAAACGCCTTGAAAACCACCAGTTCCCCCACCGATTTCATGTTCTCGAGAAACGAATAGACGTGGTACTCTTGTTTTCTCCTAAGGAATCTCCATACGGCAATTGATCCAGCGATACCTAAAATGATGCCCAGAACGATCAAAGCCACGGTCATTTTCATCCTACCCTCCTCTGAAACGATTTCGAGATCCTCTTTTTGAATGAATCTCTCACAGCTTTAACTTTTCGAGTATCTCACCTTTAGCATTTAAGATAAAGAGCATAAATCCATGCTCGGCCGAACTACGGGCCAGCTCTTCATACTGAATGGCCTGGACCTCGTATCGATGCCCTTCCTCCCGGGCCAAACGATTAAGGGCCTGCGATGCTTCTTCCTTATCAAGAAAGACTGGTATGAATGATATGTCGTCTTCTTGGTCATGCTGACCAAGAAATTGCTCATTTTTCCCAGGATCTAGCACCACCACCCAGACCCATGGATTTCCTTCAATTACGGTACTCATCTTAAACCTCGTTCTTACGATTTGGTAAAGAAGCGGAGCCCCGGCTCGTTTAACCCAGAAGCCCGACCGAAAAGGCCAGAAGGAATTGCCCCGCATAGTAAAGGGGAAGACCAAGCAGACGGTTGAGAAATTGCCGCCCCATGAAGCGATCTCTGGCCACGAACACGTCGGAGAAGTAGAAGCTCAGGGCGCCGACAAAAACCATGATCCGTCCCGATTGGTTCAGATCGAGATCTCCAAGAACAGTCCATGCTCCGGAAACCATGATGCTGATGATGATGACATAGAGCAGAACCGGAATGTTCATCGAGCCGAGATGGGGCCTGAGCCAGGAGTATATCCAAATGCTCATGACGCAGACCGTTAGCAGTCCTAT
>CP070752.1:830533-841110 GCA_020348625.1 Deltaproteobacteria bacterium | reverse complement strand
AGCAGACAAACCCATAAGTTTAAGGTGTCTTTTTGTGTAGTATGAAATGGTAAGAACACCTTTTGTTGAAAAGGAAGTATAGGTGGAATGGCATTGTATGTCAACGGGAAAGCGCTAAAACTTATGCCGTTACTGGCATAAGCCATGACGGGAGGGCCTATGTTGCTGTGAAGGGCAGGGAGGAATATCTCTTCAACGATGGAATTTATTGGCAATTGTGTCATTTTTGGCCAAATCTGGTTAAAGCCCTCCATTGACTCCCATGGTCGTCTTTGAAATTAAGCAGTATACGTCTCAATTGGATAATAAGGATCTTTACAGAGGTGACCCTCACTAGGTGAGATCTGAGAATCCCTGGCTCAGACCTATCACCCTTACGCTATACGCGGAAACCAGTTTTGCATTTGTGCACAGCTTATATATATTGGTATGTTGTCCGTCGTTGTTTTTCGCTGAGCGCGATGTGAGAGGGGCGATGATGGTAGTGAAAAATAGCCCGAACCAGGAAGTATACAGCTAAGAAGCTCAGTGAGACTGGCTAGACTTGCATGAAGGTGGTCGTTAGTCAAGGCCAACTGCGGTGCGCAAAGCTTTTACCTCTGTATCCTTGAGGTGGCGATATCGCCCCACCTTGAGATCCCCCAGTTGGAGGGTACCATAGCCGATTCTGATGAGTTGTAGGGTCTTGTGACCCAGGGCCTCGAACATCCTCCGGATCTCCCTGGATCGTCCCTCAAAGATGGTAATCCGCACGACACTCCTCTCGTGTTGCCTCTTGATTACTCGAACGCGGGCCGGACCGGTGGGCCCATCATCGAGCAGGATGCCCCTTTTCAGTTGGTCGATCGATGCATTGGTTATCGAACCACCGATGATGGCCTTATAGGTCCTGGGGATGTGGTATTTGGGGTGCATGAGCCTGTAGGAAAGCTGGCCGTCATTCGTAAGGATCAAAAGGCCCTGGCTGTCGAAATCGAGCCTTCCTACCGGGAAGATCCGTTCTTTGACCCTTTCGGTCAGATCACGGACGGTCGGCCTGCCCTCAGGATCGTGGAGGGTGCACACATACCCGAAGGGTTTGTTGAGTAGCAAGTAGGTTTTTTTGGGCGGAGCGGGTATCGGTTGCCCGTTCACCGCAATAGCATCGATTCCCCAGATCGCTTGCGAGCCAAGCTTGGTCTCCTTTCGGCCGTTCACCGTTACCAGGCCCTGTGATATCAGTTCGTCGGCGCGCCTTCTGGAGGCAATGCCTGCTGCGGCGAGTATCTTGTTCAGCCGTTCCGCCTTGTTACCGCTCCTCTTCTTCACCGCCGAGCTCTTCAATCTCCTTTAAGGTCGGAAGTGATGACAAGTCCTTGAGATCGAACACCTCGAGAAACTTCCTCGTGGTACCATAGATAATCGGCCTGCCCGGCAGGGGTTTTCTCCCCACAATCCGGATTAATTCCCTCTTGAGCAGCATCTTGAGTATTCCGCCCACGTCCACACCCCGCAATTGCTCGATCTCCTGCCTAATGATTGGCTGCCGGTAGGCAATGATGGCCAGAGTCTCCAGCGCTGGCCTACTCAATCTGAATTGCCGCGAGCTCAGCAAGCTTGCGATGTATGGTCGAAACCGGGGTAAGGTGCAGAACTGAAAGCCCTTGGCCACCTCTCTAATAGTGAAGCTCCGATTCATTGCCTCGTATTCACCTTGCAGCTCCGCAAGGACGGTTCTTATTTCCTTCAGGTCCTTTTCCGGCAAAATCGAATTGATCTGCTGAGGTGTAAGGGGCTCGCTGGATGCAAAAAGAATTGATTCAACAATGAGTTTAAGAGAGTTGTCCACGTCAGTCGCCTCATTTGCTGGTGAGTTTCGTTGCTCGTTTTCTATAGAGGTTCCTTATGCAGGTTCGTGATTGAAAAACGGTCTGGTTCCTCCGTGTTCTTTTATGCAAAGGCCTCAAGCAGAATATCCTTGTCCGGGTGCTCCTGAAGGACATTCATAAAGCCGATCTTTACGAGCTCCAAGAGGGCCAGGAACGTGGCGATCATCTCCGATAGAGACGCGGCCTCGGTGAAAAGCTCCCTGAATAGGATACGCTTCTTCCCTTTGAGCCTGTCCCTGATCTCGGCCATCTTCTGTTTGACGGACCACGTTTCTACCGTGAAGCTCAGAACGACATCGGGATATCTCCTCTTGATTACCCGCTTGAAGGCCTCCATTAATTGGTAGAGGTTAACATCGGTTGCATTGAGATCTTCATCGTCGTCGCTCTCGTCCTCTTCAATGCCACGCGTGAACACATCTCTGTCCAGAATATCACGACCCACGAGTTCATCAGCAGCCTCTTTGAGCTGCACATATGCCATGAGCGGCCTGACAATCTCATCCCTGGGATCTTCCAGTTCTTCTCCGTCTTCCGCAGCCCTCGGAAGGAGCATCTTGGATTTGATGTGCATCAGGGTGGATGCCATTACCAGGAAATCCCCAGCCACATTGATGTCCAAAGCCCTCATGAGGTCAAGATACTCCAGATACTGATCGGTAATAATGGCGATCGGAATATCCGATATATCCACCTCGTTTGCGCGAACGAGGTGCAACAGCAAATCGAGGGGCCCCTCGAATATCTGGAGTTTTGCCTCAAATGACATGGTTAGATCTTCACTACCTCTCTCACCTCTTCCAAGGTTCCTCGGGCAATCTTCCGTGCCTTTCGATTCCCTGCTTCCATAATGGCATCAATGGTCTCGGGATTGGCCTCAAGCTCTCTCCTTTTTTGCCTTATCGGCTCAAGCGCAGCGTTAAGGCTTGCGGCCATTATCTGTTTGCATTCCACGCAACCGATGGTGGCTTTCCGACAGGCCGTATCGATCTCCTGAACCTTTTCCTTGGCGGTGTACAATTCGTGAAAGGTAAACACGTTACAGTAGTCGGGTCTGCCCGGATCTGATCTCCTGGCCCGCTGGGGGTCGGTGATCATTTCACTTACCCTTTTTTCGATTACCTCCTTCGGGTCGGAGATGAATAGGGCATTATCGTAGCCCTTGCTCATCTTCCTTCTGTCTATACCGAGTATCTTTGCCTCCGGGGTTAAGAGCACGTCCGGCAGGGGGAAGACCTCTCCATAGAAGTGATTGAAGCGGCGCGCTATCTCCCTCGTCAACTCGACATGGGGACTCTGATCCTCACCGACGGGAACACCGTTCGCCTTATACATGAGGATATCCGCTGCCTGTAAAACCGGATAACCGAGAAATCCATAGGTATAGAGGTTCTTCTGAGCCATCTCCTTGAGCTGCTCTTTATAGGTTGGATTTCTCTCGAGCCATGACAACGGCGTGACCATGGAGAAAATAAGGTGCAGCTCGGCATGCTCTTTTATGCTTGACTGAACAAAGAAAACCGATTTCTTGGGGTCGAGCCCAACGGAAATCCAGTCTATAATGATATCCCTCGTGGTTTCCCTAATGATCTCGGTATGTTCGTACTCACTGGTTAAGGCGTGCCAGTCTGCAATAAAATAGAAGCACTCGTAATCGTCCTGAAGCGAGCGCCAATTATTTAAAGCCCCGTGTACATGCCCGAGATGGAGTTTGCCAGTCGGTCTCATGCCGCTTACGATTCTCTTTTTCTGCATTACTTATATCCTCCGCGTATACATAACAAATCTGCTCTGCCACATGAACAGGCTAGCGCGAAAACACTTACAATCGGGCATCAAACACCGTATGAAAAGACGCCTTCCTTCCTGCAGCCGCAATGCCATCGGGGTGGCACCTGCAATGTGGAACGAACATGTTCACATACCATTTCTCTTTCCCAGGTTCAAGAGACAAGCGTAGGGCACCATCTACTGGGCGCGTCCACCAAATCTCTCCTTCAATAATTGAATCTCATCCTCCCTGGTGCTGACAGCGCCCTCCAGTCTTGCCTGGAGGATGGTGTCGAATATGTCCTTAAAGAGAGGACCGGGCTCATAACCCATGGCAATGAGATCCTTGCCCTTTAAGAGCACCTTCGTGCCTTTGAGCCGAGAAAAGAAGGTCGATATGGATTTTTGTATCTTGTCGCTTTTGGTTTTTGCCATGCTGCACAGCAAGATCTCAGCGCTGAAAGGTGAGAGGAGCTCGTACAGGGGATAGTTCTTTTTGTCCTTTAACTGGGAGACCTCCCTCAATGCCTTTCCGACCTCCTGTCGTGTGGAAATAGCATGTACGATATCACGATCTTGGATCTGCATTCGCTCCACTAACTTTGTGAAGGAATCGGTGCTGAGAGAGGCGGTCAGCCCCATGAAATACACCTTCCAAGGCTCGTAACCAATACCCAGGTAAAGGAGGTCAAACCATACCAGAATGCCCTTTATCCTTTCAAGGCTACCCCTAAGCTGCTCTGTGAGCTTCAGATCCGGCGAAATGAACTTGAGAAGGCCAAAGTCATCCATTCTTTCTATGGCCCCAACGGGATCCTCTTCATGCAAGATCAATTTAAGCTCAGCAAAAAACCGCTGCCCGGAGAGATTCTCAAAGGAGTTTATATTCACGGCATTGTGGATAAGGCTTTCGGTGAGTTTGCCGATCCTGAAGCCGAATCGCTGCTCAAACCTGATGGCCCGCAAAATCCTGGTCGGATCTTCAACAAAACTGAGGCTGTGTATTACCCGCAGAACTCGCTCCTTAATGTCCTTCATGGCACCAAAATGATCAATGAGGGTGCCGTAATGCCCCTTATTGAGGTGAACGGCCAGGGTGTTGATGGTAAAATCTCTCCGATACAGATCGCGCTTCAGCGAACTCAGCTTTACCTCGGGGGGAGCGGCAGGCGATTCGTAGTGCTCTATCCTGGCGGTTGCAATATCGATCTTAAAGCCGTCGGGCATTACCACGACCGCAGTTCCGAACTTAGGGTAACTTTTGACCCGAGCCTCCTTTTTCCGTGCAAAGGTCTTGGCCAGCTTAATAGCGTCTCCTTCGGTAACGATATCCAGATCGAGGTTCTTTCGCTTCAAGATAACATCCCGCACCACGCCACCGACCAAATAGGCGTTGAAGTCCAGGTCATCGGCTATTGCTCCAAGTTCCCTTAAGAGCGTTACGATCTTTGCCGGTAACCGTTCTCTGAGTAAGCTCCTGATATTCTTCATCCGGAGAGGGCTCGCTACATCCTGGGTATCGTAGAGAAACTCGGGTGTGGATGATCGTTCTATTAGTATATTCAAGAGGTCGGTCCTGGTAATGACCCCGAGCAGTTGGCTGTCTTTCATGACCGGGAGAATTCGGATATTGTTAGTGATAATGAGTTCCTGTATTTCATTCAAGCTTGTTTCAGGGCTGACAGAGTTGAACTCCAGGCTCATATACTCTTTGATGGGCCTTGTTTCCAGGCCTAGGAATATAGCTCGATCCACTACGTGTCGGGAGATGTATCCTTTAAGGATTCCGTCATCATCCAGAACCATCAGCACGTTAATATTGTACCTTGTCAAGCTATCACCTGCTTCTTTGATGGATGCATCAGGTGATATGGTGATAACCGGATAGGTCATCATATCCTTGGCCAGTCTCTCGAAATTGATTCGATTCCGGAGAAAAACGTTCAGATCTTCTTCCACCTGGATGAGCGTCTTGTCAGTGATCGTGGCGGAGGCTGCCTGTGGATGCCCGCCACCGCCAAAATCCATGGCAATTTCAGCCACGTTCACCTCTGGGAGCCTGCTCCTGGCAACAAGGTAGACGCGGTTTTCCATCTGTGTGAGGGCAAATAACACATTGAGGTTTTCCATCTCCATGAGCTTTTGAACCAATACGGCAAAATCCCCTATGTAGCGATCCCTTTTGGCCTTGGTTATAACCACCTCTAAGCCATTAATGGTATTCCTGGTTGCAGAGGCCATGAGATCATTCAGCAGCCACACCTGTTCAGCGGTCAGCTCCCTGGTCAACATATCGGAGATCGTATTGAGCGATGCCCCTTGCTCCAAGAGCCAGGCGGCAGCTTCATGGTCCTCTGCCTTGGTTGAGGAAAAGGTAAATGAACCAGTATCTTCATAAATGCCCATCGCCATCAAGGTTGCCTCATCAGGGGTAATAGTGATGCCCTTTTCCCGCAAGATATCGGCGAGTATCGATACCCCGGCCCCCATCTCCTTGATAACCTCAACATCCCCGGTTATATCGTCATCTGAAGGAGGGTGATGATCATATATGTGGATCTCCAGGCCCCTCTTGCCCAAGAGTTGCTTGAACTTGCCAATCCGTTTCTTCTGACGGGTATCAACCAGGATGAGCCTCTTGATTTGGCTCAGATCAACATCCTTAATCCGTGCGAAGTCGAAGAGATACGAGGTTGAGTGAAGAAAGAAATTCCTCAGATTCTTTTCCTGGGCCCCAGGAAACACCATTTTTGCATCGGGATACAACTTTTTGGCGGCCAACATGGATGCCAGTGCATCGAAATCGGCATTCATGTGAGTTGTTATTACCTCCAGGTTCGGGGCATCCTTTTTCACTTTTTCACTTGATGCTTCCGGCGCCATCGGTATGGTTCCTCAAAACAAGGCCGAGGGGATTGCCGAGCAGCGTTGAGAATTTCCTCAGCGAGCTCGGGAAACCCATTGTCTCCGTAATGGGATACGGTCTCATATGCCAGACCAGCTCTGATCAGGAGAACCGCCAGGAGTTGCTTATCCACAAATACGTGGGCAAGCAGGCGGCCGTATTTATCGGGCTGAAAAGCCAGGTATTCAACGACTTCAGCGTTTTTCAAGGCACGGTCAGTGAATGCTGCAGCGACTCGGCCGTACGGCTGATCTTCGAATATTCCGTGCTCCTCATGGATGATCTCCGGTGTGTCTATACCAAGGATTCGTATGGTCAGATCCCGGTAAAAGAACGTATCTCCGTCATCCGGACGGATGGCGGACTTTTCTATCTTTACGGTGCGTAGAGCTTCTCTCCTGGCCCTTTCGGCCCAAGATGTTGCACCCCACCTTCCGATGAAAACGACAAAAAGGCATATGCTGAGTAAGCTGGCTAGCACAAAGTGCCTGCGGGCAGACTTCACTGTGCTTCACCCTCCTGAAATAATAAAATAGTCTCAACTAGTTACATATAATATCTTTTCCCTCGCAAGTAAAATCAAATTCCTTCTTACCTTGACATTTGGCGAGGAATTTCTCAGAATATGGGTGTTTATTCGATCACTTGTTGAGCTCTATCAGATTCGAGGATAATCGTATGGTCGACTATTCCAAGGCATCCGATGCCACGGTTGAAATCCCAAACGGGGTCACGATTACGACCTTTCCGGCAAGAGGGCATGCTCCGCTGATTGAGCTGGAGTACCCGGAATTCCAATCCCTCTGCCCTATTTCGGGGCGGCATGATCAAGGCGTGGTAACGATACGGTACAAGCCAGGGGATAAGATCCTGGAAGGCAAGTCATTGCGGGATTATCTAATGATGTGGAGAAATAAGAGAAACTGGCAGGAATACATCACCGAGGAGATCGCCGATGTTCTTTACAAGAGCTGTGAGCCCGAGTGGCTGACTGTGATCATAAGCTGGTCAGCACGGGGTGGAATACTGGCCAAGACTACCGCGGAAAGGGGAAAACAGGATCGCTCATAGTCAACAAACCGTAATACCTTCGTATTTCAATTTCTCGCCTGGAAAGACCTTCAGGATACGGGCAATGAAAGGCCCGCTTCCTTGACTTTACCCGTAAGTCTGTTTATATTCTCTATAATTTTCCGTTGATTTATATCACTATTCATCAAGCAATGCTATCCACCAAGAGAGATGTCAGGCAAGGATTACTACAAGATACTTGGACTGAATAAGTCCGCCAGCGCCGATGAGATTAAAAAGGCTTATCGGAAGCTGGCTATGCAATACCACCCTGACAGGAACAAGGGTGATAAGGCAGCTGAGTCGAAATTCAAGGAGATCAGCGAGGCCTATGCCGTTCTGAGTGATGCGGAAAAGAGAAAACAGTACGATATGTTCGGATCCGAGGGTTTCCAGCAGCGGTACAGCCAAGAGGATATCTTTAGCAGCTTTGATTTTAGTGACATATTCCGCGAGTTCGGATTTGGGAACTTCGGCGGCGGGAAGCGCGGCAGGGGTTCGAGCATATTTAACAATATCTTCTCCGGCGCCGGTCAGGGCCAGCGGTATCGGACTAAGGGTGATCCCTTCACCTCATTTTACGGTGGCCACGGTGATCGCACGCGGAGTCTGAAAGGACAGGACCTCGTGTATGAGCTTGCAGTCCATCTTGAGGATATTGCCAAGACCCAGGAAAAGGCCATCTCATACAACCTGAATGGGGTAACACACCAAGTTAAGGTTAAGATACCTGCCGGCATCGGTGACGGCAAGAAGCTGAGGCTTGCCGGTAAAGGGCAGCCCGCGCCCCAGGGGGGCCCTCCAGGAGATCTTTACGTAAAGATAAAGATCTTGAATCACCCCGTGTTTCAAAGGGAAGGCGACGATCTGTACGTGAATAAAGAGATAAAATACTCGGAGGCCATATTGGGTACTCAGATTGAGATACCAACCATCGACGGCAAAAGGCTCAACCTCAAGGTTCCTGCCGGAACCCAGAGCGGCTCAAAGATGAGGCTGAGGGGGCAGGGTTTGCCGAAGATGGGTATGGGAGCGCGAGGAGATACCTACGTAAAGATCCAAGTTGCCGTTCCCAAAAAACTGGATAAAAAACAACAAGCAGCCATAAACGAGCTGAAAGAACTAGATCTGTGATACCGGAGATCCTAATCCGGATAAACGGGAATCTCGAAGCACGAAATCCGAAGCACCAAACAAATACAAAATACTAATACTCGAATGCTCGAAACAGTGCACTTTGGACACCTGTGATACCCCTCATGGTACATCCAGTTTTGTTATTGGAATTTTGAAAATTGAAGATTTGTTTCGGATTTCGACATTCGGATTTCGAATTTAATACCCCGATTTTCATGCGATGTTCTGGATATGAAAGTAATTCCTACCAGAAAAAGCGCGAATCCTATTCTTGCGGGACTAACATACGTTGCGCGTATAACCGGCCTGCTTATCCTCACGCTCGCCATTCTCTTTCCTCTTGCCCGGTCCGAGGAGAATCTCCCTGCCCCTGTGGGGCTGATTAACGATTTTGCAGGCGTCATATCCCCTGATCACGAGGAAAAGATGAATCTCCTCGCCCGCGAGCTCCTGAACAAGACCGGGGCAACCGTTACCGTTGTTACTCTCAAGGACATCGGCGGCGCCAACGTAGACGAGTTTACCAACCGACTCTATGAGCAGTGGGGGGTAGGGAAAAAAGGGGAAGACAGAGGTATTATGCTCCTGATCGCACTCAAGGAGCGAAAGGTTCGGATCGAGGTTGGTTATGGCCTGGAAGGTATCATACCCGACGGCCTTGCAGGGCAGATACGGGATAGGGCCATGGTTCCCTATTTGAGTAAGGGAGACTATGGGTTGGGCCTCCTTAACGGTCTCTCTGCCGTGGCCGGTATTATTGCCAAGGACAAGGGGATTACCTTGACCGGGTTGCCTCCTGCTCCCAAATCCGTTTCGTCTCGTGGGCGAGGGTACTCCTTTGGGATCTTCCCGTTCCTCTTTTTGCTGTTCATCTTCTTGATCCTGGCGAGATCGGGACGGAGGGGCGGTTTGGGCCTGCTTGCGTTGCTGTTGCTCGGTGGTGGCAGAGGAGGATTTCGCGGAAGCGGCGGGTTTGGAGGATTCGGAGGCGGGTTCGGAGGTTTTGGAGGAGGAATGAGCGGGGGCGGTGGTGCAAGCGGGAGCTTTTAGGGGAGAGAGGTAAACGAACATGACAAAAATACCTGATAGGCCTGAGCACATATTCGATGAGATTCGTGAGGACTATACTGCCCTGTTTGGCGATGATCTGGTTTCCATCATCCTTTACGGGAGCGGCGCCCGGGGCGAATACGTACCCAAGAAATCGGATATCAATTTCCTGATTGTCCTCTCCGATAGCGGTATTGAGCGTCTGGGCGGTGCGGTTAAAACCGTGGCTAAATGGCGGAAGAGAAACGTGCGGACCCCCCTTGTCATGACGGAAGGCTACATAGAATCCTCCTTAGACGCATTTCCCCTGGAATTCTTCAATATCAAATCCGCCTATCAGGTTGTGTGCGGTCAGGACGTACTCAAGGATTTAGCTATCAGGAAGGATGATCTCCGCCTTCAATGTGAGCGGGAGCTTAAGGCCAAACTTCTTCTACTGCGGGAATCGTTTCTGGAGGCAGAAGACAAGAGCAATCTTCTGCGAGAGCTGGTGGGCCAATCGGTTTCTGCATTTGTCTCCATATTCAAGGCATTGCTCTACCTTAAGGGTGAGGATGTTCCGGAAAAGAACGAGGCTGTCCTCTCCGCCACGGCCCAAGGATTTGGGCTTGATTCAGACCTTTTTGAGGGCCTCTGGCGTATCAAGAGAGGTGAGGAAAAACCCAGTAAAGACGAGCTGATGGAATTCGTTCAGAACTATATCAAGCAGATCAGAAGTCTGTCTAGGGTTGTTGACCAGATGGAGTTATAAGTCAGGCGTTTTAGTAGGTAGCCTT
>CP070752.1:827912-830433 GCA_020348625.1 Deltaproteobacteria bacterium | reverse complement strand
CATCCTCTCGACGGCTCCATAGTTTGCATGGCCTGTGAGAGAGACTCAGCAGTGACGCCCGGAATGGAGCCCGATACAGTTCGGATTCTTCAAGAGCTTCAGTCATCTGATCGACCGTTGCTGGAGGTCGTAAAATTCAATGACGTCGTAATACGGGAGCTGAAGGCTGTTTTGGAGGCACATATTGAACATTGCTTAGGGAGGCAGCTGAAATCCGCGAAGTATTTGGAGTAAGAACCGCCCTTGCGCTATCCCTTGACTTAGGTACAGGGAGGTGATATTTTTCGCTGGACTTTTTGGCAGGGTATCATGGAACTGCAGACAATTTGACGTTCTTCTTAGGAGTTATCAGGAAATGGTCAACAATTAACCTTTAACGAGTATGGCGTTCATGACGTTTCAGGAGCTGATTATTGCATTAGAGAGGTTCTGGGCTGATCACGGGTGTGTGATCCAGCAACCATATGATCTTGAGGTCGGAGCTGGGACTTTTAATCCGGCCACTCTCCTGCGGGCTTTGGGCCCTGAGCCATGGTCCGTCGCCTATGTTGAACCATCGAGAAGGCCCACCGACGGGAGATACGGAGAGAATCCAAACCGGCTTGGCCATTACTATCAGTACCAGGTGATTATCAAGCCGTCACCCCTCGAGATACAGCAGATGTATCTTGAAAGCCTAAAAAGCGTAGGCATAGAACCGCTTGAACACGATATACGATTCGTTGAGGACGACTGGGAATCTCCCACCCTGGGAGCATCAGGTCTCGGATGGGAAGTGTGGCTGGATGGTATGGAAATCACGCAATTTACCTACTTTCAGCTGGCAGGCAGCATTAGGCTAGACCCTATCTCCGTGGAGATTACCTATGGACTTGAGAGAATTGCTATGTATTTGCAAGGAAAGGACAGCGTCTATGACCTCATGTGGAATGAAAAGGTTACATATGGGGATGTCCACAAACGGGGGGAATGGGAGAACTCCGTATACTGCTTTGAGCTTGCTGATGTAGACATGCTTTCAAAGATGTTCGATATGTGTGAGCAGGAGTCTCTTAAAATTACCGAAAGAGGGATTGTTCTGCCTGCGTATGATTACTGCCTTAAATGCTCGCACATCTTTAATATCCTGGAAGCGAGGGGCGCTATCAGCGTTACAGAAAGAACACAATACATTGATCGCATACGAAATCTGGCGCGCCTGGTGAGCAAGACGTATTTGGCCCAAAGAGAAGAGATGGGATATCCCCTACTGATTGACGATTGAAAATTGAAGAATGGCAAATGGCAAATGATCAAGGTCGTGTGAGGATATATGTTTGGTGAACTAATCTTCGAAATAGGCACGGAAGAGATCCCGTCGGACTATCTCGAGAAGGGACTCGAAGAGTTGAAGGGCCTTGCGGAAACCGGTTTGAGGGACAATCGCATCGAGATCAAAGAGGGGATTACAGCTTACGGGACACCGAGGCGACTCGTTTTGGTAGGGAGAGCCGTTGCCGACAAACAGGAAGATACTGTACAAGAAATGACGGGGCCTCCGAAAAAGGCTGCCTTTGATGAGCAGGGAAATCCCACAAAGGCTGCCTTTGGATTTGCCGAGCGGCACGGTGTTTCCGTTGATGAGTTGGGAATTATAGAAACGCCGAAAGGCGATTATGTACACGTTAGGCGTAAGCTCCCCGGGAAACCCACTAAAGAGATCCTCTCCGATGTTATGCCGCAATTGATTGCGAGTATACCGTGGCCAAAGTCAATGCGCTGGGGAAGTGGCTCGTTTTCCTTTGTACGCCCTATTCACTGGGTGCTCGCCCTGTACAATGGTGAGATCATTCCCTTCGAGGTCGCCGGTGTGACGAGCGGCAATAGAACTCAGGGGCACCGCTTTATGGCACCTCAGGCCGCAGAAGTACATGGTCTCGAGGAGTATCTGCGGAAGATGAAGGAACTGTTCGTGATTATCGATCAAGACGAGAGGCAGGCGGAGATAGAAAGGGCTGCGGAATCGGCTGCCCAGAAGATATCGGGAACAATTCTCAAAGACCATGAGCTACTCTCTACGGTAACCAATATGGTCGAATTCCCCTCTGCTGTGTGCGGGAACTTTGACAAGGAATTCCTCGATCTGCCTGACCCTGTGCTTATAACGGCCATGAAAAAGCATCAGAGATATTTCTCAGTTCGGGACAATAATGGTCGATTGTTGCCCCATTTCGTCGCCATCAATAACACGGTCGCAAGAGATGAATCTGTTGTCAAAGAGGGCCATGAGAGGGTTCTACGAGCTCGGTTGGCTGACGCCGCCTTTTTTTTCAAAGAAGACAGAAAAAGGCCTCTTGAAGACAGGCTGGAGGATTTAAAGAAGGTTATTTATCAAGCCCAACTGGGGACATCCTTTGCCAAGGTGGAACGCTTCACCAGGTTAGCTGAACACTAGGCAGAGCAGACAGCACCGGAAAAGATAGATGAGGTACAGCATGCTGCCAAATTGTGCAAGTGTGATATGGTTACTGAGATGGTTATG
>CP070752.1:824771-827812 GCA_020348625.1 Deltaproteobacteria bacterium | reverse complement strand
GGAGGGTAGGGCAGGGTTCGTAGCTCGTGCCGCTGCACTCCAACAACTGCTCTTTGGTCCTTGCCACAAAACCGTGAGGCGTTTTGTCCTCATTCATTCTTGCTGCCAGAGCGGCGTCAATGATACCGGCTTCCAGGCCTAGACAAAGAAAGGCGGTTACCACTCCTCCATCTTGCCCTCTTTCCCGTATCTGCTTATCGGTTGACCGGGCAAGGAGCACTTCGCTGGCAAAGCCGAATTCAGCAGTACCGAAAGGCTGGCCGAAGGTCTTTTGCGCCAGGGCATCCATGTCGGTAAAGGTGCGGGGACAAAATTGATAACACTGCCCCTCGGTGCGGTCGCAGTTGTCCAGGACGACTATCCTCCCATGGGAGGCAGTAAGATAGGGGCAGGCATTGGCGCACGCCCCACAGTAGATGCACAAACCAGCTTTAATCACCTCTTCCACCAATTCGCGATGACCTTTGATCTGTGTATCGGGCATCAATTCAATCTTATCCACCATGTCAACGTGTTCCTCCTGTAGTGTCGGTCTATATCAACATATGACTCGCTCATGTCAGAAAGGTGTGTTTATTCGGGAATTGGTTTGGCATTGCCTGTTTGCTAGGGAGATCTTTGGGGTTAATTTCATTATATGAAATTTAGTTTCTGTTTTTTCCGAAAAGAATCACCACTGCAATTCATTTGAAATTCGCTCGGCCGTTTCCATCACCATCGCCTTCAACTCATTGCGTATTCTCTCCATGGTCATGGTGAAAATTGCACCGGTGATGCTGACCGCTGCGACAACCTTCCATCCAGCCCTGATGGGAGCGGCGATACACCGTATGCCCTCATAGTATTCTTCATCATCGATGGCATATCCTTGTCTTTTTATCTTTTCTAACTCATCGAATAATCGGGGCATGCTGTTGATCGTATTCTTGCCGTAGGCCTTGAGCGGCCTTTCCCGGTAAATATCGATTATCTCCTTGCGGGGCAGCTCTGAAAGTAAGACCTTGCCCCCGGCAGCGGCGTGAGGGTCGGTTCTAAATCCAATATATGTTGCAAGCGAAAGGCCCCCCTGTTTGTCTATCTTGTCTATGTAAATAACCTTGCCTTCTCTCAATATGGCTAAATGAACCGCCTCTTGGCACTTTTCTTGTAGGTACCGCAAGTGCTCATAGGCAACCTTACGTACATCTAAGCTGTCCAGGATTACCTTACCAATGGATAGGAATTTAAAGCCCAAAGAATACCTTTTGGTCTCTTGGTTTTGTGAGACATAATCATACGGCAAAAGGGTGCTGAGGATATGGTGTGTTGTACTCTTAGGGTAACTCAGTATCTCGGATAGCTGTGAGACGCTCAAGCCTTGTGGGTTTTTACTGAGTATTTCGATGAGCTTTAGGCTCTTACCAAGGGAGATTAGCTTCATGTAGGTTTTTCTATACGTTTCATAGTATGAAACCATATTCAGTATAATTAAACAAGGGGGAGTTTGTCAAGCGATTTTTTAGTCGCAAATTACGTGATCAGGTAGTTCGCGGTGTACGATTTTGTAGCGTGATAATGATGAACCGAAAGACAGGTGGGTTTAACGGGCTCATCCGATGTAAGCACCGGAATGTTTCGGGTTTTGTGGCGGCCTCTGATGGATTTTGCCCAAAGGATCCTATTCAATAGAGCGGAAAGCCCCACGTTGGATGAGGTAGTATTTATCTGTTTCCGTTTTTCCGATGATACCGCTTTGCAAGAGTGATTCCAGGGCCTTGGGCCTATAATCCCTCAACCCAAACCGAAAATATTGGGGTTTCGCGTAGGGCAAGTCAACTGCACTGCCGGGGTCAAAGGCTTCTTGCCTCTCAAGGTCTCGCATGATAAGGGTTGCTGTACGCCGTATCCTGTTGGCGATTCCGTATCGAGTTAGGATAAAGACAACGGCCAAAAAGATGATACCAAGAATAATCTGTAAAAATTCAGCCACTTCAGGCCCTCACTCTTCTGTACCGACAGCATGCGGTCCGTCGGAGCAGACCATTGAAGCGTGATGGATTACGATGATCGGGCAGTTTTTCCCCACACCCACGTGTGCCTCGCAATGAGGCACTTCTACGCACTTCATCGTGTGTGTTCTAAATTTGAAGCTACCTTACAACGGTTCGAAAGGCAAGAGATAACGGAAGGTTGTTGGCTGTTTGCTCACATTTGATATTGGCCCCGCCGCTGAATGGGGTAAAACCCTGAGACCCCGTGGGGCTGCCTCGGCTGCCTTTGACTGTTATGACAACCCCGCTATCTTATAGGGGAAAATACCCAAAATAATCTTGACAATTCACATATGGGATACTAATAGACACCTGAACCATTTGAACGACTGTCATAAGAAAACGGAATGAAATTATGGGGTAGGTGATGGAAGGAATTAACCTGACTATTGACGGGGCAAAAGTTACAGCTGAGAAGGGGAGTACGGTCTTGGAGGCAGCACGGAGCGCTGGTATCTATATTCCAGCATTATGTTCCCACCCTTATCTACCATCATCAAGGGAAGTCGAGCCATTTGACGTGGTACACCGAGGAAAAACGGAGTACAAAAACGACGGCCGGTCAACTGAATTTGAGGGTTGCCAACTCTGTCTCGTCCATATCGAAGGCATGGAGGGCTTGCCGACCGCTTGCACCACCGAGGTAGCGGAGGGAATGGTTATACAGACCAACACACCGGAGATTCAGCAAAAACGAAGAGAGAATCTGAAACCCATTATTAGCGAGCATCCAAATGTGTGTCTTGGCTGCGATCGGAAAGATGAGTGCGATCCATTCAGGGGAAGTATTCGCAAGGCCAGCGTGGTAACCGGTTGTGAGTTCTGCCCGAACAATTTGAAGTGCGAGCTGCAGGAGGTAGCTGCGTTTATAGGGGTTGATGAATCGACACCTCCTTACGAATACAGGGGTATGCCCGATGTAAAGACCGATCCGTTCTTTGAACGAAACTACAATCTTTGCATTGGTTGTACCAGATGCGTGAGGGCCTGCCAGGAGGTGAGAGGAAACAG
>CP070752.1:819166-824671 GCA_020348625.1 Deltaproteobacteria bacterium | reverse complement strand
GTTTGTTCCGGAATCCCTCCGACAAAAAAGGCATTAGGAACAATATCCGTGCGTGACTTAAGTGCACGGTTCCAAAAACCCACGAGCGCTGAGGCATCACCATCGTGGTGAGAGTCGATGGGCGCCAAGAACTCGCTGCGCGTCAAAAGCGCCTCGACCCCTCTCCCAATGCCACCCCATGGACTTGTATGACCGTTTTGGTCATGGCCATGCCCTAACCCCTGAGCCCGCAAACCTCGAGCGGCAACAGCGGACCAATCCTCAATCGGCCTATCAAACTGGCTGATCTTGGATTCCAGCTCGTTCAAGTTAGCGAGGGGCCTGGAGGCAAGGTATTCGATCTGGATCCAGATTCCCTCGAACAAAGACGTCAAGAGATCCCAGTTTTCTTCCCAGCCCGGCAGGGTACCGGTTCCCATGATCAGGAGGGGATACGGTCTGCCCGCGCTATCACTACTGTCCCGCCCGACACCGCAGGCGATATGCCCTTTTCGTATCCCCCTGGCCCAAAAGCGCCAAGAATGAAACTTCCGGTCAACAAGGTTCTTAGTAAGCAGTCTCTGATAGCCGCTCTCGATCCAGGCCGAAAAAGCCCGCGAAAGGGGCGCGACACCTCCGAGCTGAAAGTAGTCCATTGCCGCAGGGTGCTTTCCTGTGGCAGACCATTCCCAGGGGGATTTTGGCCTTATTGATCCCAGCACGCTGCAATTTCCTCGGGCACCCTACCAGGACCGGTGCGGAAGAGCCCGATTACCGGCCTGTGACCTTTGAAGCTGTATTTTGCCGTAATATACTTGACCCCCATCCGTCTAAGATCGGCTTCTTCGTCCGGGAATTCTCGGGCATGAAAAGTGCGCGAGCCTTTCTCGAAATCTCTCAGGAATTCAGCAAATGCCATGCTTCCGGTGTATTTTTTGGTCAAAGTCAGGTTGGCGATCTTGATCGTAAAAACGACGTCGCCGCAACTTTGAGGGGACCACTTGAAGCTTTTTCGAACCGGGTAGTTGAGATTGACCAGCCGGAGCTTTTTGTCGGCACACTGCATTTCCAGGACGGTCTCGTGGGGTATCACCTCAGCCTCTTTGTTGGCCCCGGTCGGCTCGGCCTGTATAGTGACCGTATAACTGGCCTTGACCGGTCGTGCTGATCTGGAGCCCTTGGTCAAAAAGGTGAAAAAGTAACTGTCAAAGGGTACGCTTTGCCCCATTACCTCTTTCGCATAAAAACCTTTCTTAAGGCTTCTGGCAAGGAATGGCTTGGCCGGCCCGTCTACGAATTTCTTGGCATAGCCGTTCTCGCCCAATAGAAGTTCCATGAGTGTAGTTCTATCAGGGGCTCCCTGCACCTCAACAAGCACCTCTGTTTCCCATAGTTTCTGCAGCTTGCATGCTGCTTCCTTAGCGGCAAAGGCGAGGAAATAATCGAGAGGGCCTTGCACCAGTTTCCAAAATACCTCTTGATCAGGCCCGGTGCTGGCCATGGCGGTGTTGAGCTGATCCAATGCCCTCCTTCCCACATAAAAAGGCGTTTTGCTGGTGGCAGGGTCATCACTGTAGATGGCCGTAGCCATCTGGTACGCCGTCTCCCTGGAGGCGGAGACCGGCGCGGTGTCGGCGAGAGCATCTTGATAGTCTCGGAATGCCTGAGCAGCAATGAGCTTTGATTCCAGACCCCCGGCCTTTAGGCCGGTTTGTTTTTCGAGCTTGGCAAGCTTCTTTTCAACCTTCTGGGTTGCCTTCTTAATGATCCCTGGTTTTTCGCCCTCCGGTTCTTTGAGCTTTGCCGCCTTGTCCCTTGTGGTCTTGAAATCGTTAACGAGCTGCAGCCAGGACGGCAGCTCCTGGCTTTTTGAAAAGGGCTCCATCTCAGCGGCGATTCGGTCAAACAATGCGAAATATGGATTCTGATCGGTACCCATCAATGACGCCACCTGGCGCCATTCTGCCTTTCCATTCAGCCGGTCGGCACCACGGGGAAATGCAACGCCAAAGTCACGCCAGGCGTTGAAATATGCTTTCGGGTACCACCTTTGAAATTCCAATTTCCTGCTTGCAATGATCATGGGGTCGAAAAGGGCGGATTCGATCTCGCTAATAAAAGAGTCAACCTTGGCTTTTCCCTGAAGGGTAAACGCAGGCGGCACCTTGTTTTCGTCCTCGAGATCCAGGCTCCCCCCCCAAAAATCCTCTAAGGTCAGGTATGAGACTGACGGATCGAGATTTATCCAGGCAGCAATCCAATTCAAATTGGAGTCTTTTAGCATAAGCACGTGTCTTAGCAGAATCAGGAGTTCGTTCATCTCCTTATTCAATACGTTGGTATCTTCATGCCAGAAAACGTAATAAAAGTATAAATCTGTCAGCTTCTGCCCGACCTCAGGGATGACTTCCTGCCCTGCTGCCTCCAATGTTCGTACATAGGACGGCTGAGGCCTGGCTTTCAGCGCCTCAAGCTCCTCATTTTCAATTCGGCCGCGCACGAGATTAATGCGCCGCACCAGTTGCGCTGCGTGCGCACCGATGACATCTTGGGATGTTTCGGCTGAAAGCTGCGTCATCGTCTCGGAAATTTTTTCGTTATAATTGACCAGGAGACCATCGTAGAATTGTTTACAGTATTTTGTCTTAAGCTCGCGCTCGACTTGCACACTCTCGGACAATCCAAACCTGGGGAGCCACCATCCCCTATTCCGATCTTCTACTTTGAGGATGGCCTGACGAAAGCGATCCAGGCTGATCACATCGGCGACAAGCTCATTCTGCAAAACTACCGGCTTGGAAACCTCCCTCTGAACCTCCCTCATGATCATCAGGTTCTTGGCAAATGAAAAGCTCAACAACCCGCATAGTGCGATGGCCACGGCCAGCCAGGCTGCCAGGCCCAGATTCTGCGTTAATTTGCTCCATTCCAGAGTTCGCTGGGTGGGGGCAAAGAGGCCCCTGTCCGCTGGCATTATGCGTGAAAAAAAGTCGTGCAGGAACAACCCCTTGCTGGTTCCAGGCAATACCTCCCGCTCTTCAATCAGCCCGAGCTCCTTAAGGAAATGGGAATAGGGGCTGCCTTCCTGTTTTCCGCTACTAAAATAAAGCCCTCTGAGTATCGGGGTCTCCTGATAGGGATTTTCCTGAAAGGTGCCCTTCATAAAGGCACTGAGCCCGGGTTTAAGACTTTCGAACTCCTCGGGAAAGAGAACAAGCCCGGGGTCCGGGGTCTTAGACCTGGATTTATGAAAAAGGAGCAGCCGCAGATCTCTCAACCGCTCGCCGAGGGAGTGCATGCAGCTTCCTGTGAAGGATTGGGCATCGGTTGAGAGGTCTTGGTTGATCATCCCCATAGCCTGGGAGAGCGTTTCCTCAGGCAGAGTATCGCAGAAGGAGGTCATCCCCTGAACCAGATCGCACTTGGTCACCAAGACATAAACCGGAAACTTGGCGCCCAGCACGCGCATTAACTCATCAATACGGCGACGTATGCTTCGGCCGTCTTCCTCCAGATCATCAGGCCCTGACGATGCCAGCTTATCGGCGGCTATGGTTACGACAAGCCCGTTTATGGGTTCTTTTTTTCGAAACTTCGCCAGCAGCCTCAGGAATCTCTGCCACTCGTCCTTGTCACGGCCCTCGTCAACTGGAATGGCGTATCTGCCGGCCGTATCGAGGATAATTGCCTGCTCGAAGAACCACCAGTCCAAGTTCCGGGTTCCCGATATGCCCGAGGCGCGCCGGATTTCGACGAAGGGCGACGACAGCCGTGCGCTCTGAATTGCCGTGGTTTTTCCAGAACCGCTTTCCCCGATCACCATATACCATGGCAGGACATACAGGGGATTTCCGTATTTCTTAAGGTGGGATTTCCTGAGCGCCGTTATTGCCTCTTTCCATCGGTCCTGCAGCTCTTTTGAGCCCTCCTTTTCCTTATCGCCTAGGGTTTTTAAGTAGGCCTCATCCTGCGCAATTACCTGTTGCACGAATCGCTGCTCCCGTCGCCTGAGCAGGATACTTCTGAGCAGTAGCAGACACAGTACCAGGCCCAGCAGACCGAGAAGAATAAAAATACCCACCCACCAAGCCCAGCCCATACCTATAACCAGCCAGAACACCAGCGCGACAACGACCACTACCACGAGGCCAACCAGTAAGGCTTTTAGGATTTTCCCAACCATTTATGGCACCGTACTTAACAAGTTTTCCGCAATATTACTGAGAATGAACCGATAAACCAGAAACAAAGCGGCATAAAGCACAACGGGAAAGGCGATGGCCGCAAGTGTAATTGGTGAAAACCGTTGCTTACGTCGCTGGGGAGTCGCCCGATCTGTTTGTAGGGGATAGGCTTCCGCAAAGAGCTCGCCCTTATCAAGGGCAGGCAGGCCTACAGAGCTCCCCGTCAGCACCTTCAGGTTCGAGGTTCTTAATTGCTCCAGAAGAAAGTCATCTCCCTCATGGACATACCGCCCCGTAAATCCCATAGCGAGACAGAGATAGTAGACCTCCCGAACGTTATTCTGATGGGGGCCGAGCATGTTCAACCGCTCGAAAAAAATCTCGCCGGCATCGATGGTCTTAAAATGAGTACGTTGTAACTGTTGCCGCTGCCACTGCTCTTTCTCTTTCCATGGGGAGCTCAAGATCGCCTCATCAATCCACGAAAAAATGGCAAAGCGCGCATGGTCGCAGTCATCTTTCGGTATACCTCTATCCTGCAAGCAGGCGTCGGCCTGGGAAACAAGACGATCAATGTCGGCCTTCACCTGGTCGAAAGCGGGCTGCTTTGATTTCACCGTTCTTGTGAAATACGCCATGTAGGCTAAGAGTTCCGTGAAACAGTCGACGATTCGCATGGTTATGTTCCCCCTACAACCATGAGCTCAACTTTCAGGTCCTCCGGGGCAGTATCCCAGTATAAGGCGATATTATGCCCTTTCTGGATCTCCGACCATTGGTTGCCATGATGATCGATCTGACAGTAAATCGCCTGGGCTCTGCGGGGCAGCTCCTGAGGCGGGGCTGAAAGGTGCTCCAGCTTTATTCCCGGAAGCGCTTTGGCGATCAGGAGCGGCAACGATTCCCTTGAGCTCAATTTGGTAATGGTCTCCAGAGACTGCAGTACGGTTTGAGGATCCGTCTCTGTTTCAAACACCAGATAAAACCGGTTTCCGCCTTCGAACAAAGCTGGCGTAAGCTCTGCAGCATAGTAGGTCCCGTCAAAGAGCAGCTGGAAGGCATATTCGGGTCCCGCCGTAATCTCGTCGAGCAGTTTCGTAATTATAGTACGAGTACCCGCAAAACAGCTATAAAGGCTGCGGTGATCATACTCCAAAACGCCTTGGCTGCCATCAGAGAGTTCTCCCATCACATCGACTTGCTCCGAAAAAGCGGAAAGCTCTCCGATCATTTGCTTTAAGAGCCCGTACACATTCCACGGATGGGCGTGGTCGGAAGCCAGTACGTGCTCGATGAGAGGGATATAACGATTAAGGGATCTGAGCGCCAACAGATACACCAT
>CP070752.1:813834-819066 GCA_020348625.1 Deltaproteobacteria bacterium | reverse complement strand
GATGGTGAGATTACCTTTGCAACTTTAGGCCACTCGACCCCCCAGCAGATGCCTGCCATGGCGAACGATATCGCCACTATTAATACCGATAATCTTGTTACTGCCCATTTCGTGAAGACATGTCTCTTTTTCATTGCCACACCTCCCTTGTTAAATGGTTAGCCAGGTATCTTTTTCTTGTCCCCTTTTGTGGGCTTACGTGTTGCCAAAATTACAGGAGCAATTTACCCAACAAAAATACGCAGGTAGGATATCAGGATTTGCATTGCAAAGCAATATAGTTTGCCGAAATAAGGCGGGCAGGTTTTTCTGCCAGGGGCCTCATCATCCCTTATGGAGTATCGTCATTGGCAGCGGTATTCTGAGCCTGATTGCCCCCTCGACCGGACATTCGAATACGCAGGCATTGCAATGCCAACATTCTTCTGGATAAGTAACGCTGGGAACCTCCCCTTTCTTTGAGCCGAAAAAGACATCGCTTTGGCAAACATCAACACATCTGCCACAACATTCGCATACATCCTTATTTAACACCGGCGGCATAATCCCCTCCTAGCGCTTTATTTCTCTCCATTCCATAACGGGCTTACCATTTACCATCTTCACTATCAGCAATTTTTCCAGCAGTGGATTAGTGAAAGGATAGTCAGGGCGAACGTGTTTTCCTCTCGTCTCTTTTCTTTCACGAGCCGTTATGAATACAAGCTCTGCCAAATCCATCAAGTTGAATGCCTCTAAGCAGCGCATTAACTCGTGTGGATTTGGAGCAATAATGCTTGCGCGTGCTTTCTGTTTCAGCCTCTGTAAAGCTGCCAGTCCCGCATTTAATAGGGTCTCTGAGCGGACCTGCCCTGCATAATCCCACACTATTTGCTGAAGGGCTATGTTCGTCTCCTTCCAACCAGGGCCCACCTCTCGACTTCGAATTTCCTCGAGGAATTCCTTTTTCTCATCTACCTGTCTTTTTTCTTTTACTTTCTTGAGGGGCCCTGCTTCCGCCCCATGCCTTGCAGCGTTCTCTCCGGCAATCCATCCGAATACTGCTGCACCTGATATTCCGCCGAAAAACTCATCCCCGGCGGCATAGAGGCCTCCCAACGAAGTTGTGGCTTCATTATTATAGTATATCCCGCCCCTAGGAAAGAGCTCATGCTCATATGACCTGAACTCAACAGGGTTTTTCCTGACGTCGATGCCCTCTTCCTCGAGATGATTGAGAATCGCAACATTTCCCTCGTTACGCAACCAATGGAGCATATAATCCAATCCCTCATCTGAAAGGCCATTGCAATCCATATATACAGGCCCGCGGCCCGATTTCTTGTAGTCCAGGAAAATATCTTGGTATATGTCGACCACTGGATCACCATATTTGGTGTCAGGCTCAGTTACGAAGGGACCAACCGGTTTGCCCTCTGAGTCCCTGAGAACCCCAGCCCAGGTGGCCTTTCCGGCCCGAGCGAAGTACGCTGGGCCACAACGCAATATCGGTATTTCCATGCTCACGAGCTCAGCCCCGGCCCGGAATGCCATTGCTCGCCCATCCCCCACGCATGTGGGTGAAAGACGCGTGTTAAACATCCACGCCGGAGTTGAAGCCGGATATAGCCTCATGACTGAACCAGTCCCCAGAATGACACTCCTAGCACGAAAGGTTATTAATTCGTCTTCGACCGTGCTAATCCCAAGAGCACCTTTTACGCCGTCTTCATCATGGAGCAAGTCGAAACACATGACCCTGTTGAGTACCTCGACACCCCTCTTAAGAGCCTGCTGGGTCAGGATTTTCTTCTGGTCTTTTCCTGCATAATGCATATTCATCAAGGGTTGCCCAGGCAAGGCATGTCCGGCAAATTCATATTGCCCGTTATACTTCATGGGAATGCCCCAACTATCCCACAGCTTGACTATTTCAAAGGACCTCTCGAGCCAGGTACGAATGAAAGACCTGTGTCTTAATCCGCCTTGCTGTCCGCGCTGGAATTCATTCACGATGGGCTCGATATCGGGGCCATGAATCTCCGGTATATAGCACATGAAGTGGTCGTTTCCAGTGGCACCAGAACCGCTGTAATTGCTATTTGCCTTCTCGGCGACTACAACCCTTGCACCCAGCTCAGCTGCCCTGATAGCAGCCATGAGGCCTGCTATTCCTCCTCCTATGCATAAGACATCCGTCTCAATCGGCTTTTCTTTTAAGGTCGTCCTTCCCATGGTCATAAACCTCCTTTGCCCGTAATGGGATAGCTTGCTTCTTTAAAAAGATGCTCGGTTTGGATTCACAGCGTTCTATCATTTGAGATTTTAAGGCTCCTTTCTGATTATGAAAACACCATCTCAATTCATCTGTTTTTGCCAAAGTTTCTTGTTGAACAGGATACAGCTCATATTCTTCGATCTTGTTAGGGATTTAAATTTGCGGAAGAATTACAAGGATACGCTTTGAGTTCCGGCATAATAATTAGCTTTTGTGTACACTTCAGAGCGCTCAGGGAGCAGTGCTCTTTGCTGAAGCGGAATGCATTGGAGAATAGAGGTGGACCTATTTTACGGAACAGAGCAGAAAAGAGAGTTAACGATTGTTTCTTGTCGAAGGCCTTTCTTCCAACCAATATTCCTTATTGGCTGACTAGCCCGACTCAAACGCTTTCACTATATCATATTGCCTGAAGCGAAAGCAACAAGCAACCCAAAATCCCGGGCTACCGGATGGTCAAAGGATTTCCCTCTCCTGTCAATACGCAGGTGCCCGTTGCGTTGGAGCAAGATTCGTCATGTCATTACCTTCTGGATTTCACACATGGAATAATCGCTCATCCTTCAACTCTCCCTCGCTGATTTCCTTGCGCCGAGAGCACGCAAACTGCTCCGACGACATATCAATTGCTGATTGAACAGAAAAAGAGCCGGAGCTTCCACAACAGTAAGATTGTGGTGAGCAGGAATAGCAACTACTTTCTTGTGGAGAGCTTTTGTTCGAGATGGTATTCTTACAAGTTAGGCCCCAGAGAGTCAAGGCAGAGTAAACCCACATCAATGAATTCTTCAAGAGGGTCGGATGAGCAATAACGCTTTACAGGAGAACGATGTGGAGGCCAAAGGGTGGGTTGAAGATTCTTCTAGATTCAGCTCAATCGGAAGATAAAGGATAGAGCTCGATGTCACGTGATGCAGGGAAATCGCAGTTTTTCTATGGCTATGTTGTTACTGCAGCTGGATTCAGCATCTGGTTCATAGGCTGGGGGACGTTTACCCCTTGCTTCGGCGTGTTCTTCAAGCCCCTTTTGAACGAGTTCGGGTGGACCAGAGCAGCGACAACCCTCGCCTATTCGCTTTCGTTTATGGTGCAGGCCGGCGTGGCGATCGCTATGGGATGGCTCACCGATAAGCTTGGGCCACGGGCAGTGTTGACTGTTTTTGGCTCTTTCTTGGGGATATGCTATCTACTCCTGTCACAGATTACCGCCCTATGGCAGTTCCAGATAACCTATGCACTGGTGGGAGGCATTGGTGTAAGCACCATTACGGTACCGGTAATGGCCACGGTATCCAGGTGGTTCATTAAGAGGCGAGGGCTCATGATCGGTATTGTGCAGGCGGGGGTTAGTATCGGCGGTTTTCTTTTTCCTCCTTTTTCCGTCTGGCTCATCCTGGCCCACGGCTGGCGCACTGCCTACGCAATTCTGGGCGTCATCGCGTTAGTTGGCATTACCGGGGCAGGCTTCTTTCTGAGGCGAGATCCGAGGGAGTTAGGCCAGTGGCCAGATGGCGCGCGGGAGGAAATGGCAAAAGACGTGGCCCAGCCACTTCCAACCTCGCTGACTCCGGTGCTCTCTCTTCGGGAGGCGATCCGAACCAGCCAGTTTTGGATACTGGCGGGACTGTATGGTAGCTTTGGGTTCTGCAGGACCACGTTTATAGCCCATATTGCAGTCCAGGTTCAGGATCTGGGTTTTACCCTCTTCGATGGGGCTAATGTGTTGGCGGTCCTTACCGCATCAAGCATGATCGGTAGAATCGGGATGGGCCGCGTGGCGGATAAGATCGGAGACAGACCAGCCTTCATCATCAGTTTTGCTGCCACAGCGATCATCCTCGGGTGGGGTTTGATGGCGCATAGCTTATGGGGACTTCATCTGTTTGCCCTTGTCTTTGGTTTTGCCTGGGGAGCCCAGGCCGTTCTGAGGTTTGCGCTTACCTCTGAGGTTTTTGGGATGGTCTCACTCGGGCTCTTTATGGGGCTTTTCGGGTTTGCTGAGTCTGGAGCAGCTACCTTTGGCTCGTACATTGCCGGTCATATATTCGATGTTACCGGCACTTATCGGCAGGCCTTCTGGTGGGGTATCGTAATCTCAGTTTTGGGAATAGCCTTGGCCTGGCTTTTGAAACCACCCGAAACAAAGGATATGTGATGCCAAAAAATGCTATGCCCGTCCACAAGGCAATTGATGATTTGGAGGCAGCTCTTTTTGGACTCGGAGCAGGATAGCTATTGAAAACACACATGTATTCAATGTATAAATTGTGCTAGATCTACCTTCAGAGGAGGGCTAAAACTAAATGAAACCCGAGAATTGGGATTCCCTTTCACCGCAGGACAAGCAAGATGTCGCCCAGGAACTGTTGTATTCTCATAGAGGCAAATACATTGTCTATAGAGCCCTTACCTTAGCAATAGAAGCCCTCAGAGAAATACCCGAGTCCCTCAGGGAATATGATACCATCGAGGACATGGAGATATTGTTTGAATTATTCCCCAAGCCTGACTTTGAGACTCGAGGCCTGGGAGGGACGTGAGGGTACGCTTACCTCACCTCCTTGTGGGGCCGTCCGAGATTCGCATACCTGTGCTGATTAAACCATTAGAAAGATGCGCTTGGATCCTAACAGTACTGAACGATAAGAATTCAGCTGGAGTCAATCGACTTGCCATTTTGATTATCTCCTAAGGCAAGTATTGTAGCTCGCTCTTCTCGGGTTTTCACCAAGGTCAAGATGGCTAGAATCATATCGTCGAAGTGTTTTGCGATTGTCGTTCATCAGCTACACCAGGGGCGGCAAATATATTTTGGCCCGCGAGTCGGGAATGGCCTTCTTCCCCAGCCGTTCCAGCCCCTCCACCAGCGACGGCAACTGCGACAGAGGGATACCCATGAACATAATGTCATCGCCGATGTCGGACGTCGCCCGACAGCCGTAGCAGCCCAGCGACAGGTTGATTTCGCCGGTAGT
>CP070752.1:808884-813734 GCA_020348625.1 Deltaproteobacteria bacterium | reverse complement strand
TCAAGGGAAGACCCCCTCAAGAAGGCGCTGGAAATAACCAATGGGATCGGTGTTGATTACGCCTTTGAGGCTGTCGGGAGCGAGGAGACAACCCTGACCGCCTACAGGCTGATTCGGAGGGGGGGCTCTGTAGTGGTCGTGGGGGTACCGGATTTGGATGCGAAGCTGACGCTTCCCCTTGCTGAGATCCCTGTGATGGAAAAGAGCATATTGGGCTGCTATTATGGGTCCGGAGATATTCGCAGTGAGCTTATCACCTTACTCGAGCTTTACCAGGCCGGGCGGATCAATTTGGAAAACCTCATAACGAATCGATATCGACTGGAGGAAATTAATAAGGGATTTGATGATCTAAAAGCCGGTAAAAACGCCAGGGGAGTGATCATATACGAGTGAAGGAAATAAGAATATAATTGCGCTCGACAGAAAACATGTTGGGACCGATCAAGCTGGCTTCATGGCGGATCCGACTCCTTACCAGTCCACAAACTGTGTTATGCTCTCAGCAGTAATTCGGCTATAGCGGTCACTCGTATGTTGACATACAAGGCTAGTTCGCCCTATAGTTGCCATCCAATTCATGGGATCACGGTTTTTCGTGCG
Organism: Deltaproteobacteria bacterium; assembly: GCA_020348625.1. The sequence continues at coordinate 813,131 of CP070752.1, read as the reverse complement.
GCCCTGTAACCTGTACCGAACCTCACGGTGAAAAACAGCATCGACCACAACATCTGCAAGCAGTGCGGCACCTGTGCCGCGCTTTGCCCTAACAGGATCATCGAGAAAGAACCAGATGGGAAGAACTACGGCTTCAACCCAGACCGGGTGCACCTCTGTCTGAAGTGCGGGCACTGCATGGCAGCCTGTCCGAACCAGGCCGTTCAGGTTGAGGGTCTGTCCTATGAAGATGACTTCTTTGAGCTCCCGAAGCAGGGCCTGGACGAGCAGGGCTTCTTCGACCTAATCTCCACCCGCCGGACCGTGCGGGCGTTTAAGGACAAGCCGGTGGAAGGGGAGAAACTAGAGCGCATTATTGAGGCGATCTCCCTGGCGCCCATGGGCTTTCCGCCCCACAAGGTGCAGGTCACTGTCATACCGGACCGCGAATTGCTTGAAAAGGCACTCCCCATGCTGGTGGAGTTTTACTGGAAGCTCATCGGATGGCTCGAAAACCCCATAGCCCGATTCAGGATCAAGCATAAGCTGCCCCTGGAGACCTTTAACGCCATGCAAGGCCACCTGAAACCCATCTTGGAGAAACGCCTCCCCTACATGGAAGAGTACGAGGTGGACGACATCATGCGAGGTGCACCGGCGATGCTCATCTTTCATGCCCACATCGCCTCGGAGGCCCACACCGACGATGCACTCATCGACCTCACGTACGGCATCTTGGCGGCACACGCCATGGGGCTCGGCACCTGCGCCCTCAGCCTTATCCCTCCTGCCGTTAACAAATGGGGCCCCCTGAAGAAGCTCTTCCAGATACCCGACGAGAACGAGGTCTTGGCAGCCATGGTCCTTGGATACCCGAAGTATCGCTTCCAAAGGGGAATCAAGCGAGAACTGGCAGGAGTGACCTGGCTGGGATGATGCGGTCAACCCCTTGTGTGGCTTTCGTTGAGTAATGCCTTTTCCCTTATTACACCAAGTCACCACGGTCTCGGGAAAACTTTCCTCGCACATTCCCGCCATACCCCATGGGCCGGCAGCCCACTTGCCACCCACACCGTTGACGCCTTAGGCGCTTTGCCTTATAATACAGAGTTACAGAGAGGTCTCATGTATGGAAATACGAACGCTGCTCCTATTAGTCCCGCCGATTCTGGTGGCACTGACATTTCACGAATATGCGCATGGGTATGTTGCATACAAGTACGGAGATGACACGGCAAAGCGAAGTGGCCGTTTAACTCTGAATCCCCTGGCCCATCTTGACCCTCTCGGTACGATCATGCTCTTCTTGGTGCATTTCGGGTGGGCTAAACCGGTGCCGGTAAATCCATATATGTTGAGAAATCCCAGGAGAGACATGCTCTGGATTAGCGCTGCCGGTCCCCTCGCAAACATGGTTGTAGCACTTATGAGCGGTCTGTTGCTCCGATTTGTTTTAGCTGTGGGAGGGGCCCCTCATATGAATTCCATTGTGGGGTTGCTTGTAGTCATGGTGATTATGAGCTTGCAGATTAATCTGGCCCTGGCCATATTCAATGTGCTGCCAATCGCCCCTCTGGATGGCTCGAAAATCCTGGCCGGGCTTCTGCCAGCCAAGCATGTAGGGAAGGTATACATATTAGAGCGCTACGGTCCTTTTATCCTCATTGGGTTGATCATATTCGGACGAGCTACCGGCGTTCCCATTCTGGGCAGCTTGATCTGGCCGTTTGTGGGGCTCTTTAGCAAGATCTTCGCTGGAATATGAGCTGACCCCTGCCCATACGAGGAATCACATCTGACCATAAAGATAGAGACCTTTGCCGTTTTGAATTCGAAGCGAAACCTGGAGGCTTTTCGAATCGACTATCGTAGCAAGGTGTACGTTATTGTTTCTTTGCTTCGCCGGCCTCTGAAACAGGCATGGATTCCGGCAGGGGAGAGCATTCTCCCTCTGCACTGCGATAGGGCACGGTGGATAAACATACCCCAATGTCCGATCGTTTGGTGAGCCTCCATAAGCGGCCGGTTGCTGTATCGAGCATGAACTGGTCCTGGTCGGAGTCAGATACTTGACCGAAAACGTATCTCCCGGTTGCCGAAGATAAAACGGCCTTTTCGGATTCTTGCGGTGGTTGCTGTGTCATAACCCCAAATTGCGCGTACACACTCGTAGCGGAAAGCACGACCAGCAAAAAGAGTGTAACAAGTACCGCACTTTTTATTGTTTGTCTGAACATATGCCTTACCTCCTATCTAAGTTTTAGTAGCTTCAAACACACTTCACCAAAACCTACTACGGTCTTTCTTGGGTTATATGCCTCACCAGACCGGTATGCCTCCTCACAAGAGATCTTGAACAGGTACACGACCTCTATACGAAAAGGAGTGCAAAGACGCGCGGTCGTATCTGTAATGATAAATGAATTTCAGAAGAGTGCAAGCGTTGATTGTGGAGAAAATCGACACTCCCGCGTTTCCGCGGTTTATCAAATGTTAGAATGCCTCTGGATATTCTATGCACAAGGCTCTAACTACAGTGAGTAGCACTTCTTCTCTACGTTGGACGGGCTTGATAGAGTATGATATTAGACAAGAACCAAAAGGCCAATAATGAATAATCAGGATGTGATCCTGAATCGCGCTCCTTGTGCAGCTGTTTGAGCATGGGCAAACCCTATGGAACTACCCCCTCCTCTCTGAACTGAGTGATGTCATCCCACGTGTAGCCGAGCTCCAATAAGATTTCCTCATTATGTTGTCCAAATCCTGGAGCAGGGAGCCGCCACGACGCTGGGGTCTCGCTGAAATCCCATGGAAACCCGGTCATCTTTATGGTACCCCATTCAGGGTGATCGACCTCGACAAAATAGTTATTTGCCAATGCCTGCGGGTCATTGACTACTTCTGAGGGCGTTTGAATCGGCGTATAGATACAGTCGGCTTCCTTAAGAATCTCAAACCACTGAGCCCTGGTCTTGGCGGCGAACTTCTTGTCCAGGATTCCCACCAGTTCCCTTGCATTCTTGCCTCTAGACTCGATGCTGTTGAACCTTGGATCATGCTCCAGTTCCTCAATTCCGAGCGCCTTACACAGCCTGGGCCAATACTTATTGGTGAGATCCAGGTGGGCAATGGCGAGCCATTTGTTGTCTTTGCACCGATAGTGGTTATAGATCGGATTCCCTGCTTGGGCCCTGATTTCTCTGGGAAATTCCCTTCCAAGAATAGCGGGCGCCGCCATAATGAAGCCCAAGGCCCCGATCATACTACCCATTAAAGAGGTGTCTACCACCTGGCCCTTACCTGTTTTTTCTCGGGCGTAGAGGGCGGCTGTGACCCCCCATGCGCACATAAGCCCCCCTATCTCATCACCCATTCCAGGCAAAATTTGGGTTGGCGAAGCCCCCTGTTCTCCACAGGACATCATCAGCCCGCTACGGGCTATGCCGGTGTAGTCGAAGGACAATTCATGCGCATCAGGTCCTTTTCGTCCCCAGCCGGAGGCCTGAGCATAGATGAGCCGTGGGTTCCTGGCTAGCAGGATTTCAGGGCCGATGCCCATCTTTAAGGGCGCTCCAATGCTCATGTTGTTTAGGAATACATCGGCGGTATCAATGAGCCTGTAGAATACCTCGATGCCCTTCTCACTTTTCAGGTCCAAGACCATTCCCCTCTTATTGCGATTGGTGTGCTCAAAGTAGTAATTTCGGCCCTCTAATCCGGCCATCGCGCCAATAATCTTCATAAATCCCCTTCCGGGGTCTCCAGTCTTGGCCTCAATCTTGATGACATCCGCGCCCAAGTCGCCCAATCTCATTCCTGCCACAGGCCCTTGTTGAAACATGGTAATCTCCACTACCCTCACGCCGGTGAGCGGTCCCTCTGTCATAGCAATACCTCCTTTAAAAAAATCTACATACCAAGCGTTTTACCTGGCCAGAATCAATACAACCACCTTGCCCTTACGATAAACGCCCCCGAGATCTCCAGCCTCCAAAATGCCAATAAGAGTTGACATCGGCTAATTAATACGCAGAGGCAAAGCAGTTTCATTACGCGATCCATACGGTATCCAGCAGAACTCCTGAAACATCTACTTGAACCTTGGGTGTGTTTCTTGGAATATCCCAGGGGACAAAGTAGGTTAGTTCCTCTATCTCCTCACGGAGGCCGGGATCAGATTTCACCACCAGCCACTCCTTAATATCATTAATGGTTCTCACCATGGCACGGTCGAGCCCTGTAAGGCGATTCATCTCCGCAAGATG
>CP070752.1:805058-808784 GCA_020348625.1 Deltaproteobacteria bacterium | reverse complement strand
GCTACCTGAGGAAAAAGATTAAGAGACGGTATGTCTAAGAAGTCTTAGGCATTAGAAAAACGGTGTTTTTTGCCCTTATCTATTCGTATCGCTACAGTCCACGTGAGCTGTAGATTTCTGTGCCTTTATTCTCTCGATCGACTTTCTCTGAAATTGATTGTCAGCTAATCTTTCTCACCCTTGGCCTTTACCGCTGTTCTTTAATGAAGTGCAGGCTGATGGGTGTAACAAGGGCTAGGGCAGCCCAGAAAACAAAGGGCAGGCCCGGATGGAAACCGGCGAGACTGTTGCCGAGAGGAGGCCCTAAGAAACTACCTAATTGCGATACGGCCAGAACAAAAGCAGTAGCAGTTCCAGCATAATCTGCTCCCACCCCCTTCACCTCAATTATCATGCTCAAAATGATTGCCATAAATCCGTCACGGAAAAGTCCTGACAGGATCACGAAAAGCCATACGGTCTGGTCATGGGCCGCTGATAACAGCGACACGCTTGCAGCAGTTATGAGGACTGCTGGGATGAGCACTGTTTTTCTTGATTTTAACCTATCTGATAGGAGGGCCAGCGGTATGGCGCCGAGCATGCTAACGCCATGAAAAGTCGCCACGGTTCCATCGGCATTGGCTACCGGCCAACCCCTTTGCCTCAGGTAAAGCGGAAGGTAGCCGAGCATGCTAGTTATACAGCCATTATGTCCCGCTAAGGCTAATCCAATAAGCCAGACGCTGTTGAGTCGGACTACTCTTGAGAATGTCTGGCCAAAGGTGAGCCTCGGGGTGGAACCTCCTGACACGACCTGCCCAGGTTCTCTCACCGTGAAAAACCACAACACGCTAATTAAAGCGGAGAGCGTGCCATACAGTAGTAGTACCCACCGCCACCCGCCGAGTAAGGGTGAAAGCACCGTGGCGCTGAGCATGGATCCAGCCATGAAACCGATTGCCATTCCCACAGCGGTGATACCGTTAGCCAGTCCCAGGTGGCCCCCTGAAAACCATATGCCGACAGCCTTAACCACATTGACCGGTATAACGGCTAAAATGAATCCAAACAGGAAGGTCGTGGCAGCCAAGCTCGGAAAGCCGCTGGAAAGCCCCCTGAGCGCACCTGCGCCTCCAGCCAGAAGGCATGCTATACTCAGGACTCGCCTCACGCCAAATCGATCGCCGAGGAGGCCACCAGCGAGCCCGGTAATGAATCCAGATAGGAACTCAGTTCCCCAAATGGTACCTATCTGGACGAGGCTTAAGTCCAGGTCGACGGATATCTCCTTGAATAGAACCGGCATGCACATGCGTGGCATGGCCATCGAACAGGTGTAGGTCAGGGCTGCCAGACCCAGAACATACCACCTGTAGTGTGATTCGTAATTGTTAACCACCGAAAAACCTCAGCATTCAACACGATGAAGAATGAAGTACCTCGTTCATTGAGCCGTATATATAAGCTCTTACGCCTAGCATACCCTTAAACCGATTTTTCAATGGGTTACCAATGAAAAAACGTCGATCAATAAGAAAAACCAATACCGAATAATAAAACATAAACTATATTTCCTTTTGTTGGCAATGGCAAGTGGTCAGCAGGGCTCATTTAACCCTACCAGCAGTCATTGACGGTGACCTTGACAACTGAAATCCAATAAATTAGCGTACCAATCAAACGCGTTTGTTACTTTGCCACAAGCGGCGGTTTGACCAGCTAAACTTTAGAAAGTCCTGAGAGAAGACCTTCCGGAAGAATATCACTCGCTCGAGGCTGTGGTGAGACTAACGTGAGGGGATGGTGTGGTGTTTCTCGTTTTTCTGCGCCTGCTCCATGGGGCGAATAGTAGGGCCAGCCTTGAAAGGTAGTTCCTTTTTTACGGCTGCAACCGAATCGGGAACCTGGGCGTTGCCTGCAGAGAAACAGCAACAGAAATAGAGAAGAAATCCTTAGTAGTCACGTGAGGTGGAGAGAGTATGATTGTTAGAAATATCAAGGATAAGGAAGTCCTCGACACGACGTACCTTGCTCATGGCGGGGCTATTGCGCAGATGATATTGGACCAGAGGACGTTAAAAGAGATAGGGTTCCTGGCTATCGCCTCCCTTGCACCCGGTAAAACCATCGAGGCACACATTGACCCCTATGAGGAGATCTACTTTGTCATGACCGGTGAGGGGGAGATGAGCGTGGACACTGAAACACGACACGTAAGGCCCGGCGATGCCACATGGATCCCGACGGGGTCCAGCCACGCCCTCACCAACAGCGGAACAGAGGATCTGGTAATCCTGGTGGTCGCCTCCCCGATGTAAAAGATCGCGCTCAACCAAACAGATGAGTCCAAGCAGGAACACCCAACGTGCGGCTTTCTGATTCCCGAAGGGATTTCACTATCCTCTTCCGACCGGTCGGCTGGTTTTCGGGGCGAGAAGCGAATCGGCAGATCAGCCGACTGTAAGAACAGGGTGTGAATGGGGGCTCATGCGTGCTCAAGGGTACATAAAATAGCTTGACATGGGCAAAAAAAGGAGCTAACAAAAACAATGTTTGGTTCGACCACCTGACCAGTTTCCTCATCTCCTTTACGTTCAAGGACAACACTGAAACCCTTGGAGCGTGACATGAGTCTCGATCATCTCTTCTCTTCCTTTTCCATTGGAACCTTGCGGACGGAAAACCGCATCGTGATGCCTCCCATGGCAACAAATTACGCCACACCGGAAGGCTATGTGAGCGAACGGTTGATTGCATACTATGTTGAACGAGCAAAGGGCGGTGTAGGATATATCAACACCGAGCACACGGGCATACTTCAGCAGGGTAAGGCAGCTCCGTACATGTTACTTATCAGCACCGATGAACATGGCTCGAGCATCCGGAATTTGGTGGAGGCTATCCACGGTGTGGGAGTGAAAATCGTCGTCCAGATTAGTCATGCGGGCAGGCAAACCTCATCGACGGTGACCGGATCTCAAATCGTCGGACCTTCGCCAATACCCTGTCCGACCAGAGATGAAACCCCCCATGAACTTTCAATCCCCGAAATAGAGGAGATTATCCGGGCATTTTCGGCGGCGGCGCAGCGGGTCAAGGAGGCCGGGGCCGACGGTGTTGAGCTCCATATGGCCCATGGGTACCTGATCTGTTCCTTTCTGTCTCCATTTTCCAACCGGAGAACTGATCGCTATGGAGGCAATGTTCAGAATCGTGCCAGGTTAGCCACGGAGGTTCTCAAGTCGGTGCGCGGCCGGGTGGGTCCCGATTTTCCCATCATCTGCAGATTGAGCGGGGACGAATACGTTGATGGGGGGCTCAGGGTAGAAGAGACCAAACAGATCGCCAAGATACTTGAAAACGAGGGCGCTGACGCACTCCATGTATCCGCGTGCAATGCCGCCTCAGGCTACCTGAACCACCCGCCGTATTACGTGGAGGAAGGTGTCTTCGTTCACCTCGCGCAGGCAGTCAAATCGGAGGTGGGCATACCCGTTATTACAGTCGGGAGAATCAGAAGTCCGGTCATGGCCGACAGGATCATTCGGGAGGGGAAGGCGGATCTGGTCTCTATGGGCAGGGCTTTGATAGCCGATCCCTATATAGCGAAAAAGGCGAAAGATGGGCGGTTCGAAGAAATCATCCCCTGCATTTCTTGTAATCGGTGCATTCAGACCCTGAGAAAAGGGGCGGTTCAATGTGCCGTCAATCCGGAGGCGGGTAACGAAGGTCAATTCAAACCTC
>CP070752.1:801933-804958 GCA_020348625.1 Deltaproteobacteria bacterium | reverse complement strand
TTCATTCACGATCTATTCTACGAGCTAGACCCCGGGATGTACTACCCCGAGGGCCTTGTATCCAAGGAGGTCCTTAACCCCAGGCACCAGGAACTTTACGGCTGGGAAGTGGACTGGAACACCATGGCGGAGTTCTTTTCAAAGCTCGAGGGGATGGGTCTCAGTCCCAACTACGTCCCTATCGTGGGTCACAATCGTCTCAGGAACCTCGCCATGGGCCGAGACTATAGGCGCACTGCCACCGGAAAAGAGGTGGAGGAGATGATAATACACCTGAGGCAAGCCATGGAGGACGGTTGCAGGGGCCTCAGTGTCGGGAGGGACTATGAGTCCAGCTACTACGCCGACATGGAGGAGCTAATGGCCCTGGCCAAAGCTACAGCCGAGTACGGCGGGATTTACACGAGCCACAGCCTTCGCACCGGGCTCAGGAAGGCTCGAAGGCCCGGCGAGTTCCCCCCTGTGAAAATCGAGGGCATCAAGGAAGCTATCGATGTCGGCAGACAGACCGGTATCCCCATACAGATCTCCCATTTGAGTACCCTCTACGACGTGATCCCTGGGGGCGACGCCGAGCTGGAAAAAGCCGCCGCTAAAGCTACTCTTAGAGTCATTGACAAGGCCCGAGAGGAGGGGATCGACGTCAGCTTCGACCTTATACCCAACATTAGGGGTTTCGGCTGTCATTCTTCAACCTGGCTCGCCACTGCTCTCCTCCCTTGGCTTAAAGTGACGGGGAGTCGGGAACAGCTAGCAGAAGCCCTAAGGATGAGGGAGTTCAGGGAAGAGATCAAGGAGAAGGTATGGGCTGGAAAATGGTATGACTTAAACCGCAACATCAATCCCCGCTGGGCCAGCATGAGGAAAATCAGGAAGTCCAAAGAAGCAACCTACGTCGACAAGACCATAGCCGAGATCGCCAATGAACTCGGTTTGGAGCCCCTCGATGCCCTCATGGAAGTGTTGATGACCGACCCCTACACCCGAATAGAGGGGATGAGCTTTGACAGTTCCACAAAGAAGTATTTCTACAAGCACCCGGCGGCGATGATAGGAACCGATACATTCGCCCTGGACACCGAGTGGGTCACAGAGAACCCGCCTTGGTTCATGCCCAGCGAGAACAGCTTCGGGGGTTTCGCCACATACTTCAGGGACACCGTGAGGGAGAACAGCATCCTTACCATCGAGGAAGCAGTCTGGAAAGCCTGCGGACTCCCCGCGGAGAAGTTCAAGATCCAGGATAGAGGGGTCCTCAAGGCCGGAAGGTACGCTGACATCGTGATCATGGACATCGAGAATATCGCCCCTAAGGCCGGCCCCCTCACCCCAAACGTCTATCCCAAAGGAATCGAGCACGTGATTGTTAACGGCGTACAGGTCGTCAAGGAGTCACAGCATACAGGAGCGAAGCCTGGGAAGATACTGTACAGGGAGTGAGACTCCCTCCTCCTTTCTTCATCTGATTATCTTTTGTCATCGCAGGGCACCCTTTCCTCTAGTGAACTATTCTCGCCCATCAACTTCTGGAAAGCCATACTGAAGGAGCGTAAAAAATGAACCTGAAAAGTATTCTCTTACATGTGTACAGGCATCTCCCGGGCTACCATGCTCCAGAGTTTCATATAGTATCTGGGCTTATCACGATCTTGGCTATGATAAGCAGTTTGGGGATTGCAGATGGCTGATCTTAGCGCGCGCTTTGAGATTTTATGAAATGCTTCTAAGTTGGTCAGACATCCAATTGTCCATGCCTTAATCCTATCGGTAGTGGTGCTGGACGTTTACATGTGCTCTCCAATTCAATATGTTTGCCTTGAGAAGAAGCATCATGAAAAGCATGCATAATGTCTAAAACATGATACGCCAATTCGCCGCTAGCTCTATGAGGTCTTTCTGTCTTCATCGCCTTTGCCATATCGGCGACACCTATGCTGCGGCTCTGTTCAGTATAGCCATGGGTAAAAGGGACTTCCTTCCATTCTTTGGAACCAGCACGCAGTATGCTTATGGGACCGCTGAATCGATTGGGGTCCGGAACGCTTAGGCTACCTTCTGTACCGTATATTTCTATGTGTGGCAGCTGGGCTCCCCAAACGTCGAAGCTGGTAATTATTGTTCCGACTGTGCCATTTGCGAAGTCCATGATGCCAGCAATATGGGTTGGAACATCAACCTTAATTCTTGTTCCATATTTCGGTTTGCTTGTAACAATCCTCTCTGGAAAGCTAATTCTTGTCGAACTGGTCACCCGATTAACAGGACCCAACAAGAAAACAAGAGCAGTAAGATAGTAGGGACCCATATCAAACATTGACCCTCCCCCCATTTTGTAGAAGAATTCAGGATCAGGATGCCAACCTTCAGGCCCGTGAGTCATCATAAACGCTGTAGCTGCGACGGGTTCGCCGATCCAACCGTCATCTATGAGTTTTCTGCAGGTCTGCAATCCACCGCCGAGGAAAGTGTCAGGTGCAGCTCCAACTTTGAGTTTTCTTTCTTTTGCTGTTCGCAGAATTTTCTTTCCGTCTTCTCTGGTCACTGCAAGAGGTTTCTCGTTGTATACAGATTTGCCTGCTTCGAGAACCTTCAGAGCTATCTCGGCATGCGCATTCGGCACCGTAAGGTTGATAACAATCCTGATCTCAGGATCGTTGAGCATCTCCTTTACGGTGCATGCTTTGGGAATGTTGAATTCTTGGGCTCTTGCCTTAGCCCTATCCATGATGATATCCGAACATGCGGATACCTCCATGTCTTCGAAGATTCGGCTAACCTTCAAATAGACTTCGCTTATGACGCCGCAACCGACAACACCGACTTTGATTCTATCCATACTCTCCAGCTCCTAAAGCTTATCACCACTCTGCAGGAATTGCTTTGACATATAAGAACATCATCGATCGATCACTTGACATGTTCGGCGTCAAGTTACAACGACTCTTCTTCGTGACCGAGCAGATTTGTAGATAGCATCAATCACCCTTAACGCGTATAAACCAACCTCACCATTCGGTACAGGTTC
>CP070752.1:797732-801833 GCA_020348625.1 Deltaproteobacteria bacterium | reverse complement strand
TTTGACTGCCCGTCCACGGTCGGGTCATTCCTTGCTTCATCATACGATCTCAGCCCCTCACGTAGAAACCCCTTCAAGGCCCTTTGAGCCGCACCCTCACCCGGCTTGATCCAGTTCACCTCGGCCACGCTATCATCTACCTTAAGTGACCTTTCAATAGTGCTCCAGTCTATCGGGCTGACCTTGCCTTTCCAGGAAAACGTGTGCCTTTTAAGGTTAGGAAATACCTCTAAGAAGTCCGGCAGTAGACGGCTGATCTTGGGCCTGATTGTGCGGGCGGCAAATTCCTGTTTCGACGACGCCTCCCAGCACGGCACGATATTATGGGCGTCCACCTCGTAGATGGGGATCTGACACTTATCGGCCACATCCTTTTTCCATACCCTCTTAGTCCTGAGGGGGTCGAAATCGGTTACCAGTGCCCCTATACTATGCTCTCTTATGAAAATAGGAAGTTGCCGTTCCGGTGAGCCACTTAGTAGATAAAACGGAATCCCCTTTTCCCCTAAACCCCTTTCAACCTCTTGCAATCCCTTCAGCATAAAACGGTACTGCCGCGCAGTAGCATTCAAGAATGTCGGCACCAGACAAAAAACAACCGCTAAGGGCCGATTTTCCTGAAGGGCCTTTTCCTGGGCAAAGAGAAGCGCCCAATTATCTCGTGTCCTCTGATCACGGCTCATCCAATAGGCCAGCGGACCGGACTTCTCTTCAGCCTCCTTGAAAAGCCTTATGCGATGGGGGTTCACCATACAAACAAAGCTCTGTGAATCTGTATTAGTCTCTTTTCGGCACCTCTGTTAAGTATGATATCAAAACCGGACCCGTTTGTCCCTTCCAAATAATCCTTCCCATACCCCTTAGTGTCAGAACCAAATGCCCGGCCATCGATCAAGGCGAGTCTCGCCCTTCGACCCGTTGACGTCTGGTTTCCCCCATCACTCTTGCGCAGATACGACAGGGATGCTAGGCTTATATACAGATTACATCCTTAATTCGTTTGTCCCTTAACTAGAAACCGCTCGATCTTAGCTCTGTAAAATGGGATTGTCGATGGGAGCATTTCGACGCTTGTTAGCAGCAAGACAAACAAATCCTGCCGGACGGCGATGGGTCTTTGTACCTTACGATCAGTTGACCGACCTCACTGGTCCGTTGGTCACAGAGGCCCCCGAAACCCTGGGAATCATTATCGTAGAAAACCCCTGGAAGGCAGCCCGCCGCCCGTACCATAAACAGAAGCTTGCCCTCATTCTCGCTAATTTGCGGCACTTCGCTCTGGAGCAGGCGGCACGGGGAGTAGCGGTACGGCACCTCGTTGCCAATGGCCCATATCGAACCGCACTGGAACCCCTGGCCCAAGAACTGGGGCCAATTCGAATGCAGATCCCCGCAGAACGGGAGCTACGGGTTGACCTGAAACCACTTGCCGACAAAGGACGTTTGAAACTGCTTCCACACGAAGGTTGGCTTACGACCCTCAAGCAGTTCCAGGTCACAACCGAAACGGCCTTTCATTGGCGAATGGACCTGTTCTATCGATCCGTTCGACGGGCAACGGGCATATTGATGACGGACGGGAAACCGGTAGGCGGAAAATTTAGTTTCGATTCAGAAAATCGTCTTCCGTGGAACGGAAATCCATTGGCACCGGAACCTCCCACATTCCCGGTTGATCCGGTCAAGGAGGAAGTAGGCCGCCTCATAGAGTCGAGGTTTGCCCATCATCCGGGTCACCTTAATCTCAACGCCCTCCCTGCTACAAAGAGCGATGCAGAAGTGACATGGTCCTGGGCCAAGAAACAGTGTCTTCCCTTATTCGGGCCCTATGAGGATGCAATGTCTACACAGTCGACTGGCCTTTTTCACACCCGGATCTCGAGCCTCTTAAACATTCACCGCCTCCTGCCATCCAGTATTGTTTCGGATGTTCTCGACATGGAACTACCTCTGGCAAGCAAGGAGGGCTTCATTCGCCAGGTGCTCGGCTGGCGCGAATTCGTTCATCACATCCACGTGGTTACCGAGGGTTTCCGCAAGGTTCCTGCGGGTGCCCACTCCGTTGCTCATAAACCAGGAGACGGCGGATACGGGCGTTGGGCAAAAAAACCATGGTCCTCAGAGGTAATGCCAGGTGACCCTGACGGGGGTGTCCAGCCAGCTTTCCTCCCGGCAAAGATGCCCCTCCCACCCGCCTTTTGGGGTGCAAGTTCCGGGTTCGCGTGCCTTGATCATATCGTATCGGGTGTCTGGAGGGAGGGTTACAGTCACCATATCACGAGGCTCATGGTGCTCTCCAACCTGGCTAGACTGTTAGATGTTTCTCCCCGCGAGCTCACTGATTGGTTCTGGGTGGCATATACCGATGCATACGATTGGGTGGTAGAGCCCAACGTTCTGGGAATGGGAACCTATGCTATCGGAGAGCTTATGACCACAAAGCCCTATGTTTCCGGTGCAGCCTATATCAATAGGATGAGTGATTATTGCAATCGGTGTCAATTCAAACCAAGAATCAACTGCCCTTTCACCAATCTGTATTGGGCATTCCTGGCTCGTCACAAGGAATTACTAAAAGAAAACCCCAGACTCAGAATCCCGATTAACTCACTTCAAAAGAGAGCCGAGGAATTACAGCGACACGATGATGTGGTGTATCGGACTGTTCAAGACAGACTGCTTTCGGGCAAGACGATGAGTCCCGAAAACCTTCCCTAGAAAAACACGAGAAAAACCTTTATGGAGAGGTTGGGCAAAAACGAGTTATCTTCTATCCCTTCTGTCTGTTCCGCTTCTTTGATCTGTTCCGCTCCTACGGTCGATTCCGGTTCTTCGGTCCGCCACAGTCCACTTATGATCTTCGCTCTTTCGGCTCCTTGCCATTCGCTTTTCCTTTCTTTCAACTATTTGCTCAAGCCTCTGATTGAATTCAGACTTATCTTCGCTATGATGGGCTCGTCTATGACAGCTCGGACAGAGGCCAATAACCCAGACAGGGTCATCCGGACCGCCATCACACTCACGGCGTATATGGTGAGATTCCAGGTAGGGCCGGCCGGAGCTTGTTCTAAAGGGGCTATTCCTTCCGCACCCCTCGCACACACCTTTAGCCCTTCGCAACACATAAGCGCTTATGGCCTTACTCCTGGAGTTAGCGAGTGCTCTTCTCTCCGAAGGGCTTTTTTTGGAAACGTACGGTGCAGTCGCCCGTTTCCTCAGTTTCCCCACGGACTCACGCCACATCTTTTCATATTCATCATCATGCTCAAACGATTGATTTAACGAATCGCCGGATGAGAGCTCGAAAACGATTACGCGCCGCTCATTCCCATCAATATCCGAACCACGAACCTCACGAAACCCGGTGCAGACCATTTCCCCCACGTAACGCACGTAACCGTTGCCGTCATTCTCAAAGAGATAAATATCCTTGCCGTTCGCCGCATGCGTAAGGATTGCTGCGTTACCCCGGTTAAAAGACATGTCACCTCTCTTCCCTACACCGGTGTAAAGATAAATCTCCTCTTCGGACCATCCATCCTGGTAGCCGTACTGCTGCCCCTGGTCTCCAGTGAAGAGCATAATAAAGGGTTGGCCAGAAGGGGTGCTTATTCCACCCTGCCGCTGGCCGCCAAAAAGTTCATGAAGGTCACGCCGCTTATAAATCTCACCTGGAACGAACACGAATCCTCCTTTCCGAACTTCCCTCACCGGCTTAGCTGGTAGGATGAACTCAGTGGTAGTATTGAAACGAGCCTGAACCATCAAGGCTGGTATCACATCACCGGCAAGTTAGTCAACCCTAATAAAAGCATTTTCGATAACAACGCTACTTAATTGGTCGCGTAATAGTCTCCATGCCCCGTAGCCCAGTTTCTCTTGCTTTTTCAACAGGCAAGGCTTTCTAAACCACACGCACTAGCAGTATCCACGACACGTCCCCTGTTCCAAATAAGACAAACCTACCTCCCCTCTCTCATTACCGTAGGGCACGCCGACCCAAGTTGATGATAAAGGCAGACTTCTTAATTCTCATTTTGTGCAAAAATCATGCAAAGTGCGACCACTAAAATTGTTTCCTGATCTCAACTAGATAATAAA
>CP070752.1:795020-797632 GCA_020348625.1 Deltaproteobacteria bacterium | reverse complement strand
CCATTAATATTTTCCAGGAATGCGAGGCTGAAATATATTTGAAGCAAGCGAAAGAGGCGCTGGCGTCTTTGCCGTAAGAATAGCAATTCCATGGATAGAAAAACCTATATATTGTATGCCAAGAATTAACCCTGAGACTGAATGTTCCTGCTATGATTGGGCAGAATTTGAAGGCCGAAAAAGCTTCGGTTACCAAACCAAATCTATAATAGAATCAACTTGATCGTGGCTGTGAGCTCTGGCAAGAAGTCTCGAACCTTGGACCAAATATTTAAGACACGACATATGGTAGCCTATCTTAGGCAGAAAAAGCAGGTATCAAAAGAATTGTACCGGGCGGGAAACTGCAGATACAGAGCACCCACGTAGGTGAGTCTTCCCCTTTGCGATTTTCGGTGAAACGTGGTTCCAAACTCGAGCTTGGAGCGAACAAATCGGCACACTGGCGCTCTCATGCCCCACTTCGACCTTTGACACTTCTTCCTTAGAACGTCAGGCCTATCTGAACACCCAATCTCCAGTTATTCAAATCCAAATCCTCGTCTTTGAAATCCTCGGTTATTTGGTACTTTGCATTGACACCGACACAGAACCGTCCCATCGTGTAGGTCAAGTCTGCGAAGAACTGTGCACCAAGGAGCCAAACATCTCGTTCGTTCTCATGAGGCAAGAAAACATGCCTGTACTGTAACTCAACGTACGAGTAAGAAAGGCCCCCGCCGAAATCTGCTATCAAGTTAGGCGCAATCTCCTTTGCATATTTCCCGTTCAGCTCAACAGGAATAAAATTAATTTCTTCTCCTCCAAACACGGTAATATTTGCAGCGCTGCCGATCTCTCCCCCCAGGTACCAGTTCGGGTTCTGGGTAATCTGTTTGTATCCTTCAAGGCCAAGATACAAACCGTCGTCCTCCTCGGGAGGGTCAAAATGGCGGTGCGTAAAGACGATATAGTCCAGCTTCACGGTAAAGTTGGTGTTTCCAAGCGGGAGTTTCTCTTGAGCCTGTGCTCTTGCGCATGTCATAACAAGAACCATACCTAGTACAATCAACACTACTCTCTTCATAGCCATTCCTCCTTTCATCATCGTTGCTCCTCACAATTGCCTAAATTTCTGTAACACCTTTAAAGAGATACTGTCAAATACTCAGGAAGAATTGTTTCTCTAAAGCACGTTTCGGTAAAGCTCTGTCTCTCTCGTTTGTGAAGGGGTCAGGCCTCCGTTTGACTCTTGTTAAGGCAGCAAGCCACGCCTGAGGCGGACAAGCCAGACAGACAGACGGCGGGTAAACCTTGAGCAGAAATCGGTAAGCAAAAACGGGTGAAAACTTGTGTCGAGCAGTCGGAAGGTTATTACACAACAGTCAAACCGAGGCTTGACCTTTCTTGATATTAGTATAATTTTAGCCTATTCACTTTTCCTCTTAATGGGGGAATACAAGATTTGGCTTTATTCACATGACGAGGGTACACGAAATCCTGGGCCGACCAGACGAAACTCGGGGTGGGACCAGAGGTTCCACCGTCGCTAGACGTATGAAGGAGGCACGTGCCTGAGCCAATCGTCGGACGGTCTCTCCAAGATGAAGGTGCTGGCGAAGTCGACCTCGGGTTCGAAAAAGGGATATCTGTCGTACGTGGCCCATGCCGGCCTGGTGTAGACTGGCGGCGACTTGATGACCGAGTCCACCCAGCCGTTGCTGTTCTCGTACCATTGCTCCGACACGCGATGCCAGTTGGACGACACTGTTGACCTCGGATGCAGGAAGGTGGAGGCTCCCTCTTGGACAGACACCTGGGAGGGTAGTATCCGATAGCTGAAGAACCGGGTTAGCCCGGGTTGCCGCATGACCTCTTGCGCGTGCACGTGCAGGTACCAGGCTTCGCCTTCCTCTAAGCTCACGCCCTCTGGATACCTGAACACAATCAACCAGCGCAGGATCGTTTTCTCGCCCAGGGAAACGTCCCTGCCCTTGAAGTCATCGGTGGGGACTGCCGGAACATTCACCATGACCACTTTAAGCGGGACGACTTCCGGCGTCATGGATAAGAGCCCCAGGTGCTGCTCCTGTTCTCCTAACAGAACGTTTTCATGCACCTTGTAGTTGAAATACCCGTATTCCTCCGCCCCAGGCGGAGGAGGCACGGCCCGGTAGCTCACATAGCTGACAGGGTTATTACGCAAGACCTCTGGAACGTGGTATCGGTAGAACCACCGTTCCGCCGCGGGCAGGTCGTTCATGTCCAAGAGATGATGGAGGATGATGGTCTTGATCATATCTATCTACCCATTCCCGCTACGTGTTCGGAGGTGACCTAGATCCTACAGCGGACAGCATATGCCATTGATAGAACTCACATTTTGGTAGGGAGGAGTATATGGAACCTATCGATGTGTGTCAAGCACCCAATGGCCGCATGATGTTGTGAACGGGGACGGGCATAGATAAGTAAATAACTACCTCGTATTGGAAGAAGCTGAGATAAAATTTTGGTTTTCTAATTCTCGAACAGGCGTTGTATTCTCTTTTGCCAGAATCAGCATATTAGGATTCAGCTTTCAGCCGTCAGCATCTTGGATCTTATCGCAAATCCCCCACCTTCCAAAAAAT
>CP070752.1:791763-794920 GCA_020348625.1 Deltaproteobacteria bacterium | reverse complement strand
GGTATGTACACTCTTCGCAGAGCAGGCATAATCCGCCATGCCCCAGGTTCACGATATCCTCTCTGGTGACGGAATCTCCTGCCATCGCCCTGGGGAGAAAGACATCCAGTGCGGTCGCCTTATAATAGAAGATGGCTGCAGGAGCCCCAAGAACGGGAATATCACCCAGATAAGCTAACGCGAACATGGCACCCGGCAGAATCGGGGACCCGTATGATACTAGGGTTGCGCCTGAGCCAACGATCCCGCTCAGGGTTACATCGTCTGCGTCTACGGAAAGTCCGCCGGTGGTGATGATCACCTCACAGCCTTGTTCCGCCATGGTACTTATTGTCTCGGCTATTGCGTCCTCTCGGTCAGGACAGATTTTGTGGGAGACGATTTCTCCACCAAAGGCCTCAACTTTTGGTGAGAGGATATCGAGAGAGCTGTCTTTGATTCTACCGGAGAAGACCTCTGCCCCAGTAACCACTACCCCGATACGGGTTCTTGAAAACGGAAGAAGCGTCAGGAGAGGCCCCTTGTCCTTGATCTCTTGTACGATTGGCCAGAATCGGGATTCCTCCATGGCAACGGGTATTATCTTGGTGGCGGATACGGTCATACCCTCGAAACAGGCCGTATTTTGGTGAACCGTGGAAAAGACTATTGTTCCGGATCGGTTGACGTGTGTGAGGAGTTCCATATTGATCTTGAGCAAACCGCGGATCTGTGCCTTAATGTTGACCCTCCCTTCGCTCGGCCCTTCAACGGTAAACCCTCCTGAGTGACAGGAATTTGCTAGAATCCGAGCTGCATCATCCTCGTGAACATAGGTATTATCGGGCTCAAAAACATAGACGGCGTTCTTGCCCAAATCCCTCAATATCGGTAAATCATCGACCGTTACGATATGCCCCTTTTTAAACGCGGGCCCTTTGGATTTTCCCGGAATGATGCGGGTGATATCATGGGCCAGAGGTTTTCCAACGGCCTTTTCAATTGGCAGCATGATCATAGACCATTACCTCTTACCTGAGAATTTGCGTCGTTTCTTTCGCCAATCGTGTCATCACGAGTCTCGAGCGTTTCTCCCCCGTTTTCATTACCCAGCCTTTTGAAGGCCTCTTCCAAATCCCGTGGGGTGTCAATATCAAATGTCACTGAGTCGTCATGCCACGGTACCATTTTCACCTCTTTGGGGTATCTTTTCAAAAGCACCCTGAGGCCTGTATCCCCGGCGATCTGATTGATATCGTCTTGAAATCGGTTTACATCGACGATGACCGGATGCCCGGTAACGCCCTCGAAGACTGGAGCGAGCATCCCGACCTCTGCCCTTAGGTATTCGTTGACGAGAACATTAATCGTCTCCGAGGTGAGAAAGGGCAGATCAGCCAGGGAAATGAGGATGCCAGGAGCCCTCTCTTCATCCATGAGACAGCTCAACCCGGCCCGGATAGATGACGAAATCCCTTGTCTGTGGTCCTCATTCGTAATCAACCGGCCCCTCCCCCATCGGCAGGAGAAGGTGTGCCACTGATCGACCTTGTCTTCGCTGACCATTTGGGAGCATGAGAGTAGTTGCGGGTGGCTCATGATCGTTTTTCCTAGATCGGGGGAGACCACCACGATGAGTGGAAAGACCTGGCTTGTAATGTGCTCCTTGAGAGATCTCTCCATAAGCCTTTCGCCTGTTGGGAGACGAGCAAGGAGTTTCTCCTGCCCAAAACGTTTGGAACTGCCTGCACTAAGAAGGAGGCCGGGGATGGATTTCATCTACGCTCCTTTCAGGTTTCTTAAGGGTAGAATGAAAAAGACCTCGCTCCCTTTTGTCAGGTTCTCTGCAATGAGATCTTCTCTCCTTATCCTGGCAAGGATATCTTTTGTCTTGGTTCTTATTTTTAAGGTGACAACCGAGTTATGGGAAATCTGCTCAACAATCGTTCCTCTGAATCTGTTAATCGGAGGACCAGGCGGCTCATTTCCGCTCACGTAGATCTCTTCGGGGGAGATTGCGATCTTATCCAGCCCTGGCCTGTCCCAAACCATGATAATGTCGAAGCCCCCGCACTCTGCTTTAACCAATCCGTTGCCGAGCACCTCATGATTGACACAATCGAAGATGTTGGGTGATCCGAGAAAATCGGCAACTACGTGTCCATTGGGGCTGAAGAATATCTCTTGAGGTGTTGCAACCTGTTCCAGCCTGCCCGAGTCAATAATAGCAAGTCGATCGCCTATCTCCTCTGCCTCCTTGAAGTCATGGGTGACGAAGACCGTGGTCAAACCGAGCCCCTTGACGATCCGCTTGAACTCAAGCCTCAGGTATTTCCTGGTTTTAACGTCCAGGCTGTTAAAGGGCTCATCTAAGAGGAGCACGTGGGGGGCCGGTGCGAGCGACCGAGCCAAAGCTACCCTTTGTCTTTCGCCTCCGCTCAGGTCTTTGGGATATCGCTCCAGGAGATGGCTGATATTGAGCAGATTGCACATTTCAAAGAGCCGAGCCTCGATCTCATCCTGCTCCAAACGCCTTGCCGATAATCCGTAGGTGATATTACGCCTGACATCTAGGTGAGGAAAGAGCGCCAAATCCTGAAAAAGGTATCCGATCCTTCTCCTGCTAATGGGGATATGCTCTATAGGCTCATCATCAAAGAGCACCGACCCTTCATAGGGCACCAAACCACAGATGATATTGAGCAGGGTTGTCTTCCCGGCACCGGTAGGGCCCAGAAGAACCAGCAGTTCGCGGTTTTGGATCTTCAAGTTGATATCTCGACAGATGAAGTTGTTTATGTATGTAAGTTCTATGGTGGGCATCTTATCGCCATTTCCTGGTTGATCGCTGTTCGAGAAAGATAAAGAACCTCTCAAAAGACAAACACATTACTGATAGAACGATCAAGCAGACAATAATAACATCCACCCTGATGAGGCTCTCTGCCCTCATGAGCAATGCCCCAATGCCGGTGGGGATGGCAACCATTTCGGCCGCTATTATGACCCTCCACGCCATGCCGGCTTCAAGTCGCAGCCCAGTGAAGATATTCGGGAGTGCAAGGGGAAAGATCACCGTTCTGAGTATTTCAATCCTTGATGCCCCGAGGATCTCTGCCGCTCTCACAAGATCCTTGGGAACGCCCTTAATGCCGGTTATGGTGTTATAGAGCACGGG
>CP070752.1:786283-791663 GCA_020348625.1 Deltaproteobacteria bacterium | reverse complement strand
AGTATCTCTGCTGCCCTGTCGATGTCGTTTCGCCTGACGTGGATTCTGGCAATTCCCAAGTATGCATACTTGTCGTAGCCGAGCGCCAAGGCCTTCTGGTAGTTAAGCTCCGCCTCCACGAGATCGTCGAGCCTCAGGTAGGCATCGCCGATTCTGGTAAACACGATGCGCGGCTCCATTCCGTACTTCAGGGCCAGTCGCCATGCACTGATGGCGGAAAGGTAGTCTTTCATGCCCCTGAAGCAATCCGCCTTTCCATGCCAGGCGTAGGAATTCTTAGGGTTGGCCTTGAGAGCTCGTTCGTAATACCTCATGGCCTGCTCATATCGCTTCCGTCTTCGGTAAATATTAGCGGCAGAAGTGAGTGCCAGGACTGCATCATCCGATTTACGGATGAGTTTTTCGAAACAGTCGAGCGCTTGATCCGCATTGTTTTCTTTACTATAGACCTCTCCCAGGCCCATAAGGGCATACGGATCATCGGGTTTTTGCTTGAGGCATCGAGCAAAATACTCCTTGGCTGTTGCAAAGTCCCCTTTTCTCTTATAGCCATCTCCAACCCTGGTCATAACCTTATAGTCATGGGGGTTTAAGGATAGATGACGGAGCCACACCTCAAGGGCTTTATCTATTTCCCCGAGGCCCCTGTATGCGTCACCCAGCCCTGCAAGGGCGAACCTGTTGTCTTTGTCGATGTCGAGGCACTTCTGATAGTAGTGCAGGGCCTCTGCAAATTGCTTCTTCCTTCGCTTTAGATCTCCGAGGCCCACCAAGGCGTAAACGTCATTGGGCTCCATGTTCAAGGCCACGGTGAATCTGTGCTCCGCCTCCTCATAGCTGCCTTGTCTGGTCATTTTGTATGCAAGGCTGTCAAGCGCTACGAGATTGCGTTTCGTCGTGGACTTCTTCTTTTTATGCGTCATAAGAGCTTACCGTCATATTCCGAGCCCTTTTGCTTAAGGGAACTCATGCCATCTGTATCTATATCGGATGAAATCCCCGTTACCTTAACGATTTCGATGACAGTGCTCACCTGGCGGCGGCCACGTGGCAGGGCCGACCGCGGGCCGGAAACGCTGCACCTGACGAAAGAAGGGTGTCCGGTTTCAGGTGAGAAAGGATCAGTATGAGATTTGGTCTGGTGTACCAGGGATAATTCGGTGTAATCGGTGCTTGAAAAGCGGCGGTATCGTTGCTAATATTCACAAAATACGCGCGTGACGCCATGGTAAGGGTTTTGCGGCGGTATGGAGCTGCTCATGAGCATGAGACTACTTGAGAGGAGGCTTTGAGGAGCAGTATACAATGCCAGATCATGAAAAAGATGAAAGTAACGGTGAAGAGCAGAGCTTTGCTGATCTCCTAGAATCCTACAGCCCTGGCAAGAAGGAAGAGCTGCAGGTCGGGGATAAGGTCAAGGGGGAAATTATTTCCATTGGCAGGGAGAGCGTGTTTGTCGATACGGGAGTCAAGACTGACGGTGTGGTGGACAAAGAGGAGCTTCTGGATGACAAAGGAGAATTGCCTTTCAAGCAAGGCGATGAGCTCGAGCTGTATGTGGTGTCGGTGACCGAGCATGAAATCAGGCTTTCCAAGGCCCTGTCCGGCATGGGCGGACTTAGTGTTTTGCGGGATGCGTTTGAAGCAGGAGTCCCTGTAGAGGGCAAGGTCAAGGAGTTGTGCAAGGGTGGGTTTCGCGTTGAAATCATGCGCAGGAGGGCCTTTTGCCCGGCAGGTCAGATCGATGTGCGCTATGCCGAGGATCCTGGTGAATATGTGGGGAAAGAATACCAATTCCTGATTACCCAATTTGAGGAACATGGGAAAAACATCGTTGTTTCGAGGCGTGAGCTTGTTGACAGGGAGCTGAAAAAGGCTCGAGAGGAATTCCTCGAAAACACTGCGGTTGGCTCTGATCTGGAGGGGAAGGTTACCAAGCTGCTGCCCTTTGGCGCATTTGTCGAGGTTTTTCCAGGCATTGAGGGAATGGTTCACCTTTCTGAACTGAGCTGGTCACGGGTGGAAAAACCCGAAGACGTCCTCGCGGTGGGAGATTCAATCAAGGTCAAGGTGATAGGCATTGATAGGGATGAAGCCTCCAGCCAGATAAAAATAAGCCTATCGATTAAAGAGGTCACCGAGGATCCTTGGAAAACCGTTGCCGAGAGATTTCATGAGGGAGATGAGGCTACCGGAGTTGTGAGGCGATGTGCCCGTTTCGGGGCATTCGTGGAGATAGCGCCCGGTATCGAGGGGCTAGTTCACATCAGTGAAATGAGCTACTTGCAGCGAGTTCTGAAGCCTGAAGACATGGTACGACCCGGGGACACCGTTCACGTGATCGTCAAGGAAGTTGATGCCGTGGGCAGGAAGGTCTCGCTCAGTATGCGGGATGTTGAGGGAGACCCCTGGATGGACGTAGAGGAAAAGTACCACAGAGGTCAGTCACTCGCGGGCGTAATTGATAAGAAAGAACAGTTTGGGTATTTCATTTCCTTGGAGCCGGGCATCACGGGGCTGCTTCCAAAGTCGAAAATAAGGCAGTCCTTTCAGTCTGCATCGATCGAAAAACTGAAAGAGGGCGATGCAATCCCTGTTATTATTGAGGAAATCCGTCCGGATGCGCGGCAGATTACCCTTGCCGTTGGTGACTCACGGGATGAGCAAAAGTGGCAGCGTTTTTCTCAGGACGCAGCAAAGCCGCTGGGTACACTGGGAGAAAAGCTGCAAAAGGCCCTCAGTAAAGGGAAGAAGGACACCTGAGCCGACAGCATGCCTGATAGTGCACAAGACCCGCAGATTCGGATAACCTGCGGGTCTTGTGCGGTTTAACTGCGACGGCTTTCCGATTGGAAGACCCGTGGTTAAGTTAGTTGTTGCATCTCCAGCGTTTCGCAGCTCCCAAATAGGCTTCCCATGGTGCCGATACTACCTTCAAGAGATACACGAACACCTGAGAAGCCTCTTACATGCAGCAACGAACTCACTTTTGGCAAAGTTCAACCGTTCAAATCTGCAAATACCGGACGGTTTAGTATATTTGTGTTAGAGCCGTGCTGCACTCTGTTTGTTTTGGCGATTTTGTTGAATACCTGTTGCCAGGTGTTTAAACGAATTATTCATTCATTACTTTCATTATAAGATAATCCGAAAACGACAATTGTAAAGGCCACGTCGGCACGTCTATTCGCCTTCGCCAGAAAACCTTGCAACTTGCTGCAGGGATAAATGGTGAGACGACCGCGCCGTAGCTCATAGAGCGAAGTCGGATTGGCTTCGGCGCAATTCCGCTTGGCACCCTGCAGTTTACTGCAGAGAGCTTCATTGCTGCCCGCTCAAGAGCTTCCCTATCTCCTCAAGCCCGGGAATACCCCTTCGGGCACCCACTTCCTTGCACTTGAGGGCTGCAGTTGCAGAGGCGAAACGCATGCACCGTGCCATATCCCATTCCTGGAGCAGTCCGAATATGTACGCACCGTGATATACATCACCGGCTCCCGTGGTATCAACTACGTCTGTGGGAAAGGCTTCTTGAGCGATGACCCGCTGATCTCTCAGGCCCACGCTCCCCTTTGAGCCACGGGTTATAACCACCTCCCGGGGCCCCAGTCGATGAAGCACCTGCAGGGCCTCCTCAACAGGCGCATCTTTACCCACAAGGGTCTGCGGGAAACCCTCTGAAGCAATCAGGATATCCACGAGAGATAATAATTCCAGTGACCCATCCCTCATGGTCCCGGCGTCCATGACAACGGTAAGCCCTTTTTCTCTGGCCTGGCGCGCTGCTTCGATAGATGCCTCGATCATGAGGCCGTCCAGGTGGAGGATCCTGGCCGCTGAAAAAGGGCTCAGGTCGACATCAGCAGGCCTCAGAGGGGGTACGGCTCCGCGGTGCCAGAACACCGTCCTGTTTCCGGCCGCTTCGGTTATGGCAATAAAGGCAAACTGTGAGGTATATCCGGGGGTAATCTTTAAGAAGGTGTGGTCTACCTTCTCTTCCTCGAGCCCCTTAACGATTTCAATGCCGAATTGATCATCCGATATGGAACCGAGAAATGACGTTGGTATACCAAGGCGAGAGAGGGTAACCATGGCGGTGGAGGCCGGCCCGCCGCACTGGATATGCAGGTCGACAAGCTCGCACTTGCCGTCTTCTTCAGGATAGACGGTGAGCCGTCCCAGGAAATCAAGGCAGGCCTGCCCGAGACCGATAACGGGTATATTGTTGAGGATGGCTGTGTGCTTCTTGGTCAACGGGAGGTCTCTTTTCCGAAGCTGGTAATGGGTTTTGGGAATACCTTTATAACTTACTAAACAAATCCCCGCAACACAAGGTGCAAATAGGATGCGGAGAGTACGGCAAAGGTGCCGTAGCACGAGAGAAGGCTTGGGGATGGTCCAGACTATTTGATGCTCTCAGTAATAATTGGCTCTGTCTGTCTTAAAGTAAGGCGGACCAGTGGACGCAGGGATAGTGTTGCGAAATAGGTAATTATCGTCTATGATGCATGAGAGTGCTGGCCTCTATACGGAGTACGTATGGGTAATACACCAGTCTGCACCGTGCGGGAACCGTATCACGCGCAGCCACCAAGAACCGGCATCTGTCGGGTGGTAGGCGTCTTTCTTCTCTTCTTTATCATCCCCCTGTCATTTCACGGCCAGACGCATGGCTTTTCCTCCAAAGTGACCAAGGAGGGATACGAGAAACGCAGATATGAAATGGTTGCTACGCAGATCGCGGCAAGGGGTATCGAGGATGCCGCGGTCTTGAGGGCAATGCGCCGGGTTCCGCGGCATCTGTTTGTTCCAAAAGGGAGCAGAGGTTCTGCCTATGGAGACTTCCCCGTTTCTATCGGGTATGGCCAGACCATCTCTCAGCCGTACATTGTGGCGTTCATGACCGAGTTGCTCGAGCCGGAGCAAGACGATATTGCCCTGGAGGTAGGGACCGGTTCTGGTTATCAGGCAGCAGTGCTGGGTGGGATAGTAAAAGAGGTCTTTACTATTGAGATTATCCCTCCCCTCGGAAGGGCTGCTGAAAATCGCCTGAAGGAGCTGGGCTATGAGAACATCACCGTAAAAGTGGCAGACGGCTACTATGGATGGGAAGACCACGCCCCTTTTGACTGTATCGTTGTAACCGCAGCCTCTGATCACATACCCCCGCCCCTTGTTCAGCAGTTGAAAAGGGGAGGGAAGATGGCCATCCCGGTAGGTCATCCTTTCAGCGTGCAAGACCTCATGGTAGTAGAAAAATCGGAGGACGGCGAGATAAAAACCCGTAACGTCCTGCCGGTTAGATTTGTGCCTTTTCGCCGCACGTGGAAATGACGGGCAGACGTTGCATCCCATGTCGTTTAAAAACGATCAGAACGCT
>CP070752.1:782485-786183 GCA_020348625.1 Deltaproteobacteria bacterium | reverse complement strand
GGATCAACGGCTCCCCGTACTTCCCTGCCAGTATTTCGTGCTCGATCTGGCCTAGGCTGTATTTCGCTTTTCCGATTGTGAGTAATCTCTTATTCCAGGGGTTCTTCAACCAATTGATTTTTGTGCTGCGAATGCTATCAACTGGGTAATGATCCATGATCATCTTGATAGCCCCAATATTGTAAGCATTGATCCAGAAGGCGATCTCATCTTCGCGGTTCTGGATGGTACCCGGGTCAAAATTCTCAAACTGTTTCAGGATGTTCTCAAAGAGGGAGCCGGGTTTTTTCAAGCTTTCTTGGATTCCACCGTAGTCAACTACATTGAGCGTGAAGTCTTTTATCCTTTTCTTTTCAATCACATACCTATTTAGGAACTCCGCATAGTCTGAATAGGCAAAATCTGCAGCAACTGGAGCATGGAGAACTCCGAAGATTAGGACCGGAAAGACGATTGCAAGCACGCCAATAATGAGTGCACCTTTACTATGTCCTTTCTTCCCCATCTTTGATGCGCCCATTTTTAATCTTCGATTATATGTTTTAAATAGCGGTCTATTGCAACGCAAGAAAACCGATGCATTATTTACTTCTTTCAATCGCTCTCCTCCGGGAGCGTGCAGGCCCTGCCTTTAAGGTGAAAAAGGAGGCGAAGTACGCCTTTTGTCCTCTCGCTGAAAAGCTTTTCCGCAAAGTGAGCCCCTGCTGCCCGCTTAGAGATCTCGGAGAGGGTAGGGTACACGTGAATCGCACCGGCCATGGTAGAAAGCTTTACCCCGCCCCAGGCGGCCGTAACCCACTCATGGATGAGTTCACCGGCATGAGGGCCGATTATCTGGCAGCCGAGAAGCTTTCCCTTAGGATTAATGAGCACCTTGATCTTACCCAGCTCTTCCCCCTCGGCTAGGGCCCGGTCATTTTCAATGAAGTTCTCTTCAAGGACCTTGTATTCAATGTTATCCGCCCTCGCTCGCTTTTCGTTAAGCCCTATGCTCGCCACCTCCGGATCGGTATACGTACACCAGGCCACCTTTGAATAGTCCGCCTTGCGGGGGACGTGCAATACAATGTTGGTAAGCGCGGTGCTGGCTTCATACCCTGCAACGTGGGTAAAGGGGAATTGGCCATTCACATCGCCACATGCATAGATATGATGGATGTTGGTTCGCATCCGGGCGTCGGTGGTGATTCCACGCGGATTATGCTCTACACCGGCTGCTTCAAGCCCCAAATCGGCTATGTTTGGCTTCCGTCCTGTGGCAACAAGTAGGGCCTCGGCTTCAAGAACACTTGTTTCCCCTTCACCTTTGGCCGGCGCCACGGTCAGATGGACTCCAGGGCCATTTGATTCCGCCTTTACTGCCTTGGTGCTGGAGATGATCTTCACACCCTCTGCCTCCAGACGACCCCTCAGGATCTCCGCCACATCCGAGTCTTCCGGCCCGAGAATCTGATCCATGAACTCAACAACAGTGACCTGTGATCCGAGCCGCTGAAATGCCTGGGCCATCTCAAGCCCAACTGGCCCACCTCCCAAAACAAGAAGTCGTGCAGGTAGTGTTCTCTGGGAAAATACGGTCTCGTTGGTCCAATATGGAACATGTGAGAGGCCTTCAACCGGGGGCAGGGCAGGGCCTGACCCCGTGGAGATTATCCAGGCCTTGGCCGAAAAGCGCCTGCCGTCCAGCTCAACTACGTGGTCATCAACAAATCTCGGTTTCCCAAACTGTACGTCGGCCCCGAGCCCGCAAAAGCGCTCAGTTGAATCGTGCTCCTGAATCGTGCTGATTACCGACTGAACCCGGTCCATAACCGCGCCTAGATCAACCGGGGGAAGCATCAGCCGAGGAAGGCCAAAATCAACAGCCCTCCGCGCATGTGCCCACACGCCTGCCGTGCGGATCAAGGTCTTGGAGGGCACGCACCCGAAATGGAGGCAATCGCCTCCCAGTTCCTTGTACTTTTCGATAAGGACCGTCTTGGCCCCGAACTGGGCTCCTCCGGCCGCCGCAGTGAGCCCGGCAGCTCCCCCGCCGAGGATTCCGAGATCGTAGTCGAATGTTGCCATGTATTGTTTCCTTTCTGATATCTTTGTAACCGTGTCTTCGGCATGCCCGCTACGCCTATCGATTAGATCAGCGTCTTAAAGCGGGCACCAGAAGTTGGTGTATTAAGACTATGCTCAGGCTGTATCGTTACCAGTCTCTTGGGGTTCGGCCATCTCTTGGTCTTCCTCATGAAGCCGCTTGCGGGCCAACTTTACGAGTACCACGAGCAGAATACCCACACCTATCAAAACCCCGGTTAACGGCCATGGGATCCTCTTTTGAATAATTGCCTGGGAGATGGCGTCGGTTCCCACTACATAAAGCACGGTCCCAGGCAGCATACAAAGCCATGACCAGAACACATAGGTCCGGAAGCGGACTCTGGTGAGCCCAAATCCATAGTTGACGATATTGAAGGGAAAGATCGGCACAATCCGTACGAGTGCTACTATAATTGCGCCGTGTTTTTCCGTGAGGTCATCGAGCTCTTTGAATTTCTCACTTTTGGAAAGCCACTTGGCGGTAGCATCTCGTGCGAAGTGCCTGCCAACTAAAAACGCTAGGGCCGCACCCACGGTGGAGGCAATACTCACCACAATGACCCCTAGGACAGAGCCAAAAATTGCTCCAGCAATAATAGTAATTGCCGATCCCGGAATCGCGGCAACTACCGCCCCCGCGTAGATGAGTATGAAAACTGCGGGACCGAGAGCACCAAGTGCTTCAATCCAGCCCCTGAGAGCAGCGAGCTTCTCACCTATGCCAAATACATAGGAAAGAACAAGAATGGCTATGACAACCACGAGCAATGCTATTGGACGCCACATTAAAAACTCCCTCTCAGGCGGAATAGAAAATACCGAAATACAGCCCCTACTAAATAGGATAGCCGGTATTGACAGGAGAATGGAAATAGTTTTTTGATTCTTCTAGTTTATAGTCCTAGGAAAGATGCAGCGTCTTGTTTCAATTGGAATCAAAAGGTTGGTGGTGAAGGAAGCCGGATAGTTGGCGGGTGTGCCTGGAGGGAATAACTACTCTATGTTCTTTTTATAGGTATCCTTGTAAAAGGATGCGAGTTTTTCAGGTGAGACGCCAAGTACGTATGAGAAGAAGAGAAAAGTATTCCTTACATTGACGTAAACGAATCCCTCTTCTTCCCACCTCCGTGGTGATGTCTTGACCTGTTCAGGTATTATACAAATTTTGTCCCCCTTCCTCTTTATCCTCCTCATTAGTTCAACGTCTTCCATGATAGGTATGTCCTTGTAGCCGCCTAATGCGTTAAAATAGTCTCTTCCAATGAATATTGCCTGATCTCCATATGGAATTCGGGTCAGGCGGCACCTGAGGGAGGCCCAGCGGGCCAAGATTTTAAACTCAATCTTGGTGGAGTCGATGCCGAGTTCAAAGGCACCTCCCACATATCGCCCCTGGGCCATAGTTGAGTGGATTCTTCTAAGGGCATTTCGAGGCAGCTCGGTGTCTGCGTGGAGAAAGATAAGGATTTCACCTTTTGCCACTGAAGCACCAGCATTCATCTGCCGTGCACGCCCCCTTGGGGAAACGAGCTTGACTATATTTTCGTTGACTACTGCGCGTATGGTTTCTTTGGTCGGGCTTCCATCAACAACGATGACCTCATGGCCTC
>CP070752.1:774635-782385 GCA_020348625.1 Deltaproteobacteria bacterium | reverse complement strand
TGGTCATGGCAACATAGCCAAAGTAGCTGCCCAATATGACCAAATCCCCGTGGGCTATGTTTATTTCCTTGACTACCCCGAAAACCAGTGAAAGGCCGAGTGCAATTACCGCGTATAGTCCGCCCAACAGAATACCCATCACTACAGGCATAGATAAATCAGCTAGTAAGGTCAAACTGGAAACCCCCCCCTCCTCATCAATTTCAGACACCGAAGTAGGCCCTTTTCACTTTCTCCTCCTCCCGAAGATCTTCTACGTTTCCACTTAAAACAACACGCCCCGCTTCCATAATGTAAGCCTTATCCGCTTCTATGAGGCTTCGCCTTGCGTTCTGTTCGACGAATAGAATAGTAATGCCCCTTGCCCGAATTTCCTTCAAAGCTCTATACAGCTCATTAACTAGCAGAGGGGCAAGGCCGAGGGATATTTCATCAAGGAGCATAAGCCTTGGGTGTGACATTAACCCCCGCCCTAGCGCTAACATCTGTTGCTCCCCCCCGCTGAGTGTTTTGGCCAGTTGCACTTTCCTCTCTTCTAGGAGAGGGAAGAGCTGGTATACCCTTTGGAGGTTTTGTACCCTCTCGGCCCTTGCCTTACGATTGTAGGAACCTATTTTGAGATTTTCTAAAACGGTCAGGTCGGGGAAAATCCCTCTTCCTTCTGGAGTTTGGGAGATGCCAAGGTCGACGATCTGGAAGGGTTCCAATGCGGAGATATTCTTCCCCTCAAATTCAATACTGCCCTCGGCCGGATGCACCAAGCCTGATATTGTGTCGAGCAGCGTGGATTTGCCGGATCCATTGGCGCCAATGATCGCTACGATTTCTCCTGATTTAACAGATACTGATACATCCCACAGCGCCTGGAAACTCCCTTGAAACACATCGATATGGCTAACCTTCAGTAATGTTTTGCCACGCATTCCTTGATCTGTATTACAGTCTTAGTTTGGCACGAATACCAGCATATGATTATACCGCCTCACCCAAATAGGCCTCAATTACCTTTCTATCCTCCATTACCTCGTTCGGTGAGCCTTCGGCGATTTTCACGCCCTTATCCATCACGATAATCCTATCAACCGCCTTCTTTATTACTCTCATAACATGTTCGATCAATATGTATGTTACGCCCATTTCACGTACCCGTTGTAAAATCTCTATCATCCGTGGGGTTTCTTCTTCGGTCAAACCCGCAGCCACTTCATCAAGCAGCAGTAATGCTGGATTGATGGCAAGGGCCCTCGCTAATTCCAGCCTTTTCAGGGTTATCGCTGGCAAATCTCGAGCGAACATATCTTTCTTTTCTGAAAGATCTACTATATCAAGTACTTTGAGAGCCTCGCGTTCAGCGGCAGCTCTTCCAATACTTCTTCCATATTCTGCTGCAACCAAGAGGTTTTGGAGGACCGTTAAATTGACAAAGGGCTGAGGAATCTGAAACGTTCTCGCAATTCCAAGGTGGCAAATGCTATGCGGGGCCAGACCCGTGATATTATGCTTCTTAAACCGTATTGTTCCAGAGGCCGGCTTGTATTCACCAGATATGATATTTAATAATGTTGACTTGCCAGCACCGTTTGGGCCCATCAAGCCCATAACTTCGCCTGCTTGCACATCAAAGCTGAGGTTACATATCGCCGCCAACCCTCCAAAATGCTTATTTATGTTTGCCACTGAAAGAATCGGTGCTTCCATGTCAACACCCTTTTCTTCCTTTGTCTATGCTCGTCCACCGTCGAGGGGTTAGCAGCAACCGGATTTCTTGAATAAATCCCGGCCCAGCCAAATGTGCATGCCCTTCCCGTTGCATCAAACAGGACTTGGGCTGATGTGTAGCCCAAGTCCTGTTTGATCTGTCCACACCTGGTTTAGTCGTAGGGCATGGGGAATATCATCTCTTCTGTCGCCGGCATGTTTTTGTTATAGGAAAAGACTATCGGATTTTCCCATTTCCATGGTTTATCAGTCTTCCGCCACTGGGCAAGGGCACACGGCATAGCATGAAACTGTGTCCCTTTTTCAAACGCAAAACGACCAGTCATTGTGTTCAAGTCGGTCTCAATGATAGCTTTAAGAACCGCATCCGACTCGAGCGTGCCTGCCCTCTCAATGGCATCAAATAGCACTTGCGCTGCCGCATACTGATAACCCACGCCCTGGGTAAATGGTTCTTTTTTCGCCTTATACCATCTTTCTGCTAATGATTGCGGGGTTGTATTACCAATGCCGCGGGCACCTTTAATTGTGGGAGCCCAATAAATCTCCGCACCGACACCGTGCGGTAGGTCACCGCCCCAGGAAGTTATATCACGATAGTGCATTGCTGCCCTTGTCGAGAAAACCAGCTTAGGTTGAAAGCCCAGCACATGACATTGCTTCCATAATATCCCGAAATGAGGCCCTGGACAATTGCCCCACAGGATCTCACAGCCGTATTTCATCCACTCCTTTATGATGGGCGTGAAGTCAGTAGTCTCCAGGGGAAATATGCCAAATTGATCTCCGGCACGGTAACAATCATACCCTTCCTTTGTTGCCGCGCCAGTAAATACCATGTACCAAGCCCTGCCGTCGATGTCGTCAAGGGCAAAGGCAGCCACTTTCTTGTTGGTCTTGCCAGCGTAGGCACCCAGAGCACCGAACCATGTAGGCATCATTGAATATCCAGGATCACCATACCGGAAATCTCCCTTCTCTCGTGGAGCGGCTATGCCAGGACCATAAGTGAAGCTATATTTCCATGTTGCCCCAGCCGACTGCTTCATAGGCATCCAGGATTCAAACGGACCGACTCCATAAACGCCTGGTATCTTATACTTGTCTGCCATCACAGCTGTACCCTGGCGCATTGTTGGCACCTCCAGACTCGGTCCAATGAAATTTATCTTTTTACGGAGAATCAGGTCTTCGGTAAGAGGCGCTGCCTTGAGCGGGTCGCTCGCAACATCGACGGTTATCCATTTGACGGGCAATTTCTTATCGTACTCTTTTATATATATTCCACCCTGTTTGTTCATATCCTCGAAAGCCGCTTCCACCCCCCATGAATTAAACCCGAAGCCTGCATAAGGACCCGTATAAGACACAATATCGCCTATCCGGATTTCCTTGGGTTGTTCCCCTGACTTTGCTAATGCAGACTTGGCGCCATCACTGAGAACCAAGGCACCCAACAGTGCAATAAACAACGCCATTAGAATAAACGCTTTCTTGTCTTTTTTCATTGCCCCATCCTCCCTTTTTAATGGTTCAAAGCCTATTAAGCATTATCCCTTCCCTAAAAACGGGCACACTCATTCAATGCGTTTCAAAACAATGGCCCGGTCTTCTCAATTGCTTGCTATGGGATCTGGCGAAAAATGCACCAATACCCTCGGAATAATTTCCGAACCTTTTATTTTGGCTTTTTCCCAGATCCAAGTATCCCGGGAATGGGAACTTTATAGACCAGAATCCGTTATAAAGGATATATTGAGTATCTTTTTCTTTACTTTGAAATCAGAGTAGGCAGGCCAGCACTTAAATACAGTTTCAATTAGCGCTGATGTTTAAAGTAAACCTCGATACCGATGATGCCATCTCGCTCATCCATATCTTCCTCATTGTCAGATTAATGAGATCTTTTGGGCCATTATGACTTTCCACCATTTTTGTTGACTTGTCAAAACAATTATATATATACTCCCATAAGATTTTCTTATGGGCTATCCCACATGCAAACCAATCTCAATCAACTAAGGGCCTTCTTCCTTGCAGCAAGGGAAAAGAACTTAACCAGGGCCGCAGAGACACTCTGCGTGACCCAACCTGCTATCACAATGCAGATAAAATCCATGGAACACAACCTTGGCTTGAAACTCATCCAAAAATGCGGGAAGGATTTCCATCTCACCGAAGCTGGAGGCGTCCTGTTCGGATATGCGGAAAAGATATTTGAAATCGTGGAGGAGATGGAATATGCCTTGAAGAGTTATGGGGATTTGGCCCAGGGATCTCTCAGATTGGGGACCACTCATAGTTTTGCAAAATACTTCATGCCCGATCTAATCTCTCGATTTCAGGAGCTATTTCCCAAGGTGAAAGTCCTTCTAAAGGAAGGAAATTCACAGGAGATAGCTGAAGGTGTACTGTCGTTCAAATACGATCTCGGCCTCATCGGCAGGCTTCCCTACGATAAAAAGTTGAAGTTCGTACCATATATAAAACCCGAATTCTGGCTGGTTACTCCGCCCGGCCACAGGTTTGCCAATAAAAAAGAAATATCACTCCATGACCTTTATGACGAACCGATTATCCTACAAGAGCAGGGTTCAGGGGCCAGATATGCCATGCTTTCCTTGCTTCGCTCTCACGGTGTCAATCCATCGGTACTCGTAGAAGCAGGAAGCGTGGAGTTTATCAAAGAGTATATCATGCAGGGGGAGGGGATATCTTTTCTCTACAAAGCCGAGGTGGAACGTGAAGTCAAGATGGGGCTTTTACAGGTCTTGAAAATCAAGGAGGGCCCGATTTTTCTCCAGACGGATATTGTTTTCCTTAGAGATATAGAACTTGCGCCTCCTTCACGGGCCTTCCTTCGGTTGATCGAGGAGACCAAAAAAAGCCTGGAAAGGATGTACCCTGGGGCAATAGGGAAGGTAGCACAGGCCATGTTTGCCATCAAATCCAAAGGGGTCCCCTAGGTTTCTCCTTAGAGCACTCAGCCCGCCCTGGTGCGACGGACTCTTACTATAGGGATGCAGGCTGTCCCTAACTGCAAAATTGGTTTCCGGGTATATCGTGAGGGGGATCGGTCTGGGCCAGGGATTCTCACGTTCCGTCCTGTTGAGGATTATATCTTTAACAAATTTGGAGAAACAAAGCGATTTCCAAGGACCCTGTCCACCCATCGAGCATTCCTCTTAGTTGCAATACAAACACTACTTCATAAGGTTTTGGGGAGGTTGCTCATTTGTTCATGACTTCCCTCAGCATGATTAAGCCCGAGTTTATCCATGATATGGGGATATGCCATGATTAACATCTTTTTCATTTCAGACAATATAATCGAAACATAATCTATGTTCTCCTCAACATAATCCCAGAAATCAATGTGGCTGGGAATCCTTTTATATCTTGAATCTTCATCCCAACTCAGGTTCCCGTCCCACTGCGATATTTCTCTTATAGTGAATATCTTTGAGGCTGCCTCTGGATAGAGATCGATAAGGTCCGTTTTCTGCTCGGGATGCATCGTGATGATCATATCAACTTCTTTTACGACCTCTGGAGTCAGGGGTTTCGTCCTCCATCGCTCGGGCACAGCAATACCTTCCTTTAGCAAAACTGTCCGGGTGGATAGTGCTAAAGGTCTCCCAAAAAAAGGATCCGGAAAACCAACGTGCAATGCCGCTATCTTTTCCTCCATCTTTTGTGGAATAAACCCATATGACGATAGCCTTATCTTAGGGGCGAGTTCCTTATTCCTTTCACTGATCAACTTTGAAAAGAAAAACTCAGCAAAAGGGCTCCGATTACGATTGCCTACACAAACAAAAACTAACAGGCGCTTCACTTTGTATCCTCTCTTGTTATCCTTCTTGTTCATTCCCAACCAGGACAAAGCAACCATAGTGGAGCCTGCATTGCGCCCTAAATTGTGCGCCAGTCCTAGGCAGGAGTTCTGCTAGGGGTTACCGGATGGTTTACAGAATGATGGGTACAATACTTAATTCTAGGCTCAGAAAGCAACCAAAATAGAACCCCCTGAAGGTATGCGAGATAAGCGATTGTGGGTATGATACTGGCTTCTAGCTGGGCAGGGAATGGCTATTTGAGAAAGTCTTGGACTAATCCTTCGAGGAGTACTCTAAGGACGCGGAGGGCTTTACAAGTGAGCATGATCAATAAGGACGGGTGTTGATATGATGGGCTCGTGGCAACAGATCAAAGGTTTTGACAAGTCCGAAATTCATGACGTATTCTCAATATATCTGGTTGGCACCTGTTTCCTGCTTTGGATCTGATATTGTTGTAGATCGTCAAGATTTAAAGTAAAAATATGGTAAACTAGAGGGCGGCGGCGATTACATTTTAATGCAAGGAGATGCTTCTTATGGGGCTTGCTGAGATCTATCAGAAAGGTAAAAAGATTCTTGAGGAGAAGGAGTTCGGATGGGCGCTGGATGCTGTTGAAACCGGATTTATTCTCGAGCATGACCGGCGCATCCTTGATCGGTATACATTTCAGCCTCAGTACATCGACGGCGTTGAGCCCAAAACCAACTGCCGAATCCTCGATGTTGCATTGAAAACGCCGGTGATTATGTCGGCCATGACCATGCCCATTCCGGCGATAACGGATAACGGCCTGATCGATGTTGCCCAAGCCCTTAAAGATGCCGGCAGCCTTATGTGGACAGGCACGCCTATCCCAAAGCATTTAAAAGAACTGGTGGCAACCGGTGTTCCAATAGCAGCTAATGCTAAGCCTTTCAAGGATCGAGACAAGCTGTTCCGGGATTTGGAAGGGATACAAAAAGCCGGTGTTACCTGGGTGGGGATCGAGACGGACGCCTGACAAGGAACCAAGATCCACGACAAGCAGAATGTCTCTGACTGTGCACCGCTTTCACTGCAAGAACTCAGAGACATCCGTAAGAAGGTTTCTTGTCCGTTGATCTGCAAAGGGATTTTGAGTCGCAGGGATGCAGAAAAATGTGTTGAGGCAGGTGCCGACGGCATGGTTATCTCCAACCACGGCGCCCACACCCTAGACTATTTACCCCACGCCCTCCAGGTAATGGACGAAATTGTTGCAGCTGTCGGAGGTAAGGC
Organism: Deltaproteobacteria bacterium; assembly: GCA_020348625.1. Next base: position 775,566 of record CP070752.1, on the reverse strand, counting down.
CCTTCTGATTGTCGACGGAGGTTTCCGGCGTGGCAGCGATGTCCTCAAGGGACTGGCATTTGGAGCTTCACTGGTCGGCCTGGGTCGTCCTATCCTTTACGCCCTCGCCGCCGAAGGCCGGGAAGGTGTTTACAATCTCATCAGTGAAATCACAGTAGAAATGAAACGTATCATGAGTCTGATCGGAGCAGGCGATCCCGGAGAGGTTAGACGCGACATGCTCATTGAAGATCCCTGATTCATTTAAGCAAAGAGAGAGAAAAGGGGCCGGTAATGGGGCATTCGTTACATCTGATTTGGGTTATTATGAATTAATCTTTATAACAAATGAAAATGAAGCGCCCGCAGCGAGCTGTGGGGCATCGCAAATGGCATGCCAGAACAACAATTGAGGACGTAGTCTGTGCTGTATTGAGCTTGGAAGGGTTTCGATTTGCATTAGCATGCGCAAGCTGAGGTGCAAATTCTCCCGTAATAAGCTCATAGCAGAAAGCTTCATTTCTCGGATGAAGGGCACAGATAGCCAATTGATTTGGATCATCAAAGTGTGCTAATAGCATCCATTCTATAAACCCATTTCCCGCACGAAGACCTTTGCGATCGATCAATTGGTGGTGGATATGCTCCCTTGAAAGATATACAATTATAACAATGTAGCTATCATCCGTCATACCGTTAGCGAGGAGTTCTGTAGGTGAATGGGCTCTCACCTTGTGGGTTTTTGATCTACTGCCCTGGTTCCTTTTGCCGAGGCAGGGATATACTCCGCCTGGGCCAACGCCTCTTGATTCTGAGCTCATTTTAGGGTGTCACCCGTAATGTATACCGCATTCTATAACTTGAAAGAAAAACCCTTTAACCTAACCCCGTCGTCGCGGTTCCTCTACTTAGGTGAAAGCCACAGAGAGGCCCTGAACATGTTGAAGTACGG
>CP070752.1:770491-774535 GCA_020348625.1 Deltaproteobacteria bacterium | reverse complement strand
TTCCCTTACTTTCCATGTTTGGTAAGGATATGCACCCATCTCCAAGTTTTCAAGAACTGTCATTTCAGCAAAAGGTCTTCCGCCCTCGAGTACTTGGGAAATGCCTCGTTCCACAATGGAGTGAGGTGTTAATCCGTCTATCCTCCTACCAAGAAACTTCACACTACCCGAAGCTGGACGCAGAAAACCGGATATCGTATTAAGCAGGGTAGTCTTACCAGCTGCGTTTGCACCAACCAGAGCGACTATTTCCTTCTCATCCAATCTTAGAGAGACGCCCCATATGGCCTGAGTCTTGCCATAAAAGGTGTCTATGTTGTTCACTTCCAGCACGAACCTACTCTCCTAAGTATACCTCAACAACTTTCTTGTTGGTGGTAATCTCATCCGGCGTTCCTTCTGCAATCTTCACGCCGTGATCCAGCACCATGATCCGGTCACATACGTTCATAATCGCCTTCATGACATGCTCGATCATGAAAATGGTAATCCCTTTATCCCGAATCCTTGTTACCAACTCCATAGCCTGGGCTACTTCAGATGGGTTTAGTCCCGCCATCATCTCATCAAGCAAAAACAGTTCTGGGTTGGTCGCTAATCCTCTTGCTACTTCAAGTCGCTTCTGGTTAGCCAGGGTTAAGTCTTTGGCAGGAGTAGCTCTTGCCGCTGACAACCCCACAAACTCCAATAACTCCAAGGACTCCTGCTTGGCATCCGATTCATCGATATCTCTTGACGTTCCGAATAAGGATCCCAATAGTACATTCTCAAGAACGGTCATATTCCCAAAAAGCTTAACTAATTGAAAGGTTCTCGCTATTCCTCGCTTACAAATCTGATTTGGCTTTAAGGAGGTGATCTTTCTATCCTTATATCTTATTTCCCCGATCGTCGTTGGGAGGGCACCGGATATTAGATTGAAAAGGGTCGTTTTACCGGCCCCATTTGGACCGATGAGCCCGACAATCTCGCCTTGATCTATAGTGAAGTCCACGCTATGTACAGCCGTCAGCCCTCCAAAGTATTTTGTGACTTTTTCTCCTTCAAGTATTCGCATATTACCCCCCCGAACCTCGCCTTCGCCATTTCTCTATCAATCCCACCAGTCCACTGGGTAGGAATAATATGACAACTATGAGTATAGTGCCGAAAAGGAGCATGTAGTAGTAAGGGAACTTGGTTATCAATATTTCTTCCAGGTAGGCAAAAAGGGCGGCGCCTAAAATAGGGCCGTAGAGTTGACCGACACCGCCAAAAATGGCCATCAATACGGGCATAAAAGAGAAGAGGGGATTAAAGGCAATAGATGGGTCAATATATGTCCATCGTGTTGCCATGATTGCCCCGGCGGCTCCCATAAAGAAGGCGCTGATGGCAAAGGTGATAGTCTTTGAAACAGTTACGTTAATACCTATGTGAGCTGCGGCCTCCTCATATTCCCCGATACCCCGCAAGGCTAACCCGAATTTAGACCGTCTGATAAGATAGGCGGTAAGCAGTAGCACCACGAAAATGACGACCATGCCGTAATAAACAGTTGTGTGGTCCGCTGCGACAACCCACCTGCCAACCGTGCCCGTAAAGTTAGTCTCCCACCAGAGCAGAAAATGTCTAATGAGTTCGCTCACCCCGAAAGTGAATATGATGAAATACATGCCTCTCAGCCTGAGAGTGAGAAGGCCAATGAAGAGGGCAAGTATGAAACTGAATAGACCACCACAGGCGATAAAAACAGGGAGTGGAAGTGCTTCCCCCAGCATTGCCGAGACATATACGCCAACCCCGAAGAAGGCGGCCGACGCTAGCGAGATGTAACGGGTAGGGCCTGAGAAGATGGCCCAGCTTACAGTGATGATTGTATACATAATGATGCTGGTCAGCGATATGACAGGATAAGGTGGGACATAGAGCGGTATCGTGGCCAATAGGATCAGGCCTAGAAAAAGTAACCCAAGAGTAAACGGCCTTTTAGAGATAGCTCCCCTACTGTCCATTTCTCTATTTCCCGAAGATTCCCGTTGGCCTTATCAGCAGCAGGAGTATGAAGATCACATAGTAGGCAATCAGAGATAAACCTGCGTCAAAATGGGTCACAATACTGCCGATAAGGCCCAGTATGAAGCCCCCAATCAAGCTCCCTGTAATACTCCCCAGTCCACCAAGTACAACCACGATGATGGCAATGATGGTATACTCGAGGCCCATGTTTGGCTGCATCTCATACATCATGCTGATCAATACACCGGCAAAAGCGGCCATCAACGCACCAAGGCCGAAACATATTGCTAAAACCCGATGAATGTTTACGCCCATCGACTGGGCGGTCGCGGGGTCTTCAGCAGCTGCCCTGATCGCTTTTCCCAGGCGTGTGCGTGTGAGAAATGAATAAAAGGCCAGGCTTATCACAACGGCAAACAAGAGGGCGGCTAGACGATTTGCCGCAAACCTGGCTCCAAAGATACTCACCGAGGATTCTAAATAGGAGTAGCCCCTTATGTCGGCCTTCCATATTAATAAGGCCAGGTTCTGAATGATAAAGAGGAGACCGAATGAGGCCAGGAGGGAACTATCGGCAAAGGCGCCTACTGATTCTGATGCGCCTCTCAGGTATTGAAAGAGGGTACGGTGGATCATGAAGCCTATAACAAACAGGACAGGACCGCAAATGACCAGAGAGATCAAGGGGCTAATTCCAAAGACGGTGTACAGCGTCCAGGTGGCAAAGGCCCCGAGCATAATAAACTCACCATGAGAGACGTTCAGCACTCTCCCAACCCCGTACTGAAGGCTGAGTCCCACGGCGATGAGGGCGTAGATACCCCCCATGATTAAACCGCCGATGACTACATCCAGGAAAGTTACAAACACAATGATGCCTCTCTCACTTCAGCAACAGAGACCTGGCAGGCTGCCCGGATAGACACATTTCGCCCGTGTTTATCTCCCTCGTAGCTAGGTCTTTCCAGACAGCCTGCTCGGAGGAACGGTCAAACACCCTTCCGGGAGGAATCCTTCATTCGCCTTCGCCAGAATACCCCGCAGCTTGTCGAAGGGCAGCGTAGATCCCGACAAATCAGGGTTGCAGGGATTATCAGCCTCCGCCAAAGGCTACTGCTCGACAGGGATGGCAACGCGGCCGCCGCGTAAATCATGGAGCGAAGGCGAATTGGCTTCGGCGCAATTCCGCTTGACCCTGCAGTTTACTGCAGGGAGCTTCATTGAAGCGCCATCCTGCCAGGAATGCTACTTCTTGGGCCACGCAGGCTTAGGATAGATAGGTTCTGCAGTACGTTTTTCCTTAGCTGCAACGACTTCGAACTCCCCCTTCTGCCACTGGCCGACCTCTCCGGGTGATTGTACATTGAACTGGTTCTCAAATCTCACCGGGCCAATAACTGTTGGGAATGTACTGCTCGCGATGACATCCCTTATCTTTTTCCTGTCCAGGGTTCCAGCTTTCTCTATCGCCTGCTCCATGATCTGAACGGTTGAGTAACAAAAGGAATTCCCATACCAGTCAGTGCCTCCAGGACCTGAAAACGCGGTCATCCTGTCCCAGAACTCCTTGGCGCCGGGATAAGGAACCTTTGGGTTCCAGGCACCGGCGCCCATAACACCCTCTACCGTATTAGCACCAAAGATCTCTCTATAGGGGGAGAAAGCTATGCCAATAGTACAATAAAAGAGCTTGGGGTTAAAGCCGACCTCGATAGCTTGCTTGGTGATAAGGATGCTTTCAGGAGGATAGCAGAAGAAAAACGCTGCATCTGGATTGGCCGCTTTCATATCTTTTAGCAATGGTGACAGGTCCTTGGCGCCGAGTGGGAAGCTCTTGTATCGGAGCACCTCGACCCCACCTCCGGCCAGTGCGGGCACCACACCGCCTGCATATTCTATACCGTGCAGGTCTTGATGAAGGCCCGTCACACCCTCTACCATGTCGGCACCAAAGATCTCTCTATAGGGGGAGAAAGCGATGCCAATAGTACAGTAAAGGAGCTTCGGGTTAAAGCCGACCTCGATAGATTGCTTGGTGATAAGGAT
>CP070752.1:758727-770391 GCA_020348625.1 Deltaproteobacteria bacterium | reverse complement strand
TAAGTGTCGTAATTGCAGACAAGTCTACGAATGAACTAGGTGAGAACGCAAGGGTACAGGACTTAAATTAAGACCAAGAATCATAGGTTTTGTATTCCATTGGTGAGCATACGGCGCGGCTGACATGTCTGGAGTTTCCAGACTGCAATATACAACTGAAATTAGACTTATTCGCGTCATGTGTTCCGGCAGAGTAGACCTGGAATTCGTACTCAGAGCCTTCTCAAACGGAATGGATGGGGTGTTTATTGGCGGTTGCCGTCTTAATGAATGTAACTATATTACTCATGGAAATTACCGTGCACTAAACATGGTGCTTCTATGTAGAAGAATAATGGAACACATAGGGCTGAACCCGGAAAGGCTAAGGATCGAATTTATGTCCTCCGGTGAAGGAATCCTTTTTACCGAAGTTATGAATGATTTTGGCAAGATGGTGAAAAAGCTAGGACCGCTTGGCAAAGAGGAAGAAATAGACAAAGATGAATTAAAGCTCAAACTTGAAGAAGTTACAAAGCTCGTTCCCTATATTAAGATAGCTAAGAGGGAGAAGCTGAGCTCACGTCTTGAGAACGAAGAAGAATATGACGGATTCTTTACTAGGGAAGAGATAGAAAAGTTATTTCGCGAAGTACCGTCGTACTATATCGATCCTGAGAAGTGCCAGGCCTGCGGGATTTGCCTTAGGAGATGCCCTGTAGAGGCGATCGTGGGCGATAAGAATCAGATCCATGTGATCGACCAAGATAAATGCATAAAATGCGGAACCTGTTTTGAGGCCTGCCCCCCACGATTTGGTGCGGTGAAGGAGATTTCCGGCGAGCCAGTTCCGCCTCCCATCCCTGAAAAAGAAAGAACTATCGTCAGAAAGAGCAAAGAAGAATGAGAAGAGCCTATATACGTCTTGCGAAAACACGGGGTTCTTCATTCTCCTTGTGAGCCCCCCTTACCTCAATACTCAGTGCGCATAGATTAGCGACAACCAATCCGCTCGGGAGTAATAGTGTATGCGTTTGCTTGGTGGGTATATCGATACAGCAGCAAAAGCGCTAATAGCGGCGGTTTAGGCTTGACCAGGCACTGCGCGGTTTAGTAATAAGAAACGAAGTAAAGAGCCAGAACTGTGCCTCAGATAAGAAAAGAGGGTGCATAACACCCTCATTTCATTACTGCTTTATGGGGTGAGTGATGGGACTTGAACCCACGACCACTGAGGCCACAACCCAGTGCTCTGCCAGCTGAGCTACACTCACCGTTAGGTGGTATTGTTACCATACTCCTATTCTGTTGGCAACTCCATATTGCATGGGAGACTCAAGATAGGTTATGCCCGCAAAAGATAATAAGCACCTGATCCTCAGACACATACCATCAGTTGATCAACTACTGGAGGTGTCAGAGGTGAAAGGCTTGATGGCCACCGTGCCCCGCACTTTGATCGTGCGAGCGATTCGTGAGGTGGTGGGCGAGTTACGGGAGAGAATTCAGAAAAGTGGGGCTCATGGCGAAATGCCAGACATAGGTTTGAATGCGGTCATCCCGCAGGTTACAAGCAGGGTAACGAGATTGGTGCAACCGAGCCTAAGACAGGTCATCAACGCCACTGGGATCATTGTGCATACCAATCTGGGGCGCTCGCTGCTTGCAAAAGAGGTCATAGCTAAATTGGCTATTCTCGCAGGCTCTTATACCAATCTAGAATACGATCTCAATGCCGGCAAAAGGGGTAGTCGTTACATTCATGTGGAGGACATCCTCAAGGAGCTCACCGGGGCGGAAAGCGCTCTTGTTGTAAATAATAATGCCGCTGCTGTCCTCCTTGCCTTGGACACTCTGGCAAAAGGAAAGGAGGTAGTTATCTCCAGAAGCCAATTGGTTGAGATCGGGGGTTCCTTTCGGATGCCTGAAGTTATGAAGAAGAGCGGGGCAAAAATGTTTGAGGTGGGAAGCACCAATAAAACAACTGTGCGAGATTATGAGGCGGCCATTGTCCCCGATACCGCTCTTCTTCTCAAAGTACACAGGAGCAATTTCGAAATCGTAGGATTTACCCAGGAAGTGGGCCTAGAGGAGCTGGTTGATCTTGGAAGAAAACACGGTATCCCTGTGATGGAGGACCTTGGTAGTGGCTGCTTGATCGATCTTTCCCGCTACGGATTAAAACAAGAACCAACGGTTCAGGATTCCATACAAAAAGGGGTGGATATAGTAACCTTTAGCGGCGATAAGATGCTGGGTGGACCGCAGTGTGGGATAATCCTGGGGAAAAAGGACATTATTTCGGCACTAAAGGCCAATCAGCTTACAAGGGCACTTAGAATAGACAAACTGACCCTGATCGCACTCCAAGAGACCCTTCTGTTGTACAGAGATGAGGAGGGCGCGACCCGGCTGATACCCACGTTGGACATGATCTCTCGCTCGTATCGGAGTGTTTGCAAAAAAGCACAGAAACTGCTCAATTTGATCGGAAAGATAGATCAGACTAACTTTTCAGCTAGCCTGACCGATGGCTTTTCACAGGTTGGCGGCGGTGCCTTGCCCTTGGAGAGCATAAAAAGCAGGTTGCTGTGCCTATCTCCTAATCGACTTTCGGCTTCACGCATTGTGGATATCTTGCGCTCCTGCGATCCCCCCATTATCGCACGCTTAGAGAAAAACCACGTCCTACTTGACATCCGAACAATCGGGGATCAGGAGTTAGATACAGTGGCCAAAGCAATACAGAAGACGTCAACCGAAGGATTACAACCACTCGTCTAAACGCACTGACGGACTACTTGATGTCTTGGGCCAATGCCTTACCAGGACGAAACCTGACCGCCTTACTGGCCTTGATCTGAATCGGTTGGCCGGTTTGTGGATTTCTTCCAGCCCGCGCTTTTCTATTTACCACCACAAAGGTTCCAAAACCAGCGAGGGGGAATCTCCCTTCATTGGAGATTGCTCGTTTTGCAAGTGTGAGAAAAGCGTTAAGAGCTCGTTCTGAATCGGCCTTTGTTAATCCCGTTTCTTTGGCAATCCCTGCAATTATATCTGCCTTTGTCATAACTCAAACCCCCTTATTTATAGGTTTTCGAACGGCATGATGCCCCTTAATCGCGATTTCTCTCTTACCTCTGCAATAGTCAGTGCAAGCTCACTTAAGAAGAAAGGTGATTCCCTTGGTTACGAAAGGTGCTTTGTGTATCGGAAAGACTCCAACAGGCCAATAAATTGATACCATCTAAATTTAGCACGTCTTTTACCAAAATGAAATGCTAATTTCAATATAAAATAGGAGAAATGGCGAGAATAATATTTGGACTTTTAACTATACTGAGAAGCTGTTTTGATAAATATCTAAATATTAATCCGATGTTAAAGATATTCCAATCGATTTCTAGTTATATCGCATTTCATATTTAGGCATGTAGAGCCAGACTGGATCGAGCTGAATCCAACATTGACAAATTTCGCTTGAGATTATAACGTTAGGCGGGTGCTTGAAATCGAGTCACTGAACAGCTGCGGGATAGAAAAATGCAAGACATTATTGCAAGGGCCCTGAAAAAAAACCAGAGGACGGTAGAAGAGTTCGTCACACAGAATTCGACAAATCTAATACGCTGTGCCGAGGTCGTTTCCAATGCGTTTAGGAATTCCAGAAAGCTCATGCTATGTGGAAACGGGGGGAGCGCAGCGGATGCTCAGCATATTGCAGCCGAATTCGTCAACAGGTTTCAGATTGAACGCTCTCCATTGCCGGCTCTTGCACTTACCACCGATACATCCATAATCACAAGCATTGCCAATGATAACAGCTTTGATGATGTTTTCTCTAGACAGATTGAAGCACTTGGAGGTGAGGAAGATGTTCTGCTCGCCATATCTACAAGCGGAAAGTCGAGAAATATTCTCCGCGCTCTGAATACAGCAAAAGATAGAGGGATTTACACCATTGGTTTAATGGGTGCAGGCGGTGGAGAAATGCTTTCGTTGGTGGACCTTGCCCTGGTTGTTGAGAGCAATCAGACTCCTCGGATTCAAGAAGCGCATATCCTGGCAGGACATATCATCTGCGAGCTTGTAGAACACATGCTTTTCCAGGGAAAAGGTATCTAAGGACAAACTTCAACCGCTGTGACCTTACAATATATCAGGTGAGCGAGGCAAATAGGACGATGGCTTTAGTAAAACCACTATCGTTGAAGGATGTGAAGACCTATCCGCTGAAAAAAAGAACAAATAAGGTTTCGATAAAGGACTTTGGGGCACCCTGGACAGAAGGCGGCAACCTGAGGGTTTGGTTTGAAAAACTGCCCGGCATTTTGGCAGTAAGGGAGTTAAGGGCATTGGTGGATAGGGTGACAAAAGCTGCAAAGGAACATAAGACCGTCATCCTTGCTATGGGCGCTCACACCATTAAGATCGGATTAAGCCCCATAATCCTCGATTTGATGGAACGAGAAATTCTGACTGGCATTGCAATGAACGGTGCTGGTATCATTCATGATGTGGAGATTGCCATGATCGGGGCTACATCGGAAGATGTTGCCTCCGGGCTTCCCGAAGGGCAATTCGGAATGGCCCGTGAAACCGGCGAGTTCCTCAATAATGCAATCAAAAGAGGGGCTAAGGAGGGATACGGATTGGGCTATTCGGTGGGTAAGCATATCCTCGAGGCATCTCTTCCTTTTACCCAGTACAGTGTTGTGGCTGGAGCAGTGAGGCTGAACATACCCATTACCGTTCACGTGGCCATCGGAACTGACATTATTCACATTCACCCAGAGGTAGATGGAGCAGCGATAGGAGAGACCTCTCACCGTGATTTTCGGATCTTCTCAGCCTTGGTTTCGCGCCTTGAGGGCGGCGTATACATCAACCTGGGCTCTGCCGTAATTCTGCCGGAAGTGTTCTTGAAGGCGCTGACCTTGGTCAGAAATATGGGAATTCAAGTAAAGAATTTCACAACAGTCGATATGGATTTCATAAAACACTATCGGCCTGCCACCAATGTGGTTGAGAGGCCTACCTCAGAGGGAGGCCAAGGAATTTCGCTTATCGGGCACAATGAGATTATGTTTCCCTTACTTGCGGCAGCCGTCATTGAAGCATTGGAAAAAGAAAGGACCTAGGTTATTCAGAAAGGATGGCAATGGCTCAAGAGGTGTTTAGGGTTGGTATCGGCTACGACGTGCATCGGCTTGTTGAGGGAAGGGATCTCATTCTGGGGGGAGTACCTATTCCATATGATAAGGGTCTTCTCGGCTATTCAGATGCAGATGTGCTCATACATGCAATCATTGATGCCATTCTTGGCGCCCTTGGAAAAGGTGATATTGGTCAACATTTTCCCGACTCTGACCCCGCATACAGGGGCGCAGACAGCATTATGCTTTTCAGAGAGGTTGTGAGTCTTGCCCATGAAGAGGGGTTCAGTCTTAACAACCTCGATGCCAGTATTATTGCGCAAAAACCAAAGCTAGCTGCTTATCTGGGGGCTATGGAAGAGACGATAAAAAACGTCCTTGACGAGCCCTGTGCCGTCAATGTTAAGGCCACTACTACCGAAGGACTGGGATTCTGTGGACGAGAAGAGGGAATTGCTGCTTGCGCAGTAGTGAGCCTCTTAGGAAAATGACGAAAACCTGAACGTGGGCTGAGCACGAAAGCTTCTGAAGGAACGGCCTAATGTCTTTTAGGTTATATAACTCCGCAACCCGAAAAAAGGAAGTCTTTCGCCCCATACGAGAGGGACAGGTTGGGATATATGTTTGTGGCGTTACCGTGTATGACCTGTGTCATATCGGTCACGCTCGCTCGGCAATTGTATTCGATGTCTTGGTCAGATACGTGAGAGGTAGGGGATATTCCGTCACCTATGTGCGCAATTTCACCGACGTGGATGACAAAATCATTGAACGTGCAAGGCAGACTGGCGAGGACACAGCAAGCCTGGCCGAGAAATACATACATGCCTTTTACGAAGACATGAGCGCTTTAGGTGTGCTCGATGCGGATATTGAGCCAAGGGCCACCGAACATATTGATGATATGATAGATATGGTGAGCCGACTGGTGGGCAAAGGCCATGCCTACGTCGTGGATGGTGATGTCTACTTCTCCGTTGATACCTTTGACCAGTATGGCCAACTCTCGGGCCGGAACCTCGAGGATATGATCGCGGGTGCTCGGATCGCCGTGGATGAAAAGAAAAGGAATCCATTGGATTTTATCCTCTGGAAAAGCGCAAAGCCAGGTGAGCCCAAGTGGAAGAGCCCGTGGGGTGAGGGGAGACCGGGGTGGCATATGGAATGCTCAGTTATGAGCTCTAAATACCTGGGCGCCAATTTCGACATACATGGTGGGGGCAGAGACCTGATATTCCCGCACCATGAAAACGAAAGGGCCCAGGCAATGGCAGCCAACGGCTCCAACTTCGCCAACTATTGGGTACACAATGGCTTCTTAACTGTCGAATCGGAAAAAATGTCTAAATCCCTGGGCAACTTCATCACGATAAGGGATGCCCTGAGAGCATATCACCCACAGGAGCTAAGGCTTTTCCTGCTCTCAAAACATTACCGGAGTCCGCTGGATTTCTCTCGGGCTGGCATCTTTGAGGCCAAATCTGGGCTTGTCAGGATCTACAGGACACTGCAACGCCTGGATGAAATGCTTGGCCATCGGGAACTTCCGATAGAAGAGACAACCCGCCCGCTTCTCGCTAACGACGAAAAGAGTGACTTCAAAGCTCGGTTTATCGAAATAATGGATGATGACCTCAATACCGCAGGAGCACTAGGGCTCGTTTTCGATAAAGTGAGGGAGATAAATAGGTTGATCGATTCTTCATCCTTAATAGACGACATGAGGCCTCAGCTGCTCAGGGACAGAAGCGATATCCTTGATTGCGGCAAGATCATGGGTCTTTTTGAGTTACCTGTGGATACGTTCTTCAGCGAAATAGCCGGGCCCACTTCTGAAATAAGTGCTCCGGAGATTGAGAGCATGATAGACGAGAGAAACGAGGCGCGCAAGAACAAGGATTGGGTTAAGGCAGACAGGATTAGAGAGGAATTACAACAAAGAGGCATTGTTCTTGAGGATGGTTCTAAAGGGACAACATGGCGACCAAGGATTGAAAGGCGTGAATGAGCTCCTCTAGTCTTCCGCTTTCCTCTATTTTCTCTGCATTAAGAAGGAATTACCCCTTAAGCAGACGAGGTACTTCGCAAGAAGCCTAACTATAACATCAGAAATTAATGACGATTTCGCCATAAACGTTGAAAAGGGGAGGTGAGGTAAGAGTCAAATTGGCCAGAAACAGGACTTTTGAACTAGTTTCTTCGTTTGAACCAGAAGGTGATCAACACCACGCAATCGATGCCCTTTCCCAGGGGCTGCAAGAGGGGCTCGAGCACCAGGTTTTGATTGGCGTGACGGGGTCAGGAAAGACCTTTACTATTGCTAATGTGGTAGCGAGAGTCCAAAAACCAACCCTTGTTATCGCTCCCAACAAAACCCTCGCTGCCCAACTTTACGGCGAGTTCAAGAACCTTTTTCCCCATACCGCGGTTGAGTATTTCGTCAGCTATTACGATTACTATCAACCTGAAGCTTATGTACCTCAAACCGATACCTATATACAGAAGGATGCCTCCATAAACGAACATATTGACAAGATGCGGCACTCAGCCACAAGGTCACTCTTCGACAGGGACGATGTTATCATCGTAGCAAGCGTATCTTGTATTTACGGACTTGGTTCTCCCGAGGCCTATCATGGTATGCTCCTCTACGTGGAAAAGGGTGGTTCTATTAACCGCGAGGAAGTGCTCAAAAAGCTCGTTGAGATACACTACGAAAGGAGTGATTATGATTTCCATCGCTCATCTTTTAGGGTCAGGGGTGATGTAGTCGATATCTATCCGGCATACGAAGATTACTCGTCTGTTCGATTAACATTCTTTGGAGACGCAGTCGAATCTATACAAGAGATCGATCCGCTCACCGGTAAGGTCATGGGGGAACTCAATCGGGCTGCCATATACCCTGCCAGCCACTATGTGACAACGGTACCACGGCGACAAGAGGCAATTCAGCATATCAGAGAAGAGCTGGAGGAGAGGATTGAGTTTTTCAAGGAACAACAGAAATGGATTGAAGCACAGAGGATAGAAGAGAGAACACTCTATGATTTGGAAATGATTGAAGAAATGGGTTATTGCCACGGAATTGAGAACTACTCCAGACATCAAACGGGAAGGCGAACCGGCGAGCCTCCCCCAACGCTTCTTGACTATTTCCCGGATAACTCCCTCATCATTTTGGATGAAAGCCACATCACAGTTCCTCAACTTGCAGGGATGTATCGGGGCGATAGGTCCAGAAAGGAAACACTCGTGGAATTCGGCTTTCGTCTTCCTTCCGCGCTCGACAATAGACCTTTGAAATTCGAGGAATTCGAGTCCCGAGTCAACCAGAGGATCTATGTCTCTGCGACCCCAGGCCCCTATGAACTGGAAAAGGCAACACATGTAGTGGAACAGATCATCAGACCCACGGGCCTCATTGACCCGAAGATCTTGGTCAAACCGGCAACCAACCAGGTAGACAACCTTCTGAGCGCTATGAGAGAAGTAATCAAAAGAGGTCAACGCATCCTGGTTACTACTCTCACCAAGGCGATGGCTGAAGATCTTACCGAGTACTATGCGGAATTAGGTATCAAGGTGAGATATCTCCATTCTGATATCACCACTATTGAACGGACCGAGATCATAAGAGACCTAAGGCTCGGAGTCTTTGATGTGCTTATTGGTGTAAACCTCTTAAGGGAAGGATTGGATCTTCCTGAGGTTTCGCTCGTAGCCATATTTGATGCGGATAAGGAGGGCTTCTTACGATCTGAGAGGTCTCTCATCCAGACCTGCGGGCGCGCTGCCAGAAATGTGGACGGACAGGTCATTTTTTATGCCGATGAGATGACCTCCTCAATGACAAGAGCGATTCAAGAGACAAACAGACGGCGGAATCTACAGAAAAGCTTCAACAAATTGCACGGGATCACGCCGGAGTCAATAAAGAAAGACATTTCAGACATCTTGAACTCGGTCTATGAAGCAGACTACGTAGACCTATCCACTGCGTCAGAGGCAGAAGAGGAATACCTTTCCCCTGACCTGATGCTGAAGGAACTAAAGTCTCTTAGAAAACAGATGGACCGTGCAGCCAAAAAGTTGGACTTTGAAGAGGCAGCTCGAATCAGGGATCGCATCTTTCTCCTAGAAAGAAAAGAATTGGACTATAAGGATTCACCCCGACTTTAAGCCCATGATCTTTTCCAGAGTCCACAGATCGTCATCCTGGTCGTACTTGATCAGATAGACCTTTTTGTCGTCTGCTAAAACCTTGAAGAAGCTGTTATGAGGCCCGTACCACCGGTCAATAATCTCCTCCACCACGAGCTTCCTTCCGCGAAGGTTGAAATTGACCGGCCGCTCATCCGCCCTGTATCCTGAATAACAACTAACATGGATGACCTTTAAGCGGGTGTCGATCTTCAAGCATGCCTCCAGTCTTGCAGAGGGCTGGTTTTGGGATATGGATCCAGAAGTTTTTGATGATGTCACCTGAAGCTCATATCTTACAGTGGCCGTGCTGACACCGGCAGCCCCTGAGCCGTGAATCGTTCTTCTTGCCAAAGGAATTCTTGGGTATGGGAACTGCTCCTATGAGCCTTTTTTACCTTCATTGTATGGGGCAAGCGTGGCAAGCTTTCTCTCCACATTGTCCCTTATCCAGTGGTCGTCCCACCATTCTATCGGGTTCACAGGGATGCCGTGAACCAAGAATCCGAAGTGAAGGTGATCGCCGGTCGCCAGACCTGTAGTACCACTGGTTCCGATCGGTTCCCCTTTCATCACTGTTTGGTCAACCGTTACCTCAATGCTGCTAAGGTGACCATACATGGTATAGAGCCCCTGACCGTGATCAATCACAACGGTTTTACCATAGATACCAAGATCCTGAGCAAACACAACTCTACCATTATTGCTCGCTTCAACAGGTGATCTGGCCAACGAAGCCAGGTCTATCCCAAGGTGAACTGCTTCGTCCACCAGTTTACCCTTGTAATAGTAAGCCCTCTTGTCGCCGAAATTTGCCATAGTAGCAGAATTTTTCATTCTTAGCCAGGGCCCATCCCATAGCTTCTCCTCAGTCGGAGATTGACAGAGTTCCTGGAGAAGGTGGTGGTTCTCTTCTCTCAGCTCTTTGTTAAGAAATAAGTACTTCTCAACAGTACTGGATCCTGGTTTGAAGATATCGGGCCGGAAAGAAGAGATCATGCCCTCCATGAGTCGGTCTGAAATCCTAACGGTATCCTTGCGAAAGCGGCTCTGCCGTATGTGGTGAAAAAAGGGCTTTCTCGTCTCATTATCGGCCCTGTCTTTGGCCCAAAGACGGAGCGGAGTGTCCCTACTTGCGGAGTAGGGGAGCGCGAAGTAGCAAATATGTATTCCTTCACCCGGATCATTCATGTATGGCATACCAGGAAAGAGCAGATCATTTGCGAGAATACCACTTTCGACGACATCAGATGATACCTTGTAAATGATAAGGCCTGAGCCTCCGATATTAACATTATGGTTAGTCGTCAAGGGGGCTACTGAGGGGGGCATCGTGTCCACCACCATCGTGTGCTCAACGATCGCTAGATTGCCATCTCCCCCTCTTCTTTTTGAAAAATCATGAGCTTCCACAACGAGGCTGGCCTGCCCTTGCACCAGGTTCAGCTTTGATGGATCGACCATGAACTCCTCCTGAAAGGAATGTATCCCCTTCTTGTTCAAGAGCCCATTATAGGGAAAGGCTTTCTCAAGGACGATACTGGCAGGACCTTCCTGTTTTATGCTCACCCTTGCCGCTCTGAGCCCCATCTTTGTGTCTGAAACCGTAACGGCAAAAGCAACGCTCCCGCTCAGATACTCGGGCAGAGGCGACAACTCGGCCTTCGGTTTTTCGCCTTCGAAGATAGAAGCGAGGAACCATATCAAGATCACCACAATGACAATTGCTGGCAACAGGGCTATGACGAACCGTAAGCTTTTAATGCTTGACTTTTTCATTTCCTCCATTTAACCGTATTTTGTTGTTCTACCCAGAGCCCCGCACGCAAGCGCGTGGCACCTCCAAATTTTTCGACTTATCTTTGGTTATGCGGGTACTTTTGTCAACAGTTTTTTGGTGAGATAACCATGAACAACAGAACTCATATTGGCGTCATCGGAGCAGGGGACTGCCCTGTGGAGATCTACAAAACCGCTTACGATGTGGGCCGTATCATCGGCGAGAGGGGGTGGGTTCTTATCTGCGGTGGTTTGGGTGGAGTGATGGAAGGGGCTGCTAAGGGTTGCCTTGAGAGAGGTGGTATTACCGTCGGTCTGCTGCCCGGCACCGAAAGGGAATCAGCGAATCCCTATACTACCCTTGCCATTCCGACAGGGATGGGGGAGGCACGTAATGTGCTAGTGGTGAGGGCCTCGGACGTGGTTATAGCGATTGCAGGTGGATTTGGGACCCTTTCAGAGATCGGCCTTGCCCTCAAGATTGGTAAGCCGGTAATCGGCCTTGGCACCTGGCGTGACATTGATGGAGTCGATTACGTTCAAACCC
>CP070752.1:754361-758627 GCA_020348625.1 Deltaproteobacteria bacterium | reverse complement strand
TTGCCAACGTTGGACTCGACCCGCTTGCTTGCACGGGCAGCATTGAGAGAGGCCCTGAAAGGAGACTGACACAACACAAGGTGCCTCCCTATTCTTCATGAACAACGATATCCTGGCACCTGAGCCTGACCTGCAGGCTTTGTGGCTATAACAAGACAGATCGTTTGTTTCACAGAATCCTCATCTAAATGGGGAGAAAGGATCACATCCTTATGCTCAAGACATGGTTAAACGAAAAGCTCGGAATAGCGCACCCGATCATACAAGGCGGAATGGGCCCTTACAGCACCAACAGGCTTGCTGCGGCAGTGGCAAATGCCGGCGGATTAGGGATAATAAGCCTTATCGGCATGGGCGTCCAGCATAGTATGGCAACACCTGTGGACCCAAGACTCGTATTCGGCGAGGGGACAACCGAAGAATACCTCGAACGCAGCTTTGCGTTCGTTAAAGCAGAAACCATGGAGACCGGCGGCATATTCGGCGTGAATTGCCCATTGTCCGCTGAATTCCTCGAGGCGGCAAAAAAACTCATCTTGGGAACCATTGCGATCCGCAGTGGCGACCCTGAACTGCAAAAACGCCTCAAGGTCATCATCACCTCGGCAGGCGATCCCTTGCCGTGGAAAGACACAATTCGCAACACTGACTTGATCTGGTTTCACGTTGTTCCTTCTGTGTATCATTTGCGCCGTACGGAGAAAGCGGGGGTGGACGCGGTGATAGCCTCCGGCCATGAAGCAGGGGCACATATCCCCTGGCAACCCGTGCATTCCATGGTCCTGATACCTGCCGTGGTTGAAGCGAGCTCCCTTCCCGTTATCGGTGCAGGTGGGATCTGCGACGGCCGCACCGTGGCTGCAGCCCTGGCTCTGGGTACTGTCGGCGTGCAAATGGGTACTCGGTTTATTGCCACGCAGGAGTCTGACTTCTGGGATGTCTGGAAGCGCGCTGTCCTAAAAAGCTCGGAACGGGATACCCTGGTTGCTCGGGGGATGTTCGGACCAATGCGATTCATTACGAATGCTGCGTCAATAAAGCTTGTAGAGAACACGGCACGTCTGTTCCCGGATTTCTTTAAAGGACAACCTGTGGATCTGCATCCCCAATTAATCGAGATGGAAAGAGAAGGGTTTTCCCAGCTCATCGAGAACGACGAAGAAGGTTCCCTTATTTTGAGCGGCGAAGTCTCAGGTCGTATCCAAGACCTCCCAAAGGTAAAAGAGATTATCGATAGTATCATCACCGACGCATCCGAAACGCTCCGCTCTCTGCCGGGGTATGTGCTGTAGCTCAGTACAATTATGCATCGACCGCTGCTGGGCACCATTCAACTGAACGGTGATTGCGTCTCTCGTCTCCCAATCCTCACTTCCGATCGTCCACCTTGGCGCCTGCCACCTCTTTCCTTCAGAACTACCAACTGGGTATATGGCAAGAAGATGACAATCCTATCATCCGGTATCGGGTTTTTGTGTATCCAAGCCAGATTATTCTTCCCATTTGAAACATAGGTGAGGCAGAATATACTCATGAAGTGCGTGCTCGTGTTTCCAAATTCCACGCTTGAAACTGCACTCCTTTGATTGAAGGTTACCCGAAATGCCCTTGGTCCATGCCACTATCCCAGCTGCCGAGCGAGAACCTGGAGTCCAGGATCTGATTACCGGTGATCGCCCCCTCTTGCCGATCATTCTCAGATTGGCCTGGCCCGTGGTCGTAATGATGTACCTTCAGGGAGCGTACAACATCATCGATACCATCTGGGTTGGACAACTGCTTGGTAAGTTCGCCCTGGCCGGTATCGCCACCGGCGGCTTCGTGCTCTGGTCTATTTTCGGATTGACGAGTTTAGTGTCCGTGGGGATATCAGCCATGCTGGCACGGCGAATCGGGGAAGGCAACCTGCCAGAGGCCGAATACGTGGCTGAAAAGGGCATTCAATACGCGCTATCACTTTCGATTGCCATCGGGGCGACGCTCTGGTTTCTGGTACCGGCGCTTTTTAATCTTATGGGTACAAATGCTGAGGTTACCGAGCTTGGCACCAGATACCTGCGAGTTATTCTACTTGGATGCCCGCTGATCTTTCTCTCATTCACCATTCAACGGATCTTTCAGGCAGAGGGTGATACGGTTACCCCCATGTGGCTCATGTTATTCACCCTGCTTATCAACACTCTCCTCGATCCGGTCCTCATGCTCGGGTTGTTTGGTCTGCCGAAGCTGGGTGTAGCAGGCGCTGCGCTGGCAACCGTGATCGCCCGCCTGTTCATGGTTGTTTCAGGAATCTGGCTTCTTCGCAGGAGACTTCGCCTTGGCACAAAGCGGTTGCTTAACCCGGTATTGCGTTACGTGCCCCACTCTTTGCCGGTGATCACCACAGGGCGCCTGCGACTCCGTTTCGCTCATAATTGGAGCATGGATTTGCGTCTGTTTGTCTCGACCTTACGAATTGGCTTGCCCAATGCAATCTCCCAGGTCCTGTTCCCCTTCGTGTACATGATTATCACAAGGCTCCCGGCTGACTATGGGCCACAGTACATAGCTGCTCTGCGTATCGGGCACACGGTTGAGGGAATCAGTTTTTTTCTGGCCTTGGGCTTCTCAATAGCTACAGCAACCTGCCTGGGGCAAAACCTTGGGGCAAACAAACCGGCGAGGGCAGCGCGAGCGGCAGGGATTGCAACAGGGATCGTAGTCGTCATCCTGTTCGTTTTCTCCGTGTTATTCTTCACCTTCTCTCGCCAGATTGGATCGATATTCTCGCCTGATCTGGACGCGATTGTGGCAAGTGCTCGGTATCTTGAGATCCTCGCTTTCAGTCAGGTTTTCATGGGAGTCGAAATCGTGCTTGAAGGCGCATTCTCTGGAGCAGGCAACACCGTACCTGCCATGGTAATCACCGTTCCCCTTAATCTGGCACGGATACCGGTGGCTTATCTGCTTGCCGGCACCTTCGGGCTCGGTATCAACGGAGTGTGGTGGAGCATCTCCGGTTCCAGCATTGCCAAGGGGCTTGTCATGGCCTTTTGGTTCTCCCGGGGTCGCTGGAAACGAAAAAAGGTGTAAGAAGATAGGAGCACAAGGTATGGTGAGCAATGCTCCCTGACCCGAGCGCCTCTGTCGTTTGGAGGCGTCAAAAGAGCGTTAAGATCCAGCTCCAGCTTTGGGGAGCGAAGGCAGGTCTTGACAAAAAAACAGGAATTGGGCAACCAACGCTTGTGGTTGGGCAGGACAGTCTTGCTGAGTTCTAGGGAAATGTGATATCAAAGTCAAACATAATCCATTAATGGATTTCGTTATTTGAATCACCCAAAAAAGCCCGAAGGGTGCCGGACTACCGGCAAGGGACTTTAGCTGACGAGAGAATCGATGGTGCAAGACTCAGAATCCGATTTTGGCCGTGTGCACGTTCCCGAGCTAAACGGGCAAATTCTATTGGATAAGAAAACGGGCCAAGTCTATCTGAAACGTCCTGTTGTACGTTTGGAATTCCCGCTGATAATAGTCCGGCACGGAGAAACGGACGGCAACTGGAGAAAGGTGCTTCATGGGCTGGCCAATGCCGCGGAAAACCAGCTGAACGAAAGGGGGAAAGCACAGGCAAAGCAGTTGGCCGTGAATCTATTTAACGAACTTGAGCGCACGTTCGGCCCTCGATTGGCTGAAATGGCCGGATCAAGCAATCTGATCATCTTGACAAGCCCCCTTAAGAGAGCGAGGGACACCGCTCAGTTCTTCATCCATTACGTTAAAGAAAAAACGGGACTTTTGCTTGCACTCGAAGTTCTAGAGGATCTCAGGGAGATCTCATTCGGCAAGATCGATGGTCTCGCCTTGGATGAGATCGAGGACAAAGAGTTGCGGGATTTAGTGGTTCGATATCGGACGACTCAAGATGCAACCATCGACTGGCAAGGCACGGGTGAGAGTTTCGTGGATACGCTTATCCGGGCAAAAAGGCTTCTCCAGGCATTGAACCGAAGATATGAAGGAAAAGACGTCGTTGTTATCTCATTCACCCATGGCACTTTTGGAAGCTCTTTGAGAGCCGTGACAGGCGACAAAGGACTTGTCAGAGGCGACAATATGATAGCTTTCAGAGATAACATCCTCGGATGCGGTGTTCCCCATTGGTTATCTAAACACGGGATTTACAGTAAGGCAAACGGATGATTCGGCAGTGCAAACCCAATGACTTTGAAGCTATCTACACCATCATTAACGACGCAGCCGAAGCGTACAAAGGCGTAATCCCCGAGG
>CP070752.1:751259-754261 GCA_020348625.1 Deltaproteobacteria bacterium | reverse complement strand
TCAGGCCCCGCTCGGCACTCACATCAAACCGGGTCCTCCTGGTGCTGGGGGCGATCACCTGGTAGACCCTATGCGGTTTTTCCTTGCCCTTGATTTTCCTCTCCCCCAGGGCCTCAAACCGGAAGAGGCCTTCGGTGAGTTTAAAGGTCTCCTCACTGATATAGGTGGTTCCCGGTTCTGCCAACCCTTCCATTCTTGAGGCCAGATTGACCGTATCTCCCACGGCCTTGAACTCTACCCTGAGGTCATTACCCAGGGTTCCTACCACCACGGGGCCGGTGTGGATGCCGATGCGCATCTTGAGCGGAGGCATGCCCTTTATCTTTTGTGTGAGTTGTTTGCTAAACTTCGTCATCTCTCGGTGTGTCGCCAAAGCAGAGCGGATTGCCCGCTGGGGGGCATCTTCCAGTGCAATGGGAGCGCCAAACAGGGCCATGATGCCATCACCGGTCAGCTCATTGACCGTGCCCCCGTAGTCGTGGATCTTGTGGATGAGGATCTCATAGACCTGATCCATGATGGAGTAAGCCTCCTCAGGGCCGAGTTGTTCGGTGAGCGGGGTAAAACCCTCCATATCGGAGAACATCACGGTGACCTGTCTGCGCTCACCCTCAATCTTTCCCCGCTGGGCGAGGATCTTCTGGGTGAGTCCTCCCGGAAGGTAGCGCTGGATCTTGTCTAGCTTTTCATCAAAGGAGAGCTCTTTGGGGGAGGGCTCTGGTGAGGGAATGGCTAAGCTTTGTGCGCATTCATTACAAAACTTGCTGCCAGGCGGGTTAGCCTTCCCGCATTCCGGACAGACAAGTTCCAACTTATTCGCGCATTCATTACAGAATTTAGCATCATCAGGATTCTCATGCTGGCATTTTGGGCATTTCATCCTTGATGCCCCCGGGAGTAAGAAACAAAAACCCTCACCAAGACAAGCCGGTTCGTCTTAATGAGAGCTTAATTCTGACCTTTTTCTAACATACCTTTCCTCAACTAAAGAGGGTGAAGGCTGAAAAGGAGTGCTATATAATTGTACCCCCTAATCTTTCTCCAGAAAATAGGGGTTTGTCAAGCCCTTCTTTCTTTGAAGGGTAGAACACAAGATATTGGGGTGGCTTGACGGACGGAAGATTCAAGACTGCTTGCCAAAACCTCGAAATGGGCAATTTTGACGATTACATAACATAGTTTGAAAAGTCAACTGAGCACTCAACCCCTTCCTTTTTTGTGCCGATAAAAAGGAAGGAGGTCCATATGGAAAACATAATCTACGGCGTGATGGGAGCTGTGGGTATCTGCATGGCCCTTTTTTTCGTCGGCACAATCATCGGGCTTGGCAAGCAAGGGTTTGTCCGTTTGGCCAAAAGCAAGCGTAGTCGCTGGCCGCACAAGGTCTAGTAAGCCTTATTTCCAAGGCGATTTTTTTGACCGCACACCAGATGGATTAAAAGACTTCTTTCAAGCAACAAGGATTTAAGAAGCGGCTGCTAATCCAAAGATTTATTACTCCTGCAGGGCGACCGTGACTTTAATGACAATTGTATTGACTGCTCTTATCTAACCGATATTCGACAACTTCTGCAACTTCTAAGATCGAGGAATTGCTCAGAAATTATAGTTATAGTTTTATTTTGGAGTGCGGGGGAAGGATACGATCGCCAAACAATTATTCATCTTTTTTTGGCCACACCTAACTTGAAGTATCAGGTTAAGTGCGTGGCGTACCCGCAATATGTGGGGGTTGGGTAGTATCTAGAAAAAGTTGCGATACCTTGCCACGAGTTAAGGTTTTGCTAGGCTTCAGGCATGTTAAATATCGGAATGATATGAGCAAGATATGTGATTCTGGCAACAATAGCAGATTTACCGACCCTTCAAATTTAATATTTCTTATCGAAGTCGCTAGTCTTGGCTGGTGCCAGAAACGAATGATTACAGGAAGAAAGAATTAACGCCTGCCATCACCAGGCGGTGGCGAGCCCAACCGAACACAGGCTTGTATTGCCCCCCTTTCTATTGAGAGTTGAAGTGGGCCTAACACCTGCATCACCGGCGGGATAAGCATTCGGTGAATGCTTTTTGGGTGCATAAATCGCCGTCAGACCCTCATCCTATCTTGGTAGCCACATACAAATGTATGCTTCCCCAACCTCCGATTTCTCTGTCCACGTATTCAAAGCCCCCATCTCCAAAAACAGCATCCATGTCCCTCAGTATGTCACCAAACTTCATCCATAATCTTGCCAGCTGGACACCTATCCGATTGCCATCACGCGGATAATTCACATCCACCATCACCAACTTGCCCCCACCCCTCAATACACGGTTCATCTCCGTCATTGCCGCGTTCCCATCCGGATATCCGGTGAAGGCCATGGTGTTCACCACCGTATCGAACACACCGCTCTGGAATGGTAGATAGTTTACATCCGCTTGCTGGAAGGAGATATGCCGGTCTCTTTTACTCGAGGTCCTCTTTGCGATGCTAATCATGTCCCGATTGTATTCCACCCCATATATCTCGACATTCTGCCCGTACAAGTCGAGGAGATATCCGGTTCCAAAAGAGACTTCCAAAACCCGAGGACCTTGTACATATGGAAGGACGTAACTGATCCATCTGCGCCATACGGGCAAGATCTTAACGATCAAATCATAGAGGTGAGCAAAACGGGAGTAAAGCCGATCAAACTCTGCGGTGTAGGCCTGTTGATTTACTGGCTCAGGTGAATACAGTATTCTATTGCTCATCAATCAATAAAGGCACAGATTATCAAATCAATTTATCTCGCTTGCGCCCACCATTATGAGAAATTGCTCTTCTTTTAGGAATCCAGTTTCTAACAATCTTAATCCCATACAACACACCTAAACGAACAAAACCCCACCTCTCATAATGAGAAGCAGGGTTTTAATGTTCTTTGAACATATGACCCTCATCTAGGGATTACCCTGACTCAAATTCAATAGAACCATAGCACTGACACGATACACCTTCAAGCATATTTTGC
>CP070752.1:738322-751159 GCA_020348625.1 Deltaproteobacteria bacterium | reverse complement strand
TATGTTTTCCCCCGGCCCTGACACATTTCTGGGATCTGGTTGCCCTCGTGTATCCCCTTTGCTCAAAGCCGAGAAACAGGTTCTTGAACGGAACCATGCCGGCGTTGGTAAAGAGCAGGGTAGGGTCGTCTTTGGGGACCAGAGAGGCACTTTTTACGATCTCATGGCCATGAACCTTGAAGTACTCCAAAAACTTCTCTCTAATGCTTCTGCTGTCCATAAGCCTTCGACTTTATTGTTCCTGTGCGTTATCGGTGGTAGTCTCGGTGCCGGCCTGCTTTACACCGAGGCCCAGTTTCTCCCTTACCCGAACGGAGATATCAGCCGCAATATCCGGATGTTCGTTCAGAAACCTCCGAACATTCTCTCTTCCTTGACCGATCCTTTCCTCTTTGAACGAGTACCACGAGCCACTTTTCTCAACGACGTCTAATTCAACCCCGAGGTCGAGCAACTCACCTTCCTTTGATATACCGGTCCCGTAAATAATATCGAATTCAGCCTGCCTGAAAGGAGGTGCGATCTTATTCTTAACTACCTTGACCCGCGTTCTGCTGCCGATATTTCTGTCGCCTTCCTGAATCGATGCTATCTTTCGGATGTCGAGACGCTGAGTGGCATAGAATTTGAGCGCATTTCCGCCGGAAGTGGTCTCCGGATTTCCAAACATGACGCCGATCTTCATCCGTATCTGGTTGATAAAAACGACACAGGTCATCGATCGGTTAATGGTGGCTGCCAGCTTTCTCAGGGCTTTCGACATGAGCCGTGCCTGGAGTCCCACCTGTTGATCTCCCATTTCCCCCTCTATCTCGGCCCGAGGAACGAGGGCTGCAACCGAGTCAATGACTAATGTGTCTATGGCCCCACTTCGCACCAGGATTTCGGCAATATCCAGCGCCTGCTCACCGGTGTCAGGCTGGGATACGAGAAGGGAATCTACATTCACGCCGAGTCTCTTGGCATAGGAAAGATCGAGAGCGTGTTCAGCATCTATAAAGGCAGCAATTCCTTCTTTGGCCTGTGCCTCTGCAACAATGTGCAAGGCCAACGTCGTTTTTCCCGAGGACTCTGGGCCATAGATTTCTACCACTCGCCCCCGCGGCACGCCGCCCACGCCAAGGGCGTAATCGAGGGCAAGTGAACCCGTGGAAATGACAGGAATGTCTATCACGGCCCCGGCCTGCCCCAGCTTCATTATGGAGCCTTTACCGAATTGCTTTTCGATCTGTGAAATGGCGAGACCGACAGACTTTTCCTTTTCCGAATCTATTGCCATAGTATTCCTCCCTTTTCCAAAACCTGTTTACTCCATTTTCAATGGCCAAGCGGCCATCTTTATATAAATTGGTCCGGCTGGTCTAAGGTCGCTTTTAAAAAGAACCAGTTCCTTCAGATAATCTTCGTCACTACTAATATCATGAAATTTATCAAGAATCCATTTCAATTCCTCGTCCCGGTTCACTGCACCTTTGAATCGACCCAAAGTCAGGTGTGGCCTGAAAGGCCTATTTTCTGGCCTGAAACCGAGCTCCTCTAATGCCCCCTGCAGTTCATCCCGCAGGTCTGACAAGCCTCCTATTTCGCCATCAAGGCCTATCCACAATACCCGCGGTCTCCTCCAGTTGGGAAATGTGCCTACGCCATTGAGCCTGATCTGGAAGGCGGAGAACTTCTCGGCTATTGAGCCGGCCTTTAGCTTGACGCCGGCTATGGTTTCCTCCGTAACGGAGCCAAGAAAGACGATTGTGAGATGAATATTTTCAACCTTAACCCACCTCACGGGCAAATGTGATTGCTGCAATTCTTTGGAGATCTCCCCAAGTTGCTCTTTGATCTGGAGGGGAAGTTCAAATGCCAGGAATGAACGGATGCCCATGTAAGTATCTCCTCACCCAATCAAGCGCCATCTCGGCAGTGGCAACCTTTACGCTCTGCCTGTCCCCGGGAAACCGATACTGGCCGGAGAACAGGCTGTTGCGTGCGGAAAGTCCGATAAAGACGGTACCAACCGGTTTCATCTCCGAACCTCCCAAGGGACCGGCAATTCCAGTGACGGCCAATCCCATGTCCGTTTTTGCGGATCTCCTGATACCTTCAGCCATCTCTCTTACGGTTTGGTCACTCACTGCCCCGTAAGTTTCCAGGGTATGCTGTTGTACACCGAGCATTTCCACCTTCGATCGGTCACTGTATACAACAGCCCCCCGCTCGAAATACACTGAACTGCCTGATACGGATGTGAGCCTGTGGCCGATGAGCCCGCCCGTGCATGATTCGGCCAAAGATAGTGTCATATTTCTGGCTTTCAACTGTTCTCCAACGACCGCTTCTAGGGTTTTGTCTCCCGATGCAAAAACATAGGGATCTAATAAGGTCGTGATTTGATTTTCTGCCGCTGTTAGTTCCTCTTCAATCTCCGCTACGTCTTCTCCCCGGATAGTGATGGTAACATGGGTTTCGGGGAAAGACGGATAGAATCCGAACATTACCCGCTTCAGCTCATCACTGACACCACTGAGGACATCGGCAATTTGAGATTCGCTCAACCCAAAGACCTTGAGTATCCTGCGATGAGGAACAGTGGAGGGTCTGTAGCGGCTCAGGATATCGGGAACAACAAACTGATCCATCATCTCTCTCATCTGCGCGGGCACGCCGGGCAGAAAATAGAGCTGACTGGCCCCTTTTGCAACGGAAAAGCCGCAGGCGTATCCTTTAGGGTCTAAGACTTTTGCTCCCCGGGGAAGCCAGGCCAATTTTTCCAGGTTTGGAGACCAGGGCAACCCTAAACTCTCGGTGCTTTTCTTTATGTGATCGAGAAGACCTTGATCAAGAGAAAGGGGCTTGTCCAGAACATTTGCCGCTGTCTGGGCAGTCAGGTCATCGTCGGTGGGCCCCAAGCCACCGGTGATGATAACAAAACGAGACCTCTTGACAGCGGTCCTTAGTGCACCCGAAAGCGTATCGTAGTTGTCGCCGACTGTCGTGATCTCGTGCACTTCAAGGCCGCACGATATGAGGCTCCCTGATGCATACCAGCCATTGAGGTCTCTGGTCTTTCCTGAAACCAGTTCATCGCCAATAATGATGATCTCTGTAAGCATACCTTCTCTTCAATAGCACGTTTTCAATTGAGCATAAAGAGAAGAAGCCTCAACACTATGTGGGCGTACACTCCAGCCAGCAGATCGTCGATAACTATGCCGATCCCCCCCTTTAGTTTTTTTTCAGTGCTCTTTATGGGTGGCGGCTTCAGGATGTCGAAAAACCTGAAAAGAAAGAACCCCCCTGCAACACTCGACCAGGTAAAGGGGATGAACGCAGTAGTGAGCAAGAAACCAGCTACCTCATCAACGACGATGACCGGTGGGTCTTCCGAACCAAGGATTCTCTGACTTCTGTGCGATGACCAGATTGCGCCAATGACTATTATCAGCAGAATGGGGAACTGGTACTGAGGGCCGAGGAAACTTCCTGCTGCATACAGTGGGATGGCCGCGACCGTGCCAAGCGTACCGGGTATTCCCGGTATCAGACCTACGCCGAACCAGATTGAAGAAATCAGGGCAATCTTATCTAATAGGCCACGTTTCTTGATCGCCTTTATTGTTGTAAATATAACAGATTCAGTAGCCGACATCAAGCACGAACGGATCTTTATGGATAAGCACCTCAACCTCTTTATCAGGGTGAAGGTAGTTAGTCAAAGGGTTTCCCATTGACTGCATAGCCGAACACACAATGAAATCGTGATTGAGGATCTTGAGTGTTCTCGGTGCCGGCAGGAGTTAGTGAAACAAAATGCAAAAAGCGAGATGTCGGGAATATTGGTCAGTTCATTCCGAGTCGCGTTCTTGAATGCCCGCTCTATAAACGCAAGAGCTTCGATGAGATTTACCTTGAGTTATATGAAGCCTTGAGTGTATGGTACGGGAGAAATAGTTGTCTGGGAAAGGAAGATGGTATGAGGAATGGAAAGATTGCCGTAGGTATTTCGCTGCTGTGTCTCTTTGTAATGTTCGGGTGCCATTACACGCGCATGGCTGGAATGGCCAGAACAGTTGAGTTGACGGTTCTTAATGTTCCAGCCGGCTGCTGAGGGCAGCCACAAGATAGGATAAGGTCTATCCTAATAAATGCTGAAGGGGTGTTAAATTTCGGTCTGTACCCCCAATCATTCACGGTCTCGGTAACATTCGATCCGGAAAAAACTACCACACAAGAGATTATTGAAGCCCTCTCAGAGGGAGGATATCCGGTTTCGGGAGAACCTAAGAGGGTGAAGTAAAGTGGTTTTCGCCCTGAATAGCGTATCTTTCATTCAGGGTGACCTCATGCGATCGAGCTGGCCACGTTTGGTTGCTCAGATCGGTAATGTTTTTGGGAGTATCTTCTCGTCACTTTTGTTCATCAGTCACAACTCTCCACTCATGGGTATAGACATTCATTCTCTTCCCTCTCACATAGCCAATTACCGTTATGCCCAATTCATCTGCTAACTTCACCCCGAGATCAGTAGGTGCGGATTTTGAGATGATTATGGGAATGTTTCTCCTGGCTACCTTGAGCAATATCTCGGAGGAGATTCTGCCGCTGGTGACGATAACGTGATCATCGGTTGGTAAGTCTTGGAGAAGACATTGGCCGAAGATCTTGTCAATGGCATTGTGTCTGCCGATGTCCTCGGCGAAGAGGAGAATGTCCCTTGTGTCACAAAGAGCAGCACTATGCACGCCACCAGTCATCTTATAGACTTTTGAGCGGCGGTGGAATGCCTTCATCAGGGGGAAAACGTCCTCCGCCAGCAGCCTTATGTGGGATTCTACCTTTGCCATGGCACCTGCATCAGCAGGGCTGTAAAAAGAGGCTCCCCTTCCGCACCCTGTGGTTATGAAACGCTTGAATACGAGTTCTCCGGATGATTCGGTGTCTTCTTCAGTTTCAACACGGACGATACCTCTGCTTTCATCAACCGTTATCTTCTTGATCTGATCCTTGCTATTTATCAGTCCTTCGGAATAGAGGAATCCGGCGGCCAAAAACCTGTGCTCCGTTGGCCAACACAGCAAGGTCACCAATTCCTGATTGTTGAGCATGATGGTAAGGGGACGTTCCCGGGCTACTAAGTCCTCTATCTTGCTTTTGTCCTTATCGGTAAAACGCGCTATAGTAAGTTTCTGTATGTCGTCTTCCATCTTTATCAGCCCTTCTAGAGGTGTTTCTTGAAATCAGCTCGTTGCGGGCAGGATTTAGATCTCCACAAAATGCCTGGCCCTTTTGCCGAGGCTTTAATGTCTGTTCCCTTGCATAAGTGGGGATACGGCCCGAAGCTTTTGAACGATCTTGGGCAGAACTTCTAAGACCCGCTCTATCATTTCCTCGGAGGTCCACTTTCCCAAGCTAAACCGTACCGAACCGTAGACCTGTTCAGGAGAAAGCCCCATGGCCGAGAGAACATGAGAGGGCTCAAGGCTGGCTGAACTGCAGGCCGAGCCAGTAGAAGCACAAATGCCCTCAAGATCGAGGTTCAGGACTATTGACTCTCCTTCTAAAGACCCAAAGCTTATATTCACATTGTTGGGCAGCCTCATCGACGGATGCCCGTTGAGGCGGGTATGGTCGATTTCTTCAAGGATGCCTGTAATCAATTTATCCCGAAGCGAAGTGAGTCGGTCTGTTTCGTCACCCATTTCCTGCCCGGCCATCTCTATTGCCCGTCCCAGGCCCACGATTCCGGGGACATTTTCAGTGCCTGCCCGTAGCCGCCTCTCCTGCTCTCCGCCGTGCATGAAGGGGGCTATTTCGATTCCCCTTCTGATATACAATACTCCAATCCCCTTGGGACCGTAGAATTTATGCGCCGAGAGGGAGAGCAGATCAACACCAAGCTCATCCACATCTACCGGCAAATGGCCTACCGTCTGCACAGCATCGGCATGAAAATAGATTTCACGCTCTTTTGCAATCTTACCTATCTCCACTATCGGCTCGATTGTGCCCATTTCATTGTTGGCGTGCATCACCGAAATCAAAATGGTATCATCCATGATAGCCTTCTTCACATCAGAGGGATCCACCAGGCCGTGCTCGTCTACCGGGACATAGGTTATTCGAAATCCCCTCTCCTCCAGGTAATTGCAGGTCTCTGTAACCGCATGGTGCTCCACAGGGGTAGTAATGATATGATTCCCTCTGGCCTGGTTTGCATACGCCACACCCACTAGTGCGAAGTTATCCGACTCGGTGCCACCGCTCGTGAAGACGATTTCATCAGCCTTTGCCCCGATGAGCTCGGAAACCTTAACCCGTGCCTCCTCGATGACCTCCTTCGCCTCCTGGCCATAAGAATAGGTACCGGATGGATTGCCAAAGGTTTCGGTGAAGAACGGCGACATCGTCTTTACAACTTCAGGGTCAACAGGAGTGGTGGCCGCGTAGTCAAGGTATATTCTTCTCATTGTTTGCCGTTTTCCGTTAAAACCTCGTTCAAGCTCCCCGTTCTATATCCCTCCAGATCGACCGTTACATAGGAGTAACCCAACGTTTTGAAATAGGATAGGATCTGCGATTTCGGCTTCTCACTTACCAATCGGGGAATGTCTTTCTCGGGGACTTCTATTCTGGCAATGGTATCATGATGCCTGACCCGGACGTGCGTGAACCCAAGATCCTTCAAAAAGTGTTCTGCTCTGTCGATCCTGACGAGTTTCTCCATTGTTATCCGCGTACCGTAGGGAAGGCGAGAGGCGAGGCAGGCGAGGGAGGGTTTGCTCCACGTGGGTAGACCCATCCTCTTGCTCAGGGAACGAATATCGGCCTTAGTCAGCATGGCCTCCTGAAGGGGCGATCTTACCCCTAATTCGCGGGCCGCTTTCATACCGGGACGAAAGTCGTCCAGATCATCGAGGTTGCTTCCGTCCACGACACAGTTAAGGTTATTCTCTCTCGCAATGCTTGTAAGTTCGGCAAAGAGTTCTTTTTTGCACCAGTAACACCTGTCCTTTGGATTACTGACGAATTTAGGGTTCGTTAATTCCCGAGTTTCGATGACCTGATGTCGTGATTGCAGGTTCTGAGCAAGGGCCTTGGCCTGCTCTATCTCTTCGGCAGGATAAACGGCGGAGCTGGCTGTAACAGCAAGGACTTTGGTTCCCAACACATCCTTGGCAACCCTCAAGAGGAGTGTACTATCCACGCCGCCGGAAAAAGCAATGAGAACGCTTTCCATATCGAGGAGAATGTGCTCGAGGTTTTGGGATTTCCCTTGTATACTGTCCGTGCTGGTTTTCACGTCAACCTTCTTCACAGCTCCGTCCGTTCTAAGGCCTCCCATGATACTAGCCGCACCCACAATCGCCACCGGTTGCACATGCGGCGACATCAGGACAGTCGTTGCTGCCGCAGAGCATTTTGAGCAGCGTAACGCTCACGAAATCAGCAGCCCGATAGAGTTCGTCAGTGGTTTTCCCTTCTATGACGAATTTCCCGTCTCCAAGAACCCTTACCAGTGTCTCTTGGCCCCCGCTCTTAGGGCCCTTTAATTGGATTACAGGGGTCATGGGCGTGGCATCTGAGTCCAGGGACTGGATCTGAGAGCCATCCTTAACCGAAGCGGGTGACTTGCTGCCTGGTTTTGTGTAAGCAATGCCATTGAATTTGCTTCGGTTGACGATTTGCAGATAGAGCGCCAGGTCTCTCACAGCCGGCATGACCTCGTCCTCCTCATCCGGATTTATCAGTATAGTAGTGCGAGCCACTTTCTTACCCATCATCCCTAACAGAAGTGCCGAGTGTTTGGCGAGCAGGTCCTTTCCCGGGGCGTCAAGGGTCACCGTAAGGGCTTCTCGTGGGTCTGTCTTGAAGGGGAAGCGTGCACCCCTGGCCTCAATGTAGTAATAGCCCAGTTTGGAGTCATAGTCTACTCGCCCCTCGTACATGCCCAGCTGGATTCTATCCGATTTTTGAGGCTCAGGCAAGGACCAACTGTCCAATGTTAAGCCTATGATAACCAGCACCGCAATGGAGAAAAACATGATTGGTTTGCGTTTCATTGTATTATCCTCCCGTCTACGATTCTTATTTTTCTCTTGGCGAAATCCGCAATTGCAGGATCATGGGTCACCAAGAGCACCGTTACGCCTAATCCGTTGAGTTCCTTCACATATGCCATGAGATCCTTTCCGGTTTTGGAGTCCAGATTTCCGGTGGGCTCGTCAGCCAGTAAGGCAGAGGCGTTATTTGCCAAGGCGCGCGCAATGGCGACCCGTTGCTGTTCGCCTAAGCTTAGCTCAGAGGGCAGATGGAAGAGTCGGTCTTTCAAGCCGACCTTCTCAAGCAATTGGCCGGCTCTGAGCCTCTGTTTGGCGGGATGTGCCCCGGCTAAATAGAGCGGAATTTCAACGTTTTCGATAGCTGTAAGAT
Source organism: Deltaproteobacteria bacterium (assembly GCA_020348625.1). The sequence continues at coordinate 742,735 of CP070752.1, read as the reverse complement.
ACGAAATAAGATTGAATGTCTGAAATACGAAGCCAAATTTCTCCCGCCGCAAGGCAGCCCGTTCCCGCGGACCCAACTTTCCAAGCGATACGCCATCAACCAGTGTCTCGCCCGATGTTGGGCTCAATAATCCTGAAACCAGATTGAGAAACGTGGTTTTGCCGCTTCCACTCGGACCGACTATTGCAAGAAAGTCGCCGCTCGTTACCTGTAGACTAACGTTGTTAAGCGCTCCCACTCTCCCATAGGACTTTGTTACGCTCCTCAGTTCGATCATCCTCATACCTCCTGCAGCGCTTCAACCGGGTCGAGCTGGGCGGCTTTTTTTGCCGGCAATATACTCGCTGTAACGCAAATGGCTGTTGAGATAGCAACGGAATAGGGCAGGAGATAAAGTAGTGGCGGGACAGACGTACCGGCAATCTGGGGCCCTGCCGCCATCGAGATGATGGTACCCAGTGCGTAACCAGTAAGACCACCGATCACGCCCAAAAACAGGGCCTTTAGGACAAAAAACGCGTATAATTTCCTGGCATCTGCTCCAATGGCCAGGAGAATGCCGATCTCGTGGCGACGATCAGATACGGTTGAGGACATGTAATTCATCATGAGAAAGCCGCCCAGACATAATACGACAATGTAGACGATGCGAATAAAGTCCTCGATCTTGGTAAGGGTGCCGATCTGAGCTTCGGCTATCTGTTTCACCGGTATCACCCTGGCATCGTCTGGGAGTGCTTTGTCTATCTCGTCGGCGATATCATAGAGGTTCATCGTGGAGCACGAGATACAGCTGGTAGAGACCTCGATCACGTTCACCAACCTTTCCCTTCCGGTGAGACCCTGCAAGATATGTAATGGCACGAATGCCATAAGATCATCGGCCGAACCGGTTTCGTCCAAGATCCCGGTTACCCTGAATTCTTCATTCCCGAGGTTTACCTTGCTGACCGGCCCTAAGTGAGCTGCTGTGTAATGGCCTAAAAGGATTTCGTTGCCTTGCGGAAACTGATCAGTAACTATTTTTCTGTCGATCATCCACCAGGGTTTGGCCTTGATTTCGTCCTCGGTAATGCCGGCCACCGATAGGCTGACATCACCGACCAGGAAGCGTTCGTATAATTTGGGCGATACTGCCACGATCATTCCGGCGTGCTCTATGGTTTGTATCCTTTTGCCGTACACCTCGGGCAGCAACGCGGTGCCCTGTGTTAGAGCGTTTTTATCAAAAAGATCGCCGCCGGGCTGGATGATGATATTCGCGCCGAATCTCAAGAGCTGCTCTTTAGCCTTATCATACAAGGCATTGTTGATAGTCTGGGCAGCCACAAAGATGCTGATACCCAGAAGTATACAAAGGATACCGGCTATTGTTTTTCTCTTCCTGCGACTCATTTCTTTGGTTACAAATTCTATGGTTCGCATTGTCTCCTACCTCAAATTCCTCAACCAATACCAGAACCTTGGTTGACTGATGACTTACAAATTACAGCGTTCCCTTCTTGATGAGTCCTTGGTATGCCCCGGAAGGTGCTTCTATGGCTTCCGGCCTCTTCTTCAGATATTCGCGTAATTCTGTTGACTTGTTTTCCTTTGACTCCAATTGCCTTATTCGTTCCTCGAGTTTCTTCTGCTCCTTGAGCACGAACTGAATGGCGTCGGCAATCGGGTCGGGCAGGGTTCCATGCTCTAGGGCCAGAATCTCCTTTGATGAAGACTTCTTACCGATCTTTCCGGGTACACCAACCACCGTAGCCTCTGGGGGCACGTCTCGAATAACAACGCTGCCCGCGGCGATTCTCGCGCTATTGCCAATGGTGATATCTCCCAGGATTATGGCCCCGGCTCCAACGACGACGTTATTCCCCAAGGTGGGGTGACGTTTCTTCTTTTCTAGGCTTGTGCCGCCCAAAACCACGCCTTGGTACAACAAAACATCATGGCCGATCTCGGTAGTCTCTCCTATGACCACCCCCATCCCATGGTCGATAAAGAACCGTCGACCGATCTTTGCTCCAGGGTGAATCTCGATACCATCTATGAACCGACTCATATGTGATATGAGTCTCGCCACAAAAAAGAACTTATGCTCCCAGAGGAAGTGGGCGATCCTGTGTAACCAGAGAGCATGCAGTCCTGGATAGCAGGTGAGGACCTCCAATATGCTCCTTGCTGCTGGGTCCTTAGCGAAAACCGTGTTTATATCCTCTCGAATTCTCTCAAACATTTGAACTTCTCATCCATGTCTTCAGAATTTTTTCGTGTCCTGGGCCATTAGAACCTTACCTCCATCGCCCGCAGCGGGCAGGCCTTGACGCAGAGCCCGCAGGCGACGCATCTGTTGTCATGAAAATTAACCTCTCTGGTCAGCGGCTCAACCTCAAAGGCAGCAGTTGGGCACAAGGGAACACAGGCGCCGCAGTGACTACACCTTGTGAGATCGCGAACGACATCTTGAGAGAGGGGCTGCAATTTTACTCCCACCTCCTTAAGATACTGGATGCCTCGTTTGTAGTTCTTGTCTTCACCACCCAATTCCAAAACTAAGAGGCCTCCTTCCTCCGCAGTGATATAGGCCTTCAGTATGTTGAATTGGAGGTCATAGTCCTTGACCAATTTGTAAACGATCGCTTGATCTGCCAGCTCATGGGGAAAATGGAGTACGATCCTGTGAGAAATCATGCTAACTACCTCCAAGAATTTAACAATGAGGAGGCTCAGACCAGATGCGTTCAGGTCTGCGCCTCCCCTTTTTCATTTCAGCTTATTCCTCAAGAGGCCTTACCCTGAGGGGCTTGAAGGTGTTACCCGATTCCGGGCCGGGAAGATAGCCTACTGGTTCAGCGAGCTGAAAATCACCCTTTTTGATCCACTCCTTTAACGTGGTAGCTATCTCCACTGCCTTGGGGTAACTGGAAAGACTTCCGGTAGGGACTTCCTTCCCTTGAACCGTAATCTTTCCGCTCCTTAGCTGAGAGTAATTTACCTCTCCAAGGCTACCGGGTTTCCCCTGAGGGTAATGGTCGCTATAATCGACAATCTGCGTCCAGATTTCATTGTCCTTTACCGCAGTGTATCGGCATACCTCCTCATTAAGGATGGGTATGGGAATGCCAATACCAACGGTAAGGGTTGTTCCGTAGCCCTGCATGGAGGTTCCTACCAGCCATTCGGGTTTCATTTGTTTCAAGTCCCCCAACACGGCCAGACAGCCAGCAGGTGCGCACGGTGTGCCGTTTTCTTTACGTGGCACGGAAGGGTTAAACTGCGTGCCCTGCCAGACTATATACCCTACTCCCCCTCCTAAGAAGATCCTCGTACCAATACCGATGGTTTCATAACGGGGATCATTCAATAACGGAGAGAGTTGGCCAGCACTGCAATAGTTGGCGCTGCCTAGTTTGGGCTTAAGCATTCCCATGTATGTATAGATGACCTTGTCACTCAAATTCACGGCCACGTTGTAGTTCTGGTAGGCATTCCTGGGGTTAAAGAGCACCGCTTCATTGAGGTCCTTGATATTTATCCAGGTCTCCAACTTCTTCGCAGGGTAGCAATCCGTCCCATAGGCAGTAGCGACGAGCTTCAGATCCTTGCCAGCTACCAGATCCTCGATCACATGGCCACCGCCGTATCTGAACTCGCCAGGAAATGTTTTGTTCCTTGGGTCGTCATCGGGCACAGCGGTTGCCCCAATGAGGGCATCTACAGCCGCAAAGCCGGTGTACAAAGGCACACCATTTAGATAGGCCTGGCCTCCACCAAGTTTTATCCGCGGCGTGGCATGGCCAATATTGAAGTAGGCACCGGATGAACACATGGGTCCAAAGGTACCGGTGGTTACCACATCTACCTGCTGAGCCGCCTTTTTAACCCCTTTTTTCTCTACGATGTCGATTATCTCCTCGGCAGTCACCACGACTGCCTCTCCTCTTTTGATCTTTTCATTGATCTCTTTGATGGTCTTTGCCATGTTTCACCTCTTCGAGTAATATTAATTGTTACATGCTAAATCAGCCCGTCACGCAATAATGCCCCTCAAGGGCCTCTGCATGATCCATGGCATCACCACCATTTGCCTTTCAAGAGTTTTACCTTGTCTCATTTGCTCTGACTCCATACACTCTCACACTTGTAATCTACGGTTTTAGTCTTCTTGAAACAAGGCTGTAGAAAGGTACCTTTCCCCTGTATCCGGCAAAACTACCACGATGAGTTTGTTCTTATTTTCTTCTCTTTTCCCTATCTCAATCGCCACCCAGGCTGCCGCCCCAGAGGAAATCCCGGCTAATATCCCTTCCTCTCTGGATAAACTTCTCGCCATTATTCCCGCATCTTCATTGGTGACCTTAACAATTTCATCGACTAAATCCAGCCTCAGAACGTCGGGAACAAAACCAGCCCAGATACCCT
>CP070752.1:724297-738222 GCA_020348625.1 Deltaproteobacteria bacterium | reverse complement strand
TGAGCTCGAATCATATCTCGCGTCTTTCGGCGGGTCCTTTCGTGTCGCCCGCGATGGCCTTTCCATAATTATTTGAACGCAGGCAGAGGTTGAGCAGCAAAGAAGAGTTGAAACGGCAGGCTTCCGCAGTAAGGAAATCCTGTTGTTTCTTCTGCCATTTGCTTCCCTCCCAGGACCTCGGCTACCCTGCGAGCAGTCTTCGCCAGATCAAACCCGCGCGCTCGCAGGGCGTAGCGCTTCTCCATCGATTCCTCGGTGGATTGTCTGTACCATAAGAAAGGACCTCAGTCCTCAGACCTCGGTCCTTTAAACTCAACTGGCGGGGACGACGGGACTTGAACCCGCGACCTTCCCGTCATACCTGACGGGACGTTCTAACCAGGGTTTCAATAGCCTCCTTACTTTTTTGTCGTTTTATTTGATTCTCCTGTTTCATAGCACTCGATCGGTCTGGATGCTCTTCGCAATAAACTAGCTGCCATGGACGCTTGTGCTTGGTATATTTTGATCTCCCTTGGTTGTGGCGTTCTAACCTTTCAACAATATCCTGCGCAGATCCAATATAATAGCTTCCGTCTATCTCGGACTGAATAATATAGACGTAGAAAGGCATGAGATAGCTTTAAGATTAGAACACCGGCTTGTCAAATAGAAAAGCCCGTCTTTTGGGAGACAGGCTTATATTTTCGTGGCGGGGACGACGGGACTTGAACCCGCGACCTCCGGCGTGACAGGCCGGCGTTCTAACCAGAACTGAACTACGTCCCCATGGTAGGCGGAACAGGATTTGAACCTGTGACCCCCGGCTTGTAAGGCCGATGCTCTCCCACTGAGCTACCCGCCCATAATTAGTGTGCGGTAACGGTAGGTTCCGTTTCTCCTTTTGGTATCTCTCCTTTCGGCAAAGCGAACGGCTCGAAGGCGTCCTCCGAGAGAAAAAGCTCTTCCCCTTCCTCTAAAATGAAGGCCTCCTTGAGAACCGAATCCATATGGTCCACTGGTACCAACTCGACCTTCTTGAGCACCTTCTGGGGAATTTCTTCTATATCCTTCATGTTTTCTTTGGGTATGAGAACCCGTGCTATGCCTGTCCTATGGGCGGCTATTATCTTTTCTTTGAGTCCCCCGATCGAGAGAATTCTGCCCCTCAAGGTTATTTCGCCGGTCATGGCCAGGTTTTTCCTAATGGGCTTTCTTAACAGGGCTGAGGCAATCGCCGTAGCTACCGTGATGCCTGCTGAAGGTCCATCTTTCGGTGTAGCACCTTCAGGTACATGCACGTGGATGTCAACGTTTTCATAGAAGTCATCCGGAAGGCTAAGCCTTCTTGCCCGCGAACGAACATAACTTAAGGCAGCCTTAGCCGATTCCTTCATTATATCTCCAAGGGTACCGGTCAAGTCCAGATTACCCTTTCCAGGCATAACAGTGGCCTCTATCTGTAGCAATTCGCCGCCAACACTTGTCCATGCCAAGCCGGTCGCCAGACCGATCTGATCTTGCTCTTCGGTCTTGCCGAAGTCGAATTTTTCCACACCAAGGTAACGATGAATGGAATTCGCTGTAATTCTGACCCTGGTGGATTTACCTTTTCTCGCCACCTCCTTGGCAACCTTCCGGCATACAGCTGCTATTTCCCTTTCAAGATTTCGAACACCGGCTTCCTTTGTGTAATGCCGAGTAATGCCGAGGATAGCCTGATCGGAGAAGGTGATATTATCATCTGAAAGACCGTTTTGCTGAGTCTGTTTCTTTATGAGGAATCTCTTTGCAATATGCAACTTCTCGAGTTCTGTGTAGCCGGGAAGCCGAATGACCTCCATTCTGTCTTGCAGGGCCGGCGGTATACCAATGAGGTCATTGGCGGTGGTGATAAAGAGAACCTCCGAGAGATTGTAATCCAGATCGAGGTAATGGTCGTTAAATGCATAGTTCTGTTCTGGGTCAAGCACCTCTAGAAGAGCAGCCGATGGATCACCCCTGAAATCAGTACTCATCTTGTCAACTTCATCCAGACAAAAGACCGGGTTGTTAGATTTCGCTCGCTTGAGATACTGGATGATCTTTCCGGGCATAGCCCCAATATAGGTTCTTCTGTGTCCTCTAATCTCAGCCTCGTCCCTTACTCCGCCGAGAGAGACCCTGATGAAATTCCTGCCCAAGGCCCGGGCCACGGATCTGGCCAAGGAGGTCTTTCCAACACCTGGTGGACCGACAAAACAAAGAATGGGGCCTTTGATCTTCTTGGTCAAATTTTGAACGGCTAGGTACTCCAGAATTCTTTCCTTCGGTTTGGAGAGGCCATAGTGATCTTCTTCGAGTATGGCTTCTGCCTCGTCAATATTGAGTTTGTCCTTGGTCTTGGTGAGCCATGGCAGAGACAAGATCCAGTCGATGTAATTCCGCACCACGGTGGCCTCTGCAGACATGGGCGTCATCATTTTCAGTTTCTTGAATTCATGCCGTACCTTTGCCGCAGCATCCTTAGGCAGATTCTTGTTCTTTATTTTTTTCTCGAGATCCTTCAGTTCGCTGGCAAAATCATCTTGGGCGCCCATTTCCTTCTGTATGGCCCGCATCTGCTCGTTCAGATAGTAGTTCTTTTGGGTCTTCTCCATCTGCTTTTTGACCCGCTCCCTCAGGTTTTCCTCGAGCTTGAGAATATCGATCTCCGCGATCAATGTCTTATATAATGTTTCGAGCATCCTTTCGGCGTCTTCCATCTCCAGCAAGGCCTGTTTTTCCTTTGCCTTTGACGATAGATGACCTGCCACGGTGTAGGTCAACTGAAAGGGGTCGGATACGGTAGCAACGGCTTCGGCTATATCCTCACCAACCTTTTCGTTCACCTTAGCATACGATTCAAAGGAGGATTGGATGCTTCTGATAAGGGCCTCAACTCTTGCGCTGGGTTCGTAATGTTCTTGGATTTTTTCCACCTCAACCATAAAAAAGCCGGTCTCGGGGAGATAATTAGTGATTTTGGCCCTGGTTTTCGCCTCCACCAAGGTCTTTACAGTTCCATCGGGCATCTTCAGAAGCTGGAGAACAGTGGCAAGGGTGCCACAAGCATATATATCCCTGAGGCTCGGCTCATCTACCTTGGCGTTTTTCTGGGTGGCCAGAAAAATTTCCTTTTCCTGAGACAGAGCGAATTTCAGCGCATCAACGGATTTTTCCCTGCCCACAAACAACGGGACTACCATACCAGGAAATACCACGATATCCCTGAGCGGAAGCAACGGAACCTGCTTTCTCGTTTGAACTGACACACTATCTAAGGAGTTTTTCTTGAACATAGAGATACCTGTTATGCATATTCTATCTGGTTTTCATACAACAGGAGAGGAGCGTCATTATTGATAATAACCTCTTCGCCTATGACGCATTCGGCCACTCCCGATCTGGAGGGGAGATCGTACATGATATCAAGCATGACCTTTTCAAGGATGGCCCGCAGCCCTCTTGCACCGGATTTTCGGTCGATCGCGTCTTTGGCAATGGCCCGTAAAGCATCTTTGCTGAACTTGAGCTTTACGTCTTCGAACTCAAAGAGCTTTTCATACTGTCGGACGAGGGCGTTCTTTGGCTCCGTCAAGATCCTCACCAAGGCATCCAGGCTCAACTCGCCGAGCGATGCTATGACGGGGAGTCGGCCTATGAATTCCGGTATTAAACCAAACTTGAGGAGATCTTCTGGTTGAACCAAGGCCAGCGTTTTCTCAAGGTCCAGTTCACCTTGTCCCCTAATATCTGCCTCAAACCCCATGACCTTGGCCCCAATCCTGGATCTGATTATCTTTTCAAGGCCGTTGAAGGTGCCTCCGCAAACAAAGAGGATGTTCCTCGTGTCCACCTTGAGAAAATCCTGTTGCGGGTGTTTTCGGCCGCCTTTTGGGGGGATATTGGCAACAGTGCCTTCTAGTATCTTAAGAAGAGCCTGCTGGACACCCTCGCCGGAAACATCTCTGGTAATTGAGGGGCTATCGGTCTTCTTGGCGATTTTGTCTATCTCGTCAATATACACGATGCCTCTCGATGCCTTTTCGATATCGTAATCTGCCATTTGGACGAGGCTGAGGATGATGCTCTCAACATCCTCGCCTACGTAACCCGCCTCAGTCAAATTGGTAGCATCGGCTATGGTAAACGGAACGTCGAGTATCCGCGCCAACGTTTGGGCCAGCAGTGTTTTTCCAGAACCCGTGGGACCGATTAGCAGTATGTTGCTTTTATCAATCTCAACATCATCACTATCAAGGTTCGCACCAATCCTCTTGTAGTGGTTATGCACTGCTACCGAAAGGACCTTCTTGGCCCTTTCCTGCTCAATGACGTATTGATCGAGCTTCTGCTTTATCTCTTGCGGCTTGAGGAGAAAACCCCCCTCTCTATCCTTTTCCTTCTGTTCGTATTCTTCTTGGATGATTTCGTTACAAAGGGAAACGCACTCATCGCAGATATAAACCGAGGGCCCAGCGATCAGCTTTTTTACCTCATCTTGGCTCTTACCACAAAAGGAGCAAACGAGCTCCCCTGACGAGTTTTCTTTTCTAGTCATTAGGCTTTACTCCCCTTATTTTCCTCCAAACTAACCATTTCCCGTCTGGTAATCACTCTATCTACGATGCCATACTCCAATGCCTCTTGGCCGCTCATGAAGAAATCCCGCTCCGTATCATTTCTTATCTTCTTTATTTCCTGGTTTGTGTGGAGTGCAAAAAGCTCATTGATTGCCTGTTTGAGCCTCATGATCTCTTTGGCCTGGATATCGATATCGGTAGCTTGTCCCTGCGTGGCTCCCATGGGCTGATGTATCATAATTCTGGAGTGGGGAAGGGCAAATCGTTTATCCTTTGCCCCAGCTGCTAGCAGCAGCGCAGCCATACTACTGGCCTGTCCGGTGCAGATGGTGGTAATGTCAGGCTTCACGTATTGCATCGTATCATAAATGGCGAGGCCGGCAGTAATGGAGCCCCCAGGAGAGTTGATATACAGATTGATATCCTTATCCGGGTCTTCAGATTCCAGAAACAAAAACTGGGCGATAATAATATTTGCCATGTCATCGGTAACCTGTTCGCCCATGAATATGATTCTATCTTTTAGCAGGCGTGAGTAAATGTCATATGCTCTCTCACCCCTCGAGGTTTGTTCCACGACAATCGGTATTAACATGTGCCTACGTGTCCTTCCTTTCTTCGTGGTTCTTCTCGGATATCCGCTCTACCTGAGTAATAGTAGCACCTTGAACGCAATGATTCAATATCTTTTCAACGAGGAGCTGATTCCGGAATGAATCCATCAAGTGGTTTTCTTCGTAATATCTTCGAAGCTGAGCCATATCCCTCCCCGTTTGGGCTGCGAGGTTCTTGAAGCCCTCCCGTATGGTATCTTCATCGAGATCGATATTTTCCAGATCGGCAATCTTACCTAAGACAAGATTTTCCTTAACCTTTTGTTCAGCGCTTTCCCTTAAATCCTCCCTCATTTTCTCCTCGGAAAGACCGGTCGATTCGAACCGAGCTCCTCTCAGCATGAGATTTTGCTTTAACATGGCCACGGATCGTTCAATTTCTCCTTCAACCGCCACCTGTGGAAGCTCGAAGTCTACGGAATCGGTTATCTTCTTGAGAAGCCGCTTTTTGAGTTCTCTTTCCACTCTCCTTTCTTCTTGCGCGAAGAGTTCTTCCTTGACCTTCTTTCTTAGGCCGGCAAGGGACTTAATATCGCCTCCTAAACCCTTTGCGAATTGGTTGTTCAGCTTGGGTAGTTCTTTTTCTTTAATGTCTTTGATGTGTATAGAAAAAACCACATCCTTGCCAGCCAGTCTCGTGTCGTGGAAGTCTTCTTTGAAAGCGACAGCTATATCCTTGCCCGATCCTTTCTTCAGACCGAGGAGACCTGATTCAATTTCAGGATAGAAATTCCCGCTACCAACCTGTATCAAAACATCCTGAGCATTGAGATCTTTTAGGGGTTTGTTGTTCCAAAAGGCCTCTAAGTCAATAATGACATAGTCACCGTCTCTAATTTTTCTGTCTGTAGTAATAGGATTGAGGTTAGCATGGGCTTCCCGTATCTCCTCAAGCCTCTTATCGACATCATCCTCCGAAACATTTACGATTTCTTTCTCAACGGAGATTCCCATGTAGTTCTTCAGCTCGAAATCCGGTTTTACCTCCATGACAATGGTATACTTAAAGCTCTCACCTGGTTTCATGACACCATCTTCCAAGGAGGGCTTTCCCAGTGGATACAGGTTGCTCTTTTCTAGTACCTGTGAGAAGGATTCCTCAATGAGGTCGCTCTTTACATCGGATAACACCTGTTGGGAGTAATATTGCTCAAGTATCCTTCGCGGAACCTTGCCGGGCCTGAAGCCTTTCACCTTGGCCTTCTTGGAAAGCTTTTGGTAAGCCTGATCCAGTTTTCTAGTTACCTCTTCCGCATCGATTTCAACATCAATGCGCCTTTTTACCTGATTGATTTCCTCGATATTCATTTCCATGCTTGCTCACCGGACAAGAAGAGTCAAGAATCTCTCAATTGATAGCAACCCATTTCACGGAATAACCCCTTAAGAGTCTTTGAGAATAGGGATCCTTTTTTCAGCCAACCACCCTCAAGATCCGATCGCTCCATAAACCGACCTAGGGGTGAAAACGATAGCCTTTTCGCCGCCCTCACAGGCGGATTGCTCAGATTCACTTGGAATGCTGGAAAACCAGAGTACCAGGCACTGAAGGAGGTACGTCAAAGGGGTTAGATCGTCTAAAACTCTACTTCCAATATTCCCTTAATGCAGCACTCCTATGGTCGAAAATCGTATAACCCCGAGGAGTCTGTTATAGCATCTTGGCTGGTGCGAGAGAGGGGACTCGAACCCCTATCCGACGAAGCGGGCTGGATCCTAAGTCCAGTGCGTCTGCCAGTTCCGCCACTCTCGCACTAAGCCTTTAGAGCAATTACTCCTTCATAACGAGTAATTCTTCAACCAGGATGTGTCAAGGGGTAAAAGCCATTAAACCTGAAAACCGGAACTCCCAACCGGGGATTCTGCTCCTCGTTTTAGTCGCTGCTTCACAGGGAGGTTTTCAGTTCTTAGGGTATAGGCCAATTCAAAGGTAAGGCCAAGAAACGTGCCAAACGGAGATGATTGCATTACTGGTGCCCGTTCAGGCCGCCCGCCATATCTTCTTAAAGAGGATGGCCCTACTGATACACTCGCCCATTCCATAGGAACATTACCACATGCCTTTTTCACGCAGCCCCTTAAACTCCATAAGGTGAGCAATTGCATCTGCCCAAAGATAGAATCCCGGAATACTGCGAAACACTTTCTACCAAAACAGCCCGGCGAGAGTCCATTGAGGACTCCCACAAAAACCCTGTGCTTCGTTACCCTGCCGACCTCCTTGAGTGCTGCGAGGGGATCATCGAGAAACTCCAAGGTAATGATCAATGAGGCAGCATCGAATTCATTATCCTCAAACGGGAGATCCTCAGCCCTCCCCATCTTAAGGGTTACCTTATTGCCCAATCTTGATCGCGCGATATCAAGCATATAGGGAGAGGCATCCAGGCCGGTCACATCGAGTCCTAATCGGTGAAAGAGGAGTAGATGATTTCCCGAACCACAGCCAACATCCAGAATTCTCTCTCCCCGCTGAGGTCTGAGCAAGTGGATTATCAACTCAGTGCTTAAGCGGTCGACTAATAGTCCCTCTGGGGATTTCTCCCATGCCCCGTAAAGCATGGCCAGCTTTTGATCGAATACACAGCCCATGAAACAGCTTTGTAGTTATTATAGGAGAGCGGACATTACCTTGGCCAAGCGCTGAATCTCATCGAACACCGGCCAACCGGCGCTCTCCATTCTCCTCTTTATGTGCTCTGCTTCATCTTTGAGGCCTGCGATCCATACGAGAACCGGCTTCTTACGGTTCTGAATGCCGTCCATTATTTGTAAGAGGTCAAGCGCCCAGTGACCAACTCCGGCAAACAGGTGAACAATTACCCCATCTACTCCGCGATCGGCATGTAGAGCAGAAAGCCCTTCTTTCAGGGCCTCCAGGACACCATGCTTTTCGATGGCAGGCCAATAATCCACGGGGTTGTTGACCGGCATCCAGGGGGGCAATTTCTCTTGCAAGCGTTTCGTCGTCTCGGGTGATAATGGCGCAAGATTGAGTCCATATTTCTGTAAATGATCGGCAGTTACAATACCAGAAGCTCCGCTATAAGTCAAAACTGCAACCCTACCCGGGCCCTCAGGCCTGCGAGCAAACCCCTTTTCGAGGCACCGGGCAATATCCACCATTTCAAAAAAATCATCGGCCTCCTTAACACCAACCTGCTTGAGGCCCGCCCTGAGTATAGGGTAGTTTCCGGCCAACGACGCAGTGTGGCTGAGCGAGGCCCTGGCGCCAGCATCGCTTTTTCCGCCCTTTAGCAAGACAATTGGCTTAGTGGATGATTTAGCTAGCTCCAGAAACCGACGTCCATGACTCATCGATTCTAAATACAGGGCAATGACCTTCGTATCAGGGTCATGAAGGAGAAATTCTAAGCACTCTATCTCGTTTATGTCAGACCTGTTACCTATTGAACACACCTTTGCCAGGCCGAGGATCTTTCTGCTCACAACAGACATGATAAAACCAGCGGAGAGGAGACCGCTTTGAAAGATCAGAGATATGCGACCAGCATCATAAAGATCATCCCAGAGCTCAGGTAGCATAAAACTGAACACATACCTCTTCTTCATGTCAATCAAACCCATACAGTTGGGGCCCCATAGGCGTAATCCTCCCTTCCTGGCGATGGCAATGCATTCATCTTGGAGCGCCTTGCCTTCAGCACCTACCTCGGCAAAGCCGGCGTTTTCCAAGATGGCACCCTTTAGGCCCTTTCTAACGCAATCTCGGAGCACTCCTGGGGATTGTGGAGCCGGGACAAAGATGATTGCAAGATCAACTGCCCCGTCTATAGCGGATACACGGGGGTAAGCTTTCAGGCCCATAATCTCGTTGTATTTTGGGTTTACGGGATAAACAGGGCCCGTATAGCCACGAGTTATGTTTTTGAGAAGATTATTCCCGCCGCTGTTGGTCTGAGGAGAGGCGCCTACTACCGCTATTCCCTTTGGTTCGAAGAAGTATTTCAGATCACATGGCACATCTTTCATTACTTTTTTAAAAGCTCTCCGTATGCCTGACAGCCATTATTATCGCCAAGTTCGCAGCTCTTTTGAAAGTCGCTCTTCGCCTTATCAAGCAATCCCTTGGCCTTATATGCCATGCCTCTGGTGAGGTGCGCCGACGCCATATCGGGATTCAGCAGAAGGGCCTGATTGCAATCCTCGATGGCATTATCGAACATATCCTTATGAAAGTATGCCCATCCCCTATTATAATAAGCTTCGGGATAATCCGCCTGCATCGCAATTACCTTAGTATAGTCCTCGATAGCCTTGTCATACTCGCCCATACTTATATACACAATTCCCCTGTTGAAATGGGATTTCACGTCGTCGGGCTGCTGCATGATGGCCTGCGTGTACGCGTCTTCAGCACCTGAGAGATCTCCCTTTTGATAGTTCTTGTGCCCCTCATCGAACCACTGCTCAAAGGTATGTGCTCCGGTATTCTCCTTGACTACCGGTCCTGCGGTTATCTCCTTTTTGCCAAACGGACTGAGGTGTACAAAAACGAGATAATTCAAGAAGACCACCAGGGCAACGAGCCCTATCCATACCAATACCTTGATTCGTTTTCTTGAAAAGGTCCTCTTTTTGGTTACGGCCTTTCCTTTCTTGAGCCCCAGGGTTTTGTGGGTATCTCTTCCTTTGTAGTCTTGGATTTGCATGGTAGTGATTCCAAGGCTCTCATACCAGATGGAATCAAAAAGTCAAACACTAAAAGACATGCCCCTTCTTTTTCCGTCATCTCATGGAGAGCGTGGATATCCGTGTGCATGGCGCAAAACCAAAACCCTATGCTAGCCTGAGAAAGACTGGCGACAACGGAATATTGGGACAGTCAGGACCCAGTAGTTCTTATTTCTTTGATAACCCGGAAAAAAAGGAGATCATCGGTATTTCAGGTAATCCCTTCAGACACACTGGCGTTTCCAATCCGATTCCCCTCGAATTCAATCGGGGCAAGTTCACCGGTGTTTTATTGTTCAAAATAGCGGGTATTCTGGATCAGCAAAACAAAAGAGACCGTGAATATTCGACTGATCTCTTCATGAAAAGGAAGTGGCGTCCCCAAAGGTAGCCCTGATCTACCCGCTCTGTCAACTTCGCATTAAAACGTATGGAAATTACCATGACTTCTATCCCACCAAGAGGCACAAGAATCCAATGATCATCCCCATAATGTCAATGAGTCACTAAACATGACGCATTAATATTTTTCTCTAATCGCTTCGGCTTTTTCTCATGGATGCCTGCGTGTGATCAGTACCCCAGTGATATCAGGCAAGAGCCCGGGCACCTGAATAAAATAGTGCCACATCCGCGCCCGGCAATTCGTTGAACCGGGCATCTTGTCCTCTCTTTATTCCACCACCACCCAGGAAAATGGGCAAAAAGGAAGGTAAGAGTGAGCAGAAACTTACTGAAATTCATGAAAAATTCGTACAATTTGACAAAAGAGAATCAATTCATTAGATTTAATTCACTGTTAGTTCTATCAACACATCTTTGACTTTTATGGAGCCATTTCTTGATAAAGAGTAGTCTTATTACTCGCAAAAGCTCCTTTAATCACTTTTTCGTTCACCCAGCTTCAAAACGAGCATATTAATCCCTTTATGATTAGCGACCCAGTCCGGCACACGCTGTGCCTTGACAGTATTGGCAACAGGCGTAGCATCCTACTCACAAAGCTCGATAGGGGGATGCATCATGAAGGTAGGGGTTCCCAAGGAGATAAAGCCGGCGGAACGGCGCGTTGCTGCCACACCGGCCAGTGTCAAGGCGTTAACCGATGATGGACACAAGGTCCTTGTGGAGGCGGGAGCCAGTATTGGCTCAGGATTTGTGAACGATGAGTATCTACAGGCCGGGGCCGAGATGTGTGAGCGGGCACAAGAGGTTTGGACTGAGGCGGAGATGATTCTCAAGGTCAAGGAGCCCATCAGGTTGGAGTTCAGCTGGATGAGGCCAGGCCAGATTCTTTTTACTTACCTCCATCTGGCAGCCGATCAAGAACTGACCGAGAAGCTTCTAGCTAAGAAGGTCGTTGGCATTGCCTGTGAGACAGTACAATTGGCGGATGGCACCTTACCGCTTTTGGCACCCATGAACGAGGTCGCTGGAGCGCTCTCCATTCATGTGGGCGCATATTGCTTGGAAGGAAAAAACGGGGGAATGTGCATCAACACATGCCTAAATGTTAGTGTTGCAAATGGGAGTTAGTCCTATTCTTTTCCTTATTAGGAGGGCTGGGCATTCCAGGTTGGGTTTGAATCCTCGGGTCTCTGAAACCAGGAGTGTTTGCTGGGGGCATGTTGCTGAAACAGGAGGTTAATATGGGAGGGAAAATTCTGAAGCAGGAGTCAAGTAGTCGCATTGGCAGGCTTGAAGGGAAGGTTGCCATCGTGACCGGCAGCGCTGAGGGCATCGGACAAGCTACCGCCAGACTGTTCGCAAAGGAGGGAGCAAAGGTAGTTGTGGCCGATATGAACGAAACCAAGGGTAAGCGAGTGGCCGAAGAGATTCGGCAAAGCGGTGGCGAAGCCATCTTCATCTCGCTGGATGTGACCAGAGAGGAAGACTGGCAATCTTTGATGAAAGCAACGGTTGAGAAATACGGCAAATTGAACATCTTGGTCAATAACGCAGGTATTTCTAAAATAGGGGACATCGAAAACACCACCGTTGAGGATTGGCACGCCACGATGGCTGTTAACGCCACAGGGGTCTTCCTGGGTACCAAGCATGCCATTGTTACCATGAAAAATAACGGAGAGCTCTGCTCAATTGTCAACCGATCGTCAATCGACGGCCAGGTAGCTGAACCGGATCTTTTCGCCTACTGTGCCTCCAAAGGGGCTGTCACTATCTTGACCAAGTCAGCAGCGCTATCGTGTGGTGCAAGAGAATACACCATCCGCGTAAATTCCGTACATCCGGCCTACGTCCACACTTCCATGACTAAGGGGGAGGCGCGCGGCTACGGAATAACGGAAGAGGAGTATGTTCAAAGGATGAAGGCGATACACCCCATAGGTATCGGAGAACCGATAGATGTTGCCTATATGGATCTGTATCTCGCCTCAGATGAGTCAAGATGGGTTACAGGAGCCGAGTTCACTATTGATGGCGGTGTCACCGCCCAATAGAGAAAGGAAGTAGTCAATTACTAAAAAAGGAGTTAAAAGATGCTATGGCAGTCAGAAAAGACACCATGACAAACGGGCAGCGGGTCGAAGCATTACTCAATCGTGAAAAGCCGGATCGGGTGCCCATTTACCCCTTCGGCATGGGTTTTTCTGCGGTCTACTGCAAGGCCTCTATTGCCCAAGTGTACAACAACCCGGAAGTATCTCTGGCCGCACAACGCAAAGCTGCGGAGGATTTTGATTGGGTCTTTGTTCCGGATATCGCTTATGCTGCCTTTGGCGGTTGGGAGTTTGGTGGGGAGATCCAATGGCCCGATGGAGGATTTTCCCAGGCGCCCATAATAACTCGTCACGTGGTACAATCACCAGAAGATGTGATGAATTTGAAGACGCCTGATGTTGCCAGTGCCGGCATCATACCCATTCAGAAGAAGTTTCTTGAACTTTCGTCGCAGGAAGACCTCGATAATAAGCCTTGGAATATTGTTTTTCAATTGGAAGGGACCTTTACCTGTGCTTCGAATATTCCCGGTACAGATCGGTTTTCCCGATGGATACTCAAGAAGCCCGAAGTTGCCCATCGGCTTATGCGATTGGCCGCTGATTTCGGGTTAGAGGTGGCAAAATACTGGAAGAACATCTTTGGTACTGAGGGTGTTCTCCCATGGGGTGGAGAACCGGTAGCCTCTAACCAGGTTATTTCACCCAAAACCTTTGAGACCTTTAACCTGCCCTACCGGAGAGAGGTCCATGAGAAAGTTTTGGACATGGGCTACAAAACGATATTTATGCACATTTGTGGTGAGCACAACCAGAATCTCCCTCATTGGGCACAAATCCCCATGGGAGATCCCGGTATTGTCAGCTTTGGTCATGAGGTCGATCTTGAAAAGGCGGCTGAATATTTCCCCAACGATATTATTGTGGGCAACATGGAGCCGGCCATCATTCAGATCGGTACGCCAGAGGAGGTTTATGAGGCCTCTGAAATTGTCATAAAAAAGGGGAAAAGGCTACCCGGGGGTTTCATGTTTGGACCTGGCTGTGAATTGCCCCCAATGGCGCCTGTTGAAAATGTTAAGGCCATGACCGAGGCCGTCAATGACTTTGGGTGGTATACATAGCTGAAATCTTTCGTTTTCATATATTAACTCCTTCACCATATCAGTGATGAGTGTGCATCCAGAAATCATGAAAATTCCCTCCACTTTGAGGGGGTGAGGTGCAAGAAAAAGGAAGTGATTGGGGGAATGCAAACCGCCAATGCAACGACTCATGTCAATGTCAAGAGGTCTTTTGAAGAAGAGGCCGCATTTTTTGCCCAAGGAGGAAATGGGTAAAATCACCATTTTCCTAAATGATATAAGCAAGAGAAAAGGCCAAAGGCCTTTGGCGGAGTTGGCCCGACAGGCTGGCAGATTGTCTCGACAACAAATCTGGGCCCCATTGGCAGGAAAAATACCGCATCGTCATCAGGTAAGAAATGGATAAAGATTAATTCGTTCTTGACCTTTCACATAAATTCAAATCAGGATTGGACCGGTCCAGACAGAGCCGGTATTTCTCAAAGA
>CP070752.1:721377-724197 GCA_020348625.1 Deltaproteobacteria bacterium | reverse complement strand
TCGCTTGTCGCCACTCGAGTCGTAGTCCAGGGGATTCCGTCTCTGAGCGTGGCGGTCCTACGATTCGGTCAAGGAGAGCTAATTTTGTTCCTCTGCCCATCCTGCCCGTATCATGGGTGCAATCTTGATTCTCTATTTCAAGATGCATTAGATAAGGTCAACAGCCGCCTTGGAGTGCCTGTTTGCACTTGAAACATGCAACATTTTGAGGTGCCGATAGCTCCCTGCTTCAGTTAGTCACCATCTTTCAACCCCCACATTATCTCTCACCCATGTAGCCCTTCATATACTTAAAGAACTCCGAATCCGTTGAGAGAACCAAGGTACTGTCCTTGTCCAGGGCTTCTACATAGATATCCAGGGTCTTGGTAAAGGAATAAAAATCGGCATCCAGTCCGTAGGCTTGGGCATAAATCGTGGTGGCCTCGGCGTCCGCCTTTCCCTTAACCTCTTGGGCCGTTCGGTATGCCTCTGAGGTGATCCTTTTCAGGTCTCTTTCTTTGTCACCTTCGATCTTCCGTGCCTCTCCCTCACCTTCAGACCGAAACTTCTCTGCTATCTGCTTCCGCTCGGCGATCATCCTGGCGTAAACCGATTTCTGCACCTCTTCAACATAGTTTACTCGCTTGATCTTGACGTCTACCAACTCTATACCGAATTCCGCTAGCTTGGGCTGCGCCTGTTCCATAATGCCCTTGACGATCTTGGCCCTCCCTGTTTTAACTTCACCGAGGGGGCTGATCTCCTGCACCTTATCAATTCCCACTTCAAAGGTATCCAGCTCTCTGTTGGTCATCCTCACGGTTTCAATCAAAGGGTAGGAGGTGATAAAGTTACGTACCGCAGGATCTATGATGTCATCCAACCTGCCCAGGGCTGCAACCTCATTGTTGACCGTCTCAAAGAATTTCAAAGGATCAACGATCTTCCACCTGGCGAAGGTGTCTACCCATATAAAGGTTTTATCGAGCGTGGGGATCTGCCCGGGGTCTCCGTCCCAGTCCAGCAGGTTCTTTCTAAACCGGTTCACCTGCTGGATGATGGGAATTTTAAGGTACAGACCGGGTTCGGTTTTTGGCTTTCCAATGGCCTCACCGAACTGGGTGATCACTACCTGCTCGGTCTCGTCAACAACATACATGGGCCCGGCGAGAAAAAATATTATGATCACAACGATTACGCCATAGAGTATTCCCTTATATTTCATTTCTCAGCTCCCATATCCTTCCCTAAGTTAAGTAAAGGGAGGAGGTTTTTTTGGTCTGCATCTACGATAAACTTGCTTCCAAGCCGCGGGAAAATATCCTTCAAGGTTTCCAGATAGATCCGTCGCCTCGTTACGTCCTTTGCTTTGGCATACTCTGTATAAAGAGCGAGAAACCTGGATGCATCGCCTTTGGCCCTGTTAACCCTGTCAAGGGCATATCCTTCAGCAGCCTTTATCGTTTTTTCCGCATCGCCACGAGCTGCCGGGATGGCCTTATTATAATCCTCTCTGGCCTGATAGATCATCCGCTCCTTTTCTTGAGTCGCCTGATTGACCTCATTAAAGGATGGCTGAACCGGCTCGGGAACATTAGTCTTTTTCATCTCGATGGTAACCACGTTCAAGCCGGTTTCCGCCTCATCCAATTCCTTTTGTAGGAGTTGCTTTGCCTGGTCCGCAATCTCCTCTCTCTTGCTGATCACCTCGTTGATGCTCCTGTCTCCCACTACCAGTCTCATAGACGCCTCAGCTAAATCCCGCAAGGTCGAGTTTACGTTCCTGACTTTAAAGAGATATTTGTAGGGGTCCTTGATCCGATACTGTACGATCCACGGGACCACGGCTACATTAAGATCACCGGTAAGCATGAGCGCTTCATTGAGATAAGCAGCGGGTCTTGCATACTGGGTCCTCACACCGGGCAGTATGGTCCGTAAGCCGAATTCCTCCTTGTAAACGAGCCTCACCTTCACCTTGGTCAGTTTCTCTATGCCCCAGGGAAGCTTGAAATTGAGTCCCGGAGTGGTTGTCCTGACATACTTGCCAAACCGCTGTATTATCCCCACCTCATTGACGCCAATCGTGTAGACGGAGGAGAAGATAATGATTAAGATAACGATCACGGCGACCACAAGCCAAAACCCAGGGAGCTTGCCTTTGAGTCCCTTGAACTTGTTTATCACCTCATCCATCTGTGGTGGCGGGTTTCCGCCACTGCCACTCCTGCCCATCTTTTGTTTTTGAAGCTTATCCCAATCCCACGGCATGATTTGTCACCTCTTTCGTAGATTATACAAAGAAATGCTAGTAGAAAAAAGGGGTTGCGTCAAGGAATAAAATGGATGATAGTGAATGCCGAGCAAAAGAAAGATATGTAGATATGAAAAGACGTAGCAAATCATTCATTCCTCTTAAAGACGTGATGGAAGACCTTTTCGCGTCGTCTGTCCTGCCGATTAACCTCGATGACGTGAAAATCTGGGAGGTTTGGGACGGTGTAGTCGGAAAAAAGGTGGCAGAGCATGCACGGCCTTCTCAAATTAACAAGGGCGTGCTCATCGTCAAAGTTAGCGATAGCGTGTGGCTCCAAGAGCTTGAGTTCATGGCCGAAACGATAAGAGAAGGGCTCAATAACACGCTTCAAAGAACAGCAGTAAAGAAAATACGATTTAAGGTTGGCGTTCCTCAGGAGACCAAACAGGTACGGAAAGGCGAAGCAGAGCAAGTGTCCGATCGCACTTTGGCACCGGAGAAAGAGATAGAAATGAACAAGATCTTATCCCGCGTCAAGGATAAGGAGCTCCGTTCTTCCCTCCGCCAGTTTATGAAGGTTG
>CP070752.1:718732-721277 GCA_020348625.1 Deltaproteobacteria bacterium | reverse complement strand
CGCCGTACAAGTATCGAGCCATGTCTCTTCCCCCTCTCTGCGTACAAGCGAGAGTGCCCTGAACGCGATCACTCTCTTGGTAGAACATTTGTTCTAGCAATGGATATTATACAACAACAGGCCACCTAATGCAAATTAGAATTGATCACAATTCAAACAACCACTGGTGATCCAGTAAATTGACAAAGAGAAATGGAGGAGTATAATAGTGAATCCCAATTGACACCACCCTGGTTGTACAGGTAGCCGGGGAACGGCCCAAAAACAACGCAACATGAAGTTACATGTAACCAATCCATTTCGTCTATGAAACGTAGACGGCATTTCTATATGTAGAGGAATGTGTATAAGAAACTCGTGGAGTGGCTCAAGCTGTCAGAAGCAAGGAATTTAAGCAATCTTGATGCCTCTTCAAAAACCAAGTGGTACCGTGAAATCATTCAGCGCAAGGTTTTTTTGAAAAGGCTCTATCTTGACTTTTACAAAGAATTCAAAGTAGTGAGTGACAAGTTTCCCAATAGACTCCTTGTGGAATTGGGAAGTGGGGGAGGATTTATAAAAGATGTAATACCCAACGTCATCACCTCAGGCATTCTTCATGTGACGGGCAAAGACGTACAGTTTTCCGCCCTCGCTATGCCATTCAAGGACCACACCGTTGACGCCTTCTTCATGCTAGATGTCCTCCATCATATCAACCATGAATACATTTTCTTCAAGGAGGTAGATAGATGCCTCAAGATTGGCGGGGAGATCGTTATGATCGAACCTGCCAACACTCCATGGAGCCAATTTATCTATAGAAACTTTCACAATGAACCTTTTGATCCATACGGAGGGTGGGATTTCGAAGAGGTTGATCCGCTTTCTTC
This sequence comes from Deltaproteobacteria bacterium, assembly GCA_020348625.1. The sequence continues at coordinate 720,405 of CP070752.1, read as the reverse complement.
AGCTAACAGCGCACTTCCCTGGATCATCTTCTTCCGGGATAGAACGCAGTTTGAAAAACTTTTTCCATCGCTAAGAGTCAGAAAAATAAGGTTCCATACTCCTTTTCGTTATTTGGTCAGTGGAGGTTGCAGCGTGCGGCAACTACTACCACCGTTTACCTACGACATAGTGAAGGGCCTTGAAATCCTCCTGTCACCATTCCATAGACACATTGATATGTTCATGACAATTGAGATAGAGAAAGTATCGTGACGTGGCCTAAAGGGCCTTTGCAGTTCACTTCGTCTGTCAAAGTACTTCGTAGTTCAAAGCCCGAGAACTTTGGGCGCACTGCTGCTCTGTAGTCCCAGTGACAGGTATTGGGTTCTGGATGAAGATCTTTGGGCTAAAACATCGCAACCTGATGCGCATCAGCCCCTGGTTTGATCTACTGGTCAAAGGCTCAAGCGACTCGCAGTTGTACAAATATGGTATAAAGGAACAGGATCGGGACCACCTGACCCGGATGGTGTGCGAGGGCTGAGGGCAAGGCTCAGTTTTTGGGATAGGCTGCCTTTGTGGTATAATAACCATAGCCCTGACACTGCCGGACGGCGGGAAGGGGTCAGGAGGCCGCATGGTGGGCCCACACCAGCGGCCTTCGTCCACTATTATATCAGAACATTTGTTCTATGTCAAGAGCGAGAACTATCGGCAAATTCGCATAAGACAGGACATATAAACGTCTAGGACGATTATACCATATCTGAGCAATAAAGTCAAGCCTTCTTGACAAATCTCCTTTTTCGGCTTATAATACATCCAAACGTCTAAACGTTTGGATGAGTGGATGATCCATAATAACGAATCTATGGTCGGACCGACCGCATATAGCCGCAGCAGGGATCTCCCCTATATCTACCTCAGAATCATGGAGGACCTGCGCGCCCAGATCACCCAGGGCCGTTGGAAAGTCGGTGAGGCCATACCACCCGAACCGGAACTGGGGCGCCTCTATGAGGCCAGCCGGGGCACGGTGCGACGGGCGGTGGACGAACTGGCCCGCCAGGGATACGTTGTCAAAAAGCCTGGCAAGGGGACCTTTGTCCACAGCACCAGCCCGATTCTACAGAAAAAACTGGGCGAGTTAGCTTCCTTTACAAAGCAGTTGAGCGCCCAGGATCTCATGCCGACCACCCGCCTCCTCTCGGCCGGGCGCATCCGCGCCGCCGAAGCGGAAGGCAGGGTGCGGGAAGGATTCGGCCTCTCCGGCGAAGCAGAAGTCATCCACATCAGGCGGCTTCGCCTGGGCGACGGAGTGCCCTTTGCCATCCAATCGGTATACCTGCTCCCAGCTTCGTGCCCGGGCATCCTAGAAGAAGACCTGAGCCAGCTCTTCCGGCTGTATGAGACCCGCTACGGGGTGCGCATCAACGTGGCCGACGAGATTATCCACATTGGCCGGGCCGCTGAAGACGAGGCTGCTCTCCTGGAGATTGCCCCAGGCGATCCGGTCGTCATCCCCGACCGCATCTCGTTGACCCAGGATGAAGAGCCCTTTGAGGTGTAGCACTCCGAGTACCGTGGCGACCGCTTCCAGTACCGCTACCAGATCGTCGCCGACTCTACCAGGCTCACTTGAGAGGTGCAGAATGCAGAACGTAGGAATGTACACCATAAACCAAAGCGAAAT
>CP070752.1:715520-718632 GCA_020348625.1 Deltaproteobacteria bacterium | reverse complement strand
TTGTATTCTTTTTTCTCCAGCTTGAAGATGGGGGTTAGAGTCAACCCCTTAAGGTCCACCTTTTTCATGAACTCCTCAAGGTTTTTTTCCGCATGCCCTTTCATGATCTCAGCGAATTCCTCGTAGCTCTTGCCCGTCTTGTAGTAGCCCAAAGGAACGTTGTATACATGAAGACAATGGATCTCTTTCAGTTCTGCAGCTAGGGCAAGGGCGACGGCAACCTCCATTGCATCCATTGAGTTTTCCGAGAAATCCACCGGCACGAGGATTTCGGTGAACCATGCCTTGCTTCCCTCAGGCACGAAAAGAACCGAACAAGCGGCCTTTCGCGCGAGTTTTTCAAAAAGGGTACCGCTGGCTGTGGGTTCACGGCGCTTACGCATGACAATCAGGTCGATATCATGTTCTTTAGCTCGGCGAAGCAGCTCGATGAGCGGTGATCCTTCGGCAACGGCATATTCCAGTTGCGTATCGGGATGACCATCGAAGTGTTTGCTCACGATTGCCTCCATATCCTGCCTCACCGAATCGTCGGCCGGTCCAGCCAGATCGGGAAACTCTTTGCGCAGGTCTTCAGGAATATCAGGCGTGCTTGCGACATGAAGAAACGTAATCTTCTCGGATTTGGCTAGCTTGCTGATCATGGCAGCGTAACGGATAGAACTGCCGTCTTGCTTGCCGAGGGAAAGCCCCACCAAAAGGCGTTTATATCGATACATGTCTCGCTCCTTTCAGCATTTCTTGACCTGTTCAGAGGATTCTCTAAGGCGAAAGAAGCATAGGATAAAGCTGGGGGTGTGTCAATGGGAAACGCAAAACCCGCATTCCTTGACACGGGCAACACCATATTGTAAATTGGGTAGCTGAGCGCAGATGGTAAAGGAAGGTTCAATGCACATCAAAAAGCCTATCTCTTAAGCAATGAGGTGGGTTTTTTTGGTTTGAATTCTCACTTCGAAGGCAGAGCGAACCATGAACAGGATACTCGGGCCCCGAAGCCTTGGAAACATTCTGGCCGAGACCTTTCAAATATACGGTAGGACCTCCGTGAGGCTCCTAGCGAGTGTGGCGAGTGTGGAGAGAGCACTCAGGTTTAGGTGGAGCATTCCAGATTTTTCGGGCCTAAGGCCCCTGCTCGAAGAGGGAAAGACCGAGTCCTTGGGCCACCTTATCGCCGTAGGCATCATGCTTCTGGTTGCATCAATTATGGGCCTTTCTCTCATGCAGGGAGCCTTGATCCACGGGATATCTGAGCAATATCTCCGGCAGCCCATACGCATCGGTCGTGCCTTGCGATTTGCCTGGGAGCGGCTGGCATCCATGGCAGGTGCTATGCTACTTGCCCTGTTTGCAGTCGCGGGCATTGTAATGATTTCAATCGGTCTTCCTGTGAATTCCGCTTCCAAGACCGGTTATCTTTTTGTGACCGCCGGCTTCTGCGTGAGTGTTTACCTGCTCGTATGTTGGTCTTTTATCTTGCAGGTGGCGCTGCTCGAGGGTGTGAACCCACTAGTCGCCATTTCCCGGAGCACCGCCCTGGTTCGGAATAACTGGTGGCGCGTGTTGCATATGACGATCGCGGTTGGGCTCATAACGGTGGCCATAAGCCTTATTATAGGGGCAGTACCCACCATAGGGCCGGCATTGGGTAATATCCTCTCCACCCCTATCTTTACCATCGGAATAACCTTGCTCTACTACGATTTGCGAGCGAGAAAAGAAGAATATAACCTCGATGACCTTGCGGAAGAATTACATATTTCAGAGCCTTCCGATGTTACCGAGCAAACTTAACTAAACTGACCTCTGTTGTCCCGCGTTCTCACATAACCGAATACCTCCCTTCGCTCCCCTAATCTCAAGGAAATGGCTTGGAACCACCCTGATTCAACGGGAAGAACCAATCCTTTTAGTTTTTGGAGAACCTGCATACCTCCATCATTTCCTGCACCTGCATGACAGTGCAAAGAGTCGTTACAACACAGAACAGGATCGGTGTGTCGGCACGAATACCACCTGTGTGTGTAATACACCACAATGGCCAAGAATGTCTGAAGGGCAATCGCGTAACATATTGAAAAAATTATAGAAGGCAATCACGTGATTAGTGGCATGCCCCTTGCTTTACGATTGTTAAAGAGCATAGGTGATTGAGAAAGGTATAGTTAAGTTTTGTTTAAAATCACGAATCAAAAGCGAAAATCTCGAAGTGGTTTTAGGTGGCTGAAACTTGGTCTTATGGTACTTTTTGCCCTTGTGCCGGCAAATAGTTCCATGGCCTTGGATATAACCCTGGCGTGGGATGCCAGCAGTAGCGATGTAGACGGGTATAGGGCCTTCTACCGTGAGCCAGGGCATAGTTATGACTATTCCCAGCCTGCCTGGGAGGGCTGGGAAACCACGTGCACGATCTACGGTCTCGACGAGGAAACCACCTACTACTTCGTGGTCCGGGCCTACAATGATCTCGGTGAAAGCGGCAATTCCAACGAGGCATCCTCTGCCGACCCCGGCACTGGGATTGGCACGGGGGTGGGAACCGGGGCTGAGGCCGGAGGTTGCTTCATTGCCTCGGCATGCAAGGGATGATACCGTAAGCGGTATCGCTGCCCCAGCATTTCGAGACCTCCTCGATACAGGCATTGTGAGCCGGTCTGCACTTGAGGAACTCACTTACCGTAAAGAGAGAAATTCCGGAAGATCCCGCACTCAACGGAGCACACATGATGCCCATGGGGCACCGTTACGGCGAGGATGCTATGAGCTCCAGCTGGTCAGGGGTCAGATACCATTTGAGTTGACCGGCGTGAGTGGGAAGCTCTTCCGCATCGATCCGGCAGCAACCACCCATTTCAAAGGCTATAGTCGCCTTGGATCCCTCAGTCAGCAGCGACGACGCCACTTCGCAAACCGATGGAAGGTGCCCGGCGATGAGCACCCTTTTGTAGCCGCCTAACCCGCAGAGCATCTCAAGGGTTTCCTCTGGAGGAGTCATGGCCTTAACCTTGTCCGTTTCCGTGATCTTATCAGGTGCAAACCCAACCTCGCCGGCCACGATTGCGGCTGTCTGCCCGGAGCGTTTCTTGGGACTCGAAAAGATCGCATCAAAGGT
>CP070752.1:707090-715420 GCA_020348625.1 Deltaproteobacteria bacterium | reverse complement strand
GGTTATGCCCTCGGCGGTTTGTCCGTTGGTGAAGACCGTGCCTCGAGAGAAAAGGTGATAAGAGTCACGAGGGAATTCTTACCAGACCAAAAGCCCGTGTATCTGATGGGCGTGGGAACACCTGAAGATATCGTCGAGTCGGTGAACCTAGGCGTGGACATGTTCGACTGTGTCTTACCGACCAGGAATGCACGGAACGGCATGCTGTTTACCAAGCAAGGAAGGCTCGTGATAAAAAATGCCCAATACTCGGATGACAGCTCGCCGATCGAAGACGATTGCACGTGCTATACTTGCTCACATTATTCGAGGGCATATTTACGGCACCTGTTCTTGACAAAAGAACTCCTTGCGTATCGGTTAAATACCATTCACAATCTCCATTACTACGCAAAGCTCATGGCGGGGATACGGACGGCGATACGGGAGGATAGGTTGGCTGATTTCAGCCGTGATTTTTACGCGCAGAAGATACATAATGACGAAAAAGAGGGAGCTGAATCCCTACAAACTGTTTAATCTAACAAAAAGGAGGAATATTCATGGTTAATTTAGCTTACGCTATGGGTGCAGGCGGTGCCGGAGGCGGTGCAGGAGGGTCAGGTGGCCTGGGTGCATTCCTACCGTTGATTATCATCTTTGCCATCTTTTACTTTTTGCTGATCAGGCCCCAGCAAAGAAAGGCCAAACAGCACAAACAGCTCCTGTCCGAGCTCAGAAAAGGAGATAAGGTAGTCAGTTCAGGCGGTCTGCACGGCGTTATTACCGGTATGAGCGATGACGTGCTGACCGTAGAGATATCCCCCAAAGTAAGGGTCAAGATCTCTCGAGGCTCCATAGCCGGAGTTGCCCGAAAGGCAGAGGCTCAAGTAAATAAGGAGTAAAACGTGTCCAAGAAACTGCAATGGCGGGGAATCCTCGTTCTTGTAGTGGTTGCTATCGCACTGGTCTACCTGACGCCATCCATTAGCAAAACGCTGCCCCCGTGGTGGCCCAATATTCTGCCCGAGGAGAAGATCAATCTCGGACTGGACCTGAAAGGCGGGATGCACCTGATTCTCGAGGTTCAGGCGCAGAAGGCGGTGGAGAGCCATCTGGAGCGGATGGTTGAAGACATAAAATTCGGCCTCAGAAAGTCCAAGATCAGGTATCAGGAATTAAAGCGAAGCGGCCCTGACAGGATTTCTCTCACCTTGCTGCGGCCTGAAGACAGAAAGGCCGCGGAAACAATGGTTGAAAACAACTTTTCCGACTTCAGCGTGCAATCCAGGCCATTGGGAGGGGGTAACCTCACCCTGGAATTGGTTCTTTCCGAAAAGGCCCAACAGCATATCAGGCGAATGGCAGTGGATCAGGCGGTGGAAACCATTACCAACCGCATTGACCAATTCGGTGTGGCGGAACCCGATATTCGGCCGCAAGGTAGGGAGAGAATACTGGTGCAATTGCCGGGTATAAAGGACCCCAAACGGGCCATAGACATTATTGGAAAAACAGCCCTCTTGGAGTTCAAGCTCGTAGATGAGGAAAACAGCCTGGAGGAAGCATTACGCGGAAACATACCGCCGGGAGATGAGATCCTCTACGAGATTACGGGCGAGCCGGGCAACCAGAAAAAGATTCCGTACCTGTTGAAGAAACGGGCTGTTCTAACCGGAGAATATCTGACCGACGCCAGGGTTCAGATAGACACGCAATACAACGAGCCGTATGTCTCTTTGTCGTTCGATTCTCGCGGCGCACGGCTCTTTGAGCAGATAACGGGGGCAAACATAAAGAAGCGACTGGCTATCGTGCTGGACAATATGGTCAACAGCGCGCCTGTTATCCAGGACAGGATTGCAGGCGGAAGGGCTCAGATAACCGGGCGGTTCACCATGGAGGAGGCCAGAGACCTGGCCATTGTCTTGAGGGCCGGTGCCCTGCCCGCGCCGGTCAAGATCATCGAAGAGCGCACGGTAGGACCTTCTCTGGGAAGGGACTCTATCGAGAAAGGTATCAAGTCGATGATGATCGGCGGCTTGATCGTGATCCTCTTTATGGTCATCTATTATAAATTCGCAGGGATCTTGGCCGATTTAGCCCTCTTCTTGAATATCATCTTTATCGCCGCAGGTCTGGCATTCTTCGGGGCAACCCTCACCTTGCCGGGCATAGCAGGCGTTATCCTAATTATCGGTATGGCTATCGACGCCAACGTGCTTATCTTCGAAAGGATACGGGAAGAACTGCGCTTAGGCAAGACCCCACGGGCGGCAGTTGACGGCGGTTACAGCAAGGCGCTGGTGACCATCCTCGATGCCAATATCACTACCCTTATAGCTGCCCTGGTTCTGTTCCAGTTTGGAACAGGCCCTGTTAAGGGCTTTGCCGTAACCTTGAGTATCGGTATCATTGCCAGCCTTTTTACGGCCATATTCATCACCCGACTTATCTTCGACTATCTCATCATCGAGCGGGGCATGAAGAGGATCAGCATTTAGTGGAAAGAGCATTCTATGGAATTCATTAAACCTGGCATCAGCATTAATTTCATTGGGCGACGAAGGAAGGCGTTTTTCCTTTCGAGCGCGTTGATAGTGCTCACGATGGTTCTCTTGCTGGTTCGGGGCGGGCCTAACTATGGTGTGGATTTTGCCGGCGGCATACTGATTCAAGTGCGCTTCAGTCAACCTACAACACCAGACGCAATCCGTGACGCCCTAACCTCAGTTGCTTTCGAAGCTAGCACTATCCAGGAGTTCGGAGAAAAAGGAAGATCCGAGTACCTAATACGATTTGGTCAAGCAGATGTTGATCTGAGTGTCCTGTCCCGGCAGGTTAAAGAATCCTTGCATTCCGCTTTCGGTGAAACCAATGTGGAAGTCAGAAGGGTGGACATGGTGGGGCCAAAGATAGGCAAAGACTTAAGAGAAAAGGCCCTTTTTGCCATCTTCTATGCGCTCCTTTTCATGGTTATCTATATATCGGGCAGATTCGAATATAAGTGGACCATGAGTATCATCATGGCTGCGTGTCTTGCCTTTGCGGTCTATACCATGTCTCTGCTCGGAATGAGCGTTATTTGGCTTATCGTTGTCGCCCTTCTCATTACCATAGGGCTTTGCTGGTTTTTGCGCCTGGAATATGCACTTGGAGCCATTATTGCGCTCTTTCACGATGTCATCATAACCATCGGGGCCTTTGCCCTTACGAACCGGGAGGTCACGTTACCGGTCATAGCAGCCCTGCTCACCATTGTCGGCTACTCCCTGAATGATACCATTGTCGTCTTCGACAGAATCAGGGAGAACTATCGACGGTATCGGCGCCGCGATTTTTCCGAACTAATTAATCAAAGCATTAATGAGACCCTGAGCCGAACCCTATTGACCTCCGTGACTACCCTCATTGTAGTGGCAGCCCTTTTCATCCTGGGCGGCGGTGTCATTCATGATTTCGCCTTTGCCCTCCTCGTCGGTATCATTGTCGGCACCTATTCCTCCATTTTCGTGGCAAGCCCTATTCTCCTATTATGGGGCGCAGAGCCTGGAAAGGGGGGCATGGGCAGCCTAAAGAAGCGAGGGAAAGGAAGCTAATTGGCTGGAGACAGACTGTCACGCCGAGCAAAGCGAAAACGAACGAGACGGATTATCGCTTTACTCGTTATTCTCTTGCTGTCTGTCCTTCTCCATGTATCGATGGGTGGACTAGGAAGTGACTATGTCAAGGCCACAATCAAGGGCCTCCTTAATCCAGTTCCTGCGTTCGACTACCTGCTGGTTGAGCACAACGGTGAGAGAAAAGTGCTCACATCAGGAGAGACCCTTCAAGCTCAGCCTTCCGATAGCCTCAAGCTCTTAAAGATCGACACCTCCATTCCCCTTAATCGGCATATACGACTCTTTTGTCAGGGTTTAGACGTGTATGCCTTTCGAGATGAGACAGTCATCGCAAAATTGCTGCCCAGTGAAGAACCTTTCCACCAGTATAACTTCGTTATAGAAATCAAATATAAGAATGATACGCTTGGTCAGGTAGCTTTGACTGTCGCTCCTTCGGTAGACGATTGGCTAATGCAGGCGGATAAGATAATAGATCCTCAGAAAAGGATAACCTTTTTGAACAAGGCTGTTCAAGAAACAGGGGTCAATCTCCAGATCAAGATGAGGTTGGCGGATGAATATTTGGCGCTCAAGAGCTGGAAGGAAGCGGCGCGTATCATCGAGGATATTATCAAAGAAGAGAAGGACCTGAACCTTATGATGCGGCTCGCCGATGCTTACGAGAACCTCCGCCAGTACAACTCCCTTATCAGGACATTACAAAAGATTCTCGCGGAAACGCCTGATAACCTTGAAGTGCGACTTCGCCTTGCCGAGGTTCTTGAAGAAAGGGGAAGGCTTAATGAGGCCGTTAACCAGTATGAAATGCTTTTGCCAAACCTTTCGCGGGCTGAAAAGACTGTGGCCCTGAAAAACATGGGATACCTGTCATATCAGAGCGGGCAGAAAAATGAGGCCCTCAAATGGTACCTCGAAGCGGCCAAACATGACAAAAATGACCCGAACCTCTACTACAATATTGGCTCTATCTACGACGAGCTCAAACGGCCAAAGGAGGCTGAAGAATACCTGCGTCTGGCCGTCAACCTGAAACAGGACGACATCGATGGAAGGCTCAGGCTCGGACAGTCGCTGTTCAAAAAGGGAGAATTCGCAGAGGCTAAGAAATATTTGCAGGAGGTTCTAGGGAAGGAACCAGGCAACCCCGAAGCCCTCACCCTGTTGGCCCACATAGCTGAAAAGCAAGGCGACAAGAAAGCCTTGAAAGAGGTCTATGAAAGTATTCTGGCTCGTGAGCCGAAGAATACTACAATCCTCTTTAACCTCGGCGTTATGGAGGCGGAAAAAGGAGACCTGCAAAAGGCCCTCTCCTATTTTGAGAAACTGGTCGAGATTGACCCGAAAGACGTGCAGGCAAGGGAATCGCTGTTCAATATCTATCAGAGACAGAAAAGAAAGGATCTTGCCTTTAAGCAAGCAGAACAACTGGTCAAACTCAATCCGAAGAAGCTTTCTTACTATGGGTACATTTTCAACTATCTGTTGGATCAATCTAGATTTGATCAAGCGGCTCAATACATGCGCGCCGGTGTAAAGGCCAATCCAGAGAATCTGGAGCTCCGAAAAAACCTCGTCCTGGCCTATCTTAAGCTGGGAAAAAATGACTTAGCCGCAAAGGAACTGGAACAGGCGGTCACATTGAGGCCTTCAGACACAGATCTCCTGCACCAACTCGCTACCCTCAAAGAGGCTGCGGGCGATCTTGAGGGAGCTTTCGATTTATACAAGAAGATCCTCGCCATATCCCCGGACGATGAGAAGGCCGAAGAGGCCTATCTCAAGCTGAGGTTTCAGCTTTTGAACAAGCGCAAATAGACTCATTTAGCATTCCTCAGCCCCCGTTCTTTTCTCCGCAATTTGAGCGAAATAACCAATGCTTACTGAGTTCATGATTACCGTGATACTTTGGTGTCTCATATCTCGAGAAGATGCGGTTCTTCAGTGCGTCAGGCAATCCGAAAACACGAGAATAACATCTAGATGAGTTGCATCAAGCATCGCTCCGGGACCCAATCATCGGGCCGGTCCGAAAATTGCATATCTGGTTGAGGATTGAGCAAAAATATTGTATGTTAATTCATGAACTTTGCCTTGTTCAAATAACTTCTAATACAAGAGGATACCTCGGGGAATTCACATGGCGTCTTTGATTACCCTTAAAGGTATAGACCAGGCCATTTCAAATCTCAACTACCAGAACAAGAAATCATTGAAATACAGGCTTGTTACTGTCTTGCGGCAGTTTTACGAGGATGAAAGCTCAATTGAATCCTTACGGGATATAGGCGCCGATGAACTCATCAAGTTGCTCTGGGGCATTGCTGATGATCCTGCCACAACAAAGAAAAAACGGAAGAACCTGAGCAGGATCAGATACTCTGTCAACGCAGATCTAAAAACCCTTTATAGGCAAGGAAAGAACCCCGAGGGCATCATTATCGGGCCCACCAATGGCTTCACAATGTCTGATGAGGCTAAAGACAGGGTCCTGAGGTCCTTGCTGGCGGAAAAGATCGGCGGAGAGGAACCAGATGCAGGTGGTGCGGAGCTTGATTACGGACTCCTTGAGAAGACCGAGTCTGGCGTGCAGGTTATGAATGAAAAGGATATCCTCCAGGCAATTGAGGAGCTGGATGAAGATTACCTCATGGCGGATATTGAAAAGGTAGACGCAGGTGAAGAATTGGGGGAACGCACGCTGGACGCAGAAGTGGAACAGATTGAAACACCTCAGGAGATTCAAGCCCCGAACACCCCTGCTGAAGCCATAGGGAACGCAGAATCAGAAGCTGAACAGCAAAGAGCGTTTGCCGAGGAAATGGGGGACGAAGAAGGCCTGGGAGAGATCAGCTTTGATTTTGAAGAAACGCAGTATCTGACGGTTCCAGAGGATGAGATAGCTTTCCGGGATCTGGCTGAAGGCGAGACTCCGGGAGTAATCATAGGTTCAGAAGATACCATGGACGATCAACGGGCACCATCGGAACGGCCCGATTTCATGAGTACAGCCGATTCAAAGGAGAAGGCGGTCCAGGAAAAGACCCAAGGAGCGGATGCGCGGAGCGAGCCTGTTCAAGGCAAGGCCCAGGATAAACACGAAGACTACAAAATTGAGGGAATTCATCAAGAAACAATGGATGAACAAGGCCTGGGAGAGATCACTTTTGATCCCGAAGAGACGCAGTATCTGACGGTTCCAGAGGATGAGATAGCTTTCCGGGATCTGGCTGAAGGCGAGACACCGGGAGTAATTCCAGGTTCGCAAGACACCATTGATGATGAGCGGGCACCATTGGAACGGCCTGATTTCATGAGTACAGCCGATTCAAAGGAGAAGGCTGCTCAACCAGAATACCCGAAAACCCATGCGGGGAAAGAAGCATCAGAAAGGCGGGCAAAGCAAAGGGGATCTGCCCAAGTTCCTGCACCTAGCAAAAGAGCCAAGCGAGCTGTCAAACAGATGGAAGACGCCCTTGCCAGAAGACCCGATGATATCGGTTTGCTCCAACAGCTGGCTCAAGCCAAGGAGGCCTCAGGTGATCTACAGGCAGCCTTGAGCCTTTATCAGAAAATCATCGACCTCTCCCCAGGAGAGGAGTCGGCGGAGGAGGCCTGCCTGAGGCTCAGCCTCAAATTACTGGATAAGAAGGAGTAAACTGAATACCTCGCTCTCAGCCCACCCCACTTTCACTGTTTTTCCATTGACTGAACAGCCGTTAACCATTATACCGTGAGCGTGCGGGATTACCCTGCGCCACGCGTGCAAGGAACCGGCTCTCGACGCTTTGATGGCCCTCTATGGTGCGTCGTACGTCAAGATCTCGCTTTTGATGAGCGCCTTGCTCTGGTCTCACACCTTGATGCAGGTTCCTGGTGGAATGATTGCCGATCGACTCGGGATTGTATGCACGAGCTATCTTGTTGGGATGGGCAACGCTCGATATAACCCTGGCAAAGAGGAAAAGCCCTATAGCGAATAGGGGCACTTAACCTGCCCAAATCATCCTCAGCTAGCTGCTCCCTTTGTTTCTTGCCCCTCACCCAGCATCCATGCTCCCAGTTTGTAGAACGGACAAGTCATACTGTTGGTTTTCCAGCTCTAATCAAGCCGGCAGCTCCGTTGCTTTGCACTCATGATTCCTTAGAAACGATAGCGATAACGTCTAACTCCACCAGGAACTCTGACCTACCAAGGGCGGCAGGTTGCATAAAGGTACTGGCCGGCGGTTCATCAACGAGCCGAGGAGCATACTTCTGGTGGTACTCTAACACGGTCTTCCGCATGACCTGATAATCTTTCACGTCTTTGAGGAGGATCAGGGTCTTGACAATATTCTCCATAGAACTCCCCACCTCCACCAACGCGGTCCTCACCTTATCCAGGCACACGATCATCTCAACAGCTATGGTACCGGTCAAACATGCACCTGTCTTGGTATCCTGAGCGGCCTTCGGGGCAATGGAAAGATACCTCCTCCCACGGTACGAGGGAACACCTAAGGCAAACAGATATAATAGGTGGGACAGTCCATGCAATGGAATCCGGATGCCTTCCTTATAGGTGCCGGTAAATTCTCCAAACCTGAAGCCACAGGCAGGACAACGATACCGTCTGTCACTGAAGGCATAGAGCTTTCGACTATACTGGGAGCGGGGACAGTGATGTCGTCCTTGCCATCTAAGTGCACCAAGACAGGCCTCACTTTTCGTACAGCTATTTGATAG
>CP070752.1:703470-706990 GCA_020348625.1 Deltaproteobacteria bacterium | reverse complement strand
TCAGCTGTTTCCAGAGCTAACTGCCATATCTCCAAGTCTTGAAATCGAAACTTAACCATCCTTTTCCTGCCCACTTTACACTATGCACTATGCGCACTGCTCTCTTCGCCGACAGCTCCGCTCCCTAGATTACATGATCGAGTAATTGAACATATTGAAAATATTGAATTTTTCGATCTTTAATCTAGAACCTAAAAGTGTTCAGAATATGAACATTTTTTATTGGGGCTGTCAAGCAAAAAAATAGAACCTTCCCCGCCCATTGTCGGTGATTTCTGGCAGTGACATTTGTAAGGACCAGCGCACTTCAGATTGCAGATCTTCTTCGATGCGTCTTGGACGGGGGGATACTGTCGGATTTGACAGGTTGCGAAGCAACACGGCTGCACAAAGGCAGGAAAAAGCGGGCCTATGATTAAGTATCCTTTAGGGTGAGAGCAATCTTCCCTACAAGACACCCTTTGAAGATGGAACCTCGGTGAGCCTCTCTTCCTTTTGAGAGGCCTGATCGAGTGCCCTGGCAAAGGCCTTAAAGATTGCTTCTGCACTGTGATGCGGGTCTTCCCCTGACTCAAGCTTGATATGCATGGTAAGTCCCGCATGATTTGCTAAGGCCCGGAAGAACTCATTCAGAATGCCCACATCAAATTTCCCGGTCACACGTGTTTTGAGCGGCACGTTATATGAAATATACGGTCTGTTTGAGATATCCAATACTACTGTGGCTAATGCTTCATCCATCGGAACAGTTGCCTGCCCGTACCTCTTGATTGCCTTTTTGTCACCTAAGGCCTGTTTTATTGCCTGCCCCAGACAGATGCCCAAATCTTCGACCGTATGATGGAAATCCACCTCAATATCGCCTTTTGCCCTGACCGTCAGATCCATAAAGCCATGGACAGCCATCAACTCCAGCATATGGTCTAAAAAAGCGATACCAGTATCCAGCGAAGAGGTCCCGCGGCCATCCAAGTTCAGCGTCACCTGGATGCTCGTCTCCGTAGTTTTCCGCTCAACTTCGGCAGATCGTCTCACTCTAATCCTTCCTGTTCCGTAATTCCGATGGAATTAATCGAAATCGACTCGTCCCTCCAAAAGCGAATCAGTGGCCGCGTGCAAATTCCGAAATAGAGACTCGGGCAGTCACTGGTGCGGCAAAGTTAACACAATTAATCCTTCTCAAACACACCCAAAAGGGCGCCGTAGCTTCATCGAGACCGCATGACGGTAAACGTATTCCAGCAATAGCCGTTCATGCCTTAATAGGAAACGAGCAGAAAGGCGCCGAGGCGGATAGCTTAGCAAACCCCTTTAAAGCACATTAATTTCCAAAACGGCTGAATCTGGTGGAGATGAGGGGAATCGAACCCCTGACCTGTACGTTGCGAACGTACCGCTCTCCCATCTGAGCTACATCCCCACTCTCCATATAATCTGCCAATTCTTTATCTTTTATTCAAGCTAAATCTTGCTTATCTTCTCCGCTATTACTCCTCTCGCCTATTTTCGGCATCAGTACCCTGAGCTCTGACAGCTCTTGGCACCTCAAAACCTTGGCCGAAATAAAAAATATGACCAACCCGGCACAGACCACGGAAAGAATGCCTATGGTCAGGTCAAAGGTGCCTCCGGTAAACGCAGTAGCAAATACTTTGTAGGCTAAAACAGATATTAACGCAGCCATGACGAGCGAGGCTAAGAAGGAGCGGGCCATCGAAATGAGCACTGATCTCCCTTCAAGGCTGCCCAGCCTTTTTCGAAGCAGGAAAACGAGCATCAAAAGCTGCAAGCTCGAGGCCAAGGAAAGGGCCAGAGCCAATCCTCCGTGCTCGAGTGGCGTATTCATGAGGAGAATGGAAAAAACGATGTTCAACAGCATCGCAACCACCGCCACCTTTACCGGTGTCTTGGTATCTTGCAATGAATAAAAAGCGGAAACAAAAACCCTCAACCCGGCAAATGCCCAGAGGCCGATAGAATAATAAAGGAGGGCCCGCGCAGTCATAACCGTAGCAGTTACATCAAACGCACCCCTCTGAAAGAGCAGTCTGATAATTGGCTCGCGCAAAACAATCAAACCGATCATTGCCGGTATAGTTATGAACATGGTGAGCCGTAGCGCATGTGAAAGCGTTCTCTTTAACCCTTCCGTATCGCCATGAGCCGCCTCTCTTGAAAGAGAAGGCAAAACGGCTGTGCTGATTGCTATGGCGAATACTCCCAGAGGAAACTGGACGAGCCTGTCCGCATAGTAGAGGTAGGAAACGCTGCCTTCCCTCAACAGCGACGCCAGCAGAGTACCTATCAACTGGTTGATTTGGTATATTGCAGACCCAAGAATTGTGGGAAGCATCAGCGCACCAATCCTTATCAAGGCAGGGTGATTGGGCTGCCATTTCAGGCCCATATGAATGCCTCTTTTCAGGAGGAAGGGAATCTGGAGTGCCAACTGAACAACGCCGCCGACCAATACTCCAATGGCTAGTCCTACGGTTGGTGTTTTCATCCACGGGGCTAAGAAAAGCAAGGCTGCAATCATGCCCAGATTGAGAAACACCGGTGCCAGGGCCGGTGCTGCAAAATGTTTAATCGAGTTGAGAACGCCCATGAAAAGGGCTAGCAGACTCACCAGAAATATGTAGGGAAACATGATTCGGGTCAACAGAACCGTAAGGGCGAATTTTTCACCTGTGCTGCCAAACCCAGGGGCGATGATCCGCACAATAATGGGCGATAAGACAATGCCGAGAACTGTGACAATGGTTAGGATGAAGATCATGACCGTCAGCACAACCTGTGCTAATTCAATGGCCTGTTGCCTCGATTTCTTCTGTAGGTACTCCGTGAATACGGGGATAAAGGCTACGGAGAACGAACCCTCTGCGAAAAGCCTTCTTAAGAGATTCGGAATTCGGAATGCGACAAAGAATGCATCTGCTGACAAACCGCTGCCGAAAAAATTGGCGATAAGTATATCTCTCACCAAACCCAGGATCCTGCTGAGGAAGGTCAAGGCCCCAACGGTTCCTGCTGCCTTGGTAACAAGCTCATTTTCATTCATAAAAAACCTTGACAGGATTCGATGATTAGGTTAGTTTCCCCCAAAAAAATCTGTCAGTTTTAGACGATAAGGAGGTAATGACTTGGCGACTCACAAATCTGCTATCAAACGGGCTAGGCAGAACCGGGTGCGGAGAGCCCGGAATATGGCTTACAAAACAAGCGCAAAAAGCGCCATAAAAGAGGTAAGGCTCGCTATAGAAAATAATTCTCTTGAGGAGGCGCGGTCATTCCTTTCTAAGGCTGTTTCTGTTCTTCAAACGACTCAGGCCAAGGGCGTTATCCCCAAAAACACGGCTAGCAGAACGATCTCTCGATTATCCCTCCAGGTCAATAAGCTAGCTGCTATGGATTCTGAGCAGAGCAGAGCCGAAAAACTAGACTCTCCAGCACAAGATCCCCCCTCGACCCAGTCCTGATCAATCCGTCCGCATCATAGAACTGACGCAAGGCTTTTTCG
>CP070752.1:698104-703370 GCA_020348625.1 Deltaproteobacteria bacterium | reverse complement strand
GTTTCGGCCTGCCCTGGCGCGACGTTTCTCGAATAAAGCGAGCTCCTTATGGCATTTCGCGACTATTTTCCATGTGCGTCTGGTCTGAAATCCAGGTCTGGGCCAGGGATTTCGGTATTCGGATTTCTGGTTTGAACGTGGCAATAACCCTTCTGATTAGCCCCTTTTATAGTCGACTTTGACGTTACCCCAGAGTCGAAGCCCCCCTCCCTTGACATGGGGTGCCGCCCTCCCCTATACTCTATTTACCAGACGGGTTAGTCCTTTAATTCTTCAAGGGGTTTTCTATGCGCTGTCACGAAGTAGATTTCGAAATACTCGGCCAAGACATGCAGATGGTTGAGGTTGAGTTAGACCCGAGTGAGACGGTAATTGCCGAGGCAGGAGCCATGAATTACATGGAAGACGGAATCACCTTTGAAGCCAGGATGGGCGACGGATCCGCAGCCAACGAGGGCCTCTTAGGGAAAATGCTCAATGTGGGCAAGCGAGTGTTAACAAACGAATCTATCTTCCTGACCCACTTTACCAACGAAGCTCGCGCGAAGAGGCGCGTCGCCTTTGCAGCGCCTTATCCGGGAAAAATCGTCCCAATTGATATGGCAAAGGTAGGAGGGGAATTCTTCTGTCAAAAGGATGCCTTTCTGGCTGCTGCCCTCGGAACTGAAGTGGGGATCGCCTTTACCAGGCGGCTGGGTACGGGATTTTTCGGAGGAGAGGGATTCATCCTCCAGCGCCTCCGTGGCGACGGCATGATCTTTATCCACGCCTGCGGCACTGTGATAAAAAAGAAACTGAACGGCGATACCCTTCGAGTCGACACCGGATGTCTGGTTGGCTTTACCCACGGAGTCGAATACGATATCGAGCGGGCTGGAAGCCTAAAGTCCATGTTCTTCGGCGGCGAAGGGCTCTTTTTGGCCACGCTCAGTGGCACCGGCATAGTGCTTTTACAGAGCCTTCCTTTCTCCCGCATGGCAGACCGCATTATCGCCCACGCGCCAAGGGCAGGCGGCACCCGCAAGGGCGAGGGGTCACTGCTCGGTTCATTGGGTGACCTACTTGACGGGGATTAAACCGGTTACGGTATCACTTACCCCGGTTGAGCATCTTCCCTCGAGGTCGGTTGCCATATACTCCGTGCGGCCCCTCTGACAACAACGGCAGAGAAATCATCTCCGATGGCACGGCCTGCGTTCCGTAGACAACAATTCGATTACTAAGCCCGTTTTTCCCTTTTTTTATCCTGTGTTCGATCTGTTATAATTAAAAAGAACTCATCATGAGGAGGAACAAACTCATGGAAAGCCTAGCCAGCCAAAGTACCTACGATCATGGAATGACCAGGAGACATTTTCTGCGCCTCACAGCCGTATCAGGAGCAGGCCTCGTCCTTGGTTGCGCAACGAGCCCGGTAACCGGCAAACGCCAATTCATGCTGGTTTCAGAGGACGACGAGCTTAAGATCGATAAGCAACACTCACCGCATCAGTTCTCTGCAGACTACGGCCCCTTGCAGGACACCGCCCTGAATGCCTATTTAGACCGGACAGGCAAGAGGATGGCGTCATTGACGCACCGTCCGCACCTGCCCTATTCCTTTCGCGGCGTAAATGCCACCTACGTCAATGCATACACCTTTCCGGGCGGCAGTGTTGGGGTTACCCGAGGGATCCTCCTCAGCCTCAACAACGAAGCGGAGCTTACCGCACTGCTCGGCCACGAACTGGGGCACGTAAACGCCCGTCATACCGCCCAGCAGATGTCCAAGGGCATGGTTACCTCAGCACTCGTAAGCGGGATTGCCATATTTGCTGGCACCCAAGGTGCGGTTTACGGTGAGCTGGCATCACAGCTGGGGATGTTGGGGGCAGGCGCATTGCTCGCCTCCTACAGCCGGGACAACGAACGCGAGGCAGATTCCCTGGGCATGGAGTATATGGTTCGCTCAGAATACACTCCCCAGGGAATGGTGGGGCTCATGGACATGCTCCGAAACATGTCAAAGCATAAGCCCAGTGCTATTGAACTGATGTTTGCCACCCATCCTATGAGCGATGAGCGCTATCGCACGGCTGTGCAAGAATCTCAAACCAAGCGCGCCTCTGCAAGGGGTTTTCCCACACATCGGGAACGTTACATGGACAACACTGCAGGGCTTCGGAAATTGAAATCGGCCATAGAGGGGCTCCAAAATGGAGAGGGCGCCCTGGTACAAAAGAAATACGGCGATGCCGAGACCCATTTTCGGAAGGCACTGAAACAGGCCCCCAATGATTACGCCGGCCTTGTCATGATGTCAAAATGCCAGCTTCTTCAGAAAAAATACGGGGAAGCACAACGGTATGCTGAAAGTGCCACTCAGGTATATCCACAGGAGGCGCAGGCGTATCATCTGCTGGGATTTGCTGAGATACAACTTAAGGACTTTGATTCCGCCCATGAAGCATTCAGCACTTATGAGAAACTGCTACCCGGAAACCCCAATACGATATTCTTCAGGGGATATTCACTTGAGGGGATGAAAAAGAAAAAGGAAGCGGCCTCTCAATACCAGCGATACCTTCAAATCGTTAATCAGGGTGAACAGGCCCAATATGCCTATCGCCGTCTCGTTGAATGGGGATACATAAAGCAATGACGGTAAAGGTTGCATCATGCGGGATCCCGGGAGCAAGCACTAATGGGGGCCTTGCTCCAAATGATGTAGATTGCCAATGACGCTTCAGTTTGATCCTCTCAAGATCTTCAGGGCGAGCAAGACACCATGGGGTCTTTATGCTCGGCAGAAGTGGCTCAACGAGGAATCCCACCGCGCATGGAAGGCTGACTTTCAAATAACCGTGGACCAGCTCATGAAAGGGCAGTCTCCTGAGGGGTCGTGGGACCGATCAGTCCTCAAGACCATTCAAAGGCTCTTCGGGCTTCACCTCACGCTTCGATACCCTAGTGAAGACATAGACAGAGCACTGGATTGGCTCATCCAGAAGGCGTCGGAGGTATTCAGCTCTCGCCGGGCAGACATAGGTGAGCCCATCATCGCTGCTGCGCTGAGGGGGCTACCTTTTAGCCCAGGTCCCGCACGCTATCTCGTGCTCGGAACTACCTTGTTTCTGGCCACTATCTTCGGCCGGGGGCATGATGAGCGAGTGCTAGAGCTCTATGAAGCATTGAACGGGCTGGGCAAAGAAAACAAGGGGCGCTGGTGCGGCTGGTCGGGCTCAAACAACATCTTGAGGGCATTTGTGGTTCATCCCACCTACGCAAACACCGAAACCATGTCGTTGGCAATAGAAGCCCTGGCCCGCGTCCAAAACCCATCGGGCAGATGGCCGGATCAGGTGCCGTTCTACCAAACCGTGAACGCCCTGGCCCACCTCAACCTGAGTCAAGCCGATACGCAGCTGGAGCGAGCATTCAAGCGGCTGTATGAAACGCAGCGCAGGGATGGTTCCTGGGGCCGGTCGCAGCGGGGGTGGAATACCTTTCTCATAGTTCATGCTCTGAAGAACAAGGGAGTTTTCGGTTTCAGGGTCTGAGATAACTTGTACCGCGAGACACAGAACTTGTAACTCCGACTGCTTCCCTTCGCCAATCGCGCCTGTGCCCTTGACGAACAATCGGTATTGCCATAGTATTGGAGTTACAGACTTCATCGCAGCGAATCGGGCAAACCGAAAACCGTCGCACTTAATCGGGTCGTTCGGGGGATATGGCAAAAGCAGATCTTTCAGAATACGCGAGGAAGTATGAGATATTCAGGCACCATGCCTGGGCCGGCACTGCTTTTCTCTCTATACTACTGGCCCTGCGGTATTTCATAACTGAGATTCCTCGCTATATATTCATTCCTCTTGGCACACTGCTCATCGTCTATATCCTCATTGCCGTGCTCTATACGTACAGATATCGAGCGGGCCTCTCCAAAAAAGGAGTATCGGATCGGCCATCTCAACCGACCAACAAACCAGGTGTTCAAACAGCTGCACCGGAAAGCCTGAAGATCGAAAAGAAAAGGGCCAAGAGCGAGGCAAAGGCGCGGAAAAAAGAGCAGAAGTCCCTGGCAAAGAGCCCCTAAGCAGCAGAGGTAAAGATCTTGAACCGGGCATTCTCAATGGCACAGGGGTTTGCCTCATAGACAGAAGGCGGCCGAATTGGACCGGGCTCTGCCGTGAAAAACAGCACTGGAGCGTAACTATGGCAATACCACCAACGCTTACCGTAGAAGATGTTATGACCAAGGACCTCATATCAGTTGAGTCCACGGATAAGGTGTTCGCAGCTATCAAAGTTATGACCGATAACGATATTGGCTCTGTGCTTGTTACCAAGAATGAAAAGCCCTTGGGCATATTGACGGAGCGGGATATCTTGAAGAAGGTGTGCCCCCAACAACTGTGCACCAAGGAGATAACTGCGGGCGAGGTAATGAGCAAACCCCTTATCCACATCAACGCAGATGCAGGGCTCGGCCAGGCCTCCTCACTCATGAGCCTCAAAAATGTAAGAAGACTCCCTGTTATGGATAAGGGCAAGATAGTGGGAATCGTCACGCAAAAAGATGTGATCAAGGGGACTTTGGAGACCTTTATGTCGCTGGCCACCATGTAAAACGCGGGGCTGCTTGCTTTGGGAAAAGGCAACGCTTATCTCCCTGTTCCGCCCTCTTTATGTTCACATAATGAGGTGCTTACTTCGTCACAAGACTGCCTTTTATAGCAACCGCATCCATCAAAACCGACACAAAAATGCCTGAAAGAAACGCTGTGAGAATACGGGAATTTAAGAGATGGGATATCCATGCAATCCTCGAGATCGAGGCGCAGGCGTTTCCGAAAACCGCATACTCAAAAGGAACTTTTCTCAGGTATGCCCGTGCATTCCATGACGGCTTTCTTATTTTAGAAACAAATGAGGATATCGCCGGTTACATCATTGTTGATCCCGACGGGCACATCCATTCCACTGCGGTTAAACCCGCTTTCAGAAGGAAGGGTTTTGGTACAAAGCTCTTCACCCGTGCCGTTGCAGGTGCGCAAAAAAACCCGTGGCTGGAGGTGAGATCACGAAACAGCGTTGCAATTGCATTTTACAAGGCTATGGGGATGAACTTACTCGGGAAAATCCCCGGCTATTATGGTGACGATGACGCACTTATCCTGGTTCTGGATCAGGAAAAGGGGGATCACGAAATCTGACGGAATCGCTTTACCGAACTCCGCTCTTGGGCTGAACCCTGGTTTCATGTTCGTCACGCCAACAGAGC
>CP070752.1:693999-698004 GCA_020348625.1 Deltaproteobacteria bacterium | reverse complement strand
GCCCGGACACTGACCATCCACTGGGTCACAGTCTGTGCCCAAAAGGGCTAGCAGGGCCGGAATTAGTCTACAACAATCAGCGCCTACAATTTCCCATGCGAAGGACGAAACCCAAGGGCGACCCTGATCCAGGCTGGAAAAGGATATCCTGGGACAAAGCCCTGGATACCGTAGCGGAAAATATCAATGCAATTAGCGCTAACTATGGACCGGAAGCGATCGCCGTGGCTCGCTCAGGCCCTGCCGGCTCTCCCATGGGTGAGGTGGGCTTGTGGGTAACCAGGTTTGCAAATGCACTGGGTACGCCCAACAATATCGCTACAACCCATATTTGCCAGTGGCATCGAGACTGTGCCTCATCATATACCTACGGCAATATCGGCAGAATGCATTCTGCAGGTAGGGCTGAATTGGAGCGGTCCGCCTGCATGTTGATCTGGGGAAGTAATATTCACGCTACTCGCCATTCCCTGCTTCAATATATAGAACGTGGCTTGGACAACGGGGCAAAGCTCATCGTAGTCGACCCGCGGAAGACAGAGATAGCTGCCATGGCCGACCTCTGGCTTCAAGTACGCCCGGGCACCGATGGTCTATTGGTCTTGAGCATGATACGTGAGATGATCGAGGAAGATCTTTTTGATTATGCATTTGTCAGAGACTGGAGCACCGCTCCGTTTTTGATAAGAGGTGATACGGGTGATTTTCTCATGGCAAGCGAGCTCGCTGAAGGAGGCAATCATTCAAGTTACGTGATGATAGATGCGGGTAACGGGGAACCTGTGCCTTTTTCCCCCGGCTCACCACTGTCCATAGAGCCTGTCCTGAATGGTACATATATTCTCACAGGGGCAGATAAAGGAGAAATTGAGTGCAAGACGGTTTTCAGGCTCCTGCAGGAGTCGGTTTCCGAATACACCCTCAGCAAGGCTGAACTCCTTACTAGGCTACCACAGGAAAAGATCAGGGATGCAACAAGAATGTTTGCTTCTATTAAACCGTCGTGCTGGTATTCGTGGAACGGCATTGAGCAGAGCATCAATGCAACCCAGACAAATCGTGCCATTTGCCTCCTTTACGCCCTTACGGGTAATTTCGATAAACCCGGTGGCAATGTAATTGTCCAAGGGCCTGCTGCAAATCCGGTTCTTGGCCACGATCTGTTAAGCGCCGACGTTGACAGGAGTCGTCTTGGGTTTTCGGAGCGACCATTAGGGCCCTGTGGGATATTTAAGAGTACCCAGGCCTACGAGGTGTACAAAGCGATCTTGAGCGGAAGACCGTACCCAATTAAAGCACTTATTGGCTTTGGCGGAAATCTTGTTATGTCCAATGCGCCAAGCAGGGTGGCCAAGGAGGCTATTTCCCAATTGGACTTCCACGTTCAAACTGAGCTCTTTCTTTCCCCTACTGCGGAACTGGCAGATATCCTGTTACCTGCGGCCAGTTCATGGGAGAGCTGGCACGTAGGGGCAAATATGGGCCCCCTTGGAGATAGAGGCTATATTCAGCTAAGACCGGCAGTGGTGTCGCCACGGTACGAGTCCTGGCCCGATATGAAGATCATTTTCGAACTGGCAAAGAGGCTTGGATTGGGTGATATGTTTTGGAATGGTGAATCAGAGGCGGCGTTTAATTACCAGTTTGCTCCATCCGGTGTCACGGTAGCACAGTTAAAGGCAAACCCAGGCCCCATCACGATAACCACACCCATGGCATACCGGAAATACGCAAGTGACGACGCTGGGAATTTCCTTGGCTTTCCCACACCATCCAGAAGGATCGAGATTTATTCCATTCCATTCAAACGGGAGGGCCATGATCCGCTGCCGACATGGAAAGAGCCCATTTCCTCCTGCTTCCCGCAGGGGATATCGAAGAAGCATCAACTCCTTCTTATTAACAGCAAAGTCGTCGAGTACTGTCATTCGCAACATCGGGCCCTTCCTGCTTTGAGAAAGCGAGTCCCCGATCCCTATTTGGAGATCAACCCCGAAAAAGCCGAGGATCTTGATTTGCGGAATGGAGACTGGGTGATCGTAGAGACCCCCTTTGGGGCTGTCACATTGCGAGCGAGATTAACCGAGGGGATAGCCTACGATATTGTGTGCACGCAGAATGGCTGGTGGCAGGCCTGCCATGCACTGGGCCTGCCCGGCTATGATCCCTATTCCTCAGGGGGGGCCAATGTTAATCTGCTGTACCAGACGGACAAGATAGACCCCATCAGCGGCTCGCTTCCAATAAAAGGGTATCCGTGCAATGTTAGGAAGGCTTAGAAACTAAGGCCGGAAGATTGGGCTATGTCCGGCCACGGCAACGCGGGCACCCAAAAGCAGCAAGATCAGGTTCCGTCTATCATATCAGCTTCTATTTCTCAATATACTTCACCCTTTCCAATCCCTCAACCCTCTCATCGGTCCAGCGCCTTGCCTTGTATTCAAATCGAGGAAGGGTTCCATGGGGAGCCTCCTCAACGCTCATGGTAACCTGTGTTACCTCCCTTATTTTATCGCTCAGGCGCTTGAGTATCGTGGTCTTTGCCCTGTCATCCAGTGCTATTTTCTTAAATTCCACGGTTACGGCAGCGACTTCTAAGCCGTCCCCTGTGATAAAAACCCTGCCGTTATATTCTTCGATTTCGCCAAAGGAGAACACTGCCGCATCCACGGCTTGTGGCCATACATTAGTTGCCTTTATCTTGATCATATCATCGTATCTTGAAATCGTTCCTACCTCCCATGCTGCAGACTCCCTGCCGCAGTCACAAGATACCGGTGGAAGTACCCGAACCCGGTCGTTTGACCTGAAGCGAATGAGCGGCATGGCTTGCCTGGAAAAAGTGGTAACCACAGGCTCTCCCCAGTCACCGTATTTTGCCGGTTCATCGGTCTTTCTATCCAATACCTCAACCAGTGCGAAGTAATCAGCCAAGTGATAGTACCCAAAGTGCCCGTCGGGCACCACGCCGTATTTGCAGGTAATCGCATAATTCAAGTTCACTTGGGTAGATCCATAAACGTCATGGAGAACCGTTCCCCATATCTCCTCCATTCTCAATGCCCAGTTAGCGGAAAAGGGTTCCGTAGAAAGGGTAATGCCCTTCAGACGGGGAAACTCCTTCTTCGGGTCTAGGCCGCGCTCCATGCAGACATTTGTAATACGAGTTAGATAGGCAGGCGTGGTGAGAAAATGATGGACCTTAAATCTCCTCATCATGTCGATTCTTTGATTGGTGTTGAATACAGCAAGGGGCAAGGGAGTGGCACCGAAGATCCGGAGGCCTTCATAAGCCAGCATGCCGCCGGCCATGGTACCCAGCGGATAAAGAACAGCTGATATATCCCCCTTGCGTAACCCTATTGCCGCAAAATGCGATGCGGTTGAGGCGTTAGCCGCCCAGATTGCCTTTTCGTCATGGCAGTGGACCTCCTGCCCCATCCCCGAGGTACCGCTGGTCACATTAACACGGCGGATCTTACTGGGCGGAACACAGACCCTGTTTCCATAAGGGGGATTTGCCTCCTGGTCTTTTACAAGGTCTTGTTTCTCTATGAAGGGGAATCTGGCAATATCTTCGAGTTTCTTGAAACTTTCCAGTTTTACCTTCGCCCTATCAAACAGATCACGATAGAACTCACTGGTATGATAAGCTCTCTCCAGGGTCTCCTTGGTCTTTTCGAACTGCATCTTTCTCACTTCATCTGGGGGCATGGTTTCCAACTTCTTAACAAAATAGCGATTTGCCTTTGACACCCTTTTTCGATCCATTTCCATCACCTCATTGCCTTAATCAGCATACTGGTACAGCTGATGTGACCTTTTACTTCTATCCCTAGGTCCTTGATCTCCTCATGCAAAAAGATATATCTGATGTGGCATTTCAGCTCTTTTAAAATCGTCAGGCGGGAATCACGGAACCCTTTCTCCCGTTCCGAGGCTCCCGAGCTGGTCTTTTCTGCGATTTATCTGCGGGGGAGTCTTGCCCCCTCCGCATTCCCTTCG
>CP070752.1:679562-693899 GCA_020348625.1 Deltaproteobacteria bacterium | reverse complement strand
GCAATCACATTTACCTTCTTGCCTTTTACGTCGGCCAGGGACTTCGCTGCAAACTTGGCCGTTACCCCTGTTGGGCCATTGCAGTAGGGATGTAGGATCTTCACATTGTTCTTCTTCTGTTCTGCTGCGAACAAGGGTTTGGTCTCTTCCAGTTCGTGGAGGATCGCCTTTACGTTGATCACCCCCTGCGCCCCACTTGTGAGTTGCTCGGTGTTGGTTATTTGATGAAGCGGTAATTGCTGTGCGTATTGATCGATATGGAGCGATATGACATCAGCTGCTCCTGAGCTCGCCAGACCAAGTTGTTCGAGAGGTCCTCCTAGAGCACCGGCCATAAAACGCTCGACCTTCACTTTGCCATTGGTTTTCTTTTCAACGATGTCGAGGGTACGGTTTGCGAATACACAAGGTGGCTCGGGTGGAAAGAAGCTCGTGCTAAATTTGAGCTTAATGACCTTCTGCTCAGCTGCCGTCGCGGTAGTGGTGTAAGTCATCAGAGCACCGACCAAAAGCATAACCACAAAAACAGTGACCGCACCTTTCCCTGCCCTATGCTTTGAGTTTTTCCATGATTTCCCTAACATTTTGCCCTCCTTGTTTGTGGGTTGTTTATGAATGCTTTCTTCCCTTCGGAACATAACGTAACATCAATCTATAGCAGAGCCAGAAAGAAAAGTCTGCCCGAAAATGAAGTACCATTTCTTGTATAATTCTTTGCTAGTTCCGGGCGAATCTCTTAATAAATCCCTTGAGGACGGTTTTGTATCGGCTCAACTGGGAGAGGGGTTCGTGGGCACGAAAGATATCTGCGGAGGATCTTCGGTATCGTAGCCATGAAGTGGTTTTGAGCACTGGCTTTATCATGCGTTAACGCCGCCATCCTGGACCAATATCTGGCCGGTTACATAGCTTGATGCGCTAGAGGCAAGCCACACCGCAAGCCCCTTAATCTCATCCGAACTGGCTGCCCTGCCCAGGGGGATATGAGGAATCATTTCGGCATCGAACGCCTCTTTCTCTTCCGGTGGGGTGAGACCTGTTTCATGGTACCCGGGGCAGATCACATTAACGCGTATATTATCCTCTGCGTACTGGCGGGCTGCCAGTTTAGTCAGCATGATGAGCGCCGCCTTGGCAGTGGAGTATGCCGTGTTTAATCTTGGGAATTCATGATCTGCAATGGGCCATAGACCCCCCACTGAAGAAATGCTGATAAAGCTACCGCTTTTTTGCTTAATCATTATAGGGAATACGGCCCTCATTTGAAGAAAAACACTTCTTAGGTTCATATCTATTACGGCGTCCCAATCTTCAACCGGTTTCTCATGAATTCTCTGGAACCCGATTTCTCGCATTGCCGCATTTGCAAAAAAGATATCAATTGTTCCCAATGCCTTTGCCGTTTGATCAACCATTCTCCGTATTTGAACCTGATCGGCAACATCTGCCGCAACGGCCATGGTCCTGGTGCCGAAGCCTTTTATCAAATCGATGGTCTCCTCAACTTTTTTGCCGGTCCTTCCTACGCAGACCACATCTGCACCAAATTCCGCCATGGCTTCACAGATAGAGCGGCCAAGGCCAGAACCCCCGCCAGTTACTACAGCAACCTTACCTGAAAGATCAAATATACCCTTTTCTGTCATGTAAGCCTCCTTTGCCTTGATCAGCTATCTTTGCGCTGGATGTAATCCGAGGCATTCTCTGCTGCAATGCGCCCGGAATTCATGGCAAAACCGAAGGCGCTTCCTGGCAGTACCGCGCAATATGTGTCAGACTCCCAACCTCCGGTATCAGTACCAGCTGCGTATAATCCAGGAATGGGGTCACCTTCCCTATCCAACACCTCCATCCTATGGTTTATTTTGATGCCGCCTGTTGTTACAAGGAGGGCACCGCTAGATCGAATCGCATAGTATGGAGGGGTGCGAAGCGCCCGAAGGTACTGGGGATCCTTCACGAATACTTCATCATAGCAGCGGTCACAGAATTCATTATACTCATCCACCGTTCTTCTCAGCACATGGCTGGGCGCCCCAATCCACGCAGCGATCTCCTCCAGGGATTCGGACATAAACGCACCCCCTTTCTCGATCTGTTTGCTGAATTCCCCATCAAGCCCTTCCACTTTCCGGCCTCTGGGAACAAATAGCTCACCACATCCCCTTATAAAACCCTGCTCAACGATATCCTCCTTCATTTTGTTATCTAGGATGGCAAAGCATATCCAACCCTTCTGTCTTAGGATGGCATTGACCGCCTCAAAGACATTGAACGTAACCGTTTCATCAATGAATCGCTCTCCCTTTTTATTGACCCATATGCAAAAGGGCTCTCCTGCAACTGCCTCGATAGTCCAATTCTTAGGGAAGGGCGCCGGGCCAACCATCTGAAGATTACCAAGGCCATCGGTATCCGCCCCAATCTCCATCGCCATCATCAATCCATCACCGTCCATTCCGGGCACTCCCGAATTCTCAAGGATCTCTATATACTCAGGACAATACTTCCTTAATAATTCCTTATTGCTGGCATATCCTCCTGTCGCAATAATGACGCTTTTGGCCTCGATTTCAATCTCCCCCTTTTCTCCTTCTGCCCTTACGCCTGAGATCTTCCCTTGCTCATTACTCAGTATCTTTTTGGCACATGTCTTAAGAAGCATTGGAATGCCTTTTTCCTTGCATTCCTTCTCAAAGATCTTAATAAGCGTGCTGCCATGACCTTCGACGATATGCCATACCAAGGGAACCTGATTGGGGTAAAAAGGGACAATGCGGTTGAACCGTATGCCCTTTTCTTCTATCCAACGCACGGTATCTCCAGACCTGTTTATAAAGACCCGCAAGATCCTCGGGTCTATCTTGTAGTGAGCGTAATCAAGGGCCGTTTTAAGAAGATCGTCCTTTTTTGCATCGATTAGGAGTCTTTTCTGAGCCGGGCTTTCCGCAGCAAAAAAACCTTCCGCCATTAACGCATTACCTCCCGCCACGCCGCGCTTTTCGAGAACCAAGACCTTGCTGCCTTTTTCATATGCAGTGAGCGCGGCCGGCAAACCAGCACCTCCACAGCCAATAATAACGATATCGGTCTTCATCTTGATGCCTTTCTTATCCTTCACAATGTTTTTCCTCCAATGCAGTGTATCTTTGAAACACCTTCCATGTCTATTATGTCAAATCGTTTATGGCCTGGAAACGAAAAAGACACCTCGGAATGCCTTAAACCAAGGCGGTTGACCCAGAGAATCGGGTGATCTTCATGACTGGAACCTTGGTTGCTGCGGGTGCTCAGGTGGGTACACGGTTATCGGTTATCGGCAAATCTCCGATGACTTTTGGTAAAAGGTATTGGTATGAAAATATGGGCGGGTGTTTCCCAACTGAGCTGAAGAACGCACGATTTGACGGTGTGTTTATCGAAGGACGAGCTCCACGGCCTGTCTACCTGTGTGTTCACGACGATGAATCCGGATGGCATCAAAACACAGGGCTCCTGCAGGTTAGGGCCTTAGCCGCCCTTGGTTTAGATAACCTCGCACCCATCTTGCAATGAGAACTATTCCGATTGTTTCACTTCCCCTTTTATAAAACCTGGATTACGATATGCCGGTTTAGGATATGAATAAAAGCCCTGGCCGCTCTTCTGACCAAGCTGCCCTCTATCAATGTATTCTTTCAAGAACTCCGCGTTTTTCTTATTCTGCTCGTCATTCAGCTTATTTGCCCAGTAGTCTGTGACCTTCCAGACCGTATCAATACCAATACTGTCCATGAGCCCAAAAGGCCCTATGGGCATATGAAGAACCCCCATCCATGCACGATCAATCTCTTCAATTGAAGTCACCGCGTTTGCTGCAAGCGTTTGAGCAGCATCAAAAAGGGCAGTAAGCATGGAGTTAAAAATATAGCCTGGATGTTCCTTTCTTAAAACGAGTGGCACTTGTCCGATCTTTCTCGCGAACTCTGTTGCTATATTCAAGGTCTCCTCCGATATTCCCGGATGAGCCATAACATCAACAATATCCGTTGTTCGGACATCATGAAAATGGATAGCCACCAATTTTTCCGGTCTGCCGGTGTCTTGTGCAAACATTGAAGGCAACAGTGTAGATGTATTGGTGGCAAAAATTGTATGATCAGGACACAGCGCATTAAACTGAGAAAACACCTTTCCCTTGAGATCCGGATCTTCCGGCACAGACTCACTGATAAGGTCTGCATTGATTGACGCTTCACCTATATTCGTAGTGGCTATTATTCTGCTTATTGCTGCATCTGCTTGTTTTTGAGTTATTTTATTGGACGCTGTAAAGGATTTTAAAAGCTTCTTGATCCTTTCAAATGCCTTATCCAAGATATCGTGATTGATATCATACAGGACAACTTCAAAGCCATGAATGGCGCACTGGGCACCTATTTGTTGGCCCATATTCCCTGCCCCCACAATAACCACCTTTTTGATATCCTCTATTTCCATAAAACGACCCCATATATATGGTTTCAAAACTCAAAAGCCCAGATGGGGGGATATCCCCTTTTCGGGCCTGCCGGAAAAACTGATCATCGATCGGTAGATTTAGTATATTCTGCCGCATTTTCCCCGGCAATCCGTCCGCTATTCAATGCAAAGCCCAAGGTATTGCCGGGCAAAACGAATGCATAGCTGTCACCGTATAATGCATTCGCGTCAGTGCCCGCGGCATAAAGCCCGGGAATCACCTCGTGATCTCTGGTCAACACTTCCCCTTTATGGTTGATTTTTATCCCCCCCCAGGCTTCCAATGGCACCTGGGAAAAGCCTTCCGGCATAGAAGTTGGGCTGCTTAATCGCCCTGAGATATTTGGGCTTTTTGTGAAAAAGGTCATCACGGCCTGTGTCACAGGCCTTGTTATACTCATCTATTGTTATCAGCAGGGCACGCTGATCGATCCCGGTTTTGGCGGCTAATTCCTCAAGGGAACGCGCAACAAAAATGTTTTCACTCCCCTTGTCCAGAATTTCCATTGAGCCGGTGTCTTTAATATCCGCGTTTGCGAATGTGGCAACGCCGTCAGGGGGGATGTCCAAACCTCTTTCCTCATAGTGCTTCCTTGTGGTTTCATCGAAAAGGATAAAGCAACAGCCGTTCTTTTGCCTTGATACCGCATTGGCAACAAACGTTGGGTTTCCCATGGTTTCTTCGTTCATGAAACGCTCACCAGATAGGTTCACGATAAGGTTGGGTTGACGAAATGAAAATGATTCCAGGGAGAAATCGTCCAACTCAGGGATCCGTAAGGGCGTAAGGTGCATAATCATTTCTGTTGAGGCCGCACCTGCTTCCCAGGCCATGCGAATACCATCCCCCATTAAACCGGGAATCCTTGTTGAGAACAGATCATGCCCCCATTCATATCCGGTATACTTCTTGATCATCTTGGGGTTGTCCCCAAAGCCCCCGGCAGCGATAATTGCGGCCTTAGTATTTGCCCGGATCTCTTGCCCGGAATCACCTTCTGCCACCACGGCAACTATTCGGTCCCCTTCCTTGATTATCCTTTCGGCCGGCGTCCGGAGATAGAGCTTGACCCCCAAATCCTTAGCCCTGTCCGTCATGGCCTTTATCATATTGGCCCCAAGTCCGGGCTGTTCAACGCTTCCGGCCGCCCCCTTGATGATATGCCAGGTAAAGGGAAACCCGGGGTTGTGGCAACTGACATCCCAAAATTCCACTCCCATCTTTTCAAGCCAGGCGATTGTGTCGGCTGATTTGTCGATAAAGGCCTTTACCAGTCGGGCATCCACACGCCAATGGGTATAATCCATATGGACCTTAAAGGCCTCTTCCCTGGTGAATGCTATCTGCTTCAATCGTTGCAGTCTGCTTTCCACGGCAAAGGGGCCAAATGCCATGTTGCCCGCCCCGCCAGTGGTCGATGCCTTTTCGAAAATAACAACATCTGCGCCGCGCTCTGCTGCCGAAATTGCCGCTGCCAACCCAGCAGTACCCCCCGCAATAACGACGATATCCGTTTCAAGTTGCCCCATGGTTTTTCTCCCTATGTAACATCATTAAGCACCATGAATGCTCAAAACGATTTGATTCCAGAAATATGAAATCCGAAGTGTAGAAGCCGGAGATCTGGACAGCGATCCTGGATCTTTTGCTACATCACAGCACTGCTATACATTTCCGGGGGAATAGCTACCGGCTAATGGGCAAAACTGCTACGAATGGGGTGGTGGAAGAGAATCAAAATACAGGCAAAAGTGGCTCATTTTTCATAACCGAAAACGGCTCACTTTTAAACGACCCCTTGACAACAATCCTCCTTAATACGACGCTACAAGATACTATATATGTATTGCAGTGTAATACCCAGTTTCTATCGCATTCTCCACAGTAGCCACCTTGACACAGTCACCTATTGTATAGAAGCTTCCAGCTGATCCCCGAAAACTCTCGGCTTCCTGTTCTTTGGACTTCATTCCAACCGAGATAATAACCGACCCCGCCTTGATTGTCTGTTCTTTTCCACTACCGCTGCTGTAAACAATACCATTTTTGGTTATAGAGATGCATCGGGCAGAAGTTAGACAATACACATTTTCGCATTTCTCAAGCTCATACAGCAACTCACCTCTGTGTGTGGCAGATGCATCCGGAGCAAGTTCGGTTTGCATTTCAACAACGGTAGCTTTCTTACCCATTTTCCCCAGATGCAATGCCGTTTCACAGCCCACTTCTCCACCGCCTATAATTGCAACTTCATCTGCCAGCTGATCCTCCATTCCATAGGAATTCAGGGCCATAACAACATTGTCTCCTCCCACACCTGGAATAGGCGGAACAATAGGTTCTGCTCCTACAGCAACAATAACGACATCCGCATTCTCTCTTGCAATTGTTTCAGGTGTAGCTTCAGTGTTTAATCTTACCTGGACTCCGGCTTTCGGCACTTGATTTACAAGATAGTTCTTAAACCGCATTAAATCATATTTAAAGGATACATGTTCCGAAAGCTTCAGTATTCCGCCGAGAGAATCGCTCTTTTCTATAAGGATGACTTCATGGCCGCGGCCTGCGGTGATCAGAGCAGCCTCCATGCCAGCAGGCCCCCCGCCTATAATGATAATCTTCTTTTTGGTTTCCGGCGCTTTCACCAGGAGAGGAAGCTTGTGTTCAAGACCGATTTCCGGATTAACGGAGCAGGAAAAATGATAGCCATGCACTGCACTGTCATGGCAGCGCATACATTTTGTGCAGGGTCTTACATCATCTCCACGGTTGGCATAAGCTTTTTCGATTAAATGCGGGTCGGCAATGAGGCCCCGTGCAATGGAAACAATATCCGCTTTACCCTCCGCCAGAACCTTCTCAGCCCCGCTCAGCTCCTGAATGCCCCCTATAGTAATAACCGGTATCTTTACTCCGGATTTTTTCATTGCCTCGGCAAGGGGTACATTTGGCATTGGAGGACGAAATCCGCAGGGATGCACAACAGTCATATATTTTGGATCGTGGATACCTGCAGATACATGGATAAAGTCAATTCTATCCTCTATCAGTTTTGTAAACTCGATAGCCTCTTCAACAACTATTCCGCCAGGTACAAATTCTGCGCCGCTGATACGAACTTCGATAAGCAGGTCTCTTCCAACTTGTTTACGGATACGGTCAATAATCATATTTGGGAACCGTGCACGGTTTTCCATGCTGCCGCCGTATTTATCCGTACGCTTATTGGTAAGCGGGGAAAGGAATTGCCCAACTAAGAGACCATGACCGAAGTGGAGCAACACCATATCAAAACCCGCTCTTTTCAATGCGCCAGCTGCATATGCATACCCATTTGCAATCCGTTCCATCTCTGATTCGCGCATCTCCTTGGCACGGTTTCCAACCATTAGGATGATACCCTCACTAGCACCATATTCTCCGCCCACTACGCCGCTCACTCCCAGTTCCATGGATGCTTTGGCTCCATAAAAATGGATGCGATCAGCCAACTCTGCAAGATAATGAACATTGGATTTCTGATACACATCCCAAACTGCGTGCTCTTTGTCCAATACATAGGGGAACAGGCTGACACCTACACACGTTACACAAGCTGCTCCGCCTTTTGCCTTATTTGCAAAATGCGTTATTGCAGCTTCCGTTGGAAACGGTTCTCCAGCCTGCATTGAATGTATTGATATCGGTGCTGCAAAAAAACGATTTCTGAAAGTTGTATTTCCAACTGTTATTGGTGCCAAAAGATGGGGATACATAGCATCCATAACAATGCTTCCTTATTGTTTATAAAAATACTCTCAAAGTGGCTTCTTCTTCATAGTTCCGCTGCCACGGTAAAGGCATCATGGATTGCACCCATCAAGTTGCCCGGTTTCGAACAATCACCGATCACAAAAACGTCACATGCCATAGCTTGAAACGCCTTGACCGCCTCTGACCGCGGCTCGAACCCAAGTGATAACACCACCGAGTCTGCAGGTATTTCAATCCGATTACCCTTGTTATCTGTCACTAGGGCGCCATTATCTGTAATTTCCTCGAGCTTCACTCCTGTCTTGAACGCAACACCTTGTTGTTCCAGAAGCTCCAATAACGCGATCCTAACAACGAATGTAGTGTCATTTGCGATTTCGGATTCATTGATCATATCGATGACCGTAACTTTTTTGCCCTGTTGGGCTAAGTGCAGGGCTGTTTCACACCCTGTCAATCCGGTCCCGGCCACGACCACGGTCTTTCCCGTGGGTGCTCTTCCCATATTCACATCACCGGCCCAAACAACATGGGGTTTTTGGATGCCGGGAATATCCGGAATGTACGGGTCAGCCCCGATCGCCACGATGAGGGCATCCGGTTTTGCATCTTGAATGGAACCGACGCTCGCCTCGGTCGCTAGTTTTACATCCACCGGGGCCTGAAGGGTCTGCCGGATCATCCACTCCAAGTATCTCTTCATATCGGTTTTGAACGAGAGCGCTCCGGCCTTTCGAAGGGCGCCACCCAACTCATCTTCCCTTTCATAGAGCGTGACCCGATGGCCTCTGGAAGAGGCAATAAGAGCCGTTTCCATGCCCGCAGGCCCACCCCCAACAATGATGACGTTCTTTCTCTTCTTGGCCTGTGGGCTATATCGATATTCCACCTCTCTGCCGATGACCGGATTTACCGCACACCGAACCGGCAAGAAATCCTTTGGCCGTTCACCGCAGATATTACAGCGAAGGCAGGGCCTGACATTAGCGGCCTCCCCGCGGCAGGTTTTATTGACAATGTCCGGGTCCGCGATATGGGGGCGCCCCATTGCGACGATATCCGCTTTTCCTTCAGCAATAATCTTATCGGCCATTGCCAGATCGATGATGGAACCCACACACGTAACCGGGACTCTAACATTCTTCTTTATCCTCTCAGCCCGATGCACATTGTAAGCATGTGGGAAATAATACGGCTGGGCCATATGGGCAATATATCTGGGCTCGGCTATCATGCCCCCCACGGATACATTGATGAGATCGATTTTATCCTCTATTATCTTGAGAAACTCGATGGTCTCCTCTTCATGCATTCCGCCCGGCACAAGTTCATCGGCGCTTACGCGGTATTCCAATGCCAGTCTCTCTCCCACCTTGCTTCTGATGGCTGAGAGGACCTCTAAGACAAATCGCGCCCTATTTCTTAGGCTGCCCCCGTATTTGTCCCTCCTCTTATTGGCCAATGGCGATACGAATTGGCTCAAAAGCTGTCCGTGGCCGCCGTGAATGGTGACCATCTCGAATCCGGCCGTCAGGCACCGATAGCTGGCGTTGGCAAAATTGTTGATCACCTGTTCGATCATATCCTGATCCATCTCCACAACCTGGACGACTTTGCGGCCTTCGGCCCTTGCCATCATCTCCTCCCCTTTGGTGGGTATAGGCGAAGGGCCTACGGGATTCTTGCCCCCGATTACCCGTGGGGGCGACAGCCTGCCCGAGTGATCTAGCTCGATAGAGATCTTGGCCCCATATTTTTGAACCGCTTCCACCAGAGTGCTCAGTGGCCCAATAATCTGATCATCACCGAGATTTAACTGCCCAAAGTGCCCGCGGGCATAGTCGAAATCCACCGCGGAATCGCCGATGCTCACAATCCCGGCCCCTCCTCTGGCAAAGGATTGGTAAAACTCAATGATCTCTCTTGTTACTGAACCATCGGGGGTGGCCATGCATGCCAACATTGGGGGTGTGGCAATGCGGTTCTTTACGGTTATGTTTCCGAATTTGAAGGGCGAAAACACATGTGAATAGGATGTCATGGAACCTCGCAATCGCAATGCGCGTTTTCGTTACATGAAGTGTTGATTCCTAGTAGGCTCTGGAAATAATTCACGGTCTCGTCTCTGAGTTGAGTGCCTAGTATAGTGTTTTATTAAAGAAGTTGTCATTGCGAGCTTTAGCGAAGCAATCTCATGACGTAATTTGTGAGCTTTTTTGAGATTGCTTCGTCGCTTCGCTCCTCGCACTGACCGCGTGAAGCTTTTCATGAAACAGATACTAGCAGGCTTAACGGGATAGATCGCATATTTTCTCGCTTCTCTAATAACATGATTGCAATTTGGTATGGGCGGTTACGCTTTAAAAGCCTTTGCATATTCCGCTGCATGTTCCCCGGCAATCCGTCCGCTATTCAATGCGAATCCCATGGTATTGCCCGGCAGAATAAAGACGTAGGTGTCTCCGTATATGGAACAGGCGTCCGTACCGGCGGCGTAAAGTCCCGGAATCTTGTTCCAATTCCTGTCTATCACCTCTGTCCTGTAATTAATCTTAATTCCACCAAGGCTCCCGTATGCACCCGGTATCTGCTTACCTGCATAAAACCTCGGCTCTTTTACGGGCCTGAGGTATTTGCGGCTCTTATTGAAGATCGGATCAAACCCATTTTTGCAGAACCGGTTATATTCCTCCACGGTGGCCTTCAACCCGGCTGGATCAATCCCTGTTTTTTCCGCCAATTCCTCCAAGGAATCTGCCTCATATACATGTTCATAACCGGAATCAAAGGCATCCTTTATAAGCGCTTCGAAATTCCTAGCATTCGTGTAAGGAAATACCAGATGGAGGAAATCGAATCCCTTGGTGGTTTTCATATGGTTCTTGATATTTTCATCAAAGATAAGAAAAGAGGCCCTGTCTTTTTGCCTGGAGATGGCATTTCCCGTAAAGGCGGTGTTAGGCATAATCTCTTCATTCAGAAAGCGCTCACCCAACAGGTTTACCAAAAGGTGAGGCTGGCGAAAGGCCTCTGCCAGCTCCGGATTTATATCCCCGGGCATAAGGTAGATCAATTCCATCCGCATTTCGGTTTTTTCTGCTCCAGCCTCCCAGGCCATTCTGATGCCATCACCTTCCAGACCCGGAATTCTGAAGGACTGCAGGTCTTTTCCCCATTCGTATCCCGTATATTTCTTTATCAATTTGGGATCGTCGCCAAAGCCTCCTGTCGCGATAATCACCGCTTTCGCACGTGCCTCAATTTGCTCTCCGTTCCTATCTTCAGCAACGACACCCACGACCCGATCTCCCTCTTTGATAAGCCTCTCGACCGGTGTCTGTAGTAGAATTTGAACCCCTCTCTCTTTAGCCCTTTCGGTCAAAACCCTGTACATATTGGCCGCGCATGCCTCCGTTCCGGGTTTTACAGGATGCCACGTTGCATGCCCGCCGGGAAAGTAGGCACATGGATCCTCAAATTCAACCCCCAGATCTTCGAGCCAATCAATGGTAGTAGCGGCCTTATCCATATAGGCCCTTACCAGCCGGGCATCCACCTGCCAGTGGGTATAATCCATGAATATCCTGAAGGCTTCGTCTTTTGTGGGCCCCAGAAACTTCAGTCGTTGACGGCGGCTTTCCACACCGAGCGGGCCCATGCCCATACTGCCGGTACCGCCCGTGGTGGATGCCTTCTCAAAGGCAATCACCTTGACCTCCTTTTCCGCCGCGGCGACCGACGCAGCCAACCCCGCAGCTCCGGCCGCAACAACGATGACATCTGCTTGCAATCGATTCATGGATTTTCCTCCTTTTAATAATCTCCCCAAAACCGTACCGGCGTTATCTTGAGCCGCAGGTCACACCTCAGACACCGAGAGGCCTCGATCACCGCATCTTTTTCATTCATCTCCTGAACAATGCTACAACAGTCTTTGATTCGATCTTCAACTCGAACCAACCTTTCCTTACAGCGGCTCAGGGCAGCAAAACCATCGCCTGGACCAAGCCAGGTCTCGGGGTCTTCCTTCGGCACCGAGGTCTCATCAATCTCTCCGCTCCCACCAAGATATCGATCCACGGCACTAGCCCCTTTCCTGCCCGAGGCAATCGCTTCAATGACCGATACCGTTCCAGTCACCGCATCCCCTGCGGCATAAACCCCTTCCCCACTGGTATCAAACGTATAAGGGTCTACCTCGATATGGCCTGTCTCGTCTAAATCCAACTCAAAAGAATCCGGGATCTCCGGACGTTGACCAATGGCGAAGATCACCGTATCGGCGGGTAAGACATGTTCCGATCCTTCGATCACATCCATGTGCAATCTGCCATCCTCATCAAACTCAAAGGATGTCACATCTAAGCATTCCACGCCCGGAGCCCTGCCATTCTCGCTTATGATTCTCGTGAATGTCTTTGAAGGATGGATCACTATTCCCTCATCCTCGCCCTGTTCGATCTCATCACAGGCTCCAGGCATCGTTTCTTTGGCCTCCACACAAGCCAAGTGGACGTCTTGTGCTCCCATGCGAATGGCCATACGGGCGCAATCAAACGCCACATTTCCGCCCCCCAGCACGAGGACGCGTTTCCCAACCTTTACCTCTTTACCCAGATTCAAATCCCTGAGGAAACTGAGCCCCATCAACACTTTGTCCAGATCAGCACCTGGAATAGGTAGCTTTTGGCTCTCGTGAGTGCCGATGGCAACCAAGACGGCATCGTAGCCTTCATCAAGCATCAGCGTGTCCAATGATCCGACTTTCGTGTTCGTTTTGATATCCACTCCCGCTTTTTCGATATCCTGAATCTCGCTATCCAGTGCCTCCCTTGGCAGTCGATAGGCCGGGATGCCGTATCGCATCATTCCTCCAGCCAAAGGCAACGACTCAAACACGGTCACGCTGTGGCCCAACTTGGCCAGATAATAGGCCGCGGTTAACCCAGCCGGACCTGAACCCACAACGGCCACACGTTTATTCGTTGGGGATGCCTTTCGTGAGTTTTTCTCCCATAATCTCTCCTGATCGTTTTCAGCAGCGAACCGTTTCAGCTCCCTTATTGATATGGCTTCATTGATTTCCCTGCGGCGACAAACTTCTTCACAGGGATGGTTACAGACATAACCCAGAACCTTGGGGAAGGGCACTTTTTCCCGGATCACTGCTGTGGCCTCCGCGTATCTCTTTTCGCGGACCAGGTGAACATACCGGGGCACATCGATTCCCGCAGGGCATGTGTAGTGGCAAGGAATGAGGGCATGCCTTCGTTTTTTCCCTTCCATCAACTCTTCCCTGTCCCGCATGGCACCGGTGGGGCACACCTCAACACAGGCGCCACAGAACCGGCATCCGGCTTCAGCCAATGTTTTGTCATCCGGTATGCGGATATGTTTTTTACCATCCTCCTCGATTAGCTGTAGAACGCCGACACCACGCAGCTCATTACAGGCCCTTACGCAACGTTCGCACTTAATACAGCGGATAAGATCATGCACAAAAAGGGGATTGTCCCTGTTTACAGGGATTGGCTTGACTCGGGTCTTCGTGGTGAGATCTTCTGCTATCCCCAGGTATTGCTTGACGGACTGCAGCTCACAATTGAGGTATTGACTGCACTCCGTGCATTTCGGCGGATGATCCACCAACAGGAGTTCCATCGCCTGCCGACGCATTTGTTCGATCCGGGAGGTTTTGGTCTTCACAACCATACCGGACTCCGCCGGGGTAGTGCATGAAGTCGGTGGTTCATCGATTCCTTCCACATCCACCACGCATATGCCACAGGTACCTATGGGTTTCAGGTCTGGGTGATGACACAAGTGAGGGATATAAATTTCAGCGTACAGGGCCGCTTCCAATATGGTTTTGCCGGTTTTTGTCTCTATCTCTTTGCCGTCTATATGGAGCTTGATTGTTTCCAAAAGAATAACCTTTCTCAATTATTGCCTTTACTCCGCAAAACACTCTGAATTGAAATGCGCAAATGCCATGAAACCCTTTCTTTCGTTCCAAGGCTCACGAGCTTGTTTTTTCAGCGACTTGTTTACGGGGGATTTCTGCCCCCTCCGCATTCCCTTCG
>CP070752.1:675632-679462 GCA_020348625.1 Deltaproteobacteria bacterium | reverse complement strand
CGCAGGAGTAGGAAACTTGGGACGAACCGCAAGCAAGATGCCTATGAAGACATACACGCACTTATGAGCTATTTCGATGGAGAGGCATCCTTGCCAAAAGGGCTCGGCCTCAAGAATTGGCAAGGTGACTACTGGGAAATTCGCACTACCCTAAGGGACCGCATCATATTCAAATTCACCGACCGCGTGATCTTCCTCTTTATTGGCAGCCAAGACGAGATAAGAGCCTTTATGAAAGGGAAATCATAGGGGACTACCGGCAGAAATACCGGACGGGGGAGGATTGGGCCGTAAATTCTAAAGCAACTTATTAACATACCTGTTTTGCCGTCTTAGGCCTTATGGTAAGTTGTTTCAGAAACAATATCCCGTTCCCGGCATCGAACATATATCCGAGGTAAGAAAAGTAATCGAGCCTCACGAGCCAAGACTTGACCTCGCGCGCATTTGACCTCTCCTCCCTCTATTTAAGATTTAGACCGGATAGATGCGGCAAAGAGTTCCTCTTGTAGCGACCGAGCCGCACACCGGGTCGCGGGGGGGATCATCACTGAGGACCACCGCGATATTGGAGTCGTAGCAGCCATGATCTGGAGCCGGCTTTTCAGGAAACCACCAGGCGTGGTCGGCATGTACGACCCTCGGATCAATATCGGTGGTAAGTTTGGCCTTAAGCTTAACGCGCTCGCCCTTCACCTTTGGGGTTTCAACCCACACCCAGTCTCCAGCCTTGATCTCATGTTCCTGAGCCGTCGCAGGATGTATCTCGATCTGCGGGTCAGGCGCCAGCTTGCGCAGCCGCGGAATCTGCCGCCCCTCAGAGTGAAAATAATTTATGTACTTTCCGCCCGTAATCAAGATATACGGGTAGTCCTGAAGGAGTTCCGGCGTACTCACGGGACTCTCCGGAGGCTCAACGAAATAAGGCAGCGGGTCATAGCCGAGCTCTTCAAAAATAGTTGAGTACAGTTCCACCTTTCCGGTCGGGGTCTTAAATCCTGAGCCTTCATACTTTCTGTACTTATGGGGAACCGTGACGTATCCCTTCTGCTTAAACTCCTCGAAACTCAGCCCTATACCTTTGATTCGAAATTCGTTAAACTCCTCGACACTATTCCACGAAATGAAATGCCGATCTGCCCAAGGGAGCCTTTTTACCTGTTCAATGGCGATCTTCATGTCATCCCAACACTCACCAGGAGGCTCAACGACTTTCTGTCGTGCGGCAATGGTATCCATATACGACCCGTCACAGCACTCATCCCGTTCCAGCCAGTTGGTTACCGGAAGCACATAATCAGCGAGTTCAGCCATCGGCGTCATGAAGAAATCCGCAACAACCAGCAAATCCAGCTTCAGTAAGGCTTCTCGTAGCTTCTTCACATTCTGCTGATTGACGAGGGGGTTCCCCCCGGCACAGTATAGGGCTTTAATCGGATACGGCTTCCCATTGAGCATCGCTTCTGTGGCAAGGCCGGCGTGCACAAAGGTAAAGCCCTTCACGGGGCCGGCTCCGGCTATGAGGGGGTATTCCTTGCTGCCAATCCGTTTTGCTTCAATCTCTGGATCAAGCCCGAATCTGGGATTCTGACCGCCGTAAATTGCACGGCCTGGTAGATACCCCTCTACGGGCTGAGAGATCAGGTTTCCCCCTTTCACGTCGATGTTTCCCGTCAGCGCAATCAAAATATTGAGGGCGCGGAGTGTTTGGCTCGAGTTGATATTGTGCTCCACAGCCACGCGCTGGTGTAAGGCAGCTGGTTTAATGGTAGCATAGAGCCGTGCGGCCTCTCTAATCTGCTCAGCTGGTACCCAAGTGATCTCTGCTACCTTCTCAGGGGTATACGGTTGTACACGCTCTTTCAGTCCTTCAAAGCCGTGACACCATCTGGTAACGAAGTCCTTATCGTATAGCTCCTCCTCGATGATCAGCCGGATCATGCCTAGCGCCAGGGCAGCATCCGTGGCAGGTCTGACCTGAAGCCACAAGTCAGCCTTCTGGGCTAGTTGGATTCGGCGGGGATCGATAACGATCAGTTTCGCACCTCGCCTTTTGGCCTCCAGGACATCCCTCCCCCTGGGTCCATGAGAGTTCACGGGGTTTCCTCCCCAAACCATGATACATTCGGCAGCACGGTAATCAGGGCCCACCTCCATCATAACCGAATGTCCAAGGGTGCAGAGTCCCATTAGGACTGACGGGGCGTAGCAGATGTGAAAGTCGGTGCTGATTACGTTTGGGCTTCCAAGGGCACGGGCAAGGGCAGTGGTGGCAGGTGATGACGGCCGGGGTCCCGTACCATGAATTGAGGCAAATGACTCAGGCGCATACGTTTCCCTGACCTTGGCGAGCTTCACTGCAATGTCATCGAGGGCTTCGTCCCACGACACGCGCTGCCACTTTCCGCTCCCCCGCTCTCCAGCACGTTTCATGGGATACTTAAGCCGATCAGCGTGGTAGATGAGCTGCGGCTGTGCTTGCG
Organism: Deltaproteobacteria bacterium; assembly: GCA_020348625.1. The sequence continues at coordinate 676,979 of CP070752.1, read as the reverse complement.
CTTTTACACAAATATATCCCCTGCTAAAGGGATGGTTAGGATCTCCTTCAATTTTAGCAACCTTTCCATCTTTAACGTGGACTAAGACGCCACATTCGCAATGAGAAGCCTGACAGCAGGTTCTAACTACCTTTTCCATAACACCCCTTTCCAGTCTCAAGACACATTATTCGTGATTAACACCTTCACCGCATCCACTCTTTTCAGGTTTTCTCGGGCTCTCCCGTTTCTCTTAGGTTAACCTGAGCAGCGAACATGCTTGTAAGGTGCTTTGGCAAGATAAATGATAAGAACTCCCTTTCTTGTGAGGCGAGTATAGGGAGCTACAGACTTGTGTGTCAAGAAAGAAAGCGTCACAACTTCTGGTTTATTGGGTTATTCTTTATGTTTGTACTTGCGAATGATGCCAGGGATGGTCACGCAGGCCTTTTAACCGATTGGAACTGTTTGGTAGTTGCGTCTATTTTGGCTAAATCAGGATAAACCACATTTGATCCCATAGATAGCTCTAAGATCAGGATTTATAATTATCAATCGGATAATCGGGATCTTTGTGGAGGTATTCCTCAAGAAAGATGGGGTCTGTGATAATGTGATAACAGGGTCGAACGTTAACTATCTACTGAAATATACCGCCCAATAGACATTTGAGTTTCTCAAAACGCTGTCTCAAAAGAGATCTTTTTCGAACTGCTCTGTCAGTCATGCTAAATGTCGCGTCGAGGAAGATTGACCAGTGGCCCTGTAATTTCAGTCACCTTCTTCATGAGCGTCCGCTTCTCATGCCTTTTGATTCAATGGCCGGGCTGCTTTTCATTCGCTATGGCTCCTGCCGCCATGGTCTTGCGGAAGAGGATTTAGGTTCTAAAGCAACTTATTAACATAATTGTTTTGCTTTGTTGAACTTTTTGCTAAGTTGCTTCAGAAGCAACTTCCCGTCCCATGACTCAAAAACCATGTCAATGTGCTCGAATAGCATCGGGTTCATGTGAGCACTTTGTGGGGGTGATTCCACAGCGTATTGATTTAACAACAGTATCATCCTAAATTGAAACTAAATTATATGGAAAGCTTCGACAATACGAAATCAAAAAAAGGAGAAAAACCATGATAGATCTGGAGCAAATGCAGGAGGAAGCTGAACAATTAGAGAGATATATGCGTCTGCAGACTTATCCCCTCGCAATAAAGCTACTGAGAACGGAATCTGATATCCCTCCGGAAGCAAAAAGACCTAAAAAGGACGAAAATCATCAATATAATCTTTGTCAAGCTTTTGCACTATCGCGTAGAAACGGTGATACCATAGCAATGCTCAAGGAGGATATGGTGTGTTTCGAGCCTGTG
>CP070752.1:672766-675532 GCA_020348625.1 Deltaproteobacteria bacterium | reverse complement strand
GGGAGACATAGCACGAGATGAGGATTTTCAGGTTGACCTCCAGGGATTTGAACAGGCCATGGCAGAACAGAGTGCCGCCTCTCAGAGAAGCTGGAATGGAAGCTCAGAAGAGGCAATACCCGAGGTTTACCGGAGACTTTATTCCAGCTGGGTAACCTCCCAGTTCTTGGGATATGAAATGCTCGTGGCCCAGGGAAAGATACTTGCGCTCCTCCAAGATGGCAATGAGGCCAAATCGGCACAGGCTGGGGATCAGGTGGAGATCGTCCTCGATCAGACACCCTTTTACGGCGAAGCGGGCGGTCAAGTCGGCGATACCGGATGGGTTACAAGCGAAACCTGCCGGGTTGAAATCCTTGAGACGCTCCGCTACCCCACGAACCTGATTGTTCACAGGGGAAGGGTAATTGATGGTGTAGTTAAGCAGGGGGATACCGTTGAGGCTGCGGTTGATGAGAAAAGACGAGACAATATTGCACACAACCATACGGCCACCCATCTTCTTCAGGCTGCATTAAGGGAGACCCTGGGGGAGCACGTTAAACAGGCCGGATCTTACGTAGGCCCTGATAGGATGAGATTCGATTTTACCCACTTCGCTCAGATACCGCCCGAGAGATTGAGAGAAGTTGAGATGATGGTTAACCTCAACATACAAAAAAACCTGCCCGTAACCACGCTCATATTGGATCGAGATGAGGCCTTCAAGCTGGATGCGATTGCCCTGTTCGAGGAACGGTACGGTGATCAGGTGAGGGTGTTGACAATCGGCGATGGCCTGAGCCGCGAGCTCTGCGGAGGAACCCACTCCAAGTCAACAGGAGAAATAGGCGTCTTCCTGCTGGCGAGCGAAGGTGCTGTTGCATCCGGTGTCAGGAGAATCGAGGGCTTTACCGGGGAGGGCGCAATCAGAGAGATCCAACAAGAGGAAGGCACGCTGAAAACGGTATCGGACCTCCTCAAGACTACCCCTGACCAACTTGTCTCCCGGGTTGAGCATCTTCTGGAGGCACAAAAAGAAAGAGACCGCAAGATAGAATCCCTCAAGGCAAGGCTGGCTAGCGTGCAGTCGGAGGATATCATTTCAACCGCCCGGAAAATCGACGGCATCAGAGTTATCAGCCAGGAGGTTTCGGCGGCCAACCCTAAAGACTTAAGGGAGTTTGGCGACCACATCAAGGATAAATTGAAATCAGGCGTAATCGTGCTCGGTGCCAGGGATAAGAACAAGGTCTTCCTGCAATGCCGGGTAACACCCGATCTGACTGACACGTTCAACGCCGGGGAGATCATACGGTCCCTGTCCACATTGGTAGGCGGAAAAGGCGGCGGGAGAAAAGACATGGCCGAGGGTGGTGGCACAAAGGTATCTGAGCTGAAAACCGCCCTCGCTAAGGTATTCGATATGATTGCCGGACACACCTCTGGCTGATGGATTGAAAGGAGCATGCCCGTTCACAGTATCAGAGGTGGGTACGCCAATACCTACCTGATAGAAGATGGTGATTCCTGCGTGGCTGTTGATGTTGGCACAGCCGTTGCCGCCAACAGGATAGCACAGTGCTTCAACCGTCGCTCCTTAGACACCTCCCGCCTGAAACTGGTTACGGCCACCCATTTTCACATAGACCACGTGGCCGGGATATCACGGCTCGTGGATCTGTTTCCCGAAGTCGAGGTCTGCTTTTTCCAGAGCGTCGGCGAGTACCTGAAGAGAAAGACCAAGCTCTGCCTTATCCGGCCCTCCCTTTGGCTTGAAGCAGTGACCGTGTTCATAGCCCTGGATGCTCATATAAGAAATACCGCCGCTGCCCTCGTGAGCGATAAGTTTGGGATTCCACTGCCCGTACTGAGGACCTGGCTTCCATCAAAGTACCATGCCGCCTGCACCCTCTGCGAAGGGCAGCCGCTGCCGTACCTGCCTCACTGGGAGCTGATTGCAACTCCCGGACACACCACCGACAGCATCTGCTTTTACAACAGGCAGGAAAAAACGCTCATCACCGGAGACACCATCCTCAGCACCAGTGGCAGGTGCGAGTTAAATAGTTTCTGCTGCGACCCTACGGCAATTAGGCGCTCCTTTCAGAAACTGCTGCCGTTGACAGTTGCAAACATCTATCCCGGACATGGCAACCCTCTCCATAACATCGGGGGCCTTGGCGTTATAGGCCAGTAAGAGGAGGAGAAGCCCTTGCTGGAGCGCACCTTTATCCATATTCCCGGCATCGGCCCAAAAACCGAGCAATATCTCTGGCAAAAGGGAATCCTTACCTGGAGCGATTTCCTTTTACATGATGAAACACCCCTTTCTCCGGGCCGGGCCACCCTTGTGCGTCAAAATCTAGAGGCCTCCCTGCAGAACAGAGCTAATATCCGCTTTTTCGTAGAAAGACTGTCTCCTTCGGACACGTGGCGTTTGTTCAGCAGGTTCAGGCACAGGGCTGTTTACTTGGATATTGAAACAAGCGGCCTTTACCAGGGAGTTGATGAGATCACCGTCATCGGTATCTACGACGGTCAAAACGTAAAGACCTTTGTGCAGGGCATCAATCTAGATGACTTCGAAATCGCAATAGCTGACTATGAGCTAATCATCACCTTCAACGGCTCGCAATTTGATCTGCCGTTCATCAGGCGTCAGTTCCCGAACATAGCTCTCCCCCCCGCCCATATCGACATTCGGTTTTTCTTGAAGAAACTGGGGTACAGAGGCGGACTGAAGGTAATTGAAAAATTCTTCGGCCTTTCTCGGGATTCTGATAT
>CP070752.1:666596-672666 GCA_020348625.1 Deltaproteobacteria bacterium | reverse complement strand
CAGAGGCTTCCTATTCCACCGGGGCATAGCTATCCTCATATCCTGCTGGAAGCATGATGCTCCTCGAACGATGTGCTCTTTAAACTGGCCTCACTTGCTCTGCTTGACTTTCGCTGTGCCGAGGCATAGGCTGACATAAATCGGGGCATCTTGGTTCACCCGTGGGGAGGATCTTGTGCCTCATAAAAGAGCAAATACGTTTTTCCGAAAAGCTCCATCACTTCTATGAGTGGGTGGAGCTTTTTCTGTTTGGCAGCACCAGCAGACGAGAGGTCAATTGAGGAAAAAGCGGCAGGAATAATTCAACATTCGAGGCCTGACTCCAAGTCAAGTCACGTTCACAGTGACGAGCCGTCCCCCAAGTCTTTTAGATATTTCTCCCTATCAAGACGAGGGAGGAGCCGGGAATAGTAAACCCCCCATCGATAAATGAGTGTAATCATTTTTCTTTTGAGTATATTACCCCATTGATCTGACTGCCTCTATTAGTGGATAAATAGTAAGGTTCAAACTCCTGTGGACCCATTGGAACTGGAGGATCTTGTGAGAGGTGCTCACGCATGTCCTCGAAGGCCACCGTGATTTCATAATCGAGGCGATCAAGGAAAGTTTAGACGCGAAAGCAACACTCTTTGAGGAATCGGAGCAGAAAATCGATTCAAACGTGATTATTTCAAGCAATACTCTCGCGATAAGCATAACCAGGCGCAGCCATGGATTGAAGCAGAAGCAAAGATTCTTGGGGACTTATTAAAATAGTCAATCAGCGCGATCTGATCTTACCAAAGATAATAGATCAGGTTTTGCAAGAAGCAGAGAACTCCAAAAGGTAAAAATAGACAACCTGCTAGATCCTATTCTTCAACTCAGGGGAAAGATTTATGAGCGATATCCCGGTGTTCTTCCTTCACGGCCTAGTTTATGCAGGACTCCTCTTTCTGATATCGTCCGGTCTGACCCTTGTCTTCGGTATGATGAATGTGCTGAATTTAGCACACGCTGCGTTCTACATGCTTGGCGCCTATTTCTCTTATTCCCTGCTTAATGCAACGGGTAATTTCTGGCTTTCCCTTATCGTCTGTCCTCCTCTTCTATTCTTGGTTGGTGCGGCAGTAGAGCGTTTCTTGCTACGCCGGGTTCACGTTTACGGCCATGTTCAAGAGCTATTAATCACTTTTGGTGTTGCCTATATTATTACAGAATCGGTCAAGTGGATATGGGGTAATTATCCTCTGGGAGTGAACCTAGGTGGTTTCTTAACGGGGTCCGTAAATCTATTTGGCCTTTTCTATCCCGTTTATCGTCTGTTTATGTTCTTCTGTGCAATCTTGATCAGCCTCATTATGGCAACGGTGCTTTATAAAACCAAGATTGGGATCATTGTCAGGGCCTCTGTGGATGACAGTGAGATGGTGAACGCCCTCGGCGTTAATGTGCCGCTGGTTTTTACTGGTGTCTTTGGCTTTGGCGCTGCCTTATCCGGTTTTGCTGGAGTGATTGCCGGACCCCTTCTGACCACATATCCCGGTATGGCAGCTGAGATTTTGGTCGATGCATTTGTCGTCATCGTAATTGGAGGAATGGGAAGCCTGAGTGGAGCCCTACTGGCTTCTCTTATGATTGGCGAGCTGCAATCTTTTGGAGCACTCTTGTTCCCGAAGTTATCCTTGGCGCTTATGTACATGCTCATGGCGGCAGTGCTGATCATAAGACCCTCTGGCCTCTTCGGCGAGGAGCAATGATAACGCAAAGAAGTCATGCATATTTTTTGGGCTGGGCTATATTCATCCTTATCGTAGGAGTGGTTTTGCCACTGGGGGCAAGGCAGTACCAGCTTGCTTTACTAACTGAAATGATCATCTTTGCTTTGTTTGCGGTGAGTTATAACTTGCTGCTGGGCTATGCGGGGCTGCTGTCGTTCGGTCATGCAATGTTCTTCGGCGTGGGCGCCTATACGGTGGCGGTAGTCTTTAACCGTATCCCGGGACTTCCCTTTTTTGGGGCGGTAATAATTTCCGTGCTGGTGACAACTGCCGCTGGTTTTGCCGTAGGCAGCCTTCTCTTGCGACATAAGGGGGTCCCCTTTGCCCTTCTCACGCTCGCATTTAATGCACTTTTCTATGCCATAGCTACAAAATGGTACTCCATTACCGGTGGTGACGATGGCCTGAGTATTCGTCTTCCCAATATCAACCTCGGCTTCGCACACTTAAAAACCACAGATATTACAGTCTTTTACTACATCACCTTGATAATCATCGGGTCAATGATCCTTTTCTGCTGGTATTTCACGCGTACTGCAATGGGCCAGACAGTTCTACTGATGCGAGAGAATGAGGAGCGTATGAAATTTCTTGGCTACAATACAAATGTAAGCCGTTTGATCCTTTTCGTTTTTACTGGTTTTCTCGCTGGATTAGCCGGCACATTCTATACCCTCCGCTTCCAATTCACCTCCATCACTGCGATCAGTATCGATATGTCAACCATCGTTGTCCTGATGGTCATTATAGGTGGTACAGGCTCCTTTATAGGACCGATTCTGGGAGCATGTGTTTATATTTATCTACAGGATTTCCTCAGCGACATCACGGATAGGTGGCCATTTATTATGGGGTTGATCTTCATATTCATGATTCTCTACGTGCCAAGAGGATTATCAGGCCTGATTAATTCTTTGATTGAGCGGCTGCGTGGGCGGTGGCATTTGCCAGGCAAAATTGAAACTGAAGAATAAGGACAATGCAAGAGCCAAAGGACATTTTGCAGGCAAGAGATATACATAAGGATTTTTCGGGCCTGAAGGTGCTGACCGGCGTCGACTTTGAGGTGAAACAGAACGAAAAGCACGCAATTATTGGCCCAAATGGCGCCGGAAAGACAACGCTCTTTAATATCATCAGTGGAAAATACAAGCCATCCTCTGGGTCGATTATTTTCAAGGGTGAGGATATCTCCCGTCGTTCTCCCCATGCCCTTACCCGTATGAAGATATGTCGTTCGTTTCAGATCACCAATGTCTTTCAGGAATTGAATGTGTTTGAAAATGTTCGCGCCGGGGCACGATGCAATCATGGTTTACGCTACAATTTCTTCAAGAAGCCCGGCAGTATCCCGGAGGTTAATGAAAAAACAGAGGAGATCCTGGCTCTTGTTGGCTTGGCAGACGTAAGGGAGACACCGGCAAAAGAGCTATCTTATGGTCAACAGCGGGCCCTTGAAATAGCTATTACCCTTTCTACCGAACCAGAACTCATCTTGTTGGACGAACCCACTGCGGGCATGACCCGTGAGGAGACGGAAGAGGCGATCAAGATGATCGACAAGGTAACGGCAAACAGGACCCTAGTCATTATCGAACATGACATGGATGTTGTTTTCTCACTGGCAGACACCATATCCGTTTTGCACAATGGCTCAATTCTGGTTTCGGCAAGGCCCGAGCAAATCCGAAATGACCAGAGAGTAAAGGACGCCTACCTGGGGGAAGAGGGCGAGTAATGTTGTTAGAGGTTCATGAAATTCATAGCTATTATGAAAAAAGCCATATCCTTCATGGAGTTTCTCTGAAGCTAGAAAAAGGCGAATTGGTATGCTTGCTGGGGAGAAATGGTGTTGGGAAATCGACTACGCTCAAAAGCGTTATGGGCATCGTCCAACCCCGAGAGGGAAGTGTTTTGTTCAGTGGGCAAGAGTTGATCGGCAAAGAACCCTATCAAATTTCACGAATGGGCATTGGCTTTGTACCCGAGGACAGGCGCATTTTTCGAAGTCTGACCGCCAATGAAAATCTCCTGATGGGAATCAAGAGGGAAAAGAATGAGGCCTCATCGAAACAGGGATGGACAATACAAAAGGTATATGAAGCCTTTCCTCAATTGAAAGAGCGTAAAAACAGCAAGGGTGCACACCTGTCAGGTGGCGAACAGCAAATGCTTACCGTGGCACGCACCCTGATGGGTAATCCGGAACTCATGCTCATTGACGAACCTACAGAGGGTCTAGCACCCCTTATTATGAAAGATGTACTGAACATGCTTTCAGCCATTCGCGAATCGGGGGTTGCCATATTGATGGTTGAACAGAATTTCAAGGCTGCGATCAAAATTGCAGATCGATTTTACATCATGAGTAAAGGGCAGGTTGTCTTCGAGGGAGATGGCCCAACGTTACTGGCAGCAGAAGACGTGAGGAGGCAGTATTTAGAGGTATAAGCCTTTTGGGAGTTAACCATAAAGAGGAGGAGGAAATGTAACAGGCATTATGTACGGCTACGAGTATTCAAGAATTAACACCAAAAAGGGAGGGCACGTAAGATGAAAAAAGGGATAATATTATGTGTGGCTATTTCACTCGCAATCGTCGGAGCGTTTTTGGCCACAACAAAGTCTCAGGCTGCAGAAACCATCAAGCTGGGTGTGTGCGAGCCGCTTTCAGGAACTTTTAAGGACATCGGTGATCGCTACCTCGAAGGTGTGGAGTATGCTGCAAAAGTCATAAATGAACAAGGAGGGCTTCTGGGACGGAACCTTGAGGTTATTCCCATTGACTCTGAACTTAAACCGGATGTGGCAACCCGCAAGGCCACAAAGTTGATTTTGAAAGACAACGTTAAGCACTTTTGCGGCGGCACGGGCAGCTCGGTTGGCGGAGGTATGTCGGTTCTGGCAGAGAAAAACAATGCAATAATGTTGTCATATGGTATGGCTGCTGCCAGCTTAACCGGAGCGAAATGTAGCAGAAACTTTTTCAGGGCTTGCTTAAATACTGATACGCAGTCATTCGCCTTGGCGAGGTGGGTTGCCAAGAGTGGGTATAAGAAAGTAATAGGGATTGTGCAGGATTACTCATTTGGACATGAGGCACTGGCAGCTTTCATGAAAAAAGTTAAGGAATTAAATCCTTCCATTGAGGTAGTTGGTGAGCTTTACCATAAGGCTGGAGAAAAGGATTTTGCTCCTTATGTGAGCCAAATTATAGGTTCAGGAGCAGAGGTCGTCTGGACTCCCAATTGGGGAAATGATCTCACACTGCTCATTAAGCAAGGCGGAACTCTGGGCATGAAGGCCAAAATCGCTTGCTACTATCTCAATGATGAGTATTTGATCGAGAGCGTTGCAGATGATAGTGCAATAGTCGGTAACATCACAGCTGAGGCATATATGCTCACCATCCCCACGGCAAAGAATAAAGAATTCATCGAGGGGTTTTATAAGGAAAAGGGCTATTACCCCTCATGGCTTCGCGGGAAAGCCTATACTGCAGTCATGTTCTGGGCCGAAGCCATAAAGAAGGCCGGCACGGATGATGTTGATGCGGTGATCAAGGCATGGGAGGGCCTTACCTATGAAGGCCCGGCAGGGGCTTGGTACATGCGTCCTTGCGACCATCAAGCCCAGATTCCGGTCTGGGTAGCGGAAATGGTGAAAGACAGCAAGTTCTTCAACCATGCCTTTGTGGGGGCACCCACGATGATCCCTGCAAAGGATATTGAAATTCCTTGCGAAGCGACTGGCTGTAAGATGCAATAATAAGAAAGATCAGAAATAAGAATTCGGGATCAGGGCATTTAAAGAGGGATAAGGCGCTTGATTCTTATCACGTATCGGCGCCTTATCCTAACTTCTTTTCGATTCGATTCTGTCTACAGCCGGTTCATGTTTATTCGCCTTCGCCAGAATACCCTGTAGCTTACTACAGGGATGAATGGCGAGGCGAACCGCGCCGAAGCGCTTTAGCGCGAAGGCGGGTTTGGCTTCGGCGCAACTTGCCTTGCCGTAGCTTACAAGCGAAGGCAGGTTCCGCTTGAGATACCCCGCAGTTCGCTGCGGGGAGCTTCATTTTGTAATTTTTGCGAATCCATTGCTCAAGAGAGTGATCAAGATGACCACGTTGATTACCGGTGGAACCGGGTTCCTTGGCTCATACCTAACACGGATTCTGATTGGGGAGGGTGAAAGACCAGTCCTTTATGACGTAGCCCCGGTTCGGGGGATGCTCGGTGAGATGGAATCTGATTTTGATTTCGTACAAGGTTCTCTCAGCAACCTCTCCGAGCTGATCAACTGTG
>CP070752.1:663486-666496 GCA_020348625.1 Deltaproteobacteria bacterium | reverse complement strand
GGAGATCATGACCATTGCCCAACCGAACTTCTTGGGGGTTAGGGCTGATGTAGATGCCGAGATCGTATATAAGCTCACCAAGCCCATCTATGAAAACCTTCCCTATCTTTATGCCATACATCAGGCAACCAGCTTCATGAAACTGGAACTGGCAACGAGCGGCTTGCCAGCTCCCTTGCATCCCGGGGCATTGAAGTACTATCGGGAAGTGGGAGGAGTAATGATACCTGATCACTTGATTCCACCGGGCTAATAAGAACCATGCCGGATCGCCGATCAGGCGATCCGGCCTCCCTGCACCTATCTGGACCAGAGTGTTGATACATGGATAAGAAAAAGTCCCCACCTGAGAACCTTGCAGAACCTACGGAATCCGACAAGGGCGCTAGCGAAGAAATCGAAGAAGTTAAGACTGTAGTCCGAACGTTGCCTGGAAGAGGGCGTATAGCTGTCTTTGTTATCGCTGTCGCCATGTCTCTGTTCCACATGTGGGTGAATAGCTTCGGGGTAATGCCGGGGATTTATCGGAACGCCGTGCATATGGGTTTTGTAATGATCCTCGTTTTCTTTCTCTACCCGATCTCAAAGAGATATCCCCAGAGATACATCTCATTTGATCTTGTCCTCGCTGTGCTCGGGGCAATTGTAGCCCTCTATATCCTGCTGTTTGAGGAGGAGCTTCACCTCGAAAGGGCCTCGGTCCCGATCTTAAGGGATTATCTGTTTGCCGGCCTCGCGCTCATCTTGCTTCTGTATGGAACCTACCGGGCAGTTGGCTGGTTTATCCCTGCCTTGTCCCTTGTTTTCGTCTTCTATGCCCTCTTTCTTGGAAACATGATCCCTGGAACATTTCACTACCGGGGGGTTGCCCTCACACGCTTCTTATACCGCATGTATCTGACAGACGAGGGTATATTCGGCCTGGTTTGTACCGTCTCGTCAACATACGTCGTGCTCTTTATTCTTTTCGGTGCCTTTCTGCTCAAATCAGGCGCGGGGGATTTTATTATTAGGCTGGCCCAAGCCGTTGCCGGGCATCGGGTGGGCGGCCCGGCAAAGATCGCTGTGGTTGCGAGCGGTTTTATGGGTTCTGTGTCCGGAAGCGCTGTGGCCAATACTGTAGCTACTGGATCTTTTACCATTCCATTGATGAAGAAGGTCGGGTACAGACCACATTTTGCAGGGGCAGTTGAGGCAGCTGCGTCTACAGGAGGACAGCTTATGCCTCCAATCATGGGCGCTGGGGCCTTCATCATGGCCCAGTGGACCGGTATTTCCTATATCAAGATCATCGCGGTGGCTACTATCCCAGCCATCATGTACTTCGCCTCTGTTGCCTTTTTCGTCCATGTTGAGGCCCTCAAGTATGGTATCGCGCCAATGCCAAAAGATAGCCTGCCGAGGGTGGGAGAGGTATTAAGAAAGGGTATTCACTTTACCATTCCTGTCATCATCCTTGTTGTGCTCCTAGTTAGGGGCTACACCCCGACGTATGCGGCTTGTATTGGTATTGGAAGTGTCATAGTGGTGAGTTGGTTTAAAAGGGATACCCGGATGGGCATTAGGGACATCGTAGATGCACTTTATTTAGGCGCCAGAAACACGCTCTCAACGGCGGCGATTCTGATTTGCGTAGGGATAGTCATAGGCGTTGTGGCGATCACCGGGGTGGCCATAACCTTCTCGGGGGTAGTCATGGACCTCTCCGGAGGTATTCTGTTTTGGGCCATCATCCTAGTCATGCTCGCTTCGCTTGTTCTTGGCATGGGGCTACCGGTAACAGCATCTTACATCATGCTCGCTGTACTTGCAGGGCCTGCCCTCACCACGATGGGTGTTTCGCTCCTTGCCGCCCACATGATCATCTTCTGGTACAGCCAGGATGCCAATGTGACACCGCCTGTATGTCTAGCGGCATTCTCCGCCGCAGGGGTAGCTGGATCAAAGCCCATGCAAACAGGTTTCACCTCGTGGAAGCTTGCCAAGGGCCTTTACATAATCCCGTTTCTTTTTGCATATACCCCTCTCCTTTTTGAGGGGCCGGTTACAGACGTTATTATTACGGCGGTCTCAGGCCTTGTCGGGCTTTTTGGCTTTACCGTCTTCTGGGAAGGATTTCTTCTGAGAAAGGTTAACATATTGGAGAGGATGCTTGTTGGAGTTGCCACTGCCTTCCTTTTTTGGCCCGATCATCGGATTAAGGGGTTGGGGCTTCTCATAGTGGGAGTTTTGTATGTCATGCAGCGAACGGGCATAAAGAGGCAAAGGCAAGCCATTCCGAGCTCGTAAACACCGAATCCTTAATCGTTCTCAGCCGAACTCAACTGCCCAAATAGCAATCTCAAGTTTACCAGCAACGCAAGTAAATCAGTAGGTCTAGCTGCTGATTCATTTCTAGCTGAATTACTTCACTAGAAGCCCTCGTGGAGCCCGTTGCAACCGCTGTAAAGAGAAAACTAGAGAAAACCCATCGCAGAGAGGGAGGCTTTTTCGATAGCATCCCCACCCATGCTAACCCTCAGCGAAAAGCTGAAGTCTGCTCAAATCCCAGTGAGACATAGAGGCGAAATAGAGTTCAGCGGCCATTCGAAATTCCAAGATATGAAAATGTGCTCAGAAGCTAGAGACGGGTGGCAGGCGCCCACACACTGCGCTATTCATGTCCCTCCCATCGTCTAAAAAGGGTATGTTCAATTCCAAAATAGTCAAACACCCTGCCGATGGTCTGATGAACAATGTCTTCTATGCTCTTGGGGTGGTTGTAAAACGAGGGTATCGGCGGGAGTATATGGGCTCCCAAGTCAGCGGCCCTGCTCATGAGGTCAAGGTGCCCCTTGTGAAGCGGGGTCTCACGAACCAGGAGAACAAGCTTTCTTTTCTCCTTCAAGGACACATCTGCTGCCCGCACCATGAGACTTTCCGAATAGGAGCTGGCAATGCCCGAAAGTGTCTTTATGGTACAGGGGGCAACGATCATCCCTTGCGTCAAGAATGACCCGCTCGCTGGAGC
>CP070752.1:658922-663386 GCA_020348625.1 Deltaproteobacteria bacterium | reverse complement strand
GCCACTTATCGATTTGCAGCGGAGAGCTTCATGTAGAAAGCCGTCAGAAAAATCGGAAAACCCTTCGGATGATGTAGGCACCAAATCCTGTATATCATCTTTTGTAATGCATTTCATCGACATCTCATGGTGTTTCAACGAGAACGGAGTATCATTATAGAGTGGTAAACACGCAAGTGCATGCGTGGGAGCTAAAAGGTTAGGGGTTTAATCATGGGAAAAGGATGGCGTTGAAGAGAGAGCCGGTTTTGAAGGCAGATTTGGGATGTAATGAATGCGTTCATTGATTCTTCTTGACTGTCTATTGTTGTAGCGTGTAATCAAGGCATTTCGATTTCTAATCAGAATCTATTCTTTCAATTCAAACGTGAAACATGGATAGCACCATTAAGGGTACCGTAGCAACCTTTACCGCCTTTTTTCTTTGGGGGATCTTCCCTCTTTACTGGAAGGCATTGCGTGATGTTGCTCCAGCCCAGATCGTGGCGCACCGGGTTGTGTGGTCACTGGTGTTTTTGGTTCTTTTGCTTTCCATACAGAGGCGGTGGGGTGAAGCAAAGCCGCTTTTATCATTTGGCAATGCACGCATATTTCTTGCCACAGCATTTTTGCTTGGCACGAACTGGCTCATCTATCTCTGGGCAATTGATACCGAGCAGATCGTGGAAGCAAGCCTCGGGTACTTTATTAATCCACTGGTAAATGTTGTGCTTGGTGTTGCATTCCTAAGGGAACGGTTGTTCCGATGGCAAAAGGTCTCGGTGGTACTTGCGCTTGCAGGGGTGTTCTATCTGACCCTTCGATATGGCAAGGTTCCGTGGATAGCCTTCTCCCTAGCACTAACGTTCGGTTTTTATGGGCTCTTACGCAAAACCGGCAGGGCAGAATCGATGATCGGTCTGTTTTCCGACACCGCAATCCTAACGCCCTTGGGCCTCATCTATTTGATATTTTTAGGCATGCAAGGGCATGGTGCTTTCGGCTCCTTTGGGCTTAAGACTGATGTGTTGCTGGCAGGAGCAGGTGCCGTTACTGCCGTGCCTTTGTTGCTGTTCGGCTATGGTGCGCGGAGGATTCAGTATGCAACGGTTGGTCTTTTGCAGTATATCACCCCCACCTTTATTCTGCTTGTTGGTGTCCTCATTTACAAGGAGCCGTTTACCTCTGCACACGCAATTTCATTCGGCTTTGTCTGGTCGGCAATTGTTATCTATTCGATCTCAAGTTTGAAGCTCTACCGCAAACAGCTCGCTTCCTGACCCAGGTTTTCATCCTCTGTGCTCTTAGCGTGGATATGCTGGATCAATCGCAATATTTGATATTGATTCAAAAGGCGTCAATCCGAAACCAGGTCATTCAAGCGGATAAGTGCTTGACAAGGTGCCGTTCAATCTTATGTTTTTGATGGTAGTCAAAGAACTCATATCAGTGATACTGAATATTGCTGTACCAAAAGAAACGAAATGCGATTTTGAGATGGGGCTGACCTGAATTTGGGCATCTATTGGTATTGGGCAGGGAGGTGGAGATAGGCATTATGTTAAAGAGACTGGTTGTTGGACCATATCAGGCAAATTGTTATATTTTGGCCTACAAAGAGACGAAAGAGTGTTTGGTTATCGACCCAGGGGGAGATGTATATCGAATTGTAGGAGAAGTGAACAGAAATGGATTGAAGGTGAGGTATATCCTAATCACTCACGGTCACATAGATCACATAGGAGGTGCCGAAGAGCTGAGAAGGATAACAAGGGCACCGGTATTCATTCATGCTCTGGATGCGCCTGGCCTTAACTTCAGCCCGGATGCGAATCTCTATGACGGTCAAAAGATAGACCTCGGCACTTACCGTATTTCGGTGCTTCATACTCCCGGGCACTCTCCTGGTGGCGTGTGTTTCCATGCCCCTGGTGCTGTATTTACCGGTGATACCCTTTTTGCCGGTTCAGTTGGCCGGACTGACTTTCCAGGAGGTGATCACAATCGATTGATTGAAGGGGTTATGAAAAAGGTTTTTCCGCTCGGCGATGAGTTGCGTGTATATCCAGGGCACGGCCCGGCATCTACTATCGGCAGGGAGCGTTCGACCAATCCCTTTTTCCGTAACACACAGAGTGCTTGGGCCTAGCAAGATGGTCCTGCCGGCACGATCATTATTTTAGGGCCATAAAGCAGAGATATGGTGGCAGGGTTATACATGTCAGGTCCGGTCGCTTAAGGATCATCAATTTCCTTCTTGAGTTTTTCCACCAAACCGTCTCGCCTCAGATAGCTGCGATACTCTTTTGCGTGATTATCAAGTATGAAGTTGAGATAGGTCATCTGCCTCTCCAGTGACTCCATGTATAAATCCCTGTCCAGATTCCAGCGCGCTTTAAAGTGGTGACGCATGTATTTGTTGACGCCACTCAGTTCCCGGGAGAGCCGTTTTCTGGTCATCTCGTAGAAGTCTCGCGTCTTTTCGAGGAGATGAAGTTCACTGTTATACTCCATGACACCTCCCTCTCTGAATTCGTAAAAGAGAAAGAGGAGCTTTTCGAGGTAGGTTCGGTCGGCCATTTGGCCCACGAGATCAGCAGTTCCCAGGAGTTTGCCCAGCAATTCAGTCTCCGGGGAGGAAAAGGGAATGTCAGCTACCTCTGCACCTAGGTCGGTACACGTAAGAATATTGCGGAAATCCGTGAGCATTTCTTTTGAAAGCCCTTTCTCATTCGCATAGTTTTCCATAAAGACGATGCTTCGCTTTGTGTCAACATGGATATATTTTGCCCCTGTTCCCGTATCGTCTTCAAGGGTTTGAATAAAACCGGTATCATGCATCAGTGCACATATTACACCCACCATTGCTTGATCTTTGGTAAGGTTCTGGCCTGCTACTAGTGCACCGTGTACCAGGCGTGTCATGGCCATGAATGTATCAGTGGTATGCTTGAGGTCGTGGTATTCTGTTGTGCATTCTCGGTATCCGGGATACTCTCCGCGAAAAAGGCGCACCACATCTTCGAAAACACGATTCAGGGTTTCAAAGTCGAACTCGGAAAACGACATGGATAGGATTGTTTTCACCTCATCCAAAACACGGTGAGGGTCTGACATGTCTACCAAACGTGAAAGCTGGGGAGTTTCCATTAACGTTCCAGTATCACTTATTTACATTACGCAAGGGGAACCCTCTCCCTGATAAAATACCGCAGTGACTGCGGTAGATCTGTTGCGTTTCAGATTTAACCGATGTCTACGCACATGTGGGATAGTTAAGAAGCAAGATGCGTGCCTAGTTCTCGCAGCCACCGGCAAGTGGATCCTTCGGAAGACAGCTTTTGACGGATATAATAGCCCTCAAGGTGTTAGCGGATCTCGCGAATCTGCTCGACCCAAGTAGCCGCTTCCGCTACCAAGGTCGATTCCTGGCAAAGGCGAGCGAACGCTAGGGATCGAGCGATATCTCAAAAAGGAAATAGGCGTATCTCAATTCCGGCTACCGGGGCATATGTCGCAGAAGAACATCGAAACATCAAGGAGACAGGAGTACCTGATCACCGAAGCGTTCGGAAAGGGCTTTGGAGAGGTCCATAGCTGCGTTCTCCTCGATGAATTCAACCATGAGCTCCCCTTTTTCTCCGACCACCAGTCGGCCATGTTTTTCAATTACTGCTGCCACATCAGAGGGTTCCACCGTCCACCAGCCGCGTGTGCGCATCAACAACTCCCTGCCTTTCAGGTTTTTGGGGGTCACCAGGTCTATGGTGCGAAACCATGCTTCCCACCCGATCTGTGCTGGCGCTCGGAGAACCGGGGTAACCGGATCGTGGTATATTCGGCACCGTCCAAACAAACGCAATCTGATCACCGCAAGACCTCCTTCAGAAGCGTCTCGATATCGTCATCATTTGGGAGAACCTGCAGAGGAACACTGATCCCATCTGAAACCATGGCCCGCGCCAAACAGTGTACATAAATAGCTGCAGCCTTTTCCTCGTCCAGGTGAATGCCCCTGTTAGCCGCATGAATCCAGGCCCGCTCAAAGCATTGTAGTGCGTTCTCGCGCCAGTTTCTCAGCCGTGTATCTAGCGGCTCAATGCACATACGCTTCAGTAACTCACCCTGGGTCTCCTCCATGCGGCTGAACACCCCCCGCATTATCCGCACGGAAGGGTCCTTTCCCCAGCTGTCTGGATCAACCATGTGGTCTCCTGCTCAGGTTTGGGACGTCAGCACGACTCCGAACGCAGCACACCTGTCCACATTCTGCTTACTCGCGTGCATCTGTGAACAATATCAGCGACGGTAACCGGTAGCAAGTCAAAATGCCAAGGTCTTGCTCTAGCTGCCCGCGTTCGGTCGAGTCGGGCCCTCCTTATGGACTAGCCGAATGATCGTCACCTCAGGAGGCGATAGAAAACGGATCGGCGGCCCCCAGGTTCCCGACCCTCGGCTTACATAAAGCAAAGCATTGTGGGGCAG
>CP070752.1:649427-658822 GCA_020348625.1 Deltaproteobacteria bacterium | reverse complement strand
GGTGCCTTTTCTCTATAATCACCTCATCCAAAGCATAAGATCGGCAATCAATTATGGAGATCGGCCCGTGAGCCAATACCGACCTTTAGTTAAGGGAAAGGAGGGAACTACAATGAAGGCAAAGGTTCTTGTCTTATTGATGATTCTGAGCCTCATAGCGGTTATCGCAGGATGTGGGGGTAGCAGGACCTATCTGATCGATGTAAGGTATCTTCCTGCGACTGACGTGCCGGCCGCGTCTGAGGTTACGCAGAAAGCCGTTGTGGGCGTTTGTCCGTTTGACGACGTTAGAAAGGAGAAAGTCAAGGACACAATCGGCATCAGGCAACGGAGGGGAAAGCAAGTTGACTTTGTGAAAGTGGCAGGGACCAGTGTCTCTGATTCAGTTACCAGGGCCGTAAAGGATTATTTCTCTGACAAGGGATTTCAGGTCACCGATTGCAAGGGCTGGGATCAGACCCCCGAGGGACTGGATCGTTTGCCCCAAGATATTTTCCTGGCAGTGGGAGGGAAGATTGAATCCTTTATGGTAGAGGCAAAAGCGGGTCTCGCAACCACCGAGATTCAATACAGGATTAAGGTTGCCGCCTCCATCGGTTATCCAGGCCAACGGAGGGTTGTCATCCGCACCATGGACAGCTCGCCTCAGGTCAAAAAGATCACCTTTAATCCGGAAGAACTCCAGGCTACCCTTAATGAGACCTTGACCGAGGTGATCCGGAATCTCTTCAAATAAGGTTATTTTTCCCTTGCCAGTGGCGGCTGTCTTCAAGGGATCCTGACTCAGTCAGCCCTTTGTCAACTATGGCACCGGGCCTATATTTAAGTATCATCTCGGGCTTTCGTGCACCTTTTATGAATGCTGCTCTTATGTAACACAATACCGGCCAGGAAAGGAGAGTTACAATGGCGGAAAAGATACCGACTCGAGAAGAGGCGTTGGCGATTTTACAAGAGTACAACAAGAGCGATAGCTTACTCAAACATGCCTTTGCCGTAGAAGGGGTGATGCGCTCTGTGGCGAGAAAGCGCGGAGAAGATGAGGATAAGTGGGGGATCATCGGCCTGATTCATGATCTGGATTACGAAAAATACCCGGATCAGCACTGCACCAAAACGAGAGAGATCCTCCAAGAGCACAACTGGCCAGAGGAATACATTCGTGCCGCTGTGTCTCATGGCTGGGGAATATGCTCAGATGAGGAGCCGCAGAGCGTCCTGGAGAAGACGCTCTATGCCATAGATGAGCTAACAGGGCTTGTCACCGCCAGTGTTCTGGTCCGGCCCTCGAAAAGCGTGATGGATCTGACCGTGAAATCGGTCAAAAAGAAGTGGAAATCACCTGCCTTTGCAGCCGGTGTAGACAGATCGATTATCGAAAAAGGTGCCGAAATGCTGGGAGTAGAGGTCGGAGAACTCATCGAGGATACTATAAAGGGTATGCAGGAGGTCGCAGAGGCAATAGGTCTCAAAGGAGAGCCGGACTAGGGGTCTGGGGGTGGCGAGCTATGACGAACACAACCGACTCCATGAAAATGAATCCGGCGTATGTTGAAGGCGTCATTTCACAGGTGAATGATTGCCCCTATTTCCGCCTTTTGTCTATGGAAATCAAGTCGCTTGAATGGGGAACATCCCTCCTTGAAATCATCCTGGAGAAAAAGCATCTCCAGCCCTTTGGCATGGCACACGGCGGAGTCTACGCATCCTTAATCGACGCCGCTGCCTTCTGGGCAGTCCATACGCAGCTAGAGGCAAACTCCGAAATGACTACGGTTGAACTCAAGGTGAACTACTTAGCGCCAGCTTCCGAAGGGCGTTTTATTGCCAGGGGAAGAAGTCTTAAGGTCGGGGAGCGCCTTTGCCTTGGTGAAGCCCTCATTGAAAACGAAGAGGGGAGGTTGTTGGCACATGGAACCTCCACCATGATGATTATTGATTCAGTGAAGATGGAGGGCCGATCCCAACTCCCGCCCAAGTTCTTAAACCCATAAGGTCCTGCCCATACTCCTTGACACAAAACCTCGCCTTTTCTATACTTGGTATGAAAAATGCAAGTGTTTATGTCAATTCACTATTACTGAAAGGTGTAATATTCGCTATGATCTATGTTCAAGAAACCAGAAAGTGGCAAAAGTTAGTATTTGGTGTATTTTTCTCGATATCCCTGGTCGGCCTCTACCTCGCAACAGGTTGGGCGCAACAGGCTCGCGGCCCAAAGATGGTTTTGCCAGAAAAGCTCTATGAGGCCCAAGCGGTCAAGCAAGGGGATATCGTTACACATGACTTTCCCGTTCTTAACGAGGGAGACCAGCCCCTGGAGATTAAAAGAGTGCAACCTGGTTGAGGTTGCGCCGTGGCCCATTACGACAGGGTCATCCCCCCCGGAGGGGAGGGAAAGATCAGCTTGAAGATAAATACCAGAGGCTATCGGGGATACGTATCAAAAAGGGCACGAATATATACTAATGAACCGGGAAACAGGTATCAGGCCGTTGGCATTAAGGTATTTGTGAAAGTCCCCGTCTACGTGACATCACAGCACGTCTATCTCAGGGGACCGGCAGACCGAAAGGCAATGGCCACAGTCACGGTCAAAGGCGATGGAACCAAGGATCTGAAACTCGATGAGGCCGAATTTACCCTCAGTGAAAAAGTCACCTATACCATAGAAGAGGTCGAATCGGGCAAGCTCTATCGGATACATTTTACCCGTCTGCCTGGCGAGGTCGGCGTGTATCGTGGTATCCTGAAGCTAAAAACCACCTATCCCGAAAAGCCGGAGCTCGCCATCAGGCTTACGGCTCAATTCTATAAAGTCAGCGAACCTCAAAGGAAGTAGCTGGGCACGACAGCCTTCTGCCGCTCGGCCCATCGCGTGAGCAGGTTCTGAACTAACTGATGACATCCATGATGCATCTCTGAACCTGCCTTAAAGCTGTATCCCCGTCTGCGTCAGCCGAAACTCAGCAGAACTTCCGGTTATAAGGAACGATCTGAGTATGGTCCCAAGGGCAGAAACCGAAAGCATCGGCCCCGGCAGCTTCACAGCAAACTATTTGTCACTGACACACCATTGCGATCCAGTACTTTCAGGGAACATGCGGTCATGTTTCAAAAAACCGTTTGTACCAAATCGCACAAGGTGCACAAAAGCTTGACTTTAAGCGAACGTTTCTGTACCATCCAGCCATGGGATTAGCCAGACAAAGGGCAATAGATGCTATCAGGAAAAAAGGAGGAACGATCCGTACCCATGAAGCTTTTGAAGAGGGTATACACAGACGCACCTTTTATGGCCTTCGCGATGAGGGAGTTCTTGTCACAATCTCTCGTGGCCTTTATCAGCTTGCAGACATGAAGGCCCCATCCTCCGATGTATCTGATCGCTTGATCGAACTCATCCTCAGCATGCCCGAGGCGGAGCAACACAAGCTCCTGAAGGACCTGGAGGGAAAGCTCTTACACACGAGAAGAAGGCATACCCGAAAACCCTTCTTCATGGTTGTTGACTATGCTACCGAAGATCGGGCTTATAAGGATTTTATTCAAAACATCAGTGCCGGCGGTGTGTTTATCGAAACACCGATGCCCTTCTCTGCCGGGCAAGAGATTTCCCTCACCTTTCCGCTACCCAATTATCAAAAATATATCAAGATTAACGGTGAAGTTGTGTGGACCAGCGCTAAGGGCATTGGCGTGTCATTCAGATTGGCTAACCAGGACCAGGAGGCCACTATTAGGTCGCTCCTTGATATGATCTAGCTTTCTCAACGTTTGTTCAGTGCTCATCCGCCCCTCCTTGTTTCGATTTATTGCACCCATTCCCATCAAAAGCCCAGTCTTCTTACGCCCCTGTATATGCACTCCCTTGTGCGGCGGATAGAGCCCCGTGGCAGAGACCATTTTACCAAGGATCTGCTCTTGCGCACCTTTACTTTGCTTCAATTATAGTCTAATATGCGCATGTGGAGAAGGTCACCTGTAGCAGGACCAACCAAAGCGCATCAAGGAGCTCACGAAATACCCTTTGCCGACTGCTGACCGGTGGCCCTTTTCTCCCAGGTGGCACCTTATGTGCCAGGCCCGTGGGTTTTTCTTGGCAAACAATATGTAGAAAGGAGGCTAAATATGAAGTATTTCCTTGTTATTGTTACATCACTGTTCATCCTAATTTCACTCGGTTGGGCGTTGCAAACCGGCAGTGATGCAACTGCGCCTGCAGCCCAAGAAACCGAAAAACCATGCGCTACCAAACCAGGTGCTGCTCCAGAGAGTTCAGCAACCGATCGGGTCTACCCCATTGCGCCCGGAGTTTGGTATCCCGGCCAAGGCCCTCTCCCTGAAAAGCCGGTCCGTTACTATCGGGCCAGATGCTGGCCCGGCTGTCACCGCGGAAGTACACATGGCATGTACCCGGATAAGCCGTTAAACATGGAGCCCATTTTCCCCACATCGACAATCGATCTTGAACCAGACATGCCGGCCAAGAAATAGCTATCTTCTTATTCATTTTCGGAATGTCGATTTGCTCGATTTCGGATAATGGACTAAGAGGGATGTAGCGGGTAATCCCTTCATACGGTGTACTGCTGAGTGAAGCCTTGCTCCTGCATGAGCTGATCTAGCTCCTTCCCCAAATTCCTAATCGCCCAACGAGCATTGCTTCCACGTGCCTCTCACCGCAAATCGCCAACAATACTGAAGGCCTGCAGGGTCTTTGCTTGGCCAAGATTGGCGCTCGTGTGGGCTCAGCGATACGATTCTCTTTCCTAGCCATCACCAAATCGTTAATGCTATGAATATTATTATATAATTATGTCAAGAAATAAAAGACATATTAGTCATGCAAATTCAATTAATTACATTCAATATGATATTTTTACAACTGATTTAGGTTGACATGCTGAAATACTGTGAATAATTTATTACTAGTATGAACAATGTGTACGGAAAAACAGATGAAGAGCTTGCGGAGTATCAAATCTCGCGCCTGCAGGATCTTATCAATGAAATCGTTCATTGCTGCGAAGACAAGAGGTTGTACGAATCGCAAAGATTTGGGTTGCCGTATGCCGAGCTAAGATGCCTGATGCTCTTTGAGGGGGAACGATACCTTACGGTAAAGGGCATTGCTCAGAGGTTGGAGGTGGCTAAAAGCAGGGTAACGAAACTCGTAAACGGACTCACAGAAAAGGGCCTCGTAGAGACGATCGAAGATCCTCGAGACGCGCGTATCAAACTGATTAGCCTCACGCCAGCGGGGAAAGCAAAATCAGGGGAAATAGCCGCTTTTCACAGTGAAATCCATGCAAAAATACTTGCAAATATAGCGACGGACGAGAGATTAAACACACTCTCTTATTTGGAGGTGCTCAGGTCAGCTATGGAGGCTGCGAAAGCGGAAGTCATGTAGCGTCGGCCATGCATTGCTCGGCGAAACAAAAAAATAAACAGGCCATCTTCTGAAATGCAAGTGTTAATGCACTTACCAGACAAAAGGAATTAAGAAAAAGGAGTTAAGCAATGAAAGAAAGTACTGCTAAAAAACAAGAGGTGCTCCAGCAAGGAGACCATCTTGAAAAGATGGAAGATCTTGAAAAACAGATCGGGGGACTCAAAACCCAGTTCGAATCCCTTTCTAAGGCAAGCCCGGAAAATAAGGTTTCGCTTATTGTGTTTAGCGGCGATCTGGATAAGGTGATGGCTTCCTTCATTATTGCAACCGGTGCTGCTGCCATGGGCATGGATGTGGTAATGTTTTTTACTTTTTGGGGAACGCCGATCCTCAGAGATAAGGGAAAGAAGGTTCGCGGAAAGGACTTTATGGGAAAGATGTTCAGCGCTATGCTACCAAAAGGTGCCTGTGAGGTGAAACTCTCCAAAATGAATATGGCAGGTATGGGCACGGCAATGATGAAATCCCTCATGAAAAAGAAAAACGTGGCATCCTTAGAGCAAATGCTTGAATTGGCCGCAGAACTGGGTGTGAGGATTCACATCTGTGAGATGTCCATGGACCTCATGGGCTTCAAGCGGGAAGAAATGATCGAGTACCCTAATCTGACATTCTGCGGTGTTGCGAAGTTCATAGAAGAAGCGCAGAACAGCAAGGTTCAACTCTTCATATAAGCAAAAGAAATTTAAGGAGGTTGAAAATGGGCGAGGAGATTACTGTTGACAAGGTAATGGACCTAAAGGGTTTGGCTTGCCCCATGCCGGTAGTAAAGGTGAGCAAAGGCATCAAGGAGGTGGAGATTGGCCAAGTGATTGAGGCCGTAACCACCGATCCTGGATCACTGGCAGATTTTCCCGCATGGGCCAGAACCAGCGGAAATGAGATCCTGAAGACCGATCAAGAAGGAGGGGTAATAAAATTCTACATCAAGCGGAAGGCATAGGGCCGTTTGCCGGTGCCCCCTCGATGGGGCGCCGCGTTTAATCCCTAATGAGAGGGGGCTTCCGTGGAGACGATCTACTATATCATCCTTATTCCAATGGCGTACCTCGCCTTTGCGGTCTTCATTGTGGGAATTATCTTAAGACTCGTAAAGCTCTTTCGCGAACCCAGGAATCCGACAACCCTTCAGATCTATCCTGTAAGGCGTCCCCAGTGGCTTTGGGCGCTCTACGATACGTTCTTTCTTCCCACCGTGAGAAGGCATAACCCGGTGTTTTGGGTCTTTCTCATGTTCTTTCATATCTGCTTCCTCCTTCTCATCATCGGGCATCTGGAACTGATTGGAGAATTCAGCATATTCCAGCTCATTCCCCATGAGGTTTTTTTAGGAAGGGGCTTTGTTGGATTGATTCTTTCTATTTGCCTGCTCTTTTTTCTCTTTAGACGGTTCCTTTCTCCCTACCGGGACCTATCGGTTCCCGAGGACTACTACCTCCTCATCTTGCTCTTTCTCACCGTTCTTTTTGGGAGCCAGATGGATTGGGCTAGGAGGTGGTACGAGTACGGCAACTTATCGGTCGTGGAATATCGAGAATATCTTGCCGGCCTTTTCTCTCTGAGGCCGGAGTTATCTCCTGATCTGACATCATCGGGCCATTCCTTCATGCTGGTCCTGCACGTCTTCTTTGCGAACCTGTTTCTCATGTTCTTTCCCTTCAGCCAGCTTATGCACTCGTTTCTCTCTCTGCCGATGAATAAACTGAGGAGGGGGTAGCCATGGACAAGAAAACACGGGATAATCTGCTGAAGCTCTTTCACGGCAAATTGAACGAGGCAATGAGGTTCTACTTGGAAACCTGCACCAGATGTGGAATCTGTACGGAGGCCTGCCATGTCTATGCATCCATGGGCCACATTAAGTATATCGCCGCGTACCGGCACGAAATCGTGCGTAGAATCTACAAAAGATACTTCAAGGGCCGAGGAAGGCTGTGGCCATCCGTAGGGGAGGCGAAGGAGTTGAGCGAGATGGCCCTTGAAGAATTATACGAGGCCGCTTACTCATGCACAGGGTGCAGGCGCTGCATGGTCTATTGTCCCTTTGGGATCGATACCCAGATGCTCATGTCCATCGCCAAGCTTTTGCTAATCGGTGCCCATGCAGAACCGGAAATCCTGACGATGCTGGCGGACACCTCCGTCGAGAAGGGTAAATCACTTGATCTTTTTAAGGAAGGCTTTCTGACCGGTATTAAAAACCTCGAAAAGGAGGTTGTTAAGAAGTGGAAGATCGAGGCTAAAGAGACAGCCATCCCCGTGGACGTTAAAGGCGCAGATCTGCTCTATGTGGCTCTTGCCGGTGCACATTCTATTGTTCCGGCCGCAGTCGTTTTTAATGCAGCAGGCGAAAACTGGACCTTGAGCTTTTTTGAGGCAGTGAATTTCGGCGCTTTTGTGGGAGATCCAACCAAGACAAAGCTCATTTTGGATCGCATCATTAATGAGGCCAAACGACTGAAGGTTAAGGAGGTCTGCATTTGTGAATGCGGGACGGCATTCCGCGTAATGAAGGATCTCTCGGGCAACCAACCCTTCCGGGTCTCCTCTATCACCGGGGTTCACGCCCGATACCTGAGGGAAGGCCGAATCAAGGTGGACAAGTCGAAAGTCCCAGGACCGATCACCTACCATGATCCCTGCCAGATAGCACGAAACGGCGGCGTTATTGACGAACCACGCTTTATCCTGCAGCACCTGACTGATGACTATCGGGAGATGTCTCCGGAGCCGAAGTATAACTGGTGTTGCGGCGGAGGAGGAGGACTCGTCGCTTTGGGCGAGGAGACCCTTGATTTCAGAATGAAATCAGCCAAGGTAAAGGTTGATCAAGTGAAAGATACCGACGCAAAGGTGCTCGCTACAGCTTGCGAGAACTGCCACACACAACTCAGCGATCTCAATAAGCACTACAAGATGGACGTGGATGTGAGGTTCCTTTCCTCCATGGTAGCCGATGCCTTGGTGCATTAGGCGGTGAAGCCAGGAATGGGGACATGATCACAGACGCAGCGTTTTCCCGAGAGTGCCTGAGTATCCGGGCGCCCATCAAACCTTTTTTCCGTTTGCAAAGGAGGAAATCATGGATAAAAGGATGACTCGGTTCAAACATTGTGACCCGCGTTTTCTGCCGTACCTGGAAAAGGTGCTGGACCGATTGCCCGAAAGCATCGGAGAAAATATCTTGAATAGCACTGTGCTTCAAGTGGTAGCAGGGGAAGACCTTCACCGAAGTTGCGCCCTGCGCGTTGAGTTTGATGATCCGGTGAAGACCTTACTATGCTTCAACCCCAAGGTACTCTTTGAGCCCGAGCACCAGATCCTTCACACCATAGCTCATGAGTTCGCCCTTTACGTCGCTCGTGAGGTGGGGTCCGCAAAAGCTGAGCAAAGGGCCGAAGACCTCCTTCTTGAATGGGGGTTCGAGATGGAGATCGAAGCAGTACGATACTGCGAGGCTATGTCTGAATCAGAGGGGTACCAGATCGGCTACGAATGGGCGAGAAAGCAGAGCAAGGACTATTTGCTGCAGCATTTTGGCCTTTATTTCGACGAATGGAACCAGAAGGGCCTCAGGAGAATGTCACGTGAACAACTAGAGGAAGTCAAGTCGAAGGCGGGAACAAGGGCGCTCCTCAAGGATCGGATCGAAACAGGAGGTGCCGGAGAAACGGGGGAACCTGAAGCAACCGCGCTTCCAAGAGATGAAGCGATAATCGCCGGTATTATGGCTGCTGTCAAAGAAATAATATTTCAAGATCTTTAGGCCCACAAAAGGTGCGCTTTTCATGACGCCCTCTCTATTCGATTCACATCAATACCGGGGGTGACCCCTAGACACCGACTTAGAGCGCATTACCTCTTTTCCACAGATCGGACACAAACTCCGACGGAGAAGGTATAGTCTGCAAGAAATTGCAGGAGGAATTGTGTTGCT
>CP070752.1:635744-649327 GCA_020348625.1 Deltaproteobacteria bacterium | reverse complement strand
TTCAGAGCAGTGGGCGTTTCAAAACGGCGCACACAGGCTGCTGCCTTAGTGCTAAGGCTTATGGGGCGGTGCGCCGGTTTGAAACGACCCTGTACAGGGCCTGGTTTAGAGGGCAGAGCAAAAAAAGACATCCCCATGCTAACCAGAGCGTTTTCTTCATGTATAACCCTGAAACGAAGCGTCGGGGTCATGTGCTAATATAGTTCTCGACGGTTTTCTTGATGACTTCAACGATGCGGTTTGCCGGTGTGCGGATTTTCTTAACACTTGACTTTCACTTTGAAAAGGATATACTGACCCTGTCGGGTAGAATAGGGTTGGTATGGGGCTAAAGGAAATCGAACAGTTTGAGCTGTTAGAACAGAGAGTAGAAACACTAATCTCAGCCCTTGGTTCCCTGAACGAACAGAAGATGATGTTAGAACGAAAGGCTAGGACCCAAGAAGAAGAACTGGGTACTTTAAGGAGCGAGATCGATACGCTGAGGGCTGACAGAGACGTGGTTCAAAAGAGAATAGCAAGCCTTTTGGAGAAGATCGCCGAATGTGAAGTGTGATTGCGGGTGACAAACCCCATGACAGCAACGGTCAAAATAAAAATACAGAACAGGGAATTCGCTGTAAAAGGCAGCGATAATAGAGAGCAAATATTACAAGTGGCTGCATACGTTGACCAAAAGCTGAAAGAGGTTGGTGATTCTGCCAGGGGAATATCAGAAGATAAGAAAGCTATTCTTGCTGCCCTTGATATTGCAGGCGATTACTTTCAGCTGTTAAAGGAAAAGGAGGATCTGCTAGCCGAGATCAACGACAGGTCTAAGAGGTTGATACAGACCCTGGATTTGGCATTAGACTGATTTGTTCCCCTGCTGTGCTCGTGATTGATGGGACGCTTTTGATCCAACAGCATAGTGAACGGGAGTTCCCTCTTGCCTCTGTGTGTCTCTTTCGAGCACAAAAAGAGACCTAAGGGGGTAATAGAGCGCCCACCTCATGAGTATTAGGTTCAAAAAGGGTTTCCACCACGGCACGATTGCGGGGGAACCCAAAAAGTGGATTGATAGTCTTGGGCTAAGGAGCGCTCTGCTGCTTAACCTATAATAAACAGGCAAACAGGCCCGATCTCCAGTCATAGCGAGGTGAGGGTGAATCAACATACAGGGAAGAGAGCATATGTTGGATATGAGAATTGTATGTCACGGGTTTCTAGTGTGAATAAGTAGTTTTGTCTTTTTTCCCTCTTTATCGCATCTCCTGTTTATCATTCCGCTGAGCCACAATCCACCCCTCTTTTTCCTCACGTTCAATCTATAAAGCAAAGGGTGGTGATGTAACCATGATGATCACTCAGTTTGTTATTATTGCGATAGCAGGTGTCATAGTGGGGGCGGTGATTGGGGTTATCGTTCGCAAGAAAATGGTGGAAAGCAAGCTCGACTCGGCAGAGGAGTATTCAAGAAAGGTTATGCTCGAGGCAAGCAAGCAGGCGGAAACCATCAGGAAAGAAGCCCAGCTTCAGGCCAAAGACAAACTGTATCAGATGAAACTCGAGTTCGATGAGGAGACACGGTCTCGTCGAAAAGAGCTGCAAAACCAGGAGAAACGGCTGTTCCAAAAGGAAGAAACCCTGGATAAGAAGATGGAGCAACTGGAACAGAGGGAGCGAGCTAACGCCAAGACCGAGGCAAGCTTAGCGCATCGCCAGAGCGAGTTAAAGACAATGGAGGACGAACTCGGTGGTCTCATAGAGGATGAAAGGCGAAAACTGGAGAGGATTGCCGGGATCTCGGCAGCTGAAGCCAAAGAGATGCTCGTTTCTTCCATGGAATCCGAGGCGCGCCATGAGGCATCCAAGCTTATAAAGAAGATAGAGACCGAAACTCGAGAAATATCCAACAGGAAGGCACAAGAGATCTTGGTTTTGGCCATTAAGCGGTATGCCGGTGAATATGTAACTGAAGAGAGCGTATCAGTAGTCAATTTGCCAAATGATGAAATGAAGGGGAGGATTATCGGCAGAGAAGGGAGAAATATACGGGCCCTTGAAGCAGCAACGGGAATCGATCTCATTATTGATGATACACCTGAGGCCGTGGTGCTGTCAGGTTTTAATCCGGTGCGCAGAGAGGTCGCTAAGATAGCGCTCGAGAGATTGATCGAGGACGGCAGAATTCACCCAGCCCGCATTGAAGAGGTGGTGGAAAGAGCGACCAGGGAGATCGAGGCAAGCATTAAGGAGGCCGGAGAACAGGCCACTTTTGATATTGGGCTTCACGGCGTGCATCCCGAACTGGTAAAGCTGATTGGTCGGTTGAAATATCGATCGAGCTATGCCCAGAATGTCCTTCTGCATTCCCTTGAAGTTGCGTTCTTGTGCGGCATTATGGCAGCGGAACTAGGGTTGGATGAAAAAGTTGCTAAGCGGATAGGGCTTCTGCACGATATTGGTAAGGCAGTGGACCATGAAATTGAGGGCGCACATGCAACCATAGGTGCTGACCTTGCCAAGAAGTATGGTGAACCCGATGAAGTAGTACATGCTATAGCAGCTCACCATGAGGATATTCAAACATCTTCGGTAATGGATGTGCTGCTTCAGGCTGCTGACACGCTTTCGGGTGCACGGCCCGGTGCTCGGAGAGAGATGTTCGAGTCATATGTGAAACGGTTGGAAGACATGGAGACGATCGCAAAATCCTTTAAGGGCGTAAATAAGTCTTATGCAATCCAGGCGGGCAGGGAACTCAGGATAATGGTAGAAAGCGATAAGGTTGATGACTATGAGTCAACCATGATTTGCAGAGAGATAGCGAAGAAGATAGAAAAAGATCTCTCCTATCCAGGACAGATCAAGGTAACCGTAATAAGAGAGACCAGGGCCATTGAATATGCAAAGTAGAGCGTGGCCCTGAGATGGTTGAGGAAGCCTTTGTGCAAAATTAGAGGCGTGTTAAGATTTTTTTCTTTACTCCAAGCCATACATTGCTAATACTAACCCCGTAGACCCCTACCCTATTCATAGGTTAAAACTAGTTGGCCAGCCCGGGACATTGAAATTCATCTTTTTTGTGAGACTATTTTGTTGGCCCGAATATCCACCTGCGCACAAATGTCATGGGGGTGGCGGTCATCCTGGCTTTTCTGGGCAATAACTGCTTGCTCTTGATACCATGATCAGGCTCTTCAATGTTTACAAAAGCTATGGGGCAGAGAACCCTGCGCTCACAGACATCAGTGTCGAGGTGACAAAAGGAGAGTTTGTTTTTGTGACGGGGCCGAGCGGGGCAGGAAAGACCACGCTGCTAAAAATGATCTTCTGTGCGGAACAACCAACCAGTGGGCATGCACTGGTCAACGGAAGAAACCTGAACAGGATCAAGGATAAGGACCTGGCCTTGCTCCGCCGAAGCATAGGTGTGATCTTTCAGGATTTTAAACTCCTCACCCGGCGTTCTGTGTTTGAAAATGTAGCGCTCAGCTTGGAGGTGGCAGGGATACAACCTGCCCTAACCCGCAAGAGGGTGCACCAAACCTTGCGGTATTTGGGTCTCGCGGACAAGGAGGGATATTACCCTCCTCAGCTTTCGGGCGGGGAACAACAGCGAGTGGCAATCGCACGGGCAGTCGTCAATAATCCCCTGATCCTTTTGGCCGATGAGCCAACAGGCAATCTCGATCATGAATTGACCATGGAGATAATGGCCCTGTTGGAGGAGATTCATAGGAGAGGGACTACGGTGGTTATCGCAACGCATAGCCAAGAGTTGCTCGCTGGAACGATGAAAAGGATAATCAAGCTCAGCAAAGGCAGGATAGTCTAAATGAGGATATCGTTCTTGCGATATTTTTTCAGGCAGGCCCTGGGCAATATATTCGAGAATCGGATGGTTCATCTTATCGGGGTTGGCACCATGGTCATAGCATTTCTGATCTTTGATGCCTTTGTCCTTGCTTTCGTAAACATGAATGCCTGGACACAGGAACGGGGAAGAACATTGACCATGTCTATCTATTTCAAAGGAGATCCGGACAGGAGCGCAATCGAAGACATACAAAGGGAACTGCTCGATTATCCGGTAAGCGTTACGAGGTTCATTTCCAAACAAGATGCCATGAAGAGCCTCAGGAGACAGCTCGGAGAGAGGGCCGGACTGCTTGATGGGCTTAAAGAGAACCCTTTACCGGCTTCACTGGAGATTATTCTCTCCAGAGACGAGATCGATGATTCACTCCCCTACGAGCTGAAGAAGAAGCTGGAGGGAATCGAGCACGTTGATGAGGTGCAATATAGTCAGGAATGGATCGATCGAATTCAGGCCGTCTTGGGCGTGATAGAGATCGTGGGTCTGGTTTTTGGAGGTCTGCTCTTTCTCGCCGCGCTTTTTATCGTCACAAACACCATAAAACTGACTATCTATTCCAGAAAAGATGAGATTGAGATACTAAAGCTGGTGGGAGCAACGAACGGCTTTGTAAAGGCCCCCTTCCTGATCGAGGGATCAATTCAAGGATTTCTTGGCGGCTCGGTCGCAATGAGCATCCTGTTCCTGGGGTATATACTGGTAACAAACAAGGTAGACCTCAGAATCGGATTTGGTGCGCTTGACTTAGTCTTTCTCTCTCCCGAGTTCATTCTCTTATTGGTTGCAACAAGTGTGATCGCTGGGTTGATCGGAAGTACCGTATCGTTAGGACGGTTTTTTAGAATATGAATATACATAACCGCGTTTTTCTCTCGCCGTTTTGTATGATCGCTGTTTTCTTGCTGAGCTCCCTGTCTGGAGGGCTGGGGCGAGCCCAAGAAAGAGCCTCTGGGGACAGCGACCGTTCCCAGGTACAGCAGATAGAGAAATACCTGCAGGAGCAGGAAGGGGAACTGGAGAGTGTTCACGGCAAGGAAAGGGATCTCTTGGGGCAACTGGAAACACTGGAAAAGGACGTGGCCGAGCAGAAGAAGGCAATCAGAGGCCTGACAGATAGAATACAGGAGGTTTCACAAGAGATTGGAAGCGGCCAAGAGAGGATTCAGAAGCTCAACATTGCTGCAATGGCCGTTGAAAAAGCCCTGCAGAAGCGATTGGTCGCCTTTTACAAATTCGGAAGGCCTGGATATCTGCGCCTTCTTGTCACTGCCACGTCTCTGCAAGAATTTCAAAAGACCATCAAGTACGCAAAGGCACTGATGGCTCAGGACAGGATAATGCTTGATACCTTAGGCGAGCGGAGGAGCCAAGTTGAGCATGAGGTACAGAGGCTCAAGGAGAATATGGGGCACCTTGAAGCCTTAAGGGAGGCCAAGGACCAACGGATAGCATTTCTTGAAGAGACTATTGAAAAGAAGGTCTTCTTGCTGATGAGAGTGCACAGGGAGAAGGAGTTCTACGGAACGGCCATAAAGGAGTTGAGAGGCGCTGCCCAAGCCCTGAGCGAGGCGGTGGTGTGCTTGGAGTCACAAGAGAGGCAGGAGCTCCTGACGAAAGGCTTTGCGGAAATGAAGGGCAGGCTCTCCATGCCAGTAAAGGGAAAGATATTGAGGGATATGAAACTGGTAAGATCCAATCCGTTTATGCACAGAAAGGGAGTGTATATAACCGGTCCTCCGGGCGAGGAGGTGAGGGCAGTGTTTCCCGGCAGAGTAGATTTTTCGGGATGGTTTAAGGGATATGGACAACTCATAATCGTCAACCACGGATCTCACTACTTTACCATTTTTGCCCACCTGGATGAACGAATGAGGGAAACAGGGGATATGGTCGAAGCCGATGAACCACTGGGCCTGGTTGGAAACCCGGGATGGGATGCAGGTCCTGGCGTGTATTTTGAGATAAGAAAGGGCAGCGAGCATCTTGACCCAAACGCATGGCTTAACACAGGGTAGGGTTTGCATGACACAAGCCAGAATGAGCTTGCACCCTTGTGCGGGAGTGAGATGGCGTAATACTTGCAGTAAAACGGGGTTCGGAGCCATGGATCAATGGGCTCGAACCGTGTGATCTGGAATCTGGGGCTATGAGCGATCATTCACGAGGGAATCATGTATTGGCTATAATGCCTCATGACAATCGTCTCGAGCGATCGGAATGCTCGGCGATAAGTTACCCGGCTAACATTTACGCTAAATAGGGGGAACGGAATGGCAATAACAAAGCGTAACCACATCTGGTATCAGGCACCTCTTTTCATGGTTCTGATAGTCTTGCTTCTGATCAACGGAAGCTCGCGGCACGTTGTGGCAGACACCAAAGATGCATACAAGAACATCGAGGTGTTCACCGATGTCTTGCGAAAGATTGAAAACAACTATGTTGAAGAAACCCATGCTAGCGATCTTATCTACGGCGCCATAAAGGGCATGGTCGAGACGTTAGATCCCCATTCTTCATTTATCACCCCTGAAGACTACAAGGAATTGATGATAGAGACTAAGGGGAGCTTTCCAGGCGTGGGGATTGTGATAACCATGAAAGACAAGGCCCTGACTGTTGTTTCCCCCATCGAAGGAACACCCGCATACAAGGCGGGAATGAAGGCAGGGGATGTGATCATTATGATTGAGGACAAGGCAACAAAGGACTTGACGATTCGGGAAGCGGTCAAGCTGATACGGGGTCCCAAGGGTACCAAGGTAAAGCTAACGGTGCAAAGGAAGGGGCTGGAAAAGCCAATTGATTTTGTAATCACCAGGGATGAAATACCCATCAAAAGCGTACGCTCATTCTATCTTCCCTTTGATCTGGGCTACATACGGATATCGAACTTCCAAAGCAATACCGGGCAAGACCTTGTTAGAGCCCTCAGAGAGATGGAAAACAAAAAGGCGCTGCAGGGCCTCGTGCTGGACCTTCGCAATAACCCGGGGGGGTTGTTGTCCCAGGCTGTAAAGGTTGCAGATGAGTTCCTTGACGCAGGTCTGATTGTCTCTATCAAGAGCCGCGATAACAAGGAGCAAACAAGCGTTGCCCACAAGAATAAGGAACCTCGAACATATCCCATGGTTGTTCTTGTCAATGAGGGGAGTGCAAGCGCATCTGAAATTGTTGCCGGCGCGCTACAAGACAACAGCAGGGCCCTCATCTTGGGATCCACTACGTTTGGAAAGGGCTCTGTTCAGACCCTCTTTCCTCTCACAGATGGCTCCGGTTTGCGTCTCACAACAGCGCTCTACTACACCCCGAAAGGAAGATCGATTCAAGCAAGCGGCATTGAGCCGGATATTGAGGTTGCCTTTGTGCCGCCGGCGGAAGAGCCGACCGCGCAAAAGGGACCAGTAATTAGAGAGAGGGATCTGGAAGGCCATCTGGAGAGCGAGAGGCCAGAGGCGGAAGCAGAGGAAGAGGGAGACATATTGGCTGATGAGAAGGAGGACATCCAAAAACGCCTCGCTAGCGACAATCAGTTGAACAGGGCAGTGCAAATACTTCGGTCCTGGAACATCTTTTCTTCCATGGCGAAAGGGACGGCGCAAGAATGATGAGATAGCAGGATATGGCAAAGAAGCGGAAGAAAAGAAGGGAGCCGAAGTTTGTCCTGATTGCCCTTTGCTCTGTAGCGATTATTTTGGCCATACTCGTTGGTTACGTGGGGCGACTCGAAAAAGAAGCACCGCCCTTGCCATACGAGGAGGTGTACGCAACTTCCGGGCGATTGAGCAGGAATATTAGGCTGGTGGATAAGGCTATTTCCGATGGATTTGATGCTGTCGGGGTGCCAGCGGAGCATATCGTTTATCTATCAGTCATTCCGCGATATAGTCAAGGTTTTCATTGGGATTTCAACAGCATACAGGCTACGATCCCAAAAGGGAATTCGCTCGTTCGGGTGGGAGAGGCAATCAGAAGCAGGGTCGCTGCCCTCAGTATTCCGGTTGAGATTGCCGAGGTCCAACATTCACTAGGGGAAATCACATATCATATATACTGCAGCGGTCTTTTTACCCACAGACTTAACCTCGTGGGTGACAGCATACCGCTGCCTGAACGTTTAGCTCGGCCTAAGATCGGCATCATCATAGATGATTTGGGCTATGAGAGCTCCCTTGCCCATGCGTTTATGGCGCTCGAGATACCACTCACATTATCTATTCTGCCCTTTACTACGAAGTCCAGAGCGATTGCCCAGAGGGCTCGGCAAGTGGGCTGTGAAACGATGCTTCATCTTCCTATGGAGCCTATCGGTTACCCCTCTGTCAACCCCGGAGATGGAGTACTTTTGGTTTCAATGGACAAGGAAACGATTCTTGAGGTCCTTAACGATGATCTGAAACAGACCCCTTTTGTGGTTGGGGCCAACAACCACATGGGCTCACGGTTTACGGAGAATGCGGAGAAGATGGCCATCGTGCTCGAAGAGTTGAAAAAGCAGGGTCTCTATTTCGTTGATAGCAGAACGAATAGCAGGAGCGTAGCCCTTAAGACAGCACAAAAGATGGACCTGAAAGCGGCAAAACGGGATATCTTTCTAGATAATGATCTTTCGGAAAATGCCCTGAAGATTCAGATGGAACGGCTGTTGAGCGTGGCAAGACATAAGGGTCGGGCTATTGGGATTGGCCACCCCCACCAGGAGACCCTTAGCCTTTTAAAGAAATATCAATCAGTCCTTACTAATGAGACGGAGGTGGTGCCAATCTCACGTCTTGTGCATTGATTTTCTGTTGCTGTCATAGTATGAGGTCAACCGCGAAAGGAGGAGACATATTGAACGTACCATTACTCGATCTGCGCGCCCAGTTCAGCACCATTAAAGAGGAAGTCCTTACAGCTACCATGGAGGTTTATGAATCCCAGAGATTCATTATGGGGCCGAAGGTAGAAGAGTTGGAGCACGCAATAGCCGCGTATACCGGCGCCAGGCATGCGGTGGGCGTTTCGTCGGGAACCGATGCGTTGCTTATCTCTCTGATGAGCGCCTATGTCGGCCCGGGAGATCTGGTGATCACCTCTCCTTACACGTTTTTTTCAACCGCTGGCTCGATCGCCCGGTTAGGCGCTACACCTGTGTTCGTCGATATTGATGAGCACACTTACAATATGGACCCCGAGCAATTGGACGAAAAGATCTCCTCCATGAAAAACGAAGAGCGGAGTCGCATCAAGGCCATTATCCCCGTACATCTTTTTGGGCAGTGTGCGGATATGGACAGGATCGGGGCTACGGCAAAGTCTTTGGGTTCGGTTATCATAGAAGACGCGGCCCAGGCGATTGGCGCAGAGTATCAATCCTCAGATGGATCTCTGCACCGGGCCGGTTCCATGGGAGCCTATGGTTGTTTTTCCTTTTTTCCCTCCAAGAACCTCGGCTCTTTCGGAGATGCGGGCATGGTTACCACCGGCAACAATGAGGTATATGAACGACTCAGCGTGCTGAGACTTCACGGATCTGAACCGAAGTATTATCATAAGGTAATTGGCGGGAATTTCAGGTTAGATGCCCTTCAGGCTGCGATTCTCCTGGTCAAATTGAACCACCTTGATCAATGGACAGAAAAGCGTAGGGAGAACGCCCGTACCTATAGGGCGCTGTTCGCAGATAAGGGGCTCGAGCAGGTGGAGCTCCCTTACGAGCACCGCGGTAGGCATATCTACAACCAATTCGTGATAAAGGTGGGCCCGGAAAGGGATGGGCTGAGGGCTTATCTCTCCAAACAGGGCATCGGCACCGAGGTCTATTATCCCGTGCCCCTCCACGCTCAGGAGTGTTTCTCATACTTGGGCTATCGCCCGGAAGACTGCCCTGTTGCCACCGACGCGGCAGCAAGAACCCTTGCCTTGCCGATTTACCCGGAACTGGAATACGAGCAGCTCGAATATATCGTGGACAGCATATATTCTTTCTATAAAGCCCATAAAGGGTGAGCGCAGCCAGACGATCAGTTGGCAGTGCTTGGGGCCTGAGGCAAGAGGGATCGTATCACGTCCAAAAAAACAGATGAAAACGAACTGAGATTCGATTATTGGTTTTAAACTGTTAACGCGTAAAACTCGAAGCACGAAATCCGAAATCCGAAACAATTTCAAAATTCGAATTTTCCAATTATTTAAACAAGTTTTGGATTTTGGTCATTTGCTATTCGGATTTGTTTAGCATTTCGACATTCGAATTTCGGGTTTACGGTGTTGTTCCGCAAGTTGTGTGATCGTGCATATTACGCAGGTTGTTGCTAGGACACTACACCAGGAGTGTGTGAGGTCATGATTGAGGATTTGGTTACCTATTATCAAATGCCGCAGTTAAACAGCCCCGTGTTGATTGCCGCGTTTGGGGGCTGGTCAAATGCCGGCAATACGGCGATTAAGACGATTGAGTATATCATACGAAAAAAGAGAGCTACTCTGCTTGCCGAACTAGACCCGGATTGGTTTTTTCAGTTTACACAGAATAGACCAATTATTGCCATCAAAGAGGGAAGACTCAGGGATGTCAGGCTCAACAAGACATCTTTCTACTTCTTCTCCAACAAAGAGGGAGACCATGACCTGATCCTTGCAAAAGGGCAGGAACCTGATTACCGATGGAAAACCTTTGTGGATACGTTATTGCAACTCTGCAAACAATGGGGTGCCTCCCTCGTGGTGAGCCTGGGAGGTATGTATGACGACGTGCTTCACACCGAATCAATTGTCTCCGGTGTCTATAGCGATGTGGCATGGAGAGAGGTCTTCGTCAACAACGATGTCAGCCTGATAGACTACGAGGGTCCCTCTGGCATCCACTCTTTGATAATGCAAAAGGTACAACAGATGCATTACTCCTTTGTCGGCCTCTGGGGGCACTCCCCGCTTTACCTAAGAGGTACCAATTTTCGGGTCGTGATGAGAATGCTTTATCTGCTCGGGTCTTTTTTCGGCTTCTCCGTTGACACCGACGAGCTTAAGAAGGCACAAGGGGAATTTGAGCAGCAGATTGGGACGATACTGGAGAGCAATGCAGAGCTCCGGGAGCATATAGAACAGATTAAGAAGATCAGAAACGGGGAGCCGAAAAAAAAGGACGGGCCAAAGGTGGTGCACATAAAGGACTTCATGAGGCCCAGGGACCCGGAGTAAGGCTGTTTACAGGTGCAACTACCGAGTAAGAGACCTTGATCGAGGTGAAATACTGGCCCCTGCATCATGGAGCAACAAGGTGCAGGCCAGGCGCTTTTCTGTGAGGTATAAGATATGGCGAATGTCGTTGTTATCGGCACCCAGTGGGGTGACGAGGGGAAAGGTAAGATCGTCGATCTCCTGACAGCCCACGCAGGCACGGTCGTCCGATTTCAGGGAGGGAACAATGCGGGCCATACCCTGGTAGTAAATGGGCAGAAATCCATCTTTCACCTTATACCCTCTGGCATACTATACCCGAACAAGCGGTGCCTCATAGGCAATGGAGTAGTGGTTGACCCTGAGGTGCTGTTGGACGAGATGAAATCGCTGTCCGAAAGGGGTATATCTGTTGGCCCCGATAGGTTGGGCTTGAGCGAGCGGGCGCACCTCATCATGCCCTACCATACGGCCATTGACGTGGCCCGGGAACGGGCAAAGGGAGGCTCTAAGATCGGTACCACAGGAAGGGGCATTGGCCCATGCTATGAGGACAAGGTGGCGAGGGTGGGCATTCGGGCCCTGGATCTAACCGAACCGGACGTGCTCGAAGAAAAGATCATACAGAATCTCAAGGAAAAGAACTTTTATCTGGCCAGTTTTCTCGGGGCCGAGCCGCTGGAACCCCAGCCTATCCTGGAGAGGTACCGCTTCCTTTCCGAAGAGCTTGTGCCGTTTCTTGTGGATGTCTCGGCTGAATTAGACGAGGCAAAGCGGAAAAACGGTAACATCTTGTTCGAGGGTGCCCAAGGAACCCATCTGGATGTCGATCACGGAACCTATCCCTTTGTTACCTCCTCCAACCCCGTTGCGGCAACTGCCTGTGTGGGAGCGGGAATTGGTCCGAAAGCATTGGACAGCGTTGTTGGCATCGTCAAGGCCTATACCACGCGGGTCGGGAGCGGTCCTTTTGTGAGCGAGCTTAAGAACGAAATGGGCAGTTACCTTCAGGAGCGGGGTGAGGAGTTTGGGGCAACCACCGGCAGACCCAGGAGATGTGGGTGGTTAGATATGGTGATTCTCAGGTATTCGGCCCGGGTCAACGGGCTTACCCACCTGGCGATTACAAAGCTCGATGTGTTAACGGGCCTGGATACCATACGCCTGTGTATCGCGTACGAGCATCAAGGTAAACGGTTGGAGAGCATACCGGCGAAACTCTCTGCCCTCAGCGCCTGCACACCCATCTATGAAGAGATGGATGGATGGAAAGAGGATATCTCCGAAGCGAGGGATCTGGAGCGACTTCCTAAGAATGCCCGCGACTATGTGAAACGGATAGAAACCCTTGTGGGCGTTCCGGTCTCTATTGTATCTGTCGGCCCAGGTAGAGAGGAGACAATCGTCAGCACAAATCCGTTTGACGTTAGCTAGAGTCTGGCATCTCAACTCTCAAAACTATGTTTTGGTTATTCGATATTCGGGTTTGTTTCGCATTTAGATATTCGAATTTCTCTAACATGTGTTGCCAAACGATGCTGTTCACTATTCGTCATTGCTTCACCGGAATACTCTCCTAGCGGCCTCTCCTGGAAGGCGGGGCCATGATAAAGGTTATGGCTACCAGCAGAGCAAACCCCACGTAAATAATCGTAAACAACCACGCCGGCGCGTCATAATAGAGGACAGAGTCAACAAGCTCTCCCACAAACGATACCCGCCTATCGGAAGGGGAGACACCATATCGGAGGGAAAACTCGAGAACCGTTAACGGGCAATTGACTCCCAAAATGGCCTCCAGGGCTACGACGGCAATAGCCAGCAGGTGTATGATCCTGAACCAGAGGTTTCTTACCCACTTCCACCTGAGAGCGATCCCCATCAGAATGAGGATGAACCCCAGGATAACGAATACGACGTATCCGAGGTGAATGATAGCAACAATATCAGCCAGCATTAGAGGGCACATAATAGAGCTCTACGTTATCTGAAAGGGATAAAATTATCAACGGATTCCAAATAACTGATAGAGAGGATGCACATGGCTGGCCACACCGAAGCACCCTTCTAAGCCTTTTCAAATTACCACGCCACACAGAGTTTGCTTGACTAACGATGAAATTTCTATTAAACGCTTATAAGGCAAAAACGGATTGATCATTTAAGCGTTAAGGGAAAGGAGGTGAAGGTAAGATTCCGTAAGGGTTAGCATAGGCGAATCCTAAAAAAGGGAGGAAAGAGTTATGGGAGCTTTACTCATTATGGTTGTTGCGTTCGTTGGGTACATTATCATGTACCAGCTCTACGGCAAGTTCATTGGCAGAAAGATCTTTGCTTTGTCACCCGAAGCCAAGCCACCTTCCGTAGAGTTTGAGGACGGAAAGGATTATGTGCCCACCAGAAAGGAAATCATTTTTGGGCATCATTTCACCTCAATCGCGGGCACAGGACCGATCACGGGGCCTGCAGTTGCCGTCATTTGGGGCTGGGTTCCGGCGATGATATGGATTTTTGTCGGCACCATAATAATGGGCGCGGTTCACGACTTTGGCGCCCTGAT
>CP070752.1:629723-635644 GCA_020348625.1 Deltaproteobacteria bacterium | reverse complement strand
TATGGTAGCACGGTAGAGCGTCTCATAGGCCTCCTTGTCCGTCATGTGTTCGAACCGGGGGAAGATGATGCGGTCGAAATCCCAGTCCGCGAGACACTGCTCGGCAACTTCAAGGGTAGTACGGATCGCCCGAGGGGCATGGGGAAACTGATCGATCATGGACTGAGGGGCATTCAGAACATTGTGTTCCCGGCAGGTGTCCGTATGCCCCAAACGGGACAGCTTGGTGTTCAGGGCCACACCTCGGAGAATGCGGTGAAGCGGAAACTGATCTTCCCTGATGAGGTATACCCGATTGGTGGCCAGAGGGGGGATGCCGCTCTTACGGGAAAAGGCATAGCAGGCCGCCATGTTGTAGCCCGGGGACATCTCCACGAAGAGATCTTCTTTTGAATCTCTTTTAAGGGCCTTAAGCAGGGTGAAATCGTCGGAGAAGATGACGAGTCCTCCACGGTGCTCCTTCAGGGACGTGATCAGATCGAAATCCTGGTGGCAGTGACGATCTGAGATAATCCGACAGAGGTTGGCATACCCCTCGTGGTTTCGGACCAGCAGCACGGCCCGGTGCTCATCAGCTGTCAGCTCACTGCCCACAATGGGCTGGATACCAGTTTCTTTTGCTGTCTGGATAAAATAGACCAGCCCGTACAACCCATTGGTATCGGTAAGGGCCATTTTTTCCATGCCCTGGTCTTTGGCGGACCGGCAGAGCTCCTCGATGGTGCTCATGCCCCAGCCGCGAGAATAGTGTGAATGGACGTTGAGATGGACAAACTCGCTCATAGTCTACAGCTCATAGCTCGTATGGTTAAGGCGCAGGGCATAAGGCTTAAGGCAAACAAACTTGGCACCACTTACCTTGTGCCGTGCGCCTTGGGCCTTGAGTCTTTTGGCTTGAGCCCTGGGCCCCTTGATCCTGCAAACAGGATTGAGCTGTTCTGCCATAGTGGATCGCTACATCTCCATACCTCTCCCTGATGCGATGTAGGGCCTGGGTTACCGAGGCCTTTTTCTCCGCAAGAGGGGATTGTGCGGGAAAGAGGGAAAGCTGTGAGGTAGGAGGCCAAAAATCCTGAAACCACACCTTCATGAACCTGACCCTCACCCGGCGCCGGCAGGCCCTCAAGAAGATTTTCTCCAGGGGTGTATAGAGATCGGAATCCCAGAAACTCACATGGGGCAGCTTGATACGGCGGATGATCTCTTCCTGGTCAGCATACCTTACGATCAGCCCTGTTTTGTGAGGAACTAAATCCCTGTTCAGAAGCTGATGGGCACACTTTTCTACTAACCCCCAGAGTATCCCCAGCAACTTTTGGTCATCGTTTTCGTCCCGGGAGAGGGTGATTTCCTCGGCCACCGTGGGCTCCATGCGGGGCGGGTAGACCGGGGTGGGGTCTATGCCGAGGGCCCGCTGGTGGATCAGATAGGCCTGTCGACCAAAGACAAGTCTCAACGTCCCCATATCGAGAGCGGCTATCTCCCGGACCAAGAAGATGTTTAGTTCTTCTAGGAGGATTTTTTTACGAACATAGCCGATACCAGGTAGGAAACTTGCCTTCAGGGGGGCCATAAACGAGAATT
The DNA here is from genome assembly GCA_020348625.1 of Deltaproteobacteria bacterium. The sequence goes on along the minus strand of CP070752.1, from coordinate 634,060 downwards.
CCTGGCCGTGATCCACATCCAGCACCCCTTCCGATGATACGATTCTGGAGGCGATGCTGGAAACCATCTTGTTGCCCGCCACACCTACCATCCCCGAAAGACGCAAATACTTCTTGATTTCCTGTCTCAGACGGCTTGCCGTGTCCTTCGCCTTTCCCCAAAGACGATCTGTCCCTGTTACATCCAGATATATATGGCCCGGCCGGAATGGTTCCCAGAGAGGTGTATAGTGTGCCACTGTCTTGTCCAGAACGTGGCAGGCCTTTCCCGTGAGGTCTCGATTAGGGGGCAAGACAGTCAGATCAGGGCAGAACTTCATGGCCTTTCCAAGGGGCATGCCCTTAAAGATGCCCTCTCTTCGGGCTTCAGGTGAAACAGAGAGTACAAGCGCCCGCTCTGAGTGAGGCTGGGCCATAGCTACAGGACGATCTCTGAGATCCGGTCGACAGACCCGTTCCACAGCAATGGGAAAAGCGGGGATATGAAGGTGGATGATGTGACGATACATGGCTCGAAATTCCGCAATAGAAGCAAGCAGTAGGCAGTAAGTACCACTCAAACTTCTTAACTTAAGTGCCTAAAGTGAGCTAAAATGAACTAAAGTGTCTAAAGTTTATGAAATAAGATAAGTCGTTAAATTACTCTTGTTCAAAATCGGTTTTTCTTGGACAGCATTTTTAGCCCAAGACAACCCGAATTTCTGCTAGCAGATAACATCATTTAAAATCAAATAGTTACCTGTCCAAGAAGCCTAATTTTGATCTATTTTGGACAGTAGTGTCGTTAAATATTTTTTCATTCTTAACTTTAGCTCACTTTGGGCACTTCGGTTCACTTATAATGCCTTATAACTCCCACGATCTTTCCTTCAATACGGAGGTCTTCCTGTTTAACGATGATGGGTTCCATGCCCGTATGGGCGGGGCGGAGTTCTACATACTGTTCCCGCTTGTAGAATCTCTTAACGGTTGCCTCATTGTTGATCAGGGCCACTACCATTTCCCCGTTCTCAGCAACCAGCTGTTTCCTGATCACGATGAAATCCCCATCAAAAATTCCATCCTCTTTCATGGAATCTCCCTTGACTTGGAGGACAAAATGATCTCCTTGTCCTATCATGGATGGTGGGACTTCAATCACGTCTACGTCTTCCACTGCTTCAATGGGTCTTCCCGCAGCCACCCGTCCAAGGAGGGGAAACTCGAACCGTTTGGTCTCTACAGGGCTAATCACCTTAATACCCCGCTTCTGGTTTTTTTTGGGAGGAAGACGGATGTAGCCCTTCCGCTCTAAGGCCTTGAGATAGGTGGTTACGGTGTTGTAAGAGGTAAAGCCGAAATGGGAACATATCTCTTCAAAACTGGGTGATCGACCCCAGTCCTCTGCATAATGAGAGATATACCCCAGGAATGCCTTCTGCTTTTCCGTCAGTTTCATGTCTTCCTCCCCATATACAGTAAAACTTACAGTTTAAGGATATAATTACTGTAAGTTTTGCTAAAAGTCAAGCTAAAAATGGCCGAGTTCTTAAAAATTCTGTGCCGATGTATCACGTGAGGAAGGTGGAGGAAGAAATAACTTTACCGTGAAAACGGTGTCTGCGCTGATGGATTCGGAGGTTCGTTATTCAAAACATCCCGCTATGGTTTGATCGCAAAAGGCACATCTATTTCCTCTCAACTCGTATTTTAGTATCCGGTAATTCTCTCGCTCAATGAGCATTTGACCGCACCGGTGGCAGCAGGTGTTCTCTGCTGGGTGACCTGGGACATTTCCCAGGTATACATACTTGAGCCCTTCCTCAATTCCTATCTGCCGTGCTTGTTCCAACTTAGATATGGGTGTATACTCGAGATGAGATAATTTGAGGTGAGGCATGAACCTGGTAACATGCCAGGGCGTTTCAGATCCTACGTGATCTACTATCCAATGTGTCATCTCATGGAGCTCCTCCTCGCTGTCATTATAGCCGGGTGTCAAATTGGTGATCAGTTCGATATGGAGTCCCCATTTGAATTTCGCTTTTGTGATGCTATCCAGCACTCCTTCAAAATGGGAGATATTTGCGATCTTTTTGTAGGAACGGGGGGAGAATGCCTTTAGATCTACCCTATAGGCATCCAAGTACGGTCCGATCAGGCCCAGCGCTTCTTCGGTTATGTAGCCATTAGTTACGTAATTCGTGAGGAGACCTCGCTCCTTGGCCATCCTTGCGGTATCCAGGGTATACTCCAACCACAGCGTTGGTTCATTGTACGTCCAGGAAATGCCTTTGCAGTTTTCTTTTTCTGCAAGTTCAACTAACCTTTCAGGAGGAATGTATTGGGTACTGGGGATTTCCGTAGCAATGTCTGCGTGTGAAATCTCCCAGTTCTGACATCCGGGACAGAGGAAATTGCAGCCCAGGGAGCCGAGCGACAGCCACCTGCTCCCGGGATAGAAGTGAAAGAGGGGCTTTATCTCGATAGGGGAGACCCGTATTGAAGACACCCTTCCATAGATCAAAGAGTGGAGTTCTCCATGTATATTCTGGCGGGTTTGACAGAACCCCTTTTTTCCGGGGGCTATCTTGCATCGTCTCCTGCAGATCTGACACCGAATGCTCCTGTCTTCGAGTACTTCGTAAAGCAAACAATTCGAGGATGATAAAGACATTATCTAATAACTTACTTTATATTTTGTTAGCAGGATCTTTTAACATCATTGTACGGTTAGTCTATGGATGATGAACAGTTTCGTCAACTCCTTGATCATTTCGATTATTCCTGGAGCGGCTATAGGAGGGTGAGAAAGGGTGTTAAGAGACGGATTAGGCGCCATATGCAGCAGGTGCGATGCAGGAACGCTCAAGAGTACCTTAATAGGTTGGACGCCGATTCGGGTTTACGGAGCCAGTTTGACAGCGTGATGAGCGTGTCGGTGAGTCGGTTTTTCAGAGACCGACTGCTCTGGAAGATGATGGAAGACCGTATAGTGCCGGAAATCGTAAAGGAAAACAGAGGGAAGGTGCGATTCCTGTCTGTGGGCTGCGCCTGTGGTGAGGAGGTGTACAGTCTTAAGATAGTGTGGGAGATTCAGCGTGCTCGCCTCGAAGACATGCCCGAGCTTGAGATCTTGGCAATGGATATTAACCCAGATTACATCAGAAGAGCTCGGGAGGGAAAATATTCCAAGAGTAGTTTAAAGGAGGTACCGGACAAATTAAGGGATGTCTATTTTCTTTACTCAGGAAAGGACGATTTCTATAAGATAGTGCCATCCATGAGGGCGGGAATTTCATGGAAGGTTCAGAATGCGGTGAATGAGCCTTTGCAAGGGAATTTTCAGGTAATCTTTTTGAGGAATGGCATCCTTACCTACTATACCGATGAGCTAAAGCGAACTGCTTTTCGACAGATACTGGGCAGTCTTTCAAAGGGTGGATTCCTAGTCATAGGGTCTCATGAAAGGCTGCCTGTTGAGACGGGAGATCTGTTGTCCTTTAGGGACCAGCGCTATATCTTCAAGAAGATCGGAAGCTAGTACGTGGCGAAGAAAAACATCCTTCTTACGGGTCCACCCCGGTCCGGCAAATCGACTCTCATAGAAGCGGTTATTGAGCGAATTAAAGAGCCGGTAACGGGGTTTTTTACGCGGGAGATGAGAGAGGGGGGTGAACGAGTCGGCTTTTCCATAAATACGCTGAGGGGTAGTGAAGGGATCTTGGCCCATAAGGGAATGAGAAGTCGATACAGGGTAGGCAAATACGGGGTTAGTCTTAAGGATATAGAAGATACTGCCGTTCCGGCCATGATACCTTCGATGCATGAGGAGATAGTTGTGATCGATGAGATCGGAAAGATGGAATGTCTCTCTCCTCTGTTTAGAGAAACCCTGATCGAAGTGCTTGAATCGCCAAATCGAGTACTCGGCTCGATTGCCTTGAGAGGAGATGCTTTTATTGAAGCGATAAAGCTGCGTGAAGATGTAACGGTGGTTGGTGTGACGAGCCGAGACCACGGTATCCTGGTGGATCAGCTGCTTGATACACTGAAGGCATTTAGCATTGCATAGCAAGGGGGCGAAATGGTATAAAAGCCAGTCCTGGAGGAATGAAGGTGAAGAAGCGGTTGATTATCATCGTGTTTCTTGTCTTGTTGCTTGGCGTAGGGGCTTATGTGTATCTCGGGCAGCGGAACGCGCAGGTCAAGGAGACTTACTATTCTGGAACCATTGAGGCAAGGAGTGCGGAATTGTCCTTTCAGGTGAGCGGGAGGGTCGTTGAGATTTTAGCAGATGAAGGGGAGCGTGTTGAAAAAGATATGATTTTGGCCAAGCTTGACCAATCCGAATATCAG
>CP070752.1:613681-629623 GCA_020348625.1 Deltaproteobacteria bacterium | reverse complement strand
GGAGGTGGAAGAGAGCGTTGGCTTAAAATGCCTAAAGCGCAAGTTGGCCGTGGAGAACCTTAATGAGAGTGCTTGATAACAGGAAATTGTACAGAATACCATGGAGCCTCTATGATAATCCTCTGGGCTGGATCGAGGTTACGGACGAATGTGATATGGAATGCAAAGGATGTTACCGTAATTATATCGAGACCCGGGAAGGACACAAGAGTCTGGAGGATATCAAAAAGGAAGCTTTATTTATGCAGAAGGAACGTAATGTGAGTGAAATTTCCCTAGCAGGGGGTGAGCCTTTATTGCATCCGGAAATCATAGATATCGTGAAGTTCATTTCTATGCAGAAGTTAGGGGTAAAGATCTTCACTAACGGCAAAAGCTTAACACACGAGTTGATGCACGAATTGGTTTTGGCAGGATTAAACCATATCAGTTTTCATGTGGATTCGGGTCAAACCAGGAATAATGAATGGGGCAATAAGAGCGAAGCTGAATTAGATGGTTTGCGCCAATATTATGTAAATATGTGTCAAAACGAGAGGGGGTTAACTCTCAGTTTTACGTTTATGGTAACTAAGAAAAACCTGAAGGATATTCCCAGAATGACTCAATGGGCTCTAGATAACAGGGGGAAAGTTGGCGGCCTGACCTTTATTGCTGTCAGATGTTGTAAGACGGTAGAAAGTGAGAGAAAACACGAGCTCGTAAGTATTGATTCAGAGGATAATGTTACATCCGTAGAGATCTATGATTTGCTCAAAAGACATTATCCCAATTATGGTGTTGCCGCCTATTTTGGAGGGACTGTAGACCCCAGGTCATTTAAGTGGCTGTTTTCAGTGTCTGTTTGTAGCTCAAATATTCTGCTGGGCTCTATAGGTCCGATTTCGATGGAATTATATCAAATGTTGAAGCATTTGATGTATGGGCGCTACCTGATGAATGATAAAGATGAGGGTTTAATCGCACGATGCGTAATAAACTTGATTTGTCTTCTTTTTGACAGGAATATCCACAGAGCGGTCCTTGGTTTAGTGAAGAGGCCAAGATTATTACTGGATGCTTTGTATTCATTGCGCATTATCATAATACAGGGTCATGACATATCACTATTTGGGGATATGGACATGTGCGATGGGTGTCCGGACATGACGTATTTTCAAGGGCGATTGGTTAATTCTTGTAGGTTGGATGAGTTCCGGAGGTATGGCCGGTTTATCACTGACCTGAGAAAAGAGCAATGAGGTTTAACAGGTGCCTTTTCTGAGAAGAAAAGCATGTATGGAGGACCTTTCTGACTATCGTGACAAACTGATCGTTTAAGAACTGCCTGAACGGTTCGTGTGCCCTTTTACAGTGACCTCCTTTCCCGCAACGATACCTCTTATTGCTGGTACAGTCGATCGGGGCGGCACTGTATGAGTTCACATGAAAAGGGAGTTCAGTGGCCATTTTGCCACTGAGCCTTGTGGCTTCAAAGAGACAATGAGTGAGCATGATGGAGTTTCCTGCTTGCTCCACGATGGCTTCGATTCCCAATTTCGACCTGCCGACAATGATCATCGCCTGAGCGGGGGTGACCACCTGTTCTTATACCCATTGTAAGACCAACACCCGGGCAGCGCAGAGTTGGATTGAAACCGGGGGCTTTCAACCCACACCGACATGGCATTATGGGCCTCGTTTATTTGCTTGAATCTCTCGCCGTCACCACCTGTATCAGGGTGGTATAGCTTTGCCATGAGCCGAAAGGCCTTCTTTATCTCCTTTGCATAATCCCCGAAGATTAGGGCGTCCACTGGTATGTTCAGATGTTTGAGGGCCTTTTTCTGTTCGGCCGAGAGCTTTGGCATACGGTTTGCTGCTGGCTTAACGGTATCGGGATGTATGCTGTGTAGCACCTTTGCTTCAAGGATTGACTGGGATGAAAGGCTGCGGGAAATACGGTTGCTCCTTTTTGCATACCATTCCTTCCCGGCCTCGAGGATTAGTTGTTTAAGGGCAAGGGCGGGGGTGTGACCCGTGTCACGTGTATGGACAAACCGGGAGATGCTCTTGGACCAGGTAGGCATTATATCAAGGGCCACATAATCCTCGGTAAATGAGAATGTGGCGTAGCGCGTATTGAGCGTCTGGAGGAGTCCTTTTGACAAGGCAAGGGTCCACTGCAGCTTTTGCCTGCACTCCTTTGAGCAGTATCGTCTTCCCGGCTTTATGTCCTCGGTGCCGCACGCTATACAGCGTCTTTTCCGGCCGTCCTTATTGGGCGAGACTGGTGGCTTCTTATGAATCAGTTCCTGGCTAACTAGCATGTCTTAAACCAAAACAGACCCTATTGTTACAAAATAAAGAGAGTTTTCAAACGAGTGAGCAGAATACCACAGGAGCCGAAGCCATTGAAAGCAAAAAAATAGCTGGACCTTTGCCCTTGCATTTAGGTTGACTTTGGTCCTCGAGTTTAAGTATTGTACAATATTGTAAACAAAATAAATATCTTATCCAGAAAGGAAACGCATATCTTATGGCATACGCCTTACAGTTCATAGGACCAGAGCCTATGGGAGCTGGTATTGTGCAAATGGTGCTGAATGCTGGCCCGATGGTTAAATTTGTGCTGCTGCTGCTGTTCTTTTTCTCGCTGACATCTTGGACCATAATCTTCATGAAATTCCGTTTGCTTAAGAAATTCAGGGAGGAAAACGAACAGTTCTTGGAGCAGTTTTCCTCCAGTCGAGAGATAGGAAGGGTGTATCTGGATACGAAGGCCTTCAAGTTCAGTCCGCTTGCCAAGATTTTCAGGGCCGGCTATGCAGAGTTCAACCGCTCCACGGGGATTCAGAGTAATCCGGACGAAAACATTGGATATCGTTCACAGCAATCCATCATGGAGAACGTCCAAAGGGCAGTAAGAAAGATCCTGTCGATCCAGAGTTCACGTTTGGAGCGCGGATTAACCTTTTTGGCGACAACGGGCAATGCCTCGCCCTTTATCGGGCTTTTTGGAACGGTTTGGGGTATTATGACCTCGTTCAGGGCAATCGGCATGAAGGGTTCCGCCACATTGGGTGTCGTGGCGCCAGGTATAGCTGAGGCCCTTGTTGCTACCGCAGCGGGACTGGCAGCGGCAATACCAGCTGTGGTAGCGTTTAATTACTTCACCCGCCGGGTAAGAGCCTCTGAGACCGAGATGGGGAATTTTATCTCCGACTTCATGAGCTTGCTCGAAAGAGGGTTGATGAGGAGGGCATCGGGCGAGAGGACGCGAGGTGATTCATAATGAATGGGGATGAGAGCCGACGCAGCCTGATTTCGGATATCAATGTGACGCCTCTCGTAGATGTCATGTTGGTTCTGCTTATCATATTCATGGTCACTGCACCCATGATGACCCATGGAGTCAAGGTCGATCTCCCTGAAACGGAAAGCAAGAGCATCAAGACGCAAGAAGACCCCCTGATACTCTCGATAACGAGAAACAAAGAGATTTTCATAGAGGATTACAAAGTGGAATTGCACGATTTAGGGGATAAACTCAGTAAGATATTCGCTAACAGGGCGGCAAAAGAGATATTATTGCAGGGCGATAAGAGCGTCTCCTACGGGTTTGTAATGACGGTGATGTCTCAGGTGAAAGAGGCCGGAATTACTAAAGTGGGGATGGTGACAGAGCCTTTGCGCAAATGACAGCAACGTGGTTCACGATGAATGGGGGTTTTGGAGAAGAGAAATGGGTCCGTATGTTGGTCCTTTCCTTTTTGTTTCATCTGCTGCTCTTCTCAACGGTTCTCTTTGTCCCGAAAAACGGGACACGTTACCCATCGCTCAGAGACAGGGTCTATCAGGTTGAGCTCGTGGGTCCTCCGTCAAGGGAGGCGCTTCGGGGTAGCCGCCCTGGAGGAGCTGCCGTAGAAGGCAAGAAAACAACAAAGATTCTGAGGTCCAAGACCCAACGAATTCCGGTAAGAAAGAAGGCAAAGGTGCCGGTATTGGCAAAGAAGGTTTCTCCTAAGCTTAAGGAAAAACCCGATAAGAGCACCACGTCCTCTGCCGGGCTCATAGAAGAAGCCCTCTCCAGGATAGAAAGAAAGGTAAGCGAAGAAGAGAAGGCCCAGCCGACGGCAACGCCGCCGCCACCAGAGACTATCGAAAACGGAAAATCGGAAGAAGAGGGGGCGATTCCCGCTCAGGGAGGCGGGGCAGGGGGCACAGGAGCGCCTTCTGAGACGGGAAAGGTTATCGCACTCTATCAAATGGAGATAGAGTATACCATCAAGGATAATTGGTCCTATCCCGTAGCCCTCGTTAATATGAAGCATGGGAGGGGACCCGAAGCAGTGGTTAATCTGACGGTTAGAAATGATGGAAAGATCATGAAGCACTCCTTTAAGAGGCGATCAGATGACGCTCTGTTTGATGATTCGGTGCTGAAAGCCATAGAGAAGTCAGACCCCCTTCCCCCATTTCCCCCTGGTTACAAGAAGAGCTATGATGAGGTTGAAATCAGTTTTAGTCTCAAAGACCTGGTCTAGGTGCAGCCCTTTCGCGCGGCTGCTTATCCTGGTGCTGTTGCTTTCCGGCATATGCATGATTCTCCATATCAGCCATGCCGAGGCAAAGCTTTATATTGATATAACATCTCCCTCTATGCGAAGGATATCGGTTGCTGTTCCTGATTTCAAGCACTTGGGCAGCACGGGCGAACACCCGGAACTCAGCGGCGAACTGGCAGGGATTATCGCCAACGATTTTGAACTGAGTGGTTATTTTAAGTCCTTGGATAAAGGCTCTTTTATTGAAGGGCCCGATGCTGGCATTACTCGGGATAGCATCAATTTTAAGGACTGGTCTGTGATAGGGGCTGAGCTCCTGCTCAAGGCCGGGTATGAGTGTATTGGTCAGCAACTCAAGGTAGAGGCTCGATTCTTCGAGGTCTTCTCGGGTAATCAGGTGTACGGGAAGAGAATACTGGGGCTCGTCGAGCAATCCAGATATCTCATGCACCGTCTTGCAAGTGATATCGTCTTAGCCCTGACCGGCCATCCCGGGCCTTTCCTGACCAAAATGGCCTTTGTGGGGACCTCCACCGGCCACAAGGAGATCTATATTGCCGATTACGACGGGCACAATGTGAAGCAACTGACGTCGCGCAATTCGATTACGCTTTCGCCTCGATATTCTCCATCGGGGGCTAGGATGATTTACACCTCTTTTCACAAATCCGGCAATGCCCTTTTTATGCACGATTTGGTTAAGGGAGGGACAAAGAAGATCTCAGACAGGCAGGGCCTGAACATTGCGGCTTCGTGGACGCCGGATGAAAAACAGCTTGCCCTGACCCTCACTATCAGCGGAAACCCCGATATATATTTGATCGATACATCGGGCAGGATCGTCAAGCGGCTTACCAGCAATTGGGGAATCGACGTATCTCCACGTTTTTCACCTGATGGAAAGAAAATGGCCTTCGTTTCGAATAGGTCAGGTTCACCCCAGATTTATGTCCTTGATCTGAAGGATAACAAGGTGGAGCGGTTAACCTATGAAGGCAGTTACAATACTTCACCCGCCTGGTCAAATCTTGAGCGAATAGCTTTTTCCGGATCCGCGGATGGCGGTTTTAATATTTGCACTATTTCGCCCGATGGAACGGATCTTCGTCAGGTTACGCAAGGTCAGGGCAACAATGAAGACCCTTGCTGGTCTCCTGACGGGCGCTATCTTGCATTCAGTTCCAATAGAACGGGGGGCAATTACCATATCTACATTTCAACTGCCAACGGGGAAAACCAGAGGCAGGTGACATTTCTCAAAGGAGATCAGCTTTCCCCTTCTTGGGGGCCGCAGGTAAAATGATACCGTGCGCGTGACCAAGAAAAACACCACAGAGCCATCTAAAGGCTTGAAATTGTGGCTGAGAAATGATATGTGGTAATACTTAAATACTTGCAAGAAAGAAGAGTTTGGGTAGGTAACCTAAAACAGGGAGGTAAAGAGCCATGAAGAGAAGTCTTGTAATTGCAGCACTTGTAGTCTTTGCGTTTTCTTCCGTTTTCTTGCTGTCCTCATGCGCCAAGAAGCAGATCATCACTGAAGAGGAAGCGAAGGAGGCCCCTGCAAAGGTTGAGGAAGAAAAGCCGGTCGCGGTGGCGAAGGAAGAGGTGGCGAAGGAAGAAGAGGCCAAGGTCGAGCGGCTCAAGGAATTGGAAGCGGCAAAGAAAGAGGAGCCGGCGAAGATAGACGAGGAAAAGGCCTGGATGGAAAGAAGGGCAGCTAAGTTTGAGGCAGAGTCGATCTATTTTGATTTTGATAAGTCCTTTCTCAAGGTGGAGTATAGGCCCATTCTTAACGAAAAGGCGGCATTCTTGAAGGACTATCCTGAAATGCGCGTGAGGATCGAGGGCAATTGCGATGAAAGGGGTACCAATGAGTATAACCTTGCCCTCGGTGAGAGGCGGTCCAACAGCGCCAAGAATTTCCTCGTGTCTTGGGGAATTGCTGCAGACAGGATCGAGATTATCAGTTACGGAGAAGAGAGACCCCGCGGATTGGGGCATAACGAGGATTCATGGTCCCAGAACAGACGTGATGATTTTGTGCTCATTCGTTAGCCCATGACTGGCAGGAGAATGTCTGGGAGGTAAAGCTGTTTTTTCATAAACGCTATTTCGTTGCCAACCCCCTCTCTGCGCATCAGATAGGAGTGGATAAGCCCTTGATGCCGGATACAGATGGCTCTCGCTAGGGGGAGCAATTGAGGAGCAAGCAGATGATTCATGGATTCCTCAGATTGTTGGTGTTTGGTTCAATGCTCATCGTATTTCTTTCAGCTTGTGCCTCCCAGAACGATCTCACCTACCTGCACAGCCAGATTAACTCCGTCAACCGACAAACCAAGAAAGATCTGGATGACTTTCGAAAGGCATTGGACAGGCTCGAAGCACAGTACCTGGAGAACCAGGCCGAGCAACAGGAATTAGAAAAAGGCGTGGTAGGGTCGCTGAAAGAGGATCAGGAGTCCCTTCGTCGGAGCTTTGCCCAGCTTCAAGCGGATCTCGCTGAAATAAGGGCCAGCATCCAAACATTGACCGGCCGCGTTGAGGAGACTGGTCACGTCCTACAGACAACAGTCGAAAAAGACACCACGGCCCAGGATGCCCTGGTATCCCAATTGAAAAAGCTGTCCACTATGGTTAATGGCCTATCCGCAAGGATTGAGAGCATGGAGGGTGAACGTCCCCCGGTGAAGGTCGCTCAAAAGCAAGAGCCTCAGGCAGAAAAGGCCAGGCCGAAAAGCGATGTTCTGCAAAATGAGTCGGCCCTCTATGAGAAGACACTAGAGTACTATTGGGATGGCCGCTATGGTGAGGCGATAGCCGGGTTCAAAAAGTTTCTCACCCTGTACCCGACCTCTGACCTTGCTGATAATGCCTATTTCTGGATCGGCGAGTGCCACAGGGCCTCGGAAGAGTATGAAGAGGCTATTTTGGCCTACCAGAAGGTTATCAACGACTATCCGAAGGGAAATAAAGTGCCATCAGCGATGCTCCATCAAGCGCTGGCCTTTGAAAGGATTGATGACAAGACCACCGCTCAGCTGGTGTACAAGAAACTCGTAAAGGAATACCCCCAGAGCAAAGAGGCGGGTATTGCCAAGAAACGGCTGCAGTAGGACCGCTTACCCCTCTTCTTCATATATCAGGAATGGTTTTCTCAGCTCAAGGAAACGTTGCAGCTCCTCGGAACAACCGTTAATCAGCTCCCTACTTCCCTTACCCTGCTCGAGGGAAATCCTTATTGAGGAGTCTCCAAGGATCAGGTCTATGGGAAGCCTTTCGAACTCATATTCATAAGGGGGAATCCGCCAGGCGAACTCGCCCGGGTAGGTTTCGCGGATTGTCTCGAGAAGGGCCAGCGTCGTGGCATAAGGCCGGTAGCGGCGGGGATCGAGCACGTGAATCATAAACCCACCGCACAGTTCATCTTGAAACTTGTTGCAGGTAGGCCTGAAATAATACTCCTGTAGATGGCATCCCTCCGTTTCCTCTGGCGTTACCTGCCCCCTGATAGCCGATGGATCAATAAAGGGTGCCCCAAATATCTCGAAGGGTCGGCAGGTGCCTCTCCCCTCCGAGACGTTGGTGCCTTCCCAGATAATCTGGCCCGGATACACCTGGGCTGTCTCAGGAAGGGGCATGTTAGGAGAGGGCATGATCCATCGTAGTCCCGTATCCCTCCAGAGCATGTGCCGAGACCAACCCTTGAGGGGGATGACCGTGAGTTCGCAGTCAATATGAGATGCATCCTGAAAGAGGTGCGCCAGTTCGCCCATAGTCATCCCGTGCCGCATGGGAAGGGGGAAGGGCCCGACAAGGGAGCGGAATTCCGGACGCAAGAGATGCCCCTCCACTATTACTCCTCCAAGGGGATTTGGCCTGTCCAAGACAACGACCCTTTTACCCCCCCTGGATGCCTGCTGTAAGCAGGAGAGCATGGTGGCGATAAAGGTATAAACCCGGGTCCCCACATCCTGTAAATCTATTACCAGGGTATCTATTGCTTCAAGAAAATGAGACAGCCTGTCAGCCTTATTTCCGTAAAGGCTGACAGCAGGGATGTTTAGCGCCGGATCAACGTAATCTGCTGTTTCGATCATGTTATCCTGGTCTTCACCCCTGAACCCGTGTTGGGGACCGAACAGCATTCTGAGCTGTCCGGGAAGCAGTGATGCAATTACCTCTTTGGCGCTCATCAAGTTGTGATCAACAGAGGCCTGATTAGCCAAGAGTCCCAAAGATTGGCCCCGAAGATCCCTCCAAAACCCCTCCCGCAGTTGATCTAGACCCGTTGCAATCCTGGCCATGATCCGCCTTTCGGTCAGCATATAAAGAAGAAATATAGATTGTGCGTCTGGGTAAATTTTAGTATCATTCTATTTTCTATAGTCATGGTAGTAAGTTAAGGGTATTTTGATGGACGTCTTGGAACCCATGACCATGGATATGTTACCTATTCTAGGAGAAGAGGGTGGCAAGTCAAGCCAAACAGGCATCCAAGGGCGATTTTTTCTACAGAGAATCGGTTTTGTGGCTGTACGGCCTGCAGAAGTTTGGGATCAAATTCGGCCTTTCAAAAACATCGAATCTCCTCAAGGCCTTTGGTAATCCTCATACCAGGCAACGATACATCCATATCGCCGGCACCAATGGTAAGGGGTCAGTTGGTGCGCTATTGGAATCTGTCCTGATCAGAGCAGGGCTCAGGGTCGGTTTTTATACCTCGCCGCATCTCGTCAGCTTTACCGAACGGTTTCGGGTAAACAGAGAGCCTATCGCAAAGGAAGAGGCGTCCCGACTGATTAAAGAGCTGAAGGGTATCATAACGGAGGAGGAGCCCCCGACCTTTTTTGAGTTTGCCACTGCTATGGCCCTTATCTACTTCTTCCGGAGGCAGGTGGATATCGCCATCATTGAGGTGGGAATGGGAGGACGGCTCGATGCCACTAACATTATCACACCCCTGGTCTCGGTTATCACCAATATCGGCCTGGATCACCGGGAATTCCTTGGAAATCATGTTATTGCCATTGCCAAGGAGAAGGCCGGTATCATAAAAGCGGGCGTGGATGTGGCAACAGGGGTGACCCAGCCCTCGGTCATCAAGCTCTTTGAGGACCTGGCCAAAGAAAAACGCTCCCCCTTCTGGCGCTTGGGCCACCACGTCCGCTATCGGAGAAAGCCGTCGGGTCTTCTCGGATATTACGGCCTCAAGAGGAGATACGGGGACCTCGGGATCGGTCTTAACGGCACATTCCAGTTTAGAAATGCTGGGCTCGCGCTCTTGACCCTGGAGATACTCGAGCGAAAGGGCTTCACCATCTCGGATGAGGCTATACGATCAGGCCTTGCCGATCCCCTCTGGCCTGGAAGGCTCGAGGTCATAAGCTCCAAGCCGACGGTTATCCTGGACGGTGCCCATAATCCCTCTGCCATGAGATCACTCGCATGGGCAATCAGGCATGATTTTGATTTTAGGAATCTCATAGTGGTTTTAGGTGTTCTGGGAGATAAGGATATCTCAAACATCCTCAAGGAGATCTTGCCGCTCGCCAGCGAGGTGATCTATACGAAAGCTGCCTATGAACGAGCAGCTAATCCCCAGCTGCTGATGGAGCAGGGAAAAAGGCTCGGAAAGAGCGGGGAAGTCTGTTTTCCAATACCCAAGGCAATCGATAAGGCGAGGATTCTAGCTGATACAAAGGATTTGATACTGATTACCGGGTCTCTGTATACGGTGGGTGAGGCAAAATCATACCTCGATCCATTAAATTATCCAATTGAGGCGATTTGAATCCGGGTAAGACTTTAGAACATGATCCCGACGCTTCGCTTCAGGGTTATACAAGAGAGAAACGGTATACTGAGCATGGGGATGTCTTTTTTTGACTCTGTCCTCCCATGGTTCAGAGAAGTGGGCGTTTCAAAACGACGCACACAGGCTGCTACCTTAGTGCTAAGGCTTATGGGGCGGTGCGTCGGTTTGAAACGGCCCTGTACGGGGCCTTGTTGAGAGGGCAGAGCAAAAAAAGATATCTCCATGCTCACCAGAGCGTTTTCTTCATGTATAACCCTGAAGCGAAGGGTCGGGGTCATGTGCTAACTTCTTACAAATTCCCTTGTTTTTGTCCGCGCCCGTGCATATAATAATCTCGGTTGATTCTAGAGTAGGAGGCGATCTTCTTTCGGCTTCGTACAGGCGGTTTCAGAGGACGTTCAATGCACCGAGGGCCGTCCGATTTCCCCCCAAGGGGAGTTCATTTTCTCGGGGCAAGGGACCACCTTGTGTGGTGGCTCCACGGTACAACCGGCAGGTGGTGCCCGAAAAGTGAACTCGCCGCAAATTCCATCATCCCCCAACTCTCGTCTTATCTAGAATATCCAAGAAACAGCACCGGTACATCCACGAATCGTTCTTGGTGCAATGATCATCTACTGTTGACGGCCGGCACTTCAGGCATGCCTCAAGGGGCTCCGTGTCAGATAGTCCACCCTTTTAACCCATTACAGAAAGGAGGCCACATCGATGAAAGCAGAGGGCATATTTGATTTCATGCGCGAGCAAGACCTTACGAGCCTGGAGATTCACTACAGCCAAAGACTGGATGAATTCCTCATGCGCGGGATGAAGGAGTGGGACGACGATCTGGATTTCAGCACCTATGCCCGCGATTTCACCTACCTCGATGTTCTGACCGAGGATTACAGAGGGATCGGCACAAAACAGGTGCGTGCCGGTCTTGAAGGCCTCGGTTTAGGGGGATATCTCGAGCAGATTGAGCAGCTGATGAGACAAGGCAGGCATGAGGGTATTGAGTTCTATTACCATGGCAGCAGGAATATCAGGGCAGTCTTCTGTAAGCACAGCGTCACCCTGGGCCGCAATAACGGGTTCCATGCCATCAGGGCAGGGGCTATGCGCCGGCATGAACCTGACGAGCCCGAGCTGGATGTCATCACGGACGGCCTGAACCTCTCACGGGCAATGACCTACAAGAATGCGGTGGCAGCCATACCCTTTGGAGGGTGCAAGACGGTTGTACAGTGCGCCCCGGTCAAGCTGGATGACTATGACACCATCGGGTTTTTGAGCTATGTTGCCGACAGGACCCGGAATTTTCCCGGGGCCGACATGGGGCTGGAGGAAGCCATGGTAGACGTGATCCACGAGCGGTTTACGAGGAACTTCGTGGGCGGCACCAAGAGCCCGCTGGTTTCAACCGGCACTCCCACCGCCTATGGTGAGCTGTGCTCCATAAAAGAGGCCTGTGATTTCCTGTACGGGAGCACAGATCTATCCGGGAGAACCGTGGCCGTACAGGGATTGGGTCACGTGGGCTACCCGCTCGCCGAGTACCTGGTGCAAGAAGGCGCCGGGCTGATCGTCTGCGACATAGAAAAGGACAAGGTGGAGCAGCTCCAGCGGAAGTACGGCACCGATAGGGTCATGGAGGTGCCGCCCGATGAAATATACACCGTAGATGCCGATATCTTTGCTCCCTCGGCCATGGGAGGTATCATAACGGAGGAGCGGATCCCCGGGTTCAAGTTCAAGATAATACTCGGCTCCGCCAATAACCAGCTGAAGGCAACGAGTAAGGAAGAAGAGATAGAGCTGGCCAAAAAGGTTGCCGACGCCGGGATCCTTTTTGTTGCGGACTGGGCCCACAATACGGGCGGCGTGATAGCTGCGGCCCTGTTGTGGCAACTCCAGGATGAGGCCACCGAGGAGCAGCTGAGGCCCAGAATCGAGCTCCCCTGCCGCACCAGTTTCAGAAAGCTCCTCGAGGAATCCAAACAAACCGGGAAGACGCCCACGCAGCTGGTATATGAAAAGGTTGAGAAGATGGTCTATGGAGGTGCTATTCAAACCACATGATCAGGCCTGAGCCCTCGCCGAATGCCGTGACCTTGGGCTTCTGCCCGGCAAGGAACAGGGTCGGGCCCGCTGCCTGGATGTCAACCAAACAGTAGTCGATCTGCCTGGTTGTCCAGGCCGGAACGAGGTTTGTTCCCTCTATCCGAAAGGCTATCAGGTGGGACTTGAAGTACATCTTGAGGCCCTCCGCGTACTTGATAAAGGGTATGTTTTCTGTCGCCAGGATTTCACCCTTTCCATCCCCGTCGATATCGGTTATCAGAAGCCTGCTGTTCAGGGGCACCCGTGGCGGATCATCTCCGGGGCTTTGTGGCTCCCCTATGTTAATGGCATTATTGGTGCCCCCGATCTTCTCATCCCCTTTCCACAGGACCTCACCGTTTTGGTCCCACACGTAAAGCCTTTCATCATCTCTGAGACCCAGCCATTCGTGATTTCCGTCGCCATCCAAGTCGTAACGTTTCAGGGTATAAAACTGTACATCTCTGGGGGTGGATAGCTCATCTGAGCGGCTCAATGTGTCCCCACCGCGGTAATCCATGGTATATATGTCGCCGCTGAAGAAATTCGTGACCGTTGAGTTCTGAAAGAGCAGCAAGGATTTACCCCCGGTCGGGTTTCTTATCGCCTGGAGGTGGCCTGTTTTGCGGTAGAGCCTCTTAAAAGCCCCATCCCATTCCAAAATGGTGGTTCTGGCCCTGAGGCCGCTGAGGCCAACCACATAGATCTCCGCCTTGCCGTTGCCATCACAATCCCCGAGGCTTACCTTGAGAAATTGCTCGCCAAAGGAGGGCTCGAGGGTGTCTTTGAGCACGAAGCGCTGGCCCTGTCCCTGGTACACATCAAGGCCTTTCCTCCCAAGCACAGCCAATTCAACCATGCCGTCGCCATCCAAATCACCCGTGTCGAATGCCATCACCTCCATGCTGGTCGGTATGGTATAGGTTGGTTTAAACTCCTGGTATTCCGAGGTAGGCTTGAAAGCGAGCCCTTTTTCTGGGGTAGCAGGTGCCTGTTGTTCCTCCTCCACCTTTGAAAAGAACCCCTTTGTAGTCTGGGGTTCGGGTAAGGGCCCTGCTTTCTCCGTCGGTTTCGGTTCGGGGACCTCCCTTCCTTCGATCACGGCCTGCAGTTGATTGGCCACATCGGCAAGCTGGGGAATGAATTGATCTTCATTCATGGCCCTCGAAAACCTGGTCACGCTTGACCCGGTCTCATCCAGCTTGAGCAGCGAAAGGTCCAGGCTATACCCGGCGCCTATGACCGTGATGCTCCCGTACACGGCGTAATCGGCCCCGAGGCCTCTAGTCAGCTCCTCGGCCCTACTTTGAGCAGTTATTCCGCCCTTTTCCTCCTCGCCTAAACGGTCGGCCAGTCTTTCATCGGGGATGATCTCTCTATCTCCCCCGGCGAGCCGAGAGGCGAGCATGCTCCTGACCCCCGTCTGCAGGTACGATTTGGACTCGTCTGCGTATAGCTTCAAGGGCAGGAGAACGAGTTTCTTGGCGGAGGCATGCACCGGCGCGAGGGCAGCGAGGACTAAGGAGAGCAAAGCTATGAATGCGATCTTCTTCATACTATGTTTAGTTTCCCTTCCCATAATAATCAATGCTATGGGAAACACTTAGGGAAGTCAAACGGAAAAGCACGCAAAAAACCCGGGGCTTTGAGCCCCGGGTTTTTTTTGAAGGTTAACTGCTATTACAGACGTTTAGAAATTGATCTGCCAGTATACGCCGATCCAGGTCGTCTCTGTTTCCTCGGACTTTACTCCATTCTGGATTTTATCCCCAAGATCGACCACGGCGTATTCCGGGGTAAGGGTAACGCCCTTGGCCAAGGTGATGGTAGCATTCAGAAAATAGGTATCGGTTTCATCCTCCCAGGTACCGGTTCTGTCTGATTCGCTCTCACCGGTCTGGTACCCGGCGGCAACCGAGACCATATCGCTCACCTTGTAGGCAAGGTCGAGACCATAGACCAGAATTGATGAATCTTCTATCTGGTTCGTAGTTGAATTAAAGTATGCAGCAAAAGCGGGGGCCCCAGCGCCATACTCTACTGTATTCTCTCCACCCCAGATCATGGCTTTTACCGTGAGCGGGCCAAAGCCTGCTGATGCAGTGAGGCCATACACCATGGAGTCAATGTCGTACGATTGTTGAGTCGCTGTTACTTTCTCCTCATAAGTGTTATACCCGCCGAAGAGCTTCAGGCCGACATTGGCAACGTTCAGGTTATAGCTGGCCATGAGCTTGGGGAGCGTTTGCTCAATCGTGGTGGAGAAAGTCTGTGCTTGTGGCGGACCTGCCGCCCAACTACCTGAAGCGTCTACAACACGTCCAGTTGCGGGCTTGCCTGCGGCGATCTTCAGGCCGCCAAACTGAAGCTGCGCAAAGGGAATCCGGGCTGAACACGCTGGATCCAGCGGGCCTGCCGCACCACAACCCCTTTTCACACTGCCGATACAGGAAAACTCGGGTGTCCAGGTCTGCCCGATGCCAAAGACTCCGGCGCCGAAGTTCCAGGAGGCAAACCAATGTCTGACATGGCCTACACTCTAGGGCCTGAGCTCTACCAACCCGCTGATCGGGCCCTCTTTGAAGCTCGCCGTCACTCGGGTACATACATTGTCCATATCCCAGAGGAGATCGTCCGTATCCTTGTAACCGGGTGCGTCACTGTCCACGTTCGTCATGTAGGTCTCGAAAGCGACGAAGCCGCTGAAGTTGACCTCTGCCGCGGCAGGCGTTGTAAAGGCAAATGCAAACGCAACGGCCGCAAGAAGAATAAATAGTTTTCGCATAACTCTTTCCTCCATAAAAAGTGAATAGTTAAGAAAATGACTTGAACAGCCTCAGAACAGAAAACTACTCTCCTCACCTCCTTTCCCTGCGTCAATTTAGGTAATAATATGAGGCTATTAGCGACTATCTATCAGGTTCAGTAAAGAATGTCAACATTTTTCTAACATCAATATCATTATTTCCTCACAATGTCTTAACGCGGTGACCGAAGAGCTACCCGGATCAGAGCGCTCTAATTGCCACCGCTTGCTCAGTGAGTTCTTGCGTTTTTGCTTATAATTTCAAGGTGGAGTAGTATTGGCCGTGCCGGTCGATCTTGTCGCCCACCACGGTGCCGCAGAACCGGCACCGGTACTCGTATTTGTCGCCATCGGGCAGGATGAGAAGCAGTGTCTTTATCACCGGCACTGCCCTTTTGCACGTGGGGCAGTAGAGCTCAGTGGCCTCGAATTGATCAAAGCTTGATTGGTCTTGGTTTTCCCGGGTTACAGGCCTATATCCGTATGGTGCACGTGGGTTCACAAACCGTTTCCTTTTTCGTTTTGATGTGATAGTAGGTTTGTAACAATTCAGCCGGTTGAAATCGTGATACCGGAATCACGGCAGCCTTTCTCTCGTTCCGAGGCTCCCGAGCTGGTCTTTTCTGTGATTTATCTGCGGGGGAGTCTTGCCCCCTCCGCATTCCCTTCGACAGGCTCAGGGCTGC
>CP070752.1:606370-613581 GCA_020348625.1 Deltaproteobacteria bacterium | reverse complement strand
TGAAGAATCTTGAGGTTCAACTGGTTCGGCCACCAGTCCCGGATCGACGTGCCACCGCCGGCAATGGGTCTTTTTGCTCTGCCCGTTACCGGGCTCTTGGTATCTTCATTCATAATGCTTCCTCCTTTTGTTCATTTGCTTCTAAATTAATATTATAGGATAACGACTATCAATTAATAGCAAAAAAATATCTTAAACTTCCTCTGCCAGCAGCCTTTTTTACACGAATCGAAAAGTTACGAATACTTTTCGTAATCGAAACAACAAGGGCCTTTACTCTAGTTGCTGCTACGGGGTAGCCTGCTCCAGCTCATGTCTCATATCGACACTTAATGCAAGAGAACTCATGAAGGAAGCTGAGAGCTGATCGCTGATAGGTAAATGCTAGAATGCTGATTGTGACAAAAGAAAGGATTTGACGCCCAAGCTCACTGTTTCTGCCGATCGGAATCTTATGATCTTATGTACCCCTTCCGTTCCCGATCACCTTGCTATCATCCTCTCCAGAAGAGCTACAGCGGTCTCGGCGTACAAGGGCTCATTAAGGTGAGTATCTATTTCTATGACCTCGATCTCCGGCTTCAGGAGTTTTTTAAACTCCCCTCCAAAAGCCCGGTTTCCTTCGGGGTCATACAGCGGCTCACCTTCTTTGTCGGCCTCCGACCAGCCCCGCAGTGGGAGCAACACCTTCACCGGACCGCGTCCTCGATTCAGCCGCTCAGCCATCAGCTGTGCCACCTCTTTCAGCTCTCTTAGATTCGGCCGGGCGCAACGGTGGAAATCGTGATAGTAGAGCTTACGCCCTTGAAAGCGGGCCGGAATGTCCTGCTCGGCGATTGCGATGCTATCCAGACCGCCGGGCCCGACAACCAGGGGGACTCCTCTTTTGCCTGCCGTTTCCAGCCTCTCCGGCCCGATGTCCCTGCATAAACCGCCGACCAAATAATCCATGAACTCATGGGTAGTCAAGTCCAAGACCCCGACGAACTGATCGCGGCCTACTAACTCCTCCATCGCTGTCCCACCACTGCCCACTGCGTGGAAGATGACAGCCTCGTACCCCTTGTCCCTCAACAGTTGAGCAGCGCGCATGGCACAGGGTGTTGTGATTCCGAAGTCCGTCACCGCGATCAGAGGCCTTGTCTTGAGATCGCGATGCGGGTCCCGCGGAATACTTTCTCCAGCCACCGCCTCAACCATACCACAGATAGCACCTGCGGCGCTGGTCAGGATGGACAGCGTGACCGGATTGAGGCCGACGATGTCGGCTACCGACTGCATCAACGTGATGTCCTTCCCGCCCACAAACCGACTCATGTCACCGGCAATCATGGAGGATAGGACGAGTTTGGGCACCCCTATAGGCAGGGCCTGCATGATGGCTGTACCCATAAACAAAGCGGTCCCCCCTCCTAAAGCGATGACACCGTCGAACTCCCCACTGTCGAAAAGCTCTCTGACCTTTTGGCGCCCTCCCTTGATTATGATATTGACTGCCTGTTGCCGGTCGCCTCTATCCAGTGCCTCCTGGAGACTCATCCCGCTTGCCCGCACCACCTCTTCGCGCGGGATATCGACCGGCAAACCGTGCTGGCCTCTGGTGCCGATATCCATGACTACAGTCCGGTGTCCGCGGAGCTCGATTTGCTCCCTTAGAAAGCCGAGTTCCGTTCCCTTAGTGTCGAATGTGCCGATGACCATTATCCGTCTAACCATGCGCATCATGTCCTTTAATGTCAAAAGTTTACCGCATCAAACACTAGCTGATGGGAGAGGAATGCAAACCAATCGTTATCCGTGGTGCCGATGGAGGCCCGCGGGCATACCCGTGAGGCCATTTGGTATCGCCGACTCTCTTTGTAAACGGCGGTACTAGTGGCACGACATCCCGACCTGAATCGAATTTATCCAGAGCCAAAGAAGCGGATTTCCGCGGTCGGGGCAAAGCCCTTCATTTTGTATTTTCTGGAGCGTTCTCTGATCTATTAAGAGTCAAACGGAGACCTGCCCCCTTCACAACTCACTAAGGGTAATACGCCAAAGGAGATTGAACTCATGTCTAGGGTGAACCCAGCTAAATTGCTGGGTTTGGATTGAGCTCTGTGATTTCTCTATTCTTTACTCCTGCCGCCGGGCCTCGCTGTCGCAACAGTTCCGGCACCGAGTATTATGGCCATCTGCAGGTGCGGTCTAGTGAACTTTTTCCAAGTGAAGGGACCATGTGTCGTCCCCTTAGGCAGATAGAGTGCCGAAGTTGTATCAAACTTGAGGCACTCACCTCCTACGCCTACCTCTATTTCACCACCGAGGTCTTCCGGATTGTCAGGGTCCGAGCCGATGTGCAAAACAATCTCATCAAAGTCGTGTGAATGTTCCGGGATAAGAGAGTTGGGATCAGGCATTGCCACAAACCAGCGATAGTCAAGAAAAATGTTGCATCCAGGAACAAGATTGTTATTCAAATATGAGAGTGCAGGATTAGTAAATCCTGTTCCCTTTCTATCGCCCTGGCGAACTGGATTCCTTACAAGGTACTTCTCGTATTTGGATTTAGTCATCTTCCTATGTTCTCCTTATTATTTCTGTATCTAATCATTTAATATAGACTTCCTTTCTATGGATTTACGTATAGTGAGTATTGCCTTATGCGTCAATAGCAAACCGGCGCATCATGTAGTGGTCCTCGGTTTTGGACCGAGATCAAATCGAGGATTGTAAGACACTTATATGTGGAAAAGGCAGCTGCGGGACCATTCATCCGTAATACGCGAACGAATCTTACGAAAAAGGGTGAGCCATGTGTAAGTTGACTCGAGTTGCAGGTGGGATTAGTTATACTTTGCCGCGATCTAGACCTGAGTCAACGAGGAGACGCTTAGATATCGTTCAGATATAGAAGGCAAAATAGATGTTGCAGGGGATTGAATATCATCTCAGCACGACAGGTTGTATGCAGTTGAATTCACACTATTCTATTGATTTCTTGCCAAAATCTTCGACTCGAAGAAAGTCCAGGTTTCTTCTCGTAATCGAAACAGCAAGGGCCCTTACTTTTGTTGGTGAGACTGAAGGGCCTGCTCCAGCTCGTGTCTCATAGCAACACTTAATGCAAGAGCACTCATGAAGGAAGCTGTGAGCTGATCGCTGATAGGTAAATGCTAGAATGCTGATTGGGGTAAGGGGGGGTTTGTTTATCCCCGTCTCGCTTCACATTCCCTCAATGGTCAAACGTGCATAAATACTTCTTTATTGATCACACACCTTTGATTGTCATATACGCAATTTCTGGAGGACACATGATCCTAATAGGAACGACGGATGTCCCAATACCTCGATTCACGTAAAGCTTTGATCGTTTAACATCATACAGTCCTTGTTCAAAGGGCCCGCTTCCCGGTGGCGTCGTAATAGCTCCAAAACCAGGTATATTTACCTGCCCTCCGTGCGTGTGACCTGCGAGCACCAGATCGCATCTGAATAATTGAGCCGAAAAAACGCCCATCGGCGCATGACTTAGTAAAATGGTGCACAGGTCATTCGGCTGGTATTTAAAGGCTTTTTGATGTCAGGATTTCCGTAGTAAGCATCATCAATTCCGACGAGAAAAAATTCTCCTCCCATCCATTTAATAATCTCCCCTTCATTATAGAGTGTACGGATCCCTCTGGATTCAAGTTTTGTTATTAGACCGTCAGCAAGGGTTCCCGACCAATGTTCCCAATTACCGGGTACGAAATAGATCCGGTGTTTATATTTCAATTGAGAGATCAGCCGAAGGCAAACGGGCAATTTCTCAGGTTTTTCGACTAAATCACCGGTGATAAATACAAAGTCTGGTTCTAGGGCATTTGATAATGCGATGACTCGTCTCATAATGAGACCATCTTTATGTATGTGAAGATCAGAAAGGTGAGTGACGTTAAGTTTACCAGGGAAGTTTTCCAAAGATACAGCCACTTGCTCGACCTCCGGAGTATGTGGTTCTACCCCGATCCCGTATATCGAGGCTAGAAGAGGCGGACCGAATGGAATTGTTAAACAAGCTAAAACTTGACGGCGAGTCAGTGGCTTGGTTAGAATGCTCATCGGTTCCCCCTCAACATTCCTCCATATTCAGACGTGTTTCAGCGTCTGCACAATCTCGATTAAGCATATCCTCCCGCTCAGAGTGCAAAATCTCACCTCTCCTCAGAGAAATGAGGCCTTTTTGGTCACCTCCAAACGACCTTGGTACCCTCTGGACATTCCTTGATATCGAGCAAGGATCGTAGCGCATCAGTTTCTAAAACTAAAGACACATACCCATTACTCCTATCGGCAGGGGTTACGATTCAGTTGAATGATATGTGATTGTCTGATTTAAGGAAAAGGGTGAGTGGGGCAGGGGGGGATTAGAACAAAAGAAAGGGTTTGATCCCGGCTTCAGTTAGTATCTTAAGGCAGACTCTATCTTCACAGGTAACTGCCTCGGCCGAGCGCAATGTTATGTTTTGGCGCCCCCTATTTACTATTCCTCACGTCCCTTACCCGCAGTTTTCGCACCCAGTTTCCCGCGATGCCAGATACTGATCAGGCCTTGAGCCTTTCCTTAAGCGCCTTAGCAGGTGAAAACGTAACAACCCTTCTGGCAGGGATCTGAAGCTTCTCACCTGTTCGCGGATTGCGCCCCAATCGTGGCTTTCTCTCCCGGACCCTGAAACTACCCAAACCTGCCCAGCGCACCCCCTCACCACCTGCAAGCGCGTCAAAGATGACCCTGCCCACGGCATTCATGGCCCGCTTGGCCGAAGCCTTGGTCGCGAAGATTTGGGGATTCTTGGCCTGCAGCGAATCGATCAATGTCTTGCCAGCCGTTGGCTTGCGGGGCAGCAGTTCTTTGCCGCCGCCAGGCATAGCCATGATTACCTCAACCGGAAGAAGGAGTAAATTAAACTCACAACGCGGGCAGGTATCAGTGGGCTCTGCCATGTCCTCTGACATATAGAAAACCCTATGTTTGTCATAGTCGGTTCGACAAAAGACTTCGCTCCCGCAGTTTGGACAGTAGCGCGCCACGCACACAAGATCGTTGTCTCTGAATTCATCCATAGCTCCCCCCCTTTTATTGTTGCAATTCTTTAAATCTTGCCCTCTAGCCTTCAGCCTCCGGGGTCATGAAGGCCACAAACCTTGACCAGTAAATACGCGGCCCTGCGGAATTTTTCCTGGCTTGGGTTTGTCCTGAGTCGCACGATCCTCATATTGTATATTATTCTATTTTAGCAAATCCGGTCAAAGAAATGCGAGAAAGTTGGGCAGGAAAGCCACATCATAGGAGAGTGGGAACTATACTCGTGAAAAGAAGTCTGCCTTGGTGTTGATCAATCCCCTTACCGTAGTAATTCCACGCCTGTTGGCTGGTGAAATGTGTAGATCTGAGCATCAATTGCCCATAAAAAGAAACAGGTTACCCGGGCCCTAGTGCTCGGAATTGCGCTGTTGCTCCAGGCTGCCAAGAGTTAACTTCATCAATCCCTGGCTGCCTTGTGCCCTTATTACTCCAATCATTCTCCGTAACGCCGACAAAGACATTCATTTTATATTCTCCAGAACGTTTACCCGCCGTTCTTCTGGAGGACTTGCCCGCCTCAGGCGTGATTTATTGACCTAACAAAAGTCAAACGGAGACCTGACCCCTTTACTTTACGTACCCTATTCACTGGCTTCATTTCTTGAATTCGTAACAATGATTGCAGCAGTCATCACCTTGCATCAGTGTTTTTGTTCGTGTCAAGCTTACTCCTGGCCAATAAGCCTCCGCCTCTCCAAAATCAAGCGCACAGTGCATTGCATATCCAATTTCGGGAGACCCTTCTGCCTTGTAGAAATCTGCATACTTACATTTCCTAATCCTTACCGCAAATCGCTTA
This sequence comes from Deltaproteobacteria bacterium, assembly GCA_020348625.1. Next base: position 607,672 of record CP070752.1, on the reverse strand, counting down.
CGCGAATCTTCCAATACATCATACACCAAAAGGTCAGAGTCCGCCGCTGTGACACTGAAGGCAGAATGCTCAAATACTTCGGAGGCTTTGCTCGGAGCGCCTTTACATAGTGCTTTCATCCATTCCCTATGAACAGCTAACCGGGCCTTACTGGCTATTTCAATTACTTCCTCGCCAAACACCTTGCGGAGTTCACGCAGTATTTGAAGCTGTTCGGTCAGCTTCTTTTCTTCATCAACCCAATGCATCCTTTATTCCCTTCTATTTTTGAAGTCTCTGTCAATTGCATAACGGTGGAGATAGCCCCTTTTATACAGCTCTAATCAAACACAGACATAACGCCTGTCATCACCGCAAAATCTTGACATAGCTCAGGCTGTTTTGTCTATAAGAGAATTCCTGCGTGCTCTGGTTTATTGGAGTGCCTTCTGAGGGCGGGCCTAGGTGGGCAATAGTCTTAGCCGGAGTTGAGATGCTCAGTCTTGAGACAGTGGTCGGTTTAGCATGATATGAAAGGAGGCTGACAGCTGATTGCTGAATGCTACTATGCCAACTAGGGCAAAAGGAAGGGCGTGATCCCGGCTTCACTTAGTATCCTAGGGCGACCCCATCTTCTCAGATAAGTGTTCCGGTGGATCGGAATCTTATAATCTAATCTAGGTTCCCGACTTCCCATTCAACAGACCGAGTGGATATATTTCAGTATAGATATCCAGATGAGATTGTATGAAGTCCCAGATATCGTCAGGTGAAGCAGCTCCGGGGGGCACCCCAAAGTACTTACCAGCCTTTGCGAATGAATGTGCCACGAGCCACGAGCATATGGGGTATTTATCCATTCGTGCAAGGCGTCTGAATACGTAAGCACCCTGGAGGAACCAGTCAGCAAGGTGAGCGAGTAACTTCAGATATCCATACGTGCGCCCAACATAGCTTTCCGCAGCCTTGGTGATGGTCTCGATTTCGTCTTCCGACAGGTTTGTCGCCCTGTAGATCGCAACCTCGCTACTACTAGGCGGGCCGTACTGCTTCCAGAGTTTGTGCCTCTTGACCTTGGTGAACGCTTCTACGGCAACTGCCGTGCGCAGATCACCCTCGATCACAATCACACCCACGTGATTAACCTTGGTTCTGCTTTCGCCTATGGCCCGAGTAAAGAGTCGAATGGCACGACTCACAAGGCTTGTGCCTCGCGTCAAAAAGATGTCCGGCGGTTGTAATGTAATTGTCACTGTTACCCTTTGCAGTGCTTAGGGTTCGCTCATTGCTGTTCGCTGACAGCGCGAAGCGAGAATGCTGATT
>CP070752.1:586844-606270 GCA_020348625.1 Deltaproteobacteria bacterium | reverse complement strand
GCTGGCCTTCTGCTCCGACCCGGTATCCCCAACTCGGTATATGCAGGCACCAAAGCGGGGATTATTATGTTCACCAAGGCATTTGCCGAGGAACTGGCCCCCTATAACATCTTTGTCAACTGTATCGCACCAGGGTACCTCGCAACACCTTTAGCAAAGGACCGCCTGAGCAATCCGGAAACACTGGCGAATATACTGTCCTTTACACCTTTAAAGAGAGTGGGTGAGGCAGGCGACGTAATAGGCCCTGTGGTATTCCTAGCCTCAGAGGCATCCAACTTTATCACAGGACAGACTATCTTTGTAGATGGAGGAAGGACGGTGCTCTGATTGCACACCTACCCAGCCTTGATGTCGCTAACCTCAACGGGAAAGAGAGGAGGGACATGGCTGAATTTCAACCTAATGTGGGAGACCTATTGGATATCAATGCGGAACGATCTCCACATAGAGTCGCTTTGATAGATCCGGATAAGCATGTCTCATTGATCTGGTCGGAGTGGAAGACCAGAGTGATACGATTTGTGAATTCCCTGATGGAACATGGGATAAAGAAAGGCGATAGGGTAGCCGTTATATTGAGAGATGAAATTGAGCTCCCCTCATCCTTCTTCGCAACCTCAAAGATAGGGGGCATCTTTGTGCCCTTAAACTATCGCCTCTCGCCTGAAGAGCTCAGGTACATTCTGGATGACTGTGCAGCAAAGGTAGTGATCTTCGACGAGGAAGAGCGGGAGGCAATCGAGAGGATCAGGGATAAACTGAAATACGTTCAAACATACATCTATACCGGCGAAGAGAAGCCAGGGTATGCACAGTCATTCAAGGAGCTTACTGAAAAGGGTAAAGAGATAGATGTTAAGAGAGCCGCCTCAGAGGAAGATATAGCCATGATTATGTACACGAGCGGCACCACAGGCAGGCCCAAAGGGACCGTCCATACTCACAGGGGAGTGCTCTGTGCCAGTGAAGCCTGGACCCGTCCCGCGAGGATCACCCCCCTTGATCGGTCTATAGCCCTCGGCCCTCTCTATCACATAGGCCCTCTTCTCTCGAATTTCTTGCCCACCCTGTGCATGGGAGGAAGCAATGTTATCGAAAGACAATTCGATGCCATTAGTACGCTGAGGTGGGTCGAGGACTTCGGGATCACGGTGATGTGGGCAACCCCGACACACCTAAACATGATCACCTCGCTTGAGAACATAAAAGAATTTAATCTAACCAACCTCCGGGCAATTCAGTACTCAGGCGCTCCTCTCTCATCAGGGCTTTTCTATAAAATAAGGGACATCTTTGGGAACATAGATCTCGTGAATGCCTATGGCATGACCGAACTCGATTCAGTGTCAGCCATCTATCCGGAAGAACACGATCAGCGCCTCGGCTCAGTCGGCAGGGCACTTCCAAAGACATTTGTTCGAATTGTGGAGCCGAATACAGGCAATCCGGATACGGAGGTCAACAAAGGCCATGTGGGTGAGATTATCGTTCGGTCACCCTGTGTGATGAAGGAATACTGGCATCTGCCTGAGAAGACAAAGGAGGTGAAAAAGGGGGAGTGGTATTTTACCGGAGATCTGGGAAGAATGGATGAAGATGGATATCTCTATTTCGTAGAGCGTGAGGACGATATGATCATCTCAGGTGGAGAGAATATCTATCCACTGGAGGTGGAGAACCTCCTGTCGAAACATAAAAAGGTGCAGAACGTTGCCGTAATCGGCACTCCTCACGATACGTGGGGTGAAGTGGTAACCGCGGTTATTGTGAAAGCGGACGAAACCCTTACCGAAGAAGAAATCGATGAATACTGTAGGGAGAGCGATGAGCTGGCGAGGTACAAGCGTCCGAAAAGGTGTATATTTGTGGATGAACTCCCAACCACCTCAAGCGGCAAGGTGGATAAGAAAGTGCTTCGAGCCAAATGGAAGGCTTAGAAGGCCGCTTGGTGCAGAAGAGGGGTCGCTATATGGATTTTATGCTATCAGCTGAACAGAAGAGTTTCAAAGAACACTGTCGAAAGTTCTCCAGTGAAAAACTCACCCGCATATCGAAAAAATATGGGGAAACCGACGATATCCCTTCGGAAATGATAAAAGCCATGGCGGATGCCGGGCTCTTTCAGCTTCTGCTCCCCGAGGAGCTAGGGGGGAGAGGGGTTAAGGCCCTTCCGATATGTCTGGCGAGGGAGGAGCTTGCAGGGGTCTATTGCCCCGCTGATGTCACTCTGGCAATGCAAGGGCTAGGCAGTTATCCCATATTTATGGCTGGCAATCAAAGGCAAAAAGCTAAATACCTCCCGAAGATCGGCCGTGGGGAGTTGCTCACTACCTATGCCCTAACAGAACCGGAAGCCGGAAGCGATGTCAATGGGATGAAAAGCGCGGCTCGACAGGAGCCGGATGGATTCATCCTAAATGGAAGGAAACGGTTTATCTCCAATGGGCATGCGGCACACATTATGGTTGCCTTTGTTAAAACACCTCTGGCCGATAATCCCCGGGCAATATCTGCTTTTATTGTTGAAAAGGGGATCAAGGGTTTTATCATAACCAAAAGGCTCAAGATGCTCGCACCTCACGATCTCGTGGAGTTGAGTTTTGATGACTGTGCTATCCCCAAGGAAAACCTTTTGGGCAAGGTGGGTGATGGCTATAAAATTGCCATGAGGACTTTGGACGTATTTCGTATGTCCGTGGGAGCAGCAGCAGTTGGCATCGGACAGGCAGCATTCGATATTGCACTTAATTATGCAAAAAAGAGGACCCAGTTCGGGAGCACTATTGCCACATTCCAGGCCATACAACTGAAACTGGCGGAAATGGCAACCGAGCTGGATGCTGCAAGGGCGCTGGTCTATAGGGCAGCCATCCTGAAGGACAGGGGGGAAACCAATGTCACAAGGCAGGCCTCTATGGCAAAATTCTTTGCCACAGAGGCAGCATTTCGTGCAGTGGATCAGGGTGTCCAAATACACGGCGGCACAGGGGTGATGTACGGTTCAGCAATCGAGCGTCTCTATCGTGAAATCAGGGCACTTCGGATTTATGAAGGGACCTCAGAGGTTCAGAGGTTAATTATCGCCAATAGCTTCTTAAAAAGCAGCAGGACATAAAGTGCGATTTATTCGTTTCATTGTTCGAATGCTGTTCGATATTTGGCCTTGCGGAAACACGAACCAAAAAACAGGAGGATGTATCATGCTCAGCGGTTACGCAAATGAATTATTGAATAAGGGGCGGGTAATTGATCTGGGTCAACCTATTTTCCCGGGAATGCCTCACCACCCTAATCAACCACCATTCGGGTACACGCTCCTGAAGAAACATGGTGACATCACCTTGGAAGAGGAAAAGATTAGCTTTTGCAATGATCTATTTATGATGGGAGGCCACACCGGCACCCATCTCGATGCTGTGGCACACATAGCATGTAACAATAGGGTTTTTAATGATGTGGACATAACTGATCTGCAGGATTATCAGAACGGGCTTAAAGTTATGGGAATAGATACCACCCCTCCAATTGTAAGAAAAGGGGTCCTCTTAGATATACCACCGATTCTGGATGTGGAGGTTTTGCCTCACGATTTCGGCATCGGCGAAAAGGAGTTGCAGCGGGCCTCCGAAGATCAGGGTGTGGAAATAGAAAAAGGAGATGTCGTGTTAATTCGAACGGGATGGATGAGATTTTGGGATGATAGGAAGAAGTACCTCTCTGTTGAAAAAGGCGTTCCGGGAGTAATAGAGGATGGTGCAAATTTTCTGGCATCAAGAGAGATCTCCTTCACCGGTACTGACACAACGGCATATGATAGGGTCCCCCCACATTACTTGCCGTGCCACATTATCCTGCTGAAGGAAAATGGTATACAGATAATGGAGATGCTCAATTTGGAGGAATTATCCAAGAATCGTATTTATGCCTTTCTATTCATCGCGCTTCCACTAAAGATTAGGGGTGGTGCCGGATCGCCAATAAGACCCATTGCTATTGCATAGTCCTTGAAATAACACGCATAAAGAAACCTTACATAGCTTACCACTTTGGCAGAATGGTTTTCTAAAAGGATAGCTCCCCGAGCGGGAGAAAGAAGTTAGCCGAGGAAGATCATATCGAAGGGGGTGGTGCTTATGATTGCTTTGACCTGATCCGGTCAATGGATGATACGTTATGAACGGGCTGGAATAAGACATCTTCTCAAGCCTTACCATAATTCTCAAAACAAGGGAGGGTTCGTGAAAATGAAAAAAAAGGGCTTTTTCGAAGAAATAAGAAAGGGAGGGCTTACCAGGCGTGATTTTCTCAAATCCTCAGCTGCAGGAATAGCAGCAGCTGGATTAGTGACGCAGTTTCCTAGCTTGCTGTTTGCGGCAAAGGAATATACCTTCGGCTCCGCAAGTGCAGCCGGATCCTGGTATCCCCTAGCCGTGGCAATGGCCAAGGTTGTCAGCGACAATGTACCCGGCTATCATGTCACCGGGGTCACCACACCAGGGGCCTCGCGAGAAAACATACTCCGGATTCACCGTCGAGAAATGGAACTGGCATGGTCAACTTCTAGTTTTCTCTATAATGGCTATCATGGTCTGGATCCATTTAAATCGAAAAATGACGTGCTCGGATGGTTTGCCTCGTACCCCGGGCTCTTTACGATCGTTGCCCGTAAAGCAACAGGCATTAAGACAATGGCAGACCTAAAGGGAAAAACCGTTGCTACCGGTACTCCTGGCTCTCAGACCCAGATAGATAATGACGATGTCATATTCCCCGCACATGGACTAATCCCTGGAAAGGATTATAAGCCGGAGAATATCGAATTCACTACCGCAGTAGAAAAGATAATAGACGGGCACCTTGATGCTTGCTCATACTTTATGGGCGCAGGCGTTCCCGGGTTTATAAGGATGGCCGACTCTGTGAAACTAAACTTTATACCCGTTGAAGAAAGTGCCAAGGCAAAGATAAAGGAGAAAAACCCGGTCGCCTATTTCGACTATCTGCCAGCAAAGACTTACAGCGGGCAGGAAGAGCCTGTTTTGGCAGTTCATTTGGCTTACACCACGTGCTGCGGTTCGTATCTGGACGATGAATTCATGTACAAGGCTACAAAGGCGGTCTTCGAAAATTTAGGCTTTATCACAAGTGCTTCAGCGGTGTTCAAACAAACCAAGATTGAAAAAGTATATACCGGAATGCCCATCCCCGTGCATCCGGGAGCAGCAAGGTATTATAAAGAAAAAGGGATAACAAAATAATATGATTACCCTTGATGCTGCCTTGAAAGATCCAAAAGGGAGATGAATAAACCGAAGGAGAATGGGTAAACTCTCCTTCGGTTTATGTTAATCCCATTTTAGGTATAGTACATACCTGGCGGGCCACAACCAGTATGCGTGGCGGTATGGACACAACCGTTTTCCGCAGGATGTCAAGGACTTGGAGTCAGGATAAGATTGTGCAGCTACAGGAGATTTCAAGGATGCTGGGGAGGCGAATAGCGGGATATAAAATGCTCTTACTCTAAATGTGGAAAGCAACATGGAGGAGATCTTCAATGCATGAAAAGATAGATAGGTATCTCTCTGTCTTGGTAACCATCTTTGCGGTAAGCCTTTCTGTAATATCGCTCTACACCGCCTTTTTTGGAATCTTTGAAACTATCATACAGAGAACTTTACACCTCGCTATAGTTTTTATTATTGCCCTTTTCATATACCGATTAAAGATGGCGAAACGCCACCCGTGGATCGATTTAAGCATTAATGTATTTCTTGGCGTCCTTTTTGCCCTTGCCAACATTTACCTGGTACTAAACTGGAAGGAATTATACATCTCACCATTTCTTACCACCACTGGTCTCATCCTGGGATTGGCCGCAATAGCGATCATCCTTGAGCTCACCAGGCGCACCATTGGCTGGGCGCTCGTGATAATTGTCCTTATCTTCATAGGATATACCTATTTTGGAAACTACATTCCTGGCTTCTTGGCCCACAGAGGATACAATTTGGAGAGGATTGTGGTTCAAGTGTTTGCCGGAACTGAAGGTATCTACTCGACCCCTGTGGGGGTATGTGCCACTATTGTCATTATATTTATCCTGTTTGGCTCATTTGTTGAGGTTTCGGGGGCCTCAAGCGTCTTCTTAAATATCGCTACCTCGGTAGCAGGTCGGCAACGTGGAGGTCCGGCAAAGATAGCCGTGTTTGCAAGCGGGCTTATGGGGATGTTATCAGGGAGCCCTGCAGCGAATGTTGCGACAACCGGCGCAGTTACCATCCCTATGATGAAAAAATCAGGTGTAGAGCCCTATATAGCCGGCGCTATTGAGTCAGTTGCATCTTCTGGAGGGTATAAGACACCTCCAATTATGGGGGCGGTGGCCTTTATAATGGCCCAGATGCTAGGAATGAGTTATTGGGAGGTCTGCATAGCAGCAGCTTTGCCTGCTTTCTTTCACTATTTCGGCCTCTTCTTGATGGTGGATTTCCATGCCGGACAAAAGGGATTTAGAGGTTTGCCGGGTGAAGAGGTGCCTAAGTTTTTACCTGCTCTAAAGAAAGGCTTTTTCTTTGTCATACCGGTTGGTTTGTTGATAGCGCTGCTGGCTGCCAGATATTCTGCAATGTTTGCCTGTGCCTATTCCCTGCTTTCTCTATGGATAATTGCGATCTTCGCTAAAACCCAGAGCATTTCCAAGGTGATTAGTGCCTTAAGGGATGGTGCGGTTAGGATGATAATGATAACCATCCCCTGTGCCGCAGCAGGGATTATTCTGGGGCTCCTTACCCTGACTGGAGTTGGAATGAAGCTATCCGAGATAATAGATTTTTTGGCAGGAGGGAGCCTTTTATTTACCTTATTCTGGATCATGATTATCTCGATAGTATTGGGGATGGGGCTTCCGCCAGTGGTATCATATATCGTATTAGCGGCTTTGGAGGTGCCGATCTTGGTCGAAATGGGTGTAAACCCAATTGCTGCTCATCTCTTCATTTTTTATTTTTGTACTCTTTCCCTGATTACCCCACCGGTCTGCACCACCGCCTTTACCGCAGCCGCCATTGCTGGATCACACCCTATGAAAACCGGCCTTGAGGCCGTGAGGTTCGGTATCGTGCTCTATACGTTGCCGTATCTGTTTGTGTATAACCCCGCTCTTATTATGAAGGGCTCCCTGCTGGATATACTCTTTGTATTCTTAATCGCGGGTATAGGGATATTTTCCCTGGCCATCGGTGCCCAAGGGTATCTACTGGAGAGCATCGGGTGGTGGAAGAGATTCTTTTTCGTTCTCGCATCAATCCTTATATTCTGGCCAAGTTATACTATAACAATAGTGGGCTTACTACTCCTAATAATTCTTGTAGTTGTTGAGAGAAGGGTATCACACAAGACCCTCCCTCAGGTGGAAACATAAGTAAGTAATCAAACAACCAGGATGCTGGAGGCCTTTGGCATAGAGGAGATCATCGATCCCCGAGATACGCAAGTCCTTTTGTGTGACTGGGTTCAAATGGCCTATGAGGTTGAAGGCGACAACCTGGGGGTGAAGAAGCCGGGCATGCGCTGCTGATAGACCATGGCTCCTCCTGTTTCCTTCCCAGCAAATTACCGCTGAGGGCATTAGACATTCTCTAGCATCCGGAGGGTCGCGAGGCCCTTTCTGCTGTGACTGGCGGGAGGCCGCTGGCCTTTTTATGGCGTATCAGTGGGCGAAGCCGGAGCCCCCAGTTAGCCTGAGGGAGCACGTCGCGGGCCGAAAGTCCCAGCCGAAAAACCCCATGTCACTCCACCACGCCTCGCGGTTATCTCCAAAGCAAATAAGAGTAGGCCCTGCTCAGCACCTCTTTCCACACTCAAAGGACATGGTTTCACGGGTTAAGAATAGACCTTTGTTCGGTTCCCCGGTGTAAATAAAGGCTTGCAAGGGGGTGGAAAAACATGCTATAGGTACATACGCTTTTTTATTCTGCCTTGTTGAGGCATCTAAGTTGCATGTTTACCTTAGGTGCCTTATTTTAATCAGGTTCAAACTCATGACTGATACGGTAACAATACGCCTCAAAGGCTCCTCGCCTGTCGAGGTTTCCCTTCAGGGCCTGGACGGCCTTGGGGCACTCAAGGCCCTGGGAATAGATAGCCATCAAAACCTAGCGGCTGTCTGGATAAACGGCGAGCTGAAAGACCTGACAACACTGATCGACTCGCCCTCCGAGCTCGAACCGGTCTATCTCGACACTCCGGAGGGACTTCACATCCTCAGGCACAGCACCGCCCATGTCATGGCTGAGGCGGTACGGGATCTTTTCCCCGGGGTCAAGGTAACCATCGGCCCTGCCATAGAGGATGGCTTTTACTACGATTTCGACTATGAGCGGGCATTCGAGGCGGATGACCTGCCCGCCATTGAAAAGAAGATGGGTACTATAATAGAGGATGATCTGCCCTTTATTAGGACCGAGCTACCGAGGAGCGAGGCGATCGAGCACTTCAAATCCCGGGCCGAACCCTATAAGGTTGAACTGATCGAGGAGCTCGCAGACGAAACAGTGAGCCTTTACCAGCAGGGCAACTTCACCGATCTGTGCCGAGGCCCCCATCTGCCTTCAACAGGCCGAATAAAGGCCTTTCATCTCACCAGTGTGGCAGGGGCATACTGGAGGGGTGATGAGCGGAACGCCATGCTCAGCAGGATTTACGGGGTAGCCTTTGCCGACCAGGAGTCCCTCGATACATACCTCAAGAACCTCGAGGAGGCGAAAAAAAGAGACCACCGCAGGCTTGGGCGAGAACTGGACCTGTTCACCATCCATGAGGACCTTGGGTCCGGACTGATTCTCTGGAACCCCAAAGGCGGAAGGATACGCACCATCATCGAGGATTTTTGGCGTCAAGAGCATTACAATGCCGGCTACGAGATAGTCTACTCGCCTCATATCGGCCGGGCCGAGCTTTGGCAGACCAGCGGTCACCTCGACTTTTACCGCGAAAACATGTACTCACCCATGGACATCGAGGGCCAGGAGTTCTTCATTAAGCCGATGAACTGCCCTTTCCATATCATGATCTACCGCAGCCGTATCAGAAGCTACCGCGAGTTGCCCCTCCGCTGGGCGGAAATGGGCACGGTTTACCGCTACGAGCGTTCCGGTGTCATGCATGGCTTGCTCAGGGTACGGGGCTTTACCCAGGATGACGCCCACATCTTTTGTCGTCCCGACCAGATTGAGGATGAGGTTCTAAGCTGCCTGGACCTGACCCTCCATCTTTTGCGCTCCTTTGGCTTCCACGACTACGATGTAATGCTTTCCGTCCGTCACCCGGAGCGCAAGGAGAAGTACATAGGCGGCGATCCTATGTGGGAGATGGCGGAGCAATCCCTTGTCAAGGCCCTGGAGCGCAGGGAGCTGACCTACAAGCGCGAAGAGGGTGAGGCGGTCTTCTACGGGCCCAAGATCGACATAAAGATCAAGGACGCGCTTGGTCGGGCCTGGCAGTGCACCACCATCCAGTTCGACTTCAACCTGCCGGAGCGCTTTGACATGACCTTTGTCGGGCCGGATGGGCAGGAACACAGGCCCTACATGGTGCATCGGGCCCTTCTCGGTTCCCTGGAGCGCTTCTTTGGCATTCTTATCGAGCATTATGGCGGGGCCTTCCCAGTCTGGCTGGCTCCCGTGCAGGCGGTGCTCTTGACCATAACCGATCGAAACATCCCCTATGGGGAAAAAATAAACAAGATCCTCTCCGAGGCAGGAATCAGGGTGGAAAACGACTTCCGAAATGAGAAGCTCAGCTTTAAGGTGAGGGAGGCCCAGGTCAACAAGATACCGTACATGGTGGTTATCGGAGACAAAGAGGTGGAAACCGGCACGGTAACGGTCAGGCTGCGGGATGGGCGAAACCTCCCTCCCATGCCACCTGAGGAGCTCATAACCAGAATCACCGACGACACACAAGCGAGGAGGTAGCGATTAGCAAAAGAGCTGAGGTACGGGTCAACGAGCAGATCAGGGCCCCCCGGGTACGATTGATTGCATCAGACGGAACACAGATCGGCATTGTCACCATCAAAGAGGCCCTGATCGGTGCCCAGGAGGAAAGCCTCGATCTGGTTGAGGTAGCCCCCAATGCAGACCCCCCGGTCTGCCGCATCATGGACTACGGCAAGCTCAGGTACCAAAGCGCCAAGAAGACCAAGGGCAAGACCAAATCCCAGCACCTCAAGGAGGTAAAGCTCCGTCCCCTGACCGCGGAACACGATGTGGGGGTCAAGGTGAGGAACATCCGGCGGTTTTTGACCAACGGCGACAAGGTCAAGGTCTCCATGATCTTCAGGGGCAGGGAACGATTCCATACCGAGCTGGGGCTCAACCTGCTCAACGAGGTCATCAAACAGATTGAAGACATCGGCACGGTTGAGAGCGCCCCTAAGATGCAGGGACGAGACCTCTCCATGTTTGTCGTGCCGAAATCAGGAGGATAAGGCTACTATGCCAAAACTAAAGACCAACAAGGGGGCAGCAAAACGCTTCAAGCGAACCGGCGGGGGAAAGCTGGTACGAAACAAGGCCTACGCCAGTCACATCCTGACCAAAAAGAGCTCCAAACGAAAGCGTAACCTCAGGAAGGCAACCCTGCTCGATAAGACCAACCGGGCCCAGATCGAGCGTCTGGTTCCCTCCCTGTAAGCGCTCTGCTTTTACCCTGATATAACGATAAGGAACTAGATCATGCCACGAGCAAGCAACATACCCCAGTCCAGGAGGAGGAGAAAGAAGATCCTCAAGGCTGCCAAGGGATTCCGCGGCGGCAACCGACGCCTGGTAAAGACCGCCACCGTGGCGGTCATGCGATCCCGCCAGTATGCCTACCGGGACCGTAAGAAGCGAAAGGGCGATTTCAGGAGGCTGTGGATTATCAGGATCAACGCAGCTGCCAGGGAAAACGGGCTCTCCTACAGCATGCTCATGGGAGGCCTACACAAGGCAGGCATTGAAATCGACCGCAAGATCCTTGCCGAGATGGCTGTCAGCGACCCTGCGGGGTTTGCCCAGGTGGCGAGGATGGCGGGATGATGGAAGTGCGTTGAGTGGAGGAGGAGGTTTTAATGGATACCACTGCAGATAAACTGAAAGAGCTTCAAGCGAGAAAGGAAAAAGAGCTCGCCATGGGCGGGCCTAAACAAATAGACAAGCAGCATGAGCGGGGCAAGCTCACCGCTCGTGAAAGGATCGATCTCCTGTTTGATTCTGGCAGCTTCCGGGAGCTGGACATGTTCGTGAGACATCGCTGCACCGACTTCGATATGCCCCAGACCTTTATCCCCGGAGAAGGGGTGATCACCGGACACGGTACCGTAAACGGAAGCTTGGCCTTTGCCTATTCGCAGGATTTCACAGCCCTGGCCGGTACCCTGGGAGAGATGCATGCCAAAAAGATATGCAAGGTCATGGATCTGGCGCTCAAGACCGGTGCCCCTATCATTGGCTTCAACGACTCAGGGGGGGCACGAATTCAGGAGGGTGTCGACTCCCTCGCCGGTTACGGCGACATCTTCTACCGAAACTCGTGTGCTTCCGGCGTCATCCCCCAGATCTCAGCCATCATGGGCCCTACCGCAGGAGGTGCCGTGTATTCCCCTGCCATGACAGACTGGATATTCATGACCAAGAAAAGCAGTCACATGTTTATCACCGGCCCTGCGGTAATCAAGGCAACCATCGGGGAGGAAATCAGCTTCGAGGATCTGGGTGGAGCCATGGTGCACAACACGAAAAGCGGGGTCGCCCATTTTGCCTGTGAAAGCGATGCCCATTGTATCGAGATGATCAGGGAAATGCTCACGTATCTGCCGTCGAACAATATGGAAGATCCTCCACGCGTTGATCAGGGAGACGATCCTCATCGAACCGATCCTGGCCTCGACACCATAATACCGGACAATCCAAGGTCCCATTATGACATGAAAGACGTTATTCACTCCATCGTGGACAGAGGACAGATCTTAGAACCTCACGAGCATTACGCCAAGAACATGATTGTCTGTTTTGCCCGCCTCGACGGGAGAACTGTGGGCATCATCGCCAATCAGCCCAAGTTCCTGGCCGGGTGCCTGGATGTTAACGCGTCGGATAAGGCAACCCGGTTCATTCGGTTTTGCGATGCCTTCAATATACCCCTTGTTACCCTTGTTGATGTGCCGGGTTATCTTCCGGGCAGCAACCAGGAATGGGGAGGCATTATCCGACATGGCGCCAAGCTCCTGTGGTGTTACAGCGAGGCCACCGTTCCTAAGATAACCGTGATAACCAGAAAGGACTATGGTGGGGCCTTTCTGGCCATGTGCGGAAAGCCCTTGGGAAGTGATTATGTGCTCGCCTGGCCTACGGCCGAAATCGCGGTCATGGGTGCAGAGCAGGCCGCCGAGATCGTTCACAGGAAAGAGATTCAGGGGGCAGACGACCCCAGCGCCAAGCGCGAGGAAAAGACCAGCGAGTATCGAGATCATTTTTCCAACCCGTACATAGCGGCCTCCAGAGGATTTGTGGATGCAGTCATCCTGCCCAACGAGACAAGGCAGCACATCATCAGTGCCCTGGAGATGCTCTTCACCAAGCGGGAAACACGACCGGCAAAGAAACACGGAAATATCCCCGTTTAGGGTACCGACAAAGGACTATTGCTACCATGGAAAAACGGAAGGCTACCGCCTCGGGCACAACCAGTACCATCGGCAGGCGCAAAAGGACGCGGGCCTTGATACACGGAGATGCAACGAGCACTCGCACGGCCAATCTGTGGGGACTAGCGGGAAGACGAGAAATGATGGACATGAGGAAGCTCTGGCAGTTGAGAATGCCGCGAAGATAACCCGGCTTGAACCATCCTATAAGTCACCGGACACTTGCTCCAATAGCCCCCGTATGTGAGGAGAAAGGATAATGGTCAGAGAGATTTCCGCTCAACTGATTACCGAAACGGTCAAGGACCTTTGTATGGAAGCCAACTACTATCTCGGAGACGACGTCCTTCGTGCCTTTGATCAGGCCCTGGAACATGAGAAATCGGACACCGGCAAGGAGATCCTTAAGGAATTGAAGGATAATGCCCGGATCGCCCGGGAAGAAATGGCCCCCCTCTGCCAGGACTGCGGTCTTGCAGTGGTGTTCACGGAAATCGGTCAAGATGTCCACATCATCGGCGGTGACCTGAAAGAGGCCATCAATAACGGTGTCAGGCAGGGTTACGCAGAGGGTTTTCTGAGGAAATCGGCGTGCAATCCGATCACCAGAGAGAACACCGGCGACAATACGCCTGCTGTTGTGCACCTGGACATCGTTCCGGGAGACAAGATACGGATTATAGTGGCCCCAAAGGGAGGCGGTAGCGAGAACATGAGCAGGGTAACCATGCTGACCCCGGCATCGGGCATGGAAGGGGTCATGGATTTCGTGGTAAACAGGGTGAAGGAGTCAGGCTCCAATCCCTGTCCTCCCACGATCATCGGTATAGGTATCGGTGGTACGTTTGAAAGATCTGCGCTGCTCGCCAAGAAAGCCCTGTTGCGAAACCTGGGAGATAGGAATCCGGATCCGGAACTGGCCAAGATTGAGATAGAGATCCTTGCAAGAATCACAAGGCTTGGTATCGGTCCCATGGGTTATGGCGGTACGACCACCTCGCTCGACGTGTTCCTCGAGATGGAACCCTGCCATATTGCAAGCCTGCCCCTAGCAGTAAACATCCAGTGTCACGCAGCCAGGCACAAAGAGGCAGTGATATAACACATGCTGCTTGTTGTCCGTTGTCGGTTGTCCGTTTTGAAAAAATCCGGTCCTATTAAGGAACAAAGACGTCCGGAGAAGGCACCCACGAAATCGCCCCAGCCCAGCTGGAAATTCGACGTGTTGGGGCTGCTCGGAATGCGTGTTTGTGCCCTATCCCCTGGATAAGCCCGAGAAACGCAACGAACATGGGATTGCGGAGGATATGATGTCCAAGGAAATCAGGCTGACAACCCCCTTGTCCACCCAGGATGTGGAAAAATTGAATATCGGCGATAAGGTACTGCTGAGCGGTGTCTTATACACCGGAAGGGATGCGGCCCATAAGAGGCTGTTTGACCTCATAGCAGACGGAAAAGAACTCCCCGTTGATATCCAGGGCCAGGTAATCTATTATGTCGGGCCCACCCCTGCGAAACCGGGGAAACCCATCGGCTCTGCAGGCCCCACTACCAGCTATCGAATGGACTCGTTTGCCCCAAAACTGATCGAACTGGGCCTGAAAGGGATGATCGGCAAGGGAAACCGTTCCCAAGCGGTTAGGGACGCCATGAAGCAATACAAGGCAGTCTATTTCGGTGCCACCGGCGGGGCGGGAGCACTGATCGCCAAGAGAATCAAGAAGGCCGAGATCGTCGCGTATCCCGATTTAGGTCCCGAAGCGATCAGGAGACTGGAGGTAGAGGATTTCCCCGTAACCGTAGTCAACGATACCAAGGGAAATGACCTCTATGTAGAGGGCATCAAGCGCTATGCCGAGGAATAGCCCGCCCTTGTGGGTGCCCTATCAAATCACGGCGCAACCGCGCTCCTCTCCGTGTGTCCTTTAATAACTCAGCGGGGGCGAATAGCTGCAAAGGCCTAACACTAATCTCGTGAGCGTTGATGAATATGAGGGCTGCTCTACCATTTAGCATGCCGACGGCTCGCTTTAGATGAGCCTTGCGAAAGCAGTTTTATTCTTGCACCTGTTCCCTTCAGTCGCCCGTAATGACCATAGGTGACAGTATCAGATGCAGACTATCCATCAACATCCGGAATCAATCAAGGTCTTTTTCAGGTTCCAAGCATGACTAATGAACAGAGGAAGGTGCTTATCGTTGGGGCATGTGCCCTACTGTTCTTCCTGTCCAATTTTTATCGGATGTCAGGCGCCGTTATCTCCCCTCAGTTGACAAGTGAAATGCAACTCTCACCCGATCAGTTGGGGATCTTAGCAGCGGCCTTTTTTTATGCCTTCGCCCTTATCCAGATTCCCATTGGCCTTCTACTCGACAAATTCGGAGCAAGAATAGTAATGCCGGTCTTTTCCCTTATCGGGAGTGCGGGGTCCATGGTTTTTGCCGGAAGCACCGGCATCAATGGACTGATAGCCGGAAGAGTCCTGCTTGGAATCGGTATGGCATCCAATTTGATGGGCCCCCTGAAGCTTTTTACGGAATGGTTTCGCCCGAATTACTTTGCCACGGTTTCAGGCCTCTTGCTTGCGGTTGGCACCTTGGGAAACATGTGGGCAACTTCGCCGTTAGTTTTAATGGTGGACGCAATTGGTTGGCGGGCCAGCTTTTCCGTTATGGGGGTCATTACAGCCATCCTGGCAGTGTGCTTCTTTCTTGTCGTCCGGGACAGACCCGATCATGTCAGGGCCGCTCCTGAATTAGAAAAGAGAAAAAGAGGTGGCACGTCTTCGTTCGATTCAATGAAGTCGATCTTCACCAGCCCCAACTACTGGCTCATTTCAGGGGCCACGTTTTTGCGATACGGTACCACCACAGCAGTTCAGGCTTTATGGGCCGGGCCTTTCCTGATGACCATACTGTGCATATCACCCATGGCTACAGGAAATATCCTCCTGGTGTTAAACATTGGATATGTAGCTGGTTCACCATTTAGTGGTTTCCTCTCCGACAGGTTACTGCGAACTCGAAAAACAACCCTCATTGTGGGCCTAGGAACCATGGCACTAGGACTCTTGGCGTTGCCCCTTTACCGGCACGACAGTGCCATATGGCTGAGTCTCATCTTTTTCGCTATCGGATTTGGTAGCGCCTTCGGCCAGATCATGTATGCCCACATCAAAGAACTGTTTCCATCCCATATGTCCGGCACCGCCATGACAGGCATCAATTTCTTTACCATGATGGGAGCGGGTATATTTATCCATGGCTTTGGGAGGATCTTGGAGAGCGGGTACCTTGCTTCTCTCGCTCCGGGTATGGCCTATCGTATGGCCTTTTTCTTGTGTTTTGTCGGGGCCGTCATTGCGGTAGGCCTCTATGCCTTCACTAAGGATGTTATCATCCGCACCTAAAAACGAGAAACAAAGATCATGGACTTTGATTTGAGTAAGGAGCAGCGGGATATTAAGAAAGCTGCCCGCAGATTCGCGGAGGGCGAATTCCCCAATATTGCCCAAGAGTGCGACCGGCAGGAGAAATACCCGCGAGATCTGGTTACCAAAGCCGCCGAACTGGGCTTTATCGGGATCAACATCCCCAACGAATACGGAGGAGGTGGATGCGGCTACCTGGAGAAGTGTATCATCACCGAGGAATTCCCCGTCACGGTAGTCAACGATACCAAGGGAAATGACCTCTATGTAGAGGGCATCAAGCGCTATGCCGAGGAATAGATTCACCCTTTTCCTGCATCAAAGGTTCTGATTATTCTATGTTTTCCAGGAATGAGCTTTTTGTTCCCCGATCAGAGGTGCCAACTATAAAGACCTTCTATGCCCTTGATATGGCAGTTCATTTTTTTCCCTGTAATTAGACCCGCTTTTGTGCATCGACGCGGACTTTTCCCTTTGGCCAGCATGGAAATAAGTAGTCTCTTGCCATCTTTATGCTTCATAACCTCGAACAAGCCGATTCTATTCTTACCTACTGCGCCCATTTTCCAGTAACCCCACTGTATTGCATCCAACATTGTCGTGCAGTTAACTTCAGCACAAAACTACCTCATCATGAGAACAGAAGACAAACGTGTTGACTGATCATGCAAGGTATCAAAGACGCCCAAACCGAAAATCATACCTAACCCTATCCCATGAGCTTTCTTCTGAAACTGATAAAACGTTAACTTGACTGTACTTGAGAATCTTGATATTCTCCTTTTGCACCAAAGAGAGGTGAAGTGGCTTCCGAGAAAAGTGACCTTCAGGCCGGCCTTAGACACTCGGCTTACTGCACTGCCTCTGGTGAGACATCACTCCCCGGCTAACTGATGAAGACCACAGAAAACAGGTTGGTGGGCTAAAGCTCCACTAGGTTGTTCCCGAGAATAATTACGTCAAAAGAGAACCTTCTGAGACAAATCATAGAAACAACAAAGAGGTGATACAGCATCTGCGACAGAGAGCTTTCTATACATCTCTCTTTCATTGGTCTTTCTTTAATTAACGCTCAATACCTAATAAAACTATGATTGTCTCAATAGAGGCCAAAAGCAAAGACATCCTGTATATGCAGAGCATAATCATAGAATTGACCAACAAAGGGAAGTCGGTCGGGCCATCACCATTTTGGAATTCTAGAGTCTCTATCCACCCTTAATAACCTTAGGTCTTCGTGTTGGATGCAGAGATGAACGTTGCCTATCTCTTGGTAAATAGCGCAAACAATTATCCAGATAGAACAGCCGTAATCTCCAATAAGAAGAGTTTTTCATACAAATCCTTCAATGAGCGGGTTAATCGACTGGCATTTGCAATGAGTCGATACGGTCTCCGAAAGGGGGATCGGGTGGCCCTCATGTTTTTCAATACCCATCACTTCGCGGAAGTGTACTTTGCTACCCTCAAATTAGGGGCTATCGCGACGCCGGTTAACTTTCGCTTTGTTGACGAGGAAATCGAATATATTATCAACGATTCAGGGTGCAGCATCTTCTTTTTTGCCAAAGAGCTCCAGGATACTATTGCCGGTGTCTCTCAAAGGCTGCAGTCTGTAGAACATTTTGTTGGGGTGGATGCAGGAGTACGGGGGGTCTCCCATGACTATGAAACATTTCTCCGTTCGGGGGAACCTGAAGAGCCGGAAGTTGAAATAGGGGAAAACGATCCCTGCCAAATCATGTATACCTCGGGCACGACCGGGAAACCAAAAGGGGCGGTGATTACCCATGGCAACATATTCTGGAATCTAATGAATACCATCTTGACAAGGGAGCATCGCGCCGGGGAGATCTCCCTCATTATAGGGCCTCTCTATCACACAGCAGCCTTGAACAACCATTTTACCGTTCAAGTCGCTCTGGGCGGAACAAGCATCATGATCAGGAAATTCGACCCGGAGATGGTCTTAAGCTATATTGAAAAGGAGAGAGCGAATGTCATCTCCGGCTCGCCAGCTATGTTCAATTCTTTGCTCCAGCATCCAAGACTGGAACAGTTTGACACCCGGTCCATAACCAAATGTACGGCAGGGGCAGCCATATTACCCCAGGAAATAAAGATGCGCCTTGTTGAAGTCTTTCCCAAGGCCCATGGTGTCTACGATCTCTATGGGTGTACGGAGGCTTCCCCAACCATTACTACCCTAAAAGGTGAAGACTCTTTCAGAAAACATGGTTCAGTAGGACTTCCCGCACCCTTTCTCCATGCCAGGGTAGTTGACGAAGGGGGCATGCCTTTACCTCCAAACCAGGTGGGGGAAGTGGTTTGCAAGGGCCCCAATGTAATGCAGGGCTACTACAAAAACCCGGAAGCAACCGAAGAGGCAATAAAGGGCGGATGGTTGTATACGGGAGATCTGGCCACGGTAGACGAAGAAGGCTACTTCTATATTGTGGACAGAAAGAAAGATATGATTGTAAGCGGTGGGGAGAACATCTATCCAAGGGAGATTGAAGAGGTTATCTTGCGACACCCGGCAATTGCCGATGTAGCCGTGGTTGGTATTCCCGATTCGACCTGGGGGGAAACAGTGAAGGCTTTTTTAGTTCTAAGGGAAGGTGAAATAGTAACTGAAAAAGGGATTATTGATTTTTGTAAGAAACATCTGGCGAGCTATAAGAAGCCAACACAAGTAGCCTTTATCTCCTCAATCCCACGAAATCCCTCAGGCAAAGCTTTGAAAAGGATACTGAGATCTGGAAGCCAAGAATATCAGACCAATAATACGACTTCGAAATAACGGTACATATTGCTTAACACTGCGAACAAATTTGGGGAGCATTCTGCCAGGATGGCGAAACGAGAAGGGACAAGAAATTTGCCGTCCATGATTTACAATGAAGTCGGCTGCAATTTCAAGGACTGGGGTGATCTTACCTGATTTCGTCGCTGATCTGGTGGTGGAAAACGAAAAAACTGCCTTGCAGAGGAGTAAAATGATGGAAAAAATTGACTACCCGAAGATGACTCTGGAGGGAAAGGTCTCATTAGTTACAGGAGCAGCTCAGGGCCTGGGAAAGTGGATCTCACTGGGACTTGCCCACGCGGGAGCCGATGTTGCGGTGGCGGATCTCAACGTAGAGGGAGTTGAGCAAACGGCAAAGGAAATCGAGAAGACGGGCCATAAGGCCTTTCCCCTTAAGACGGATGTAGCCAAGACCCACTGCATTGAAGAAATGGTTCAGAAAGCCATTGCAAATTTCGGCCGGATCGATTGCCTGGTAAATAACGCCGG
>CP070752.1:582557-586744 GCA_020348625.1 Deltaproteobacteria bacterium | reverse complement strand
CCAAGATGATCCGTATTGGTGAACACCAAATTGTCGCTCATCCGGCCCTTGATAGCGACTCTAAGGGGTTCGCCGCCGCCCTTGCAGAGGAAGGTTTCATCGAGGGCAAGAACATCATCATTGATCGGCAGAATGCCCAGGGTGATCAGGCTAACTGCGCAATAATTGCCCGGAAATTCGAAGATGACAGAGTTGATCTGGTTCATGCCATAAGCACCCCCAATGCCCAGGCTCAGGTAAAGGTGAGCAAGACCATACCCATTGTATTTTCCTCGGTCACCGACCCTGTGGCAACGGGTATTGCACCCAAAATGGGCAAGACCGGTACCCATGTCACCGGTGTGAGTGACAGGTGGCCCATCACCCTCCAGTGCGAGATGTACCAGGATCTATTACCCAATGTAAAGAGATGGGGCACCATCTATAATGCCGGTGATGTAAATGTCACCTTTCACGTTAAGGAAATGAAAGAGGCCATAGAAGGGATGGGCGGAAAGGTTATTGAGGCCAACATTTCCACTAGCGCCGAGGTGATGCAGGCCGCCCAGAGCCTGGTAGGTCGGGTGGATGCCATCCACATCACCTCTGATAATACGGTTGTTTCCGCTTTTGAGTCCGTTGTCAAGGTCTGCAATGCGAACAATATCCCTCTATTTACCGGTGATAGAGACAGCGTGCCGAGAGGAGCCATTGCGGCTTATGGGCCCGATTACTTCTTGGTAGGATATACGGCCGGGAAAAAGGCCGCGAGAATACTGAAGGGCGAAAACCCCGGTGACATCCCTGCGGGACTTGCATCCGAGTACAGCCTGTGGATCAGCTTCAAACATGCCAAGGCGCAAGGGGCAAAACTCCGCACCACCCTGGTCAAGAAGGCTGCGGACAAATTGTGGGATGAGCAAGGGACTGTTATAAAGGGTAAGTAGCCTAGGAGTTTAGGCGCAGAGGGGAGGATTTTCCTCCCCTCTTGATAAATGGCGGGTGAATGGAAATTAGTAGTTTATTGAGGACTATTCCGATATCGCTGGAACAGGGCCTGGCGTATGGGCTTGTGGCCATTGGAATAGTCATCACGTTTCGCATCCTGGCCTTCCCCGATCTCACGGTTGACGGTAGTTTTCCTTTGGGTGCATCGGTGGTTGCCCGCCTCATCATGGAGGGGGTACCGCCATTATATGGCATTTTAATGGCGATTATCTGCGGGTTTTTGGCCGGTTGTTGCACAGGTCTTCTCAATACAAAACTAAAGATCAACAGCCTGCTGGCCGGAATACTGATGATGACTATCCTGTATTCGGTCAATCTACGGATAATGGGGCGGTCGAATATACAGTTGCTCACCGTGAATACCCTTTTGACCCCCCTGGAGAACCTTGATGTCAACCGTTTCATTCCTATTATTGCTTTCTTTCTTTTGGTGGCATTATGCATAAAACTCCTGACGGATATGTTTCTCCATACCCAGATGGGTTTTGCCATGCGGGCTACCGGGGATAATGAGCAAATGATCCGTACTCTCGGCGTTAACACCGATAAGATGACGGTCTTGGGATTAGGGATCTCAAACGCCTTTGTGGCCCTGTCCGGCGCACTTGTTGCCCAGGATCAAGGCTTCTCCGATGTGGGTATGGGGATTGGGATGATCGTGGCGGGCCTGGCTTCCATAATAATTGGAGAGGCCCTCGTCGGAAAGAAGACGGTGCAACGGCTGACGCTCGCAGCACTAATAGGATCCATCATTTACAAGTTCATTATCTCCCTTGGCCTCAGGCTGGGGCTGGCCCCAACGGACTTGAAGATGGCCACAGGGGTAATGGTGGTGCTGGCACTTGGTATTCCGGCCATAAAAAAGGGCAAGGAAGGTAAACTGCACCTGAGGGGAATTTAGAGTTCTCAGGAGAACCATGATACGGTTGGAAGGCATAACCAAGATCTTCAACAAGGGCACTATAGATGAAAAGGTGGCCGTAGCCGGAATCGACCTCCATGTTCGCAAGGGGGAATTTGTTACGGTTATCGGCAGCAATGGCGCCGGAAAGACGACTGTTCTCAACCTCTCCGCCGGCACTTTTGCGCCAGATGAGGGCGATATTTACATAGATGATTCCCGCGTTACCAATCTCGCCGAACACAGGCGGGCAAGATACCTCGGCAGGGTCTTCCAAAATCCCCTCATGGGAACGGCAGCTTCCATGACTATCGAGGAAAATCTCGCTATGGCAGACCTCCGCGGCCAGCCCAGGACCCTCCGCTGGGGGGTCAGCAAGGCACGTCGGAACTACTACCGGGAGATACTCGAGATGTTGGGCCTTGGTTTGGAACATCGGCTGAAGGATTCAGTCAGTCTACTCTCCGGAGGACAACGCCAATCCCTTACCCTGGTCATGGTAACCTTATCCCTTCCGAAGCTACTCCTCTTAGATGAGCATACTGCAGCCCTGGATCCCAAGACGGCCCAGGTGGTCATGGATCTCACACAAAAAATCGTCGAGGAGAATAACCTTACAACCGTTATGGTCACACACAACATGCTACAAGCCATTCGCTATGGGAATCGCATGATAATGCTTCACGAGGGAAGAGTGCAGTACGATGTTCAAGGAGAAGAAAAGAAGGCGCTCACCGTGGAGGAGGTTGTAAGAAGGTTCGGGGCTGAACTGAAGGACGAGGCATTACTGGGCTAGTTTTTGCCGGCCATTATTACTCGATATGGAAAAAACCCTCTATAACGCCAATGGAGAACCGGTAGCATATATCTCCGATCCCCCGAC
Organism: Deltaproteobacteria bacterium; assembly: GCA_020348625.1. The sequence continues at coordinate 583,973 of CP070752.1, read as the reverse complement.
TAAGGCCATCTATCTCTGGGATGGTCATGCGGTCGCCTATCTTTATGACTACCATGTTTATGGTTACAACGGTCTACACCTGGGCTGGTTTTTGGATAATGTCGTTTATGATTCGGAAGGGAAGAGAATCGGTTTTACCTCGACATCCTGCCCGGTACCAGTATACAAAGAAACAGGAAAAGCAAAGAAGTATCCATTAGATAAAGCCGGGCCCCGATATGAACCCCCTCCCCTCCCCGATCTCGGTTTTGACTATTCATCAGAAGATTTTGAGGAATTCCTGAGAAAGGGCCAGGTCACCCTTTGATACGCCCAGATCTTGCGCTACCTCTTTCACCTTATTCTTCATTTCTGAAAATTGCACGCCCCTGAGAAAGACCTTAAGATACTCCAGGGAATCTGCAAAAAAGCTCATACCTGAAAAATGTCCAAGGCTAACGGCGTGAGAATCTCATAACCATCCCTGGTGACCGCTACGGTATTCTCAAGGCCCACAGCCCCTTCGCCATGGAATACGATCTTCGGCTCTACCGCGAAGGTCATACCTTCTTCAAGGGGGTAGGAATGTCCCTGGGCCAAAAACGGAACTTCGTTGAGTTCCAGCCCAATACCATGGCCGACGAAACGGGCCTGAAGTCCGGGCGGGCCAAGGTAGGTGTCCTTGTAGCCAAGCTTTTTCGCCAATATGACCGTTCTGTGAAATATATCCTCACAGTCGGCACCCGGCCTCGTCTGCTCCAGTACGGTGTCGTGTATGTCCCGGCACGCCTTGTAGGCATCGGTGAATTTCTTTTTCATTCGTCCGATAGAGAACATGCGAGTCTCGTCTGCCTGGTAACCATGGTAGCAGGTACCAAAATCAACCAGTATGGGCTCCTCCCTTCTCATGGGCCGGCGGCTCGCCCCCACCGGAAAGGCCGGCGAGAGCCCCAGCCCGCCCATGGGAGAATCCGACTGGCTTACAATGCCACCGGTGGGGCCGCTCAGCACATGCCAGGTGTAGGCCTCGTAGTTGAGGGAGCGGACCCTGAGCAGTCCTTCGTGACCATATTTCTTGGCTGCAGCCTCCAGTAAACCGCCAAATTCGATCTCAGTCATACCATCCTTCAGGATTTCGCGTGCCCTCAAATACACCTTTTCACCTATGTTTCCCGCTACCCTCATGAGGCCGATTTCATACGGGGATTTGATCTTCCGGGCTTCTCGAATGACAGAGGAGCCGTCCAGGACCTTAGTGCCCGGAAATAGATCCTGAAACCTCAGGTAATCCCGAACCGGAAGGACATCCAGTTCAAGTCCCATGGTCTCGGGAAGCTTACCATAATGACTGTGTATGAAGTCAGAGAGCTCGCCAAGGGATTTCATTGCCACCACCTCTGCCAGGGGCGACTCGATCCGGGCCCGCTCGACCTCTCT
>CP070752.1:576661-582457 GCA_020348625.1 Deltaproteobacteria bacterium | reverse complement strand
GCTCGATCAGCTTCGTAATGAGATATGTGGGAAACGTTACTCAATTCGTACTGAACATGAGTAGCCCAAATTGGAAGAGAACCTTAGCGTTTTCGCCAGCGAAAGAATAGAGGAGAAAAGGGAATTTTTCAATATAATTCTAGCAATGCGGTAGAAGAGCGGGACTGATATCATCTTAGCTTTCTTGCCTTGACACCACGCCATGCTCATCATTCCTCGCCAAATTTCTTGCTGCGCTATATCCTAATCTGCCATCTCAGATATCAGATGCTTTGCCATGAGCGCATCTTATCAAGACGCCCCCTTATTGTTGCTATCCTCATGATATTCCAAGCCAGAGAGTAGAAAGAGAGGCCCCAAAAACGAGGTCTCTAAGAAGTCGATACCTCCTTGATATTGTAGATTTGATTCGGTAATCTTTAGTGAAATCAGGCGATGCTCAGATAAAGGCTCTGGCAAGAAGTCACCAACTTTTGACTAATCGCATAAGACACAAGATATGGTAGTTTATGTTATGAAGCAAAGTTAAGCATCTGTCTCAATCACTGACTGCCTCTAGCACTCCTTTTGTCTCTCCTTCCGAGCCCACCTACAAGTATGTAAAAGTTTACTACTAAAAGGGAACTGAGTTTCTTATAAAGATGGTATTTCTTTACAGACCTTCGCATGCTCTTCGCTAAGTATTTGAAATTCAATCAATATTTCTGATGTATATTCCTGCATGATTCTTGCATTATTTAAAAGATTCATTAATTGCCCTGATAAAAGAGGCCGCATGGCGCATCTTTTATTCGACTTTTCTGATCCAAAACAAGCGAAACTGTTTCCTCAGCACGGCTGGGCCATCAACTCGCAAGGGGCAAAGATTCTCTGGCTTCCGCTCCTGCGTCTGTTCAAGTTCCTTCGCAAGACCTTGGAAGAGAAGGGTAGATCGGGACAATCACATCCGGGCATTCTCCATGACTCCCTCGCATTCTTGGCCACCCTTCAAAACCTGGCAATAACCCTTCGTGAACTGCATCGAATTACGCGGCTCTCGGGTAACTTTCCTGGTAATCTGGATCCATTGACACTCACGGCTGATCATCGGGCCTATGAAATGGCGCCTCTGTATCTCGATCTGGCATTCTCGTATGTTCGTCGGACACCGGATTTACTTGTCATGGCCTGCAGACCACTGCTCTTTGAACACTGGCAGTCAGTTCCACAGAGATTCAGGGACTGGATCGCGAATCTGTCTCAGCTCGAATCCCGTAAGCCGCTTTGCGACTTCACTATTCTCAGTGAAGCCGTTTCTAACCATACCGAATGGTTCAATGCGGTCCGCCGGAGATCACCGTTACCTGGCAAAAAGGGTATCAGAAATGCCTTGGAGCACCGAGCTGTTCAGCTTCGGGTTGTCAAGCAAAAGAGGGGAAGCAACCGACCCCGCTTTACAGTCATGGTTCACTCCAGGGCACGAGATGTTGAGAGAGACAAAGATATGCTTCTCCGCCTTACCGAATCCATTGCCGGACTTTGCCGTTTGATGACAGGTATACACGCAGCAATAGGTGTGGGCAGTCGGTACCAGTTGGGTGATCAGCTTATTCTACTGGGAAACGATGAAGATATCGTTGGATACTGGCCTCGGATCGGGACGTAATATGCCCTCAAAGGGTATATGCGTGTTCGTAACCGAGGACTCGGAGTCATTGAATTACGTGAAGGTTGGCGACAGCGTGAACCTGAAATACTTCACAACTGCCGCCGTCACCGGTGGTGGGAAGGGCAAACGGCACACAGAGACCAGTGCCTCGGGATTCTACGAACTCGCTGATCTTCGTGATGGCGTCTGGGAAGTGAAAGTCGAGGTCACGGGCTATAAGAAGACACAGACCACCATCGAAATACGCGGTGAGCGACGCCATGAGCACAGTCTTGAGCTCACACCCAAAAAAAAGTAGTTTGGAAGTCATAAAGTCATAAATCGTATTACAAAGCCATGATCAGAAATGATTCTGGCTCACCTGTCTAAGGTCTAAATATTGTGGTCTTGGCTTAACACCCGAGAGTAAGGGATTCTGCCATACTACTGCAGTTTCTAGAAGCTCAAAAATTATCACTAACGATCGCAAGCTAAAACTGAACTGCGAGATAGCCAGCTGCCAGCTATGGCCAGAAGTGTGCAATTTCCATCCGGCAGGGGCAACCACAGAATATTGAAATATAACATCTCTCATCTTTTGAAATCCAACCCAGTTTCACTTATGGCAGGAAAGGTTGTGGATTTCTTGGTGGTTAATCGAAGTCTCATCCACAAAGATTTACCTAACGCGCTTTTGTTGCGCATGAAGGAGCTATGCTATGAGCAGTAGCGATACACAATCGAATCGATCAAGTGTTGCCGCTCGACTGATTGAATTAATCACCGTTATGTCCGATGGCGAACAACGAGACCTGTTAGAAAAGCTAGAGGAAGGGCACATTGCAGAAAAACGTGCGCACCCCAGGAAACGCTACATCATCTCTGTAGATTACGTGACTCCAGAGGGCCTCCAGAGGGGCGCGCTTCAAAATATTAGCGTCGGCGGACTGTTACTCCAAACCAACGAGATCAACACGTTCTCATTTGGACAGAAGATTCGACTCAGAATTCCCTATCCAAACCGCCAGAAATATATACAGATTACTGGCCAGGTTGTCAGGATCGACTCCCAGGGAATCGGCGTAACCTTCACCAGACGATTCGAGGTACAAGAATAGAATCCAGCGCACAAGGAAGATCAAGGCCTTTTTTCGGCTTAGATTCTAGTGACTTCGACCGTTCCCAACCGCTCGCTCTCCTTTCTCAGAATGCCCATATTTTGTGTCTCAGTCTTTCACCCCAGAATAGGCGTATAGCTGATATACTTGTACAATTTCTGGACGCTCAAAAATCTACCACTACTGATCGCAAGCTATAACCGAACTCCCAGATAGCCGGATGAGGATTGTGGTAAGAATACTGAAAGACTTCGCTGCTAGGCAAACCCTCCAACATAGTGTAGCGAGATCAAATTCATCAAGACCACGAGTCATGCCATCCCACCCGCATATCCGTAAATTATCAGATCCATTCTAGACTCTCCCGTTTATCGGTCAGACTCTTCCAATCCTCCTGACACAATGAGCGCATATCCTCATGAGGTGTCCACCAGTCAAGAATCTGACACGCTGTCGGAGTGGGAATTAAATAGTACTTGTACAGAGAAGCCATATTCATATTGAATTACATGTACTTATGACTAACCGTGTTTTGGCATAATTTCTGCTGCACCTTAAGGGGGATACGGTGTGTCAATAGGGAAGTAATTGTCAAATGATTCGAACCCACAAGAGAGTTAACACAAGGTGCACGGAGCAGGTTGTCGTATTCGAAGGCTGTTACCCAAGCAGTTCTGCGCACACCCTGAAAAAAGATATCAAAACTAATAGAAAGGCGTTTTCTTATGCCTGAGAAGCCAAGCTATGAAGAACTGGAACAAAGCACTGTGGAGCTAGAAAAAGAATCCATTGAGCGCAAGCGGGTGGAGGAGGCGTTACAGAAGAGCGAAGAAAAGTACCGTGACATCTTTGAGAACGTCTCTGACTTTCTGTATTTCCATGATCTAGAAGGGAATTTAGTTGAGACTAATCTGGCCTGGAAGAGGGGGTTTGGTTACAGTGACAAGGACCTGGCTCAGTTAAACATTCGGGATCTGATACCCCAACGCTATAGGCATCAATTCGATGAGTACTTAATGAGAGTGCGAGAAAAGGGGAGCGATGAGGGATTAATGAGGGTTGTTACCAAGGATGGCAGCGAACGGATCGTTGAGTATCGAAACTCCTTGGTTTTTGAAGAAAAAAGGCCTATTGGCGTTCGGGGATCGGGCAGAGACATCACCGAACGCGTACACACCGAGAAGGCCCTTAGAGAGAGCGAGGAGAAATACCGCAACCTCGTTGAGCGGGCACGTGAAGGGATTGCCATTGTCCAGAATGACGTTCTCAAATACGTGAATCACTACCTGGCGGAAATGATAGGTCACAGTGTCGATGAGCTCACCGACACTCAATTCAGCGATTATATCCACCCCGATGAGCTCCCCAGTGTCCTGGAAACCCACAGCCGGCGAATGGCAGGAGAGGAGGCCCCATCGACCTATGAGGCAGCAGTCAGGCACAAGGATGGCAGCAGGGTGGACGTCGAGATCGATGTCGGGCTCATCACCTATCAGGGAAGCCCTGCCGTGTTCGCGATCGTTCGGGACCTGACCGAACGGCGACACCTCGAGGCCCAGCTGCGGCTGGCCCAGAAGATGGAAGCGTTAGGTACCCTAGCCGGGGGCATTGCCCACAATTTCAATAACCTTCTCACGGCTATCATGGGAAATGCATCCCTGATGCTGCTAGGTACCGATGCCGACCACCCAAGCTATGAGAACCTAAAAAATATCGAGAAGCTCGTTGAGAGCGGAGCCAAGCTTACAAGACAGCTCCTCGGATACGCGCGTGAGGGCAGCTATGAGGTCAGGCCCATCAGCCTCAACCAGGTGGTAAAAAACACCGCTGAAACCTTTGCCACTACCAGAAAGGACATAACAGTACACCAGGAGCTTGCTGGTGATCTGTTGGGAATAAGAGCGGACCAGGGGCAGGCAGAGCAGGTGCTGCTAAATCTCTATGTCAATGCCGCAGATGCGATGCCGGGAGGTGGAGATCTGTTCCTGAAGACCATGAATGTTACTGACAGAGACATGAAGGGTAAGCCCTACAGACCGAGGCCGGGAGCCTATGTCTTGCTGAGGGTAAGGGATACTGGCATCGGGATGGACAAAGAGACTATGCAGCGGGTCTTTGATCCCTTCTTTACCACAAAGGGCATGGGAAGGGGTACGGGTCTCGGGTTGGCCTCCGTCTACGGTATCGTCAAGGCACACGGAGGGTATATCGACGTGGACTCTGAGAAGGGCCGGGGGAGTACGTTCTATCTTTACTTCCCCGCAACAGAAAGGAGGGCAGAAGAGGATCTCAAGAGCATCAAACACCTCAATAAAGGGAATGGGACGGTGCTCCTCGTCGACGATGAGGAAATGGTCTTGGAGGTGGGCTTAAAGATGCTTAAGAAATTAGGTTTTACGGTGCTTGGGGCCAAAGGGGGAAGGGAGGCGATTGATATCTATGAAGCACATAAAGGTGAGATCGACCTTGTTATCCTTGATATGATTATGCCAGCTATGGGGGGAGGCGAGACCTACGACAAGATGAAAGAGCTGAGCCCCAATGTCAAAGTGCTCCTTTCAAGTGGATATAGCATAAACGGCCATGCAACAGAGATATTGAACCGTGGCTGTGACGGCTTCATTCAGAAACCCTTCAAGATGGAAGAACTATCGGGGAAGGTCACGAAACTACTTGAATAGCAGGAGGATATATTGCACAGATTTCTGAAACGCACTCCAATGAAAAAGCGCTTCAATTTGTCTCTTGGCTTCTAAGAAAAGATTGTAGCATTCTGCCATCAATGAAAGGAATTGAGAGGCTTAAAAACCCACCACTACCGATCCTAAGCTAAAACAGAACTGTTAGATAGCCGCGTATTGGTTCTGGCAAGAATGTTACACTTTTCCATTGATGAAACCGACCCCCATATCTTGGAGGTCAACCTGATGAAAGAGCTTAGTGCCTTAGTGACTCTCTGGAATCCTAACTCACCATAATCTCCGAATCTCCTCTTAGCCGTAGGGCCCAAGAAGGTGCTGGTTTCGAGGCGCCTTTACAGTTTTCACGGGG
>CP070752.1:573316-576561 GCA_020348625.1 Deltaproteobacteria bacterium | reverse complement strand
ATCACTCCTTCTGTCAATCTATTTCAGCGCCCAGATGCCTGTCACCGATTGATATGGGCAATGGCAGGTCTTTGCAGCAAGATCTCCTTTTTACTTTGGGCTATTATGATGGTATCCTCCTATAATAATCTACTAGGGATAAGGTTTCATGAAGCCAGGAGGGTAATGTGCTCAACATAATGTTTGCTTGCTTTTTTGGTGTGGTGCTACTGCTTTCAACACCTGCATACTGCAAGGACCTAAGGGAAACCCGCTCCCCATACCTCATATCTTCGCTCGAACTTCCCACCAATCTGGAATTCTGCGGGGAAAGAACGCCGATTGAGATGCAGGAGGTGAAGGAGCGGCTGGAAAAGGAACTGCTTCTCAGCCTCTGGGACCGGCCACAGGTGATTCTGTGGCTCAAAAGGATTCCCCGCTATATGCCTCTCATCGAGGATATGCTCGAACAAGGCAAACTACCCGATGACCTCAAATACATTGCCATTGCCGAAAGCGCCCTCAGACCTCATGTAAGCTCAAAGCGGGGGGCAATAGGGTTCTGGCAGTTCATGAGAGACACGGGGCAAAGATACGGCCTTACTATCAATCGATATATCGATGAAAGGCGAAACGTGTTGGCCTCCACAACAGCGGCTATTCGCTACCTGAAGTATCTTTACGAGGAATTTGGGTCCTGGACCCTTGCGGCTGCCGCCTACAACATGGGTGAACAGGGCCTTATGGCGGAAATCCTCGAGCAGGCAACGAATGACTATTATCACCTCTATCTCCCTTTAGAGACGCAGCGGTTTATCTTTCGGATTCTCTCAGTGAAGCTAATTGTCTCAAACCCCGAACGGTATGGCTTTCACCTCTCAGAGGCCGATCGTTATCCGCCCTTGGAATTCGACCGGATTAACCTGACCTGCACTCAAGATACTCCCATTCGGATCATCGCCAAGGCAGCTCAAACCCATTTCAAGGCGATCAAGGATTTGAATCCGGAGATTCGCGGGCACTATCTGGCAGAGGGTAGTCATGCTATCTCAATTCCAAAGGGATCGGCCCAGGACTTTCACTTCAGGTATCACGAGCTCTTGGAGCAGTGGATGGCGTCGAGAAAGGAGGCGGTTTATATCGTGAAAAAGGGAGATAATCTCTCCTTGATTGCGGATCGGTTCAATGTTCCGCTGGCCGCCCTCATCATCTGGAACAGGCTGGATCTCAAGGCAGTAATCCATCCAGGGGATAAGCTCATCATCCACAGGAAGCCAACGGAGCCCGAAGAAAGTGATGAGGAGGTAACGGGAGAAAGGGAGGAGAACCTATAGCTTCTCCAGGAAAACCTGATCGCCGAATTTTTCTTGTAGAGCATTGGCCAGTGCGTCGTAGTCCTCTTGTGATTCTACCTCTACCACGAGGTCCTGTTCGTCCAACACCTTGAGAAAGCCGTGGGATTTGACGACTTCGGCCACCTGTTTGACATTTGTGGTAACCCATCCTTTCATCCTGAGAAGGAGCTCTTCTCCGCTGAATCCCCGCTCGATGGTCAGCTCCACGTCTCTTTTTTTCGCCTTCCAACCCAGCACAGATGGTTTAACGATATACGGTGTTACAGGATCGTGCATGGCGGCGCAGGTTAACCACAGTTTTGCCCTGATCATCGTCTTCCCCTCGTTGAGATTCGGCACAACTATATATACAAGGCTTTGGGGCTGTCAAGCATATCGGAAACAGGAATTTAATGTCGCTCAGGGACAACGGTGTTTACTGTAAACTCGGGAAACTCCAGATTCGAGCAAGGATTATATCCTTGACAATGCGCAGGGCCTTTATCTATTTTGCTGACATCCTTTATCGGGAGATCACCGTATGGAGCTTGAAAAGATCATCACCGAGCGTCACAGTACGAGGGCCTTCTCGGATAAGCCCGTCCCTCGGGAAACAATTGAAAAACTGCTTTCCCTTTCCACTCGGTGCCCTTCGGCAATTAACATCCAGCCCTGGGAGTTCATGGTCGTAATGGGGGAAGAACGCCACCGACTAAGCAGGGCTCTGGTAAAGACCATGCGCGAACGGAACATATCCTGCGGGCCCGGCGCGGTAAAACGACTGGCGGAGCGTTTCATGGACCGTCAACGAAAACTGATGGATTCAATTGCCCCTCTTCTAGAAGAAGAGACCTCGTTTCAGGATTTCATCAACGAGGGGTCCTGTAATTTCTATGGTGCCCCCGTGGCAATTATTGCAACCATTGATACGGCCTTTTCAAAGTCCAGACTGGTTGATGTAGGCATAGCACTAGGCTATATGGTGCTGGCAGCCCATGATATGGGGCTCGGAACCTGTCCGATAGGGCTCATAAACGCCTTTGAGGATGAAATCCGGGAAGCGCTCAATATCTCCGAGGAAAAAGAAGTGGTTATTGGCATAGCTGTCGGATATCCCGACCCTGACGCCAAGGTTAACCGTGCCTGCTCCAGCCGCGCACCATTGTCCGAAACAGTGAGATTCTACTGATTGAGCAGTGCCCTTATGTTCTCCTTCAGCTTGTTCAGTCCTGCCCGTTCAAATGCGGTTTTCCCAAAGGTTCCCTTGAAAGCACCCTCGCTCATTTGAATAATACGGTCGGTTGAAGGGAGCGCAATGGTGGGATCCTCGGCCTTATTGAACGGGCACACCTCCTGACACACATCACAACCAAAAAAGGTATTTCCCATTTGCTCAGCTACCTTCTTGTCGATATCATGCTTCGCTTCAATGGTGAGATAAGACAGGCACCGGGAAACATCAATATGAAACGGGGCCTTGAGGGCACCGGTGGGACACGCCTCTACGCACTTGGTGCATGTGCCGCACCTGCTTTCCATTTCCATAACAGGAGGAATCTGAAAAGGGGCCGTGGTCAATATCTCGGTCAGAAAGCAGTATGAGCCATGGCCCGGAACAATCAGCATGGTGTTTTTGCCCACAAAACCGATGCCGCTTGTTACAGCGAAGCTCCTCTCCATGATCGGCGCTGAATCCACACACACACGTGATCGGCTGCCAGGAAACGCCTCCGCAATCAATGCGCAAAGCTGATTCGTCAGCCTCCTGAGTCGCAGATGATAATCCTCCTGTTGGGGCGCGGTATATCGTGAGGCAGCGTATCCATCTGGTGTGGATGGCTTGGTTGCGGGATAGGGATAGGCCAGGGAGATAATGGTCTGCAGTCCATCGAGAAGTCTCCCTGGGTGTTTTCTGAGAACCACATTCCTTTT
>CP070752.1:569810-573216 GCA_020348625.1 Deltaproteobacteria bacterium | reverse complement strand
GGAAATAGTTATGAGGCTCATGCTTTACTTGCGCCAGTAAGCGGGGGCGAGCATAATGATGACGGTGTAGATTTCAAGGCGGCCCAAAAGCATGCAGAAGGCTAGAACCCACTTACCCACATCGGGAACCGAAAAGTAATTTTTCACCGGTCCGACCAAGCCGAAGCCCGGACCTACATTGCCTATGGTTGCCGCTACCGAACCAAGTGATGTTATGACATCCAGACCGAAAAAAGACATGAACAGCACGGCTACCACGTAAAGGCCTATGTAAAGAATAAAGAAACCGCCAATGCTGTTTAATACCTCTTCCGGAACTGGCTTTCTGCCAAGCCTGATGGACTTCACAGCATGAGGATGTACAAGCCTGAAGATCTCCCGAAATCCGTATTTGGCGAGCAGGACGATCCTCATGATCTTTATAGCCCCGCCGGTTGAGCCTGCCATGGCCCCAATAAACATGCTCAGGAAAAGGATGATCTGCGATAGAGCCGGCCACGTTTCATAGTCGGCGGTTACGAAACCTGTTGTTGTGATAATAGAGGTTACCTGAAAGGCGGCGCGTCTAAGGGCACCTGCTATAGACTGATAGACCGCCCCGTAGGTATTAGCGGTAACCACAAGAACCAAAGCGGCCAAGAGAAACAGGAACATGCGGCACTCGGGATCCCTGCCGAATATTCGAAAATCGCCCTTCAGGAACTTAAAGTGCAGGGCGAAATTTACCCCGGCCAGCAACATGAAGACCGTGATAACGGCCTCGAAATAGGCGCTGTCGAAATAGGCGATACTTGCGCCGTGAGTGCTGAATCCCCCGGTGGGCATGGTGCAGAATGTATGACAGATGGAATCGAAGAGAGACATGCCACCGATAAAGAGGAGCCCTATCTCAATGAGCGTAATGAGGAGGTAGACCTTCCAGAGGGTTTTTGCTGTTTCCGAGATCCGGGGTTGCAGTTTGTCCACAACCGGACTGGGGATCTCTGCCTTGTACAGCTGCATTCCGCCCACACCCAGAAAGGGAAGGATGGCAATGGAAAATACAATGATACCCATGCCTCCCAGCCACTGAGTCAGACCCCTCCAGAACAGCACCCCTTGGGGGAGGGATTCGATGCTGTTCAAGATGGAGGCCCCCGTGGTGGTGAAACCGGATAAGGATTCAAAGAAGGCGTCGGTCATGGTTCCAATAGAACCAGAGAAGAGAAACGGGAGAGCGCCGAAGAAACCCGCGCTGAGCCACCCAAAGGTGACAACGGCCATGCCCTCCCGCTGGCTTAGGGCGGTGTAATCGGCTTTCCTGGTAACGAGAAAGAGGAGAAGGCCACCGCCTGAGGTGATCACAAAAGAGTAGAGTATTGGAAAGAAACTCCCGTCGGAATAGATGAGGGAGACCACAAGCGGCGCGAGCATGAAAACCCCGAGGAATACGTTGAGGATTCCGATGAGCCGCAGAATCTGCCGAAAGCGCATTAAAAGTATTCCAATTTAACGGTAAAGAGTTTCTCGAGTTTTGGTATCGCCCCCTTGAGGGCAAAGATGATAAGGTGATCATGAGGCTTGATCATATTGTGTCCCCTGGGGATAATGATCTCCTCATCGCGCACAATTGCACCGATAATGGCCTCTTTCGGAAATTTTACCTCTGAAAGCGGGGTGTTCACAATGTCGGAAGTTTCGAGTGCCTCGAACTCTATGACCTCTGCGGTCTCTCCCTTGAGGGGTGCTACACAGACAACCTTGCCCTTCCTGATATATTGAAGGATTGCCCTAATTGCAGACAGCCGCGGGCTTACCACTGTATCGATCCCGATGGCCGAGACAAGGGGGATATAGCTGAGTTTTCCGATTCGGGTAACCGTTTTCTTTGCACCAAGGGCCTTGCCCAACAGAGAGATAAGGACATTCGTTTCTTCGTCCGCGGTGATGACCACCATGAGATCCACGTCGGCTATGTTTTCCTCCAGCAGGAAATCCCTGTCTGTGCCATCTCCGTTCAAAACAACCACCTTTTCGAGCTTTTCGGCCAGCTCCAAACATCTCTGGCTATCTTTTTCGATTATCTTGGTGTTAATGTTGGTTTTATCCAGCGACGTTGCCAGGGCCAGACCGGTAGTGCCACCGCCGACAATGACAATCCTGCCCAAACCCGCTTCCCTGACGTTTAGAAGCCGAAAGATCGTTGAGATCTCCTCCTTACGGGTCACGCAGTATAAGAGGTCATTTGGCTGGATAACATCTTTTCCACTGGGTATGATGACCTCTTCTCCTCTTATGATAACCCCGACGAGGAGCACCTCCTCAACGTCTTGAAAGGAGGCAAGTTTCCGCCCGACTAATGGAGAGTCTTCCTTTACGGTTACTCCTATGAGTTTCACCTTACCGTTGACGAAATCCAGAACCTCCGATGCCTCCGGCACCTCCATGAGTTTGAGCATGGAGCCGACCATTTCCGATTGGGGATTGATTAGAAGGTCGATGTTAAGAGCGTCGGTCTTGAAAACATCGCTCTGTTGCATGTAGTCGGGATTCCGTACGCGGGCTATCTTGGTGATATAGTCGGTGAGGTGTTGAGCATAGAAACAGGCGATGAGGTTGGCCTCGTCGCTATCGGTGGCTGCAACGATTATGTCGCTTTCCTTGATCCCCGCCTCCTGCAGTATGGAGGGACTCGTACCTGAGCCTACAATGGCCTGGACATCGATGACGGTTTGGAGTTGGTTGATTCTATTCTGACCCTTGTCGATTACAACAACATCATGGTTTTCTTCAGAGAGCCTCTGGGCAATATTGAAACCAACCTCCCCGGCGCCGATGATAATGATTTTCATATGGCCTTACCGTACCTGAATCTCTCTTCTTAGGCACAAAAACTAAGGTGAGTTTTAAAAGAGCCCACTCGAAAAGTCAATATATTATGAGGATATCCTCTTGAGAAATGGACCTCTTTGCCAATAATAGAAGATGACGGGCGCGGAAGCACTGAGGTAGTTATGCATGACAGCGGAGTTGAGAAGGATCGATGGGAACAGGGGAGAAAGGTTCAAAACAGTTTCTTTTGAACGGCCCCCTCCGTTGCCTTTAAAGGAAAGCCGAAGTGCTAGTATGCGAGGTTTGTAGCCACTCTTCCCTTTGGTGTACGATGTATGTAGCCACATTGGAGCAGGAAGGGTTCATATACCAAAGGAGGTCATGGCTGTTTTCGAGAGGCGATATCTCAAAAAGAATTCCACCGGGTCTTGCAGTGGTCACAGAGGTGGGGTTGACACCGTGGAAGCCCTGGGAGTCTCCTTTTGGGTTACTTAAATCCCAGCTCTGTGACCACATCCCGTGAGGCCAATAGATATGGCCTTGAGAAAATGGGCATGGCCGGATCGAGGTGAGTATGTACTGGATCGAGACTCCG
>CP070752.1:566599-569710 GCA_020348625.1 Deltaproteobacteria bacterium | reverse complement strand
TTAATCTCATCCCTTACCGTGCCCATTTCATCCCGAGCCAGGGCAGCCCCCTTCTCATCTTCGCGGAGCCTTGTCTTCAGTATATCACACTGCTGTTCAACCTCATCGCTTTCCTTTTCTAGTTCCCTTTGTTTCTGACCCGTAGCGGCAAGGATATCCCTGATCTCCTCTTCCTTTGATAAACAGTTCTTAAGGCCTTCTTTTGTTGCTGCTATCTCCTGCTCTATCTTTCTAACCCGTACCTCCATTTCCTCGGTAAACTGGTCAATGCGCTCTCTCTCCCGCAGAAGACCCTTCTCCTCCTCCTTATGCTGATTATACCTGACTGCGAGCTCCGAGAGGCTTTCTTTTGAATCGTCAAGGGCCTGTTCCAACGCTTCGACCTCAGAGCCTTTATCCGCCACCGTCTGCTGAATAGCCTCTTTTTCCCTTTGACACCGGGAGAGTCTGTCGGTGAGATCGCTTATCTGAGATGCTTTTTCGTCTTTGTCCGCACGGAGCGATTCCAGCTCTTGCAAGAGATACTCAGACTGCTTCGTGAGCTGTTCCGATTCCTTTTCAATCAGAAACAGGTCCTTATCAATGCCTTCAATATCCTGCAAACAGGAATGCCTTTCACCCTCCAATCGCTCAATAAGGTCTGCTTCACGTTGCAGCTGCAGGTCCAGCTCCTCAATGCCCTTGGTCAAGGCTGCAATCGATCTTTCGGTTTCCCTCACCCTGCCCTGCAATTCCTTCTGTTTTCGCCTCCGGGCCAGAAGCCCTGTGGATTCCTTCCCCAGTCTCCCGCCAAGAATGACACCTCTCTTATCTATCAAATCTCCTTCGGGGGTCACTAGGGTCTGTTGCCCCTTGTCTTTTTTCCAGACAGAAAGCGCCTCGGAGAGGTTCTCCACCATTGCCGCATTACCGAGGAAGGATTCTATGACCGGGCTCAATCGTTCCGGCGCAGTAACATGCTCGCTGAGAAGTCTATAACCGTTGAGACTTACGTCAAACGTGCCCAAAGGGTTCTCAGTCAGAAAATCCTTAAGGGGGAGGAAATAGCTCCGGCCCCCCTCTTTTGATCTCAGGTATTCGACTGCTTCCTTGCCGTCCTCCTGCCTGGAAACGATTACGTATTGCAGCCGCTCCGCCAACACTGCTTCAACGGCAGTCTCAAATTCCGGGTCAACCTGAATGAAGTCCGCTACAACGCCGAGGATCTTCTCTTGCCCGCTGGTCTTCAGTTCGGCGGAATTCATAATGGCCCGGACACCTGATTTATATCCCTCATAGCCTTGGATGAGGCCTTCAATGGTTCCTAACTGAGAACGAGACAGGCTCAGTTCCGAATCAGCCGCTAATCGTTCGGATTCGTTTAACCTCTTCCGCTCCTCCAGCTCGTCTCGTCTTGCGTGGGCCCCCTGTAGGTCGTTTTCAACGGATCCTAGGTTGGCGGCAATCTCATCTCTGTTTTCCTTTTTCGTATTCAGCGCGCCTGATAAGGCATCAATCTTTTTGGCGATCTCCCTTGATTCGCCTTCAAGGGCATCCTTTCTGACCCCCGACTGATTAACCGCTTCAGTAAGATTTCGTATCTCGCCAGTGAGCCTCGCCTCTTCGCTGGCCAGCTCAATCAAATGGATTTCTCCCGTCTTCAGCTCCTGTTTCAGACCCTCAAGTGCGAGCCGGTTGTGCCTGAAAACAGAATCATGTTCAGCACTGAGGCCTGAGATTTCCTGAATCGATTCCTGTAATTCCGCCACCCTGGAGTTGATGTCCTCGATCTCAGAGTGAAATTCCCGAAGCTTCTGGCCGATCTCTTCCTTTTCCTGTCCCAGCTTTAATTCGACGGTTCTCAACCTTTCCTGCTCTTCAGACAAGTGGTTCAGGGCGTCTTCGTTCTTTCTGCCTTCCTCCCTGAGCGAAAAAAGCGCCTCCTTCAAGCCGGAGAGATGCTTTTCTTCCTCAATCAGTTCTATATTCGTGGTCTCAATGCCCTCCTCGGATTCAGCCAAACGGGTCTCTAGGAGGTGCACCTTTTCTGTCAGATCGTCGATTACCTTTTTCCTTTTATCCTTCTCCGCTGCCAAATCGGCATACGTATATGCATTCACAACAAGTTCTAGGCGGTGGATCTCAGAGCTTGCCTCTTTAAACCTTCTGGCCTTTTGTGCCTGCCTCTTGAGGGAATTCATTCCCCGTTTGATCTCTTCGAGAAGATCCTGCACCCTGCTCAGGTTTTCCTGTGTTAGGGATACCTTTCTTAAAGCTTCTTCCCTCCGCGCCTTGTATTTGGTAATGCCCGCAGCCTCCTCCAAGAGACGCCTTGTTTCCTCGGGTTTTTGCTCAATTATTGAACCGATCTCCCCTTGGGCGATAATGGAGTAGGATCTGTTCCCCAATCCCGTGCCCATGAAAAGATCTTGGATATCCCTTAATCTGCACGGGGAGTTATTGATAAGGTAGTCGCTCTCATTGGACCGGTACAACTTTCTGGTGACCGATATCTCGCTGGCACCGTTGAGTTCCTCTGTATCTTCAAGGGTCAGGGTAACCTCGGCCATGCCCACGGGCTTCAACGAGCCGTTTCCCGAAAAGATCATGTCCTCCATCTGGCGACCCCGGAGCTGCTTTGGGCTCTGTTCACCCATGACCCATCGAATGGCATCCACTACATTGCTCTTGCCGCACCCATTGGGGCCCACAAACGCACTGATCCCCGGATGGATGTGGAAGGTTGCTTTGTCCATAAAGGACTTGAAGCCGCGCATAGAAATGCTCTTAATTCTCATCCGCTACCGTCTCCATTTCGCCTAGCTTCTTTTGGTACATGTACCTATTAGCAGATATTACGATTCGTGTAAAGAAAAAATACTACATAGTGTATTTTTAAGCAATAATTCTGCAATATATTGTATATTGATTATTGCTTTAACTCCGCAAAACATTCTCAACTGAAATAGGCGAAGACCATGAAACCGTTTCTTGAGAGACTGGCGGGAGGGCGCCGTTCTTTTCGCGACTTGGGTATGGGGGAAACAGCAGCTCCGCCGATGGTGGAGAATGCGGAGGGGTCAAGACTCCCCTGTAAACAAGTCTCTGAAAAAACCAGCCCGTGAGCCTCGG
>CP070752.1:555964-566499 GCA_020348625.1 Deltaproteobacteria bacterium | reverse complement strand
TTCGCAATCAATGGTTGGTCTACCTCCGAATTGGTGGCCTTTACTAAGATCTACAAGGAGATCATAAGCGTGAACAAAAGTGATAATGCTCGGTATTACCGAAGAAAGAATTTCGGCAGAATAAAGACTATCCTTGACATACCTGACCTCATAGATGTCCAGAGGCATTCGTACGAACGGTTCTTGCAGAAGAATGTTCTGCCGGAAGAGAGGAAGGACATCGGGCTGGAGGGAGCATTCAAGAGCGTCTTCCCTATCCAGGATTTGAATCAAACGTGCGCGCTGGAATTCGTAAAGTATTTCTTTGAAGAAGTGAAGTACGATGAGGAAGAATGCATCAAAAAGGGAATGAATTATGAAGCGCCCGTAAAGATAGTAGTTCAGCTGCTGGTCTTTGATTTCGATGAGGTTTCAGGTACTCGGACCATCAGGGATATCAAGGAACAGGAGATCTATTTCGGTACCTTGCCCATGATGACTGAGCGAGGGACCTTCATTATTAACGGTGTGGAGCGGGTGGTCGTCAGTCAACTTCACCGTTCACCGGGTGCCTTTTTTGATAACGATATGGGCAAGACACATCCGAGTGGTAAACCGCTTTATTCCGCGAGAATCATCCCCTTGCGAGGTTCTTGGATTGACTTCGAATTTGATGCCAAGGACATCCTCTACGTCAGAATTGACCGGAGGAGAAAGTTTCCGGCTACCATTCTTCTTAAGGCATTCGGTTATTCAGAAGAAGAGATCTTGAGCCATTTCTATGGAACAGAGAAGATACTCGTAGACACGGACTCTTTTAGGTGTGTGTTGGAGGCAGATAGCGTTTCAAACAAGAGAATCGTTGAAGATATACGTGACCCAAAAACCGGAAAAATACTGGCCAGCAAAGGCGAGAAGTTCAGTAAGAAACTACACAAGAAACTGACCGACAGGGGAATACAGGAGATACCGGTGAATTCGGACTATGTCGTCGGTAAGGTTGCCGCCCATGACATTGTTGATCCTCAGACCGGGGAGATCTTAGTAAAAACCAATCAGGCCCTGACACAAGAGGTCGTGGATTCCCTGCCGAATCTGGGTATTGGCGAGATAGACTTGTTGGTCCTCGAGGGCACGGACGCGAGCCCAACGATCAGGGAGACCATGCAGCTTGACAAGGTTACGACCACTGATGATGCAGTTCTCGATATATACCGTAAATTGAGGCCGACGAGCCCTCCTACTCAAGAGATGGCCCAGGCCTATTTCCGGGGGCTGTTTTTCAATCCTTCGACGTACGATCTCTCCCCTGTTGGTCGTTTGAAGATGAATTATCGGCTCGATCAGGACGTTCCTCTCGATATGTGTACCTTGAGGAAAGAGGACATAATGGAGACAGTCAAAGAGGTGGTGCGGCTGAGCGCAAGAGAGGGCACTGTCGACGATATAGACCATCTTGGAAACCGGAGGGTTAGATCGGTAGGGGAGTTATTGGAAGAGGGATATCGGGTAGGGCTGATCAGGATGCAACGGGCCATAAAAGAACGCATGAGCCTGCAGGATGTTGAAACGCTCATGCCTCGTGATCTGATCAATTCAAAACCGGTCTCCGCTGTGATCAACGAATTCTTCGGCTCAAGCCAACTGTCTCAATTCATGGATCAAACCAATCCTTTGTCGGAGATAACCCACAAGAGGCGACTGAGCGCCCTTGGTCCGGGAGGATTGACCAGGGAGAGGGCCGGGTTTGAGGTCAGAGATGTGCACCCGAGCCACTATGGACGGATATGTCCTATTGAGACGCCGGAAGGACCGAATATCGGTTTGATCGTTTCCCTGAGCACGTATTCTCGCATAAACGATTTTGGATTTATAGAAACGCCCTATCGAAGGGTGAATGATGGCATCGTAACAGACGAGATAGAATACTTAACGGCAATGGATGAACGAGAGTATCCCATTGCGCAGGCCAATGCGATGCTGAGCGCTGATGGACACTTCGTAAGGGATGTGGTTGCAGCAAGAAAGGGCGGGGAGGCATGCCTCGTACCTGCTAGCGAGGTCAGATATATGGATGTTTCTCCAAATCAGTTGGTAAGCATCGCTGCATCTCTGATCCCTTTTTTGGAGCACGATGACGCAAACCGCGCCCTCATGGGTTCCAACATGCAGAGACAGGCCGTACCGCTCTTGCAAGCTCGCTCTCCCCTCATTGGAACGGGTATCGAACAAACGGTAGTAATACACTCCGGCGTTGCCGTGGTTGCCAGAGATGATGGAGTCGTGGAGAGTGTTGATGCCTCTCGCATCGTTATTCGAGCAGAGAGAGAAGAGGAAGGTGTTGAAATATACAAGTTGCTGAAATTCATGCGCTCCAACCAGAGCACCTGTTACAATCAAAGCCCCATTGTAAGTGAGGGTGATCGAGTGAAAAGGGGTCAGATCATCGCTGATGGCCCTGCTATGGAACGGGGCGAACTTGCTTTAGGGAGAAACGTCATCGTAGCATTTCTTTCCTGGGGCGGTTATAATTTTGAGGACGCCATCCTTGTAAGTGAACGACTAGTACGGGACGATGTCTTTACCTCTATTCATATAGAGGAATTCAGCGTGATGGCCAGAGATACTAAGCTTGGCCAGGAAGAGATAACTCGTGACATACCCAATGTGGGAGAGGAGGCCCTTGCCATACTTGATGAAAGCGGGATCGTGAAATTGGGCGCCGAGGTAGGGGCCGGCGATATCCTCGTCGGTAAGATCACTCCAAAAGGTGAGACGCAACTCTCGCCAGAGGAAAAGCTCCTGAGGGCAATCTTCGGTGAAAAGGCGGGTGATGTGAAGGATACGTCCCTCAGAGTGCCCCCTGGGGTTGAGGGCATTGTTATCGATGCCCAGGTCTTTTCGCGTAAGGGCGTGGAAGAGGACGAAAGATCAAGGAGTATTCAGGCCGCTGAAATCAATCAATTGGAGAAGGATAAAGAAGATGAGCTGTCCGTTATCAGGAGAAATGCTGGAGTGAAATTAGCGGCCCTTCTGGAGGGAAAACGCCTCAAATCAGGAATCAAGAATCGAGATACGGGCGAAGTCTTGGCTAAGAAAGGCCAAATCATTGATCAGGAATTTTTGGAAACGATACCCCTTGAATATTGGCATGGAGCGAATATTGAGGCCGAGATGGAAGTCATCGAAAAGATGGAGACCTTGGTCTCCCAGTACACCCAGCAAGTCGAGGCGCTCAATGAGCGTTTCCAGCAGAAGATAAAAAGACTGGATATGGGAGATGAACTCTCGCCCGGAGTGATAAAGATGGTGAAAGTATTCGTTGCAGTTAAGCGGAAGCTCTCAGTTGGCGACAAGATGGCTGGCCGTCATGGAAATAAAGGCGTAATTTCCCTCGTTCTGCCGGTAGAGGATATGCCCTATTTTCCTGATGGTACACCGGTAGATATTGTGTTGAATCCTCTCGGCGTTCCCTCTCGAATGAACGTTGGCCAAATACTCGAGGCCCATCTTGGTTGGGGGTCTTACGAACTCGGGCGCCAGATCGGTGAACTGTTGGACAGCGCAAAAGACACAAAACCCCTGAAAGCTCGGTTACGAGAGGTCTTTGCAGACCAGTACGGTCAGTTATTTGATGGTATTTCGGATGAGGAGCTTCGGCAAAGCGTTTCCCTTATGCAAGATGGGATTCACATGGCAACACCTGTCTTTGATGGGGCGCGAGAGGAGGAAATCGAAGAATGTCTGAAGAAGGCGGGTTTACCCGTAAGCGGCCAGACCACGTTGTATGATGGCAGAACAGGTGAGTCTTTCGACCAACCGGTTACTGTTGGTATCATGTATATGATGAAGCTTCACCATTTGGTGGATGACAAGATCCATGCCCGTTCTATCGGTCCCTACTCGCTTGTTACCCAACAGCCACTTGGCGGTAAGGCCCAGTTCGGTGGCCAGCGATTAGGAGAGATGGAGGTCTGGGCAATGGAATCTTATGGGGCCGCGTATTCATTGCAGGAGTTTCTGACAGCTAAATCAGATGACGTAGCCGGTCGAACGCGAATGTATGAAAAGATCGTGAAGGGACATAATCTCTTGGAAGCGGGCTTGCCAGAGTCGTTTAACGTTTTGGTAAAAGAGCTGCAGAGTCTCGGTCTGGAATTAGAGCTTAACGAGGACGGAGAGCCCCAGAATCTCTTGGATAACGACAGAATAAGCTAAAACAGGAGAGAGCCTTGGAAGACTTGTATGGATTTTTTACGAAACCAAAGGATCCTTTAAGTTTTAATTCAGTGCAAATCTCTATTGCTTCGCCGGAAAAGATCAGAGAGTGGTCTTACGGTGAGGTCAAGAAACCTGAAACCATTAATTATCGAACTTTTAAGCCGGAACGAGATGGGTTGTTCTGCGCGAAGATCTTTGGTCCCATCAGGGACTATGAGTGCCTCTGTGGAAAATATAAGAGGATGAAACACAGGGGTGTTGTGTGCGAAAAGTGTGGGGTTGAGGTCACGCATTCTAAGGTGCGAAGACAGAGGATGGGTCATATTGAGTTGGCCGCACCGGTGGCACACATCTGGTTCTTGAAATGCATCCCCTCGAAGATCGGTTTGCTCCTCGACATGACGCTGAAGACCCTTGAGAAAATACTCTACTTCGAGAGTTTCGTTGTCACCGATCCTAAAGACACGCCCATGATGAAGGGCACCCTGTTGACTGAGGAACAGTATTGGAAAGCGCGAGAGGACTATGGAGAACGCTTTGAGGCCGGTATGGGTGCAGAAGCCATTCAAAAGATGCTGCAAGAAATCGATTTGGATGAACTCTCTGCTACCTTGAAGATTGAGATGATGAGCACGAAATCAGACGCTAAACGCAAGAAGCTTTCAAAGCGCGTCCGCATCGTCGATGCCTTTCGCCTCTCTAAGAATAGGCCCGACTGGATGATACTGGATGTCATCCCTATTTTGCCGCCGGACCTCAGGCCCCTGGTACCCCTCGATGGAGGAAGGTTTGCAACCTCAGATCTCAACGATTTGTATCGCAGGGTGATAAACAGGAATAATAGGCTGAAACGCCTCCTGGAATTAAGTGCTCCCGACATTATTATCAGGAATGAGAAGAGGATGCTCCAAGAGGCGGTAGACGTGCTTTTTGACAACGGCAGAAGGGGTAAGACCATTACGGGCGCCAACAAGCGGCCCTTGAAATCATTGAGTGATATGCTCAAGGGGAAGCAAGGAAGATTCAGGCAGAATCTGCTCGGAAAGAGGGTGGATTATTCCGGACGATCGGTGATTGTGGTGGGTCCTGACTTGAGGCTCCACCAGTGCGGACTCCCTAAAGTGATGGCCCTGGAACTCTTCAAACCCTTCATCTACAACAAGCTGGAGGAAAAAGGCTTGGCCGCCACCCTGAAAAAGGCGAAGAAACTCGTGGAAAAGGAGACGCCTGAGGTATGGGACTGTTTGGACGAGGTTGTCAAGGAGCACTGTGTCTTGCTGAATCGAGCGCCGACCCTTCACCGACTCGGCATACAGGCATTTGAACCCGTCCTGATTGAAGGAAAGGCGATTCAATTGCATCCTTTGGTTTGTACAGCATTTAATGCCGATTTCGATGGTGACCAGATGGCGGTGCATGTTCCGCTTTCCATTGAGGCCCAGATCGAAGCTCGGGTGCTCATGCTCTCGTCGAATAACATTCTCTCACCGGCTAATGGTGACCCCATTATCGTCCCCACCCAAGATATCGTATTGGGCATCTATTATATGACCAAGGAGAGGCCATTTTGTAAAGGTGGAGACAAGACCTTTGCGAATGTTGAAGAGGTGAGGATGGCTTACGACGCTGGCGAGTTAGACCTGCACGCCAGCATAGGAGTTCGGATTAATGGCCAGATCGTGAGAACTACTACCGGTAGGGTGCTTCTCTATGAGGTTTTTCCCCAAGGGATGCCCTTCGACATGGTGAATAAGGTACTAACCAAGAAGGGACTTCGGGACATGATCGGTGATTGCTATCGTACCCTCGGTACCAAGGCGACTGTTATCCTGGCTGATCGGCTCAAAGATATGGGGTACAAGTATGCCACTATGTCCGGCATCTCGATTTCCAAGAAGGATATGGTTACCCCGAAAAGGAAACAAGAGATCATTGAGGAGGCGGAGCGTGAGGTTGGAAAGATCGAAAAACAGTACAGTGACGGACTGATCACGGACGGTGAAAAGTACAACAAGGTAGTTGACATATGGACAAAGGCCACGGAGTCGGTTTCCTCTGAAATGATGGAAGAGATGGCTTCAGAGGAAGTGGTGGGAGTTGACTCGGAGGTAAACACGTCGGAGAGCTTTAACCCGATATACATGATGTCCGATTCCGGAGCACGGGGCAGCAAGGATCAAATGAGGCAGCTGGCCGGAATGAGAGGGCTCATGGCAAAACCCTCGGGCGAGATCATTGAAACACCGATTACTGCCAATTTCCGCGAGGGCCTAACCGTTTTGCAGTATTTTATCTCTACCCATGGGGCCAGAAAGGGATTGGCCGATACAGCGCTTAAGACAGCTAATTCGGGCTACCTGACCAGGAGACTGATAGACGTTGCTCAGGATGCCTGTGTAACTGAGGAAGATTGCGGTACTACCGACGGGATCTGGGTTGAGTCGTTAACCGAGGGCGGGGAAGTCATTCAGAACGTCTCAGAGAGAATTCTGGGCAGGACTGCAGCAGAAGATATTCATGACCCCATAACCGGAGAGCTGCTCCTCAAGCAGAATGAACCGGTAGATGAGGCGGCAATGGAACGGATTGAGGGTTCATGGATCGAGAAGGTGAAGATTAGGTCTGTATTGACCTGTAGAACAAAGCGGGGGATATGCCAGAAGTGCTATGGTCGTGACTTGGCCCACGGCAGGGAGGTGGACATCGGTGAGCCGGTCGGCATCGTTGCCGCTCAGTCCATTGGAGAGCCCGGCACACAGCTTACGATGAGAACATTTCATATTGGCGGTACCGTGACGAGAAAGGTGGAGCAATCTACCATTCAGTCCAGGAATGCGGGAACGGTTACGTACTTCGACCTGAAAACGGTCATAGATGCCAAGGGTGACCACGTGGTAATGAATCGAAACGGTGATATCGGAGTTGTCGATGCAAGTGGAAGAGAGCTGGAGCGCTATCCCGTAGTGTACGGGGCTATCATCAAGGTTGGTGACGGGAAACAGATCAATGCTGGTGATCTACTGGTAGAGTGGGATCCTTTCTCCATTGCTATTCTGACGGAGGTTTCCGGCAGGTTAAAGTTCGGTGATATCGTCGAAGGCAAGACCATGCAGGAGAGGCTAGACCCTGTGACTGGTAAGTCAACAAAGGTTATTGTGGCGTCCGGTGACCCCAACGTGAGGCCGCGAATTTCCATTAAAGATACGGGCGGCAAGACAATCCAGCTTACCGGTGAATCGGGGGCGGGGGCCGCAGCCCGGTATTTTCTCCCAACGGGTGCTATTATCATGGTGTCAGAAGGGGACGAGGTTCATGCCGGCAACGTACTGGCCAAGATCCCACGGGAAACCACGAAGACAAAGGATATTACTGGAGGTTTGCCGCGGGTTGCAGAGCTCTTTGAGGTGAGAAAGCCGAAGGACCACACGCTCTTGAGCGAGATCGACGGAAGCGTATCCTTTGGTAAGTATGTATCGGGCAAGAGAAGGGTGATCATTACGCCTGAAGTGGGTAAGCCTGCCGAATATATCATACCGAGGGGTAAGCATGTAAGTGTTTTTGACGGCGATTATGTGAGGGCAGGTGAAGCCCTTATGGAGGGCTCTGCCAATCCTCATGATATCCTGAGAATCAAAGGTGCCAAGGAGTTGTCAAAATATCTTGTTGATGAGGTCCAAAAGGTGTATCGCCTCCAAGGTGTTAAGATAAACGATAAGCATATAGAAGTTATTGTAAGGCAGATGTTGAGAAGGGTAGCAGTAAAGGATGTTGGCGATTCGGATTTTATCCTTGGGGAAGAGGTAGAGCGCTGGCGCTTTGAGGAGAAGAATCAGGAAGTCATTGCACAAGGTGGTAAGCCGGCAGTTGGCGAACCGCTTCTGTTGGGGGTTACCAAGGCCTCGATCAATACGGAGAGTTTTATATCAGCGGCCTCTTTCCAGGAAACCACGAAAGTCCTGGCTGACGCAGCTGTCGAGAGTCGCGTTGACTATCTGAGAGGTCTCAAGGAGAACGTAATCATGGGCAGGCTGATACCGGCCGGTACTGGTTTGGGCAGGTACCGGGGGTTCGATATCGAATCGAAACAATAATTTTCCACATACGTGGAAATAGCTTGCCAAAATCGAGACAGTTACATATATAAGGCGCAACATCATTTTTTGGGAAGAGAAACGCATGCCAACGATCAATCAACTCGTTAAGAAGGGGCGGCAGAAGGTAAAGAAGAAGATCAAGACGCCTGCATTAAAAGGGTGCCCCCAACGAAGAGGCGTCTGCATTAGGGTGTATACCTCGACACCCAAGAAACCGAACTCGGCTTTGAGAAAGGTCGCGCGAGTACGGTTGACCAATGGCATAGAGGTCACATCCTATATACCTGGCATCGGGCATAATCTTCAGGAACACTCGGTTGTCCTAATACGAGGGGGCAGAGTCAAGGATTTGCCGGGAATTAGGTATCACATAATTCGAGGTACCTTAGATAGCGCGGGTGTAGAAGATCGCCGGAGGGGTCGCTCGAAATATGGGGCCAAGAGGCCTAAGGGAATATAGTTTTAAAAAGGGGTTTTGGAGGCGCTGAAATGCCCAGAAAAGCTGAGGTCACAAGGAGAGAGATCCTGCCCGACCCAAAATATAAGAGTGAATTAGTCTCGCGATTTATCAATCGAATCATGAATAGCGGTAAGAGGAATTTAGCTCAATCTATTCTCTACGACGCCTTTGATATCATGCATCAGAAGACCAAAGAAGACCCCCTTGTTCTTTTTCAGAAGGCGATTGAAAACGTAAAACCGGTCGTTGAAGTGAGATCGAGAAGGGTTGGAGGGTCTACCTATCAAGTCCCAACAGAGGTTAGGGCTTTCAGGAGGAATACCCTCAGCATACGCTGGATCCTAACCTTTGCGAAACAAAGAGGTGAGCAGCGGATGGCGGCAAAACTGGCTGGTGAACTGATTGATGCTGCGAACGGAAGGGGTGGCGCCTTTAAGAAAAAGGAGGATACACATAGAATGGCCGAGGCAAACAAGGCCTTCGCCCATTATCGTTGGTAATGATGCAAGAAAAGCAGATATAGATTTGATACAGTACCTAGTATGGAAACAGGAGGATTTATCTTAAGGAGGTAACTACCATGGCCAAAGAAAAGTTTCTGAGGACAAAGCCGCATGTCAACGTGGGCACCATCGGTCATATCGACCATGGCAAGACAACCCTTACCGCGGCAATTACCCTCTGTCTGTCAAAGGTTGGTAAGGCAGATTACATCTCCTTTGACGAGATCGACAAGGCACCGGAGGAAAAAGAGCGGGGAATCACCATTGCCACGGCCCATGTAGAGTATGAGACCGACAAGAGGCACTATGCCCATGTAGACTGCCCTGGTCATGCGGACTATATCAAGAATATGATCACCGGTGCGGCACAGATGGATGGCGCCATCCTGGTCGTTGGCGCAGATGATGGTCCCATGCCCCAGACCAGGGAACATATCCTTCTGGCACGGCAGGTCGGGGTTCCGAGCATCGTGGTGTTTTTGAATAAGACCGATATGGTTGATGACAAGGAATTGATCGAGTTAGTGGACTTGGAGCTGCGGGAGCTGTTGACCAAGTACGAGTTCCCCGGTGACGATACCCCGATCATACACGGCTCAGCCCTCAAGGCACTGGAGTGCGGCTGCGGCAAGCGGGAGTGTGCCGTCTGCTCCCCGGTTCTCGAGTTACTGGACGCCGTTGATGAGTTCGTGCCGGAGCCAGTGAGGGATACGGAAAAGCCCTTCCTGATGCCCATAGAGGATGTATTCAGCATCTCAGGTCGCGGTACCGTGGTAACCGGCAGGGTAGAACGAGGTATCGTAAAGGTGGGCGATGAGATAGAGATCGTCGGCATCAAGGAGACGGAAAAGACCGTGTGCACCGGTGTCGAGATGTTCAGGAAAGTCCTGGATGAAGGGAGAGCCGGGGACAATATCGGGGTCTTGCTCAGAGGGATCAAACGAGAAGAAGTAGAGCGAGGACAGGTGGTAGCAAAGCCCGGATCCATAACCCCCCATACGAGATTCAAGGCCGAGGCCTATATCCTCACCAAAGAGGAGGGGGGAAGGCATACACCCTTCTTCAATGGCTATCGACCGCAATTCTACTTCCGGACAACGGACGTGACCGGTGTAGTTACCCTCCCTGAGGGCGTGGAGATGGTGATGCCCGGCGATAACGTTGGTCTGGAGGTAAACTTGATTACCCCCATAGCCATGGAGAAGGAGCTCCGCTTTGCTATCCGTGAAGGGGGAAAGACGGTTGGTGCAGGTGTTATTAGTGATATTGTAGAGTAGG
>CP070752.1:551049-555864 GCA_020348625.1 Deltaproteobacteria bacterium | reverse complement strand
CCGGGTATGACGATGAGCCTGATTTGCTTGGCCACGGTTCTTCCTTTGAGCACATCGGCTGCTTGCTGAAGGTCTTCCAATCGCCCATTAGTGCATGATCCTATGAAGACCTGATCCAGCGTAATGTGGCCGACCTGTGATAAGGGTCGGATATTGGCGGGAGAGTGTGGAAATGCTATTTGGGGTTCGATGGTATCCACGGCTACGGTGATTACCTTTTCGTAGTCTGCACCAGGATCGCTGGTGCAGACAACCGGCTTTCTGTGGGATCTTTCATCCACGAATGCCAAGGTAACCTCATCTGGCTCTATGATGCCATTTTTTGCTCCGGCCTCAACAGCCATGTTGGTCATAGTAAACCGATTTGTCATGGAGAGCTCCTTGATTAAGGGACCGGAGAACTCCATGGCCTTGTAGTTGGCGCCATCAACACCCAATGTGCCCAAGGTAAAGAGTATGAGGTCCTTACCCCCTACCCATGGACGGAGGCCACCGTTGTATTCGATTCTGATCGTGGGCGGCACCTTGAGCCATGTCTTGCCGGTAGCCAGTATTACCCCAAGATCGGTGCTCCCGACACCGGTAGAGAAGGCCCCCAAGGCACCATAGGTGCACGTATGGCTATCTGCCCCGATAACCAGATCTCCCGGTACTACCAGGCCCATATCGGGCAGTATCACATGTTCGATGCCATGCCCGATTCGCCCTGCCTCATAATAGTGCTCGATTCCGTGATCGCCGGCAAATTCCCGCATCATCTTGGCCTGCTCTGCCGATTCGATATCCTTATTGGGGACGAAGTGGTCTGGTATCAATGCGATTCTGCTGGGGTCAAATACAGCAGGAACTCCTGTTTCCTCAAAAACCCTTATGGCCAGAGGGGCGGTGATATCATTGGCCATAGCCATGTCGACCGTGACCTCTATCAGGTCTCCCGGGGAGACGTGCTCCAGGGAGGCATGGCGGGCGAGTATCTTCTCGGTAATGGTCATCGCCATGTATTCAGTCCTCCTTATGATCAAGCGTGCGTTACGACAGAAACCTTGGTACGCTAAATAATTTGCAAAAGCTATCTGCTTGCATGTTCGTACAGCCACTACCTAGTGCAGCAGATAGTCTGTAATATATGGGGATGGACATGAGATCTTTTGTTCTGCTCCAAGGCTCCCGGCCTTGTCTTTTCTACGGCGTATCAACAGGGGAGTTTTGCCCCCTCCGCATTCCCCTCGACTAGCTCGGGGCTGCGGCTTCCCCCATTGATACGCCATGAAAAGAACAGCGCCCTCCCGCCAGTCACAGAAAAAAGATCTCATGAGACCATCCCACGCCTTCCCGGTTATACTTAATGCAAACAATGAGTACACTCTTGTTAGGGAGCTTCACTCACCGGTTTTTTGTGGGATGTCGAGTTTCGCTTCAGATGCTCCAACCTGTTCAATCCATTGATGAACGCCTTGGCACTGGCAACGATAATGTCAGGATCATTTCCTTTGCCAAGGGTCTGAATTCCATTTTCCTCCAGTCGAACCGTTACACCGCCCTGGGCATCAGTGCCTCCGGTGAGTGAATCGATTGAGAAGTTGAGCAACTTACAGTGCGTGCCCGTCATCTTAGCAATCGTATTGTACGTGGAATCAATAGGGCCCACACCAAACCCAGCCTTCTGTTTTTCCTCGCCGTCCACTTCCAGCTGCACCGTAGCTGTGGGCACCGTTGCCGTTCCGCTGATCACGTTGAGATACTTGAGCTTATAGATGTCAGGGACCCTCAAGATCTCTTCAGCAACGAGAACCTCCAGGTCTTCGTCTACGATTTCCTTTTTCTTGTCCGCAAGCTCCTTAAATCTTATGAAGAGATTCTCAATATCCTTTTCAGACAGGTCATAACCGAGCTTCATCAAACGGTCTCTGATGGCATGTCTCCCGGAATGCTTGCCCATAACCAGACGATTCTTTTCCAGTCCGACCGTGGCTGGCTCTATGATCTCGTAGGTTGTCGTATGCTTCAGCACACCATCCTGATGAATGCCGGCCTCATGAGCAAAGGCGTTTGCCCCCACAATGGCCTTGTTAGGTTGCACCGGGATACCGGTAATCATGGCGAGCAGGTGGCTGGACGGATATATCTCTTTGGTATTGATCTCCGTAAAATAGGGGAGATAGTTTCTGCGTGTATGCAGGGCCATGACAACCTCCTCCAGAGACGTATTCCCGGCCCGCTCACCGATACCGTTGACCGTAACCTCTACCTGCCGTGCCCCTGAGTGAATACCTGCCAGAGTATTGGCTGTGGCGAGACCGAGATCGTTGTGGCAGTGGACGCTCAAGATCGCCTTGCCAATGTTCGGTGTATGACCCTTCACATAGGAAATGAGGTCCCCAAATTCACTGGGAATCGCATATCCTACGGTGTCTGGCAGATTAACCGTGGTGGCCCCGGCAGAAATAGCTGCCTCAAAGACCCTGCAAAGAAAATCTCGGTCACTCCGAGAACCATCTTCGGCCGAGAACTCGATATCATCCGTGAATCCTTTAGCATACTTCACCGCCTCGACTGCCTGGCTAATCACCTGATCTTTTTTCATTCTTAATTTGTACTTGAGATGAATATCAGAGGTGGCGATAAAAACGTGAATACGGGGAAGCGCTGCCTCCTTTACCGCACCCCAGGCCGCATCGATATCCTGCTTGGAGGTGCGGGCGAGGGCGGCCACCTTGATACTGCGAACCTTCTGTGCGATCATCTTAACCGATTCGAAATCGCCTTCGGAGGAAGAGGGAAAACCGGCTTCCAGCACATCCACCCGCAGGTTTTCCAGTTGGGAGGCGAGGTGGATCTTCTCTGCGGTGTTCATGCTGTAGCCCGGAGACTGCTCCCCGTCCCGTAAGGTGGTGTCAAAAACAAAAATCTTGTCGCTCATTTTTCTGCTCCTTTCATTCCGCTGTTGTAAGCGTGTATTCGTAATTAAATACTATTCTTGGCAACAGACATGAAAGCAAGCGCCAGCCGCAGGGCTATCCTTTCAGACTGCCCTGCGGCTCTTCTCACCTTTTCACGATCAGTTTGAAACATCTTCTCTCCTGGTGCTGTTTAGGCCTTAATGATTGCGTGAAACTATGCTGCCTGCTCTGGTTTTTCGTCTTTGCTTAACTTGAAATAGATGCTGTCTACCAAAGCCTGCCAGCTGGCCTCAATGATATTCTCAGAAACACCTACGGTATTCCATATATCCTTTCCATCCCTTGATTCTATAAGGACTCTTACCCTAGCTCCTGTTCCGGCACTTCCTTCCAGGACCCTCACCTTGAAGTCAACGAGACGCATTTCTCTTATTGTTGGGTAGAATTTACTCAAGGCCTTGCGGAGGGCGTTGTCAATTGCATTGACTGGGCCGTTTCCTTCGGCAGCAGTGATCTCTTCCTCTTCCCCTACCGAAATCTTGATGGTTGCCTGAGATATGACATGACCTTCCTTGTTCTTCTCATTGATCACCCGCAAAGAAAGGAGCGAGAATGGCACCTTAAACTGGCCCGTTGCTCGTTTTATCAGGAGTTCAAGCGAACCTTCAGCAGCATCAAATTGATATCCCCGGTCCTCCATTCGCTTGATCTCCTCAACGATCTTCCTGCTGTCATAGCCGTTTCCGCCCAAGGCAAGATCCATCTCCTTGGCTTTATATTCTATGTTGCTCCTGCCGGAGAGATCTGAAACAAGTACCCGGCGCTTGTTACCTACAGTACCCGGTTCGATGTGCTCATACGCTCTGGGTTCTTTCAGGATAGCGCTTACGTGCACCCCACCTTTGTGTGAGAAGGCGCTCCGCCCTACAAAGGGCCTTTCATTCAACGGCGGGATGTTCGCTATGTCGCTGACATACCGGGACACCTCTGTCAGATGTCTGATCTTGGACTCCTCAAGACACTGTCTGCCGAGCTTTAGCTGGAGGTTACCAATAATAGAGATGAGGTCCGCATTACCGCAGCGCTCTCCATAACCATTGATTGTTCCCTGGACCAAGGTTGCGCCTGCCTCAACAGCCGCCAACGAGTTGGCTACAGCCAAGCCACAGTCATTGTGAGCATGGATACCCAGCGGGGTACGCGGGAATGATTTGGTGACCGTTTGCACGATATACTTTACGTCGCTGAACATGGTGCCCCCATTGGTATCGCAGAGCACGATGAAATCGGCCTGACCCGTGATTGCCGCCTGAATCGTCTTTAACGCATAATCGGGGTTAGCTCTGTACCCGTCGAAAAAGTGTTCTGCATCGTAAATCACCTCTTTGTTATTTACTTTGAGGAGGGAAACCGAATCGAGAATCATGGCCAGGTTTTCTTCCAATGAAATATCCAAGATTTCGGTCACATGAAGGTCCCAGCTTTTTCCGAATATGGTAATGGTTTCGGTTCCGGCCTTTAGGAGTGCCTCCAGATTGGAATCCTTTTGCGCCGCGGTGTTGGCCCGCCTGGTGCTACCGAACGCGGTCAAACGGGCTGGTGCAACCGTGGCCTTCTTGGCCATTTGGAAGAACCTCATATCCTTTGGATTTGAGCCGGGCCACCCGCCCTCTATGTAATGAACACCCAATTCCGCAAGTTTCTGAGCGATGCGTAGCTTTTCCTCGGCGGAGAAGCTGATTTGTTCGCCTTGGGTGCCATCCCTGAGTGTGGTGTCATAGATGAGGATCTGTTGTTTCATGGTAACGCTCCCTTTTCTTCAACGAAAAACCCGCTATCAGGCGGGCCTGATAGCGGGTTCGGAGACGTTTGAAAACATCATGCCATTATCAGGCCCGGCAGTTTTAAGCTGCCT
>CP070752.1:543766-550949 GCA_020348625.1 Deltaproteobacteria bacterium | reverse complement strand
CCTGGCCTTGATGGGCATGACAGGGGAGCCAGAATCATTGCCAGGGCATACAGGGATGCCGGTTTTGAGGTTGTGTACACCGGGCTTCATCAGACCCCTGAAGAGATCGTTCAGGCCGCCATCCAAGAAGATGTTGACATGATAGGACTTTCCAGTCTAGCTGGTGCTCACATGTACCTCTATCCTCGAGTGGTGGAACGCCTCAAAGAAAGGGGTGCCCATGACATTGTTGTGTGCGGCGGCGGCATCTTTCCTGAAGAGGACATACCAAAGCTGAAAAAGGCCGGAATCAAGGAGATCTTCACACCGGGGACGCCCCTTACCGAAGTGGTAGCCTGGGTTGAACAGAATGTTGAAGCGAGAAGGTGACTCAGCCTATCATGAGTATTGCTGAAAAAATCGTTGCTGGTGATATCAGGGCAGCCGCCCGGCTTATCAGGGATATTGACGATATGCTCCCTGAGGCAAGAGAGACCCTGAAGGATCTTTACCCCTTCACGGGCAAGGCTTATGTCGTTGGGATAACAGGAGCAACTGGTGTGGGTAAAAGTACGCTGGTAGATCAAATGATATCACACCTGATAAGGGCCGGAAAGACGGTTGGTGTACTCGCTGTTGACCCAACCAGCCCCTTCAGCGGTGGAGCCATCCTTGGTGATCGAGTCAGGATGCAGCGACATAGCATGGATGAGGGTGTGTTCATTCGCTCTATGGCAACACGGGGTGCATTCGGAGGACTGACTCAATCTACTCGAAGCGCAATCGATGTTCTCGATGCCATGGGCAAAGACTGTATCCTCGTTGAAACCGTGGGTGTTGGGCAGGACGAGATCGATATCGTTCAAAGCGCTGACACCACGCTGATCGTACTTGTTCCCGGAATGGGTGACGACATCCAAGCCCTCAAGGCGGGCATTTTGGAAGTAGGTGACCTTTTTATCGTAAACAAGGCTGATAGAGAAGGTGTTGATAGAACGGTCAATGATCTCAGATTGATGATCGAGATGGATGAAAAGAGGTACAAAAACGGCTGGAAACCACCTATTTTGACGGTCCAAGCAGTATTCGACAAGGGAGTAAAGGAAATCATCGATGAGATCGAAAAACATGCTGCCCATGTAAGGTCTTCATCGGAAAGACGATCTAAGGCAAGATACGAAAAAGTGCGAAATGGCCTCTCCGAGATGATCAAGGATAGGATTATCCACGAGGTGTTGTCTGATCTTGTTGAATCTGGAGAGTTCGAAACCTCACTTCAGCTCGTTTTAGATAAAAAGATCGATCCTTATACGGCTTGTGATAATATTATTTCCAAGAGATTTAGGCACGGTAACAAATGATGGAAAAGACCATTCCGTGGTGGGTTACCCATGTTATCTTGGCATTGGTTGCACTTTTCTTTATCATTTTCGGGATAGATCTCCTCCGCATGGCATACCATATCTCCGACCCGTTCTCATTCGTCATGACCTTTTTCGCGTCCAACTTTATCATCCTGATAAGCGCCACCCTCCTCCTCAGCTTTATCCTCAAGATGCTATCAAACAGCAAAAAATCGAGGCAAGACTAAAGTCAGGCATCACTAAATGGATGAATAGGAGTGCTTCATGCGCCGCATAAGAAAACATAAGCCCCTGGGCGAACGGTTGAAGGATATAAGAGTTGAAAAAGGCATAGGCCTCGACTTTTTAGCCAACGAGACTGGTTTTTCTACCGAATACCTCACTCTTGTAGAGAAAGGGTCGATCATGCCGCCGGTGGCAACTATCTTACGCATTTCCAGAGCCCTCGAGATCGACAGTGGTATTCTTCTCAGAGAAGAGAGGGAGGAGGCCGATAAAACAAAGGTGGAGGGTTTCAGGAAGAGGACCGAAGATTATAGCTATCAGACGCTAACTCCAGAGGCGCTTCATAAACACTTGAAGGCCTTCAGAGTCTTCATCGATCCTGTTTCCGAGCATAAAGGAGTGGCCTATCAGCATGAAGGCGAGGAGTTCATCTACGTTTTAAAAGGTAGTGTAGAGGTAATGGTTGGAGACAACAGAAACATTTTGAATCCCAGCGAATCCCTGCATTTCAATTCATCCATCATGCATAAGCTCAAAAACCTGAGTACCGAAAGAGCAGAGATGCTCGTGGTGCTTTATACACCGTAGCCGTGGGGTCTGTATGTCTTACCAGTTAAACGATGAACAGAAAATGATTCAGGCTATGGTCAGAGATCTAGCTCGGGATCTCATAATACCTACTGCTGCGGAGAGGGACAGGACCAAGGAGTTCCCTGCCCATATTATCAAGAAGATGGGTGAACTCGGGCTCATGGGAATGAGTATCCCCCCTGAGTACAATGGAGCAGGTGTAGATACCATCAGCTATAGCGTGGCCCTCCAGGAAATCGGATACGCGTGCGCCTCTACTGCGGTAATCATGTCGGTACATAACAGTGTCTCCTGTGGCCCCATATACCGTT
Organism: Deltaproteobacteria bacterium; assembly: GCA_020348625.1. Next base: position 548,479 of record CP070752.1, on the reverse strand, counting down.
TTGGTTCTGATTTTCTTAAAGAAAACTATCTAAAAGTCTTGGCAACAGGAGAAAAGCTTGGCTGCTTCGCACTCACAGAACCAGACGCCGGCTCAGACCCTGCAAGCCAAAAGTCAACGGCCAAGAGAGATGGAAGTACTTATATCTTGAATGGATCCAAGGCTTGGATTACCAGTGGAAAGAATTCAGACGTCGTGGTGGCAACTGCCTACACCGACCGAAGCAAGCGGCATAGAGGTATCAGCGCCTTTGTGCTGGAAAAAGGAATGCCGGGCTTTACCGTAGGCCCAGAGGAGGATAAGATGGGCCAGCGAGCATCCGATAGCACTAGTCTGATATTTGAGGACTGTCGGGTGCCTGCCGAGAATCTTCTGGGTGACGAAGGCGAGGGTTTTATTATTTCAATGACTGCCCTGGACGAAGGGAGGATTGGCATCGCTTCGATGTCAGTGGGGATTGCACAGGCGAGTTTGGATGCTGCCCTCAGTTATGCTAGGGAAAGAAAGCAATTCGGAAGCCCTATAGCAAAATTCCAAGGAATCCGATGGATGATAGCTGACATGACAGTTCAGATCGAAGCATCCCGGTTGCTGACCCTTAACGCTGCTGCTTTGAAAGATAAGGGAGAACGCTTTACGGCTGAAGCTTCTATGGCAAAACTCTTTGCGTCGGAAACCTCTAACAAGGTCGCATATCAGGCTCTTCAAATTCATGGCGGGTACGGGTATAGTAAAGAGTATCCTATAGAGCGGTACTACCGAGACGCCAGAGTGACTACCATTTACGAGGGAACCTCAGAGGTCCAAAGGATTGTCATTGCGAACAATGTCATTGGATCGTAATCTTGGCTGAAGAATGAATTGCCCCGTAACAAGCTCCAGTCTAATTCATTTCAGGATGTTTTAGGAAACGGCTAATAGGCTGGCTTTTTTGGTTGTTTCCTCGAGACGTAAGACCATGGTTCTACACAAGCTTTTCAACTGGGGCGACAGCGCTTCATATTCCTTTTCCAGCCGATCTTTATCTAGGACCCCCAGTTTGACTTGACCGTCAGCCACAACTGATGCAGTTCTGAGGCGATCTGTCTTCTTGAGAAAAGGGATCTCACCAATGACCGATCCCTCTCCCAGGGTGTTTATGGTAAGCATCCCCTTGGACGTGCGCTTTTTGGTCTTTACTCTTCCCTCCATAACGACATACACCCAATCACCATATTTGCCCTCTTCTATTATCTTGGCCTGATCAGGAAAAAACTCTTCCTTGACAATGTATCCGTATATGAAGCTCTCGAGTACCATTTCCTATGAACTCTCTCTCTTATGCAGGAAAACGCTCATCGGCTATACCATCTGCTCATGAAACAAATCAAGAAAATCCTCTTGTCATTCCCATGTGACCGCCCTGCTTCATTGGCGTTATCTCCTTGCTTTTTCACTTTGCTTGGCCGATAGATCACTGACAACCTTGTTTAGCTTCAACAGTCTGCTGAGTGTCTGCTTGAGAACATACCTCAACATGGGTGAAATCCTTTTATATTCATCGGCAAGCAGCGCCGAATGCCAAACCTCAAGCACAACGTCGTCCATGGCCTCAACAGAGGCGGACCTGGGTTCAAGGAGAAAATTAAAAAAGGTCATCTCCCCGAAGACCTCACCTCTTCCTAAAGTTGCCAGCGTTATTTTGTGCTCGCCGGGCTTCCTAAAAATTCGGACGTTTCCCTTGACAATCTTGTAAATGGAGATCCCGTAGTCTCCCTCTTTGATTATAAGCTCACCCTTCGAGTAGGAAAGCTGAACGATAGGCGGTATCTTCTTGGTTTCTTGCATGTTACTATAATATCCGAAACATATTTATATCACAGAAACAAATGTTATCGACAATGAACCTAGATATAATAAGCAAAGATCGCGCCAAATTCATAATCTCTAGATCACATATGGTAAAATAAAAGAGATTCATTTACTTGTCTAGAACAATTTTCAGGCTTCCTACTCTTACAATGCAGCAAGAAATATGCTAGCTTTCATCAATAAATCAAATAAAGGCAGAGAACAGAGATGAAGATTCCACGTTTTATTGAGCGTTTAAAACAAGCAACGGATCTAGGACCACAGATTACTTATCACCATTATCTTGCCCCTCAAAGCCCACAATACCACTCGACCGAGATCGTATCTCGTACAATTTCAGACGCCCTGAAGCGGTTGAATATCAACAAGCTCTTTACGCACCAAATGGAAGCTATACAGAAGATCAGTGAGGGGAAAGACATACTCGTTGCCACGCCCACTGCAAGCGGCAAGAGCATGGTCTATAATCTGCCCGTTATCGAATGTATACTAACGGGGGCCGGCGCCAGGGCCCTTTACCTGTTCCCCCTCAAGGCCCTTGAGCAAGATCAATTGAAGAGTCTGAACGAGTTCGTCGAATTGTTGCCTTCCATGCGTATTTCATCGGCCATCTATGATGGCGATACATCTCCGGGCGAACGGGAGAGAATCAGAAAGAGAATTCCCCACATCCTCTTGACTAACCCAGACATGCTCCATCGGGGGATCCTTTCACATCATGAAAAATGGGCCGAGCTGTTCTCTAACCTTGCCTATGTTGTTATCGATGAGGTCCATACATATCGGGGGATATTTGGATCCCATCTGGCCCAGATATTGAGAAGGCTCAAGAGGATTTGCGTTCTCTATCAGGCACGGCCCCAATTCATTCTTTCCTCTGCAACGGTTCAAAACCCTCACGAGCTTGGCAAGCACTTGATCGGGAAAGACGTAGAGGTGATTTCTCAGAGCGGGGCCCCGAAATCAGGTCAGCATTTTCTGTTTCTTAACCCTGAATCCAGCACGAATTTCCTAGCTACCCAGATGTTTATCAAATGCTTGAATTCTGACCTGAGAACAATCGCGTTCACTCAATCTAGAAAGGTTACGGAACTCATCTATATGTGGGTCAAGCAGCTTGCACCAGCCCTAACGGAAAAGGTTAGCTCGTATAGAGCCGGTTTTCTCCCCGAGGAACGCCGCTCCATTGAAAGAAGGCTGGCACGGGGAACTTTGCTCGGGGTCATATCTACGAGTGCCCTTGAAATGGGAATCGACATTGGATATTTGGATGTGTGTATTTTGGTAGGATATCCGGGAACCATCATTAACACATGGCAGAGAGGTGGAAGGGTTGGACGATCAGGACGTGAGTCACTCATTGTGTTGATTGCCAACCAGGATGCGCTTGACCAGTATTTCATAAAACATCCCTCGAGTTTCTTTGACCAATCATTTGAGGCCGCGGTTATTGACCCGGACAACGCACATGTTGTAAGGGCCCATTTGCCTTGTGCGGCAGCAGAGATTCCTCTGACGGAAGACGACGCGGAATTCTGGCCGAATAATCTTAGGGATGATCTTGATTTCCTTGAGGCAAATGGGGAGCTCAATCGTACAAGCGAAGGTAAGAAACGGTGGTTCTCTACCAAAAAGCGACCCCATCTTGGCGTAAATATTCGCTCAACAGGCCAGACCTTTACCATATTCGATGCTCGAACCGGAGGGGCAATTGGAACCATTGACGGTATACGGGCCTTTAAGGAATGTCACCCTGGAGCAATATATCTTCATAGGGCCAGCCCTTTTCAGGTGGAACGACTCGTAATAGGAAAGAAAGATGTTATTGCTCGACCGACCGACCTTAGGTATTTCACGCAAGTACGATCGGAAAAGGAAACCGAGATCATAAGGATTACAAAGAGTCAACCAAAAGGACAGTTTGTTGTAAAGCTGGGTGAACTCAAGGTAACTGAGACCGTAACGGGCTATGAAAAGCGGAGGGTGCCAGGCCAGGAGTTGATAGGCGTATTCCCGCTTGATCTGCCTCCTCAGACATTTGAAACCGTAGGGCTCTGGGTCGAGATCGAGGACCTGATTAAGGGCATGGTAAGAGATGAAAAACTCCACTTCATGGGAGGTATTCACGCCATAGAACATGCGGCTATCAGCCTCTTCCCCCTTTTTGCCTTATGCGACAGGAATGACATTGGAGGCATATCGTATACCTTTCATCCTCAGGTGGAAAAGGCGGCTATTTTCATCTATGACGGCTATCCTGGAGGCGTTGGCCTCGCACAAAGGGGTTTTGAAATAATTCTTGATCTGTTGTGCAAAACCCTTGATCTTGTTAAGGGCTGCCCCTGCGATCAGGGCTGTCCCGCATGTATCTACTCTCCACGATGTGGTTCAGGCAATAAACCCTTAGACAAGAAGGCCGCCCTTTTGATACTCGAGGCACTCACCGGTGTAAGGTCTTTTGCTCATATCGCTCCCTCACAATTGAAGCCTCTGGAACCGTATCCGCATAGAGGGGAGGAATCGGAGAAACAGGACCGGAATCGATTACTCTATTTCGACTTGGAGACGCAGAGATCAGCGGAGGAGGTCGGCGGCTGGCATAACGCCCACCTCATGATGGTATCGGTAGCCGTAGTATATGATAGTCTGGAGGAGCGTTTTTATGTTTACGAGGAAGATCAAATCGATCGACTTTTCGAGCATTTTAATAAGGCGGATCTCGTCATTGGTTTCAACCTCAAAAGGTTCGACTATGCTGTGCTGACGCCATACACCTCACAGAACCTTGATCAGATACCGACCTTTGATATCCTCGAGGATATTTTTAACAGGCTGGGCTACCGGTTAAGCCTGGACCATCTGG
>CP070752.1:536043-543666 GCA_020348625.1 Deltaproteobacteria bacterium | reverse complement strand
TTGTCAGGGAAAGGGGTTTGCAGACCGAGCCTGGCGAGGAAGCGGCAGCAGGCGAGGCCAAAGGAGCGATCCTCTGTTTTGTCGGACCACCGGGTGTGGGAAAGACCAGCCTGGGCCAGAGTATTGCACGGTCGCTCGGACGCAAGTTCACACGGATGAGCTTGGGGGGCATGCGTGATGAAGCGGAGATCCGCGGACATCGCCGGACTTATATTGGTGCTATGCCGGGTCGTATTATTCAGGCCATAAAGCGGGCCGGTACGAGGAATCCGGTATTCATGCTCGATGAGGTAGACAAGATCGGCAATGACTGGCGCGGTGATCCGAGCAGTGCGTTGTTGGAAGTGCTCGATCCGGCACAAAATCACGGGTTCCGGGACCACTACCTGGATGTGAATTTTGACCTGAGTGACGTCATATTTATAACCACGGCCAACCAGCTGGAGACGATTCCGCCGCCGCTCAGGGACCGAATGGAAATTATTCACCTGGATGGGTACACGGAATATGAGAAACTCAAGATCGCCCAGCGCTATTTAGTACCACGGCAGTTAAAGGCGAATGGGCTGCATCCAGAAGAGGTTACCTTCTCCGAGGAGGCGATAAACAAGATCATACGGGATTACACGCGAGAAGCAGGAGTGCGTACCCTTGAACGCCAGATTGGCACCATTTGCCGTAAGAGCGCGGTTAAGATCGCCTCTGGCGAATTGACCCACATCAGTATATCGCCTGAGATCGTTCGCGAGGATCTCAAAAAAGAGAGATTTGAGTCCGAATCCTCAGAAGCAATCGAGATTCCGGGCATTGCAACGGGCCTGTCGGTAACTGCAGTGGGCGGCGATATTTTGTTCATTGAGGCCACACGCATGAAGGGAAAGGGCGAGCTGACCCTTACCGGTCAGCTGGGAGATGTGATGCGGGAAAGTGCTCAGATCGCCCACAGCTACGTGCGCTCAAAGTCCGCCCAGCTTGGTATCGACCCCAAAGTGTTTGAAAAAACCGATGTACACGTGCACGTGCCGGCTGGCGCCATTCCCAAGGACGGCCCGTCTGCAGGTGTGACCATGTTAATGGCAATGGCCAGCCTTTTCAGCGGGCGGCCAGTGAGAGGTGACGTCGGTATGACCGGAGAGGTGACCTTGCGAGGCCGCATTCTGCCGGTGGGCGGGATCAAGATGAAGGTTCTTGCAGCGCATCGGGCAGGGCTGAAAACGGTCATTTTGCCCAAACGCAATGAGCGAGACTTGGAAGACGTGCCCGAAGATGTACGCATGGCGATAAGGTTTGTGCCTGTCGAGTGGATCGATGAGGCTCTTGATGTTGCCCTCGTGCCTCCGGAAGGGGAGGTCGGGTTCCCCGGTGCTGTTGGTGATCAGGGGTTGATGCGGCAACCGAACGTGAGCCTCAATTAGCCCATTCCGAATAGCCGCAGCTCTGCATTAGAGAGGGTTTAGGGCCTTGTGCATAGAGGGGCAGCGGTTGAAGCGTTTTATTCCTTGCTATGATCCCTCATCGGCTGTGGGAAAGTAAGAATGAGAGGATCAGGAATTGCATAATTGATGCCGTAAACGCGAAAGGGTTTCCTCACTCTGAGGAAACCCTTATCTGTTCTGGTCGGGACGATCCCGCTTCTGTCAAGCGGGACGACCCCCTGAACTCTTTTGTTCAGCAGTTTTTGAATGAAAAAAGGTCCCCTCCCGCTGAGGAAACCCTTATCTGTTCTGGTCGGGACGACTGGATTTGAACCAGCGACCCCCTGAACCCCATTCAGGTGCCCTACCAGACTGGGCCACGTCCCGACCTTAAACTAGTAGCAACCTTTCAACACCGACAAAACAATAACAAAATTTGTCTTGTATTGCAAAGGGAAGTTTTAGTATATTTGCAAAAGAAATCTCACCTTAGGCAATAGACTATACTCTAAAGGGCAGGCCTTCCGTAATCCGGCCTTCCCTGTGGTTCCCTTGTAACTGCCGGTGCTGAGGCAGTCGATGAGCTTTTCCCTCTAACGCTTCCTCGTGTCATGAGCCGGGTTGACTGTAAAAGCAATCGGAATATCCGCATCATCTCCTCGTATGTGGAGAGCCTCCTGGGCGATGCTGCCTGTCTTTTTGACGGCCTTCCCTTTCCGGATAGCAGATACACCTGCGCGAAAGACTATCTGACAGATGAGGATGAATGGACCACATATGAGGTTTTTGAAACGGTCTTTCGCAGGGCAAAAAGCCTTGTGGGAGACCCGGAATTTTACTTCAACTGCGGTAGTTCGGCTGGTTGGCTGCGCTCCTGGGGAAGATTAAGCTATTTCAGCCAACTTTTTGCTGGACCGAATGACGGCATTCGGCGGCTACCTTTCTTTAACCAGAACTTCAATGACACCAAGGACATTGATATCATCAGGCCTCCAACCTATGATCATAGGCTGAGGAAAATACATGCCATTGTGCGGGTCACGTTTCACGAAGATCAAGATCCCAACCGCGATTATATTGGGGATCCTTATCTGAGAGGTATCATATCTTCAATACCTACCATTTGGGGTTTGCCTCCAGCTACCGTCAAACAGCCTTTGAATGCATATGATCCGGAGACGCTCCTCAAAAAAGAGGAGGAATTCGCGCGCTACGGTCTGGATCCCCGGATCGAAAAAGGTCAGATGTCTGTTTATTCCCCTGTTGAAAAAAAGAGGAGGGTTATCGGCAGAGAGGTCTGCCTCGAGCCTGATATCGTTGGGGGCAGGAGAGTCTTTTTGGGCAGATACTCTGAGCTGACCGGTGAGAAAGGGGCAGGGGAGCGAGACAAACCGGTTGGGGTCCTGATTACTGAATCGCTGAGCATAGATGGTAGAATGCTTGTGACAAAGGGAGAGATATTTAGGGCCCCCTACTTCATTTTGGATATCACCTATACGCGCTCCCGGCTTTGGAATAGGCTGTTTCGCCAAGTGGCAAAAAGAGGCAATAAAGGCGAAACAACTCATGGGTTGATCGAAACCATCAATCAACTCAGGGAGGCAATCACCGCCAAAAACAAGGCCTATGAAGACCTGGAAATGGCTAATCTCGAACTAAAAAAGGCCAAACTAGAGATCGGTACGTACGCGAGAAACCTCGAGAATATGGTGGAGGAGAGAACCGCGGAGCTAAGAAAGACCCAGGAAGAATTGCTCCTGCTTAATGAAGACCTAACCAGAAAGGTTGGTGAGCAGGTTGAGGAGCTGGGAAGGTACAACGAATTGCGGAGATACCTATCGCCGAAGATCACCGAAAGGATTCTCTCAAACGGAAGCGATTTCAATGAGATCTCACACAGGAAACTGATGACAGTTCTTTTTTCGGATATCAGGGGGTTTTCGGATCTAACCGATTCCCTTGAACCAGAAGAGACCTGTTTGCTGCTCAACAATTACGTGTCTGAAATGGCGAAGCTCGTTCATGTACATGAAGGAACACTGGGCAAGATAATCGGTGATGGGATCATGGTCTTTTTCGGAGATCCTGTTTCAATACCGGATCATGCAGAGAGGGCAGTCCGTTTGGCTATTGATATGCAAAGGAAGATAGTCCATTTACGAGAGGAGTGGTTAGCGTACGGGCACGACTTGACCATAGGGATAGGGATCAATACGGGGTACATGACGGTCGGCAATATCGGGTCGGAATTCCATAGAGACTATACGGTAGTCGGGAACCAAGTGAATATTGCAGCGCGCCTCGAGTCGATGGCCAAACCGGGCGAGATACTCATCAGCCGCAGAACGTACAGCAAGGCAAAGGACATTGCCTCCGTTGAAGAGGCCGGCACATTCCATTTGAAGGGTATTCATTCCCCGATAGCAGTGTACAAGGTGGTATATTAGTAGTTTTCCTTGTGAACCCAGGGTAACCTCAAAGTCAACTATGAAGCGGCTAATTGGCAGGATTATTGCCACGTTCAAATCCGAAATCCGAATACCGAAATCCCTGGCCCAGACCTGGATTTCAGACCAGACGCACATGGAGAATAGTCGCGAAATGTCATAAGGAGCTCGCTTTATTCGAGAAACGTCGCGCCAGGGCAGGCCGAAACAATATCTAAATCCCAATATCAAATGACCAAAGCATTGTACGAACTTGCGTCCTATCAAGGTGGAAGTTAGATCGAATGTTTTGTTTTGAGTTTTGGAGTTTGAACATTCGTATTTGTTTCGAGTTTCGTGCTTCGAGATTTGGATTTTTTAAGAAATGCAATAAGCAAAATATCATACGGATTCAGCTGGTTACCTTTTAAAATGACAGGGCTCCACTTATGAACCGGTATGGCTGCCTTGTATGGATTCAACCCTGTTTGCCGTGATCTCGGTTAAGGGAATCCCCACTGTTGCTCGAACGCCCTCATGGAAATCGCGGCTTCGCTCCACAGTTTCTGTTGGAGTTCCTCAATGTAAGGTCTTACAGTTTGAAAAACTTCTTTGCGCTTCACTCTGTCTTGGATTTGAACAATTGTATCACAACTCCTCAGGCATGCTTCACAGTGTTTCAGCTTGCCGGCAAATTCGTTTTTATAGATAATGCTCTTGTACGCTTCACAAAGCTTGGGGAGATCAGCGTTTCTCTTGAAATACCAAACATCTTTCGCCTGGTTGTAATAAGCAATAATGGATTCGAGATGACTTGTCTGTTCGTAACCCGGTCTTAACACGTCAAGTTCCTTCCTTGCATCCGCTAATGCACTGCTGTAATTACCATAGGTCGATCCGCTAAGCAGCAAGGCATCGATTTTTTTCAGTGCGCTGTAGGCTGCCAGCGATTCTTTCTTAATCAGCTCGTTCATTTCCGCTTGGGCCTGAAGTTTCGCTGCCAGCTCTTGTTCAGCACGCTTCCTCGCAGCCTCCTTGCCTTGTTGCACTGTCAGTTTCTTTGCTTGCTTCTGTTGAGAAATCTGGCGCCTCTTTCCTCTGCTTTGGATGTCGATCATTCCTATGGCTAAAACCGCAGCAATACCAGTAGCTGTTGCAGTGTACAGAAGTGCATTTTGTCTCTTCTTTATGGGGGATTCCCAAGATCTTGTACTGCATGCGGGGCACCGCCAGGGCAAGAGGTTGAAGAGGTATGAATCGGAGATCTTACCGCATTTTGAACAGGTCTTCCGCGATGGGCCTTCCGGTTCTTCTTGTACGTCCTCAGGTGGCTCTTCTTTGGCCTCTTCATCTTCTTGTGTCTGGGCCAGATATGCCTGGTATTTTATGTAAATAGTCCCGCATTTCGGGCATTCGTCTGGACCGTAAAACTCATTGTCCTCCGGTCTACGAAGGTAACCGCATTTCGGGCATTCTCTCATGCTAGCTCCTACCTAAAATAACCCCTTTATTAAAGGCAAGAAACGGGCCAACCTATTAGGACTATTGTGGAAAAAGGGAAAGCAACCACATTATTTCAGAAAAAAGCTACCGAAAATCCTCCTTTGAGTCAAGCTACAGGGCAGGAACAAGTTCAAACGGGTGGAAGGCCTAGCAATAGGCCAAAGAACGATATTCCAAGGGATGCATGCTGACGGTGCGCTGTTTCCAAGCACTTAGTGCTTTCATCTCGTTTTCAAAAGTAGTACTAATTAGAGGTTTCTAGATCTTGGGATGGATAAGCTCCAGAAAAGGGCCTACGACGAGGGGTCTTAGCAAAAAATACGCGATCCAATGACTGAGCAAGCTAGAGAAAAAGACTGGGCCTATTGCCGGGAGATGCTCCCCAAGGTATCGAGGACGTTTGCACTCAACATAGGTCAGCTGGAGGGAAATACCTTTAGGGCGGTGCTTCTTGGATACCTGCTTTTTCGTATTGCCGACACCTTTGAGGATAACCTGTATCAAGATGAAAGAGAGAAGATAGCGGATCTGCGGAATTTCTCGGAGATCTTTCGGGGTGACAAGGAATTGCGTCGCAGAATGGAGCTTTATGAGCCGCTTAAATTCAGATGGAAAGAGAATTCCCATGAAAAAGATCTCATAGAGAATGGCCGGACAATCCTGCGGTGCTACTTTGATATCCCAGAGATCTATCGAAGAATTATGGACCCCTTGCTTGTGGAGGCGTCAGAGGGGATGGCGGAGTTCCAGAGGAGGAAGCTCCAGAGAGACTGTGCGGTTTTCCAGTTGGCCGATGTCCAAGAATTAGAGGACTACTGCTATTATGTGGCAGGTGTCGTGGGTGTCATGCTTACGAAGATCTTCTGCCTCCATGAGAGCACAAAAAAGAAGAAAACCGAGCTTGAGACCTACCAGATAGAGTTTGGCCTTGCTTTGCAGATGATCAATATCGTTAAGGATTTTCAGAAGGATATTGGTAGGGGGTGGTGCTATATCCCCTCTACTGTCACACAGAGCTGTAACATCGATCTTGATAAGATGGAAGCCCTCTCCCTAGATCAGAGACGGAGAGTTCTTCAGGTAATCATTCCTCGTGTAGTGCAGTATCTCGACTCAACCCTTAAGTATATACAGGCATTGCCGATCGGTGAGAGATCGATTCGGAAATTCTGCATTATCCCGTTTGTAATCGGGTACAGAACCCTTGGTAAGATCGTTGAGATGGGGGAGACTAAGATATCGCGGGAGGAAATCGCATCTATAATGAATGAGGCCCCCGCTTTTGCAAAATCAAATCATGTCCTGGAAGAGGATTACCTGAAAACGAGAAAGGGTTTTCTTGGTATGGCAACGCGCCGGCCCGATTAGGGGGATTTGCCTGAGAAGTCCATGTCTAGCTGGAAGAACTCCCCCGGTTTTCCCTGATCAGGCTTGGGTGAGTAATCGGTAGGCTCCGTACCTTTCTTGAATACCTGAAAGCAGGTCTTCTCCGAGAATGGGCTTGCCAGAAGGCCCGTTTTGGCATCTATCTTTGCTACCACCACGCCTTCGGGATGCTGAAAAGGCTCCTTGGGCGTTCCTTCAAGTATGTCCTGCATAAAATAAAGGAATATGGGGCTCGCTGCTCGAGAACCAGTTTCTCCCTTACCCATTGGTCTCCTGTCGTCATAACCAACCCACACCCCTGTAACGACTGAGGGAGTGAATCCGAGAAACCATGCGTCACGCAGATCATTGGTGGTACCGGTCTTGCCTGCCACGGGCCTTTTGAGCGCCTTCACCCTAAAACCGGTCCCCTCTTGGACTACGGCCTCGAGGAGATCGGTCATGACTGCTGCCGTTTCCGGCGCGATAGCCTCAGTAAAGGAAGGCTGATTCTCTTCGAGGGTTTCTCCGTTTCTGTCCACAATCTTGGTAATGAAGATAGGCTCTAGGAGCATGCCGTTATTGGCGAATACCGAGTAAGCTCTCGTGAGTTCGAGAAGAGATGTGCCTGAAGAACCGAGGGCCAAGGATAGATCAGCACTCAGGGGGGATTCTATACCCATCTGTATTGCATAATCGATTGCATGGTTAACCCCGACCTTTGCAAGTATCTTGATGGTAATAACATTTCGAGATTTTATTAGTCCGGTCCTAAAGGGAGTAGGGCCGAAGAATTTTTCATTATTTTTGCTAGGCTTCCTGAGTTTTTCCTCCTACTCTCCCCCAATGGGCGATATATAGGGCGCGTCTATAATTATGGAAGATGGGCTGATTCCGTTGTCTAGGGCGGTGGT
>CP070752.1:533390-535943 GCA_020348625.1 Deltaproteobacteria bacterium | reverse complement strand
CGGGCATCATGGTCGGCCTCGCCCTCATGGTTACCTGTTACTATATCGCCCTCAAGCGCAACTATCCCAGTGAGAAAAGGCCACCTCTCAGGAAGTCATTGGTCATAGTGAGAGACGGCCTGCTCGCCATCATCGCGGCCTTCGTCATCGTTGGCGGCATCGCCTTCGGCATCTTTACGGTGAGCGAGGCCTCCGCTATTGCCGTCTTTTATGCCGCGTTTCTCGGAATAGTGGTTTACCGCGAGATGCGGGTGGGAGATATCTGGCCTGTTCTGGTCGACTCAGTGAAGACGACGTCATCGGTGCTGTTTCTCATCGGCTGCGCATCAGCCTTTGCGTGGATGATGACCTTTCTCCAGATTCCCGCTAAGGCGACCAACCTCCTACTCTCCGTTACCGGCAACACTTACGTCCTGTACATTCTTATCAATGCCCTACTCATCGGCCTCGGTATGATTATGGATGTGGCACCGCTCATCGTAATAGTGACTCCGGTGCTTCTCCCGGTAATGAAGGCGACGGGTATGGATCCGGTGACGTTCGGGGTCCTTTTGATGCTGAACTTGGGGATTGGGCTGACGACTCCACCTGTCGGAACGGGGCTCTTCGTCGGGTGCACGGTTGGGGATGTAACCATGGAACGCGCCTCCCGGTCCATGCTAACACTCTGGCCCGCTATGGTCATCGTGCTGATGCTCGTGACCTATATCCCACGGCTCACCACCACGCTTCCCAACTGGATAATGCCCTAACGGCCTGTCGTGAAATTCATTGTTCTCGGCTCCCGGGGGGGAAACTTTATCCAAGAGAATCTTTTGTTCTGATTTCATACATTCCCTTAAAGCACCAAGGGCCTTAAGCGGGGAATGCTATTGGCCTGGTAAAGTCTATCTGAAGCGATTCTGAAGGGAAAAGAACCCCCCCCATTCTCAATAAATGGGAGGGCCTCTGAATCTGTTTTTTCGTCTTATGCGCGATTACAGATTTCAAGAAGTCAATAGGTTTGACTGATGGTCAATCTTGTTGATTTGCGTTTTAATCTCACAGCAGTGGACCACATTGATCTGAGGGTGAGTCAATAGGGAAAGGAAGTTGAAAGGAGGAGAGGGTGAGTAAAAAGTAGGGAGTAAGGAGTAAGGAGTAGGCAGTAACTACATAAGCGAAATGCTCAAGACACGAGATAAACGAGACAAACCAGATAAACGATATTAACGAGATTAACGAATTAAACCAAACAAACCGAACAAACCGAATAAACCAAATGAACCCACCCAACCAATCCGAGCAATCGTTCCAATTGAACTGCAAACGTCAAGAATGAAGGTCTCCCTCCCCCTGGAGGACTCTTGAGGCTTTAGCCTCTTGCCCCTAACCTTTGGCCTCCTCAGCCTTAACCTCAACCTTAACCTGCCGAGGGCACGAGGCTAGCCAATCGAACCAATAGAACAAAATGATTGTCTGTTAAGAATGAAACCCTGCCTTCGAACCTTAAAAAAAATGTCCTTTTTTTGATCGGGGGTTGACAAATTGTATAGTTTGCAGTATTATTAACTGTAATTGCAGTTATTTTTACTCCACTTAGTCATGCTGGAAAAACTCTTTGGATCACGCCTTAGAACTAAGCTTCTCGGGTGGCTCCTGAGCCATTCCGACGAATCTTTTTTCGTCCGTCAGATGGAGCAGCTCATCGATGAAAACTCTACAAATATCAGCAGGGAGCTGAGGCGCTTGGGGAACATGGGAATAGTCCAATCCGAAAAGCGGGGGAATCTGAAATATTACAAGGTCAATCAAAAATGTCCTTTTTATGGGGAATTGAAGGGGTTGTTCCTGAAAACGGTAGGGGCACCTTCGGAAATTAAAGAGGCTTTAAAGGACACGGAAGGGATAGAAACGGTTTTCATTTATGGGTCGCTTGCAAAAGGAGATGAGTACTCCGGATCTGATATCGATCTGTTTTTGGTTGGCGATATCGACGAGGATAAGCTGCTGGAGAACTTTCCGGACCTGGAGAGTAGATTAGGTAGGGAGATTAACTACTCGATTTATGGACTCGAAGAGTTCAGGAAGAAGAGAAGAGAAGGAAATGCGTTTATAACCAGCGTGCTGAAAGAATCCAAGGTGGTTCTGTTGGGAAATCCGGATGAACTCTTCGAGAGACTTGAGCGGGAAGAAGTGAAACCCACACGGGCTGTTCTCCAATGGTTACGATCGAAGGTCTCCCAAACTAAATAACCAACCAACTAATCCAACCATTCAAACCAATGAAAAAAGAAATTTGGCTTGCATTTTGGTGGATTCTTTTACCCCAATCGATGCTTCTTTAGTTTAGGTCCGAGATAGGGGCGGATTACATCAAGCCATATGACTAGATGATCAAAAAGCTTAATGGGTGATCCCATCACCTCGGAGGGCAAGCCTGCATCAGGAAGAGTGGCTCTTTATGTTTGTCTTTCTTCAGTGAAAAATGGACTGAATTCTCTGGACGAAAGGAATTCTGACTGGAGATACTTTCCTGACCTTTTGAGTCAGCCTTTTTCTCAGCCTCTCCCG
>CP070752.1:516662-533290 GCA_020348625.1 Deltaproteobacteria bacterium | reverse complement strand
GTGCAGGGAAAAGGCATCGGCCATGGAGCAGAAGTGAAGAATGGAGGCATTGCCATAGGTATCCTTCACCCGCTTCAGCTCATGGGCCACGGTTTCCAGGGCCTCGTCCCAGGATATTCTGGTAAATTCACCGGCGCCCCTGGGTCCTGTCCTTTTAAGAGGATAGAGCAGGCGCTCAGGAGCGTAAACCCGTTGACGATAGGCACGCCCCCTCGCACACATCCGGTGTGCCGTTTCTCCTTCATCCCCGGTCTCAATTCGAATGATCCTGCCATCGCTCACGTGCACTTTCATTTCACACGTGCCGCCGCAATGGCTGTTACAGATAGTACGGACGATCTTTTCTTCGCCGGAATTGCTCATACGTATCTCATCCCCGGTTTTCTTTTTCGTTCTTCACTCCGGTATCATCCTAACGAGTGTATCGCAAGCACACACTGCCTATCAAGTTTGTGACAGTTTTAATTAATAAATAGCAAGCTTATCTAACATAGCAATGTCTCCCCGGGCAAACGGAAAAAACAAAACCGGGATTAATAGGCACCCTACATCTTGGAACCGGCATGTTCCTCCAAAGCGTACAGAAAGAGTTGGGCCAGATTGATCCAGAAGATTCATGTTGCATAAAGGAGGACTCTGTGCAAAGTGTGCGGAAATTGAAGAACGGGCAGGTCGTCGATTATTGAGACGTTTCTTGCTCTATGCAGCGCACGTTGGAACAAGAAAAAGAAAATCAAATGTCACACGCGCTCAAATTGAGCTCGATGGAACTTACCCGCCGAAGCACATCCGCTTTCATCACCATAGGCCTACGGTAGATTACCCTGCCTCGCATTCATCCACTGGCAAGCACGCCATAATTCTGGCGGGCAAGGCCGTGGCTTTCTGCCTAGGCGGGTAAGCTCCGACCAAATTTCCCAATAACAGAGGTATTGGGAGTTGGCGAAACAGCCGTTTCTCGTCAGCAAATGATGGATGATCAATTCTTCGCAATTCCTCAATTCCTGCCATGGGCGAAGATGTACTACTTATCTCAAACGGTTAATTTTAAGAGATTCAAAACATTTTCCACAAATATCATGTTTTTTTCATCGTCTGTTATTTCCATTGCTTCGATGGCGTTTATTGTCTGCCGGTAACTCCTAAAGCCAAAATAATGGTCGCCGAGAGGCATATCCGCTCCAAAAACTATATGGTCGGCACCGCAGAAGTGATACGCTAACATCAAGGCAGGGGTATTCCCGTGAATGGCAGTATCGTTGTAGAACATCTTGTAATACGCGATTGGCGACTTGGTGAGGCCACGCATGTATGCACCATAGTCGTGATAGCGTACACTCATCTGGCTGTAATGTTGCACTATCCTTTGCTCATAAAAGGGCACCATTCCACCACAGTGATGGGTGATTACCTTCAAGTTCGGGTATTTTTCAAAAATTCCACTGAACACCAAGCGTGTCATCATCACTGTAGTATCGTACGGCCAGCCAAAAGTACTGGCTATCGCGTACTTCGATTCGCTTTCAGTTGTATAGTCGGCAAAGTCATTGCCCCTCCAGGGATGGGTATAAATCGGCAAATCATATTCAGCCATCTTCTGGAAAAGTGGCAAGAATTCCGGTGCGTCCAGAGGCTTCCCGTTGATGTTGGTATGCAAATAGATACCTCTGAATCCCAGCTCATCAACAGTCCGGTCTGTCTCCTTTAGAGCCGCTTCGATGTTATTCATGGGAAGTAAGGCGATAGCGGCCAGGAACCTATCCCTGTATTTCAGTACTAGTTCGGCCATCTCATCGTTAGCCAGCTTAGCCAATTCTACCGATTTCTTAGCGTCTGCGAAGCCCTCCAGAGGTGGGACCGGACCAACGGTCAGCACCTGAATTATTTGCCCATATTTATCCATTATCCGGAATCTCTCGTCCATGTCAAAAAGCGGTGGTACATTGCCCAATATCTGGTTGTAAAATTCTGGATAGGCTTTGCGGATAGCTTCGGTATACTTTGGCGGTGAGATATGGGAATAGGCATCAATTCTTAGTGAATACGGCTGCTTCATATAACATCCTCCTCTGATTGAATGGTTGAACTTCTTATACTACCAGAAATCCTCTCATGTCCTCTCATTATCTTAAATAGTGGACTTTGAAGTAGAATTCACCCACCAATCAAGAGCGCCTTGCGTCCGCAGTCGCAGCACACCTTGATCCTGAAACCGACGGTCTCCGACATGCGGACCATGAAGCCCTCTAGTTCAGCGCGGCTGGGTGTCAATCGTGTATCTTCGGCACGATGAGGTGAAAGAGCCTTAGGGTCCCACGACCGGCCGGCCGGATGCTGACTCTCTCACTAGGTTCGAGGTAGGTCCCCGCTCCTTTAACAACCTCGTAGTCCTTATCCTTCAGGGTGATGAACCTGTCGCCTTCAATCAGGTAAATGAGCTGGTGCGTGTCCTTAAGGGACTCGGCATCGAAATGCTCACCCCAGAAGGCCACAAATATAATATATCAGAAGGGCGCGAATGCCCCTAGTGGTTTTTCGAAAATCCCAGGCGCTAAGCATTTTGTGGCTTCATATTGGGAGGCCTATATTCACCTTTTAGGAAGCGCACAATCAGGGAGGCAATATCCTTGGTGTGACGCTCCAATTCGGCCCTTGCTCTTTTCGGATCAAAGCTGGCTGGATCACCAAAGTACCCCAAGGGGGTCACCTTTCTAGCTTCATCCCCTCCGTTTGCCCAGACCATCAGATCTTCAAGTTTCAGATCCGTCGATTTGAGCGTTTTGGCGAGTTCCGTATCCACATGGTCCGGAAAATAAGCGGCCATGAGGCCTGTCTCGAATGACTCTGCGTGGATCTCAAGATATTCTGACCGAGGTGCATGGGGAAAACCATCTTGTTGCACAAGAACGTAAGGCTCGTCGCCGGTCATCTTCAAACGTCGGACATCGAAAGCCCGTAGAATAGAGTAAGCCATGACACCACTATCAACTCGTGCCTCGCGAATCGCTTCTAAAATAGCCATAAGGTGGGCTTCATCTCCATGCCAGTTCAGATTGAACACATAGGTAAATCCCCACCGCCTCAAACACGCCAGAATATCGTAGAGCAGTGCTTTCATGGTGTCTTTCCTTACCGTAAATGAACCGGGGAAGGAACCCGTGGCATTGTTAATACCCCAATAGTAAGGCGGCGCAATCAAGGCCTTGATGCCCTGGTCTTCGAGGTTTTTTTTTGCAAGCCTGCATGAGAGAACACTGCATAGGGTATCTACCCCCAGTCCCATATGAGGCCCGTGTTCCTCTATGACACCGGTTGGCAACAGCACGATTGCGTCCTGCTCAGCCGCTTTTTCAATTTCAGGCCAGGGCATTTTTACCATAGTCTCATCAAATATGGAGTTGCCCATTGAATAATTACCTCCTTCTCCGAGTCTTTCTTAAATAAGCCAGCCTTATGAGCGATCTCTCCTCTAAAGGATAAGCCAATATATCATTGTCCAGCACCACTGAACAACCCTCGTCTATAAGGCAAGAGGTCACATCTGCCTCACCCTGTTATTTCTTTGAGGGGTAATATCTCCTTGATTTATCAAATGGCTTTCCCTAAAACTCAAACATTAAAACAGCGATGAAGCAGAACCGATACTGCTTCAACTGCGAAAGAGGTTCATTCGCAACAGGGGCTTTAATGAGTGATAATCCAAGAGCAAGGGTGGGTAGATGAACCTTCACGGAAAATATTGGAATCCCGTTATCGAGACACTCCCGGTTGAAAGGCTTCGGGAGCTTCAACTCAAGAAATTCAAAAGGGCCGTGCAATGGGCCTACAATAAATCGCCTTTTTACAGACGAATATACACGGAAGCACGGCTTGAACCGGGGGATATAAAGACCCATGAAGATATCCGGCGTGTCCCCAAAGTGGAGAAGGGCATGCTGAGGCAAGCCCAAATGCGAGAACCCTTCCCGTATGGAGATATACTCTCAGTCCCCCTGAGGGAGGTGACCACCTTTCGCCAGACTAGTGGAACTACGGGCACCCCTGTGTACCATGCTGATTCCTGGCAGGACATGGAATGGTATTCTGAGACCTGGGCCTACGTTCTATATGCGCACGGTCTTCGTGACACCGACAGAGTATTCGTACCCTTTGGCTATAACATCTTCGTCGCGTTCTGGGGCGCCCACTATGCTGCCGAGAAGATAGGATGCGAGGTGGTTCCGGGGGGCGTTCTGGATACTCAGGCCAGGGTCCTTAAGATGAAAGAACTCAACTGCACTGCATTTATGGCTACCCCCACCTATGTATTGGGCATGGCGGATACTGCGCGCAGGAAATTGGGAATCGATGTGGCCACGGAACTCAGCATCCAAAGGATTACCTGCGCGGGAGAACCAGGCGCATGTATTCCGGCAACCAAAAAGAAGATGGAGGAGGCGTGGGGCGCCAAGGTTTATGATCATATCGGGGCCACGGAGAGCGGTGCCTGGAGCTATGAGTGTACCGAGCAGCCAGGGGGATTGCACGTTAACGAGGCCTTCTTCCTGGTTGAAATCGAAGATCTGGAAACCGGCCAGATTACCGATGAACCCAACAAGCCGGGCAAGATGATCATCACAGCCCTGGACCGGAGTGCTAAACCCTGCATACGATTTGACTCCAAAGATGTCATACGATGGTCAGGGCAAACCTGTGGCTGCGGCAGGACCTTTCGCCTCACGGATGGAGGGGTGATGGGGCGGGCCGATGACATCACCAAGGTGAAGGGGGTTCTCTTGGCACCCACGGCCATCGAAGAGGTGGTTAGAAGCATTTCAGAGCTGAGTGATGAATACGAAGTGCTCGTTACAAAAAAAGGTGATATAGACGATATTCTTTTAAAGGTAGAGCTGCTTCCCGGCAAAGAGGGGCAAGAGAAAAACGTCCTTACTCATCTCAAGGATCAACTGCGGCTGAAAACCAACCTGGGCTACCGCATTGAGGTGCATCCCTATGGATCCCTGCCCAGATACGAACTGAAGGCCAAGAGATTCAAGGATCTGCGAAAGAAGGACGAATAATTCTTCCTCCTTTAGTGCCGCCCTACGCGGGGTGATTTGGAGGTACTGCCCTGAGCCCGTCGATCAGCATACGGCTCACCTCTTGGTGGTGTTCGAGGAGATCGTACTTCTCATCCTTAAGCAGCCATCGGGTCACCATGTGCTCGAGGGTGCCCAGGATTAAATGGCGCAGGATGTAGATGTCTGTATCCTGTCGAATGACGCCTTCATTCTGTCCTTCCAGTATGATATCCATCACCTGGCTGACCGATTGCTTGAGGAAACCGTAGGTTTCCGTCTTAACAAAGCTCTTGCTCACCCGCATCTCGAGCATCAGTATTCTTCCATACCCGGGGTTCGTCTCGAAAAAATAGAGAAAGTACCATACGAATTTCCGGATCTTGTTAAAGGCCCCCGAAATTCCCTCGAGATGTAATTCGAGCTGACTTCGGAATTCGTTCGTTTTTTCTATGGGGATGGAGAAAAACAGGTCTTCCTTATTCTTGAAATACTGATAGATCGTTCCATCGGCAACAGCCGCCTTTTGAGCTATTTCGGAAATACTTGCGGTCTTGAAGTCTTTCTTACTGAAGACTTCAATGGCCGCCTGGATGATGGATTTTCTTCTGATGACCTTCTTGGACATGCTACGTTTCGGATTGTTGCCGCCTGTGGGAGGCATCGGCAAAAAGAGCTGCACCGAGAGCTACAGTTAAGGTGGGATCCCATTCGGGTTTAGGATCCAACATGCCTAACTCAAGGATACTTTCCAACCAATGTATTATTCCGGGATTCTTGGTTAGTCCTCCAATGATTACAAAATCCTTTTTCACGCCTAATCTACCCACTAATATGCTGATTCTCCTGGCCATACCATAGTGGTAAGCTGCTATTATTTGTTCCAGCGGTACTTTGCTTCGTATTAAATCGAGCGCTTCGGATTGAGCATACACGGCGCAAAAGTCACTGAGCTTTGGGAACTCATCGGATTGAAGGGCGATGTTTCCAATCTCGGTTACGTCTTTGTTAACCAGATCAGCAAATGTTTCCGTATAGCGTCCAATACCCGCGGCACATTTATCGTTCCACAGGAAAGCGGTTGCTCTGCCTTTTTCGGTGCAGTGAATTACCCTGCAGCTTTCACCTCCAGCATCCAGCACCGTACGCACCGATGGGCCCCAAATGTGAACCGCCCCTGCGGCGCCGCACGCAATTTCAGTTATGGTTTCACGTGCAAACGGGACCTGGCTCCTCCCACGACCGGTTGCCACGAGGTAATGGATGTTTTCTAGCGTTAAACCGGTATTAGCCAAGGCCGCGTTTAGAGCACTGGAAGCGGATTCTTTGGGCTTGCTGGTTCTTACATGAGAAAATGCATATGGTTTTCCATCCAGCAGTATCACAGCCTTTGAACTCACGGCTCCAATGTCCACTCCGGCTGCTATCACCGTGGCCTTCGTCCAATCCAGCTCTTCGTTGACTGTGGCGTACTCGTTCATTTTTCTCCCTCATAACTAATCACCGCACCGATTGCACCCACGTATTCCGGAAGGTTCAATACGCTTACATCCTGGTTTATCAAGCTCGGAAGGTGCTTAATCACCGCTTGAGATTTGGCTAATCCTCCAGCTACCACGACCTCTTTTGTGAGGGTCATATAGGTGCACATATCGGCAACGCGTTCAACGATAAATCTCGATATAGCATCTGCCACATCGGCGATGTCCTCGCCTTGACACATCAAATCGATAGCGTCTGATTCAGCGGATAGGGCGCATTGAATAGCGACAGAGAGATTCTTGGTGGATTTAAGTGCTAATTCGGACATCTCCTGCTCACGTAATCCAAGTGCTTTGCTCATGGTAGTGTAAAAAATACCCAGACCATCGGCACATTTGTCATTTTGAGTAACGTCCAAAAGATTCCCGTCTTGGTCATAACGAATGGCCTTATGTATATTGCCACCAATGTCGATAACGGTTCTGGAATGCTCATTAAGGAATAAGGCCCCTTTAGCATCCGCTACATATTCTGGTACAGCTTGAATTACGTTCAACGGCGGCGCCATGGTCATATCTCCAAATATTCCAGTAGCCACGATTTCGCCCAGTTCGGCGCGTGAGATACCGGCATTGTCCGAAGCATCAGTGAGTGCCCTTTGAGCCGCAGCTACTACATCAAATCCTGTGGGTACTATGCAATATCCAAGGATTTCCTTTTCCTTCATTATTACGGCCTTCGTATTAACATGGCCCGCATCTAGTCCAGCAAGGATTTTTTCCTTATTCATGGCTCCACCTGCCTTATTATTTCTACAAGGGCTTCCAGCTGTGTCCCAAATTGGGTTATGGGTACGGTTGTATCAAGTTCAAGCTCAGTCCACGGAATTCCCAGCATATCGACGATAGGCTTCAGTGCCACAACGTCCATCGATTGAGGGCTGCAAAACCTCTGATAGAGGAATATTACCCCATCTGGCCTGAAGTCCTCGATGAACTGTTGAATGAACCTGAACCTCTTTTTCTCCCCGGTACCGGGAACAGTGTCTTTTGAAGGACACGGAATTCTACCGATGTATCCTTCTGCGATCGCTTCAAGCTTATCAGGTCTGTCCTCAGGAACCTCAAACCAGAAGTACCTGGCTGCGGTACACGAATCCATGAAAATCAGGTTTGTACTGAAGTTCAAATTCTCGATTAAATCGAAAACCCGCAGGTCGTCACAAGCACCTCCCGTTACCATCAGCCTTACCCCTGAGGACTCTTTGCCAGGCTCGGCTTCCAATCGCCGTATAAGTTGCTCCAGCGTTTGATTGCATTCCTGCTTGTCCATAACCTGGCAAGCCAGAGTCACGGTCGCGACTTCGGGTCCCGATATAGGCGGGTTATCACGCCGTAGGAACTCCCATAGGCGTTTAAGGAGTCTTCTGGTGCGATTATAAACCTTAATCGCCCTCTCGATGTCATCATCTGTTATGGATTTGTGCACAAACTTCTCAACGAATTGCTTAAACTCTCCATAAGACTCCTTCATAAGCCCAGCTGCATATTTTGTATGTATGATGTGGGGGTACGGTATGAGAAAGCTTTTTTCCTGGAATCCTGCAAACCTAACCCAAACGTTAAAGGCCTCAGCCATATGTATGCAACTGCTGCTGTGCACGATCAAGTCTAGGTAATCATAATTGTGTTGCAGCCCCTGGTATGCACAATCATGTGAAAAAGAGCAGTATGTTTCATGAATATAGCTCCTTGTCATTGCTTGTGAAACATGGGCGCTCAGAATTCTCACCGGTATAATCCCGGCTGCGTATAGGATTTCCTCGGGAACATGAGTGCACATATATCCGACCAAGAGCTGGCCTTTTCCTTGAAGGGTTTTGGCGTATTCATGCGGATTCTCAGTAATATGGCGAAAATGCTTGATTATTGCGTCAGAGTCCTTGTTCATCGTTTCTCATGCACCTCCTTTCTTATGCGCTTCCATAAGATGCACGAACAACTCTGTTTTCCGTTTGGCACCTGGTATATCCATTTTCCGCACATCAACCGTTTCTGTATCGTATTCCACGGTCGGAATTTCGTTTTTGAAGATGCGTTGCATCGCTATGTAACCGTTCCTAAAGTCGGTTTCACAGGTACGGGTAGGCGCCAGCAAAAGCCCGTCCGCGTTGAATTCTGTTACCATTGCCCGAGCCATCTCTTCTAGTGCCCAGTAGGATCTTACTCCTTGCCACGTAGGCCAACCCAGGACGATTTTAGCGAGCGCACGTAAGGCATCTCTTCTGCTGGACAAATCCAGTTCGTCTACCCATGCAGGGTCAATGGGTTTCCATGACCAGTTTCCATTTACAAATCCCCTGAAATTGCCAGTCGTGCCAAACGTGTAGACCGAGGCTACAATCTCAGCTCCGGCGTCCCTGAGGATTCTCGCAATTTCCGGATGGCCATAAGTATGTGCTAATCCAAAATAGACTATTCTGAAGCGTTGATCCTGAACCACACTCTGTTTGGTCTCAACCATGTGTTGCACTTCTTTAAGTAATGCCTCATATAATTGCACAGCTTCATCAGTTGTCCTGTCCACCATAGCCGGCGGGAATAGAGCTATAAGCCGACGCTCATCCAAAGGTGCGGGAGCATACATGTTTAGAGCACATATATTACCCCATAAAACCAGCACCTTGATCTCGTTTCGAGCTGCCTTGATGAACAAATCATCCGAAAATTGCCTGCCCGTTACTCTCTCGAGCCACCGTATTCCCTCCTCCATCTGGTCGCATACATATTTTACAATCTTAGGATCCTTCTCCGCATTCCCCCCGCCAATCATATCTATGGGGTACAAAGGTATGCCACCCAGACGCCTTGAAACTTCCTGGTACCATTTTGCATGCAGGTTGCACAAATGTGTAGTCCAGATCAAATCCGGTTTGGGATATCCCTGCTTGATTGTTCCATCTGTAATACCTAGTTTATCGCGAACCACCTCCCCGACGAACAGCTTCAGGTAACTGCACGAGTGAAAGCCTAAACCCGCGATTTCAGAAGCTGCAATATCCTCACGGGCCTCTTTAGGGAATGTGCCCGCGGTTGACGCGGCGTGTGGCTCGCCGCCTATTATATATACATCATTTCCCAGCCCTTTAAGGGGAGCCAATACGCTCCACGTAGAGCCAATGCAGCGGAGGCCTTCGGAAGCATATGCGTAGTTCCTGTAACGGGTGCTCTGATAATTCTTGAAGTCGTTCCACTTTGTAATGGTGTATGACATTTCAGCCTCCTATCCGGTAACCCAGGGCCTGGGGCCAGAACATGGCCTGTTTTGTCTGATTGGAATCGCTTTTCACTTTCTTATCCTTTGTTGATTGTTGCTCATGATGCATTGATTTTCCCCTCCCCTGCCTCTCCACCTTCTATCGCAATTGAACCTAATTCAATATCATAAGTTTTGCAAGAGATGTCAAGTGTTTTTTATTTATATTTTACAGCTCTGTTTTATCGAATAATGCTTATAATTCTTGGCATTCCGAGATATATGCTTTATTTCATGCTGAAGCGCGATAAAATGAATTACGTTCAAAATTTGATTTTTAAAAAGCGGCTCCCTAATTGCCCGAGCTTTCCGAAGGCGGTGTTTGGCTCTGTTTCCTTACTGACTGTTCTTACAAGAAGGGGGACCACGGGACGGGGATTCATGCAGTGTGTATGCAGATCAAAAAACCGGCATAAGGAAATATAGACCTTATGTTTCCAGGGCTTGGGACCGGCCGTGTGCCCGCACTTGCCGTTATGATGCTTTTTAGACGTCAGCCGAGGCTGGAATCCACGCTGGAAGCCCTTCAAAATTTTGAAGGAAAAGATAGGACACCCTTGACTTGATTACCTTGCCTTACCTACCTGCTGTTCGTCTTCGTTCATTCGAGTTAAAGCTTCAATCTGATTGAACCGCTCATTGACGAGTCTCTGAAGCTCCCTTTGTCCTTCCTCGTCCAGATGAGAAAACCTGCCCATCAGCTTGGTGAATTCCCCGATAGGCTTGGGTCGATCCACCTGATAGGTAAACCTGAATCGGGAATGCTCTGCCTCCCACAAAGGCCAATAGTTGGTTTCCACTGCCAGGCGGCAGATATCAATGGTATCCTCGGTTCTGGCCCGCCAACCAGTGGGACAGGGAGAGAAGAGATGAATATACGACAGCC
Source organism: Deltaproteobacteria bacterium (assembly GCA_020348625.1). The sequence continues at coordinate 522,550 of CP070752.1, read as the reverse complement.
CATCTTTCACTGCCAGGGCCTTGGTTAATTTACGGGCATAGTCCTCTGGGTGGGAGATCGTGGCAGTGGCCACATAGGGTATGTTGTGGGAAGCCATGATAAGCGGCATATACTTGGGCGGCTGTGGCTTGCCGCGCCATGTACCTCCCACAGGGGAAGTTGCTGTCTTGCCCATAAACGAGGTGCTGCCACTTCTCTGGTTACCGGTTGCCTGGTAGCCTTCGTTATCGCAGCAGATGTAGATGAGGTTTTCACCCCGTTCAGCGGCACCGGAGAGGGGTTGCAAACCGATGTCCACGGTAGCCCCGTCCCCGACAAAGGCAACACACTTTACATCCTGTCCCAGGTGCCGGTAATAACGCTTCACCCCGGTCATGGTAGAAGCGACGTTGGTCATCATGCATATGGTGGTAGGCACTTTGGAGATAGCCTGCAAGCTCGCCCCCCGCATCAGGAATATGCTGCAGCCTTGACTGGCAAACATGAAGGTATCCTGCCCCAAGACCTTGAGGGTGAACCGCAGTGAGAGCTCTACCGGACACCCCAGACAATTCGGAACTCCTTGACTGAATGCGTCCTCAGCGCACACGTAGCGCATGACATCCCGGCTTTTGAGCAAGGAAAGCAGACCTTCAGGACAGGGATCAATGCACTTCGGTTCGCCGTCACACAGATCACACTTGAAGGCCTTCTGTGTATCGAAATTGTAGTTCACCCCGCCGTAGGGGCAGGCCAGGGTGCAGAGGCCGCACCCAATACACGTCACCTCATTGATCCTTACAATACCGTCGTCTTTGCTCTTGGTTATCGCCCCGGTGGGGCATATGGCGAGGCATGCAGGGTCGCTGCACTGATTGCACCGCAGGGGAGTATGGAACCCGACCTCAGGAAGGTGGATTGCGGTTATTCCCGAACATGCTTCCGCACCTGATCGTTGCCTGACGCACGTAAGCTCACACGCCGAACAATCCGGCGGGCACCTGTTATATGTTACCTGTAATACATCATAGAAGCTTCGCACCCAATTCCTCCTACTCTTCCAAAGACATGGCCTCTTCTTTCTCAGTTTTGAGCATCAACCAACAGCTGGTCTCTTTCGGTTTCTCAAACAGGAGCTCTGCATGGGGTCCGATGTTTACGTTGTTGCTGATAAGGTAGTGAAAAACCCCCGGGAAGACGTCAACACCCAAGAAGGAAGCGCCAACCAGGCTATCGCCCTGGAACACCAATTTCTTGAAGCCCCTTCCCTTTTTATCAGTAGCCTGAAGTACCCGCGTATCACCATTTTCCATAATGCCAACCGATACGGCCCGCTGCCCGAAGAAGTGTAAGATGTTCATCGGTATCCACCCTTCATAGGTCGCTTCCTCACCAGCCATATTGCGGCCGGCAACCTTGCCCTGACCGATGGCGCTCGGCAGGATGGGGCTCAAACCCGGAGTGCCCGTGAAGAAGTCAGGTGCCTCAGCAGCATCACCGGCAGCGTATACATCGGCCCTATTGGTCCTCATGCCCCGGTCAACGAGCACGCCGTCACTACATGCAATGCCGGTGTCACTGAGAAACGAAAGGGAAGGCTTTACCCCGAGACATACAGCGATGGCCTCTGTCGTGAGGGTCGTAGCGTTAGAGAGCGCTACTTCAACGGTGGCCTTGTTTTCTTTGAGCGCTTCTATCGTGCATCCTTCATGGATCTGAACACCGTTACTGACGAGTATGTCTTTTATGATAGTGGCAGCCTCCGGGTCAAAGTATCGTCTCAGGATCCTGCTTCGCACGATGACCGTAACTCGGTAGCCGGCTTCTCGTAACGCGACGGCCAGCTCTATCGCCACCAGGCCGCCACCATAGATCGCGATATCCTTCTTGCCGTTCAGCTGGCCCTGCAAACGTCTCAGATCAGCGAGGGTGTGAAAGGGCAGAAAACCAACTTCATCGAGCCCTTTTATATCCGGCTTGAGCGGGTGTGAACCCGAGGCGATGAGCAGGGTATCATAGCTCTCTTGCTCTCCTCCAGCATACGTAATCCGCTTCTTGTCGGGGTTCACCGAGGTAACTTCCTTCCCCCTCATATGAGAAAGTTGCAACTCGCGCACCTGATCATCGTCTAACAGCCAGAGATCCGACTCTTGCATTCTGCCCGATATGAGGTAGGGCAAAACTGCTACATAGTACGGGGGAACGTCTTCTCTGGTTATCAATACAATCTCATCGTCTTGGGATACACTGCGGATCTCCCGTGCTGCCGCCAGAGCAGCACTCCCAGCGCCGATTATGAGATGCTTTCGCGTGGCCATACGCCCTCTTCTCCTCGCCTATTCCAAGGCCAGCCAAGTAGTTTCTTTAACCGGTTTACCCTGAGCCGCATCACGGGTGATATCTATCGCTCGTTCCATATGTTCGACGGTTATATCAGCGCCGCCGGCGCCAACCAGGAAATCTACCATAGGGATCCGGGTTTCCAGATCGTTTTGGAGTGCCTTCAGTTCAAAAAAGAGGTGACCGCACCCCCAGCCAAACACGGGATGCCGGTCAATGACCCCAACGGCCTTTTTCCCGCTGAGCGCTTTGATCAGCCGCTCTCTGGGGAATGGTCGAAACATCCTGATCTTGATAAGTCCTACCCGCACGCCTTCGGCTCGTTTGCTATCAATGACCTCTCGGGCGGTGCCCGTTGCACTGCCCATGGTGAGGAGCACGATATCAGCATCCTCAGCTCTATACTCCTCGATCTGCCCGCCGTAGCTGCGACCAAATGATTCCGCGAACTGCGTATCGATAAGATCCCATATGGTCTTAGCCCGTTCCATGGCAGCACAGTGTTTGTAACGGTATTCCATGAACAGCGGATCGGCGGGGTTTAATTCGGCAGGAAAGGTGAGGGGCTCTTCCAAACATAACGTGGTCCGCTTCATCTGCTTAAGCGGGGCTAAGAAGGTGTCGACGTCCTCCTGATCCGGAATGTCTACCCGTTGGGAGAGGTAGGAAAGATAGAAGCCGAGGTAACACACGTTCACCGGGAGCAGGACGTTTTCGTCCTCAGCCAGTCGGTACGCCATGATGATCGTATCCAGGATCTCCTGGCAGGTCTCAACGTGGATCTGTATCCAGCCGCCGTCCTTCACATAGAAACTATCCGATTCTCCTGCCGCCAGGACCAACGGGGCAGGCTGCTCCCGCAAGGCTATGGGCATGACGATCGGCAGGCGGCTTCCGGCTGCCCAGAGATAGGCGTCATACATAAATACCAGCCCCATGGAGGAGGTGGCGGTAAAGGCCCGTGCACCGGCAGAGGTTGCGCCAATCAGCGTGCTCATCGCCGAGTTCTCCCCTTCGACCTCTACCATCTCTGCATCCAGAAACCCTTTGGCACTAAAGTCATACAGCTTCTCCAGGACTGAAGTGGCCGGTGTGATGGGAAACGCGGCAACCACATCGGGCCGGCACAAGGTAGCCGCATAGGCTACCGCGGCATTGCCTTCCAGGACCTTTGTTTCGGCTTTGATCTTGGGCACGTCCTATACCTCTTCTTTCACCATTTTGATTGCATCAACAGGGCATACGCGGGCGCAGATACTACAGCCCTTGCAGTAGTCGAGATTGGCAGCAAAATAGCTTCCTTTATCTTCAATACATCCCGTGGGGCAGTAAATGAAGCACCAGCCGCACTGGCAGCACTTCTCAGTGGTAGTTATCGGTCTTTGGTACCTCCATTCGCCCGTACTGAGCGTACACAGCGTTCTTGGGTCTGCCCATGGTCCCTCATGGGCAGTTCTGAATTTCACCATTTAGTTACCCTCAAAATTAAGGACCTGTGTTGTGGTAAATCCCCTGCGTACCGCACTCGCGTTCCTCTCCAGCAACGAACCGCTAAAGTGCTCTTCCAAACTCGGCAGGATAAAGTCCAGGCTTGTCCACCCGGTCGTCTTGGCAAAGACACCGAGCATGCAGGTATTGACGATTGGCCTGCCGATTTCCTCGAGTGCGATAGCCGTCGCATCGGTAAAGCCAAGCACCGCTACGTTGGGGTGCATTCTCTCAGCTATTGGTTTGGAGGTGTTTAAAACAAGGATGCCCTTCGGTTTTAACCCAGTGAAGGTGGCCGGCTTTAGCTGGGCTGGGTCTAAGACTACCAGACAGTCAGGCTCGTATATCTGGGTTGTGAACCGTACGGGCTTGTCGTCAAAACGAAGAAACGCAGTAATCGGGGCGCCTCGTCTCTCGGCGCCGAACATGGGAAACGCCGATGCATGCTTTCCTTCGAGGACAAGGGCCGATGCCAGGATTTCAGCTGCCATACGCGCGCCTTGACCAGCCCTCCCGTGAAGCCGTATTTCTTTTGCTGCCATGCGTACTCCTTTATTCGTGAATCCGCTTGCTGTGCTTTCAATGGGTTACAGGTTGGTTTGTTCTAAAGACATGGCTCTGAATGTCTTGTTTAGCGTAGTCCAGATGCTCCACCAATGCGGATTCAATACCCTTCATATCCCCGTTTTTCAGGCAATCAAAAATCCGGAGGTGACCTTTAAAAGCCGGCGTGACCGCGCCCAATCCAAAAGATACCCCTCCTGCCTCTATGGATTTAACACTTTGACTTCTATAGCGCAACATGAGAAGCCTGAGCTGTTTGTATAATTCCGACAAGTGCTTGCGGTCTGCTAGACCGACCAGTATGTCATGGAACTGTTCACCAAATCCAAAAAATTTGCCTGGGAAGCATGAATCTAAAGCTGCCCTTGTTCCATCTAGGTTGTCTTCAAACGCCTGCAGGCTTTGGTTGGGCAAAGAAAGCAAGCAATGCTAGAAGAGCTACTCTTTCTGTGAGGTTTTAACACTGTTAATCGAAAAGAGCCAGCATCTTTAAAGCGAGTTCTGGCATGAGAGGCATTCTATTATATTGGGGACCAAATGATCAAGAAATGACGTGGGTGACGTCTTCCTCTTGCATAAGAAAGGGGCGCTCATCAAGAGTGTGCGAAAACTAGAAAACGGGCAGATCGTTACAAGGAAGTAGAACCCATGGATTGTTGACGGCAATCCTGAAGAGCTCACTAGCTATCCCCAAAGCCTTTTCTCTGCAAAGGCCCTGCCTTAATGGCTTTTACGCTCAGTAGAATCGCTTCCTGTCCATAGATTTTAGGCCTTCCGCATTCCCGCTAATCAAGGCTTCCTTCTTTTTGCGTGTCCACCTCTTGATTTGAAGTTCACGCCGACGTGCGGCCTCCATGGTGTCATGTCTTTCAGAAAAAGCCAGATAAAGCGGCCTTCGTCGAGCAGTGTACGCCGCGGCTCTACCTTCTTCATGAGCCCGGAGACGTTTTTCTAAATCCCGGGTGGAGCCAATATAGTAACTCCCATCGGCGCACCGGATGATGTAAACCCAGTAGTCTATTCTTGTTTTCATTTCCTAAGAAGTTGCAATAGATTGTTTGGGATTTAGAAAGGATAGTAATGAGCGTATTGATAGGCCAGTCTATTCTGGTGCCCTTCGATGCGCTCGCCTGGTTCGCTTACTCAGGACACCATTCGATGCTTGGACAGGTGTTTCCCGACACCTAAGCATCAATCTGTCTGGCTTGCCATGAGTGAGCCCCGAGGAAAACGAGGGGCGCATCGAATGGTGGAGGCGGGGGGAGTCGAACCCCCGTCCGAAAATATTCCACTTAAGCGTCTACATACATAGCCCGATAATAGATTTTCGCCCCAGGGTTCCCTACCAGGCCAGGTTGCCCAGGGACTAACCTGTATAAAATTTCGCCCATCCAGTCTACAGGTTAAAGGGAAGGGCTATCCCGCTATGTCGACGCCCTTATCCAATCTCGCGGGATAGATTGGCAGGGCGCTAGCCGTATTAAGCGGCTAGGGAGTACGCATAATCGTCTGCGTCT
>CP070752.1:511768-516562 GCA_020348625.1 Deltaproteobacteria bacterium | reverse complement strand
GAGCGTGTCGACCCGCAGTTCCGTCAGCCTCATCGTCTTGCCGGGAAGAAACGGTTCGCTGATGCCGATCTCAAACCGGGAATACTCACCTCTTTCTCCCACATCAACCAGTAATAATCGTAAGGCCGTGTCAAAGACGGGCGATACTCTCCCGTTCCACGTTGGTATGGCAATCCTGCCCATATCCGCTTTTGGTTTCCCCTATTTCTTTTCCAGATCCTCTATACGGGATAGGATCGAACTCAGTTGATCCCTAAGGCCTTTGCTTCTTCCTTAAGTGCGCTAAGCTCTTAGTCGCGGGGCGGTGAGGCACCTCCTTTATTTGGGTAGTATCCTTTTTGCATGCCCATGCCTCTACTCATACCCCGTCTTATACCCATGTCTCTTCCCATACCCATGCCACGCCCCATACCACTGCCAGGAGGAGGGGTTTTGCCACCACCACCCATGCCATAATGATCGGACACATTGGGTCCATCGGCGGGGGATAGCTCACCGCGCTTGTATCTCTGGATAGCCTCCCTGATTGAACCACCAACGCCGACAAACACTTCAAGGCCTGCGGCACTAAGAGTTCTGCTCGCATTGGGGCCAATATTGCCCGTTATCACCACACTAGCCCCTTTTGAGGCCACGAACTGGGCCGACTGGACCCCTGCCCCCCCGCCGAGAGACATACTCTCGTTCTCAAATGCCTCAAAGCTCATGTCATCTGGGTCAACGACGATAAAATAGGCACACCTGCCAAATCTTGGATCTATTTCAGCATCGAGGTCCGTTCCTGTTGCGGAAAACGCTAATTTCATAACACTAAATCCCTCCTTTGTAGTTGTGAAATCTACCTGCTTTACTAGCGTGTTATGCGTCTTCTGTGCCAGTTTAGGACGTCTCTCGGAGTACCTCATTGGCTGGGCACAGGACAGAGGCATGGCTTAGATGCCTATGGACAGGCACCGCGAGTTGCTAGCCGCCCCTGTTGCAGGTCTGGCTGCGGATAGGCTGCTTGTAGCGCAAGAATTTCTCTCTGTCCAGTTGCAGGGAAATGCCAAAAGATCGCTATAACTAAAGATGTTTTGGAGATTCCAGGTAAGCCATAAAAATGCAAAAACGCAGTTATATTACTAGAATAAAACTGCAATAGTGCAATATCAATTAGATAGCCTCTTAATGCTCCTTCGTCCGCCCATCCAGTTTCGGGATGCTCAGGTTAAGGCGTTTGATCTTGCGCCACAAGGTGGTCGTATGGACGCCCATCTGAGCAGCAGTTGCGGCCCTGTTCCAGTTGTTTTTTCTTAAGATCTCATAAAGGTAGGCTTTCTCCATGTCATTCCATGTGAGTCCTTGAGTGCCTGGATCTTCGGAGACGCTTTTCTTCGGCCCAATACCCTCGCGACGCAGATAGTCGGGAAGGTGTTCAATCCCGATCCAGCTATCTTTGCAGACTACCGTAGCATATTCAATGATGTTTTCAAGTTCCCGAATATTGCCCGGGAAATCATGCGACATGAGCACAGGCAGAACTTCCGGGGAGAGGCCTTGGATCTCTTTCCCGCTGAGACGATTAAACTTCCGGACAAAGTGATCGATCAGAAGCGGAATATCCTCTTTTCGGCTCCTTAAGGGAGGAAGGACGAGCTTAACGACGTTGATCCGATAATACAGGTCTTCACGAAATGCTCCTTCCCTTACCAAATCCTCGAGTCTTTTATTGGCGGCCGCCACAATCCGAACATTCGCCTTTTCGGATTTTGTGCTGCCGAGCGGTTCATATACCCTGTCTTGTAATACCCGGAGAAGCCTCACCTGCAATGCTGGGGAGATATCGCCGATCTCATCCAAGAAGATGGTTCCTCCTTCGGCAAGGGCTAGTCGCCCCGGTTTGTCTTTTTTGGCGTCCGTGAAGGCCCCAGCCTTATAACCGAACAGTTCTGACTCAAGGAGCGTATCCGGTAGTGAGCCACAGTTGATGGCAACGAAGGGCCCCCTTTCCCTGTTGCTGAGGGAATGGATGGCCTTTGCAAAGAGCTCCTTGCCGGTGCCGGTCTCCCCTTCGAGAAGAATGGTGGTGTCGCTTTCGGATACCTGCTCGAGGATTCGAAAGAGTCGCTGCATCTCCTTGCTCTTACTGATGATGTCCAGAAAGGAGTGCCTTGCAGAGAGCTCTTTCCGGAGTTCCTCAACAACACTCAGATCACGGAAGGTCTCTACTCCCCCTATAACATGGCCATGTTCGTCTTTCATGAGGGCGGTTGAGATGCTGACAGGGATTCGGTTGCCCTCCGAGTTAACAATATATATGGGCTGATTGACAATAGGCTGCCCTGTTTCCATGGTACGCCGAAGGGAGCACTGCTTCTCGCAGACGCTGGCGGCAAACACTTCCCAGCAGTGCCGTCCAATCGTTTCATGCTTTGGGATCCCGGTTATTCTCTCAGCAGCGCGGTTAAAAGAGGTGATTTTCCAATCGGAATCAACGGTAAAGACCCCGTCGGCGATGCTATCCAAAATGATCTGTGTCTGGTTCTCTATAGGTGAACTCATAGGGATTTCTTCGTCTCAACCATCTCATCATAGAAGTGAGGCGTCCAACGTATAAACAGCTTAACCCCTATAGGCAACTCCAATACCGAATTTCTCGATGTCTCCATAAGCTAAGCGGTTTTGTTTTGCAGTAAAGATAGTCACTGATACGGCAGGTTCAAGGGTATGTCATACGTGAAAACAAACAGGCTTGTGGAGATGACCGCTACTACAGGAATGATCAGATCCGTACAATGGTGACATAATGGAATGCATACCCGTATGGAGGCAACGTATCAGAGGCTCCTACAATGAATAACAATACCGAGTTGAGCCGTCGCCTCTGCCGGCAATTTCAAAACGTAATTACCTTATCCGCATCAACAATCAATTCTATCAGCTTATCGCCACCGGCGATTTCACCATAGCTCAATCGGGCCGCTGTTTATGATGAAGAGAATCCGTTTCCTCGTGACGACAAGGGCTCCACGTGTTTTTCCGTGAACACTGCAGAAACCTATGATGACTACAATACGAAACAGGCAAAAAAACAAAACCGAATTCTCTGCCCCCTTGAAACCTCAACCAATTCCGCTTAACTCCTCCCTACGCCTTTGGTTACTCTCTCACGTAGGGTTGGAATTTGGATGTACCGAGAATAACTCGTGATCTTTGAGATGATTTTCCCCAGAGGAAACCGCAACTTATGGGATTGACTCTGGCCTTTCCTCTAATGTGGGAAAACAGAGACGTCATCCAAAGTACGGTTCAGTATCCCCTCACAGTTCGGGCAATAGCTCTTCTTGGAGAAAATGAAAGTAAGCACAATCAGCGCACGAATGCTTGCAGTATATCTTCTTGTGACCCACCTCTTCTCTCAGGGCATAATAGTTGATGGATTTGACCTTACAAACAAGGCAGTCTTCACACCTTTGATCAGGCTGAACATGATCGCTTATCTCATGCTTGTAGAATTCCCAGCAGAATGTTGTTTGTTTCTCAGAATCCGTAAAGGCCATCAGGTCGATATCTATTTCCTCGGGTTCCGGGAACGGGATGTTGTTCTGCTGCAGGAACACAGCCAAGTCCTTTGGCAGCACTCGCCAGTGCCCCGACGTGCCAACACGGTATCCCTTAATCTCCCCTTTTTCCAGCCACCGCTTAACCGTTTCCCTTGAATGATGAGAGATGCTGGCGATTTCTGAGGTTGTAAATGCCTTCTTTTCCATTCGTAACCGTTTTTTGTGTTTTATGGAGTTCATTCTATTTTTCGGGATGCTATCTGTCAAGGGTGTTCAAAGAGAGAGGACTTCATGAAGCGGTTAAGCGTAAACACCGCCTCCACAGCAAAGCTCTTATGCTGGAATTGTTGAACGTCCCTATCTCTATATCTAGGCAAATTTATATATAATAGTGGTACTATATTTCCTAATTGATGGTATTATATTACCCATTTTCTCAATACTTTCAAAGAGAATATCACTTAATTGGTTGATATTTTTGCCAAATTAAGACAAATGAGCTTTGGCATTCTCTTTGCTCCAATTTTACAAAAAAGCCAGGTGAGTGAACAAGATTTTGATCTCAATTCGATTATTGCTTCAGCTTCGCAGCATAATGATAACCATCTATTCTGCTTGAATTGGCAGTAGGAAGGGATATGGATATCTTTTATTGCACCGAACTGGGCAGGTGCTCTAAGCCTGCTCTTTCCCGATGATCCAGGTCCCGAAGACCTTTAGTCTACGGGGCCTCCATTTGCAGCATATGCGAGCATAACAGCATGGGCTTCTTCGGTGTCAAAAAAAGACATCCATATCCCTCACCACAGCGTATTTTCAGATTCAAGGCAATAATCGATAATCTCAATTTGCAAACTAACCCTTTATCGCAAAAGGAATGGGGGAGAAAGGAGCATTAGAGATAAAAAAGCCAGTAATACTGCTATGGGCTGCTCTAGTGGTTCTTGTGGGCGCTGGACCGGCGGGCGCGGGTCTGATCGAGGGCTTTGAAGGCGATACTGTTGGCTTACCCCCAGCAGGGGCATCTGCCTGGATAGGTAACGTTACCGTTGAGATTGGCTCTGGGTTTGGCGGAGGCCCAATTTCGGCCACCGAAGGGGATAAGGTGCTCTACCTGACGACCGGACCTGAAGTGACCGGTGCTGGCCAATCGGTATTTGACCGTGACGGAGATGGAGAGTTCGAAAACGATGTTGCGATGATGAGCATGAGCTTCAAGGCACCTGAGGGCTCGATTGTCTCCATCGACTAT
>CP070752.1:506590-511668 GCA_020348625.1 Deltaproteobacteria bacterium | reverse complement strand
GTAAGCAGGAAATATGCCCACAAGATCCCCTTTATTGTTAAGTTCAATCACAATGAATTGCTCACCTATCCCAATAAGTATGATCAGGTTTTCTTTGCACAGATCGAGCAGGCATTTGATCTGGGAGCAGTAGGTGCAGGGGCTACCATTTACTATGGATCGGAGGAGGCGACTCGGCAGATCACGGAGGTCAGCGAGGCATTTAAGATGGCCCACGAGCTGGGGATGTTCACCGTTTTGTGGTGTTACCTCAGGAACAACGCCTTCAAGAAAGACGGCGTCGATTATCACGTGAGTGCCGACCTTACAGGGCAGGCTAACCATTTGGGAGCGACCATTGAGGCTGATATCATTAAGCAGAAGCTTCCCGAGAATAATGGTGGGTTTACAGCCTTGAATTTCGGCAAGACCCATGAATTGGTTTACAAAGAGCTCACCTCTGATAACCCCATAGATCTGGTCAGATATCAGGTAGCTAATAACTATATGGGGAGGGTTGGCCTTATAAACTCAGGTGGCCCTTCAGGAAAAAACGATCTTGCCGATGCAGTTCTGACAGCGATCATAAATAAGAGAGGCGGCGGAATGGGCCTCATAACAGGAAGGAAGACATTCCAGAAACCACTCAAGGAGGGGGTGCGCATATTTCATGCTATTCAGGATGTATATCTGAATAAAGAAATAACCATTGCTTAGAGTGAATGGGTTCACCCTTGGGGCCAGTAATTGGCGAGCAGTTCAGCCAGCTCGAGTACGGTGTCGGCATAATAATCGCTTGGGTTGTATTTGCGGATGATCTTCTTTTTCTGCTCATAGCCGTTGTCTTCTCTCCATTTGTGGGCCTTGAGGAACGAGGCAACGCTGGTAATGGCGTCGTTGTGCTGGAACAGGTCGATCGTGCCATCACCATTTCCGTCAAATCCATATCTCTTGATGTTTGAGGGAAGGAACTGGGGGAGCCCGATAGCCCCTTCTATTGAGCCTTTCACCGTAAGGGGATCCCGGTTTTGTTCCTTGCAAAAAGCAAGCAGGGCTTTCAGTTCCCTATAGGCCCTAGCGCTTTTCTTCTTAAGCTTCTTTTCTATTTTTCTGGCATCCGGGTTTGGTTTTTCTTGGGCCGACAGGTACGCGATAATCTGCCTATAGACTGCCGGCTCCAAAGAGACCGCCTGGGTTGCCAGAATTTCGACGGTTTCGAAGGAGCCCATATATCTTCCGCACGATGTCTCCACGGATAGGATCGCCACTACCAGCGGGGCGGAGACGCCAAAATCACGCTCCATCTTATCGAGGGTTGTGCGATGGGTTTTCAGGTAGGAAATGGTCCTATCCACGGAGTACTTCTCCAAGAACTGGCCATAATTAAGCGTGGCCTCTTTTCTCACCAGGCCCTGAGCGATTGCCTGTGGCACGAGCTTGAACTCGGATCGGGAAAAAAGGTCCTGAAGATATCCTTTATCGAGGCCGTCCTGGATGAGGCGATTTACGAGCTTGTGAACAGCCGGATCGATGTCCTTTCCGAAGACAGGCTTGACGTTAGCCGCCTGAATTGCTACTAGGCATACGATTACAAGAGAATATAAAAAAGATTTCATAGGCTTCTCAGTAATTTCATATCTTAGATTTGAGTTTCTAGGGTATACAAAATTTGGGCCAGGTGTTCAAGAGCGCGTGAGCCGAGCGGAGTTATTATGATGGAATGCAAAAAGGAACAGAATCTTGAGAGATGCAACTGCACGTATGAGCCGTGCTCAAACAAAGGTGTGTGTTGCGAGTGTATTGTATACCATCTCAAAATGAGGCAGCTGCCAGGATGCTGTTTTCCTGACGCTGCCGAGGCAACCTTTGACAGGTCTTTTGAGCATTTTTCGAGATTAGTTCAAGAAAGAAAGATCTAAAGCGGGCTTTGCCAGTATTTGTGGGCAAGCCCTAATGGGCGTTAAAGGATTTCAATTTCCCCGAGGGAGCGTTTTTTTGTCTCCAAGGGGAGACCCTTGTTCGTTGCCTTTTGAGCGATATCTTTTCCCAGCAAGGCAGCGCCAATAGCGCCAGTGAGTAAAGGGTCGTCAGGTACTAGGGTGGCAAAACCCAGTTTTTGCGAAAGTGCCTCTACCAGGGCCGGGTTTTTTGCCCCTCCTCCCGTAACCACCACCTCATTTGCCACCTTCAATCTGTTTACCATCCGTGAGATCCTGCTGGCCAATGATTCCAGGATTCCGGCTACTAGATCAGTAAGGGGAACCCCCTCGGCTAACCGAGAAACCACTTCTTGCTCGGCAAATACCGTGCAGATATTGCTTATTTGTGCAGGCTGTGTGCTTTTCAATGCAAGTCCACTTAAATCCTCTATGGCAACCCCCAATGCATCGGCAATAACCTCCAGAAATCTGCCGGTGCCGGCGGCGCACTTGTCATTCATGACAAAATCTACAGGCCTGCCCATCTCTATTTTGATCGCTTTGCAATCCTGCCCTCCGATGTCAATAATGGTCCTACATTCGGGGAAAAGGTGCGCCACCCCTTTGGCATGACAGCTAATCTCCGTCACCTGTTTGTCCGCAAAGGGGACGTTGATCCTTCCGTAGCCGGTAGCCACAAGAAAGGTGATTGCCTCGAAAGGCAGGTGAGCCTGTCGCAGCGCATTTTCCATGACCTTGTTGGCCAATCTTCTCTGTTCCGGGCCGGTGGGTCCTACAATGGAGGAGATGATCCCTTCGTTCATGATCACCACCTTGGTCATGGTAGAGCCTATGTCAATGCCTGCAAAGTAGTATGACATAACATCTCAGCGGCGATCGGCCTTGTTTTTCTTTACTTGTTCCAAGGTCTCGATAAAGGCATCGATCCTGTTCCGGGTGTCAACCTCGGAGTAGGAGCTTATGTCAATAATATCGCTTTCAAGGATGAGGGAAGGAAGTTCTCGGCTCTCTTCCCGTTGCTTTCCGTCCTGCCCCAATATTAATACGGGGATCGGCTTGTAGATCTTTCGTAACTGATTCAATTGCCAAATCAGGCCAAGGTGCCAGGTCCTGCACGAGAATGCCTCATGCATGACAACACCGTCAATCTGGTAGTCTTCAATATACTGTATTAAGCGCTCTACGTCTGGCTCCGAGCCGGGCCGTTTCCTAGCCTTATCGTACCAGTAGGTCCAATATCTCAGCCATCTCCAAGCAAGGCGTTCGATGGGGTCATCGGTATCAGGCATGTCGAGCCTGTAGATGGGTTCAATCATGCGGTAGGTTGTCTCAGCTGGAAACACGGCTCCCTTACTATTGAAATAGTTGAAGTCGGTCAGGGCAAACCATGATGGTAATCCCCCGCCCCACAGGAGTCGATATTTCTCATCCTCCACAACGCCCTCTTTTCTGGAAATTTTGTCCTTGAGCTCCCTATTCAGCTCTAAGTAGAAGTCATATGCCTCCTGGGTGCCCATCATAAAGCACATGGGAACCATCGTATTCATGGCATCTCCGGTACCCATTGGCGTGGGCACGGCCCTTCTGAGCTCATAGGTTTCCCAGATCAGATTCCAGGTCCTCTCCCCCAGATCAACGAGCTCTTTGAGCCGATCGTAGTCCATCTTCTTACCGGTTTGTTCTTCCAGGAATTTCACCAACCCCCGTAATTCCGCTACAATATACCTGATGTAATAGTCCTGCACGTCGGCAACCTCAATATCATCCTCATAAAGGGGATAGGGAAGACCTACATCATAGATAGGAACGTCCGGCATGTATTGCTGAGCTGCCTGGTACCATTTGTTTCTCGGGTCACACAGAATCTGGCCACTCGAGAGCATAAAATCGGGCCGTGCTTGCCCTCCCCATGGGGCATCAGGAGGCATGTCACCCAACTCTTCCCTCCACTGGTCAAAGCCCAGGCCACAGAGGGCGTAGGTGCACAGGGACCGTGAAAGGCCCAAGGACTCCGCCCTTTCCAGAAATCGTTCCGCATCCCGCTTTGCCCCGCATATGCCAGCATAGTTTTCCGTCCAGACTGGCACGACGTCCATAGCCCTAATTATTTCATCGTAAGTACACACGATAAAGGTGTAGGCAACCTTTTTCCCTTCTTGCTTTGCCCGTACCGTACCACCGATAGCTGCCCTTACCATGCCACCGATTTTACTGGCTGCCTCGGTCGCAGTTCTTCTCTTCTTTCTCTCTTCCGTTTTCTGTTGCTCAGCCATTTGCTAAAACCTCCCCAAAGGTATTAGTTGTGTATGTTGTATTCATGTGGCTATACGCTAAAGCATCCTATACTCCCATCGTGGGCGGTGCAGTTACGCAATCATCTCGAGAAATGCCTGAATCCTCGTCCGCAATCGGCCAATGGTGCCTGCTGAGTATTCATCCTCTAGATACAGCACTGGTATGTTAAGGGAATCAAGGTATGCTTTCCGTGCAGGAACTTCAAACCCGAAAGGGTCACAATACTTGTAGACATAGAGGATAACACCATCAACCTTGAACGTTTCACTTAAGGAGCCAATATTTCCGAATCGTGACGCAAGGTCCTTCTCATAGGCTCCCTCCGCCTTTTCCCTATACGTCCGGGGGCAATTTATTTTATCAAGATACCGGCGTGCGAGGGCATCGAGGGGATCACCCCCAAGGTCTGTATGCGGCAAGTAGTCCCTGGTGCCGATGCAGAGGCCGTCTACAACCACATTGGCCCCACTATCCTCAATGAGCTTGATGAAGTCGATGTTATCTATGCAAGCGCCGTCAACCAATATGCGAGGTGCCTTGGAAACGGGAGCCTCTTTTCTTTTCCTCAATTCCGCCAAAAGGTCGTCAAAGAGCGCATTCGATTCGGCAACCGGGAGGCTCATTCCAACGGTCAATATCTTGGACATTTCCGTGCCCGTGATGAGGGGCGGGTCCTGCATCCGTAATTCATACAGATCTTCAGCCTTGTCCCTGTTTTCGTTGTACAATTCTATGGCGTCGTTCAGATCGCTGTCCGTTATCCCTTTCTGGGCGAACCTTCCGCTGCATTTTCTCAAGGTATCAAGCTCTTCCCTGAAGAATTCCATTGACGGTCCGCTGACCGTATGGGGAACGTTGATGAAG
>CP070752.1:502424-506490 GCA_020348625.1 Deltaproteobacteria bacterium | reverse complement strand
TGAGTCGAAAAGGAGACTTAAACGACTCACGAAACACGAAAAAGCCGGGTCACCTCTCCCAAGGCAACCCGGCTTTTCGCCTGAGGCGTGCCTGTGGCTTTCACCCCCTTCCGCCACAGGGCTGACGTTAACTAGCAACTACTTATGACCTCGCTTTCATAAATAGCCAAAATCATGCCAATTCATCAATCCATTCATCATCTCTTATTCTTATTCAATTTCAAACAGTTACATCACCCAACCACAACCCCAACTGCCCCGTATGTAACAAACTGCCCTCACCTGTGTGAAATTCTTTACCATCTATTGGCAAGACTCTAAACATCCTCGAACCTAGCGCTTGGTTACCCTCAATCTGGGTCATCATAAGGGTCCATGGGACTATAGAGACGCCGTCTGTGCCGGTATTGCCCGTGCCTCAGCGGTGTTTGGCCCGCCCTTTGCATTGACACAGGGCGGAGTTTATCCTATATTCGTGAACTAAAATCAGCGCTTATCTTTTTCGAGCTATCATCAAGGCACGGACAAGGTGAGTGACTTCTCGGGTGCCGGGCGGAGAGTTATTCGAAGAAAAACCCCGTGGGGGAGGATTCTCATGATACTCAAACAGCTTCTCGGCGAAATCATGACTGAAATGGGCTTTGTTACCAGGGAACAGATCGAGGAGGCCCTAGAGAAACAGAAAACCATCTTTGAGGAGAAAACCCTGCCGGAACAACTGCAAAGGGCCAGGCTCATCTCCGAGGCACGCCTGGCAGCTGATACAACTCCTTTGCTGGGGCAAATACTGGTGGACATGGAGTTTGCCACTAAGGACCAACTGGAGGAGGCCCTGGTCGAGCAAGAGAAGATGGTAGAGGCCTACAAGACCCTCAAAAGCGAGAAGGTGGCGGCCGCGGTTGAGATCGGCTCTATCGTTAATTCTACCCTAAACCTGGCCGAGGTACTGGGGCTGATCATGAGGTATGTGAATCGAGTTACCAATTCGATGGCAAGTACCCTTATGCTCCTCGACGATAAAACGGGGGAGCTGGTGCTCAGCGTGCCAACGGGTCCCAAGGCAAACAGTTTAACCGATATACGAATCCCCAAAGGTGAAGGAATAGCGGGCTGGGTGGTTGAGCATGGAAAACCCGTCCTAGTTTCCGATGTCAAAACCGACGAAAGATTCTACAAGAAAATAGATAAAATCACTCGATTCAAGACGAAGTCCATTGTGTGTGTACCGCTCAAAGCAAAAACAAAGGTGATCGGGGCCCTGGAAGTGATGAATAAGGTCGATGGTACTTCGTTCACCGAGGAAGATCTGGTGCTTATGAGCATCTTTGCCTATCAGGCAGCTATGGCAATAGAAAATGCCAGGCTCTACAGCGAATTGAAAGAACGACTGGAAGCCGAAATAGAGCTCCAGAAAAAGCTCGCTGAGTCAGATAAGTTTCGGGCCCTCGGACTGATGGCATCCGGTGTTGCACATGACTTCAACAACCTGCTCATGGGCATTCAAGGAAACGCGTCGTTGATGCTCTTGGACATCGATTCGGTTCACCCCCACCATGATAGGCTCAAAAACATTGAACAATCCGTTCAAGGTGGAGCTGAGCTCACCAAACAGCTTTTGGGCTTTACCAAAGGCAGCAAATACGAGGTGAAATCCACGGATCTTAATGAGGTCGTGGAAAAAACCTCACGCATGTTTGCCCCCACCAGGAAGGAAATCAAAATCTACAAGAAATACCAGAAAGACATCTGGGCGGTGAAAGTGGACCAAGCCCAGATTGAACAAGTGCTCCTGAACCTTTACGTGAACGCATGGCAGGCAATGCCGGGGGGTGGGGACCTGTATCTGCAAACGGAAAACGCAGTGCTTGACCGTGAGTTTGTTAGGGCTATCGACTTGAAACCGGGAAAATACGTAAAGATTTCGGTGACCGACAGCGGCGTGGGTATGGATGAGAAAACCCGAAAAAGGATATTTGATCCGTTCTTTTCCACCAGAAAGATGGGCAGGGGAACAGGCCTGGGGTTAGCCTCTGCCTACGGCATCGTAAAGAATCATGGTGGATACATAAATGTCGCGAGCGAGAAGGGGGAGGGAACTACCTTTACCGTCTATCTCCCAGTAACGGAGGAGAAGGTTATGCGAGAAAAGAAACCCACAGAACGGCTCATGAAGGGTGAAGAAACCATTCTCTTGGTGGATGATGAAGCGATGATCCTTGATGTGGGCAGGCAGATGTTAGAGAAGATGGGATATAAGGTGCTTACGGCAGACAGCGGAAAGACCGCCTTAGACATTTACCGGAAGAAAAGGGATGACATCTCGCTGGTAATACTGGACATAATCATGCCGGAGATGGGCGGAGGCGAGACCTATGATAAAATGAAAAAGGTTAATCCCGACACCAGGGTTCTTCTTTCCAGCGGATACAGCATAGATGGCGAGGCAACCGAGATTTTGAAACGAGGTTGCAACGGGTTTATCCAAAAACCATTCAGCGTTGCAAGCCTGTCATTAAAGCTGAGGGAGATTCTGGATAAAAAATAGCCCGTGCCTATTCCATTATCCTCTACAACGTTTTAATCTTCAGAGGCAAAGCGGATGCGTTTGCTTCCGTTCTATAGGGTGAACTTCGACTCTGGTATTCCTCTCCCCCGATCGATATTGCACAGCAAAGCCTCCGGTTCGCTTGATCCGTAAGGCAAAGGAGGATCCATGAATATTTTGATCACCGGTGGTCTGGGGTTTATTGGCACACAACTATCTCTACGCTTCCTGGGGCGTGGCTACCGGGTTACCGTGGTGGACCACTCACCTCAGCCGAGGCCCTATACGCCCAAAGAGGTCAATTACGTAGCCGCAGATACTGCCGTGCCTGGAGCATGGCAGGAGGAAATTCAAACCCAACACGCCGTGATCAATCTGGCAGGGACCTCCATTTTCACTCGGTGGAGCAAGAAGACCAAGCAGCTCATCCATGATAGTCGAATCCTTACGACGCGGAACGTGGTTGAAGCCATACCAGCAGGCAGGGAAACGCTTCTTTGCAGCACATCGGCAATCGGATACTACGGGTTTCGCCATGATGAGGAACTGACAGAAGCTGATAGTCCGGGAAGTGATTTTTTGGCCAGGGTTTGTATCGACTGGGAAAAAGAGGCCGGCAAAGCTGCGGATAAAGGTGCTCGGGTGGTGATAACCAGATTCGGCATTGTGTTGGGAAAAACCGGGGGCGCCCTGGGGCAGATGGTCCCCCTATTCAAGATGTTTGCAGGAGGGCCGCAGGGCAGCGGGAGGCAGTGGTTTTCATGGATTCACATGGAAGACCTGCTGAATGCCTTTGTGTTCGTCCTCGACCACAAGACCCTCCGCGGGCCCGTCAACCTCTGTTCACCCAAGCCGGTTCGCAACAGGGATCTGGCCAAAGCCCTGGGAGAGGTTCTGTCCCGGCCCTCATTCTTGAAAACGCCTTCCTTTATGCTGCGCCTCGTCCTGGGAGAATTCGGATCCATGATCCTGAAAGGCCAGAGGGTCATCCCTGCCCGGCTTCTCGAGCATGGATTCACCTTTCGGTATCCTGAGATCATCGTTGCTTTGGCCGAGGTTTTGGGATAGGGCAGCCTGCAGCAGGACCAAATCGCCGCATTTTTTCTCTGTGTGAGGATTGATGCCCAGAAAAGGCCTCGACCCTGCGGAGCCATTGCTCACCGAGCAAACGAATTGAATTCGGGAAGAGTTCTTTGTATAGTTATTGGAGTGACATACTCGCACTCTGTTGAATGCCTGCTATGGCTGGGCAAAAGAAAAAAAGGAGCGATTAACCAAAATGTATAACCCAGATGACCCGAAATCGGTTGAAAAATACTCCTCTGCGGTAACCCTTTCCGATATGGAGGTGTTCATCTTCCCGGAGCTGATGCTCGCCCTGGTGCTGGCGAATATTATGTCGCCCCGTCTCTGGGCGTGGCGCGATGAGGCGTGGTTTGAAAAGATGCCCAAGCTCAGCCCCTACCGGAGGATTCTCCGCCTCAAGCAGTACATTATGGACAACTTTGCCTTTAACCTGGA
>CP070752.1:497509-502324 GCA_020348625.1 Deltaproteobacteria bacterium | reverse complement strand
ATGAATCCCGAGCAGTTATGGCAGACCACGATGGACCCGGAAAGAAGGAGCTTGGTAAAGGTGACGATTGAAGATGTTATAGCAGCAGATGAGATCTTTACCTTGCTCATGGGTGATAAAGTTGAGCCTCGAAGGGAATTCATTCAGAATAATGCCTTAGAAGTAACAGAGCTTGATATTTAGGGAATACCGGTTTTGTTCAACACCCCTCCAGAACAAAACCATAACGATCTGCTTAGCTGTAAGGCAGTGGCTACACGTTTAAGCCCCCCAAGCATATTTCCTCGAGATTTAAACAGTGTAACGGTTTGCATAAACACCGATACCATCTCTAAGGAGACAAGATGAGTCCATTACAGGAAAAAGACCTGAGCACGGTAACCATCGAAGAAGAGATGAAGCGATCATATCTCGAGTATGCAATGAGCGTGATCGTTGGCAGGGCTTTGCCGGACGTACGGGACGGACTGAAACCCGTCCACAGAAGAGTTCTTTACGCCATGGAACAGTTAAAAAACTACCACGATCGGCCCTACAAGAAATCCGCCCGTGTCGTAGGCGATGTAATCGGTAAATATCATCCCCACGGCGATGCAGCGGTCTACGATACTGTCGTGAGAATGGCACAGCCCTTTTCTCTGCGATACCCCCTAGTCGATGGACAAGGCAATTTCGGTTCAGTGGACGGAGACCCTCCTGCGGCCATGAGGTACACTGAGATCAGGATGGAGAGAATTGCCGAAGAGTTCCTGCAAGATGTCGACAAGGAGACAGTGGAATTCAGCCCCAACTACGATGGGTCTATGGAGGAACCACTGATTCTCCCGACAAACATACCGAACCTCCTGATAAGCGGCTCATCAGGCATCGCAGTGGGCATGGCCACGAATATCCCACCCCATAATCTCGGCGAGGTTGCAGATTCCATAATACATACAGTAGAAAAGCCTGATATCTCGCTCGAAGAACTTATGCTGGATATACCCGGGCCGGATTTTCCTACAGCAGGTTTTATTTATGGAAACATGGGGGTAAAAGAGGCCTATGCCACAGGAAGAGGGATCATTAAGATTCGGGCTCGGGCATTTGTTGAGAAGATCGGGGAGAACAGGGAGCGGATCGTCATAACTGAAATACCGTACCAGGTTAACAAGGCAAACCTCTTGAAGAGCATAGGAGATCTCGTTAAGAGCAAAAAGATAAACGGCATCACCGATATACGAGATGAATCGGATCGTGAGGGGCTGCGAGTGGCGATAGAGATTAAGCGCGATGCAGAAGCAGCAGTGATCCTGAATCGGCTCTACAAGTTTACCCAGATGGAGACCTCATTCGGGATAATCATGCTGGCCATCGTGCACGGAAAGCCCGAGATTCTAAACCTGAAACAGATCATACAGCACTTCATTAATCATAGAAAGGAAATCATTATACGCCGAACGTCCTTCGAGCTGAGGAAGGCGGAAGCGAGGGCCCATATCTTGGAAGGGCTCAAGGTTGCGTTAGATCACCTTGACAGGGTTGTTGAACTCATCCGCTCTTCTCGTAGCCCCTCCCAGGCTAAGACAAGGCTTGTGGAGACGTTCCAGCTTTCCGACATACAGGCCCAGGCCATTCTGGATATGAGACTACAGAGATTAACCGGGCTGGAAAGGGATAAGATAAATGACGAATACAAGAGCCTAATCAAGGAGATAGAGAGATTTCGTGCTATTCTGACGAACGAGGCTCTCGTCTTGGACCTGATCAAACAGGAAATGATAGCGGTTAAGGAGAAATACGGCGATGAGCGCCGGACCGAGATCACCGAAGATGTGCAAGAAATCGATATCGAAGACCTTATCGTAGATGAAGATATGGTCATTACGGTAAGTCACGCAGGCTACATTAAGAGAAGCCCCATAAGCCTTTATAGGGCCCAGCGGAGAGGCGGCAAGGGGGTGTCCGGCACAAAGACCAGAGAACAGGACTTTGTATCCCTGATGTTCGTTGCCTCAACCCATGATTATCTCTTGTTTTTCATGAACACCGGAAGGCTCTACTGGAGAAAGGTTCACGAGATACCAGAGGCGGGAAGGGTTGCTAAGGGGACAGCCATTGTAAACCTGCTCGATTTACACCCTGACGAACGGGTTGCCACCATCCTCTCGGTTAAGGGCTTTGAGGAAGGCAAGTATGTGGTTATGGCCACCAAAAAGGGGCTAGTGAAAAAAACCAAGCTTTCTGCTTATAGCCATCCTCGGGCCACGGGCATTGCCGCCCTCAGAATCAACGAGGGTGACGAATTGATAGGGGTACGGGTAACAACCGGTAAGCAGGATATCTTCTTGAGCACCAAACAAGGAAAGGCGATACGGTTTAATGAACAAGGCCTTAGAGATATGGGTCGCGTGGCCGCGGGTAACACAGGGATACGAGTGGACGGCGAAGACCGCGTTGTCAGCCTTGAGATCCTGAACGAGGGAGCAACGATACTCACCATTACGGAGAACGGCTACGGAAAGAGAACGGACACAAAAGAATATAGGGTGCAACAGCGAGGTGGCAAAGGAGTCTTCTCCATAAAGACATCGGAGCGAAACGGTCCGGTTGTAAGCGCTATTCAGGTCACCAATGATGATGAATTGATAATTCTCTCCGGGGAAGGAAAGATCATCCGGATAAGGGCGGCAGACATCTCGGTTATTGGGAGGCATACACAGGGAGTAAAACTCATCAACCTTGAGGCGCCGGAAAAGGTTGTGAGCGTGGCACGACTAGTGGAAGAATAGGGGCGGAAACAATGCGCAAGATTGGTGTCGTCGGGGCAGGGAGTTGGGGCACTGCTCTGGCCCACCACCTGGCCCTTAAAGGCATAGGGGTGGACTTATGGGTCAGGGAAAGGGACGTGTTTCACCAGATTCGAGATCGGAGAATCAACAACACGTTCTTACCGGGTATACGGCTTTCGAAAAAGATAGAGCCAGTCCAATCATTCAAACAGGTGGCCCACGAAAAGGACCTGGTGCTCATCGTTGTTCCCTCCCACGTTTTTAGAAACACCCTGCGTAAGCTCGCGCCCTATCTCTTAGCCGAAGCCCCACTGGTGGTGGGAACAAAGGGAATCGAAAGCAAAACCCTCATGACCATGTCCCAGGTGGTTAAATCCGTCATACCCGGACATGGAAGCGCCAGCTTTGCATGTCTTTCCGGTCCGAGCTTCGCCCGTGAGGTCTGCGAAAAGCACCCAACGGCCGTGACCCTTGCATCGAGCAATCAGGGGCTGGCCCGATATCTACAGGAGCTCTTTTCCACCGAATACTTTAGGGTGTATACGACCCAAGATGTCATTGGTGTCGAGCTGGGCGGCGCATTGAAGAACGTTATAGCGATCGGTGCCGGTGTATCGGATGGTCTGGGCTTCGGCTCAAATGCGAGAGCAGCCCTGATTACGCGGGGCGCGGCGGAAATGGCACGGCTTGGGGTTGCTCTGGGTGCGGATCCGGTAACCTTTGCAGGGTTGGCGGGCATCGGGGATTTGATCCTCACCTGTACGGGCGACCTGAGCAGAAACCGCATGGTAGGGTTAAAGATCGCCCAGGGCGTGCCGGTTGACAAGATTATCTCCAGCATGAAGATGGTCGCTGAAGGGATTAAGACATCTTTGTCCGCTTACAGGTTGGCCAAAAGGATGGGCATAGAGATGCCCATAACGACTGAAGTCTACCATATTATCTACAAGGGAAAGGATCCACGCAGGGCGGTTAAAGACGTGATGACCAGGGAGCTCAGGGTAGAGCCCGAGAATTAGCCGTTCGCTGCCTCACCTCGTTTCAGACAGGCCTGGATAAACCCATAGAACAGGGGAGACGGTTTCTCCATCCGCGAGAGCAGCTCCGGGTGTGCCTGGGTGGCCACGAAATAGTCCCGATCGGGCAGTTCGATGAACTCAACAAGCCTGGAGTCGCTGCTCGTTCCGGAGAAGACCAAACCGTGATCGGTGAGTGTTTGGTGGTATTCGGGGTTCACCTCATAACGGTGCCGGTGCCGCTCTGACACCGTGTGCGCTTGGTAGAGCCTGCTGACCAGGCTACCCTCAGTGAGCACTGCCTCATACGCCCCCCGCCTCATGGTGGCACCCTTCTCTGTAATATCCTTCTGCTCGGGCAGGATGTCGATTACCGGGTGAGGGGTTTTGGGATCGAATTCGGTGCTGTTTGCCCCTTTGAGCTGACACACATTTCTGGCATATTCCACTACGGCCAACTGCAATCCCAGGCACAGACCGAGAAAAGGGATGTTGTCCTCACGGGCCCTCTTGATGATGCTGATCTTGCCTTCGGTGCCCCGAGAGCCGAACCCGCCGGGCACGATCACCCCGTGGGACCCATCCAGCACAGTAGCATCGGTGAGATCGGTGGTCTCGATCCACCGGAGGTGGATCCGTGAGGCCAGGTGTGCTGAACAGTGATGTAATGCCTCGATGATGGAGGCATAGGAATCCTCCAGTTTCGTGTACTTGCCGCAGATAGCTACCGTAATCTCCTGGGTGGGGCTGCGGATGTTGTCGATGTACTCCTTCCACCGTCTGATGTCAGGGGGTGAATAGATGTTGAGCTTTTTGTGGATGATCTCGGCCAACCCCTCTTGCTCGAATACGACGGGTATCTCGTAGATGTCGTCCACATCCAGGGCCGTAATCACGGCATCGGGGCTGACGTCGCAGAAACGGGCGATCTTCTGTTTGATCTCCCTGGTCAAAAACTCCGAGCATCTGCCGATGATGATATCGGGGAAGATGCCCCGTTGCTTGAGCAAGTTGACGCTCTGCTGGGT
>CP070752.1:494880-497409 GCA_020348625.1 Deltaproteobacteria bacterium | reverse complement strand
GATGGTGAAGATCGGGTGGTGAGCATAGAGATCCTCGATGAAGGGGCGACCATACTCACCATTACCGAGAACGGGTATGGAAAGAGGACCGATACAAAAGGATACAGGGTGCAACAGAGAGGTGGCAAAGGTGTGTTTTCAATCAAGACATCAGAGAGAAATGGCCCAGTGGTGAGCGCTACTCAAGTAACCGCTGATGACGAATTGATGATTCTGTCAGGGGAGGGGAAGATCATTAGAATAAGAGCGGCTGATATCTCGGTTATCGGACGTCATACCCAAGGGGTAAAGCTGATAAATCTCGGTGCACCGGAGAAGGTTGTGAGCGTGGCAAGATTGGTGGAGGCTTAGAGGGTGGAACCGGGAAGGTTGATCTTTCCTCCTCAGGTTTCATAACCGTTTTCTTTTAGAGAATTGGCAGATATTTTTCAATCTCGTACTGGCTTACGTGCACCCGATACCGATCCCATTCGATTTTTTTGTTAGCTATGAACTTATTGAAGATGTGATCACCCAGAGTCTCACGCACCAGCTCGCTTTTTTCCACCTCCTGAAGCGCTTCAAAGAGATTACCAGGCAGAGAGGTGATGCCGGCAGCCTCCCGTGCTGCTTCGTCCATCTCGTAAATATCTTCTTCTATGGGTTCCGGCAGCGTGTAGTTTTCCTCAATGCCTTTGAGCCCCGCTGCAAGCATAACCGCAAAGGCAAGGTAGGGATTGCAGGCCGGGTCAGGCGATCTGAACTCAATCCTTGTCGCCTGTTCCTTTCCCGGTTTGTACATGGGAACCCTGACCATGGCTGATCGGTTACGCCTGGCCCAGGAAATATAGACTGGGGCCTCGTACCCGGGAACGAGCCGTTTATAGGAGTTTACCCACTGATTGGTTACGGCCGTGATCTCTCGCGCATGCCTCATGATGCCGGCAATGTAAGGCCCTGCCATTGATGAGAGATGGTAGGGGTCTTGGCTATCATAGAAGGCATTGGTGTCGCCCTTGAACAAGGATTGGTGGACATGCATGCCGCTTCCGTTTTCACCGAAGATGGGTTTGGGCATAAAGGTCGCGTAAAAGCCCTTTCCCAGGGCTATCTCCTTTACCGCTATTCGGTAGGTCATGGTCTTATCGGCCATGGCAAGGGCCTCATCGTACTTGAGGTCAATCTCATGTTGGCTCGGGGCAACCTCATGGTGGCTGTATTCCACCCCGATCCCCATATCCTGGAGTGCAAAGATTATTTCCCTCCGCAAATCACTGCCCTTATCCAGGGGCCTGGTGTCGAAATATCCCCCCTTATCAACAGTCTTCGGGCTGTCCTGATCTTCAAAGCAGAAGAACTCCAGCTCAGGCCCCATGTATGCCTTAAGACCCCTTTCGGCTAGCTTTGTTGTCATTCTCTTCAAGACATACCGGGGGTCTCCTTCATAATGGCTTCCGTCTGGTTGGAGGATATCGCACACCATTCTCGCCACCGGCCTGTCATTGGGTCGCCAGGGAAGGAACTCAAAGGTGGCGGGATCGGGCATGGCGATCATGTCGCTCTCCTCGATCCTGGCAAATCCTTCTATGGAAGACCCGTCAAAACCCATTCCCTCTTCCAATCCGTCCTCGAGCTCTGAAGGTGTCACGGCAAAACTCTTCAAGATACCCAAAACATCGGTAAACCAGAATTGTATGAAGCTGACGTTTTTCTCTTTAACCAGTTTCGCAACATCCTCTTTGCTTTTGCAAAGCATATGCGTCTCCATTTAAAGTTAAACATTGTACTGTCTTATCGATTACGCCTCACGTTGAACCATTGAAATGGCCGAATATCCTCTTCGCACTTTACGAATAACTAGCATATTGTTATCCCTACCGTAAAGACCTTTTGCCAACCTGTTTGTTGTGACCCTATATCATCTTAATTCAGCAACATTATGGCTCTTAGGGAGAATCTCAGAGCCATTATACATTAAGCCATTGAATCCCAGGTTCCTTGGTCATAGCAACTCAATGACATCTGCAAAGAGCTTGCCATCAACATAAGCTGTGGAACATTAAATAAATTCAACTAGTTAATTAAAATGATGCGCAAGGATCGGCCACGAAATAAAAAACAAAATTGTCGTGATTAGTTTTTAAAATCACAAGAATGTAGAATCAATCCTGAAGTCACGGATCTTTCATGGGGCTGAATAATTACGCAAGCGGGGAAAAGCGAGAAAAAGCGTAGCTTCATTAGAAACGGTTTTCATCGGTAGGTGCGGTAATTTACCCCGTATTTCTTGGTCTTGTAGGTAAATTTCCGCTCTGTTATGTGCAGCATCTGGGCTGCCCTTGACATATTGCCGTGGGTGTTTTTTAGGGTGTCGATAATCATCTCCCTTTCGAGGTTTGCTACGGACTCCTCCAAAGACAGAGCGGGAATCGTGTCCGACTGCTCACCGGTCTGGAGGGTTGGAGGCAGGTGATAGCTATATATGACATGCTCGTCACACAGCAGCACTGCCCGTTCAATGCAGTTCTCGAGCTCGCGCACATTGCCAGG
>CP070752.1:473424-494780 GCA_020348625.1 Deltaproteobacteria bacterium | reverse complement strand
GGCCCCCGTGGGCCTTTTTCAATGCCGGCGATTCCCGTGAGGTGTGTACGGTCAGCCACGCTGGTGGCAGTTGCATATGCCATCAGATTTGCATTACCATGTGTGAAAAAGCGATAACCCGACGCCTCTGTGGTCAGCAACTGAGTGAAGTAACAATAGTCTCTGGAGTTCCCTTCGGAGCAGAAAACCCTATTAAATCTTTTTCGATCGGGCAACAGAACGGGCCATTCTGTCGAGCTTAAAGATGGTATTGAATTCCATGTTTTTGCTTATCCAGAGCTTCTTGCCTATGATAGAATCCGTAATCGCTCCCCTGTAAGCCAGTCCATCGAGTAATGTTCCGATATCCTCGCTTACCATCACGAAGTCAGGGGACGAACAACCCTTCTCATCTACCGAAATGGCCCCATCATCGATGAGTATGGCGAACTGTCCGCCTCGCGTCTTGACAAGAATATCCCGTTTCCACCCCGTGATATCCTTCTTGGCCCGTTCGTTTCTATTCATCTCTCCGATTATTGAGGTAATTTCCTTTAATGCATCATGATAGATTGCGGCGTCGTCGTCAGAGGGTTCCGCGAGAGAGGGTTCCGCAGGGGACTCCCAATTTATCTCCGATTCCTTAATCCCCTTCCTCTTGATCTGCTCAAGCGTGAGTTCCGCCGTAGGCACACAGAACACATCGGTCATCTCACCAATCCGCTCATCCCTAAAGATAAGCTTTACCTCTGTGCCCTTCTCGATGATCCCGGGTACGAGAATCCCGGTTGTGGTATAGAGATTGACACTGAGGTCAGTGTCGGCTCCCCTGAAGATCACCCGGCCCCGCCCGTACGGGGCCATGTGCTGAAAGAGCGATGTTGCAAAGTACGTTATGGGGGGAGTGCTGTTCATCACCCCTATCTGCTCGACTTCCAAGAGCTCAGTGGGTGCGAAGTTGCAGTCAGGGCAATGCGTAAGAAAGGGCGGAACCCTGACCAACCCGCATGTGGTGCATTTGCAGCCCAGGAGCTGCTTTTTATCCCTGAGCGCGAGGAAGAAGGGTGAGAACTCCCCCTTCGTCCTCTTGTAAAAGGTGTACATTGCGTCGTTGGTAATCAGATACTCCGTGCCGTCTATGGTCTCAACCTCGGATCCCACATCCGGAATGTATGCGTCATCGATGACTCTCTTTTTTTCCATGCCCTTTTCCTCTCCTCTTTGTGCTTAGTCCCGGTAAAAGAACCATTCCTCTGAAACGTTCCCTACTCATGTTCAAAGATCATACATGCCGTGTACTGGGCGACCGTGCTCCCGGTACCATGAACCAGGGCCGTCTTCAGATCCCGCTTCACCAGCTCATTTCTGGCTGACCAGGCAGACATGATATTGCTTGCGCCGACAGCATGGCCACAATAGATGAGCCCGCCGCAGGGATTGACTACGTATTTGCCCCCCGGTGTCATGAGCCCCTCCTCAATGAGAGAATCGGCCCGACCCAAGGGAACAAGCCCAAACTCGGCCATACTGATCTCCAATTGGTGTACAAAGGCATCGTGGAGCTCTACTATGTCGATAGACTCCTTTGGTTCCATAATGCCCGCCATCTCATAGGCTCGATGTGAGGCATAGTAGTCCGACATGATTCGCGACATGACCTTCTGGTTCTTTCCGGCAAATGAGTGTTCATTTGCCTCACCGACCCCGGTTATCCATATGACCGGCTTGCCGGTATTCTTTGAGATTGCCTTGGCGGTCTCCTCTTCGGCAAAGATCAGGGCAGCTGCACCCTCGGAATAGACGCAGATCTCCAACTCCTTGAACGGGTATGCCACCATGCGGGAGTTTATCACCTCCTCAGGTGTTACCTGATCAAACTGCCGCTGAGCGTATGTATTGCCTTTCACCTGCTGGCTCAACTGTGAGGAGATCCGGGCGGTGATCTCCGGCTTCAGGTCCCCCGGATGCTCGTCCATGTAGGCCAGCACAACTTCAGCGTAGCTATCGGAAGCGGACCAGCCGAGGGGTTGTTCAAAAAAGCTGTCTCCGGACCAGCCGATGGCCTTGATCACCTCAGGAGTTGCTGACATAGACAGAAAGTCAAAGCAATCCGTCGCCTTCTCAACCCCCAACACCAGAGCGGTTTTGAACCTACCGGCTGCAAGATACGCGTGTGCCGCTGACATGGTATAGGCCCCTGTGGCACCGCCGTTGGTGATCCTAATTCCGAACTTATTCTGCATCCCCAACAACCCGTGGATAGCGTGCTCCGGGATGGCTGTCCGCTCGAAAATGTCGTTATAGATACCGTAGAAGGCCGCATCCACATCGTTGATGTGGATCTGCGCGTCTTTGATGGCCTCCCTTGCTGCCATCTGTGCCAGCTCATAGTAAGTCTTCTCCCTCCACGTTCCCTTAAAAGGGGTAACCCCGGCACCTATAATTCCCACACGTTTTCCCATCGATTCCTCCTTGATAAGTGATATTCCCAACCATAAAGACGGGAGATCTCTGTTTATTCACAATGAAAGGTTTTTTTGTTGTGAAAGCGTTTTCGGGCTTACTGTCTCGCGGGTTTGAACCTATACATGTATATGACCTTACCTGGATACTCCTCGCGAGCCCTCCTTATGGTCGTTTCCACCTTCATGCCGACCTTTACATCATCGGGGTCAATATCCACAATCTGACCTTCGGCCTTGACACCTTCCTCGAGCTCAATAACGCCGATGGCATAGGCCCCCTTCTTGAGGACAGGCAGTAGCGGTACCCTTACGGCGGAATAGGTGTAAACCTTTCCCCTTCCGGTCAATGCAACCTCCTCAAAATCCGTACCTTTGCACTCAGGGCAAATCAATCGCTTGGTCACAAACAGTGCACCGCATTTGCTGCACTGAGACCCTTGGAGTCGGTAACGCTTCGGTATGGTGCGGTTAATGTCGCCTGCACAATGCTCAATAAATCTGAATTCCTCGGTCATTGTTCACTCCTACGATTCCCTTAAAGTACATGGCTGTATCTCAAAAAACTGAGATAATCGATGTATACCTTGTCATTGAGGTAGTCTTCAACTGACGGACAAGCATCTTTTCTTCCTTTGATTCCCTTGCCCACCCGTAAACCTATAATATCAGCTCCTCCAGATCCATATGATGAGGCCAAGATCCTCTCCCCTTCCTTCGCCGTATCCAGAATCGCAGCCAACCCGATCAGTGCTGAAGCTGAATAGAGGTCGCCGATCCTCATGCAAAGAAAGCCAGCAGCCATCTTTTCTTTGCGGATTTTCAGCGCCCGGGCAACGCCCAGAGGCGCCCTCGCATCCTGCTGGCTCAATACGAAATAGCTGTAATCATCCACCTTCGTCCCATGCCTCTCCATGTATGCCATTGTAGCCTGCACCGTCACATCCCTAAATTGTTGGCGCGAAACATTCATGTCATAATACATATAGGGGACTTCTACGGGCTGCCAGATATCATAGACCTCACGAGAACAACTATAACTGCCTTCTATGTGTGCCACACCCTCCCCCTTGCCGCACACAAAGGCTACTGCCCCTGACCCGGAGAGGGGTTCTAAGTCGTCGCACGGGGCTGCGTGAGGGTTGTCGGTGGCAATGACCAATACTGACCTATCCCCCGCCTCAGCCATGCTCTTGCCCAGGATAAGAGCGGAGCTTCCGCTCTTAGAGCTGTGCACACAGTCACAGGCCAGTACTTCGGAGGTACCGAGCATTTGGGCGATCATGGCGGAAGCGGATTTGTCCCTGAATCTTCGAGACATGCACCCGGTTATTATGCCACCAAGATCAGCAGCGTTGATCCCCGCCCTCTTGACGGCGTTACGTGCTGCTTCGTAACCCATGGTAACTTCGTCCTCATCGAACCCCGCCACTGCTTTTTCTTCCACGCCCAGTCTCCTAGACCGGGTACTGTACTCCTTATCTGACCACGCCTTCTCTATCTCGTCTATCTTAAGCCTATATCGAGGGATATAGGCCCCATACCCAAGTATGCTTATCTTATTCATTTCGCCTCCTCGGTTCTGAAGATAGAATGCAGACAGTCTGATTAGTTAGTCCGCCTCCTCCCTCGCCCTGGGCCAACGCCAACCCTCTGGAAAGCTTCACCTGCCCTCCCTCGCCCAACTTGTCGCCCTCACCTCTCACTTGCAGCGCCATGTCATTGATTCCGCGCAGTGTTATTACACCAGCCGGCCCTCCCGTTGAACAGTTGCCGCCGGTGGGATTGGTGGGCAGCTTGCCCTCTCGCGTAGAAAACCCTTCTTCGATGGCATATTGCCCCCTCCCTTTTTCCATAAACCCCAGGCCTTCCAGGGACAGGACCTCGATGATGCTGAACGCATCCATGTCCGAAAATACTTCGATATCCTGAGGCGTAACACCTGCCATGTCATATGCCTTTTGTCCCGCCTCCCTGAGACCCGGTATCTCCGTAAAGCTCTTAAAGTCTTGCAGGTGCACTGGACCGGTACCGGTGCCAAAGCCTATGACATATACCGGAGTATCCACAAAATTCTTGGCTATATCCCCGCGGCAGAGTATGGCCGCACAGGCCCCATCCGAGATCGGATTTACCTCGGGCAACTTAAGGGGATAAACCACATAGGGGGAGGCCATCACCTCCTCAAGGGTTATGGGCTTTTTGTAAAAACGGGCATATGGATTTCCCGCACCGTAGGTTCTGCTCTTTGCAGCTACAGATGCCATCTGCTCCTCAGTGGTGCCGAATTCATGCATATGCCTCACGGCGTAAAGGGCAGAAATCCCGGGACCCGCAAAATCGCTGATTACGCCGTAGTCTTCGTCGCTCATGGCAGTGGAGAACCGGTATACATTTTCTCTGCCAGGAAAGTCGATTTTCTCGGCAGATACGACGAGGGCGACATCAATAAACCCGCTGATGATATTGGCCATGGCCTCCCGAACCGCGTTTGACCCGCTCGTACAGGCACTTTCCACCCTGATAGCCGGCTTAGGGGAGAGCCCTAAATGGTCAGAAACGAATTGGGCAGGGGTCGAATGCCGCCCGATCAACTGAGCCGTGGCATCAGCGAAAAAGAGCATATCCACCTCTTCTAGCCCGATCTTACCGCTTTCCATGGCTTCAGTTACAGCGCCGAAAACGAGGTCTTGAAGGCTCTTTTCCGGATAGATGCCGAACTTATGATACCCTATTCCGATGATAGCTACATCGCTCCTGCTAGCCTGTGGCATTTTATCTCCTCCGAAATTATCAACGACTTTTGGCGGATAGATGTTTGCAAATGCAGTGCCGGGTTCCTCTGCATAATTTCTCTATCCAAAAAGACCCATTATCTAGGCTAGTTAGACCTACTGCGATCCAGTGCTCCTGCTCCTTTCCGCAGCATGAACCATGGTCACGTGCGATATACTGTGCACATGACCCATATGTTGTGCATTCAATTCTCATCTATATGGGCTTGGAATTCTGGACGAAACCCTCCCTTGTTGCGAGAACCTGCTTTTGGCAAACCGGGAAACCTGCACCCGGACGATGGCTCCTTATTCCCGGTGCGGGGTATATCACAGCCCCAGCTGCGCGCCCACGATGTTCTTTTGGATTTGTGTTGTCCCGCCGCCTATGGGAAGGACTAGGACATCCCTCACATATCGCTGAGCATCGTATTCCATCGCATACCCATATCCTCCAAGGATCTGGACTCCCTCGAGGGCTACTTTTTTGGCCACCTCCGAGCAGAAAAACTTGGACATGGAGGTCTCCTTTACGCACTCCATATGCTGGGTTTCCTTCCAAGCGGCATAATAAGCAAGGCAACGAGCTGCCTCAAGCTCGGTTGCCATGTCCACCAACTTGTGCTGGATTACCTGAAATTTTCCGATGGGTTGGCCGAATTGCTCTCGCTCCTTTGCATAATTGAGGGCATACTCAAAGGCCCCCTGCCCTATCCCGAGGGCGCATGCCGAAAGAAGAAGCCTCTCGGTGTTGAGCAGGCGCATCATCTGGGACCAGCCCTTATTGAGCTTTTCCGGCCCGCCCAAAATATTCTCAAGGGGAACCTTTACGTCATCGTAATGGACCTCGCAGGTGTTCGAACCTCTGTACCCCAGGTCCTTAATTGGTCGAGCGGTATAGCCTTCTGATTTGGTGTCAACCAGAAAGTCGGTAATTCCTCCAAGCCTGGACTCTGCGGTGCGTGCATTGGTGACGGTTATGTCGGCCACGCCGGCACCGGTAATAAACATCTGTGTGCCGTTGAGCACATAGTACCCGTCCTTCAGAACGGCCTTTGTCTGGATACTTGCAGCATCGGATCCCGCATTTGGCTCGGTGAGGGCATAGGCAAACTTGAGCTCGCCCCTGGCCAGTCGGGGAAGGTATTTCTTCTTCTGTTCCTCATTCCCATTCACACCGATGATGGAGTTACCGTACAGGATAATGTTGCCGATAGCCCAGGCCAAGACAGGGAGTTTCTTTGAGGTTTCCTCAGTAAGAATCATCATATCGACGATAGTGCCGCCTTGTCCGCCATATTCCTCGGGAACATTAATCCCCATAAATCCCAGATCGCAGAGCTTCTGCAGGAGCTCATGGGGAAATTCATCCTTTTCGTCAATCTCCTCGGCCACCTCTCGAGTGATTTCCGTTTCGACGAAGCGACGGATCGTATCGATCAACATATTTTGCTCTTCCGTAAAACTAAAATCCATTAGGAATACCTCCTTATTCAGGTTCGTTCTTTCCAAGGCCTACGGGCAGTCCTGAAACGGCTTATGTGCTTGCTCATACTACTGTCACACCAAAAGCCTTCCCAGACGTCCGGATATGCAATCCGTATTGCATGATGTGCCATTGTCGTGTCCATATCGTCCTTCGCACATCCCGCATCCCATTGTCTGACGAGCCCCTATATCCGCTTCAGGCTCGATACCTCTTCAGGCTTTCAAGATGTTTTGTCCCAGTTGTTTGCATACGGTAATACAGTCTGCGACCATTTCATGTATCACTTCACCTGCAGGCCTTATTTCCTCCACTTGGGCGACGCTCTTACCGGCGCTCCACAGCTCCAACCACCTCTTTGACCCCAATTTAGGACGCTTATCGAAATCCTTTATGCTTTCGGCAAGCCAATTGGCAGGATTTTCCGTGATCCGATCCGTACACACGATGTCCTCAGGGCCACTTTTCACCACGGCCTCCTTGTAAGCCGAAATTGCCCTGGACTCGGTGGTTGCAATCAAGCGCGTTCCCACTATTACGGCGCAGGCGCCGAGGGCTAGCGCTGCCGCCATCTGAGCGCCGGTGCTGATCCCACCGGCGGCTATAACCGGCAGTCCCACCTTGGTCTTGAGATACGGCACCAATACGATCGTAGGAATCGTTCCCGAGTGCCCCCCGGCATCGGAAGCCACCGCAATCAGCCCGTCAACCTTTCTGTCGCGGGCCTTCAGTCCCTGGTTCAGGGATATAACGTCTGCAAAAACCCTTCCCCCATTTGCATGTACATCATCGAGGATGAGTCGAGGATCTCCGAGTGACGTAATAAAGAAGTTCACACCGGCATCCAGACAGACTGCCAGCTGCTTCTTCCACTCGAACCTCCCAGACAGGTGGATATTGACCCCAATCGGCTTGTCCGTTCCTCGCCTGATATTCGTTAGCGTCTGCTGAAGGTCTTCGATCGCCCGAAAATTGGGCAACGGAATCGCGCCAAGGCCTCCGGCTTCCGAGACTGCGATGGCGAGCTCCTCATACGATATCAGGAACATGGGGGCACCGATGATCGGGTAATCGACCTTTATCATCCTGGTAAACTCAGTTTGTATTGTTCCCATCAAATTCACATCCCTTTGCTATCCGCCTTATTTCCAAATCAGCTCTCGTCTTACAGGAGGCGGTTAAAGTGAAGGATAAGTGGACGCGTGGCTCACCTTCACCTTGATCCTCCCCCGTCAAGGCGGAGGAAATTGTTGGGGCGAAAAGAAGCTCCCCTAATCTACCAGCATGAGACAGTATTCGTTGTTCGTTTCTGTCTTCTCCCTCAGGGTCTGAATAAAGAACCCGTTGTTGCGTGCCGTCTGATATACATCCATTCCACAGGCCTCCATGCAGGGTCTGGCTCGCAGGGGGAAATTACAGTGCTTCCCATCGAGTTTAGAGCACCTCTTACAGATCCGGCACGGACCAGCCAAGAAAACAAAGGCCTTGTAGTGCCCGTCCTTGAACATCTCCCCCTCCAGATCTACGAGGGAGTCAAAGAATCTCCTATAGTGCTTTTCCTTTTCAGGCATGTGGGGAACTTCAATATGGAAAAGGATAGCCCGATGGTATGAGTCAAGAATCGCTCTCGTCTCTTCGGGGGTTGGCGTGTTTGGTGGACAGCAGTGGCCCTTATCATAGCCTGGGCAGCCAAACTGACATTTTAACCTCACCCAGGGTGCCGTTACTACGCTGCTCGGGTGGATCTGTTTTGCATGAGTGGCTCCTCCCTCCATGGCCCGTTCACCATATTTTTCCAAATCCGCATCAGAATTCAGTAGCATCTGCATGGGCATCCCTTTCACCAGCTTTGCATTCACGACAGTACTCTCAGTTCAGCTCGCGCACGAAACATCTACAGCCGCATTTCAACATCGTCCACTACCGCCAGCGCACTCGCCGCTGCCGAAGGAAGCCCCGTTGTTCCTGCGGGCTTCACTCCGTCACCCACGTTATAGAGATTTTCTATCGGAGTCTTTTGAGGAAGATCTCTGCCCGGCCAGCAGTGCATTCCCGGCCACCTTCCGTGATAAAAACCAGCCGTGAGAATCCGTGCCCGCTTTTTAAAATCCGGAATGAGATCTTCGAGGTCTTGCAGACAGAGCTCCATCTCCTTCTTCTTGTCAAAAGGGGGGAAGGAGGATCCGGGTCCGCCGCCGGCCAGGAGCAGGTGCTGTCCGGTGGGGGCCAGCTCCGGACACACGGCAGTCGGTTGATAGAGGGCATTTACCCTCCTTGCACCCGTTATCATGAGAGAGTCATAATCGATGAGCGGCTCCGCTGCCGCGATCTGCAACGCCATCACCGGCGCCGGTTGAAGGTTTTGTCTCAGTTCCCTCAGATAGCCCCTGTCAAGATCCGCCTTGCCCAGAAGCTCCACGGTCCTTCTCGGACCAGCATTGCTGATGACGATCTTTGCTCCTACGTTGACTTCGCCTTCTTTAGTTGAAACCAGTGCACCCCGAACAATTCCCTTGTCCGAGAGGATTCTCTTGACGGTAGAACGCATCCAAAGCGCTCCGCCCAACTCTTCTATCCTTCGACCCAGCGAAGTTGGCAGCGCAATGCTCCCTTCGGGACAGTACCCGAAACCTCTGATACCGCCCAGCCGCTTGATGAAACGGAAATATTCGCTTGCCGGCAGTTCATCGGCATTCACCAGCAAAGTCGCGCAAACCATGGTCTGAAATATGCCGAGAATGGTCTCGTTCTCAGTGTATTGGAGCAACCACTCTCTCAGGCTCAGCGTGCCCGGCGGCTCGAGCCACCTCAATCCCCTTGAAAGGGCGGTCAGGAGCTTCTCAACCTCTGCCGCATCATCGGAGGCCGCCGATACGAGCTTCCTGAGGCCCCCTGTGGGAGGCACCTGGTGTGCTTGGCCCCTTATCAGGTAGTGAGGTGGGCGAGCAGGTCTGACATGGAAGTCAGCCCCCACTCGCCGGAAGATTTCCTCAACGCATCCGCCCATCTCCACACCGATGACACCGGTGGTACATTTGAATCCGTCAAACTCTACCGTTGAGCACCGGCCCCCGATGCGCGGTAGTCTCTCAACAACGACTGTTCTTAACCCGTTCCTGGCAAGAAGGGCCGCCGCGCACATGCCGCCCATCCCTGAGCCGATAACCAACACATCGTATGACAGACTCATGCTGCTTAACCACTCTCAGCCCGGTTTTCCGCGCTGCAAACCGCACAAGGGCCACCCCCACAGCGTCGCCCAAACGATCAGCCTTATTCCGCCACGCCGTTCCGTCTTTCTCACATAGTGCTTGCCTCCCGGATCTTCCCTGTCTCCCGGAGAAGCAATAGAGACAGTGGTCACGATCTCGGAGAGTCAGCAGGATGTCCCTATTGTTAATACTGAGACGTCCTGGCTTCCCGAATAGGCTCGGCGATGAAGAACCTCATCTTTTGACCGTCGGCCCTGAGGACATAGCTCGAGAAGCTGCTCACATGCTGCTTTGGCCCAAAGGTAATATTGGGGCACATACCTCCCATATCGAAGTTCTTAATGGATTCCAATCCCTTTACAAAGGAGTCGGGCGTGAGGTTTCGCCCTGCATTGCGCAGCCCTTGATCTATGGCATAAACATAACCCCATGCGGCTAGGTACAAATAGTCCGGGTACATGGGGTTACCGAGCGTTTTTTCATAGTCCCCATATTTCTTGGTGATTTCCTTTACCCGCTTAATGCCCGGGGTGTCCATGTGGCCTGGAGCGTAAGGAGTTACCAGCATGTAGCCATCCGCATGTTGCTTAGCCAGCGCGAAGAGCGGCGGAACGCCTGTGGTGTTGTTGGATATGAGATTGACGTCCCATCCCATCTTGACCTTTTCCTTGATTACGGCCGCCGATTGGGGCAGATAGGTCCACAAAACGATCCAGTCGACGTTTGCCTCCTTCATGGCACTCATATGGGGAGTAAAATCAATCGTACCCACTTTGTACGGTGCTGCCTTTAGGATTTCCGACTTCATCCATTTAGCTGCAGCTCGAGCACCCTCCAATCCTTCTCTTCCAAACGCATCGTCCTGATAGATCATTCCTATCCTTGCCCTGGGATTCTTCTCCAAAACATACTCCACAGCCCTACAGGCCATGCTGAATTGAACCGTATGAGGCACGAACACCCATTTGTTACCCGGAGAAAAGAACTTCTTGTTTGCCCCATGGGGCATGAGGACGACCTCATTCTCCTCGCAGAGCGGGAGGATCGCACTGGAGCCAGCGCTTCCCAGATTGAAGCCAATCGTGAAAACCTCATCCTTGAAGATGACCTTCCTCGCCGCATTCATGGTAGTATTGGGCAAAATCCCATTGTCCTCAACGATACCTTCGATCTTTCTCCCATGGATCCCCCCGGTATCGTTTACCCAGGCAACGTAATCTTTGAAGGCCTCGGCAATGGGTGGTCCACCGTACTTGCCTGGCCCGGAAAGATCAACGAGACAGGCCACCTTGATTGCGTCGTCCGTGACACCGCGTACATCTCTTGCCCATGCACCGCTCACCGTAAGGCACAAGGCAACTGTTAATAAAACACTTATGACTGTGGTTCTGCTTTTCATGGCACTTCCTCCTTTCTATTAACGAGGTGATTAACCAATCCACTCCCACAGCGGATTGAACCTATCCCTGTCCGCCATTGCCCCTCGATATGACAAGACCCGATCCTTCGCCTTGTTCACTGGCAATAGCTTTGCGCTTCAAAGCCTGAAAACGGGTTTTTCATTAAACTATCATCTGTGAGTCAAGAGCTAGTATCTAAAAGGCCACGTCTTCCAATAAACCTTTATCCTCCGGTAAATGCCGAATAGCCCGTGTGGTTCGAATAACAGTGTGACAACGATAATCAAGCCGAAAATCCCCAGCTTGAAGTCTACAATGACCCCGCTGAGAGCCGGATAGCTCTCCTTGAAAAAATCCGTTAGATAAATGATGAAGTGGGGAATGCCCGTAATCAGAATGGCCCCCAGAATTGACCCCAGTATTGACCCAAGTCCTCCCAGGATAATCATGGCGATATAGGCGATCGAGAGGGATACATCAAAGCTCCCCGGCACGATCCACTTCTGATAATGCGCCATAAGGCAGCCCGCAGCCCCCGCGTAAAACGAGCTCACTGCAAACGCCATCACCTTATACTTAGCAAGGGAAATACCCATCGCCTCAGCAGCGGTGTCTCTGTCTCGTATGGCAATGAAATTCCTCCCTATCTTGGTGCGAACGATGTTTTTTGCACAGATAGTGGCTATGGCGGCGAAGCTCATGATCAGGTAGAAATAGTCCTGCTGCGTCTTTACGGTGAAACCACCTATCCCTATCCTCTTCACTGCCATGCCCATATCACCCTGAGTCAGATCCCAATGGAAGATAATATACTCTACGATAAAACCAAACGCCAGGGTACCCAGAGCCAGGTAGAGACCCTTGAGCCGCAGGGATGGTATGCCGACGATCATGCCAAGTGTAGCTGCCATGAGCCCGGAAAGTGGGAGGGAGAACAAGAAGGGAATACCCAGTTTTCCGGTCAAAAGACCTGTGGTATAGGCACCGATGGCCAGGAATGCACCGTGTCCAAGGGATATCTGACCGGTATAGCCGGTCAGCAGATTAAGACCCAGGGCCCCAATGGTCGCAATTCCCATCTCGTTAAGGATACTCAGCTGATACCGCGTCAGGAAAAACGGGGAAACAATCATACCACAAACGAATATTCCCAGCCACACCTTGACCCAGAGGGTCTTAAAGAGGGCCATATCCTCACGGTAGCTTACCTTGAACCTACTGCCCATCTGCCCCTTCCTAAACCCGTTCCACCTTTTCTTTGCCAAAGATACCGTGGGGTCTGATCATCAACACGATAATCATGATGGCAAAGGCGGCAACATCCTTTATGTCCCCGAAGTGAAAACCCCCTATCTCCATACCGCTCAGGTAATTAGCTGCAAACCCTTCAACGAGGCCTACGATGACACCACCCAAAATAGCGCCTCCTATGCTCTGCATCCCGCCCAGTATAGCCGCTGCCATAGCCTTTATTCCCGTATGGCTCATAACGAGACGAACAAAGCTTTGTTCCGCCAAAAAAATCCCCGCCACAGCTGCCACGAGTGCACCGATGGCCCAGGCCACTATGTGTATCCTTTTTACGTTT
Organism: Deltaproteobacteria bacterium; assembly: GCA_020348625.1. The sequence goes on along the minus strand of CP070752.1, from coordinate 481,879 downwards.
ATCCCCATGAGGCCCGAGGTATCCGAATCCTCCGCCGTACCTTTCATGGCAATTCCCAAGAGGGATCGATTAAAAAACAACACGAAAAGCACTAGAAGAACTATAGAGATCCCAATGGTGTAAAGAGACCCCTGGGATAGGACAATCCCCCCGATCGTTGCTGTCTTGTTCGTGAACGGGGAGTGGATGGCATAGACATCGTGACCCCAGATCAACCCTGCGATACAGGTAAGGATACTGGCCAGACCCACGGTCACCATTATAGTGGAAAACATCTGCTCTCCCACCATCCTTCTGAAAAATACGACATCGACAATCCCGCCAAAAATTACTGCAAAAATGAGCGTGATGAAAAAGGCCACCAGATACGGAACGCCCATCAAAGTCGCAAAGCTATAACAGATAAACGCTCCGACCATGGCCAATTCACCTTGCGCAAAGTTTATGATGCCCGTGGACTTAAAAATCAAAACGAACCCGAGTGCCAGCAAGGCATAGATAGCCCCCATCGATAAGCCATTTAACATTATCTCCAAGATCTTTACCATGGGCTATTTACTCTCCGGGGCTGGTGGTCACCCCTTATTTGGTATTATAAAGCTCGTCAATCTCCCTCTCGAACCGCTCGGCGATCACCTTTCTCCTTACCTTTTGGGTCGCCGTCAGCTCTTCGTCATCCTGATCCAGCTCCTTTTCCAGGACTTTGAATCTCTTGATGGTCTCGACCTGGGCAACCGTCTCATTAACCTTTTCGATCTCATCCCTTATCAGATCGTAGACAGAGGTATTCTGGGCAAGGCTCTTGTATGTCGTATACGGTATTCGGTTGTTCTGCGCCCAGTTTCCCACATTATCGTAGTCAAGCTGTATTAGGGCTGTAAGATACTTCCTCTTGTCGCCAATTACGACAGCCTCCTTGATATAAGGGCTGCACTTCATCTTGTTTTCGATCTCAGAAGGGGATACGTTCTTTCCTCCGGATGTAATGATGATATCCTTCTTCCGGTCGACTATATAGAGATGTCCATCTTCATCTAGTTGGCCTACATCACCTGTATGCAACCATCCGTCTTTAAGCATCTCCTCTGTTGCTTCAGGATCGCGATAGTACCCTTCAAACACGGAGCCACCTCTTAGGAGAATCTCGCCGTCTTCGGCCAGCATGAATTCCAACGCTTTGACCGGTTCTCCGACAGAACCATCCTTTACCCTGTGGTGTGGGCCTGAAACCGTGCCGCACTCTGTCAGCGCATACATCTCAATAGTGCTGATACCCAGAGATCGAAAAAAAGCCAGTACCTCCGGGGCAATTGGGGCACCGCCGCTCATGATGCACCGAACCCCCAGTAGGCCCATCTTGTCCCTTACGGTTCTGAAGGTGCATAGATAGCCCAGGCCATAGGCCATCAATAATGGGATGGGAACGCGCTCCTTGTTCATCCGATGCTTGGAGACCGCTTTCCCTATAGGCTCCGCGAAACGATACATAAACCGCTTAAACCATGTCGTGTCCTCGAGCTTTATCTGCACGGCCGAGTGGATCTTTTCCAATATCCTTGGGACACCTGCAAAGAAGGTGGGCGATATCTCCTGGATGTTCTGCTGCACGGTGTCGATAGATTCGGCAAAGTTTATGGTGTAGCCAAATATGAGAGGCATGACCATGGAAAGGCATCGCTCAAGTATGTGGCACAGCGGCAGGTACGACACCAGAGAGTCTTTATCGGTAAAATGCAGTACAGGCTGCACCCCTTTTATGATCTGGTGCATTAGATTGAGGTGACTGATCATGGCCCCTTTAGGGTGACCCGTGGTTCCGGATGTATAAATGATCAGCGCAGTGTCCTCGGGCCTGGTCTGCCCAACGAGTTGCTGAAACCGGCCAGGGTTTTTCTCATCTGCTGCCCGGCCCAATTCCTCTACCTCCCGATAGCTGATGATCAAGGGATCGTCATAGTACCGGAGCCCCTTCATATCAATCACCACCATTTTCTTGAGCAGAGGAAGCTCCTCCTTTACGGCCAAAACCTTGTCCGCTTGTTCCTGATCGCTGACTACCACTATGCGAGATTGTGAATGATCCAGAATATACTGGACCTGCTCCTCCGAATTGGTGGGGTATATACCTATCGAAACCCCACCGAGGCACTGGATTGCCAGATCGGCAAAAATCCATTCTGGAGAGTTCTCACCCAGGATAGAGGCATGGTCACCTCCCTCCATCCCAAGCTCCAAGAGACCCAGACAAAAAAACTTTACCTTTTCCAGATAGGTCTTCCAGGAGATCTCCTGCCAGATACCCTTGTATTTCTTCCGCATGGCCACCCTGTCCTGATATAATTCGGCCTTTTCCAGCAGAAGCTTGGGCAGCGTAGTGTTCAGGTCATCCATGGCTGTTTTTCCAATGCGGCTTTCTGGCTTCGCAACGAAGCGCTATGCAAGCTCTTGAGACCCACCCCTATCGTTCTGATGCCCCGTTTTTGCCACGGTGCTGACGGCGATGGCAGTACTCTATCTTATCAGGCCAGTTCCTCCCCAAGGTAAGCGCTTATGACCTCTGGGTTTTCGGCAATCTCTCTTGGGGTTCCCTCTGCTATCTTGATCCCGAAGTTCAGTGCAGTAACTCTATCCGAAAGATCCATTACCACACCCATGTCATGTTCTATGAGCACTATGCTGATCTTCATCTCCTCATTAATATCGAGGATATAGCGAGCCATGTCTTCGGTTTCTTCCAGATTCATCCCGCTTACCGGCTCATCGATCAAGAGGAGTTTCGGTTCCATTGCCAAAGCTCGAGCTAATTCCACACGCTTTTGCAGTCCATAAGAAAGAGCACCGACAGGTGTGTTTCTCACCGGTTGCAGATCGAGAAACTCGATGATCTCCTCCACCTTATCCCGGCTTTCAACCTCCTCTCTCAGACAACTTCCGAGATACAGGGCGGCCCTGAACAGGCCATATTTGATACGATATCCTTGGGCCGACATTAGATTATCCAGCACCGTCATGCCCCTGAAGAGCTCGATATTCTGAAAAGCCCGTCCAATTCCCAGGTGGGCGATTTCATGGGGCTTTAAACCCAAGACCTCCGTGCCCTCAAACACAATACTTCCTGCCTGTGCTTTGTAGATACCACTAATACAGTTAAAGATGGTGGTCTTTCCCGCGCCATTGGGACCGATAATCGAGTAGATCTCCTCCTGATGTACCGAAAATGAGACTCCCTGCACGGCCGTAATACCGCCGAACCTCATCCACAGGTCTAGGATCTCAAGCTGGAGGGTCGCCTTCTCATTCAGGACAGCCATCGTTTTCTTCTTCTGTAGTGCTTCACGTCTCGAAAGCTTTTTTTCGTACCAACTTCCGTGAGACCAAGGTAAAACTCCCGGATATCCTTGTTCTCCCGGAGCGTTTTGCTCTTGCCCTCCATGACGACCCTTCCGTTTTCCATCACGTACCCGTAATGCGCAATTGACAAGGCCACGTTCGCGTTCTGCTCGACGAGAAGTATTGACACTCGCTCCTGGTTGTTGATACGAGCAATAATCTGAAATATTTCCTTGACGAACAATGGTGCAAGCCCAAGAGAAGGCTCATCCATCATCACCACTTTGGGATTGGCAACGAGTGCCCTCCCTATGGCCAGCATCTGTTGCTCACCGCCGCTAAGATATCCTGCCAATTGTCTGCTTCGTGCTTTTAGGATTGGAAAATAGGCGAAGACCAGCTCCCTTTTATTCAAGAATATGCCCCTGTTTAGCAGGCTGTAGGAGCCAATGATGATGTTCTCTTCAACGGTTAGTTCCGCAAATATCCTCCTGCCTTCCGGAACCTGCAAGATGCCCATCGACACTATCTCATAAGGCTCTTTGTCGTTGATGATTTCTCCGTCGAATTCAATGGTTCCATCTTCAACCGCCAGGTTGAGCGTCTTTCTGATGCCGGAAATTGTGTTTATGGTGGTGGTCTTTCCTGCGCCATTTGCGCCCAGGATGGCAATAATCCTTAAGCGCGGGACCTCAAGAGAAATGCCTTTCAGGGCCAGGATAATGTCATTATAGGTAGTTTCAAGGTTTGTGATTTTGAGCATAACCGCCTGCAGACAACTGAGCAAAGACCGTACCTAAAAGAATGCCCCGCCATTCATCACCAGTACATGACCGGTCATATAGTTGGTTGCGCTCGAGGCCAAATACAGAGCAGTCTGGGCTATCTCTTCCGGCGTTGCCACGCATTTCAGCGGTGTAAACTGGTATTCCCGTTTCATGAGCTCTTCATTGGTCCACAACGCCTCGCTGAACTTCGTCTTTACGATGCGTGGGGCGATGGCATTCACGCGAACATTGTAAGGCCCCATCTCCAGCGCCATGGCCTTGGTCAGCATATTGATACCGGCCTTGCTGATACAGTAGGGGCCCAAGCCTTCTGCCGGACTCAAACCGCCAGCGGAGGATATGTTGATAATCACGCCCTCCTTCTGATCTCGCATTATCTTGCCCACCAGCTTGCTCAGCATGAAATAGCCCTTCAGATTTGTCTCCATAATGTGATCATAGACCTTTTCATCCGTATCCACAATGGGGCCCATACCCGGATTAGCAGCCGCATTATTCACCAGGATGTCTATTCGGTTATAGACTTCCATTGCCTTATCAACGAAGTTTTTCAGATCATCTATCTTTCGTGTATGGGTCGGGACACAGAGGGCCTTCCTGCCCATGGCCTCTATTTCCCTTGCAACCTTCTCTAGATCCTCAAGTTTACGGCTGGCTATGGCCACATCGGCACCTGCATCAGCAAAAGCTAGCGCCACAGCCTTTCCTATGCCCCTGCTCGCCCCTGTTATAAGCGCTATTTTACCTTCCAGTGAAAGAAATGTACAATCCATATGTCTCCCTCCTCATTCATCATATCACAGCAATGTGACACCATATGGCCCCGAGTAATCTCCAAGCGTCACTCAATTCCGGCCATCTCCTCTGCTATTTTCTTGGAGAGGGCAAGAACCTCATACTAAGGATCATGGCTCATCGCATAATCAACCTACATGGTATATATACACGCGCTCACGGTGCGGTGTGATGCTACATTCTTCACCTTCTCGCCTTTGTGGCGAACCGTCCTCCCGTAGTTAAGCCTTTACTCATACTCTTGTGCGGATTTCAAAACCGATGCCATATGCTCCTTCTTGCCAATCTAGCCTACCATTAACCAGCTAAAGAACCCAGCGCCAAGGAATACTTAGGAGCTGCCAGAAGAGGAGGTTGGAACCCCTTGATGATACGGCGGGTAAAGGTTGTGCTCGACATCGCTTCCGGTAATAATGTCAACGCACATGACAGCGCTCAGTGAAGCACCGTCAACACCTCCACCCCACAACCGTTTGCCGTATTGATCACCCACGAAATAGAGGCCTTCCACAAAAGGGCTCTTCACATCCGGCCTGTCCGTGCCGACCGGACGCCAGTTGCCGTATGCCTCATCAGACGGAGTCCAGATTACAAATTCGACGTTCTCCTTCCAATCCGTAAAGGTCCTCCTGAACCAATCCATGCAATAATCGATCACCCTGTTCACCTTGCTAGGGGTCCGCATCTCTCTGTCGGTCAGGGCTGTGGAGAAAATGAAATCCCTCCTTCCCTCAGGGGCCCGTTTGGCCATCGAAGCCAAATTTCCCATGACCATGTCTACTGCACCGATATACCCTTCATCCTTGATTATACCAGGCATCCATATAAAACTCCTCTCATCCACGCCGTACCGTTCCCAGACGTCTTTTTTCAGCGCTATCGTCGCAGAGAGCAAGCCGGGAGACCAGAACTCGCTTTGTATTTTCGTAACCCATTCTTGCGGAAAATGTCTTGGGTGTATTACGTTGAAAATATGTTTCGGCGGTATGTTGCATATGACAATAGGCGCTTCAATGGGTTGGTAAGCGTTTTCCTTGGTGCGAACAACCACACCTCGCACTCTTCCATCTTCGATCATGACTTCTTCAACCGGGGTGCTTCGAAGGATCTGCCCGCCTGCCTCATTTAAGGCACGCTCCATTGCCAAGGGTATAGCCATCGGCCCCGGTTCACCAACGGTGGCAACTGAGCCGGTATGCAGGTTCATGCCAATATCCCTCGCCATAGCCATATAACCAAGGAAATCACCCGCAGGCGCCATCCTTGGTTCGGCCATGGCGTTCTGGCAGGCCATAACCACCTTGATGTAATCATAGGCTTCCTCATTCAGATTGAGTTTTCGCTCATCGAGCCACTCCTCCAAAGAGAGATTCATGGCGGCCGCAACTTGCTCCATACTCAGGCTCCCCATTGCTCTCAGGGCGGCATAGGCCGCAGAGAATCCCTCCTTTGTCATCCAGCGATAGGGCTCAAGTGGTGCCACCTGATATATCTCGTTGGTCCGTGCGTCAACAAAACCCAAACCCTTGTTGGTGGGCATATCAACAGGCTCACCCAGGTAATCGAGTAAGAGCCGACATCTTGATTTGTTTCCCCAGAATAGTCCGTGCCCGCCATTGTCGATCGTGTATCCGTCAAGGAGACCTTTCTCGAAAATGGTCTTGAGATCCGGCTCACAATACGATACCCAACACCTCGCATCAGTCAAGGATTTCCTAAATCCTGTGTAATCGAGCTCCAAACCATCTATGGTGACCTTGTCGCCCTTACCAACATACGACGCAACGCGGCCTCCGATGTGTGGGGCCTTCTCGAAAACCGCCACGTCAATCCCATGATCTTTGGCCAAAAGCGCTGCAGAACCGCAACCGCCGATACCGGCTCCTATAATAACAGCTCCATGGTGTTTCTTGAGCATATGAACCTCCCTCTGGTTGCATTGAAAAGCACGGGAACAGTCAGGTTCTCCCTTCGGGCTTTGGAGATCCTGTTCCCGATTCCCTTCCTATTGCTTTATCTCTGCCATCTCCTCGACGAGCTTCTTGCATTCTGACAGCACCAGATGGGCTTCTGCGTAAATGGTCATTCGTTCGGCAATAGGAGAACCCTCTCCATGGAGGCAAATCGTCTCAAGATCCGCACTGGTAATTCTGCGAATGAGATCGAACATACGCAACCGGTTTTCCGTTGGTATCCCCTTCTTGCCCCCCAGATACTTGTCGATATCGTCATGGAGATCGGGGTGCACGTAGTCTTTATAGGTCGGAGCAGTAACGGTGAGGCCGCCCGCCAGATCTTGGATTATCCTTACTACATCATGGTAGTTGTGGGCAAAATGGTACTTTGCCATGTTGGTTGCAATGGGATTCGGAACCGCAACACCCCCTCTCATTACGAAATCATAGCATGCCGTCTTTGAGAGCGACTTGAGTGTCTCAAGGTAGATTACCAGATCCGTGATTTTCTCTTTCACGTGGGGAGCGTCGGCAATCCCGTTGTATTCCGCAATTGCGACCGCCGCTCCTACGAGCTGTTCCGAGATGGGGATACGATAAGAACACCCCGTCCGTCGGTGCATGAGCGCGAAGTTATAGACCATGGTAGCCGCAAACTTCCATTCCCCGCACAGAAAAACCCTTTCCCATGGGACAAGCACGTCGTTGAAGATTATCAGGGAGTCGGTGTGTACCCGAACCGGGCGTTCAATGGGGAATTCCAGGGGAGTGATGTGAGCACGAAAGGGCCTGCAGACCTGCTTTATCCCCTTGGTGTTGGCGGGAATCGCAAATGCCACTGCATAGTCGGCATCCGCCTCGGTCATGGCACGGCACGGGAGCACAAAGATATCATTGCAGTACGCCGCACCGGTGATATGCACCTTTGCCCCACGGACAATAATCCCCTTTTTGTTCTTATCCACCACATGCACATAGTAATCCGGGTGAGTCTGCCCTATATCCGACGGGCGAAGCAGCCGATCCCCCTTTACGCAGGTGACACCAGCGCATGTGGCAAGATCCTCTTTCTGTAGCACTTTTCGGTAGTTCTCGATCCGGTCGATGTAGTCCTGGTTCCCCATCAGGTTGGCGGTAATGCTGATGGCATTCAGCGCATCGGCCCCAATATCATGGGCCAGAGGTATGTATCCGTCCCCTAAGGAGGTTGCCGTAACGATAAGTTCATGGGCCTTCAAAAGGTCCTCTGCATTCTGTGGCTTATGGTAATACCTGCTGATGCGTTCCCCTGTCTCCGTATCCTCAATCACCGCAAGGTCACGGTATTTTGGGTCTTCGGTCATGGCATAGTCAATGGACATCAGATCGACTGGCACGCTCAGATCGGGATGTGTGGCTACGTTTTCCACCCTCTCTCCCTTGTAATAGACAACTCGCCCGTCGTTTAGGCTTTCCTTGTACTGCTCAGGTGTAATCAAACCCATTGTATCGTTCCTTTCTCATGAAGATGATCGTTGCTGCATTCATAAGCTTCTCAGAAAGCTCGAACCCTGCCTGAAGAAGTCAGTCCTTCTACCAACTTCTCCT
>CP070752.1:467265-473324 GCA_020348625.1 Deltaproteobacteria bacterium | reverse complement strand
GGGTGCTGTCTTTTCGCAACTTATCAGTGGGGGAAACCGCAGGCCCCGATTTATAGGGGCAATGCGGAGGGGGCAGAACTCCCCCATGGATAAGTTGCTGAAAAGATCCCGCTTTTTAGCGGGAGAGCCTCGGAACTGAGGAAAACCCCATCGTCTTTAAAGAATAGACATAATGCAAAGCTCTCTGAGATTTGAGGATAAAGACCCTATCTATAGCCAGCAAATCATGGGTTTGTGGAAGTTGATAAATGATAGATTGCCACCAGTGTGAGCACTATTATGTAACATGGGATAAACACTTTCCTCATGGTTGCAGGGCGATGAAATTCAAGAGCAAGCACATTCCCGGTCTCGTGGTTTTCTCAAGCTCTCAGATGGACTGTCAGCTATTCAAAGAAAAGAAATCTCGTAAGGGTTCGAGGTCCGAGAAGGTGTAGGAGACCCAGAGTCTCTTCGGAACCTCCTTACGCTCACCTTTCCATCCTCCATACCCCGCCTCAACAGCGAAAATGCTCGCCGGAAACAATGATAGCACGTTTACAAATAGTCATTTCCGGCGAAAGGCGATATTTGGAAAAACCTTGCATGAGGGTCTCATGAAATCAGGGCTTTCAACCGATAGTTACAATAAAGGGCAGCTATATATTTATATGCCACGGTTTATTCAGGAGGCAGTGTCAGGTGGCCAAACCGGATTTAAAGCGAATTATCCAGCCAGCGCAACACCTCGAGCTCCTCTTTGGAGCGCAAGAGGAGGAACATCGGGTGGATATGAGGGATACGGTTATCTATGATGTACATCCTGACATGAAGGGTTTTGTTGTCGCACAGACGGAACCGCCGGTCGTAAAATCTATGACAGGAAACCCCATAGAGTCTACGTTTCTTTGGCTTTCTGCTCCCGGGGAAGACCCCAAGCGGTACGCCTTTGATACGAGGATTCAGGAATTAATCACTCATTATACCCTCTCGCTGGGACAGACTGTGCAGGCTTTTCGTTTGGCCTATCCAAAAGACCTGTATGAGCGAAACATCCGCTTCTCCTATCGTGTTAAGCCAGTGAAGCAATACCCCATCACCCTCTGGGTTGAGGGGCACGAACAACCGCTGCCGATCATCGAGATTTCTGAAGGTGGGGTATGTGTGTCATGCCCTCAATTACGCCGTTTTTCCGCCCTTAAGCCTGGAGACAAGCTCTTTATCACCCTCGACTTCAACAACCAAAGCCAGATGAAGGCGCAACTACAGGTAGTGCGCAGATTTCGAAGGCCACAATTCCCCAGAATGGAATTTATCGGAGCGAGATTTCTCGGCTTGTCGATGAATGAGCAGACCTTGTTGGCAGCAGAGATCAGGAAGTCTCAGCGAGTTATTCTTCGAAAAATGGCAGGGCTAGAGTCCATAAGAGCGGCGTCAGCTAAGCCGTTGAATCGGCGTGAACTTTCGTCATAGCCAAATACCTGCCGCGGGCAACCTCGCGCCAGGGTAAGCCCGAAGGAATTGGAAATCCTCATGTTCAAACACTTCTCACATGCTGAGCAAGTCTTGCTCAAAATATCTCATGTCAGAGAAAGCTCTGGTCATTTCTTGTGATTCCTCTATTCCTTAATTCGATTATTACTTCCACACTGCAAAACATTATCGATTGAAATAGGCGAGACCATGAAACCCTTTCTTTCGTTCCAGGGCTCACGGGCTTGTTTTTTCAGCGGCTTGTTTACGGGGGAGTTTTCCCCCTCCGCATTCCCTTCGACAGGCTAAGGGCTGCGGTTTCCCCCATACCCAAGCCGCGAAAAGAACAGCGCCCTCCCGCCAGTCTCTTCAGAAACGGTTTCATGGTCTCGCCGGTCAGGAGAATTGGCGCCAAAGAAGACACCTATAGTCCTTATGCGGCAGTGGTTACGGAGCTAGAGCAATAATCGATTCCCTAACCACATTTTAATGTACGGCAGGCGGGTACTCGGGTTTGTATAAGGCAAGGTAGGGGATCCCGCTGACGCGCTCTCAGAATTACTTTATGATTTCGCGGCCATGCAGGAGGTTTGTTTCTCGAGGTCCGTAATCATCATATGGGTTTTCCGCAGTTAAAGATTTAAAGGGGCGTGGCCGATAAGGATTAGAGGATTTGAGGTGCTTTCCGACAGTATCACCAGAAAAGTTTGGAGCGGGTTTCAAGTGAGGAGGCTTTTGGGCGATGTATGTCATGGAATGCAGGAAACACGGAGGAAGGAGATCGGGCAAGGACCGCAGAAAATATAGTGATACCCACTACAACGGTACTGAAAAGCGCAGCGGAATGGAACGAAGAAGCGGCCTGGATCGGAGGAAAGGTGTTTACCAAAAGGATATCAGGGGAGGGCCATGAGGGTTATTTGTCCACAATGTAACACAATCTATCGTATCCCGAGCGCAAAGGTTCCTAAGGGAAAGGCGGGTGCAGTGTGCAAGAAGTGCGGGACCTTAATTATGATTGAACCGCTGGGACCAGCTGCTGCCGATACCATCATGCCATCTGGATTTGCCTCCGGAAGTCCCCCAGACTCTTCAGCCGCACGTGCCTACAATGGAACTTCAGAGAATGAGGTCTTTGGTGACTACCCAGAGCTCTCCGGTTTATCGTCGGCGAAATTTGATTTTGGGGAGATGTTTGCTCCTAACAAAAAGGGTGGATACAGAAGTAGAAAGAACAAATTCAAGATAAAGATCTTCAAGGCTGTACATGACGTCTTAGGCGAACTGCTTGAGGATGGTGAGAAAGCGATGCGGATTGGTAAAGGCACGGCACATTACCCTGCGGAAATCTTCCTGGGAAATGGTCTTCTTACCATGATGTATAATTATTACGCAATCGTCTGTACCAACAGGAGGATTCTTCTCATAAACATAAACCCCAGAATGACCCGTAGAACCCATCTTCTGTTCCAGGTGCCGTATGAAGACATAAAGAAGGTGAAACAGGGCCTTTTTCTGAATCATCTCATAATCTATAGAACCAACGCAAAGCGACGTGTCTTTACATCGGTGAAACGGCATGTATTGAAAGAGTTGAGAGAATTCATCACGCTGAAGAAAGACGCTGTGAGGCAGCTAGAACCTCGCAATAAATCACTTGAGAACCTCTGTCCCTCGTGCTTTGTTCCCCTCCAAAAAGGGCTCGTTGCTTGCCCTTATTGCAAGGTTCAGCTCAAGGAGCCCAAGAAGGCGTTCTTTAAGTCTTTGTTGTTGCCGGGGTGGGGAGATTTGTATCTCGGACACAGGGCCCTGGGAATCCTAGAAATGCTGGGTTCGGTCATCGTGTGGGTGATTGTGATTACCTTCATGCGGCAAGGAGGGGTCGAAAACCTAGCAGCAGCTCTCTTTGTCCTGCTGCTTTACAATGGTCACGACGGAATGCTTACCTATCATATGGGGAAAAAGGGCTATATGCTGGCCGGTAGGTAACGGACCATCTCTCTCAACAGTAGGTTTTGCCATGACAACAGGACAGAATGCCTGGTTGGGTGCTCATTTTTAGCTTGCATTGGCACCTCAATGAAGGCTATAAGTCAACCACGACCAGTGCTTTGTCAGTGAATTTTGTTTTGCGTGCTCAATCTTCGCTTTGGGTTTTATCCTAAGGGGCTGGGTACTGTTGAGATGCCGACAATTGCGATGCACCCTAGTGACACGAGATAGAAAACGGAGAGTACCTGTACCATGACAAGGCTTATGATCCTGTTTCTTCTGTTCCTCCTGCCGATTACCCATGCCTGTTCAACCCATATGTCAATACCGGAACCAGAAGCGCAGATCTCCACGGAGATAGTTGTGGCGAAAGAAGCGGCAGTTGAGAAATATGCGGCAATTCCTCCGGACGCTCCAGATGTTCCGTTGCCCGAGCAAAACCAACAACTCCCTGCTCCAACAACAGCTGTGAATCAGCAAGAAATTGCTGCATTGGCCGAAATTAAGGAAGAGCAAGAATCTACTGCACCGGTGGAAATTGAGAAGGAGCACAATACAGGTGTCCCTCTCCAAAACGGCGAAAAGGAAGTAGTTTCAAAGGAGACCCTAACCGCGTCTGAAGAGAATGCGCCACCTCCGGCCCCGAATCCCCCGGAAAAATCAGACCAGGAGATGCTTGACGCTGCGCTGGAGTCTTGCGAAACGGCCAATTATTTTTGGGAGCGTGGTGAGCTCGATAACGCGCTCAATTCTTTGGATCAGGCCTATTCGCTCATATTGAAGGTGAGTCCGGAAGATGACCCAGAGATCCTGCAGCAAAGGGCAGATCTGCGTTTCACCATATCGAAACGGATTATAGAAGTCTATACCTCCCGTTTTACCGTGGCCAACGGGTATAAAAAGCCTATTCCTCTCGTTATGAATAATCACGTCGAAAGGGCGTTGAAACTCTACCAGGGAAAGGATAGGCAATTCTTTCTTGATGCATATTGCCGTTCGGGGCATTATCGGCCCGCCATTGTCAGGGCACTTAAAGAAGCAGGTCTCCCGGAAGAACTCTCATGGCTGCCTCTGATCGAGAGCGGATTTAAGATAAGGGCCCTTTCAAAGGCAAGAGCACTCGGTCTCTGGCAATTTATTGCCTCAACAGGATACAAATTCGGGTTGGTGAGAGATCAGTGGGTTGACGAGAGGATGGATTTCACAAAATCCACCGATGCTGCCATTGCATACCTGAAAGAGCTGCATCAGATCTTTGGCGATTGGGCAACGGTTCTCGCAGCTTACAACTGCGGGGAGGGTAGGGTGTTGAAATGCATACGAACGCAACGGATTAATTACCTTGACAATTTTTGGGATCTCTATGCAAGACTTCCCCTTGAGACCGTGTTTTACGTCCCAAAATTCATGGCCGTATTGCATATTCTGAATGATCCTGATGCTTATGGCTTCGACCTTCCGCCTTTGGAAGAGGAACCTGAGACTGAAGAAGTTTTGGTTGACAAACAGGTTCATCTGAAGACAGTTGCAAAACACCTGGGAGTCCCTTATGGGCGTTTGCAAGATCTTAACCCTGCACTACGGCGCAGTTGCACGCCCAACAGGCCATACGCGTTGAGGGTTCCTGATGGCAAGGGAGAAGTTCTCGTGGCTACATTGGAGGATATGCCTGTCTATCGGCCTCCGGTACCTGCCTATGTGATGCATAAGGTTAGAAAAGGGGAGTGCCTGTCCCTTATTGCTCGCAGATACAGAACGAGTGTCAGGGCCATAATGGCGCTCAACGGGCTGAAGAGAAGCAGCTATATTAAGGTAGGTTGGAGGCTCAAGGTGCCAGCGAGACGGGCATATTCACCTCACAGGAGCCAAGATTCCCCCGCACCCGTGCACAAGGTCCAGGGCAAGACCATAGAATACGTCGTTCGAAAAGGAGACTCGCTTTGGAAGATCGCCAACCGATTTGCAACCACAACTAGAGCTATTCAATCCCTTAATCAGCTGCACAGCACGAGGCTTTACATTGGCCAGATTTTGCTCGTTCCCCATAAGGAAGGTGATTTGACGGCCGTTGAAACCAAGGCTTATCCTGACATAAAGCACGATTCTCGGGTAACCGTTGCCCAAAATGGGTAAAGATAAAATTCGAGAGGGAATTCGGTTTTGCCTTACTAGGGCTTGCTCCATGGGGGCGGATATGGTTTAAGCCCAGTGATTGCCCTTGCTCAATAAGTACTTTAACGCCTGTTTCTTTTAGACGGTGCCCAGGCTGCTTTCGAGGCCTTTGAGATCCCGCGGATTTGCTCATGCGTCATCAAAGGCATGACTCGCGCCACCGGATCTCAATCGCCATCGCAAAAAGACATTAAGGAAATGGCAAGCTTTGCAAAACGTGACAATTTCTGTCATTCTAGAAAAAGACGATGGGCTTTTTTGCAGTGACTGGCGGAAGGGTGCTGTCTTTTCGCAACTTATTAGTGGGGGAAACCGCAGGCCCCGATTTATCGGGGCAATGCGGAGGGGGCAGAACTCCCCCATGGATAAGTTGCTGAAAAGACCCCGCTTTTTAGCGGGAGAGCCTCGGAACTGAGGAAAAGCCCATCGTCTCTTAAGAATAG
>CP070752.1:462716-467165 GCA_020348625.1 Deltaproteobacteria bacterium | reverse complement strand
TGAAACACAGAACAAACGCGTGGGGGTAATCGGCACACCCGCTACTATTAATAGCGATGCTTACCCGAACGCGATCAGCAAATACGATCCAGGCATCAAGGTCTTTTCCCAATCGTGCCCCCTATTTGTCCCATTGGTAGAAGAAGGATGGTTGGATCATCAGGTAACAAGGCTCACGGCTGAGGAATATCTCGCGCCGCTTATGACCCGAGACATTGATACCCTCGTTTTGGCGTGCACTCATTACCCCCTGCTTAAACCCCTGCTTCGCGAGGTTTTGGGAAATCGGATATGGCTCGTTGACTCCGCCGAGACGATAGCTAAACAGACAAGGGAATTATTCGGTGAGAAAAATCTCCAGAATAAACAGGAAAAACCACCCGAATACCGCTTCTATGTTACCGATGCCCCCGAGAGATTTAGAGAGGTTGGAGAACGTTTTCTGGGACAGGCCCTCTCAAAAGTGACTGTAGTCAAGTGGTAAAGTTTATGCATGAGATTACCACAGAAACGCTGCCCATCGTTGATTTCTCAAAGGTCCGCTGTATTAAGGGCTATGCTGAGCTATGTCAAAATTACGAACTCTATCTCTGTGATGAGTCGCGGCTTGCCCACCAAGGTGCGGAATGCCTTTTCTTTCCGGCTAACGAAGCTGAGATCTCTGCCATCTTCACAGAGATGGGCAAAAGGGGCATCACCGTAACACTATCCGGCGCCAGGACAGGGCTTGTAGGCGGCGCAGTTCCCTACGGAGGTGCACTTCTATCACTTGAAAGGCTCAACAAGGTCCTGGGTATTAGGTATGACGTTGGCTCTCGGGAATGGATTGTAAGGGCCGAGTGCGGCGTGTTGTTGAGGGATCTGAACAATTGGGCAATGAAAAAAACCTTTCCCGGCCTCTACGAGAGGGCTTCCAATGAAACCAGGGCCAGTCTCAAGCACTATAAGGAGACCAAGGAAACCTTTTTTTATCCGCCTGATCCAACGGAAATGGGGGCGGCCCTGGGCGGAACGGTCGCCACCAATGCCTCAGGTGCCAGGACCTATCAATACGGCGCTACTCGTGACTGGGTAAGAAGAATCCGGGTAATACTGGCATCGGGTGAGGCCTTGGAAATACCTCGAGGCAAGTACTTTGCAACACCAGAGGGAGAGTTCACCGTTGTTCACAGCACTGGAGTTGAAACGGCGGTGAAGATTCCCCAATATGCTATGCCTCAGACCAAGAATGCTGCGGGCATCTTCTCTGCTCCACACATGGATCTCATTGACCTGTTTATCGGCAGCGAGGGCATCTTTGGGGCAATTACCGAGATTGAAATAGCGCTCCATGAATGGGAGAGCCCTGTCTCCATTGTTCAATTCTTTTCATCAGATGAAAAGGCCATTGATTTTGTCATCTCCTTGCGTAAGGAAAAAAGCATCCGCCCGGAGTTTATTGAATTTTACAGCTATCATGCACTTGATCTTCTCCGCAAAAAACAGGCAACAGACCCTAAGGTTATAGGCATGCCACCCATACCGGATGATGCCCGTTCCGCCATATTCTTTGACCTGAGGTTCGACCCTGAGAAAAAAGAACATGACTATTCCCTGCTGGAGGAGATTGTTATCTCCTGTGGTTCATCGTTTTCACGGTCGTGGGCCGCATACGAGCTCAGGGATTTGCAGCGATTCAAGGATTTTAGGCATGTCCTTCCGGAGACCGTTAACAGTATCATAGCCGAGAGAAAAAAGGAGATGCCTGAACTCCATAAACTGGGAACCGATTTTGCCGTTCCTGATCGGGCATTGAAGGAGATCTGGGAATTCTACAAATCCAAGCTCGAGGCGACAGGCATTGAATGGCTTGCATTCGGGCATATCGGCAATAACCACTTTCACATAAACCTATTACCCAAATCCCTGAACGAGATGGAACATGCCCTCTCTCTTTACAGGGAGTTTGCCAGCAAGGCAGTGTCTCTTGGAGGGACCATATCTGCTGAGCATGGTGTTGGCAAGATCAAACAGGAGTTCTTTTCAATCATGTTTTCTGATAGAGAACGTGATGAGATGAAAGCGGTAAAGCGTGCTCTGGACCCAGGCCATATGCTAAACCCGGGAAATCTTTTTGCTCTATAGGGCGTTATGAAAATTATTGTGTGCGTAAAACAAGTACCTGAAATTGCAGATGTCCAGATAGACCCTGAAACAGGAACCCTCATAAGAGAAGGGGTTGACTCTATTCTCAATCCATTCTGCGAATATGCCGTTGAAATGGCCCTAGGCATCAAAAGACAGCATCCTGAAACTGAGACAGTGGCCATGTCCATGGGGCCTTTTCAGGCAAAAGCAGCCTTGATGAGATGTCTGGAAATGGGAATCGATAGGGCGGTTTTGCTTGTTGACAAAAGATTCGCCGGTGCAGACACCTGGGCCACTGCCCTAACCTTGGCTGAGGCCATAAGAACCATTGAGAGTCGCTTTGATTTGATTCTCGCAGGAAAGCAGGCAATCGATGGTGACACGGCGCAGGTAGGCCCTGAGATCTCAGAAATACTCGGCATCCCAGAGATTATGTATGGAGTAGGTCTTGAGCTCAGGAATAATAAAAAGAAGATCAGGGTAACGCGGGAGATAGAGACAGGAAACGAGATTGTCGAAACAAGACTTCCATGTCTCATCTCGGTAAGCAAGGGGCCCATGATACGGAGTATTTCCTCTTTTCAAGAGATCCTTGATGCACGGAACAAGGAGCTCCGCCTTGTTACCGCCGATGATCTGGCTATGGATGCCCATAAACTTGGTCTGAAAGGTTCATTTACGCAGGTTGTAAAGATCTTTCCGCCCCGTGTTAAGAAGCAGGGTGAGATTTTCGACGGCAGCGATGCTCATGCTGCAGCACATAAACTGACTGACTTTCTCAGCTCAAGGAGGTTCATTTAAGTCTACCATGCTCAGTGTTGACAGGGATAAATGCACGGGGTGCAATATCTGCGAAAAAGTGTGTCCCTTTGGCGCCATCGTTGTTATTGATGGAAAAGCCCAGGTTCAGGATAACTGCACCCTCTGCGGTGCATGTGTAACGAGTTGCCCTGTTGGGGCCCTTTCGATTGAAAGAAGACAGATCCCACAAGACGAATTAGACGCCTTTTCAGGCGTGTTTATCTGGGGAGAATGTGAGCAAAGGGCTGAAACCCTGATCCCCAAAAAGGTGGTCAAGGAGCTTCTATCTCAGGGGCGCTTACTCGCAGACAAACTTCACCAGGACTTAACCGTAATCACCTTGGGTGACCATAGGCTCACAGGCCTTGACTCACTGTTCGCTCATGAAGCGGACAGGGTAATCAGGTGCCAACACAAGCTCCTGGGACGTTATGAACCTGATAGCTTTACCCTGGTCATATCTGCTATCATCACCAAGTATATGCCCGCTGTTTTCCTGTTTGGAGCCACACCTAATGGAAGGGAGCTGGCACCGCGGATTGCTGCACGACTGCGCCTGGGGCTCACCGCAGATTGCACTGGGTTGGATATTAATGAAGACGGGCAGCTCGTACAAACTCGGCCCGCATTTGGTGGAAATATCATGGCATCCATTGTCTCACCGTTTACCCGGCCTCAGATGGCGACGGTAAGACCGAATGTTTTTCCCCTGGCTCAACCAAATAAACCTAAAAAGAGAAGAATCGACGATTTCCAGATATCACTCTCCAAGGCTTTATTCAGGACAAAGGTAGTGGCTACTCACAGGCTCGAAGCTGATGGGGAAGCCAGCATTGAGGATGCCGATGTCATTGTATCTGCAGGCAGGGGATGTCAGAACAAGGAAAACCTGAGCCTTATACAGGAGCTGGCAGTCGCCCTCGGGGGTGTCGTAGCTGGGTCAAGGGCCATTGTTGAGTTGGACTGGATACCTCATACCAAGCAAGTTGGTCAATCGGGATTAACCGTTGCGCCCCAACTTTACATAGCTATTGGGATCAGCGGGGCTATTCAGCACCTTGTTGGAATCAGTTCAGCAAGAACCGTTATTGCAATCAACAACGACCCGGACGCGCCCATATTTAAGGTTGCAGACCTTGGCATCGTTGGCAATGCACTGGAGATCCTGCCAGTCTTAATCAGGGATCTGAAAAATAGAGCCTCGGCTCCGAAATGACTACGGCATCGGCTTTTCAGGGCGCTGCTGTAAGTGAGGTGTTCAGCTCACGGCAAGCTAAAAACGCATTGGGCTCTGCAAGGCGCCCTGTGTGCTTTTCGAACATGACCAGGTATTGTTAGGCCTGGTGCGCTCAATCGAGGGGCTATTCGATCCCAATAAGATCGTCAATCCCGAAAAAATAGCTCGGGAGATTTGAAATAGCTAAAGGCTGAGGAGGTTGCAGACATGCCAAACAAGAATATTTTCGACATACCATACGGAGATACCACGTTACGGGCCGCATTACCTGAAAGGACCAGGGT
>CP070752.1:451331-462616 GCA_020348625.1 Deltaproteobacteria bacterium | reverse complement strand
CGAAGGGAGTGTTTTGGCCCTCAGGGTAGAACAAACGGGGCTACTCCCGATCCTGAAACTCGTCGGAGTAAGGGCAACGGATACAGATGCTGTAAACAGCGCCCTGATAGTGTCTGCAGTAAAGGAAAACCTGTGGCAATCCATTCTTGAAGACATACATACCTATGGGCTTTCGAGAGAATCGGTATCGAGATTCAAGGAGCTGATTGATACGCTATCATTTCGATTGTTTTCAAAATCAACGCCAGAGCTCCTGAACCGCCTCATTGACAAATCAGGTATCATGTGGGAGGCAAAGGTAAAAAAGGCTGTAACCGATCAGAGTATTAGTACGAGGCATCTTAATGAACTCATGAGCGGCGATTTAAAAGGCTTGGCCTCAAGATTGCTGGCAGAAAAAGGGGATGAAGCAGTCTCTCTGAAAAGGCTTGTATCAACCCTGGAGAACCTTCAGATTCTCAACCACCTTGGGCTGAACCATGGCAGAAAGATCTTTCTCCCGATTCCCATGCAGTTTCCCGGTGGCCTGTTTACCGCTGGCCAATTGTTGATACAGCTGCCCTATGAGAGACAGCATGAAAAGGAAAACAAGAAGGTAGGCAAGGATGTCTCAAGGATAACCTTCTTGCTGGAGTTGTCCATTCTTGGACCGCTGAGGGCTGATCTGACCATCCATGGCCGGAGTATAGAGGGGCGGTTTCTGCTCACCAATGAGGAGGCCAAATCGCGAGTCGAAGGAGCTATTCATTTCTTGATCGACAGGTTGGTGGAAAGTGGTTTTTCAGTCACGTTCCTGGAATGTTATCTCAAGGAGCCTGAGATCGTTACAGAATCGCTCATCAGGGAGATAATCCCGGATGAAGTGGGTACGTTGAACTTGTTTGCCTAATCGCTGTGCACGATGAAGACGAAAAACAGACAAAAGAGGGCTGTAGCACTCAAGTATAAGCCAAGAGAAGACAATGCTCCCCAGGTGATAGCCAAGGGAAAGGGGGAGATCGCTGAGAAGATCATCCAGATAGCCAGGGAGCACAATATCTACGTTAAGAATGACCCTGATCTCATAGAGGTTTTGTCCTGCCTCGATATCAACCAGGAAATCCCGCCACACCTCTATGTTGTTGTCGCAGAATTGCTCGCCTTTGTGTATTCGCTGAACAGGGGAGAAAAATTCCAGTAGGCATTTTTTTCCCCTTCATGCACTCCACCGCCTGAAATATGCTAAACTGAAATATATAGTATTATCAGTATGTTATATTATATAATGCTCCCAAGGCGCTCTGGCATCAATATTGCTCAATTAGGCATGTAAAAGTTCCCTGTGATGAGAAGCGAGGTGAAAGCAATTGATTTCAGGTATGTATAAGCTTATCGACGGTTCGTTGGTACAAAAGCTCAGATTCGATACTATCTCCAATAACCTTGCAAATATTAATACGAATGCCTTCAAAAAGGATACTATTTCGTTTCGTGAAGCGTTGAGCATGCAGAACAGCGCAAATATCGACTTGTCCCCCGGCCCACTGAGATATACGGGAAATGAGCTCGACATGGCACTGGAAACGCCCGGTTTCTTTAAGGTACAGACACCGAGAGGGATAAGATACACGAGGGATGGCTCATTTACGCTTAATGCAGAGCGAGTATTAGTAACCAACAATGGTGATCCGGTGGTGGGCGAAAACGGGCCAATTGTCATTAACGGGAGCACGGTAACGGTAGAGTCCGACGGGACGGTGCTGGCGGCGAACGAACCGGTCGATACCCTTGTTGTGGTGGATTTTAGGGAACCCCGGCTTCTAAGAAAGGAGGGAAGCTCCTATTATGCATTTGAGGGAGAAGAAACTGGTATCGTTGATCCGGAGCGTATTAGTGTTCAAAACGGTTATATAGAGAGCTCAAACGTCAATGCTACCGTAGAAATGGTCAAGATGGTGGAATCACTCAGGGTATATGAATCTGCACAGAAGGCAATCCAGTGCATAGATGAAATGAACGATAAAATGGTTAATCAAGTTGGCCGATTGGAATAGGCGAAGGAGGGAAGAACTATGTTAAGAGGACTTTGGTCGGCAGCAAGCGGAATGGCCGCCCAGAAATTGACCATCGACGTTATCGCCAATAACCTGGCAAACGTAAATACAACGGGGTTTAAGAAGAGCAGACCCGATTTTGAAGACCTCATGTATCAGACCATACGCCAGGCGGGCTCAATCACCTCAACCGGCGGGCAAGTCGCCACCGGCATTCATGTGGGCATGGGAGCAATGCCCGCTGGCGTGCAAAAGGTGTTCATGCAAGGGGACTTTACGGAAACAAAAAATGAACTCGATCTGGCAATCGAGGGGAACGGTTTCTTCAAGGTCTTAAGTAACGGGGAGGAATTCTACACGAGGTCCGGCAACTTCAAGCTGGATAGTGAGGGGAACGTCGTGACCTCTTCCGGTGACATCCTTCAGCCGGAATTTACCATTCCAATAGACACGGTCTCCATCAGTATCGACAAGACCGGTACGGTTACGGTCTTTGATCAGGCAGGAACGGGGAGCTCGCTCGGTGTTATCGAGATATATACATTCCCTAACGCCGCAGGCCTTTTTAGCCTGGGCCACAATCTCTACAGACCGACAGATGCCTCTGGGGACCCCATTGCGGGAACAGCAGGCTCGGATGGGGTAGGAACCATAGTCCAGGGGTTTCTGGAGATGTCAAATGTCGACGTGGTGGAAGAGATGGTTTCCATGATCATGGCCCAGAGGGCCTATGAGATAAATAGCAAGGCCATACAGACAGCTGATAATATGCTTCAGATAGCCAATAACATCAAGCGGTAGAGATCATGAAGAAGATCGTCGGTATTCTCATACTGCTCGGGTTCCTTTTCGGAGCCTGTTTGCCCCTTGAGGCAGCAAGCCCAGGTCAGGGTACGGGCAGGGCAACGATTAACCAAGGGCGGCAAACGATCCCAGAGACAAGGTTCTACGAGATCTTCAGGCAGTATCTCTTGGGGCGGCTGGAAAAAGAGGCTCCCGATGTTCTAGTATCCAAGTTCGAGGTCGATGGCAACAAATCCCTTCCTCGAGGCACCATAAAGTATCACGTCTATCAAAAGGACAAGAGAAGGCTTGCGGGATATGTACGGCTCGTAGTCGCTATCAAAGTGAACGGCGTGGTGGAGAATAAGGTGAGACTTTCTGGTTGGGTTGATGTATTCGGCCCAGTGATTTGTGCGGCGAGAAACCTCAAAAAGGGTGAGGTTATAAACGCTGATGACCTTTATATGGAAAGAAAAAATATCTCGCGTCTTTCCACCGACATTCTGTGTGATATGGACGGCGCTGTCGGTCGCATTGCCAAGCATTCCATCAGGCAAGGCACCTGGCTCAAGGATTGGATGGTAGAAAGACGCCCAACCCTTGCTCGAGGGGACGTGGTGACTATTCTGGCCGAATCGGGCGATTTGCGCGTGACGGTGCCCGGAAGGGTTTTGGAAAAAGGATACAAGGGTTCCCTCATCAGGGTTCAAAACGTAATGAGCAGAAAAGAGATCTACGCTACGGTAGTCAATGGCTCAACAGTAACGGTTGATTTTTAGAGGGTAAAATGGGCTTCAAGAAATACTGTTTACTATGGGTAGTGTTTGTTTTTCTTACCGGGTGTGCCATTGGGCCCACCAAAACTTCCGATATACCCGAGGTTCAGGCTATTAAGGGTCCGGAATTTCCGGAGTTTACGGCTCCTCAGAGAGAAGAGGGTTCGTTGTGGTCGGATGAAATGGGGATCATGCTTTATCCGGACCGGCGGGCAAGAAGGGTAGGCGACATCGTGACGGTCAGAATTGTTGAAGATCCGGAGGCGGAGCTCAATGCCGACACCAAGACAAGCAGATCCTCGTCCATAGCTGCACAACTGAAGTTCTTGGGGTATATGAAGGCCTTAGCTGATAAGAATTCGAGGCTGGCCCAGAACCCCGGTGAGGACGACCTTATAAAGGCGGGACTGGGGATGGGTTTTGACGGACAGGGTTCGAGCGACAGAAACGGACATGTAAAGGCCTATGTCTCTGCCGTGGTGATCCGGGTGCTTCCCAATGAGAACCTATATATTAACGGGAAGCGAGAGATAAAGGTAAATAACGAAACGCAGTATATAACTCTTTCAGGGATCATACGACCCGAGGATATTTCTCCCACGAATGAGATATCCTCTACGTTCGTAGCAAATGCCAATATCACGTATTCGGGTCTGGGTCCAATTGCAGACAAACAGAAACCGGGCTGGTTGGGGAGGATAGTGGATCATGTGTGGCCGTTTTAAGTTCTCATTCTTGATCATCTTTGTTGTAATCATCCTTTGGTTTACAGCGGCTTTTGGCGCACGGTTAAAGGACATTGCGTCCATTAAGGGGATAAGAACAAATCAGTTGATTGGGTACGGGTTGGTCATCGGGCTCAATGGCAGCGGTGACAAAGGTGGAACGGACTTCACCATTCAGGGGCTCGCCAATATGCTCGAAAGGATGGGTATCCGGGTAAGCGCTGAGGATCTCAAGGTAAGTAACGTCGCAGCAGTCATGGTTAATGCCACGCTCCCTCCCTTTGCCCGGATAGGAAAGAAAATCGATGTGACCGTATCATCCATCGGCGATGCCAAGAGCCTGCAAGGGGGTACCCTTCTCCTGACACCCCTCAAAGGGGTTGACGGCAAAATTTATGCACTTGCTCAGGGTCCGCTTTCCACCGGCGGTTTCAGCACGGGCGGCGCAGCCGGAGGCGGGGTTACCAAGAATCATCCCACTGTTGGTCGTATCAGTGGGGGTGCGACAGTGGAGAGAGAGATCCCCTTGTCCCTCAAACAAAGGAGCGAATTGACCGTCATGCTGAATAGTCCCGATTTTACTACCGCTGACAGGGTCGCACGCACCATTAACGAGAGATTGGGACACAGCTTCGCCGAGCCGATAGATTCGGGCACCATAGCCATAAAGATACCCGATAATTACAGAGACAAGGTTGTGCAGTTGCTTGCAGCTGTCGAGGATGTGGAGGTCATACCTGATTCGGTGGCCAAAGTAATCGTCAGCGAGAAAACAGGCACCGTTGTGATCGGGGAAAACGTGCGGGTGCAGACCGTTGCCGTTGCCCACGGAAACTTGAGCATTCAGATAAAGGAAACGAAGAATGTTTCACAACCGCTTCCCTTCGCACCGCGACCGCCTGCTGAGGGGGCCCTTCCGAGTCAAACCCAGGAAGGCGTTATCGTGGCACCGGGCGGGAGTACCGTGGTCACTCCCGAAAGCGAAGTAACAGTGGAGGAGGAAGGCAATCGACTTCTCTTAGTTCCAAAAGGCAGGACAATCGGTGATCTGGTGCGTGCATTGAATGCGATCGGTGTTACCCCCAGGGATCTGATAACGATCCTCCAGGCCATGAAGGCAGCCGGAGCACTCCAGGCGGAACTGGAGATTATCTGAGAAGGAGATGGATATGATACACGGGGTCGAATCCACCCCCGGTGTGGCTGGGCAAAAGACGGAACTCGAAAGCCTCAGGCTAAAGCGGGCTTGCTCGCAATTTGAATCCCTGTTCATAGCTTCTATGCTGAAATCTATGCGGAAAACCGTGGAAAATGGCGGCCTGATTCGGGAAAGCAATGAGGGAAAGATCTATAAATCCATGTTTGATGAGAAGCTCGCTTTGAGTATTGCAAACAGCGGGGGCATAGGCCTGGGAGCTATGCTCTTCGAACAACTCAAGGGGCGATATCAGGGCTTAGACAACCAATTGCCCGCTAGCTAGCCGGTGCAAGTGGTGTGACTGCATGTTGAAGGGAGATGGGGAATCCTGTTTCAATATGAAAACCAACGAGTTCTCGTGACCAAGAAATCGCGAATATCTCATCGGAGAAAACCATTCAGTTATGATCAAGATGCTCCGATAAGTAAAGGATGGGGTATGCTCATGAACGAAAACACTGTAAACCTGCTCGAAGACCTTTTTCAAAGAAAAATAATACTTTACGATGACTTGCTTCACTGTTTAGAGGAAGAGAGAGAGTCCCTGGTTACCATAAATATGGACGCACTTTGGACCATTTCCAAGGAAAAAGAGGAAATTTGCTCGAAGATAGAAGGCATTCGGCAGGAGATTGTTTCCGTTATTGAAGTGGATGGACAAGACAGTTCTTTACCACCTAATAGGATTGTGGGTCTGGTTCCTGAGGAAAAGGTACCTACCTTCCAAAGCTTCTTCCTCACGCTTGACAAACTGAAGAACGAGATTGAGCTGTTGCGCAAAGCAAATATGGCCTTCATGAACGATTCACTTCGTTTTCTGGATGAGATGATATCGATCATAACAGGGGGAAAAGAATCCAACATGGCCTACGACCAGAGAAGCCATCTCAGTAAGTCCGGCATCAATTGCTTCCTGAGCAGGGAGGTCTGATCATGTCAGGTTTAGGTTTGGTATTGGAAATTGCAAAGACCGCCCTCGCGACCCAGCGGTATGGCATTGATGTTACCGGACATAATATTGCCAATGTCAACAACCCGAGCTATTCCAGGCAAAACCCGGTGATCGAGGCAAAAGAGCCTGCATCGTACGGGGGGCTACTTCTTGGCCAGGGTGTGGATACGACGAGTGTCGTTAGGGCTACGGACCAGTTTATTGAAAGCCAGCTCAGGGAGCAAAAGTCCAACGAAGTGGCCTTTGAGGAGATGGAGCAATATATGCAAATACTGGAGGGGTATCTTAATGAAAACTCCGAAACCAGTATCAGTGTCCTGCTAAGCGACTTCTGGAATCGGTGGCACGACATCTCGAATAATCCAGCTGGCTCTGCGGAAAGGGTTGCCATCTATGAGCATAGCATTTTGCTCGCAGAAAGATTTAATAGCCTGGAGGCTGACTTGATACAAATGAAAACGGATTTGACGGGTGCCGTAAGTTTCGGTGTTGGCCGAATCAATGAGATAACAGAAGAGATTGCTTACCTTAATATCCAGATCGTTGCCATAGAGGCGTCAACCACTGCCAATGATCTGAGAGACAAACGTACTGCCCTGGTTTCAGAGCTTTCGGAATACCTAGATGTTAAATCGTTTGAACAGAGTAATGGATCATTGACCATTATTACAGCCAGGGGCTGTGTCTTGGTTCAAGGAAACGAGAGCTACGACCTGGAGATGGGCGGAGCTACCGGAGATAGGGTAATATGGCGGAGCTCTGGAACTGCAATCGTTGATATAACGGACTATCTTTCCAACGGGAAGCTCGGTGGATGGCTTACCATGAGGGATGAGGTCATTGCTAAGTGCGAGCTCGACCTGAATGCACTCGCCAAGGAATTCATCTGGGCAGTCAACAACCAGCATAGTCAAGGTGTAGGACTCAAGCTCTTCGAGCCCGACAGCACGCTCACCGGTACATATAAGACCAGTACGGACCTGGATGCCCTCGAGTTCGGGAGTGAAATCCAGTACATTGCAGATGGTTTTAAACTCTGGATTGAGGACAGAACTGCTCCGGCCAACCCTATTATGAATGCGGTTTCCATAGACCTGAGCGGCCTTAGCGGCAGCTCCTCCCTCGCTGATGTAGCCACCGCTATTAACAATCAGATAGCCGCTGCCGGACTGGCTGGCGTCACGGCGAGCGTTTCGGACGATGCAATCCGGTTTACCGCTGGCAGTGATTACGCCTTCGGCTTTTCCGATGATAATAGCAATATGCTCGCAGCGTTAGGCGTCAATACCTTTTTTGAGGGAGCCAGTGCGGGCACCATGGAACTGAATCCGGTTTTGAGCGATAAAGACTATATTGCCGCTGCAACAATAGAGGCGGATGGTAGCTATGCGCCTGGAGATAATACCAATGCCTTGGCCATTACGGACCTGCAATACACGTCCAATCAGATTTCACAGTGGACATGCGATAGGGTAAACGGAAACACACAAAGCACGGTTACAGCGACCTTTGAGCAATACTATCATGGGCTAGTAGGTGCCATGGGAATTATTTCGTCGAGCATCTCAAGGAGTAGAGAGTTCAATGAGGTGATGGTTAACGAATTAAGC
Organism: Deltaproteobacteria bacterium; assembly: GCA_020348625.1. The sequence continues at coordinate 454,539 of CP070752.1, read as the reverse complement.
CAGATACGGGATAGCATCTCTGCCGTATCGCTTGATGAGGAAATGACGAACCTGATGGAATTCCAGCATGCCTATGAAGCTGCAGCCAAGCTTATTACGGTTGCCGATGAGATGCTGGAGGAATTGCTGAGTGCAAAGTAAGAGAGGTGGAATAGATTGCCATGAGAGTGGCCAGTAAGAGCATTTATGATGCAGCAAGGTTCAATCTAGCCAATATCCAGGAGCAATTGTATAAGGCGAACCAGGTTGTAGCTACCGGTAAGCGAATCACAGCTATCTCCGATGATCCGGTAGGGCTCACCCAATCGCTGCACGTCAAATCCGCACTTTCAAACCTTGAGCAGCTCGGGCGCAACATCAGCATGGGAAAGTCGTGGCTGGCTGCCAGTGAAAGCTCGCTGAGCCAGGTTCAGGATATTATTTCCGATGCAAGGGCCCTGTGTGTTCAGATGGTCAATGGAACAATTGATCCAAGCCAGCAGGCCTCTGCAGCCAGTATTATAGAGAACCATATCGATGAGATGGTTTCTCTAGGGAATACCGAGGTTAACGGCCACTATGTTTTTGCGGGATGGAAGACCGATACCGTACCGTTCGGTCAAGATGGTACCTACCATGGTGATAATCACGCTTTTACCATCAAAATCGGCAATGACACTACCATAGAGATAGGTGCTGATGGCGAGGCCCTCTTTCAGGATCTTTTTACCACAATGAGTGACTTGAAAGACGCTCTTGAGGGCAATGATGTCGATGGCATTAGGGCTGCTATGACAAACCTTGACATCGACCACGATCGAATCACAACGAAGATATCCGACATCGGCTCCAAGGTGCTTCGCGTTGAAACCAACGAGAGGATATTTCAGGACGTGACCGTCAGTAACACGCAGAGGCTTTCCGAGATCGAGGACGCGGATATGGCCGCGGCAATCATCGACCTTGAGTCTCTAGAAGTTGTCTATCAGGCTGCCTTAGCTTCTTCAGCCAGGATCATGCAATTGAGTCTGGTTGATTTTCTATCGTAGTAACCGTTGTCAGGCTGTCAAGGCCTGACTATAATGCCATGGATGGCTCATGCTTATACTAACAAGGAAGTTAGGTGAACGGATCACCATTGGCGGTGATATCTCCGTAACACTGCTTGAAATAAAGGGATCACAGGTCAGGCTGGGGATTGAGGCGCCAAAGGGCATCGGGATTTACCGGCAAGAGGTATATGAGAGGATTCGGGAACAGAACCTGAAAGCATCTGAGGTTACTGCTTACGATCTCTCTGAGGCCGATTCCCTTTTGCACACTTCTGGATGAGAGGGCACGAAACATTGAAGGTTGATACAACGAGATTTGGGCCTATCACTGTTGATGAGCAGAAGATTATCACCATGCCTTTTGGCATGCTCGGTTTTCCCGATGAAAAGCGATATGCAATAGTACAGCATAAAGAGAACTCGCCATTTTTCTGGTACCAGTCCGTTGATGATCCTGCCCTTGCCTTTGTAATTACCAGCCCATTTTTCTTTATGCCCGACTATTCGGTGCCTCTAGATGATGCCATAAAGCAGATGTCATGGGATGATGAAAAAATGGAAGAAAAGGTTGAGCTGTATGTCGTGGTCAATATCCCAAACGGCTCGCCCAATAAAATGACTGCCAATCTCATCGGTCCGATTCTGATAAATACCGATACGTTTCAGGCACTCCAGATGGTTGTTACCGACAGTCCTTACTCCCACAGATTCCCCCTTCTCAAGGATAATTGAGGTCATCAAGCTCAGATCGGTGCTGAGCAGCGGGGTCTCTTTGCTGTCCTGTTTCCGGCGCTGAGAGGGAGTTTATCTATGTTTCGCATAAGGTAGGGATGGAAGGTGCGAGGCATTCCCCTGCTCAATTCTCCATGAGAATGTTCAACGGATGAGCCTAGTCTGCCATTGCCAAAGACGAGGGTCGCGAGAAGCCTTATCAATGGCGAAGCGAAGCTGCTGCGGATAAATGCGGAGGTGGTCTTATAAGAACTGTAAGATAGGGGTAGGCAGCGCCCGGGCCATATGCTCGATGCGGGAATAAGAACCAAAAAAGGGGCCTTGAGCATGATCAGCAAGGCAAAAGATCCGATCGACTCAAGGCCCAAGTTGCAATCTCAATTGACTTTGGCGGGGATTTCCGATAATTCCTCGGATCCCGATCCTCTCACCAAACCGGGCAAGAAGCTGCAATTCAGGCGCTGCTGTTGCATTGCAATCGTTTTGACCCGCAAGTGAGAGAGCTTACTCAGCCGGAATATACGGGACTTCGGTTCCCCACCAGCCTTGCTCTTGAGATTTCTTCAGTGTTTCTGCTGTGGGATTATTGTAACCCCAAAGGCTGAACTTGAGATGATCCCAATTCTTAAAGTGTGAATCGTGCTTCCAGTACTCAGATTGCTGAGCTGTTGCGCCACAACCATACAGAAAAAGACCCAACATGATTACCACAAGTAACTTTTTCATCCTTTAATCCTCCTGTCTTAAAAACCGTTAGATTTAACAGTTAGTAAAATTACGGCCTTCTTCGGCTCATACCGGTATCGACCGTACCCCAGGGTCAAAAGCAGCAGCCTCCCAAGGGCCCAACGAGCAGCCCTCACGAAGTCAACGGCGCAGTACAGACAAGCAGTAATCTAAAGCATTTTTATCACAGATAGAAAGAATTGTCAATCCTCTTTTTAATAATGACCTTCAATAACACCCTCTTTTCAATAGGTTATCCCATATTTTTTTCAAGAAACATCCTCGTGTGAGCCCCGGCTGCTTCTAAGAGTCGGATCGACTACTTAGGGAATGTTGCAGTCTTTTAATTAGCCTCCTGTCCTCCTATTCCTCACTAAAGTCCCCTGGCTTTGGTGCCGATACTGTAAGTATCGGCCATCGAAGTCACACGGCATCTGGCGCAGTAAACCAATCGGGCGCCAGAGAAGCGAAATTTGTACTAGCTGCTCTCGAAAGCACCTCGACGGCCAAAACGATATCATGAAAAAAATTCCTGACGATGAACGATTTGGTTTTGCACGGCAGCGGAACTATTTCCCTTTTCTATCTGTTCTGTGTCTCCTGCTCATAACATTTGGATGTGCTTCACCTACCTACAGGGCTCATCCGGACTTCACATCTAGAGCAAGGGGATTACAAAAACCCGCCCTCATTCTGGCCGAAGTTAGAATCTATGAGAT
>CP070752.1:447669-451231 GCA_020348625.1 Deltaproteobacteria bacterium | reverse complement strand
GGTAGTGGATCCGAGAAATATGGTGACCCGGGAGCCTATTCCCTACAACTTGGAAGAGGCAAGGAAGATCATTGCGCGTGAAGTTCCTAAAGATTACAGACTGAAGCTTTTTGCTGTAATCAGAGGTGAAATAAAGGCTCAACATGTGGAAGCGCTTGCAGACATGCTCGAAAAAGCCGGCCTAACGGTGGACATAAGCATGGAAGACTACAAGACCCTCCGGCCGAAATGGCAGGACGGGAAACTCGGTTCCGGTATCTTTCTCAAGAATGGCAGAAAGTACTTGGTTTACTACCCGACCCTGTATGCTAATTCTCCAACCAAAAAGGGGCGGCATCACCTGATTCAAATCCCGCCTGACGTAGAGGTCCATCCTGATATCCCCAAAGAAGACCTGGAAAGCCTCCGCTGTATGGATGATCTTACGGATAAGCTGATTGCTGCCAAGAACTGGGATGAATACTGGATGACATTTTCTGAGATCATGGACCGGGCCATGGAACAGGTTGCTCCGGGATCAGGTTTCCTCTTTACCCCGAGGATTTTTGCCGCCCGCCCGGGTGTTCTTCCCAAATGGGAGATAAATCTTGGTTATATTGACGCCGTGGGGGTAGCCGATATAGCTATCTATCCGCAGGAGTATGAAGACGATAAATATCACCCTGTTGAGTGGGAAGGTAAAAAGTAGGCCTGAGTTGCTTTACAGCTGAAATCTGTCCACGCGTTCAATGGCAGAGGAGACATGTGCGGGCCCTTTACAGGGCCCGCAACTTTTAATTTTTACTGATAACCGATAATCGATATGAAAGCCTTTATTCTACGCAGGGTACTCCAGCTTTTTATAACGCTTTTTGTATTTTTAACTATCATGTTCTTCTTGGTCCGTGTAACCGGTAACCCTGCAGAGGCCTTTGCCCCAACAGATGCGACACCAGAGGATATCAAGCGTATCGCAGCCGGCATGGGTCTTGACCGGCCACTCTATGTGCAGTACGTTTTGTATTTGAAAGATATCCTAACCGGGAGTTTCGGTCAGTCCCACAAATCCCTTCGTCCGGTCAGCGATCTTCTCGTAATCCATTCACTGAACACCATGAAGCTGGCCGCTGTCTCGGCGATCATAAGCACCCTTATTGCCATTCCTTTGGGCGTTATCGCGGCGATAAAACGTTTCACCCTGATCGAGGCGCTGATACGCTTGATTGCCGTCTTCGGCATGTCCGTACCCGGTTTCTGGATGGGCATCATATTGATAGAACAGTTTGCGGTGAAGCTTGGGCTTCTTCCTGCAGGTGGTATGGCCGGACCGGGCAGCTATATCCTTCCCGCAATCACCATGTCCACACTACTGATTGCAGGACTTGTGAGGCTCTTAAGGTCTAGCATGATTGATACCCTGGACAGCGATTTTGTCAGGTTTGCCAGAATGAAAGGGATCCGCCGGCGATCCCTTATCTGGAAGCATACACTCCGTAATGCACTGTTGCCTGTTATGGGTTTTGCCGGTGTACAGATCGCCATGTTCCTTACGGGTTCTGTTGTTGTTGAAACCGTTTTCGCCTGGCCCGGCTTGGGAAGGCTTATGTATACGGCCCTAATAGAACGTGACCTGCCTGTGGTCCAGGGATGTGTCACCCTCTTTGTATTCTTTGCTATTTTTATTAACCTTGTTGTGGATGTCCTGAGTTCATACCTCGATCCCAGAATCCGACTGGGATAGAAAGTCGAATCAGGACTGTATCCGTAGGATAGGTTTTTGATAAAATTCATTTCATCCATTTTTTCCTATCTCATGCGTGGCGGCAAGGGCCGCAGTGTACCGAGGTTTCCCCCTCTCATACCTGCAATTATTATAGCGATTACAATTATATGCGCTGTTTTTGGCGAATACATCTCCCCATGTGACCCTGAAGAAACCGATCTGATTAATCGCCTCCAACCCCCGGTCTGGCATGAGAGGGGTGACTGGAGCCATCCCTTGGGCACGGATAAGCTCGGACGGGATATGCTGAGCCGCATTATTGTGGGAAGCAGGGTATCTCTTTCGGTGGCAGTGCTGGCACTGGCACTGGGCGGCCTTATCGGTGTTTCTGCCGCCCTGACGGCAGCCTATTTCAGGGGGTGGGTGGAAAATCTTATCATGCGCATAGTAGAATCCCTGCAACCCCTGCCCATAATTTTTATTGGTATGATCCTGGCCATTGTTTTTGGACCCTCCTTCTGGAATGTCATCATAGCCATGGCCTTTATTGTATGGGCCCGTTACTGCAGAAGCCTGAGGGGAGAAGCAGTCAGCCTTATGGAACGTGACTTTGTTTTGCTGGCAAAGGTTGCGGGTGCTTCGCCCTTTCGTATTATGTTACGACATGCTCTACCCAACATTGCAAATACAATTATGGTTCTTATTACCCTCATGGTCGGCTGGGCAATACTTTCCGAAGCCGTCCTCAGCTTTCTTGGTGCGGGTATCCCGCCCCCTACACCATCCTGGGGAAGGATGGTTTCGGAAGGCAGGGATTATGTTGCCACGCGTTTGTGGCTTTCCACAATTCCCGGGACGGCCGTTGTGCTGGTCGTTCTGGCGTTCAATATGTTTGGGGACTGGCTGAGAGACCGCCTGGATCCAAAATTAAGGCAGTTTTAGATATGGCTCTTTTGGAAATAGAAGATTTGTGCACCTATCTCTATACCCGGTGGGGAACCGTGAAGGCGGTGGACGGGATCAGCCTCTCACTGGATAGGGGTCAAACCCTCGGTCTTGTGGGAGAATCAGGATGCGGGAAAAGCATGACCCTTCTCTCTATCCTGAGATTACTACCTTGGCCCGCCGGGAGGATTGTGAATGGACGAATAGTCTTTAATGGCGAAGACTTAGTTAAGAAGAGAGAAGAGGAGCTGGAGAAGATTCGCGGCAAGAAGATCTGCATGATACCCCAGGACCCCTATACATCGCTGAACCCGGTATTCAACATTGAAGCACAAATGTCGGAACCCCTTCAGATTCATCAGGGGATAAAAAACAGGCTGGACCTGAGAAAGAGGGTAACAGAAATTCTAAGAATGGTTCGTATAGGTGATCCTGAGGGACGACTGGAAAGTTATCCTCACCAGCTGAGTGGAGGAATGCGGCAGAGGGTTGTAGGCGGAATCTCAATCTCCTGTAACCCTGACTTAATTATCGCCGATGAGCCGACCACGGCCCTGGATGTTAGTGTTCAGGCTCAATACATCAATCTTATTAAAGACATACAGGACACTTATAACGTTGCCCTTCTTTATGTGAGTCATGATCTGTCCCTTATTTTCAGGATATGTGATCAGATGGCAGTGATGTATGCAGGTAAGATCGTCGAGAAAGGTTCGGTTAATGAGATCTTTGAGGAGGCCCTACATCCATATAGCAAGGCCCTGATCACCAGCATTCCTCCGGTTGACCGCGATGTCGAACGACTCCCATCTATTCCGAGTCAGCCACCTAAACTCTTTGCACTTCCCCAAGGCTGCTATTTTGCGCCACGCTGCCCTTATGTAAAGAAGAAGTGCCTGGAGGTGTATCCGGAGG
>CP070752.1:443031-447569 GCA_020348625.1 Deltaproteobacteria bacterium | reverse complement strand
GACGATCGGGCATTGCGGGATTTTGCCAGGTCCAAGGGGCTGGAGGCGGCGGATAGCGAGGAGCGAGGAAGGGTAGTGGTCAAGCTCTTTGAACACCTCGTTGAGCCGAAGCTGATACAGCCTACCTACATCATCGACTACCCGGTAGAGGTGAGCCCGCTTTCAAGAAGAAAGGATTCAGAGCCTGAAATTGTAGAGAGATTTGAATTGTTTGCAGCCGGAAAAGAACTTGCGAACGGCTTCTCCGAGCTCAATAACCCCGATGATCAGCGAGAACGATTTCTCGAACAGGTCTCCCTGAGGGATTCGGGTGATGAAGAGGCCCTGTTTATGGATGAGGACTATGTCAGGGCGCTTGAGTACGGATTACCGCCGACCGCAGGTGAAGGTGTTGGAATTGACCGGTTGGTTATGGTGCTGACTGACTCACCATCTATTAGGGACGTCATACTCTTCCCCCACATGAGGAAGAAGTAGTTGAATTTATAGGATTGTTTGTTCTTATGTCTTTTACGCACTTTAAACTTTAGCTCACTTTAGGCACGTAATAATCGCTATGTCTTTTGAACTGTTTTTTTCTCTCAGATATCTCAAGGCAAAGAGAAAACAAGGATTCATTTCGATCATAACGGGAATATCCGTTCTGGGGATTATGATAGGCGTTATGGCTCTGATTGTGGTCCTGGCCGTCATGAACGGTTTCAGGGAAGATTTGATGAAAAAGATACTGGGCGTGAACTCACACCTGCTCATCATGAGCTATAAAGGGGGTATTGAAGATACAGATGAGATAGTTCAAAAGACCTTGAAGGCAGATGGTGTTGTTGCAGCAACGCCATTTATCTACAGCCAGATTATGATCAAGAGCTACGGCAATATCTCCGGCGCTATCTTGAGGGGTATCGATCCAGCTACAGCTGGTTCGGTAATAGACATCGATTCAATGATACGGAGCGGGTCGCTCGGGGTTTTAAGCGATACCCAGGCTGAAACCAAGGGAATTATTCTTGGCAGTGAATTGTCCAAACAGATAGGGGCTGTGCCGGGAGATGTGGTGACGGTCGTCTCTCCAATGGGAAAATTGACGCCTCTGGGCAGGGTTGCGAACGAAGGCACATTTGAGGTGAGGGCCCTATTCGAATCGGGAATGTACGAGTATGATAGTGCAATGGTCTACATCTCGCTGGCAGACGCTCAAGAGTTCCTCTCTCTCGGCGACGAGGTGACGGGTGTTGAGGTGAAGGTCGAGGATATACAGAAGAGCGATAAGATCGGGGAAGCTATTCAGGGCACGCTCCAGTATCCCTACTATACAAAAGACTGGAAGATGATGAACAAGAGCCTCTTTTCTGCCTTGAAGCTCGAAAAGGTCACCATGTTTATCATCTTAACCATGATCGTGCTCGTAGGCGCTCTTAATATTATCAGCTCGCTTGTTATGATGGTGATGGAAAAAACGCGCGATATAGCGATACTCCGAACCATGGGCGCATCGCCGAAAAACATCATGTCTATCTTTATCTTTCAGGGGCTCTTTGTTGGCCTTGTTGGTACCGTTCTAGGCTTGGTTTCTGGATCTTTCCTCTGCCATATCCTGGCAAAATACAAGTTCATCAAGCTTCCTCCGGATGTATACTATATAACAACCCTGCCGGTCAGGATGGAGTGGTTGGACATCGTTTCAATCATTTTGGCGGCAATAATCATCTCCTTCCTCGCAACCATATACCCCTCTTGGCAGGCTGCAAAGGTGAATCCCGTTGAGGCTTTGAGATACGAATAGCAATGAAACCTCTGCTCCAGATAGAAAACGTCCGTAAGGATTTCGAGAATAATGGCAAGATCATAGAAGTGCTCAGGGGAGTCGACTTAGAGGTACTCCCTGGTGAATCGCTTGCCATAACAGGTCCATCTGGAGCTGGCAAGTCAACCCTCCTGAATATCATGGGAACGCTTGAGCCGCCTTCTGAGGGCACAGTTCTTTTCAGGGGGCGCGATGTATATGGAATGGATGAGCTGAGTCTGTGCGGGATCAGGAATCGAGAGATTGGCTTTGTCTTTCAGCTCCACCATCTCCTTCCTGAGTTCAACGCGGAGGAAAACACCCGGATTCCCGCCCTCATTTCCGGTTACAGCAAGGAAGAATCCTCCGAGATGGCCGTTGCCATGCTCTCTCAGATGGGATTAGAACAGAGGCTCCGTCACAGGGTCGGAGAGCTTTCTGGAGGCGAGCAGCAGCGGGTTGCGATTGCAAGGGCATTGATTATGGGGCCGCAGGTGCTTTTGGCGGATGAGCCGACCGGAAACCTGGATAATGCAACAGGCAACGAGATAACTAGACTGCTCCTTTCCCTTAATAAGAGCAAGGGTTTGGCCCTCATCATAGCCACCCACAATCTTGAGTTGGCCGAGCAGATGTCCAGAAAATTGCACCTTATTGACGGAAGGTTTGTGTGAGTATTGGTCATCACTTGGTACGGATTACTCCTTACTTGTGATTTGGGATTTTACCCCGGCGAGCATGGAGCGGATGGTAATTAGTCGATAGAACAGGTAACCGGCAGCGAGCAACCAGCGACGAGTCAATTAATGATCGGAAAGATACACTCCTACCATGGCTCCATAGTGGCACTGTTTTCTGCAGTTTTCCTCTTGCTTCCCCAATGGGTACACACCGCCGCTGATGCAGCGGAATCGGATCGCATAGCCGTCCTGCCCTTCAAGATTCATATGGAGCGACCAATGGATCATCTCGTCGAGGGCATGCAGGCTATGGTAATAGCGCGACTGGCGAGGGAGGGCTTTGACCTGATCGACCCGGAAGTCCTGAAGAAAACCGAGCTTTCCCGTATTCCGCTATCGGATCTCGATCTCATCAGAGAACAGGCAAGAGGCAACGATATCGACTGGGTTGTCCAAGGGGGTCTTACCCAGATCGGAGAAAACGTGAGCCTTGATTTCACCATTGTGCCCAGCGCAATTGACAAGAGGCCTTTCACTGTCTTTGCAACCGGTGATAGCATCGACAATTTAGCTGAGATAATTGATAGCGTGGCGGTCAGGGCGACAAGCCGGATTAAGGGTATTGCGCTCATAGGCTCCCTGAGTGTCTCGGGAAACAAGAGGATCGAATCCGACGCGATCCTTGCAGTAGTTGAGAGCCGAGAAGGAATGAGGTTTGACCCGAAAGCCCTCAACGGAGATCTCAGATCCATATATGAGATGGGCTTTTTTGAGGATGTGCAGATAGAGACCGAGGATGTTCCTGGCGGAAAAAAGGTCATCTTCAAAGTAAGCGAGAAACAATCAATTGGCAAGATTCTCTTTAAAGGAAATAAGAAGATCGAGCAGAAAGACCTCGAGAAGGTCCTCGGTATAAAGCAATACTCCATACTCAATAGAAGGGAAATAAAAGACAGCATTGAACGGCTGCGTGATTATTACCACGGAGAGGGGTTCTACAATGTTGAAATAAGGGAGCGTATCGAAGAGCTTCCCAACAACGAGGTCGCCCTCACCTATGTCATCGACGAGGGAGAGAAGGTCTATATTCGGAAGATTCAATTCAAGGGGAATGCTACCCTTGACAGCGACGATATCAAAGATGTTATGGACACGAGTGAAAAGGGATTTTTCTCATTTCTCACCCATTCGGGACAGCTGGATAGAAAGAAACTGGAGAGCGATGTAACTAAGATAAGGTCCTTTTACTATAACAACGGGTTTGTAAAGGCCCAAGTAGGAGAGCCGGATATTTCCTTTGAAAAAGAAGAAGGACTTATCATTACTATTACGATTAACGAAGGCGCTCAGTATACCATGGGGAAGGTTGGTGTTGCTGGTGATCTCATTAAGGATGTCGAAGAACTCTACGGAACTCTTAAGATAACCGAAGAAAAAGTCTACAATAGGGAGGTTATTAGGTCTGATATAATGAGGCTTAACGAGGTATATGCCGATGAGGGCTATGCCTTTGCGGATATTACTCCCAAAATAAAAGAGGATGATGAGCAGCACACCGTTGATCTTACATATCAAATCTCAAAAGGCCAGAAGGTAAGATTCGAACGGATAGAAATTGCCGGGAATGACAGAACCAGGGATAAGGTTATTCGTCGGGAGCTCAAGGTTGTTGAAGGAGGATACTTCAGCGGAAAAGACATGAAAAGGAGTGTCCAGAATCTCTATCGTCTTGGGTTTTTCGAAGAGGTGGAGGTTAACACCGAGCAGGGAAGCAGTGATGATAAAATGAATCTCGATATCAACATCAAGGAGGGACCAACTGGTCTGTTTAGCCTCGGTGTTGGGTACAGTTCGGTTGAAAAGACGATAGGAATGGTGGAGCTAGCACAGAACAATCTCTTTGGCAGTGGACAGTCCTTGTCGGCCAAGGCCTCGCTGAGTACCGTATCCACCAAATACAACATCAGTTTTACGGAGCCGTGGCTCTTTGATAAGCCACTGTCGGCGGGAATCGAAGTGTATAACTGGGAATATGAGTATGACGAGTATACCAAGGATAGTATTGGCGGAAAATT
>CP070752.1:410557-442931 GCA_020348625.1 Deltaproteobacteria bacterium | reverse complement strand
GCCGGGTTGCCTGAAGGTTAGACGCCTCTGACTGCACAATATATTGTAGGCCTAGCGTTTCGCCACAAATTGCATGTTTCTGCTATTGAAACGTAATCTAAGATTTTTCAGGATTTTTCATATATGATTTCCATATCTTAAGCATCACCGATCATTTCACCAGCAGAAAAGCAGGGGCAGTATTAACCCTGCTTTTTGGTGTTAGGAGATTGATTTCGTTTCTTAATGAAAAGGAAGAGGGAGCGCAGATACAGGAATGACTGAAATTCAGATTTCCTTCTCTAGAATTCGTATGTCTTGAGACATCTGGCTGGCACTCTGATATCGCTTGTCAACTCGCTTAGCCAAAGACCTGTCGACTATGTTTTCAACACCAGAGGGGATGTTTGGATCAATAGCGTTCACCGAGGGGTGTCTTGATCGCGCGATATTATAAAGGAGGTCCTTGAGTGTATTACCCGTGAAGGGCAGTTCTCCGGTGAGAAGCCTGAAAAAGACTACACCTAATGAGAAGATATCCGAACGACCATCTATCTCAAGGCCCATGGCCTGCTCAGGTGACATGTAGTTTGGTGTTCCAAGGAGCGCTTTTTTTGTAGTTTGTTTATCGTCTACTGACTTTGCTATGCCAAAACCTGCTACCTTCACGGTGCCATCTTCCAAGAGCATAATATTTGCTGGTTTGATGTTACGGTGAACCAGGCCGTTTTCATGGGTATGGTGCAGTACATCTGCTGTTTGAGCTACGACAGCGAGAACTGTTTTCAAAGGGAGCAGTGATGCTTTATTGCAATATATCTCTAGAATTTCCCCTTCCACCAGTTCCGTGGCCACATACGTGAGAGCACCATCTTCTCCTGCCTCGTATATGGCCATAATCCCAGGATGCGCCAGACGCTTTGTTAAGGCGGCCTCTCTTTGTAACTTATCCTTAGTCTCTTGAACCTTCTCTTGCCCGCATCCCTCAGAGAAACTAATTGTCTTTATGGCCGCAGAGGTATCGGTTTCAGGGTCTTTTCCCCGATAAATGGTCGTGACCCTATCCTGGCCGGGTTCCACGAGTATTCTATCAAGGATCTCATACCTTCCGATTGTGTGTCTGTCTTCCATGGTGCTTTTGTGCCCCTTCCTTATGGTAGATCCTCGTATATCCCTACTTTCAGGCTAGGGGGAAACTGCGTTTCTGACTTACTGGTTTCCTGTTCCTTTACGCTCCTAAGAAAGGAGCAACCTATGTCCTTGAGCTCGATTTTAGAGGCGCTTCTTTATCGTTTGAAGTATATGCCGCGACTTCGCTTCATCACCAAATACGCCGACGCGGATCCTGAGTTCTGTGCTGTTATCCGAAATTTTCTTCAGCGCGATCCTGATTTTCTTAACCTCCACACCCCGTGCATTGAGCTCGGCATTGAAGACGTCCTTGCGTCTTTCCGTGATGGCAAATCCCAGATCACCCATTGCTGCTTGGCTGGCGCCCCAAGCCTTATCTAGAGAAACGTTTTCGGTCGATTTTAATTCTCCGCCCACATAGGCAACGGTGCCTGCACCTACTCCAACACCTGCAGCAGCCCCCACTATGACTGGCGGACACCCGGAGTTAACTAACAGACTCAATCCCAGTACTGGCAAAAGCAGCAACCGTTTGTAATCCATGCTCTCTCCTCCCCACTGTTCTCAGATGGCACGGTTTCGTAACAGAGGCTCATGCGCCGAGAGTTACCAGTGCTCTTCCTAACTACCATTTTGTCAAGCGCATCTTCTTATTCGATACAAGCATAAGCTAGAGCAAGCCAAACGTCAAGGGATACGTATGACGAGCGACCTACACGAGTCGTTAATTGCCCTCTTTGTCATCGTCGGGGATGTCCTTATACCGTTCCGCCTGTCGGTCTGCTATCTTTTCGATATCCTTTTTGGATTTATGGTATTGCTTGACAGCCCGGTTCCCGGTAATCTCATCTATTGCCTTTTCGCCGCTATCGCATCCCCAAATTACACTGAGAGTCACCAAACCGAGTATAAACGCCGTGGAAAGCCGATGCCAATAGAAGTGCTTCATTCTTAGGGTCTCCTTAAATGGCGGTTTTTAAGCCGTATGAACGGGGAGAACCTGCAATAATCCATATGATTTTATCGGTAAGCCTTTTGGAATTCTTTAGGAACTCCTGCCCGGGGGTTGCCCTTGATGGTAGGTGTTTAAGGAAAGATTCAAGGCCTGAAGCGATAGGAGTATCATGCCCGGATCAGATCGAACAACCGAATTCAAAGTCTTTTTCCCTTGACACACCAGCTGATTTTCCCGTAAGCTACCTGAAGCTAAGAGAGGGTATTCAGTATTCCAGTTACGTTCTCACCATGTTCACGCTCATGGCTAGACCTCATACCCTGATGGAGCCAAAAGAATTCCTACCTGCGAAATACGAACTTCCACACAACAGCGGTTGCAAGGCTCTCTCCTCATGCAAACGGTTGCCTGAAGAGAAGAAGAGAGGATTTTTTTCTAGGCTAAAATGGAGCATGACCCTTCAAGGTACAGGGCAGGGGCCCTAGGGCCTGAATGGCCGGAAGAAGTGCGGCAATACCGGCTTTACCGAATGGAGATGTTTCAGCAAAAACTGCAGGTTCGTTTCTTTGTTTTCTGGGTCATATTTTGAATGATTGCGGTGAAGCACGCCTGATTGGCGGTGGTGATCAGTTCAGCAGAATGGGGCGGCCTCTTGCCGCAGGATTGTGTGACTGAAGGGGTTTGCAGGGCGCAACCTTCGGAAACCGACCGCCGCCTGAGTGAGGGCCTAAGCGCCTGCTGTTCTGCCGACGCCGGAGCATGATCCTGGAAAAATCAGCACAGTTCATCTGCCACCGGATACTGGGAGTCAGCCTAGTAAAGGCGGGCTTTAGTCGGGCCAGAGACAAGCTTTGTTCTTTATTAACCACATCCTAAAAATAAGGAGGGTACTATGACTAACAAAGTTCTTCGTATCACCATCGCCCTAATCGTTTCCATATTGCTGATAGGGACTTTTGGGGTGATCAAGGCCGAGGCGGCAAAGAAAGATAAACCCATAATCGTAGGAGCACCGGTTCCACGAGCCAGTGCCTATGGTCAGAATGGCGAGCGCGGCATGATCCTGGCTGCAGAGGAGATCAATGCTGCAGGTGGGGTAAACATAGCCGGTGTAATGAGCCCTCTCAAGCTGGAAATTATCGATACCCGTGACGAGGAGCCCGGTGTGCCTACCAGTGAAGTCCTACTGGCAATAGAGAAATTGATTCTACAGAAGAAATCCGATGTTATCGTTGGTGGTCCGTGTATGTCTGAGTGTGGGATGGCGGCTATGGATCTGTATGCCCGGTATAAGGTTGTAGACATCGTGTCCATTGGTTGTTATACACCCAGCTGGGATCAGAAGGTAGGCAGCGACCTCAAAAAGTATAAGTATTCTTTCAGGGCAAGCGGCAGCGTTAAATCGTATATAAAAGAAGGAGTTGATCTGCTGAATCAAATCAAAGGGAAGTTCGGGTTCAACAAGATGTTCGTTTCCATAGACGACAGTTTGATGTGCCGCAAGGCTGCTGGAATTGTGGAGGAACTCGCTGTCAAGGGGGGATGGGAAATCGTGGGCAGAGATAAGCATCCCATTGGTACCACTGACTACTCGGTGGCGCTGAGCGAGTGCAAGAAATCGGGGGCACAGGTTCTCTTTATGTGGGCTTACTCACCGGAAACTTCGATCCTCTTGAAGCAGTGGTCTGATATGGAGGTGCCGGCACTGCCCCTCGGTTTCATTGGAGCAGCCGAGGATCCGGGTTTCTGGAAAGCCACCGATGGCAAGGGTGCTTACACAGTGGTTACCCTCTCGGAGACTGGCAATGTCCCCAACAATATCATGCCCCAGACCATGGAGTTCTACAATAGCTTCGAGAAACGGTGGAATGTGCCACCACGGAGCACCGGGTGCGTAAGTGCCTATGAGGCACTGTATGTATTGAAAGATGCCATTGAGAGAGCGGGGACCCTTAAAAAGGACCCCCTGATAGCGGCACTTGAAAAGACCAATCTGCCCGCGGTTCGCGGGACGATCAGGTTCGACCAGAATCATCAGATTATTTACGGTTATGATCCAAAGGCAAGCGTATTGGGCTGCTGGGTGCAGTGGCAGAATGGCGAGAGGGTACAGATCTTCCCTGAGGTAGCTGCAACCGGGAGCATACAAATGCCTCCATGGCTGAAGTGATATCGGGCAAAGATACCAGGCAAGTCTCTCGGCATGATTGTGGCTGAGGGGCTTGCCTTAATTTCAAATGTGTAAGCAAAAGAGAGTATGGACATAGTAATATACGGAACGGTTAACAGCATCGTCTTTGCCCTTATAGCCGTCGGTTTTACCCTGGTCTATGGGGTCAGCAGGATACCCAATTTTGCTCATGGCTCCATATATGTGCTCGTCGGGTTTCTGACCTGGAGTTTCGTAAACGATCTGAAGATGAATTACGCACTCGCTATCCTTTTATCTCTGCTCATAGCGGCGGTTCTTGGTTTTATTATATATCGTTTCATACTCATACGCCTGCGAGGCATGGCGACATCGGAAATTATTGCCTCATTCGCGGTGAGCTTAGTCATATTGGAAGGTCTACGAATGCAGGGTATCGGTGGATTCAAGGGCTTCATTGGCCCATTCTATGTTCTCCGGCCGTTGATACAAGGTAAAATGAGTATATGGGGTGTGTTCGTAGACTTTCAGCGGCTCATCATTATCGGGGGAGGAATCGCACTGGTGGGATTGTTGTGGCTGTTTACCCACCACACTAAGACGGGCCTATCCCTGAGAGCCATTGCCCAAGATGAACGAGCCGCCATGATGCTCGGCGTAAATTCTGATCGAACGGCGATGATATCTCTCTCTATCGGCTCGGCCCTGGCCGGCCTGGCTGCGGTGATCATTCTTCCTCTCGGCAATGTGACAGCCGAGGCAGGGTACAAGGTCCTGATCTATGCCCTCGCAGTGTGCATCATCGGAGGTCTTGGAAGCTGGGCAGGCGCGGTTTTGGCGTCCTTTGTAATCGGGTTTGCCATGAAAATCAGCACAGCCCTGTTCGGGGCTGTCTGGGAGTCAGTAGTACTGGTCGGAACCATTATCTTGATACTCTTATTCAAGCCGTCAGGACTCTTGGGAAAACAGAAAGAGCTTGAGGAGAGGGTTTAAGGATGCTCGCCCGGGACAGGCGCAAAAAGAGGCTCGACAGGAGCATAAAAGTACGGACCGAGGGTTTGTATGCCCTGTCTTCATGGGCTGAGATGGCATATCTTATTGTGCCGAGATTTGTCTTGATCGTGGGTCTGTTTACACTTCCCCTCGTTTTGGGTATGTACTGGCAAAGGGTGCTGTGCTCAGCTGGGATCTATGCATTGCTGGCCTTAGGCTTTGATTTCTTAGCCGAATTTGTCGGCCTGGTATGTTTGGGAGGGGCATTTTTTGTTGGAGCTGGCGGATACATCTCAGGGCTCTTGAACGCCTATTATGGCTGGCCACCACTCCTCTCTATCCCAGTTGCTTCAGTGGCCGGAGCTGTGATTAGCACCCTAATCCTACTCCCCTGCCTCCGGCTGCGAGGTATCTACTTCGCCATCGTGAGCTTTATGTTTCCCTTATTTGCCGTGTATATTATCGTGGCACTCGGTGTTTTTGGCAGTACCGAAGGAATTAGTGCCCTCGCAACCTTCCCGAATATTTGGGTTGAACAGTACCTTATCCTGGTGGCGGTTATCCTGTCACTATTTGGGATTAGAAGGTTAGTCAGTGAGGATATCGGGGTCATTTTCCAGGGCATAAAGGATAATGACCAGGCGGTCAAGGCCTCTGGTATTAACATAACAGCATACAGGACTAAGGCTGTGTTCATTGCAGCACTAATCGGCTGTTTTGGTGGGGCTTACCTGAGTCACCTTTATGGGTGGTTAGGTTTGTCACTTCTTGCCATGGATTTCTCCATACTGCCCATCGCTGCAACCGTCATGGGGGGAATGGGATCTTTAGTGGGCCCGGTGCTGGGAGCGTTTATTCTAACCCCACTTTCGGAGGCACTGCGTGGTTTTGGGCAACTCAGGGTGGTCCTCTATTGTTTCATACTAATAGGTTTTATGGTGTATAAGCCCGAAGGGTTAATGAATTACCTTCAGCGGAAATATCATCAATTCGAGCTATGGGAAAAAGTATAGGTATGGCGGACGAAGCTCTTCTCCAGGTAGAAGGTGTTAGTAAGGCATTTGGTGGGGTTCAAGCTGTAACCAAAGTAAGCTTTGGTTTGTGTAAAGGAGAGATTCTCGGAGTCATCGGACCCAACGGCTCGGGTAAAACCACGTTGGTTAACCTTATTAGCGGTTTTGTACGACCAGATTCTGGCAAAGTTTTTTATAAGGCACGGAATATCACCGGTTTACAGCCTCATATAATCGCTAACCTTGGGCTTACGAGGACGTTTCAGATAATGAGGCCCTATCATAGCCTGCCCGCATTTAAAAACCTGATTGTTCCCTTGAATTCTCCTCGGGTGCGACGCACGAGAGGTTGGAAGCTTGGGGATATAGACGCAGTAGCCATAGATATGTTGGAGGAGGTCGGTTTCGAACGCGATGCCCGCGTGCCGTATAAGACCGCGGGCTCTCTCCCGCTCGGGTATCTGAAACGTCTTGAACTCGCTCGTTGTATTGCACTGAGGCCTGACATAATCATATGCGATGAAATTCTCTCTGGGCTCAGCATGTCTGAGATAACCTCCATGACTCCCTTCTTGGAGAGATTGCACTTGGAGGGCATAACGATGATGATGATTGAGCATCGGTTGAGAGAACTCTTTCGGCTGGCTGATCGGGTGATTGTAATGAATTTTGGCGAAAAGATCGCTGAAGGAATCCCGCAGGAGGTTATTGATAACAGAGAGGTCAGGAAGGCTTATCTCGGAACGGAGACGTCATAGTGTCGATGTTAGAAGTCAGTCGTCTTATGGTATTTTATGAAAACGCCTTGGCCATCAATAATGTTGATCTGCAATGCCAAAAGGGCGAGATTACCGGTGTCTTTGGGGCTAACAGTGCTGGGAAATCTACACTCATGTATACTATCTCTGGAATTATTTTAGATATAAAAAAGAAAGAGAGAATGCGGGGTGGAGAGAGGATAACGATACTTGGAAGCATTTATTATGACGGGGTGGATATCGTCTTTATTGAAACCAGCGATAGGGCCAAAAAAGGGATCATCCTTTGCCCCGAAAGACGAAGAATTTTTCAGGAAAGCAGTGTATTGGAGAACCTGAAGATTGGCGGCATTCTGGCAACGAGAGCACAAGCCAAGGAGACCCTTGACTATGTTTTTACCATGTTTCCAGCCTTAAAGGGATTGAAGAAGAGAGAAGGGGGGTTTCTCAGCGGTGGCGAACAGCAAATGCTTGCCATTGGGAGGGCCTTGATGGCCCAGCCAAAGCTGTTGCTCTTGGATGAGCCCCTTTTGGGGCTCAGCCCAATGATGGAGGAAGTCCTTGTACGTGCAATCGAAGATATCAATAAGACAACGGGAATCACAATATTGATCTCCGAGCAATACGCCAGGCCGATCTTACCTATTATACACCATGGCTATGTGCTCGAAAATGGAACATCCGTTTTGGAAGGCAGCTCGCAGGAGCTTATGGATAACCCCGACGTAAAGTCGGCTTACTTTGGGATCTAGCCACGTTCTTCCCCGATAGCATAAGCCTTTTTACACCCTTATCGGTTTCTTTTCCTTGCCTGCCCTTCTTCGCTCCTCATCCCGTACCTCTCGCCTCAAGAGTTTCCCAACCTTCGATTTTGGAAGCATGTCTCTAAATTCTATGTACTGTGGAATCTTATAAGGGGCAAGCCTTTGTTTGCACCATTTTGTCAACTCCGATCCGCTTACACCCCTCACATCCTCCTTGAGCACTACGATTGCCTTGATTCGTTCGCCGACCTTTGGATCGGGGATACCTACCACGCATGCCCCTATGAGAGCGGGGTGGTCCTGTAATACAGCTTCGATTTCGGAACATGAGACCCTGTACCCCTTATACTTCATGATATCTGCACTCCTGTCAACATAGTACAGCTGCCCGTCACTGTCAGTATGGACATAATCGTTCATTCGGTACCAGGTTTTGCCGTCAATCTCCACGTAAGAAGCAGCGGTTTCCTCGGGTTTCTTCCAATAGCCCTTAGAAATATAGTCAGAAGTAACTAATAGCTCACCAGGTGTGTCTGGCGGGACGGGGGCTAAGGTATCTGGGTCCACAATTTTTATTTGCCGTGAGAAAAGGGGTAGCCCGATGCTCCCTGGAACAGGCTCTCTGTCCAAGGGACTCATCGCGGTAAAACCCACCTCAGTTGCACCATATACTTGATATATCGGCACCTTGAACTTCTTTTTCCACCTGTTGAAAACCTCAAGGGGGAGGACATCCCCACCACTCCAGCAGTATTTTAACGAACTCAAATCAAATAGGTCTAACCTGTCGTTTTCTAAGATCATTCGGTAAAGGGTAGGTGCACCCAGAAAGAGAGTCCCTCTATATCGCTGTATGGCCTGCAAAATGGCATCTACTTCGGGTATAGGCATTAACACTGCAGTATTCCCCTTTGTTAAAACCATTCCCAAGATGACCCCTTGGGCCATCTGGTGGAAGAGAGGGTTCACCATGATAAATACCTCTTCCCCGTCTGAGATATGGCCTTCCCCTACCCCTGCAATCTCATTGACAAAGGATACCATACCGGTATGGGTGGCTAGGCATCCCTTGGGGAAGCCGGTGGTTCCCCCGGTGTAGAGTATGTAACTAAGGTGATCTCTTGGGTTTATCGCCACTTTAGGTGGTTGGGGTGGATATTGCCGAATGAGATTCTTGAAGGAATAAACAGCATCGCCTTTCTCAATAACGCCGTCGGGAACTTTGTCAAACAGGGTGCCGACCACGCGCTTATATAAAGGGAGTAAGTCCACATAGTTTGTGACAATAGCCCTTTTCAGGCGGGTTTCTGGGAAAACCTCTTTGATATACCTAAAATTGGTATCCTGACACAGAACTGTTTCAGCATCAGAGTCGTTGATGAGATATTTCATTTCATAGGGAGTATAAATCGGAGAAACTGGAACCGGTATGGCTCCAATCTGCTGAGCTCCGAAATATCCGATAAGAAACTGGGGGCAATTCGGAATATAAAGCATTACTTTATCGTTATCCCTGACGCCCAGATCGTGCAGTGCAGTAGCAAACCTGTCAATGAGATTCTTCAGACTCATATAGGAGAATCTCTCGCCAAGATATATGATGGCGGTTTTATCAGGATATTTCACACACGCTCTGTCAAATCCGCTAATAACCAATTCGTCGTATTCTCCCATGATTACTCCTTGGTTCTTCTATTGAGGAAATCTGGGACCGTTAGTCCCTTAAGAATAAGATTGGTGCTTTTTCTGGCAGAAAATATTTTCATATTTAGAACATCCCATGAAAACCAGAATATAAAATTCGAAATCCGAATGTCGAAATCCGAAAAAATTTTCAATTTTCAAAATTCAAATGACCAAAACTGAATGCACAACTAGGGATATCATAAGTGATCTAAATTTAGTGTCTTGAGCACTCGAGCATTATTATTTTGGATTTGTTTCGTGTTTCGAATTTCGTGTTTCGGAATTCCGGTTTATCGGGGTTAGGTGTTGAGATATTGGTTTTTGAGATATGTTCTGACCTGGTTGAATAACATATAATCCGTGATACAAACCGCGGTGCAATACAGAAAGGCATCCAACAGAGTGAGCGCTCCAGGCTCATGAAGGGCTGAACAAAGATGCCCAAACACAGATTAACCTACGCTCACGTTTCTGATCTGTCAAGGAGAACAGCGCCTGCGGGGGAAAGGAGAGGCCATGTTGTCTATTTGGCAAAGAAGCCGTGGTTACAGAGATGAAAGGGTTTCACATAGTAAACTTCGCCGTGGAGAAAAGGAAGGACTCCGGGGGATAGCCCAAGTCAAACATGCTTTTGGTTTTCCGAAGCAGGCATAGTCACGGGAGATAAATAATAAAGAAGGGTTCGACGCGTAAGACTAAAGGTGCAAGGCGAGAGGGGGTTAGTATGCGGCGGCATTGCTTGAGGAGTGCCGTAGGCCTGGGAGCAGGAAATACTTGTTTGATGGTTGACTTACTGAGTAATAGCGGAGATTACGTAGAAGGCGATGTAAAAGGCCAGAAGCGCCAGGAAGTTAAGGTGCTCGTTATTTCTGACTAACAGGCGAAACCGAAAGAATAGGGTATCCTTTGTTTCGCAGGCTCCAAGCCTTGGCATAAATCTATTGACCTGATCGCAATATTCCAGATACGGCTCGCCAAAGATCTCTATGAGGTGTTTCTCTTCCCTTTTAACCCTATTTGCGACGTAATAAAAAAAAACGCCCAGATAAATGACTATGATGTAGATGTTTTTTAATAGAATTAGCGCACCCAAGATGACAAAAAACCTCCCCAGGTACATGGGATTTCTTACCAGGCAGTAAGGCCCCCTGATGGTGAGCACCACGTTTTTTTCCAGCGAACCAGAGGACCACATCTGTATTAGCTCTCCAAAAAGAGAAATGACCACTGCCGGGATAAACATCTCCAGGTGGCCATAGATGAACAACAGAACGACAAGGGCAACTCCCAAGGGAATTCTGATTTTTTCAAGGGCTCGTCTCAGTTTAGCGTGCGTGAAAAGCTCGTTAAGAAGCCCCAGGTAGTGCTTATGTCCCTTGTTCTTTGTATGATCGCCGGTCATAGTGCAATTGAAACGTGCTCATTGGTGAGCCAGAGAGCCTGCGTTGTCCCTGTTTGCTTTCCTTGATTTGGTTTTTCTTTAGTCAGTAAGATCAAAGAGGTAATACATACAAAAAAACCAGAAGTCCACGAAAAAGAAGATGCGATGAAAGGGCGCTGTGGTTGGGGAAAGGCTTAAAGCGCAAGGAGAAAAAATGTGAAAAGAAGATAGAGGAGGCCTGCGCCTAAGAGTGAACGGGAGGGGGGAGCTTTTCGACCCGTCCCGGCACCAGCTGAAGAGCAGTCTTCATATCTAAGTGTTTTACTTTCCTTCGCCAGAATGGCCCGTCCTGTGAGACTAGAATGAGCAGGCTTAGCCAAAGGCTATGGCCGACGGTGTCTGCAGTAGCATGTCCATCCTCCGAAGCAGCCAACTGCGGAGGACGGGGTAAGGAGGACGGAAAGGCTGGGTTAGCCGCGCCGTGGCTCGTAAGAGCGAAGGCAGGCTAAAGGCTATGGAGAGTTCCGCCATCTATTGTGAGGATGCCCCGCTCTTCAGAGCGCGGGGGCTCCATTGCTTGTAGATAGTATTTGGGGGATATTTTGAGAAAAGAACAGGGCGGTTGCGGGCTTGCCCTTGAACGGTAAGTTTCTCAATGACCGATGGGTCTTCGGGGATTTTCTCCGCCCTTTGTTGTTTCTAGAGGCTTTTCTCACAGTAGTCGCAATAGAATAACTTCTCCCCCTTCTCTACATCGGCAGGAGTAATAATATTCTCTTTTTTAAGGTCTCTCCAATCCTCGTCTCCCATGCAGTCTCTGCATTTGATGCTGTTGTCGCTCTCATAAATCCCCACCAGATCGTCAATTTCATGAGCCCTCATGTTTATCACCTGCCTTTCGGGGGCGCTACCATGTCAGCCTGTCTCGTATAGAACTTTCTGTTTTACGAGTTGTGCAACGCCAGGGCTTTTAGTCTCCAATGTGTTTTTTAAAGATTTTTTGCTTTCATACCCCTTTGTGGGTTAGTTCGCTGCTTCAGGTGCAGAAGGATAGAGAGACGGCAGAATGGACACCGTCCCTTTAGAAACCGGGAAGGCAAAATTTGAGGAGTGTCTCCATGGGAAGGGTAGTTACCTTTCAGTTATCTTTTGGCTGCTCTGCCAGTCTAATGTTTTTTAGACACAATTTCAATAGGGGAACCCACTCAAAAAAAAGAATGTCACTCATAGGATTTGGGTATGGTTTCTGGGTGTGCTCACTTCCGTAAACACCGGGCATAAAAGCAGTTTGCCCCCCAGATAAGCAAAACGGAAGATGAACATCAGCACGAGATCATATAATGGTTTTCGAGGGGAAGGTCCGTTAAGACTTCCTCTGATACGAATACGCTTTCTTAGAAGCGCCGCCTGCTGCCGCGCCGGGCGTCTGAGCGAGGACGCGCCTCATTAACATTGAGGGGTCGTCCCTTCAACTCCTTACCATTCAGGCCGTCGATCGCTGATTGGGCTTGAACCTTAGCTGGCATCTCTACGAACCCAAAGCCCCTTGAGCGGCCACTGTACCTGTCTGTAATAATATTGACGGATTCGACTTCGCCGAAGGCCTCAAAGGCCTCCTTCAAATCCTCTTCTGTCATATCGAATGACAGATTACCTACGTAGATGTTCATCAAAAACCTCCTTTTATTATTGTTAGTGGTTATGCCGGGAATATCGCCTGGCCGTTCCAGCAGAAAGGAAATCTTTGCAAATCGAAAAACGGGGCAGGGCAGCCCATGTAATGGTGATTGCCCCCGGGATAGCCCAAAACCATTTCTTGGGTCTTCTCTGGATCAAGGGTTTCTCCTTTGACAAGAAACCAAAATGCCCTTAGCGGTTGTATTTGCTCTCATGGGGTACGCTGATTTTCCCTCCAAGGCTTATTTCTACTGTATCACCGGTGCTCACTGATTAGTGCCCTGAGCTCTCGATTAGCTATTTCCAAAATCATCAGGATCAAGGCTTTCCAGGATCTCTTTCCAGTACTTCCCCTGTTTGGATTTGTCTGCTGCCTCGCCTTGCGAAACCCCCTGTTTAGATTTTTCAATAACCTCTTCTGCCACAAAGATGGGGGCATTGACCCGCAAAGAGAGCGCAAGGGCATCGCTCGGCCTAGCATCAACTGAGATTTGCCTCCCGTCGTAGGTAACATGGATCAAAGCGTAGTAGGTGTTGTCTTTCAGGTCGCAAACCTCCACCTTGTTTATCTTAAGATCCAGTAGCTCCATGATGTTTTTGAACAGGTCATGAGTCATTGGTCTGGAGAGCTTTATGCCCTCTAACTCAGTGGCGATGGCGTTCGCTTCAAGGAGTCCTATCCAAATAAGGAGTTTTCGCTTACCCTTGGTTTCCTTCAGGACAACAATCGGCCCTTCAGTTATCGGATCAAGGGTCAATCCGGATACAGTCATTGGTATAAACATTATCGTACCTCCTCATGCTAGGGCAATGGATTCCGAGCCCTGTTCCCGATGGAATGCTCCTCATCGGGCTCCACCACAAATGAACGGTTGGGGCCGACAGCTCTCAATAGGGGGAGCGCCGGCCGAATCAAATCCGATGCTTGTCCGATCAGGCCTATGGTATAGAAGAAACTGTTATGCGATCGAAAACCCCGTTGCGCGTATACTGCTCGCTTTAAATGCAAGGTTCAAAAGGACTGAAAAGTTGACTTTTGATTCCCTAAAAATTATCCCATTCACATGAAAATTCCTGAGGAATATTCGGAGCCCCTTGTGCGGGTTGCAGAAAAATGGAAATAATTTCAATGCCGGAGAACTGGAAGCCAACAGTCACAGCGCAGCCGATTTTCGCCTGCGTTCAATTGGAAGTGGGGAAGGTTTTCCGGAACCCGTTTGATTTTGATAAGGGTCCTCTGAATCGGATGAGGGATTGCAGAAGGGCCTAGCCGAATGGCATTGGCATTAGATGGATGGCACCACGCCTACCGCTAGCAGCGTGATTGGACATCCATTAGTACCAACAGCAAGTACCTAGGATACAATAAGAAAGAACGGTAAGATTGGAGATCTTCTTTCGAGCTCTTACTTTATACTAACCATGAAATAAAGCAAGCTTTTTATTTTCCTCTAAGTATTGCACCTCTGTTTTTCTTTAAATCAAATACGCAAAGTCTGCATCACCGGGTTATCGTGAAGGCGCCAAGCTCCCTTAATACCGGCACTACATGGAACGACTAAAGAGCGGCGCCTCACCTATAGTCACATGCCTGGAGCCTGACCCTTTGGCCATCGATATCAATTGTCGTCTTGGAATAAGTTAATTTCTTTATGATCTTACCGTCCTTAAAATGAAGGACGTCCACGCCACGGCGTCTTTCGTGTTTTCCCTCGTGGCCTTTCTCAATGGACGGCCAGTCGAGTTGCCATCGGTAGAGGGCCTTCTGCTCAGCCTCGTCGATAAAGGTCTCTTCCTCGGTGAATCGAAATCCAGCGTGATTCTCAAACCATTCAGTCCACGCCTTACGGAGAACCTCCCTTCCTTCTGCCTTACCGCCGGTCCAGTTCTCAAACAGAACGTCATCGTGAAATAGTTCCATGACACCGTTGAGATCATGATTGTCCCACGCCTGATTCCATTTTCTGAGGGCTCGCCTCATTTCATCTCTTGTGAGTTTCATATCCGCCTCTTCATAGCATAAAAGCCAACTCAAGAAACCCTTTTAGCGCTTGTAATGCCCTGCCTGTTTCCCTGAGACTATTCGCGTGATATCGGATTGCCTTCCCAGCCCCTGGCGACTTCAGGATTTCGCTTGAGGAATTCTTGCCTAGTATCCTGGTTGACCGAATTGAGCGGGCAGGCAAAATTCATACACTGCGAGCAGAGGAATAGCTTCAGGGACATGAAAAAGCCCGCCGTGGAAGTTGCATACACGATTAGCAGGAACCATTGTTTGCCCATGACCAGAAAGACCAATGGATACCCCCAGATAACCGCGAACCCGCCCAGGAAGACGAGCTTTTCCGTAAATGTCATGGGTACGGGGCGATATTTCCATAGCTTTGGGGAGCCGTAATTGGCCCAGCATTTCAGGCTACTGCCAGGCTCCGCATAATGAGGACAATGCGAGCACATGACGCGGATCTCTAAAAAGCCGAAGTAGCCGATTATCAGCGGTATCCACAGGCCCAACAACCATCCGCTCACACGATAAACCCCGGCGCCTCCCACCAGAAAGCCCGGTAGAACGATGCACCAGAAATGGATCAGGTCTCTGGGCCTGAAGTGACAGTGTACGATTTCGCCTACGGCGCAACCCGCACAGGTTTCGGAGACACACGTAGCAATCGGTTTTTCCTGGTCCAAGAATACCATGATGATCTCCTCGAAGAACTATCCTGCTATGAAAAAGGGACTACGGGGGTTCGAGCAGGCATGCTCAACGAGCGGGGAAAGGCCAGTTTTTTCAATCAGTTTACCGAATTCTCAGTGTCAACAATGTCGTCAGACCAGTCAGCCCGCAGAAAATAAGCCAGATGGGTTGATAACTCCCCAGTATGTCAAATACCCACCCAGCCAGGGTAGGGCCTATAATTCCCCCAATTGCCGCACAGCCCATGATGATCCCAAGGATTTTTCCAAAGGAGTCCCTTCCGAAATACTCCCTCAGGATTGCCCCCCTGACGACCATCCCTCCGCCGTAGCCCGGAGAGAATAGCAAAAGAAAGACACATGCAACCCAGATTACCCGCACATAACAGAAGAGCATCAGCCCTATGCTCATAAGACAAAACGAAAGTGCCAACACATACCTCTTATCTGTAGCATCGCCTAACCAGCCAAAACCAAACCGCCCGATGATGCTGAATAGGGGTATGGCACCTGCTATGAACCCGCCGGTTGATCGTGATATATCGAGGCTGCTGAGATATGGCATAATATGGGTAATTACTGCCACCACGGTCATCATGCGGATCAGCTCAGTGGTGTTTAGATACCAAAAGGATCTCATCCTCAGCGCCTGCCCTAGGCCGATATCCAGCTTCTCGTTTCTAACTACAATCTCCGGGAGCTTATTACCGGTTTCTTTGCCGTCGGGAAGATATCCATATTGCTCCGGCCTGTCGCGGATGACGAACGAAAGAGGTATCCCAAGGGTCCACATTCCCAGTCCAAGGATCACAAAGGTAGTTCTCCAACCGGAAATATCGATAAGCCGGACGATGAGGGGAAGCATAAATCCACTGGCGCCGATACCCGACACCATTACGCCGAGCGCTATGCCCACCTTGCTGTGAAACCAGTTAGCCACAACAGTCATAGTCACGATCGAAGCACAGCCGCCGGCCCCGAATGAGAGGATCAAAAAGGAACCATAGAACATGGCAAGTGATCGGGTCAGGCTGAGGAGGATGAGCCCAAATCCGACCAGAGATGTTCCCCAGAGAATGAGCTTTCTTGAGCCAAAGCGGTCGGCGAGAAATCCCACAAAGGGGGCGAAGATACCCATCTCTAGGCCGCGAAGGCTTGCGGCAAGCGATATTTGGGTGTAGCTCCAGCCGAATTCCCTTCTGATGGGTTCAAAGAAGGCGGTAAAACCATAGAAGATGGTGCCGCCCACGTATAGCCCGATGAAAAAGCAGGCGAGTACGATCCACCATCCATAGAAGATTTTTCGAAACATTCAATGTAAAGTAAAGGGTTAGGTTGGTATTATTCGAAGAAGTACTACAAAGTAATTACCGCTCGTATAGTACATGGGTTTAGAGGTGTCAATATCTCTGTTCAGCGCTGAGACATTTCCGTGCAAGGGCCCGCGTCGGGACTTTTTCTTTGACAAAGGTATCACATCTTCCCCATACTAATAAACCGGATACCTATGGTGGAGCAGGAGGGGGGATAAGGATGAGCAAAAAAATCCTCGTGCCGGTTGACGGGTCGGAGCAGGCGCGAAAGGCGATCGATTTTGCAGCGAATTTGGCAAAACAAGGTGATGCCGTTATGCATCTGCTCCATGTGTACAAGCTACCCATAGTCCCCGAAGGGATGGGTGAGTATGTGATATCGGACAGGATCGAGTTGCAGGCCCTGGGAGATCGGATCATTGCCGTGGCTCAAGATGAAGCCAGGAAGAAAGGTGTCCTCCATGTCGATGCGACCGTGATGGAGGGAGATCCGGCTGAAGCAATTGTTGCCTATGCGAAGGAGCACGATGTGGATATGATTGTCATGGGCAGTCGCGGGCTTGGCAGTTTCAAAGGCCTTCTGTTGGGCAGCGTTTCCAACAAAGTCTCTCACAGGGCGGACCGCACCTGCGTGATTGTAAGGTAGAGTCAGCCTTGCGAGCATCTCGTTATTAATAACAGCACAGGATTGCTCGCCTCGGAAACAACCAAGAAGCCTGTGGGATGCTCATGAGGTCTTTACCTCTGTTCCAAGGCTTTCGGCCCGGCCTTTTCTACGACCTATCAACGGGGGATTCTTACCCCCTCCGCATTCCCTTCGACAGGCTCAGGGCTGCGGTTTCCCCAACTGATACGCCGTGAAAAGGACCGCGGCCTCCGACTCGGCCGAGCTCGTCGCGGGCCGCCAGTCACAGAAGAAAAGGCCTCATGAGCATCCCGTAGCTGCAGACTATTTGATGTTTGCGGAACTAGGAACGCATATTAAATGGGGCCCGTCACCGAATGATCATTTGTGATACTTCTGACCCCGGAGAATGGTAAAAGCCCGGTACAATTGCTCCAGAAGGATCAGGCGGCTCATCTCATGGGTCAACGTGAATTGAGAAAGAGATAAGACCTCACGAGATTGATGGAGGACATCCTTCGAAAGCCCCAAAGGACCTCCTATTATGAAGCTCACCCACTGTTCCCCCTTATTGAGTAATGAGTTTAACCACGCTGCGAGTGTTTCTGAGTCATATTGGTTTCCAGATCGATCAAGGCACACCCAATAATCGCGTTGGCCCAGCCTTTGGATTATTCTCTCGCCCTCTACAGCCAGGATCTTTTGTTCCGACCCTCCTTGAGAAATCTTGACGGGTTTCACCTCAACCCAGTCCACCTGAATGTATTTTCGAAGACGATCCAGATAGAATACCTCGCCTTCTTTGAGAAAGTGCGATCTGGTGTGATCAACGACTATGATCTTGATCTTGGGCATTATGTGCTTCTGTTTTTTTCTTCATGCTCCTGCTATTCAGGCTTGAGATCTTGCTTCTTGTGCCAGCCGATTCGGGCATGGTGAACCGAGTCAAGCTGTGGGGAATAGGGCTTAATATCTATCAAGGGCGAGCAATCAATGGCGTCCATACCGCGAACCTTGAGAAGAGGCCCATTGCGCTCCAGAAGTTCGACTACGCATAAGCCTATGGGATTGGGGCGGTTAGGTGAACGCGTCGCAAACACGCCGTGAATCTCAGGCCCCCAAGGGGTGCGGGTCTGGAGCGTGGTTCGGTTTGCCTTGTCTTGCCAGTAAAGAACGATGAGATGGGAACACTGCTCAATATCACGAAGTGCGGACTCATACTCCTTAAATACCTCGAGGGTGCTTTCGTCACGGGCATGCCTTCCCTGGGACGGGGCATCCTTTTGCTCGCGGTAAGGTGAGCGTATCACACCGATTTGTCTGAGTTCACCTTTCAAGGCGTTCATGCATCAACCTCTGAAGCAGGCAATTCGGGTAAACCTGCCAAATGTTGCATTATAAAGAATTGCTGAATCTAGTTGATATCATTGTATATCATATGAGTCAGGCTGCTAAAAGGTAAAAGGGAATTGGTCTAAAACTCCTTGAAATGGAAGGCGCTTTGTGATTAAATTTGCTACACACAGTGACCGAGTCTTAAATCAAGATCCCTTGATTTTGTAAGGGGAGAGGGGGGTACTCATGTACGAAAGGATAATGGTTCCCTTGGATGGTTCCGATGCAGCAGAGATGGCCCTGCCTTATGCGGAGGAAATTGCTGCCAAGACTGGCGCGGAACTGCTTCTAGTGAGCGTGACCGAGCCGAGCCTTGACGAAAAAGACCACCTTTATCAGTCCTACCTTGAGCGTGTAGAAGGACAGGTGTTGTCTGAACTCGAAAGCTGGGGTATCGCTGGAGAGCCCGCGGTGCACAGTGAGGTTCTTGTAGGCAGCCCTGCCAGTGAAATAATCGGATACGCCGACGAAAAAGATGTGAGTCTCATAATCATGGCAAGCCGGGGTCGTTCAAGGAAAGGCCCGTGGCAGATAGGAAACATTGCTGCTAAGGTTCTTCGGGCTACAAACAGACCAGCGTTGCTCGTCAGGACTTCGGTCGATGAGAAGGCCCGTACCCAGCACAGGCTCGTAAAGAGGATTCTCGTCCCCTTGGACGGTTCTGATGTAGGAGAGGCAGCACTCCCGTGGGCACTGGAGCTGGCTCAGCAATTGGAGGCAGAGCTCATCTTATACCAGGTTGTGAAGCACGTAATGGTTTTGGCAACTGAAGGCGCTGCCATGTCTTCTGAGATGTATGAGGAAGAAGAGAAGTTCAGAAGGGCAGCTGCCAATGCATATCTGGAGGACATCGGAAAGTCGGCCCTCGAAAAAGGGCTCAGCATCTCCCATGCTTTGGGCTCGGGTCCTCCGGCAGACCAGATTATTGACTATACAGAGGCCAACGAAATAGACCTCATAGCCATGTCAACCCACGGACGCTCGGGGATTAGCCGGTGGGTTTTTGGAAGTGTTACCGATAAGGTATTGCATTCCGGCAATACGGCTGTGCTGACCGTGCGGGCAGGTAAGGAAGCTGGAAGTTAGGCTGCGGATGTTTGGATCGATTTTGTGTTCCGGAAGAGATGCCTGCGATCTCAATATCTGGCCTTCCAATTCCACTTCAGTTTCTTACGCGTATAGAAGCAGAGAGCGAGGTTCACCAGCCAGATGAACAGCTGTATTTTTCCCAATGATAGGCCTAGTCGATGGGTAAGGGCCTTTAGGGAATAGAATTCCAGCCACGCTTTTCTCACCTTTTCTCTCAATACCTTGTCGGTTACCCGGATAGGGCGAAAGACGAGATTGGCCATGTTATAGTCGGCCCAATTTTTGCTGGTCAGGCGACCATCACGCTCGAAGGCCTCATATACTTTCGTGCCAGGCAGGGGTGTCAGAAAATTAAAACATGCGAAATCAAGCTTTGATCGCTTTGCACGCCACAGCGTTTTCTCGAGGTTTGCCTCGTCATCCTCATCGAATCCAAGGACAAATGAACCCCATATGAGAATTCCGTAGCTTTTGATAGTTTCGATATCCTTATAGTACTGATCGGGACTATTGAAGCGCTTATGGGCACCCTTTAGGCTTTCTTTACAAAAGGATTCGAAACCGATGGCCAGTCCGATACACCCGCTTTTCGCCGCCAGTTCCAGCATTTCGGGGTCTTGTGCAATGGTTATGGTACACTGACTACCCCACCGAAGACCAAGCGGAGTCAGGGCCTCAAAAAGGTTTCTGGTTCGCAACCGATTACTCATTATATTGTCATCTACTACAAAGACATTTCGAGACGGGAGACTCTCGATCTCCCGAATCACTTCTGGAATGGGTCGAAACCTATAGGTTCTCCCATTGAACCGGGTTACCGAGCAGAAGCTGCAGTTGTGGGGACAACCGCGCGTGGTCTGAACCGTGTTGATGGTAACGTAATCATCGGGAGTGAGGAGATCTCTTCTCGGGATTGGAAGGCTTTCGAGACTGACAAGGTGGTTGTTTTGATAGACCCTTTTCAATTGACTGCGTGAAAAGTCGAGCATCAGTTGCTCCCAAGCCCCTTCCGCCTCGCCGACCACAACAGCATCGCAGTGCTCTAGGGCCTCTCCCGGAAGATTCGATACATGAACGCCACCCATGACAACCGTCACTCCTCGTTTGCGGAAGGCATCTGCGATTTCATAGGCGCGGCATGCACTATTAGTGTAAGCTGTGAGTCCGACCAAGTCCACATCCTTTTCGAAATCAATCGGGCTTACACATTCATCGGTTATCGAGACATTAATATTCGGTGGAGTGTATGCCGCAATCATGGAAAGATTAAGAGGAGGAGAATAGGCCTTCGCAGTCCGTGAGAGGAGCCCCCTTTGCAGAAAAGGGATGTTAGCCGCATTCGTGGGGTTGTTGGGATTTATCAATTCGACTCTCACGGGCTGTATTCCC
The DNA here is from genome assembly GCA_020348625.1 of Deltaproteobacteria bacterium. The sequence continues at coordinate 421,940 of CP070752.1, read as the reverse complement.
CCGGAACGCAGGGCCCTTTCAGTTATTCGTAATCAGTGGGCGGAGTTAAAGGTATACTGCGCGTTTTCAGAGAAATCCGTTCAGAAGAGCACTTTCCTTTGCCGTGGGTGTGCAAAGATCTATTTGCTTTCCGCCAGCGGCACAATTCGCACTTGCCATGTTTCTTGTGCCTGGATATCAACAGTAAGCACAAGTGCCTTCATATGACTACGGCAAAGTGCCGCATTGAGAATGTAGCAATTTGGAAGGAGACTTACAATTGCTTAATACAGCTTTTTTCTTATCGCCTCAGGGCTGCGACCCGGCAATCTTCACTGAGATACCTGCCAGGAAGGAGTCAGCCATGGGGTAGTGGATTCCTAAGCAAGCCTCGTTACACCTTTCGCAACTTGAGGATAGGCCTCCATCATGAGCGCGTCATGACCTGGAAAGATAAGATCGAGGGAAGAGGCTCTATTGCGGAGTTTCTCATACGTATGCATCCATCCGACCAAATCAACAATAAGGGAACTCGGCCAGTCCTCTTGGTAGTTGCGAAAGACATGGGCACAGTCGGACCCGAGGATTGCAGTACCCTGTTCGGTATGCACGGCCACAGTTTGAAGTGCTGGTGTATGCCCCGGAGAAAGAAGACATTCAATGCCTGGCATAATCTCGCAGTCCCCTCTGAGGAGGACAAGACGTTCTGTCCCTTCGAGGGAGGCCAGGTGTTCTTTGGAAGCTTCATCTAAAAGATGGTGGAAGGGGGGACGGGCAGCAATCTGATCCCTTAGCCAAAAATAATATTCCTCTTCTTGGACATAAAAGGTGGCATTCGGGAAAAGCGGTGCACCGCTCGCGTGGTCCCAGTGTATATGCGTTAGTATAACGTGTCGGACTTCATGCGCGTTGACGTTTATTCGGGATAGCACTTGGGTGGGATTTGTGTATCCTGTGAGGTTTTTTTGCTTCGCCAACTCAGGTGATACTCCGGTGTCGACAACCACAATGTCCCGGATTCCCTTTACACACCAGATATAGTAATTCCTCTCCACGGTCTTCTCCCAGTCCCTGTGCCACATGACAAAAGCGCCGGAGCTCAAGAAGGGGCCCGCATACTTCAAGGCATAGATCTCATAGCTAGACATGCTCGCTTCTCCTTAGATGCCGTTTTTGGCCTTGCCTGGAAATCCTTTTTGATATGTCAACAGCTTCATTGGGTTACTATCAACTTTGGTTCGGATTCAGCTCATCGGGCAACGTCAAAGCATAGAACCTATACGGCAGCCCTCGCAAACGCCCATGCGTTTCCTAGCGAGATTGCTTAGGTTTTGCCGGCTTGTCCGCTTCCGGTGGCACTGTTTTTTCACCGCAAGCCCTATGGCTAGATGAAAACCCGCTGCCGTTTATAGGGGAGATAATGGTCGGCAATGAAGTTCAGTGGTTTTCTGGCCTTTTGGAAATTCCCGTGAAGTGTCCAGAAAATACTAGAAAGACTCAATTCCCTTGCTGCGTGGTGTTCGGCAGCCAATTTATAGAATCTGCGTCCCTCTTCTTCGTAGTTTTCCGGGCTAATCCTCAACCTGCCGCGGATTTGAGGCCTGAGTTGCCCCGAAAAGGGGTATCGATAGTCACGCTCGGCGTAATCGGGAAAGATGCCCAAAATGAAGAGGCAGATATCGGCAATCCTCTTATAGAATCCTAACCGGTACTCTTCCTCCACCGCCTCACAGAAACTCATCAGGCTGTGGATATCCAGATCATTAAAGCGGATTTTCTTCCAGACCCCCTTTCTTACCCTAATCGAAATCGCGTAACTCTCGATCTTCGTAAAGGATGCGAGCATGTCAACGAGGTAAAGCAGGAGGGACTCATTTGCCAAGAGTTCGGCCACCTCCTTGGTGTCGAATACAGGGATTTTCATGGTGCTCGATCTCTCAACTGTGTAGCCCGCTTCTTCTAAATCTTGGGCCGCCTTCCTGAGCAAGACCTCAAAGAATAAGGCAGGTGAGATTCTCAAGAAAACCTCGTCATCATCCATAACTTTTTTAAATACCTTTTCGTCGGTCAGAAACGAGCTTCTGAAATCCTCATCGTTACTGATGATCTGCTTGAGTCGGCCCTTATCTGCCACTTCGGGAGATGCGGTTTCTACCAGGAAATCCAGGTCTCTCTCCGTTAACCGCAAATGTCTTAGGCTTCTCTGCGACACCCTAGTTGCCTCCGTTTCCAAAACCGAAAACTACCCCAATCTTGGCACGTAAATAACCAATCAGAACGATCCGTTTGCCCGCTGTGATACGCCTTGAGTGTTGGTAGTCGTCTGACATAAACAAGTCGCTGAAAGAACGAATCCGCCTCGGCGGGCAAGCCCGTGAGCCTGGGAGCGGTAGAAAGGGTTTCATGGCACGCGCCTATTGCACTGTAGACCGTTGTGGGGGTTTAAGGCAATAATCGATTTCGGTATTGTTTCGAATTCTCTCTCATTCCGAATTCTGAGGCGATATCTCCAGTCCTAGGTTGAGCTGCAGGCCTTTGCCTTTCTCCCGTGCCCTTTGAAATGCAGTTCTTATCCGTAAATGGTGTTTGGAAATGAGTTCCCATGCGCGTTTGATCAACTCAACATCTTCAGGAGAAAAATCGTTGTAGTAGAGGCTCTGGCTCTTGATCCTTCGGGGCCTTACGTACCCCGCACGGACAAAGTAGGTGAGCCTGTCGTAGGTCAGGCCATCAACCCTTTTCAAGACCTCTCCAGCGTACATACGAAACCTTTGTCTGCTAAGATTGGCATAATTCGGGCTTGCTGTATTTTATCAGTATCTCAGGGACGGGCAAAGCGAAAAATGCCTTCTGGCTCGTCACACGAAATGCCGAGCAGATTTTCGATCATCAATATTACACAGACCTGCTCAATGGAATTTCGTGTCACTGTCTGAGGTAAGGAAAAAAACGTTTGTGAAGCTTGAAGTTTGTTGTGAATTGGTTATCATATATACGTTTAGTTCTGAAAGAAATGGCATTGGCTTGTATACTCAATCTATAGAGATTCGGATTTCATTGAAATCAAAGTGACTGAGGACATTTCATTCGCCTGTTTTGCCTATGGGAGCTCAGTTCATAGGTTGAGTGTAATCGAGAGCCTTGCTGTGGTAACATAGTCATAGAATAAAGGAGGCTACCATGCATGAAAAAAGGACTGCTATGAGGAAGACGATTATTGTCGCTTGGTCACTGTTCTTTCTGATTGCCGGTTTTTCTATTGCAACCCTGTTCGATCCTATATCAGGTCCGGAGGCACAGACGAGCCCGGTTGCGCCCGTCGCTCCCGGGTCTTTTTCCCAGTTGGCCAAGAATGCCAGCCCTTCAGTGGTGAATATCAGTACCGTAAAGGTCGTCAAGGGGGGAGGGCAGATCCCATCACCCTTTGGTCCTGACGATCCATTTAGAGAATTTTTTGAACGCTTCTTCGGGGAACGGGCACCAAAGGATTTCAAGCAGCGAAGTCTGGGTACCGGTTTCATTATCGACAAAGAAGGATTCATACTCACCAACAACCACGTGGTTGAAGGCACCGACGAGATCACGGTGACCCTTGCTGACAAGACGGAATTTGTTGCGAAGATCATCGGCCGCGATCCCAAGACGGACTTGGCCCTCATCCGTATCGAGTCAGACCAGGTTTTGCCAGCACTTCCTCTTGGGGATTCGGACAAATTGGAGGTAGGCGACTGGGTTATGGCCATCGGGAATCCCTATGGTCTGGGTCATACCGTCACTGCCGGTATTGTAAGCGCAAAATATCGACAAATAGGTGCAGGCACCTACGAAAATTTCATTCAGACGGATGCATCTATTAATCCAGGAAATAGTGGTGGCCCCCTTCTGGATACTACGGGAAAAGTAATCGGGGTGAACACGTTAATCTTTTCTCAGAGCGGCGGAAGTGTCGGGATAGGCTTCGCAATACCTATCAATATGGCCAAAGACTTGCTTCCTCAGCTGAAAGAAGGGAAAGTGGTGAGAGGATGGCTCGGGGTCGTGATACAACCAGTCACACCTGAGCTTAAGGATAAGCTCAAACTCTCGACTGAAAAAGGAGCCTTAGTTGCTGATGTGGTGGAGGGCGGACCAGCTGAAAAAGCCGGAATTGAACGGGGAGACGTGATTCTTACCTTTGATGGAAAGGAGATTAGTGAGTCCGATGACCTCCCCTATATCGTGGCCTCTACACCTGTTGGCAAAACCATTACGGTAGAGGTGATCCGCAAGGGTGAGAGGAAAAGCATCCAGGTGGAGATCGGGGAGCTCGAGGAAGAAGAGAAACCCCAGGTGGCGAGCGAAGCCAGACCTAATCTCGGCCTTACCGTGAGGGAGATCACTCCGGAGCTCGCAAGGAATTTCGGATTATCAGAGACGAGCGGGGTTGTAATTGTTCAGGTTCAGGCTAATAGCCCTGCACAGGAGGCCGGCTTGGCGCCGGGCGATCTAATTTTGGAGCTAGATCAGGTTGAGGTGAAGGATCTCGAGCAGTTCAATAAGATGACCGAAGGTTACAAGGCTGGGGACACTATTCTGTTCTTGATCAAACGTCGTGGTTCAACCCTCTTTCTCACCCTGACGGTGGAAGAATAGCCGGCGGAAGAGGCAGAGCGAAGCAGACTAGTTCAGTTACTATCCGGCCGACAACGGCCGGATAGTAACTATTAGTTTCTGAGGACGTTGTCATCTTCAGCAAGAATTCGAAGGATGCTATGACCTTTTCCTGATATGCTCCTTAATCCTTCTTCTGATGAGCAGATACCCCCCGATGACAAAGACAATTCCAATAACAAAGATTACGTCATGATCCTTTGCTACACCATATGAAACCGCAACGATGCCAATAGCACATATGATAAGGATGAGCACTTTCTGCTTGAGACTGTCTCCGGTACCTGTTTGATCCATGTCATATCTCCATTAGGTTGCAATGGGAGCGTAGCTCTTGTTGAAGCAGAAGTCCTTTCCGTTTCCGGCGAACTGGCGATTCCTTTTTCACGTTTTTCTCTCTGCTGAATCTTCATTCTCTCATTTGGAATCGATTACCTAAGCATCCTTGGGAGAGAATCCGGTTCAAACCGAATCCAGGCCTGACTGCCCTGCCAAGCCTCAAATCCGAAGCATTCCGTCGTTTCCTCAATCATGATCAATAACAAGGCCGGGATAATTCCCCCCATATTTGCCTTCGCCCGCTAAATATATGTTGCAATATCCTTAGGTTTCATTTAGCACATCCACATAATCAAAACCATACCTTTGACAGAATTAGCAAGGTCTCTGACCCCAAGACTGTCTCGGTTTCAATGCTTTGTTCATTGTTAAATGATGATAGGAATATGTTCTCAGGTCAGGATAACCTTATTGCCATGCATTTAGGCGGGGAGTTTCATCGGAACAGGGATTGAGCTAGGATCACAATGGTTAGACCTGCTTGACTTGGTAAATTGGTCAAAGTATAGTTCCTGACTTAAAATCAGCAATGTGTTATTTCACGATGCCCTTCTGTTCAAAGAAACCTCGCATAGAGAGATCAAATGTTTCAGATGCCTGCGGAATGATGTGTTTGAAGATACCCTTTAATACCGAACAAGAAGGGGCTCACGGGCTTACAAAGCAAAGCCGTAAGGGAATATAACAAAGTTCAATAGAATCATTCTTGAAATTGGAGGTAACCTTCAAATGGTTTTGGATAAAGAGCAGTTAGCGCAAGGCTTAAAGGGTATAGTGGGCGAGGATCATGTACATACGCAGCTGTTTGAACGAGTGAACTATGCTGATACTTCATTGCCTTATGATGTTGATGAGGGCGATCTACCTGATGCAGTGGTGCATCCTGCTGATGCACGGGAGATTTCCGAGGTTCTGAAGTATGCGAATCAGCACAAGATCCCAGTAACGACCTATGGCTCTGGCACCTCACTCATGTTCGGCACCAAGCCCAAGCACCATGGCATAACCATGAGCACGGAGCGACTAACCTCTTTGGAGATCAACCAAGAGCATCAGTGGCTTGAATGCGGTGCGGGTATGAAAACGGGTCAGGTAGTTAAGGAGTTGGGGAAACTGGGCTATTTTCTCCCGATCCAAACTCAGATTGGCTCCAGTGTGGGTGGAGCAGTGAGCATTAACACCTTGGGACATCTCACCGATAACATCTTCGGCAGACCTGTGAACAATGTGCTGGGCTTGGAGGTTGTGCTGCCAACAGGGGAAATAATAGAAACAGGCTCCAAGTGCCTCAGGCGTGCAGCCGGATGGGATCTCGCACGGATCTTCATAGGCTCCGAAGGGATACTGGGGATTATAACCAAGGTCAGGATGGTTTTGATTCCTATGCCAGAAACCGTTGATGCGGTTGCTTTTTTCAACACGGTTGAAGAGATAGGCCACGCTGTAGGCATGATGTACCGAGAAAAATTTCCGCTACCCATGGATGGGGAATTCGTAGGGGAGAAGGCCTGCAAGGTAGGTTATGAGGCCAAAGGATTAGATTTTCCGGAAGGTGCCATGGCTATTACGCGTTCGATGGGTAGAGACAAAGAAGATGCCTTAAGGAATGCACAGGAGATGGCTAGGCTATTCAAACAAGCAGGAGCGAAAGAGGCATTTATTCTGGAAGATCCCGAAATAGCGGAGAAGGTCTGGGGAGTTCGCGAGAATGCCATGCGCTGGGGGCAAGAGAAGGGTTTGAAGGGGTATCTCGCTATAGAGGTCAACCCAACCCTGCCTCGACTTGCGGAGGCAATGACGGAGTTAACCCATATTACCGAGGGCAGGAACGATTTAATCGCTCAGACAGAGGCCTACCTCTATGGCCATGTTGGCTCGGATTCACTCCACTGTCTCTTCGCATTCCCTTATGACTGGTCAACCGAGAAGATGAAACAGGTCGTCGATCAAATATGGAATCTGGAAAAAGAACTGCAATTGAAATATGGTGGTGTGGGCGGGGATTGGGGGTGGCTCCCCCATCGTGTACCCTTATTTCGGGAAAAATATGGAGAAACCAGCTACGAACTCATTGTGAAGATGAAAAAGCTCTTTGATCCCAACAACATCCTGAACCGTGGCAATGTTGAAGGAGAGGTATGATGGAAGAAGCGCAATTCGAGGAAGACTTCGAGAAATACCTGAATGAAGCCCTTATTTCATGTGAGAAGTGTCATTTCTGCCACAATGTGTGCCCCATCGTGGATACGCGAATCACCCAGGGGCCGTTTGGCATAAATCGAGCCATATATTATGGTTTGAAGTGGAATGAGCTCAATGAGGAGCTTCGGGATTTGGTTTACTCATGCACAACATGTAATAAATGTGTAGACATGTGCAAGAAGGTATCACGGGCCCTGCCACTTGTTGAGATCTTTGAAAAGGCCAGGGAATTCCTTTTGGTAGAGAAGATGTTAGGCCCGATGCCTGAGCAAGTAGGAGTGTTGAAGAATATGCACGTCCGTGGTAATCCCTGGGGTAATCCTTCCCATGAGAGGACAAAGTGGTCCGAGGGTCTCAATATTCCCTTTGCCTCAAAAGACAATCACGTGGATGTGCTCTACTTTGTGGGCTGTGCCTCCTCCTACGATGCACAGGGGCAGAAGATCGCGAAGAATCTCAGCAAGATCCTCAAAGAAGCGGGCGTTAGCTTTGGAATACTTGAAAACGAGACCTGTAGCGGACATGAAGCCCGGAGGATGGGTGAAACCGGACTCTTCGCCTACCTCTCCGAAGCAAACATGGAGATGTTTAAGGGAGCCGGAATCAACCATATTGTTACTGGCGATCCCCACAGCTTCTACAGCTTCACCCAAGAATATCCTGAGCAGGAAAACGGGCTTACGGTGCAACACTACAGCCAGTTTCTCAATGAATTGATAGACAAAGGAAGACTGAAGTTATCGAAAAACGTAAACAAAACCGTGACCTACCATGATCCATGCTATCTGGGCAGGCATAGCGAGATTTTCGAGGAACCCCGGAAACTTATACAAAGGATTCCCGGGGTTACCCTGGTGGAGATGGAAAACGCGAGGGCAGACACCGACTGTTGCGGCATGGGCGGGGGACGAATGTGGATGGAGCCCCCCCAAGGCCTGCTCTCCTCACAGGCGATCGCAGAGAGACGGGTTCACCAGGCACTTGCAACCGGCGCCGAGATACTGCTTACCGCGTGCCCCTTCTGCAACATCACCCTCAATGACGCGGTGAAATCGCTAGAAAAAGAGGAAGCCATTAAAGTAATGGATATCACGGAACTCATTTCCATGTCACTGTAAATCTCATTGATATTAAACACGAAGGAGGATAACGCACAATGAACGATGTTCGAATAAAGGGGGATCATCCCTACAAAACCCTCCACTGGCACGTGAGCCCCTGGAACTATCTGGAAGAGGTCACCAAGGACTTCACCCCCCCCAAAAAGGTCAAGATCCATGACATCACCCTGAGAGACGGCGAGCAACAGGCCGGCATCATCTTTACCAAAGACGATAAGATCAGGATTGCCGATAAGCTCGCTGAAATCGGGGTCCATCGTATCGAAACGGGCATGCCCGCGGTCTCCCCCAATGACGAGGCCGCCATCAGGGAGATCGCAAAGCGAAACCTCCCCTCAGAGATCTTTTGTTTCTGCCGGTGCATGGTCCCGGACGTAAAATTGGCGGCAGACTGCGGGGTACAAGGTATCGTTATCGAAATACCCTCCAGCAAGCACCTGATCGAGCAGGGCTACCAATGGCCCCTGGAGAAGGCCATTGATCTCTCTATCAAGGCAACCGCAGCGGCAAAAGAGGCAGGGCTCTATACGGTGTTTTTCACCATCGATGCCACCCGATCCGATCTGACCTGGCTTCTGGATCTGGTAGATCGGGTTGCCACCGAGGGCCATATGGATGCCTTTACCTTGGTGGATACCTTCGGGGTGCTCTCACCCCAGGCAGCCACCTTTTTTACCAAAAAGGTAAAAGAGCGGATCCAGAAACCAATCGAGATCCACTTCCACCCCGACTTCGGCCTGGGCGTTGCCAATACCATCAATGCCGTTTTGGCAGGCGGCGAGGTCATCCATACCACCATCACCGGTATCGGTGAGCGGGCCGGCAACACCCCCATGGAGGAGACCGTGCTTGCCCTTTTAACGATGTACGGGATCGATACCGGTATCGACTATAGCAAGCTCAATGAGACCGCCAAGCTCGTGCAGGAACTCTCAGGGGTGAAGGTATCCGGCAACCGGCCCTTTATCGGAGAGGATGCCTATACGATAGAGTCCGGCATCGTCACGGGCTGGTTCAAGAATGTCTTTGAGAACAACCCTACCACCGTGTTTCCAATACACCCCGAATTCGTGGGTCATGCACCCCCTCAGATCGTCATGGGAAAAAAGAGCGGGCTGGATAATATACATCTCTGGGCGGAGAAGCTCAACATCGAGCTCACCGACGATGAGGCCATGGCCGTGCTTAAACAGGTTAAGCTCCAATCCCATGACCTTAAAAGGGTGCTGACGGAGGAGGAGTTTCGGGGGATAGTTGAGGGGGTGAAATAGGGCTAGCGGTTTGAGGAACACGTGGATTGATTCAAGGGGTGATGGATATTGTCTTCCAAATGCAAGGCTTGACTCCGTGCTCCAGACAGGGAAGAATTCCTGATTCGGGAGTATTTCTGTCTCTTTGTGCTCAATAAAGGGGGTGGTGCTCATGTCCGCAATGCGAGTAGTGGTTATCGGTAACGGCATTGCGGGATTCAGCGCCGCTTCGACGATTCGACGGCTAAATGAGCAATGTGAAATCACCATGATCGCTCGAGAAGCGATCCCTCTCTATTCTGCCTGTGTGCTGCCGGACTACATTTCGGGCAAAATTTCCCGTGATCACGCCTTTGTAAAAACAAACAAGGATTACAGCAGGCTCCACATCCACACCTATTTTGGCCTGGAGGTGAAGGAGATTGACCCTCAAAGGAGGACCGTCACCCTTGACGATAGAAGACGCCTGCCCTATGATAGGCTTGTTCTGGCCATTGGTAGCGATGCCGTTGTGTTCGGTGAACATAAGAAGGGGATATTCAAGCTCAAGACCTTACAAGACGCCGATGAGATCATTGAGCACGATGGTAATAAGGCAGTGGTAATCGGGGCAGGGGCGATCGGCATCGAGATTGCGATAGCCCTGCGATCCAGGGGCTATAAGGTCACCATGGTTGAGATGATGGATCAGATACTTCCCCTCGGTTTCGATCAACGTGGAGCTGATAAGGTTAGGGGGATGCTGGAGGAGAGGGGCATAGCGGTCTTGAATGGCGAGCGTGCTATCAAGACGTTGGGCGGGGAACGGGTTGAAGGGTTGGCGACTGATAAGCGCGAACTTGAATGCGATACAGTTGTGTGGGCGGTGGGGATGCGCCCGCGGGTGGAGTTGGCCAGACAGGCAGGCATCGGCATAGGAGAGAGAGGCGGGATCAGGGTGGATGCACACATGGAAACCAGCTTCTCAGAGATCTACGCGTGCGGTGATTGCGTGGAATCTCCCGATATCCTCACCGGTGAGTCGTATCTCAATTTGTTCTGGCACAATGCGAATCGCCAAGGAGCAGTGGCGGCACAAAACTGTATAGGGCAGAGCGCCGATTATCCCGGCTCCGAGAATATCGTGAACCTCGATATCTTTGGGAACCAGGTTGCCGGATTTGGCTTTACCGAGGAGGCCGCACATCGATTTCAGGATATCCCGGCCCTCCATGGAACACTGGCCGATTTATCCATCATCGAGCATGAGCAGGATGGGAGCTACTATCGGTTGGTGATCCTGGGAGATCGGTGTATAGGGGGCCAGTTTATTAACATTACGAGGGACATTGGCATGTTGTGGGGCATCATGGTCAAGCGCAGGAGCATTGCCGGATTGCTTGAGATGTTTGCGAATGAGGCGCTCATGGACCGCAGGCCGTGGTTGCACCGCATTAGGCCGTTTTTCAGAATGAAGTAGACGAAAAAGAAGCGGTGAGGCGAACCAATGGAAGAAAAAGCACTCGTTCTTCATCCGGAAAAATGTACCGGATGCCATGCATGTGAAATGATCTGTTCCCTGGTCCATGATGGTGAATGCAACCTAACCCTTTCTCGAATTGGGATCATGAAGACCAATGGCGGCGGATCGAATGAGAACATTCCCATTGTGTGTCAGCAGTGTCATGATCCTATATGCGCGGATGTCTGCGTTATGGGGGCTATTTCCCGCAACGAGGAGACAGGAGCGCTTGTGGTCAACAAGGATCTGTGTGTGGGCTGCAAAACCTGCGTAATCGCCTGCCCCCTGGGTGGGGTTTTGTATCACCACATTAAGGGATGTGCCATGAAATGCGATTTGTG
>CP070752.1:402857-410457 GCA_020348625.1 Deltaproteobacteria bacterium | reverse complement strand
TTGTTGCCTCCGGATATCACAGAAGGGCGGGCGCCCCTCATGCCGAGATAGAGGCACTCTCTCGGGCGGGCGAGGCTGCACGGGATGCTACTCTATATGTCAACTTGGAACCCTGCAACCATTACGGGAGAACTCCACCTTGTACCCATGCGATCGTGGAAAGTGGTGTGAGGCGGGTTGTCGTAGGTATTGCTGATCCCAATCCTCATGTTACAGGCGGAGGATGCGCGTATCTCCGTTCAAAGGGGGTCGAGGTAACATGCGGTATTCTTCAGGAAGAGTGCGCCCAACTGAATGAGGCCTATATAACCTATATAACTGCCGGCAGACCTTTTGTAAGCCTTAAGGTGGCCCTGACCCTTGATGGATGGACAGCCACGCGAACAGGGAACTCGAAATGGATTACCAATGAACGGTCCAGGAGACAGGTCCATATTCTCAGGAGGAGAGTCGATGCCGTTATGGTGGGGGTAGAGACGGTGATAGCCGACAACCCTCGATTGATACCCTATTTGCTTCGAAGCTCGTCACCCAATCCCGCTAGGGTAATAACAGACACTCATCTCAGGATCCCTCTGGATAGCATGGTGCTTGATTCCAGGGCGTCGGACTTGACGATTATAGCTACTGGGAGTAAGGTAAGCAGGCAAAAGAAACGTGCAATTGAGGAGAGAGGCGGCAAAATTATCCCTTGTAGATTAAAGAAAGGGTGTATCGATCTCTCAGATCTCCTCAAAAAGCTTGCATCATTGGGAATATGCTCCATTCTTGTAGAAGGTGGGGCAACGCTTTTCGGTTCGTTTATGCGGGATAAACTTGTTGATAAACTCTATGTATTTCTTGGACCAAAGATCCTGGGAGGTGATGACGGTGTTCCATTTACGAGGGGACCCGGATGTGATATAATTCCCAAGTGTATGGCCGTGACGATTCACAGGATCAAGCGCTTCGGTGATGATCTTATGATCGAGGCCTACCCGAGGCGAAATGCTGCGAATGAGGAATTGTAAATTTTGGTTTGAAGAATCTTAATCGATCTGGATAACAAATAGATTTAGAATTTCAGATTTTCAATTTTCATTTGAAAATTTAGCGAAGCGACAATGTTCACCGGTATTATTGAAGCTGTTGGCGAGGTCACGAATATCGTGCGGGCAGGGCCCGGTGCTACCTGCACGGTCCGGGTACCCCCTTCCATTTCCGGTTGCCGTCCGGGAGACAGCCTCTCCATTGATGGGGTATGTTTGACCATAACCGCTGTGAAAGGAAACCTTTTTACCGTGGACATTTCAGGTGAAACCCTTGCAAGGAGCACCCTTGGCTCTCTCAAGCAGGGTAGCTCGATAAACCTCGAAAGGGCCCTGAGCCTGTCCGATCGATTAGGCGGCCACCTCGTGAGTGGCCATGTGGACGGTACGGGTAGCATTGATAAGATCGATAAGCTACAGGGAGCCTGGGTTATTAGAATCACCATCGATCAAGACCTGAGCCGGTATCTGATTGAGAAAGGCTCAGTTGCCGTGGACGGGATAAGCCTAACCATAAACAGGTGCTTGGGTAGATCCTTTGATGTGACGATCGTGCCTCACACGGCGCGCGCAACGACAATCTCGAAGAAACGGCGCGGCGACAGGGTAAATGTCGAGGTGGATATGATTTCAAAGTATGTTGAGAAATTCCTTTCTCATGACAATACAGCCATACCCAAGGAATCAGCTCCCCGCATTGATAGAGAGCTGCTGCTGCGATATGGCTTTGGAGGTACAAATGGGGATTTGTAGTGTTGAAGAGGCAATTGAGGAATTGAGACAAGGGAGGATGATTATCCTCGTCGATGATGAGGATCGGGAAAATGAGGGTGATCTGACCATGGCAGCCGAGAAGGCCACCCCTGAGGCAATCAATTTCATGGCCAAATATGGAAGGGGCTTGATATGCCTCTCACTGGATCCGGGAATTGTTGAAAGACTTAATCTTCCTTTAATGGTTCAAGAGAATCGTTCCCGCTTCGGGACTGCATTTACTGTGTCCGTAGAGGCAAAGCAGGGGGTGACTACAGGCATCTCGGCTGCTGACAGGGCGCATACTATCCTTACCGCGGTTGCCGATGATGCCTCGCCGGATGATCTGGTTCAGCCAGGGCACGTATTCCCTCTGAGGGCCAGGAGAGGAGGAGTATTGTTCAGGGCTGGACAGACAGAGGGTTCTGTGGACCTCGCAAGGCTCGCAGATCTCAAGCCGGCAGGGATCATTTGTGAAATCATGAACGATGACGGTACTATGGCAAGAAGACCTGATCTGGATCGATTCTCCGAACAGCATGGTCTTAAAATCGCCACTGTTGCGGATATTATTGCCTACCGGATGAGGAATGAATCGTTTGTGCACAAGGAAGCTGAGACGATTCTGCCAACCTTGTTTGGCGAGTTAAAGCAGTGGCATTCACTAATGAACTGGATAACAGCGAACATCTTGCCCTGATAAAAGGGGAGATTGAGCCTGACAGAGATATCTTGGTGAGGGTTCATTCCGAATGCCTTACAGGGGATGTATTCGGCTCCTTGCGGTGTGACTGCGGGGACCAGCTGAAAACTGCCCTTCAGGTGATCGAGAAAGAGGGGCTCGGCGTTGTCATCTATTTGAGGCAGGAAGGGCGGGGAATCGGCTTCGCAAACAAGTTGAAAGCCTATGCTTTACAGGATAGCGGGTTCGATACAGTTGAAGCCAATATAGAGCTCGGTTTCGAACCGGACCTGAGGGATTATGGTGTAGGCGCTCAGATTCTTGTTGCTCTGGGCGTAAAGAATATGAGGATCATGACCAACAATCCGAAGAAAATAATTGGTTTAGAGGGTTACGGTTTGACTGTAACTGGTAGGGTGCCCATTGAAATCCAACCCCGAGCAGAAAATGAACGGTATCTGTTAACAAAATGCGAAAAACTTGGACACATTATGAGACTTGGGAGCAAAATACCAGAGGAGGATGGCCATGCCCAAACTTATCGAGGGAAAGATATCAGCGCAGGGAATTAAGTGCGCAATCGTGGTGAGCCGATTTAACGACTTTATTTGTCAACGCTTATTGGACGGAGCTTTAGATGCCCTTATGAGGCACGGGGCATCCGATGACCAGATTACCGTAATAAAGGTCCCGGGCGCCTTTGAAATTCCTTCCATGGCGAAGCGCGTGGCGCTTGCCGGTCGATTTGACTGTGTGATTTGCCTCGGGGCCGTCATTAGAGGCGCTACCCCACACTTTGAGTATATCAGCGCGCAAGTGGCGCGGGGTGCTGCGGCGGCGGCCTACGAAAGCGAGATTCCAATATCATTTGGGGTACTGACTTGCGACACCATTGAGCAGGCGATTGAAAGGGCTGGCGCCAAGAGTGGAAATAAGGGCTGGGATGCAGCTGTTTCGGCCCTTGAGATGGTAAGCCTCTTAAAGATGCTGCATTGAATTGCCCTTTGAAATAGGCAGGAATATCTTGCTGGTTGAATCAAGAGATGGGCAAGAGAAGACGGTCCAGGGAACTGGCAATAAAGGTGCTTTTTCACCTTGAGTACTCACGAGATGACCCTGTTGAAGCGTTTGATTTAGTCTGTAAAAACTTTAAGTTTTCTGAAGATCTTAAACCATTCGCTCAAGGTCTTGTTTTGGGCGTTTATGATCGCCTTAATGATTTAGACGCCATAATCAGCGAAACGTCAAAGAACTGGCGACTTGAGAGAATAGCGAAGGTTGATCGATGTATTCTGAGACTGGCTGCGTTTGAGCTCTTACACAGAAATGATATACCCCCGAAGGTATCGATCAATGAAGCAGTAGACCTGGCAAAGAAGTTTGGTTCAGAGGAATCAGGAGCCTTTATCAACGGGATTTTAGACAAGATATATAACACGTTGATAAGCAGTGAAAAATCAGTGACGGGGTAATCCTTCAGAAATACGGCAGAAGATCGGTTTGTGATATAAAAGAACCTGAAAAGGTCGTTTTCGACTACGGGATTCCGCCCTAGCTGCCTTTGTCTTTTTATATGATCCCCGCCTTACGGGCTAGCGCCCCGCATCACATAAGTAGCCGAAGGCTCTGGGGCGTCTTCGTGAAATGCCTATTTGCTCAATTTGAAAAAGCGACAAATGTTGTTATGGTGTGGAGCATGAGGAAAAGTAAGGAAACGGGAGTAGGAGAGGCATTTTGACAGTTTTCGCGCATGATGAAAGGTAAGGTTCTGTGAATGAGGAAATATGATCCCCAAAAGATAGAATTGAAATGGCAGTCGTTCTGGGATGAGAAAGGATATTTCAGGGTTAGTGAAGACAAGACAAAGCAGAAGTACTATTTGCTTGAGATGTTTCCGTATCCGTCAGGCAAGATACACATGGGTCACGTCAGAAATTATGCTATCGGAGATGTTGTCGCTCGATACAAAAAGATGCGGGGTTTCAACGTGTTGCATCCCATGGGGTGGGATGCCTTTGGCATGCCGGCCGAGAACGCGGCGATAGAGAATAAGACCCATCCGGCAAAGTGGACATATGATAACATCGACTACATGAGAACCCAGCTCAAGAGGATGGGATTCAGTTACGATTGGGATAGGGAGTTGGCTACCTGCAAGCCTGAGTATTATCGCTGGGAACAGCTTGTCTTTCTCAAGATGTTCAAAAAAGGCCTGGCCTACAAGAAGAAGACTTATGTTAACTGGTGTGATTTGTGCCAGACAGTCTTGGCCAATGAGCAAGTTGTAGATGGCTGTTGCTGGCTGCATCCTGGCCAGGAGGTCAAGCTCAGAGAAATGGATAGCTGGTTTCTGAAGATTACCGACTATACCAAGGAGCTCCTGGAATACTGTGATAGGCTTCCTGGTTGGCCTGAAAAGGTCCTCACCATGCAGAGAAACTGGATAGGGGAAAGCCACGGGGCTATTATCCGGTTTCCAATGGTTGACTTTGATCATACGATCGAGGTCTTTACCACGAGGCAGGACACGATCTTTGGTGCCACTTTCATGTGTTTTGCCCCTGAACACCCGCTCGTCAAGGAATTAACAGAAGGCACTCCCTATGAAGAAGAAGTGCGAAAATTTGCAGAAAAAACCCTTAAGGTAGATGCATTTATGCGAACAGCCGACTTTACGGTTAAAGAGGGTGTATTTACGGGAAGATATTGTCTCAATCCAGTGACGAGCGAGAAAATGCCTATCTATGTGGCTAATTTTGTCCTGTATGAGTATGGGACCGGTGCTGTTATGGCGGTACCCACCCATGATCAGCGGGACTTTGAATTTGCCAAGAAGTACGGATTGCCTCTCAGGGTTGTTATCAAGCCGAAGGATGCGGAGCTTATCGAGGAGGAAATGCTCGAGGCCTATGTAGACGAGGGAATACTGGTTAACTCGGGGCCATTTGACGGGATGGTGAATACGGCGGCCTTGGATAGGATAGCGGAATATCTGGAGTCCATAGAAATGGGCTACAAGACCATTAATTATCGTCTTAAAGATTGGGGCATCAGTCGACAGAGATACTGGGGTGCCCCGATACCAATTATCTATTGCCCCGCTTGCGGTGTTGTGCCTGTTCCGGAAGATCAACTCCCGGTATTACTCCCACTGGATCTTGATTTAAAAGAAGGAGGCAAGTCCCCACTTCCTTTCGAGCCTTCCTTTTACGAGACTACATGCCCTCTTTGTGGGGAGCCGGCAAGAAGAGAAGCAGATACAATGGATACGTTTGTGGAATCTTCGTGGTACTTCGATCGCTATGCCTCTCCACGATATGAGCACGGCCCCTTTGACGAGGATAAAGTTGCTTATTGGCTGCCTGTGGATCAGTATATCGGCGGCATTGAGCACGCCATACTACACCTACTGTATTCCCGATTCTATACAAAGGTTCTGAGGGATATGGGATATCTAACGAGCGACGAGCCTTTTACCAATCTCTTGACTCAGGGAATGGTATGTAAGGAGACGTTTCGGTGTTCTGAGCATGGATATCTCTACCCGGAGGAAGTCCAAGAGGGACGATGTATTGATTGCGGTAGCGAAATAGAGATCGGGAGTTCGGTAAAGATGTCAAAATCGACCAAGAACGTTATCGATCCACAGAAGCTCATTGATCGCTATGGCTCAGATACCGTGAGGATGTTCTGCCTGTTTGCATCACCTCCGGAGCGTGATCTTGAATGGAGTGATGAGGGAGTAGAGGGTTCGTGGAGATTTCTGAACCGCTTGTGGAGGCTCATTTCCGAAAACAGGGAGCATTTATTTGCAGTTAGGCCCTATGATGGTTCATCTTCCCTGACACCCGTTTTAAGAGACACGTATGGCAAGACACATGAGACCATCAAGAAGGTAACAGAAGACATAGAGGAACGATTCCATTTTAATACTGCCATTAGCGCCATTATGGAGCTCTTCAACAAGGTCAATCAATTTCTGAATACCGTCGATGAGCCCTCGGAGGTCGATTGGACTGTGATAAGAGAGGCTGTTGATACCATGTTAATGCTCTTACACCCGATAGTGCCACACATTACAGAGGAACTCTGGGCTTCTTTAGGAAACACCAATAGTCTGGCAGTGCTCTCATGGCCGACTTACACGGAGAAGGCCCTCGAGAAAGAAACACGCCTGGTTGTCGTTCAGGTAAACGGCAAGGTGAGAAGCAGGATAGAGGTACCGGTGGCCTATGACGATGGTGAGATTCAGGACCAGGCGTTGCATGATGAGAGGATCCTGCATTTTACCAATGGCAAAGAGATAAAACGCGTAATCGTTGTACAGAAGAAACTGGTAAATATCGTAGTATGATAATAGGTCGTGCTCGCTGTTTTGGGAATCACCCTGCATTGAAAGCACATAAAACAAAGTGCGTGAGGGTTTACGGTCGGTTCACGAAGGTAATTTTGATACTTGCTTTCTGCTTTCTTGTGTTTGGCTGCGGCTACCATTTTACTTCTATAGGCCCCCCTCTCAATATTCGCCTGGAGTCCCTAGCCATACCCCCTTTTTCGGGCTCTTCTTCATACGCGGGAATTGAAGATGACTTCACCACGGTAGTCAGGCAGGAATTCCTAACTCGTTCCAAGGTGAGGCTAGTGGAAGAGAAAACTGCGCAAGCTGTCCTGCGAGGTCGTCTTTATTCCGTCACTACGGAACCGCTTACCTATACAGTAACCCAACAAAAGATACACGGCCTTCTTGCAACCGACAAGGTTACTAGGTCGCGTACTCTCAAAGTAAGGCTCGATATTAGCCTAAAAGATACAGCTACTGGGGAAATAATTTGGCAGGACGCTAACCTGACTGACACAGCGAGTTTTCAGGTGAGTTCAGATCCGTTGATTACCCAGCATAATCAGCGTCTGGCCCTCATAGCCATTGCCAGAGACCTTGCCACACGAATCTATTCAAGGACCATGGAACGGTTTTGATGGGAGACTTGACCCCTGAAAGTGTGTTGAACGCTTTGAAAAAGGGTGCTCTTGCCCCTTTTTATCTCTTCTATGGCCTTGAAGACTTCTGGATTGAGATTACCCTTGATGCGATCAAGAAGGCCCTCATTCCTGAGTCGCTGAAGGAATTCAATGTGGA
>CP070752.1:400170-402757 GCA_020348625.1 Deltaproteobacteria bacterium | reverse complement strand
GAAGTCTCCTATCAGTTTGATCCCGGAGAGGCTCATACCGGTTTGCTGCTCACCAGGGTATGCGATCGGGGAGGTCAGTACATTGTTATCCGAGAGCCGCTGTCTGTTCACAAGATAATATCGAGCTACGGCATTGCTTGCCTCCTGGTCGGCAGCAACGGCGAACAGGTAGCCCGGAATTTGAAAGGAGAGTCCTCTCTTGATATCATTCAGAGACGGGGCCCTACCTGTCTTATAGTCGTAAATCACCAACAAGTCATCGGCACCGGGAATAGTATCGACCCTGTCCACATACCCGCGTATCTTGTTAGAGCCTAAGGTTGCCGGATGTTCTGTCCCATATCCGAAACGGTATTCCAGGGCGGTTATCGCCTCATCGCTGAGATTTGCCTCCTCGAAACGGATCATCTGGGCAAGCAGGCCCTCTCTCTTCGGCACGCGATTCTCCACGGCAGCGGTCGTGTGCAGGCCGTCCATGATGGCTGCTTTCTGTGCTTCGAAAAAGTCGAGCCCTTCGAGGTGGCTCAGGCGGGAAAAGTAGCCCTCTCCAATCTCCAGTGCCAGCCCGAAGGCCTTTGTGAGGCCGAGCGAGGCCACGTTTTCACCCTTTGCCTTTAACTCCTCGAATAGCATCTTCAAGATAGCGTGAACATGCGAGCCGATATCCTTGAAGGAGAGTTCCTCTAGCACCTCTTCCAAAGGCTCGAGGAAAAAGATCTCCCCAAAGAGGTAGCGCAGGGGGCAATTGGCCACCAGGTCAAGCCTGGAGGTGGAAAAGGTTTCATCGAAACCGGTGAGATAATCCGGGAAACGCCGGGCCTGATGCACGAGCCCGTCATACCCGGAAAGACCGTCAATGGTGTTTCTGGCTATCAGCGATCGCACACCTCTCATAACCGATTCATTCAGGAATCGGTTGTCGCCCAAGATGAGGCGGTCAAAGGAAAACGGCTTGTGGCTGGGAGAGAGCGACGTCTTTTCTTCAACGGCAACGGTATTCAAGAACTCCTGCTCGCTCGTAAACCAGGGATTCTCCTTCCACGGAAAGGAGTCCTCCAGTGTTTGCGTGCCGTGATAGGCGGTCTGCTCCTGAACCGAAGCAACCATGTCGAGCAGCACGGGCGAGGGCTGGACATCCCTGTCGTTTATGCTTTTTGGATACGAGAGATAAAGACCCTTACGGTAATTGCAAAGGATATGGCTGAAAAGGTTTCGTGAGAGGTCAGTCGGGTTCACCTTTTTGATGGGGCCGAGAGAACTCTCGGGCATGATAAAATCATCCGGCTCTCTCAGGGGGAATTCATCAGCACTCAGACCACCAGCGAACACATAATCGAATGAACATCCCACCATATCCGTCCATTCGGAGATATCAACAGCCCCTTTGCAGTAATCCTCAGTGATCCTGGTGCGACTCAGGAGCGTGTTAAACCCCTTTTTAAATCGCTCTAATAGGGGTGCATCTTTGCTGAAGGGCAGATAGGATTCCGCTTTTTCCAGATCGCGGGCCGTCCTCACCAAGAGATCCTTTAGTGTATTGAAGGCCCTCATATCCCTTCTGATAATTCTCTCCCTGGCCTCGAGGTCAGTGCCGTTTCCTCCTTTGAGTAATGAGAGCACGTTCTTTTGAACGCCGAACATATCGAGCAGATAGAAAAGGGCTTGCACCGCCTCCTTTGGGCTCTTTTTTGCCCGCAAGTCCCTGAAGGGCTCGATGTTCTTCTTCAATCCGAATAACTGGCGGACAATGGCATAGTACTCGTCAAGAATGCCCTTGTGCCCCTTTCCGTCGCGCGATTTCTCATAAAGGAAAGAGAAGTAGTCCCGTGCCCGAGGTATGTATTCCGTGAGGGGCTCACCCCCTCTGATGCCGCACTGCCGGGCCACCTTGTCTAAAAAGGCAATATCCAGCAGATCCCCCGCCTTGTTCGCTGATTGTAACTCAAGGATTTCACCAAGGTCATCCTTTCCCTCTCCGGCGAAGCATGCCCCCCTTTCGTATAGAAGCGTAAGCCATTCCACCCGCTCACGTTCACTCTGATCCCCAGGGATCGGGTCAACCAGGGCGGAGGCGAAAAATGCGTGTAGGTCTTCCGTTCTATAATCGTTGAGGGGAATGTCGATGAGCAACTGAAAGATCCTTGACAGCGGTGATGCAGAAAGGGGTAACCCCCGGGTAATGTTAAAGGGGATCCCGTCTTCCGGAAATACCTCATAGATGAGGGATGTGTATTCGCCAAGATCCGGGAAGAGAACCCGTATCTCGCTGAGATCCTGTATTTTCTCCTGGTGTGCAACCCTCTTTATTTCCCCTGCAATCCCCTTGATCTCATCCAGCGTGGAATGAAATGACCTGATCTTCAGCCCGTTTTCTATGCTATCATCGTATTTTCCCGCCCTATAAAGGCCTTCAGAGAACGGATTTCTAAATTGCTCGGATAGCGCCCTTTTTGCAGCGGTGGGAAATTGGGCCTTTTCCACCGTGTCCATAAGGGGGACAAGGGTGGCGGAGATCCGATACGCCTCATAATCCCCCCCAAGGTGCGTTTTTCCGTGACCGGCGGCTTGACGGAATACCGCAATAGGG
>CP070752.1:396121-400070 GCA_020348625.1 Deltaproteobacteria bacterium | reverse complement strand
GAATACCGAAATCCGAAACAATATCTAAATTCGAATACCCGCCTGCCATGCATTATCAAAGGTACAAGGAACATAGTCGTTACACAAATAATACCTGGTGGTTGTTCATTGGAATAGCAGAAACACATTGCAGGCAGGTGAAGTGATCTAAACGTTACCCGTGCTTGCGTCATATCTATGTGGAAGCTAGATAATATGTTTTATTTTGACTTTTGGATTTTGGACATTCGTATTTGTTTCGAGTTTCGTGCTTCGAGTTTCGAATTTTTGAAAAAACTTAATGAGCAGAATGTCATGCTGAGCCAACTGCTTACCAAATAGAATAACAGAGCCCTGGCAGGGGCTTTGGGTGTGCAGTGTTCGGTCGACTGAGCAACTCAACATTTCCCTAGGAAAAAAGAAATCCTGGATCTTCTTTATCGATGATTGAACGGGTCGTTTTGATAGTGCTGGATAGCGTCGGAGTGGGCCATTTGCCGGATGCCCGCCGGTTTAACGACGATGGGGTAAACACGCTCTTGCATATTTACCAGGCAAGGGGAGGCCTGGACATACCGAACCTCTGTTCACTCGGTATGGGCAAAATTGTGGATATCGGGTGCCGTGGCGGAGAAATGAGGGGTTGTTACGGTAAGATGGGAGAACGGTCTCCTAACAAGGATACAACGACGGGGCACTGGGAAATAGCCGGAGTCGTGCTGGATGTTCCCTTTCCAACCTACCCTAGGGGATTTCCTCCGGATATCATCGAAGAATTCGAAAAAAAGATCGGCACGAAAACGCTAGGGAACTACCCCCGCTCCGGCACCGAGATACTGAAAGAGCTCGGGGAACGTCATCTAGAAACGGGCTATCCCATTGTGTATACGTCCGCGGATTCCGTCTTCCAACTGGCCGCACACGAAGACATCATGCCCCTGGAAACACTTTACGGTTATTGCAGGATCGCGAGAAACATGCTGAGCGGTAAGCACGCTGTTGTGAGGGTCATAGCGAGGCCTTTCAAGGGGGAACCGGGCAGATTCGAAAGAGACGATGCCGCTCGCAGGGATTTCTCTCTCGCCCCGCCTGAAGAGACATTGCTTGATAGATTAAAGAAACGGGGATGCTTTGTGGCCGGTGTTGGCAAGATTGGAGAAATATTCGCTCATAGGGGGCTGACTGAAGAGATTCATACGAGCAATAACAGAGACGGAGTGGATAAGATCATAGGGCTGATGAGGAAATATGAAAACCAGACCGGATTGATCTTCGTAAACCTCGTGGACTTCGATATGGTATATGGACATCGCAGAAACGTCCAAGGCTATGCCATGGCCTTAGAGGAGTTTGATCGCCGCATTCCGGAGATCATGGACGCGCTCTCGCAAGTCGGCGTGTTGATCATCACGGCCGATCACGGGTGCGATCCAGCTTACGGGGCACATACGGATCATACAAGAGAGTATGTCCCGTTGCTTGTATGTGGGGAGCCGCTAAGAAGGGATATAGATCTGGGAACAAGGGAAACGTTTGCCGATTGCGGTCAGACCATTGCCGACATGCTCGGAGCGGAACCATTGAAGTATGGCAGGAGCTTCAAGGGGGAGGTAATCGATGAAAAGAGACACTGACGCAGCAGTTGAAACGATAAAGAAGAATATGCATGTGGATCCCAAAATTGGCGTAATTTTGGGGAGCGGCCTTGGAAAGCTGGTCGAGGAATTCGAGAATCCTGCTTCAATCAGGTATGGGGATATTCCAAATTTCCCCATACCTGCGGTGGAGGGCCACAAGGGGGAAGTGGTGGCGGGCAGTCTTGCCGGGGTAAGTGTTTTGGCCTTTTCCGGAAGGATTCACTATTACGAGGGTTACACCATGGAGGAGGTTTGTTTTCCGGTAAGGGTCATGTCAGGGCTCGGCGTAGAAACGGTCATCATTACGAATGCCGCCGGGGCGGTAAACGAGACTTATTCGCCCGGAGACATCGTTATCATCGCCGATCACATAAACCTGATGGGCGACAATCCACTCAGAGGAACAACTCATTTTATTGACATGACAGAGGCATACAGCCATGAGTTGCGGGCGGTAGCGCATGATGTGGCCGGTGAGCTGGGTTTAAAACTTGATGAGGGGGTTTATCTGGTATTGAGCGGTCCATCTTTTGAGAGCCCTGCCGAGATTAGAATGATGCGAATCATGGGCGCTGACCTTGTGGGAATGTCGACGATACCGGAAGTTATCATGGCAAACAAGCTTGGCATGAAGGTGCTGGGGCTATCCATGGTAACCAACATGGCCGCCGGCATAACCGGAAGACCGCTGACACACACAGAGGTTATTGAGGCAACGCGAAAAGCTGCAGATAAATTCAAAGGGCTTGTTCGCGGAATTGTTGAGCGTCTGGGAAAAGCGTAATTCGACATGACCACGCTCTAAAAAGGCAACAAGAAATCAGAGGCGACAATATTGATAAGAGCATATGAGTTGATCAAGAAAAAGAGGGACGGCATCGAACTCTCTCAAGATGACATAGGCCATATGATCAACGGATTTGTCAACGGTGACATTCCCGACTACCAGATGGCAGCGTTTTTAATGGCCATCTATTTTAAGGGGATGAGCCCCAGGGAGTGCGTTGACCTTACTATGGCCATGCTTCAATCTGGTGTTAAAGTGGATTTATCGGGAATAAAGGGTTTCAAGGTTGACAAGCATTCAACGGGAGGCGTGGGCGATACTACCACGCTCGTACTGGCCCCTCTTGTAGCGGCCAGCGGGGGCATTGTGGCCAAGATGACGGGCAGGGAGCTTGGACATACGGGAGGTACGGTGGATAAGCTGCTTTCAATCCCGGGTATGAGTGTCGATATGCCGGAGGAGAGATTTGTTGAAATCGTTAATCGTGTCCACGTCGGTCTAATCGCCCAAACAGCAACTCTGGCCCATGCCGATAAGCAGTTGTATGCCTTAAGAAATGAAACAGCCACTGTTGACTCCATACCCCTTATCGCAAGCTCCATTATGAGCAAGAAACTGGCCGGAGGCTCGGACGGGATCGTCCTGGACATAAAGACCGGAGTAGGAGCATTTACACAGCAGTATGAGGATGCTCTAAAGCTCGCCAGGACTATGGTGGATATAGGGGAGAGCGCCGGAAAAAAGGTTGTAGGCTTGATTACAGGCATGGAGCAACCCTTGGGAAAGGCAATCGGTAATGCCATAGAAGTGCAAGAAGCCATTGATACGCTGAATGGAAAAGGACCAGCGGATCTCGTTGATCTCGTGGCCGAACTGGGGGCCAACATGCTTCTTATTTCCGGCGTGGTATCTTCCAGGGATGAAGGGATCAATCTCATAGAGCATAATATAGACACAAAAAGAGGTCTCGAAAAACTGGGTGAGCTGATCGAAGCCCAAGGGGGCAATAGGGAGGTCATAGAGAATCCCGGCCTGCTACCTCAGCCTCGGGTCAAGATCGAAGTCGAATCTGCGGGTTCTGGGTATGTGGAAGAAATAAATTCGCTGGACGTAGGGGTGGCCTCAAAGATACTGGGTGCCGGGGGAAAAACAAAGGGCGAACTAATCGACCGTTCCATAGGGATCTATCTCAACAAAAAGGTCGGCGATGCGGTTGAGAAGGGTGAATCCATCGCCGTTCTTTATTCGGATGGCGATAAGGACAAAATTAACACGGCAAAAGCGCGGCTTCTTAATGCATATACCCTCGGGCCTTTTCAACTGGATGCGCCCAGGCTTTTCTATGCAAGGGTCTCCAAAGAGGGTGTCGAGGAATTGAAATGACCACTTCTGATCAGTGGCGGCAATTCGAACACATTGTCGGATCGTTCCCTGAAAAGGCTCGCAAACACGTGCTGGCTATACCGGCCAACCAAGGCAAGCTGACTGCAGCGCAGTCTAAGGCAATCATGAATATCATGGAAATCGGGGAAGAGGCGCTCATGGT
>CP070752.1:391913-396021 GCA_020348625.1 Deltaproteobacteria bacterium | reverse complement strand
AGTTATGACTACGGCATGAGTTATCTCTGAGTCCCTACCGCAATAAGGGTAATAGGTCACGTCATAAAACTTCCGTTCTCTGGCGGCAAACTCGAACCATTTCTGGTGATGTACCTCGCTTCCCGCAAAGCATTTGTCTAGATAGGGCTTTAATATCCTCTTGAATTTCCCCTTCCCCCAGACGTCTGCCACGGTTGTACCGATGATCTCATCCGGCGATTTACCGTGCGCAAGACAATAGGCCTCATTTACGGCCTCATAGATGTAGTCCCTGTTGATAAGGGTCATGAATTGTTTGGAGGTATTCACGATGAACTCATATTTCCGCAACTTTTCCAAGAGGGCCTTGTGGCTGCTGATATCGCGTATGATGCCCTGGTACCCGAGAATGCTTCCTTTACCGGCCTTCCATACAGCTGCAGTAAGTATGCAGTCCATCTCTTTGCCATCTTTCTTTCGCAGTTTCACTTCAAAATCACTGACAGAACCACTCTTCTCGATCTTCTGCTGAAATCTGCTACGATCGGTGGGATTAACATAGAGTTCGTGTGCCTTGAGGTACCTTAATTCCTCTCTCGTGTAACCAAAGAGATCCAAGAAAGACTGGTTGACCTCGATATGGTCTCCTTCCTGGGTTGTCATGTAGAGCGCATCTCTGGACTGCTCAAAGAGGTTTCGACAGCGCCCTTCCTTTTCGCGCCACACCTTTTCTACCTGATTCTCCTCGGATTCTGAGGCTTCTAACTCGGCAATCCGTCGACGGAGGGCGACGAGCTCGCGAATGAGTTGTGCTTTTCTCTTATTTTCATCTTTCATGCCTTTACCCTTGTGTGAGGATAGAAGGTGATGTAACCAACCTCGAACAGTCAAGAATGGTGAAGCTTTGGTTTTTCACTCAAATACTATAAACCAAAAGGGATTGTGTGTCAAAGGAAAAGCAAACACAAGATATAGTGTTTTACCGTGAAATATCTTTCGAAACTCTATAGGGGAGATATCCACAACATGTTTCTAATCGGAGAAAAGCCAGTGGTTCACTGCTCACATTCAAGGATCTCTTTCTCCAGTTCCTTACTCGCGTCATGCAGAGGGCACCCTGCCCCCATTTTCCAACAGAGCCTTGACGGGCTCAAGACCGTATGGCGTACCCTCCTCTATTGCCTTGAGCACGGTTCCGCCCCCTGTAAAAAAGTAATACTGGGCATTCTCCATGGCAGCCAGGTATAAGCCGGGACTCAGGTTTTTGAACTCCTGAAGGGTATCTCCGCCGCCGTAAAACTTCTGGGCCTGCCGGTTCTGGTCGATGGTGCGGTCTAGTTTTTCCGATCCCTCATAGAAGTGGGGCGTAAGGCCCATTACCGCATTCACGAAGATAGTTTTGGCCGATCCGATTACATCAGCCACGCCCGGGGCGTCGAATGATTCGGGAGGTACATCAAGGAAATAACCATATGAGGCTCCTTTTTTGAAATCCTTTATGCCAAGGGTGCGGTACTTGCCCTCAACCCGCCCTTCAATGGTGTCTGACTCGACGAGATATGGTAACTCGACCACCTTTTTGACCTTTTCATCCAGTTTCACCAGATCCTTGGCCGCCAGAATATCGGTAGAACCCACGCCACGTATATGAACATCGTGTTTGGCACACAAAAAGGTGTTGTAGATAACGCCACCGAGGATCAGGCGATCGACCTTCTTGTAGATCTGGTAGAGGGGTCCGATCTTGGTGTCATATTTAGCTCCGGCTACCACCGCAACAAAGGGGCGTTCGGGTTCCAGTACGCGCTTCAGGTTGATGAGTTCCTTTTGGAGCAGGAATCCGGCAAAGCTCGGCAAATGTGCCGCAATGTCAACGGTTGACACGTGCGCCTGCCACGAACCAAAGGCGTCATTCACAAAAACATCGGCAAGCCCGGCAAGCTGCACAGCGAAGCGTTCCCTTTTCTCACCGGTCGCTTCTTCACCTTCGAACCACCTCGTGTTGGGCAGGTAAATGCCCCCGATCCGGTGTGCCCGGAGGTCCCTGATGAGCAAGTTAATGGAGGTATCGATCGCCCTGAGGCCCCACTCAGGGTGAATTGGGAATTGGGGAACGGCAAAGGTGGTATGCAGTTTGCGTTCGAGGTAATCGACAACCGGCTGGACCGAGGTATCGTCCCCGGTGGTAATGTGCCCTGTTTTCTTATCGCGGGTCCTGCCCACGTGAGTCATAAGAATGAGCCGACCTCCTCGCTCCACGATGTTGTAAAGAGTTCCGAAGGTTGCATCGATACGGTACGGGTCACGGATTTCACCATTTTTGACCACATTATGATCAACTCGCACGAGTACCACCTTGTCCTCAAGGTCGGCATTTTGAATGCGAGGCAAACGAGGATCTAAATCAGCTTCATTCATGATAGCAATACCTACATTTGGAAGATTTGAAAAAACTTTCCGTGGCTTGCGAATCGAAACACTCATATATTTTAATGCAAATACCGTGCAAGAACAAAGGTTTTCTGGCATTTCCAAACAACAACTCAATTGCCCATACCTCCCGGGTTAGAAAGAAAAAACCGTCAAGCAATGAAGCGGCTCAAGAAAATCACTTGCGGTTAGGGAATTGAGCGCCTATTATCCAATTGTTTGTGTAGACATGAATTTTGGTCGAAGATTGCAGGGATTACTACTTGTTTCTGGTAGCGAAAAATGCCAAAATAGCCAAATCCTTGGCCTTGGACATTCACTCGGTCTCGATACCGAGTCAGGTTCTTCGGCAAACTCCTTTGCCCATACAGCTACAAGTGTAGCCATATAAATCAAAGGTATTTGAGAATCCAAGTGGTTGAATATATGAATTCTAGGAATTCCAATACGTTTACCTCATCGGGGAGTAGAGAATGAGCAAGAAACTACTGATCGTGTTTGGGCTTTTAATTCTTTTGATCATTATCGTGTTATGGATAGTGGCGGCCATTTATCCTGACTGGCTCTGGTTCGCTAATTTAGGCTTTTTCTCTGTTTTTTGGACCATGCTTCTGAGCAAGATCGGGTTTGGTCTAGCAGTCTGGCTGGCCTTTCTTCTGATCCTGTTTGGTAATCTTTACGCAGCCAGACGTCTGAATCCTGGCCGTGACCCGAGCATGAGCTTCAGCACAGAGGGAGGCATTCTCTCTCAGCTTGGCCTCTCCGGCAAGGCATCAAGCGCCTTCTTGATAGGTTTGATCTTGCTGGTGAGTTTTATCATCGCATCAAAAGACGCCGATCAGTGGCCCATGGCCCTGCGGTTTCTGCATCAGGAACCGTTTGGCAGCACTGACCCCATTTTTGACCGTGATATCGGCTATTACGTTTTTTCACTTCCCCTTTACCTTTTTATTCAGAATAGGCTCATAGTCTTTTTGATTTTGGGAGGCGTTCTTGCCTTGGGCTGGTACCTGAAAAAGGGCGGGCTTGAGGTGATAGGCGATTTCACACCGGGGACCGGAGCCCCACCCTCGCTTCCTAAGGTTACCTTTGGGCCGCAGGCCAAAAAACATCTCATTTTCTTAGGCGGAATAATTGTTCTCCTCCTTGCCTGGGGTTTTCATCTTAAGGTCTACAGACTCCTTTATTCTACTCAGGGCCCTGCATTCGGTGCCAGCTATAGCGATGTACACATTAAAATATGGGCTTATCGGATTTTGATTCTGTTCTCGGTGGGACTGGCCGTTGTTTTCTTTATGAATGCCTTCAAACCCAGGACACGGTTGGTTTTGGTGAGCGGGGGAATATGGTTGGGGGCCGTAGTGCTGTTTGCAGCTATTGTACCTGCCATGGTGCAAAAGTTTGTGGTTAAGCCCAATGAACTGGCCAGAGAAAGCCGGTATATAGGTTATAACATTGAAAACACCCGTAAGGCTTATAACTTGGATCAGATAAAGGAAGTAGCTTTTCCGGTTAGCGATAAACTGACCATGGAAGATGTTAGAAGGAATGATGTCACGATTCAGAATATACGAATCTGGGATGAACGCCCTCTGCTCCAAACCTACAGACAGATCCAGGCCATAAGGCTTTATTACGATTTTAGCAACGTAGACGTAGATCGCTATGTTATCAATAATCAACTGCGGCAAGTCACCCT
>CP070752.1:387943-391813 GCA_020348625.1 Deltaproteobacteria bacterium | reverse complement strand
GCTAGCGGTGCCCTGTAACCCGAAATCCGCTCATGCGGGGTCGAAAATCCTTTCTGCGAAACACGAAAGGGGTTTAATTCATTCAGTAGGAGAGGAGGTCGGACCTCGTTTGACAGATGATTATGAACTCCGTCAGGTCCGGGAGGAAGCAGCGGTAAATAATTCAATCTGCATTACGAAGCGATCTGGCCCTCATACCTTTTTCTATTGAAAGGTTATTCCTTTTTCTGTTCAAAGGGGGATGCACGGCCAAGGACTTCACTTATCTTGAGCCACCCGCACTCAGCCCTTGCCTTTTGCCTATTAGGCAACACGTCATCATGTACAAGTATACTGCTCGAACGCCATGCCTGCTCCTGCGCCGTAGCATTTCAACCCAGAGCCGTTATTTCATAACAAGCGAGTATCGTTCAGGAGGGTTTTCGTGTGCTATAGTACGGAATGGTTCATGCACTGACGGAAGTAATGGCTGTTTTCAATCGGCTATGGCTTAATGTAGTGCCAAGGCATGAATTCAGCTCGCTCTTCTTGGGCCATTTGCTAGGCGGAAAATATGGTGGAAGAAACACTATCCCTCGATCGTAATGAGCAAATAGGAAAAGACATATGGCGTATGGAATTTCGCTCGGCTCCCTTAGCCTCGCTTTCCAAGCCCGGGCAGTTCCTGATGATCCATCTTGGGAGAAGAACAAAAGACCCCCTGTTACGAAGGCCCTTCTCGATACATGGAATTCTGGATGAGCATAGGGTGCAGGTGCTCTACCGGATTGTCGGGACAGGCACATCACTTCTCTCGACTCTGAGACAAGGAGATTCAATATCAGCCATCGGTCCGTTGGGGAATAGCTTTCCGCTTCCGGCCCCGGGCGAAGAGGCAGTGCTGGTAGTCGGCGGGATGGGTATTGCCCCCCTTTACTTCCTTGCGCAGGCATTACAAGGGAACCAAGGGCCAACTACTGTTGTGCTGCTGGGCTTTTCCACATCTGAGGAGGTTGTTTGTCCCGACGAGTTGAAGGCTCTGGGGGTTCACCTCTTTCTCGCAACGGAAGACGGCTCGCAGGGGAGCAAAGGACTCGTCACTGATCTCCTTGACCAACACCTGAGTCATGGGATGACCGCGAAACCCATAATCTATGCCTGCGGTCCGACTCCGATGCTCAAGAAAGTTGCTCAGCAGGCCGCCACGTCTCATCTCAGGTGTTCCGTATCCCTTGAAGGATATATGGCTTGTGGTCTGGGGATATGCCTGGGCTGTGCTGTAAAGGCATCCCCCAACCTGGCAAAGGTGTACCATTATGTGTGCCAGGATGGCCCCGTGTTTCCGGCGGAGACGATTGATTGGGAGACCTTATAATGGCCGTTTCACCTGACCTATCCGTTGATATAGGTGGCTTGAAACTCAAGAACCCGGTTATTACAGCCTCCGGAACCTTCGGCTATGGAACTGAGTTGACACCCTTTTTTGACCCCTCTCTGTTAGGGGCCATAATTGTCAAGGGCCTATCCCTGGAACCTATGCCGGGGAACCCGCCTCCCAGAATTGTTGAGACACCATGCGGCATGCTCAATGCGATCGGCCTCGCTAACATCGGCATTGAGGCATTTATAGCGGAAAAACTTCCCTTACTCGATGCACTCGGCATCCCCATCATCACCAACATATACGGGCACAATCTCAAGGATTATGCCGAGCTTTCCAGAAGAATAGAGGCCGTCAAAGGGATCCACGCCGTTGAAATCAACATATCGTGCCCCAATGTGGAGAGAGGAGGCATGGTCTTCGGCACCGATCCCGAAACCGCCGCCGCAGTAACACATGAGGTGGTTCGCAATACCACGAAACCGGTTATCGTGAAACTAACACCCAATGTAACCGATATAACCACCATAGCCAGGGCGGTGGAAGCGGCCGGGGCAACGGCCATATCGGCGATCAACACATTTCTCGGTATGGCGGTGGACGTAGCTACCAGACGGCCAAAACTGGCAAATGTTGTGGGAGGTCTATCCGGCCCCGCAATACGACCAATGGCATTGTATCTCGTCCATAAGGTTGTCCAAGCGGTGAATATCCCGGTCATCGGCCTTGGAGGCATTGCAGACTATAAGGATGCCCTCGAGTTTCTCATTGTGGGAGCGCGCGCCGTTCAGGTAGGCACCGCAAGCTTTGTTAATCCAAGGGCAGCAATCGAGATTGTCGATGGTCTTCGTGATTTCTGCCTCAGGGAAAAGATCCACAACATCGACCAAATAATCGGCGAGTTAAACACATCTGGAGAAATGAATGGACAAAAAGGAAATAGAAAGAATCAGTAAAAGACTTACTGCTCAACCCAAACTCGTTTGGGATGCAATTGGTGTAAGGGAAAAGGACAAGGTCTTTTCATTTGATCAAGAGTATCAGCTCTTTCTGAATACGGCAAAAACAGAAAGAGAATCCGTTATGGCGATCAGGGAAACAGCGTTGAAACACGGTTTCTCCCTCGATACCCCACGCACACCTCCGATTAGACTCATGCGCTCCTTTCAGGAGAAATCCATCGCGCTTTCGATATCCGGCAAAAAACCGCTCAGCGAAGGCATTAACCTGATCGTAAGCCATCTTGATTCTCCGCGGCTCGACCTTAAGCAAAACCCCCTTTATGAGGAAATTGATCTGGCCTTTATGAAGACCCACTATTACGGAGGCCTCAAGAAATTCCAGTGGCTCACTAGGCCCCTCGCAATCCACGGGAGAATAATACGCGCCGACGGCACTTCTCTGGATATTGTTGTGGGCGAGGAGACCTCAGACCCCGTCTTTACCGTCGCAGACCTACTCCCTCACTTGGCAAGAAAGGTACAAACCGACAAGAAGGTGTCGGAGGCCTTCGTTGGTGAAAAGCTCAACCTCATGGTAGGTTCCCTTCCCTTTGGAGTTGCGGAAACAAAAGAGAGGTTCAAGCTGGCCATCCTCAACCTCCTGAGCGAAAAATACGGCCTCATCGAGGAGGATTTCATCAGCGCGGAGCTTGAGGTTGTTCCAGCCGGACCTGCACGAGATATCGGTTGGGACAGAGGGCTTACCGGAGCCTATGGCCACGACGACCGCTCCTGCGCCTTTTCCAGCTTAAAGGCCATCCTTGATACAAAAAATCCACAAAAGACGGCTCTCGTGCTGTTTGTCGATAAAGAAGAGATCGGCAGCGATGGGGCTACAGGGGCGAAATCAAGGTTTCTGGAGAGTGTTTTGGCAGACCTCATGGTAGCCCATGGCCAAGAACCACTCTACCATAATATCCATAAGGTCCTCATGAACTCGCGGGCCCTTTCAGGAGACGTCAACGGCGCCCTTGACCCGGATTATCAGGATGTCCACGAAAAACGCAACGCCGCACGCCTTGGCTATGGGGTATGTCTTACCAAGTTCACGGGGTCAGGGGGAAAGTACGGCGCCAACGATGCAAATGCCGAATACATAGGCTGGCTCAGGGCCCTGTTCAACAAAAAGAAGGTAGTATGGCAGACAGGGGAACTCGGAAAGGTAGACGAGGGTGGCGGCGGCACCGTGGCAAAATTCCTTGCCCTCTACGGTATGCAGGTCATCGACTGCGGTCCGCCCGTATTGTCCATGCACTCCCCCTTTGAAATCGCTCACAAGGGGGACCTTTACATGACCTACAAGGGCTACCGGGTGTTTCTCGAATCGTAGGCAGTTTATATAACTAGTAGGGCCTCATCGAACCCAAAATTCCGTATAATTTCATCCTGTTCTAGCTATTTGAAAGGAATCACGGGACCCTTTCTGGAGTGACTGGCGGGAGAGCGCCGTCTTTTCGTGATTTATCAGTGGGGGAAACCGCAGCCCTGAGCCTGTCGAAGGGAATGCGG
>CP070752.1:382540-387843 GCA_020348625.1 Deltaproteobacteria bacterium | reverse complement strand
GTCCTCCCATCGTTTAGAGGAGTGGGCGTTTCAAAACGACGCACACAGGCTGCTACCTTAGTGCTAAGGCTTATGGGGAGGTGCGTCGGTTTGAAACGGCCCTGTACGGGGCCTTGTTGAGAGGGCAGAGCAAAAAAAGATATCTCCATGCTCTTTTCTCCAGTGAGTTTCTTAGGAGCCGCTTTCTGGGTTGCAAAGGCAGGATAATCTCCAATCTGCGTTAGTCGGAAGGTTTTCGGAACCGGTCTAAAAGCCAAGCAGGCTACCATTGGAAAGGGAGAGGTCAAAGGATACTTGGGAGCATAAGGGGTTTCCGGTTGGGCGGTTGGAAACGGTTAACGGTCAAGGGTATACGAGACCACCCGGGAAGGTGAAGCTTTTCCAGATCTCTCCATTACTGGGCGCACTCGGTTGGATCACCGCCAATTTTTGCCAGCCCGTGACTCAAAGCCGGCAAGACAGCTGTTAGGTTTTCCTGGGCACCGGCAGGGCTTCCCGGCAAGTTGATGATAAGGCTCGTTTTTCTCACGCCTGCCATTGCCCGTGAGAGCATCGCATGAGGCGTTTTTTTCATGCTCTCCGCCCTCATCGCCTCGGCTATACCGGGTACCTGGAACTCGATAACCCTCAGCATTGCCTCTGGCGTCACGTCAGTGGGGCTAACCCCTGTGCCACCCGTTGTCACAATCAATCTGATACCGTCTCTGTCAACCCAATCAATGAGGCACTTGGCAATCTTTTTCTCGTCATCGGGCACAACTTCCCGTTTCTCAACTGCGTAACCGGCTTTTGCCAGCATATCCGCAACAAGGGCACCGGATTCATCCTCTCTCTGCCCCGCAGCTCCCTTATCGCTGATCGTGAGTACCGCGGCCGTAATCATCGATGTGCAACCTTTAACCGGCCTCGCCCTTAGCGGCGGCTATTATCTTATCAGCCAAGTGCGCTGGAATCTCCTCATAGTGGGAGTGCTCCATCTGAAAGCTGCCCCTGCCTCCGGTCATTGATATCAGGTCGAAGGAGTACCGCAGGACCTCAGCAAGGGGTACCTCCGCCTTAATGATCTGGTGCTTGCCATCGCTGTCCATGCCGAGGACCTTTCCCCTCCTACCGTTGATATCACCGATCACGTCTCCCATGGCATCCTCCGGTACTCGTATTTCCATGCTTACTATCGGCTCCAGGAGGATAGGGGTAGCCTCTTGTACTGCCTTCTTAAAGCACATGGAGGCGGCGATCTTGAATGCCATTTCAGAAGAGTCCACCTCATGGGACTTTCCGTCAAAAAAACGGATCTTCAAGTCAACAACAGGATACCCTGCCAAAACGCCGCTCCTCATAGCCTCCACTATTCCCTTCTCAACAGCAGGCACAAAACCCCGCGGCACGTTCATGCCAACCAGGGCCTCTTCAAAAACAAAGCCCTCACCTCTCTTGAGGGGGAAGATGTCAAAATGTACCTCGGCAAACTGGCCGCGCCCTCCCGTCTGTTTCTTATGGCGATAGATTATCTTTTCTCTCGCGCTTCTTATCGTTTCCCGATAGGGAACCTTCGGCGTTTTCAGTATGATCTCCACCCCGAATTTTCTCTTTAGTTTATCCCTGGTATTCTCAAGGTGAATCTGGCCCGTGCCTGACAGAATGATCTCAGAGGTTGATTGATCTCTATCAACCTTGAGGGTGGGGTCTTCCTCCTTCAGTTTGCTCAGAGAAGAGAAGACCTTGTCCTCATTCTCCTTTTCAGTGGCTTCTATCGCAAAGGAGATGGTTGGCGAAAGGGGCTTGGCCGGATCAAACACAATGGGATTATCTTCCCTGCAAAAGGTATCACCAGTGGCGGTCTCCTTGAGCTTGGCCACTGCCGCAATATCCCCTGCGCCAACGCTGCTGACAGGAGTTTGCTTCTTGCCTTCAATCTGCAGCAATTGGCCCAGCTTTTCCTTTGTCCCTTTGGTAGCATTGAAAACCGTAGACTCTGAATCCACCTTTCCAGACATGACCTTAAAGAGGCTCAGTCTTCCTGCGAAGGGATCTGCCAAGGTCTTGAAAACGAGTGCTGAAAAAGGCGCCTCATCTAGGGCTTCAAATTCAACCACCTCTTCGTTATTCACCTTGTGCCCTTTCACCGTACCCCTTTCATTCGTAAAGGGCAACGTCTGGTCTATGATGGTCAAAAGCTCTTTGACGCCTATGTTGAGGAGGGCTGACCCTGGGATGACAGGCACAACGAGCCCGCTCTTAACGCCCTCAATAAAGCTCTCTTCTATCTCCTTGGGAGTGATTTCCTGGCCGTCGAGGTATTTCTCCATAATATCATCGTTGACCTCAACGATATTTTCCATCATCTTCTCCCGCCACTTCTCCACATCTTCTGACATAGCACCTGGTATATCCCCGTCCTTAGAGGATCCGGTACCGTCTTTGCTGTACATGTGGGCCTTCAACTCAATAAGACTGACCACGCCAGTGAAACCATCCTCTGCTCCAATCGGCAGAAATACGGGTGTTACATTTATGGAGAAAGTTTTTTCTATCTCCTCCAAAACCTTATAGAAATCGGCCCGTTCTCTGTCCAACTTGTTAATGAAAATCAGCCGAGGCACGGTGTAGTCATCGGCAAAGGCCCAGACCTTTTCGGTGCCCACTTTCGCACCGTCCACGGCGTCCACGACAACTACGGCCCCTTCCGCCGCCTGCAGACATATCTTTGCGTCGGAAATAAAGTCATTCTCCCCCGGCGTGTCAATGAGATTGAGTCTCCTGTTTTTCCATTTAAAGGGATGGAAGGCTGTGCCGAGGCTCACCTTCCTCTTAATCTCCTCCGGTTCAAAATCCATAGTCGAGGTACCATCATCTACTCTGCCTAATCGAGTTACCGACTTCGTGTTATACAGAATGGCCTCTGCCAGCGATGTCTTTCCACAACCGCTGTGTCCCAGTAAGGCCACGTTTCTCATTTGTTCTTCTCTTTTTGTCATGCTATCCCCTTGATTTTCAAAAAACCATATCCGCCCAAACTCACCCACAGACAATGCCTTGGGCACACACATCCTGAAATGATTGTCTAACTTACCCTACTGGAAAAAAATGTCAAGGCCAGAATATTTGAAATCATAAAGCTGGGCATGCCAATCTCCGTCGTTGACAGTGTTTCGCTCATTGTTTACAATGAAGCCCATGTCAGTTGAGCCTTTTCCAGGAGCAGGGAAGGAGTAAGAAAACAGTGCCCTACACAATCGCCATGGCCGGTAAAGGGGGGACAGGCAAGACTACGGTTGCCGGTTTTTTGATTAGATATCTGGTGCAAAAGGGGAAGACCCCGGTATTGGCGGTCGATGCTGATGCAAACGCCAACCTCAATGAGGTCCTTGGTGTGCCTCTTGGTGCTACCTTGGGCACAACTCGAGAGGAAATGAAAGAGGGGATCGTGGCACAAGGAATGACCAAGCAGATGTTTATAGAGATGAAGCTGGCCGAGGCAATAACTGAAGAAGAGGGCTTTGACCTTATCGCCATGGGAAGGCCGGAGGGTCCCGGCTGCTACTGTGCCGCCAACAATTTGCTGTCAATGTATCTGGGTAATCTCATAGATAATTATCCCTATATGGTGATGGATAATGAAGCGGGAATGGAGCATATAAGCCGCTTGACTACCAATAATGTCGATATCCTTATTCTTGTGTCCGATCCTTCGATGAGAGGGATTGAGGCGGCCGGACGTATTAATCGGTTAGTGGATGACCTAAAGGTACGGGCAGTAAAGCGCTATTTAGTAATAAACCAGGTACGGGACGGGTTACCTGACGGC
Organism: Deltaproteobacteria bacterium; assembly: GCA_020348625.1. The sequence goes on along the minus strand of CP070752.1, from coordinate 384,035 downwards.
CTCCAAGAGGCGATAGAAAGCCAGGGACTGCAGCTTGCGGGCACCATTCCCAAGGACGACCTCTTATACGACTATGATATGAGAGGCAATCCAACCGTCACCCTACCGGATGATAATCCGGCCGTAACCGCTGCATTTGCCATTTTCGACAAAACGATAGAGGCTGGCTCCTAGACACAATCGATGATAACGATACTTGTAACAGGTGGATGCGGTTTCATAGGTAGTAATTTTATTAGATATGTTCTGGCAAAGCGCGGTGAATCACGAATTGTAAACCTGGATAAGCTCACCTACGCCGGAAATCCCGCAAATCTCGCTGACATCCGTCAAGAGTATGCGCCGTCCCGTTACCGTTTTATAAAGGGTGACATCAGGGACAAGAAGCTGGTTGAGGATATCTTCAGGGAATCGGGCATTGATTGGGTCGTCAATTTTGCCGCTGAATCCCACGTAGACAGGAGTATCGTTGACCCTGCCGATTTCCTGCATACGAACATATTAGGAACATTCACGCTCCTTGAGGCGGCTAAGGAATTCTGGCTTGATGCTGCAACAGATGTCGACAAGAAGCGCTTTCTCCATGTCTCCACCGACGAGGTTTATGGTTCGCTCAGCGATACCGGCCTTTTCTCAGAAGCCACGCCCTACGACCCGTCAAGCCCATATTCAGCCAGTAAGGCTGCCTCTGATCACCTGGCAGTTGCCTATTACAGAACGTACTCCTTGCCGGTGATCATCACGAACTGTTCTAACAACTACGGGCCATATCAATTCCCTGAAAAGCTAATTCCTCTCACCATAAGCAACGCCATCAAGGGAAGAACTCTACCCGTATACGGAGACGGCAAAAACGTGAGGGACTGGCTCTACGTTGAGGATCATTGTGAAGCTATCCTGGCGACATTAGAAAACGGGCGACTCGGTGAAAAATATAACATCGGAGGAAACTGCGAAAAACAGAACATAGAAGTGGTTACCTTGATCTGCGATTATTTGGATAAGAGGCTCGGGTTGATTGATGAAAAGCCGAGAACGAAACTGATAGCATATGTTCCCGACAGGCTCGGGCACGACAGAAGATACGCAATCGATGCCTCCAAGATAAGAGATGAGATCCTTTGGGAGCCTTCCATGACCTTTGAGAACGGCATAGCAAAAACGATTGAGTGGTATCTGGATAACCAGGTGTGGGTGGAAGACATTGAAACGGGTCGATATCGGGAACTTTACCGGGGCGAGTGAATGGCTAAAAAGATTACAAAGGGTATCATTCTGGCCGGCGGAACCGGGTCTCGCCTTTACCCCATCACCCTATCGGTGAGCAAACAGCTCCTTCCCATCTGCGACAAGCCGATGATCTACTATCCTCTTTCCGTTCTTATGCTTGCCGGCATTCGGCAAATACTCATCATCTCCACGCCACAGGATCTTCCGAATTTCAGGAGGCTCCTCGGTGACGGACAGCAGATCGGTCTCTCGTTAACCTATGCGG
>CP070752.1:360334-382440 GCA_020348625.1 Deltaproteobacteria bacterium | reverse complement strand
GTATCGGGGTCCCGTGGTGCTGGAAAGAAGCTATGCACGAAATAAAACTCGCTTTCAGAGTCCACGTTACGGAAGAGAGGGTGAGGCCTTTTCACGACTACCCGGTTCCAGCCCATATGCGGCACCTTGAGCGTTTCACCGGTGGGGGAGTGTAACGGCACCGGAAAACGCTCGACCCTTCCCGGGATTAATCCAAGGCAGGTAGTTTGATTCTCTTCGCTCAGCTCCAGAATGATCTGCGCCCCCAGACAGATTCCCAGAAACGGTTTGCCCGATTCATAGAAATCCCGGATCGCCTTGTCTAGACCAGTTTTCCTTAAATCCTTCATGGCTTGGCCCGCAGACCCGACTCCCGGAAAGATAATCCTATCGGCCTTTTGTATTGTGTGCGTTGCAGAGGTGATCCGGCACGTGAACCCCAGATGGTTGAGGGCCCTGGCAACACTCGTGAGATTCCCGGCCTTGTAATCGACAATAGCGATCATCGGAATGCCTTACTCCCACTCGATGGTGCTCGGTGGTTTTGAGCTGATATCATAGGTTACCCTGTTGATGCCCTTTACCTCATTGATGATCCTGTTCGAGATTCTGACCAGCAGGTCATGGGGAAGCTTGGCCCAGTCTGCGGTCATGGCGTCAAGGCTGGTTACTGCCCTGATGACCACGATGTGCTCATAGGTTCGCTTGTCACCCATGATCCTCACGCTTTTGAGGGGCAGCAGGATTGCAAAGGACTGCCACAACCTCTTGTAAAGATTGTTTTTCTTTATCTCTTCGATCACAATATCATCTGCCTGACGGAGGATCGACAGCCGCTGCGGGGTTACCTCACCGATAATTCTTACCGCCAGCCCCGGCCCTGGAAATGGATGACGGGATATGACATCATCGGGTAAACCAAGCTCTTTTCCCAGCAACCGGACTTCATCCTTGAACAGGTGCTTGAGGGGCTCAATAAGCCTGAGACGCATCCTCTTGGGGAGGCCACCCACATTATGGTGAGATTTTATCACCACAGATGGCCCACCAAAGGAGGATCGAGACTCGATCAGGTCTGGATAGAGGGTGCCCTGTGCCAGAAAATCAGCACCCCTAATCTTAGCGGCCTCTTCCTCGAATACCTTGATAAAGGCTCTACCGATTATCTTCCGCTTCCGCTCAGGATCGGTGATACCCTTGAGTGGTTGGAGAAACCGGTTTCTGGCAGTGATATACCTTACCCGAATCTTGAATTGATCTCTGAACAGATCTTTGACTCGGCTCCCCTCATCGGTGCTCAAGAGACCGTTGTCAACAAAAATGCACGTCAATTGTTTTCCAATGGCCCGGTTCAATAGAAGGGCAGCCACAGAGGAGTCTACACCACCGCTTAACCCCAGGATAACCTTCCTTCCCGCAACCTCCCTTCTTATCTGGAATGTCTGCTTTTCTATAAAGGATTTCATGGTCCATGTTTTCTTGCAGCAGCAAATCCTAAACAGGAAATTGCTCAGCATCTTCTTGCCCTGGGGTGTGTGTGACACCTCAGGATGAAACTGCAATCCGTGAAGCTTTTCTTCCGGGTTTTCGACCGCTGCAGCAGCGGTGTTTTCTGTAGAAGCAGTTATCTTGAATCCCTCTGGCAGTTGAGATGCGGAGTCTCCGTGGCTCATCCAGCATGGGGTTACGTCCTTAATGTCGTAAAAGAGGTTGTTCGAGTCCAAAACTTTCAGCTCGGCGAGGCCATATTCTCGCTTTGCCGCGCTCTCCACCTTGCCGCCCAAGGCGTGGATCATGTACTGCATGCCGTAACATATGCCAAGCACGGGGATGCCAAGCTCGAAGATCTGTAAGTCTACCTTGGGGCTGTCTTTTTCATAAATGCTCGCCGGGCCACCGGAAAGTATTATCCCCTCAGGCGCTAGAGACCTGATCCTGGAGATCGCAATATTCGGTGGCTCTATCTGGCAGTAAACATGCAGCTCTCTGACTCTCCTGGCGATGAGCTGGTTGTATTGGGAGCCAAAATCGATAATCAGTATCATTCACCACCCCTCCCCATCGGGAACGACGTGATCTGAAAAAAACACTTTAGTACATAAAAAGCGCGTTGCTCAAGAAAAAGATAAGCACTTATTATGGAAGACTGCAAACACTACGAAAAGACGGCTATGGTTGAGTGTTGAGCTGGCAAACCCTTCGTTGACATTGCACCGGTTTTCATTTACCTTCTCTGCAGGTCCTTATCTTTCCGAGCACCGGCGGGCCTGAAGTGGTGTAAGAGGTGCTGCGGCCTCCAGCTTGATCGTTTTATTGGATAAACTGGAATTTGCGACCGAGGCAGGTGACGATCAGGGGTGGTATGAAAAAGATACTCGATGTCTATGTCTTTAAGGAAATGATTCCCAATTTTACGACCAGCCTGGTTGTATTCACCTTTCTCATCCTTGCTGGACGGACCTTGAGGCTCACCGAATGGATGGTTAATCATGGAGTCTCCCTGGCACAGGTACTGCTCATAACTGGCTTTACACTCCCCTATGTCTTCTTTTTTACCTTGCCGATGGCAACCCTGTTGGCCTCTCTCATTGCCTTTTCTAGACTCAATGAAGACAATGAGATCACTGCGCTCAGGGCATCCGGGGTCAGCCTCTATCAGCTCTTTCCCCCGGTTATCACCTTTTCGATTGGGATCTATATCATAGCCTCCCTTATAGCCATCTATCTGCTCCCGGCGGGCAACCATTCTTTGGCAAAGCTTCTCTTTGAGGTGGCCCGTTCCAATACAAGCATCGGAATCAAACAGGGGGTATTCAATGAGACGATTCCCAATATCGTGCTCTACGCCAATCACATATCGGCTCAGGACCGGACAATGGAGGGGATATATATTTTCGATGAGCGGGACCCGGACCTCTCAAATACCATTATCGCACAGCAGGGAAGGATCAGTTCGGATCAAAAACAGATGTCAATAAGCTTGCATCTCACAGATGGTTCAATATTCATGGTGAGCAAGGAATTGGATTCATCGAGGGTGCTGCAATTTAAGTCTTATGACTTGAATATCGAGCTGGCAGACATCATGAAGCGGTTCTCCTCCCGCATGAAGGGCGAGAAGGAGATGTCTCTCTCTGAGCTGAGAAATCGCCTCAGGGATCTTGAAAAGGGAACGATCAAATACAATATCCTATCCATTGAGCTGCAAAAGAAATTCTCAATCCCCCTTTCTTGTTTGCTGTTTGGTCTTATCGGCCTTCCCCTGGGTTTGATGGTGAAGGCACGGGCGCGATCATGGGGAATTGCCCTGAGCGTGGTCGTGTTTACGGTGTACTATATCCTTTTGTCGTCGGCAGACAGCCTGGGCGAAACTGGCACGGTTAATCCCGTCTTGGCTATGTGGATACCTGACATGGTGTTGGGTGTTGCTACCGTTATCCTCATCTGGTGGGCGGCGCGGCATTCATGAGCGCCACCGGATATTGTCTACAAGCGCCCGAAAAGGGCAACCTAAAACGCGCTTAATAAACAGAGGCAATCGCCTCGATCTCGACACCAGCCTCTTTGGGCAGGCGAGCCTGCCACAGAGCCCTGTCAAAAAATCACCCGTAAGACCTGATCGATGTCTCTCAGGGCGTGTATGACCCCTGAGGCAGCACGGGGTTTGAGGCGCTTCACATCCATCGCAGACAGGAATAACTGCAGGTTATCAATCGCTCCTTTTACATCCAGATCGCTGTCCATCTTATCGGTGAAGGCCATTTTCGTTTCTTTGGCGGCAGAGCTGTCGAAATCCGCACCATCGTCTGCTTGCCTTTGGATTGCGGCGATCGTTCTCTTGAGCCCTTTCAGTTTTTCCACCGCGCGAGTCATTGTCTTACGGGAAAAAATGAGCCTTTTTCGATAGTGACCATAGATGAGAAAAAACCGTATTTCATCGAGTTTGTAACTCTGTTTCCGGAGTGTGTCGATGTAGTAAACATTGCCTTTGCTCTTGGACATCTTCCGACTGTCTACATATAAGTGATGGCAGTGGAGCCAAAACTTGGCCATGGGATAAGGGCGTATCGACTCCAAAATTGCGCGGGAGTAATCATGATGACGGAAAAGGTTGTCGATTCCGCCGCAATAGATGGAGAGCGTATCATCGAAGTGTTGTATGATCATCGATGGATCCTGTATGTTCCAGGCCGGCCTACCTCTACCAATCTCGGTATCCCAAGATATTTCTTCCTTTTCCTCGGATCCATGCCAAAGGATAAAATCTCCCCGGTTCCATCTCAACCCCTGATACGTGTCTTTGTGGAACCGCCGCTTCTCAGCAGGCCATTGCGTCATGTCGAGGCCATAGAGCCCTCCAAACCCGCGATATTTCAAGGGGTCGAAGTAGACATTGCCCTTGTGCCAGTATGCAACCCCGAGATCGAGGAGGCGTTTTATGATGTTTGTGGCATAATTTACCGATTGAGACGCTCGCGGCATATAGTCCGGTATTTTCATTCTCATTGCCTCCATCTCAAGGATAAACGACCGGATATTTCCCTCGGTGAGAGAAGCAAGGCTTGTCTTTGTTCTTGCCGCCTCCTGAATGGCCTTGTCCTCGATATCGGTGAAGTTCATGCCTCTCGTGACTCGGTATCCCGAGTATTCAAGGTAGCGAACAAGGATGTCTTCGAATAGAAAGGTTCGAAAGTTACCGATGTGGGATCTTTGATACATGGAGGGGCCGCACGTAAAGATACGTACCATATCCTTACTCACGGGTTGAAATGTTTCTATGCGTTTGCCAAGGGTGTTAAAGAGTTCCAACAAGGATCGTCCTCGCTATCCTCAGGTGCACAGTCCGCGCTCTGATTCAAAGAAACGAAAATAACTTCCATTCAACCGAAAAACCGGTGCATGCAAACTATTCCAGATCGCCTGGAAGACCAGAAAGAGAACTGTTTTCGACGGATTTAACAAACCGTTAGCGCCCTAAAAGCTTGGCGGGAGATCCGATGCAAACTCCCCTAATCTGCCGTATAGACAGTGCGGTATGAGAGCGGATACGTTTCAGTGTTGCCGGGGAGTGGTATCAGGATCTGATCGCTTACGGTGAGCCACTGATAATCGGGCTTGAGGTTTCGTAACTTGCCGTCTTCGGGGGGCTTTGAAAAGACGGTGTTGCGGTAGACCACCTGAAGGATACCTACCCCGTAATCGTCTCGCAGATCAACGAGATAACGCTTCACAAACGTGTCGAAGGCAATGCGGTTTTCATCCAGAAGCCTGGAAATCTCGGCATGAGGTAGGGTAATCAGCACGAATTTACTCACGCCCCGTTCACTGATGCGAGTAAGGGTGCGGTCTTCGGAACTGGCTACATAGATGGTGGAGATAAAATCCAGCTTCTTAAGAAACTGAGCAGCCACAACCGCAGCGGTTCTACGGCCACCAATGGCATAATGGAATCCATAGTTCTCAAAGAGCTTGTTGTGCAGGCCCTGAGCATATTTCTCGCCATTCTCGTAAAGCTCCTTGGTGATATAACGCAGTTCACGGGCCATCTCCTCCGTTGCGTCATCAATGGGCCAATCGATTTTCACCCGAAAGTGGGTCATGGCATAGCGATTCTTCTTCTTGATTGACGGATCCTTCTGTATCAGAAGGGCATAGTCGACCGGTAGGAGGTCCAGGACCAAGGGTTCGAATCCGGGGTTGTCAAAATAGCGTAGGTTTTTTGTGTATCTTTTGTGGAGTTGGATATTGGCCAACTCTGCTATTCCCTCCTTAGTAACCTTGTTGGTATCGAAGAAGCGTACATACTTCTTATAGCGACTGGGGATTGTTCCCTCGCAAAACAGCAGGAGAAAGTGATTATGAAGGATGCTTTCTTCTTCCACAACGCGGGCCCGGGGTTTTAGCTCCCGTTTGGTGACAAAGGGGTATGGTTCACCGATGCGCCGAAAGCTCTCGTAAGACTCGATGAGGGCATGGTTAACGAGGTAGGTGTCCATTTGATCACGGAGCAGCTCGTAGACAGAGCGGCGGGTTCGATCTTGGAGGCTCAACTGGTACCGATAGGGCCACGTGGGCATGGTTTTTGTCCTCTCCTGTTATATGATGTCACTCAATGACGGAGGCACCGAATTGGACTTCGAAGTAGATGACGCAACCTTCTCCGTTCCATAGCGATAATATATTCTATAATAATATCAGCATATTAAACTGTCAATATATTTCGCTGCATGCCCGCACGGTTTTTTATGAGCCATCCCATGGCAGTCGCCCTGCTGATGCACCGCCGAAAAAGGGGTTTGACAAGCGCAGCGCTAGCCTGGATCAAGGCTCACCATTATGCCCCGGAGCAGAAGCAATAATCGAAAAGCTTATTCTCTTGCCCGTTATCAGTCAATACAATGAGGCTATAGCAGGAAGATGTTGTTCTCGCGGCACGCGGCTATCATATCATCGGGCCAGATACCGGCCTGGATTTCGCCGATATGAGCCTTTCGGAGGTAGAACATGCAGAGCCGAGACTGCCCGATGCCGCCTCCGACGGAAAGGGGTAATTGGCCGTCCAACAAGCGCCTGTGAAACAAGAGGTCCTTTCTTTTCGTCTCACCCCTTATCTCCAATTGTTTCAGTAAGGTGGCAGCATCTACCCGTATTCCCATAGAAGAGAGCTCATAGGCCGCATCCAGAATCGGATAATAGACCAGAATGTCGCCATTGAGCCCCTTGCGCCCGTTGGGAAGGGGCGTAAGCCAGTCATCATAATCGGGGGCTCGACCGTCGTGGGGCTCCCCGCTTTTCAGGTTGCCGCCAATGCCGATGAGAAAAACGGCACCGTGTTCGCGGCAGATCTCGGTTTCCCTTTCCCGTGGAGTTAAATCGGTATAGCGCTCTTCCAGGTCTTCGGTGTGCACAAAAGCGATCTTTTGCGGAAGGATGGGCTGGATCTCGCTGTAGTGGTAACAGATATATTTTTCCGTCCGCCGCACAACGTCATATATCTTCCGGACGATGGCTTTCAGGAACTCGAGGTTCCTTTCCTCCGATGATATTACCCTTTCCCAATCCCACTGATCGACATACAGGGAATGCATGTTGTCTAGTATCTCATCCGGGCGAATTGCGTTCATGTCGGTGTACAGGCCTTCGCCGTGATTGAGTCCGTAATCAGCCAACATCATTCGCTTCCACTTAGCAAGTGATTGGACTATTTCAGCAGCCGTACCCTGCATAGCCTTTATTGTGAAGGAGACGGGAAGCTCCGTCCCATTCAGATCGTCATTTATGCCCGTGCCTGCCCTTACAAAAAGGGGCGCTGTTACACGCATGAGGTTCAGCTCAAAGGCTAGATTGACCTGAAAGAACTCCTTTATAAGACGGATTGCCCGCTCTGTTTCCTTGAGACCGAGCAATGCTTGGTACTTGTCCGGGATAATCAGGTTTTTTTTCATGCCTAAACTCCTTTCTAGAAGCAGATTCGCTCAATCGTAGCGAAATATAGTTCTGTTGCTCGTTCAGTGCAAGGGCATCCGCAATGATTGATTTAAACGGCAGCACAGAGCGCTTTTTGCTGTTCTTACCTCTCCTCCTTAGGCCAGATAGTAAATTGGCGCATCAGGCCCACGGTGTCGGGTAAGGCTCACCCATTCACCCTCTGTGCAATGCCTGGATTTGCCTGTACGGGTTTTTGTGGGCTGGAGGCAAGTATGCCTGCTTCCAAATCCGTTGAATGAACAGATGACTATATCTGTCACGCGACGCTTAGTACCTGTTCAAGCACGGGGCTGTAATTCACTGAGGTGCCCCGACCCGCCTCGGAGCGTCACCGGGTATGCCCAGGAAACATTACGGTCCATACGGAAACTGCTCGACGATTTCATCAATCCCATAGCGGGCTAGCTCATCGACTGTAAGCCACCGCACTCCCCGCTTGAAAAAGGTACGGGCCTCGAAAATACTCTGCGAAAGGGGTTTCTGGGTTTCGAAGTGGCTCCCCTTCCACAGGCGTCTTCCATCGGTAACGTTTATGATATAAACCACGAACGCAACGGATGCCGGGCCGGTGGATGCCCGAGCTGTTCCTGTCCTTTCCCGGTATCTCCACACGGTTCCAGCAATAATATGATCCGCTTTCAGCTCCCTTCCCAATCTTACGGCAAGAGAACGGGGAGAATCCGCGGTTTGATCCTTGGCAAGCCCTTCGTAACTAGTGAGCGTTTCTCCAAGTGGAATCATGCGTTCACCCAACCGGTCTTCAAGAGCCGCCTGCATGTAACGGGTTAAGTTCTCCTCTGCACCACTCCTGACATCTCGGGTATCAAAGCAGAGCTCGGCTAACGGGCAATCCAGGGTCCTGTCAATGGCCTCATCCACGCTTGACTCATGCATCCCTTTCAAGAAAGGCATAACGGCAATGCTGTGCCTGCCAGTATCCGGAAGGATGATTTGATCCTGTTTTTCCACAGGACGGAACACACACCCATAGAGGAGCATCGCGACAAGAGACCCTGCAGTCACCAAACGTACAAGATTTCGCTTCACGATAAAATCCCTTCTATTCTCTTACCTCTTACATAGTATCAGTTCCTGTTGAAATTTCCATGACTTTTTATTCGCCTGTGCCTGAATGCCCTGCAGTTTGTGGAAGGAAAGCGCAACTCTATGAGCCTTATCTCCACAAGGCCCCTGAGTTTATTTGAGAATTCATAGCGGTAAACGGAAAAGGCATCAGGCAGCCTATCCACCCTTTCAGCCGCTTGTTTCGCTTATCATACAAGAGTGAACCAGGCCTCAACTTCAGCTGGAAAGATGCCGACCAAAAAGGGTATAAAAGCTTAAGGGTATCTAATTGCACAAGGACGGGCTTGTTGGAGGTATTTGACATGAAGATCGTGTTTCACAACAGGTTGAATCGGCTGTGGCTTCAAAAGATTGAGGAATTGCGGCATGAATTCAAGCACGTTGATTTTGTTACCGACCCCGACGGAGTGGAATCCGCTTTAGGAAGCGCCAATGCCCTGGTAACCGGGGGGATTTCCCTAGAACTGATTCGGAGAGCGCAGGGATTGGAGATCTTATTCGTTCCTTTTGCCGGGGTCGATGGGTTACCCTTGGATTATGTAAGGGAACAGGGCGTCAAAATCTCTAACGCTCATGGAAATGCGCCCTATGTTGCTGAGCGAGGCATTGCCATGGCCTTGGCATTTTACGGAAAGGTAATCGATTATCATAATGATCTCAAAGAGTGCCGATGGCACGGCTTTGCCGCTCACAGAGGCATACGGGATACTTGGGATTCTATACGGGGGAAGACCTGTTCGATACTAGGCACAGGCGAGATCGGCAAGCAAATCGCGAAACTTCTCAATGTCTTTGGCTGCAGGGTGATTGGGTTCAAGAAAAGGCCGGTGAGCGAAGCGCTGGAACACTTCGAGCAAATCACGTATGATCTGGACGAAGCCCTGCAAGAAGGCGAGCTCATATTCATCTGTCTTCCTCTCACCGCACAGACCAAGGGGATGTTTAGCGCAGAGATCTTGGCAGGGCTTAAAGGGAAGTTCCTCGTTAATTTGGGCAGGGGCGGGATTGTTGATGAGGAGGGCCTGTATCGGGCGCTGAAGAACGGTATCTTGAAAGGCGCTGGAATCGATGTCTGGTACGAATACCCAAAAGAGGGCGGGGATAAGCGGAATCCATCGAAATACCCGATTCATGATCTCCCCAACGTAGTCCTTTCGCCGCATGTGGCCGGGTTTACAGCCCAGGCGGCGACATTAAACATAGAGCAGACCATTGATAATATACGGGCATATCTGAAAACCGGCAAACCGGTATTTGAGGTGAATGCTGGCTTGATGTACTGAGGGTGACGCCTGCCCGGTGCCATGCTCTGAGGATGCATTCTGAAAGGCAAATTTCCTTTGGCGTCGTTGGCACATTGTGTCATTAACGATTGTTCAAGCCCTCAGGAAACTGTAGGTCTTCTTGCCTTTTTCCGACAGTCTAAACAAGCCCGTTTCCGTTATCCCTGACAAAATCTCGCGTTCCTTCATATGGTGATCGCTGAAGGATAAAAGGCCCCCAGGCTTTAAGACTCGATGCAACTCTATCAGCACGCTCTCTGAATCAGAAAGATCATGGTATGTATCGTACAGCAGAACAACATCGATCAGGTTGTCGTCCAGACCGGTCGCACAATCGGAATGGATCGTTTCGACGTTTCCGAGCGCCTTCTTCAAAACGATTTTCTGAACCATCTGGATTGCAAGGGGATGGATATCAAGGGCGTATATTTTTCCCGATTCCCCCACCAGGTTTGCGAGGGGAGCAATATAGCTTCCGGGTCCACAGCCGTAATCCAGCACGTGAAATCCTGGCCTAATACCTGCCTCTTTAAGGACATGCACGCGGGGCAACAGAAAATCCCGGAATTTGTACCCCAGGGCCATAAACTTATAGTGCAAATTGGGTTCTGGTTGATCCACAGCCATTCCTGCCGTTGTTGTGTTAGAATTAGTCCAATTCATTACGTAGGCGATGGCATAATCTGATCACCAGTGGCGCCCTTACGAAAGGTCAAGTTCCCTCGTACTCGAATTCAGGAAAGAGGTTTCGACATGGGCGTCACAATGCTGTTTCAGCAAATCCGCCAATTCGTCTCGCGCCTCATCTCCGGTTTCGGGAGTTATGGGCGGCAGGCAATCGACGTTTAGGACTATATTCTTTGAATCGACCTCTATTTTGGTGATCTCGCCGTTTCTCCAGTTCCATCGTCTACACATCACATTCTTGGTGGCATCATCGTAGTAGATGACCTCACCGGCGATAGGAGTTTCCTTAATATCGCTTCCCAGTGGGACAAAGAGCCCCGTTCCGTCGGAGATCCCCAACACCAAATTGCCCTCGACTACAGAGAAGTCGTCTCCGCCGCAGGGCAGCACATATTTCAAGGATATGTAGTTGAACAAGGCGACAGCGGAGTTAATGAAGGGAAGCGCCTGGTTCGGTCTCATGTTTCGCAGAAGAGACGTGATGGAGGGTGGATATCGCTCGGGATCGGAACCGAATCTGCGGTGGGCTTCATCCCATGCCAGGATTCTTGGATCCTGAGACTCATCAATGGTCATCTGTCGGTCTATCTCGCCCTTGAGCAGCCTGCGGAGTCTCTTGTTTGATTTCTGGTTGTTGATATCCCTCACCACCACTATCGCCCTGTAGAACTGGGGGAACATATCAAATATCTCGTCTGCAATGACTATCCTTTTCATGGCAATCCCTCTCTTATTGTAGTTCGATTCGCATGCTAGTGAATAAGCGCAGGTGTCAACGGTGCTAACTCTCTGCCGCATGCCGGGTAAACGCATCCAAGATCTGAGGCCAGATCTGGGGGATGTCCATTACCGAATGACCCATACCTTGTATGATCAGCAGTGTCGCCTCGGGTATCGTATTCGCCATATCAACGGCAACCTCCGCGGATATGAGAGGATCCTCGCTCCCGTGAATGATCAAGGTCGGGACCGTCAGGGATTTGAGGTCGTGCTTGCTGCTCCCAGCGCTCATCAGGGCTGCATATTGCCGGGTGACGCCATCGGGATTAAAGCTCCGATCAAAGGCCTGTCCGGCACGCTCTCGTACACGTGCCTCATCAATTGAAAAACCGGAGCCACCGGTCACCCGGGAACTGAGCACGGAAGACTCGATGTAGGCCTCCCGGTCACTCGGGGCGGGTTCGAGCAACACGGACAGGGCCTCCGGGTTAGGAGGCGGAAAGCCCGGTTCCCCCATAGTAGACATGATTGAGGTGAGCGTGCGTACACGATGCGGGTAGTATATGGCCATCAACTGTGCAATTCTTCCGCCCATGGAGGAGCCCAGCACATGGGCAGACTCGATCTTCAAGGCGTCGAGTAGGCCCAGAGCATCAGCTGCCATGTCGCGGAGGGTATACGGCGTTTGGATTGTTTCTCCTCGCTGGAGTGCGAGGTTCAGGTGATTAATATCCGGAACCCCTGCGTCGCTGAATTTCGTGGATAATCCCACGTCCCGGTTGTCAAAGCGGATAACCCGGTAGCCCCGTGCGACCAGCTGAACGCAAAACGCTTCATCCCAGTTAATGAGCTGGCCCCCAAGGCCCGTGATCAGCAGCAGGGGAGCGGCCCCAGGATCTCCATAGGTGTCATAGGCGATCTCAAAGCCGTTCGTACGGACACGAGTCTGATCAGTGTGTAGCACTTTTTGGCTCATGATACGATCCTAAAACCACTAATATCACAATGCGATTGGTGTTTTAGCTCCGTAACTAAGCTGTCCCGACAAATATGGATGTCTATTATGACATGAGTTCTCCTGATCGGCGAGACCATGAAATCCTTCCTGGAGAGACTGGCGGGAGGGCGCTGTTCTTTTCGCGACTTGGGTATGGGGGAAACCGCAGCCCCGAGCTTGTCGAGGGGAATGCGGAGGGGGTAAGACTCCCCTATAAACAAGTCGCTGAAAAAACCAGCCCGCCAGCCTTGGAACAAAAGGAAGGGTTTCATGGTCTTGCCTATTTCAACTGAGTATGTTTTGCAGTGTTATGTAATAATCGACTATCCCAATTTGGTAACCGATTATTGCCCTGAAACCGGGTCTGCCGATTTCCAACATTCAAACCATTACACCGGGTCTACACGGCATGGGACGTACCGGTGTAGCGGTGTACCCGCAAGCCTGTCGCGGTGGGTATTCTTGGTAAGGCGGTTCACATTTGCGCCGTAAACTTGGCCGTCGTAGTCCAGACCAAACCCATGCGGTATGCTGACATGGCCTGGTCTGGCCGAGTCGGTCACTTCCAGCTCAATGTCCACCGACCCTGCTTCGGTGCTCATTCTCACCATCCGGCCATCCGTGAGGCCTAGTGCGTTGGCATCCACTGGGCTCATAGCCAGTGTGCATGCCCGGCGATCCTTGTTCCAGGCAGGGTTGCGCATAAGCGTATTGGCGTTCATGTCCATGTGCCGGCCAGCCATGAGCACAAAGGGATACTTTTCGTCCACCTTAAGGGCGCTTGTTTCGGAATCGGCATCAATGCTCTTGACCCAGTCAGCCAGCTCAGGGATGTGCACGTTAATCAGGCCGTCTTCTGTGCGCACGGAACTCAGGTTATTCTCCGGATCGCAGCGACCGATCCAGATCCCTTCGGGGTGATCGAGAATGGCCTGGAAGATCTCCTCGCCCATGCCGGGGCCGGGTTTGAATCCCGCCCGTGCGGCGTTTTCGTAGAAGGCCTTAGGAGCCGTCTGAAGGATACCCCAGAGGGCAGCCAGGTTGACTGTGCCCATTGTCCGGCCTAGGGTCTTGGCCACAACGAAGGGCAGGTTCTTCAGGGCCTTGGGTTCGGACTGCGCATGGGCCATCAGCTCCATTCCGAATTTCGGCCTTTCTTGTTTTGCTGCCTCATAAAGGGAATCGGGGATTTCCGGTATCAGGCCCAGGCGGTCGGCCAGGCGAACCATGATCTCGCTCACCTCGAGCTGCTCGCCCGAAGGTTTTACGATAGGCCGACGCATCTGAAAGAAGACTTCCGGATACGTCCACGCGAAGAAGGCGCTGTCCCACGATTCATAGCCCGACTGTGCAGGCAGCACATAGTGTGAAAGCACCGCGGTTTCGGTCATGGCTAGTTCCACCGTAACCAAGAGATCGAGCTGTTTAAATGCCGTTTCATAGGCGGTGCTATCTGCGTATGAGCGGAGCGGGTTCGACTGGGAGCAGAGCACCGCCCGAAGCCGCTCCGGGTGATCGCTCATGATCTCTTCGGGCATGACGTTAGGCGGAAATACACCCATGATTGCCGGAAACCCCGTTGCCACTGTTTGCCAGGTACGTTGGTCCCGCTCGTCGGAATGCGAGCCCAAGGGCATGAGGTGGCCGGGGATGATGTTTCCTCCGGGCACCCCTATGCGCCCGCATAGGGCTAGGAGGATTACTTGCAGATAGCTGGTGGCCGTGCTGTGCCGGCCCATCAGAGTACCCAGATCGGCGTGTATGGAGGAGCTTCGAGATGCAAAGAGATGACAGACCTCCCGAACCCGCTCATAGTCTAACTGGCAAACCTTTACTGCGGCCCGAGCATCGAAGCCGGTGAACCACGGCGCCACCTCGTCAAATCCGGTAACGTGCCGATCGATATAGTCGTTGTCCTGCCATCCCTCAGTTAGCACAATGGCAATCATGGCCCGCGTTAACAATGCGTCAGTACCCGGGCGGATAGGCAGGTGTATGTCTGCAATTGCGGCGGTCTCAGAGCGCCGCGGATCTATGACCACCAGCAACCGCTTGGGATCTTTGGACATGCGGCTCAAGAACCTGCGTGCCTGCGGCATCTGGTGGCTCATCATTCCGTTCCAGCCTATTGCAAGGAGCATATCCGTGTTGTGGTGATCGGGCATGGTAAACAAATATTGACGCCCCGTGGCCCGACCCTGTGCCCAGAAATGGCCGGTCAGCTCCTGCCCCAAGGCGTTGTAATGGTAGTGCGAGCCCAACCCCCTTAAGAGACGAACCCCGAAGGCAGCCTCGAAGTGACAGGCCTGGCCCCCACCACCCATATACGCAAACGAACGGGCCCCGTACTTGTCCACGATGCCGCGGAGTCTTTCGGCAATCTCGCCGATGGCCTGCTCCCACGAGACCTTCTCGAAGCCCTCCCCCACCCGTTTAAGGGGATGGGTTAAGCGCTGGGCATGGTGCTGGTGGAAGGCCACGTTGAGCCCCTTGCGGCATGCATAGCCTTGACTGCGCGGATTGTCTTTGTCGGGGCGCACCTTAACCATCCGGTTATCCTCAACCAACACCTCAAGGCCGCAGTTCTGCGCGCAAAGTACACACGCTGTCTTCTTCCACTCGGACACGACTACCTCCTGGCGTGGTTGCACAACAGGGCAGAGCGATTTGTTTTCCGCCGGGCCCGCACTTGCCCGAGACCCATACTGATTTAGCTTGATGAAGATCTCCCGTGGTTCTCGATAGCCACTTCTTCACCGATCCGACGAGACGATCCGGTGCGTCAAACATATTCTTGGATAAGCAGAGGGATGCAGGTTAGGCGCCCCCTTGCCTAACTGGCGCTCCGCTTGGCTGCCGGGTAGCTACCGAAGGGGACGGCTTTTGTGCTTCTGCCTGCTCGATCTCCTCTTTGATCTTGTTGACCGTATTATAAAGGTTACGCACCAGTACGCTAACAGACTGATTTCCCCCGCCGCTCGCGGCATATTCCTTGGCAATCGCAAGCGCAGCCTTCAATGACGCCTCTTTTTGGTCTTTTGTGAGCATGGCAAACCTCCTCTTGAGTTGATCGAATTACTGTTTGGTTTTTTTGTGTTCTCTTTGCTTAACAGTTAGCAAGAGCTACCGGTATCTCCTCTCTAACGCAAGCAACGCTTTCTTGACTTCCAGTCCGCCACCGAACCCCGTTAGGCTACCATCGCTTCCGATGACCCGATGACAGGGGATAACAATGGGCAATGGGTTGCGGGCGTTGGCCGCACCGACCGCACGAGATGCTTTTGGTCTGCCGATCCGCCGCGCCAGCTCCCCGTAAGAAATCGTTTGGCCGTAGGGGATTTCCTGAAGCGCGCGGAGCACGCTGAGCTGAAAAGGCGTGCCCCGAGGCGCAAGCGTGAGCGAGAATGTCTTGAGCGTTCCCTGGAAATAGGCATGCAATTGCCGGATGGCCTCGCCAAGCGCGTTACGGTCTTCCTTCCAGGCGGAGCCGGGCTGTAATGGGCTTTTTCCGCTTGGAAAGCCTATATGCCTGAGGCCTTCTTCGTCGCCGGCCACAAGAAGCCTTCCGATTGGGCTGTCCATATAGCAGTAGCACATCACCATACATCTTCTCCCTGTTCAGCAGAAACCGATGTCACCGGTTCTGTTTACCCTGTTTCGTACTCATTATCAATGCGTTTTGTTCCCTAGGTACAATTATCAATGATCGGGACCGGCACCCGGTTTGAGGAGCTCTGAGTTATCTGCAAAGGCCCGGTACCGCTCTGCTTCCTCTTCATGACCAAGGGAGGAGTAAATCCTGCTGATCTTTCGATAATAGTGAGGCTTGTTGCCCGGGTCTTCATGAACAAGAGAAAGGTAGAGCTCCAGAACACGTGTTGAGTAATCCCCGGAGTCAAAACACAGATCAGCATACCGCTGCTTGATAAAAGGATCCACTCTGACGCCGCAGCTGCGACATTCCCCCATTATCTCACCGTAGAGTTCACAGGCACTCTCGTTTTCACCGAGTGCCTCATAGGTTCTGGCCAGCGAACGGGCAATGCTCTCATCCCAATCGTAAGAACGCAGGTAGTCGAGGTAAAGCGATTCCGCATCTTCGTATCTGCCGGCCTTAAAGAGCGTCTCGCCTCGAAGGAGTTGGATGGGTAATGTGTCACCTAACTCGGCTGGGCAGGCATCAAGAAGCTTATGGATTGCATCGAACTCCCCCATCTCCCAGAGGATCTCGCACAACAGATAGTACGCTTGAACGGAGTCGGGATGCTCCTTTATGAAGCCCTCAAGTAACGAGCGTGCCGCATCGTGTTGCGAAAGGTTCAGGTGGGCTGTTGCCAGTTCGAGGGGAATAAAGCTGTGCGGCCCTGAATTCTCCTCCATAGCCTGGGATAACTTAGCTGCCGCCAGCTAAAACTCCCCCTGATTAAGGGCTATATACCCGGCCCTGAAGGCATCCCCATAGCTATAGTAGGCTTTCTGGATTTCTTCGGGTAATGAGCCGCACAGAATGCCAAAATAATCGTCCCCTTTCACCTGATGGCCGGGTTCTTGGACACCCGGTTCTTGGAGTTCAGCATGAGGTGCATCATAAACCTCTTTGTTCTCAAGATGTTCATGGATGTCTTCTAACCGTTGTTCGATTTGAGCCTTTAGCCCTGTCTCTTCGGTTAATTCCATGGCAAGGCGCAATATCTCCTCCGCTTCTTCATAGAGCGCAGCATTGATGAGCTCTTCGCCTGCCTCACTGTGTTGCAAAGCTAAGGCCTCCTTAGCCTTGACAATCTTTTGTTCCAGGCGAGCTCTAAGATCGATATCGCCAGGAGACCTTCTTTCCAGCTTGCTTAGGGCTGACTCATACTCGATCTTGGCCAGCCCGTATTGTTGCTCCTCGAAGTAAGCGTCTCCTTTCTGCTCGTGCTCCTCGGGGTCTTTGCCGGAGAAGATCTTCAAGATTCCCATGTGGTTGCCTTTTTTGAGATTCCGGTATCAGGGCCTACTGCAAAAAGGGGCATCAGCTCTTCGGTGACTCTTTCAATGGCTTCGTCGAATGGAACATTCAGCGTTTTGCTAAAATAGTAACTCATGCTACGAACCCCTTTCTTGCTTTCGATGTCTTAGGATCTGAATCTGTAGAAAACATACGGCGCTATGGTTATCCAGATCAGGACCAGGACCCAGATCCTGCCTTTAAGGATGTTGTAGTCGTTAAGGAGCCTGGGCCACGGATGTTTCATAACGTAATGCCCGAACAAAAACTCAAAGGTCACGGTCAAGGCCAACCAGATGAGGCCAATGGTAATGGCCTGGCTCGGTGAAGGGATTTTCCACGCAAGGCCGAGCAACCACAGATACAGCCCCGAGAGAACGATCAGGGTGAATGTCGATATCTGGTGAGCCGTCAATTCACCCAGATGTTTGCCGTAAAGGGCCTCTCGAATGACGCCGTTCATGATGGCGATGATCACCATGCCAATCCAGGAAACGGTGTATTTAAAAATCATTCACACCTCCATCGGGACTGACAAGAGAAGGTCCGAAAAACTCCCCGTGCCCCTCAAATAGTTAACGGTGAGTCATGTCCCATGTCTTGACCCCAAGGGTCTCGCTATTCCATTGAGCAAAAACGGTCACACTCGTGCGCAGAGATCAGTTACCTCGCAAAACAACTGTAAAAGGGCTATGGCGACTGCATGCTTCTTTTGTGTGGGACTCCCCCACAGGGGCCAGCGATTCATGGCCCTGAGGATCCGTTGGAGATCCTCGTCAAAATAGTAGGATCGCTCGAACTCACGATAAGACCTACCGGTTTTCGGGTCGCCGATAGGGTACCAGACAGGCACCCACCCGTCCACCCCCTCATCATAACCTTTCCATACCTCTCGAGGATTCACTCCGGGAGGCACTGTCTCCCACTGAAGGGCAGGCAAAGAGAGACCCGTATCGAGGAATTCCTCCAACAAGGGGTTCGGCTTGCGTGCCATACCCAACTTACCCCATTATGTGCAACCTTATGCAGCGACTGGCGCGTGTTTTGAAACAGGCGAAAGCGGCGAGAGAGGGTTTTTCGCTTATGCGAATCACGCTATTTTCTAAAAACGGCTATATCTGCTGCTTCGATAAAGTGATCAAATACCCATCCCTGGCTTGCCATTTCGTTGAGGAGATCCTCATACTCGGCGCACGTCTTTATCGGTTTGGCCGAAATAACCTTGTACTGAACTTTGGCTGTTGCCTTCGCTTCTGGGGTGCTGAGGACCAGCCTGCCGCCTATGTCTATCGCCAGAAAAAGAATTGCAATGACGAATACTAATTTCAGCGATGTGTTCCCTCCCACTCGCACACCTCCCATACCCAAGTTTTGAGGTTGTTGTTTCCATCAGGTAGGCCATTGCTCCAGCCGGGCTTAGTCTTCCTTTTAGGACCTTAAGAACGGCTCATTGCAAGACCAAACCGTTGCTTGGTTTTCTCAAGCGCTCAAATCCGACGTACAGAATGCACAGCGGCTGGCCTTGATCGGTACTGTCGAGAGACAATGAGGACATTCCTTTGTTGTTGGTTCGGCCGGTGGAGCCTCCTCTTTTCTCTTCAGCTTGTTAATGGCTCGGATGAGGAGAAAAACAGCGTAGGCCACAATAAGGAAACTGATGATGGTGTTTATGAAGACGCCGTAGTTCAATGTGACTGCACCGGCCTTCTGAGCGTCGGCAAGAGAAGCAAAAGGTCCGGGAGCCGTGCCTTCTTTCAGCACTATGAACAGATTGGTGAAATCCACGTTCCCTAACAAAAGGCCAATCGGCGGCATGATGACATCTGCCACAAGGGACTTGACGATGGTGCCGAATGCCGCGCCGATGATTATGCCGACGGCCATATCAACCACGTTTCCCCTCATTGCAAATTCTTTGAATTCCTTGAACATTGCACCCTCCTTTTTAAGACTATGCATCCATTCTAACGCTTTCTCATAATAAATGCTCGGAAAATATGCCGCAGAAAATAGGTGCTCTTGGTGCTTGGAGCATTCGTGGGGGCGCATGTGACGCACGAGGCATCCATCTAAATCGTAGATTAAAAGCAGCTTGAGACCGCGATGGGTCGCGGTCTGACAGAGGACGAGGCGACCGCACTCATCATGTAATGGCTTCTCAGAGCTTCGTATCAGATTCCCCTTATGCTGAACTTGATTCCGGTCAAAGGGAAGTCAATCTGTCCCGTTTGGAGCCCTTGAAATCGGATGATCGTAGCCCTCTCGTCGAGTGGGTAGGAAGAAGCAAAACAACGCCAAGATGATTCATGTCTTGAGGCGTCTGAAGTTGAAATTATATCGGAAGAACCACTTGAGAGTTTTCATCATCTTTCCATAGGTGAGTTTCATCTAAGTCTACCGATTCATTGTTATATCCAAAAGTTAATCATTTTTACGCAATCTTCAATTGCCCCCATCCGATATTGACTCTCCCTGAACAATGGACCGAAGGCGCTGTGGCGGAACCGGAGCGCCGAGTAAATTCCCGATGCCGCAATAGTATGGCTGCTCATGGCTATCCCTGAAACCACTGAACACCTCAGGATGTGTGGCGGGCTTTGAGCAGACACGAAGCTAAGTCTTATGAAACAGTCTTTTCGGTTTGACTCAACGAAGTAAATATGTGAGGGTTCAGCAAGACATTGCAGATCTGTTTTCCGAATACGTGCACTGCTCCCCGGAATTACGTGATGGGGGTCCGCCGCGCGATGTGAACCGGATAATCGAATTTTTCTTAATTAGGGAGGTTTTTGCAATGCCTGATCTAACGAAATTGCTGGGAAGTCGCTACCCGATTATACAGGGGCCTATTGGTCATATTAATAGCCCTAAGCTGGTAGCGGCCATCTGCGAGGCCGGGGGCTTCGGAATGTTGGCCCTTGGATTCATCAGGGACCCTCAGGAGGCAAAACGGCTGGCACGCGAGGTTCGGGAATTGACTGATAAGCCATTTGGGGCAAACCTGATGATTATGAATCCTTCCCACGAGAAGATGCTGGAGATCATGGCAGAGGTAGGGGTAAAAACCATCACCACATCAGCGGGTTCTCCGAAAAGTATCTACCCCAAGATCCATGCCTTGGGGATGAAGGGTCTTCATGTTGCCCTTACCTTACCTCAGGCGATGAAGGCAGAAGATGCGGGTGCGGATGCGGTAGTTGCTTCAGGATTGGAGTCAGGTGGTCTTCGTTCTCCCAATCCCGAGTCTTCAACCATGGTGCTGGTGCCCCTTGTGGTAGACCGTGTAAAGATCCCCGTAGTTGCCGCCGGTGGTATTGCGGACTCGCGGGGATATCGTGCAGCCCTCGCCTTGGGTGCCCAAGGAGTCCAACTCGGAACGCGGTTCATAGTTTCCGAGGAGTCACCCGCATCCGATGAATGGAAACAAGCCATACTCAATTGTGGCGACGGCGGCACCACGCTGCTCCTTCGAGGCACCATCAAGGTTAGAGTGATCATCAATCCGAAGCTGCAGAAGATGCTAGACACCCCGAATGCCGATCTTTCTCGGGAGTACGATTTTAATGATGCCCCAGCAGCTTGGACGAGCGGTGATTTTGATCTCTACCCAGCAGGCGGAGGTCAGGTAAGCGCTCTCATTAAGGAGACTAGGCCGGTGAGGGCAATTATAGAAGAGATGGTATCACAAAGAACTGAAGCAAGGAATTGTGAGCATGCTTGAGGCATTCTCAGTGAGGGTGTCAAAGCCTGGTCTCTACGCTATTAAAAAAGGTTCGTCTCGATGTGGCCCCATAACGCTCCTCCAGGAACGAGCCGCAACACACGAGCAGTTTGCCCAGATTGGCTAACAGGGCGTGAAAGCGTAGTTTCGGCTTTCTTCTATTGGTTTGGTATAGCCTCAATTGGCGGAACCGCTCAACGTCCTTCAAGATTTCTTTCTGTCTTATTTCTGACAGTTGTTGTATGACCCACCAGTTCATCATGTTGTACACCTCTCTTGGCGGTTGTCATTCGTGCATGCGTTCTGTTGGTACGGGCACGCTACGAGGCAGGCCTTGCAGCCATGATCGCCCAGGCATGCATGGAGGTTTAAAACCTCTTCGCGGGTATGGGGGTGGTCTTCAAAAGTAACCAGAGTTAGTGCTCTTGCCGGGCACTCGCGGATACAGGCCGAGCAGTCTCCGCATTGGTTGGGGATGGCGGTATCTGCCTTTAAAGGCATGTCTGTTAAAACAGCAATCAGTCTGTGGATGGGGCCGAAGCTTGGCGACACGATCAAGAGCGACCTTCCTTGCCAGCCGAGGCCCGCTGCTTTTGCCAGGACCTTCAGCGACATGAGCCCTGTACGGTTAATGGGGTCGAATTCATCCTCGGTGTGGATGACCAGCCCCCAGCGACTTTTTGCTTCCAAATAGCCAACTACCTCAAGGGCCGCCTTCTCCAGGTAGATGCTTGCTTCAATTCCCGGCGCCTCCTTTTCCAATCTGCCGAGCGGTGCTCCCATTACGATTGCGTAGCGATAGTGTTCTCGGAAGGCATTTAAGGACATCCCCACCGGCATTTTCTCGAGCGTGTCTAGGTCTGCTATGCCGGTGAGCTCAACCCCAATGGTTCTGATAAAGGATTTTAGCTTCTCTGTGTTCCTTAAACCGTGTGGTAACTCGTTCTTTGGTCTATTTTTGGTTTTGGGTTTTTTCGGATGAGCTAGGGCACAATTCATTGCAGCTTCCCCCACTAAAGGTTCTTGACAAAAGGATAACCACCTATTAATGTTATGGAGGTTAAAAGCTACCCTATTTTTTCTAACCTGTCAACAAATTTTTACCGGTTAAATTACTTTTTCTGGAGAAAGCAGATGACTGATAGAGATGAGTCTGCG
>CP070752.1:357236-360234 GCA_020348625.1 Deltaproteobacteria bacterium | reverse complement strand
TACGCATAAGGCCTCAGCCCCATTCGAGCCTTTGAGTCCCAGGGCGATATCAGAAAAAACATTCAGCCGGCTATCTTATAGCTAAGGCATAGCATAGGAGTAAAGCAAGAAATGCTTCTCGCAAGGCCGAGAGCAGACTTGCCCCATTTCCTATTTCGTTCGAGCCTCGCCTTTGAAACCTCTTGTGCAAGCTCGTGCTCCAACAACTCGAAAAGGCTTGACCACTACTCAACTATTTAATTAAATGAATAACTCTAAGGCGCTCGCCCATTCTCGCTGGTTGATTTTATTGAGGGCTAATCTCCTTTAAACAATTGCGTGGTCTCAAATTCGGGTTTGGGAAACAACCCTTTGAGACCTGACCCAAATACTGCTAAAAGAAATCGGCGTTACTCGATTATTGATAAGGAGGAAAACATGGAAAATGGCGGGAAGAACCGGATATTGCTGGGAAAACTAGGCCTCGATGCACATGACAACGGCATTGTCATTGTGGCCAAATGGCTTTCGGATGCTGGATTTGAGGTTATCTATGCCGGTCTGTACAATACGCCTGAGGGCCTCGTTCAAAGCGCCCTTCAAGAGGGGGTGGGTGTTATTGGGTGCAGCTTTTTAGGCGGAGAGCACCTCTATTATGCGCGAAGGCTAATGGAGTTGATGAAGGAGAGACAGATCACCAAGGTTAAACTCATACTGGGTGGTGTGATACCCCCCGATGATGTGGATGAGCTCAAAACGCTCGGGGTTGCGCATGTGTTTACCCCGGGAACCATGCGAGACACGATCATTGAGGCGCTCAACGACCTCCTCAAGGGGGTTGCATGATTGAGAATACCCAGGCAAAAACCCATGGTCCACCATGTATGGGGACAGATACAGAATCCGACTGCATGAATCTGCAGCGGAAAGGAGGCAAGGAACATGGATGAAAGCGAGACCAAAACGACGCAAAGCTCTTATCTGGAGGGAGAACGATTACCACACTTCAAGAGCCTTTCTGGTTTGGAATACAAACAGGTGTACACCCCTGAAGATGTTACAGGCTCGCGGGAACTACCAGGTGTGTACCCCTTCACCCGCGGTATTCACGACACAATGTATCGTGGCAGACTTTGGACCCGCCGGCAGCAAAGTGGATACCGCTCGGCCAAGGAGAGTAACGAGCGAATCAAATATTTGCTTTCAGTGGGCCAGACTGGAATCAATATGGACCCGGACCTGCCGACACACTTGGCCCTTGACCCTGATAACCCTCTGGCACATGGAGACATAGGCCTTCAAGGCTCTTCCCTTGTCATCTATGAGGACATGATCGATTTGTATAGGGATATCCCCCTTGATCAAGTCAGTAATACCATGATTGTTGAAGCGCCCACCTCGGCGGTGATTATTGCCCAATATTTACTTCTCGCTAGAGAAAGGGGCACCCCCTGGGAGAAATTAATCGGAACGATCATGAACTGCCCCCTTACCCAGTTTGTGGGACCGACATACCAGTCCATCACGACCTTCTTTTCCGTGGAATATGCCGTGAAGATAGCCTTGGACGTTATGGAGTACATGATCCAGCGGTCACCGAAATGGAACATTGTCAATATCAATGCGTACAACATCCGAGAGACGGGGGTTGATGCAGTACAGGAAGCGGCGTTTGCTATGGCAATTGCCCAGGACTACGCCCGAGGGCTTATTGAACGGGGCCTGGACGTGGATGTGTTTGCCCCGCGAATTGGCTTCTTTAGTGCGGTTCACATTGACTTCTTTGAGGAAATTGCGAAATTGCGTGCGATGAGACGTATCTGGGCACGCATCATGAAAGAGAAATTCGGGGCCAAAAACGAGAGGAGTATGTGGTTTCGGACAGCGTGTCAGACTTCTGCGCTGCCCCTCACAGCCCAAGAGCCTCTGAATAATGCGGTCAGGGCGGGAATACAGACCCTTGCCGCAGTGTTGGGAGGGGTGCAATCCATCCATACTACTGGATATGATGAAGCCTTTTCCCTCCCCACGGAAGAGAGTCACAAGTTGTCTATCAGGACCCAGCAAATCGTTGCCTACGAGACCGGCGTCCCAAAATCTGTGGACCCTCTGGGTGGTTCCTATTTGGTGGAACGGTTTACCGATGAATTAGAAGAGCAGATCTGGGAACTCCTTAAGGTCATTGAGGGCCGAGGGGGATTTCTCAAGTGTTTCCTGGATCGCTGGGTAGAAGACCAGATCACCCAAAAGCGGCATCAGCTTGGTGAAGACTTTGTTTCAGGTCAGCAGCCCATGGTCGGGGTCAATCTATTCAGGGATGATAGGGATACCACAGAGATAAAAATCTTCAGGCATAGCGATGAGTGGCAGCAAAAAAGAATTCAGGAAATAATAGATCACAAGAAAAGCCGGCGTCAGGAACCTGTTGAGCGAGCCCTGGATGCGCTTGAGAATCAGGTGAGGAAAAGGCGGGAGGAAAGCTGTATCGATGCCATTATGAATGCGGTAGAGGCCAGAGCCACCGTGGGCGAGATTATGGATGCCATAAGAAGGGCCATAGATTTTAAGAGACCTGGCCTGTGATGAAATGCGCCACAACGGAATCGCTTTTCAACTAATCAAGGCAATGTTGAGATGGCTATTGGCTTCCCCGGAAACCCGCTAACCCAAGAGGAACACAAACAACGTTTCTGGGACTGAATGGACTACGCACCCAGACCTTTGCCGAGGGATAAAGCGAAGGAATTGATATCGCTCATTGCAGGGCTTGAAGAAGTGGATGACGTGCGAAGCCTTGTTAATCTGCTCTTGATCTAGAGATATGGATGCGCGAAAGAGGGCACATACATCACAATATAAGATTTCAGTAGGTCGAAACGGGTATCTGTGAAGATAGGGTCACAGTTACAAACTGAATTTAAGACGTGACAGCAAGTCTTTCCTTTTGCCATGTTTCAGGATCAAACCATTGCTACTGCTACGGTGATGACAGGCAGCAATCCAGCATTCAGCGCTCAGC
>CP070752.1:349694-357136 GCA_020348625.1 Deltaproteobacteria bacterium | reverse complement strand
GCCTGTTTGGTCAGCATGATGAGCCCAGCTTTAGAGGCCGCATAGGCCGACATAGTCGGTAGGCACCTTAGTCCGCCCAGGGATGCGATATTGATAACAGACCCGCCGCCGTTTTTGATCATGTGCGGCAGGGCAGCCTTCATGGCCAAAAAAGGCCCGGTCAGGTTGATATCGATAACCTTCTTCCAGATTTCCACGTCAACATCCACGACCGTACCCCCTGGATCGATGGCGGCATTGTTCACCAGCACGTCCAGTTTGCCACCAAAGTCAATCGCCGTGTTTACCATTTTTTGGATGTCTTCGAACTCGGTTACATCGCCGGAACACGTGGCCACGCTGTCCGCCGGCATGCTTTGCGCCACCTTATCGAGCATCTCCTGACGCCGGCCGGCGATGCATATCTTCGCCCCCTCGTCGACAAATCGCTTGGCGATAGCCGCACCGATACCCGTACCCCCTCCAGTTATGAGCGCCACTTTGCCTTCCAGTTTCATTCTTTTGCCTCCTTTGTCACCTACCAATTTGAGTTTCTTATTCCCAAACGCTGCAATAGTCAGGGATGCCGCAAATCCATGATGTCTACAGGTCTAGCTGTAGTTGGCTACCGCGCAACCTCTAACATCTCCCCTTCTGGCAGATCTTCCCATGACTCACTCTATGAGATCAGGGTCATGTTTCTTGTTACTTTGGTGCCGAATTAACGAGCGGTTCAAAGGATAGCGTTTTTTTGGGAAGCATGTCAAATCTTCACTCGCCTTCGCCGGAACTCGACCTTCGCAGCAAAAGCAGCTACTTCTTCCCCGAAGACCTGATGTCAAATCCTTTTTTGCCTTGTTTTGGGATCATTCGGCTTCCAAGGATTGGATCAAAGATTCAAAATTCGAGCTGCCGGTAGCCGCAAATGCCGTATCTCCCGCCAAAACAACATCGTTGCCGGCACAGAGCAGCTCACAATGGCTGAGGACCTCATTTTCAGCCATCATGGCCCCAACACCCTTGAGCAGATGCTCTTCGAAATGCGCTGCTGCGATTTCCCTGGCCGTTTTTGGACCTTGCTTCAGAATTCTCAGGATGTCGGCACACCTTTCAATGTGGTGCTCTATTAATTCAATAATCCTTAGCTGCAGGTCGATCTCATTCCAGCGATTATTATAGAACAGCCGATGCCCAGGCAGAACAAGTAAGTCGGCAAATGTTCTTCCGATTTTTTCCAGCTTTCTGAGGGAGCGAATGTATGCCCGAAGCCCATAAATGGACTGGGCGCGGGTATACTGCGGCGCGAGTATTTCCCTGACCTGGTCGAAAAACGCCTCCCTGGAGGGAAACGGCGTAATCTGCGGAAGCACGGTGTCTCCCACAATGAGTGCCTCATTTCCAACTAAGATGGCTAGAGCGTCGGGGCTGTGTCCCGGAACATGATACGTATGTATTCCTTCCTCCATAGTGCAGAGACCATCTCCGATCTGCTCAATCTTCAGACCGTTGCGTTCCTGGTGATAACTGAGACAATGCTGACTCGAAAACGACTCGGGCATAAAGCAATGCCAACACGATGCGGGGAAGTTCTTGTTGACACCGGCAGGAGCCTTTGTCGGATAGAAACGAATAAGGCGATCGTAAATACGATGGGCCTTAACTTTTGCCCCGGTTGATTCTACCATTCCGAAAAGACCGCCGTCGTGGTCTTCATGGCCGTGGCTCACTACAATAGAGTCAACATCGCCCCCTGAAACGCCGGCAGATTCCATCATCTCAAGGAGCTTTGGGCCCATCCCGAGCTTTCCCGTGTCCACCAGAAAAGGCTGGTCAGTCAAAAGCAGGTAATTCCAGGTTGGCCCTAGATCCCATTCTCCTCCGTAGAAATTCTCGGTGGGGAGACCAATAATCTCAACTCCTGAGGGAAGCGTGAGCCGAATCGGCATATTGTTTCCGTTCTCTTCTCCTTTTCGTATAACCTCTACCATCTCCTCCAACATCAGTTTATGCCTCCCCGAGCAGCGCCAGTTGAATCAATCTCAAGCACTGTGAAGTTTATGCCTTTCAAAACATGCCTTCTAAAATTCCGGAACTTTTTAGCCTAGTCCCTTCAATTCCATCTGGCAACCTCTTTTTCTTCCACGCTCCCCCGAATCGTCTCTTCCATTAGCTGACGCTGCCGCCCGCCGCCTTACCCTGACGCGTTAGGATTTAGAGGAACCGAGGAGTAGATACATTGCTGGGAAAAGATTTATTAGGGTTTAAGAACTTGGAAAGGTTGCCGTGGTAGGAGTGCCCCTCCGCATACTGGTTTTGCTTTTCGGACACCCTTTCATGGTTGCCGCCTATGTGCTCGTGGAGGCGGTCTTGGTGAAGGCAGCCATCGGGCATGACGGGAGGACGGGTTCAGTGGAAAGGGCTGTTACCCATATACGCCATATTCCTTGGTGGAGTCTTTCATGGCTTTCATGTTTTCAGGCCTAGCCTCATCAATAGTGGCCGAGGCGTCCATTATGAAGCCTCCTCCTTTTCCAGCCACATCGATGATCTTCTTACAATACTCTCTGACTTCCTGGGGCGTACCCGAGGTCAACAAGGAATTGGGCACGTTTCCTGAGATACAGGCGACGTCACCCAAGATTGCCTTTGCTTTAGCCATGTCCACACGTTCAAAGTGATATAAGACCTTGCCTCTTGGCACATCGCTGATAACCTCCAGACGCGACGTATAGGTGCCTTCAGTATACGCATACGGTATAAGTCCGGCATCAATGATTCCCAGCATGAGTTTCCTCAAAAAGGGCCAGTAGAAAATCTTATACTGCTCAAGGGACATAAAGCCATCAGCGCCTTTGTGAAGCGGTATGAATACCATGGGAATTCCGCCTGCTGCGGCTCTGCGGGTCGCCATGCGTATGGTTAGTTGCGTTGCTCTTTCAAGCGCCTCAAGAAGCCTATCAGACCTCCTATACATGTCCAACATCATCGCACGTGTCCCTCTGAAGTTATCTCCAATAAGGTCAAAGGGTGCATAGGTTGCCACAAAGAAGAAGGGATTGAATCCCAGTTCTTTCATTTCTTGAACAAATGACCCTAACCGGGTAACCCATTCCAGCGAATATCGAGCTGCTTTCAAAAGGGCCTGAAATGCCTCTTGTACCTCTGGTGTACCCATAGTTGCCAGCCCGGCACTTGGAGCTCCATAGTAATAGAATTGATCCAGCATTCCCGGAAGATTAGCGAGGGGCTCCAAGGCGCCGTATACGCGAGGCATGTACCTTCTTATCATCCAATCGGAGGGGTTTTCGATAAACTCATCGTATTCGTCTGCCGGCATATACTCCCCTTCGACAAACTGGTATACGAAATTGGGATCAACTCCATGGCCGGGCCACTTGATTTGCTTGCAGTCAAGGGTCTCTAACACAGGACCTGAACGGTAAACCGCCGGACCTGCATACATATCCGGCTCAAAATCTATGATTGCCTTCTTGTATGCTGCAAATCCTTTGTCGTAGTCGTACATGGCTTGTTCAGGTGTTATTCCCGCATAATATGCAGGGAAGAACTCTAACATTGGTACGAACGGAACCCGATCGGGTACCTTCAACTGGATTGCGTCTCTGACTCTCTGTTCCCTCTCTCTGCCCAGTTCCTCAGGTATCTTCTCCATTTTTTGTCTCCCACTAATCGAAGTTAAAGAGCTCGGATCTTTACTGTTGCCCCAACCACTCTCCTGCTGGAGTTCGACGCTCAATCTCCCGTTTTCGACGGGCGGTATGGCAAATCCTCATCGAGATATGAAGGGCTTTGAATGGGGTTGGACAAACGCCTCGTCTCTTGGAGGCTGATCTTGCGGCATTCTCGGTCTGCCTGCCAGAAGCTCACCATATGACCATACCAGCTGGTAGGCCGGGGCTCAAATTATTGAGCTTGCCATGTTTCATCCAGCAAAGGCAGTCCTTTTCATTCTTCAGGCCTTGGGCTTCAATCATCTTGAGGAATCTTGAAGCGTGGCCGTTTGCTATAAACCTTGTAATAAGGACCTTTAATCTCCTCTGTTACCAGTTTCCGCAAGCGACCCAAGGCCAGAGCATCTTGGGCCGCTCTTTCTAATGGATTATACCCGAACATCTGTCCGAGCCCAGCGTTTTCTGCAAGCACTGCATCCCAATTGCAGGATATGGCACCTGTGGGGCAAATTAATTCGCAAAACGTGCACCCCATCCACATATCGCAGGCGTTACCTTTCGAGCCGAATTTGGGGGGATCGACAGACAGATCTATATAACCCATGAGACAGTTGTCCACACAGAGGCGACATTTGGGATAGAGGCATTTCTCCTTGTCGTATTGAAGGTAGCCGTGCGGATTATGGCCCGACTGGTAGAACTCCAGGAGCACCAATAATTGCGGCGTCAGCTCAAATTTGGGCAGCGGAGGGATCAGATTGGTCTCCCCATCCCCAATTCTTCGGCTCTTCTCAACCATTTCCCTGCCGAACTCCTCTGCCTCCCTCAGGTCAATTTCATCGGGATGCCCGTCGGTAAAGTACGGTTTCGGGGCAATTTGAAAATGCACACTCCCATACCAGTCATGCATGCCAACAACGGTAAATCCCTTTGCCTTTAACTTCCGTACTACGCTGGGGAAATACAATTCCGGCATGACGCCATGAGTGCAAAAGGGAAAGATATGTCTACCATCCTGTGTGGGTAGATTCTCCACGTAGATCCTCATGTTGGGCGGAAACCCGCCCATCCAGACCGGGCTGCCCAAACCAATCAGGTCATAGTTGTTGAGATCCGCTGGCTCCACAGCTTTGACCTGCGCAATATCGCATTGCCCTGCCTTTTGACCCATACCTTTATGGATCGCCTTGGCGATCTTCCTGGTGTTTCCGGATTGCGAGTAATAGATGACAATACTCTTCATGATGAAAATCCTCCTTTATTGAATAAATCCTATCGATTATTGCCTTAACTCCGTAATTAAGCTGTGCCGAGAAATATGCATTTTTTTCGACATCCAGTAAGCGCATCCTGTTACGCTCCCGACCTCACCTAAGGAGAGTAGGCCCGTCCACGGAGGGTAACCCCAACTGAGTCGGGTAAACCTCCACTCTGTGGCAATCTCCTCACCGGCGAGACCATGAAACCGTTTCTTGAGAGACTGGCGGGAGGGCGCTGTTCTTTTCGTGACTTGGGTATGGGGGAAACCGCAGCCCTGAGCCTGTCGAAGGGAATGCGGAGCCCCGCTTCTTTGAAGCGGGACGTAAACAAGTCGCTGAAAAAACAAGCCCGTGAGCCTTCGAACGAAAGAAAGGGTTTCATGGTCTTGCCTATTTCAACTCAGTATGTTTTGCAGAGTTAAAGCAATAATCGATTTCGATTATTGCCGTAGCTCCGTCACTAGGCTGTCTCGTTATCTTCTCTTAATCTCTTCCCGAACACTGAAGCCCTTGTTCGCAATACACAAGAAACGAACTATCAGCCTTAAGATCCTCGTTACCCAGATGAATATCAGAATTTCGTAAGACTTACATAAGCAAACTGAAAAACGTTTGCTGAGCCCTTTATCCAAACAGCGACAGTACATATGCAATGGATTCAGGCGATGCTGGATTGCCAAAAACCTACCTACCATGATACTAATCCCCATCTGATGGCGATTCATTCCTCGAGCGCTGCTTCCAAGCAGAACTTAATAAAGGGCTTCACAACCTCGATTGTGCAGACCTCCTCAGACACACTTCGGTATTCCTAGATGAATTCAAAAGCAAAAAACATTCCACAAGTGGTTAAAGTTATTTATATATATTTCAGTCAGTTAACCTAAAGCAAGGTTATCGACCCTCATGATGACCGGCAAAAGTTGCCAGCAAGGTGACAGAATAGGTCGAATTCCACCGATTTACCGATTTCGTGAGGCCAGCACAATTTGAACCGACATGATATTGGTTAATACAGGTGGCAGGAAATATACAGGGGAGAGCCGTGAAGAGAACAAAGAAAAGAGGCAGGGCATTAAGCGACCCTGCCTGCTCAATATGATAATCAAAAGCTGGCGGTCTCTGGGACCCTCAGGCGCCTATGTCTCCATCATAAATCCCCGACGTACACGCTGTTCCACTTACCCGCCCTAATCCATCCAGCCCTTCGCTCGCTCTCTGATCTACGCTCTTTCCAGCTTCTTCGCTCAACTCCTCCCTTTAGGAAATAGTCGAGATTATGTGTCTTGCGTCTATCTACCCAAGAGCGTCGATCAACTGCAGAACGTCTTCTCTCTACCATGCCTGAAACCCCTCACCAAAGGAAGTTAAAGAGAATGGGAAAATGCTTGCAACTTTTCATAAGGTTTTTTCATACTGGAAGTCCTAGGCAGAAAAGAACAAGGAAGCAAAAAAGCCGCCTGGCGACATGGTGCAACCCCGACAGGCACGCACCGTTTCCCTCCGGCTCGGTAGGTAAGGTTAGAAATGATATTCAAGCGCGCCGATAATACTCTCCTGGCTTATGGCTTGGCCCTCGATGTTCAGGAAGAATGTCGAGCTCAAGCGGATGTCCAAACCTCCGTATATTCCAAGGCCTTTTTGCTCCAGCTCATCTTGAAAGGCAAATGAGGTGGAAGTTGGCATGAGTTTTCGCTCAGCATCCTCCTGGTAGTTCAGGTAGACAACTCCCGCATAGCCGACAATTTGAGAGCGGACCAAGCCCATCTCTCCTTTTACAGAAAGTTCCTTCCAATCGACGTCTTTTTTCCATTTGCTACTATCCGGCGAGGTGTATTCATAATCCAGCTTTCCCGCCATGTATTCACCCTGAACTGCCCCGTACAATCCTCTGAGCTCACCCCTGGTAACCTCAAGAACGTTGACGCGCAGGCCCCCGCCGTAAGCAAGGCCGAGATCAGAGAACTCCTTATGCGCCGCAGAAACATGGGCAAAAACCTCCACAGACCGTGCCAGGCCAAAACTAAAGCGAAGGCCGTCCATATGAAAGGATGTGTGAAAGCCTTCCTGGTCAGCACTTGAAAGGGAAACGTCGGTTATCCCACTAGAGGTAATCTGCTTCCGTTTCTCGAGCTCGGTTTCGATATCGCGATACGAATGACGATACTCCACAGAAATACGCCCTTGAGGCAGGTTTCTCCCGGCTCCCTCCCATCTGAATTCTCTCTTTTTCTTTGGCGGTTTTATCGTGATCTCGGGTGGCGGTTTTACCGGTTTGATCACCTTTTCAGGTGGTGTTGGGACTTCAGGCTTTTTCTCTTCGAGCGGTCTTTCAGGGATTGCAGGTACCTTTGCGGGCACTTTGGGCGCTGGCGGCGGAATCTCTTTTACTGGTTCTTCCCGTTCTACCTCCTCTTTCTTTTCCGGAACCTCCGGCTTCTTGGGCAATTCTCTCCTGATCAAGGTCTTCCTTTTCCGAATAGCCGCGTAATCGACGAGCTTTTTTTGACTC
>CP070752.1:338189-349594 GCA_020348625.1 Deltaproteobacteria bacterium | reverse complement strand
CTGACACTTTCCTGGATCCGCGTGTTGGAGTAGATAAGGTACCCGTAAATGAAGAACAGGATATAAGAGAAAAAGCTCCAGCCACCCGTCGCTCTGGTAAAGCCCAGTCCTGCAACATCCATGAGTATGTCGACAGCGGCCAGGGGCAGTAAAAGGAGCAGCAAGGCCCAGGGTTTTTCGAATAGAGTCGCCAGCCTTGAAACGAGACTCATGCCCGTTTTCTTGCCGGGAAGGAGGAGCGGCAAGGTAATCAAAGAGAAGACAAAAAGGTACAGCAAGTACCACAGGTGCATGCCTGCCCAGGCAAAGTTCCCCCCAAAACCATACATGCCATCGAAATAGTGAGGATAGAACTGGAAAAAAGAACCGGTAAACTGTGACTGGGTCAGTCTTTCAAGGTAGACCTGCGGCGGGGCAAGCACGAATATGCCTACCAGCACGAGGGGGATCAAGATTCGGAGGACCCTTTCCTTGATAAAGACGCCGGCGGTTCGAAAGCAAAGGGCATAATACACGGCTGCCCCGGAAAGGATAAAGAAAAGCGGCATCATCCAATGGTTCAGGAATCCAACAAGAATCGTGGGCCCGATGCCGGTTGTAGGATTCTTAACGTGCCATCCCGAGATAGAATCGTAGAATCGGGCGTTATGAAACAGGAATATGGAGAGCATGGCCAGGACCCTCAACCAGTCTATGTAGTAAAGTCGTGCAGGTTTGCCGGTTGTTTCGACTGGGTTGGCCACTTTAGCAGTTTCCATGTTACCCTCCTTTGACCAATCACCCTCCATGCAAGATGTAGCGGATCACTCGTTATATGTATCGTTATTCTGTTGTAGGGCAGAACGGTTTGGGATATTGGTACACTTCGTCTAAGATTGTGCTGCCGATCTGTAGCCTGCTATTGCCTGAATCCGGAGTCTTTGTTGCGGCCGCCCAGTCAATAGAACATGTCGGTGAATAAGGGGCCGGTAGCGAATTATTAGATTGTTGCGCATGGGATCGTACAATGAGTCGATCGGTCGGGTCCATTGTGTGGCGGCAAGAAGATTGCTTTTTCTTATGCAAACACGTATGCGTCGAATGGGAACGACAGAGTTGGCATTTACCTCACTAGGCACTACTTTAAGTCTAAAGGAGAAAAAACGGTTCTTCAATACATTTCTTGAGGCCCAGCGCCTTAGGCCCCGGATTTGATGAACGGAGTGGGGTATAGCTTTGTGAGAAGCGACTATGCCAACCCTTTATGTTCGCTTTTAGCCGCCCATTCGCATTCCCCGTATACAGGGCACATGTCACATCGGGGCCGCCTGGCTCTACAGATCTGCCTGCCGAATTCGATGAGGCATAGATGGGCCGCCTGTCTCTTTTCTGGCGGAATAACGGCCTCGTATGCCAATCTAATGTGCTCATAGCCGGCGTTATCCGCAACCATCTGCCACCGCTTGGCGATTCGAGCGATGTGGGTGTCGACTGCGAAGCTTTCCCGCCCGCATACGATTGAGAGAAACACATCGGCCGTCTTATATCCTACACCGGGTATTTGCAGCAGTCTCTCCCGGGCCACATCGAGGGGCAGGTTGGCGAAGTAGTTCAGGTCGCCGCCGTATTCCTCGAGGATGATCCGGGCAAGCTGCTTGATCCTGGGCGCCTTGATATTGTAAAGGCCCGATGGCTTAATACAATCCTTAATCTCCTCCACTTCTGCGTCGGCCAAGACCGCGGGAACAACCTGAAAGCGTTTCCGCAGATTTTCAAATCCCTGTACCGTTGCCTCTCGGGAGGTGTTTTGGGAAAGGATGGTGGAAACCAGTCTCTCAAAGGGCGTCAATGGCACGTACCATCTTCTCTCAGGAACATGCTCGATAATCTTATCAATCCTGGCTATGATGGAATTCATGAATATAAGATTTTACCAGCAACGGAAAACCAGTGCACAAGCCCCTTCTGTCCTATAGAGCGAGCTGCCGAGGCGATGGAATGCCCCGCGCTTTGATAGGGTAATGATGCCCTCTGTTTTTGTTTCACGAAAACCCGCACATGATATAGAAGGATACGGGATTCCGCAATACCTTTCCTGTAAATCGAAACATTGTCCTGCGAAGTCCCAGAGAGCGTGCAGCAAGAGACAAGACCAATGGCATGTGTATTGCTTTAGAGAGGGTGTCCGTATTGTGGGGAGCCAAGGCAATAAACGATATGGGTATTTGTCATGTTTCTTGACAGGAATCGGCTACAAAACCTATTATGATGCTTTCACGCAAGCACATTCCAATGAGTGGAGTAAGATATGGCTCACAGGCTTCTGGTATTGTGCGGAACATCTGTTCTGCTGGCACTGCTGATAATTGGGTGTGAGAATTTCAACTCCGATGAAAAGATTCAGCCCCCTGCACGCAAGGGAAACGACCTGCCCACGGTGAGGGTTGCGGCGGTGAGGCGTGGGGATATCTCCGTGCCTATTTTTGCCACGGGCACTATATTCCCTCAACACGAATCGAAGATAGGGCCAAAGATATCGGGCACCCTTGAGGCGGTGTACGTGGATGAGGGCGACGAGGTTACAAAGGGGCAGATCCTGGCCAAGCTGGACCAGGAGAACATCCTGATCGGGAAGCGCCAGTGCGAGGCATCGGTGAGGGTGGCCCGGGCCCAGCTCAAAGAGGCCCAACTCCAAGAGGAGAACCTACGGAAGGAGAAGGCCAGACTAGCCAATCTCCATGAGAAGCGGGCCATCTCGCAGCAGCGATACGACGATATCGTGACGGCCCATTCCATGGCGGTCACCAGGCTGGAGATACTGGCTGCCCAGATCGTGAGTTGTAAGGAAAACCTGGCAATGGCGGAACAGAAGCTCAAGGATTCGGTTATCCTCGCGCCCTTCTCCGGCATCATCGTGAAACGCCTGGTAAACCGAGGCGAATATGTAACCACGATGCCGCCAACGGTGCTCTTCGTTATCGTGAACGTCGACAAGGTCAAAACTGAAGTTACCTTGCCCGAGGTTCACCTCGCGCGCGTTGCAAAGGGTAATCGAGTGGAGATCACGGTGGATGTCTACCCGGGCGTGCAGTTCGGAGGGGAGATTTCGACTATCAATCCCTTGGTAGATCCGGTGAGCAGGGCGTTTACCGTGAAGATCGAAATCCCCAACAGGGGCCATCGGCTCAAGGCCGGGATGTTCGCCAGGGTTACGCTGTACCCCAAGGTCCACAAGGGAGCCCTTGTAGTTCCCTTTAAGGCAGTACTGCAGCGGGACGGCAAAACCGGCGTGTTCGTAATTAATGGTGATAGGGCCCTATTTCAACCGGTTACCGTGGGCATTACCGATGAAAACGAGGTGGAGGTCATCGAGGGCCTCGCGCAAGGCGAGGAGGTTATCAGCGATGGGCACTATGGAATGGCCGATAACACCAAGGTACAGGTGCTGAGGGAGTAATGAACATACCGGCATTCTCCGTTCACAGAAAGATCACGGTCCTGATGTTAACCCTGATCGTTTGCCTGTTCGGCGTCATATCCTTTATGAGGATCGGTATCGATATGATGCCCGAGCTTGAGTACCCTTTTGTTTCCGTAGTCACCGGGTATGAAGGCGTGGCCTCTGAGGACATTGAAAACCAAATTACCAAGCCCATAGAGGAGGCGGTAAGCACGGTAAAGCGGGTGAGCAGGGTAAGATCCGTATCCAAGGAGGGCATATCCGTGGTCATGATCGAGTTTGAATGGGGCACCCTTCTGGATTTTGCCGCTCAGGATGTCCGGGATAAGATCTCGTGGATAACGGATTACTTCCCTGAGGAGGCTGATACCCCATTGGTGGTAAAATTTAACATGTCGGACTCGCCGATCCTCTTCTACGGTGTCACCGGAATGGAGGACACCATGAGGCTTCGCCGGTATCTCAACGACAACGTGAAGGGCAGGATCGAGCGGCTGGAAGGAGTGGCAGCCTGCTGGATCACCGGGGGATTGGAGCGAGAGATCAATGTGCTGGTTGACCGGGATCGGCTGAGGGCATACCACCTGTCCCTTGATCAGGTGATCGCCGCGCTGAGAGGGGAAAATCTGAATATCTCGGCCGGACACGTAGTTCAGGGATATACGGAGTTCTTGGTGAGGACCATGGGCGAGTACAAATCCGTAGGGCCGATTGCCAATACCGTTGTGGGCATGCACAACGGCACGCCCATCCACATAAAGGACATCGCCACGGTTAAGGATACGCACAAGGAGATTCGTAGTTACTCCA
This sequence comes from Deltaproteobacteria bacterium, assembly GCA_020348625.1. Next base: position 345,345 of record CP070752.1, on the reverse strand, counting down.
GGACCAACAGAAAAGACTCGTTGGTGATGATGATCCTGAAGCAGTCGGGGGCCAATACGGTTACCGTCATAGACCGGGTAAAGGAGGCCCTCAACGGCATGAAGGATGAGTTACCCCAGGACATTGCCTTTCATCCGGTGATCGATTTTTCCCGTATCATCAAGAAGGTTGTCAAAAGGACGAACTTCAATGCAATTCAGGGGGGTATCCTGGCTATCATGGTAATTCTGGTGTTCCTGGGTAGCTGGAGGCCAACCCTGATTATCTCCCTGGCCATTCCCTTGTCGGTGGTGACGACCTTTATGGGCATTTATGGCCTGGGCTATACCTTTAATATCATGACCCTGGGCGGTCTGGCCCTGGGGATCGGCATGCTCGTGGATAATGCGGTGGTGGTCATAGAGAATACCTTTCGTCATCTCGATGAACTGGGCGAGGACCGGAACGAGGCCGCCAAGGCCGGGGCAACAGAGGTGGGAATGGCCATAACCGCCTCTACGCTCACCACCATGGCCGTGTTTTTTCCCATGGTGCTGACCTCGGGAATCGCGGGCAAGCTGTCCCGCCCCCTCGCCTTAACCGTGTGCTTGGCCCTGCTCGCCTCCCTGTTCGTCTCCCTTACGATCGTACCCATGATCGCCTCTGCTCTCTTGAAGGGGAGAAAGGCACAAGAATCGAGCCCAAGGAAACGCAGGTTTGAACCGGTCAGGAACGTGTATCGAAGGGCCCTTGGCTGGACCTTGAGGCATCGCAAGACGGTGATCGGAGCCACGCTGCTGCTTTTTGCCGGAAGCGTGTACATGGTGCCCCGGTTGGGGTTTGAGTTCATGCCCACCCAGGATATGCCCATTCTCTCCATGATGGCCAAGATGCCGGTGGGCACCAACCTGGAGGAGACGAACAGGGTGATCGGGAAGATCGAGGATACCCTTTTTGATCAGCCCGAAACCGAGCACGCCGCCCTCGTGATCGGGCTCACCGAAACGAGCAAGATGGACCTCGCCTGGGGCATGGGCACAGCAGATGTGAATGAGGCCCAGATCATGGCCAAGCTTGTCGACAAGGAGCAGCGGATCAGGTTGTCGGATGAGATAACCGATGCCATAAGAAACCGGCTTCCCAAGGTTGAAGGCGCCGAATTCACCTTTGTTGACTTGGGCGAGATGATGATGGGAGCCGGGAATGAATCGCCGGTGGAGATAAAGATCTTCGGCAAGGACCTCGCGGTGCTGAAGGAAATTGGCGAATCCATTGCCGAGGCCTGCCAAGACGTGGCCGGGCTCCGCGATGTGGAGTTGAGCCTGAAGGACACCAAACCAGAGCTCCGAATCACGGTGGATAGGGAAAAGGCGTCGCAATTGGGTCTTTCAGTGGGGTCCATCGGCAGGACCATTAAAGAGGCAATCCAGGGAGTGGTGGCCAGCAGATATCGCGTAGGGGGCGATGAGTACGACCTCAGGGTGCGGTTGCAGGATCTGGACCGTAACTCGATTGCCGATGTGCGAAATATCAATATCCCGTCCCCCCTCGGCTACCAGGTTCCCCTCTATCAGGTCTCTGAAATCGAATACGGCAAGGGGCCCGTGGAGATAACCAGGGAGGACCAGGAGCGAAAAGTCACGGTGAAGGCGAACACCTTTGGGCGAGATATCGGCGGAATCGTTGAGGATATAAAAAAGAAGGTCGCGCACCTAACGATACCCGAAGGGTACTTCGTGAAGTTCGGAGGTAGGTACGAGGATATGCAGGATGCCTTCTCCTCCCTTTCATGGGCATTAGTCATCGCCATTATGCTGGTCTACATGATTATGGCGGCCCAGTTCGAGTCGCTGCTCACGCCCTTTGTCATCATGTTTACCGTGCCATTGGGGTTTATCGGCGTTATTGCCGGACTGCTTGCCTTTGGAAGGACCCTGTCAGTACCCTCGCTCATGGGGATTATGATCTTGACCGGCATTGTGGTAAACAACGCCATTGTGATGATTGACTACATAAATCGACTCAGGAAGAGGGGAATGGCCTTTCAAGAGGCCATTATTGAGGGGGCGGCGGTAAGGGTGCGGCCTATATTGGTAACCGCCATTACCACTATTCTGGGCATGCTTCCCATGGCCCTAAGCCATACTGAAGGTGCGGAACTCAGATCACCCATGGCCATAGCCGTGGCATCGGGTTTGCTCTTTTCCACGTTTCTGACCCTCTTTGTAATACCCATCGCCTACAGCATCGCAAACAGAGTGTCTTACAAGAAGAAGCGGTAGGTATCCACAGCCGGGTTGGCCGCTACTGCGGATGAAATCAGGATGGTGGCTCGGGAGGTGCTTATACGCGGGAGAAGAGCCCCTGAAACGGTGCGTGGTATCGGCGTCTAATCCTTGCCCGTTTCCTTAATGGTATCTGTAAATACCTTATAGAACTTCTCGTTATCGGAGATCCCCTTCTTCAGTACCAAGGAGAGGTTGACAAGATCGTCTGTGTTGATGACCAAATTGGCGCTCAACCCAAAGGCCTTCAGAAGATCCATGGTCTTGAATTTCTTGCTGAGCAAAGCCAAGAAAATCCGTCTTCTCACACTCATCGATAAGCTATTGAGGTAATTGATGACCGGGCTTTCTTCAAGGGAAAGCCCGTCGAAGCCGTCGGAGAGCATAATCAGGTCAAAGTGGTGGAAGAGGAGCTTGCCCATAGCCTCTCGTATTGAGCTCGGCACAACGGTTCTATAGGTTAATTCCTCAAGGACCGAGGTGATCTCCTCCGCGGATTTGGCATCTCCGTGCAGGACAAGGGCGAGCTTGGTTCCCTCCTCGTAGAATTCCAGAGGGCTGATATCTTCATCGTATTCGTACTCGAAGATGGGCCCCTTGGTTTCTTCTTTCTCTTCTGCTACCTTGGCTTGAACGGGCTTCTGATCGACCTGCTTCTTTTTGGGAGCCGGCTCAGCCTGAGCCTTGACCTCCGCCTTTTTCTGAGGTGGCAGAACGCCTCCGGGCTGATCCCTATCGATTTTCAGCCTGCTCTTGCATTTGGGGCACGTGATGCTCACCATCCTCACCTGGGGAGGCGGGAGCTTTGAATCGGGTATCTTGAGTTTTGTCCCACACGATGTACAGCTAATGTCCATAAAACTATCTCACTTCTTATTTAGTTGTAGGATTCTTCATAGCCCTGGTCTATGGCAAGACCCTCGATGCTGGTGGTCTTTTCTCCCTTGGCAGCCCTGATGGTATCGATTGCCCGTCCCAGGGCTGCCCTTTGTGAAGCATAGGCCAGAGCAGTTTCTTTATTGATCAAACCATTCTTGTAATGCTCGGCAATACATTGATCAAACGTCATCATCCCAAAGGCCTGACTCCCCTCGATAATCTCATAGAAGGTCTTTTCCTCGGTTTCACCATGCAGGATTATGTCCCTGACCCGAAGGTTTGAGCCCAATATCTCAAAGGCAGCCACTCGTCCGCCCCCAATTTGGGGAAGCAGCCTCTGGCACACGATCCATCTAAGGGAATCGGCCAGCCTGATCCGAATCTGTTTTTCCTCTTCTTTTTCGAACAAACCGATAATTCTATTAATGGTTGAGCCAGCATCTACGGTGTGTAAACTACTCAACACGAGATGGCCAGTCTCTGCTGCGGTGAGGGCGATATCGGCGGTCTCCCGGTCTCTCATCTCGCCAACTAGGATGATCTTCGGTGCCTGGCGCAAGGCAGCCCTCAGGCCGGAGGCAAAGCGATCGAAATCGGCACCCAACTCCCTCTGGTTGAAGGTGGCCATTTTTTGGGAATGCATAAATTCTACTGGATCCTCGAGGGTGACCACGTGAACCGATTTCTTCTCATTAATCTCGTTGAGAAAGGCTGCCAAAGAGGTGGTTTTTCCGGTACCGGTGGCACCGGTTACGAGTATTAATCCATTCAGGGTCTCGGTCATCTTGTAAAACGTCTCGGGAAGGTCCATCTCCTCGATGGTAGGCACCCGGGAGGGCAATTGTCTCATTGCCACTGAAAAATATCCTTTCTGGGAAAAGATATTGACCCGCAAGCGGGCCCTGCCTGCCAGTTGGTAAGATAAGTCGCACGAGCCCTGACTTAAGAGTGACTTGGTGAGTTTTCTGTCATTTCTGAGCAGATTCAAGGCAATGATCTCGGTTTGAAAGGGAGTGAGTTGATTGCCCTTAATTTCAAATGGAACGGATTTCAACTCGCCGGCTGTCTCCACCTGAAATGGTTTGTCAACCGTGATGTTTATATCGGAGACATCTTCATGTGACTCCAACATTACACCCAAGATATGATCAATCTGTTGTTTTCTCATTTCTCTTCCTGCTATGCCTAGGCCTCAGTGAAGTCTGCAGGCGGATGTTTAAGGAACTGAATGAATTTGCTTTTATCGTTGCATTTTGCATAGGCCTCTTCCGGGCTTATCTGCCTTTTGTTTAAGAGCTCCAAAATGGCATCATCCAGCGATTGCATGCCATGTCTTTTCCCGGTTTGGATGGCGGATGGGATCTGGAATATCTTCTGTTCCCGAATCAGGTTTCTAACTGCCGGAGTGCCAATCATAATTTCCAGTGCTGCCACACGGCCCATTTCATCTGGCCGGGCGTTTATTCTCCGAAAAAGGCTCTGGCAGATAACAGCCCTGATCCCGTCAGCGAGCGTGCTCCTCACCTGAGCCTGTTGATCAGAGGGAAAAACCTCTATGACGCGATCGATGGTCTTGGGGGCAGAAGAGGTATGGAGGGTGCTGAAGACCAGATGGCCCGTGAGAGATGCCTCAATGGCGAGGTCGATGGTCTCGAGATCCCTCATCTCACCGACCATGATGATATCCGGGTCCTCCCGGAGCGCCCCCCTCAAAGCCGCGGCAAACGACCGGGTATGAATCCCTATCTCGCGGTGATTGACCATGGCCTTTTTGCTGACGTGGACAAACTCAATGGGGTCTTCAACGGTAATAATGTGATCCTTCCTGATCTTGTTGGCCTCATCGACTATCGCTGCCAGGGTCGTCGATTTCCCGCTGCCCGTTGGCCCTGTTACCAGAACAAGCCCCCTGGGTAGTGTGGCAAGCTGTCGTATCACCGGAGGAAGCCCCAGGTCTTCGCAGGTGAGGATCTTTCCGGGTATCTCCCTGAATGCTGCAGCTATTCCGTTATTTTGCTTGAAGAAGTTGGCGCGGTAACGGGCCAACCCAGGTATCTCATAGGCAAAGTCCACATCTCCCGTTTCTTCAAACACCTTTATCTTGTGCTCAGGGGTAATCTCATAAAGCATGCCCTTCAGGGTATCGTTGTCAAGCGGATTGTACTTAACCCTTTCAAGATCCCCCCTTATGCGTAAGACAGGCTGTTTTCCGGCAGCAAGGTGTAAGTCAGAGGCACCCTGATCATTCATGAGCTTGAAGAATGCATCGATTTGGGCCATACAATCTCCCTATTATGAGATAGAACCTGCGGGTTGAAGATTTGGTACTGCTTATACCATAAACCACGTGACCTTCAAATGCAATCTTCAAGAGCGCGGCCCTCTGCAACGGTTGTAAAGGAAGCCATCTCTCGAAGCGCATGGTGAAATCTCACGTAGTGCTGCTGTATGCCAGCGATGAACTCTTATCGAGCAATAGCCATGCCAACCTGCACTGCTTGGTACATATCGGCAGAACAGTTCAAAAACACAAGGTATATTAACGGGATATGGATATTCAAAAATGCCAAAGGAAGCGTCTGATCTCTTGCAGATAAGGGATACCGTTCGGAAAATGAGCTTTGATGCCAAAACTTTGACACGGTCCGAAGATAGTTGCTACACATGAGAGGGGAATCAGTCCTCACAAGATCTTCCTCTAGGGATGGGCCTCACCACGAAGCAAGGTGCATCTTGGGTAAGAGAAATGAGGATGGCACAGCATGAGAAGGATCGGGAAATGCGTATTGAAAATGGCACAGAACCTTGACATGGGATGTGACCTCAAATATAAAGACCTGTACCGAAAAATACAGGCCAAAAGAAGACAGCGAGGGAGCAGTGGCAAAGGAAAGACACATTATTATCAACGGCAATGAATTCGATTTCGAACAGGGAGAGACGATTCTTCAGGTTGGCCAGAGAAACGGTATTGACATCCCGGCCCTCTGCTATCTGGAGGGAGCTGCACCCACTGGGGCATGCAGGGTTTGCGTGGTTGAAGTAAAGGGGGCACGCAACCTCGTTGCATCGTGTGCCACGCCGGCTGGCCACAAGATGATCGTTGAAACAGAATCGGAGCGGGTGGTACAATCAAGGAAGATCAATCTAGAACTCTTACTCTCCTCTGGCCCTCATAACTGCCTTACCTGTGAGGCAAATGGCGACTGCAGGCTTCAGGAGCTGGCCTACCGATACCAGATTGAATCGGTCAGATTTCCGGAAAGCCCGATCACCTATCCAACCGAGACCGGAAACCCACTAATCATCAGGGATTTTTCCCGCTGTATCCTCTGCGGTCGGTGTGTACAGGCCTGCAACGAAATCCAGGTAAACAATGCCATTTCGTATGGGTATCGCGGGAGCGCATCGAAGATCGTTGCAAGAGGTGATCTTCCCTATCACGAGTCCGATTGCGTTTTTTGTGGAGAGTGCATACGGGTTTGCCCGGTTGGGGCTCTGATCGAAAAACCCAGCCGTTTTCATGGGCGGCCGTGGGAGTTGGACAAGGTCAAGACCACCTGTGCCTACTGCGGGGTGGGGTGCCAGCTTGAGCTGAACATAAGGGACAATAAGATCGTCAAGGTGAAAGGCTGCGAGGATGCCGCTCCTAACTATGGTAGTCTGTGTGTCAAAGGTCGGTTTGGGTATGATTTCGTCAATCAGGATGACAGGCTGAAGGCGCCACTTATTAAAGAGAACGGGAGGTTCCGAGAGGCATCCTGGGACGAGACGTATTCTATGATAGTTGATCGATTAGGCACGATAAGATCTAAGTATGGTCCGGACGCCATCGGCGTTTTCAGTTCCGCAAAGATCACCAACGAGGAGAATTACCTGGCCCAGAAGTTCGCCAGGGCAGTGATTGGAACGAACAATATCGATCACTGTGCCAGGCTCTGACACGCTTCTACGGTGGCCGGGCTGGTCGCCTCTTTTGGAAGCGGTGCCATGACCAACCCTATAGCCGATAT
>CP070752.1:327620-338089 GCA_020348625.1 Deltaproteobacteria bacterium | reverse complement strand
CGCCGGATGATCCCGAGAACCTTTTTCACGGTGATAGTCAGCACAGACCCTTCAGGGCGGGTCAGTACGCGAAAATAGAACTTGCATTTCTTCAAGGGATTAGGTAGCAGAATACTGGAGGTCTACATAACCTAAGTTCTCAAATTCATCCGCCACAGTTCGGCGGATTAATGGCACGGTATTGTAATAGCATAACGTCCCAAGGGATAGTTGGTATAGTAGAACGGTTGCGGTTGCGCAACTCGAAACGGTTAACGGTCAACGTCATACGTAACCAGCAGCGCAACCGAACAACGTTAGACGAAATTAACGCGGCTGCGCCTCAAGTAATGGGTTATGTTCTTTCTCAGCTCGCCGGTTTGGTGCGAAGCTTGGCTAGCACATGGGATGCAAGCCTTCACACCGCAAGATAATGCCCACAGACGAAGTTCTCGAAAGGACGACAGTAATGGCAAAGGGAAAGAAAAAGGACAGATACGCGGAAGCCGGGGTAGACATAGAGGCTGGTAAGAGGTTCGTTGAGAGCATAAAACCGATTGTCAGCAAGACCTTCAAGTCAAATGTTATGAGCGAATTGGGCACCTTTGCGGCCCTTTACTCCCTCAATGTTGAGCATATGCAAAAACCCGTTCTCGTTTCCTCCACTGACGGTGTGGGTACCAAGCTCAAGATAGCCCTCATGCTCAACAGACACGATACTGTGGGAATAGACCTGGTAGCAATGTGCGTTAACGACATTATTGTGCAAGGCGCTACGCCCCTGTTTTTTCTCGATTATCTTTCAATGGGCAAGCTCAACCATGAAACGGCCGTACAGATAATAGAGGGAATCAGCACGGGCTGCGAGCAGGCGCGCTGCTCCCTTATCGGCGGGGAGACAGCCGAAATGCCCGGATTCTATCCGGAGGACGAATATGATCTTGCCGGTTTTATCGTGGGCTTAGTAGATGCCGACCAGATAATAGACGGCAGCGATACGGCTATCGGAAACCAGCTCATCGGATTGGCCTCCAGCGGGCTTCACAGCAATGGCTACTCCCTGGTGAGGCGCATCTTTTTTGATGAACTCAAGATGTCCGTAGATGATTATGTGTAGGAGTTCAGCAGGACCGTTGGCGAGGAACTGCTTGAGCCCACGAGGATCTATGTGGATACCATACAACCCCTCATCAGGAACTTCCATATATCCGGCATATCACACATCACCGGTGGTGGAATAACCGAAAACCTCCCCAGGATATTGCCTACCCACTGTCAGGCAATCATCAGGCGCTCCTCGTGGACGCCGCAACCCGTCTTTGGTTTTATCCAGAAGGCCGGAAATATCAGCCAAGAGGAGATGATGAGAACCTTCAATAACGGCATTGGCATGATCGTTATCGTGGCCGAACAGGATGTCCAGGATGTCATGAATCAGATCAAGGCAATGGGCCAAACGGCTTACCGGATAGGGTGGATAGAGCAAAGGGATCCCGAAGATCGTGCACTGAAATTTGTCGATTGAGGTCACACGGTTTGCCGGTTCTTATCAGCAGTTGCCTCCTCGGAATTGCCTGCCGTTATGACGGCGGCCACAGCAGGGTTGCAGAGCTCGTTGCCAAGACCCAGGATCTTCATCTCATACCCATCTGCCCCGAGCAGCTCGGAGGCCTTCCCACCCCGCGAAGCCCGGTCACCATATTAAACGGTGATGGAAGTGCAGTCCTCGTAGGACAGGGGCAGGTCATCAACTCATCCGGCCAGGACGTAACAGCGGCTTTTCTGAAGGGGGCCCGTGAAACCCTGAGGCTGGCACAGATAAGCGGCGCCACTACAGCGCTCCTGAAAAACAAGAGCCCCTCATGCGGGCTCGCTACCCCTTATTGCGAAACCGATACCGGTTACGGGCTCGGCGTGACAGCAGCCCTCCTCACCAGTTCCGGCATTAGAGTGATTGAAATAGATCCCCAGCACATCAAAAAGGGGTTTATCGAAGAGCTCGGCCTCTTCTAGGGCCTTCGGTTCTTACGGTTGCTCAGAGGATTAAATCGAACCTCTGCTCCTTTATGTCCTGTCCCCACTGCCGTACCTCATGCTCCTGACATAGGCGGAAGCCTACGGACTCATAAAGATATCGGGCCGTTTCCAGGCCTTCAAAGGTCCACAGGAAAACCCGCTGATAGCCGACCTCTTTGCAGAACTGGATAGATTTCTCCAACAGGGCCTTGCCAATGCCGCTCCCCTGAAACGCGGGCGCAACGATAAACCACCGCAGCCTGGCACCCTGGTTGGCCGCATCGCCCCCGTCTATGGCCACGGAACCCGCAAAGGCCCCTGCCACATTCGCAACCCACAGCCCGTCCTGCCCTGGCTGGAACCGGGCAACAAACTCCGAAAGCTCTCTTCCAACCTGGGTCTCAAAAGAGATATCCAAACCCCAGTTCTCATAATAGTAAACGCCATGTACCTCCGTGATCTTGCCTACCACACCGGGTACATAGCCGGTGAACTGGACAGTATTCATCGAGATAGGCATCGCCCCTTCCCTGTGCGCTCACCCTGCATTGAGACTGCTGCCATACCTGTGGCCTGAAAACCATAGGGTGACGGTATCACCGGTTCTCTTCATTCCGATTGCTCACCATGAACGATCTGCCTCAGTTCCCGCGGCAAAGGGCTCTTTCACAGGAGATTTGAGTACGCCTCCCCCTACCCGTAAAGATATGCCTTGGCCGTGGTCTTTTCCTCCAATACGCCGTCGATCTTGTCCTGGATCTCTTGACGCTCAGGATTCGCCTCCCATGCCCTCCAGTCGTCAACGCTGTTCCAGGTGCTGATCACCAGAAACTCGTCGGGATCGCTCACACCTTTCCACGTCTCACCTGAAATATACCCCCCTTGACCCATGGCCCTAGTTCGAAGCTCCATGAGCAGTGGAACCAAGTCCTTCTCCTTGCCTCGAGCCACCTTTCTAGTGATGATAACCTTGATTGCCATGGTACCACACCTCCTCATGCTTGAAGTTTGCCGTTGCAACTGCCTAGATTCCCAGATTACTCCTCAGCGACGGATTTATCAACCGGGATTTCGGGCCCCTGCACCTTCCGTAGCGCTCCACTGCGGGGGCGGGCGAATAGAGAAAAGAAATATTCCATTACTAGACGCCAAGCCATGTTGGTTTCGTCTAATGTTGTACGGTTGCGCTGCTGGTTACGTATGACGTTTACCGTTAACCGTTTCGAGCTGCCCAACCGCAACCGTTCTACTATGCCAAGTATTCTTTGGGCATTTGTGATATTAGAAAACTTGACGCACGTTTTAAGATCTTGCTTTATATAGGTGCCTAGTATCTCTGTTATAAACTTCTTGACAGGGTTGCAAAGGCAAGGGAAGATATATATTTTGTTTAGTACATAGCAGAGAGAAGTATGATCGGCATATCAAAACTCTATTGCGGAACAGTTGAAGCATCTGACCCACTCAGATACGGCAGGCATTCGAAAAACCTGCCCACTCATCTGCTTCAGTTTTCCGCCGACAAAAAACCCGTAGTGGTGTGGAATTGCACGAGGGCCTGCAACCTTCGCTGCATCCACTGTTACGCCCAGGCGGTGCGTCGGAGCAGCGAAAATGAGTTAACTACCGAACAAGGCCTCGCCCTCATTGATGATCTTGCCTCGTTCGAGGTGCCGGTTCTGCTATTCTCCGGAGGAGAACCCTTGATGCGGGCCGATTTGATCAAGTTGGCCCGCCATGGTGCGGACAAAGGGATGAGGGTTGTAATTTCCACAAACGGCACCCTCATTACCACGGAAAAGGCCCAGGCATTGAAGGATGCCGGTGTTTCCTATGTGGGTGTCAGCCTTGACGGCCTGGAAAGGGTTAACGATGAATTCAGGGGTGTGAACGGGGCCTTTCAAATGGCCCTGGACGGCATAAGGAACTGCAGGAATGCAGCGCTTAAGGTTGGGCTCCGCTTCACCATGAATAAACTGAACGCCGATCAGGTACCCGGCATCTTTGATCTGGTGGAAGAGCAGAATATCGAACGGGTCTGCTTCTATCATCTTGTTTATTCCGGAAGGGGATCGGATTTGGTAAATCAAGATCTCTCGCACAACGGTACCAGGCAGGCGGTAGATCTCATCATGGACAGGACTGCTGAGATGCACCAGAGGGGCCTGAAAAAGGAGGTGCTTACCGTAGACAATCACGCTGACGGGCCGTACCTCTACTTGAGGATGGTTAAGGAACATAACTCCAGGGCGTCTGAAGCCTTGGAGCTTCTCAAGATGAACGGAGGAAACAGCTCCGGGCAAGGCATCGCCTGCGTAAGCTGGGACGGGCAGGTGTATGCAGATCAGTTCTGGCGCCAGCACTCCTTCGGCACGGTACTCTCCAGACCATTCAGTGAAATATGGCCCGATCTCTCAAACCCGCTCATGGCCCAGCTCAAAGACAAAAAACGACATGTTACAGGCAGATGCGCCAGTTGCAGGTGGCTCGACATATGCGGCGGCAATTTTCGGGCCCGTGCTGAGGCCATAACCGGGGATATATGGGGAGAGGACCCGGCCTGCTATCTGACCGACGACGAGATAGGGGGATCATAGATTCGTTCAGACATGAAAAAGAGACTTATATCCTTTTTTGCATCGGTGAAGCTCACGATCATTCTGTTGATTATGATCGCCCTCGTCTCAATCATAGGCACGGTTATTCCCCAGCAGTTCGGTCCGACCGACACGGTAACGCATCTGAGCCCGAAACTGATAGACCTCTTCACATCCCTTCAGTTTTTCGATCTCTACCACTCCGTCTGGTTCACTGTCCTGCTGTGCCTGTTGTCAATCAATCTGATAGCCTGTTCTGTTAAGCGCTTCCCCACAACATGGAAGCTCTTCACTGCCAGACCATCCCTTGACAGGAGCAAGCCCTTTGAGGATCTGCCCCCTGATAACACAGTCATGATTGAGGGAAACCGGAGTGAGATAACCTCTGCGGTGGAACGCCTCCTCCAGAAGCGACTGAAACGATTCAGAAAAAAGGCCGCAGACAAAGTCACCACCTTCTACGGAGAAAAGGGGGCATTCTCCCATTTCGGGGCGTATGTAATCCACATCAGCATCTTGGTGGTGATTGCCGGGGCGATCGTCGGCTCACAGTGGGGCTTTAAGGGCTACGTCAATATTGCCGAAGGAGAATCTACCGATAGGGTGTATGGGGCACGGCAGGGGGGGTTGAAGAAACTGGATTTTACCGTTCGCTGTGACAAATTCTCCATTGCATACTATGAAAACGGAATGCCCAAGGAATATCGGTCAGACCTGAGCTTCCTGAAGGACGATACGGTTATTCTTCAGGGGCCACTCCGTGTCAACCACCCCATTACCGTCAACGGCATCAGGTTCTATCAGGCAAACTATGGCTCCTTTCCCGGCGGCAAGGTGCATATGACCATAACCAAGGCAAACGGGCCGCAAACACACCTGACCGTTTCCCTGAAAGATACCTTCTCTCTTCATGGCGACACGGCACAGGTAAGGGTTGAGAGGATAGAAGAGAACCTCATGTCCATGGGCCCTGCCGTGCTCTTGAGCGTTGATTCCCCCGATGCCACCGTAGAGCTCTGGGTGTTTAAAGCCATAGAGCAAATGAAACGGGCTATTCCTAACCTGCTCGAAAAGGTGCCCAAGTTCAACCCGGGCCGTTACGAACCTTATTACTTTGAGCTTAACGGTATCGAACAGATCTTTTACACAGGGCTCCAGCTGAGCCACGATCCGGGCGTCTCTATCGTGGCAGTCGGTGCCTTTCTCATTGTAGCTGGGTTCCTCATAACCTTTTTCTCCTCCCACAAGAGGTTTTGGGTGAGAGTGGATGAGGCCGAGGGGAAAACCCGGATCATGGTGAGCGCCCGGAGCAACAGAGATCCCGTGGGGCTCAAGCGGGAAACAGCGTATCTCCTCAGGCATATTGCCGCTATACGAGGTTAACATGATTATCAACACAACCATCCTGAGTTGGGTAACGTTTATCTATTTTGGCTCAGCCGTCTTGTATATCTTCAGGCTTGTTACGACAAAGGAATTGTGGGGCACCCTTGCCTCAATCACTGCCTCTGTGGGGCTTGTCGTCCAAACCGTCGCCTTGATTATACGGTGGGTTGAGTCCTATAAGCTGGGAATCGGGCACGCGCCCCTGTCAAATCTCTATGAATCCCTCATCTTCTTTGCCTGGACCATCGTGCTCCTGTACCTCATTGTAGAGTGGCGGATCAAGAGCAAACATATAGGTGCCTTTGTGGTTCCCTTTGCCTTTTTGTCCATGGCCTTTGCATCCTTTTCGCCAAATATCAGCAGCAGGATTCAGCCGCTCATCCCCGCCTTGCAGAGCAACTGGCTGATAAGCCACGTCATCACCTGCTTTTTCGGGTACGCGGCTTTTGCACTGGCCTGTGGCCTGGGATTCATGTATCTGATAAAGGGATCGGAAGCGCCGGAAAACAGCGGGCCGTTCTTACGCCTTTTGCCCCACCAGGAAATCCTGGAAGAACTTACCTATCACAGTGTTGTAATAGGGTTTATCTTCCTGACCCTCGGAATTATCACCGGCTCAGTCTGGGCCTATTCCGCATGGGGTTCTTACTGGAGTTGGGACCCGAAGGAAACCTGGTCCCTGATAACGTGGCTCGTTTACGCGGCAATGCTCCATTTCAGATTCATATGGGGCTGGACTGGCAAAAAGCTGGCCATCATGAGCCTCGTGGGTTTTGCTTCTGTGCTGTTTACGTATTTCGGCGTTAACCTTCTTCCCGGCCTGCACAGTTATTTTTAGGCTAATTACCAGGGAACAACCACCCCGAGAAGTGTGGCTTGGTTTGACTCTAAAAGGATCGTTAATCTCTCACCCCAGTTAAATAGGCTAACGCATTTAACAGGGCAGGGATGCGAATTCACCAGGATATGTATGACACTGCCCGAAGGGCTGTGGCTTTTGCCCGATCGGCATCTCGCGATCGGGCAAAACAGACAATCACCCTCTGTGCTCTCTGTGCCTCTGTGGTGAAACAAGTACGGTTTTGACCTATGACGATGATCAGATCTCTGTTTCTCTGGGCATTCTTCGGCATAGTAAACACCCTCTTCTGGATACTGTTCGGTATCCTGCTCACCCTCTTTCTTGCCAGCAGCAGAACTATCCATTTCTACTGCGCCGTGCCCTGGGCAAAGACTATCCTCTGGGGTGCGGGGGTGAAGGTACAGACACGGGGGCTTTCGAACATAGATAAACAAAAGACCTACATCTTTATTCCAAACCATCTGAGTTTCTTCGACATCTTCTCCCTGTTGGCATATCTTCCCGTTGATTTTAAGTTCATTCTAAAGAAAGAATTGATCCGTATTCCAATCCTTGGCTGGTCTATGAAAAGAGCAGGGTACATCAGCATTGACCGCTCCTCGCCTGCAAAAGCACGGCGTACCTTGGAGCAGGCCGTCGACCGTATCAAGCGCGGCACCTCGCTTGTCATGTTCGCCGAGGGAACGCGGGGCTACGACGGGCGCTTGCAGCCGCTGAAGCGAGGCGCCTTTCAGCTGGCCATGGCCTCCGGTGTTTCCGTTGTTCCCGTGGCCATCAAAGGCACCAGGGAAATTATGCCCAAGGGGAGCTTTACGATAGGCAAAGGATCAATCGTAATCCAGCTGGAAAAACCAATTGAAACGATCACCTACACGACACAGACCATGCCCGACCTCATCGAACGCGTTTCAGGCTCTATAACGGCCATGCTGGAGGAGCCGGAATAAAAAGGTCTGGAGTCGGGCACTTTCTGCTTGCCACGTGCACCCAAATTGCATAGGTTAGGGGGAATTATCAACGCTCCCATTACTTGGCCCCTTCAACGTATCTGCCACATGGCCTGATCATTGAATATGACAAGCGGGTGAGGCAGGAAATGAAACCTTTGCAAAACCTCACAATTTCTCTCATCCCGGAAAAAGACGATGGGCTTTTTTGCAGTGACTGGCGGAAGGGTGCTGTCTTTTCGCAACTTATCATTGGGGGAAACCGCAGCCCTGAGCCCGCCGAAGGGAATGCGGAGGGGGCAGAAATCCCCCATGGATAAGTTGCTGAAAAGATCCCGCTTTTCAGCGGGAGAGCCTCGGAACTGAGGAAAAGCCCATCGTCTTTGGAAAGTAGGCGTTATGCAAAACTCTCGAAACACAAGGCCTCTCAGTACACCTCTGTGTCATTATTTGGGGTACTGCAATGGAAGATGAAGCAAAGACCAGAGAGCAACTCATACATGAACTGCAACATCTCCGGCAGAGGGTTTCGGGCCTAGAGGCGTCGGACGCTCAGCTGAGAAAGAATCGAGAAGAGCTCAACGTAGAGACCCATCAACTCGCGGAACGCACCAAGGAGCTCAATTGCCTCTACGGCATCACAGACATCCTGGCAAAACCCGGCACCTCGCTACCAGACATCTTGCAGGGAATCGTCGAACTCCTTCCGCCGGCCTTCCAGTATCCGGAGATCACCGCCTCCAGATTGACCCTAGATAACGAAACATTCACGGCGGGCAATTTCCACGAGACAGCCTGGAAGCACACTGAAAACATCATGGTTCAGGGCGAGCGAGTCGGTTCCCTCGAGGTCTGCTATCTAAAAAAAAGACCAAAGCAGGACAAAGGCCCGTTTCTCAGCTACGAGATAGGTATGCTCAAGGCTCTTTCAATAGGATTGGGGAGAGTCATCGAGCGCACAAAAATTCAAGAGGCCCTGAAAAGAAGCGAAGAGACGGCCCGGGCGCTCCTGAACGCGCCCCATGATTGGGCGGTACTGATCGACCCGGAGGGCACCATCCTCGCCATAAACCGAACGGGGGCAGAAAGGCTGGAAAAAGGCGAGGAAGGGCTCGTGGGAACCTGCGTCTTTGACCATTTCGAGCCGGCCGTTTCCGAATTTAGAAGGGCCCGTACCGATGAGGTTGCCGCTTCAGGGGAACCCCTTCGTTTTATTGAACACCGTGATGAAAAGATCTTTGACGTCAGCGTATACCCAGTAGTGGGTGAGCGCGATGCGGTGGAGCGTATTGCCGTTGTTGCCCACGAAATAACGGATTTGATTCGGGCGCAAGAAGCCCTCCGTGACGCTGAGGCCCAGAAGCAGGCAATCCTGGATGCCTCGGTGGACAGGATCAAACTCACCGATCCCGACATGAGGATTATCTGGGCTAACAAAACAACCGCCAAACAACTCAACATAGGCCCTGAAGAGCTCGTTGGTCAATACTGTTTTGAGGCCTTGGTCGGCAGGAGCAGCCCGTGCTCCGGGTGCCCAAGCAGAAAGGCGCTAAAGTCCGGGCACATGGAACATGCCCTTGTGCGTCGATCCGGTTCCAAGAGCACAAAGGGTGATGCCTACTGGGACAATTATGCTGTGCCGATCAAAAACGAATCCGGTGATATTGTGCATCTGGTGCAGATCACCAGGAACGTCACCCGGCAAAAACTGGCTGAGAAAACCCTGAAAGAACGGGAAAACGAGCTCAAGCTCAAGGCCGCGAGCCTGGCAGATCTCAACACCGCCTTACGGGTGCTCCTGGAGCAGAAAGACAATGACACAGCGGACATCGAAGAAAAGGTCATGCTTAACATGAGGGAGCTGGTTATCCCGTTCATTGAAAAACTAAAGAAGACCTCTCTCACCAGCAAACAGGCAGCCTATGTGCAGGTACTCGAATCGAACCTTAACGACGTGATTTCACCCTTCTCCCGCACCCTTTCCGCTAAATTCCTGAGCCTGACCCCTACGGAAATTCAGATTGCAGGCATGGTACGGGAGGGAAAAATGAGCCAGGAGATTGCGGACGTATTGAACCTGTCTAAGCGAACGGTTGAATCTCACCGTGCCGGTATCAGAAAGAAACTGGGCCTGAAAAACAAAAAGGCGAACCTCCGATCCCACCTCCTATCGATGTAGCACTACTGATTTTTTACCGTATTTTATACCAAAAAATTTGGTATTGACTTCTCGTTGATTTCCTATTATGAATACGTGTTGATAAGGGATCAGTGCAACTTTTCGTATTCTAAAGCGCAAACAGGGTTTCCCTCTCCAACACACTTGCGGAGCAAATCAATCTACTTTCTGACTCTCAAGATCAGCAGCAAAAGGCATCCATAAACGCCTGCACAAACAGCGTGAGGCACTGACTATCTTCAAAACCGGTTATGCTGCCGGAATCAATAACCGCCCGAGGCCAGGCATGGATGGCCATGTGCCCTTGATATCCCTACCTGAGGCTATCCTTTAGCGGGCTCGTGACTACCGGGCCCCGGGGAGGCGGACATGAAAGATCCGATTCGGGTTCTCATCGCCGACGGTCACCGACTGCGCCGAGAGGGGCTTGGGCTCATACTCGGCGACGAAAACGGTATCGAGGTCGTGGGTGAGGCCGTCAACGGTGTGCAGGCAATTAATGT
>CP070752.1:320350-327520 GCA_020348625.1 Deltaproteobacteria bacterium | reverse complement strand
TCTTTATCTTTCAGTATGTCCTCGGATTTCGGCTGGCTGGCTCAGTGGCCTTCGGATTGGCTGGGATGTCGCCCCTAAGGTACGGCCACTGCAGCTGATAAGCTGCGTTGTTTGCGCCCCAAAATAGCTGTTGGTCAGACCCGACAATACTCATATATTGAGTGTAGCGAGCGGAAAAGACAAACCAAGGGTGTGTCAACCTGTCGCCAAGCAATATGAAGTTCTAATCACAGCCGTGGTTGGAAGATTCTTGCCTCAATTGATCTCTCCCCCCATGAAAAGGGGTATTTCATCCTCTTATTGCAGGGTTTTCTTTGACATTTTGGGCTGTATTGATAAAAAGGATTTAAGATGTAGCGTGGGGTATATAATATTCCCTTCGATCGAGAGTTGTTTCAGATCACATACATTGGCCCTGGGTGGAACTTATGAATGGAAGGAAACGGCAAGAAATGAAAAAATTCTTTTACCCCTCGAGCATCGTTGTCTTTGGTGTAGCGGATAAACGGACAAACCTGGCGCAGAACATTATTGTGAACTGTCGGGAGTTGGGCTTTAAGGGAAAAATCTACCCGGTGGGGAAAAGCCCGGGCGTGGTCTACGGCAAAGAAATCATAACGGACCCGGAGTCTTTGCCAAGCGATATTGATCTGGCCGTGATCCTTGTGCCGGCTGAAGTTGTGCCCGACACGCTCGACATATGCGGGCGCAAGGGGATCCGTCACGTTGTCATTTCCACCGCCGGCTTTCGAGAATTCAACGAGGTTAACAATACCGCCGAGCGGGACATGCTTGCTGTTACAAAACGATATGGCATCCGATTCCTCGGCCCTAACTGCATTGGCGTCATCTGCACCGGCTCAGGCCTTTGCACCCCATTCAACCCATTGGAGCCAAGAAGGTTTAAGAAGGGGCCGGTCAGCCTTATCATCCAGAGCGGCGGGGTAACCACCCAATGTGCCTACACCTTCTCAGATGAACACGTGGGGTTCTCCAAAATCATCAGTGCAGGCAACAAGCTCATGATAGACGAGATCGATCTGTTGGAATATCTCATGGAGGACGAGGAAACCGAACAGATTCACTTGTATCTGGAAAGCATCGAACATGGCAGGGAGTTTCTGAGGCTTGCAGAAAGTTCAAGAAAACCCATCGTGATCTTTAAATCCAATGTGAGTCCAACTGCGGCAGAGGTGGCCAAATCACATACAGCTGCCCTTTCAAATGATGACGCCATCGTTGACGGTGCCTTGAAACAGGCAGGGATTATTAGGGCTGAAGATATCCGCGACATGACTGTTTGCGCAAAGGCGCTGCAACTCAAGCCCCTGAGAGGGAATCGTCTGGCGGCCTTATCCTTGTCGGGCGGCTTTTCCGTGATTATGGGAGACGCATGCGAGAAATACGGGTTCACCTGCCCTGCCCTGCCCCGTGAACTACTGAATAAAATTGAAAGCTATCGGCGAGCCGGGGTGATTCGCATGTCAAATCCCATGGATCTGGGCGATGTTCACGATATCGAGGCCCTCATCTTTACGCTCAGGAGCTGTTTGGCACTGGATTACATTGATGGCCTTGCCATGTCACTCATGTACGAGCCGCAGATGATTACCCTATTTGGCCGCGGCATGGGTAATCCTGAACAGATAGCGAGTTTCTTCAAATACCTCTGCGAGGAGAGCAAAAAACCTGTGGCGGTGAGTGTTGTCTGTGAAAGGCAGTACCTCGACGAGTTCAAACAGACAGGAATCTTCCCCGTTTTTAATGACCCCATAGAGTGTATCCGGGCGCTGCGTGCGTTGAAGGACTACTGGCACGGCAGACATGCTGAGGATTCATGAGTAGTTAGAGCCTGAATCGCGACTGAGCTGACTTCCTCGCCCAATGAGTCCGGTGTGTTTTCCCCCACAAGGCACCTCGATACGGAATCCTTCCCCTTACATTAAGACATCGGGTCCAATCCTGGCAGAAAATTTGTATTCGTAATCTAATTCTGGTAGGGTAAGAAACGTTGTGGTTAGTTGTCCTGCACCGAAGCATTTTCTTCTAACCTTGAGCAATGGAGCAAAAAAAGGAGGGACCGATGAACTGCACGAAGCAAATGGCCTGCATCATAGTGCTAACGATCAGCGTTCTTACTATGGGTGGCTGTGTGGTCAGCAAAAAGGACTATATGGTGAAGGTGGAGGAAAGCCAAAGTCTTTCCAGTGAACTGGCAGCCTTGAGGTCCGATCATGAACGGCTGAAGAAAGAAAAAGAGGCCCTTGAAAAACAGGTGGCCGAACTTCAAACAACCAAGAGCGATCTAGCGGAGGCGAAAAGCGAATTGGAGCTCGAAACCGTTTCTCTTGGAAAGGAGATCGCTATCCTCCGCGAGGATAACCTCCAACTGGAGGAGATCTTGAAGTCCAAATCGGATACCCTGAGCAAGAACATCGTCGACCTTAGGGGTCATGTGGCGGACCTAAAAAAGGAAAACGCCCTTCTGAAAGAAAAAAACGAGGATCTGGAAAACAAGACGAGAGCCCTCACCGCGGATAACACCAACCTTCAAGAGCGGATCGCGGCTCTCCAAGAAAAGGCCGACGCCATAGAGCGCCAGAGAAAGGAAGAAATTCTCCAGATGAGGGGCACATATGAATCCCTGCTCGAAAACATGAAGTCAGAGATCGACAAAGGCGAGATTACCATTACCCAGCTAAAAGGAAAGCTCAAGGTGAATATGCTTGACGAAATCCTCTTTGACTCCGGAAAAACTACGATTAAATCCCAGGGGCTTGAGGTGCTCGAGCGGGTGGGGAACGTCTTGTTAAATGTGGAGGATAGGGCTATTAGCATTGAGGGCCACACTGACGACGTTCCTATTGGACCTGAGCTTAAAAAGAAGTATGCCACCAACTGGGAGCTCTCGGCGGCTCGAGCTACCACGGTTGCCAGGTACCTGCAGGAGAAAATCGGTATTGACCCGAAGATTCTCTCGGGTACAGGTTACGGTGAGTACCAACCAGTAGCTAGTAATGAGACCGAGGAAGGCAGAGCTAAGAACCGGCGCATTGAAATCGTACTCATTCCAAAGGAGATTGTGCCGGTTTCAAGAAAGTAGGGAAATTGCATGAAAGCGCTGAAAGAAGTTGAGAACACCCGATGTTGTATGGAGCCATGAATTTTCCCGTCAGACCTGTCCTTGACGAGCTCGCGGTACTCTCGGACTTGGGATTTGACTACTTGGAGCTTGCTATGGATCCACCGCAAGCACACTATCGCGTCATCCGTGAAAAAAAGGCGGAGTTACTGAAGGCCTTGGACCGCCACAATATGCACTTAGTCTGCCACCTACCGACTTTCGTGTCCACCGCCGACCTCACCGATCGGCTGAGAGACGCATCCTTGGCCGAGGTACTCGATTCTCTTGACACTGCTGCTGAACTGAAACCGCTTAAGGTCGTGGTTCATCCAAGCACGGTAAGGGGCCTGGGCGTGTTTGTGATGGAACAGGTGAAGGAATACCTCCTCAAGAGCCTGGAGCTTGTCGTGGAGAAGGCCGATCACCTTGGGCTTTGCCTTTGCATTGAGAATATGTTCCCTCAATACTACAGCCTTGTAAATGCGGAGGACTTCGTTGAGGTCTTCGAGAGATTCCCAACACTCAGGCTCACTCTGGATACGGGGCATGGACAGATAGGAAGCGCCGGCAGAAGGAGAACAGTTGAATTTATAGAACGCTTTGCCGACCGGATCTACCATGTCCACGCGAGCGACAATCTCGGCAAGGCCGATGACCACCTGCCTATCGGAGCCGGGGTGATCGATTTTCAAGAGGTGGTCAAGGCACTGAAGGCAACCGGATATGACGAGACCGTAACCTTTGAGGTATTCTCACGAGACAAGGACTATCTGAGGCTCAGCAGGGACAAGTTTTCCGAAATGATGAAGGAGCAAGCATGAAAGTGCATCATGTCGCCGTTGTATGCAGATCTCAGGAAAACGCAGACCGGTTCTACCGTAAGATTCTCGGATTAGCCAAGATCAAAGCCTCTTTGCTGAGCGAGGATCTTGCGGAAGCAATATTTCATGTAGCCCAGAGATGTACCGTAATCACCTATGGAAACGATAACATGCTGATTGAGGTGTTTGTGCCCGAAACGCCTGCGGAAAACAGGCCCCCTTTTTTACACCTCTGTCTCGAGGTGGAAAACAGAGAGGAGTTTATTCGAAAGTGCCGGGATATGGCCCTTACGGTAAACCGAATAAAAAAGGGAGATTCCCTGCTTCTGTTCGTTGCCGATTACGATGGGAATCTCTTTGAGATTAAGGAAAGGGCTGGATGAATTCCCGAGCCTTAGGCTTGCCAGGCTTTCTGCTAAGCCGATGTGCCTGCTGGCTGATCATCTTGGAAAGCCTGCCTTCCTGCGTAATCTCGCGCACCAGTAATACATATCCGTGAAATGAAGACACGAGAAAAGGTACATGGGGTTCATACGGCAACAGGAAGAGCGCTTGGCTATCCGCTTATTGGTGTGGCAGTATAAGAGGGAGAACCTTGTTGTCCCGCCCCCCGAAAGGCTTCGAGATCAAGCGGCTACCATCGTTGAAGAGGCCCATCGTATTGCCCGGGAAACGGGCGGCAACGTTATTGCTATAGTCAAAGAGATGATTGCGGACCTGAAAAAGAAATAGGATATTAGTGCCATATTCGGGTACGTGCCCGTTAGGCTAAACAGGGGAGATATCCTGTTTGAGTTCTGAACTCCAGGGGAAACCAGATCCGGTGGGCCAGCAAAGGGAGGTCATATGAAGAAAAAAGGGATTCTAGCGTGCTATGATTTGCACTTGAAACAACGCAGAATACATTGACAATACTGGCAAAAAACCGTATTGTTCATTAAGGTATAACATTGATGAGTCTCATCTGTTAGGAGAGGTTTCCCATGCCCATATATGAGTTCATGTGTGAAAAGTGCAATAAGCCGTTCACCGTGGCAATTCCGGTTTCCGAATACGGCAAGAAGAAATTCAGGTGCCCCCAATGTAAGAGCACGAGGGTGAAACAGCAGATTACCGCCTTTCAAACCATAACCTCCAAGAAAAGCTGAAAACACGCGCATGAGATTCCCTCCAGTAATACGGCTGGAGCTCATGCAGGGAATCGCAGCTTGAGCCTTGCCTTCTGATTCCCTTTGCTTGAACCCAACCAATCACGATGAAATTACACCTTCTAGCACCATACGGCTGTGCTTTTGCCGGGGTCACAGGGGCAGCTGACGCAATCCTCTGTAAGTCCGCTTTACAGTCACGATTCGGGCCCCTGAAGATCCAAATAGTGAATTGCACGTCATGAGCGGCAACCTTCTCAAGATACAACGAGCTTATCTGAAGGAGCTATACGATCACCTGCCCCAAGAGATGGAGCAAATGCTCCCGGCCTCCCGGGAAAATGATATCTTCTCATTCAGGGCGTTTGGGGAGTGCTGTGAGATCCGGCCCGATGGTATAACACTGGCCGGCGAAGTGATTACCGGACCAGAAGGTATTCTCATAGCGCTTTATGCGAGAAATGCGCGTAAGGAACCGGCTCAACTTGAGCCCTTCAAATCCTTTCGGGACTTGAAGGGGAGTATGCCGTACCAAGGCGCCTTTGCCCTTCGCGCCGAGAGCAGCCTAGTTCCTTACGTTAAGCATATACAGCAATCCAAGAAAAGAGTGATTGAATCGTTCGACGGTCATGAGAACGGGGGGTTGGGAGGCGATTTTTCATGTATCCTTTTCCCCTTACCTAAGATACCGCTCTGCTATGTATTCTACGCCTCAAATGAGGAATTCCTAGCAACGGTCACCTGTCTTTTTGGGGCCAATGCGGAGGCATTCATGCCTGTTGACGGTCTTGCTGATGTGGCAGAGCACACGGCCACCAAGATAATAAAGCTGATAACTTCTGAAAGGTGAAGGAACGAAGACCAAACCCGGAGGAGAGTGAGCCATTCGATCAGGACCAAAGAATGGTACAACAGTGACAGGTAGTTTTGCTGGCTCGGGCAAGAGGTCTTTTAAAGTCTTTGAAGTGTTGGGAGATAGCTGATGAAGATCATTGATCTCAGGAGTGACACCGTTACCTTGCCGACGCCTTCGATGCGAGAGGCGATATACCATGCCGAGTTGGGCGATGACGTATACGGAGAGGATCCGACTACGAACCACCTGCAGGAAATCGCAGCAGAGCGAGTGGGAATGGAATCAGCCCTTCTCGTTTCCAGTGGGACCATGGGTAACCTGGTATGCACGCTCACTCACTGCGCCAGAGGAGAAGAGGTGGTGCTGGGCGATCAGTCACATATGTTTCTCTACGAGGCCGGCGGCATGTCCGCCCTCGGCGGTATATTCCCCCATACTATCCCAAACCAGGCTGACGGTACAATGGACCTAGGGGAGATAGAGGCTGCTATACGCGGTGACAATATTCATTTTCCGCGGACCCGACTTATATGCGTCGAGAATACCCATAACCGATGCAACGGCTCACCGTTGTTACCGGAATATATTGATTCGGTAGCGATACTCGCCAAACGCCATGGCGTCCGGGTGCATATGGATGGTGCTCGAATATTCAACGCAAGTATTGCCCTCGGTGTAGAGGTTAGTGAATTCACAAAAAACGTTGATTCCATCATCTTCTGTTTGTCAAAAGCGCTTTCGGCTCCTGTGGGTTCGGTAATTTGCGGTTCGCGAGAATTCATCGCCGAAGCGATCAGAACCCGCAAGGTATTAGGAGGGGGCATGCGCCAGACCGGTGTCATCGCTGCACCAGGGATTACAGCCCTGAATGAGATGGTGGACCGGCTGGCAGAGGACCATGCGAATGCCCGTCACCTGGCGGAGGGAATCGCCGAAATCCCTGGACTATCCATTGATGTAGAGAGGATCAAGACGAACATCCTGTTCTTTGATTTCATCGCGGACCAACCTACGCCTAAGGAATTCATGGAAGGACTTGACGAAAGGGGAATCAAGTGTTCACATCCGGGGCCATCCCGGTTTCGAATGGTCACCCATTACGGTATCGATTCAGAAGACATTCACAGAACGCTGGAGTGCGTACGAGAGGTAATGGGTGCCGGCTAAAAGCATTTTTTATCGGCCTCAAACCGACGAGTTGAGAAAGAACATATTTTATTA
>CP070752.1:301517-320250 GCA_020348625.1 Deltaproteobacteria bacterium | reverse complement strand
GTCCCAGGCTCTCTCATCTATGTCCAGCGCTGAATCCATAACGGGATTGAAACCGGCATTATTCACCAGGATATCGATCCTCCCGAAGGTATCCGTAACCTTATTAACTAGGGTGTTTATTTCCTCTATCTTGGCAACATGCGCTGGTAAAGCTAGGGCCTTCCTGCCGAGGCTGCCTATCTCATCAGCCACTTCTTGAAGGTCCGAAAGTTTTCGGCTTGCTATGGCAACATCTGCACCTGCGCGAGCAAGCCCAAGGGCAATTGCCTTCCCAATACCACGACTCCCACCGGTTACGAGGGCTACGTTATCTTCAAGTGATACATTCATTTGACCCCTCCTCACACGATTTCCTATGAGCCATTCGCTCATCACAATTGCAGATGTGACAAATGCAGATGCTTATAGTCTTCATGCTTTCCTGATTCTGCATCCAATTGCTTTCAGATTCGGTGTCCCGAATTCCTTGCCCAGGCTGGTGGTCGAGGTGAGCATGTTAAAATTGGACCTTTCCCATTCATACAGGGTTTCGGGCTTTCGCTCCGGGAACCACCATCCGTGGGAAGCGCTTATTACCCTTTTGTCGACACTGTCAGTGAGGTGGGCAACCTGGGTTATGGCACCGACCTTTGTTTCGATAACAATCTCATCGCCCTGGCCAATACCGTACTGTGCAGCAGTTTGGGGATGGATTTCAACCTTGGGGTCCGGCCTTTTTTCCCTGAGCCTCTTGACCCATCGGTATGATGAGTGGAGATAGTATTGGCTCTTAGAGCTTGTTAATACCAAGGGATACTCGGGATCATCCTCTTCCGGCAGGCCCTGAAACTGAGGCAATGGCGATAGGTTCAATTTCTCGGCCCGGCTCAGCCTGAGTTCCACCTTTCCCGTAGGAGTTCGAAAACCCTTTTCCTTGTAAGCCCTGAATCGTTCTGGACCCTTTAGATATCCCCTCTCAACGAACTGAGGATACGTGAGCCCGCTTGGTTTCAGGACATCGTCCAAAAACTGGGTGTGGTCATCGTACCAGTATTCCTGGGGAGAAACAAGTTTACCCAGTTCGTTGAGTATCTTCATATCCGGCCAACACTCCTCGGGTGGATCAACTACCTTTGGTCGTGCCAAGATAAAACCATGGCCGAGCCCGTAGTGGCCGATATCGTCAATTTCAAACTGGGTTGCAACTGGAAGCACAATATCGGCGAGGGCGGCTGTGGGGGTCATAACTAGATCGGCAATTGCTATGAAGTCCAACTTCATCAATGCGTCATATGTTTTGCGGCCATCGGCAAAGGATAAGAGCGGGTTAGCGCACATGGAATAGAGTCCCTTCACCGGGTAGGGCGTTCCTTGGAGAATCGCTTGCCTGAAGAAGGCGGAGGGAGTAGTCATCAGCCTTGGTATGACCCCGTGATAGGCACCAATCATCTCTTTGCGCTTGTCCGGTATGAGATCGGCCCGCACAAATGCTCCTAAACCCATGATGTCGGGCTCTTTGGCGTGGATATTTCCACCGGGTACATCCAGATTCCCGGATATGGCCATCAGGCAAGTGAGCGCCCGTATTATGTCAAAGGCGTGGATAGTATGTTCGATCGGATTTCCCCACTGAATGACCGCCGGTTTTGCCAGGGCATAGAGCCTGGCCGTCTCCCGAATCAGCCCCGGCGGTACCCAGGTTATCTCCGAGATCTTTTCAGGGGTGTATTTTCCTATATGACCTGCGAGATCATCAAAACCATAGGTCCAATTTCTCATAAAATCAGTATCATAGATACTTTCATTAATAATTACGTTTAACATACCTAACGCAAGGGCGTGATCCGTTCCAGGCCTGAGCTGAAGCCAGTGTTTAGCTTTTTTGACCAGGTCGATCTTTCTTGGGTCAATAACTATCAGATCGGCTCCCTTTTGCACCTGTTCCAAAAGCATACTGCATATTTCGCCCTCCTCGTTGGTGGAGGTGATATTACTTGCCCACAGGAGAATCAGCTTGCTTGGGTGATGGAGATCCGCCACGGGATAAAACCCGCAGGTGTGCACACCTGTCACCTCCCGAGGTGCGTGGCATACATCCTGGGGGGCAACGACATTGGGAGAGCCGAAAATATTGGCGAGACGGATCAAGACGAAATGCTCCAGGCCTTTGGGCGTACCCGCCCCGAACGCAACGGCCCTTGCGCCATGGTGTTCTTTTATCTTCAGCAAGTTCTCGGCAATCTCGCCGAGGGCCTCGTGCCATGAGATCCGCTTCCAGTTTCCCTCGCCCCGTTTCCCGACCCTCTTGAGGGGATGCTTGAGCCGGTCAGGATGGGTAAGCCGGTCAGGTGAGGCAATGCCCTTGGGGCAGATATAGCCTTTGTTCAGAAAGCCGTCAGGATCTCCCTTAACCCTTACGATTCTGTTATCTTTAACCCCTACCAGTAAACCGCAGCCACCGTGGTCCATTCGAGCGCAATGCGTCTTTATCCACCTGATACCCTCGCTCATAGGCACTCTCCCATTCAATGGAAAAAATCTAAATCTTATGGTTTCACTCGAGTCTCTAGCATCAATTCCCTATTATTGCAATTGCAGAAAGCATACTAATGGATTTGAACATAATCCTGAAATCAGCGCCGGTGGGCCCGAATGGAGGCGCCTTTTGCCCTGGAAAAGTGGGGGGGATGGTTCGGAGGTAGTGCCAGCAGAGTGACGTGAGAATAAGAATTGCCTTGACAAGTCGATGATATGCTGATATCCGGTTGTCATGACAAGTTTCACTACCCTGATCCACACTGAAGGTTGACCCTTGGAGCGAGAATTGTGATCCTTGATGCCGGACCAACACCCCTGTATTTCCAGCTGAAGAATATCCTTAAATCCCAGATCACCACACAGCAACTGAAGGGTCAGCAACGCTTGCCATCTGAAGGCGAGTTATGTATCAAGTACGGCATAAGCCGCGCGACTGTTCGTCAGGCCCTTTTAGAGTTGGAAAAGGAGGGCTTTATCTACCGAGAACGTGGAAAGGGGACCTTTGTTACCGATCAGTCGGGACTGAAACAGCTTTCTTTGAAAGGTACGATTGAAAACCTTATTGCCGCCGGGCGGGGTACGCGGATCAAGGTTTTGGAATACCGGGAAGTGTCTCCCCCCCTCCGCGTGGCCGAGATCTTGCGAATAAAGGATAATCAAGACGTCTTTCAGCTCGAAATAATTCGCCTGACTCCAAAGGGCCCATTCGGCTATTCATTTATCTATCTACCGCCAGAATTAGGGAAAACAATCTCACGGGATGAATTCTCGGAAGCAACTGAATTCATTACTCTTGTCGAAGGAAAACTGAGCACAAGAGTTCACCGTGCGAGCCAAACGATCGATGTTGCTCTAGCAACTGAGGAGGTAGCAAGAAATCTCTCCATCAAAACAGAGAGCCCAGTTCTCGTTATCGAACGGCAATACTATGCCAGGGACGGAGAACCCCTGTTTATGTCGTTAACGCGTTTCCGACCGGATCTATACAAGTACAGAATAGAGCTGACTAGAGCATAGATCCCTGGTGGAAGCACGAGGTTATGTCTTATGGACTGGAATTCAATGTGAAAAAAAGGAAAGGAGCGTAATAAATGATCGGCTTACCTGAGGACAAGGTGATCATCACGGTGGCGCAGACCGGTGCCCTGGTGACGAAATCGATGAACCCCAGTCTCCCTGAACAGCCCGAGGAAATTGCTGAATCGGCCCACGCCTGTTATTCGGAGGGAGCGGCGATCTGCCACATACATGCCCGAGACAAGGAAGGGAAAACCACAGGAAGCAAGGAGGTCTTCCAGCAGATCCATGACCGAATCCGCGCCAAGTGCGATATCATCATTCAGGACTCCACGGGCGGTGGCCCCAATCTGACCTCTGAACAGCGCATCGAGTGTCTCTATGCCAAACCGGAGATGGCCTCTCTTAACATGGGCAGTTTGATGCGCGTCTCGGGCCAGTATGCGGGTATTCCTTTCTCAAACATGCGGGAAGATATCGAAACGTATGTGACGCGGATGAGGGAGTTGGGTGTGAAACCCGAGATGGAGGTTTACAGCCACGCCATGTTCCGGGAGGTTGAGAATCTGATCTCTAAAGGACTTGTGGACAAACCGTATTACATCAACCTCGTCCTTGGCATGAAATATCAGGGGGCTGTGGAAGCTACCCCAAGGTATCTTGAATCACTAATCGATTTTCTTCCTGAGGATGCAATCTTTAATGTAACGGCGGTGGGCGCCGCACAGCTCCCTCTGACTACCATGGGCATGATCTTGGGGGGATGTATCAGGGTAGGGATGGAGGACAATATCCACTATAGCAAAGGTGAGCTGGCTAAGAGTAACGCTGAGCTTGTGGCTCGATCGGTGCGGATTGCCCGAGAGCTTGGCAAGGAGCCGGCCACCCCCGAGGAGGCAAGAAAGATACTGGGACTTTCGGGTTAACAAAGGAACTGCCTGGAAATGGGCTCGAAGAAACAAAGAAAATGGATGAATACGGAGACTTGACGGTATCTGGACTGCTGGCTGGAGGACTGGACGTTATTGTGTACTAGGTGAAGAATCTCACTCAATAAGCTAACCTATTTTGAGAGAGGAAGAAAATGGCAACGAAGATTTATGATTTGTCTCTACCATTCGGGGTGGATACCCCTTTGTGGCCCTTTCCGGGCCCGAGACAGGACCTTATCTTTCAGCGGGTGGAGTATTTGGGACGTTTCCATAAGAGAAGCGTTGTGTACACCGGAACCTTGCACGCAGGGACTCATATGGATGCGCCGAGCCATGTATTACACCCTTCGGAAGGTGGAGTGATGCTCGATAAAGTGCCCCTTGAAAATTGCTATGGCACCGGTGTGGTGGTGGATTTTCAACATATGAAGAAATGGCATGTTATCACGGCAGAGGATCTCGAGAAGACTAACCCAACAATAGAGCCGGGGGACTTTGTGGTATTTAATACCGGATGGCACAAGCTTTGGCGCTATAACAACTATGAGTACTACAATCACTACCCCGGCCTTGGCCCGGAAGCAGCGGAATGGCTGGTGAAAAGACAGGTTAAGGGGGTTGCCGGTACCTGGGGTGCCACGGACAGCCCTCTGTGGCATTACCCACTTTCCCAAACGATGCCATGGCTGGATAAGGAATACAGGGAGGAAACGGGGAGAGATCCGGATGTGGATTTTCCGGAGTATGAGCCATGCCATCGGATCCTCATGAAAAAAGGGATTGTCACTATTGAGAATGCCGGGGGCGATGTTGATCTGTTGACAGGAAAACGGTGCACCATAGCTGCCTTTCCCTTCCGTTGCGAGCTGGCAGATGGAGGCATGGTTCGTCTTGTAGGGATTGTAGAGGAATAGATGCTGAACTGGAGATAAGGCGCCGGCAAAAGGGCCGATAGGTGCAGACTGTATGACATCGTGACTACAGTGACCGGTTAGCTGAGGGCATCTAAATAATTATGGTGTGGCGCGCATACGGTTTCGGCTGTGCGCCCTATGTGAAAGCGGTAAGCTGCAGCCTGGCTTATGTGCTGGGTTGAAGGTTTCCCAGATGGTTTTATTGAAAGGAGCTTGATAAATGAGCATGACCGATCTTTATAAACAGTTTCCCGATGTTCACCCCAATATTATCTTAAAGACAGATTTGGCACGGTTGGGTATAAGAATCGGCAAAGGGGCTTCACAACGATTTCAAGAACTAGATGACATAGCTTGGAAGGGATACCACTTCTTCTCCTATGATCGACAGGACACACGAGTCTTTTCAGATAGAGTTCCTATGCAGCTGCGACTGGAGGATGGTTGTCCCGTACAACTAGAGACAGATGTAAATTCTCCATACTTGCTTGACTTCGTAGACGATGACTTCATCATAACTGAAAATGGCGAAACAATCGCCGAGAATGTTTATTTTCCCCACAAACCCCGGTGGTATGGTATGAAGTTGGAAGATGGGACACCCATGGAGGCTATCTGTCAAGGCTTTGGGGATAGAGTAATATTTTTTATATTTAATAATTATTGTGAGTATTGGAATACAAAAGACCAGTGTCTCTTCTGCAATATAAATCCAACGTTGAAGGACCAAAAGGCAGGAGGCGAGTCTACCGTAGTTAGAAAAACACCCGAGGCCATATCTGAGGTACTAGCGACCGCTCTTTCCATAGACCCTCTCCACCAAAGATTCATCATTGTATCGGGGGGGACAATCCTGGGCACATACAAGGGGCAGACTGAGCTGGAATTTTACTGCAGTCGTCTGACTGCCATGAGGGAAAAGCTAGGGGCAGCTCCTCCTCTCACCCTCCAGATTGGTGCCCAGACTGATGAGAACTGGAAGGTGATCCACGATACTGGAATAGTCACCTCCGTTGAACCCAATATGGAAGTCTGGGACAGGAAATTGTTTGAGTGGATCTGCCCCGGGAAAAATAAATCTGTCGGGTATGATGAATGGATAAGGCGGACTATCAAAGCAGTAGATATTTTTGGTCCGCTACAGGTCAATCCCAATTTCGTCCTCGGGGTTGAGATGGCAAAGCCATATGGATTTACAGATGTCAGTACAGCGGTTAAGTCAATAACAGAGGGTTGGGATTTCCTGATGAGCCATGGAGTGCTCCCAAGACATCGCTTTTGGTTTATCGAGCACGGTTCCGCTTTGGGTGACCAGACACCACCTCCTCTTGAGTACTACATAGAAGCCCAAAAGGCATACGCAGAGCTGAGACAGAAGCATGGCATAGAAATGCCGTATGCAACGCAAATGGGAGGTTTTAATGCCTATGTTCCCAGTTGTCAAATGGATTGGGAATATTACCATGGCACTGGGACTTTATCCAAACAAAAGTTGGAGGCAAGAGGGTACAGAGGGATACCTGCTTTCGAGAAAACCTTGTCCTGAGGACCTATATTAAAAAGTCTCTCAAAACATAAAATACATCGTTTTGGGGTAAGCCATATATGACCACAAAATGTACAATTCAGCATAACATCAGGAGTGCGTCCACTTGCTTTTAGTGACATCCAAAGATAAGCCGATCAAATTATTAGACTTTATCTCAACCACAACAATTGCTGGACGCATCTGCTGGATGCAATGTCAAAACAAATATCTAATTCTTTCATTGTGAAATTGAAATGCAGAGAGATGGTGTTGCGCCGCTTGATCTCTCAATGATCTTAGGGCCCTTTTTTGGTTGAAAATTCAGCGATAGAATTAGTTTTTGAGAGGAAATGCACCAAAGCCGCTGTCATTCGATTGGCTGCCCTCATTCATGAGTTGAAAGGGAGAGGTTGCTGCTACGGCGTGGAGACGATATGCGGCGACCGAGAGATGGGGATAGCCCAGGCATCGAGAAAGCCTGACGCGAAAGGGTTGTGCAGAAAATAACTTCAAGGCGCAAAAGGAGGATGTCATGAGAGAATTGAAATTCTACAATCTATCACAGCCTATTGAGATGGGTATCCCCATTTGGCCGTGGGTTGGCCAGATGCAAGACCTCGTTATTGAGCGGATGCTGTATCATGAACGAGACGGAAAGCAGTCGGCTGTTTTTCACTGCAAAATGCATACATCCACCCATATGGATGCCCCCTTCCATGTTATCGGTGATGGCAAAGGTATTGATGAAGTCGCTTTGAGCAGTTGCTTTGGCACCGGAGTGGTCGTCGATATGCGTCACTTGGGAAAATGGGATATCATCGGCCCCGATGATTTAGAGAAGGCCTCTCCAAAGATTGAGAAGGGCGACTGGGTGATCGTGAATACTGGTTGGCATCACAAATGGGATGACCACTACGCCTATATCAACCACTATCCTGGCCTCTACAAAGAAGGGGCCGAATGGATGCTCGAGAAGGGGATTAAGGGTTTCGGCATAACTGGTGGTGCCCTTGACAGTCCACTTGCCCATGCACCACTTTCCAAGATCATGCCTTGGCTGGATGAGGAATACAAGCGAGAAACCGGAGAGGATCCTCAAGAGAAATGGCCGATCTATGAGCCAGCCCACAAAATCCTGCTCGGCAACGATATTCCCGGTATTGAGAACGTGGGGGGCGATATTGATGAAGTTACCGGCAAACGGGTTACCATCGCAGCGTTCCCGCTCAGGTGGATAAAAGGTGACGGCTCGATGATCCGAGTCGTCGCTATTGAGGGGCTTGATCTCTAAGGGTCATGAGATTTGGGCAGACAGACGAGCCGGGTGATCACCTACGGCAAAATCCAAGAACTGTACTCTGGGTACCTCATTGAATAAGGGAAACCTCGTTCTTTATCTATTTGTTTTATCAATCCAAAGAAGGCAGAGAGATGCAGAAGAGTAAAGCTAATCACATTGAAGCGCTGTTTCTCATAATAGACCACGGAAATGTTAAAGGTTTAAGACACTGGGCTGATGAATTTGAAAGAAGGGGAATGCCCGCCGTTATTCAGACAAATGAGTATATGCTAACCGAGCAGAGCGGCATGATAAAAAATTTATCCAAGAAAGGATTTGAGATTTGCGGTTCTTACAATGAACAGCCCTTTTGGGATAGACCGTATAGGTTTCAACACGAAGTGATGGCCCGCATAAAGCACAAGGTTGAAGCACGTACAGGTAAACCCATGCGGATATTTGGCTCGAAGTACTCTGCCTACGATGAAGTTACGCTGAAAGCGGCCGATGCACTTGGAGTTGGGTATGTGTTTGCCCGAGGGGCGTCTGGAGCGAGAGCGGTGGTATACAAGCCAAAGGAGTATGATGTCACAATTGTATCTGTGAGCAACGTACCTTCAAAACAGCTGGGTACCGGCTCGTTATGCGACCAATCCTTGTGGAGCAGAGGTGCGACTCCGCAGGATTTCAAAGAGATTCTATTTGGCTTGAAAGAAGAGCGTATCATTCTGGTGGCCCAAACCCACCTCAGCGGAGTTAAGCTACACTGGTGGAATGTTTACCAGGATTTCTTGGATGCAAATATTGTTACTTGGAAATCACTGGATGAATTCGTGAGCAATCCTCTCATTCTGCCAAATGCACAAATCCCCATGAATACCGAGGTCCAGTATCAAACACCTCAGCCAAAGATACCGTTAGAAGAGGAACCCGACTATCCATTTGGTGAGAAGTAGAGACCATGGACAGTATAGGCATTTCAGTGGGCATCGCTTGCAACGTGTGGACACGCTCGCAACACCTGTTACCGAAAAAAGGTCTATTCCTCATATTTCCACAGCAACATTGAAGGCATCATGGATTGCCGCCATGAGATTGCGTGGGCTTGAGCAATCCCCGACCACGTAGACCTCAGGTGCTAATCCCCGAAATGAATTCACGGTTTCGCGCCGAGCCTTGAAGCCTGCGGACAACACGACGGTGTCAGCGGGTATTTCAAATCGATTCCCCTGCCTATCAATGACAAGGACACACTTGTCGGTTATTTCTTCCAGTTTCACCTCGGTCTTGAATTCAACGCCGTGCTCACGAAGCAATTGTAATAACACCGGTCTGCTGACAGAGGCGACATCTTTGGCAATTTCCGCTTCACTAATCATATCAAAGATCTTCACGTTTTTGCTTTGCTGAGCAAGGTGCAGCGCAGTTTCGCATCCGGTCAATCCGGCTCCGACTATTAGTACCGTCTCCCCTGTTTTTGCCTTGCCTAACTCCACATCCCCTGCCCAGGTAACATGAGGCTTATCCACGCCCGGAATATCCGGAATGATAGGCTCTGCACCAACTGCCACTATGAGCACATCCGGTTTTGCGGCTTCGATGGACACGGCAGTAGCCTCAGTCGATAATTTGATCTCCACGGGCGCCTGCTGTGTCTTCATTATCATCCAATCCAGATACTTCTTCATATCGGATTTGAATGCAGGCCCTGCTGCGTAATGGAGGGCTCCACCCAGCTCTTTTTCCTTTTCATACAGGGCTACTTGATGCCCTCGTGAAGAGGCCACTAAGGCGGCTTCCATGCCTGCTGGCCCACCTCCTGCTATAAGGACAGTCTTCCTCTTTTCCCGCATACGTATATATCTATATTCCAATTCCCTGCCGACTACTGGATTTACCGTACACCGAATTGGCAGGGAAACGGGAGGAGCCACTCTTTCATGACACAGGTTGCAGCGAATGCAAGGCCTTATGTCGTCTAGTTCACCACGGATAGTCTTATTTATGATTTCAGGGTCTGACATATGTGCCCGTCCTATGGCGACTATATCGGCTTTTCCTTCCGCAATAATTCTATCAGCCGTTGCCAGGTCCATAATCGAGCCGACGCATGTCACTGGAGTTCTCAACGCTTTCTTTATCTTTTCCGCTCTTCCCACGTTAAAAGCATGTGCGGAGTAAATAGGCTGGATTATACGAGTTGTGCATCTAGGGTCGCCTATTAGGCCCACTGATGCATGAATGAGATCGACCTTATCTTCTATCATTTTAAGGAACTCGATGGTTTCCTCCTCGTGCATTCCTTCGGGAATAACTTCATCCACACTAACGCGATACTCCAAGGCCAACCTGTTGCCCACTCGCCTCCTGATGGCTGTCAGGAGGTCGACTACGAATTTCGCCCTGTTCTCAAGGCTTCCACCATAGGCATCTTTCCTTTTGTTCGAGTAAGGCGATACAAACTGTCCCAAAAGCCAGCCATGACCGCCGTGCAGCATTACCATATCGAGCCCGGCTTCCAGGCATCGATAACAGGCACTAGCGAAATTATCGATCACCTGGTCTATCATGTCCTGGTTCATCTCCGTAACCTGGGTTTTCCGTCTACCTTCAACCGTAGCTGCTATCTCTTCCGTTTTCGGAGGTAATGGCGAAGGCGCAATAGGATTTCTACCATTGAGAACCCGTGGTGGCGCTAACCTGCCAGCGTGGTTCAGCTCGATGGATATCTTTGCCCCATAGGCATGAATAACCTCTGCCACTGAGCTCAGTCCAGGTATCACCCTCTCATCACCGAGGTTTAACTGGGCAAAATGTCCCCGTGCATACTCGAAGTCTACAGGGGTATCCCCAATAGTAATAATCGCAGCTCCGCCTTTGGCAAATGACCGGTAGAACTCTATCATTTCCCTGGTCATGAAACCATCGGGTGTAGCAGAACATGGCAATATAGGAGGCATCTCAATCCTGTTTTTGAGCTCTACATTCCCAATTTTGAAAGGCGAAAACACATGCTTATACTTTACCACTTCTAGAATCTCCTTAGTTTCGCTGATGTGTGAGGCAGGTTTAGGATATACTCGAACTTATTTATATTCGTGTTGCTCAAGAATAATGCTAGCAAAAAGTTTTTTTATTGACAAATGATATATATTAGATATTAGGTTATTATAATGTTATTATAAGTCTCTCATCAGATAGTCTGATCTCTTCCTTTGGGAGAAAGGGCATGCTGTTTGATCCTGGACCAACTCCTCTTTATTTTCAACTCAAGAATATCCTCAAATCTAAGATCCTTTCAAATGAACTAAAAGGTCAGGAGCGCCTGCCATCGGAATCCGCGCTCTGCATCGATTATGGACTCAGCCGCGCTACCGTGCGTCAAGCCCTCTCAGAATTGGTGCAGGAGGGCTTTATTTATCGGGAGCGTGGAAAGGGCAGTTTTGTAACCGATAGAACGGGGCTTAAGCAGCTGGCCTTGAAGGGCACGATTGAAAACCTGATCGCTGCGGGGAGAGGCACTCGTCTCAAGGTCTTAGCATACAAGGAATTTCTTCCCCCACCTCATGTGGCCAAGGTATTTAAGTTAAAGGAACATCAAAAGGTTTTTATGGTTGAAGCGGTTCGGTTAGCCACAAAAGGGCCTTTTGGTTATTCCTTTGTCTATCTACCTCCTGATTTGGGGGAAAAGATTTCCCCGGAAGAGCTGTCGGAAAAGATTGACATGATCGTGTTTGTCGAGGAGAAATCGAATACAAGGGCACACCGTGCGAGTCAAACGATCGATGTGGCGGTAGCCGATGAGGTCGTTGCGAGAAACCTATCCATTCCACCAAAGAGCCCTGTTCTTGTTATCGAACGGGAATACTATTC
This sequence comes from Deltaproteobacteria bacterium, assembly GCA_020348625.1. The sequence goes on along the minus strand of CP070752.1, from coordinate 308,190 downwards.
CAGAGATGGTTCGCCCTTGTTTATGTCGTTAACGTATTTCCGGCCTGACTTATACAAATATCGCATAGAGTTGACGAGAACGTGAATTTGCTATGAAATCATAAAGGTGTTCTTATAAGGATGTTTCAATGTCTGCTTGGATGGAAAAACTAGAGTATTGCTTGAGCTAAGATACATAACCGTTTAAAAAAGGAGTATAAAAATGAGTACCAAAATTGTTGATCTAAGCCACCCGTTAGGGCGGAATACACCCATGTGGCCTCACCCTGGGGAAATGCCGGATGTGGAGATCAGACGGGTTGCATACCCCGCTCGTGACAAGGGACGCTACACCACGGTTCTCACCTTAAAGATGCATCACGGCACCCATATGGATGCCGAGATCCACGTAACACCAGGAGGATGGTCAATCGACCAACTGCCGCTCACCAGCTGTTATGGGACCGGTGTGGTCGTGGATATGAGGTACAAGAAGAAATGGGAAGAAATCACCCCAGAAGACCTGGAGAAGGCCAAGCCTAAGATAGAACCGGGAGACTGGGTGGTGATCAACACGGGGTGGCATCATAAATGGAAGGTCTCAGACTATGAGTATTGGAATCACTATCCCGGGCTCTACCGAAAGGGGGCTGAGTGGCTCGTGAAGAAAAAGGTGAAAGGGGTTGCCCAGACTGCCGGCGCCACTGACCTCGCGTTGGGACACTATCCCCTCTCCAAGGTAATGCCCTGGCTGGATGAGGAGTACCGGCGAGAGACGGGACGGGACCCGGATATAGAATACCCTGAAAATGAACCGGCCCACCGGATTCTCTACGGTGCCGGAATCCCCGGTATCGAGAACGCCGGCGGCGACGTTGATGAGGTAACCGGAATGCGCTGTACCATTGCGGCCTTTCCCATCAAGTATGAGGAGGGCGATGCCTCTTTGGTTCGGTTAGTGGCTATTGTGGAGGAGTAGGCGTGAAATTACCTGAAGATAAGGTTATGATCACGGTGGCCACAACCGGTGGGGTTGCAGGAACCAGGGATCGGAATCCCAATGTACCAGAACAGCCTGACGAGATCGCGAAAGCTGTCTATGATTGCTGGAATGAAGGTGCATGTCAACTCCACATCCATGCCCGAGACAAGAACGGAATACCCACCGGAGACCCGGCGGTGTACAGCGAAATACACAGCAAGATACGGTCCCTCGGTTGCGATATCATTATTCAGGATACAACCGGCACCGGCCCCCAGGTATCAGAGGAGGATAAGATACGATGCCTCGGGGCGGATCCGAAACCCGAGGTGGCATCCCTGGATATGGGAACGATGGTCCGCAGCTTCGGTCCCTATGCAGGCACCGGGGACTTGCGATGGGCGAAACACTTCGAAGAATGGGCCCAAAGGATGAGGGAGGCGGGGGTGAAACCCTCCATGGAGGTATTCAATCTCTCTCACCTGCGGGAGGTAAAAAACCTCATTGCCAAGGGCCTGGTAGACAAGCCCTACCTCGTGGAATTCGCGCTCGGTCATGCGTATCATGGAGGTGTGGAAGCGACGCCTCGACATCTATGGATGTTTCTCGAGGATCTTCCCGAACCGGATGATACGATCTGGAGCATCCTCGCCATCGGAAAGGAGGAACTGCCTCTCACTACCATGGGCATGATCCTCGGGGGAGGTATCCGTGTCGGGTTCGAGGATAACCTTTACTACCGCAAGGGTGAGCCTGCTGCTAGCAATGCCCAGGTAGTGGCTCGATCGGTGCGGATTGCCCGGGAGTTGGGCAAAGAGCCCATGAAACCCAATGAGGCCCGGAAACTACTCGGCCTCAAGCCGTTGTGAGGGTAAAATTGAATTGCCCCAAGAGGGGTGAGACAAGGAGGACTAAGATATGGCGGACATGTTTCGATTAGACGGCAAAGTCGCTGTCGTTGTAGGGGGAGCAGGCAGCATCGGTGGATCAATGGCTAGCGGACTGGCTCAGTACGGTGCTCGGCTTGCCATCGCAAGCCGCAACCTGGAGCGGCTCCAGGAGGTGGCCAAAACCATTCAGGCCGATACGGGCTCAGAGGTCACGGCGTTTCAGGTGGACGTGAATGATGAGCAGAGCGTGATGCAGGTAGCCGAGCAAATAGTCTCTCAGTTCGGCACCGTGGACATACTGGTCAATGCCCATGGCTCGGGTTTTCCCAAGGAGCCTGCCGATAAATTCCCCTTGGAGGGTTGGAACTACCTTTTTGATCTCAACGTGAGGGGAGTCATGTTTTGCTGCAGGGAGTTCGGCAAGACCATGATCAACAACAAGAAGGGCAAGATCATCAACCTCTCATCGGTGCGGGGTGCACGGGCCACCCTGTGGGGCGGAAACCTGGGCTACTGTGCCACCAAGGGAGCGGTGGATATGATAACCAGGGCACTTGCCTCTGAGTGGGCGCAATACAACATCACGGTCAATGCTATTGCCCCGTCTCTGGTGGCAACCCCTGAGGTACTGGCGAAACGCACCCCTGAGCAGATTCAGCGATACGTGGGAAATGTGCCCCTCAAGCGGGTAGCCGATCCCAAGGAGGCGGCGGGGCTCTGTGTGTTTCTTGCCTCACCGGCTTCGGATTTTATCACCGGTCAGATCATCTACCTGGATGGCGGGCTGACGGCGATCGGCTAAATCGCACACTATCAAAGAAAGGAGGCTCTGGCAATGAAACTCATTAAAAGAGGAGAAGGTGAACATGTCGAGGTAAAGCGCCACTTCGATCAGTGGGGTCTTCACAAGGTAGGTCCGAAGGACGGAGCACAGCGACTCAGCGCTACGATCTCCCACTTCCTCCCTCAAGGAGGGGCCGAGATGTACGCCTCGCCCACCGAGCGAATCTATTACGGCATCTCTGGCTCTATCATGGTGCGGGGAAAGCAGGGCGACGAATACCTCGTTGAGCCGGGCGATGTGCTCTTTATCCCACCGGGCGAGGAACGCAGCATTGAGGCCATGGGGACCGAGCCGGGTTCCATGCTTGTGATCATTGTCAAGCTTGACTAACGCTCAGCAAGAGGATACCGTTATGAAGCAAGAGAAAAGAAAGATCCTGATTGTTGGTGCGGGGGTAATGGGTCATGGGATCGCGCAGACGTTTGCCCAGGCAGGCTTCCGGGTTTCCGTGGTCGATACCACCCAGCAGGCCCTGGACCGGGGCTTGAACTTGATGAAATCAAGCCTCCAGACCATGGAAGAGGAGGGATTCCTGGAGGAAGCCCGTGATAACATCGTCGAGCGTGTGACCTGGACCACCTCCCTCAAAGAGGGGGCAGAGGATGTTGATATGGCAATAGAGGCGGTGTTTGAGGACGTGGAGGTAAAAAAGGAGATATTCATCCAGCTGGACACCTACTGCCCCCCCAGGGCCCTGTTGGCGAGCAATACCTCTTTCTTGAATATCTTCGATTTCGTAGAGACCTCCCGCCCTGACAAGGTATTGATCACCCACTGGTATGCCCCTCCTCAGTTGATCCCCCTGGTGGATGTGACCGGGGGACCGCAGACGGCTCAGGCGAGCCTTGATTCTGTGGTTCAGACCTTACGGAAGATCGGCAAACGCCCTGTTGTCATGAACAAGTTTATCGCGGGCTACGCGGTCAACCGTATCCAGCACGCACTGAACCGCGAGGTGAACTTCCTCCTGGACAACGATTATATCACGCCCGAGCACCTGGATGAGGCAGTGATAGTGGGCCTTGCCTTTCGCATGATGGTGGTGGGGGTGGTGGCTCGGTATGACTTTGGGGGTATCAGCATGAAGACCCGCCATCCCCCCGGATTTGTGGAGGTTCCGCTGGACTACGAATACAAGAAGCTGCAAGAGTTAGTGGACAAGGGATACCTTGGCGTTAAAACAGGCCGAGGTTTCTTCGAGTATAAGGGAAAGAGCGAACAAGAGCTCTATCGCGAACGAGATAAACGATTGCTCGAGATGGCACGAACCTTGAGGAGACTGGAAGCACGAGGATCGTTGGTGGGGGATTGAGACTCGAGTCCAGAATCAGCAAGGTCGATGCTCAGAGGCTTATAGATCCAAATTAGCCCAGGAAACCTCGATCCCCATAATGCATGCATAGCAGGAAAGGAGGTGAAAACGAAAAGTGCCATAGCAAAATGACTCAGGCATCAAGTCCGAATTCGAACTAAGAAAAAAGTTAGAAGAAGGAGAAAAGCCATGGAGAAGAAAGGATTGACGAGGTTACTTACGAGTATTTTCGTTATTGCAGTGGCGGCGACCCTGATCGTTCTAATGCCAGTTGGCGCAAAACAAGCGCCAGCCAAACCCATATCACTGAACGTCTATTATCATGGATCACCTTCCGGTGGACAGGCTCTCTTTTACCAGGCCTGGATCAAGAAGGTTGAGGAGGCTACTGGCGGTAAGGTAAAGATGACTTTTTACCCGGGCGCCGTTCTCGGTCCGCCAATGGAGGCCTATGAGATGATTAAGCAAGGCGCTGTTCACATGGGTTGTGTTATTCCGGGCTTCTTCCCGGGGCGTTTCCCGCTCACCAACGTGATACAACTCCCCTTTTTGGGCCTCCCCAGTGCCGAGGTTGGGAGCCGCATATTCTGGGCGCTTTACGAAAAAATCCCAGAGTTTAAGAAGGATTACCCAGACGTAAAGGTTCTTAATCTTTACAGTGATGCCCCAACGCCGATCGGAACCAAAAAGCCGGTACGCGTTGCGGGAGATATTAAAGGGATGAAGATAAGGTCCCTTGCCGGTGCCCCAACGGAAATGCTGAAGGAATTGGGGGCATCTCCTACGCTCATGCCTCCAGGCGAGATTTACACCTCAATGGATAGGGGAGTGATAGACGGGTGGATGATTAGCTGGGAGGCTTGTGGTGGGCACAGGCTCTGGGAGGTAACAGACTATTGGACTACCGCATACATGTACCAGCCGGCACTCGTTTTTCTGATGAACCTTGATGCCTGGAAAGGCTTGCCCCCAGACATTCAAAAGATATTTGACGAGCATGCTGGTGCCGCCGGGTCCTTGTTCTTTGGGAAAGAGTTTGATCGTTATAACAACGAGGTCAAGGCGAAAGTAGGGGCAATGAAAGGCAAAGAGATCATAGAGCTTTCACCAGCAGAGGTAAAGAAGTGGAAGCAGATTACTTCCCCCGTCTGGGAAAGGTGGCTGTCTGATATGAAGGCAAAGGGCTTACCGGGAAAAGCGGTTCTCGATGAGGCGGAGCGGCTCTTGAAACAGTACACGAAATAGCGGCGAGTAACGAGGATCATATAACCATGAAATCTGGTTATGCGCATGCTTTGAGGCGGATAATTCACCGTTGTAGCCGGGTGGTTTACATTATAGGTGGCGCAGGCGGCATGGTGGCGTTGATGTTTCTCATTGTGGCGGATGTCTGCCTGCGCTACCTGTTTAATAGCCCTATAGCGAGCAGCAATGAACTTGTTATGTTTCTGATGGCTGTTGTGGTGTTCAGTGCCCTTAGCTACACCGAAACGGCAGATGGACATGTGATCATAGACCTTGTTGTTTCTCGCTTGCCTCGGACGGCCCAAAATGCGCTGAGGGGTGTTATGTCCATTCTCAGCTTGGGCCTCTTTGCCCTAATAGCTCAGCAGAATATAGTGCGGGCCAAGGCCCTACAAGCCGAAGGATTAACATCTTCAATATTACATGTGCCTGTTTACCCCTTTTATCTCTTTGCGGCTTTTGGTTGCGCTTTGCTCTGTGTGGTATTGTTAATACATGTATTGGTCTCACTGATACCGAAAGGTGAGGAATAGATGGATTTAACGGTTATTGCCATTATCGCCCTCATGGCCCTGTTTATGCTCTTGTTTTTGGGTATGCCGGTAGGTTTCGGTATGGCCCTCATAGGCTTTTGCGGCGCATTCTATGTCGTTGGCATGAGCGGAGCGCTCAGCATCTTAAAGACATTTCCCTACCAGTATTCGGCCTCTTATACCATGGTGGTCATCCCCCTTTTCGTGCTCATGGGAGAGGTTGCGTTCCGTGCGCGGTTGAGCAGGGATCTTTACTTTGGTATGAACAAAATCCTCGGGGGTATACCGGGCAGTCTAGCCATGGCCACCGTGGGGGGATGTGCGGGCTTTGCCGCTATTTCCGGCTCAAGCTTAGCCACAGCAGCAACCATGGGGTCAGTGGCCTTGGCGGAGATGAGGAAGTTTAGGTACAATCCAAAGTTGGCCACGGGATGCGTTGCCGCTGGTGGGAGTATTGGGATCTTGATACCTCCCAGCGTAGTTCTTGTCCTTTACGCGGTAATGACTGAGGAGTCAATAGGCAGGCTTTTTATGGCTGGCTTTTTCCCTGGAATACTTGAGGCCAGCCTTTATATGCTTACGATCTTTATCATGACCCGTTTTCGTCCCGACTGGGCTCCTCCGGGACCTCAGGTGACCTGGGGAGAAAGGTTCTCCGGATTTAAAAATATCTGGGTGGCAGGTTGTTTGTTTTTGGTGGTAATTGGCGGTATCTATGTGGGGGTCTTCACTCCAACTGAATCGGCAGCAGTTGGGGCCTTGGGGGGTTTCTTCATCATGGCGGTCAGGGGACTGGCTAATAGGCAAACCGTTATGGACAGCCTTTTTAGTGCGGGGCGGACTACGGGCATGATCTTTGCCATTTTGATTGGCGCCATGCTGTTGAAT
>CP070752.1:291724-301417 GCA_020348625.1 Deltaproteobacteria bacterium | reverse complement strand
ATAGAAAAGAGCTAATTAACAGGGCCAATTGCAATAAAAAGAGATCCCTATGCCTGGGAATAGAGTAATTTCAGGCTCAGGGCAATAATCGATTACCAGAATATAGCATTCAAGAGAGAACTGACTGAGCTATGCATGACAGCGGAGCGTAGAAAAGAGGCCAGTGCAAGCGGGGTTCAAAACAACTTCTTTTGAGCGGCGTTCTCCGTTGGTTTCAAAGGAAAGCCGAAGTGCTGGTAGGCAAGGTTTGTGGCCACTCTTCCCTTTGGTGTACGATGTATGTAGCCACATTGCAGCAGAAAGGGTTCATATACCTCCTCAAGGGTATCCTTTTCCTCACAGAGGGCCGCTGACAGGGCATCCACGCCTATGGGACCACCGTTAAATTTCTCTATTATCGTGAGGATAATCAGGCGGTCCATCTTGTCGAGACCCTTGTGATCCACTTCCAGGATATCAAGGCCCTTTGCGGCAACCGAATGTGAGATTACGCCTTCGGCTTCGACCTCTGCATAATCTCTTACCCGTTTAAGCAACCGATTAGCTATCCGTGGGGTTCCCCTCGATCGCTTTGAGATCTCGAGGGCCCCTTTGCTATCCAGAGGTATGGCAAGCAGTTTCGCGGATCTGGTTATGATCTCCTTTAATTCGTCAGGCTTGTAAAACTCCAAACGCAGGATTACACCGAACCTGTCCCTGAGAGGGGGAGTGAGGAGGCCTGTTCTGGTGGTGGCACCGATTAAGGTAAAAGGCGGCAGAGAGAGCCTGACGGTCCGCGCCGATGGTCCCTGGCCGATAATAATATCGAGTTTGAAATCTTCTAAAGCAGGGTAGAGTATTTCCTCCACCACATGGTTGAGTCTGTGGATTTCGTCGATAAACAGGATGTCTTTCGGCTCCAGCGACGTCAGTATCGCAGCAAGATCGCCTGGCCTATCCAGTACCGGACCTGAGGTAGTCTTTATATTAACACCGAGTTCGTTCGCTATGATGTGGGCCAAGGTCGTTTTCCCGAGACCCGGACTCCCATGAAAAAGAACATGATCGAGTGCCTCTGAACGCGCCTTGGTCGCCTCGATGAAGATCCTGAGATTTCTCTTGATGTCCTCCTGGCCAACAAAGGCATCCAAGGTCAACGGCCTGAGGCCGACTTCAAGTGAGCCCTCATCTTCCTTAGGTTTTGGGTCCGTAATACTCTCGTTCATGATCATTCGGGTTTCTTAGATCGTCTTTTTACCTTCGCCGTGGGGGGAGCTTCCCTGAGCAAGCGCACGCAAAGCCTCCCTAAGAAGCGTTTCAAGGTTTGTGTCACCATCCCTCCGCAGGACGTCCTCAAGGGCCTTCTTTGCGGACCTGATTGGATAACCGAGGTTGCCGAGAGCCGAAAGCGCGTCATCGAAGATCTCCTTGTTTCTGATCTCGAACCGTTCCCTGGGCCGCAACTCTATCCCTTCTGAGAGCTGAGATGCCTTGTCCTTCAGCTCCAACGTTATCCTCTGGGAGGTTTTCTTGCCGACTCCTGGCACGGCAGCGATCCTCTCCGGATCAGCCGTCACAATTGCCCCCAGGAGATCTTCGAGCCCGATACCGGAGAGGATGTTGAGGGCCAGCTTGGGGCCAATGCCGGAGACTGAGATGAGCAACAGAAAGACCTTTCTTTCAAGGTCGGTTTTGAACCCAAAGAGCTGGAGTGTATCCTCCCTAACATGGGTATAAACATGGAGGCTGACCGTGCCCATCTCCTCGGGGAGCCGGTAAAAGGTGGACAGAGGAATAAAGGCCTGATAGCCGACGCCGGCCACGTCAATTATTACCGTCTGCGGGTTCTTGCTCAATAGTGTTCCGGTCAAATAAGCGATCATACGGCAAGGGTATCTTCAAACCTAATCCAATTATGGTGGCAGATGGCAACTGCCAGGGCGTCCGTTGTGTCCAAAGGCAATTGGGTCTCGAGGTTAAGTATGGCTTTGACCATAGCCCTCACCTGCTCCTTTGTCGCTCTTCCGTAACCGACCACAGATTGTTTAATTTGCAGGGGGGTATACTCAAAAACGTTGAGGCCGCACTGTCCTGCGGCCACAAATGCGGCTCCCCTTACATGACCGATCTTGAGGGCGCTCTTAACGTTCTTCGCAAAGAAGATGTCTTCAATCGACATCTCCTCCGGGTGATGAGTGTCTATGATTTCAATGAGTGAGCTGAAAATCCTGTGGATCCTCTGGTGGAAAGGCCACGGGTGAGGGAAGGAGATTCTACCTCCCCCAACATAGGTGAGTTTTGTGTCTTGCTTGTCGACTAAACCATACCCTGTTACGATAGAGCCCGGATCAACTCCGAGGACCAGCATTAACTTATTGCCTCCATTACCTCATCTGGTATATCGAAATTGGCGTATACGTGATTGACGTCATCGTTGTCTTCCAGGAGTTCCATAAGGGTTAGCATCTGTTGAGCGTTTTTCCCTTCAAGGATGGTAGTTGTCTGGGGGATCATGGTTATCTCTGCCAGGGCATACGTGAGCCCGGTACGTTCGATGGCCGTTTTTACCTGTTCGAAAAGCGAGGGTTCTGTAATCACCTCGAATTCTTTTTCCTCTTCCTTAATGTCTTCAGCTCCGGCCTCGAGGGCCACCTCAAATAACTTTTCCTCATCAGTCTGATCCCTTGGCAAAACGATGAGGCCCTTCTGAGAGAACATCCAGGCAACACAACCGGCCGCACCCAAGCTACCCCCATGCCGTTCAAAGAGGTGCCTTACCTCAGCCACGGCCCTGTTTCTATTATCGGTTAACACCTCAACCAACACCGCTACGCCTCCTGGGCCGTATCCTTCATACGTAGCCTCCTCGTAAGTGGATCCTTCGAGCTCGCCGGTTCCCTTCTTAATTCCCCTCTCTATGTTCTCTTTGGGCATGTTCTCGGCCTTGGCTGCAGCGATAGCAGCCCTCAGCCTTGCATTGGAGTCAGGATCTTTCCCACCCATCCTCGTTGCAACCGTAATCTCCTTAATGAGCTTGGTAAAGATCTTTCCTCGCTTGGCGTCAACTGCCCCCTTTTTGTGTTTTATGGAGTGCCATTTTGAATGTCCGGACATACCCTACTCCCCATAACGATTATTCTCGAATGTGTTTTTCAGTGGTCACGCCCAACGCGTTTTTTATTGGAAACGCCAGAATGCCCGCCCGGAAGGGCGCAAAGCTTCACTGATTTTCTAGCATAATTATCTCTTTTTTGTAAAGTTGTAAAGCCGGATTAGACAAGGTGTCAGCCTTTGGGTGAATGAAGACTGGCTTTAGAGGACCGGGAGTCCTATTAACGAAGAAGTATAAATCCTTGCGAAGTTTTCTGTTTGCTATTATGTTGTTTCCAGGTTAAGTTGGATCCTTGCTCATGGTTCAGGATTGCCCTGCGTGATGACCTTTTGGTTCTACAATATAGTGGTGACAGTTGGATCCTTTCTCGTCGGCCCATTCATACTTCTCTTTTTTTTTATCCGAGGCTCTCTCGATGGACATTTTGGGGAAAGACTGGGGTTTCTTACGTCAAAACTGGTGCCGCCTAAAGGAGAAAGGCTGCGGATCTGGGTACATGCGGTATCGGTAGGCGAAGTAAAGCTGGCAAGGGTTATCGCTCGGATATTGCAGGAGCGAAAGGGCGATTTTTCACTCGTTGTGTCCACTACCACGCCCACCGGCCGGCAGACCGCGTATAGGGAAATGCCGGACGACAGCATAATCATCTATAACCCGCTGGACCTGTGGTGGTGTGTTAGGCGTTCACTTCAGAAGATCTCTCCCGACCTCTTCATAGGTTTGGAGACGGAGATCTGGCCAAATCTGGTGTGGGCGTGCAAGGAATTGAACATCCCAGCCGTTCTGATAAATGGTCGCATTTCCGTCCGATCGATCGATTATTACCGGCGACTGAGATTCTTGATGAAAGACGTGCTCTCCGCATACAGACTGCTTTCCATGATCAGTAGTTCAGATGCCGAGAGGATACTATCCATGGGGGCTGCCCGAAATAAGGTAGTTGTTGCAGGAAATGCAAAATATGACCTTCTCATTGATGAGGCTCGACCGGAATTATCCGACCGAATCAGGCGGGTTTACAAGATCGAAAGGAAAAGACCTGTTTTCATAGCTGGAAGTACCAGAGGGGGCGAGGAGGAGATCGTACTTGAGGTCTTTATGAAGCTCCTTGAGAAATACCCCGACGTCATCCTGATTATTGTGCCGCGGCACATAGAACGGTGTAAGAGCATTGAATCGCTGATACGGTCCCGTAGTTTAAACTATTGCCTGAGAAGCAGCCTAGATGACGTAACCAAAGGGGATAGTGAAACCAGTGTTATCTTGGTGGATAAGATCGGGGAGCTTTTTGGGCTTTATAGCTTGGGTTCGGTTATCTTCTGTGGTGCCAGCCTCGTGCCCCTTGGCGGGCAAAATGTATTAGAAGTTGCTGTGTGGGGCAAGCCAGTTATGTATGGCCCCTCAATGGAGGATTTTTCGGAGGCCACGGATTTATTGGAGGGGGTCGGGGCAGGTTTCAGGATAAAAGATGGGCATGAATTACTGAAGACTGCCATGTGGCTGCTGGAAAACCCGGCTGAATCACATCGCTTGGGTGGGCTTGCGAGGGGTGAGATCGAAAGGTACATTGGCTCTGCCAGAAAACACATAGGAGACATCTTTCGCTTCATTGATGAGGAGTCATAGGTGCACGCCCAAAAGAGGGGAAGGATTGATGAAAGGGTAGGGGTTTAATGAAAAGAGACTTCACCGTAATTAGGCAGGCCAGAGAGGTGCTCCAGATTGAGGCCCAAGGGATTCTGGATTTGATCGATCGGATTGGTCCGGCATTTGAACAAGCCGTGGAGATGATCCTCAATAGCAGTGGAATGGTTATCCTCACCGGTATTGGTAAATCGGGTATCGTCGGAAGAAAGATCACCGCTACGTTTAACAGTACGGGTACCCCATCGCTGTTTCTTCATCCTGCAGAGGCCATTCACGGTGATTTAGGCATGGTGAGGGCGGATGATATCGTCATAGTCATCTCAAACAGCGGGTATACAAAGGAATTAACTGCCATATTACCTACGCTGAAAGGTCTCGGCGCAAAACTGATTGCCTTTACCGGCGATCCGGAATCGCCGATCGGCCTTGAGAGCGATCTAGTTATTGATGTGCGTGTTGATAGAGAGGCATGTCCCCTCGGCCTTGCGCCCACAACCAGCACAACCGCTTCCCTGGCCATGGGTGATGCGTTGGCGGTTGTGCTTATCAACAGGAGGCAGTTTAACAGGGGGGACTTTAGACGATTTCACCCCGGCGGTAGCCTTGGAGACCGTCTTTCCGTCAAGATCAAAGAGGTCATGCTTACGGCTGAACTGATACCGTTCGTTTCAATCGGTCAAACCGTGGGGGAGACCATTTCGGAGATCAACCGCAAAGGGTTGGGTGCATCCCTAGTGGTCGATAATGATCTCGTCTTGCGAGGTATCGTCACCGACGGTGATATTAGAAGATCGCTCTTGCAGTGGAGGGATATAGTGGGACTGCCGGTTGAACGGGTGATGACAGCCTCGCCTAAGACGATAGACGAAGAAAGAAAGGCAGTGGAGGCCATGGCAGTCATGGAGCACAATGGGATTACCGTACTGCCCGTTGTGGATGAGGAAAAGCGGGTTAAGGGCATTATACATTTGCATGGGCTCTTGGGCGGGAGGGAGTTTACGTTCGATGGAAACTGACGGACTACCGAAAGGACTCATAGTTGATTTGATTACCCCACTTACCGATTCGGGGGATATTGACGGTGAGGGTCTCAGTTCGCTCCTCGCGAAGGTTCTGCCTCAGTTGGATGGGATACTTTTGGCCGGTCCCCACATGGGGGAGGGAAGGGGCCTTAATAATGACTTAAAAGTGGAGCTGCTGAGAGCGGTCTGCGATTCTACTGAGGGAAGGGTTCCGCTTTTTTTCTGGGTAAGCCAGGAATCCGTGAAGGGAACCAAAGAGATCATTGCGCTTCTTGAGGGTGTCTTGGAATCGTCTCGGTACAGGGGCACTGTTTTTTGGCTCGACTCGCCGCTTTTTTACCACAGCAACAGGGGCCTGTACCAGTATTACCGTGAACTTACGGCGAATACTGCGCATCCTTTTGTGCTGTACAATGATGCGGGGCTGATTGGACTTGTGGATAAGCGGCTCAAGCGAGGTAACATCCGCACACATATACTGAAGGAGTTGGGCAATATTGAAAAGATTGAGGCCCTCGTCTTCCGCGGCCCCTTTGCCCGGGTGAACAATTACCAAAGGGCACTCAATAAGAGACCGGATTTTAAGATCTATGATGGTGATGAGGCCCGGTTCCTGGAACATCCTAGCTTAAGCGGAATCGTCTCTATGGGCGCGAATGTGGCCCCAAAACTCTGGAGCACCATCACGAGGGCATCGCTGGGGATGCTCGATGAAACGGAAAGAAGGCCCGATCATGTGCATGAAATCTGGGAAAAAGGTCAATTGCTCATGGACCTTATGGAGATCTATCGGCCTAATCCCGTTTGGAGGATCAAGAAGGCCCTCTCCGATGCCAGTATTATCACATCTCCTGCCTGCACATCATTGGTTCAGCCTGATGAGGAGGCCGCCAACCAACTCACTGAGTTTGTCTCAAGGTATAAAGTAGAGTAAACGAGGTCAGGACAGAAGATCTCTGAGGCTCTCGTTATCACGCTACCACCTATTCTAATGGATCATTCGCAATCCTCCGAGCGATATCAGGGGGCAGCTCGTAGTAGCTGACAGGATCATTGAGAACATAATCCCATTCGGTCATGGATGGCTGTACTTCTCTGTGCCGACAATAGGAACAGTCCCATGCCTGCCAGGAATTAGCGATAGCATAGTCGAGACACTCGCCATAGTAAGGGCAGTAAGTATTCCTCTCACCTGTTTTAGGCAATGGATTGGCTTGTGGATTCATGGCTTACTCCTGTGAACGTTCTCTGTTGTCTTTGTCGAGCACGAAAGGTGCTTCTTTTTGGTCATCAAGTCCCGCGAGGCCCTCGTGGTTAAGGAGCTGATTAGACCACGAGCTTGGCTTGGAGGCTAGATCAGGCTCGAAAACGGCCAAGATCAGGTAGAAGGTGTCATTATCCAGTTCAAAACCATTCCAACCCAGAAACTGGAGTTGATCGTTCAGCTCATTGAGGGTGATATGGGGGTGGGCTAGCACGGTCTGAGCAAAATTCCTAAGGTAAGCGGGAATGGTGGTGACTTCCATCCCTTTCCCGGTCAAACGTTCTATGAGGATCCGTATGATTTGCTCCATTTCTTATGTCCTGTTTTGCGATGCCCAGAGGGACGATATGGCGTTATCCAGGACCCCCTGAAGGGTTTGCTGAAGGTCTTCTAGGGTAAATGGTTTGAATAGAACGGAATCAATGGAGGTTCCTTTAACCCTTCTCAGAATCATCTCTTTTTCGGAGCCGGTGATCAGCACAACAGGAGTGTTCGGGGATGCCTCCTTTATTCGTTGAGCGAGCTTCCAGCCGTCCATGCCAGGCATCTGCACGTCGGTAACAACAAGCTCAAAGGAATTCCTAAGAAAGAGTTGCAACCCCTCGGTGCCGTTGCTCGCCGTGGCCACCTCATACCCTAATAATGTTAGGGTGTCTGCGAGGGCACCACGAATACCCTTTTCATCATCGACGACTAAGATAGGGGTCATGCCGTCCTCTTGTTTATAATGAATTCGTGTCCAACAGGTAGTTGGGTAGTAACATCCAGATCGTTTCCCAGCCTTCACTGTTAACCACTGAAATAGGTCCTTCAATTTGAAATGAGTAATCCTCACAATGCATGAGGACTTCGGGATGTTCAGCTTTTATGGTGTCCCATATAGCGCCAGGAGAATTGGAATTCGTCACGATGCGAATGGCATCGACAACCGAAACTTTGCCGTCAGGAGTGAACCGCACGGACTGATTATTGAGGGTAAACACCATTGCCTGGCCCATAACTATCCTCATGGTGGAATTCACAGTTGAAGAAGTAAATGCCGCTGATTCTCCAAGATCGAAGTTCCGGATTTGAGATTACCCGTTTTTTTGCTCTTTTTCTTTGGTCAGCCTCCAAAGAGAGTCTTCAATGGCCTTGGTTGAGAAAGGCTTGTCGATAAAATCATGAACTCCTAACTCAATGGCCTGCGAAAAAACCTCCTTACTGCCGTATGCTGTGATCAGGATCTTTATCACCTGCGGATGGGTTTTTTGAATCCGTTTCAGAAACTCCAGTCCGTTTATGCCCGGAAGCCGGTAATCAAGTATGATGATGTCGTAGTCTTTGGTCTCCAGTTCTTTCAGGCCCTGTTCGGCTGTTTCAAGCGCCCGGAAAACACAGTGCTCGAACTCAAAGAATAAACTGAGGGAGTCCCTTATCCATTCATCGTCGTCAATGAGGAGTATTTTCATATCCTTGAGCTTATCGAACAGATCCATGTCTCAGATAGCACCGGATGACTGGGTGAGATGGGAACTGAGTTTTGCCTCTGGATGATCTAGATAAGCACAGAGCGTGCCATTGCAGAGCGAAATAGATAAAGGTATAAAATTCAATATATTATATAAAACGAGCCCATGATTGAAGTCCGCTAAAACCCGAAATGTAGAAGAATCTCAACATCTTTTGTAGAAGAATTTCAAACTGTCTGGAATGGGAGAAGAAATCTCAATTAGTTCTGGTGGTTGAAGGGAATGACGTTTGTGGATGTGTTTTGGTAAAAATGAGAAGTGAGCAGGGGAGAAAGAGTAATGTGGAGTTTCTCATGTTATGTGAAGCTTTTTCTTGCGATAGCGGAAGGTATGGTGATTGAGGTTTAGGAGTCGTGCTGCCTTAGTTTCATTGCCTCCTGCAATCTTCAGGGCCTCTTTGATATAGAACCTTTCTAAGGATTCTTGGACAGATGAGATATCGATACCGGCCGGGGATAGAGGGGGAAATCCCATGTGGGCTTCTTTCCGTTCCGAGGCTTCGTCGTCCCTTAATTCTTCAATTCCGAAATCCCGGGGCTTCAATTCCGGTCCTTGGCCTGTAAGAACCCCTCTTTCAATAAGGTTTCTTAGTTCACGAACATTGCCTGTCCAACGGTAGGACATAAGGGCATTTTCAGCCTCCGGCGTGATGCCGGTAAATGCCTTACCAAACTTGTTGCTGAATTCGTATAGAAAGTATTTGGCGAGTGGAATGATATCCTCGGGGCGTTCATTCAGAGAGGGTATCTGAACCTTGATAACCCCGAGCCTGAAGTAAAGGTCTTTTCTGAAGAAACCCTGTCCGATCATCAGGTCAAGGTTCTTGTTGGTGGCGGAGACCACCCTGGTTTGAATTCGTAGCATCTTTGTGCCACCTACTCGGTAAAACTCGCCTTCTTCGAGAAATCGAAGGAGCTTTGCCTGAGCTTCAAGGCTTAAATCGCCCACCTCATCCAAGAACAGGGTGCCGCCTTCAGCCTCCTTTATAAGGCCTTCCTTGCCCGAGGAATGAGCTCCTGTGAAGGCCCCCTTCTCATATCCAAACAGCTCGCTTTCAATAAGATCCCTGGGTATGGCGGCGCAATTAACCGTAGTTAAGGGGCCTCTGAAATTGGGGCTTCGATAATGGATAGCACTGGCGATGAGTTCTTTGCCCGT
>CP070752.1:280035-291624 GCA_020348625.1 Deltaproteobacteria bacterium | reverse complement strand
GCCGTTCCTGCAAAGGCGGCCGTGTAATTATCCGGATCGATGTAGTCCGGGTACCAGCCCAGGAGATACGCCGGCATCACCTTGTTTTTCCAGTTATCCCGGTACGTAGCCCATTCGGCAGACTTGACATTCACCTTCATCATCCCGGTGGCCTCGAGCTGATCCTTGAGCACCGCTGCCATGTCGACCTCGGTGTCACCGTAGTGGCTGGGCGTGTACCAGAGCTCGAAGGTGAAGGGTTTGCTTTCACTATATCCTCGAGAGGCCAACAAGCTCCTGGACTTGTCAATGTTGCCGTCGCCAAAGACGGTCTTAAAGGCGTCGATGTGGGACCACATGTCCATGGGCACCATGGAATAGAGCGGGGCGTTCTGACCCAGGAAGACCTTCTCGAGAAGCGGCGGCCGGTTGATAGCAGCGGCTACCGCCTGCCGCAACACCTTGTCGTTGAAAGGAGGGGTGTCGCAAAGAAAACACATATACCTGATGTAAGGGCCCCGGGCCTTAATGGTCTGAACCTTGTCGGATTTCTCCAGGTCCCTGATGTCCGAGGGATTAATCGTCTTAAAGGCGAAGTCCAGCTCTCCCTTTTCGATGGCAAGTCGCATGGTGGTGGCATCGGCAAAATACCGTATCACGATCTGATCGTTTTTCGGCTTTTCCCCGTAGTAATATGGGTTTGCCTCCATCACGATCTCCTGATCCCGCTTGAATGACGCAACCTTGTATGGGCCCAGGCCAACCAACTTGCCCCCTTTGAGCTCCGATGGATCACGAACAATCTTATCCACGGGATAGATATTCGGGTTTACCGGATAATAGGGTACCGAGGCCACCAATGAGGGAAAATATGCCACAGGGTTCTTGAGGATGAATTTCACCCGATATTTGTCCACCACCTCCACACTGGCTACGAAATCCGTAACCAGCCACGAAGGATCTCCCTCCAAGGCTATCACCCGGTCAATAGACCACTTGACTGCCGAGGCGTCAAAGGGTGTGCCGTCGGTGAACTTCAGGCCTTCTCTGAGCTTAAAGGTATATTCCTTGCCACCAGCACCGATCTCATAAGATTCGGCCAAACCTGGAACAAGGTTGGTCTTGCCCGGGGGATACTTAAGAAGCCCCTGGTAGATATTGTAAAAGATCTCCCACGTGTGAAAATCATAGGCATTGGCCGGGTCCATATCGATGACCTTCTCGGTGGTCCCATACACCAAGGTCTCCTTAGCAAAACCCTTGGCCGGCAAAAACGCCAAAGCCACTACCATGATACCAAGCAGCAAAAGTTTGCCAGTTCTCATATCTCACACCTCCTGCTATTGCCAAAAGTGATCGGCCTTACGGTGGCGTCGAAAGCGTCTCGGCCTCAACTCCACCCCCATTGTATCTCCAAAAGGTCTTTTCACCTCCTTTCAGTAGAGCAATCCGCCGCCTCGACGCGCAGAACAATGCTATGGCCCCGCACATCGAGAAGCGATTAAACCATATCTTATTATATTGACCTAATATCACTCGCCATGTCAACAGACATTTCCCAGTCCGACACTTTCCAGCTATTTTTGTCATGCTGATCCATCGTCAAACCATTGAATAATCCTTCCCAGCCAAAGGCGAGGGCTTAACTCAAGATTATTCATCTCCCGTCCTCTTGAATAGGGTGCCTGTCCGGAGATTCGATGCGGCCACCATTACCCCGTCCTTTTTGATTTCCGCTGCATTGTTTTCTGTGCTATGAATTTTGCTCTGCTATCGCGCGACTATCAGGTTTTTTAAAGGAAAACATGTTCCGCATACAAGATCTCATTCTGCTTTTGGTCATATTCGTTTCCATCCTCACAGGGGTCCTGCTCCCACGCATAGGTTCCCTATTTCAGCCCTTTGTTCTCTATCTAATGATGCTTCTGCTTTTCTTGAGCTTTCTTACCATCAAGACGGATACCATCTACCTGACACTCAAAAAAGCTGCGGGGACCATCGCGCTTCTGGCCGTGGTGAAAACGATTGTGCTGCCCATCGGGGTCTATTTCCTCTTCAAGGTTCTGTGCCCCTCCTATGCCCTTGCGGCACTCCTGCTATCGGGTATTTCGACAGGCGTGGTGGCGCCTTTCATTGCAAACGTGGTAGAAGCCAATAGCCCCCTGGTTCTCGTTGTAGTAGTTATTACCTCTTTGCTTGCCCCCTTTACTTTGCCTGCCATCATCAAGATACTCTTGGCTCGCTCAGTGGATATATCCCTTTTTGCGATGATCCGCATGCTCTGTTTGGTCGTCTTTATTCCCATCTTTGCTGTTGAAACGCTCAGACGCTTTAAACCGGCCTTGATAGACGGGCTCATGAGACGACAATTCCCCATATCCTTGGTCATCTTCTTTATCATCAATATGGGGGTCTTTTCACAGTATGCCGACTTCTTCTGCCAAGAGCCTGCTACAATCCTCACGGCCCTGGCCATTGCCGTGATACTATCGGGGATATATCTTTTGGCCGGGATCCTGTCTCTCCCGCTCGCAAGCTTGGAGAATCAACTGGCCGGTGTAATCAGTTTGGGAAATATGAACAGCGTATTAATCATTGTATTTGCCTCCCAGTTCTTCGGGCCTTTAGAAGCCACCCTCGCAGCAATGTACCATTTTCCTTTTTTCGGTCTCATACTCCCGTTAAAGCTCTACCGCTCCTGGCGTCTGGATCGTAAACAGCGCGGCGCCCAAGGTGTTAACTGATTTGCACCACCTTGTGCCGTTTCAACGCATGCACATGCGGCAAGGGTGGCTCGAGACTGCTTCTTTTTGCTTCCGCTGAGAGTTTGGGAGGAAATACCGGTTTACTTCACGGCATCTAAAGAAAATTAGCTACTACTGCACCTCAGGAATGATCGTGCCTCCCGACGGGAAAATGGCTACATCGGCGTGGGGCATCTTCTGGACAACCTGATCGACTGCCCCCTGTATGGTCGGCGCATGGGTGAAGTTCATCATCGCCACCTGCTCGGGCGTTAGTCCCTGAGTTACATGATAGACGTCGAACTTCTCGGCCTTGGCCTTGAAGTATACAACCTGCATGATGTAAGAGATTCCGAACACCCGGAGGTGCTCGGGTATATCTCCTTGTGCGAGCCGCCGATGGAAATCGCCGGCTGTCTCATCACTTGCCATTTCCTGAATCAACGGCATGATGGGCCCTGCCTGCTTCTGCGGGGCTGCCCATATGATAGCCCCTCCTGACCGCGTGCAGAAGGCTGCCATATCCAGGGCCTTCGGAGCCTGAACGCCTATCTCCATTGGAAAGGCCGAGATAATGGTGACATCGGCGAGCTTGGGCAGTGTAACCAGATAAAGGGATGCAGCAAAGCTGGAGGCCTCTCTGTGTTCTTCAACCGGATCTCCCGAAAAGGCGCGGATAACCTCCCTTTTCTCGTTGATGATAAGGTCAAGCTTGAACGTTAACCTCGCAAGGCGGCCCGCATCCACGATATCTTCGTAGAAGTGGTTGCCGGTCAACAGGTTCACCTTGCTGTTTTGGTGACGCATCCAGGTAAAATGATGGTCGGCCACCGAACGATATGAGGCTACGCCAGGCACAATGATCTTGCACCCCCCGCCGAATCCCGCAATAGGATGGGGTATGCATTCTCCGACTCCTATAATCAAGTCGGCGAATGCAACACGGTGATTGACCTCAACGAGCGTTCCCCTGTGGGTTCTACCGATGATAACGTTATCGGACGCATGGGGATCATGGGCAAAGAGTCTTCCCTGAAGCCGGGAAAAGGCTTCATCTCCAACCTTGCTTTTTAATTGCTCTATACCGGGCCTCGGATGGGTCCCGAGGGCGCAAATGCCAAAAATCCGCTCATCCGGAATGCCCCCCTTGTTGAGCCGGTTAAGAATTTCAGGCAGGGCGAGGTGAGCCGGTGTTGGCCGCTGTAAATCATCGAACAAAACCGCAGCCTCCATCCCCGGCCGTGCCAATTCTTCGATCTTTTGTGAGCCAATGGGGTGGTCGAGCGCATTTTTTATCTCTGTCAGCGGGTCGGCAGCACCGGAGACAGGAGGATTGTCCTGGCAGCAGAGGACATTCCAGCCCTTCGGGAGGGAGAAATAGGTTTTTTGGCCCTCAGAGTTAAGAAAATAATCCATGTCAATCCTCCTCTCTGCGTTTACCCATCCTTTTCTCGGCTAAAGGGATTCTCCGTGTTCCCTTCTCACGAGGCGATCCCTAAACGTATCAACGTAAGATTGTATCTGCTCCACATCCCCCATCGTCAGGTGCTGAAACCTGCCCTCTGTCCATAGATACTCTTTAACCATAAGACGCGTGACGTGGTGCGTGATAGTGCTGGTACTGGAAGGCTCCCTTTGGACCTCCTATCACATAGTCCAATTATCACCAAAATCACAAAAAATCTAGGCTATTGTGTAGCCCTCATGGTCAAGCACCTGATTTCATGGGTCTTTATCGCAGTCAGCACTAACAAAACGCGAGAAGCCGGTTCTGGAACTATTGAATGGTATTCTGGTAGCTCCATAAATGTCACGTTGTTCCTATTTTTATGTTAGATTAACCTTGTAACTTTTTCTTACCGTAATCGTCTAATACGATA
Source organism: Deltaproteobacteria bacterium (assembly GCA_020348625.1). Next base: position 287,021 of record CP070752.1, on the reverse strand, counting down.
GAGGGCCCAAAGAGAGACGCTATGCAAAGCGAGAAGAGCGCTTTCGGCGACCTGGTTGATTCCTATCAGAGAAGGGTTTTTCAGGTTGCCCTGAGTATACTTGGTGATAAGGATGAAGCCCTTAATATCACCCAAGAGGTGTTCATGAAGGCCTTCAGATCATACGAGGGGTTCCGATTTGATGCCTCTCCTGAAACCTGGTTGGTCAGGATTACCATAAACAAGGTGCGAGACCATCTTCGGAAAGAACGGTTGCGAAGGCTCGTGTTTGTGAAACCGGGGACATTTTCCGATCGTGAGATCAATGCCATAGCAGATGAGCACCAATCGCCGGAAGAAATGCTCAAGGAAAACCAATTCCGAGCGAGCGTTAAGGCCTTTCAGAGGGGCCTCAAGGGAAGGGAAAATGAGGTTTTCGCGCTTCGATTCGGAAACGGATATACCATTAAGGAAATATCAAAAACGACCGGTCTCAGCCAGAGTTCGGTAAAAACCTATCTGTACCGAGCCCTTGGCAAGGCCCAGAAACACCTCGCCGAATGGAGGAATCCATGAGCTCCGATCATCTGAGTGAAACAGAGATTAGCTCCCTGCTCATCGAACCCGAGCAGGCCCATGAGACGATCCACATGCATATCAAGGAATGCAGCACGTGCCGCAAGCGACTGAGCGACTTGAAAGGATTCACGGTAGCCTTTCACGAACAGCTTGCAGCAACGCAGATCGATTTGAATGCGATAAGGGCAAAGATCGTCTTAAGCAGTGCCGATCGTGGGTTGCCCTTTTTCAGCCTACGATGGGGAGCTGTCGTTGCTTCTGCCTTTGTCGTAATCGCGTGTGCTTTCCTTCTGAGCCAAGTTGGCGTGATACCTCTAAAGAGCACGAAGATGGCAGAGGTAGGTTTTCTGGATGGTATTCACAGTTTTAGTGAGGATATGGTGGAATCGCAACTTCCTGATGGTCTCCAGGCCCTTTCCGGATGGGACAGGCAGGATTTCCGCCAATTCCTTGACTTCTTTTCACCATTGGAGGAGGAACACTATGAGAACAATGACTCTCGCAACGGTAACCGTAGCACTAGTGGCATCATGCCTTTTCCTGTTGTCTAGCCCCGCTGCTTGGAGTGGACCCATACGTGACGGCAAATGGTGGGAGATACCGCGCATCAGTGAACAGTTGGGACTAACGCACGAACAGACAGAGAGGATTAACGAGATCTGGACAGATCATCAGAAGCAGCTTATTGACACGAGAGGCGAAATAGAAAAGGCATACTTGGATCTGGAAAACCTCTTGGGAAAAACCACCGTTGACACACAGCAGGCATACCAGGTAGCCGAAAGGCTTGGCCAACTCCATGCCGTACAGGCTGAGCAGCGACTCAAGATGACCATAGACACCCGCCAGGTGCTCTCGGTCGAGCAATTCCAGAAACTGAAGGGCATGCGCGCTTCGTGGGAGAAAATGCTTAGAGAGAAACGTGCCAAAGATCCGAGAAAGAGGCCCCGAATCCCTGATTAGAACACTCTCACCTCCCGCCGGGTCGGAACTCAGAGTGCCCAGCACCCTGAGAGCTGCCCGAGTATACTGTGTTCCCGCTTCCTTGGGCAAACAAGACGTTTCAAGGATATGCTGCACCAAAAACTGAGCAATGGTATTCTATCATGAGCAAGGCAAATAGTATTCGCGCCGCAGCCCTCATGTTATCTCTTGCGGTACTCACCATTCCCTTATATTTGCATGCCGCCGAAGTGCTCACCCTTGAGCAAGCGATCGAAATCGCGATGAAAAGGAACCCCTTCTTGGTCGCTTCACGCAGTGAGGTGGACGCCGCTCGCGCTAGGGTAACCCAGGCTGCCGCTTCGTATTACCCCCAGGTAAGTGCATCGGCCGGATATGATCAAACCTGGTATAATACGAATAGCGGCTCATTTAACACGAACGACAGTGTGGACACTTATAGCGCCGGCCTTTCCGTTTCCCAGTTTATCTACGATTTTGGAAAGACGCCGGCTGAGGTCGAAAAGAGCAATCAAAGTCTTGAATCCACACAGAACAACCTGAAAACGGTTGAAAAAACACTGATCAAGGATATCAAACAGTACTATTTTGAAGCACTGAAGAATCAACAACTGGTCAATGTGGGGGAAGAGGCGTTGAATGTCCGAAAAAAGCATCTGGAGCAGTCCCGTGCTCTTTACAAAGAGGGGATGCGCCCAAGGATCGATGTGACCCGTGGGGAAGTAGAAGTCTCGCAGGCAGAACTGCAATTGGTCATCGCCCGGTACGGGCTTCGGAGATCCATTATCGCCTTGGAGAAACTGTTAGGCGGGCCACCGAAATCCGGGGCATATGTCCTGGCAGAAGAAAATCCATCGTCTCAAACACCTCCGGAATTGAAAACCTTGATCGATCTGGCTCTTGAACGGCGCTCTGAGCTGGCAAATGTCAAAGCTCAAATCAAATCAGCTGAAGCCGATCTGGTATCCGCTAAGCGAAGTGCTTATCCCAGTCTGAATGCAAGAGGATCATATAACTACTCTGGGGACGACTCTCCGCTGGATCACGAATTAGACCATCGCTGGCAGGTGGGAATAAGTCTGAACTGGCCGCTTTTCACCGGCTCCAGGCAAACCGCTAAGGCTTCCGAATCCGAAGCGAATGTCAAACGCCTGTATGCGCTCTACGAAAACCAGATTCTTTCAGTGATCGAAGAAGTCACACAGGCCTATCTCACGGTGAACGAAGCAGTGGAAGCTATTAAAACGGCAGAGACCGCCCTCAGACAAGCCAGGGAAAATCTGGATATGGCCGAAGGACGCTATAAAACCGGGGTCAGTGATTCTATCGAACTCAGTGACGCCCAGGTTCTGTACACCGAATCCAGAAGTTCTATTGTTCAGGCCATGTACGAGCATCACAAGGCGCTGGCCGGATTGGAATTCGCCGTGGGCGGTCAATTGGGAATATGAAGATAGGCCAGAGTATAACAAACGCTGCACGAATCAACAGTAAGGATGGGGGAAAATGAAGAAATTTATCATTTTTCTACTGATTGTCGGTGCTGGCGCTGGAGCTTGGTATTGGGGTAAGGCTCGCTATTTTACTCCAAAGGCAGTCCAAGCCCAATACCGTTTTGCCAACATCGAAAAACGTGACATGATCAACAGTGTTTCCGCTACCGGTGCCCTCAGTGCAGTGGTAACCGTTGCAGTGGGGTCGGAAGTGTCCGGTCAGATTAAAGAACTGCTGGTCGATTTCAACTCCCCGGTGAAGCAAAACCAGATCATCGCCCGGATTGATCCAGAGAGCTATGAAACGCTTGTCCGTCAGGCGGAAGCGGAACTGACCATGTCGGAGGCCAACCTGTTCACCCGGAAAACGGAGATTCTACGCTTTCAGGCGGAACTGGAGAATGCGCAAGCCAACCTTTCTGAGGCACAAGCACAAATAAAAAAGAGCAGAGCAACGCTGGAAGATGCCGAACGTAACCTGGAGCGGCAGAAGACACTCTTCCAACAGGATTTTGTCTCGAAAAACGAGTATGACAAGGCTCAGACCGCATTCGAAGAAGCCACCGCCCAGCTTGAAATAGCGAAAGCGCAAGAGAGTGCGGCAAAAAGCAAAGTGTCCTCCTGCAACGCCAGTCTTGCCGTTGCCAAGGCCCAAATCAAGGAAGCCGAGGCCAACGTTCAACTCAAAGTTGCCTCCCTGGACAAGCGCAAAGTGGATCTGGAAAATACCATTATCCGATCTCCTGTCGATGGAGTGGTGATCGACCGGAGTGTGGACGTGGGGCAAACGGTCGCTGCAAGCCTTCAGGCCCCCACCCTGTTTACCATTGCCCAAGATTTGAGCAAAATGCAGGTCTCCACATTCGTGGATGAAGCCGATATCGGACGGATCAGGGAAGGCCAAACAGCACGGTTTACGGTGGATGCATTTGGTACCCGGAAATTTAGTGGCACGGTCAAGCAAATCCGCAAAATGGGCAAGACCGTTCAAAACGTCGTCACCTACGAGGTGATCATCTCCGCCGACAACCCGGATTTGAGTCTCATGCCGGGCATGACTGCAGATGTGCAAATTGAGCTCTTGAAAAAACCCCAAGTACTGGCAGTTCCTACCGCAGCACTGAGGTTCACGCCCCCGAATGCCAAACAAAGCGAGCCGAGAAGTGTCCAGGCTGACGCCGGAGGGGCTATACAAACGGGGATGGCTGCGGGTGGCGGATTGCTGCAAGGGAGCCGACCGGATCCGGAAGCAAGAATTAAACAGTACACAGAACGCCTGAACCTGACCGAGTCCCAGCAGGAAGAATTGAGAAGAATATTCCAGCAGACAGGGCAGAAATTGCGGGCGGCAATCCAATCCGGCGGCCCCGGTGGTCCTGAAGGAATGAGCGGTTTAAGGGACAAGATCCGAAAGGAAGTGCAAGCTTCTATATTGAGAATTTTGAATGACGAACAGCGCGGCCTTTATGAGGAAATGCTGGCAGCGGGCGAGCCCAAGAGGGGAAGAATCTGGCGCCTCAATGAAAACGGCCAGCCGGTGGCCATATCCGTCACCCTGGGGTCCAGCGATGCGTCACACACCGAGATTAGCGGGCTTGGAATCAAGGAAGGCATGGAAATCATTATCGGCATCGAACAAGGGTAATTGGGTATGGCACAGCATTTACTTGAAACCCTTGATTTGAAAAAAGACTATAGAATGGGCGATCAGGTGGTTCAGGCCCTCCGCGGGATATCCATCAGTGTTTCCTCAGGGGAATTTTTAGCAGTGATGGGACCGTCCGGATCCGGAAAATCGACTTTTATGAACCTCTTGGGCTGCTTGGACACACCGACCGCCGGCAAATATCTGCTGGAAGGGAACGAGGTATCTTCACTTTCACCGGACGAACGTGCCCATATCCGCAATCAGCGCATCGGTTTCGTCTTCCAGAGTTTTAACCTGCTGGCCCGAACCAGCGCCCTTGAAAATGTTGCCCTGCCCTTGAGATACAGCGGCACGCCCAGAAAAAAACGCCTAGAACGCGCTGAAGAAGTCCTTAGCATGGTGGGGCTGAGTGATCGAGCGAACCACCACCCCTCCCAGCTTTCCGGTGGCGAGCAGCAGCGTGTGGCCATTGCCCGCTCCCTTGTCTGTCAACCGGCCATTATTTTGGCAGACGAGCCCACCGGGGCCCTAGACACGCGCACCGGCATTGAAGTCATGTCCATTTTTCAAGACCTCAACGCACAAGGCATGACCGTTGTAATCGTGACCCATGAGCCGGAAATCGCGGCGTTCGCCCGACGGCGCCTGATCTTCCGAGACGGCTCGCTGGTTAACGACAAAGCAAACGGAAAAACATCGGACGCAAAATCGATCCTGGCTGATTTGCACAAGGCAATACCGGACCATTTCGATGATGAGGAAACCGCGTGAAAACCCTGGATGCATTTCTGGATGCCCTTCGTTCGCTGAAAAGCAATACGATGCGCAGTGTCTTAACCACCCTGGGCATTATCATAGGCGTAGGGGCCGTAATCATCATGGTCTCGATCGGTAACGGCGCCAAAGACCAGATCAATGAGATGATTGACAAGCTGGGTGCCAACGTCATGATGGTTATGCCGGGCCGCAGCTTCGGCCGCGGCGTCTCCGGCAGTGCCGGATCGCTACCTACCCTGACCGAGGACGATGCATGGGCTATCCAAAATGAAATCAGTACCGTTAAGCTGGTCGCTCCCTATGTCAGAGGCGGTGCCCAGCTTATCTCCGCCAATCTAAACTGGTCCACGACTGTCCAGGGGGTAACGAACGATTTTTTCGGCGCCCGGGAATGGGATTTGACCAAAGGACGTCTTTTTGACCCTGAAGAAATCAAGGGTTCGTCAAAAGTGGTCATTCTAGGGGAAACCGTTGCCGAAAACCTGTTTCCCAAACAGGACCCACTGGGGCAAAACCTTCGGATCAACCGAGTGCCGTTTACCGTTATCGGGCTCCTTGAGCCCAAAGGACAGGCCGGCCCGGGCGGCGACCAGGACGATACGGTAATCATCCCCCTAACAACCGCCAAAAGACGCGTCCTGGGAGGCCGTGAATTGGCGGGAAACCTTGTTGGAGGCATTTATGTTAAGGCCAAGAGTGCAGAGGTAGTCACTGAGACCGAGGAACGCGTTACCGCGCTGTTGCGCCAGCGTCACCGCATTGCGCCCAACAAGGATGATGATTTTAGGGTGCGGAATATGGCGGAATTCATGAACGCCCGGGCGGACTCCTCCAAGGCCATGAGCCTTTTGCTACTGGCAGTGGCTTCCATTTCACTCATTGTGGGCGGCATCGGGATCATGAATATTATGCTGGTGTCGGTTACCGAACGTACCCGGGAAATCGGTCTCAGGATGGCCGTAGGCGCTACCGGCGGTAACATCATGTCCCAGTTTCTCATTGAATCCATCGTCCTGTCCTTAATCGGCGGTATATTAGGGGTTATTCTAGGTGTCGGCGGATCGTTTGCCATGTCCACCTACAGCCAGTGGAGGGCCATCATTGATCCCCAATCGATTCTATTAGCCTTTAGTTTTTCAGCAGCTGTGGGGATCTTTTTCGGCTTTTACCCCGCTCACAAGGCATCTCTGTTGGATCCTATTGAGGCACTACGCCGTGAATAACCCACCTAATTAAAGAGCATTTCATTCGCAGATGAAGCAGATTTATCCACAGATCATAGGTTTCACAATGCTGACAACAATTTGATGCCTTTGCAAAGCACGACAATTTCTATCATCCCAGAAAAAGACCAGCCCAGGAGCCTCGGAACTGAGAAAAAGCCCATCGTCTTTAGAGAATAGGCGTTATCAAAGCTCTCAATTGTTGTGATATCTGCCGTATTGCCTTATGAATGACACGAGAGCGTTTGAAAATGAAAGATAATGATGAGGTGGTGAGAACCGAAAGAGTTACCAAAGGTATTGACTAAGCCGTTTCGTAACCAG
>CP070752.1:270107-279935 GCA_020348625.1 Deltaproteobacteria bacterium | reverse complement strand
GTCTGTGAATCTCGAAATCTTATCGATCTCTCCCACATATTGGAGTGCCAGCTCACGGGTAGGGACCAGGATGAGGGCCTGGATGGCATTGATCGAGGGATCGATCATCTGGACCAGCGGAATACCACAGGCCGCTGTTTTGCCCGAGCCGGTCTCTGCCCGGGCCAAAAGGTCCCTGCCGTTCAGGACATGAGAGATGGTCTTTTCCTGGATGGGGGTCAAATCCTGATACCCCATGTTAGTCACGGCCTTGAGAATCTCCGGCCTTAAATCTAATTCTGAAAACTTCATTATTACTCCTTATACAACTCCATCCACATGAGACAGAGTTATCCATTTCAAGTTTTACGCCAAACCAATGATTTCCACGATTTCAATCGACTAGCGGGCAAGTAAGGTACTGCCGGCCAAAATGGAATGGATCAACCAGGGGAAGTAGCTGATAGACCCTACCATTTCCCCTTGGGCGGGAATAATCCCTTAAAGGGGTGGAAGGTGTGGCTTGGAATATACCAGGTGTCAGAGGCCTGCCACCGGTACGGAGAGACAACCTTTTCATTCTTGCCTTGACAGGGGCATATAGGATGTCTCCTTTTCCTTAAATTCAAATCTTAAGGATGAAACCATTCTGTCAGATGTTCCTTCTTTTCGTCTTCATCTAAAGCGTGCTCTTCAAGAGAAAATATACCGATTCGCAGGGAGATAGTGCTACCATTATCCCAGGGCCACCAAGCAGCGAAAAGTATGAGGCCAGCTCCCTGCTCAGAAGTAAAGATTATTTGTCCGGGTGATATACCAAAAGAGGAATTAACCAATTCACCAATAAGTCCTGAATCATTACTGATGGCAGTAGCATCCCATTGCTGATCAAATTCATTTGAGACAGTAGAAAAAATTGCCCGCGTATCCTCTTTTTCAAAGGCAATAAGAGCCACATGAAATCTTTCATCCCACTGCCACTGGTAAGAGGAAGGCATACTGAAACTGATCTGGTTGCAGATCTTTTTAAACTTCTCTAAATTATGTGTGACCATAACAAGTTGATAACATTCCCTTTTTTTGTCACAGTACGTAGAGGATAAAAGCGTTTGTGTGTCGGGAGACAAAACCGCGTTTGCGCTTTCGCGCTTCCGCCTTCATTAAAACTACGGCTGACAAGTCGGCGCGGTTAGCCTCACCATTCCTGTCGGGCCGCAGCCTTTGGCGAAGGCCAATCATCCCTGGTGCAGGGTATTCTGGTGATGGCGTATAAACAAAGGCACCCCATCGGGATTCCGTGGGATGCCTTTTTTGGGCTCAATACCGTTGTTAAACTACAGTGACATTAACCGCGTTGGGGCCTTTTTTACCTTGCTCTATGTCAAAGGTAACGCGGTCGCCTTCATTGAGAGACTTGAAACCGGTTGCACTGATTCCTGAATGATGAACAAATACATCAGAACCGTTTTCTTGCTCAATGAAGCCATAGCCTTTGCCGTCATTAAACCACTTAACCGTTCCATTAGCCATAGTGACATCCTCCTTTCAAATAAATTCTCACAGTTTCTAACTTCAGGTTGCCACTTTTGACAAATGGATCTTCCCCTCAGAACGAAACCGGCCCGCCAACAAGGGCGGGCCCTATTGATTGAAGCAATTATAATCTCTTTCCAACCGAAATCAAGTTAATTCTTGAATTTTCCACCTTCTTCCTTGATCAGCATGATTTCCACCCTCCGATTAGCCTGCCTGGTTTCGGGAGTAGTATTCTCACGAAGTGGGCGATACTCCGAGTAACCCTGAATTGACACCCGCTCGGGCCTCACGCCATTTTCGATCAAGAATTTCGCCACATCCACGGCTCGTGCTGCGGACAGTTCCCAATTGGAAGGAAATCGAGAATTATGAATAGGTGTGTTGTCGGTGTGTCCTAAGACCACGACCTCATATCCCTGTTTATGGGCAATGAAGTCAGCAATGCGACTCAGGGCCGGTTGAAAGTTCACCAGCAGTTCCGCCTCGCCAACCCTGAACGTAATTCGCTCTCCCAGCACAAGCACAAGACGACTCTGATCCCAGCGAATGGAGAAATCTCCTTGTTCAACCTCCTCCAAGCTACTCAACACGTCGCGCTTCAGATCCTCAACGGTTTTTTCTTTCTCCCTCTCTCTCGTCCTCAGCTCCTCATGCTCAATGGCAGACACCGGTTGTGGCGCTTTAGCTATTGGAGGTGAAGAGCTCTCTTTTACCTTGGTCAGATCTCTCCAAAAAAAGGGTTTCTCGATCTCCAGCAGTAATTGATCCTGGGGAGCATGGTCCTGGGTCTTAGCCGATCTGCTCATCGTTTGTGAGTAAAGCAGGATGAAGAAAATGAGAAGTAGCGTCATTAGGTCGGCCATGCTCCAGAGAAAGGTGTCCTCCTCCATAGTCCGCTTTTTCAGCGTTTTCTGAAGAAACGTTCTCTTGCGCTCCGAGAACTCGAGACGCTGCCTAAGTTCTTGCCTGTCGAGCCTGCTCATCTTATTTTCCCGCCGGGACCCCCTTTAGAGGGAATTGGAGGACATGGTCCTCACTTTGTGAAGTCGTTTCAAGATCATCCTCGGTCTCCGGTTCTCCAAGGCCAAGATATGATTCCAGCCTGTATGAAATGGCATGGGAGTTCTTTTGCTCACAAATATCCATGATCCCTTCCAGGATAATATTAAGCAGCGAAGCCTCTGCCCTGTTGTGCTCCGAGTATCTCCTGGACAACGGGAGAAAGAGAAAGTTGGAGAATAATAAACCGTAAAGCGTGGCGAGCAGGGCAAAAGCCATTCCTTTGCCGATTTCCCCCACCTCGCCCATGTTGCTGAGCACATCGATAAGCCCAATGATTGTGCCTACAAAGCCAAGGACCGGAGCGATCTTCGCCAATGTATTCAGCATACTGACCTGCGATTCCTTGCGGGAGAAATAAAGCTCATATTCTTTTTCCATGATGTTGTGAATCTCAAATCGATCGTAGCCATCAACAACCAGGTCAATTCCCTCGCGTACAAACCGATTTTTTGCTTTCTTACCCTCCGCCTCCAAAGCCTTGACCCCATGCATACGTGCAACACGGGCCAGACTCACGATCTGCCTCACAATGTCTTCATCATCGGTCGCATTGTTCTGTATGAGCGCTTTGAGGCCTCTGACAAGCTCTTTGATGGTTTTCATGGGAAATGCCAGAAATGCGCACATCAGGGTCCCGCCTAATACCAGCACTACGCTTTTGAGGTTAATGATCGCCGATATTTCGCCGATGATATTGCGCGATACCAAAAGAAGGAACATCGCGCCCCCGCATAGAATCACTTTGTAAACCATAAGCCGTCCTCCTGAAGTGTTTTGAATCCAGAGCCCCACTAAATGCACATTGCATGCCACAGTAATTTTACAATAATTCCAATAAAGTAGAGAATACTGATGGGCTGAATGGCGCCGAGTGAGAAATATTTGCCTAGCCGTTCGGGAAAACTTGAGCAACAAGTTCTTCCGTTGATCGCTATTTAGTTTCGTAATCGGCTGTTTCTTGCTTCCCCGCACAGGACACGTCTGAATGAGAGAGTTCAGCAAGAAAACACTTGCCAGGTATGACGGAAAAACGGGAACTCCAGCCTACATAGCTTACGCCGGGAAGGTATACGGTGTATCTAACAGGGTTCGCTGGCGTGAGCGGAGTCATCAATTTCGCCACCGTGCCGGTCAGGATTTGGCCGGTAGCCTCAGTTTGTCTTCCCATTGCAAGGATATGCTCGAACGGGTTTCTGTTATTGGAAGAATGGAGGAGGGATAGTCTGATGGATGTATGCTTACTGGGTGGTGGCCTCGAGGATCTCTGAATCGTTCAGATAAGTCATGGTTCTCAAGGAGTGCGGGGCGTGTTTAAGCTTTTCAAGAAAGACTTTCAGGTCCTCCAACGTATCGATGTCCTGCAACGGGGGCAAGAGGTAGGCGGTGCGTTGGTGGTCTCTTAAAATACCAAGCGTTCGAGTCAGCACCGTGTTTGTTCCCCACTCAATTCCTCTAAATGCCTCGGGCAGAAAGCTCTCTTGCTTGAAGCCGATGAGGTAATATCCTCCGTCAAGGGCAGGCCCAATCACGGTATCATATGTTTGGAGTGCGGCAAATGACTCCTGGATGAAGGCTACCGGCAGATCCGGTATATCGCTGCCGATGACAATTACTGGGTCGAAGCCCTGGGCAAAGGAATCTGTCATTCCATTTTTCATCCTTTCCCCCAGATCTTCCCCGTACTGGGGTTGAAAGGCATATCCATCTCCGACAATTCCCTTAACGTCATCGAGGGCATCTTTAGGGTAATAGCAGATAGTGATGGGAAAATCGGTACTTTCAAGCGCAGAGAGCATATCGAGAATGAAGCAACGGTAGAGATCGCGGGCTACATTATGACCCAAGGTGGCGGCGAGCCGTGTCTTAACCTCGCCCCGTTCGGGATTCCTTACAAAAAATAGTATACACCTATCTTTCAATGAGAGATCTCCACGTCCAGATGCTCCAAAACCGCCTGCACAAGAGACAGGTCGCTATTCCTTCCGGCTTGTCCTTACGTTCTTGCATCAGCGCCAGCCCCAATAGAAATGAAAGGGACTGTATGTTATAATTGTTTATAACATATTGCGGCGCTATTTTAACGGACAAACAGTCCATTGGAGTTTCATAAGGGCTCCATCATGAGAAACCCTGTGTGGCTTGACCTTTCGAGAGGCATATAATGGCCAAGCTCTTTGGCGATTATGTGGAGAAGGCTAAACGCATACTCGACGACAACTGGACGGGTTCATCGACCAGACCTTCCCAGACGCTTTACCCCCACCAGTGGAACTGGGACTCGGGGTTCATCGCGATCGGAAGATCAAATTACGATACACCACGAGCAATTGTTGAGATCGAAACGCTCTTTGATGCGCAGTGGTCCAACGGAATGCTTCCACAAATCGTTTTCAACCCGAAAGAGCTTGGCCACTACTTCCCCGAGCCCGATTTCTGGCAAACAGAGCGCTCGCCCAATGCGCCGACCGGCAAACTCACCTCAGGGATTACGATGCCTCCTGTTCATGCAATCGCTGCGGAGAGGATCTATCGAAATGCCAGTAGGCCTCGAGATGCAGTTCCTTTTCTCGACAGGATCTACCCCAAACTCCTCGCACTCCATGATTATCTTTACAGGGAGCGAGATCCCGGGGGCGAAGGGCTCGTATATATCAGACACCCGTGGGAGTCGGGCATCGACAACTCACCTACCTGGGATATGCCCCTGAGGAGGATGGATTTCGACAAGGCAAGACTGCCCCAGTATACCCGCAGAGACCTAAGACCCGGGATCGACACCAAGATGCGTCCCAGTGATGACGACTATGATCGCTACGTATACCTGGTTCACCTGTTTCGCCAGTGCGATTATGACGAGTTTCGCATACGGGAAACCTGCCCATTTCTCATCCAGGACCCCTTGTTTAACTCTATTCTGTGTCGAGCTAATGAGTCCCTTGCTCGAATTGCGGAGATTATTGGGGAATCTCCCGCAATACCTCAGTCATGGGCAAAGAAAACAGCTGCGGCAATTCGCGAAAAGCTCTGGCATAAGGAGCACGGCATTTTCGATGCCTATGACCTGGTCTCGAGGCAATTAATCGAGGTAGATACGGCCGCCGGCTTCATGCCTCTTTACGGCGGCGCTGCGTCGCGAGAACAGGCAAAACGACTCTACGATCGACTGAACTCCTGCTCGTTCTGCTCTCTCCACCAGGGAAATTGCTTCACCATTCCAAACTACGATACACACAAGGAGGATTTTGATCGATCAAATTATTGGCGGGGCCCGATATGGATCAATATCAACTGGATGCTTGCTCAGGGATTGCGGCGATACGGTTATACCCTCAAGGCCGACTCGCTGCAAAAAGACCTCTTACAGCTTCCAATCCGGTTCTGCTTCTATGAGTATTTCGACTCCTTTGACGGAAAGGGTTACGGCAGCGATAATTTCAGCTGGACTGCGGCCCTTTTCATTGACCTTATCCAGGAATTCTATGAAACCGAAAGAGCCATACAAGGCAACGTTCACGGCATCAAAGGTCTCTTCGCACGGGAGACCATCCTGAATGCCGGCACCGAGATGCCCGATGTTGACCCCGAAAACCTTGCCGGCGAGTTGATGCGCACGATCCGAATGCTCAGGAACGAATTCTATAATGCGGATCGGGGCCTGGTGGACTACGAGAGGCTGAGGAATTCGCCTGAATTCAAGCAGTACCGCATTCTCACAAACGGGCTTCGGGAATTCAGGCCCTCGTGCCTCACCGGTCGTAAGGAGAAGCTCGCCTTCTGGACGAACCTTTACAACACAATTGTGGTGGACGGAATTGTAACACTCGGTATCAGGCAGTCGGTAAAGGAGGTGCCGGGTTTTTTCAGGAGGGTGAAATACACAATCGGACCCCACCTATTTTCGGCAGACGACATCGAGCACGGGATCTTGCGGGGAAACATGAGACCGTGGTTTTCTCCCTTCCGGTCTTTCGGACCTTGGGATAAACGACGAAACCTGATTTTGACACCAGTGGATCCTCGAATCCATTTCGCCCTGGTCTGCGGTTCCAGATCCTGCGCCCCTATCGAATACTATGATCCCGAACACATCTACGACCAGCTCGAGGCAGCAGCCACGAGCTTCGTCAACTCCTCCGAGGTGCTGGTGTTACCCGAGCAGGGCAAGATGCTTATTTCCAAGATATTCCGATGGTATGAAAGGGACTTCGGCGGAAAATCCGGTTTAATGGATTTTATCTTCGACTATCTGGTAGACGAACATGCCCGTCGTTTTATTCAGGAGCATTACAAAACGGTGCGCATCGAATACCTTCACTACGATTGGAATCTCAATCGTTGAAGAAAAATGTCCCTGTCAAAGCGGTTGTTTGCTTACCCACCTTTCCGCCCGAGAGGAGTGAAGCTGCCGGTTGATCTATCATGAAATACACCATTCCCTGCTCGAGGTGTACGTGAGACGCCGGCAGCCTACTTTTCTTATTTTCTAGTATCTCTTTCAATGCCTTTGCCTTGTTCCTGCCGCTCACGAGAAACATAATATTCCGTGCGTTATTGATGACTGGCAAGGTCAGGGTGATACGCTCATGGGGAAATTTGTTGGCAGTGACAGGGATTGCGAGGCGCACTCTTTCATGTAGTGAAGACTTCCCGGGAAACAATGAGGCCGTATGACCGTCTTCCCCGATGCCCAACATGATGAGATCAAACTGCGGAACCGAACCGCCCTCAATACGAAAAAAGCTCCTGATATCCTCTTCATATCTTCTTGCCGACTGCTCCAAGGTGATTCCCTCTGTTTGTATTCGGTGCACATTCTCGTCCAATATGCTCACCTGTCTCAAAAGATGTTTTTCAATCAAACCATAATTACTCTCATCATGAGAGGGAGGCACAAAGCGTTCATCCGCAAAGAAGAGGCGCGTCCGGTCCCATGAAAGGATATCCTTTGAGACGGCAAGTCTCTTGTAGAACGCGACCGGGGTCTTTCCGCCTGACAATGCCGCCGAAAAATACCCCTTATCCACGATTGCCTCAGATGATATCTCAATCCATTTAGTTACGGCAAAATCGGCCACACCCTCATTGTTATCAAATATAAAGATGTTACCCTGATGTATCATGTTGGAGCCTTTTCTTTGGCGGGCGCGCCATGGGCAGCTATAGATAGACCCCCTCGTCCTTCATCCACCTACGGCCATCCTGTTCCATCAGTACATCTTGTCCTTCCGGCCCCATGCTGCCTGCGGGGTAGTTAGGGAAATTCCCGGCAGGCATCGCATCCCATTGTTCAATAATGGGATCTACCACCTGCCACATCGCCTCTACCCCATCCTCCCGGGCGAAAAGGATCAAATCCCCTCTGAGGCAGTCGATAAGTAGTCGTTCGTAGGCATGGTGCCGCTCTATGCTGAACGAGTGCTCGTAGTTGAAATCCATACTTACGGTGTGGGGCTGATTTCCCACACCTGGCTGTTTGACACTAAGAGACAGGGATATTTCTTCCTGAGGTTGTACGGAAAAGACCAGACGATTGGGCTCTATGATATCGCAGGTGCGCCCAAAGAGCTTGAGGGGCGGCTGCTTGAACTGCACTGAAATCTGAGTATACCGGTCGGCGAGGCGCTTGCCAGTGCGCACGTAGAAGGGCACACCTGCCCACCGCCAGCTGTCGATATAGAGCCTTGCCGCAAAAAAGGTGGGAGTGTTTGAATCGGGCGCCACGTCCTTCTCCTCCCGATACCCGGGAACTTCAACGCCGTTTATCTTTCCTGGACCGTACTGCCCCCGAACCGTGTATTTTCTGATGTAATCCGCATCCATGGGACGAATGGTACGGAACACCTTCACCTTTTCATCACGAATTAAATCCGCCTCAAAGCCCACGGGAGGCTCCATCGCAACGAGTGCAATGAGTTGCATTATGTGGTTCTGCACGATATCCCGTACCACGCCTGTCTGTTCATAAAAGACGCCCCGTTGCTCAACGCCCACCTGCTCGGCAACGGTGATCTGCACATGATCGACGTAGCGACGGTTCCAGAGAGGCTCGAAGATGCTGTTTGCGAAGCGGAAAAAGATGATGTTCTGAACCGTCTCCTTGCCGAGGTAATGATCAACCCGATAGACCTGGTTCTCACCAAAAACGCTCAGCACCGTTCGATTAAGCTCCGATGCTGAAGTCTTGTCTCTTCCAAAGGGCTTTTCCATGATGATTTTCGGCACAAAGCCTTCTCCGCAAAACTTGTGTTCCCCTATCTTTGTAACAATAACGGGCGCTGCAGAAGGTGGAACGGCGAGAAAGAAAACAACCTCCTTCTTGTTCTCAGGTGTAGACCGGCACGTCTCACCAATTAGATTGTACAGATTTATGTAACCCTCATCGCTTGTGAAATCCGAAGAGATATGGAAGAGATGCGGATAAAATTCATCCCAGAGTTCTTCCTTAAACCACTCTTGAGAAAACTGTTCTACAGATTCCCTTGCAAGATTCTGAAATTGCTCGACCGACATCACGGGCAGGCCAAATCCTATTATGGAGAAATCTTCCGGCAGCCTCCTGTCCCTCATGAGGTGATACAGAGAGGGCAAAAGCATCCGTTTGCTCAGGTCTCCGGTCCCGCCAAAAAGCACTATCGCAAATGGCTCGACCTTAATATCGGTGGTGAGGACTTCGCAGGTCTGCAAAAACCTGCTCGCTGCCGGAAACGAGTCCTGAAATTGCTGATCCATAGCAAACTCCCGCATATGAAGGTTTCCATTCCAGAGAAACCAAATTGCTAAGGTTTTTTGGTGCCTGGATGACTAACTGCTCAGTTATGCTTCAAAAACGGTAGCGGATGCGTTTATACTAATAACTATATAAATATATGACACTGACCAGATGATTACAATTCAAATGGGGAGAAACGACAAAGACGGGGACTCGACTAAGCAGGGGGACCAAAATCTACAACCAACATCCACACCACGTAGTGCGCTAGTGCCATGAAAAAGGTCAAGTTCTCAATAATAGTGCCTGCTCTTCACGAATCTAATATGATTAATTCCATGGTTGAGCACTTGGAAGGACTGGAGCGTAGTCGCGATGCCGAGATCATCGTTGTAGAAGGGAGTCCAAACGGGGACACGATTCAGGCGATAAGGAGCGAAAGGGTTAAAAAAATGGTGGCCCCCAAAGGGCGTGCACGGCAGATGAATGCCGGTACTTCAATGGCAAAAGGTGTAATCCTTATCTTTCTCCACGCAGATACC
>CP070752.1:255885-270007 GCA_020348625.1 Deltaproteobacteria bacterium | reverse complement strand
TTGCCCCCTCTGCATTCCCTTCGACAGGCTCAGGGCTGCGGTTTCCCCCATACCCAAGTCGCGAAAATAACAGTGCCCTCCCGCCAGTCTCTCCAGAAACGATTTCATGGCCTTGCCGATCAGATGAATTCAACGATAAAAAGGGCTATCCATATCTCTCGGGTGAGCCTGGTTATGGAGCTAAAGCTACTATTGATTTCGCAATAATTCGGGCTTGTATTTTTTCCGGGTTTTTGGCATTATATAGTATATGCTTTCAGGCAACTCCTAAACCTTACCAAGAGGGTGCCGTCGAAATATATCAAAGCCCCATTTCCGAGTGCGAGAGGTGGGGTCTTTCCTTCTCAAGCCCAATGGGTATTCTATGCCTGCTAAGCCAACCTACGAAGAATTGGAAAGAAGGCTCAGGGAATTTGAGCGACAGGGTGTTTCGCCTAAGGTTTCAGAGGAAGTAATCCTAGAGAGTGAGCGGAAATACCGTACCTTATTTAACGATTCCAGAGACGCAATCTATATTACCAGCCGAGAGGGAAAATTCCTCGATGTCAACCCAGCCCTATTGGAGCTTCTGGGTTACACTAAGGAGGAAATGATAGACAAGATTAATGTCAGGAACATATATGTTGATCCGGCTGACAGGGACAGGTTTCAGCGGGAAATAGAGAAAAAGGGATCGGTTAGAGACTATGAGGTGGAGTTCTGCAAGAAAAACGGGAGTGAGATGGACTGTCTCCTTACCAGCACGGTGCGACGGTCGCCTGATGGCACTGTTTTGGGGTACCAGGGCATCATACGGGACGTCACCGCGCGCAAGCGAGCGGAAAGGGCCTTGCAGGAGAGCGAGGCGCGCTATCGCGCCATCGTTGAAGATCAGACTGAGCTCATCTGTCGTTTCCTCCCCGACGGTAAATTAACCTTTGTTAATGACGCATACTGTAAATACTTCGGAAAGAAAAGGAAGGATCTAATTGGGCACACATTTATGCCTCTCATTCCCGAAGAAGACCATAAAAGGCTCGAAGAACATTTAGCCTCCCTAAATCCGAAGAATCCAGTGGCAACCCATGAGCATCGCGTAATTGGCTCCCATGGTGAGATACGATGGCAACAGTGGACCAACCGAATGGTCCTGGACGAGGAAGGCCAATTGATCGAATTTCAATCGGTTGGACGGGACATCACCGAGCGCAAGCTCATGGAAGAGGTCCTGAAAAACAGTTCTGAAAAGATAAAGCAATTTGCCTACTCGGTCTCACATGATCTGAAAAGCCCGGCTATTGGTATTCACGGACTGACAAAGCTCCTCCATAAACGCTGCAGGCATTTGCTCGATGATAAGTCAAAGGACTACTGCGATCGAATCCTTGAAGCTGCTGAGCAAATCTCGGCACTGGTGGAACAGATCAATTTCTACATCAAAACGACTGAAACACCGATAAAGATCCAATCCGTTACATTGCAGGAGATCTTCGACACGGTCAGAGCTGAATTCTCCGCTCAGCTTGACGATCGCCACATACGGTGGCTGCAACCAAAAGCCGGCATTCCTATCAAGGGGGACAGGATGTCCATCTTGAGGGTCATGAGAAACCTCGTGGATAATGCATTGAAACACGGTGGCGATGAGCTAACCGAGATCAGGCTTGGTTATGAGGGATCCAACAAATACCACACGCTTTCCGTAAGCGATGACGGTGTTGCCATAAAGAGCGAAGATTCGGAAAAGATCTTTGGGCCTTTTCAAAGACAGGAGGCATCGGGCGGGGTCGAAGGTTCGGGCTTGGGATTGGCGATTGTAAAGGAGATCGCTGAACAACACGGCGGCACGGTGTGGGTGAAATCGGGTCCCGAGAAAGGCGCAAGTTTCTATGTGTCTATTTCCAAATCCCTGTAAGGTTCTCTTCGGGGTACCGCGAAAGCCCCTCCATAACTGGCTGCAAACACGATAGTTCGCGTATAAGGTTACTGAGGGCGAGATGTCCCTTCAAAGGAAACTTCTGTTATCTTATCTCTTGATTATTATAATTGTGGCAGGCCTTTTTATCGCGATTGAAGGGTTTATCTCCCACCATAACTGGAGCTCCAACCTCCTATACCCGGCAGTATTCATCATCCTGTTTGTATCCGGCCTTATCTCCCTTTTCTTAGCTCGCTATTTTTTATCACCCATCATTGGGTTGCAGAACATCCTGAGAAAGACCGAGGGGGAGAGCCAAGAGAAGCTCCCCGCCTCATACGATGATGAGACTGGTGGCCTTTCTGAGCTCGCAAGCAGAATCTCTCGGCAAATGAAAGAGAGCGAGCAAAAACTGCGCGTGCTCTTTGAGATTGGAAAAATCGTTTCTTCCCTTCTTCACCTGCAACACGTGCTCGACGCTATCGTTGATTTGCTTACCAGAGAATACAGGCTCGACGCGTGTTCAATACGATTACTGGATGAGGGCGGAAACTTGAAAATCATGAGCCACAAAGGTTTAAGCAAGGCTTTTGTGGAAACGGCCACCAGAAAGCCGACTATTGATAGTTATTCGGGAGAGGTTTTTCTCACCGGGAAAATCGTTATGATCAACGATGCGGAAGAGATTGACAAACCCATTTCAACCACCCTCCTCGTGGGTGAGGATATCAAGTCTTTTGCCGTCGTTCCGATACAGGTGGAGGAAAAAACGATCGGCGTGCTGGTAACTGCCTCAAGGCGCAAGAATTACTTTCACAAACGATTCAATGACGTAATCTACATAATTGCCAATCAGATTGGGGCCGCCATAACGATTTCTCGGTTGTATGATGAGAGTCGCAAGTTCAGTCAAGAGCTTGAGGAAAGGCTCCGGGAGAGAACAGAGAAGTTAGAGGAGAAGGCAAAGCAGTTGGTTCAGGCCGAAAGGCTCGCCGCTCGGGGTAAACTCGCGAACAGGGTAGCAGATGAATGCAGGAATTCACTCACCATAGTTGGCGGCTTTGCCCGGCGACTCTATGAGAACGCTCCCGATCATGATCCGGACAAGGAACATCTTGAGATAATTGTTCGGGAGGTCAAGAATTTGGAAGACAAGGTTTCAGAGATAACCAAGATCCCTTCTGAAGACTAGAGAGGCTTTGTTCCCATCAGGCACCGCTCTAGATTGATGCCCTCTCAGCAGCGCAAGATTATTCAGTTTTTCCTTTGGAACTCCGGGTGGCCCCTGCTAGAATAGAGTTGAGATTAACCGCGCAGAGAATTAATGGGCAATAGCCCTCATCCCTGAAACCCCTTGCAACGAGAAAGTGGAGCGATATGTCGTTTTCAAAGAAGATCGCGTGGAATAGGCAAAACGCACTTGGATTTATATGTCTCTGCGCGTTTGCAATTTGTCTGGTAGGTATCATCACGGGTGCTGGTTGTTCAAAACCAATATCGATTAAGAAACCTCCTTCTGAGAAAACCTGGACCTGCGACACCGCGGCCGATGATGCCATGAAACGCGGAGACTACCACGCAGCCTTGCTTCTTCACAAACGCCTGCTGGAACAGGACCCTGATAATGCACGTGCCCTTTATCACCTTGGATATGCCTATGGGCAAACGGGAAACCACGAGGCCGAAGTGCTCTATTACGAGAAGGCCATAGCCCTTGGATTCACCAAAGATTCTATCTTTTTTAACCTGGGCATGGCATATGGCGAGTTGAACCAGATCGAACAGTCCCTTAAGGCCTTTAAGAAAGCGGTATCCCTTGACCCCGACAACGCGGATAACCACTTCGGATTGGCCTTGAGCTATCAAAGGCGCCTTGCAGACGAACTCGCCGAAGCTGAGTTCTTGAAGGCCATTGAACTTGACCAGAATCACGTAGATGCTCGATTGTATCTCAGTTTACTCTATGCCGATATGGGGGAATTACAGAAGGCCAGCCAGCAATTGCGCACGATTCTGGAAATAGATCCAAACCACGCTGCTGCCCGTGATTTCCTGGAAAGAATTGAGAAGGAGTAAACGGGCCTATTGTGTAAGAGAAAGCGAGGATAGGCCGGCCCTAAACCAAATCGCACACTATTTCGTCACACGGAAATCCTTCAGGGAGGGTTTCTTCGGCTCTCGCCTGCTCTCATCAGCTTATTCAACCACATTGAAAGCCTCTCAAGTGACCTGGGAGATTACACCTTGCTTGACAGAATTTTTTTCGAGCGGGGTTGTCTAACTGAGCTATGATAGTTATTTTATGATCACCTAATATGATTTCAAAAAAGGGGGATAATCTATGAAAGCACAGGTGAAAAAGGTTATTATCCTGGTCGAGGAAATGTACAATGATATCGAGTTCTGGTACCCCTATTACCGCCTTAAGGAGGCTGGGACAGAGGTCGTTGTCGTAGGATCGGGAAGTGCTGAACAGTATGCGGGAAAATCCGGGATCCCCTGCAAACCCGATGCAATCGCTGACGAGATTTCAGCAGCGGATTTTGACGGAATCGTTATTCCCGGTGGTTATGCCCCCGACCATATGCGCCGCCACCCATCCATGGTCAAATTGGTAAAGGATCTCTTTGGCGCTGGCAAGGTGGTGGCCGCAATCTGTCATGCGGGATGGATGCTGGCCTCTGCAGAAATCGTGAAAGGCCGGACCGTAACCTCATTTTTCGCCATAAAAGATGACCTGGTCCATGCCGGAGCACACTGGGTAGACCAAGAGGTGGTTGTGGACGGAAACCTGATTACCAGTCGAAAACCAGATGATCTTCCGGCGTTTATGCAAGCACTATTGACAGCGCTGCTCAAGTAGCGCTCTGAGGTCGAGCAAATCAAAGGACTCAAATAACGAGATCCGTATTGTAAATATCACTAAGCCCCGCCCACTTCTAGTAGGGTGAGGCTTTTGATTTCTCATGCGTATATCGCCCAAAGCAAGAGGGGCAGCATCGAGAACGAGGGGAATGTGCGATGAATTTTGACGACTTAATCACGAGAAGAGAAACGCTAAAGCGACTGATCACCATCTCCGGCGTCGTGGGCTTTTACGGCGCCAGCGGGATTCCTTTTACTGCCTTTTCTCCCGCCCAGGCCAAAGCGGCACCGAGGCGGTTCATTATAGAGGGGATTGGACAAACGGAGGGATACTCCATTAAGGAACTGGCGACAAGGGTTTTTGATGCCGCTGGAGGCATGAAGCACTTTGTCTCAAAGGGGGACGTAGTGGCTATCAAACCCAATATTTCCTGGGCGCGGCAACCCGCTCTAGCTGCCACAACAAACCCTGTGGTTCTTGAGGCGGTGATTGAGCTCTGCTACGAGGCGGGGGCCAAAAAGGTGAGGATCGTGGATAATACCATTAATGATGTCCGTCGGTGTTTCGCTATCACCGGTGCAGGCACCGTGGCTAAGAAGACAAATGCAGACCTGGTGTTTCCAAGCTCTTCTCTGATGAGGCGAATGAAGATCAATGGCGACCGCCTTGATGTCTGGCCGGTGTTCACGCCTCTCATAGAAGCCGACAAGCTCATCAACCTGCCTATAGCAAAAACTCATAGCCTCAGTTCTCTCACCCTGGGCATCAAGAACTGGATCGGAGGCGTTGGCGGCAGGAGGTATGCACTTCACCAGGACATACACCGGACCATTGTCGATCTGGCTCAGTTCTTCAAGCCCACGGTGACCCTCATCGATGCCATCAGTATCTTGGTAAAGAACGGGCCTTCAGGCGGAAGTCCTTCAGATGTGGCGATGAAGAATACCCTCATCTTGAGTGACGACCCGGTTGCAGCAGATGCCTGTGCTGCAAGGCTCTTCGGGTACAGTCCGGATAAAATTGGCTTCATCAGCTTGGGAGAGAAGTCGGGCCTCGGTACCAAGGAATTCCTAAAACTTGACCAGAAAAAGGTGATCGTATGAGGGCAAGACAACTCGTCTGGATACGGAGAATCAGTCAAACTTTCTTCCTGCTGTTCTTCCTCTTTCTCCTGGTGGAAAGCCGCCTTCCGAGAGATGTGTTCGTAGACTATTCCGTCGTCTTTTCCGCTGAACCGGATCTAGCGATCGACTATCCGGTAGGGTTTTTCTTTCAGCTTGATCCTCTGGTCTGGCTCTCTTCTCTCATATCGGGTCATCAGCTCATAAAGGGATTTTGGTGGGCACTGGTCCTGCTTGCTGTAACCCTCTTCATGGGTAGGATCTTCTGCGGCTTTGTCTGTCCGCTCGGCACCCTCCACCATGCGGTGAGCTGGTTCCGGCCGTCATTGAAAGCTGATGCCATGATTCGGGCTAATGAAAAGGCCTCGAGTCAGAAGATAAAATATTTTCTCCTGATTACCGTACTCGTGGGAGCAGTTCTTGGCCTCAATATGGTGGGGTTGATGGATCCCCTCTCCGTGTTCTTTCGCTCCCTCGCACTGGCCTTATTCCCCGGCGCTGCTATGGGCTTGCGGGAATTCTCCGAAGTAATTGCCAACAGCGATAGTACGGCTCTCCGCCTACTGAGTTATGGAGGAGAGGTTATCGCGCAATTCCTCTTCGGTTTCGGCTATAAGGCATACACAACTGCCTGGTTTATTGGGATTATCTTTCTGGGTATCGTGTTCTTGAACAGAATCAGACCCCGCTTCTGGTGCCGGGTCCTGTGCCCTCTTGGGGCATTGCTGGGAATATGCTCCCGGTTGAGCATTCTCAGGCTCGAAAAGGACCGGGCAAAGTGCACAGACTGTGAACTCTGCGCAAAGAGCTGCCAGGGCGCCGCCTCGCCGAAACCCGGCAACGATTGGGAGAACGCGGAATGTCTTATGTGCTTTAACTGCTTTGACTCTTGCCCTGCAAGTGCCCTCTTCTTCCGTTTCAGGTGGTCATCGCTTCGTTTAAACAGGGGTCCAGACATGGGCAGGCGCGCCCTGCTGGCAGGTTTGGTGGGAGGCATTTCGCTCCCCCTTTTTGGAAGGCTCGACGGCCGGGTGCACAAGGTAGCGGACCCCCGCCTGATAAGACCTCCGGGGGCTTTACCGGAGAAGGATTTCCTAACCCTCTGTCAACGCTGCGGTCTGTGCATGAAGGCCTGTCCCACTAACGTCATCAACCCGACCCTTACTGAAGCGGGCATGGCGGGGTTCTGGACTCCCCACCTCATCATGACCCAGGGCTATTGCGAGTACACCTGCACCTTGTGCGGAGATGTTTGCCCTACAGGTGCCATTCGAGTGTTTTCAGCCAAAGAGAAGATCGAAACGCCCATAGTAATTGGTTCAGCTTACATTGACCGGGGAAGATGTCTTCCCTGGTCTGGGAACGGCCCCTGCATTGTGTGTGAGGAGCATTGTCCCACATCACCGAAGGCCATATTCTTCCACAAAGATATGGTGCCGGGTCCTAACGGCAAACAGCAAATGGCACAACTTCCCCATGTGGATCTTAGGAAGTGTGTGGGCTGCGGGATCTGCGAGTTTAAATGCCCGGTGAAAGGACGGCCTGCCATACGGGTTATTTCCGCAGGTGAATCGCGATCTCTGGAAAACCAGATCTTGCTTTAGGGGGAGAGCCTTTCTCTCCGCGCTTTCACCACAGTGCCTTGACGAAACAGCATGTCACGCTGCGTTCTCTTACTTTTCGCATAATCGATTGAGCTTCTTCCTCTGAGCTGAAAACCATCAATCATGAACGCCCTAACGGGCCCGCCACGGGTTCTCACCTCTTGAAGCAATCCTATCGCTCGCGCCCCTCTCCCCGCTCAAGGTGAAAGGATCAAAGCGGGGGATTACAGGATCTCACGTCCGAGGATTTCACCACTATTCCCTTGACAAATAGGCGATGCAGTATACTCTATAGCTAAGAAAGAGCAAGCTTCCGATCGTTCTCAGGATTCAATTAGTAGCGGTGAGATTCCGTGAGTCGTCAAGGGGGATGTAAAATGGAAACAGAAAAAGTGCTTCGAGGGAAAAGGGTGTTGATCGTTGATGACGAACCCGACATTCTTGATCTTTTGACTGAGCTTCTGAGTGACTGTATGATTGACCGAGCCTCTACGTTCGAGCAAGCAAAGGAGTTGCTCGAAACCGAGTATTACGACATTGCAGTCCTGGATATTATGGGCGTTAAGGGATTCGAACTCCTTGAAATTGCCAATAAACGGAATATTCCCGCCCTCATGCTTACCGCCCATGCCTTGAACGAAGAGAGCCTGAAGAAATCTGCAGAAGATGGCGCTTCCTACTACGTTCCTAAAGATGAAATAGGTAATATCGAAGTCTTTGTTGCAGATGTTATAGAGGCCAGAGAAAAGAAGAAGAATCCGTGGCTCAGGTGGTATGAGAGGCTCGGCGGTTTCTTTGACAAGAAGTTTAGCGGACCAAATTGGAGAGAGCAACATAAAGAGTTCTGGGATAAGAAGATGAAGAGTATTCCCGACATCTGATACTTGTCCAGAAGAAGGCAGAATACCTAAAGGGATCGTCCGCAAATTACTTTTTACGACGAGCTGTTGATACTGCGGATGGGCAATCCTCCGCAGATTCAAGCGCCATCAGCTGTTACATTTCCTGATGGCGGCTAGCTCAAGCAGTGAAAGCCAAATCATTTCATATGCCCCAACCTTGAGACACATAACACATGTTTTGTGTCCTGGTTTCCATAGAGCCTGATACCCCCTTGACAGATTGCTGTAATAGAGGTAGCCTATCTTATGTTCAGGCTCGCCCATCTATCCTTTCCCCAAATGAACTGATAGAGCGAGCAACGTGGTTCATTTGCACTCTCACCAACCAATGCCAGCGTGAAGGTCTGATCCGTTATGCTGCATATCACCGCATGTGGGCTTTCAAGACCTTGCTCAACCATTTTGTCACGTTCAGCCCTAATGCGATCTGTGGAGGGATTGCCATGACGGTCTCAAGAATCAGAAAACCGAGCCTCCTGCTCCTTTTCTTACTGCTTATCCTCATGTCTGCTCAAGTGGGAACTGCCCAGGCTGATAGGAGATACGTATCGGACAGGCTCATTATTTCGCTTCGAGAAGCCCCGAATTCGGACGGCAAGGCACTGGGCACCATCAAGACAGATGACCCGGTCGAAGTACTCGAGGAAAGCGGGCCGTACCTTCGGGTAAAGACTGGGGCAGGTGAAGAGGGGTGGGTACCTGGGCAATACGTCACCGCCGAAACCCCCAAACCAATTATCATAGCCCAGTTGAAGGATGAGATGAATCGTTTGCGGGAGAAAATCAGGGAGTATGAGGGAGCCGAGAACCCGTTTCTTGATAAGCTCAAGGCGGCAGAGGAGAGTTACCTTCAAAAAGTCAAGGAACTCGAACAAAACGCATCCAAGTTGGTAGATGAACGAAACGAGCTTAAGGCGGCAAATGCTGCACTGAATAGGGAACTGAGGAATCTTCAAAAACGAATAGAAACCGTTAGGGGTTCAGGAAAGCTCCAGTGGTTCTTGGCGGGAGCCGCCGTGTTCTGCTTGGGATTGTTCGTCGGGCAGGTTTCCAAGAGAAAGAAGAGATACTATATTGACCTCTAGTTCTCAGCCCACCATTTGGGCCAATATCCGGGCCCTGGCCTTTGCGGGGCGGGCATTTTGCTTCGCTCTGCTTGACACAAAGGCCATTGGATTTAACTTTTGGATATATGAAGTTCCTTGCTATTAACTGCAGGGTAAGGTAGTGTGGCAAAGGAGATTGAAATAATCATGACGAAAATTCAGCACCTTTATACATCGATAAAAAACAAACTTTAGGCCAGTCGAAAGGAGGCGTAATAATGGATCCGAAAAAGCTACTGAAAGGCAAAAGGCTGCTCATCGTAGATGACGAAAAGGATGTTCTCAACCTTCTCATAGAACTCCTTGATATGTGCAAGATAGACTCCGCTTCTTCATTTGAGGAGGCCAAGGATCTGTTTGAAACCGAGTATTACGACCTTGCAATCCTTGATATTATGGGGGTAAAGGGGTTTGAACTTCTCAAAATAGCAACGGAAAAAAATGTCCCTGCTCTCATGCTTACCGCTCACTCACTCAATGAAGAGAGTCTCGAAAGATCCGTTGAGGATGGAGCCGCATACTTCGTGCCTAAAGATGAAATAGGCAATATTGAGGTATTTGCCGCAGACGTTATCGAGGCAATTGAAAACAAAAAGAACCCATGGGTCAG
Organism: Deltaproteobacteria bacterium; assembly: GCA_020348625.1. Next base: position 259,901 of record CP070752.1, on the reverse strand, counting down.
GTGGCTCGAGAGGCTCGGTGGTTTCTTTGATAGAAGATTCACCGGGCCAAACTGGAGAGAGAAAGAGAAGGAATACTGGCTGGACAAAGCGAGCCGCTGGTCCGCCTGATGAACAGGCGTTCATAAAACTGATCGAAATCCTGTAAGAGATGCTTATGATTAGGCGGTTCTTCACAACACTCGGCAAGTGATAGGAAGCTTTAATGTATATCATGGTGAGCTGCACAACCAAGAGGCCAATTCGTTTTTTAGTTGATAAATCGGCATTATGATGGTATGAAAAAGTTGAAAAGCATCAATCACTTATGAGTTATCGGGGAGGTTGGCAAAGGCCGTTTCCAATTCATCAGACGCCGGGGCTGGAAATGCTGAATAAGAGGCATTCTCACATTGATCGTCGCTGTGGTCACGACAGGCGCAGGGTACACAACCTGGATTACTTCCTGAAAGGCGGAATCGAGAGAAGAAGCTGGAACGAACGAAGATCCAATCTGGAGCGACGAAGTGGCTGGCTGCGCGTGGAGGACTGGTACAGCGTACTAGTGCACCAGTAGAGTAACTACAGAAAAACTATATTCTTCTCGATATAATCTCCTCTCCTCCTCTGTTAAGCGCAAAAGGCAGGGTCGGATGACCCCGCCTTTTGTCGCTTGAAATGCGGATATCAACGAGACGTTAAAGCACGACAAGGGGTCAAGTCTGCTCTTGACTCTTGCTCAATCGACTGATGATGTTCCCAACCCTATCCTTCGGTCTTGAATCCTCGCTGATCAACGCTTTTACTCTCTCAATAACGCTGCTCACCGAACTGTACTTATTCATCTGAAACTGATCTCCGATTTCCTTCAAGCTGTCCCCTCGCAACCGGCGGATCAGGTAGATCGCCGCATTGCGAGGCTCGTTGAACACACCCCTTCTTGATCGCAATAGAGCTGCTTCATCGATCCCATGCAATTCATGCAGCGTTTTCTTGATTGGTTCCGGGTCACTAAGAGTCAAAAGAAGGCTTGACCCATTTTTGAAGGCTCCTGCCGGAAAAAACGGTTGATGTTCTGACGAGCATATGTCATGTATGTGCAGGTGAAATGGATATACTTGGTTGGCTGTGAGGCATGAAAAAGTTATTTCTTGAGTGGATAAAAAAGTACTTATCCGATCCCCAGGTGATCATCCTTGGATTACTGCTCATCCTGGGATTCGTTACAATTTTGCTCCTGGGAAAAATGCTGCTCCCGGTCTTTGCCGGGATTGTGATCGCCTTCTTGCTGGACAGCTTCGTATCTCTGTTCGTGCGCGCACACATCCCACGGAGAATCTCAGTAGTAGTGGTATTTGTGGGCTTCTTGGTCGTTCTGGTCGTGCTGGTGGTGGTTTTCCTCCCTTTGCTGTCGGATCAGATTCGCCAGCTTTTTCAGCAGCTGCCTTCCATGATTGGCGGAATACAGAAGGCATTGATGCTTCTGCCGGAGCGGTACCCGGATTTCATTTCCGAGGCACAGATCAGAAACATCATAATCTTTTTGAGCTCTGAACTCACCAGTGCTGGCCAGCGCCTGCTCTCGCTCTCTGTGGCATCGGTGCGCGGTGTAATTTCCATTATCGTCTACCTGATTCTCGTACCCTTTCTCGTGTTCTTTTTCCTGAAGGACAAGGCAGCCATCCTGGACTGGCTGGGCGGTCTCTTGCCCGAGAATCGGGGCTTGGCAACAGAAGTCTGGCACGAGGTGAACCAACAAATTGCAAACTATATTCGGGGCAAGATCTGGGAGATCATAATCGTCTGGGTAGTAACCTATGTCACGTTCTTGGCACTGAAGATTCAGTTTGCCATGCTGCTCGCCCTTCTTGTTGGCCTGTCGGTTCTCATCCCTTATATCGGCGCCGCTGTCATGTATCTGCCGGTGGCATTGGTAGCCTACTTCCAGTGGGGCCTGTCTGCCGAGTTTGTTTGGGCCCTGATCGCGTACAGCATCATACAGCTTTTGGACGGAAACCTGCTGGCCCCCTTGCTGCTTTCCGGGGTGGTAAATTTGCACCCCGTAGCTATCATCTCGGCGGTGCTCGTGTTCGGAGGGTTATGGGGGTTCTGGGGATTGATCTTTGCGGTGCCCCTCGCCACTCTGGTGCATGCTGTTATTAAAGCCTTCTTTAGCAGGAGAGAGGAATCACAAGGCTGAGATTATATGCCTTTAGGAAATTGGGCATGAATCCAGCTAGATTGGGACGCATCTCTCCCCCTGGCGAAAGGACAACAAGGCAATTTACACGATAAGCTAACTATTGCATCCAAGGGTCTGCAGAGAATCAAATCCTGCTCTTAACAAAGCCTATGAAAAACGACTCCAAATACACTTGTGTAGATTACCGAGAGGAAATGACAATACTCGGGCTGAAGAGACGGTTAAGAGACGAAAATATCACTGAGGAACAGAAGAGGGAGATCATCCAAGAGATCCAAAGACTTGAATCGCTGATGCAGATCGACTAGACAACCTTTGTGAAGACGGGCGTTAAGACGAAAGAGATTTACTGTTCTGGTCTCTGCGTTCGACTTTATTCATGGAGGTCTCAAGAAAACCGGATCTTTTCGATAGGCGCTGATACAATAAGGGAATTTATGGTATCTTCCACGGAAAAACCCCAGCCTCAATCTGAAACAGGCGCAGCTCGAGCCGGCAAATCGGTGACGCTGCTGGGCGTGTGCGTTAATGTCTTCCTGATTGTCTTCAAGTTCTGGGCAGGTTTAGTTGGCCACAGCCAAGCCCTCATTGCAGACGCTCTCCACTCTTTCTCTGATCTCTTCACCGATGCCGTGGTTTTGCTTGGCCTGAAGATCGGTCAAAAAGCCGCCGACGAAAAGCACCACTTCGGTCATGCTCGCCTGGAAAGCCTGGCTTCAGGTATCGTGGGTATCGCACTTATTCTTACGGCCCTTTACCTGGGGATACAAGCCGCGCTAAATATTTACCGTCATAGCGAATACCACCCTACCGTTCTGGCCTTGGCTGCTGCCGGTATTTCTGTGGGCTTAAAAGAGGCGTTGTTTCATTACACCGTGCGGGTTGGAAGGCGCATCAAAAGCTCGCTGATAATGGCCAACGCGTGGCATCAGCGGTCGGACGCCCTCTCATCTGTGGCAGTTTTGCTTGGCGTGGCTGGGGCGAACATAAAGCCTTCCTGGCACATTCTCGACGCCTATGCAGCCCTGTTTGTGTCGTTTTTCATCATTAAGGTCGGCCTCGATATCCTCAAGGGAACGGTGCGCGAGTTCACCGATACGGCCCCTCCCCAGGAAATACTGAAGGGTATACGTGAGCGTACCCTCGGTGTGGATGGCGTGAGTGAAATGCATGACCTCAGGGTCCGAACCTCCGGGGGACTGCACCAGATGGAGGTCCACATCGTGGTCGACGGGCAATTGACGGTAAACGAGGGACATCGAATCGCTAAGGCCGTGGAGCAAGCATTGAGGAAAGATGTTGCCGATATTGACCGGGTCATCGTTCACGTAGACCCGCTGTTAGATGAAAAGGAGAATGAGCATGAGCAGGGCAGCTGACTGCTACCTTCAGCGTCGCTCAGCACTGATAAATTATCCTTTCCCGACCGATAAGATCGGCACTTCTTACCGTTTCCTTCGACAATTGGCACCGCTAAAACAGTGAATTGCTAGCCAGCAGTTTGCAATCTGCAATTGTTACGGATAAAATAAATGGTAATGCCTTTTGTTAGATTCAGAGCGTCGGATTGTTCCTGCGCCTTCCATGTCTTCTAACACACGCCATGCGACCTTTGCAAAGCGTGACAGTTTCTGTTATCCTAGAAAAAGACGATGGGCTTTTTTGCAGTGACTGGCGGAAGGGTGCTGTCTTTTCGCAACTTATCATTGGGGGAAACCGCAGCCCTGAGCCTGTCGAAGGGAATGCGGAGGGGGCAGAACTCCCCCATGGATAAGTTGCTGAAAAGACCAACCCGGGAGCCTCGGAACTGAGGAAAAGCCCATCGTCTTTATAGAA
>CP070752.1:251035-255785 GCA_020348625.1 Deltaproteobacteria bacterium | reverse complement strand
GATGACGAGGTTGATAGGCCGGGCGTGTAAGTGCGGTAACGCATTTAGCTAACCGGTACTAATAGGTCGAGAGGCTTGGCCATAATTATTTACCTTTTTTGTTCAACCTCCTCCTTTCATGTTATATGGTTTTCGGTGGCAATAGCGAAGAGGAAACACCCGTTCCCATCCCGAACACGGAAGTTAAGCTCTTCAGCGCCGATGGTACTGCGTGGGTAGCTGCGTGGGAGAGTAGGTCGCCGCCGGGATTCTCTTGAGACCCCTTGCTGATTCGTCAGCAAGGGGTTTTTTTATCCCCCATCTCATATCTCGTCTCTTAAACTCAAACCCCCCCATTCATACTGGATAATGGATATGAGTGACAGGGCTGCTGTGTCTGCACGGAGGATTCTGTTTCCGAGGGAGACCGTCTGAAAACCGGATTTCCTGGCAGCATCGATCTCATCCGGGGCAAAGCCTCCTTCGGGCCCCACAACGGCCCAGATATGAGGCGGCGGGCTGGGCCGGTTGAAGATCTCTTTCAGGCTTAGGTTTTCCTCGTTTTCCCACAAAAGGATCTTGAGTATATCGTTCTTTGGCGCACTTTCGAGCATTTCTTCAAAGGGAACGGGAGGCTCGAGGTTTGGGAGGTCGGCCCTGTTGCATTGCCGGCATGCCGATTTCATGATCTCCCTCCACCGGCTCATCTTGGCCGTGGCCCGCGCGGGCTCTATCTTGATGACCGTTCTTCCCGAAAAGAAAAGCCGGATTGCACCTACCCCTAATTCGGTTGCCTTCTGAATAACGTAGTCCATGGCCTGGGCCTTGATGAGGGCCTGACACAGGGTGATTGTTATGGGTGAAGATAGTTGAGGAGGCATTAGTCCTTTGATCCTCACCGTCACCTCTTGGTAGCTCACCTTTTCAATCGCGCACGCAAAAGACCGGCCTTTGCCGTCCATGATAATCAGCTCTTGGCCTTTTTTCATCCGCAAGACGTTATTGATGTACCGTGCTTCCCTGCCGGTAATTGTGAGGCGATCCATGGACGGCTCGACGGCTTCGACCAAAAACCTTTTCATGTATCCTCTTCAATGTTCATGCAATGCTCGACACTCTTATAGCATAGAACTGTGGTGAAATGAATTAAACGCTTGGGATAGGAGGTTTGTGAATGAGGGGACGGTTAGACTGGATTTATTAGGCCGCGGAAAAAAACCGGCAGGGCCGATTTCATCGGCCCTGCCTTCGAAGTCCGTAAGATGCTCGATACGTATTTCTAAAATACTAGGTTTGCCATTTCAGATCGGACACCAGCAAACTGAGCCACTTATTTATCCTCAGCCAGTCCTCCCTGCGCTCGAACTGTGACCTTCGCTCACTTCCGCTTCTTCTCTCGACCCCCCCGTTGGTTGAATAGACGGAATTCTGGTTTCTGCGCCTGTCTCCTCCTGAGCGCCGATCGAAATCAGTACATCTCTTCTCTACCATGAGTTCGTCTCCTCCGTCTGCTTTTCGAATTGCCTTATATGTCCGAAAATAGAAGTATCTTCGAGGCCGTCTCTTGACTAACAAACCTTCGGGCCCGGCAAATCAGCTCCAACCACCAGCATGGCCCCGGCCGGGCGAAAGGGCTCGGCGTGGTGAGCGTTTTTTAGGTGTGACACCAAACAAAGGCCGTAACAAAGCCGGCAACAAAACCGACTGAAAGGGCTACTAATACGGTTATCATGTTCTGTCCTTCCTCTTTTTCCTTGTTGCAATACCGTTCCTACTGCAAAAAGTGTGCAAGAAGCATGGTGATGAAAAATTATATAGATATCGATTAGTTATCACCGATTATCGCGGTGGTGCCGATTGGTATGAAATAAATTACCAAGGTAATCAGAAATAATATTCCACTTTGTTGGTAATATTTTACATAGGTCAAGAGGAGTGCTAGAAGACGACGGATGTGAAGGCAGGCAGATTAAGCACTTTCCGGAAAGATACCATAACACCGTAAGGATTGGCCGTAAACTCAAATACTCAAAAGGCAGCCCATAAGAGTATGTCCAATGCTCTCTGAACCCGCTATCCGTATTCATATGGATGCTTCTTCTGAGCCCGGCTCCTTGAAGCTAGTCAGCCGTGTTTAGTCCTCATCCTCTTCGAGCTGATCCTCATCTAACGCTTCAATGGCTTGGGCTAGCTCTGCTTCCTGCACAACCTCCCCGTGACGTTCTGCCGGCTTATCTTTACTCCGCTCATCCTGGGCAATATCTCCTGGCTCATCGCTCACTTCGGGTGTATCCGCAGCTCCAACTGTTTCCTTTCCCATTGATAATGTCATAAATGCTTCGGCGGCAAAGTCAGCCAGCTCCTCTGCATCTGAACCTTCTTTTTCCGAAAGGCCTCGCACAAGATCCTTCAATTGACGTATCTTGCCTGATAGACCATTTGCACTTTCCTTATCTGCGGGAGTGTCTGGACTTGATACGAGCTCATTGAGGAGTGTGAAGATCTCAGCTATTTGACTCAAGGCACCGAGGCCCTGTTTCTTCATAAAATTCCTGAATGCCCCAAGGAGCTTATCTTTGGCTTCATCGGACATAACGAAGGTGTTGTTGCGCCCGATAATTATCCCTTCAGGATTCTTCCCCTCCCTGTATAGCCTTCTCAAATGGACGTTTACGGAATACTTGATGCTGCTCAGGTTCTTGCGCCTCGATCTCATTGCCTCGGGATAATCCCCTGCAAGCCATAGGGCCCTGACGAGTGCCTCCGTAGGAATGCCTGCGAGAGATTCAGCTGAGCCTTGGCTCTCATAGAATTGCCTGATGGTGTCAACAAGCCTACACCTTAGGGTTTTTTTCTCTCCGTAATTGAGATTTGAGATGGCTTGATCTATGCCTTTGAACGTGATGAACGAAGCCATGGGTAGCTCCTTATCTATGCCTTTTTGGTGAATGAAATAAGATGTCGTTCAACCTAAGGGCGGCGTCCCTAGAGAGCAAGCCATGAGGACAAGGCTAACTCAGGAATGGGGAGCTTAGGCTAGTTGCTGAATGACGGATGCGTCAACGATTCTCTGTTTCCAATTTCCGTAAGATTTAGTAGCATAGAGCGCGGATTTGGCGTTGCTACCACTCAGGGGTGCGAATTGGGGGCAGGGCGGTGCTGCTGACGTATCCTGTCCGTGTGTGCAGATTTTTTCAATTCGCCCGGATACGCTCACAATAGCCTTGAAATGCTCAGGGAAATTGTCAGAAAAATACTTGCATCGCCAGCATTGTTTGTTGACCCTTTGGTTTTTCGTCATCAAATTCCTCACCCGTTTACTTCCTGGAATCTCCTTCTAACAAACAACCTTCTACTCCAACTTCGCTGAAGATAAGGCAGAATGCTTTGTTGCCGAGACAGCGCCCGGAGGGGCGGTTGAGATGGTGAGGCCAAAGAGCGCTCCTCTCTGGGGTGCCAGCTCGGATGCATTCTCCCCAGTAAAGACGAGCTCAACGGATTGGCCCTTCAAGAGCGCTAAATGCGTGTGGAACACATTTTGTCCAAAAGGATGGATACTCCTCAGACAACTGGTGTGTATGAATACCCGTGAAGACCGTCTACTGTACCGCTTTAACACCCTGAGCAGCTCATGGGCAGAGATACCATCGAAATCGCCCACCAATTTTAGATGGATGTTTTGATCGTTTCTGTGAACAGAGATTCCAAACTTCCTTGCCATAATATTCAATTCTCTCAGTAGTGCGCGAGGGATCAGCAGTGCTCCCAAACGAAAGCGGGCACGAGCCAACAATAAAGCCGATAGTAACTCCTCTCAAAGGGGCTATCGTTGCCGCTATCCTACGTTATTTTCTTGTATGTTTTGGTCAAACCTTCGAGCCTCGGTGAAAACCTAGAGCCGATGCTCTTACCTGTTCACACGCTAAGAGCTTTATAGTCGGCAGTCAGAGTTGATTATCTTCTCTTGAACTCTCGCCTGATCCTGTAGTCCCTGTTCATAGCGAAGAGAACACAAGTCACGGTTCTGATAATCCAGCTTAGCCAAATGAATACAAGGGCTTCGTAAGATTTACCTATTGAGGTGGATATCCTTCTGCCGAGCCCCCTGTCTAACAAACGGCAGTACACATGAAGCGGGTTCAGCCGATGTTGTATAGCTAAGAATCTTCCTCCCAAGGTCTCTTGTCTAAACGCCATATGTCTGGCCTTTTACGAGGTTCCAAATGCCGAAGATGCTCAGGCCCGACTAGCCCCGCTCAGTGTTTTGAATTGCGTATGATCTAACCGGGCCAAACTAAAGGGTTAGGCTGATATGTTAACCATCAAACTGAACTGCCGGCCCCTGTCTTCCCAAATGCCGTTATCTCCTCCGGCCACAGTGCCTGTCATATCCCCTGCAAAGGCTTGCGGGATGCCCTGCAGAACAGATGACACACATCCGCGAAGCCCTGGCAGGTGCCGCCTAATACATCTTAGGTGTAGAAAATTGCCATAATCATGCCACCTTGGTTGGTTGCTAATTTCTATATAAATTTCAATAAGTTAATACTAGCCTTCGGAAAATACTCCTCCCAGAGCCTGAGCGATGCGCCGCTCTGGACCCCGATTTCAAGAAGAGAGAGGGATTTTCCCCTGAGCGGACCGAAATGAGCCTCGTACCGAGGGTGGTAGCCGTGCAGGCTCGACTTATCCGTCCCCTTCTCGACGCTGATCTCGTAAAAGGGCCTGACGTCGGCCTTCCCGAAGGCGGAGACCAGGCGCGCGCGGTTCT
>CP070752.1:245068-250935 GCA_020348625.1 Deltaproteobacteria bacterium | reverse complement strand
CCTTGAGGGAAAGACGATCGAACTCGGAATCCCGCATTAGTCGGCGCTGAAAACGCTACGCTTGGCGTTGTTAGAGGGCTATCGAAATTCCCATCAATCTTCCGGTGCAAGTATCGATGCCGGTGGCTTTCTTTGTGCGCAGAAAGCAAAAGCAGATCAGGGACATACAGCGAGAATAAAGGGGTTGCTTCTGCACAATTGATAAAATCGTGGAAGACTTGGGACGTGACCTCATTCTTTGTGGTTTAACCAAAAGACAAAAAAGCCCAACGAGGGCATTCAGCGGAGCGCAAATGGCGCGCGCCTGCTGATGCCCGACGTTCGGCAGAAGGAAAGGAGAAGTATGTGATAGAAAAGAGCTCATGGGAAGCGTTCTTTGACGAGCATGCACCAATCTATGAGGATAACGTATTCACGAAGAACACGGTCTTGGAAGTGGATTTCCTGCTTGAGGAGCTGTCACTGCAACCAGGCGGCTCGATTCTTGACGTCGGATGCGGGACAGGACGTCACTCCATTGAGTTGGCCAAGCGCGGCTATGCTGTCACGGGGCTGGACTTGTCTTCGGGAATGCTTGCAATTGCTGCGGATGCAGCCAAGGCTGCCAATGTGAATGTGAACTGGATTCATGCAGATGCAACTCGGTTCACCCTCCCCGGGAGTTACGATAGTGCGGTTTGCCTGTGCGAGGGAGCTTTCGGGCTTCTTGGTAGGGGGGATGATCCGATTGGTCAGCCGCTTTCCATCCTGTGCAATATCTCCAGAAGCCTGAAACCACAGGCAAAAGCAGTGCTCACCGTTCTCAACGCAGTGGCCATGCTTCGCAGGTACACGAATAAGGATGTAGAGGAGGGACGCTTTGACCCCCTGACTATGGTTGAATCGTCAGAACACCCACCACGAGAAGGACTGCCTGCTGTTGCACTTCGGGAGCGGGCCTTCGTACCAACGGAGCTCATTCTCCTCTTCCGCCTCGCGGGCATGTCATTGCTTCACATATGGGGTGGCACTGCAGGGAACTGGGGGAGAAGGCCCCTTGATCTCGACGAGATCGAGATCATGATCGTGGCACGTAAAACTGCCGAACCCTCGGCTGCAGGCGACGCTTGACAGCACACCTAAGCCGCGTCGTTGGGCTTAGTAAGGTTCACTCTCATTTTCTTAAGGAAAATGAAACCATGAAAGGAAAATCTCTGGCTGTGGTGATTCATCATGTCTTTATCGTATGCATCGGACTCATTGCCTTGAATATTTCGGTTGCCGCTGAAGTTTCCACAAACTTTCCCAATGCCATTGAACTTACGGATAGTCTCGCAAAGAAGTCATACTGTGCCTTTTTTAGGGAAGTTTCAGATGGTAGGTTTCATAATGTGCTACCAGGCTGCGTAAGCGAAGGGATTTCGGATGACCCGTCTCTCCCTGAACTTCTCCAGAGCCCTTGAAGTTTATCGCGTTACAATCTATATCGAGACTGCGAAATGGAAAAACGTGAGGAAGTCACCCCTGTCTTGCTTCTGCTCCTGCCTTTTTTATTTCTTCCAGAAATAACTTTACAATGGGGGAAATCTCGGGCGGATGCCATTTCGTATTCTTTGGTTCCTCGGGCCATGTAAATGGAAGATGAAAAACCTGCCCTGGCTCTTGTGCCTTCCCAAATACAGAAAGCGCCTCCAAGAGCACCTTTCTTTGACCTTCATAATCGTTAACCTGTCCAACCGGGCGACCGTAAGGGTATTCGATTGCCGCCACTCTAGGCATGCCGACCTCTCGGTTGTAGTCGGGCGTCATGGTGAGGATCAGGGTTGAGAAGCCCTTTTCTTCCAGAAAGCGAGCGACCAGTCCAACGGACCGGCAACAGAGAGGTCAGGCTGGTGTAAGCAGCACTGCCTCAACTCCCTCTTTGTGCATCTTAGAAGCCACTTCTGGCATGGTCTTTTCAAGCAGTTCTTTGGGGTCCAGCTGGAAACCGTAGTATGAGTAGCAGGTGGGTGCAAGTCTTGCAATGACGCCCTCTTGTTCAAATTCTCGGAATCTCGTCAAAGGGAGGATCACATTGATATCCTGTCTGATGTAATCGGTGTTGATATGGAGATGGTTGACACGAATATCTTCCTGGCGAGCAGTTTTGGGGATACCCCTGTACGTTGGGTCACCCCAAGCAGGTTCTCGCTTTTCCCGTTCGACGTCAAAGGGGAGATCGCTTTTCATGCTGATCCCGGCAGATGTCATCAGCGAGAAGGTTGTTTCCTTGATGGGCTTTTCAAGAGGTGTCCACGGAATATGCCCCCTGTATGCTGTATCTGGAATATCCTTACTGATCCATGCCTTCAGGGAAGGAGGCATGAAACGAAACCCATCAACGACCTTGTCGGTACCAGCCATATCCGTAACCTCTTTAAGTAATAGCGAATTACCAAGACTCGCGCGCCCAGGCTTTGAAGGAATACACGATCTCTGCATTCTAGGCCCGCTCATTCCTTCTTCTCTTCCAACAATGCTCAGTGAGGGTCACCTTTGCGTAAGGAGCCCTATCAAAAGAGAGAGCTGCTGTCAAGGTGATATATTGTGAGGGTAAAGGTGAAAGGGGATGTTAGTTCTGAAGCAACCTAAGGGTCACGAAATAATCTTAATATGGTCTGTCCCAAAATACTCTTATAACTTGACGCCTTTTCTCCTAACCTGATAGCATGCTGTTGTTTCGTCTAATTAATCAAGGGACATCATACCTATTTCTTGACATAGTAAATCGGGACAGGCTTAAGTAATTAAGTATTAAACGGTAATTTGCCTAAGTCGTCAGTCCACCTGCTGAAACAAGGGTCTTCATTCTTGGCAAAATGAAATGATAAGAGTCAAGAATGAAGACCCCGATTTTACCTGCAAAAAAATCCATGATATAAGCGGAATATAAGCAAAGTTTGGTGTATATCCTAACTGTTATGACCACAGGGGTTAATATCTCTCATGGGATTTGCTGAGAAGTTTGTTAGGCAGTGCAGGAAGCCCCAAGGTATGCTTGGCAGATTCGTTGGCAGAGCCATGAATACTGGCCATGCCAGAATCAGACGTTGGGGTCTCGGCCATTTATCTGAAGAACCCTCTGCTGTCATTGATGTCGGCTGTGGGGGCGGCGCCGCTCTTCGGGATATGGCCTCAAGATTCCCGAGCGCAAAGCTATATGGGATTGACTATTCGCAAGAGATGGTCTTATTGGCAAAGAAGGTGAACAAAAGCCTGATAAAAATGCGGCGTGTAGAAATTACCCACGCTTCGGTTTCGTCCCTACCGTTTTCTGACAACACCTTTGACCTTGCAACAGCTTTTGAAGCGTACTACTTCTGGACCGACTTGGTTCATGATCTGCAGGAAATCAAACGTGTGCTCAAGCCAGGAGGCAAACTGCTGCTCGTTAATCAGGCCTATGAAAGTGTAAAATTCCGAGACCGGAATAGAAAGTTGGCTGCCTGGGCCAATATGCAGCTCCACTCTCCCGCAGGCTACCGAGAATTCATGACCACATCAGGCTTCGAAGCCATCAAGGTTCATGAAGTCGCTGAAAAGAACTGGATTGCGGCCCTGGGCAAGAAAACCGAACTACCATTATAAGGGGGCTATAGCTGAGACTCCTAAAGTGCAAAGGCAGGTTATAACTTTGTGCTGCTACGGACTGGGTGCACTCGTCGCAGAGCAGCGCGTAGGACCTTGAAGATCTGAATTTGACCCGGGAGGTTAGAGCATGCCGTATAACGAACAAATTGAGACTAGAATAGAGAAAATCATATCGAGTTGGAAAAATACCGACCAAAAGAATATGTTCGGGGGCGTGTGCCACCTTTTGAATGGAAATATGTTCAGCGGTGTCTACAAAGACTTCCTCATCCTTCGACTTGGAAAGGAAAACGGCGATAAGGCTTTAGCATTGCCACATGTGAGGCCGTTTGACATCACCGGCAAACCAATGAAAGGATGGGTCATGGTGGAGCAGGATGGGTTCCAGACAGATCATGACTTAGCCGTTTGGCTGAATCAAGCCAAGGAATTCGTAAATTCTCTGCCACCGAAGTGAATCAGATCTAACCACTCGCCGCAGTCGAACGGGGCATACGGCTTCGCTGAAGTTACGCCGTACAAGAAGAGTTCCTCACTTTTTCAAACGCAAGGGGTTGCCCCGCGGCTGAGCTCCCTGCTAGACTGTATAATACCAGTTACGGATTTTGATAAAATAAAGGTGAAAATGCAATATACAAAAGTATCACAGCAGGTTTTCGAACCTTTTTGTCTAGCTACCACGATTGGGAGCTTGCCGCATACCGATGTGGCCCGTGGCACTGCTTTGATGTTCAAGAACACGCCGGAGATTCCGTCCTGGGCGCAGTTTCCCAAACGTAATCGGTATGAGAATATGACGGTGCAGTTTACCCAAGGAATGCCGGCACTTGTTCAAGATGGAGATCGCACATACTTTTCAACCTCGATCAATGACTTCCCTGAACAAATGGCTTATTTCTACGAGAAATATTTGGCCGTAATGGAGGACAATGATTCTAATGCCCTTGAAGATTTTGGTCTTTCACAACAATACGCAGCTGGTTTTTCAGAATTCATGACACAGCTACCTGAACAGATGACATCGGGCAAAACGGTAATGCTTAAAGGGCAAGTTACCGGGCCGTTCACCCTCGGCACTAACCTGTTGGACCAGGATGGCCGCTGTTCCTATTACGACGATCAACTCCGTGATGTGGTCGTTAAAACGATAGTTCTAAAGGCACTTTGGCAGGTTACTCGTTTAAGCGAATTCGGTCTTCCGGTTATGATTTTTCTGGATGAACCGTCGTTGCTCGGATTTGGCAAACAGACCTTTATCACCATAAGCCGAGAAGACGTAATAAAAGACATAAATGAGGTGGCAGCAGCTGTTCATAGCCGCGGTGCTCTAGCCGGCGTCCACTGCGAGGAGAATACCGACTGGTCTTTGCTAATGGAGACTGATCTTGATATCCTTGACTTCGATGCTTACGACCATATGCAGGGAATCACCCTTTATCCTGCAGAGCTTAGAAAATTCTTGGATCGAGGTGGTTGTCTGGGCTGGGGTATCGTGCCAACGCTTGACAGGGAAGCCGCAGCATCTGAAACGATTCCCTCGCTAATAGCTCGTTTCGAAAAGGGTGTAGACGCTTTAGTAAGCAAGGGCTTCAACCGGGATCAACTCTTGGAAAAAGCTCTTATTACTCCAAGCTGCGGTGCCGGAGGTGTGCTTACCGTGCCATTAGCTGAGCGAGTGCTGGATTTGTTACACGAACTGTCCGTAACCCTGCGGAGGCGATACGGCTTTGTATAGGTAGCTCATTGGGCCAAGATTCACCGCCCAACATCGGCTTTGAGAAATACATGTGCTGCGCTGCTGCTCCAGACGTGCCCTTAGAGCGGTGCGTTAAGCAGAATCTTTTCTTTCAACTAACAAAGGAGGGCCTACAGGATGTCTCAAGTTCTTTTGTATTTAGGTGCGATCCTCACCGGGATATGGGGGATTTCACACCTCATTCCTACCAAGAATGTAGTCGCCGGTTTCGGCGATATTAGTGAAGACAATCGCAACATCATCATGATGGAGTGGATAGTTGAAGGTGTCTCGTTGATATTTATTGGAGCCCTTGTCGGTGTTCTGACGTACATTGGCCCATTGGGAGGACTTTCAAAGGCTGCTTACGCTGTTGTCGTTGCTGGGCTTCTTGCCTTGGCAATTGTATCCCTTTTTACAGGATTTAAAGTGAAATTCCTTCCGTTCAGGTTGTGTCCATTCATACTCACGATCTCAGCCGCATTAATCTTTGTAGGTGGAGTGCTATAAAGACGGGGATCAT
>CP070752.1:239694-244968 GCA_020348625.1 Deltaproteobacteria bacterium | reverse complement strand
GGAGTGGATCCCGAAAAGCCCCGGAACTTCACTCTACATCAGGCCCACCATGATTGCGACTGAGGCGTTTCTCGGTGTCCGGCCGGCAACTCGATACCTCTTCTACGTTATCCTCGGACCGGTTGGATCATATTATCCCGAAGGCCTGAATCCCGTGAAGATTTATGTGGAATGCACGTATGTCAGGGCCATCCCCGGCGGTACCGGAGAGGCAAAGACGGCAGGCAATTATGCTGCAAGCCTTTTGGCTGCAGAGGAAGCCAAGAAAAAGGGGTTTGCCCAGGTTCTCTGGCTGGACGGATGCGAAAGAATGTGGGTAGAGGAAGTGGGCACCATGAACATGTTCTTTGTCCTGGATGACGAAGTCATCACAGCCCCTCTTACCGGAAGTATACTAGGAGGCATCACCAGGGATTCAGCAATCACGATTCTCAGAAACTGGGGTATTACGGTGAAAGAAAAACTCCTGGCTATCGATGAAGTTATTGCTGCGGCTACGAACGGCCGCCTCAAGGAGGCCTTTGGCACCGGAACCGCAGCCGTTATTTCACCCGTTGGCCAGATAACTTACAAGGACAAGGATTACGCAGTGGCCGGCGGTACAATGGGAGAGCTTTCTCAAAAGCTGTATGATGAGATTGTGGCTGTCCAGTACAGTGAAAAACCTGATCCCTACGGTTGGGTCGAACGAATAGGATAGGTGTAGTGGATTACCAGATCGATAATGGCAAAGAAGAGATCCTATAAGATAACCGAACCGCATGAAAGCAAGATCTCTCGAAAATATTTGTTTCTAACTGCTGCATTTTGGGTTGTCCTTCTTGCCGTCCTTGTATCAGGGCCCGCCTTTTACTTTATTAAAAAGGATTTTGCCAGTGAAGTGAGGCAGATCAGGCAGCCCAGGCCAAACCGGTTCTTTTTGGGAATCGACGTCTCTCAGACGATGCGACCGGATATCCTCTCCGATTTTGAGGACGCCCTTATCTCACGGCTTCAAAACTTCGTAGGTCATGGTGAAGTCTCCTGTCGTATAGCCGTTTTCGGCCTTCCCGGCTGCGGGAAGGAAACCATTTCCCACATCCTTTCAACCAGCTCACCACAAGACCACGAAACATTTAGACGAACCATTGAGGAAAGGATAAGAAGCATTTCAATCTCCAGGAGACCGGAAGGCATAGGCGACCCAACTCCCTTGACTACTCCCCTATTCTATTTTCTCGGAGAGATACTCCCGGAGAGGGCTGGAGAAAGGGTGATAATCTTCTCGGATTTGGTAAACGATGATGGAGGATGCCAGGAATTCCGCTTTCCCGTAAAGGCCTTTGAAGAATTCGGTCTCCATAAGGGCGGGCAGATTATCTTTCTCTACCCAGCACCCTATATTCGTGGAGAATACGCAACGCCTGACCTACCAGAGAAGCTGCTGAAAAAGCAGAAGGAATTCATTACCTCGGTGCACGAACTCAGCAAGGAAGGCAGGCTGAGGGCATTCTTCTATCATGTGCCCGATCATAGTCAAGAGAGGACTGAATTTTTGAAATCGCAGCTGCGAAATGCTATTCCCGCAACTGCATTCGAGATTGTGTGGGGAAGGGTCTCGAAAATGATTGATACCATCGTGGCTGCTGTGAGGGGGTGATGGGATATGAAACTTGAGTTCATCGAGGCACGGGATTTGCCTGATGCCTGGTTTCAGTGCGTTTACCAGATACTCGAGCACGGGAGAACATACGTCATAGAGAGGGGGAGCTATGAGGGGCAGAAGAGGCTCGAATTCGACTACATAACAATACACATAAAATACCCAGGCACCAGATCTCTCTTACCCGATATACCCCCTGCCCTTGGGATACCAAACCCTGTTGCCGACGATTATCTGGATCAATACCTACCGTACCTGATGACTTCGGCCAAAAAGGAAGGGGAAGAGTATACCTACGGCCAGTATCTCGAACCTCAGATCAGTGAAGTAATCAGGATGTATCGGGAAAACGGTTACGGCACGAACCAGGCCTACATGACCGTCGGAAATCCCGAGACCATCTACCTCGACGATCCTCCTTGCCTCAGGGGTATTGATACCAGGATAAGAGATGATAGACTGCATTTTATCGTCTATTTTCGCTCATGGGATCTCTGGAATGGGTTTCCCGCCAACCTAGGTGCCATTCAACTTCTGAAAGAATACATGGCTGACAGCATCGGCGTTAAGGACGGGGAACTCATAGCTGCGAGTAAGGGGCTTCATCTCTACGATTACATCTGGGAATTGGCTAAATTGAGGACCATGAAATCGTAGGCAGTCACTAGTGATGCATGGCCTGAGCTGTCGAATAGCTGAAAGGTCTCGGGCGGGCCACTTTGAACTAGTTGCTGGTGTATAACACAAGTACACAGGTGCCAGGCAGGTTGAAATCCCCGGCCCAGAATAAGCTAGCTTTGCCCTGCTTCTGATTTTGCAGATTTGAATTTCGGTAGCAATTTAGATCTTTGTACAGAGCATCTCGGAATCACGGCAGCCTTTCTTCCGTTCCGAGGCTCCCGAACTGGTCTTTTCTGCGATTTATCTGCGGGGGAGTCTTGCCCCCTCCGCATTCCCTTCGACAGGCACAGGGCTGCGGTTTCCCCCACTGATAAATCACGAAAAGACGGCGCTCTCCCGCCAGTCACTCCAGAAAGGGTTCCGTGATCCCTTTGATAGAACTCGAAGAGGCTAAAGTGACAGGGAATTTCGGTTTGACCTGGATTATAGGACACTAGCCTATAAAACTAACGATGATGGCCAAAGTGGACTTTAAAAATCTTGACCTGGAAGAAACTAAGTTGTGGGTGAAGGAACGCGGACTCGAAGCTTACCGGGCCGAACAGATCAGGCGATGGGTTTTTCGGCATCAGGCTCAATCGTTCCAGAGTATGACCACGCTTTCAAAGGAGTTGAGGAAATTCCTTGACACCCATGCTGTGATCAGCCAGCTCGCTCTCGTGAAAACTGAGGAATCTGTTGACGGCACCGAGAAATTCCTGTTCGAACTCGACGATGGCAACAGGATCGAATCGGTTCTGATTCCCGAGCGGGATCACGTTACTGCGTGCATATCGTCCCAGGTCGGATGTGCCATGGGATGCAGGTTTTGCCTCACCGCGAGGCAAGGGCTTAGCCGGAACCTGAGGAGCTCCGAGATCGTAAATCAGGTCATTCATATCCGGCAGTTAATGGGTCAGCCGCAAAAACTCACCAACATCGTCTTAATGGGGATGGGTGAGCCCCTTGCCAATTACAGGGCCGTAACCAGGGCAATCCGAAATATCATCTCCTCGGACGGGCTCAATTTCTCCCGCCGACGGGTGACCCTCTCAACCTGCGGTCTCGTGCCTGAAATCCAGCGGCTTGGCGAAGAGCTTCCCATCAATCTTGCTGTTTCCCTGAATGCGGCCGATGATGACACGAGAAACCGCCTGATGCCTATCAACAAAAGATATCCTCTCAAGCAATTGATCGGCGCCCTCATGGCGTTCCCTCTCCAAAAGGGAAGGAGAATCACCATCGAATACATCCTGATTAAGGATATGAACGACCGGCTCAGTGATGCCTCTAACCTTGCCCGCCTTCTCTCAAGGCTTAAGGCCAAGGTAAACCTGATTCCGTTCAATCCCTTCGAAGGAGGCGGTTTTGAGGCGCCTCATGAAGAAACGATTCGGGCCTTTCAAGATGAGCTCATCCGGGCAAACTATACCGCTATTATCAGGCAGAGCAAGGGACGGGATATCTCGGCAGCCTGCGGGCAATTGAGCACGGGCTTTAACGGCCCCTGACAGAGACCCTACGATCAAAAACGAAAAAGCAACCGCGCTCCCTGCCTTTGATCCAATCGCTTAAGGCCCACTTTTTCAGCGCTTTTCAGGGCCGCTGCGTATTCCTTGGACGAAAGTCGCCGGCCGATATAGTGGTCATCATGGGCCGTTCCGCACGGCCTGTACTGATCCATGATATTCACATACGTGTTTGGTGACAGCTCCCTGGATATAAACTCCATTACCTCGTCGGTGCCGGCGATCCCGTGCGGCATTACCAGGTGTCTCACGAGCAGCCCTCTTTGAGCTACACCGTTCTCGTCTATTTTCAGATCACCCACCTGGGCATGCATCTCTTTGATCGCGCTTACCGCCCTCACTCTATAATCAGGTGCGTTACAATATCGCTCAGCCCATTTTTCGTCCCAGAATTTGAAATCCGGCATGTAGATATCCACAACGCCTCTTAAAAGCCGAATGGTCTCGACACGATCATAACCGCTGCTGTTATAGACTATGGGGATAGCCAGGCCACTCTGTACTGCTAGCATAAGGCCTTCAAGCACCTGCGGCACGACATGGGTGGGAGTAACCAAATTAATATTATGGCAGCCGCGTCCTTGGAGTTGCAGCATTATCGCCGCCAGCTCTGGTGGGTCTATCGGTGCACCCTCCCCCAAATGGCTGATCTCGAAATTCTGACAAAAAGAACAACGAAGACTGCAGTAGGTGAAAAAGATGGTCCCTGAACCGTGTCTGCCGACCAGGGGCGCTTCTTCCCCGAAATGGGCGTTATAGCTGGAGACTATTGCCTTTCTGCCCGTCCGACAGTAACCCTTTTCATCATTCAAACGGTCAACCTTGCATTCCCGCGGGCAAAGCCGGCACTCCCCTAACAACAAAACGGCCTCTTCCACCCGCTTTGCTAGCTCGCCTTCTCTGTGTAATTGCAGGTAAAGGGGCTCAAGCATCATCCGCCCCCTTAGCATCGCCAAGAAAATGTTCCCTCAATGGTGTAGTGATTAGAGAGCTATACATACTCCGCATTATCCGGTCATCCCCATTTCCTCAAAGCGATATCTATTGGCCTCACGGGATGTGGCCACGGAGGTGGGGTATAGGCGAGCTAGACTGGGACTCCCAGGGCTCCCACGGTGAAAACCCCACCTCTGTGGCCACTGCAAGACCCGGTGGAATTCTCTTTTAAGATATCGCCTTTCGAAAACAGCCATGACCTCCTTTGGAAATCGATTTGGATATTGACCCCTAGAATTCTTATAGCGGTTTATCCCCGCTTCGACGGCGACTTATCGATCTTGGTATTTCGACTCCTCGATTTATGTTGTTCTATCATCTTGTTCCGTATCTCCCTCTCAAAGGCCCGGTTGTTCGGACGATAGAACACCTTCTGCTTCATCTTTTCCGGGAAGTATTCCTGCCTTACCTGACCGTCGGGGTAATCATGGGGGTAGCGGTACCCCT
>CP070752.1:233992-239594 GCA_020348625.1 Deltaproteobacteria bacterium | reverse complement strand
TAGGGGGCGGAGTCCGCTATTACCACGTCGGGGAGAACAAATGGCTTCATTATGCTGGGGGGTTGGGGCAATAAGCGCTACGGATTTTCAAAAATGAAAGAGTTGCTCAATGCGCTGGGCAAGCATGATATCCCCGCTGGCCTTGAGTTTACCCCTCAGAAAGGCCTGCAGGCCGTTTAGCTCCCTATTTACGATACCGAGCCACGTTTGGGCGGACATGGTCAG
The DNA here is from genome assembly GCA_020348625.1 of Deltaproteobacteria bacterium. The sequence goes on along the minus strand of CP070752.1, from coordinate 239,369 downwards.
GGTTACGCTCGGTGATTCATGGGTGCCCTCATTGATTTGGCAGGCTCCATCCTTGATTACGACATTCCAGGTGCCTCCGCCTTCCCCGGTGATATCGAATTGAAAGATTGCATCCATGCCTTGGGCGGCAGAGGCATTAAAGGCCTCTGGCATCCTGGTGAAGACCTCTTTGATATCCCCTATAGCCATCTTGTCATCCTTTCTGTGGTCAGACGTATTGTTATTTTTCAAAGGCTTTTGCAGAGTGCTGTGCTGGCTACAGTGCCTGAGCGAGAGCAACCCGCCTGCCATTGCAAGACACGAGCGGGCAGGTGACGGGCGAGCCTTTGAAAAATTTCCATGGCCTCCTGAGAATCCGAATGATCATTCGATATCATTCTACAAGCACTGTTGAGCGATAGGAGTCCGTCACGATGGCGGTATGGCTGCTGTCTCTCCTTCTGCTACGGTTTCCCCACGCTGATTCGTCCAGATGAGTGCCAAACGCACCCATTTCTTATCTTCAATCTTTTGTACCACTGTGGCCTTGGCGGTAATGGTGTCAGCGAAAAAGGTCGGAGCCTTCCAGCGGCAGGTAATCTCTACAGCCACTGTCCCCAACCCGGGAAGTTTGGTGCCCAGAACCGGACCGATCAAGCTCAGGCAAAGGACTCCATGCGCGATCCTGGTCTTGAAAGGGGTTTGCTTGGCATACTCCTCGTTCATGTGAAGTGGGTTAAAGTCTCCGCTGACAGCGGCGAAGAGGTGGACATCTGATTCGGTGATTGTTTTTGTGAAGCTTGCCTCTTCACCGATGCGTAGCTCATCATAGGTTTTCCCCTTTTCAAAGCTCGTGGAGTGTCTCCTTTCGGGGTCCGTGTCAAAAACAGCACGATGCTTCTTGAATCGACCTACAGATCATCATGCCTGGACCGATTCTGCCGCTGCAACAGCGCGAAAAAAGTGGGCTATGTGCGGGTCATCTTCTGAGCCGGCCTTCAACGCGAAGGCCGAACTGTGGGTGACCGCCTTGGATTCCGCAGCAAAGGCAAACGCGAAGTCGCTTTCGGTCTTATTGGGCATGCTTATGTTCTGCCTTGTATTATTTTCTGTATGAAGCAATGGTGCATTATAGATTAACCCCATCACCGAGTCAATATGCCGTTCAGCGTAGGAATGGTTCAAATTGTGGTCTTGGAAGGATGGGAAAGGTTTTAAAATAGGTGGCAGGGAATGCACCGAGGCTTCTACTACGGTGAAGAGAAAGACAGAAGATATGTATAGACTCGAGCCTCTAATGAAGAGACCACTCGAAGGCCAGATGGCTGCCGCTTTTGACAACTGATAAGGGATTGTGATAATAGCAGATAAGATGCTGAAGGTGCAGAAATCCTAAAGGAGGACTATCATGGACAGAAAAGAGCGCTTGAATGCCCTTGAAGTTGCTCTTAATAACGAAATGAGGGAACGGGAGTTCTATCTGAACAATGCCAAGAGAACCAAGAACGAGGTGGGCAGAGCCATGTTCCAGGAGATTGCAGATGAGGAACTGGAACATTACGAGCGATTAAAGCAACTTCACGAGACATGGAAGAAAAGGGAGACATGGCCTGAGACCGTTCCGCTTAAGGTGAAAGGCACCATCGTCAAGGATGTCTTAGTAGACATGGTCAAGAAGACAGAGGAGATGCCGGAAAAGGACGATGATGACCTCAAGGCCATTAGGGCGGCAATTGATTTCGAGGCCAAGGGGGCTGGCTACTATGCTAAGATTCGGGATGAAGTTGCCGACCCAAGAGAAAAGGCGTTCTTTGACCTGCTCTCCAAGATCGAGCATGAGCATTATATGTCGCTCAAGGATACGGAGGAGTACCTGACTAATCCTGCCTCATGGTATGTGAAGACTGAACATCACGGGTTGGATGGCGCCTAGGAGCGACCGGAGGAGCAAGGCTTTTTCACCCCGTCTTTCGCTAAGACCTGAGGCATGGATCTTGCTTAAAAGAGATAACCGGATATAATTCGATAATCATCCGGGACTGAGGATGTGGTTCGAAGGCAGAGGCCGTGCAGGTAATCTTTACAGGTTCTCATGTTTCTTAGGGGGAACTTTATGATGGGAAAAGGTGCTAAGAGGAGACCAACGGTAGCGATACTCACCGGTGGTGGTGACGTGCCGGGATTGAATCCCTGCATCAAGACGCTTGTTTACCGGGCTCATAGCGAGGGAATCAAGATTATGGGAGTGCTCCGAGGCTGGGCGGGTCTGTTGGAGTATAACCCGAACGACCCCTCCGGTAACGAGAGCTGCATTAAGGAGTTAACTCCGCCTGAGGTACGAACCATTGACCGCACAGGGGGTACATACCTTCATACATCTCGGACTAACCCGAGCGCCGTTAAGAAGAAGGACGTTCCCGGTTTTCTCAAGGGTAGGCTCAAGAAAGGAGAGGAGGTCAAGGATTTCACCTCTCATGTATTGCAGAATTTGGAACATTTGAGGATCGATGCCGTTATCCCCATAGGAGGTGATGATACCCTCAGCTTTGCTGACAGAATACACATGGAGGGCTTCCCGGTAATCGCCATACCCAAAACCATGGACAATGACGTCTTTGGCACGGACTATTGCATAGGTTTTTCAACGGCCGTTACCAGGAGTGTCAGTTTTATACACGCCCTCAGGACCCCCACAGGCTCGCATGAGCGTATCGGGGTCATCGAGCTCTTTGGAAGATATTGTGGCGAAACTTCTTTGATCTCGGCGTACCTGGCAGGTGTAGACCGGGCTATCATTTCAGAAGTTCCCTTTGAGCCGGAGAGGCTCGCTAAACTCATCATGGAGGATAAGAGGGCCAATCCCAAGAACTACGCCATGATTACCATTTCAGAGGGCGCTAAGATGATAGGAGGGGCTGAGAGGTTTGTCTCGGCTGAGGTGGATGCGTATGGTCACAAGCGGTTAGGAGGGATAGGAGAGGAAACGGGCGCTGTCCTCAAGGAACTTACCGGAGAAGACGTGCTCAATCAGCGGCTTTCGTATCTGATGAGGAGCGGTACACCCGACTCCCTGGATCAGATGGCTGCCGTAAACTACGCTAATATGGCTATTGACCTCTTTCTGAAGGGCGTTTTCGGACGTCTTGTGGCGCTCAACCAAGGGATTTACACTGACATACCCCTCAGCACGATTAAGTCGGGGCAGAAAAGGGTTGATGTGAGAGAACTCTACGACATAGAACAGTATCGGCCCAAGGTGCGTCACGTCAGCGGAAAACCCATGTTCCTGTACTAGATCTCCCCTCTCTGCTTCATCTGTTTTATCTCTTCTTCCCTGAGGGCACGCTTGAATATCTTCTCAGCCACTGTTACAGGTAAATCGTCGCGAAACTCGATGAACTTGGGAACTGCATAAGCAGCCAGGTTTTCCCTGCAATAATCGATGATTTCTTGGGCCGCCACCTTTTTCTTGAAGTCATCCCTCAGCTTAACGAAAGCCTTTATCCTCTCGCTGCCAGGCCTTTCCGGATCGGGAATACCAATAGTAACGGCCCCCTCCACGGCCGGATGTTTGAACAAGACCTCATCGATTTCTATGGAATACACCTTCATTCCGGAGATGTTGATCATATCCTTTATTCGATCTACCACGTGGAAATAGCCGTCCTCATCCATCTTGGCAAGATCACCAGTTCTTAGCCAGCCGCCTGGCTCAAGGCCTGAACCGTCATGGGGCCAGTATCCCCTCATAACCTGGGGGCCACGTACCCATATCTCTCCAACCTCACCAAAGGGGACTTCTTTTTCGGTAACGGGATCAACCGCCTTTACTTCGGTATCCGGGAGAGGCAATCCAATGCCGGGCCTGGTGGATGTGGCAAAACGGGTTACCTTGGCAAAGGCAGAAATATTGATATGGGTGGCTGGGCCGGTCTCGGTGAGACCGTAGCCTTCCGAGATGGGCATCTTTATCTTTTCCTCGATTCGGTGCGATACCTCAGCGGGCAGGGGGGCAGTTCCCGACATGACCAATACGGGCATTCTCTTGAGCGCTACTTCCGGTTGAGCCAGCTTGAGGAGCTGTGTGGGGACCATAAAGAGCAAGAACGGGCGATACTCATTCATCAGTTGAACAATCATCTTCGTATCCCTGGGATCCGGCACCAAGAATAGCCTGAGCCCCCAATACATGGATGACTGCATTAAATAATGACCATAGGCATGAAATAGCGGGACAGCTAACAGACAGGAGGCAGAACCCTGATAGTTAGGGAAAGGGGCCATCATCCAGGGTAGTCCCTGAAGGATATTGGTGAGCCTTTGTCGGTGCGTTAACATCACCCCTTTTGGTACGCCCGTTGAGCCACCGGTAAAGGCCAGGATGGCCAGATCCTCATCAGGGTCAATTGAAACCTCCGGAGGTTTGGCCTCGTGATCCGCAATCATTTTTCTAAGCTGGTAGGTACCCGCTATTTCTTTAACCTCAGGGGCTTCGGAAGGGGAGTAATCTTCAGCGGAGGTTATTATGATATTCCTGAGCCCCGTTTCTCCCTTTATGGAGTTGACCAAGTCCAGATGGTTTTCGAGGCAAATAATGGTTTCAGCCCCTGACTCCTGTGCCTGGTGTCGCAATTCCGGTGCTTTGAGCAGCGGGCTGCAAGGAACGAGGGTGGCCCCGACCTTGAGGATGGCAAAATCGCTCAAAATGAATTGGGGACAGGTTGGGAGAAAGACGATAACCCTGTCTTTCTTTGCCACGCCGATGTTGGCAAGGGCATTCGCTAACCTATCTACCTGGAGCTTGAGCTCGCGATATTTGACCCTTTCTCCAAGGTAATGATACGCATCCTTAGTGGGGAATCGTTCCGCTGCCTCGTCGAGTATGGTAAAGAGGGGCTTTTTGGGATACTCGATGGTGGTCTTGAGTTTAAACGGCCCCAGTCTATAACTCTTCAGCCAGGGTTTATCCGCGTATGATGCCATTTATGCTTTGTCTTCAAGGATTTGGTTGATGACTTCTTCCAGCCCCAATTCCCTCAGTTTTTCCGGAGTGGGCTTGCCAGTGGCTTTATCCCACCCACGGAACTCGTAATAGGGGTCCAAAAGGATATCCAGATTATTTACCTGCCCTTCAGCTGGCCCTTCAGGAAGGGGTTCTTCCAAGAGCCTCTTAGGCAAGGTATCGTCAGCCCTGGTGATCCCTTCTCGCATATTAAAGGCCCGCTCCAGATTGTAGATTCTCTCCCCTGTTTTTCTGAATTCCTCGACCCCAAAATCCCAGCCGGTGAGGGTGGCGACGATTGCCGACCATTCATCTGCATCCAGGGCCAGTCCCATGAATTTGCAGCAACCAGCTGCATCAAAAACCGTCAACGCATCCTCAAGCTCTTTAACTACC
>CP070752.1:227950-233892 GCA_020348625.1 Deltaproteobacteria bacterium | reverse complement strand
CAGATCCGGCAGCAGTCGTATTCGATGCCCTTGCCGCTGCTCAAGCCAAGAACATCAATAGGGTTCTCATCGATACTGCCGGCAGGCTTCACACCAAGTCTAACCTCATGGAAGAGCTCAAGAAAATCAAGAGAATAGCTGGACAACAGCTCTCCGGTGCTCCCCATAAGGTTACCCTCGTGCTCGATAGCACAACCGGTCAGAACGCGATTGCCCAGGCTCAAGAATTTGCCCGGTCCCTGGGGGTAACCGATATCATATTGACCAAACTGGATGGAACGGCAAAGGGTGGGGTGGTAATCGGTATTTCCCAGAAACTCGGGATCCCAATCTCCTTCATCTGCACAGGCGAGGGCCTCGATGATTTTGAGGTATTTCAGCCGCGGGAATTTGTAGAGGCCATCTTCGCGTAAGATCTCACCCAAACCGCAGATAACGTGCGCAGTTCATCACGCCATAGCCGGCCCTTGTTATCCGTTTCACGATAACAGTAAGTGCAATCAGCCAGCCCCTTTCGTTCTTATCGAGATTGTCGCCTTCAAAACGCCACGACATCATTGATGCTCAGCTTTGGGTGTCGGTAAACTCCTCGAGGCGGTTTCTAAGTTCTTTTCTGGCTATTCTCTTAGCAGACCTTGTGAAAAACCATTTCTCCAGCTGGGACCGAATCCGGTTGAGTTCCTCCTCATATGTATGGTTGTATCTCTGCATGTCTATGTGAAAAATCTCTTTGGCGTACCTTGATAGTCTGTCAGCGTCCTTCACTAACTTGTCGTTCAGCGAGAGCGGCTCTTCTCTTGAATCATGGCCATCGATTATTTCAAGGATTTCCTCGATTCTTCCGTGGTCATACTGCACTTGTTCAAGTATCTCTTTTGCTATCCTTACACCTTCAACTTCATGAACTCTATTCAATTCCGGGGAAGTCGCTTTGGGGCCGAATGCCGCTAGGTGAAGGTTTTCGGGAATCGCTTTCCAACCGACATCGTGCAGGATAATTGCTGGAATCACAATAGCCGGATCGCCGCCCTCCCTGTCCAAGAGCTGATACGCAAGCCTGACAGATATCCTGGTGTGAATAGTGTTATCTCTCGTGTCGAGATATGGCTCTGCCAGTTCCCAGATTTTCTCGAAGATTCTTTTCAAATGTTCTCAAATATCAAGCATCAAGTAAGCTAATCGAGTATCGCAATAGCCTCAATCTCGATTAACCAATCTTCGCGTAACAGCCCATTAACTACAATCCCTGTGGCTGCTGGATAGGTATCTCCAAAGTATTCTCGTCGCACTTTGGCTGTTGCAGCATAATTCGGTAGGGCCTGAGGTGTAATATAGTCTACGGTTTTGACAATGTCATCAAAGGTTGCCCCTGACCTTTCCAAGATCTTCTTGAGCTGCTCGTAAATTTCCCTCATCTGTGCCTCTAGATCACCGGGATGCAACGTATGGTGATTCTCATCCGTACTTACTAACCCCCCTACTGTGATAATCTTTCCTTTTTTAACCGCATCGCTCCATGTATACTGTTTTCGCTGGTAAAGCTCTTCATATACGTTGATAATCTCTTTGGCCATTGCTCGTCCTCCCAAAAGTATTCCCGTGTATTACCTGTAGTTGTGGGGTTTTGATTCCCGAAAATACTGAAGAATGTATGCAGCTTATGATTTCTGCTTATCGGGAAACATGCCGCATTGAAAACACCGATCAGCCTCAGCCAAGGCTTCAAGCTCTGTAAAACCTTGTTCCACTTCCCCGAATCCCCTCACTCTTCTCTTAGGCTGCAGCTCAGACATCCTTTGTCTCTTGCGTTTCTTAAACATGGCTGTGTCCACATCATCCATCCTTATAGTATCTGGTAGCGGAAGTTCGTAATCGAGATTCTCTCCGCGCAGGTACTTGTCAATTGCAATTGCCGCCTTCCTCCCTGCTGCTATGGCCTCAATTACTGTGGCAGGTCCGCTTACGACGTCTCCTCCAGCGAATACGCCAGCTACGTTCGTAGCCATAGTAAGGGGATTGACCTTGAGGGTGTTGTTCCGTGTGACCTTGAACTTCCGTGAATCCAGAAATGAGAGATCAGGAACCTCACCGATTGCAGAGATCACCATATTCGCATCAATTACAAACTCGGAACCCTCAATTCGTATTGGTTTCCTTCTCTCACTCTCATCAAACTCTCCTAATTCTGTTTTGAAGCATTCAAGGCCCCTGCATTCATCGCCCTCACAAACTACTCGACAAGGACTGGACAAGTAGCGGATCTTGACGCCTTCCTTTTCGGCCGCTTTTACTTCGTCCATGATGGCTGTCATTTCCTCGCTTGACCTCCGATAAGCGATGGATACCTCCTTTGCACCAAGCCTAAGCGCCGTCCTCGCGGAATCAATGGCCACGTTGCCTCCCCCCACAACAACTACCTTCTCCCCAAGCTTCACCTCCTTCCCTAGGTTGATGTCCTTCAACCAAGAGACCCCATGTACCACACCAGCAACTTCCTCATTGGGGATAGCCAATTGAACAGGTTCATGCGCTCCTGCGGCAATAAAAATGGCTTTGAACCCCTGCCCACGAAAACCTTCTACACTCAGGCCATTCTTACCTACCCGGCTATTCAGTCTTATTTCAATGCCCCGTCTCTGGATATCTTTGATTTCCGCCTGCAGTATCTCCCGTGGTAACCGGTACTCTGGGATACCCATAACCATCATCCCTCCTGGCACTGGCTGCTCTTCAAAAATGGTTACACCATATCCCAACTCTACCAAATAAAAGGCTGCGGACAAACCCGCCGGGCCTGAACCCACAATGGCTATCTTTCCCTCCTTAGTCTGCACTGCCGGTGCTATGTCTTTTCTTTCCTCTTTCGCTGATACCGCATCGGATACAAAGCGTTTGAGGGCATTAATAGCTATGGGTTCATCGAAGTCACCCCGATTACATTTTGTCTCGCATGGACGCGGACAAATCCGGCCAACAGTGCGGGGTAAAGGTACCTTTTTCTGGATAAGATTGAGTGCCTCCTCATAGCAGCCTTGAGTGATGAGTTCTATATAGCCACGGATGTCAAGTCCAGCCGGGCAGGCAGCCTGACAGGGAGGCATGAGCAACCAAGGAAATGGAGCATTGCTGGCTCCCTTTGGCCACTGTATACAGGTGACCCTCTCGTATCTCTCATCGGCCTCGCTACAAAAACCACACGCAGCACATTTCACGATTTCGCCCGCTTTATCCTCGCGCGCCTTCAAGGGCCAGTCAGGGTCACACAGGAGTGCCCTTGCCATACCGATGAAATCCGCCCTCCCTTCGCTGAGTATTTGCTCGGCCAACTCAGGCGTTCGAATCTTGCCCGCCGTCACAACAGGTATATCATATCCCGCACCCCTTATGGCTTTCCGCACGCCTTCGGCGAGATACACCTGGACCCCATCGGGGTGCCACCATCGTGGGCTCATCCGGTAGCCGCTATAACCGGTACCAGCAAAAGGAGGCAAGTTGGGGAGGGGTGGTTCTGCATCTTCAAACCTCTCTCCTGCCGAGACACTGATATAGTCAACACCCATCTTGGCCAGCCTTATGGCTATGCGAGCGCTTTGCAATAAGGTGTTCCCTTCTTTAGTGAATTCCTCACCATTCAGTCTCAGCCCAACAGGGTAATCACCCACCGCGTCACGAACTGTGAGGATCACTTCCCCAGGCAGCTTCACTCTGCCTTCGAAGTCGCCTCCATACCCATCTTTTCTTTTGTTCATAAGCGAGAGAAAGGAGGCAAGTGTGGTAAAATGGGCCATATGAAGCTCTACGAAATCGAAACCTGCCGCTTTGGCCCGAACGGCTCCGCTGGCAAACTGCTGGGGTATTACTTTGATATCTTGATGAGACAGGTCTTCGACCTTCTGCCTCCAACCGCTCCGAGATAGTTTCAAGAAATGAATGAGTTGCAGGCCTATTTTCACGTCTACATTAACGGCGTGTACTTCATCCGTGAATTTTCTCAATTCAGCTATAAACTGGTCATCACTGACTCGAAGGTTAAAAGAACTCCTTGAGGGAAGAACCACAGCTGCTTCAACCACCATCGCGCCAAGGCCACCTTTTGCCAGCCTCTTGTATCTCTCTGTAAGGGCTTGTGTAATATGTCCGTCTTCCGCTGCCAACCTTGTTACCGCAGCTGTTGACATGATCCGATTAGGTAAGGCGCGACCCCTGATACTTATCACGGAAAAAAGGTTAGGGTATTTCATTTGATAAATCTCCTGGCTAGCTTATTAGAGACAGGCTGAACTTTCGCTATTAGAGATATTCAGGACTGTGAACCCACAGAGTCTCGACGGATCGAATTACTTAGGGAAAAGGAGGCTCAAAAGGGCCATTCCCTTGCTCCCACTGAACGCAATAGAGTTTCTGAAAGGTGATGTTTGTCTCTCCTTATCTTTCGCATGTTAGTGCAATTTCAGGAAATCGCTAACCGCCTTCTGATATCAGCTCTCAGCGCTTCCTTGTCGGCCTTGCCCACCTTCGTGAGCGGAATACTGTCAACGAACTCGATTCTTTCGGGAAGCTGCAATACGGATGCTCCTTTCTCTTTCAAAAATGAAATAATCTCCTGAAAAGAAAGTGTTGTCCCAGAAGCTGCCTGAATGTAAGCACATATCCTTTCACCCAGTTCTGTATCGGGCATTCCAATCACGGCCACGTCCTCTACCCTAGGATGTGAACTGATCAGTTTTTCAATGTCCACTGCGCTAATATTTTCACCACCCCTGATGATAATGTCTTTAATTCTGCCCGTTATCTTTATGTTGCCAGACTCATCGATCTTTGCCAAATCCCCGGTCTTGAAAAACCCATCTCTTGTGAAGATATCCTGATTCTCCTCCGCGGATTTGAAATAGCCCGTAAAAATCCCGGGCCCTTTGGTCACAAGCTGACCTTCCGTATTAGGAGGGAGCGCATTTTCATTGGGATCAACGATCTTGTAGCTTTCGTAGGGACAACACTTTTTCCCAACAGTGTTGCACACGATTTCAAAATCGTCATCGAGGCGCGTCATGGCATTGGAGCCTTCCACCGACCCGAATGCATTGACGAACTTGCAATTTAATCTTTCAACAGCATTTTTGACGAGGTCGGGTGTACTAGCGGCTCCACCAGCGTAAACCTTCTTGAGAGAGGTCAAGTCGTATTGTTTGAGCCTTTCGAAATTAATCAATCTTATAATGATTGCAGGGACCGTTGGGATTGCCGTTACCCTCTCCCTTTCAATGACCCTGCAAATATCAACCGGCTCCGTAGAATCGATCAATACGAACTTGGCAAAATTGAAAATGGCCCCACCCACACCGCATAACATGCCCTGACCATGGGAAACCGGGGCTATCGTCAATACCGTATCCTCACTGGTGATCTCCCAGGCCCGAGAATGGTACTCTACGTTACAAAGGAAGCTATTGTGTGTGCGGGGGGCGGCCTTGGGCAGGCCTGTTGTACCGCCAGTCGGCATGATTTGCGCCACAGCCATGGGATCAGGCCTTCTGCTCTCAAGCCCGCGAAGATCATTCTCCGTCAGTCGAGCATCCTCTATGAGCTGTTCCAGGCTGATAGAGCCTATGGCTTTTTCAGGCCTGACTGAGATGATGTGTTCAAGTTGAGGGTTCTCCTGCCGAACTTTTTCTATGATCGGCAAGTAGTCTAGGCGCCTGTATCTCTCTGGCAGTATCCATGCCTTGGGTTTTGTAAGCGTAGAGAGGTGGTTGATCTCGAGTTCCGTGTGGCGCGGAAGCAACAAGACGGCAACGGCACCGATCTTTTGCGCGGCAAAGAAAGCGATGACATATTCATGCCAATTAGGGATCTGGATGAGCACAAAGTCATGCTTCTGGATGCCGAGCTCAACGAGTCCCTTGGCCAGTCTGTCGACCTTGTCGCGGAGTTCTCCATAGGTG
>CP070752.1:224134-227850 GCA_020348625.1 Deltaproteobacteria bacterium | reverse complement strand
ATCCCAAACGTAAAACTCCTCAGAGCTGAGGGACTCAATGTGTATGATATTTTGCGTCATAAGTACCTGTTGTTTATCGAACCTGCTTTGGGAATAGTTGAGGAGGCCCTGGCTCAGTGATGGATTTGTGTGAGGTAATAAAGAGACCTTTGGTAACCGAAAAAGGCACCAAGCAAAAGGAGCTTGCCAATCAGATTGTATTCGAGATTGACAGGCGGGCCAATAAGATTCTAGTCAGAAACGCCGTTGAGAGCATATTTAAGGTGAAGGTCTTAGACGTGAAGGTGATGAATAGTAGGGGCAAAAAACGCAGAATCGGGAGGAATGTCGGGAAACGGCCTGACTGGAAAAAGGCGATCGTAAGGCTTGCCCCAGGTGAGAATATTGAGTTTTTTGAGGGGGTTTAGAGGAGAAGACAGATGGCGCTCAAGAAGCATAACCCCACCTCACCTGGACGACGGTTTCAAACGGTATCGACCTTTTCCGAGATCACCCGTGCTGAACCAGAAAAGAGCTTATTGAAATCAATAAAGAAGTCCGGAGGAAGAAACTCGGCCGGCAGAATTACCTCCAGGTTTCGGGGAGGTGGTCACAAGCGGTTGTACCGAGTTATTGATTTCAAGAGGAACAAAGACAATATACCGGCTACTGTTGCCTCAATAGAATACGATCCCAACCGTTCTGCAAGGATTGCGCTGCTTCACTACGTGGATGGTGAGAAGACATATATCCTGGCTCCCGATGGGCTGCGTGTTGGAGATCGGGTCGAATCTGGAGCAAATGCGGATATAAAGGCAGGAAATACATTGCCTCTCAGAAACATACCACTGGGCACCCATGTGCACAACATAGAATTGCATAAGGGCCATGGCGGGCAGCTTGCTCGAGGCGCGGGGGGATACGCACAGCTGATTGCTAAGGAGGGAAAATACGCACAGCTTAAGCTTCCTTCAGGCGAGGTGAGAATGATTTTGTTGGATTGTAGAGCCACGGTGGGACAGGTAGGGAACCTCGATCATGAGAACGTTTCCTTTGGTAAAGCGGGCAGAGCCTGCTGGGTGGGAAGGAGACCTCACGTAAGGGGTGTGGCTATGAACCCGGTTGACCATCCGCTGGGAGGTGGAGAAGGGAAATCATCGGGGGGAAGACATCCCGTGACCCCGTGGGGGGTACCGACGAAAGGGTATAGGACGAGGCGCACCAAGAAGACCGATAAATTGATTGTTAAGAGAAGGAAATAGGAAAGGAGAGAGGCTTGCCACGCTCAGTAAAAAAGGGACCGTTTGTTGATGAGAGCTTAGTGAGAAAGGCAAACACGGTCAAAGGAGCTGACTCCCATCAGGTTATTAAGACATGGTCAAGACGATCCACCATTATTCCGGACTTTATTGGTCTCACGTTTGCCGTTCACAACGGAAAGAAATTCGTTCCTGTATTCATAACCGAAGATATGGTGGGGCATAAGCTAGGAGAATTCTCGCCGACAAGGACGTTTTATAGCCATGCTGGGGGCGATAAGAAGTCCCGACTAAAAGGCAAGAAGTAATAACACGGTTTTTCCCTGATCTAGGAGGAGAGCGGCAGGGAGACATACAGATTGGTAGGGTTAGGTTGTCTGATGGAAGTTAAGGCAGTTGCAAAATACGTACGAGTATCTCCCCGAAAAATAAGATTGCTTATGGACCAGATTAGGGGAAAGAAGGTCGAAGAGGCGCTCAACTTCCTCACCTTTGCTCCCCAAAAAGGGGGTCCCATGCTGCGGAAGTTGGTCAATGCTGCTGTGGCCAATGCTGGACACTCCCCTGATATCGATGTTGATACTTTGTTTATAAAGCGGATATTTGCAAATGAAGGCCCGACCTTAAAACGATTTAGGCCCAGGGCTATGGGTCGGGCAACACGAATTAGAAAAAGATCCTGTCACTTGACCGTGATACTTGATGAGAGATAGCCCTGTATGGAGCGCGCAGGGGTGATTAAGAAACACAGAGGCTATAGGAGGTTTTAGTGGGCCAAAAGGTGCATCCCGTAGGGTTGAGGTTAGGTATCAACAGGTCCTGGAACAGCAGGTGGTTTGCCGGCCCAGAGTTCGGCTCCCTTGTGGTAGAGGACCACGAGATTCGGAGCTTCCTTAAGAAACGACTTTATCAGGCCGGGGTCTCTCAGATAGAAATTGAAAGGGCTGCCAGCAAGCTGAGGTTGCGAATTTATACTTCCAGACCGGGTATCATAATCGGTAAGAGAGGCGTTGAGATAGAGAACCTCAAGAAGGAAATAGAAACCAAGATTGGGCGGGAGGTTTTTATCGATATCAAAGAGGTGAGAAGGCCGGAATTGGAAGCGCAACTAATTGCGGAGAACATAGCGATGCAATTGGTTCGCCGGGTGGCCTTCCGGAGGGCCATGAAAAAGAGCGTTTCCTCGGCCATGAGATTTGGCGCTCAGGGCATAAAGATTGCCTGCGCCGGTAGGCTCGGGGGTGCGGAGATGGCCAGAAGGGAATGGTACCGCGAGGGCCGGGTACCGTTGCACACGCTCAGGGCGGATATAGACTACGGATTTGCTGAAGCCTTTACTACATATGGTGCAATAGGGGTAAAGGTAACCGTGTTCAAAGGTGAAGTTTGGCGTAATAAGACGGAATAGAAGGGATTTGGTATGCTCAGCCCGAGAAAGGTTAAACATAGAAACGTCCAGAAGGGGCGAATGAGGGGCAAGGCTTACAGAGGGTCGGATATCGAGTTTGGTGATTTTGGTATGCAGGCCGTGGAGTGCGGCTTTATGTCTGCCAGACAGATCGAAGCTGCAAGGATAGCAATCACGAGACACGTAAAGAAGGGCGGCAAGGTATGGATTCGCGTCTTTCCGGACAAACCGAGAACTAAGAAGCCTGCTGAAACCAGGATGGGTAAAGGAAAAGGTAATTTCGAGGGTTGGGTAGCGGTGATAAAACCCGGCAAGGTCCTCTACGAATTAGAGGGCGTCAATAGAGAGATGGCAAGAGAGGCCTTCCGGTTAGCCGGGAACAAACTACCCTTTGCTACCAAATTTCTGGCGAGGAGTTCATAGGGCCGTGAAAGCAGCAGAGTTACGAGAATTGAGTATTCAGGAATTGCTGGAGCGGGAAAGGGATTCGAGAAAGGAGCTGTTTAATCTTCGATTCCAGATGGCTACGGGCCAGCTGAGTAATCATACGGCCGTAAAGAAGGCAAAAAGGGACATTGCTCGTATCAAGACGGTATTGAACGAGAAGTATACCCAAGAAGACAAAGCTGGGGCTGAGGATGGAGAAACGGGGTAAGAAGAAAGAGATGACTGGCGTTGTTCTAAGCAGCGACATGGATAAGACCGTGAGGGTCATGGTTGAGCGACTGGCCAAGCACAAAAAATACAAGAAGTACATCAGGTATCGGACAAAATACCTCGCCCAAGACTCACAGAATAGGTGTCAAGCAGGCGATAAGGTGAGAATTATTGAAACCCGGCCCCTCAGCAAAATGAAACGATGGAGAGTATTAGAAGTATTGGAGAGGGCTGATTAACCTATCTTGTCTCAATGGGTTTTGCCTTTGCGAGATCCCCTTACGAAGAGAAATTATAGCTATGATTCAGGCTCAAACGATATTGAATGTGGCGGACAATTCAGGAGCAAAGAGATTATACTGCATAAAGGTTCTGGGCGGAACGAGGCGAAAATATGCACGAGTAGGTGATGT
>CP070752.1:216031-224034 GCA_020348625.1 Deltaproteobacteria bacterium | reverse complement strand
TCCCCGGAAATATCAAGATGACACCGGAGTATATTCTTCTGAGCTTTTTCAATCCTGCTATATACCGGACGTCTGAGGAATTTCAGCGCCTCAGTATGGTCGCGGTCTATGATGATTCGCTCGAGTTTCATCAACTCTTTCTCATCAAAGGCGATAGCGGTTTTCTTCAACTCCAACATCTTCTCTTCTCCCCCATTTTCTTACCGCACCGGGACTCCAGGTGAAAACCAGTGGGTTGTGTTCAAACAAATCTTCACCAGCATAAGCATGACGGGCACCTCAATGAGCACGCCAACCACAGTTGCGAGCGCAGCACCTGATGAAAGCCCGAAGAGCATGGTGGCCGTGGCAATAGCCACTTCGAAGTGGTTGGATGCCCCAATCATTGCAGCCGGAGCTGCGTCTCGATACGCAAGCTTGAGCCATCGGGCTAGGCCGTAGCCGAGCCAGTAAATCAGGTTGGTCTGAATAAAGAGCGGGATGGCGATCCAGAGGATCGTTAGGGGGTTAGATATAATGACTTCACCCTTGAAACTGAACAGCAATACCAGTGTAATGAGTAAGGCAATGATAGTGATCGGGGTCAGAATATGGAGAAACTTCTCTTTGAACCAGGCTTCACCCTTGGCGTTAATAATCGCCTTACGGGAAATGTATCCGGCCACCAAGGGCAAGGCCACATAGATACCGATGGAAAGCACCAGTGCCTGCCAGGGAACCGGAAGTCGTCCCACGCCCAGCAAGAATCCCCCGAGCACTCCGTAGAGGACGAGCATCGTAAGCGAGTTAATGGCCACCATGAC
The DNA here is from genome assembly GCA_020348625.1 of Deltaproteobacteria bacterium. Next base: position 223,231 of record CP070752.1, on the reverse strand, counting down.
CAGAGTGAGACCGTCGTTTCCCCGGGCCAGAAAGCCCCATACCAAGACCATGGCAGTGCAAGGCGCAATCCCCAACAGGATACAGCCTGCCAGGTAGCTTCGCCACAAGGGAACCTCCAGCACCTTGACCCCGTTGGCCATGATGACCTTGCCTGCACCGTAGGCCGCGCCCACCGGCAGATCGAGGCCAAAGGGCATTTTAACATGATCTACGGCCTCCGGTCCGATCAGGCTGTGGAACAGCGTGCCGAGGAAGAAGATAGCGATGGCATACATGGTGAAGGGCTTGACGGCCCAGTTCAAGAAAAGCGTGAGTAAAACGGGTTTTCCACTCTTGCCGGCCTTAATGACTTCTCCAAAATCGATCTTGACCATGATGGGGTACATCATAAAAAAGAGACAGACTGCAATGGGGATCGAGACCACCGGTGCTTCCCCCACGTAAATAGCCAGGCCGTCCAGGTATTTCGCGACACCCGGTGCCATTTTTCCGAGAACGATGCCTGCCAAAATACAAAGTATCACCCACACGTAAAGATATTTTTCAAAGAAACCCAGTCCTCTCGGTTCTTTTGTGAGATCAGTCTTGTTTGCCATATCATTCCTCCTCTATGAGCAAACTCTCATGGTATGCATCACATTGCAGCGGAGCCACGTATTTCTGGAGCTTCATACTGTTTTCTTTCTCTAAATGCGGGCGATCTTCGCGGCAAAGACCATGCATATGTGTTGACCGCGCTTCCGGCATCGTTAGTCCCTGTTAAAGCGCCAAGAACGGGCTGACAATGAAATAAAGGGCCAGGACGCTGATCATGACACCTGCTCCCTTTCGAAACCAGGTGCCGGCACCTTGCCACGTGCTGTTCTCCAGCAGCCTTTTCACACCCGCTGCCGAACTGCCGGCCACAACAATGGGAAGACAGTGCCCGATAGCGAACAAGAGAATAAAAAGAACACCGGTTGCCACCCTTTGCTGGACCGTAATAATGGCAAGGATCGGAGCGATAAAGCCGAAGGTGCAGGAACCGGAGAGAATTCCATAGGCCAACCCAAGTACGAAAGCTCCAAATAGGCCACTAAGCTTTAGGCGGTAAAGAAGGCTGCCGGACATGGAACACTTTTCGATACCGAACATTCCAAGGGCGACCCATACGAGGACCAGGCCCACAAGGACTTGCCAATAGTTACCCACGTCACCCAGCATACGACCGAGCAGGGCGCAAATGATGCCGATGAGGGCTATGGTGATGAAAAGGCCGATGGTAAATGCGATAGAGTAATGTGCCGCCTGGCGTGGTCTAAGTACTTCCTGCTGTCCACCGACATAGGCCACGATGAGGGGTATGGAGGCGAGATGGCAGGGACTAAAGAGCACGCTGATCATACCCCACAATAAACAACCCAGGGCGGCAATGGCCGTCCCCCCGGCAATCCACTCGTTAACGGTCAGAAAAAAGGTTTCCAGCATTACCATGTCTCCTGTTCAATTTTAGCGCTTAGCTTACCTCCATGTTCTGGAAGACCTCATCAATCTCCGCTTCGCTCATGAACCCTTCGTGGCGGTAGACCTCCTTGCCCTGTTGGTCAAAGAAGATTTGGGTAGGGATGGCGCGAACGCCGAATCGTTTTAGCGACTCCCGGTTTTTCCTAACATCGATGAGAATGACGGCTGCCTTTCCCCTGTACTTCCTTTCCACCTTTTCCATGATCGGAGCCATCAGCTTGCAGGGGATGCAGGTGTCCGAGCCCAGATCCACCATGGTGACCATGCCCTTGACAGGAATTCCACCGGGCCCTTGATATTCCGATGTCTCCGTTCCAGGTGTCTCCCTCACAGATTGAAATCTCAAAGCGCCCACGACCGCAAGCAGGGCAAACAGACTCAAGGGCGCAACCCATAGTCGCTTCTTCACTTACTCGACTCCCATTGTCTTGAGCTGTTGTGTGACTTTTGACTCTGGAAAGAACCCCACATGCCGGAAGACCTCGCTGCCGTCCCTGTCAAAGAACACCTGAACCGGGATCGACCGGATGCCGAAACGGGCTCCCACAATGGGTTTCTCTCTGACATGGACAAAAACCACGTTCAGCTTGTCAGGGTAATCCTTGCGGAGCTTATCCAGGATCGGCTGCATCATGTCACAGGGGATGCAGCCCGTAGCGCCAAATTCCACCATCGTGGGTTTGCCCGATAAGCGGGCCTTATCCACCGGGTTGTCCATGGCAAGGGCGTACTGGTCTTTCACCCATTTCTCATTGATGATGATATCGGTCCTCCGGACCAAATCCCGGATATGGTCATCCACTGCACGCGCTTTTTTCTGCTCGAGAAGCACCTGATGGACGGCCTCTTTGACCTGTTCAAAGGGAACGCCACCGACCAACTCCTTATTTTCTTCGTAAAAGGCCTTTACCTCCATATCCGAGACTGTCACTCCCCGGACAAGGTGATTGAGATAGGCCTGAATGGCCTGTTCATCGCTCAGCCCTTGGAGAGAGATAGCCGAATGGTTAGCCCCTCTTACAAGGATTTTTTTCATGGTTTCTTGCTCCAGCAGGAAGAAGAGATTTTTCCTGAGTTCGGGGCGAATTGAGGGCTCCGCCTTTCCAACGATCTCAGTCAGGTGGGATTCAGGAATCTCCATCCCATCCAATGTGAGAAGCAACCCCTTTTTCATATTGAGCATTTTGGCTGATTTAAGGATACTGGAAGCCAGGAATGGGTATGCCTGTTCCACGGTCTGACTCTTAGGCGGTTCGGCCATTATGAGAGAGACGTGAAAACATATAAGGCAAAGGCACCCAATTCCGAGGAAGATTTTGCTGTATTTCATCATGATTCGTACCCGTACGACTTCAATTGATTTGACCGCAGCATGTCGTCTGACCCGCTTCAGCTTAAGGCTAGGCTGATTCACTGCATGCTTTCCTGATGGCATCCTTGACCTTCTGGACCTCTTCTTTCTTCAGGGTGAAGTTCTTGTTCTTCTCAATCCCAAGCCCGGTCACTACGAGATATCCCTTCATGGCGACTTCCGCATGTTCAAGGGTGGCCTTTGCGCAGCCTGTTTCACACCCGTCAATAGCCATCATCTGGAGCACATCCCGGGCTGACTGAACAAATCCGCTTAGATGCCCTCCGATACCCGCAAGGCAAAACATCTTGCCAAACTCTTCCTGGGTTAGCTCGACTGCGGCTCGATTGGCCATCTGCCCCACATTGGATCCGCCGGAGCAGGCCAGGATCATGCTGTTTGCTCCGGGCACACAGCATTCTTCAGCCATGTTTCAACCCTCCTCTATTGGAATTCAGTTCATCCGTTCCGAGTCTAATTTTTCTCGGTTTTCAGCCTTGATCCATTTCTATAAAGTCCTCCACCGTCATTGCGAGGCGCAAAGCGCCGTGGCAATCTCCTCAATAAACAGACCGTATGAAATTGCTTCGCTTCGCTCGCAATCACAAATCGGCTGTTTTCGGACTTTTTGCGAGGCCATCGGGCTTAGCAGCCTTGATGTAAGCTGAAAATACAACTTGCTCTGCACCTTCGCAGACATTCCACGCCCTGATGATTTCATCGCTTTGTTCCTTGGGGGCGATAACAATATCCTGAAACCCCAGCTCAGAGAGAATCCCTTTCACCTCACCGGGTGAAATGGCCCCGGACACTCATCCGGTGTAGGCAGCTGGGTTGGTGCGGATTTCCTCCGGGATCTCTCCGGACCGAAGAATGTCCGAAATGACGATGCGCCCTCCGGGTTTCAGGAATCGATAGATCTCCCCGAAAACGGCCGATTTATCCGGGGACAGGTTGATCACACAATTAGAGATGACCACATCTACGGAGCTGTCGGAGACGGGAAGCTTCTCGATTTCCCCCAGACGGAACTCTACGTTGGAGATGTTCAGTTTTTCCGCATTGGTTCTCGCCTTTTGAACCATTTCCGGGGTCATATCCACTCCGATTACCTTTCCGGATTCTCCTACCGCCTTTGCAGCAAGAAGGGCATCAAATCCAGCTCCGCTTCCGAGGTCTAAAACGGTTTCTCCCGGCTTCAGGTCTGCCATGCTGATGGGATTGCCGCAGCCCAGGCCGAGGTTCGCCTCGCCAAGCCCCGACAGGAGATCCTCTTCAGAGTAATCAAGAGCTTCTCCCATCTCCTTGATGGTGATCGAGGGTGCTGTGCCGTCGCAGCACGAAGGGGAACATCCACTGCTTTGGCCCTTGACAATATCGGCGTATTTGTCTACGACCAGCTTGCGTATCTGATCTTGGTGATCTTTTTCAACCTTCATGGCTTCATCTCCTCAAATCATTTTTTCCCTAACCATCCATTGATTTCGTCCTTGGTAGGGATTTTCCCCACGCACTTGACTTCACTGTCAACTACTACAGCCGGCGTGCCGAAAACGCCATACTTGGCAATCTCCATGACGTCGGTAACCTTTGTAATCCGGGCATCAACACCAGTCTCAGCGACTGCTTCTTTGACGATTTGTTCCGTTTGCTCGCACTTTGCGCAGCCCGGCCCCAATACCTTGATTTCCATAGTCTTTTACTCCCTTAAGGGTTATATCAAACCTTGTGTCTCTTCTCTTAACCCACCAACCAGCCATAGCTCATCCCTGCAATGGTAGATAGGGCTACGATGATCACACAAAAGGTCATTGTCTTTCTCACACCCATCACGCCCCCAATAACCAGCATGTTGGGTAACGACAGAGCAGGCCCTGCCAGCAGCAGTGACAGGGCGGGACCCTTTCCCATGCCAGCGCCCAAGAGCCCCTGAAGGATGGGCACTTCGGTTAGTGTGGCAAAATACATGAGCGCTCCTGAAACCGAGGCAAAGAGATTGGCCCACACAGAATTCCCGCCTACCAACGATTGAATGTAATGCTCTGGGATCAGGGCCGGATGCCCCGGCCTCCCCAGCAGGAATCCGGCCACAAGTACGCCCGCCCCGAGGAGCGGAAAGATCTGTTTCATGAATCCCCAGGTGGACTGGACCCAGTTGACTCGCTCATCTCTGATGAACCACCTTTTTAACATGAAACCAAGGACCAGCAGCAGTGTGCCGGTGATATACCACTTGGCCGCAAAGATCTGTGACCAGAGACCCGTGGCCCCTTCAGCTGGTTTTGCAAAGGCGGCGAAGATGAGGATAAGGACTAGGGACAGCATAAATAGGGCCTCTTGCAGAAGAGTCCTACGCTTTTCATCTTCTTCGGGCAGATAGATCTGGCCTGTTGCACGGGAGGCGTCGTCCTTGCGAAAGATAAAGGCCATGAGCAGCCCGGTGATCACTGCAAAAAGCACTGCACCAATTGCCCGCGCAAGCCCCAGCTGCCATCCTAGGATCCTGGCGGTAAGTACGATGGCGAGCACATTAATGGCTGGTCCGGAGTAAAGAAATGCCGTGGCGGGCCCAATTCCAGCCCCACGAGAATAGATGCCGGCGAACAAGGGAAGAACCGTGCAGGAACAGACCGCCAGCACTGTTCCAGATACCGAGGCTACAGAATATGATAAAATCTTCTTTGCCGTTGATCCGAAGTATTTAAGAACCGAAGCCTGGGATACGAAAACAGCAATTGCTCCAGCGATGAAGAAGGCAGGAATGAGGCATGTCAAAACATGCTCACGGGCATATTCCTGAAGCATCATGAATGCCTCAAGGCCCGATCGTCGTATACCCGCGTCACCCCACGGGATGTAATAACAACCGAGAAAAACTAACACGATACTGAGTAACTTTGTCCGTTCTTTCATTGAAGTTTTTTCTTATTCACCTGGCGGTATGGAGAGGAATGAATTTTCAGAGGTTTATAGCTGCATTCCAATATAGCTATTAATTGGGGGCAAAAAAATTATCCTCTACATATATCCTCCCGCCGGATTTCAGGGAGTTTTTGAACCAGTTCGGTAACCTCGCGATCATCCTCCAGCCAGTGTCTAAGGTTACCCAAGATACTGGCGGCATAAGGGCTTCTGCTGCCATCAGTAAGGTGATAGTTCACCCACATGCCATCCTTCTTGGAATCAACTAGATCAGCATTCTCCAGGATCTTCAGATGCTTGGATACACTTGGCTGGGCTATCTGCAGGGCAGCCTGAAGCTCGCATACACACATCATCTTGTGTTGCAGCATCTTCAGGATCTTAATGCGATTCGGATCTGAAAGCGCCTTCATGACATTAAGAAAATCTTTCATTCAATAGCCCTCAGTAAATTCCTCTTTAGGAATATACTACTCACTTGTTCTAATGTCAATACCTTTGTCTGGCCTGTGTGCCTCTAACACATACAACTGACCCGCTCCCCTTCGACTCTTCTCAGGCTCGCTCGAGCACGCTGGGTTCCCAGAGAGCGATGTTTTGGTTGGCCCGATTTCTTGAGCCCCACTTCATTGTGAAAGAAAATCACGCGGGACAGGCCTCCGAAATCAGGCAAGAGCCAGCCCCTGACGGGGCGCCTCGGATACACATGCTGATGCCGGTGCATGTGCCACTTAGAAACCGCGCGCGAAGCGCTATGGTTTGAGGTGAATCCGCAACCCTGCCCCGTTAAATGCTTGCCCAATGGAATGCGCAGCCTATTCCATCGGGGCGTAGCCTATTTAACTGGGGTCAAGGATTCAGCTCAAGAAACTCAGAGACCCTGGGTACTCTGTGAGAGATCAGAGACACTTTCAGGGTCATAACAAGCTACCCTTTTTAGGGGTGGTTGTTGACCCGCACTTGTAAGTGCAAGCTGAAGTGTAAATCCTAGCGAAAGAGGCACATAGTAGAAGGCTTTAATGTCTGGACAAGAATTGTCAAAATAATATCTAGTGTGGTACGCTCATAAAAAGACGTTCTAATATAATGTCCGTATGATGTGGACGGGACGACTATAGGAAACTGGGGGGCGTAAGATACCATGGAACCGGATATATGGTCCCTCTATCGACTAATGCTCAAAAGCCGCCTGTTTGAAGAAGCCGTTATCAAAATATGGAATGAGGGGAAGATCTCTGGTGAAATGCACCTCGGGATTGGCGAGGAAGCCATAGCTGCGGGGATCTGCGCGCAGCTGAAGGAAGGTGACGCAATGGCCCTTGACCACAGGGGGACGCCTCCATTGATCATGCGCGGCGTTGAACCAGTTATGCTCCTGCGGGAATTCCTCGGTCATCCAGATGGGCTTTGTGCTGGAATGGGC
>CP070752.1:211090-215931 GCA_020348625.1 Deltaproteobacteria bacterium | reverse complement strand
GCCATCATTGAGATGGAAGGGGAAATATCCGCGTTTACCAGCAGGCCGTCCACGCTTTCATTCAGGGCTCTTTCAAACACGTACTGTCTCCCGAGACGCACCGCAAAGTTATTGACAGGGCCGGCGTACTCGAGATACCCGTAAAGGAGTTCCCCCTCAGTATCATCGGTAAAGAAGCTGCTATCCTTCAAATCGTGCCTCGCCCAGCCGTAGGAGTGAAACGAGAGTTCTTCCTTGGAGATACTTCTGACATCCAACCGGAGATATTCATACACGGGTAAGACATCTTGTTTTGTGTCTTTCCCGTTTTCTCTAACCTCGCGCTCAAAAAACCGAAGAATGGTCTCCGATTGGAAACCCCAGTCACTTGTGGCGCCTGAACCCGGCAAGAATACGGTGAGAAAGATTCCGTGGAGCAGTAATAACTTCAAAGCAGATCTGATCTTCATGAAAAGCTCTCCTGGCAAAAACCGCAGGCTGTGCAGCAGTGAAGACACAGCCAAAGAGGTAAGTAAGGGCTTTCCGAGAAAAAATTATATGTCTAGCACAAATTTCAGTTCCTTCAAACTAAATTTTCTCCTTCCCTGATGAGCTAGAAAATGTGCGGCTGAAGCTTGATAAAGGCCTCAAATCTCCGCTTTGACAATAAACATCTCGGTTTTTTGCAATTACCTTGTACCTGCCGGTAACATGCAATCACCAAATTTAGCAGCCATTTCTATGAGTTTCTCCGCAGGAGCGAACATCGGAATGGAGAGGCATGGACCAACAGATTCATCTATAAAAAGAAAGCCCGCTCCACGATTCTCTCGAAGGTGGATATCATCGAGCAAGCAGGAAAGAATAGACATGTCTCCAACTTCAGCCGGAAAGGGCGAAAGGGCAAAAACGCCCATTAAGTCCCCCAACAGAGGATCAAGGCCCATACATTTCAATATGAAATAAGCGATTGCTCATCTATGCCTATACTGTTTATTTCCGCTTCAAATAAACAAGATCCCAAGTTTGTATATCTGCTATGAAACACAACTTACACAAGGAATTTGGTATCAAACGAATACCCCAACGATGTCTACTTCAATAAAGCCATTGGAATCGAACTGAGGTACCACAGGCCCTTGTACAAGACCCGTCAGATATCGTCGCCTTCCTATTGGATCTAACACTTGATCAGCCAAACCACAGGGTCACAATATGATGAGGCCCCGTCTTTATTGACACAAAACCCCAGAACCCATATACTCCCACCCATGAAGAAGAACTCCTGGCAAATCCCAATTCTCGCACGAAAAGCAGTCTGCTGATGATGGAATCGTTAATTTAAAACGATTCAGAGGGCAGCCGCAGCCGATAGCCTGGCAAAGGCCCTTGAGATCAATCATCAAGGTGCCGGCGAGATAGCCTGCACCGAGGCCGCTCCTTAAGGCTTGCCCTTCATTGCGAGTACTCAGATCTTCCGTGCAGACTGGTGAAGGGGGGCGAAGTCGACTCTTACCAATCATCGTATCTTTAAGGAGGGGGACATGACAACCTTGCTTGAGGGTTTTATACCTTACAAGGCAGAGGATGCCGAACGGTACAAGCAGCTCGGGTGTTGGGCGGACCTCACATTCGGCGACATACTTGACAGGGCTGCAGATCGTTATCCTGACAAAGAGGCCTTTGTGGACAGCAAGAGTCGGCTGACCTATGCCCAGGCACGGGATATGGCCAACAGCCTTGCCCTAGGTCTGATGAATCTGGGCATAAACCCGACGGATCGCGCACTGGTGCAAGTGCCGAATTGGAATGAGTTTGTACTCGCCTATTTCGCCCTGCAGAAAATAGGCGCTATCAACGTTTTGCTGATCGACCGGTATCGGCAATACGAGATCAAGCATCTCATAGAGTTAACCGGTGCCACCTCCTGGATCGTACCCCAGAAATACGGCAAGGCGGATTACCTGCCCATTGTCGATGACGTGCTGAAAGAGCACCCTGAGGTGAAAAACGTCATCCTCGTGCGAGGGAGAGAGCATAAGCCCTATTTCAGCCTTGAGAAGCTATTGGCCGATTCCGAATTAACAGATGAAAATCTTGCCAGGCTGGCTCAAGTACAGCCGGACCCCTTGCAGGTGGCCCACATGGGCCCCACTGGAGGGACCACGGGGCTACCGAAGATCGTCCCCCGCACCCATAATGATCTGCTGTGCGGCTCAGAGTACTGCGCCAGGGCCTGGGACATAGATGCCGGGGACACCTGTCTGCTTGCCGGACCCATAGGCCATGACTTGACATTCAGCAAGGGCCTCCTGGGCAGCATGCTGACCTACGGGAAAGCGGTCTTTCTTGATTCAACGGATCCTGAAGACATCTGCAGTACCATCGAAAAGGAACGGGTTACTGCCCTGGTATGGTTGCCTACCCTGGCCAAACGGTTGGTGGAATTTGAGGGCCTCAAAGACTATGACTTGAGCTCACTCAATAAGATGCACTGCGGCGGAGGGGCCAGCCTGCCCGACCTGATCAAGGCTGTCTACGAGAAGCTTGGATGCACCTATTTCAATGCATACGGTGCAACGGAGGGCCAGACCACCATAACGCGATCCGATGATGCCCTTGAAACCCTTTATAAGACTGTGGGAAGGCCAACCTGTCCGCACGACATCTACAAGGTTGTTGACAGGGACGGGAGGGAATTACCCGCCAACACCCCCGGTGAACTCCTTATCAAAGGGCCCGGCGTGTTTACCGGCTACTACAAAAATCCGGGGGAAAACGCGGAGGTGTTTGACAAGGATGGATTCTTCAGAACAGGCGACGTGGCAAAGATCGATGAAAAGGGCTATGTCACCCTCACGGGAAGGATAAAGGAAATGATCAACCGGGGCGGCGAAAGCATCAGCGCTGCCGAGATCGAGAAGCTGATCAGCGATCATCCCGATGTAGTGCTCGTTGCCGTGATCCCCATGCCCGATCCGGACATGGGTGAGAGGGTGTGTGCATATATCCAGCCAAAGCCAGGAGCTGAGCTGAGTTTTAATGAAATCATCTCCTTCCTTAAAGACAAAAAGGCATCGGTGCTTCAGCTTCCGGAGCGCATTGAGTTTGTGGATGCCATGCCATTCACCAAGGCGGAAAAGGTAGACAAGACGGCCTTACGAGAAGACATCGAACGGAAACTCACGAACAACCCTGCAGCGAGTTAAGTGCCTGCAGGGGAACTGAACTACACTACTACTGGTCTTGGCCATGGTATGAAGCGTAGGAAGTTATTTCCAGAAGGTCAGCAACTTATTTCCATCCCTTTTGACCTGTTATCTTCCATCCTCCAGACATTGCGGGATATGCCATGGGAACTTCCTGCGTATAAACCGGATGGAATGGAATTTGTCAGAAAGCTCCTTATTGATTTGGGCATTACCCCGCCCCCGTAATTCGAAGCCACGCCGATGCCATAGCCTGCAATATCAAAATCGATTATTACCTCAAATCCGAAAAACAGCGACGCGAATAGCGCTCCTGTCGTTGCCGCAATCAATGCTTGAACTCTTTTGAAATTCATTTATCATTACATATACAATCGCACAACTTTGCTCTCTTTTTATGAGAATGCGCTTGACACATCCAATACCGAGAGAGCGAATCCATGGCTCCACCAAATATAGTGCAATTCCAGCTTGTTTTGCCAATGAAGCTGTCAGTTGTCTTACTGAGCTTAGCACTGACAACACTTAATGTCTCCCCGGTAAAAGCAGGAGAAAGGGGGACGACAATGATCGACATTCAGAAGACCATCCATCGATTGGAGGATCACCTGAAGATGCTCACCGTATCCATTGGTGAGAGGAGCATTGCGTTGCCGGCTAACCTGGAGCGCACAGCCCATTACATCGAGTCCTTTTATGGGGCATTGAACCTCTCGGCCCATAGACAGGAATATGGATATGGCGATCTCACAGTGGCGAATGTCGTTGCCGAAATCGCTTTCTGCCCGAATCCGTCGAAACGGTATCTCTTGGGAGCCCACTATGATTCGGTAATCCGAACGGTAGGTGCTGACGACAACGCCAGTGCCATAGCTGTTCAATTGGAGACGGCCCGGGAGTTAGAGACACTGAAGGATAGTGAACCGCTGGACCTGGCGGTGAAATTCGTTTCCTTCGCCTTGGAGGAGCCTCCTGTCTATGGGACCAGGCATATGGGAAGCAGGGTCTACGCTATAAAGGCAAAAAAAACAAACGAAAAGATTGATGGCATGCTGTGCCTGGAGATGGTGGGCTATTCGTGTCATGATCCTGGCTGCCAGAGATACCCGTTTCCCCTAATGTTTATGGGCTACCCGAAAGCGGGAAATTTTATCGGTCTTGTAGGGAATACGGGCTCAAGCAGGTTCACCAAATCCCTCTTCAAGGCTTTCAAAAAAAACACGGAACTGCCGGCAGTTAAACTCACCGTCCCGCTCAGAGGATGGCCGGTGCCTGCCGTGAGACTCAGTGACCATGCCTCATTCTGGGATCAGGGATTCAAGGCAGTCATGATCACCGATTCATCCTTTTACCGAAATCCTCATTACCATCTGCCATCGGATACCATGGAAAAGCTGGATTACCGCTTTATGGCGGAATTGGTAGAGAGCCTGCTTATCTTTTTTCGCTCTCATCGCCAATAAGCTCGCAGTCTAGGCTTGTAAGCCACCAAGGGTTTTACAACACCTCACGGAAGGCACTCAAAGACACAGCCTGTGAGTCAGCATTGATAGAGCAGAAAAACCCGCAAAAAAAGGCGGGGCCATATCTGGGCCCCGCCGCGAGATTCGCCTTTGTCCTGGCCGCTTTCGGCTTCTTTCAGTGCTTTGGCTC
>CP070752.1:207923-210990 GCA_020348625.1 Deltaproteobacteria bacterium | reverse complement strand
GCCCCAGGGTAGGTTGCTTGATCCCAATAGTAATATTGGGGCTAGATAAATGATCATTGTCCCATTGAGGGTGACTGATATGGGAAACAGAACCCGGCTTATGGACTGCTCTAACATCTCTCTTAATTCGGAGAAGACATGTTTATCATAGCCAATTTCCTGCTGGCCATTGCGAGGATTCTGAACATAGCGCTCACCCTGTATCTGTTTATCATTATTGCTCGGGCTGTTATCTCTTGGGTTAATCCCGATCCGTATAATGCTATCGTGCGCTTCCTGTATGCCACAACTGAACCGGTTCTGTACGCTATCAGGAGAAGGCTGCCGCTCAGTTTTGGCGGTTTCGACTTTTCCCCCATTATCGTTATCCTTGCAATCTACTTCTTCCAGCAATTTGCAGTTAGCAGCCTGATCCAAATCGCCCTTCAGCTTGGTGCTCGATAGGGATGAGCAAAGGGCCACCCACCACGGAAGACTCTACTCTCAAAATCAAGGTGCTTCCCCGCTCATCGGTGAATGGGATCATGGGTTTTGAAGGGGATGTATTGCGGGTAAAGGTTACGGCAGCACCCGTTGACGGCTCTGCAAACCAGAATCTCATTCAGTTATTATCTAAGAGTCTCAAGGTTGGAAAAGACAGCATACGGATTATGTCGGGCCAAAAATCACGATTAAAGGTCGTGCGCATCTACGGCTTGAAAAAAGACGAGGTCTCTCGCCGCCTGACCAGCACTTTTCAGCCCTGAGATTCAGCCTCCCTGAGAAGAGATTCAAGCCCAGATACAGAATAGAGGCCAGGATTGTGGACTTCATGACACGAATAACATCAGTTAGTTTTTTGTTGCCAAAACGGCTAATTTCCCATTAAATAGGAATGATAGATGAATGCATGCTAGTGTGGAAAGTTGAGATGATTTCAAACGAGTGGGGATGTGTAGCTTATATGAGAAGCCTGATCGACAAGAAGATCATCCTCGGTGTGACAGGCAGTATAGCTGCTTATAAAGCCGTTGAATTGCTCCGGCATCTGACAAAAGCAGGGGCGAAGGTAACGGTTGCAATGACTGCGAACGCAGCCTGGTTTGTAGGTCCGCTTACCTTTGAGACGCTCTCCGGATCGCCGGTTATCCAGGATATGTTCTCTCAGCCGGGCACATCGCTTGACCACGTCACATTGGGACGGGAGAGTGATCTAATCATTATTGCACCGGCCACGGCCAATTTTCTGGCTAAGATGGCTCATGGCATTGCGGACGATTTTCTTTCTACCCTTGTGCTTGCAGCCACGCCACAAATTCTCATCTGCCCCTCCATGGACAAAGAGATGTTTGCAAACAGCATAGTCCAGTCAAATATTCTCCGTTTGAAAGAACAAGGCCATATCGTCATGGAACCGGATGAAGGTGTTCTTGCCAGCGGAGCAGTGGGAGTAGGCCGGCTTCCCGATCCGGTCCAGATTCTGGAAAAGGCAGAATACTTGCTGAGCGATCATGATCTCAAAGGAGTTAAGATTCTGGTTACCGCAGGCCCAACGGTCGAATATATAGACCCAGTTAGGATAGTGACCAATCGCTCTACAGGGAAGATGGGCTATGCGCTGGCAACGGCTGCATGGAGAAGGGGCGCGGAGGTTACCCTCATATCAGGGCCTACGCACCTCGATCCACCAATGGGAGTAAAGACGGTCAAGATTCAAACGGCTGAGGAGATGAGAAAAGCGGTCTTACATGACTATCATGGGCAGGATGTGGTTATCAAGGCTGCTGCGGTAAGCGATTATAAACCCCTGAAAAGGGCCCCGGAAAAGGAAAAGAAGAAGACGAGCGTAATAACTGTCGAAATGGGCCCTACGCCAGATATTTTGGAAGAGCTGGGGAGGCAAAGAGGCGAAGTTTTCTTGGTCGGCTTTGCTGCTGAGACAACAAATCATAGAGTCAACGCTCTGAATAAAATGGAAAAAAAGAATCTTGATATGATTGTGGTCAACGATGTGTCTCAGGAAGATAGGGGATTTGCCGCTGACTCCAATGAAGTCAGGATAATTGACAGAAAGGGAACTGAGGAAGTGATCCCCTTGATGTCAAAGGAGGATGTGGCCGACAGGATTCTTGACCGCATCAAGGGGTTGAAAAGTAAATGAGTGTTGGCCAAGAGGTAAGAGATTTGCTCGGGGAAATAAGACGGCAGCTACTGTACAGGGAGGAGATTGGTCTCGATGCCCCGTATGTGAGTCCAGAGGGTCATTCTTATCTCAAGGCCGGACTTCAGCCTGAAAGACCATCTCCCAGAGAAAACTTTGGGTGTAAGAGTCTCAATGAATTGAAGCGCCTTGTTGACTCATGCGATCGTTGCAAGTTGAGTAAAGCAAGGAACACCATTGTTTTTGGTGAAGGGCCTCATCATGCCAAACTCGTCTTTGTTGGCGAGGCCCCGGGAGTGGAAGAGGATCTTGCTGGCAGGCCTTTTGTGGGGGCGGCTGGAAAGCTGTTGACTGATATTATTAGGGCCATGGGGTTGGACAGAGAGGAGGTTTATATCTGCAATGTGGTCAAATGCCATCCGCCCCGCAATCGAGATCCTGAGCAGGATGAGATTGAGATGTGCCTTCCGTTTCTTCGCGCACAGCTTTCTCTCATCAAACCGGAGATCATTTGCACTATTGGGAGGGTTTCAGCCCAAAGTCTGATAGACAAGGATTTCCGAATAACTCGCGATAGGGGACAGTGGTATACTTTTATGGATATCCCGGTTATGCCAACCTATCACCCCGCCTACCTCTTGAGGTATCCTCAGGCCAAGAGACAGGTTTGGGATGACGTACAACAGATAATGAAAAGGATGGGATTAGCAAATCCGAGGAGGGTGAAAAATTAGAGCACTACCAATAAAGCGCGCTCTGATAATTTTCGTGGCTGCCTTAGCGATAGGCCTATTCAGCCATCCCGTTCCGGGTGAGCGCAACAGTGCCATGGTGATTGAGCTGGAAGGTCCTATAAACCCCGGCACCGACTTGTTCACTACAAGGGGCATCAAGCAGGCCCAAAAGAAGGGCTATGCGTTGGTCATC
>CP070752.1:203447-207823 GCA_020348625.1 Deltaproteobacteria bacterium | reverse complement strand
TACCGTTAGGATTACGCCATCGACCACTTTCAAACGCCGCAAGATTTCCATTTCAGGCAAATACTCCCATCTGTTCTTCTAGGGCGGCAAAGCGTTTTTTGAGATCCGCGATGATGGACTCGATAAGCTTTGTGGCCGGGGGTATATCACTGATAAGACCCGCAACCTGGCCAGAGTGAATTTCCGCGTCCTCGGCCTCTCCCAGGTGCTGGGCCTTGTATGGGCCGTGTTCTTCAAGATACTTGATAAGCTGCTCGGTTGGAGCGCCGGATTTTTGCAACTCCAGAAATTTTTCCGTAAAGGTGTTCTGCAGGTCCCTGGCCAGCATAAATTCTTTGGGAACCGATACGGTGCAGACGTCTTTGGCGCGGACTAGGGCCTGCTTGACGTTTTCATGGCTTTCGGATTCCCGGGTGACCATAAAGCGCGAGCCCATGTAAACCCCATCTGCGCCCAGGGCAAGAGCGGCCAAGACCCCCCGGCTGTCTGCGATGCCGCCACCGCTGACCACAGGAATATCGACCGCGTCTGCCACCATGGGGGTGAGCACAAAGGTGGTCAGCTCGGTAAACCCCTTGTGGCCGCCGGCCTCAAAACCTTCACAGATCACTGCATCCACACCGGCTTCCTGTGCCTTTTGGGCGTGCCTGGGCGTGGAGATGGCATGGAGCACTTTGATGCCGGCTTTTTTCAGGGTTTCCGTATAGACGTCGGGTCGGCCCACGGTTACGATGGCTGCCGAAACTTTTTCCTCCACCAGCACGTTCACGATTTTCTTAGAGTATTTCATATCCTCGCCAAAGCCCACCGTCACGTTGACGGCAAAGGGCCTGTCCGTGAGCGAACGCACCTTGTGGATCTGCTGGCGCGCGAGTTCGCCAGTGGCTTCCACGTCCGGGTTAATCTTAACCGCGCCTGCATTGGGCCCGAGTGTGCCCATGCCGCCTGCGGCCGATACGGCGGCCGTTAAAGCAGCGCCGCTGACCCAATTCATGGGCGCCTGGATGATCGGATAACGAATGCCAAGAAGACTGCAGATGCGGTTTTGCGCCATGATTCACTCCTTTAGTGAACTGATGGGACTCTCTTTCTTGGGGTTACGGAGTATAGGTAAAGTACTCTCGTGTGTAAAGCACGAAATTCCTACTACCTGAGGGCCTTCAGTTCGGGATTACCGGAACGAGCAGATGAGAGTCATGTTTTCCTCCGGTATGGATGATATGGTAGCCCTGGTTGCGAGTGACGGGACCGGGGATTCCCGGTAGGTGAAAAGGAATCGGATTAAACCCCGATACTGTTAGGCGAAGTTGTTCACCTGCATGCCATAGCATGCCTGTGGGCCAGATCGGGATGTCGCATGCTACGATTTCACCGCGCTGTAGAAGGTTTTCAACTCGATGGGTATGATAAGGTAACCAAGGAAATGATCGTTCGCGGTCAGTTTCACGACGCGATACCCGCAGCCTCCCGTTTGGTCCCAAATACTCCCCCATTGGATTGGGTGAGGAAAGAGGGCTCCCTTCCGCGTCCAGCTTTTGCACAAGAACGAACAGATCCATGTCCTCAGCCCCTTCAGCCTCTACCCATAGACGGAGCTTCAGGTAGCCGGTCAGTTCCATGTCTTTATCAAACCGAATTGTAAAGCTTGCTTGTCCTTGGCCATCGTCCGCCTTGTAGCGCGCAGATGACTCTTGAGACATGGGGTTGGTTGACAGGATTCCGTGAGCCGCATCGAGGAAAAGCTTCTCATACTGCGTTCTCTCCAAGGGCCATGCACTCTCAGACCTTTTGACCTGGTCTGTGCCTCCCGGATCAAGCACGGATACCCGCACCTGGGGTGTCTGCTCCCAGTCGTTTTTTTCACTTTTCAAGTAGCGATCAAAAAAGCGACGCAGGTCTTCTACATTCTCCTGTTTATAATAGTCAGCCCACTCGTGGCTGTTGTGGACGCGGAGCCACTTCTCTTTTGATGCAATCCTGCGGAAACCTTCCAAAGTGCCAAGGGTATGGAGGTCATTGCTCCAGCTGGCCACAACATAGGCAGGAGCGTTGATCTTCTCCAGCTTAGCGCTTTTATCTTCCCAATAAGCATTCATGAGCGAGTACTTCTTGGCCATGGCAGGCAAATCCTCAACCCGGTTCTGGCCTCTCATCGTAGAGGTGACCATTTCGTTGAACCCGATGTTCAGGATGCCCCCTCTCAATATGTCCTGCCTGTACAGGTCGCTTACGCCTTCCCACGGAGCAATGGCGGCAAGGTGCGGTGGTTGTTCCTGGGCAATAAACCACTGGACAATGGCCAGCCACGAATTGCCCGATAATCCCACCTTCCCGTTACACCACTCTTGGGAAGCCACCCATTCGATTACATCGTATCCGTCTCGGGCCTCTACGGCCCCCCAGAAGTGAATATCACCTTGAGAGCTGTAAGCTCCACGTGCGTCCACGTTGGCCACAGCATATCCGCAGTTGCACCAGTAGGCCGGGTCTGGGCCTTCAAATTTTTGCAGACCGGAGACAGTTCCCGTGGAGACACCAATCGGCGGTCCTTGGGGCACTGATTTGCCGTAAGGACTCCAAGAAAGGATGGCCGGAATATCCGATCCATCTGCGGGCCGGAAGAAATCAATGTAAATGATGATCCCGTCATGAAGGGGCACGGGAACATCCCGCTCCCATACAATGTCACAAGGGAGAGGGTACCCCCCCTCGATCAAGACTGTTCCCTTAGAGAGCGTTGTGGTGCCAGGTTTGAGCCCTTCATAGTGTATTTGACGAAAGGGCGGAGGAACAGGGGTGTCCGGCGGTGCTGCCTTGCGGAAGATCACTTCTATCTGTTCATTACCAAATTGACGTATTCTTTTTGATATTTCAACCATGTACATATCTCCATCATTCGGTTCACTTTATCTCAAAGACTTTGCATATTCCACAGCATTCTCTCCGGCAATGCGCCCGGAATTCAAGGCAAATCCCATGGTGTTGCCCGGGAGAACAAAGACATAACTGTCGCCGTATATGGTGCAGGCATCTGTACCTGCCGCATACAATCCGGGAATCACCTCCCAGTTTTTGTCCAAGACCTCTGTTTTATGGTTGATCTTGATACCACCTAGGGTTCCATAGGCACTGGAGAATTGCCTTCCGGCATAGAATTTAGGGGTCTTTATTGGTCGGAGGTACCTATGTGCTTTATTAAAGAGGTCATCATAACCTTTGGCACAAGCTTGGTTATACGTTTCGACGGTCTTGCTCAAACCCTCATAGTATATACCGGTTTTTTCTGTCAGTTCCTCCAGGGAATCGGCGACAAACAGATGCGGGTACCCCTGTCCCAAAACACCTTTGATCGCATCATCGGCATTTTCAAAAAGCGTGACAGGAAAGACAAAGTCACGAAAATCAAAATCGCTCTCCATCTGTTTCTTGATATCCTCATCAAAGATCGTAAAGGCGCACCGATCTTTTTGGATGGCGATGGCATTTCCTGTAAAAGTGGCATTGGGCATAATCGCCTCATTCAGGAAACGCTCCCCCTGGAGATTGACAAGGAGATGGGGCTGGCGGAACGCCTGGTGAAGTTGGGGTGGAAGGGACATATGATCAGGCATATTATAAATCATTTCCATGGTCATCTCCGTCTGGGCGGCACCCGCTTCCCAGGCCATTCGAATACCGTCCCCATCCAGGCCGGGGATTCGAAAGGAATACATATCCTTCCCCAACTCATATCCGGTATATTTTTTAGCCATCTGGGGATTGTCGCCAAATCCACCGGTAGCGATTATTACTGCCTTTGCATTCACCTGGACGGGATTTCCGGATTTGTCTTCTCCTATGACGCCTGTAATTCGGCTTCCTCCTTTTAGGATTTTTTGGGCTGGTGTCTGAAGAAGGATTTTGACCCCCAGTTCTTTGGCCCTATCAGTCATGATCTTCATCATGGTACCTGAGGCCATGGGACCGGGCCTACCGGTCGTCGGTTTAACGAGATGCCATGTAGGGTAGGCCGTGAGGAAATAGGATGCAGGTTCAACGAACTCGACACCCATGTCCTCCAGCCAGTGGATCGTGTCGGCGGACTTGTTCAAGTAGGCCCTGACCAGCTTGGCATCGACTCGCCAGTGTGTGTAGTCCATAAAGATCTCAAAGGCTTCATCCTTCGTGGGCCTGAAATTTTTAGCCCGAGTGTGTCTACTCTCGATGCCGAGTGGCCCCATTCCCATATTACCGGTACCACCTGTAGTGGATCCTTTTTCCAACGCGATTACCTTGGCACCGCCCTCCGCAGCTGCTATCGCTGCTGCCAAACCGGAAGCACCAGCCGCAACGACAACAACATCGGTTTCATGATTGCTCATAATAAACCCCCTTTT
>CP070752.1:197507-203347 GCA_020348625.1 Deltaproteobacteria bacterium | reverse complement strand
TTGAGGGAAGCAATGATATCCTCTCCTTTTCGGTACATTTCGTGCTCGAAGCTCCGTTGTCTGTCATAGGCAGTCTCAAGCGCTTCCCTCACCTTTCTCAGGCTGAGCCCGAAGGTCTTACCTATTTGTTCGTAGAGTTCCACGCTCAGGATATCGGGGTGATATTTAAAGTGAACCGTTGGATTTATGATCTCACCCTCATTAAGGCCCAATGCCGTCTTCAGCATGTATTGGTTGCCTTGAACCATGGGGCAGTAAAAGTTATTTTTTTCATCCCCGTGGGTGGGAAGATCGATTATGTTCGGGAGAAAGAGATATCGGGTTTTTCCCAGGAGATCTATGACATGCCCGTGCGAGACCTTGACTGGATAGCAGGTCTCGGTTGTCATAGATTCGATGCCCAGTTTTGAGATGCGATCATTTGTCTCAGGCGTCAAAACCAGGCGCAGCCCGATGTGGTCAAAGAAGCTTGCCCAAAACGGGGCCATCTGATACGTATACAAGGCCCTCTGCATTCCGACCGTTGGCCTTCCATCAACCTCGAAGACGGTCCTACTATCCTCCTGTGCGCCTCGTTTCAATTCTCCCAGATCGTAATACAGACCTTCCATATGTTTTTTCCAGAGAAGATCTCGAGTCTTGAAATAGTCTTCTTTCTTTTCGCCGTATTGCCCCCTCACTTCATAGCGGCCGCATTCTCCACCCCATATGCTTTTCCTGCCGCTAAAGTTATAGATCTTCAGTTTGCATTCATTATGGCACTGCCGGTCCGCGTGGCATACGGTTTCTTTGTAGTTAAGTCTGTCGTTGATTGCCTCATCGATGCCACGAAACGCAGATTTTTCATTTTTTTCCTTTTCCATCATTTCCTGCATGCTGATAGCGGCTCCGTAAGCACCGAGCACCTCCCGGTGTTTCGGTATTAAGATACCTTTTCTCAGTACGGCCTCGAAGGCTGCAACAATAGCCTTATTCAGTGAAGGGCCTCCGAGAAACATTATTCTGCTACCTATCTTCTTGTTGCCGACGACTCGGTGCAAGTAGTTATAGGCAATAGCATAACAGAGGCCGGCGATGAGGTCGTTCTTCTGAGCACCTTTTTGGGCATAGGATACGAGGTCAGATTCCATAAACACGGTACATCGCTCGGTTAGCTTAATTGGATCTGCTGAAGAGAGGGCTATTTCTTGAAATTCGTTGACGATGTTAATACCGTTCTTGTTTGCCAATTCATGAAGAAAACTCCCTGTTCCGGCTGCGCATACCTTGTTCATGTCAAAATCGAGGGGATGGGTGTTTGAAACAGATATATACTTGCTATCCTGACCCCCTATTTCAAAAATGGTGTCGATAAGGGGGTCAATTTGAACCCCACCCCGGGCATGGGCGGTGATCTCGTCGATAATCAGGTCTGCGTTAAGAAAATCACCGACGACCATCCTGCCCGAGCCGGTTGTGGCAACGCCCTTGATATCGATTACAGCGCCGACCCTATCCCGTAATATGGTTAACAAGGTTTGGGTTACCTCGATCGGTTTGCCCATGGTCTGACGGTATTCCTTGTCCACTATTTCGCGATCTTCACTTAATAGGGCATACTTAGTGGTTGTTGAACCGATATCGATCCCCAGGTATACCGGTAGCTTTTCACCTGCCTGCTGGAGCTTACGAACCTCATTGTCTGCGGGAAAATTCGTCTTTTCTAGCTGGAGCCTCGGCGCCGAAACAAAGGAGGATGTTCTCTTATGCGTCAATGATTTCAGCTCGGCCAGATCGGGTTTATTGGTTATTTCGAGTTGTATGGCCTGAAGGGCCACCCCTATGGCACCTACAGAAGTAACATGTTGGGGAACGATAAGCTCGGGAAAACGGTCTTTGAATGCTTGTACCTGGAGTTCATTCAGGGCAAGGCCACCAATAAACAGTATCGGCCTGGCAAGCACTCGATTAGAGACAATGGTGCTCAGGTAATTGGATGCATTTCCCTCGTGGAGTCCGGCGATGATATCTTCCAGCTTTTCTCCCTTGTTCTGAAGGTGGATCATGTCTGACTTTGTAAAAACGGTACAGCGACAGGCAACACGGGCTGGATTATCGCTCTTTCGACCCAATGCAATGAAATCTTGCAAGATCTTTGTGATATGGGCCTCTGATACTTCGAACTCCTTACCGTAGATAGACGATGCCAACCTTTCAGCCTGTTGGTCGATAAAAGATCCGGTACCGGAGGCACAGGGGCCGTTTGTGTTGAAATCCTCCAACTCCCATGTGTCATTCCGATGATTCAGGAGATAAAGAGCAGTGTCTTGCCCACCCATGCTAATAATGGAGCGGACGTCAGGCTGCAAGAACACGGAACCCAGAATTTGGGCAATAGATTCAAATTCATAAAATGCCCCGATCCGTTCGCTTATTATGCTCCCGTGATTTCCGGTAAAGGACAATGCCTTAATCCTGTTCGGGCCGAAACGATCGAAGAGTTCGCTGACGATCTCAAAGACAGCTGTCTCAACGCCACCGAAATGCCTCCTGTAGGGCTGTTCGTGGGCCAGTTCTTTCCTGTCGTTCATCACGACCGCATTTATGCTAACGGAACCGGCATCAATGCCAATATAGAGATTCTCCATGCTGCGTTCCTATTCCACTTCTTTGTGTTGTGAGAAAACTGAAAGGGATGGTGCAAGGTTCCGTTGGAGGAGCCAGTGTGCCTCCTCGCACCAAATCAATCCTTTTATCCCCAGAGGCAGGACTTTGTCAAATCTAATGAGCCTCTGCCCAGTTCTTTCCCCAGTTTATGTCCACCTTCAAGGGTGTCTTCAAGGGGTAAGCACCTTCCATTTCATCTTTTATCAAGGTTCTTACAGCAGCAAGCTCCTTGTGGGGAACCTCAAAGACTAACTCATCATGGACCTGGAGCAACATCTTCGTACCCATTTTCTCGCCCTTTAACTTCTCTTTAATACGTATCATGGCCAGTTTTATCAAATCGGCGGCTGTGCCCTGAATGGGCGTATTGATGGCGGCTCTTTCTGCCTCGCCACGAAGATTTCCATTCTCACTGGCCATGTTCGGTAAATACCTTCTCCTTTTGAGCAGGGTTGATACATATCCATCTTTTCTTGCCTGGGATAGCACTTTCTCTTTGAAGTCCTTAACACCGCTATACCTTTTGTAGTAATTATCAAGATATACTTGAGCCATTTTCTTGCTTATATCGAGCTCCTTGGCTAATTTGACAGGTCCCATGCCATAAATTATCCCGAAATTGATGGTCTTGGCCATTCGGCGCATTTCGGGGGCAACCATTTTTGAATCGACCTCAAATACCTCTGCAGCTGTCCTTGTATGGATGTCCTCTCCCCTCTGAAAGGCGTTCAAGAGAACAGGGTCTTCAGAATAGTGGGCGAAAACTCGCAGTTCAATCTGTGAGTAATCGGCAGAGAGGAGAAGCTTGCCATCTTCAGCTATGAAACCCTTTCTGATCTCCCTCCCTTCGTCGGTCCTAATCGGGATATTCTGAAGGTTCGGGTTGCTGCTGCTCAACCTCCCCGTTGCTGTCACTGTCTGATTGTAGGAGGTGTGGATCCTGCCCGTCGTTGGATTTGCGAGGTTTATAAGGGCATCAAGGTAGGTTGATTTGAGCTTAGTAAGGGTCCGAAAACGGAGAAGAAGGGATGGTATCTCATGGAGATTTGCGAGCTCAGAAAGCACCTCGACGTCCGTCGAATATCCAGACTTCTTTCTGGTCTTTTTTTTGACGGGTAATTTGAGCTTGTCAAAAAGGATATACCCAAGTTGCTGGGGGGAGTTGATGTTGAATGTCTCTCCGGCCAGATTAAAAACCCTGCTCTGGATGGAGACAAGCTCATCCGCAAAGTGTTTCGACATGGTCTTAAAAAAATCCACGTCTACCTTAATACCGGTCATCTCCATATCCATGATGACCGGTATCAGCTTCATTTCTAAATCCTGAAAGAGTGCATAATTATCACTATCCTTGAGTTTTTTCTCCATCAGAGATTTCAACAGGAGGGTTATCTCTGCATCCTCACAGGAATATTCCTTGGCTCTCTGGATGTCGACGGAAGCAAAATCCTTGTCCTTTTTGTGATCCATTACCTCCTTGTAGCTGACCATTTTGTACCCCAGGTAGTGTTGGGCCAAATAATCTAGGTTATGTTGCCGAAGGGTAGGGTCGATAACATAGGAGGCAATCATGGTATCGAAAGATATCCCATTCAGAGTAATTGCATATCTAGCGAGCACCTCAGCATCATATTTGATATTCTGGCCAACCTTTTTGATGCTATCGTCACTCAGGATATTCTTTAAGATGGACAAGGCTTCATTGCTATCCATTTGACATTCTGAGCCATCACCGGTATGCCCCAAAGGCACGTAAAACGCAGTTCCAGGCTCGATACAGAAGGACAGGCCTACCAACGCAGCATCGAGAGGATTCTTACTTGTTGTCTCAGTGTCAAGGCAGACAATACCCCTTTCGCGTATTGCCTTTATGAGGGAATTGAGTTCATCTTTGTTCAGTATGACCCGGTAGTCTTTCTTAGTTAGTTCGGCATGTTCGGAGAACCTGTCTATAAGGGATTTGAACTCCAGCTCGCGAAAGACCTTTACCAGTCGCTTTTTTTGGGGTTGCCTGAGCCTCAGATCTTCTATGCCCACGTCGAGTGGAACTGCGCTGTTTATGGTTACGAGTTTCTTGCTCAAAAGGGCCTGGTCCTTGAACTGCTCCAGGTTCTTCCTCAGGGCTGGTTTCGTGATGCGATGGGTGTTTTCAAAGAGATTTTCTATGGAGGCAAATTGTTGTATGAGCGAGGTGGCGGTTTTTTCCCCTATGCCGGGTACACCGGGGATATTATCTGATGTATCCCCGGCGAGTGCCATCACCTCAGTTATCTGTTCAGGTTCAATCCCATAGTCCCGTTTTATGACAGCATAGTCGGTGAGCCTATCGTTCATTGAGTCCCACATCACCGTATGTTCCGATAAAATCTGTCTGAAGTCCTTGTCTCCACCCACGATGACTATATGAAAACCCTGGTCCGCACCCCATCTTGCGATGGTTCCAATAAGATCATCGGCCTCATATCCCGGTTTTTCCAACACCGTGAGGTTGAATCCATAAACAATTTCCCTAATGAATGGGATCTGAACTGCCATGTCATCCGGCATAGGAGGTCTGTTTGCCTTATAATCCTCAAAAATCTCATGCCGAAAGGTAGGACCCTTTACGTCAAATGCCACGGCCCCAAACTCTGGGTTTTTCTCGTCGAGCAGTTTGACGAGCATCCTTGTGAAACCGAATATGGCATTAGTGGGGAGACCCTGAGAATTGGTGAGATTTCTTATTGCATGGTAAGCTCGGTGAATATAAGAAGTGCCATCAACAAGATAGATGGTTTTTGCGCCGCTCTTCATTTTAGAGGTTTTGTCAATTGCCTACGGGATACTCAAGAAATTGTGTGTCATTGTTAGTTTAGTCAACAACAGGCAAGAAATCAACACCTATCTTCCCTAGGCTTCTTTTCCTCTGAGGAATACGTCTTTGAGAGCTAGATCTCCTAAGAAGCTCACTCTAGTAAAGAGCGTGGAGATATCTTTTTTTGCTCTGCCCTCTAAACAAGGCCCCGTACAGGGTCGTTTCAAACCGACGCACCGCCCCATAAGCCTTAGCACTAAGGTAGCAGCCTGTGTGCGCCGTTTTGAAACGACCACTCCTCTGAACCATGGGAGGACAGAGTCAAGAAAAGATACCTCCATGCTCAGCAGAGCGGTTATTGTATGGAAAGCCCGGACGTGAAGTGCCAGTGACATTTGCC
>CP070752.1:188904-197407 GCA_020348625.1 Deltaproteobacteria bacterium | reverse complement strand
GAAACGGGTCTAGAAACTACCCTGGCGAAAGATAAACGGAGTCCATTGGCACAACTCGCACTTCTCAAGCTCGGTATCCTGTACCACAAGCATTGGGACTATGCTAAGAGCCAAGAAACCATGAACAGGATGCTAAGAGAGTACCCGTTCACAAAACTGCAAGAGCAAAGCAAAAGGGCCTTGACGCAGACCCTCGGAGATATGCTCGAAAAAGAGGTGAAGCGGGGCAGGTACAATAATGCAATCAACATTTATCAAAGGGAAAAAGACTTATTCACGCTGATCGATTCACCCGATCCCTTCTTGAACCTTGCAAGGGCGTTCTTGGGGCTCAATCTCAAGGATTTCGCCACGGAGATGTTTGCAAAGGCCGATCCGTACTTGCCTATTAATGAAAAGCCATCCGATCTGCTTTTCTATACAGGCGCCGATCTTGCGCAAAAAGGTAAGCTCAACGAGGGCCTCTCGAGGTTGGATCGCTTTATTGAGAATTTTGCGGATGATAAGAACGCCCCTTATGCGTACCGCACAAAAGGCAGCATTCTGTTCCAGCAGAATAGATGTGAGCCTGCGATTCAAATGTTTTCCTCTGCCCTGAAATATCATTTGAAAGACTGTGAGAGGGCAAGAATACTTACTGAACAAGCAAGGGCACTAATCGAATGCAAAAAGAACAGTGATGCGCTGAAGGTCACACGTCAGGCAGATGGTTTAAAAAAGAGCTGTTATATAGATTACCTGCCTGTTTACAAAGACATCGGAGATCTTTATCTCGATCTGGGATATGTCAAAGAGGGCCTCAAGGCATTCGAAGATGCCCTTGAAGTAGAGAGCAGGGATGAAAACAGAATTATGCTCAAGCTAAGAGTGGCTGAATGCTGTCGACTCTTGCACCAAGAAGAGCGCTGCCTTTCCCTGTACGCTGAAGTGATAAGCCTCAATGATCCGTTCTGGAGCGCACTTGCCCGTGAGTGCATACAAGAGATGAATTTCAAGAGCGAAGTCAAAACAACAAAAGAGACTCCTCCACCTTCCCCCCCAGCTCCCCCAATGCCCACAGAGCAAGACCAGGCCGTAATCAAACAGGTAATCGCAACCTGGCGGCAGGCCTGGGAGCAGGAAGACCTTGATCGATACATGGCTTGCTACACGGATGACTTCACCGTAGGCGGGCTTACCAAGAAGGCCTGGCAGGAGCGCAAAAGAAGGCTCAATGAACGCTACACATCCATCTCGGTAGGGGTTACCAACCTCACCGTTGAGCTCCTGTCCCCTAGTGAGGCACTGGCGAGCTTTGATCAGGACTATCGTGCCGATAACTACCACGACTGGGGTAGAAAGACTATGCACCTGGTGAAGCAAGGGGAGAGCTGGAAGATCCGAGGAGAAACGTGGCTCCAGGCAGCACAGGCAAGCCGAAATTAAGAGGCCATACCTCCAAACGAGAACCGCTTACTATCGTGGCTTGCGATGATCAAGGCAGGGTGATCTTTGTCAGGACGTTTGAGGTGTGAGGAGGGTTTGGCAGAATTGGAAAGTGGAATGGAGAAGCCAAGTATTGCGGTGAAAAGGTCATGAGCACGAGGAAGGTATTGCTGGTTGACAAAGACTCGAATGATCGCTCTGCTATTGCTGCGCGCCTTGCTGAAGCAGGTCATCGGGTAAGCGCAGTGGGTGACAGTTTGGCGGCTTTTGAAAAGGTAATCAGAGACCACTACGATCTTGTCATAACCGAGTTGAATCTGCCTCATATGAGCGGTATCGAGCTGTTGAAACGGATAAGGGATGCAAACCAATCCCTGCCCGTCATAGTGATTTCGGCTGATGCCGGGGTTTCCGAAGCAGTGGAAGCCATGAGATCAGGGGCATCTGATTTCTTTGTAAAACCCCTC
Organism: Deltaproteobacteria bacterium; assembly: GCA_020348625.1. The sequence continues at coordinate 195,515 of CP070752.1, read as the reverse complement.
ACAACGGAAATGATTGCGATCATCGCCACCCATACGCCGAGCAGGCCCTTCAATGGCATCAGAGGCAAACAGGACAAAAAGCCCACCATCATAACCAAGAATAAGGAGATGCATAGGCTTCTGGAACAATCGCGTGAAATCGCAGACAGCCAGGCCTCCATCTTCATTCAAGGCGAATCAGGTACCGGCAAAGAACTCTTTGCTCGACATATCCATAACCACAGCAACCGCAGGCATAAACCATTTGTAGCGATAAACTGCAGCGCCTTACCCGAGACCTTGCTGGAGAGCGAGCTCTTCGGACACGAAAAGGGTTCTTTCACCGGTGCCGTTACCAGCAAAAAAGGAAAATTCGAGTTGGCCAATCATGGAACCATGCTCTTGGATGAAATAAGCGAGATGGACATTCAGCTTCAATCCAAATTACTCAGGGTCCTCCAGGAGAGAGAGATCGACAGGATTGGCGGAATGGAACCCATTCCAGTGGATGTTCGCATCATCGCCACCACCAACAGGGATATCGAAAAACAGATTCGGGACGGAAGATTTAGGGAGGATCTCTTTTATCGTTTGAACGTCGTGCCATTCTACTTACCAGCTTTGAGGGATAGGAGAGATGATATACCATTGCTGGCACAACACTTTGTTGAAAAGTACAATCGGCTGGACGGGAGAAATGTCAAGGGTTTGACAGAGGAGGTGGTAGAACTCCTCATGCAGAAGCCCTGGAAGGGTAATGTTCGGGAACTCGAGAATGTCATAGAGAGGGCGCTGCTGATGTGTAAACGGGATCTTATACAAAAAGACGACCTCCTGACCCACGATAAGTCGGATGCAGCCAAAGATGTGAAGCTTCCCTTTGTTCCTACGGTTTCATTAAAAGAGATGGAGAAAAAGGTGATCTTCTCCGCCCTTGACCAGACTGACGGTAACCGCACCCGTGCAGCCGACATCCTCGGCATCAGCGTAAGGACCTTGCGGAACAAGCTCAACGAGTACCGCGAAAAAATGGAGGCACAATGAAAAAGGCATGCAAATTGCTATCATGTGTAATTGAGAACAATTGAGCAATGGAAAGGGAAAATTATGCCTGACAAGGTAACCTTTGCGAAAGCATTTTTGAGCCTTGAGCGAGCAATCGACATAGCGCACCAGCGAAATTCGCATATTACCAGTAATATCAGTAATGTTGACACACCCAACTATAAGCCGAAGGAGATTGATTTTCAGCAAGCCTTGTCTCAGGCCCTGCAGCCTCAGAGCCGATTTGCCTTGGTCAGGACGAATTCGAGGCACATCGACCGGGGCATCAACGAAGCTGGCAGAGTGGAACCCTTTGAACAGGAAGGCGAATGGAATGGCTTTAATTGGGTTGAGATTGACAAGGAGATGACAAAGCTCATGGAGAATAATCTGGTATATAGAACCGCAATCGAAACCCTTTTGAGAAAACTGAACCTCTTGAAAGAGGTCATCAGAGAAGGAGGAAGATAATATGAACTTCTTACGGCTTTTTGAGATAAGCTCCTCTGGCCTCTACGCCCAGAGAAAGAGGCTGGATGTTATTGCCAGTAACCTTGCCAACTTAGAGACTACCCGTACGGAAAACGGAGGGCCATACAGGAGAAAGATGGTCGTGATGAGTACAAAGCCGGTGGAAGGCTTCGATGAGGTGCTCAGCTCCAGGCTTGAGGGCGTAGAGATTGATGACATTGTAGAGGATGACGCTCCCTTTATGAAGGTTTATAACCCTGGCCATCCTGATGCAGATGAACAGGGGTATGTGCTCAAGCCCAATGTAGACCTGATCGTTGAGATTACCAATATGCTGGTGGCAAAGAGGAACTTCGAGGCCAATGTTACGGCGGTCAGATCAACAAAACAGATGGCCCTCAAGGCACTGGAAATAGGGAGGTAACTTATGGAAGTAACAGGGATTGAAAACCTCTCGCAGACTGCTGTTAACAAGAGTGGAACGGCTAAGCAAAAGAACTCAGGAGCCTTTGGCGATGTCATAGAGAAGGCGATTAACAAGGTCAACACTCTGGAACACGAGGCGAACAGGTCCGTTGTAGACCTTCTCCACGGGAAGGCAGATATTCATGAGACCATGATTGCGCTTCAAAAATCGGATATTTCTATGCGGCTGCTCCTTACCGTCAGGGGTAAGGTCATTGAGGCATACCGAGAGATAATGCGTATGCAATTCTAGCCCCGGATTGAATCATCAGCTTTCTCACGACAGGCTTATTCTGTTGTACTGGCTCCCTGAGCGATCAATTTTTGCGCGGTAGATAAATAGTTATTGTTCTCTTGGCCAGCTAGAATCTGACACCGCATGTGTGAGCTGGAACAGGTACGCAGCATTCCTCAGCAGAGAAACGAGTTAAAGCGCAAGCTGATTTTACAATAACTTGTGTTGCCTGTTTGAGGAGGGCGGTTTATCACAAGGCGGGAACCAGACAACGGACCATAGCTTAAGGATTTTACACCATGAACAACGCATTAGTTCAGTTGCTCAATCTGGTACGATCCATGCCCCTTTCTAGGAAGATCAGCATGGCCTTTGTTCTGGCCTTGGTGATCGGAGGGTTTGCGCTGATGTTTGTGTGGGCCAACAAGGCAGATTACCAGGTTCTGTTCAACAACCTTTCACCCGAGGATGGAGGCGCCATTGTTACCAAGTTGAGGGAAAAGAATATCCCTTACAAGATTGAGGCAAACGGCAACGTACTCATGGTTCCAGCCGAAAAGGTCCATGAGCTACGGCTTGAACTCGCCGGCGATGGCCTGCCTAATGGAGGGAATATCGGCTTTGAGATATTCGATCATACCGATTTTAGAACAACCTCTTTCGTGCAGGAGCTGAATTACCGGAGGGCCTTGCAGGGAGAGTTAGCCAGGACGATAAACCAATTCAAAGAGGTCAATGGTTCAAAGGTTTTTATTGTAATACCGAGAGAGTCCCTTTTCATAGAGGAGAGGAAGCCGGCATCTGCAGCAATACAACTGGATCTGAAATCCAACTTGCCAGCGGGAAAACTAGCTGCCATTGTCCATCTCGTTTCCAGTGCGGTCGAGGGCCTCGAGTCCGGCCAGGTGACCGTTGTAGACACAAAGGGCAGGGTGATCTTCAAAGGGGGAGATACGGATAGCACCTCTGCCATTTTGAGTAGTTCCCAACTCGACTATAAGAGCAAAGTGGAAAACGAGATCAGGAAAAACGTTCAGAGCATGCTGGAAGGAATCGTGGGTATCGGCAAGGCAATCGTCCGGGTCAATGCCGAGATTGATTTCAGCAAGGTTACCCTCAGTGAGGAGGAGTATGATCCATATGCAACCGTGGTGAGAAGCGAGAGAAACATTGAAGAGTCGGGGCAAAGCAGCGAGGGAGCCGTTGACACTGCCCGTACCCTTATTAATGAGAGACGAGGTGTCGTTCCCGGTGAAAGCGGTGCCGAAAGGAGAAATAGCAAAAAGGATACTGCCACGAATTATGAGATTAACAAGATCACCAGGACAATTCTCAAACCGGCCGGAAACGTCAAGCGTCTCTCCGTTGCAGCAGTTATTGACGGTACCTATACGACCAAGACCCTGGCTGACGGAACTACCGAAAAGAACTATGTCCCCAGAACCGGTGAGGAATTGAAGAAATTCGAGGATATTGTAAGGCGAGCCATGGGCTACAATGAGGATAGGGAGGACCAGGTTTCGGTAAACTCGATCCCATTTTCGGAGAGCATTTCCGCAGACGTACCGCCCGAGCCCACGGGGGGCGGTTCTGATATCTTGAAACTGGTGGGGAGGTACCGAAAGACGGCTGTAAACCTCGCGCTCGTGGTTCTGGTATTTCTTCTGATCGTGCGCCCCCTGCTCAAAAATCTGAAGAGAATGAGCAAGGAATCCATCTCGGAGAACTTGGAGCTTCCTGAAGGCAGTACGGGGTATGCGCAAATACCTGAACCCAGTGGGATGGGCCATAAAGAAAGGGCACTTGAGCTCACCAAAACCAATCCTGAAAAGACCGAACAACTCATTAAGGGGTGGGTAACCGAAAAAGAGTAATGGCTGGCAGCAGAAAACTAGATCCTAATAGCTTAACAGGGCCCCAAAAGGCGGCCATTTTTCTTCTGGTCATGGGTGAGGAGTTCACCAAGTCAGTCTTTAAAAGATTGGATGAAGAGAGCATACAAAAGATCGGAAAATGTATGGCGAACATTACCTATATTTCCGCGGAGGTAATGGATGCGGTCATCAATGAATTCCTTATCAGTTTTGGAGCTGAGTCGAGTATTCCGGTATCCGGTAAGTCATTCCTGAAGAATGTTGTTACAAAGACCCTCGATGATGACACTACACGAAAGGTCTTTATGGCCATCGGGGGCGACGATGCCAATGCCCCCTTCGGCGATCATGCGTATGTGCCAGCTGAAAACATCGCGAATATCATTGGAGGAGAACACCCTCAAACCATTGCCCTTATCCTTTCTTACCTTCCTCCTGAAAAGGCAGGGGAGATCATGAACTTGCTTCCTGAGGAGAAAAGAGCCGATATCGGCCTGAGGGTTGTGAGGATCGGGCGGGTACCGGATGAGATCATAAAGGAGCTGGATGAGGCCATAAAAAAAGACTTATCCAAGGTTAGGGTGGCCTCAAGGAGGTTTGACGGGGTCGAGGCACTGGCCAACATTTTGAATCAGGCTGCCGGTGAGACAGAGGATTTGGTGCTCTCGAAAATAGAGCGAGAGGATCCTGATCTTGCAAACATGATACGGAAAAAGATGTTCGTCTTCGAAGATCTCTTGGAGGTCGATAACAGGAGTTTTAGGGAGATCCTCAAGAACATAGACAATCAATTATTGATCAAGGCCCTGAAGACTGCCTCTGAAGACATGAAAATGAAGGTCTTCGACAACCTGTCGGAGCGCGCTTCAATTATACTGAAAGAGGACATGGAAGTCATGGGACCTGTAAGGTTACGAGAGGTGGAGGACTCGCAGCAGGCTATCATTCGGGCAGCCAAGACCCTTGAGGGAGAGGGGAAGATTGTGCTCGCCGGCAGAAGAAGAGAGGACGTTCTTGTCTAACCAGTTAAAGAACCTTGCTCAAAAAGATAAGCCATGGGCCAAATATGAGATGGATTCCCTCGAACCCGAAATCTCTTCTTCACACATGGGAGGAAAAGAGGTCACGGATTTCGTGCCTCTTGAGAATACCACGGATCAGCACAAGAAGAGGAGAGAGATAGAGGATATCCGCAGAGAGGCCCAAGAAAATGCATCGGCCCTCGAGCGCGAAGCATACGAGAAGGGGTTTGCTCAGGGAGAGAAGGATGGAGTCGAATTAGGCCGTCGAAAGGCACTCAAACTGGTTGAAAACATTGAGAATCTCCTCAGGTCAATGGATGACCTCAGGGAGGAGATCTTGGCCCTTTATGAACGGGAGATCGTGGAGCTCGTTCTTGCCGTTGCCCAGAAGGTTATCCATCGCACTAGCAGATCTGATGACGCCGCCATAAAAGGTACCGTATTATCGGCGCTGAAGTTAGCAGCGGAAAAGAGCAAGGCAACTCTCAGGGTTAACCCGGAGGATTTCGATTATGTCGAGGAATTGCGGCCAGAATTCTTTGCCGCTATCAAGGAATTAAAGGCGCTCACCGTTACCAGCGACCCCTCCATTACCAGGGGCGGCTGCCTGTTAGAATCGCCGTATGGCGATGTAGATGCCAGAATCGAGACACAGTTAGAGAAGATTCATCAGTGCCTTGAACAGGTGTTTTCCGAAAGGAAAGATGACTGACCTTAACGCTACCATCAATTGGGATATCTACCGGGAGGCTATCGACGCGTGCCAGCCCATGAAGCTGCAGGGCAAGATCGTCAGAATTGCCGGACTTGTGGCCGAGGGGAGCGGACCGGGTTTGAGCGTTGGCAGTCAGTGCATCATCGAGAACCAGGAGGGCAACCATGTTCAGGCTGAGGTGGTGGGATTTAAGGACAAGCGGGTGATCCTCATGCCCTTTGGCGAGATGAGGGGGATCAAGCCCGGAAGCCGGATTGTTGACGTCGACAGGAGGCCTTTTGTTACGGCGGGGGAGGGATATCTGGGCAGGGTCATTGACGGCCTTGGCCGCCCCATAGATGGTAAAGGCCCCATAAAAGGCGAGAAGGAATACCCCATTTACGGGGACCTGCTGAACCCACTCAAGAGAGAGGTGATCCGCGAGGTGACCGATGTGGGAGTAGGCGCTGTAAACGCCCTCGTAACGGTTGGGAAGGGCCAGAGAATAGGCATCATGGCAGGCTCCGGAGTGGGCAAAAGCATTCTTATGGGCATGATTGCCAGGAATACGGCTGCAGATGTGGTGGTGATATCCCTGATCGGGGAGCGGGGAAGAGAGGTGAGGGAATTCATCGAAGGAAGCCTCGGTGAGGAAGGATTAAGAAAATCAGTGGTTATCGCGTCCACCTCTGATTCCCCGGCACTGGTCAGGATTCGTGGAAGTCACCTGGCAACCACCCTGGCAGAGTACTTCAGGGATAAGAACCGGGATGTTATCCTGATGATGGACTCGATTACCAAATTTGCCATGGCATTGCGTGAGGTGG
>CP070752.1:176459-188804 GCA_020348625.1 Deltaproteobacteria bacterium | reverse complement strand
TACTGACTGGCGAGACCATGAAATCCTTTCTTGAGAGACTGGCGGGAGGGCGCTGTTCTTTTCGCGACTTGGGTATGGGGGAAACCGCAGCCCTGAGCCTGTCGAAGGGAATGCGGAGGGGGCAAGGATCCCCCGTAGACAAGTCGCTGAAAAAACAAGCCCGTGAGCCTTGGAACGAAAGAAAGGGTTTCATGGTCTTGCGTGTCAGGAGAATTCGCGTCAAAAAAGAAACCTATAGCCTTTGTACGGCAGTGCTTACGGAGTTAAAGCAATAATCGATATTGTATATCCTGGGCCTCATGCGAAAGATCTTGACATGATTTCGAATTAACCCTTAGTATAGCAATGTTTATTCAACAATAAGTTGCTGGTGCGAAAAGCTCGTGAAAAAAAGGCTTTTTAGAAGCATAGCTGTCCTTTTTGCCCTCCTGATGCCTCTGGGGTTTATATCGGCACCGGGTGTTAACGGGGAGGAGAAGGACACTTTTTCGATCTCGCTGGTCCAACGGGCAACCGTCAAAAGGGAGCGGGGCAGGGAGGTCGTTTATGAGCGCTATCAGGTAAAGAAGGGTGACTACATCTGGAAGATCATGCGACGGAGGGGATTGCTCGAGAAACCGAATTTCACTGAGCTCTACGATGAGGTGAAGAAACTGAACCCCTCTCTGACCAATCTGGACCTGATTCATCCCGGCGAAACCATACTGATCCCCCTTAATATCGTATCCGCCAAGGGATACGAAGAGGAAAAAGAGCTCGATCGAGAACCTGAAAAAGAGTTGATTGATCTAGATGAAGAGGATCTTGAGGATTATGTGGTCAAACCCGGCGATAGTCTAACGAAGATCATTAAGAACAAGTTCGACCTGCCGTCCGATTTCGCTTATGAAGATTACTTAAAGCTCGTACAGAAATTTAATCCCGCGCTAACAAACTACGATCTCATATTCCCGAACCAGGTTATCAGGCTTCCTATCTATTCTCCGGAGATGGTGAGAATGCCCATTAAGCCGCAACCTGAGAAGCCTGCCCCAAGGAAACCTCCACCCCCGATAAAGAAGGATAGTGCCGAGGTCCTAGCCCTCAAGCAGGGGGTTAAGGCTATCTTCAATCAGATGGGTGAGGAATGGGTTGACAGCGGTGAGCAGTTTATTCCCCTCAAGTCAGGGGGTCAGGTCAACTTACAGGCCGACTCCTTTCCCATTTTGAGCCTGAACAACGGTCGAAGGATCATTGTGGACATAAGTAACCAACTCCCGGAGGAGATCGGTCGGCTTATCGAGACGGACTGGGAGGATTACCGAATCGTTCATCTCGCTCAGGATGATAACCTGAAAACAGCAACGGGCAAGATTCTCTCCGCGTGTAATTACCATACGGTTGTGCAATCGGGGGATTATCTCAAGGTAACGGGTGATGTGGGTATCACCATTGCCGGTGACTGGGCCATTATACCCCAGAAAGGAGAAGGGGATATCCCTGACAGGATTATTGCCCTCAGCTTCATCAGCAGTCCATCGGAGCAGACGCCCCGAATAGTGAAAGCTTACCTGGCGAGATTGGGTATCACTGCGATCGATTATCCCGATCTCTCGGGTTGGGATAGTGCAACAGCAGAGGTACCTGCCCTCAAGGAAATAACGATGAAGGCAGGTGTTGACTTTCCTCTCACCACGCTCCTCCTGGACCTAGCCGGCCAACCCTTCTCAAGGACCTTAGAGATGCCCCTTTATCGGGGAGAGGACTCGGGGTTTAATGTCATCATAAAGGCGGACATCTTTTTCAACAGGCAAGGGCAAGATTGCATCATAGACTTCACAGGGCTCTCACCTCATGTTGTATCTTTGTTAAGAAAACACCGGATCCGCGTTATGCCCCTCTCCAGGGATCGGCCACCGATCAGGATCACAGCGCGTGTCCTGGAATTTCTGGGAATTCCGTTTGCGTCAAAGGAACATCGCTTCCCAGTCGCAGCAAGACCTGAGCCAAGGAACATAATACTTTCCTTCTCAGGGATCACCTTTGCAGATGGGGAAGGACGAATGATTCTGGCAACGGACAAAAGAATCGCCGAAGAGCTTATAGTCTTTCTGAATAAATCGGGATATCACGTGCTGGACTTGACCAGATTTGAGCAATAAGGCCTAACGGATTGATTGACAACCTTATGCCTTGACACGGAAGCACTGTTCCTCTATTCTCGCTCCCACCTTGAAGCCCCGGCAGGTAGGTAAACTGAGCCCGGATTTCATGCTGAAATGCTCCAGAGAGAGGAGCGCTTGACCCTCGTTTTGGTGGGGGACTTCCTTCTTAGTCTCCTTCGGCGACGTTAGCCTGGGCAGTGAGCCGGAAAGGTGAATAGATAATGGAAGAACTGTTGAAGATAGTGCTTCTCTTTGGGGTGGGCTCCATTGCCGGTTTCATGAATGTCATGGCCGGTGGTGGCTCCACGATCACCTTACCCACCCTCATCTTTTTGGGGCTGCATAGTTCGCTGGCCAATGGAACCAACAGGATCGCACTGCTTTTCCAAAACTTTTCCGGGATCATATCCTTTAAACAAGAGAAGTACCATCACTTTAAGATGAGCCTGTGGTTGGCTGTTTTCACCCTGCCGGGAGCCATAGCGGGGGCGGTTGTCGCCACAAGGATCAGCGATGAACTCTTCCAGAAGATCTTGGCCTGTGTCCTGATCGGGATTATCGTCACCATTTTGTTGCCCAGAAAAAATCAAGAAACACAGGAAACCGGTCGCCAACAAGCTCGGAGCTTGCTCATTTATCCGGCCATGCTTGCTATCGGATTCTATGGAGGATTCGTCCAGGCCGGTGTCGGGTTCCTCTTTATGGCCGCGCTTTATCATCTGGTGAGACTTGACCTCGTCCAGGTGAATATGCACAAGGTATTCATTATCTTTGTGTATACAATTCCCGCCCTATTCGTTTTTTTTCTCACCCACAATGTGGACCTGAAGCTCGGATTGGTCCTTGCAGCCGGAAATGCCTTTGGAGGCTGGTGGTCAGCAAAGTTCTCGGTAAGAAAGGGAGAGCGGTTCATTCGGATCATCCTCGTTGTGGCCATACTTATCATGTCTCTGAAGCTTCTAAACATCATCTAACGACCGGTTCACCCTCTTAGCTTCGCAAAATGCCTGACCGGTTGCTCCAAATCTTACACCCTATCCCCTTTGCTTTCTCCCCGTAGGGTTGTTCCGGTTACCTCTGCCGCACAAATGGCAGTAACCAGAAATGGATTGATTTGGGCACACCTATAATGGTAGCTTGTTCGTGAAAGTGGCCAGGCCCTTTGAAAATACGGGCCTGCATGTCTTGGAGTTGTAATATTTCCGTCTCGCAATAATCCCTTGAGAGGTGAGAGATGAAGGTATCAACGGTAGAAGAGATGAGAAATCTCGACAGAGGGGCAATCGAGGGATTCAAGATCCCCGACCTGATTCTCATGGAGAATGCCGGTCAGGCAGTATACTTCGTAATCCAGAGCGAATTCGGCATAGAGGAGAAGAGATTTAGCATCTTTTGCGGAATCGGCAATAATGGTGGTGACGGCTTCGTTATTGCCAGAAAGCTCCACTCGAACAGGGGGCAGGTCACGGTATTTCTCCTGGGAGATGAGGAGAAACTTGCCGGTTGTGCCAAGGACAACTTCGAGATGATTGCCGCCATGCCCATTGAGATTGTCCGGCTCACTTCAGCACAGCAGGCTCAACGCGCCCTTTCACACTGTGATGCTGTTGTTGATGCCATATTCGGTACGGGACTTACCAGGGAAGTAGATGGCCTGTATAGAGAAACAATTGAGTTGATAAACCGAAACCCTAAAACCGTATTCAGCGTTGATATCCCCTCCGGGGTAAACGGTGACACAGGCCAGATCATGGGATGCAGCATCAAAGCCGACTATACCGTGACATTTGGACTACCGAAACGGGGAAACCTGCTCTTCCCCGGATTTGACCTGTGCGGCAAATTGTATGTTACCCATATCTCCTTTCCCCCTTCCCACTACCAGGCCGACACCATTACCGTTGAGACCAATGATCCCCTGCCGATCCCTGAAAGAGGCGAAGATACCCACAAAGGCAGTTACGGCAAGGCCCTTTTTATTGCAGGCTCTTCCAACTACCTGGGTGCACCGTACTTTTCCGCCCTCTCCTTTCTGAGGGCAGGAGGAGGGCTTTCCTATCTGGCCTCACCGGGGTCAATAACGAATTTCCTGGCGACAAAGGGAAGTGAAATCGTGTTTGTGCCACAGCTGGAAACGGACAGGGGAAGCATCTCAATCAAGGCAAAAGATGAGCTTCTGGAATTTTCAGAAGGCGTTGATATGGTTATTATAGGGCCGGGATTATCCGTACACGAAGAAACGCAGCAGCTGGTGCGGGAGCTCACGGCAAAGATAGAAAAACCCCTGGTGATAGATGGTGACGGAATCACGGCCATCTCCAAGGAGATCGACATAATCAAAAAGAGGAAAGAACCGACAATCCTGACGCCTCACCTTGGCGAGATGTCGCGGATCACTCAAGCAGACATTCAAGAGATCAATAGGAATAAAATCCCCCTTTTATCGAGGACGTGCAAAGACCTAAACTCCTTTATCATACTGAAGGGAGCACACACGCTCATCGGTTATCCTGAAGAGCGCGTCTTCATTAATATGAGCGGAAACCCGGGCATGGCAACCGCGGGCAGCGGAGATGTGCTTGCAGGAACCATTGCAGCCATGTTCGGCCTGGGATTTTCAGCCGGAGAGAGTGCTCGGATGGGTGCATTTATCCACGGTATGGCCGGGGACCTTGCAATGAGAGACATAGGCGCAGACGGCATCATAGCCGGTGATATCATGGACTATCTGCCTGAGGCCATTCAGTGTTGCCGGGAAAATCTGGAAGAGATCATTCAGGACACCTACAAAAGCATCTACCTGGTGTAGGAGAAGAGATGAGAGCCTGGCTCCTGAAAAACCGCAATTTACTCATATAGCACACAATCGGGTTTCAGCACGTGTATTACGCTCATAGATCAAGCATAAGTTGTTCTGGTTGATTCAGGATTTCACTGGGTACGGATTTAGTCCTTATCCGTCTGCTGGACCTTATGAATGCCTCTTTGGTTATTCCGGCTTTCTCCAATAGCTCCGGAAACAAAGGGAACTGGCAATAGTTCCGATAATCGGGGCACCCCTTCTTTCGCCTGCACTTCGCGCACACGGCCACATTGACCCTGGGCCTGTTCTTCTTGGCATTACAGGTAATATAGTCCATGCCCTTCCTCTTCTCGACCCAACTCACCGCCCTGCGCCAGCCTTCGTAAGACGTTTCACTTAGGCTGTTCCTTTCTGGAGCAGGCAGCACTCTCCCCGATTGATTTCCGACTTTTCTTCACCTCTCTTTACGGATCTCCCGGATACAGCTAGCTTTTGGGGGAAAAGGTAATCGTAATGACGCATCTGCCGTCCCCCTTCACAAGACTCTCCCTGATTCCGTGAATTGGCTTGAGGCGCAATGCCTTCATGACCCCATTTCTGAGTGCCGGGCATGCGCATTCATATCCATCCAACATGTCTGCCTTATTTACAGAGTCATACGCGTGGCATCTGCTTCCCTTCCAAATTGCCGTATCGCCTTTATAGATAATCGGCTCGTTTACATAAAGGCCGTCAAAAAAGGCGTTGTTCCAGACCGTCTTAAAAACCAACATGAGCTCTTGAATGGAGCGCGGCCGCGTAATGGTCTTCTCTCTAAGCAAGATGAGGGTGAGCATCCGAAAAATTCTCTCCGTTACCGCAAGATTGAGCCTGTTTGCCTGTACAGGCCCCAATTCCCTGACAACTGCCGCGTTCCAAAACGAGTCGTGAAGCCACCACAATCTGTTAACCGTCTCGTTTGATTTGAATTCTGGAATCAGCATATACAATACCTCGCAAAGGCAAGGGTATATTTTCGTACTACGGCCATAGCGTATTTAAACGAGTTCTTTCCATGCCACAGATGCAAGGCTGAGACTCCTCTCCGAGGAAGTGAGGCCAGTTCTTCATACTACGGGATAAGCAAAAAGTAAAGAATCCAGCAACGGGGCCTTGATCCGGCCACAGAGCGGGCTCATGACGATTATAAGTCACGCCGATGTTCTTCTGGAGAAATGGAGTAGTGGAGTACTGGAATAATGGAAAACAGGGCTAATTACTGCTGAGATCATCAAATTGACTGCACTCTGGGGATGGCCATGAGGTCTTTTCTGCTGCGACTGGGGGAGGATGTTGTCTTTTCGTGGCTCAGATGTGGGGGAAACCGCAGCCCCGAGCTTGTGGAGGGGAATGCGGAGCCCCGCTTCTCCGAAGCGGGACGCAGATGAGCCGCTGAAAAGACCCCGCTTTTCAGCGGGAGAGCCTTGGAGCATAAGAAAAGGCCTCATGACCATCCCACTGCCTTGTCGGTTATATCCAATGCAAATAGTATTATATTGTGTTTAGTGATTCGTGGCATTCCCTAAAGAACCTAGTTTTGCAAGCTAGAATAAAACAGACAATTTTGCTCAACCCAAAGTCACTGACTGTGGTATGAACCAGGCTCGGAAAACCCTTGAGCGCTGTTCTCTTCCCCTCAATGATTTGAAATCCATAACTCTTTTGAATTTTTGACAAATCCAAGATTTTGTGATATTAATAACTAACAAGTGTGAAACTGAGCCCGATCGGGTGGAAATAGAAACCTCTCGTCTCAACTGGACCGATGAGGGGCGGAATTTTGCCTTGACAGAGCGAAGTTACGTACCTGCGATTTTTTCTCGTATGGACTTCCTTGTAGCATGATACTGACCAAAACAGAGGGATGCTGATATGAAGGAAGCAAGAGAAATAATGGTGTCGGTCAACACAAGGGCCTTTACACTGGACATACCCATTGAAGACGATTTGCTCATTGAAGCCGTGTTTAAGGCGCTGAAGGAATGCGTAAATCAAGGGTTTTCGTTCAATGTAAAAGAGTCGTATGTAACCTCTCTTTCCGATTCGCTTCAGATAATCACGAAGATAATCTCACGGGCTTCGCAGCTCGATGAATGGAGGGCTGAAACCAGACAATTACTCTCCATTATCAGGAAAAGCAAATAGGTCCGATACCAGCCAGCTCACCTGACACGCATCAGCTACCAAGAGACCTATTTCTTGGATGAAATAACTCTATTAGCAACACAACCCGACAAGGAGCCAAACCACCTCATGAACCCGTAACAATCAAGCCTCTTTGATCATGCCTTCAATGTGATGGGAAGATTTCCCGTGCTATTAAAGACAAGTTTTAGGCGAACGACATGCCCCATATGATGCTCTCGCTAATAACGCTTGATGCAGAAGTAATGTAGTTATAGATTTAATGTATGAGCATGGAACCTCGAAAGGTTTTGGAATATCTTGAGGATCTGGCTTTGAAATTGGATATCGAGGTCGTGTATGCAAACCTCGAATCAAGAGATCCCTTCACACGAGGGGGCCTTTGCAAGGTTAAAGGCAAATATAAGGTCTTTATCGACCGGTCCGAAAAACTCCAGGGCCGGATAAAGATCTTGGCCCGAGCCCTTTCTGCCTTTGACAAGGAAGAGATATATATCCTCCCGTTCGTAAGAGAAATCCTGGAGAAGGCCAAAAATGCAAGGCAGACATAACGGTATGCCTTATCGATGACAAGCTAGTGCATACTTCCAGGTTTTCAATGGTTAGGCAGTCCATAGGCCAGAAATGAATGGAAGCACGAACTGATTAATAATTATGAGTTTTGGGTCAAAAAAAGGGCCTCGCAAGGAGGAGACTGAATCTCAGTGGTGAGGCCCTCTCAGTCTAGATACAACTGGAGGATCTCCTTGTGGCAAAAAAGCCTACTTACGGGGAATTGACCAAAAGAGTCAAAGAGTTAGAAAGGAAATCTTCTGAGCTTAATCGGATGAAAGAGGTGCTGGGTGATAGCGATGCCAGATACAAGGGGGTATTTGCTTACACAAAAAACGGGATCGCCGTATACAGGGCCGTCAATAATGGCAAAGACTTCATATTCCTAGATTTCAATAGATCTGCTGAGAAAATTGACAAGATCAAGAGAAAGGAGGTCATCGGCAAAAGCATCCTAGAGGTGTTTCCCGGGGTGAAGGAATTTGGCTTCTTCCAAGTCTTGCAGAGGGTATGGTCAACCGGAAAACCCGAGCACCACCCTATCTCGCTATACAAGGACGAAAGGATTGTCGGATGGAGAGACAATTTTGTCTATAAACTGCCTTCCGGGGAGGTGGTTGCGGTTTACAGCGATGAAACCGAGCGTAAGAAGGCAGAGGAGGAATTACGCAGGGCCCACGACTCCCTATCCGAGTTCAGCCAAGAGCTCGAGAGAAAGGTTCAAGAAAGAACTCGGGAATTGCAGGAGCAAAGCGAGAAACTGGTTGAGGCTGAAAGACTTGCCGCCCTTGGCACAATGGCAAACAGGGTTGCCCATGAACTCAGGAATTCCATAACCGTTGTGGGCGGTTTTGCCCGGAGAGTCTATGAAAGAGCGCCCGATAACGATCCGAACAAAAAGTATCTGCAGATGATGGTGGATGAAGTCAAACTCCTAGAGCACAAGGTTTCAGAAATCCTTAAAATAGAGAAGCACACGTGAGGAATGGCTATCCACCCAGCAGCTCTGGGGGGTTTATTAGGCGGAATCATCTTGAAAACGTCTTTTTCTATGAGTCCCTTCCAATCTCTTTCCGGCAGGCGAGGATCCCTTTGCTGCGGTAGGAAAGGAACCCGCCGATTTCACTTGACTTGATTGGTTTAGCCTCTTTAGACTGATACCAGACATACTTTCAGCCCTTTAGATCTTGCCCAGGAAGTTGCCGGTTTAATCTGGTATGATCCTGGAAATATAGGCATCAAAAAGAACTTCGAGATGAGGACTGCGTCCGCGATTAAATTCATGCTTAGCAAGAGAGCAAGCTCCATGGTTTTCATCCAAAATTCCTCGCGAGGGCTTATAAGAAAATAACATTACCGACTAGTCATAGGAGGTGCATATGGCGGAGGAATTAAAGATTGGCTGTGCAAGACCAACAGGAGGTCCTGTTGGGGAGGCAGTCATAATAGAGGAATCCGAGCCTGAAACGTTATTAAAGAAGGTAAGTCCTATGATAAAGGTTGGAAAAAAGGCGCCCGATTTCACGGCACCAGCGTACCACAAGGGGAAATTCATCTCGGTAAAACTCTCCGAATACATGGGTAAATGGGTGGTATTGTGCTTTTATCCCCGTGATTTCACCTTTGTGTGAGCATGGGTTCATGGTTGCCGCAGAATATGAAGCAGTTCAGCTTTACATGCAGCTGGCCGAATCGATTAAAGACCGGCTGGCTATAGATGTTCTTAAAGACATAGCCGACGAGGAACGGGTTCACGCGGGTGAGTTCCTCAGGCTTTTGCGATACCTCGAGCCAGATGAGGAGAAGTTTTACGCCGAAGGCGCTGAGGAGGTAGAGGAGTTCATCGAGAAACTCAAGAAAGGGTAATGGAGCATCCATGAGCACACGAGAAAATTCTCATAAGATCGGGGCTTTTTGTTCAATGGGATTGATTGGTCTTGTAGCGCTGCTCTTAGTGTTCCCCACGTCAGCCATGGGCCAAGGAGGAGCGACCATTGTTGAGCAATGGTCAAAGGTGCAGGCGCCGCCCCCGGTAGCGCTTAAACCGGTTCAGGTAAACCCCCAAGAAACAGCTTTTCTGATCTTGGATATCGAACAGTTAACCTGCAACCCCGATAGGAGGCCCCGGTGCATCGAGTCAGTTCCCAAGATCCAAGGCTTTCTGCAACAGGCCCGGGCAAAGGGGATGCCTGTCGTCTATAGCTTAACCGGGAGGGGAACCAAGGAGACCATCTTGCCTGAGGTTACACCCAACGCGGATGAACCCATCGTGCAGTCGAGCGTGGATAAGTTCTTCAAAACCGATTTGGACAAGATCCTGCGGGAAAAAGGCATAAAGGCGGTTATCATCGCCGGCACCACGGCCGAAGGAGCAGTACTGCATACTGCAACCGGTGCAGCTATGCGGGGATACAAGGTGATTGTCCCAGTGGACGGTATGTCGGCCGGAAACCTGTATGCAGAGCAATACACGGCCTGGCATTTGCTTAACGCACCCGGTACCAGACGCAGCAGCACCTTGACGCGTTTCGACATGATCGAGTTTTAGCCCGCTTTGCTAAGAGTCCTCCAGTGAAAAGGCAGGCCTATGGAGCGTGCCTCTTTCTTTGAACACGGTTATCTGTGGGTTTCGCTTACTGAATCGAATCTACCCCGGTCGTGCAGAACTGCCTCAAGGGCAGCCCCGTGTTTCCCCTGGCCCCGGCCTGTCCAAACAAGATCGCTGGCGTGTAATCTCGCCAGAATCAAGAAACTCTCAATGCAAGCCTTGATGTAATTGGTGTTTTTGTCTATAATGTATTATGAAATGCCTAACCGAAAACCGAGCCTCTTAAAAGGAGGGAGCAATGGTTGAAGACCAGGATGAAGAAATCCAGGAGTTCATGCGAGAGATCAACGATGACCTAGGGTATACATCCAAGTCCCGTAGAAGCGAATCACACAGGGGATCAGGCGATATTCGGCTTTCAAAGAAATCCATTATTCTTGGGGTCATCGGCATCGTCGTTCTCGTTGTCCTCATAACCGTGTTCTTTGGGGGTGGTGGTCTCTCCCAAGGGGACTTGGCCCCTCTTCAGACCAAACTCGACCTCGTTGAGAGGAGACTGGCACATCTCCAGGGGTTGGAGTCGAGAATCGCCTTTCTCGAAAACCAGGAAGCAGAATTGCAGCAGTTGATCTTGGATCTGGATAGATCCGGCAGATCCCTGACAGAGCGAGTGGATGAGATTGCCAAAAAGCTCGGTGGGGTTGAACCAGGAAAACCAACGGCTCCTGCCAAGGTTAAGGCTACAGCGCCAGGAACTGCTGCAGAGAAACCGGTGTCTGCCGAAAAAGAGCGGTATCACAACGTCCGTCGCGGTGAAACCTTGTACCGGATCGCAAAGCAATACGGAATTTCCGTGAAAGAGCTCTGTCGCCTTAACAATATTTCGCCGAATCAGGCTATCTACCCGGGCCAGAAACTCCTGGTACCTTAAGAATTCGACTAGTGATGGTCCTTTTTCGTAAGACGTGGTTTAACAGCCACTGGCCCGTGTGGGCAGCTCGCTTTCTGTGGTTCTTGTCACGCCTGGTTCGGACAAAGATCATCGGCTTTGACCGATCCAAACAGTTCCCAGTCTCCCTCTTTGCACACTGGCACGGTGATGAGTTGGTGCACCTGCCCTGCTTTTCCAACCGGGGGATTAGCCTCCTTGTAAGCCATTCCAAGGACGGTGAGATCATGGCCACGGCAGCTCGCGCGCTTGGCTATCGTGTTACCCGTGGCTCATCAAGTCGTGGGGCGGTGGGGGGCCTCTTGGCACTCCTGAAGGAGGTGCGAGCCGGACACAACACCGCCCTAGCGGTTGACGGGCCGCGCGGGCCCAGAGGTGTGTGCAAGCCGGGTATTGTGAGGTTGGCGCAAAAGACAGGCGCGCCGCTTTTTCCGATGGGCGTTGCCGCCTCGCGAAAATTCGTCTTCAAAAAGACGTGGAATAAGGTCTATCTGCCCCTACCCTTCTCGCGACAGGTAATTTACCTTACCGAACCACTCTATTTTTCCGAGAAAGCCAATCCCGATGAAATGGACGCCCTGTGCCGCCACGTGGAAGAGGAGCTTCATCATGCCCAGCAGGAGGCTCAGAGGGTACTTGAAAGCTGGCGCTAGACCGATCATTGTTCTTTAAAGATATTCGATTATTGCCTTGACTCCGCAAAACAGTGATAGGCATGTGTTCTTCTTGGGCTAGTATCAATGAGGGATACGGATATCTTTTTTTGCGCCGAACTGGGCAGGCGCTTTGAGCCTGCTCTTTCCCGATGATCCAGGCGGGCGCCTGCTCCCACCTAAGCACTATAGATTTAAAGAAGTGGGAGTCACCTTTAAAGCAGCACGCCCGCCTCCATTTGCATCATAAGCGAGCATAACAGCATGGGCTTCTTCGGTGTCAGAAAAAGACATCCATATTCCTCAATAGATGCAGGTATAGCTGAATATATGCTGAATATAGTTCTGTCGATTTAGAGCAATAGTCGATTCCGTTTTACGTTGCCGTTTCCCAGCGCTTGCAGACAATATCCGGTGGCGATCATGAATGCCGCGCCGCCCACCAGATGAGGCTAATGGTGGCAACACCCAACACCATGTCAGGTATCCACATAGCCAAGACGGGATTAACC
>CP070752.1:172991-176359 GCA_020348625.1 Deltaproteobacteria bacterium | reverse complement strand
ACCAAGTAATTACAAATAGTTATTTGGTTTTTCGCAGCCTTTTACAAATAATTTCTAAAGTAAACCACGGCCTTTGGCAGTGAGACTTGAAAAGGCTTTGCCATTCCGGCGACATAAAATAAAAGCGTCCTCCTGAGGAAGGCCCTCAAAGGGGCAACTAGAAAGGAGGACGCTATGAAGGATTGGCAAAGTATGGCTCATGTGAAATGGGAATGCAAGTATCATATTGTCTTTATCCCCAAATACCGCAAGAAAAAACTCTACGGTCGAGTGAGAAAGCGCATTGGTGATATATTTCAGGAACTCTGTCAATATAAGGGCATAGAAATCTTGGAAGGGCATGCAATGCCCGACCATATCCATATGTGTTTAAGCTTTCCACCGAAATTTAGTATTGCGATGGCTGTTGGCTACATCAAAGGTAAAAGTGCCATAAAAATTCACCGGGAGATCATGAGACATAAACGTCAATTTACCGGCATGCACTTTTGGGCTCCAGGATACTGTGTGAGCACCATAGGTTTAGATGAAGCCGAAATCCGTGAATATGTAAAGAACCAAGAGAAACTTGAGCAAGAAAGACACATGCAATTGAATTTGCCAGATTTTGAATAACCTGGCCCCTTTAAGGGGCCTTCCTCATACTACGTCCTATGGGCGTAGTCATTGATTAAGGATGGCACAGCTGACAATTAAGCTATCATGCAACGGTTTGCGGCGTGCAATTGCACTGGAAAAACCCCTCTACTGTACGCACAGTCAACAAAAACCGGGTGGCTACTACATACGGCGAAACAGCGAGAAAAGAGGTAATCCGCAAAGATCTGCGGCCTTTTCTGCAGGACGCACGAGGGATTAGATTTATCCTACCTTCAATAAGTAAACCTCCAAGGATGAAGGGCAAATCCTTGGAGGTTTTGCATCGGCATCTTCAGGGGACCTCTTATCATGGCTCTCTCCTGAAGCTTGGAATTGACGTTGTTGCGTTTTGAAGGGCCAGAAGGAATGAATGGCCTTCAGTTTATTAGTATCAATTTCCTGTTCTTGTCAAGTAAAGTCCCATCAGGGGCTCCAGAAGCGCCCGTGGGTCTGATTTTTTCGATTCACCCCGAGCTATAGACCACCACGTTCGCCATTCCCGCCTCCATGTGGTAGAGGTTATGGCAGTGGTGAAACCAGTTGCCCGGGTTATCGGCCAAGAACTCGATGTCAATGCGCTGCATCGGGTCTACGATGATGGTATCCTTAAGGATCCATTGCTCCGGCTGTAGGGCTGGATTTATCAGCTTAAAGAAATGCCCGTGCAGGTGCATGGGATGTGGCATCATGCTTCGATTCCCGTAGCTGATCCGCACCCGTTCTCCGTTCCCAACAGCGAGACGCTCTGAATTCGGGTAGACATACCCATTAATCGTCCAGTAGGGTGAGTGCATACCTCCGCTCAACATTTGCGAATAGAACCGCTGAAGCGACCCTGCACCTGGCAAATCCATCGGATGGAGTGCCTGAAAATCCCAATAAGAGGCGAACCGCATCGCACGGTGGAATACAGGCGGAGCCGCCTCCTTGCTGCTCACTCCCTTATAGATAATTGGGACCCGAAGTGCCCCCTCGCCGAATCCCCGCTCCCGGGCTGCCAAGAACCAGGCGCCGGGATTATCCGCCACGAACTCCACATCGTAGCGCTCCCCCATGCCTATACGAATAACATCTGTGTTTACAGGCTTAATAGGATTGGCATCCACGTGGGTAATAGTAAGGGTGTGGCCTGCCAGTGCAAGCTCATATAGTGTAGCGGATGATGCATTGAGGAGCCTCAGTTTTACCCGCTCACCTGCTTCTACGGTGAGGGACTCCGCCTCAGGATATACCCTGCCGTTTACGGCATACCCGTCATAAACGGGTTCCAAAAGCGGTTCGCCTCCCCTCCTAAAGCCTCCTCTCCCTCTTCCCATACCGCGCATCATCATGCCCATGGGCGGGCGCCGCTGTGTGGCGGCAACACCTCCTCCATCCCTCATGACCCAATCTTCCAACACCAGTGTGTACTCGCGATCATAGGGGTTGGGCTCATGGGAGGGCTCGATGATCAAAGCACCATACAGGCCTTGGTCCAGCTGATAGTTGACATGGGAGTGGTAGATATAGGTGC
The DNA here is from genome assembly GCA_020348625.1 of Deltaproteobacteria bacterium. The sequence goes on along the minus strand of CP070752.1, from coordinate 174,207 downwards.
CCGCAGGTGTCGCCTCAAACTCATACACGAAGCTTTCTCCCGGGCTCACCGCCTTTTGGGTCACTTCAGGAACTCCATCCATGAGATAGGGAACAGGCACTCCGTGCCAGTGTATGGTAGTTGGCTCAGGGAGAAAATTCTTGAGTACGACCCGTATGGTTTCTCCCTCTCGCACTCGTATCTCCGGTCCCGGAACCCCTCCGTTATAGGTCCACGCCGTAAAATCCGAGCCCAGACCGAGGTTCACCGTGGCAGGCGAGGCCGAGAGGCGGAATTCCCTCAGCCTTCTGTTGGCCGCGGCCCGGGCAACCCATTGTGGAACTAAAGGAAGGCCGCTGGCCAGCGCAGCTGTTAAGGTTGTCTTCAGAAATGTCCTTCTACTGACGTTCACCTTCATTTCTCCTTCTAATAAACTTGATACGCTACGTCAGATCCCGCTTCTTTTCCTCGAATTCCTGCTTGTCGATCTCGCCTCGAGCGTAGCGTTTTTTGAGGATCTCAAGGGCAGATTCTCCGGAACCCGGGCCGTGGCTTGTCGTTTTTGTCGATATGATCAGCCACCGGATCAGCAAGACAATCCCAACGATAACGGCAATCCAGAAGGCGATCATTATAATGCCTCCGAACCATCCCATGCCATATGCCCCACCCATCATGCCGGGGCCATGGCCCCATTCATACCCGCGCCACTGTGTTGCGAGCTCCCTTAGGGTTGTAAGCGCGAAATTCATCTCCTATCCTCCTCCTTTGTGTGGAGGCACCTCGCAGGTTGGTGATCTTTGAGGTACCCCCTTATGTTAATAGATTGACTGCATCCAGCCGGTCCGCTTATCAACGGCGACTTTGTCGGCGAGAGAATCCTCCTTGGTGAGGATCTCGGCCTCAAAGTAGGTGTCCTTATCGATGATTTTTCCCAGCTTCAGGTTGGGGTTTCTTGTAGATCGAAGGTAGTTCTCAACGATTTGCCGGGCGTCTTTCTCTTTCATAGGCTCCCGCTGCTGTTGATACGGGGGTCCGTAGGGTTGGCCATACGGAGACCCATAGCCAGGACCCATCATACCAGGACCTCTACCGTACCCCGGCCCCATCATGCCTGGTCCCATGCCATAGCCTGGACCCATCATGCCGTATCCTCTCCCGTAGCCTGGCCCCGTCATTTCCGGACCCATAGGTGCACCACAATAGGGGCAGTAGTTCCACGCTCCGTACCCACCTT
>CP070752.1:164901-172891 GCA_020348625.1 Deltaproteobacteria bacterium | reverse complement strand
GAGGGTTTGTTCTCGAGGTGCTCTCCCTTTTCATCCCCGGCTGGGTTGAAACAGACCAGCTGGAAAGAATAGCCCGGATTCTCGTTGAGGTGGGTTCTCAGATCCCATACACAATTCTCGCCTTTTTTCCCGAATATCAGCTCACCCATGTTCCCCCTCCAAATCTGAACCAGATGATCGAGGCCTACACGCGGGTGAAAGAAACAGGGCTTAAGAACGTGAGATTGGGGAATGTTGGAATCTTTGCCAGAACGCCAGAGCAGTATGAGTTGGTGAGGAGCATCTCATAACCGCATCTTGCCGGACGTGACCGGGCGAAACACTCACTTTAGCTTCTTTTCTCTATCCCTCCCCGGTTCTGGGTGAGCCCCTGGTCGGGCTTGACCGCCCGTAATTGCCCGTTGACATCCTCGAGATCCAGCCACCATTTGCGTTTCGGGTCGGGCCTTCCGTAGCCCATTAGGTCATCACCCCATACGCCCAATCGCCGCAGAGGAGGTACGTGCCGCATGGTCCAGTTGACTGCCCGATGAAAGGGCGTATAAGGCTTGCTCCAGGGGCAGGCCTTAATGCAAGTGCCGCAGCCGGAACCCTGCTTGTTACCGACCCTCATGCCGGTGCACTTTTCCACATCATTCGGCCATTTTTCATAACCGTTGTGAATAACCTTGTCGCCTGGGCTGATCGCCCCAGCAGGGCATTCCCGGGCGCATTTGCCGCACTTGGCGCAAAAATCCTGAAGACCAAAGTCGATGGGCTTGTCAACTGCCATGGGAAGGTCGGTGGTTACCACTGCCGCCTTGAACCGAGGCCCCAAGAAGGGGTTGAGCACGATATCCCCGATGCGGCACATCTCCCCCAAACCGGCCCACAAGAGGATGGGCGGAACCACGACCTGATAATTAAGCGCATGGTGAGCCCTGGCCCGATATCCGAGCTGGCGGATGTAGTCAGCCAGAATACAGGCAATAAAACCCGTGGTGGTGTATGCCATGAAACTCATGGAATTGCTGATCCAATCGCGGCCATTAAAGGCCGCCTCCGTGCGGGTATCCTGGTCCACGAGGATGGCAATGGCGTATTTGTGGTTGAGCTCTATCTTCTCTCCCCCGTGCCAGGCGCCGTAAGTGTAAACGGCATACGGAGGCAACTCGCAAATACCCACCATGTCCGCTCTCAGGAAATAGGCGGTTTCCTTGATATGCCCCGCCATCCAATCTGGATCATCAGGGATGGGCGCGAGCTTATGGGCCACCTCCCCGTCTACCACCTTTCGTAAATGGAAACCCATCTTTACGAGGGCGTTGGATAAGGGGTGTTTTTGCACAAATCGAAAGTATTCCTTTTTGAGGTGGGGGCCGAAATCCCCACGGCCGGCACGCATGAACCCGCTTTCCCGCTCGTCCACGCGCTGCACCTTTTCGTCGTAAATGAGAGTAGTGGGCCGGTGAACCCGTTTGAGAACGTGCATCGGGTATGGATCCGCGTGTCCCAGCCTGCCTTTGTCGCGCAAGTGATTAATCATTTCTCCCTCCGCAGTGAGATTGTGCGTCTAGAACTTGACTGAACGAACCTGAACAAAATACACCGGGTCTGATACGTATCATCAGGACCTCACCTTACCCAGGCGGTCTCTTTATAGCCTCTGGGCTCAGGTGTGATCAACAACTTTTGGGCGGAGGTATGATTTCATGTAACGAGTACGGCGCGTGGTGTTCGCGGCAAGCGCCAGCCCGAAGTGGTGAGGCAATACTGCATCCCATGGTTCGGGCCGGGGTCGGCGCTTAAGACCTGCAAATGTCAGAGCCTCACGAGAAAATCAGTATTTCTTTAAAGCAGTTATGTCGTATAGCTTCCAATATCTACAGGAATCATCAACGACGATCGTAGACTCCTTCTGAAGGATCAATAGGCACATAGTCAGGGTTGAGCGTCTTGCAATTCGAGATAAGAAGTGCCATGAGAAGGATAAGAAGCACCAGAATTCTCTTCGCCAACAAAACCACCTCCTTTCAAACAAACCGGGGTCAATTAGGCAATTCGGGGTCCGACGCCTATTTCCATAGAGCCAAAAGCTCGGTCCCTTAAGCGAAGCTAGGCAGATTGTTACCCTCTACTTTCATGGTAAGAGCTGAGCAAGAGCGATTGCAAGCAAAAGTCTTCCGTGCTGGAGTTTGTTGACTTGCCGCCAAACTGAACACGAGAGGTGACGAGTGAAAACAATCAGTCAAAATTCGTGTGATTCGGCCTTGACGAGCTCAACGATCAGCATAAGGCCCTCTGGAGAAAGGGCTATGCTCACGGGACTGTAATGGAAAAGCTGGCTCATGAACTTGCTTGTTCTTGCCCTTTTCTTCATAATGGATATTGTAGCTCCTTACGGAAATAGTCCATGCCTGTGTACCCATATGCCGGTCTACCGATCATTGAAGGCCTTGGATCTTCTTTGGTGCAACAACGTATGATACAGGCCGCGAGATGACCGGCGTTTGGAGGGGGGGTGTCTCGAGGTTGACTGCGCCTATCATCTATACCGTGGGAACGAGTACGCGGACCAAGGAGGATTTCATCGAGCTGCTGCGTCACTATCACCTTACAACCGTGGTAGACGTGAGGAGCTTTCCCCAGAGCAGGTTCGAGCATTTTAACAGAGAGAATCTGGCCATGCTGCTGAGTGAAGTTGCTATAGGGTACGTCTATTTGGGAAAAGAACTCGGTGGATTTCGAAAGGGCGGCTATCAGACCTATACGCAAACCGAAGCGTATCAAGAAGGGATATGCAGGCTGGAGGAAATCGCACAGAAGGGTTGCACGGCATTCATGTGCGCGGAGCGATTCGCCTGGAAGTGTCACCGGCGCATCATTGCCTCAACCCTTGAGCAGAGGGGATGGAACGTGCTGCATATCATAGAGAAGGATAGGGTTTGGAATCCATCGAAATGATCTTACGGCAAGAAAGGCGATCCAGGCGCTTTCACACGTCAAATGCCTTGATTTCATCGGCAAATTGACTTATACGGAGGATGGTGATTACTGTAAGAGAGGTGCTTTCATGATTGAACGGTATACGCTTCCAAGGATGGGTGCGATATGGGAACCCCACAAGCGATACGCCACCTGGCTCCAGGTTGAAATAGCAGTATGTGAGGGCATGGTCGAGCAGGGCATGATGCCGCAGGAGTCCCTTGATACCATCAAGAATAAGGCAAATTTCTCGGTTGATCGGATTCAAGAGATCGAGGAAACGGTGAAACATGATGTTATTGCTTTCTTGACGAATGTCGAGGAATACGTGGGACCTGATGCCCGGTTTATTCACCTCGGCCTTACCTCATCAGATATCCTGGATACAGCACTTGCACTGCAACTCAAGGAGGCCATGGAGATAATCATAGGGGATCTTCAGGGCCTTCTCACCGTTCTTCAGGAGAGGGCTTATGAACATAAGGATACGGTCATGATCGGCCGTTCCCATGGTATCCACGCAGAACCGATCACCTTCGGCCTGAAGCTCGCGGTATGGTACAGCGAGATGAAGCGGAATCTAGCCAGGCTCGAGCAGGCCTTGGACGTGATAAGCTATGGCAAGATCTCGGGAGCGGTGGGGACCTTCGCAAATACCCCGCCTGAGGTTGAGGCCCATGCCTGCAAGAGGTTAGGCCTGAAGCCGGCACCGATCTCTACTCAAATTATCCAGAGAGACCGGCACGCGCAGTACTTCACTGCCCTCGCCATCCTTGCTGGATCCATTGAAAAGATTGCCGTAGAGATCAGACATCTCCAGAGGACGGAAGTCCAAGAGGTAGAGGAGGCCTTTGCCCCTGGCCAGAAGGGCTCCAGCGCCATGCCCCATAAGAAGAACCCCGTTGGATCGGAAAATCTCTCCGGACTTGCTCGACTGGTGCGGTCCAATTGCCTTGCCGCCTTGGAGAATATGGCGCTCTGGCACGAGCGGGATATTAGCCATTCCTCCGTGGAACGGGTCATTGCGCCAGACAGCACCATCCTCATCGATTACATGCTGAACCGACTAACCCGTATGATAAAGAATCTGGGAGTCAACAAGGAAACGATGGTGCAGAACCTTGAAAAATCCAGAGGTCTCATCTTTTCACAGCAGGTATTGCTGGCCCTTATAGCCAAGGGGTGTGAACGTCAAGATGCGTACTCACTGGTGCAGAGGGTCGCTCTCAAGGCATGGCAGGCTCAAGAAGGCTTCAAAGAACTGTTAACAGCTGACCCCGATATCCAGAAGTACCTTGACAAGAATCAAGTAGAGGAGATATTTTCAATGGGCTACCATTTGAGACACGTGGAGGAGATCTTTGCCAGGGTATTTCAGTAACAACCGCATCCGTTTTGTTTATCGCGTCTGTTGCCTTGTCTTGCTTCTGCCTATTTTGCTGACCTGTACCCCATCCAAGAGGATATACAGTCAGCTTTCTGACACGGAATACACATCTCCCGATTACCGGGCAATGCTGGATAAGTGGACCCGGAAGGGTTCGATCCACAAAGGCCTGGGCACAGAACTGCTCATTACGGCCACCTATCAGTCCGAAGAGTTCAGGCGGGCTTTTGCAAAGGAATATGGGCGGCTGTATATGCAAACGCCCGAAGAGAACCAAAAGATGCTTGACGATCAGATGAGCGCAGCCAACGACTATGATGGATTCTTGGTGGCAATATATACGCCGGAGAAAGAATGGGATGATTTTGCAGAAACGGGATCTCTCTGGAGGGTGTATCTCATCAAGGACGGGCGATTCAGGCTCGAACCGCTAGAGATCAGAAAGGTCAAGAAACAAAGGACATTATCCAGGGAGATTGGTAGATACCGGGCAATGTCCGAATCCTTTTTGCCCTATGTAAGTCCATGGACAACGCTCTACGTTTTCAGGTTTAAAAGGAACGGCCTGCCTGAGGCCTCTCATTCATTGGAATTGATCCTCACGAGCCCATCTGGCTCTACTTCGCTGAAATGGGATTTGTAGCAGTACACAGGGGTTTGTCTCTTGGGGTAGCTCGCCCAGTTATCAAGCTACTTCTGTTTTTCCTCGCCCTCTTATATACAGCTGGGGTCGTTACGGCAGGGCCTGTACCTTTGGGGCCGGAAACAGATGAATTTGTACCGGATTCACTCATCTACTTCTCCCCTCAGAACAAAGGTTACATCCTCTTGGTGGAAAAGGCCCATCAGAAGGCCTACCTGTACGATGTGCAAAATCTTGATAGCCCCCTCAGGGTCTACCCTTGCTCCACAGGGGAAAATAGGGGACCTAAGACAAAGAACAATGATAAGAAGACACCGGAAGGCATCTATTTCATCACCAATTCATTTCTGAGAAAAGACCTGACCCCTATTTACGGGGACCGTGCATTTCCGCTTGACTATCCTAACGTGCGGGATCGGAAACTGGGGAGAAAAGGATATGGGATATGGATTCATGGAACGAATGAGGCCCTCAAACCTCGTGACACCAACGGGTGTATTGTCTTTGCCAATGAGGATATTAGAGACCTTGCAGGATATGTCAGCAAAAGACATACGCCGGTCATCATAACGCAAGAAGTCAACTTGGTTGAGAAAGAACAGCTCCTCAGAGAGAGGGTGCAGCTGAAGTCTTTTATTGACCATTGGGCCAATGCCTGGAAAGGAGGTCACATCGATCGCTATATGTCCTTCTATGCTAAGGATTTTACCGGACAAGGAAAAAGCCGGTTGCAGTGGCGAGCTCATAAGAAGAGACTGAGTCAACACTATGGTGCGGTGGAAATATCCATAGAAAACCTTCAGATCTTAAGGGAAGGCGGAATCGTCCTTGCCAAGTTTGATCAGACTTACCGGGCAGATGAACTCCATAGCTTTGGAGAGAAGCGGCTTTACCTGCACCAAAGGAGCCCGGAATGGAAGATCGTTGACGAATTTTTTGAGAGGCACTGGTGAGATTTGATCAGGACTACCGCTCCGATCACTAGCGCGACTGGGGCAGAAAGAGCATGCACCTGGTGAAACGAGGGGAGAGGTGGAAGATCCGAGGAGAAACATGGCTGCAGACAGCACAGGCAAACGGAAACTAAAGGGCCACACCTCCAAACGAGAACCGCTCACCATCATGATCTTGAAGCGCACCGGCACGGTGTGGACCGGCAAGGTATCGGCCCCGGTGCTCATAGTGGCCGGGGTGTTTCTGTGCTGCTATATCCTCATAACCCTCGTGCTGATCTATCAGCACTTCGAGTTCACCCGCGGCCAGGAGATAAATCGGGCGCACGAGGCAGAGCTTACCCGCTCCCTGGATGCCGCCCACAAGCAACTTGAGCGGGCGAACTACCAGATTGCCCTCTTGGAGGCGTACATCACCGAGAAGCGGGAAGAGCAACTGGCTGTTGCCCAAAAGGACACCGTGGTGCCGGAGCCCTCCTTTCCCGAGCTGGTGGATATCAGCCAGCTCACCGTGACGCACGAGGAGCGCGTTCTCACCGTCACCTTCAATATCATCAACACCCAGAAAGATACCCCCATCAGCGGCCATATCTTCGTGTTGGCACAGCTCAAGGGCTCTGATCACGATGAGATGCTCATCCACCCCTCCAGTCCCCTCAACGAGGGCCTTCCTGTTGACTTCAAACGGGGCCAGCGCTTTAACATCAAGCGCTTCAAGACGGTCACAAGCAGGTACGCCCTCGCCGGTCCCTTGCAGGAGCCGCTCATCTTAAAGATCCTGGTCTACGATGATCAGGGCACGGTGATCTTTACCAAGACGGTTGAGGTGTGAGGAGGGCTGCTGCCTAACGTGAGAGCTCGAGAACGAGCAGGTCATCCCAGGGATCGGATCTTTTCACGACAACCTCTATTTCTTCCCCTGGAGAAAACTCAAGGCCGCCCGTAATCGGAAGCTCGCCCACGAGAAGAAAATCTGGGAGTATTACCAAATACTTGCTTCTCAATCTCTGGAAGATTAGGGCCGAAAAGCGCTCATTGATTCGTTTAGCGAGGTGCTTCAATGTCCAATACCGGATCTGCTTCCTTTTCATTGCCTCAATATCTCGCAATGTCTGCTGGATCACCAGGTTCAATTCCTTCAGCTGTGTTTCGGAATAGGGTGGGCTTTGCTCAAGCAAGGCGGCATGCATCTGACGCTGTGCGAGAAGGTCCGAATACCTTCTCAAGGGGGATGTAGCCTGCGTGTAAACGTCGACCCCCAAACCGCTATGAGGTTGTGAAGTGGTGTCGATGACAAGGGGTTGGAGCTTGCGCCTCTGTTGAAACACGTAGTAGGTATAGTTGAACTCGTCAATGAATAACCATTCTTGAGGTGGTTCTTGGCCCCTGTAAAGGAGGGGAAGTTGCGTCTCCGATGCCAGTTTTGCAACCAAACGGTTATAGAGAATCATGCATTCCGCAACAATTGTTCTTGCAGGGGTGTCTTGCTCGACGAGTCTCAACTGAACACCGGAATTGTTTTCAAAATCGAAATGGATTTCGGGCAAGGGGATGACGAGAGCGCCTGATTCAATCCTCCTTTGTCGGAGCGCCTGGCCCAAGTGATGGAGGGCTGAGAAAACGGCATCGTGATCGTAGGATGCATCCACTTGGTCATAGGTGAGCTGGTCCTGAACGCGCACGATTGACGGCACAAATCGATAGTTCCCGAGGTTCCACTCTTGATCGAAATCCGCTAAAAGGGAGATGGCCAGCCGATCACAACCCTTGATCAGGCTCAGAGTATCGTTCGAGAGGGAAGAGGGGAACATGGGAACCTGCTGAGCGGGGAGGTATATGGAGCTTGCCCTTATTGAGGCCTCCCTGTCCAGGTGCCCGTCGATGTCAATAAAAGGCGCTAGATCGGTAATGTGCACACCAAGCCTCCAGCCCTCATCAATGGGCTGGAGGCTCAATGCATCATCGAAGTCTTTGGTGCGTTCTCCGTCGATAGTAAAGACAGAGAGATCCGTCAGGTCTTCACGATCTGAGGTGTCTATCCCT
>CP070752.1:160256-164801 GCA_020348625.1 Deltaproteobacteria bacterium | reverse complement strand
ATTCCCGCCAGCCAATTCCTTTCCGGTGCCGGGTAGAAGTTGACTCCGGTTGGGGAGCCAACGCCCCGCAGCACCGCATATTCGGAATACTCTTCGTTGGTGATGTTGTTCACGCCGAAGAATGCCTTGAGAGCATTCCACGCGTAAGAGATCCTGGCATTGATGGTTGCCCAGCTGTCTAGTTTTTCGAACTGGTTTGCCTGGTCGCTTATGGCGTAACTGGAGCCCACGTAGTTGTAGTCAGCCGAGAAGGTGAGCCCCGGAACCATGCCGTAGACCCGAAAACCCAGATTGGCCCTGTGCCTGGGCACGGCAGGTATATCGTTGTCTTTGAAGGGATCTTTTTCAAAGGTCGCCTTCTCAAACGTGTAGTTGCCGAAGATCGTCATTTTTTTCAGAAGATCTGCCTTTGCCCCGACCTCTACGCCCTGGTGTAATGTCTCTGGATGATTCTCGTTGCTGAAGGAGGGGAACCGATTCAGAAATATCTCATCCTTGATTTCAGCATGAAAGAGGGTCACATCTGCCCGGATTACAGGGGTAAAGAAATGTCGTACTCCCACTTCACAGTGTTTGCCTTTTTGCGGTTTCAGATCGGTGTTTACCCGAATCATCATACCGATGTAATCAGAGATCACCACCTCATCAGTGAGGGGAAATCGTACGCTTCTGTTTGCACGCACAAACACAGAAGACTTGGCATTATAGAGGTAGGTGAAACCAGCCTCATAAGCATTTTCCCGCTCAGTCACCGTCTCGTCCAGGGGAGCGAGGAAGCCGGTAAGATCCGTCTTTTTGAGATCGTATTGAACTCGTTCCCGCCGAGCCCCAAGGGTGAGGATGAGATTCTCCAGCACCGAGTGCTCATCGTAGATATAGTATCCCAGGGAATCCCTCTCAATAGCGGCAATATCAGACAGGACAGCAACTGGAGTGAAAAAACCTGAAAACGCCTGCAAGTCCTGCTCGGACCAATAGAGGTCCACACCGGCTGTAAAGGTGTTTCCGCGCTGTAAAATTTCTCCACTCCATGTGTATCGTGGCGTGAGAGCCCAGGTCCTCGTCTCGTTATCGGTTATATAAGGAAATGCAGGATCGGGGAATTCAGCCCAGTTTTGTCGCTCTCGGTAGGAAACGTCAGTGACAATACTTCCGCCTTTTCCCAGACCTACATCGAATCCGAGTTTGAGGTACCCATCCCTGCTCTTGCCGTTATCCAGTGGGTCAGCCGTGGCTCTTCGATCGGAAGCCACTTCGATCTCCGTCAGGTCGCCTGCAAGACCGTAGTCATCCGAGTGATATGAACCGCTGAGATTGAGGCTCATGCTTTCGGTTGCGTCAAAAACGAGCTTTCCTCCTATATCCCTGGTACGGAATTCCCCGTTATCCCTATAGCCATCGCTGGAATCATAGCTCGCGAACAGGGAGGCCCCAATCCTTTCGCTTGCGGCGCTTAAGGAGCCTGCTTCCTTGTGCCGCGAATAGCTGCCAGAAACAGCGCTGCCATTGATGCTCGGTTTTTCGGACGGGATCTTCGTAATGATGTTGACCACTCCGCCGACCGCATTGTCACCGTACAAGACCGTACCGGTCCCGCGCACGATTTCTACGCGCTCCACGTTGTCCAGCGGTATTTGTGTCCAATCCACTCCGCTCAGGTCGATTTCATTAACGCGACGCCCATCCACCAAAACCAAGGTGTTATAAGGGCCGGTTTCGCCGAATCCCCGCAGATCAACCTCTGAGCTTTTACCATTGCCCAAAAGGTCTCTCACAACGATCCCTTCCTCAGAACGCAAGAGATCGACCACGTTTCTTGCGTTCGAATTCTTAATGTCTTTTTCATCGATTACCGTGATATTTGCGGGCACTTTTTCGATACTCTGTTCAGCCCTCGTTGCCGTAACCACTACTTCTTCCAGGGTTACCTCCGGCTCACCTTCCTGGGCGCACACAGTGCTCATCACGGGAACTGAAAGAAAAAACATTGCCAACAAAACTGTTGCCATTCGCTTGCCCATAGCTACACACTCCTTTCCTGAATCCTTGTTTCGTTTTCCAGGCCCGGAGAAAAAAATCCCCGGACCGATTCGAATCGATCCGGGGATTTCCCTTTTTTATCCTCGAAGCCTAAAGGCTAACCGTGTCCGCGAAGGTTACGCCTCACATTCAGGCAGGTCTTCTGACTCCCCCGCCCTTCCAGCGGCCTTCCCATCCCGACGTATCGAAACAGTGGCACACAATGGCCAAAAGAGTTCCCTTTTCAAAAAGAAAAGGGCGGGGTTACAGCGGCGGGCCCATCCCCGACTTCCACGGGGTTCCCTATTAAGCTCCTTCGGAGCACCTGAAACCTTGGTAGATTAGTAATTCAAAGGGTATTCAAAGTCAAGGGAAATTCTTTTCTCGATTGTTTGGGCTCGATTCCTCTACCGGCATGTAAAAAAAATCGAGAAAAGTGCACTTTCTGCAATTTTCAGCGCTGCTTGGTTATTGACTTTATATTGAAGCTCAATTATAGTCTAACACAATATCTTGTGGAAAACTCATGCGAACACTGGTGAGCAGACCGGTCCTCAACCTGTGCTAAACGTGGCCTCGCTCGAATAACCTATCTGACAAGGATATACCTTTGCTATATGAGCCGATGTTGTATAAGATTTCTTTGCCTCAACCCGTTCGTATCTTGATGGTGGAAGGTGTCTGAACCCGTGCAGGATAGACAAAGGAGTGGAGAGAAGATAGCATGTTTACGGAAATAGAAAAAAGAGACGGCTCCATAGTGCCCTTTGAGGCCCAAAAGATCACCAATGCCATTGCTAAAGCTGGCAAGGCGACAGGGGAATTCGAAGATAAGGCCGCCAAACGGCTTACCCTCAGGGTCCTGACTCTTGCCGAACAACTCATGGGCGAGAAGACCCCAACGGTAGAAGAGATTCAGGATATTGTAGAGGAGGTCTTGCTTTCCTCAACGTATCGAAAAACCGCCAAGGCCTATATCATATACCGAGATCAACACGCGAGAATAAGGGAGATTACCAATAACGCAAGCGTGGAGTTGGTGGATCAGTACCTGAACCGGACGGACTGGAGGGTTAATGAGAACAGCAATATGGCCTTTTCCCTCCAAGGATTGAACAACTACGTTTCCTCGGAACTGAGCAAGGTTTACTGGTTGAATGAGATCTACACCCCTGAAATCCGCGAGGCCCATCTTCAGGGCGATTTTCACATTCATGATCTGAATCTCCTCTCCGTCTATTGTGTTGGGTGGGATTTATTTGATCTTCTGGTTGAAGGTTTCCGAGGGGTTTGGGGGAAGGTAGAGAGCAAGCCGGCCCATCATCTGAGGAGCGCATTAGGACAGATAGTCAACTTCTTTTATACCCTGCAGGGGGAGGCGGCCGGTGCCCAGGCATTCTCCAATTTCGATACCCTGCTGGCGCCCTTCATACGATTCGATGGATTAAACCAAAAGGGGGTGAAACAGGCATTACAGGAGTTCATCTTCAATATCAACGTTCCAACAAGGGTGGGATTCCAGACCCCTTTCACCAATGTCACGCTAGACCTGACGGTTCCCGAATACTACGCAGACCAGGCAGTTATCATTGGAGGCGAGCCACAAAATGTTACCTACGGGGAATTTCAGAACGAGATGAACTTGTTTAACAAGGCCTTCCTCGAGGTGATGGCAGAAGGTGATGCGCGGGGAAGGGTGTTCACCTTTCCCATACCCACCTACAATATTACACGGGAATTCGCCTGGGATAATCCGGTTATCGAAGATCTATGGGAGATGACGGCAAAATACGGGGTGCCCTATTTCTCCAATTTCGTGAACTCGGACATGAACCCTGAGGATGCCAGAAGCATGTGCTGCAGGCTGAGAATAGACAATCGCCAGCTCGAAAAGCGCGGGGGAGGGCTGTTTGGTTCAAATCCGCTTACCGGCTCTATCGGGGTTGTGACCATTAATATGCCCAGGATCGGGTACCTGAGCAACAGCGAAGCGGATTTCTTGAGCAGGCTCAAAAGGGTTATGGTCTTGGCGCAAGAGAGTTTGGAGACCAAGCGGAAGATTCTGGAGCGATTCACGGACGGGGGTCTGTACCCGTATACGAAGTATTACCTGAGGAACGTTAAGCAGAGATTCAATGAGTACTGGAAGAATCATTTTTCAACGATAGGGCTTGTGGGCATGAACGAGGCCTGTCAGAACTTCCTTGGCACGAGCATTGGAGATGCAGACGGGTCGGCGTTTGCCCTGAAAACAGTGGATTTCATGAGGGACTTGCTGCTGGATTTTCAGGCCGAAACGGGGAATAACTACAACCTCGAAGCGACTCCTGCCGAGGGAACCTCATACAGTCTGGCCAAGATCGATAAGCATCGCTACCCTGCCATTTTATCCGGAGGAAATGGGGCCGACGGCGAATGCTTCTATACCAATTCCACGCAACTCCCCGTCAACTTCACCGACGATATTTTCGAGGCGTTGGATTTGCAGGACAGCATCCAGCAGAAGTACACAGGAGGCACGGTGTT
>CP070752.1:153579-160156 GCA_020348625.1 Deltaproteobacteria bacterium | reverse complement strand
GCCCCAGAGGGAATTGATGCGCTCCTGCTTTTCCATTTTGCGGCTATATTCATGAGTATCTGGTGAATAGCATCATTGTCATCACTGGGAGATGGGCTGACGCCCGCACTTCCGGGGATAAAGAAGGCCTTGCTTATATCAGTTCTGAGTTCTTCATGTTCTTGCCAGAACGTGGTCTGGGAAAACTGGGATGCCTCGTTCATGCTGGCCTGGATCAGGAGCACTCCCAGATCGAGGGACCGTGCCCAAAGGGCCTCACAGCTTTGATCAAAGGTCTTTTGATCCGGGCTCCAGTATATGTTTTCGGGAGAAGAGATACCTAAGTCACGAATCCTTGCGGCTAATTCACGGGCGAAATCGCAGTCCGATGGAAGGCTTTCAACAACGCTGGCGATTTGCGTATGGATCTTGGAGAAGTCCTGTATGGAGTTGGCGAGCAGAACGGAGAACCAGTTGAATCCGAGAAAGGAGAGGGCATACGCCGGGGATGATTTGTGCGTTAGAAACGATTGAGTGGAATCAGCCCCGATGCCCATCAGATTTAACTTAAAGCTCCAGAGAGCTGGCAGGATGTTACCCTGTTCAGCTGTTGTGACCCAGAACTTATCCATGGACAGGCTCAGATCATGGTAAGTGAACCTGTCAAGGCCGGAAAATACGATTCGGGCCATATCTCCCAGCAAGGAGAGCTTCAGATAAAGCAATTCAAGGAAAGAGTTTCCCTGTTTATCAAAAAGAAATAAGGATTTTTGCGGATTTTCTTGTTCGAAACTCCTCAGTAATCTCAATCTTCCCATCTGGCCGTTTGCCTCAAGCCGATCCGCCACTTCATTAACACTAGCGCCCGCCAGCAGGGGTAGAAATTCATGTACGTGAATCGACGGGGCGTCGAGGGCGATCATGAAAAAAGGGTAGAAACACACCGGCACGATCCGTGTGGTTGATAATTCTTGAGTTTCATAGCACTCTTGAAAATGCGCACATCCGATACAAGGAATGCTTGTGTGCGTAGGTTCAATGCGAGCCAGTTGGGCGAATCCCCGTATAAGATCCTCATGGCCTTTTACAATTTCCGGATCGGACCCATCGAGCGAATGTCTGTAGAAATCAGATTCGCCCTCGTTGGTAAGGCAATGAGGGCAAAATAAATACCGTTTGAGAGATCCGGAATAGGGTTGGAGGCCCATCCTGGACAGAACATCTTCGTCTTGGCAGATCTGAGTCGAGGCACCACACCGAGGGCATGATGAGTGGAAAAATACTTGCCGGTGTTTACAGTAGAAAAGGGATTGCCACGGCAGTAGCCTGCCGTTATCACCGACTTGATCTCTTAGAATGATAATGGAATCATGCTCAGGAGAAGCTGTCAGGAAAGAAAACAGGTTCTGCCAAGCTTGCTCAGCGTCTCGGTTGTTTGCAGGCCAGATCCCCTCCTTTGGTACGTGATAGTCGTCTTTCTGGATCAGAAGGAACACATTCTTGATTTTCGACCCTGCATTGCTTACAACCGAAGCCTCAAAGATTGAGGCGAGCGGATCGGATTCATCTATAGCTAGGAGGGGAGAATGAGCTTGGTTGGCAGCAGAGCCGGTTTGGTTGTTCAACGATAGCTTCAGATAGAATTCAGCATCGTTAGAATCCAGATAATGAATCAATGAAGCTATTGCGGGCGTATAGTTCACACAGAACCTCGGCTTTAGATCCGGTATCGCTCATCGTTAGGAGCTTTTCGCACAACGTCATTGGAGGGCTTGGTCAGCCAGCTTCAAGATTTGAATGCGATATGATGAATAGATGCCAAGAAATCCCTTCTGACAAAGGAGTGAATCGCGAAATCTGCAACACTTGAAAATTATAATAATATTAATGGACTGTCAAGAACCTTGTACTAGAAAGGGTGAGTAATAGTTTGCTACAAGAGATGAGATGATTTGGCGTTGCCTCTGTGTTACTTGAGAAGATTTTGTGGGTCTAGCCGGCTTAGGCGATTCGTCTTGTTGTGCATGAAAGGTTTACAATTATCTGTTTTTCCTCAGAAAATTGGAGAGGAGGAAATTTACACAAAACAATCTTTACACAAAATAATTGACAGAACCTCATGATCAGGGTAAATAATCTAAGGCAAAATTGCTCATTAAGGCACTTTGATCTTTGTCGATTTACTGGGTTTATTGCGGTGGAACAGGTACTCCTTCTAAATATTACGTATGAGCCCCTCAAGGTCATAAACTGGAAGCGGGCGATCATTATGCTGACCCTTGGCAAAGTGGAGGTGCTCGAGGAATACAATAAGGAGATACATTCCGTAAGTTTCGCAATCAAGTTGCCCGCCGTGGTTCGGCTACTGCGATTCGTTAGGAGGCCAAGGAAGCCGGTAAGGTTTTGCAGACAGAATATCTATATCAGGGATGATTACAGGTGTCAGTATTGCGGCAGACAATTTCCTTCGCCCGAGCTTACCTGGGATCATGTGCTGCCAAGGGCAAGGGGTGGGAAGACGGAGTGGGAGAATATCGTCACCTGTTGTATTGATTGCAACAGAAAGAAGGGAGGCAGGATTCCATCGGAGGCCTCAATGGCATTGGTTCGGAAACCGAACAGACCCGAATGGCTTCCCATCCTGAAGATTACCCTTCAGTTCAGGCACATGCCACAATCGTGGAGGGATTACCTGTACTGGAACGTGGAGCTGGAGGAGTAGAGCAGACCGAAGGTGAAGTCACTCTGCTTTTTGAGTACATAGAGGGGCCCTAGGCTGCTAATCGGGTTCTAAAGGGCTCTTGGAATTAGCGCATTCTTTTGGCCGTTCGCATTTTCGGTGCGGGCGGCTATTTTTTTCGTTGAGAGCCAGGTGTTGAGCCTGCAACTTCACTCGAAGAGGAGCTGAGGCCAGTCAATTTTCGCAAATGTCGTGGTGAGACTATGGTCATCATCAAGAACGGTGAAGCTCAAGTCTGGAAATACCCTTTCGGCGATAACCTTTACAGCTTGGCAGGAAATGACCTCATCATTCTTTCCGTGAAATACGGAAACGGGAACCGTGAGCGTTTCCGAAAGATATGGTTCGAACTCCGGCAAATTAAGGGCCGGGGCCAGTAGGATGAGCTTCTTGACCTTGTCAGGATTTTGAAACGAATAAAGCCCAGCCATCAGTCCTCCTAAAGAGGAGCCTATTATCGTAAGGGCATTCTTGCCGCGGAGGATCTCATAGAGCCTTGACATCCGGTTCGATAGATCACCTACGAAATCGGGGATAATCATCTGCGGGGCGAGGTCTCTGAAAAAGAGGCCTTTTGTTCCTTTGCTGCTGCTCTCCTGCCCATGAATGAAGATAGTTGGGTTCTTTATGGTCTCAGCCATTATTTCTTCTTGGACTCTAACTCGCGGATCTTCTCTTCGAGCTCTGCAATCCTTTTTTCGATTTGCGCTATCCGCTTTTTCCTCTCCTCTCGCTCCTTATCCAGCTGTGCCTCTTTCACAGGAGCTGGTGCCCCCGCTTCTTTTACGATTCTGCTGACACTCGAGAGGCTCACTCCGTATTCGCTGGCTATCTTCCTCATGGGAAGCCCACGTGCATGGGCCTTAGTGACCTTTTGCCTTATTGCTTCATCAATCTTTTTTCTGGCCATTTGCATCTCCTTTCAATGTTGACTTTTTAGTTGAAAGGTCCTTAGCCTCCTTGCCAAGTTTTATGGCGAGCAACGATCTATCCCTGAGCCTTGTAACCGTGCTGATGTCCAAGGATTCAAAAATGGGATATATGCTGATCCGGTCTTCGCCTTGAACGATGTGGCCAAACGGAACAGATTCGCCGTTTACGAGAACCAGATCAACCTCCTCGGACGGCACTCCCAGCACACGCATTGTTTCTTTAACAGTGGTTGGCCCCTTAAGGGATAGGCTGAATGTTCTTTTTCTTCTTTCTTCCGGAAGGTAGTCATTTAGCTCCTCATAAAGACGAACGTACACTGTGCTATTCATGGAAAACAACTTTCACTCTAAAGGAAAGTTTGAATTGAAACAAGAAAAAACAGCTTACTTCTTCCTTATTTAGTTAAAATAACATATTTTTTCTTTCTTTCGCTACTCATTTTTGCGGGCAATTGCATCGAGTGGGTCTCAGAGTCAAGCTCAATACCTCTAGCGGAAAGCGTTAGTATGACAGGGATAGATAGAGATTGTGAGATTCGGCGATCCGTACTGTTGGAGGAAAATCGGATCGGGAGTTAAGGAGCCATATCGATGGAGCTTGCTATGGGTAAAAGGCTGCTTTCTTTTGGAAACGATTGGGAACGTTCGAGAAAAAGACTGAGACAAACTCCAAAAGGGCTGTCAGAAGATCAGTGCCAGCAAGCTGTCTGTCGCGCTCCTCCTAGCTTAAAGAGTGTTTCAGCAACATGATGCGCAATGGCTGATTATGGCTCAATAATTACTTTGAGCGAGTCCTGAGCTTTCTCAACAAGCCGGAAGGCTTGCCCCGCTTGAGTCAGCCGGAAACGGTGAGTTATCATGTCGGTTACTACGAGGTTATGTGATCTGATCAACTCTATTGCTTGGGTTATATCCAGGGGAGCGCCTGCATAGGCTGTGGCAATGGTTATTCCGTCATTCCAGATGTCAAATGCGGGAAGGGCCAGTTCAACACCAGGCTGAGGGGGAGCAAAAAGCAGCACTGTTCCACCTCTATCCGCGCAGTGCCATGCCGTATCAAATGCACCTACGGCACCGGATGAAACAATTACGAGATCCGCCAGCCGCCCTTCGTTGACATCCCTTAACCGTTCAGGCATAAAGTCGGGCGCCAGAAAACACGCTCTTGCCCCGAATCGCCTTGCAAAATCAAGCCGCCCTTCGTGTATATCAACCACGGTCACAGAGCCAGCTCCCAATGCTCGTGCCAGTTTGAGATGGAGCAAGCCCGATATCCCACCTCCGATTATCAAAACTGTTTGGCCCGGTTTTAAACGAGCAATTCTTTGGCCTCTCAATACACAAGCCAAAGGCTCGATAAAGGTCCCCTCCTCATACGTCATCTCAGCGGGCAAAAGGTAGACTCCTCGGTCCACATTGATCTTAGGAACCCTGATGAACTCGGCAAATCCTCCGGGATCGAAATTCGTTGCTCTCAGGGTGTCACATACCGTGTGGTGACCGTTCAGGCAATAGCGGCAGGTATTACAGGGAACGTGGTGGGATACAAAAACCCGGTCCCCCAATGAGTAGTCCGTAACGTTCGTCCCAGCAGCAGCTATCTCCCCTGTCATCTCGTGACCGAGGACCAGCGGCGCCTTCTTGAGGCGGTACCATTCCAGCACGTCACTGCCACACACGCCGCATGCATGCATTTTGACCAGGAGCTCGTCAGGGCCTATTTCAGGTACAGGAATCTCCTCAAGCCTTACATCCCTGTTACTATAATACATAGCGCATTGCATAGCACACAGCCTGCTCAATGTGGTTGGTGAATCAGCGGGTCTCGGATAGTCTACAGGTCACTAAGCCTTCTTGCTGAGGTCATGGTAGAGTTCTTGGGCCTCTCCGGGTGTTGCATTGTCATGAATAACAGCGTGTAAGGCCCTCATCATAGGAACGGGGTGGCGATTCTGCCAGACGTTTCTTCCAAGATTTACCCCTATCGCCCCTTTCTGAATTCCATCATAAACAAACTCAAACACCTCAAGTTCTGTCTCACATTTCGGGCCGCCTGCAATGACAACCGGCACGGGGCACCCTTCGACTACCTTATCAAAATCGTCCGGGCTATAATAGGTTTTTACAATCCTCGCCCCCAATTCAGCTGCGATTCTGGAGCTCAGCGCCAGATACCTGCCGGTCCTTTTTTCCAGCTCCTTGCCCACCGCAGTTACGGCCATCACCGGAATGCCATATGGTTCACACTGGTTTACAAGCTGGCTCAAGTTGGTGAGTGTCTGTTTTTCGTAATCCGAACCCACGAATATGGAGATACCTACAGCAGCAGCATTGAGCCTGATGATTTCATCTATCGAGGTAATGATGGACTCGTTCGACAGGTCTGCACCGATAATGCTTGTTCCCCCGGAGACCCTTAAAATGATCGGGACTGACGTGTTGGATGGAACCGATGAACGCAATACGCCTCTGGTGACGAAAAGGCCGTCAGCATAGGGAAGAAGCCCTTCTATGGTTTCAGAGGGCTTCTCAAGGCAGCTGGTCGGGCCCTGGAAGTAGCCATGGTCAATAGGTAAAAACTGGCAGCGACCGTCTTCCTTGATGAGTCTAGAAAGCCTGTTTTCAATACCCCAGTCCATCTAATCCTCCTTTACGGCTGTTGCTTCACGCCGTTGAATATCTGTTCTTAATTGCTATAGAGTAATAAAATAGCTACTACACGGAGCACAAGATAGGCTGCATTGAAGCAAATGCATGCCATGAAAACCTTTCTTTCGTTCCGAGGCTCACGGGCTGGTTTTTTCTGCGACTTGTTTACGGGGGAGCCTTGCCCCCTCCGCATTCTCCGCCTTCGGCTGAGCTGCGGTTTCCCCCATACCCAAGTCGCGAAAAGAACGGCGCCCTCCCGCCAGTCACAGCAGAAAAG
>CP070752.1:148517-153479 GCA_020348625.1 Deltaproteobacteria bacterium | reverse complement strand
GGCATCCTCACAGGGATGGGTGCACACCCGCCCCACAACACCTGGAAGGATACAGTTTTCACGAATGAGGTCGAGAGACTCTTCGAACTTATCATTTCTGACCAGTTCAATGTAGCCCGGAACGTCAAGGCCTGCTGGACAGGCGTCCATACACGGGGCTGTTACAGCGTATGAATAATCCTTGTCCTCCAGCTCCCTTTCCCCCTTGATCAGGGCAAGGAAATCAGACCTGTAATATCTGATAGAATCCAGTACGGGAAAAAGCGCAGATTGGCCAAAACCACATTTGCTGTTGACAGATACCTGCTTGATAATGGCTTTCATCTCTGCAATATCTGCCTTACTTCCCTTCCCTTCATCCATCTGCCTGATAATGTGCAAAAGCTTATCAATCCCAATCATACAGACAGAACATTCACCACATGAAAGGTTCCTTATCTGTTTTAAATAATGTAGAGTAAGGGACACGATATCCGCCTCTGGATTCATCACGACAAGGCCGTTCCATCCTATAAGGGCCAATACCTTTTCCAGCTCCGGGGGTTTAGGAAATGTAATATCTGCCGGTTTAGAGGCCTTGGATGTCTTAGCCTTTCTGTTATCTACAATCTTGCCATTCCAACAGCTAAATATAACTTTTCCCATTCTCAAGCCACCTTATCGTAGGTATTATTCCTTCAAATCCGACCAAGAACGTAAACAATTTACCTTCTCGAGTAACTTATTCAACTCCTGGATCACTCTCTCCTGGAACGCCTTTATCTCATCCTCTGCTAGATGTCGGAACCTACCCTGAATTTTTATATAATCCTCTACTGGTCTCAGTTTTTCAGGCATTTCAACCGTTATCCTGTATTTTCCGTCTTCCACCTCATACAGCGGAAAAATGCCCGTTTGAACAGCCATTCGCCCTGCCTTGATGCATTGCTCCGGCGGAAGCCTCCATCCGGTGGGGCAAACCGATAAACAGTGAATGTAACTGGGACCCTTTACCTTTACTGCCTTTTTTACCTTGTTCATGAAATCGAGAGGGTAGCTATGGCAGGCGGTGGCCACATAGGGTACGTTGTGGGCCACCATGATCTCGGCAACATTCTTCTTCCATGCCTTTTTTCCAAAACTGGCCGAGCCGGCAGGGTCAGTAGTGGTAGAAGCCCCGAAGGGGGTGGCGCCGGAACGCTGAATACCGGTATTCATATATGCTTCATTGTCAAAACAGACATACAGCAGATTATGGCCCCGCTCCATTGCACCGGAGAGCGCCTGAATTCCTATGTCAACGGTACCGCCGTCTCCACCGATAGAAACGGTCTTTATATCCCGATTCGCAATCCTTCCTTTCCTCCGCAGGACCTTCAAACCGGCCTCAACGCCCGATCCCACTGCTGCAGCGTTGGGGAATGCCACATGTATCCACGGTAGCCTCCACGCGGTTGTAGGATAGAAACTTGAAACGACCTCCATGCAACCCGTTGCATTAGCGATCACCGTGTCCTTACCAAGGGCCTTGCACATCAAGCGGATGGCAAGGGCCTCTCCACATCCCTGGCAGGCGCGGTGTCCAAAGCTGAAGTACTCCTCTTTGTCAACCAACCTCGGTGCATAGAGTTCGAAGCTTTCTACAATACTCATGATGCCCTCACTCCATAGATTGCATACCCTCTCTCGGGTTTGACTTTCTCCGCCCGGGCTGCTTTTTCGACGATCCGAATAAAATCCTCCACGGTAACGTCACGCCCGCCGAGACCGATTACGTCATTAACGATTGTAGGGCGGTCAGGAGCGTCATACAATACTGATCTGATCTCCGCCCCGAGAGGTCCTGTTGCGCCTCCAAAGGAAATGGCCCTGTCCATAACAGCCAGAACCTTTGCACCCTTAACGGCCTTCCGCAACTCCTCACTGGGAAACGGCCTCCAAAGCTTCAACCTGAGCAACCCGACAGGTACCTTCCGTTTGCGCAACTCGTCTACGGCAACCTCCGCTGTATCCCCCATGGAACCCATGGTGACCAATATCACCTCAGCCCCCTCAGTTTGGTAGGCCTCTATGGGCTCATACCTGCGGCCGAACTTCTCCTCCCACTCTTTCCATACCTGCGCTATGATCTTCTTGGAGTTTATAAGGGCCTCGTCCTTTGCCTTCATGGCCTCATTGAAGACCTCCGGCGAACCTAACGTGCCCATGGAAACCACATTGTCGGGATGAAGTGCGGCATAGGGTTCGTATACGGGAAGAAAGTCGTCCACCTCCTTTTGATCCGGCAGGAACATGGGCTCCACCACGTGAGTCAACTGAAAGCCGTCCAGATTGACATTCAAAGGAAGCATGACCTCTCTATGCTCGGCGATCTTGAAGGCCTGGATGATCATATCGATCACTTCTTGCCCATCTGCTGCAAACAGTGAAATCCAACCCATGTCTCGCTGTGACATGATGTCACTGTGATCATTCCATATGTTAATAGGAGCCGATAATGCCCTATTACCGATCGCCATCACAACGGGGAGCCTCATAGCCGACACGATCGGCATGACCTCACCCATGAAGAGAAGGCCTTGTGAGCTCGTGGCCGTGAAGACCCGTGCGCCGGCTGCCGATGCGCCACAGCACGCACTTAATGCAGAATGCTCAGATTCAACGCAAATAAACTCAGCATCAATCCTCCCGTCCGCGACAATATCCGATAGGTGTTCCGGGATATGGGTGTTGGGCGTAATGGGATACGCGGCTATTACATCAGGATTGCACAGCGCTGCCGCTTCAGCGGCCGCAAGCGCTATTTCCATGCCAATTCTTTTCGCCATTACCTAGCCCTCCCCAACCATTGTTATGGCCCCCGGCCAACATTCATGGGCACAGATGCCACAGCCTTTGCAGTAATCCAAATCTGCCACAAAATATCCTTCGGCATCCTGCGAAATACACCCTTCAGGACAGAAAATGTAACAGATGCCGCATTTGATGCATTTCGAATTATCATACACGGGTCTCTGATCCCTCCAGCTTCCGGTATGGTATTCACGTGCATTCCCAGGTTCAAATACCATGCATCCCACGCTGATCTCTTGCCAGGTTTCTGGTCCTTTCTTATCCGCCATCAAGCTACCTCAACCTTATTTTCACCCTTATGTTATCTTGACCTCTTCATGTGCCCTTCTCAAGGCAGCCAGATTCTTTTGCGCGATCCTCCCGAACCTATGCTCTATGGGGTCTTTCACCGAATCCAGCTTCACAATATCAAGGACTTTAATCAGGGCCCCCAACATGGTCGTATTCGTAATAGGAACACCCAATTCTTCCCAGGCTATTTTCGAGGCATCTACCGTGGCCACTCTGCCCTTAAACTTGAGTTCCTTTTTCAGCTCTTGGGGCGATTTCGATGTGTTGACGATGAGAATGCCGTCCTGCTTCAGGCCTTCAGTCACATTAACCAGGGTGACTAAGCTCGAGTCGAGGACGACCACGGCATCCGGATTGTAAACGGCCGATCTGACCTTTATCTGTTTGTCATCAATCCGGTTGAATGCTGTTACCGGAGCTCCTCTCCTCTCAGGGCCGAAACTGGGAAAGCCCTGGGCATGTTTTCCCTCTCCGATGGCGGTGAGCGCAAGCATCTCCACCGACGTAACTGCGCCCTGTCCACCGCGTCCGTGCCATCGTATTTCTAGCATAGCAACCCCTCAGAATATGAACTACCTGCCTAGATCGATTGGTGGTATCTATAACCCCGTGGTCCTGGAGTTGTCAAATGGTTTATCTGAAAACCAACCTCACGTCTGATTGGATATTCTTTCTCGGGTCGTGCTCGACAGTAAAGGTTGAAAAAAATTGAATCATCGTAAACGTAGCATCTTGAACAGACGGAGGCGATCAGGGCAACCCTGCATTCCTCTTCGGAAGGCACTCTATCTTCTCCTCGGCATGATTTCAATGAGGTAATCCACTTAAAAAGCACAAAAACTACCCCCATCTTCGTGTGGGGATAGTTCTTGTGATGGCCCTCCCGACCTGAATTAGGGCGAACTCCCTATGAAATGGATGGCAGGAGCGGTTCTAGTCCCAAAGATCTAGGTCGATGAGCCCGATGCGGGCAGCATACTTAGTGAGGCCAACCTGTCCCTGCACCCCTGTCTTGCGCACGATGTGGGCGCGGTGGTTTTCAACCGTCTTTCTGCTGATACAGAGGATATCGGCCACCTCCTGGTTAGAATGCCCCTCTGCCAGGAGTTTGAGGACCTCTTTTTCCCGCTCTGAGAGGGGATCGGCCTGATCCTTGAGCTCACGCTTTGCAGCACCACCGAAGTAGTCTGATAAGACCTGATCTGCAATTGGGGAGTCCAGGTAGAAGCCGCCGTTGTACACGGTATTGATGGCGGCGATAAGGTTTTCCTCATCCGAGTCCTTGAGCACGTATCCCTTGGCCCCGGCTTGTAGGACCTGATCAATATAGGCCTTCTTTGCGTGCATCGAGAGGATAATGACCTCGGTTTCAGGAAGCCTCTCTCTGATCTGCCGGGTTGCCTCAATGCCATCCATCTTAGGCATACCGATGTCCATGATGACGATCTTGGGCTTATAATTCCGGGTCATCTCAAACGCCTGGTCCCCGTCGTCGGCCTCTCCCAAGACTTGTATGTGATCCTTTTCAGAAAGCAGGGACTTGAGCCCTTTCCGGAAAATCCGGTGATCGTCTGCCACGATAATTGTTATCTTCTCTTTCATAATAGTAACCTCGCTCTATTACTGCTCCAACTATGGTGTCGTTTTCCGAAAGAGGGGAGCAAATCTACGCCTCAGGATTCGCTTGATCTCTCAGGTTTCACCCTATCCCCCCAGCTCCTCCTCCTTCTTAGCAATGGCCAGCCGTGTCTTGACCACGGTGTCCGGTATCAGAGAGATCGAGTCGATGCCGCACTCGACCAGAAAGGTGGCGAATTCGGGAAAATCACTGGGCGCCTG
>CP070752.1:145190-148417 GCA_020348625.1 Deltaproteobacteria bacterium | reverse complement strand
CACCAATGAGATCAACCGCATCGTGATCGCAAACACCTTGATCAGACGATTGACTGCCAGCGGGTTTGACCTGAAGGAGGCCTTTCAAAGGGCCGCCGCGCAAATTGAAAGTTCGGAGCCCGGCGGATCTAGCGAACCTGAAGGCCTGCGCGCCCAGGCCAAGATGTTGGAATTCGCCAAACATATCGCCTTGTTCGTTGTAGGTCTCGCTTACAGCACCTACGAGAAGGGCTTGAGGAAGGAGCAGGAACTCCTGGGTATTATCAGCAATATGCTGATCGACATTTACGCGAGCGAAAGTGCCTTGCTCAGAAGCCTTAAGATGTTACACGGTAAGAATCCCGAGAGAGCATCAATCCCGGTAAAGATGACAAAGGTCCTTTTCCGCGATTCCATTGAGAGAGTAGGCTTCCTGGCTGGGGAGGCATTGGAGGCCATTGAAAGCGGAGCACCGTTGGAAGGCCATCGTGCCGGTGTGAGAAAGCTCACGGTTTCACCCCCAATCAATGCCGTGGCCTTACGGAGGGATATAGCCGATGAGATGATACGATACGGTCGGTACCCCTTTTAGCGCGGTTTCAGGGCCTTCCCGCTCTTTGCACAGCGCGCCTTTCCACTGAACCTTGAGCAATACGGCCCTGGAGTAAGGCACTCACAAGTTTTAATCTCTTGGCAATGCCTGGACCTCTGCCTTACCTGAGGCCAAAAAAGGTGGGGTTGCTACAGGTTGGGAGAATCGGGAAGGACAAAGATGTGACCACAAGATCTACTTCCCGATCCTATTCTATTCTGTCCACCAGGCCCCAACTCTTTGCCTTTTCTGCACTAAACCAGGTGGTTTTGTGTTCCAACTCTTCCCACTCTTCTCGATCAAGCGCGCTGTATTGTGTCAGTTTCTGAATGTACCGATCACGAAGAAGATTCATCAATCTGTTTTGAGATCGAATATCCGAAGCTGTCTCTCTTCCTGGCCACTTCCAGATAGAGGTTTCGT
The DNA here is from genome assembly GCA_020348625.1 of Deltaproteobacteria bacterium. The sequence continues at coordinate 147,423 of CP070752.1, read as the reverse complement.
GAACCATAAAGATCGTCCCCGGAGCAGCGAGCCGCTCAGTACATACGGCGAATACTGGCACAGCAGCGCTGGCCACGATACCGGATGCATGGGCTATAACGCGAAACCCACTTTTTTTCGCGCGCTCAATCTGATCCGCAAGGGCAAGCCCCGAAAACGCATCACCGCCGGGAGAGTTAATAAACAGATTCAGGTTCCGTATATTCGTGGTCTTGGTGAGCACACAGATGTCGTTCCACATGTTGGTGACATCTGCAACGGTCAATGCAGAGAAGATCTTGACATACGCTTCATCTTTACAAATGAAAGACAGGTTCGAAAGAGTACCCTCTTGATTTCGAATCTGCATAGATTTGTGGATATTGTCACCATTCTGCACATTGACATCTGTCGGTTCAGCTGCCTGGACTTTTACCACGACCTCTTGCGGTGGCGGTGGCTGCGTCTGCACACCAGCGCAACCCACTACTAAGATGGGAAAGACGATTAGAAACAAGGTTTTCTTAAACATGGCAAATCCCCCCATTCATATTTCTTGGATCTTCCTAATTCACGGTACCTAAAAACCTGAACGTTTTCGGCCGGGTTGCTCGTGCCCTGGAAGATCCTGCCTTATTTCATCAATAAGCAAGAATTGTACCATAGCCAAAATCAGATTACACAAAAAGTAAATCTTTCTTACTTTCAATAAGTTATAATACTGCCAAGGTTAACCAGGGGGCCTTCTCGCAGCTACTGGCACGTCCGAATGACGCATTACTGTAAAAATTCTTGCCAAAAATTGCCATTTCACGCCCCTTTGGGTAATTCTCCTTTGGTAAATTCTGCCGCTTTACGGTGATCCTCAACTGCCCTGTCAAATAAGCGAAGGAGGTATTCGACGATTTCGCACGAGCACCTCCGAAATACCCGCATTGCACCACTAAAAAAGGCGGCACCCTCTCGGGGTGCCGCCTTCAAGCCGAGACCCTCTGTTATTACAGTATCTCTACATTGATGGCCTTGGGGCCTTTTGGGTTATCCTCGATTTCAAACTGGACTCTCTGGCCTTCGGTCAAACTCTTGAACCCGGTTCCACTGATGCCCGTGTGATGGACAAAAAGATCCTTACCATCATCCTGTTCAATGAACCCATAGCCCTTCTGCTCACTGAACCATTTTACCGTTCCTTCCGGCATGACTCTTAACTCCTCTCAAGGTTTTCTCAAACGTCAGGATCAATGCTCTGACAAAACTGACAGGGTACCATCCCCCTTTTTTTCCAAATTGTCAAGCGTAATATTAGGCAGCCTAATGTTGGGCGCACGAGCCAACTTAAAGAATACCGGGTACACGACAACTGGAAGCCTTCGGCCATTGGTCGATTCGCCTTCCGCCTCTCAGCTCACGTTTCCTTTTGCGGACGCTCTTTTCGCATTAACTTCCGGTAATAGGAGCGAGACAGGTATAACCCTGCAGCTGGATTGTGACCAAAGACCCTGTCCTTGGCAATAAGAACGGTGGTTGGGGCATGAGCATATTTGAAGAACAAGGAGTCGTGGCCCACACAAAGACCTACCGCTATGTTAAACTCGGCGCCCTCGTTGTTCAGGATCTCGGCCTGTGTTATGGGGCTGCACATGGATTCAAACTGGCCCGGCCCCCTTATTTTTTGCTCCTCCGTAATCCCGATCCTCTCCTTAGGTATGGCACCAGCCTTGCAGCACACAGAGACTAAGTCAAATCCTCTATTCTCCAAAATTCTGCCCAGCACCCGAGCTTCTTCCCGTAAACCCCTGCAGAAGGCAATACCAAGCCTCTTATAGCCCATCTTCTTGGCAAACTGCACTATCTCCTCCACCCTCGGGTACCGGGGGGTCTTGCCTTCGGGCAGGTCCAAATAGCACTCGAATTCCTGGATCGACGCCTGACGAGCAAATTCTTTGACCTCAGGTTTGTCATATTCGGCTACCACCTGTTCAATAAGATCGGCGTGCACCCTGGTAGGGCAATTTGCCGGTCCGTCAAGAAAGTTTTCGCTATAGCATACATCCTTGGCGCACTTGGCACATTCTGACTTCATACCTCCACACCTCCTCTGCTCATATCCGCTTACGCATAAGGCCTCAGCCCCATTCGAGCCTTTGAGTCCCAGGGCGATATCAGAAAAAACATTCAGCCGGCTATCTTATAGCTAAGGCATAGCATAGGAGTAAAGCAAGAAATGCTTCTCGCAAGGCCGAGAGCAGACTTG
>CP070752.1:142047-145090 GCA_020348625.1 Deltaproteobacteria bacterium | reverse complement strand
GTGCCGGAGAGTAAACGGCAACAGATGCCCGAGCTGACTGTGGAGCAGAGAAAAGGGAGCTTCGATGAGGTCGAGCTGGGCTTCAGTGAGGAGCAGGCAAAGGCTGAGGCTGAGCGGTGTCTGAGGTGTGGGTTGTGGTGTTATCGGAAGGAGGGGTCAATTTAATTACATTTGGTAAAACCGCAAAAGCGGCAGGTCATACAACCCTCCTCATAGCTAACCGGCTCCCCGCACTCGGGGCAGACTTCTCTTTTCAGCGATCCGTCTTTGGACTGTACTTTTTTTCCGTTTCCCTTCAGGTAACGGGTCTCGAGCACCTTTGCTATGGCATCGGGTATGGAGAGGACCAACCCGTCTTTCTGAAAAACCGGATGCTCACCGCCTATTCCCTTGAGTTGCGCAATGATATCATCTACCCTCACCCCCGACCTCAATGCGAGGGAGACAAGCCTGCCAATAGCCTCTGCCTTGGCAGTAATTGATTTTCCGCTCTTGCCGATTATCGGGAAAACCTCGAATGGCCTCCCTTCGAATTCAGTTACATTGATGTAAAGATTGCCCAGACCGGTCCTTATCTTGGTGGTAAACCCTTCTACCGTTTCTGGCCGCTCTTGTATAGCCCTGTAAAACCCGTCATGTTCCCGTTCATTATTAAAGCTCAGTACCTGCTTATCCTTGCTTCCGTCCCGGTAAATGGTAACCCCTTTGCAGCCCAGCTCATAGGCAAGGCCATAAACCCTTCGCACGTCGTCAGGAGCTGCATCCTTTGGCAAGTTGACGGTCTTGGACACCGCATTGTCAGTGTGCTTCTGGAAGGCTGCCTGCATCCGTATATGCCACTCAGGGCTCACGTTGTGAGCCGTTACAAAAACCTCCTTCACATCTGGGGGCACTTCTTCAATCTCCGCGAGCGTTCCCTCTCGAGCCAGCCGCTCCATCAATTCCCTGGTGTAAAAGCCCCTCTCCTTGGCGACCGCCTCAAAATGCGGGTTGACCTCCAGCAATTGGTCATTATCCATCACATTTCTCACAAAACTCAGGCCGAAAAGCGGCTCAACCCCGCTTGAACAGCCCGCAATAATACTCAGAGTTCCCGTGGGTGCTATGGTTGTGGTAGTTGAATTTCGGTATCTGCGATTGGGTTTGCCCTTGAAGATGCTCTTTTCAAAATTGGGAAAGACTCCTCGCTCTTCACCCAACGAAATGCTGGCCCTTTTTGATTCCCCCTGGATAAACCCCATCACCTCTTCTGCTAGAGAAAGCGCCTTGTCGCTGTTGTAGGGAATGCCCATCTGAAAGAGCATGTCGGCGAATCCCATTGCACCCAAACCGATCTTTCGATTGCCCCGAGCCATTGCTGTGATCTTCTCCAACGGATACTGGGACATATCAATTGCATTATCCAAGAACCGGACAGCCAGCCTTACGGCTTCTCCCAATCCCTCCTTATCTATTTCCGGCCCATCGTCGCCATGAATAACGAATCGGGCCAGGTTTATCGAGCCCAGGTTGCAGGCCTCGAACGGCAGCAAGGGCTGCTCTCCACAGGGATTGGTGCTCTCTATCTCGCCTATTTCAGGGGTCGGGTTATGTTTGTTCATTATGTCAAGAAAGATGATCCCGGGATCGCCGTTTTCCCATGCCTGGTTTATAATGGCGTCATAAACCTCGGCAGCCCTTAAACGACCCTTCTCTTCGCCGGTCATGGGACTCATAAGCGCGTAGGTCGACCGATTCTCCAGGGCCTCCATGAACTCTCGGGTCAGCGCTACCGAAATATTGAAATTTACCAGCTCCCTGTCATTCGTCTTACTGTAAATGAAATCCATTATGTCGGGGTGGTCAACCCGGAGTATGCCCATATTCGCTCCCCTTCTGGTCCCACCCTGTTTGACCTGCTCCGTTGCCGTGTTAAAGATCCGCATGAAGGAAACCGGACCCGAGGCTACTCCACCAGTTGAGCCCACCCGACTGTCCTTCGACCTGAGCCGCGAGAACGAGAAACCGGTTCCGCCTCCCGATTTATGGATAAGTGCAGCGTGTTTCAAGGAATCGAAAATCCCCTCCATGCTATCTTCTACCGGGAGCACAAAACACGCCGCCAGCTGACCCAATTCCGTGCCTGCATTCATGAGTGTTGGAGAGTTGGGCAAGAACTTCAATTCGGCCATGAGGTCATAAAACGTTTTTTCCATCTCCTGGACCTGGCGCTCCTCTGAATAGCGCTCCTCGGCCTTTGCAATATGATGTGCCACCCTCCTAAACATCTCATCCGCTGTCTCAACAACCTCACCATCCCCGTTTTTTCTGAGGTATCTCCTCTCAAGGACCCTGAGGGCGTTCTCGGACAGCCTGGAACCATTTCTCCGTTCAAAGAGTTGCCGGTTCAACTGAATGGGTTTTATGTGTGTTAGCCCGTACTCCAACATCTTTGCGTCTATGATTTTCTCGAGCAAGGAGAGTTTTATCTCATTCAGACCCATCTTCTCCATATCTTCCCTCAAAGACCGCGTTATGGTAAGGGCCTGGCCGCTTTCTACCCCGTTTTCGGCGCAGAGAATATCGCAGATCATCCCATCATCCCATTTCAAGGCCTTGGGGTTAAGGTTTCCGTCCTTTAAAACTAACACCATCTCCGCAAGCATTACTGCCTCCAAAAAGTGATAAAACTCCCCTTGCTCATAGAATATATTGTGACAAACTTTACTTTAAGACCCAATATATGGTATGTCAAGAAAAAATTGAGGGACTCGATTATTGGTTCCAATGTTGCTGTTTTAAGGAGACCGCGGCCCTTTAATTTGTTGTGCCAAAAGGCATGGGTTATACTGCTAAACATATTTGCCAAGCCAGATGAACTCATGTAAAGTCTCTAGCGACTATTGCTTTAACTGCTCAAGACATTCTCAATTGAACTAGGCGAATACCATGAAACTCTTTCTTTCGTTCCAAGGCTCACGGGCTTGTTTTTTCAGCGACTTGTTTACGTCCCGCTTCAAAGAAGCGGGGCTCCGCATTCCCTTCGACAGGCTCAGGGCTGCGG
>CP070752.1:136002-141947 GCA_020348625.1 Deltaproteobacteria bacterium | reverse complement strand
CCTGAGTGCTCGATCCCTTGATCAACGGGGAGTATGGAAAGATAGCCAGTATCTTTGAGCCGTCCGTGGCTGAAAACCGACTGCAGATTCCGTAAGACATTTGGTGACCTGTCTGAGTCGATGAACACCTGATCAATAAAATCAGGAGAGGGAATCTTTAGCCGTTCCTTGCTTATGGTAGTGCACTTGTGGCTCAGCAGGTCATCTACCTTTTCCTTACCTAAAAGCTCATAGATCTTATCAAACATGGTAAACCTCCTTTCTAGCTCATTTTCTCTCTTAAACAAAAGGGCTTGCCCTCTTAAGTTTGATACCAAAACAACGATAACTTGTCTATAATATTGACTCATTCGAAGAGATTAGTGTTTGCTTTTCCTCCTTTGATTGCAGTATAGAAAAGCAATACTTCCTACCAAGGAGTTTGGGTCTTTCATGAATATTGAACACACCGTTTTCCTGGGCATTATCCAGGGACTCACGGAGTTTTTACCCATCAGCAGTTCCGGTCATTTGGTTATCTTTCAGCACCTCTTCGGGTTGAAGGACCCAGAGTTGCTGCTGGACATATCGCTCCATATCGGTACACTACTGGCCATTTTCATATTCTTCTGGAGCGACATCAGGGCAATGGTTGGCGAGTGCGGGGCATTTCTTGGAGACCTCCTGTGGAAAAGAAAACCTGCCGCCGTACCGCCAAAAGGCATGAACGGGCAGGTCGATAAAGCACATCAACTTCCTTATGCAAACCTGACCTTTTGGGTTCTATTGAGTGTCATTCCCACGGCACTCATCGGAATAGCCTTTAGGCAGCTGTTTCACCAGATGTTCGGATCAACCCTCGTAGTTGGCATCATGCTCATGGTTACGGGCACTATCCTCGGAGTGAGCCGGCTCATTCCCGACAGGACGATAAAGAAAAAAAGCATTGGGTTGGTTACGTCGTTAGCGGTTGGGCTGGCACAGGGAGCAGCTATAACCCCAGGTATTAGTCGGTCCGGTATTACGATTGTTTGTGGTCTTCTGTGCGGTCTCGACCGGGAATTGGCAGGCCGCTTTTCCTTTCTCATTTCTATCCCTGCTATTATAGGGGCCTTAGTCATGCAATTTGATATGACTGAACTAGGTGAAATAGGCTACGCTCCCTTTGTGACCGGAATCTTGATATCCTTTGTGACAGGGCTCATAGCGCTGAAGATAACCATGAACTATGTAAGAAAGGGCAAGCTCCATTACTTTTTACCGTATTGTTTTTTGGCGGGTGTAGTCGCTCTATTTATCAAATGAAGACCAGCCCGCCTCAGGCGGGCCAGCTGGGTAGCTCAGAACGAAAGAAGGGGTGTCGCGATTCCTTAAAAAGAGCTGGAAAAGGCTAGAATACTACCTTCACTATAATATAAGCAGCGCTGAACATGCCGTTACAATCTCGTACAAGCTATCTCATTCTCGCCATTAAGGGGTTCTTCATGGGTGCGGCCAATGTGGTGCCCGGTGTTTCAGGGGGTACGATGGCCCTCATCCTCGGCATATACGAAGAACTGATACAAGCTATACGTTCCCTCAATCTTCGATTTCTCAGGCTCTTTGTTATGTTGAAAATCAAGGAGGCCATCTCCTCATTAGCCTGGCCGTTTCTCCTGCCCGTTGCCGTAGGAGTCCTGGCTGCAACACTCTCCTTAGCCCAACTCCTCAGTTGGCTCCTCTTTACCTATCCCATTATGGTCTGGTCGTTCTTCTTTGGATTAATTCTGTCCTCTGTCTTTTCCCTAAGCAGGGTCGTGAAAGCATGGAGAATATCCACTTTCATTGCAATTGGACTGGGAGGTGTTGGTGCCTATTTTCTTTTCGGTATGATACCTGTGGCCACACCAGAGGCCTCTTGGTTTCTCTTTCTGTGCGGTTTTCTGGCCATCTGCGCAATGATACTACCGGGAATATCCGGTGCCTACATCCTGGTGCTCTTGGGGAAATATCACTTCACGCTCGAGGCCGTGAATAATAGAGATATTGGCACGCTCTTCATATTGACCCTCGGCGCAACGGTTGGGCTTATAAGTTTTGTGAGGGTTCTCAGCTGGCTTTTGAAAAGATACCATGATCTGACCATGGCTGTCCTCATAGGTCTAATGTTGGGGTCCTTGAGAAGAATTTGGCCCTGGAAGGAAACCGTGACCACCTTTATCGACAGTACCGGTAAAGAAGTGCCTGGTTTACAGATAAATGTTGTTCCGCCGCAGCTGGACGGAGAGGTTATCCTAGCCCTTCTCTTTGTGTTTCTCGGATTTCTTGTTGTGATCGGTTTGCACTATTGGGAGCTCAAGAAGAACTAACCCTTTATGACGCCGAGAGGCCTTAGCTTCGCCACCTTTTTTGCCAGTCCCGCCATGTGGACGGCCTCAACTACAAGGGAGATATCCTTATAGGCCTCAGGCATCTCCTCCATCAGAGTGGTCTTCCCCCTTGATTGAACGCAGATGCCCTTGTCCTCAAGCTCCCGATTGATGGCCCTTCCCCTTGCCGTCTTTATAGCCTGTTTTCTGCTTAACACCCTCCCGGCCCCGTGACAGGTGGAACCAAAGGTCTCAACCAGTGCCTGCTGGCTGCCAGCCATTACATAGGAGTGAGTTCCCATGTCACCAGGTATTAATACTGGTTGCCCAACGGTTCTGTATATCTCGGGGACATTTGGATGGCCAGGCGGGAGCGATCGGGTGGCCCCTTTGCGATGAACACAGAGGGTAATGTCCTTCTTATCCACTGCGTGTTTCTCTATCTTGGCGATGTTATGACAGACATCGTAAAGCAGCTCCATCCTCAACTCACGTGGGCTGATCTCCAAGATCTTTTCAAAGGTCTCCCTGGTCCAGTGCATAATGATCTGCCGGTTTGCCCACGCATAGTTGGCTGCACATGCCATAGAGGAAAGATATCTCTGCCCTATCTCAGAGTTGATGTAAGCACACGCCAGCTGTCTGTCCGGCAGATCAAATCCCGACTCCCTTACGCGAGTTCCCATCTCCTTTAGAAAGTCATCGCAGATCTGGTGGCCAAAACCCCTCGAGCCCGAGTGAATGAGCACCGTAAGCTGACCCTCAAAAAGGTTAAAGACATTCGCTATTTCATGGTCGTAGATCTCTTCGACTGTCTGAATCTCCAGGAAATGGTTGCCGGAACCGAGGGTCCCCAGTTCATCGTGCCCCCTTTTGTATGCCCGTTCGCTCACCGTCTCCGGGTCGGCCCCTCTGATAACACCTTGATCCTCGGTTCTGGCCAAATCCTCGTTGGTGCCCAGGCCCTTTTTGACGGCCCAGGACGAGCCCTGCACGGCAACCTTTTTCTCTTCCTTTGTCGAAAGGCGTATCTTCCCCCTGGAGCCAACACCTGTCGGGATGTTCTTAAAGAGCGCTCCAACGAGATCTTTGATCCGTGGCCTGATCTCACTTGCCATCAGGGCAGTGGTCAGGAGCCGAACCCCGCAGTTTATGTCGTAGCCGACTCCTCCCGGCGATACAATACCGTCCTCCGTGCGAAAGGCTGCTACACCCCCTATCGGAAACCCGTATCCCCAGTGTATATCCGGCATCGCGAGGGAATAGTTGACAATACCCGGCAACGTAGCCACATTGACCACCTGAAGGAGGCTTTGCTCTTCTTTTATGGTCGGCATTAACTGAGCACTGGAAAAGACTAGTCCCGGCACCCTCATCTTTCCTGATTTGGGTATGAGGTAACGCCATTCATCTATCTGTTTTATCTTGACTCCCATTACTTATTGACTAGAAGTGCCTAAAGTTATAACTCTATAAAGCTATTATAATTCCTTAATCCCTCAATCCACAATTCCCAAATCATGGAGTATGCTAAATGTCGAAAATCACCCGTGCCTCCCATCCGTCACCCGTTTCCTCAACCGCTATCTGATGATACGTAACGCCCTTTATCTCCCTAAGGATTTCATGACGGCTTTTCTCTAAAGATACCACACTAAGTATAGAGTGCAATCGGGTTGGATTGATTGAACCAATCTCCATTGCACTCACCAGTATGTGTTCACCACTAAAGAGATAAAGAATCTCGCTGAGCCATCTCACCATAAGATCTGGTAAGTCTTCGCCTTCAACTATCAGCTTTCTTTTTATCCCCTTCTCGCTAGTATCCGCCTTGACCATAAGATCGGTCATGGCATTGGCAGCATTGACAAACAGTTCCTTGACGTTGCCGCCTTTAACAACTATCCCGAGGTCTGCAGTATGGTCGATGATTTCATAATTAAGGGGATTGGCGTTCATGGACTTGGATCCGGTGCGGCCTTCATTCTCATCTTTGTCCTGGGACTCTTTGAAAAGCAAAAGATCACACCTCCAATTAGCCCCCAGAATACAATGATCAGCGTCATGGTGACCGCGATAACTCCAGACTTTCCTGCCCGAGCTTTCATGGCGCTGAGAAATATGGCAATCATGGCATCACGGGCGCCAATGCCAGCCGGAGTTACTGGTATGGCCGCAACTGCCGTAGCGACCGGCATTGCCAGGAAATAATTCCCCAGCCCCAGAATATCTTCCCCAACACCGGCCCCGACGAAAAACAAATCTATAGCGAGGAACGCATGCACCAGAATAGAGAGCGCAATCCCGCATACGATCGTACCACGATTCCGGCGATAGAGCTCTAAAGCATTCACTAGCCTCGATAGGGTCAAGACTACAGATGACGGTAACTTTCCAGCGCCATAGTCGATGATTCGCGCTATCAAGGGGTATCGAGTAATGGTCTGGCGTAACTCGATCAAGATTATCACAAACACGCCACCTAAACTACCCAAACCGACCGTAAGAGCTGCAATCTGAAGGAGACGATATTCTTGCTTAAGGTCAAGCAAAAACGGCAGGTAAACGAGCACCATTATGCTGGCCACAATGAAAAGACCAATGAGCCCGAGTGCCCGGTCCAGCATGATGGTCAGAACGGCTTCCGCCTTCTTTTCCTTTGCTTTATTGGCTACAAGCGCCATTTTCAGAAGATCTCCACCCACTGCTCCGGGGATCGCCAGATTGAAAAAGACGCCGATCATCGTAAGCCTGATGAGGTCCCAGGCCTGTAAACGCACTCCCTGAACCTTTAGCAAGATATTCCATCGGTACATGGTTAAGCAAAGAATCACACCATAGAAAAATAAGGCGAGAAGCAGTAAGGGGCTCTGGGCCTTTGCTAAATCGTTCCACAGGTGGGCTCCTGTAGATTTAAGTGTAAAATGAATCAGGCCATAGCCCAGACCAATGCTCACCACGAGGCGTAAGGCGCTTGCGAGCATATTTTTGCTATTGAATCCTGCTTTGAGCAAATCTTTTGGGCGGATAAGCGACCTTTTCTTCAAATTCCTGAACTACCAAAAATTCAGATTCGCGTTACGGGCTTTTTTCATTTTCTCTGTTGTACTTATGTATCCAAAACGCGCTATAATCTAGCACCCGAGCCCTAAAAATGCAACTTATCCAAATCACCGCGGTTTCTCATTTTAACCATCTGACTGGAATACTGATTGTTTAACTGCGATTTATACAAGGAATACTAGGAAGAAAACAGTAAGGATTCACGCAGTGCTCATAATTTCGCCCCGAGGCAGCACCATTACTAAACGCTTTAACTATGATCCCCTCGTGTCCATGTTGTGCCAAAAATACACAAGAAAGCGCATTTCATTCTCAATGGCACGAAAATTGATGTGTTATGAGAATTGCAAATGACAAACTCAAAACTGAAGGAGCGCCTACAATGCGTCACAATCATAAGCGAGTTCTTGTTACTGGCGGCGCCGGATTCCTCGGCTCTCATCTCTGCGAACACTTGCTGAAACACGGCCATGATGTACTCTGTGCGGTCAACTTTTACACCGGAAGTAAACGAAATATAGTCCATCTCTTGGAGAATCCTTATTTCGAGTTGCT
>CP070752.1:131968-135902 GCA_020348625.1 Deltaproteobacteria bacterium | reverse complement strand
TCATAGTAACGGAGAATCCATCCATCTGCAAAGCCCGTAAGGCCGCTTCACGTCCGACACCGGGCCCCTTGACTCGAACCTCAGCGCTTTTGAGGCCCAGGGCCATCGCCTTTTTTAACGCGGCTTGCGCTGCCAGCTGCGCGGCAAAGGGGGTGCTCTTTCTGCTACCCTTGAAGCCTACCTGACCCGGGCTTGATGAAGCAACAACGTTGCCGCTCATATCAGTGATCGTAATGATGGTATTGTTAAAGGTAGATTGAATGTGTACAATCCCGTTGACAACGATCTTCTTTTCCTTCTTCCCTCTACTTGCCTTTCCGCTTTCCTTGGCCATTACTCCTCCAGGCGCCTATTTCCTACGTCTTCCAATGATTCTCCTGGGTCCCTTCCTGGTTCTTGCGTTTGTATGTGTTCTCTGCCCTCTCGCAGGAAGGCCCTTCCGGTGTCTTAGTCCTCGATAACAGCCCATATCCATCAGGCGCTTGATATTCATGGATACCTCTCGTCTCAGATCTCCTTCCACCTTAAAGGATTCGTCGATAACCCTCCTGGCTCTCGTTATCTCGTCTTCACTTAGTAGATCTGATTTCGTGTCGGGATCTACACCTGCCTTCTCGAGAATCTGCCTGGAGCTACTTCTGCCTACCATAAATATAGGTAAGAGCTACTTCTATTCTCTTTCCCTTTGGTAAATCAACACCAGCAATTCTGGCCATAACGATATCTCCTAACCGGCCGCTCAAACCGTGGACGATCCATGAACAGGCGCCTAACCTTGCCTCTGTTTATGTCGCGGGTTATCACAGATTACCCTGAGCACACCTCTCCTCTTGACTATCTTACAATTCTTACAACGCTTCTTAATGGACGCTCGAACCTTCATACATCATCTCGCTCTGCTTAAGCCTCGCTTCATAAACCCCTCATAATGCCTCGTCAGCAAATGGCTTTCTATCTGGGTGATAGTGTCTATACCGACGCCAACCACGATCAAGAGCGCCGTTCCCCCAAAATAGAAAGGAACATTGAGCTTGTAAATCAAGATTTCCGGCAAGACGCAAATGATAGATACATAAATGGCTCCACTGAACGTTATCCTCGTGAGTACCCGATCGATATACTCGGCGGTGCTTCTTCCCGGCCGTATCCCCGGAATGAATCCGCCATATTTCTTCATGTTATCCGCAACCTCAGCAGGATTGAAATGAATGGCCGTGTAAAAATAGCAGAAGAACATGATGAAACCCACATAAAGCAAGGTGTGTATCAGGCGACCAGGTGCCAAGGAGCCCACAATATATTGAAGCCAGCCGATTTGGTTCACATTCAGAAATCCAGCTATGGTCGCAGGAAACATAATTATGGAAGAAGCAAAGATCGGGGGGATAACGCCAGCAGTATTTATCTTTAAGGGAAGATGGGTGCTCTGGCCCCCGTAAATTCTCCGGCCGATCACCCTTTTTGCGTACTGGACCGGTATCCGCCTCTGACCTCTTTCAATAAAAATTATGACCCCAACAATGGCCACCATAAAAACGACTAACAGCAGGCCGAAAAAGGGGCTCATCTCTCCGGTTCCCATGAGTCGAAATGTATTGCCCACAGCTTCAGGGAGCCTGGCAACAATTCCGGAGAATATGATCAGCGAGATACCATTTCCTATGCCTCGCTCGGTAATTTGTTCCCCGAGCCACATGAGGAAGGTCGTACCGGCAGAGAGGGTTATCATGGTCATGAGCCTGAAACCCCAGCCTCCAGCTGGAACAATGAGCGCTCCAGAGGGGCTCGTCATGCTCTCTAGACCAATTGCGATACCAAGACCCTGAATCAGACTCAGCAGTACTGTGCCGTAACGCGTATACCGCGTAATCTTTTTACGCCCGGCCTCTCCTTCTTTTTTCAGCTTTTCCAAGTAAGGAACAACAACCGTGAGGAGCTCGAGGATAATTGCCGCGCTTATGTAAGGCATTATCCCAAGGGCCATGACCGACAGTCTCCGCAGAGCGCCTCCTGAAAACATATCAAAAAGGCCGAAGAGAGTTCCCTGTTTGGCGCTAAAGAAGGCAGCCAATGCTGCCGAGTCAATGCCGGGTGTTGGAATGTGACACCCAAGCCGGTATACTGCCAGCATCAAGAGGGTGAAGATTATCCTCTTTTTGAGTTCAGGAATCTTGGTAATATTTTGAAAACCGCCAATCACCGTTATGCTACCTCTACTGTGCCCCCTACAGCTTCAATCTTTTCCCTTGCCGTTCGGCTGACCTTGTCAACCCTTATGGTCAAGGGATTCGATATCTCACCTACTCCCAAAAGCTTCAATCCCACCGACTTCTTAACAAGCCCTGCTTCGCGCAATTTCTCTCTGTCAATCGTCTCGCCTGATGCGAAGCTCCTCAAATCCTTTACATTAATGATTTCATATTTTTTCCCGAAGATGTTGGTAAAGCCCCGTTTAGGGATCCTTCTTTGAAGGGGCATTTGACCCCCTTCAAACCCGACAGAAACACCTCCACCGGAGCGGGCGTTCTGGCCTTTCGTGCCTCTGCCCGCGGTCTTCCCCCTTCCAGAGCCTTCTCCTCTGCCAACTCTTCTTCTCTTTTTCCTCGAACCTTCAGGTGGCCTTAATTCGTGTAATTTCATACGGAATCCTCACGCAGTATCATTGCTCAGGTCAAAACCTCCTCAACCGTCTTTCCCCGTGCCCTGGCAATAGCCTCAGGAGATCTCAGGGAACTGAGCCCATGCAGGGTAGCCTTAACCAGATTATGGGGATTATGGGAACGGAGGCATTTGCTGACAACATTCCTTACTCCCGCGGCCTCAAGAACCGCTCTCACCGCGCCACCCGCAATAATGCCAGTTCCGGGGAGTGCCGGCTTAAGCAAGACCGAGCTTGACCCAGAAACCCCGATTACTTCGTGGGGAATAGAATCATCATTGAGGGAAACAGGCCTCATATCCTTCTTAGCCCGATCCCCACCCTTTCTGATGGCCTCCGGGACCTCATTGGCCTTTCCCAGTCCGGCCCCCACAGAGCCTTTGCCATCGCCAACAACCACGATAGCGCTAAAGCTGAACCTGCGGCCTCCTTTCACGACTTTTGCAACTCGGTTGATATAAACCACCTTTTCGATGAGTTGCAGATCTTCGTCTTCTGTAGTCAATTACCGCTCCTTTGATTGGTAGATAGATGAAACGAATTCAGAATATCAGTCCTTTTTCTCGAGCAGCATCAGCGAGCGCCTTGACCCTGCCGTGATACGGAAAACTACCCCTGTCAAAAACAACCTCGGTAATGCCCTTTGCCGTGCCCTTTTTTCCAATGGTTTCGCCTACCAGCGTTGCACCTTTTATGTTTCCACTAATCCCCTGTGCCTTTGGCTTCAGGTCTTTCGAAATAGTGGATGCTGAAACCAGTGTTCGCCCCGTGCTGTCGTCTATGACTTGAGCATAGATATGTCTCGTGGTCTTGAATACAGCCAGACGCGGTCGCTCAGGCGTTCCATAAATCTTTTTTCGCACCCTTTTCTTCCTTTTTAGCCGGGCATCCCTTTTGTCCTCTATAGAAATCATCATTCCAAACTACCCAAACAATCGGTCTATTTCTTTGCCCCTGTCTTTCCAGCCTTCCGTCTAATCTTCTCTTCTAGGTACCTGACGCCTTTTCCCTTGTAAGGCTCCGGGGCTCTAAATCCCCGGATCTTTGCTGCTGTATCGCCAAGCAGTTCCTTATCTATCCCACTCAGCACTACCCTGTTCCTCTGCTCGATCTGGGCTTGAATACCGGAAGGAAGATCATAGCTAATAGGATGCGAATACCCAAGGTGAAGAACCAGTTGATTTCCGGAAAGCTCAACCCGATACCCAACACCAACTATCTCAAGGGTCTTCCTGAATCCCTCGGTAACACCCGCCACCATATTGGCTACCAGGG
>CP070752.1:128519-131868 GCA_020348625.1 Deltaproteobacteria bacterium | reverse complement strand
GGGGTCCAGAAACTCAAATGCAAACAAGAGCCTACGGATAAAAGATGTGACAGGAACCCCTCCACTGCCCTGATAGGTGGCATAGACGTTTTTCTCTCCTTTGGGGTAATCAAATTCCTCGGTCTTGGTCTTAACGAGAACGTACTCCTGAGTTTTTTCGCCATAGTAGATCTCAGGGCGGTCTATCCTCAGATCAGCATCAAAGACGGGAGGGAGGTCTTTGATCAGGAGACGGGGAAGCCCTTCCCTGGTTACCTCGTTTACCGGGCTGAGGGCCAACCCGTACCCATGGGTGTAAATCAGATGCCGGTTGACCCACGTATTTGCCTGGGGAGGTAGTTGATTAACGAGTAACTCCCGGGCAGCTAGCGTGACTTGTCGTAATTGATTATTGATAACATAGCGAACTACGTCTACTTTGTTGAAATCGTAATACAATCGTATTGATTGGATCTGCCTGTAGGTTTGCAGCAAAGGGCGTTCATCCCAGATTCGTATATTCTGAATCGTGACATTATTTCTTCTAATATCTTCGATGGTCAATTTATCGCTAACCGGAAAAGCTACTTCATTGATCTGATCCAGATCATAAGCCTTACGGGTGTTTTCAATGTTGTAGCCTATGTACCGCCTTTCTCTCGCCAGTTCGTTGGGCTTGACCACGAACTGTTGCACCATGGCAGGTACAATAGCTGCAAACAGCACTACTGCCCCCAACCATATTCCGCCGCTCAACAAAACCAACCGTGTCTTGGGTCTAAAGGCATTCATAAAGAAAACAACGGCCAGTCCCACCGAGAACAGAATCAAAATCCGATAGGCCCAGATCTTAACATGCACATCGCTGTAACTGGCGCCGAATGCAGGGCCCTGAGTGGAATAGAGAAGACCGTAGACCTTTAGATGATAGCCCCACCCGATAAGGAGCACGATGATCCCACCGAGCACGAGCAGGTGCTTGCCGACTCTTCTCGGAATATCGATCTTGGGCACAGAGGTGGGCCTGTCCTCCCCCAGAAGGACTTCACCGATCAATTTAAGTCCGGTGTCTTTTAGGTACCATATGAAGGTAGCCAGTCCGGCAAAGAGAAACAGGACAAGCAACTCCTTTCGAACAAACACGTAGAAGGGAAGTGAGAACACGTAGAAACCGATGTCCTTGTTGAACACGGGATCAACCCTGCCGAATGGCTGCTGGTTCAGATAGCTCAGCACCATATCCCACTGTGCCGAACCTCTTGATGCGATAACAAGGCTAACGACCAGGACAGCGGCTAAGATGAAGGCGTTCGTAGCCCGGCCGGAGGCGGGCATCTCATCTACAGCCGTCTTCTTCGATTCACCCACACGGTGAAAACGCTGGGCAGCGTAAAGGTTGACCAAGAGGATGACGATCATAGGGAGCCAGATCGCCGTGGCAACCCCGAATCTGCCCATTATCATGGTCCAGAACACGGGTGCGAAGTTCAGGTTCCGGAACCATAGCCAGTCAGGATAGAGTGAGATAACCGCCCAGAGCAGGATACATACCAGAACCCCTAAACAGATCATTGCTCTCTTGCTATTCATAATCATATACTCCTAAAACATGACATTACTATCATCACAGGCCTTTCTATGCAGTTTTCTTCGGGCAACGATAATACGGCCTGACCCTGCTTATTGCAAGGATTCTTTGGCGAGTTCGCAGTTTTCCGTATGAGCAAATCGGATAATCACCTAAAAAGAAATCACCTTAGAGAAGAGATAGGCTATCTCGGTTTGTGGGACACGGACACAAGGCCTCCACCCAAAGTCGAAGGTCCTATTCAAAAGAATGGGTCTTTCAATGAGTGTTTGGATTAAGAGAGAAATCGAAAATATGATTGACAAAATATGCTGTTAGGGTGATATTAATTCTTTACGTTGTATATTCGTGCGCATGGGCCATGGCATCGGCATTTGAACTCTTCAGCCTGATTGCTGCGAAGCACCTATAGCAAAAAAATATTATAAGAATTAGACAGTGGACCATCGGAAGAATAGGTCCTCTCTTTTTTTCATAGATCCTCGTGGAGGAAAAGGGTGTGACAGAAAAAGCGTCTATCGATTCACAATCCAGTAAACACATTGTCATCGCATTGGGTGGGAATGCAATACTAAAAGCCCATCAGAAAGGAATCCCACAAGAACAGCTTGAAAACATCCGCATCACATCGCAGCAAATCCTGGAGATGATAGCTCAGGGGCATAAGATCGTCATCACTCACGGTAATGGCCCACAGGTCGGCAACCTGCTTATACAACAGGAGGAAGCCCACTCCAAAGTCCCGGTGATGCCCATGGATGTTTGCGGGGCCATGAGCCAAGGTCAAATCGGATACATGCTGGAACAAGTTCTGGATAATCTCCTGCGGGCGAGCGGAATCAATCGGGATGTCTTGACAGTAGTCACCCGGGTTATGGTGGACAATGAGGATCCCGCCTTTAAGAATCCTACCAAGCCTGTGGGTCCGTTTTACGACACTGAGGCCAAAGAACGCTACGAGAATCAAGGGAACTACGTAATTAAGGAGGTGAAGCCCGGGAATGATCGTCCTTTCCGAAGGGTTGTCCCATCTCCAAAGCCTTTAAGGATCTTGGAGGCTAAGGCCCTCAAACGTTTGGCGGATGCCGGCATCATTATCATCGCTTCAGGTGGTGGAGGGATCCCGGTAACAATGGATTCCGCAGGAAACTATCACGGGGTAGAGGCAGTCATTGATAAAGATCTGGCAGGGGAGAAGTTGGCCGAGGCTATCATTGCCGACGTGCTGCTCATCCTTACAGATGTGGACAAGGTTTCTCTTAACTTCGGCACACCCAGGCAAAAGGACTTGGATCTAGTTCGATTAGAAGAGGCAAAGGCCTATTTAGAGGAAGGGCACTTTTCACCCGGGAGCATGGGCCCCAAAGTCGAAGCGTGCATATGGTTTTTGGAGTTCGGAGGGGAAAGGGCAATCATCACTTCCCTGGACAAGGCATCCTCCGCACTTGAGGGTAAATCAGGTACTCATTTCATTCCCTAGGCCGATTAGAAGGAGGCATGTAGATGTTTCATCTGCTCGAGTCCCAACAGTTTACCAAAAAGAACCTCAGAGAGCTTTTCGATCTCACCAGCCGTATGGAGAGCATCCTAGACCGAGGGCATGAAGACTGTTTAAAGGGTAAGATCTTGGCAAGCCTTTACTTCACTCCCAGCTTGAGAACGCGTTTTTCCTTTGAGGCGGCTATGCTCCGCCTTGGTGGAGACATCCTCTCCACGGAAGCGGCCGACATATTTTCCTCAGAGCTTGAAGGGCAGTTTGAAGACACCATCCGAGTGGTATCT
>CP070752.1:121492-128419 GCA_020348625.1 Deltaproteobacteria bacterium | reverse complement strand
GTAGCAGGGGATCGGTTTTCTCAGGTAGATCATGTTCAAGTGGCCGAGGATTTCTCCTGCCTCGGTATAGATCTCGAGACAGTGAAAGGGATTACGACCCTCTCGGGGTCTAAATCGATTAATCTTAACCCCGTGGACGGTTCGGTCGATGAGCCGACCAAGACCCTTAAACACCTCATGGGGAGATGCAGTTCCGAGCTCCTGCAATTCATCAGCGAGTATCATGTCGAGGACTGCCAGAGCATCCTTGAGTTCGATTCTATTGTTCTTGAACCTTTCCTTGATCACTGTAACGTCTTTTGATAGCATCCGTTTTTCCTCAAAAAAAAGGGCCATGGGATATTTAACCCATGGCCCTAGTCTTAATAAAGCTCATGGGCAGCACCTGGGGCCTGCCCATGAGCTCGTTTACTTATTTTCAGCTAAGCGAATGAAGCAGGGCAGACCCGTTCATAAAGCCAAAAAAGAAAAAGCTAAAAAAGCGGATCTGTTCCCTTCTTTCCATACCTAGCATTTCCTCCATGTTCGTACTGTTAAATGATCTTATTTACCGTGTCAAGCCTTTTTTTCACTTTTTCATAAGATTGTCATATAGAAATCAAACGCTGAAAATCAGGGTCAGGTCTTCATTTTCGCTGCGGCTCGTTTGTACTACCGATGTCCAACGCCTAGAACTGTTGTAGGGTTACTACACGAATGCCTGATCTATGCTTACGTCTCCTTAGGCTTTTGAATTGTAAGCACAGGGCATTCTGCAAGCCGCACGACCTTTTCTGCGACAGAGCCGAACACGAATCGTCTCCAGCCCGTCAGGCCATGTGTAGCAATTACTATGAGATCGGATTTCTCGGTGGCAGCTGTATTTGCGATCTGCTCTGCAGCGCTTCCCAGTTTAACCACAGTGCGCACTTTTACTTTGTCTGATATCCTCTCTTTGACCACCTGATCAAGTGAGCTCTTAGCATGAGCCTCCATCTCTTGCTCATAGGAGAGCACATCGAAGCCCGTAGCAGCCTCTGGAGATGGTATAGTGGGAATTGGTGATACCACATGAATTAAGGTGAGTTCGGCCGAAAACTGCAAAGCCAGCTCGTTTGCGGCCTTGACGGCCTCATAGGATGGCTCGCTAAAATCGGTTGGGCTCAGGATTCTTTTAAATGGCAACACGGCAGCTCCTCCTTTTGTATTGATTAAGGGTTTACCTCTGATCCTCGGATCATAATACATTCAGGCTTTAGTCTCAATTCGTCTGTTTAGCATCCTTTACCCATCTTTCTCAAATTTCGAATAACATCATCCGGTTGATGCGCCCAGCGCTACTTTGGGCAGCTCTCGGTTACTGCCTTGTGCTCACTATTCTGGCGAGCACTACCCGCTCACCCTCGAAGATATTTATCTTGCGGCCACAAGGCTTGAGATAGCGCGTTCGAAAGTCCGGTGCCCATACCTCCTCAACAAGTTCGAGACCTCTTTGGGTAAGATACTCAGCCAACTCAGACGGAGCGAGGCCGAATATCCAGGGCGTTCCGCCTCGAAGGGCAGAAGAGACGAGCTTCTGATCTGCCTTGGAGCGGGCAGTCCCGTCAATAATACCTTGATGGATGTAGGTAAATACGATCTCGCTTCCTCCTGCCGCAGCGCCGCACATGTATCTGAACGTCTTATCCACTGCTTCGGCAGCGAGGTACTGGGTAACACCCTCCCAAATAAAAAACGTCTTAAGGCCCTTACGAAATCCTGCTGCTGTCATTACCCCTTCAATATCCTGGCGGTCAAAGTCAATGGGAGTCAAGGTGACGTGTGCGGGCAATTTGCCGACCACCTTCTCCAAGAGTTTTTGCTTCAAGCGCTGCGTCGCAGGCAGGTCTAATTCAAACACGTGAACCCGCTCCATACTGCTGATACGATAAGCACGGGCATCAAATCCTGCCCCCAGGATCACCACTTGTGCAATTACCGCCCTCAACGCATTACAAAGCGCATCGTCAATATACCGCGTGCGGCAATACAGGCTCCCGATAAAGCCGGGGCCAACTCGTTCCGTCAGGCCAACAATAGCGTGGCGAAGACCTGGAAGCAGAAAGATCTTCCACAAGTCTGGCATAAGACCGCGACTGAATTGATCATTAAAAAGACGCTCCTGTTCGGGATGATATGATTCAACGGCTCTCAGAAACGCCAACCTCAGAGCAGGTACCTCGGTGGTTGCACTGTCCTGTTTCATTGCTGTTTTTTTCCGTGGCTAAGCCACTGCCAAAGGAGTGCAGCGGAAAGACAAGTCAATCACATTTCCCGACTTCGAGAATATAGCCAGCAGATGACACTTCTATCTCGTAACACTTTGGCCCTACCTTTCCTATTATCTCGTAAACCAACTTGCCCTGTTCTCGTTCAACACTTGCTTCTATAAGAACTATACCTTCTCTGGCGTTCTTTGCCGATTCAATTACTTCACTAGGTATATAAGTTAAGGGGAGCCCCTCTACTTCACGTTTCTTTTGAACTCTTATTACATGCCCCCTCGGATCTATCTTTAATATGTAAACTCTTTCATCCGCTACTCCTACTAGTTTGTAGGCTTTTCTCTCCCCTTCGCTCTCAAGTTTTGAGCCGAGCAGCATGAAATTATCCAACCTCTCATGGGCTGCTTTTAAAACAGCATCCGGAACTGCCTGCGAATCTTTTTCAGAGACCCCGCTACCAAGAGATAGAGAAGCAATTGCTAATAGTACCATACAAGAAACTCTGGTTTTCCAATGTTTCATATGCTCCCCCTACAATTCATATTCCTCAACGATGCTTTCAGCCGCGCAGTCTTCTGCGTGGGCTGGATGGCTTCGTGTGCGCCCGGAATAGGCGCAAACCCTGTGAATGTAAATATACAGTGGCATAAAAACGGGCCGAAGACAAGTCGAAGCCCCCGAGCTAGTCGAGCCGAACTGCGAGGGAGCATCCGAAGCTTGTCTGCCTCAGGCAGGGAAGTCAGGGCGCAAAGCTACGTATAGAAAGGACCGTTTTGGTTGCGGCTTTTCCGGCATAGGTTGTGCCCGTGCTGTTCATCAGCTTTCTTTTATTCGCCTTCGCCAGAATACCCTGTAGCTTGCTACAGGGATGAATGGCGCGGCGAACCGCGCCGAAGCGCTTTAGCGCGAAGGCGGGTTTGGCTTCGGCGCAATTCCGCTTGAGATACCCCGCAGCTCGCTGCAGGGAGATTCATTTATAAAGTACAGATGGAAGCCACAGGGCCAGATCGGGGAAGAAGAATAACAGGGCCCAAACCACGATGAGGGAGATCAAGAAAGGCAAGACACCCTTGTAGATTGTGCCCATGGGAATCTTGGTAATGTTTTTAACCACGAACACGCAGATTGCCACTGGTGGGATGACGACTCCGATCATAGCGACCACCCCGATGACGATCCCAAACCATATAGGATGAAAACCGAGTTTGAGGACAGCTGGATAAAAAATAGGGGTGGCAAGAATCAGAAAGGTAAGATCATCAATGATCGAGCCCCCAAGCTCGAAAACAAGACAAATAAGAATCATGACTAGGTAGCGGTTGAGAGGTAGCGTATCGATCCAGTCTGCCGTGACTTGGGGGATGTTGGTCACGGTGATGAAATGGCCTAGCACAGTGGAACCTGCGATAAGCATGAGAACCATGATGGAGGTGCGAAGCGCCTCCTTCACTGACTTGAAGTAGTTCTTGAAGGTCATATCACGCTTGAAGATCGCCAGAAGAAGCACGGCAAAGGTGCCAACCGCTCCTGCCTCCGTAGGGGTGAAATAGCCTCGCATGATCCCCCCGACAACCAAGATGAAGACGACCAGAACCCAGAACACCTCGGGGACAGTGCGCATCCTTGCTTTCCATGTGGATCGTTCGGACTTGGGCGCAATCGCAGGATTGATTTTTGCCCATCCGTAAACGACAGCAATGAACAAGAACGCAATCATCAGTCCCGGGATGATGCCCGCGATAAAGAGCTGCCCGATAGACTGCTCTGTAAGAATGCCCAATATGATAAGCGTGACGCTGGGCGGTATGATCACGCCGAGGGTCCCAACGGTTGCAACAATCCCTGAAGAGAGCTTTCTGTCATACCCATACCGATCCATCTCCGGGATAGCCACGCCAGCAAAGGTTGCTGAGGTGGCTGCGGATGAGCCGCAGATGGCTTTGAAAGCGGTTGCACCGATGACCGTTGCTGTCGCCAGACCGCCGGGAATATGACCCACGAATTTGTGGGCCGCATCATAGAGGCGTGTCGCGATGCCGGCATTGAAGCCGATCTGCCCCATCAAAATGAAAAGCGGAAAGACCGTAAACCCGTAACTGGTCATGACATCAAACATATCTCTTGAAAGGAGGTTGATCGCAGCATTGAAATCGGTCAGGTAGGCAAAACCTGCAAAGCCTATCAGCGCCATGGCAAAGCCCAGCTCGATGCCTGTTGCGAAGAGAAAAAGTAATACAATGAGGGCGACAATGCCTACGGTGATCTCACTCATATTGACCCCTCCAGATTCTCACGATATCAAAGATGAACACGAAGCACTCAAGCAGGCAACAGACTGCGATGGCATAAGTAACCGGGTAGAAGGGGAGCTGGATGGTGGGTGAAACTTCCCCTGATGCACGAAACGCAGCCCCGACGCTGAAAAGGTTAACCCCTATAAACGCAAAGAGAATGATGCACAGCACGCGAGTCAGGGTGTTGACCACGTTTCTTACCTTCTCGGAGAACTTCTGCAAAAGGAATTCCACGTACACATGCCCTCTGTCGAGTGAGACCTGGGGAATGCCGAAGCCGATCACGATCCCCATAAGCAGAGCCACTACTTCATAGGTCCCGATGATGGGATGGCCACCTGCTCTTAAGAGCACATCGGCAACGGTCATGAGCATCATAACGGTAACTGCTATACCCGCGATGATGTTCAGGAGTTTGCTGACGAATCGCAAGGTCTTAAATTCGCTTGCCATCCTTTCTCCTCTTCGGGGCAGCAAAATATGCGTGTAGGGAGCGGTCTAAGACCGTTCCCTACAACGAATTTTAGGCGCTCCCACGCACCTTTCAAGGGACCCGCAAGATTAGAACGCAGAGATTATTCCCCTGTCCTTCTGCTCTTTGTGCCAGTAAGCTATGCGGTCTTTGATGTATTTGATCCAGAAATCAACCTCGTCTTCGCTGTATGGTTTTCCTTCCTTTGTTAGGCGGCTGGCCACTATCTGTTTTTTATAATTTGCTATGACCGGTTCAACAGCCTTTTTCCATCTCTCAGCCTCCGCCTCGGAAAGATTGATCATCTGTCCACCCTTGCTCGTGAACACGTCCCTCCCCTCTATATCCATCGAATCCCACAGGCCCGCTTGCTTGTCTCTGGTTTCGGAGGCCACCTCGGTCATTATCTTCTGATGCTCTGGCGAGAGGGCATTCCACTTCTTCTTGTTTATGACCCAGTAGAAGGTGATCGCCGTTCCGATCTGCCAATCTGCTGTCACGTACTTTGACACCTCTGCGAACTTCCAGTACTTGAGCGTAGAGAGGTCTACGGTGACCCCCTCGATGACACCCCTTCTTAAGGCGTCGTATACATCCGGCATTTTAAGGGGGATCGGAACGCCACCTAGGCACTTGATAATTTCGGCCATCTGTCCCACGGCCCTGATCTTAATCCCTTTTACGTCCTCCAGAGTCCTGACGGGTTTGCTGATCGTCTGAAGGATAATGGGTCCAGAAGGCGATAGGTAAAAAACGTGGACATCGTCCCATTCCTCTGGTTTGAACCTGTTAAAGAAATCGGTGGCCACCCGTGTGTCTACCCAGCCGCTCGTGAACCCAAGAGGCAGATCGAAAACTTCCGTCACAGGAAATCGCCCGCGGCTATATTGAATGTGAGAGAACCCCAGGTCTGCGATGCCCGTGAGCACGCCGTCATACATCTTGACCGGGTTAAGAAGTGTGCCTCCGGGGTAATACTTGATCTCAACCTGACCATTGGTACGCTTATTTACCTCGTCACAAAACCACCCGTTGAGGACAGACATTGGGTGAGTAACTGGAAGGTAATTGGCCGCCTTTAATTTGACGACATCGGCCGCGGAAACAAAGGAACTGGTTACGGAACCGAAAGCCACAAGAATAAATAAGGCAGCAATAATTGTGATAGTTCTTCTCATCTCAGGCCTCCTTTTAAGGTTTATACTTTTTGTAAAGCATTTTGACCCAGGTTGCCGCTATTTTCAATCGAAACCAGTTCTACCAACTGGTGCCCATAGATACGTCAGAGTGTTATGTCAAGGAGCACAACTCGTGGAAACATTTTGGCTTCCTTGTTTGGTATTGTCAAGTTCTTTTGTGTAAATGCTTTATAGGCTGTGCCCATTGGGCGCGGCAGATGCTCCTTTCCGCATGTGACGTGCCAATCCCACGGAGTCAAACTCCATCCCGAGGATAGACAGAGCGTGAGTGATGCATGGATAGGGATGGAAGCCCCGCAAAGTCGTAATCTATGTACCTCCCCGATTTCACATGCCTTTTTCCCCTCACACTGCTCTTATCCTTTCGTCGGAATGGCCGTTACGCCCACAATCTTGCTCAGCTCCGAATAGGCTTCTGCCTCCACCTCTGCAACACGGTCAAAGCGGGCCGCGGCATCCTCAAGCTGGTTATGGCGAATGGCCTCAGCAAGCTCTGGAATGACCGCTGCCGATTGACCAAGCCGACCGATGGCCCCAGAGAAATCCAACCCTGTCATTGCCGCAGCCTCTTGTAAGAACGCGATATAGAGGTCTCGCCCAGCCGTGAGATGGTCTCCCTCCAGATCTGGGGGAGAGTTCAGGTACTCGCGCACCTGTTGAAGACACTTGGCTGCCGTATCTTCTCCCAATTCCTCCGGCCAGCGTGCGATCTCGCGCGC
>CP070752.1:117602-121392 GCA_020348625.1 Deltaproteobacteria bacterium | reverse complement strand
AGCCTCGTTTTTCGCGGGGCTAAGGGTTCATCGAGCGTGAGTTGGGAGTTCATCACAATCGTATCCTCGGATCAACCACCATATACAAAAGGTCGGATATAAAGGTGCCAATCAGTACCAACACGGCAGAAACGAAATTAACGGTCAGGATTACGGGATAATCCCTCGCGAGAATCGCCTCGTACGCCATCCTTCCCATTCCCGGCCACGAGAAGATGGACTCGATAATAACAGAGCCGCCTATAAGACCGGGTAGGATCAGGCCAAACATGGTTACAAAGGGCAAAAGCGCATTCCTGAGGGCATGTTTGTAATGAACCACCTCGGGCGGGAGGCCCTTTGCCCGTGCAGTCCGCACGTAGTCCTGACTCTCCACCTCGAGCATCTGGCTCCTGACATACCGCGAGAGCACAGCAATGCCGCCGGTTGCCCCCAGAACAGAGGGCAGGAGGAGATGCCAGACCCTGTCCATGGCCCATCTCCCCCAGCCCGGATCTCCGATTCCGAAGGTCTCCATGCCGATGACCGGTATATGAAAGCTGTTCACCACAAAGATAATCAGGATATAGGCGAAGAAGAATCCGGGTATGGAGATCAGAAGATAAGAAAAGAAGGTGGTGCTCCGATCATACAGTCCTCCCCGGAATAACGCTGAACGAATTCCCACGGGAAACGAGAGCGTCCACGTCAGTATGGTGCCCACAATAAAGAGCGGAAGGCTGTTAAGAAATCGCTCCCATATCTTCTCGAGCACCGACTGGTTGTCCTTCCAAGAGGCGGTCTTCCCGGTGAAGAGATCCCTGTAAAAGAGCAGGTACTGGATGTGAAGCGGTTCATCTAAATGAAACTCCTTACGAAATCGCTCTACCATCTCCGGCGTGAACTTAGGATTCAGGGGATCAACCTGGCTGGGCTTACCAGGGGCAAGGTGGATGATCAGGAAAGACACAATGGAGACGAAGAAAAGGGTGATGATCTTCTGTATGATGCTTCGACCGATAAACGATACCATGATTACTATCTTTACTCTGTTGAATTCATTGAGTTCTTTGGGTCGTTGCGCTCAGACCAACAGCATGAGGCATCATCACACCACAAACACAATCAACACAGCTAACCAAATAGACACGATTATCCATCAAGCGCGAAGTCGGGAGGCTGTGCGAGTTTTATCCACTTGTTGAAGTGGTACGTGAAGCTGCCCGTTTTTGTTGGTTGTATCTGCTTATAGGCTACGTTTCCCTGCCCATCGACCTCCTTAATCACGATCCGTTTGTCCAGAATCGCTGTCCACCTGCCCACGTACAAAAAGCTATAGGGCTGCTCTCTTGCAATGATTTCGTGGAGCCTGCGGCAATACTGCACCTGCCTATCATGATCGTATTCCTGCCTGATCTTGATGATGAGGTCATCGGCCTCTTCGTTCTTGAAGCCAACGAAATTCAGCTGATAGGGGTTTGTTTGGCTCGAGTGCCATATCTGATAGAGATCTGGCTCGATGCCCATGCTCCAACCCAGCACCAAGGCATCGAAATCAGCCTTGTCCACGCGCTCCTGGATGAACACAGCCCACTCCAGGAGATCGGTGCGCACATCGATGCCGATCTGTTTCCACGAGTCCTGGGCAATGGTGAGAATGGCTTTCCGAAGGTCATTGCCGCTATTGGTGATAAGGGTGAACTGAAACGGTTTTCCGTCCTTTTCGAGCAAGCCCTTGCTATTGCGTTTCCAGCCCGCCTCCTCGAGCAGTTCTAGTGCCCCTTCCGGATCATACGGGAGGGGTTTAATGTCCTGGTTGTAGTAGTCGGTCTGCTTTACAAATGGTCCGGTAATCCGTTCACCCTGTCCATAAAGCACATAGTTAATGATTTTATCAACATCGATGGCCATGCCAAGGGCGGTGCGGACACGGACATCGTTAAAAGGCTCCCGCCTCATATTGTAGCCGATATAGGTATACCCGAATGATAATCCGGAAAAACTCTGGTATGTCGGGTCGTTTCTCAGGCGCTGAACCTGATGGGGCTGAACAGCATAGGTGTCTATGGTGCCGGCATAGAACTCCATCTCCTGGGTGAGCGGATCTGGGATTACCCGATAGATATAAGTTGCATAGTTCGGCGGTTCTTCCCAGTAGTCGTTAAAATGTTCCAGCACGATGTACTGATCCGATTTCCACTCCTTAAATACAAAGGGCCCACACCCGACTGGGTGACGATTGAAGGTGCTCTGCCGCATGGAGAATCCCTCGGGGTTCTTGCCGAGGCGAAGAGCCTCCCTGGTGAGGGCATCTTGGTTGAGGAGGTGTTCCGGCAGCATCCCCATGGCCCACGTCCCAATGGCGGGAGAATAGAGTCGTTTGTAGGTGATTTTGACGGTCAAAGGGTCAATAACCTCTACTGTCTTGACCGGTTCGTAATCCGCAATCCGCGGGGAGAGATTTTTGGGGTTCATGATGGATTCATAGGTGAACTTGACATCGTAGGCATCGAAGATGTGACCATCCTGAAACGGCACGTTGGGCCTCAGGTGGAAGATCAGCATGGGATTATGTTCGGTTGCAGGCATGAATTCCTTAGCATATGCAGCCCGTTTTTCCTTGGAAAGGGGGCGATCCGCGCTCATGTATTCTTCTGGCCGAAAGGAGTCAAAGTAGCGGGGCCCCAAGATGAGCGCCATATTCTCGAACAGGGCCTGATCAACCGAGGCCAAGGTGAGTTTCACCTTGGCAGGGGCCCGAAAACGAAGGTGCACCCGTATTTTGTTTTTGGGATCGCCCGGGTCCTTCTCCTGTTTGATTGCCGTGAATTCGCTGGGAGGAATGAGCGAGATCTCTTTAATGTTGTTCAAACAGGCCTTCAGTCGGGGCTCTGAAATCTCGGCCCGCTGCTTTGCCTGGTTAATGAAGTCTACTATGTCTTGGCCCCGTGCCCGGCCCAGCCCCGGAACTGGCTCCGATTCATTTACGTAGAAGAATGCCTCTTCAAATATCTCCCACGAAGTGGCGAGACGCCCCCTGAATCGCAGCTCCTCGTCGTAATCGATGAGTCCCTCAAACACCAACGATCCGATCTGGCTGCTGGCCGAATCAGCTGAGAGGATGGGGTTCAATATGCTGGCATCACCAATAGATGCTGTGATGTATTCGTTGAGGCGGTCCGGATTACCACGGGACTGCTGCTCATAGGTGGGTACCCAGAAGTATGACTGGAGCAAGAACAGGATAACCAAGATTGGTGCGAATATGAGGACCCTGCGGACAGTCATATGCTTAATCTGGCTTCAGATCCTCCTGGTACTGGACGGTGCATAGCTCTCATGTTGCTCAGGCCTCCTCGAACAACAGAAGCATAAGCAATTGGGAAATGCCTGTCAAATTGTTGATCTTTTTAGTAAGAGTCTCCTCTGGGAAGAATAGCGTAAACATGGATTATCCTATTCTGTTTTTCCGGAGTCATAAGAAGCCTCCACGTTCCAACCCTGAGGCGATAATCTCCTTCGAGCTGCCCCGTTAATGGCCTGAGATCGTGGTGTTGCAAGGGGTTTTCTTCTCTTTCCAGATCCTGCAGGGCCTTTTTGATCCTCTTTCGTGTATTCTTGTCCAACCTCGAATATTGTTTCTCGGCCCTCGGCTTGACTTCAATCTTCCAGTTCATTCAAGGACTTCCCCTTTACACCCAAACCAACCTCTTCCTTGCCTTTCGTGATTATTTCCACCCACTCCGGTCTGGAAAGAAGCTCAAGAGTCTCCCTGTGCCTCTCAATATACTCGTCTATGAGTTGGGAGAGT
>CP070752.1:112927-117502 GCA_020348625.1 Deltaproteobacteria bacterium | reverse complement strand
TCTGGTCCTTGCCACCTGAGAGCGCACTCAACAGGCCAAGCCCAAGCCTTGACTTTGTCCCTAAAAGAAATATATGTATACCGAGAAAAACCTGAGCGTATGTTCTTTATCGATTATTGCATTAATTCCCTAACTGCGCTTTCCCGAGGGATATGGATGTTTATTTTGCTGTGGAATTCCCCTGATAGGCCAGACCATGAAATCCTTTCTGGAGAGACTGGCGGGAGGGCGCGGTTCTTTTCGCGACTTGGGTATGGGGGAAACCGCAGCCCTGAGCCTGTCGAAGGGAATGCGGAGGGGGAAGAACTCCCCCGTAAACAAGCCGCTGAAAAAACAAGCCCGTGAGCCTTGGAACGAAAGAAAGGGTTTCATGGTATTCGCCTATTTCAATTGAGAATATTCTGCGGAGTTAAGGCAACAATCGATTAGATAAATATTGCGGGATTTAGGGATTTCCAAAGAAGGATTGAGGTTGTGAGGTGTGAGGCTAGCGTGCTCAACTATTCACTTCAGTGTTCTGCAAAATCGCCGAGGCCTTTCCTTTTTCAACACCGTTGAGCACCTGCTCAAGGACGAAATTGGTATTCTCCTCAAGTTTACGAATGGTTTCGGCAAGGGCCTTCAGTTGCACTAAGGTCTTTCGCGATCTCTCTCGAGATGGGATTTCAAGGGCGGGATTATTGAGTATCGAAATCAGCCTTTCAAGCGCCAATCCGTCGAAGTGATCGTTGTTGCTGTAGAGAAGCTGGACCCACTCCATTTTGATGTCATCGGGAATTCTGTCATACGTGGCGATACTATCATGGTCATAACCGTAATGGAGGGACTTCTTCAGCCTATCAATAGTCTTCCAAATCATTTGTTCCCTGTGCCTGTCCTGAGGGCATTTGTCGAGAAGATTCCTCCACCTGGTAACTATCTGCATATTTACCCAATTCTCGCCCTTTTCAGGCGGAAGTGAAAGATCCAGGAACTTATTCTGAACGGCAACCAAATCTTCCCTGAGTTCCTCGTGCTCCCCGCCACTATCTCTGAGCAGCCGATTCAGCTCTCTTATCGCTTCAACCTTACCATTATCGTCTTTCCGTGCTTCTCGAAGCATCTGCTCCCACTGATCCCGCAGATACCCTATCTCCTGCTTAACCAGAGAAAAGATAAGCCCTGATTTGGTGGTAGCATTACGGAGTGAGTCGGCAAGTACGTCGCATGCATGCAGCCTCTCTCTTGCCAGCCGTTCCATTGCCTTCATCGAATTCTGGTGTAACCGATAGGACAGCAATTCGGTCCCCAGAGCACGGGAAAGCTTTTTGATTACCCTGGTTTCATGGCTTCCGATCTTAATGGTAAAGGGATGGAAGTGTATCTTGATAACAGCCACAACGGCATAAGGGCTATCGTTCCAAATAGGGTTTCCCTGATAATCCAAGGGGCCTTCGAGGAAGTGAAGTCCATCTAGGTTAAGATCGGATTTGCGGACGAGAACGGGTTCCATATGGTGAAAATCCTCGCTCTTACCTTCAACCTGCAGTCTGATACTTCGCGCATCAGTGCTCGGGTCTTCGGCAGTCCAGGACTGCTGTTTTTCAACACACCAGCACATCGCCTCAAGTGGCCGGCCCGGTTCATCCCTATAGTCTGTCCAGCGTTTACCAGGAGCATCATAACCAGATTCTGCCGGAATGCCCCATGAGATTTTTTCCCTTTTATCATCGATAATGCCAGAGGCTATTTTTTCCACGATGAGTTCGGGCGGCTTTCCAATGCGATAAATGGTGCCCTTGAAGGTATTGGGAAGGCAATAAAGGATGGTTTCAATTATCTCAATACAGGCCTTCTCTAATGCAGCGCTTTCTATCTCTGCGAACAACTCCCGTTTCCTCGTTTCGAGCTTTTCTCTATGAGGCCTCGATCCTCAGGTCTTCAACAAAAAATGGATAATGTACCTATTTTCGATTAGTTGTCAACAGAAAAAGCGCGCTCCGGAAATAGGAATTTATTTTTCATATTTCGTTATTGGGAGCTAGGCCCGGGCCGCTATTCACAAATATAGGGGGGTAAAAACCTGCCCCCCATTCGCCAAGGACTGACGCGCCTTTTTCGATAAGCTGAGGCTAAAGCTTCGTTTCCCTCCTATGATCTACTCAACATTATTTCTCAAGCAAAAAACACCGTATCTTGAAAAAAACCGAAATTCTCTTACTATATGTAGTAGTAATCTCAGGTTGTACTAAGAATGGTTTCCTCCAGACAATTGCGTATCTTCATTCCCCTTTTCGACATCTCATGCCACATCCGGCAGCAAGCGATGGCAATCACGGTTGTACCGAATTGGTTTTGCTAGGGGAAAAAAGGGATCGTTGCTTAAAAACCCGGATCCGGTGGCGGACTTCATTTGAGCACAACAATATCATCCCTAAAGGCATCTGATTCTAGATTCAACTCTACGGGAACCAACTCGTTCCCATCCCACTTTTTCGAATAGTCCCCGCCCGGGAGCTTTTCAATCATGTAGGTAATGTCCCATTTTTTCAAAAAGTACTCCGTGTCTTTGGCTATCTGTTCCATCCTCAGCCGATATTTAGCATGGTAGGAGTCGGCTTTGTCCACCTTGGAATAATCATGATTGTGTATGGTTTCCGATTCCGGACAATAGTAAATCTTGTATCCAGCCTTGCGCATGTTCAAAGAAAGGTCTTTGTCCTCGTTTGCGATGAATATTCCTTTGCCTTCCACCACGTCATCAAAGCCCCCAACCTCGAACAATGCCTTCCGTTTAGTCAAGAGCGCCGTGGTAGTGTACCATGGTACCTCTCCACCTCTCATAGCCAGAGGGTCATATCGCTGCAGGTTTGCCTTGTGTCCCGATTTAGCGAGTCCAACCCCATAAACTCTGCCTGCTTTTTCCAACGTTACGGTGTGACAGCCGCAGTAGTAAACTTGATCAATCTCAGCCCTTAGAAGCTTCGCCCCCACCATTCCGATTTGTTCTTGGCGTGCTGTTGTCTCCTTGAGCGGTTTCAGCCAGCCCGGCAGCACCAGGACATCGTTGTCCATCACAACCACATATTCACCCCGAGAGAGGAAAATGCCCTGATTGCGTTGTCCCGTTGTACCCGTACCCTGTTTGTTGTAAATGACGTGAACATTCTCATGGGCATCCTCGAGAGCGGTTATGATCTCAAGGGTTTCAACCCCCGAACCCACATCGCTGAGGATTATTTCAAAGGGCTCCCTTGTGTTTTGAAAGATCGATTCCACACACCGGCCGGTATCACTGCCCCGTTCTGCCGAGATGATCACCACCGATGTCAGGTCATTGGAACCGAAATCATGTCTTTTCCCGTATTGATCGATGGCTGTCTTTCGGTCCAGATCCAGCCTGTTGCCGTTTCTGTCAAGAAATGAATATCTTTTTACTACATCAGAAAGCATTCTCAACTCCCTTTAAAGGTTCATTCCACAACTCGTATTGACCGTTATTATTCCTCCTGCACAAAGTCTATTACACAACAGGTTAGGGATTTCACAAATCAATAATCGATTTTCACACTCTTCTGGCGATTTCCCCCAGTGCCTGGGCCAACCTCCGCGAAACATCCGACACCATGTCCATGCGTAGCCCTGGATTTGTGTTGTCCATACAGAGGCTCTGATTTATCTCGATCTGAACAGCCATCTTTCCTTTGCTGAAAAGCTCCTCCCCGTAGTAGGTAGTAATGAAACCTCCGGCATAGGGATGGTTTATGGAGACCGAAAACCCCGATTCCTCCAACACCTTCTTCATCATGAGCAGGGTATCGGGAGCACAGGTTATAGTCCCGCAGGAATCAGCCCTTTCACCCTTGCCATCGCCATTGTTCCCGAGGACAATGTCTTCCCGCCACTGCAGTCTATCGGGCGCGCCGGGCGGACCTATACGCGAGAGGGAGTGGCAGTCGAAGAGCACCTTAACCTCCTTATCCTGCAAAGCCTCTTTCAGGCGATCATGGTAAGGCCAGTAATACCTCCTCAGCCGTCTTCGAACCTCCGCGTCATCTGGCGCAAAACCTTCTTTATAGATCCTCCTTTGGAAGTAATCTACTTCCGGAACCACACCAGCGGAATCACGCTGCAAATGGCTCCTGTTCAAATCAACTACAAGCCTGCTCCATCGAGCCCAAAGAATTGTCCTGACTGGATACTGGGCGAAAATCTCCCTCGTGCCCCTATCGGTGCAATCCAGTAACTGTTCTTCTTCGAGGGCAATGGTAGGCCTTATCTCGGCCGGTATGAGCTTAGAGCAGTGAGGAATCGATATAACAAAGGGAAGTCTCATGGCATCTCGTTGTTACGCAGCGTGTGAAAAAACAAGCCCGGATATCCGACACTCCTCGATAGCCGCAAGTAATTCGCATCTTAACCGGTCTTCGGGGAAAACTCAATTAGGCAAAATTATTCATGCACCCGAAAAAGTCGGTAAGAAAAAACAAGGCTCTTTCAGCCGATCGCTAGTAGAAGCTGGCTGAAGGGCGGCGTTAAAAGAATAACCTCAGGCGAGGGCGCCATGAATTGAACTAAGACCCTATCTCTCAGAAG
>CP070752.1:110115-112827 GCA_020348625.1 Deltaproteobacteria bacterium | reverse complement strand
TCTGGTCCTTGCCACCTGAGAGCGCACTCAACAGGCCAAGCCCAAGCCTTGACTTTGTCCCTAAAAGAAATATATGTATACCGAGAAAAACCTGAGCGTATGTTCTTTACCGATTATTGCATTAATTCCCTAACTACGCTGTCCCGAGGGATATGGATGTTTTTTTGACGTGGAATTCCCCTGATAGGCAAGACCGTGAAATCCTTTCTTGAGAGACTGGCGGGAGGGCGCCGTTCTTTTCGCGACTTGGGTATGGGGGAAACCGCAGCCCTGAGCCCGTCGAAGGGAATGCGGAGCCCCGCTTCTTTGGAGCGGGACGTAAACAAGTCGCTGAAAAAACAAGCCCGTGAGCCTCGGAACGAAAGAAAGGGTTTCATGGTCTGTGCCTATTTCAATTGAGGATGTTTTGCAGAGTTGAGGCAATAATCGATTATTCTTTTTGTCCTGCGTAGGATGAGGCAACGTCATTTCATTTGATATTCAAATAGATAAAAAAGAGATCGACAAGGAGAAGCAGCGGGCCAGGAAACTGAGGCAGTCTCCCTGGTGGCAGAGAAAGGTATCGAAGGGGGTCTGCCACTATTGCGGCCGGCATGTCGATCCGGCACAATTAACCATGGACCATATCGTTCCCTTGATACGGGGCGGCAAGAGCACCAAGGGTAATCTCGTGCCTGCCTGCAAGGAGTGCAATAACAAGAAAAAGTACCTGCTCCCGGTTGAGTGGGATGAATACCTGAGAGAACTCGCTAACAGGGAACCGTAGAA
This sequence comes from Deltaproteobacteria bacterium, assembly GCA_020348625.1. The sequence goes on along the minus strand of CP070752.1, from coordinate 112,059 downwards.
CATCGAGAATCAGCGAACGATTTGCAGAGGTGACAATGGAAACGATAATCAGAGTAGACATGAAGCACGTGAAGGTAACAACCGAGAAATCTCCGGAGGACTTTACCTTGCTCGGAGGAAGGGGGTTGAGTGCCAGAATCTTGAACAGGGAGGTCAGACCACTCGCCCATCCTTTAGGCCATGAAAACAAACTCGTGGTGGCACCGGGGCTGCTTGCCGGAACAATGGCCCCATCCTTTGGGAGGATCTCCTTTGGTGCAAAGAGCCCTTTGACCTACACCATCAAAGAAACAAACGCGGGCGGCACTGCAGCCCAGAAACTGGACCGCCTCGGCATCAAGGCACTCGTCCTTGAGGGAAAACCCCAGGATAACCAGATCTACTGTCTCTACCTGGATGCCAAGGGCGCACAGCTCATGTCCGCGCCTGAACTCGAGGGCAAGAAAAACTACGAGCTGGCTCAAATCCTCCAAGAGAAATACGGCAAAGATGTGGGGATCATTTCCATAGGGCCGGCCGGCGAGGCAAAGATGTCGGCAGCCAGCATTGCCGTCACCGACCAGGACGGGCGGCCCTGCCGTCACGCCGGAAGGGGTGGTCTGGGTGCGGTTATGGGCTCAAAGGGCATCAAGGCCATCATCATAAACGCCGAGGGGACTAAGCCTATAGAACCTGCTGACAAAAAGGGCTTTGCAGAGACGGTAAAGGATTTGGTCGAAATGCTCAAACAGGACAAAAGCGTCAAGGGTTTCTCAGAATATGGAACACCGGGCGGCATCGAGTTTTTAAGCGATCTGGGAACCATGCCCAGCTGGAACTACCACGGCGGACCGATAAAGGGGATAGAAAACCTTTATGGAGAAGCAATCTACGAGGTCAACAAAAGCAGAGGCGGCAGGATGCACGGCTGCATGGCGGGGTGTGTTGTGAGGTGTTCCATAGTGTTCCATGGCGACGATGGCTCCCATCTCACCTCCGCCCTGGAATATGAAACACTGGCTCTGTTAGGCACTAATCTGGCTATCACCGACCTTGATGCCATTGCTCGAATGGACCGGATGTGCGATGAGCTGGGTGTGGACACCATTGAGGTGGGAAGCGCCATTGCCCAATTCATGGAGGCCGGGGTGGTGAAGTTCGGCGATAGGAAAAGGGTGCTGCGCATCCTTGAGGAAATCGGAACCGGGGGTCATATTGGCGGGATAGTGGGCCACGGCACTGCCTTCACCGCCCGCTACCTGGGTCTGGATCGGGTGCCCGCTGTCAAGGGCCAGGCCATTCCGGCCCACGACCCCAGGGCCTGCAAGGCAGTGGGCGTTACCTATTCCACCTCACCCATGGGCGCAGACCATACCGCAGGCATAACCTACAAGGACTCGCTGTCAAAAGAGGGCCAGGCAAAGAGATCGCATGACGAGCAGATACTGAATGCCACCCTCGACACGGTCGGCTATTGCATGTTCGCTGCGCCTTCAAAGAAGGCCTTCATCTATGATGTGATTGCCAACCTCCTGAATGCCCGGTATGGTGCATGTGTGAGTGGAGAGGAGGTCTCCGCTATGGGTTTGCGTACTATCAAAGACGAGCTCGGGTTTAATCGTTCAGCAGGGTGGTCTCCCGTCCATGACCGGGTGCCCGAATTCATGAGAACCGAAAAGCTGCCACCGAAGGATGTGGTTTTCGATGTGCCCCAGGATGAGATAGACGGCCTATTCGAAGATGCCGGGTGATCGCGGTAGGGTACGCATTGCTCTCAAAGGAACAGGGCTGATCCAACGCCAAAATCACAAAAGCCCCACAAAGAAACCCGTGGACCACTGACCCGCCCGCCTCGCCTGAGCGAGAGCCATGGCGGGCAGGCAACGGACAACTGACCTTATTCTAGAGTTTCTTTCCGCAGTAAGGACAATAAGCAAAATCCCGATCAATGGTCCCTCCGCAGGA
>CP070752.1:97645-110015 GCA_020348625.1 Deltaproteobacteria bacterium | reverse complement strand
CCCGCGCCAGGGTGGTCTCAATAGGATAGATTGCCACGTCGCTTCGCTCCTCGCAATGACATGATTGCAAGTTGGTATTATGCCTTGTTGTAGTTCCCTTTCCACCGGCAGCATGAATACCTGTTCTGCAAGAAATGTGCAAGAAATACCATCAATCATGGAAAAAACGAGAAAGAAGGCCCCAGTCTGGCCAGGGCCCGAAATTCCAAGATTCAGTCTTGATCAGCACGCACGCTGTGATTTGAGGCAAGGATAATGGCTCGTAAAGGGTAGGAAGGATTACATCAGGTAATGGCGACCAGAACGACCGTGATATTGTCTAACCCGCCGGCAGCCTTGGCCGACTCGATAAGCTCATCGACCTTACGGTGAATGTCTGCATCGGTGGTAAGGATTTCCCGGATCTGGTCATCCTGAATCATATCGGTTAAGCCATCTGAATTAAGCAGAAATAGATCTCCCGGCAAGATCTTCCCTCGTAAGAGATCAAGGGCAAGCTCATTGTCCTGACCGATGGCCCGGAGAATGATATTGCGAAAAGGATGGTTTCTCACGGTATCCGGAGGGATCAACCCCTGTTCCACTTGCTCTTGAACGAGGGTGTGGTCTTGGGTGAGCTGTTCGAGCTGTCCTTTTCGAAATCGATAGGTGCGACTGTCTCCTACATGACCGATAATGAAACCGTCATCCGAGAAAGCTAAAAGCTCAGCGGTGCATCCCATCCCCTTGTGATTGGGTTTTTGCGCAACATGCTCTAGCATTCTCTCGTTTGCAAAGTAGAACGTCTTCTTAACCCGGTATACTATTTCCTCTTCCGACCGATCAGTAGCTTCGGTGAAGACTTCTTGGGCGGTATCGGCAAAAATCTTACTGGCCAGGTCACCTGCCGCCGCCCCTCCCATCCCATCAGCAGCTAGGCAAAAATCCAGTTCCGGGCTTGTGACGAAAACATCTTCGTTGTTTGAGCGCTTGAGACCGATATCCGTTTTTCCGCAAAAGATTTCCCGGGGCATCTCGAACTTTACGTTTGGATCTTACTCACCGTTTGAGGAGCCGCCGCCCTTGCGGAAGTTCTGTTTCATGAAATCCGCAAGATCGGAGGCATCGAAGGTAACCTTCAATGCTTTCCTGAGCTTCACAAGATCGGCATGCAATGCCGAAGCGCTCTGATATCTCGAATCCTTGTCCCGCTCTACGCATTTCATGAGAATGCGATTCAATTCTTCCGGAACGTCAGGTCTTATGTTGATTAGAGGTTCTACCTCCATCTTTGGGATCGCCCGTATCGCTTCGAGATCGTTGGCAAATTGAAATACCCGTTTTCCGGTCAGGGTTTCATGAAACACAAGGCCCAAGGCAAAGATGTCTGCCCTGCCATCGACAGGCTCTCCAAGGGCCTGTTCCGTGGACAAATAGGACAGCTTGCCCTTGATAACACCGGCCTGGGTGAAACTGGGCTCGGACCGTGCCTTGGATATGCCAAAATCGCTTATTTTTACCTCCCCTTGGTATGAAATGAGCAGATTCTGTGGGCTGATATCCCGGTGTACGATATTGAGCGGCTCGCCGGTTTTATCATCTTTCCTGGAATGAGAATAGTCCAGTCCTTTACAGGTTTCCGACAGGATGTAGATGGATGCGTCGATAGGAAGCCCCTGTTTCAGGGTCCATAACATTTCTCCCAGGTTCTTTCCGTCAATATATTCCATTGCAATGAAATAGGCATTGCCGATCTTTCCATAATCGAAGATTTGGACCACATTGGGATGGTGCAGCAATGCAGCCAATCGGGCTTCCCTGGTAAACATTTTGATGAAATCCGGATTTTCGGCCAGATGCGGCAATATTCGTTTAACCGCCACTGTTTTCCGAAAGCCATCCTGGCGGACGTAATCAGACAAATACAGTTCAGCCATACCCCCGGTCGCAACCCTTTGTTGCAGGAGATACGGGCCAATTCTGTCCGTGCTTTCCAACTCCTCCTTAACCGCCAAGGCCCTGGCCTTTGCCCTGCGATCTATCCAGACCAAAACGGCAATCAGCAGGAGGATAGCCAGGACTACGCCCGAAATATAGATGAGCTTTAACCGGCCCAAGGTTTGATAAAGACGTGCGGCGGAAAGGGCAATATACACCTTCCCGATTTCTACGTTGGAAAACGTGACACTCCTCTGAAATCCGATAGTCTTAGTTTTATCGGGGGAAATCTGCAAGGTTATCATTGTATCGTTGATCGTGTCGATACTTTCCTGACCCTCTGGAGGCACGAACTTTTTGTTTATCATCTGGGTGTCGGTGTGGGTCAATATGGTATTTTCATGATCCAGAATTGCGGCGAATTTTAGATCGCTTAATTTACCCAACTCCTTAATTGCCACGTTCATTGCCAGGACATCTTTTTCCAAGACGAAAGGCCCGCTTTCCGCCGCGAGATTCTGAGCTGCTGAAAGCCCCTCATCAAAAAGCGCGCCATTCGCTCGAACAACCGCATTTCGATAGACCATAAACCCTGCCACGTTGAGAGCAACCCAGATCAAGAGACACATGGCAAATGCCCTTCGGTTACGATGAAGGAACTGGATTTTCGAAAGCCCTCTCGCGAATTTCACGAAGATGCTTGTTGAGAGTTCTTTAAGCCTTACCGCCGTCATTGTAGCAACTCCTCCGCCAGACATGGAACACCTCCTCGTTCTGTCAATTAGGGTGTCAGCCAGCCAATTTCTTAATGATCTCGGCGCACCGCAACACGATCTGACGTTTGAGCCAAGAGAGTTCATCTCTTTTGGCCAAATCAGACAAACGCATGCCCTTCAGATCGGCATCGCCGCCAGGCCCCGATCTATTCGACGAGGGCCTGATAATCAACAACCTGCCGAAGTTCGAACGCTTAAATAGTTTTGTGGAAAACGAATTCCGTGCGCCGCACAAAGGACACGTAACAACAGAGCTTTCCAGGGCCGGATCCGACACCGTATCTCGGCGATACACGTTCGTAAGTCTTATCGGGGTTGCCCAGATACCTGGATAATAGCGGAATAAGATGATGACAAGTAGTAAGATCACACAGGCCAAAACAGCCACGATGAGGAATTGATTTCTTATCGTTACAAGCTCTTGGGCTGGCAGGGCAATCTGAATCCGACCGATCGTGGTGCCGGAATAGGTAACGTCTGATGCAAAACCGAGGATTTTCTTGTGGTCCGGCAGCTCAGCTTCCCAGAACGCAGTGTCCTTCCCGGGATGTTCATCAGGGTTCGGGGCGGGAATGGCCTTTTCGGCACCTGCAAAGGTTACAATCTTTTCCTGATGATCCAGAACCGCTGCATGAACCATAGGTGTTTCTCGAGCAGCGTAAATGAGCATTGCGTTGATAGTCTGAGCGTTGGAATCTAAAAGGGGCAGGCTGACGAGCTTAGATAATGCCTGGATCGTCTCGATTCCGGAATCCTTGATCCTTGCCTTAGCATGGTTAGTCCGAACGCTCGTGATGATATATGCAATACATACAACTACTACCCAGACTACAAGACTGATAATCACGTGGCGCAATCGCATACGGTCACCTTATCGCCGGGTTGAGGCCTTGCTCAGATTTCGCTTCACAGCAGAACCCTGCATGGTCTCATTATCCAGCCGTTTGAATAGAAAAGGGGCACCCATTTCGAAAATCACACTCTGACTCTTTGAAGAATCGCGATTAATCTACTACAGCCAACGCGCTGAGTCAAGGAAATAACGTTCTGGAATTCCTTGTAATTTCCCTTGAGCCAGGGGCATCAGGTGAGCGGCTTGCATTGAAGAGAGTAATTCTATGCAGACCATATTTGATTTGACAATGCGGCGGTAAACAAAGTAATAATAATTGGTTATGTGCTCTAGGGTTTAGCTGTTCGAAAAGCGTGAAAAAAAAGGCGCTTATGTCTAGTCCCTCAACCACCCGTGGTTAAAGGAAGAGATCTCTCATCTGCGTGACATAATTCAGCCGACATGCATAAACGTGCCTAAAGATCTTGTGCTTCTTACTCATCGTGCTTCAGGAGATTGACATGCGCTGTTGCTCTACCGCTCAAACCAGGACAGGCCGGTTTTCAAGGATCTGCAAATCTCTTTTAGTTTTCATGCTTATGGGGTTAGGTGCGCTGATTTCCCTTTACTCATGTGTACCCACCACAACTGGCATTCATACACGGGAAAAAGGCGTTTTCCGATCTGACGACTATGTTGTTTATAAACTGGAACAGGGGGAAACACCGGCCACGCTAGCCGGTAGGTTTTTGGGAGATGAAAGGAGGTCATGGGTTATTGAGGAGGCGAATGACGGCATGACCTTCGGTAGCGGTGATTTTATCGTTATTCCCCTGAAAGATAAAAACAAGGGGGGATTAAGCCCTGAAGGGTACCAGACTATACCCATACTCACCTATCACCAATTCGGCCCTGATTGCAAATCTCCTCTTTGCGTTCCAACCCCCGTTTTTGAACGTCAGATGAGGCACTTGAAAGAAAACGGATACAGCGCGATCGGACCCGAGGAGCTCCGTGCGTTTCTGGAGTATCGTCAGTCGCTTCCGAAGAAGTCAGTGCTGATCACTATGGATGACGGGTATCGCTCGGTGTACAGTATTGCCTACCCGATCCTCCAGAAATACGGCTTCAAGGCGATAATCTTCATCTATACGGATTTTGTTGGTGTGTCATCCTCGGCAATTACGTGGGACCAGCTGAGAGAGATGAAGGCGAACGGTTTCACAATCGGTTCCCACACTATGTTCCATAGCGATCTTACCAAGAAGAAGGAGGGGGAAACAGAGGCTGAATTTGACGCCAGGGTCAGAAAGGAGCTCTTTGGCGCCAAGGAAATCATAGATAAGAAACTGGGCCAGGACACCTGCATTTTGGCCTACCCATTCGGCAGGTATGATCAAAGGGCGATCGAGTACACCAGACAGGCGGGATACACGATTGCAATGTCCGTAAAAAGAGGCGGCAATCCTTTTTTTACTGACCCCCTTACCCTGAGAAGGGATCAGATATTGAAGCGGGAGATGCAAAGATTTATTTCGAGGTTGAGAACCTTCTATCATCTGCAATTGGAGTGAGAGAACCATGAAAACTAAGGCACGAATCATCGGCGTCCTTTTTGTATTTGCCCTCGTTGCCGGGTGCGCAGAAGCTCCCACCAGGCCCCCAGCAGAGCTTCCGGACACGTACATTATCAAAGCACAGGAACTCGAAGCTCAAGGGGATCTGGTAAAAGCGCTTGAGCAGTACAAGGTGGCCCTGACGGTGGACCCAGAAAACCAAATGGCCAAGGAGAAAGTGGGCCAGCTCGAATCCAAGCTCGGCGAACTGGCAGAAAAACACTATCAGGACGGCGTGGCTTTTCGTCGAAAGGGTGAATACAACCGCGCCCAACAGGAGTTCCTGACGGCACTCAGGTATAACCCGGATCACTCGGAAGCAAGGAAAATGCTTCAAGAACGAGCGATAGAACCCCAACAGGTAAAGGGTTATGTGCTCCATACCATCCAACCGGATGAAAGCGTCTCCATGGTGGCCAAAAAATACTACGGGGATTACAAGAAATTCCAGATCATCGCTGAATACAACCAGCTGGAGGATGCTACCAAGGTCAGGGTGGGCCAGGAGATCAAGGTGCCGGTCATCGAGGGCATACCGTTTTTGGGAAGCCAGGACGAGATAGTCACGGTAGCCGGAATGGCTCCTGAGCGGCCGGTCACTGGGGTAACACCAGCAGAGAAATACGTGCTTCATATCGTTGAATCCGGTGAGAGCCTCTCAAAGCTTGCACTGCGCTATTATGGCGATTACAAGAAGTTTCCCATTATAGCCCGTTATAATCAACTGGATGAGAATGTCGGCCTCACGGTTGGCCAGGAGATCAAGATTCCCGAGATCGAGGGTATGTCATTCGCGGAAAAACCGAAGGAGGAGGTGGTGCAACCGGCGGCACCGCCCGTAATCACTGCTGCAGGTGAGGAGCCTAAAGCAGTGGAAGAAGAGGTGGAAGAAGAAAAGCCGGAAGCAGAGGAATTGGAAAAGGAGGAACCGAAGGAAGAAGAGATGGAGCTCGCCGCGGTTGACCAAAGCGCCAATTACCGGGAGCTTGGCATCGAGTTTTTCGACGCAAAGGATTATCGGGCGGCTATCAGCGAATTCGAGAAGGTTCTCAATGTAAATCCTGCTGATGAGATCGCCCTGAAATACATCTCAGACTCACATTTCGAGCAGGGGCTTGTGGTCTTTGCCAAGGAGGAGTATCTAACCGCTCGAGATGAGTTTAGGGCATCCCTTGAATACAACCCGGAGTGTGAGAAGTGCGAGGAGTACATCAAGAAGTCCGAAGAGACATATCTGGAAATTCATTATAACAAAGGAGTCTCGTATTTCGGAGACGAGAAATTGGCCGAAGCTGTTCAGGAATGGGAGTTGGTTTCCGAAATTAATCCCGAATATAAAGATGTGAACAGCAACCTCAATAAGGCTAAAAAACTCCTTGAACGCCTGGAAAGCATAAAACGAAGCAAGATGAAGCAGTAGGGCTTGTAGCCAAACTCCGCATCAAACAGACGAGTTGAGAGAAACCATATTCCAGTATATGAGGACAAGCGAGGTTGGCTGCGTCTAACGTTATACGGTTGCGCTACTGGTTTCGTATGACGTTGACCGTTAACCGTTTCGAGCTGCGCAACCACAACCGTTACACGATACCAATTATCATTTGAATCTTAGTGCTATTACAGAAACCTGACTTTGATCTGCCCGAAGTCTGGCGGATAATGAGATATGACCACTATACCGACCATTGTGGTGCAGCTCGTACATATTGACGGCCCTTTAAAAGGGGAGATACAGGAGTTTCTTGATCAGGAAATATCCATAGGCCGCCTTCCTGCCTGCCAGGTCCAATTTCCGAAGGACTTCACCATGATTTCGCGCAACCATGCCCGGATCGTCAGGGAGGGGAACCGCTTCAAGCTAGTAGATCAGAGCGCCAACGGCACGTTTGTGAACGGAAAGCGAGTGACTGAGGCCTATCTGAAATCAGGTGATGTTCTCATCCTTGCGGAAGGCGGGCCCAAGGTTAGTTTCCTGACGAGGGTTGAAGAAGGTCGAGAGCAGCCCGAGCCGGTCGTCGCGCCGGATACGCCGGCAGAACCCCAAATTACGCCAACCCCACAGCCACCTGCCCAGCAGGCACAGCCAGCCCCGGAAGCGCCGGTGCAGGTGTCGGTTCAAAAGGTCCAAGCCCCTTTGGTTGTGCAATACGGCCCAACCCTTCGCTCGTTCAAGGAGCTGCCCGTAACCATCGGCAAAAACCCAAGCTGCGATCTGAGCCTTGAACATCCCCAGATATTGGACAAGCACGCCCAGTTCTTTTTTGATCAGGGTCAATACTGGGTGAAGGATTTGACGGGGCGGAACTTGATCCTGATTGATGGGCAACCTGTAAGCCTCCAGGGGCCGTTGAATCCGAACAGCACATTGTCCCTCAGCCCACAAGGCCCTACCTTTCGGTTTCTGGGCGGGGGCAGGCTGGCTGAATTCGAGGAAGGTGAGACACAGGAACCCGAAGGCGAGGGGTTGTGAACGGGCCACACATACCCTTTAAGATCTTGGCACTGGCGCCGTTCCTCGGGCCGGAGTGCCCTGTCTGGGAAAAAACACCTCTGCCTGTTGAGCCTTCAAATCTCGATCAGGTGATGGAGCAGCTTAAGCCGGCCTGCGCTGTATCCGTCTTTGGGGACCTGCACCCGGATGAGCGAATAGAACTCACGTTTTCAAAAATCAAGGACTTCCATCCGGATGGTTTAGTTCAGAACAACCCTACCTTAAGGAATCTGTGGGAGGCAAAATCATGGGTGGAGGAGGCCGGGAATCAGAATCTCTCCCCCCAGGAAATTAATGCTCGCCTGGTAGGGTGGCCGAATCTGCCTCCCATCAGGGTAGAAACTGCCCCGAAAAAACCACGCACGACTTCCAAGAATTCCGTGGATAAGATTCTCGATATGGTGGCGCTGCCGGAGGAGCAATCAGGCGCTTCACAGGAAGGGCAGGATGCCGCACGACAGATTGAAGGCATCCTGAAGCGAACCCTGCAATTTGTTTTTTCGGACGAAACGTTCAGAACCCTTGAGGCCTCGTGGCGCGGGCTGGAACTGCTCTCGGGTCAGGTGAATTCAAGGGACGCCGATCTCAGGATTGAGATCGTACCTGTTTCGTTGGATTCGCTGGATGAAACCCTTGCTGCATTGACGGCAGAGGTGATCGATGCGCTCCCGTCGCTGATCCTGGTGGACCTGGGTTTTGACAGTAGCCCCAGGTGCCTGGATCTTCTGGAAAGGGTCGGGCAATTTGCAGAAACCCTTCTGGTTCCGGCGATCACGTGGATTCGTCCGGAATTCTTTCGCATCGATGCCTGGGAGGATATCAAGAAGCTCGGTTTTCTCCCGCACTATCTGGAAGAAGCGCCCTATGCTAAATGGCAGAGCCTGAAAAAGAGCTCCCCGAGCGGTTGGCTTACTGTCACCTGCAACCGCTTTTTAGCCCGTTATCCATACGGAAAGGACAACAAACCACGCCGGATTCCGTTTGCAGAGGCAAATCCCCTGTGGATCAGCCCGGTGTGGGCGCTCGGAAGCCTCATCGCCCGGAGCTTCTCTGAGGCCGGATGGCCAACGCGCTTCACCGACTGGCAGCAGATCCGGCTCGAGGATCTCCCGTTGAACACCGTTGACCCCTCTAAACCGCTACCTATTGAGGTCAACTTCGATCGGGAACGGATCGATCAGTTTATCAGCAGCAGCATGGTGCCCCTTGCCACGGCGCAAGGCAAGGATATCGCCTTTGTCCCCGACGAAACAACCATAGCGGGCGTTTCGCTGCGTTATGGGCTGCTCGTCTCAAGGATTACCCAGCTCGTCTTGTGGTGCCGGGATCATTTCGAGAAGGGCCTTGGAGGTTCGGATCTGGAGGATTTACTGCGAAAGGCGTTTCGAGCGTTCTGGGAAAAGAGCGGACACATGGGTCCGGAGTCCCTGGAGGTTTCGGCAGGTCAACCCGATTCGGATGGCCGGATTCCGATCCGGATCTCGCTGGAACCCTCGCGGGAGATTCTGCCCTCCCGAAAACAGGTTGAGCTGAATTTTATGTGGTAGGATCGGGCAGGCACTCGCTCATTTACTTCAGCCGGACGACAAACACATCTGCTGCTTCCTCGGTCGAAAAAGGGCCGAACACAATCGACTCGGGAAATCCCTCTACCTTGACAAAATAAGAGGTTTTCGCATCCAGCTTGTTTTGGGCGGCCCAGGCCGTGTACTCTTTGTCTCCCATTTCCAGTTTCAGCCCCTGCATCGGATAGTTCAACGTGGTCTTGCTCGGCAGGCTGCCCGTCGGGCCAACGGCATGAAAGGCAATCTCGGCACCGGCCACACCGAACATGGCCCCGGGCCAACTCGATTGCGTGGGCCGCACCTCAAACCACTGCCCGATCTGTTCATTTCCGTAAAGATCCAGATGATATTCGGCGGAAAGGGATTTGGGCGGTGCATGCACCTTGGCCACCAGCTTCGCCCCCATACCGGCGCCGGCGGCCGGCATCACATCCACCCCCTTCAAGGGTGTCGTCAATCGTTCAGGAGAGATCGGTTCTCCCTGGGTTTGCAGGATTGTGATGGGGAACTGAAGGCCCCTTTGAGCCTGCACGGTAATGGCCAGGAGCGACACGCCGTAAAGGGTATCCGGAGCGAGCAGCTCTTCATCGGACCCTAAGATGCCCCACATGGAAACATTCTTATCCAGCAAATCCTCCCTGGCTGCCATCCAGGCCATCTTCTTCAAATCATCCCTCCAGAAGTGGCCCTGAACCTCTAAGCCGTAAGTTTTCATCTGGGACATCAGTTGTTTGACTGGCTCTTGGGAGGAGCCAAGCGAGGTGACCCATATGGTTTTCATGTTTTATCCTCGGTTGGGTGATTCAAACGGGGCAACGAGATGGCCCGGTATCGGCATTGAAAGAAAGGCTTTGGCCGTTCCTGAACTCTATTATTGTGTCAATAGATTGTCAAGAAGCTTTCCCCTTTCCGATCCTTTGCCACCCGCTGCGCTCAAGGCACACAGTTCAGAGAGAATGTAATTTGCTTCTTGCAAGCGCAGTTCATGTCAGGCTATAAAGGAATCCAGAGAATTCTGCCTGCCCCGCCCGCCCCGTAGCTCCGGGAGATGGTACTGGGGTAGGTGGATTTCATCGTACTGGGGTAAATCCTGTTTAAGAGAGGTGCTACGTAGTCATGGACCAAAAAAGCGACACCAAGCCCACTGATATCAAGCTCAACTGCTGCCAGGGGAGGCCTGTACCTGTTCCTGTAGTGGAGGGCTGGCGGCAGTTTTTGCAGCTGCCCGAACAGGCTAGGAAGGGGTTCTGGGATGTGCTTTTCCGGGCCCTGCTGGAGCCTGCCAATCCCGCAAATAAACAGCGGATCGAGGCATTCTCCCGGGAGCATGGGCTGGAGGAAGAGAATGTGGTCTCGGCCATGCGGGGCTGTGATTTACTTCTCCGTCAGGCCTGTGCCCTGGACATGGATACTGCATCGTTTCGACAAGATCTGGTCGCGCTCTCGGAAGAAGATGAGCAGAGCGCGGAGTTTATACTCTCGCAATACGACGAGGCAAAGACCGACCTGCGAAAGTTCATCATTCAGGAATCGTTGGCAGACCACGGCAAGGTTCTGGTGGGTATTGACTGGCGGGTGGACAAAGTAACCGCCTCCGATCGGGGTGCAAAGCTGAACACCACGGTGGTGTTGCTCACACTGCGGTATAGAGACGGAACTCGGCTCGAGCGGATCACCCTTCAACTCACACCCGATGCCATCAGAGAGCTCAAATCATTCTCCGATAGGTTTTCAAGGTGAGTTTTTGCGAAAGTCCTCTTTTTGAGTCGTCCGCTATCAGACGTCAATGATTAGCCATATTAGGGTGCTACCATCACCTTGGTCTGACTCGGAGCCATCTGGGCGCCGGCCGGTGCGTTGGCATTCGTCCCGTTGTGAGCGGTCACGGACGTCTGGTGGGCAACCTGCTGGCCCTGGGCCTTCACCGTGGAACTACACTTCGTGTATGATGCCGGGCCCATGTTCATTCCCGACATGGTTCCCCCGTTGGTGCCGGCTTCGTCTCCCATGGAGCGTGAAATCTTGGAATTCTTGGTAACCACTTCCTTGCCCGCAAATTTGACCTTCATTGCGGTGCCCGTGGCCTGGTTCACCATGGCGTTGTTGGGGTACGGGATCGGAACAGTACCAGGGCCAACAGGTGGGGGCGGCATTGGTGTCAGGCATACATCGGGCATAGCCATGCACTGCCCTCCTTGGGTTGTTGAAGCTGGGAATATTGCGGGCATAATAAATCCTCCTCTGCTTAAACCATCTCTAACCAAGATGAATCTTTTTGGCCTTTATCTTGTAGTCCTCTTCCGATTTGAGAAAGGCCTTTTTCGATTTGAAATGAAATGTCTTATCCACCAGGGTCCTCATTCGGCCTGCCTTTACCTGGCTCAGTTGCTCAACCGTCTGAAAGACATTCTTCGCCCTGGCGATCACGGTGGCAGCGGCGCTCTCCAGCCGGTCGATCTTCAGTTTAACGTGGCCAATCTTGCTCAAGAGCTTTTGGCCCGTGTAGCTCGTGGCTTCAACCTGAAAAATACCGCGCTCGGCCTCGATGCCCACCTCGGGGCTGTTCACCTTTGCGGTCCCTGCTTGAAGCGTGAGGGCGGAACGCAGCTTACCGAGCGTATCCATTACTCCCAGGCAAACACCGCGCGTACTCGTCAAACCGATTGACCTCCCATGGAACAGGATTTCGCGGCTCGACGCAAAGGTAATACTGCCGTTCTGCGTGACGAATTCAAGGTCTCCCGCTTCCATGTTAACCCTAGCCCTGCCGTTTTTCTCATCGTACTCGAAGAGCAGCTCCTTTTTTGGCGAGAACACCCTCAGGGTCTGTTCCTCCGGCCGGCCTGCTGCCTCGGCCTGGGTACCGCCGCTCAGGGCAATCTTCTTTTCAGGCCCATGCGAAGGGTTCTCCCCGTTCAAGACGCCGATAAGGTAAAGGTCGCTCAGCTCCTCACCGACTACCAGGGCCAGATCACCGGGCTTCAGCGAACGATGGCCGGAAATCGCAATCCGGGCCCATGCACTGCCCTCGTGCGGGTATCCGGTAAGACGCAGGCGTGCGCGGCGCCCTGCGTCATCGACCTCCAAAATCCGTGCCGGACCCAGGTATCTGGTTTGCGGCATCCACTCGTATTTTTCGGCAACACTTGTCATGATGTTCCTCCCAATCTATG
>CP070752.1:94223-97545 GCA_020348625.1 Deltaproteobacteria bacterium | reverse complement strand
TAAGGCTGACCACGCAAACAGTAGTGGCATCGGCCACAAACGGGCACCCACATTAAAAGAACATGGTCTCCTGGTTTCACGGTGGTGACCGCTGGTCCAATCTCCCGAACAACACCTGCCCCTTCGTGGCCGGGTATGCAGGGAAGCGGGGGCATACGGACGACGCCCTTCATGATGGATAGGTCAGTATGGCAGAGACCCACCGCCTTGTACTCAATTAAAACCTCCCTTTCTTTTGGGGAGTCGAGCTCCAGTTCATCGATGATGAGAGGCTTACCGTACTCGTAGAGGACCGCTGCTCTAGTCTTCATGATTTTTCTCTTACGTGATAGAATTCTCTCTCTTCGGCAAAAACTATAGAGTGAAATAGTCTTGAGTGTCAAGGGAAAGGGGGCCACAATAAAGGTGGTTATGGGAGTAAGGCATGGCGCCGGGGCCAGCGTGATTATTCCCAAAGCGGGGGCGGCTGGCTCAACTTGGGTAACGCAACCGGAGGGACTGGCAGTGCACTTCAAGCTGCCCGTGCTTAGAGAGCTAAGGGGGATACACTTGATAGATGGAGAAGCACATGAAAGCCATCGCAAAGGCAGCTGCGTAGATTTACTTAAGAAATGCCCATAAGCTACGATTAGAGAACTGAATCTACCTGTGAAGAGAAATCGTTATCTGAGGGCCTTCTGGTTGATCCCTTGCTCATTTCAGCAACCTGTAGCTCTCTCACGATAAGAGCAAAAGATTGTTCCCCAAGCGCCGAGCAATCAACTGTAGCCCTACTCTGGCTGTTAGCCAAATTGTATGGAGAGGAAAAGAGCCCGCAGGTCCGTGATTGGCAATTAGAAGGCCTTGTCCTCCTCAAAATCATCAGGGACAACGGTAGCCGTCTCTGAAACCAGCACCCAGGAAGAAAGGTAATTGGGCTGGACGATTGGAAAGAGTAAATTGGAATCCGAAGATCAAGATGTTTTCATGTGTTGGGGTTTTTTCCAAACGTGCTGAATGCTTTGCTAAAAATTCTAATCAGTTGAGGATTTGCTCGACTGGAAGCGGAAGGCAACGGGAGAGCATTTTCGGGTCTAAAGGCGAGATTCATAACTCGGGTTCTACTTTTGGCCCTGTTCACCCTTTTCCCTTAAGCTTTCTTGAACGCACCGCAGTTCATCGCCCTTTCTGAGGGCTTCCAGACACTGATTGCATGATATACAAGCAGGCCTGAGCCGATTGCCGCTTTTCCATTCATTGATAATGCCGGGCTCTCTTATGAGAGGCCTGCTCAGCGAGATGAAATCCGCATCGCCGCTTTTGATTATCTCCTCCATGAGTTCGAAGGTCCTCAGCCCGCCAACCATCATGATCGGGACATCTACGAGGCCCTTGACTTCCCTGCACCACGGCCGAAAGTACGCCTCGCGCTCTATTGAGTTTATTTTGGTTCGAAATTCGCTTGCTTCATATGATTTACCTCTTAATCCGTGGCTGATCTCAAGCGCATCAAATCCGCATTGGGCGAGAAGTTCAGCTGCTTGTCTTCCTTCGCTAAATTCAAGCCCCTCCGGAAATCCGTCTTGGACGCCGATCTTTATGAGCAACGGGTAATCGTCACCCACCTTTGCTCTCATGTTTCCATATATTTCACGGTGAAAACGAAGGCGGTTATCCAAGGAGCCTCCCCATTTGTCGTCACGACGATTAGTAAATGGGGAGAGAAACTGGCTCAGAAGATATGCATGTGCAGCATGAACTTGGACAGCATCGAATTCAGCCTCCCTGGCTCTTTTGGCTGCATCACCGAATGCTTCGATTATCTCCCATAGCTCTTTCTCAGTCATCTGGCGGTAGTCTTGAGTAAAATAGGGATCGTTGGGGACAAATGATGGAGCTAGTGCCTGCTCCCCTTTGGCTTTAAGGAATCTGGCATTTTCCCGGCCCGTGTGATAGAGCTGCACGGCAATCTTGGCTCCCCGATCATGGACAGCAGCAGTCAATCTCTTGAGGCCGGGGATGCAATCATCCGTGGCTATGGAGCTCTCAAATGCTGCCAGTTGTCCGGAGGGGTGGACATAGGTAAGGCCCGTTACGATCAAGCCCACGCCGCCGTCTGCGAGATTTGCAAAAAGCTTGATTCGCTTATCGGTCACATGCCCTTTTTCATCCGAGAACTTGTCATAGGTCGCAGATCTTACGAAGCGGTTCCGCATCTCCATGTTCCTTATTCTCATCGGCTCGAATAGGACGCTCATTTCCTCCCCTCACATGACCAGTGCGCTTTTGTATTCAGTTCCGCCGCGATGATAATTGGGTTTTTCCAAGACGCGGACTGAAAATCCAACCTTACCAAGCGATGCAGCAGACGTCTAACATACGCGGAAGCCAAAATCAAGGTTAGAGATTGCCGGATTTCTACCCAGCGTGAAGGGGCAAGGACACGCAGCCATCCTCTACAAGGAGGAATACTGGTGTGCCGGTTGTTCTATAAGGGCTTTTGCGAGGTCTGGCTCCGTTGAACTGAATCACCCCCTAACCCAGCGCGTGCGCTGGAAGCGGAAGGCAACGGGAGAGCATTTTCGGGTCTAGACGAAAAAAGGTATGTGCGATCCAATTCGGACTCGATGGGAACCAAGACATGTGAGACCAGGCCTCTGAAGGTGCAGCCGATCACGTTACTACCGGCATGTGATCTTTGAATCGGCAATTATTTCGATTCGGTTGTGAAGAGAGGGGCTGATTGCCAGCAACCGCTACAGCTCAAAGATCTTTTTGGGTGTTTTGTGAAGGCATTCGCTGGCACCAGTTTCGGTTACCAGGTAATTATCGCATATCCAGGCAAAGGCCGTTTTTGAAGCGGCAGTGGGGTGAACGGTAATGTTCATATTCGCCCGCAGTTTCATGGGCTCATCGTCTCTGATAGCCGGTCTCTCGACCAAGTCATAGCCTTGTCCGTGGGCATAGAGCCTTGTTTCAACGGGCAGCCCCTTGCTCCGCAAGAAGTCGTTGTTTGCGGCAAGGAGGTCTTTTGGTTCTGCCCCCGGGTTCAGGAGGTTGAGGGTGACCTGCTGTGCCTCTTTGGCAACCTCACAGGCCTCGAACAACTCATCCGATGCCTTTCCCAGAACGCAGGTCCTGCCCAGCTCGGTATAGAGGCCCCCTGGTCCATTGACTTCGATCATGAGGGTGAACTGATCACCTTCTTTCATCTCCCGATACATGAAGTGTCGGTTGAGTTGAGGGCAGGGGGTGCCCATGGGGGCAGATCCCGCCATGATCAATTGTTGCTCGCTTCCCAGGTTCTGAACCGTATGCTGCACCAATGCCATGATCTCAAAAT
>CP070752.1:91405-94123 GCA_020348625.1 Deltaproteobacteria bacterium | reverse complement strand
CTGGTGTAATCGACCGCAAGACTCAAACAGCAGTAGAGGTGTCGTCAACAATGGTATATTCTTGGACTCAGCTATCTTAATAGTCTCCTCATCCGGCTTTTTACCCCGGACAAAGCATATTGCCCGCAGATCCGCCATTTCTGCGGTACGAACTACCTGCGGATTAATCAAACCGGTCAACAGAAGTGCTCCCGGCTTGACAAAAGACAAGACATCGCTCATTAAGTCGCACCCGCAAGCTATTGTTATATCTTCACCCAGCAGATCATCGCCCACGATGACTTCCGCTTCCAGAATCCTTTTTATATCCTTCAACTTCATGAGGCTTCAACCTCTTCTTTTGACTCCAGATCACATCGCAGACAACGTTTTGCCTCTTTGATTGCCATCTCCTCGGTAAATCCTAATTCCACTTCCCCAAAATTGCCTGACCGTTTCTCAACTGCAAGCATAGGCATTTCAGGTTTTTGCAGTTCTTCAATCTCTTTATCAGTTAATTCTATTGCTTCAACGCGCATCGCTGAGCGAGTCACCTTATATTCTCGCTCGATGGGCTGTTCCTGGATATACTTGTGTATCATTTGGGCAGCAATTTTTCCATGAGCCATTGCTGCTGTAACCGTATTCGGACCACTGACAACATCACCTCCAGCAAAAACACCACCTATCCCTGTGTAAAACGTCTCTGGACTAACTTCCATCGTGTTATACTTTGTGAGCTTAAATCGGTCGGAACTCGATAATGCACTTAGATCCGGCTGTTGACCGATTGCCGGGATTAAAGTATCAATCTCCATCGTGAATTCTGACCCTTCAATTGGAATGGGCCTTCTTCTTCCGCTCCTGTCGATACTTCCCAGTTCCATCCTAATGCACTCAAGCCCTTTTAATTGGCCATTCTCAGACAAGACCCTCACCGGAGTAACCAGGAATTGAATCTCAATTCCCTCCTTGATTGCCTCTTCGACCTCTTCTTTTATTGCCGGCATTTCCCGTCTGGTTCTTCTGTATAGTATCTTTACATCCTTGCCCAAGCGTTTGGCAACCCTGGCCGCATCAATGGCTGCATCTCCTCCGCCCACCACAGCAACTTTCTGCCCAACCTTAGGTTCGCGCCCAAGATGAAGGTCTCGCAGAAAATCCACTGCATCGATAACCTGTGGCAATCCTTCACCCTTAATGTTCATCTTCAGTCCTTTGTGAGTTCCGGTCGCGATGAACACCGCATCGTATTTTGACCAGAGATCTTCGAGCCGTATATCCGTACCGACAGTAGTATTCGTCTTTATATCCACTCCCAGCTTCCTGATATTTTCGATTTCCCAATTTAAAATATCCTTGGGTAACCGGTATTCCGGAATGCCCACAGCAAGCATGCCGCCGGCAACCGGAAGCGACTCGTAAATGGTAACTTGATATCCGTCAAGAGCAAGATAGTATGCACATGTAAGCCCTGCAGGTCCCGAACCTACAATAGCCACTTTTTGGGACCTTTTCTGTTTAGGCCTTGGTATGAGATCGAGGCCTTTTTCCCGTTCATAATCAGCTAAGAATCTCTTAAGCATCCGGATGGAGATTGCATCTCCGCCCATCTCACCCGCTCGACACTTGGCTTCACAAGTGGCAGTGCAAACCCTGCCACAAATAGACGGGAGCGGATTTTCTCTCCGAACAATCTCTATCGCCTTCTCGAACTGTCCTTGAGCGATAAGACCAATGTAACAGGAAACATCCTGCTCCAGGGGACAAATATGCTGACAAGCTGAAGAGATGATCCCTCTACAAACACCGGCCGGACATCTCTTATATTTGATGTGTGCCTCATATTCGTCTTTGAAATGCATTAGCGTACTCAATACAGGATTGGGCAGGGTTTGTCCCAAGCCACACATGGAGGCCTCTTTGATAGCATTGCCTAATTCCTCAAGGATTATCAGGTCCGTTTCTTCGCCCTCCCCGTTAGAAATCTTATTCAGGATCTTAAGCAGCACCTCTGAACCTTCTCGACAGGCGGTACATTTCCCACATGACTCATCATTTGTGAATTGAAGGAAGTACTTAGCAATATCAACTATGCAGGTATCCTCATCCATCACAACCATTCCGCCGGAACCCATAATTGCGCCTACCTCTTTTAGGCGCTCATAATCTACCGGCATGTCTAACAAATGGCTCGGGATAAAACCGCCAGAAGGCCCTCCGGTCTGAACTGCCTTGAATTTCTTTTCCCAGGGGATGCCCCCACCTATATCATATACAATCTCCCGTAAAGTGATGCCCATCGGTACCTCGACCAAACCGGCGTTGTTAATGTTGCCTGCCAAGGAAAAGACCTTTGTTCCTTTTGAAGTTTCAGTCCCAATTTCTGAAAACCACTTCGCACCCCAATTGATTATGACCGGGACATTTGACCAGGTTTCGACGTTGTTAATATTCGTTGGTTTTTCCCAAAGCCCCGATTGGGCAGGGAAGGGCGGGCGTATGCGTGGCTCAGGGGGCTTACCTTCGATTGAGGCGATTAACGAGGTCTCTTCTCCACAAACAAAGGCTCCAGCGCCTCTAAAAATCTCCACATCAAAATCAAACCCGGCACCGAGTATATCCTCTCCCAGTAAACCATATTCGTGTGCTTGATTGACAGCGGTCTCCATCCTCTCAATTGCCAGCGGGTATTCAATCCTTGCGTATATGTAGCCCTTCGATGCTCCGATAGCATAG
>CP070752.1:84361-91305 GCA_020348625.1 Deltaproteobacteria bacterium | reverse complement strand
GCAGCAAATATGCCACAGGCACCTATGGTGACCATAGCCAGTCCACCATTCAGCCGTCCCAGCCACTTGCCAGCCATATTGAATGCATCTGTAGCAATACCAGCAGCAGAAGCAAGGTTTCCCATAAAGATAAATAATGGAATAACCGTTAGAGCAAAAGTGGCACAGCGGCTGACCGGATAGGTCCCCAGTGTATACAGCACCGTCTCCTTGCCACCGATGAAGACAATACCAACACATCCAGCTATTGCCATGGCGAAGGCAATTGGCATACCTATTAGTATGAGTAGCAACAATAGCCCTGTTATCAAGCCAGCGAGTATTAAAGGATCCATGTCTTAGATCTTACCATCCTAATTTATGCCGTTTCCTTTGTACTGCCAGGGTCCCTATTTATCAGGTTAATAACGTTTCGGATGAGCTGTATTAAAAGCGAAAGAATGAGAACGATACAACCCATAAGGGCAACCAATATCGGCGGCCACGTTGGTATCGCCAAATCTGCCCAGCCGGTGTGATAGATCTTCTCTATCCACGCTTTGTATGCTTCCTGCCCTATTTGGACGGCCATCAAAGTGAAGAAGAAAGATGTCACTGTGAGAATAAAGACTTCAATAGAGGTTTGTGATGTGGGATGAAGTCTCGAAACAAGGATTTCCACTCTAATGTGGGTCTCCTTGAGCTGGGCATAGCCTAGTCCCAAAAAAATAATTGCAACAAGTAAATATTCGCCAATTTCAACCGCTCCCTGAAAAGAGAAGCCAATTGCTATCGCCAAGATATCCGCCAAAGTGAGCAAGAAAAGCCCGACAATAGCTGATATTGTAACCATGAGAAATACCCAGGCTACGAATGCCACGCCTTTTTGGATCTGGTCCAAATACTTCATTACGTACTCATCTTTAGACGATTTGGGGTAGGTCCTGCTTTATGGGAACCTACCCCTGTTTGGCCCCCAACACCGACGGGACTTGGTTATAACCTCGCCGCTGGTGACCAGTTCATCAGCCGGCATAAGGTCCCTCGGCTCACAGATCGCTGCGAGATGCCCTTAAGGCCTTAGCATAACGAGGAAAATGGCCAGGCTTGAGAATGACTATTCAACTATTCGGTCACCTAATCTATAGCCTTAAAGCGCTTCAGGAACTCACCAGCCGGCACGCCTTTCTGCTCAGCCGTTGCGACCCACTCATCCCACATTTCTTGAGCACATCTCTCCCTAACTCTAGCCTCCTCCTCAGGAGAAAGGCTAATAAATGTATTCCCTTTACTCTTGAAATAGTCCATCAGATACGCCAGGGTCTCTCTATAGCGCTTAATATAATAATCCGACATCTCTGCACTTATTTCTTCTATGGCCTTCTGGTCTTTGGGAGAGATTTTGTTCCAAACATCCTGGTTTATCACCATCATGGCGCCAGCTTGCGCGCCTACAAATGTGAAGTCAATGAAGACCTTACGTACCTCATAGAATCTAAAAGAATAAATGGGGCTGAAAGGGAAGGCAAGGCCGTCGAGGACACCCCTCTGAAGCGCCTCATAAGCCTCGGGGCCGGGAATAAACGTAGGCGCTGCACCAAATCTCTTCACAATCCCGGCGAAGCCTCCAGGTCCATAGATCTTGTCACCCTTCAAATCGTCCAGTTTTGAGATTGGCTTGTTCAATAACATGTAATATGGGTCAGACACATATAACCAGAGCGGTCTAATATTGTGTTTCACCCACTCTTCACGCATGGGAGCCCATTCTTCATAGAGTCTCATATACTTGCGTACTGGGGTTTCCACGCCTGTGTAGAGAAATGGCAGGTGAATTCCTGCAAAAAGAGGCAGCTCCCATTGATGAAACACCGAAATAAGCAGGCCCATATCAGCCACGCCCTTTCCTCCTACCATCTTTACGAAATCCATTGGTTTCCCCAAAACCGCTGAGTGGTGGTATTTTACCTTTACCCTCCCCTCTGTCTTGGCCTCCATCTGCTCTGCAAAGTGTAAAAGCGCAAGATGTTCTGCGAAAATCTTTGCCGGAGGTGGGGGCGGAGGAGGAAAATGCACCGTGCAGGCCAGCGTAACTGGCTTCGGCGTTGCCGCTCCGGCATTGAGCGCCATTAGAAACATGGCGGTCACCATTATTAATAGGCACGTGCTACCCAAGACTACGATTCGTTTGCTGCTTTTCATTTCATACCTCCTTTAAGTTAGCAGTTTCCCACACATTACTTGCTAGGATAATTCATGGAAATTACATCACCTCCTTTCACCTTAAATAAGCATTCTCAGTGTACGCCCCATGCGCATGAACGTGCAGAAAGCGCAAAACAGAAATGCACTTCGTGCCAGTTCCTTCACCGGGCCTCTCATTTATGATAAATTTGATCTGGAATGGATCTCTATGCAAGGCCTTCAAGTTTCTCATAAAATGTTTACGCTAATGCTCTTAGACAAATTTTTCCGTAAACAAGGATCTTGCTGCTTTTCCTTTACCTGTTTTTCGGAGAGCCTTTTGTATGTTCACCTCTCGCCATTCATATGCATCCTTTTCCCTAGTGAGTTGGATTAGCCCTCTCCCGCTGCAGTGGATCTTTGCCCTCTAATTAAGGTGGTATTCCTGATATATTACTGCAGCAATCAATCTCCGATTGAAATCATGCACTTGTGCAACTTCTTTGGCGCTAGTTTCGAATTTGAGTAGTCTTTTCCTAATCCTCTTATGGTAATTCTTTCAGGCCAAGAGATTGCGCGCCAAGATGACCTTTTCGATCTCCGTGGTTCCCTCAACAATTTCTGTGATCTTGGCATCCCTGAAGAGACGCTGGACCTTGTACTCAGATAGATAGCCGTAGCCACCATGCATCTGGAGCGCCATATCTGTAACCTTCACCGCCATCTGGCCGGTAAATGACTTAGCCGCACTAATGAGTTTAGGGTCCATCGTACCCTGATCAATTTTCCACGCTGCCTCATAAACCATATTTCTCCCCGCGTGGATCCAGGTAAACATGTCGGCAATCTTAAACTGTATGGACTGGAAGGAGGCCAGGGGGACACCAAAGGCAATCCGCTTTTTCACGTGACTTATACTCTCTTCAAGGGCACCCCGTGCTGTTCCCACTGCCTGCGCGGCCACGTTGATCCTGTTGAAGTTAAAGAGATACATAGCCTCAGCGAATCCATCTCCCTCCTTGCCTATGAGATTTGAGCAGGGTACCTTTACGTTGTTAAATGAGAGCTCGGCGGTATCAGAGGCACGGACACCAAGCTTTCCGGTCAGCTTATTGGCCTCAAAGCCTTCCCGATTTGTTTCCACCATGACCATGCTGTGTCGCTTATGTCTGTTGGGATTATCCGGATCCGTTCGAACAAAGCACAGGAGATAATCTGCCCGATCTCCATTGGTAGCAAACATCTTTGTCCCGTTAATGATATAATCATCGCCTTTCTTCACGGCTTCTGTAGAGGCAGCGGCAATATCGGAACCGGCATCCGGCTCGGTAGATGCAGACCCCATTATCGCTTCACCCGTTACCAGGGGAGGGAGGTACTGCTTTTTCTGTTCTTCAGTGCCGAACTTTTCTACCACCTCTGACCCAAAATAGGTGGTCACGATTGCCATTGCTATGCCGGGATCAACGGTGAAGAATTCCTCCATCATTAGGCAGTGCTCCAGCATACCTAAACCAGGTCCCCCGTACTCTTCTTTGATAAAGGCCCCCACAAACCCAAGTTCAGCTGCTTTCTTAAAGATCGCCTCATCAAATGTCTCATCCCTGTCGAACTCTTCTGCCCGATCGGTAAACTCTCCCTCGGCGAACTCTTTGGCCGCGTTTACTATGTCCTTCTGTTCTTTGCTCAGTTCAAAGTCCATTTCTCTCCCCTATTCAGATTACACTATACTCGTGAATACCAATCCTGCGGGCCGGTACGAAAGGTTTAGATTAGTCAAAAGCTCTGTATCTAATCCGGCAAACATAGACGTCTGGCTTAGAGAAGAACGAGTCATCCGGCTTACAGTCTTACCAGGTTCATCTCTTCAAAATAATGACGGCGGCGTTTCCGTTACCGCCATAAAGCTGTGCTAAGCCTACCTTCGCCCCTTGCACCTGTCTGGGACCTGCTTCCCCCCTGAGCTGCCAGACAAGTTCTGAAACCTGAAACTGGCCCATGGCAGCTGTCGTCTCACCAAAGGATGCAAATCCGCCACTCGTACAGCATGGAATTCTGCCACCGATTGCCGTTTCCTCATCGTCAACGAGCCGGTCTGCTTCCCCTTCTTTGGCTAAACCAAGACTTTCTATATAGTTGAGATAGTGCCAAGCGCTGTTGTCCGGTAGTTCCACCACATCCAAGTCCTCGGGACCAATGCCGGACTGTTCGTAGGCCCACTTGGCAGCTAGGTAGGCTTCACTGGCTTGTGGGGTTTTCTGTTCATCATGGTATGCAATACCGGGAAGGTGCACGGTGCCGTCACCATACTGGGCATGGGAGGTGGTCGCCGCAGCCACGGTTATCGGGCTGCTTGTCCGCTTTTTTGCTATGTCCATACTACTGAGTATGACTGCTGCGGCACCGTCGCTCGTGGCGCAGATCTCTAAGAGACGCAGTGGTTCACACACCATGGGAGATTCAAGAACCTCCTCAACACTAAATGCCTTGGGATACCTGGCATAAGGGTTGTGGACTGAGTTTCTGCTGGCCAAGACCTTTGTCATAGCAAGGGTGTGTTCAGTTGTTCCGTATTTCTCCATACGCTTTCGACATTCCATGGCCCAATGAGCTGGATTGGGCATTCCAACTGCTCGCCACCGTAGGAAGTTCAGGTCATTGAGGTCTTGGGTACCTAGAGTGCCTGGGAAAAAACCCTTTGGACTGCAATCAAAGCCAACTGCAAGGGCAATATCAACCTCTCCAAGGGCAATCGCCTGATAGGCCACTTTGATTGCTACACCGCCGGAGCCGCATACGTTTGAGACGTTTATGATGGGAATGCCCAGCTCTCCCATCCTCTCAGCGAGTATTTGACCCGGCAGCGTGGTTTCGATTCCTTTGGTTTCTGGTGAGACCGATGCTACCATATACTGGATATCAGACCATTCCAGACCGGCATCATCAAGGGCCTTCAATGTGGCCTCGCAGCCGAGTTGAACTGAACTCTTCTCAGGGAATTTTCCCCAGGGGTGCATACCCACCCCGATTACGGCAACCTCTCTTCCGAGCAATTTCGACATATTTACTCCTCCTTGTTAACTATCGATTTTCTCCTCCTCACAAAAGCTACAAACACGAATAAGGCTCAAGCAAACATCGGTTCACTATCTGTTTGTGAGGGTCATACGAAATCAAAGCGGGCGAAATTTCCAGGTCATAACTTCGTTACCCTTCTCATCATCAAAGAGCTTATCTATGAGCATCTCAACTTCCATTCCGATTTTAAGCTCTTCGTATTTATATCCGCTCATCTGCCCGATAATTGCAATTCCTTCTGGAAATCTTACCTCCCCAATTGCAAAAGGAGTAAAAGGATCGGGCGCTACAAACGGAGGCGGCGGCGGGTAACAAACGAGCGTATAGCTCATGAGCGTTCCGCGGCGATTTAGCAAGATCTCTTCTACATCTGCCTTGTTCTTGCAATGTGCATTACGGCAGACGGGGTTTTTGGGAAAGGACACTGTGCCGCATGTTTTACATTTGGTGCCTATCAAATGCGGGTCGTTAGAAGGCCACGTGAAGAGCCCCTCTACTACTGGGATTTGTTTCTTCTCTGATCCCTCAGCTTTCATAATGAAATTCTCCTCTCTCTCCTATTGAGCATCCCAGTTGGGATGACTCTCGTTATGCATTGTTCTTCGCCAAGTAAATTGGTTGCCCATAAGAACACACTTGCCAAAAGAAGAAATTGTGTATGATTAATCGTGCCTCCGAATTGCATGCAAAAGGAACTTCATGTAACTCCGTGAAAAATTTTTTCCGTTATACTGGCTCATATTTAAGCTCCACTGCAGCAAATTTCCGTCGTTTGCACCTACGATGTTCATTGCAACAAGAGGGGGAGCAATGTCTTCCCTGAAGGACCCATCTTTTACCCCTTCTTCCAGTAATTTGGTGAAGAGCCCATAAAGCTCCTCATAGGGCTTTCTGATACCCTTCTGATACTTCTTGCTGCTTGAGTACAATTCTGTTGAGAGATTTGTGAGGCAGATACAGAGTTCTCTGTTTTTTGCCGCAAAATTGAAAGAAAATCTTAGGAGATGCTTCATTTTATCAAGCGCGTTTCCGTCTGCGGATCCCACTTGCTCAATCATTTTACTGACATAACTTCTCTCATATTCTTCTAATATCCTTGAGAGAAGCGCATCTTTGTTTTTGAAATGGAAGTAAATTGCCCCTTTTGTTAATTTGGCTACATTTGCAATGTCTGAAATTGAAGTACCATGGTAGCCTTTTCTTACGAATAACCTGAGGGCGGCATTGATTATTTTCCTGTTGGTCTGTTCGCTTCGTGAGCTTTTCATTCTGAAAGGAAGGATTATGTGTGAAAGGAAAAATACTGTACGTCCGGTATTATATCCTTGATTTTGAATCTGTCAAGCTTTTTCTTCACCCCCCCTCTTTTAGCTTCTTTGCTTTGGCCTAGTCTTTTTCGGGCTCTAATTTCCCAGAGCTTGTCAAGCTCAACTCTCAAAAAAAAGTTTCGATACCTCGCAGTATGCTAAATAGCTCTATGGGAATTCCTTCTTCAATTATTCGTTTGAATTTACTGGCTCATGAGCGGGGACTTTGTAGACATGGGTCAGAAACAACGACAGAGGTACCATTTGTTCTAGAGGCCGGTTAAAGGAAAGTTACTTTAGGACAATCCACATGGTAATGAAAATTTTCTACCGACATGCGTCCGAACCCTGGGCCGGACTTTGCAGTATGGTGTGAGGGAGGTTGCGGTTGCGGGT
>CP070752.1:80747-84261 GCA_020348625.1 Deltaproteobacteria bacterium | reverse complement strand
TATCGCCGGTTAACGACAGGGCCGGATAGCAGCCCCTCATGCTACCGTACCTGATCATTCCGGGCAGATAGAAGATAAAATCGTTCCCGTGTTTCTTCCTGGTAATCTCCCATGCCCGATTAAAGAGATCCCGATCCTCCCTTGGCAGGAAATCATGAATGGCTTTCGTCCGTTGCATCTCTTCCCCATGAGCTTATGGCAGTGCCGCAGAATACTCGCTTAATAAAACACCTGAGCGCCCTTGTCTATGGTTAATTAATCCCACAAGCCATCAGTTCCCCCATCCGTGCTTGTGAATAGCCTCTATTCACGCATGCCTAAAAAAATATTGTTCTTCTCAAAAAGCAAGGATATCTCCCTCAAGTTTATCGACATGCGGCTCGATAAGCATATTATGGCTCCTTGGGCACCTGGCTTTTCCCTATTCACTTCGGATCGTCTTAGCTCCATTATAGATCCGAACAACGGAATGGAACGATGAGGTGCCGCATGGGCATCTCTTTGTGTCAACAGCGGATAATAACCGAAAGCTATGCTAGCGAGATCTGAATCGAGGGTACCGGATACACCTGGGGCGGATTTGAACGATCTGAAAACTCTTGGTCGCTATGAGATTGTGAAGAAATTGGGGCAAGGAGGTAAGGGTTTCGTTTATCTCGGCAAAGATCCCTATATAGACCGTCAGGTAGCCATAAAGGTCTACCGTCTCCCCAATGATACGGTGGCCCAAAATGTGGAAAAGTACAAGAAGAAGTTCTTCGTTGAGGCCCAGTTGGCAGGGCGTCTGCTGCATCCGAATATCGTGACGGTATACGATGCCGATCTCCAAGAGGATCTGTGCTATATCACCATGGAATATGTGGACGGGGCTACGTTCGCTCAATACTGCAAGCCCCTCAATCTCTTGCCCGCCGAAAAGGTGTTGGAAATGGTGTTTAGCGTGTGTAAAGGGCTTGATTTTGCCCATCGGAATGGGGTGATTCACCGCGACATCAAGCCTTCCAACCTCATGCTGACAGCAGACGGTCAGGTAAAGATAACCGACTTCAGCATCGCCTATGTTAAGCGCGGCCAATCAACGCTCGAGAAAGGGCTGTTCGGTTCTCCCGCGTATATGTGCCCTGAGCAAATCAAAGAAGAGGCAGTCACGGAAAAAAGCGACCTCTTCTCTCTCGGCTCAGTGCTCTACGAACTCCTCTCCGGAATGAAGGCCTTGGATGGTGAAAACGACTACGCGATCATGTACAAAATCGTTAACGAAGAGCCCTCCGCCATTTCCGGTCTGAGGCCCGAACTACCCAAAATCGTTGGAGAGATCCTCGATAAGGCCCTTTGCAAAAACCCGGCACAACGGTATCAGACCTCCATGGAATTGGCGTATGATCTGAGGCTGGCCTTGCGCGGCTTGCGGGATACGACGGATGAAAATCTGGACACCGAACTGCTCCACTATATCCAAACCCTGCCCTTCTTTCGTGATTTCGATGAGACCCAGATTGGGGAAATCCTTAAGGTCACCGAAGTGATCAAGGTCGAGGGAGACAACACGATCATTCAGGAGGGGGAGGTAGACGACTCCTTCTATATTCTGATTAGCGGCGAGGTGACTGTCCGAAAGGGCCACAAAGCCCTTAACACCCTTGGAAAGGGGCAATGTTTTGGGGAAATGGCCTATCTAACCGGTGAGGCACGAAATGCCAGCATTGTTACCGATAACGAGTGTGTTCTCCTTAAGTTCAGCTCCACACTCTTGGAAGGGCTCTCCGAGGCCATTCAACTGCTGTTTTTTAAGAACTTCACCCAGACCATAATTCGCCGCCTATCCCAGAGCACTTGACAGCTATGGCACCATTCCTTGTCTAGGAGAACCTGCTCTGCCCTGGATTTGGGCTCATTGGCTTATGATTCATTCTCAACCGCCCTCCTTTTGCCAAAAAAACCAGCACCTCAACCGACCGCTTGACATTTGCCCGTGCCGACGGTACGTGGGAGAAAAGATTCGAACGGTTAAGCACAAAACGGATACCCCTGATGCAAAAAGTATTTCTTGTCAGCCTTGGGTGCGCTAAGAATCTCGTGGACAGCGAGTTCATGCTCGGTCTTGTCAGGGAAAAAGGGTATGGCATAACCGATGACCCGTCATGTGCCGCGATAGCCCTTGTGAATACCTGCGGATTTATCAGATCGGCAGTACAAGAGAGCATAGAAACCATACTTGAGCTCGCACAATTAAGACAGCAGGGCTTCCTAAAAAGACTCGTGGTTTCCGGGTGTTTTGTGCAGCGATACGGAAAGAAGCTCTTGAGGGAAATCCCTGAGGTCGATGCCTGGTTGGGCACCGGACAAATCCACAGGATAGGGGAGGTTTTAGAAGCCCAGGATGCTCAATCAGCGATTCTTCTTATCGACAAACCCGATTTCCTGGCTGAACACACGGCACCGAGGGTGCAGACAACCCCATTCTACTCTGCATACCTGAAGATCGCCGAAGGTTGCTCCCATCGCTGTTCTTACTGTCTCATACCGTCCTTACGGGGTCGGCTTCGAAGCAGGACCGTAGATTCTTTACACATCGAGGCACAGGAGATGGTCGAACGGGGCGTCAAGGAGATAAATCTGGTGGCCCAGGATACCACCTGGTATGGGCATGATCTAGACCCGCCGACTACACTCGAGGATCTCCTGCAGGTGCTTGTGACCATACAAGGGCTACAATGGCTTCGCGTTCTCTATGCCCACCCCTATCACATAACTGAGAGGCTTCTTGATCTTATTGAATCAGAAGACGTGCTGTGTCCCTATCTTGATATCCCCATGCAACATAGCAATCCCCATGTTCTCAGGGCAATGGGTCGTCCTCAACGTGGCGAATCGATGATCCGGCTCATAGAAAGGATACGACGGAGATCGAGGAGCATAACCCTTAGAACCACGATCATGGTCGGCTTTCCGGGAGAGACGGACGAACAGTTCAGGGAGCTGTATGATTTCGTAAGAGCGGCGGAGTTCAATTGGCTGGGTGTTTTCTCTTTTAGCCCTGAGGAGGGAACCGCCGCTGCCAAGCTCAACAATAAAGTGGACGAGCGGATAGTGCAAGCCCGATTAAGGGAAATTATGGAGCTTCAAAAGCGGATTACTAAGCGTCTTAACCAACGGTTGGTCGGCCAAACGGTACCAGTGCTTGTGGAGGGCCTCAGCCCCGAAACGGACCTGCTTTTGAAAGGCCGAACCGCCACCATGGCCCCGGATGTTGATGGGCAGGTGCTCATAAACGAGGGATCAGCAACGGTCGGTGACATTGTCCCGGTCAGGATAACAGAAGCCCACCCCTATGATCTGGTAGGTGGGATAGAGAAGCTCTAGAAGAAAAAAAGACCACCGTATGGTGGTCTTCATTGCTTTTTTCGATGGTAGGCACGACGGGATTTGAACCCGTGACCTCTACCGTGTCAAGGTAGCGCTCTCCCCCTGAGCTACGCGCCTATGTAAGGCTTATCTATCAACCTCCCTCTTC
>CP070752.1:77517-80647 GCA_020348625.1 Deltaproteobacteria bacterium | reverse complement strand
CGGGAATGGGGAATGCGTAAGCCCCGACCAGCACCTAACACCCCTGAAGCTAAAGAGGCCGGGACGCGCTATATTGAAAGTGGGAAGATGGCTCAAGAGAATGGAGAATTCTTCGAATTCTTACGCATTTGTGACATGTTAGGCGGTGTTGTCAACTGTGGCGAGGTCAAGAAGGAGAGATTCAAACTGATAATCGCCCCTCTAAAAGTAATTGATTGGGGTTTTGTGCCCGCGACCGTTTACGCTATTGAGGAATAGGAAAGTAATGCTGAATCAATAAGAGAAAGACTGGCAGTCTAACCTGAAAGACCCTAACAGAATGGGCTAACGAATTCTCTCTCTTGGCTTCATTTCCAGTTGAGTTTCGCCGCTATGGGAATGCTGTAAACTGTCACAGTACATGATCTGCTCCCGAGGCGCACCCCGATCGGTGTTCTGCTTCCTCAAGGCGGTCTCCGGTTTTTCGATCGAATTACAGGAGATCTGCGCGGATGGACTAAAGTGGGAGGCTCAATTCAGGGCTCTTCTATTCCGTTACCTTCTCGTAACGCGCATCAGTCAGGCCGTCCAAGAGCAAAAAGGATTTCACCTGTATGCATAGGAGCTCGGCATCGGAGCTATCCAAAAACGCCCCTAAGTTGGGATGCCGTTCAAGCAGCCTGGCACGAACATCTTCCCTTTTGTCCTTCTTGTCTATCACTTGGAATACGCCGCTTACGGTCAGCGCCCGTGCCGCAAAGCCGGGGGAGGAGCCCCGCTCCTCCCTCGTATCGATGAGAAGGCTGACCGCTGGGTTTTCCTTTAGGTTCTTATACTTGTAGGTCTCGCGGCGGGTCACCATATAGATCTCCCGGCAATCATCATCGGCCGCATAGGCCATGAGGGAACAATGGGGCTTGTCACCGGAGACGGTTGCCAGTACGCAAATATCCTTTTCCCTAACCAGTGCTTTCATCCGTTCGAGCATCGTGTGCTTCCCTCAAAGCCTTGCCGACCTTCTTGCGTGCATCCTTGTAGCCACTTCTTACTACCATATTCATCCAACTACGTGAACCGATTTTTGGGCCACGTGGTGGTGAAACTTTTAGAATTTTGGATTATTGCTTTAACTCCGTAAAACATTCTCAACTGAAATAGGCGCATACCATGAAACCCTTTCTTTCGTTCCAAGGCTCACGGGCTTGTTCTTTCACCGACTTGTTTACGTCCCGCTTCAAAGAAGCGGGGCTCCGCATTCCCTTCGACACGCTCAGGGATGCGGTTTCCCCCATATCCAAGCCGCGAAAAAAACGGCGCCCTCCCGCCAGTCTCTCAAGAACCGATTTCATGGTCTCGCCGCTCAGGAGAATTCCATGAAAAAAGACGTCCACAGTCTCGAGGACAGCGAAGCTGCGGAGCTGAAGCAATAATCGATTAGAATTTCTCCGTCTCATCATATCCGAGCCAGTTGAGGACCAAAATAACCTCGCAAACCAAAGTTATTTGGTGTAAAAGCACGCTTTTGTAGAAAAACAAAACGGTGAGCAGCACCAAAACGCCGGAATCAAGATATTGACACGGGCACTCATTAACGCTATGAGCTGTAAACCGGTTTATTTAATGGTCCACGGCATAATTTGTGTTGAACCTATCAAGGCTCGGGGCAAGACGAATCTTGTCTTAATCCTGAGCTGGGCAATAACGTAAACCTGCTGAAAAGACTTTGCAACCGTGCCTCCAGGCAGTGCAGAAACCTTCACTGCAGGGGCATTGTGGGGTCATGTTCCTCCTATCATGACGACTGTTAGTACAACAGAGAGGTCGGGAAAACGCGTAATGGCTGCCAAGATTTTCTTTTTACTGAGCATTCTCCTCCTTTACAGCGCCCTCCATCTGTACATTTTTATCAAGATACGTGGTGCTTTCCATTTTGGCACTCCGACCTTCATTTTGGTGATATGCTTTATGGCGTTCATGATCTTTGCACCAATTCTTGTGCACATGTCAGAAAGGCTCGGACTTGAAAATCTGGCATGCCCGTTATCATACGCCGGATACACCTGGTTGGGCCTTGTATTCCTGTTCTTTTTCTTTTCACTGGCTGTTGATATCTATCGTCTCTTTGTCCATGCATCCGGTCCAGTACTCCGAATAAACATCTCCCATCTCACGCCTTCTCCTCAAATCGCCTTGTTCATCACTGTTTTACTCACCGTAGGGGTAGCAATATATGGGCACTTCGAGGCACGTTCAATTCGATGTGAAACGCTGACCGTAAGGAACAAAAAGATACCCAAAGACATGGGCGGGCTCACTATCGCCCAGATCTCCGACATTCATTTGGGCTTGATCGTGAGGGAGTCGAGGTTGAAAAGGATCCTCGCAGAGGTAAAGAAGGCCAGACCCGATATTCTCATATCTACGGGCGACCTCGTGGACGGTCAGATGGACAACCTTGCCGGTCTGGCAGAACTGCTGAAGGGAATTAATGCTCGGTACGGCAAATTTGCCGTAACCGGTAACCACGAGTTCTTCGCCGGCCTTGAACACGCATTGTCATTTATGGAAGATGCCGGGTTTACCGTGCTGAGAGGCGAAACTGCAACCGCTGGGGGGATGATTAGCATCGCCGGCGTGGATGATCCCACGGGAAAGTACTTCGGCCATTACAAAGAAATTTTGGAGAAAACGTTGCTTTCGGGGCTTCCCAAACACCGATTCACCCTGCTCCTCAAGCACGTGCCGGTAATAGACAAAAACGCCCTCGGCCTCTTTGACCTGCAGCTCTCGGGACACACCCATAACGGGCAGATTTTTCCCTTCAATCTCGTTGTCAGGCTCTTTTTCCCAAAGAATGCGGGTCTCTTTCACCTGCCCCACAATGCTTTGCTTTATGTAAGCCGAGGGTCGGGAACCTGGGGGCCGCCGATCCGTTTTCTATCGCCTCCTGAGGTGACAATCATTCGGCTCGTCCACGAGGAGACCCCGTCTTAACCGAACGCAGGCAGCAAGAGCTAGACCCTGGCATTTTGACTTGCTACCGGTCACCGTCACTGATATTGTTCGTAGTTGTGCTGACGTTGCGAACCCGAGCAGGAGGCCCGATGGTTGATACAGACAACTGGGGAAGGGACCCTTCCGTGCAAATGAT
>CP070752.1:60348-77417 GCA_020348625.1 Deltaproteobacteria bacterium | reverse complement strand
TCCAACATGCTCTTGGCAAGGCATGTCCACACCAAGTACGGCGTGGCTCTTGCATCTGTCTTTTCCCGATCGGTAAAGAGAGAAGAAGTCCGGCATCGCAGTATTCTGGAGGAACTGATCGATTTTCTTGAGATGCAGGCCATCAGGAAACAACCGGTAGGATCATTGCCCTATGGTCAGCGGAAGAGGGTTGAGCTCGGCAGGGCTTTGGCCTTGGAGCCGAAGCTCTTGATCCTGGATGAGCCATTTGCCGGCATGACCCTCGAGGAAAAGGAAGACATGGTGCGCTTTTTGATGGAGCTGAACCAGGCCTGGGGCCAGACCATGATCCTGGTAGAGCACGATATGTCGGTTGTAATGAGTATATCTCAACGGGTTGTTGTGCTCGATTTCGGAAAGAAGATAACCGAAGGGCTGCCGGAGGCTGTTCAAAACCATCCTCAGGTTATCAAGGCATATCTCGGAGACGCGGTGACGATCTGATGGCAATTGAAGATTTTCGATTGAAAATTGAAGATTGAAAATCGGCTACGGCAATCTGATAGCAATTGAAAATTGACGATTGAAAACTGAAGATTGTCAACGGCAATCTAAAAGGAATTGATAATTGTAGCGCATGGACGAAAAAGCGCTAAAACAGAGAACAAAAGAATTTGCGCATCGTTGTGTAAAATTGAGTGTCACACTGCCGAGAACGTATTTAGGTAATCACATCAAGGGGCACTTGATCCGGTCTTCCACTTCGGTTGCTTCGAATTACCGTGCTGCTTGCATCGCACAGTCTAGGCCAAGTTTTATCTCAAAGCTGAGCATTACGCTTGAGGAAGCGGATGAGTCACATTTCTGGCTTGAATTTATTATTGATGAGCAGCTACTTAGCAAAGACCGAGTTCTCCCGCTCCTCAAAGAAGCCGAGGAATTGACAGCCATCTTTATATCTTCAAGGAAAACGGCGAGAAAGCAAACACCACCCATTGATAATCGAATATCGAAGATTGATAGAAGCACGGATGAAAGCATATTCCCCGATTCCGGGAAACGGAAGCAATCTTCAATCGAAAATTGAAAATTGAAAGGGTTTTATTAGGAAAAGATTGAACGATTAGATGAACAAACTCTATCCACACTCACCCAGTACACCCTGCCTCAGATGCTGGAAAAACAGGCCCGTGTATTAGGCTCAGAGCGAATCGCGATCCGAGAGAAGAATTTTGGTATATGGCAGGCATATACGTGGACGGACTATTTTGATTACACCAAGAAGGTCGCCCTCGGCCTGGCGGCCCTTGGACTTAAGCGGGGCGGCACCATCGGCATCATTAGCAACAATCACCCCGAATGGCTATTCACTGAACTCGGGGCCCAGTCCCTGGGTGCCATGACCCTTAACCTCTTTGCCTCTGCAGTGGCCAAGGAACTCGCCTTTGGTCTTGGCAGGGTGCAGGCACAATATGTGATAGCAGAAGACCAGGAACAGGTGGATAAGCTCCTGGAGGTTAAGGAAGACCTCTCCTTTGTCCAAAATGTCGTCTACATCGATCCTACGGGCATGAGGACTTACACCGACGATCCATGGCTTCTGAGCTTTAAAGAGCTATTAGACCTTGGCACTGATTTGGATAGGGAAAAGCCGGGTTTCTTTACCGAGGAGCTAACCAAGGGAAAGCCCAACGAGACCGCCCTGATGATCATGACATCGGGCACTACGGGGCTTCCAAAGCTTGCTATGATCAGCCACGAGAACTTCGTGGAAATGGCCAGAAAGTGGCTTCAGACTGCCCCCATTGGAATTGGTGATAACTGGATCTCCATCACGCCTCCGGCATGGATCGTTGATCAGATGTGGGGTATGGGGATAACCCTTTCAGGCGGTATGGTCATGAACTTTCCCGAAACCTTGGAGACAGCAGTTGAGGATTTTCGGGAGATTGGGCCAACCGTCATTATAACCGCCTCTCGCTTCTGGGAGGACCTTGCCTCGAAGATACGGGTGAAGATCAGCGATTCGGGCTTTATCAAGCGCTTTCTCTATAAAACCTGCATGAAAATCGGCGGGGCTGTGGTGGACAGGGAGTCGGACCAGCGTTCAGTGCCCTTCGGCTTGGCACTCTTACACCGGATATCATCTCGGATCATGTATAGGCCCCTTATGGACCGGGTGGGGTGTTTACAATTTCGGGGTGCTTATACGGGAGGTCATCCTATCAGCCCTGATGTTATCCGCTTTTTTAGGGCCAATGGGCTCAATCTGAAGCAGTGCTACGGACTTACCGAAGCAGGCGGCATATTTCAGGTTCAGCCGGATGATGAGGTTAAGCTCGAGACCGTGGGCGTGCCGCTGCCGCGGACCGAGGTAAAGATCGGAGAGGATCAAGAGGTGCTCGTTAAGAGCAAGTCGAATTTCGTGGGCTACTATCAGGATCCCGAGGAAACCGCCAAATCCATCACTTCCGACGGGTGGCTCCGTACCGGCGACGCCGGCTATATCGATGATGACGGACACCTGCTCATAATCGGGCGCAAGGAAGAGATCATGCGGACCAGGGATGGAGAGGCCTTTTCACCTGATTTTATTGAAACGCGTTTGAAATTCAGCCCGTACATCAACGAAGCAGTCATCTTCGGTGAAGGGCAACCCTTTATCACCTGTTTCATCAATATAGATTTTGGAAACGTGGGTAACTGGGCAGAAGAGCGAAAGATCGCATACACTACTTATACGGATCTTTCGCAGCAACCGGAGGTAGAGGATCTCATCCGTGGAGAGATACGGGAGGTCAACACCCAACTGCCTAAGCCGATGCAGCTCGTTAACTTCATTCTCCTCTATAAGCTCCTGGATGCCGATGATGAAGAGCTCACCCGCACGGGCAAGGTGAGGAGGAAATTCGTCTTCCAACAATACAAAGACCTCATTGATGCCATGTATTCTGAAAAAAAGGAATTAGCGGTGAAGGGTCAGGTAAAATATCGCGATGGCCACGTTGGCACCATTGAAACCACCGTGAAAATACTGTCCGTTGAATAAGGAGTCCCTTCTATGGAGTTTTTCTTTCAAATACTGATCAATGGCTTATCCATCGGTTTCACGTATGCCCTTGCGGCCCTGGGCTTTGTTATGATTTTTAAATCCAGCAGTGTGCTCAATTTTGCCCATGGAGGACTGATGGCGATCGGGGCCTTCGTCTTTTTGGTACTCTCGACCTGGGCACAATTGCCCATCTGGTTGTCGTTCTTGGTAACCCTTATTGGCTGTTTCTCCCTCGGGTTTCTCATTGAGCGTTTTTTCCTGAGGCCCCTGATAGGCGAAGCCCTCATTGAGGTGATCATGCTGACGCTCGGGCTGTTTATCATGTTCAGGGGACTCCTGCTTTTTATCTTCGGGGGGGATACCTATAGTTACATGGAGTTCCTGCCGCCAGCCCTTACCTTCCACTGGGGCGCTGTTGAAATACCCGGGGTGTATGTTGCTACCTTTATCATCGGACTCATTTTTCTCGGCCTCTTCGGGTTCTTCTTCAAGTATTCGTCTCAGGGGATTTATATGAGATCTGTTGCCGACAACCAGCCCGCTGCTATGGCCTTGGGCGTCCACGTAAGGAGGGTTTTTGCCCTGTCCTGGGCGATCGCGGCCCTGGTCTGTGCTATGAGCGGAATCGTGATCGGTATCATCACCGGAATCAACGTCCACGAGGTAAGCGACATCGGCATCAAGGTCTTTCCGGTAGTCATTCTGGGAGGACTCGATAGCATCGGCGGTGCTATCCTCGGCGGCATTATCATCGGCCTCCTCGAAACCTTTACCGGTGGATACCTCTCTACGAGCCTCAGGGAAGTTATTCCGTATATCGTCCTCATCTTCATATTGATGGTGAAGCCATACGGGCTCTTCGGCCTTGTTGAGATCGAAAGGGTGTAGCAATTGAAGATTTACAATTGAAAATTGATAATTGACCAGTTGCTTTTGAGAAGAATTGTCGATTTTAAGTTGAAAATACAAAATAAAAAGGCTTTGAGATGCGAAGACTGCAATTTCATCCCTGTGGCAATTTTAACGAGACCTATGAGCAAGAGCTGAGCATTTTCCAGACGGATTTCGGCAGGCTTGCAACGCTGATCGGGCTCATTCTTCTTTTTGCCGTAGTCCCCTTTGTGACTAATGCTTATATCCTCTATATTGTAAATACCATAGGGATTTACGCCATTGCTGCCATAGGGCTTAACCTCCTCATCGGGTATACCGGCCAGATCAGCCTCGGCCATGGGGCCTTTTTCGGCGTGGGCGCCTATTCTGCAGCCATCCTTGCTGCCAAGGTGGGCTTTCCTTTTGTCTTGGCCATCCCCGCCGCTGGCATAATCACCGCCCTGCTAGGCATGGTCTTCGGCATGCCATCGGTCAGGCTCAAACATCTGTACCTGTGTATTGCCACCCTTGCAGGCCAAATTATTCTCGATTACGTGTTTGTGCAGTGGGAAAGCCTTACCGGAGGGGCAGAAGGTATCGGTATTCCTACCGCCAGCCTTTTCGGGCTTGATCTGGGCTCTGACAGAAACTTCTTCTTTGTCATATTCACGTGCTTTGCCGTTATGACCTGGATGGCCGTGAATCTTATCAGAACCCGATACGGCAGGGCCTTTATCGCCATTAGGGATAATGACCAGGCTGCCGAGGGAATGGGCATCCCTATTTTCCGTTACAAACTGCTCGCTTTTGCTATAAGCTCTTTCTATGCGGGCTTTGCTGGCGCGCTCTTCGCCTACTACATGATGAGCATAACACCGGAGCCGTTTAGCCTGTGGCTGTCCATTGAATATATCGCGATGATCATTATCGGCGGATTGGGAAGCATTCCGGGTGCAGCGTTTGGTACGGTCTTCATCGTCGCATTGAATGAGGTGCTGAGCCACATTACCGACTATCTGATGAACGTAGGCGCAACCGGCATGGGTATTACCATAGCGCCTCTGAAAGAGTTCATTTACGGGCTGGCCATTGTCTTGTTTATTATCTTTGAACCAAAGGGTTTGGCCGAGGTCTGGAGAATCGTCAGATCCAGTTTCCGGCTCTGGCCATTTTCGTATTAGCGTTTGTTGGGTTTATTGTGTTTATTGAGTTGATAGAGTTGATAGAGTTGCAGCACAACGAACCTAAGACACCAAATAGAGTGGATTTGGAGTGAGTTTGGATATGGAAGATACTATCCTCCTCAAAATCAACAACATCAGCGTTGTTTATTCGGATGTCATCCAGATTCTTAAGGCGGTCTCCCTGGAAGTGCAAAAGGGTCAGATTGTCTCACTGCTCGGGAGTAACGGTGCCGGCAAGACAACCACCTTGAAGGCCATTTCGGGTATCCTGAAGCCCGAAAATGGTAAAGTGACCGAAGGCACGATAGACTATGAGGGCCATAACATCCAGAACTCCTCTCCCGAGCAGGTAACCAGGTTGGGCATCATCCAGGTTATGGAGGGAAGGCAGCCGTTCAAGTACCTGACAGTCGAGGAAAACCTACGGGTGGGAACTGCTACAAGGTGGGGCAAGCCTTATAAGAAAGACCTTGAAATGGTTTACCATTATTTCAATCCCCTTACCTACAGGAAAGATTCCCTTGCCGGATACTGCAGCGGGGGAGAATTGCAGATGCTCGTGATCGGCAGGGCACTAATGGCTCGGCCCCGCCTCCTCCTGCTTGACGAGCCTTCCTTGGGGCTCGCACCCTTGCTGGTAAAAGAGATCTTTGAGATCGTAAAAAGGATTAATGTAGAACAAAGTACCACCATTATGCTCGTTGAGCAAAACGCTAATATGGCCCTGCAAATAGCACATTTTGGCTATGTAATGGAGAATGGAAAGATAGTACTCGAGGATAACGCCCACGACCTCAGAGAGAATCCCGACGTGAAGGAATTCTACCTTGGAGTTGCAGCAACCGGTACCATTAAGACATACAAGGACGTAAAGTCCTATAAACGCAGGAAAAGGTGGCTATAGTAATTTTCGATTTTCAATTGTCAATTGACAATTTGATGGTTAGTGTTCAACTGTCAGTTGTTGCCTCTATGCCTCAGCGTTTCCCTCCTGGGCATTCATAAGTCTCCGTAACAAACTTGGGTAACTTCAAGCTTTCGCATGGTTTTTCCCTTTCACTCGGCTCAGCTCACCCCACCCTATTTAACCCGATTGGTGCTCCACTGACTCAAACCAATCTTCGCCCTGAAGGACGAACTTGTCCGTCCCAATTCCGGCGGGCTTGCCCGCCTGCACCTGGCGGGAGTTAAAATATGTTGGAACCATCTCGCTTTTTTCCTTGATAGTAGTAGAAAAAAAGGATACATAAAGCAGACATTTAGGGAGGGCCTCAAATCTTTGAAAGGAGGGCCCTGAATCCCTCATAAAGTGGTCAAATGCAACAGTAAGGAGGAACAAGTTTAATGCCTGAAATTAGTATGAAGCTTTTGCTGGAAGCTGGAGTTCATTTTGGACACCAGACCAGAAAATGGAATCCCAAAATGAAGCCCTATATCTTTGGTGCCAGAAATGGGATCTATATCATAGACCTACAAAATACGGCCAGGCTATTGAAAGAGGCCTATAATTTTGTAGTAAGAACAGTTTCCGAAGGCGGGACGGTCCTTTTTGTCGGTACAAAGAAACAGGCTCAGGATTCCGTTGTGGAAGAGGCCGAGCGCTGTGGCATGTACTATGTCAATAACCGGTGGCTGGGGGGCACGCTTACAAACTTCCAGACCATAAAAAAGAGAATCAATAGGGTTAAAGAGCTTGAGGAAATGAAGCGAGATGGCAGCTTCAGCCGGTATACCAAGAAGGAGACCATGAGGATGGAGAAAGAGCTGGCCAAGCTCGAAACGAACTTGGGTGGCATAAAGGATATGGACGAAACCCCCTCTGCTCTCTTTGTGGTGGACACGAGGAAGGAAGCCATCGCGCTGAACGAGGGGAAGAAACTGGGAATACCCATCATAGCCATCGTGGATACAAACGGAGACCCTGAAGATATCGATTACCTGATTCCAGGTAACGATGATGCCATCCGGTCAATCCGGCTGCTGACCTCAATTATTGCGGATGCCTGTATTGAGGGACATAACGAAAGGGAAGCCAAACTGAGGGCAGAGGAAGAGCTGGAGGCCAAAGAGGTTGCGGCGGAGCGAATTGAGGAAGCGGAAATCAAGCCGACAGAAGAGGAGGAGGAAGGAGCACCCGTTGTGGTGATTTCGAAGAAACCGAAATCTGCGAGATCCTCTGAGGCTCAGGACGGAGAGGAGATTCAAGTTGAAACGGAATAAGGAGAATTCACATTGAAAATAGCAAGCGAACTCGTGAAGGAACTCAGAGAGCAGACAGGTGTTGGTATCATGGCATGCAAGAATGCCCTCCAGGAAGCAGATGGAGATATCACGCAGGCTGTTGACCTATTGCGGAAAAAAGGTATAGCAAAGGCTCAAAAGAGAGAAGGCAGGAGCGCCTCGGAAGGTCAGGTCCAGGCTTACATACATATGGGCGGGAAAATCGGTGTTCTCGTAGAAGTGAATTGTGAGACCGACTTCAGCGCCAAAACAGAAGATTTTAGCAACTTTGTCAAGAACCTGGCCATGCACATAGCAGCAACAAATCCCATGGCCATTGCGGAGGAGGGCCTCCCTGAAGATATCGTGGAAAGGGAGAAGGAAATATACCGAGCTCAGGCCCTTGACTCCGGCAAGCCGGAAAAGGTGGTGGACAAGATTGTTGACGGTAAAATGAAGAAATTTGTCTCCGAGGTATGTCTGCTTAAGCAAGCATATGTGCGTGACCCTGATTTGACTGTTGAAGACCTGCTCAACGAATTGAAGGTAAAAACCGGTGAGAACATTATCATAAGGAGGTTTGCACGGTTCCAACTAGGAGCAGCTGACGATAAGGCTCACTGAGTACACCTATCGAGAACCTTTGAACAGGAGCCGCAAAGGCTAACGCCTGAATCCTTACCGCTGGGATACTCGCTTCGATTCAAATAACAGCCAGGCAAGATACCATGCCGGAAATCAAGAAATCGCCGCGCTTTGAACGCATAGTGCTGAAGCTCAGTGGCGAATCTCTTATGGGAAACCGCAGCGGCGGTATTGATGCGGAGACGCTGAAGGATATGGCCTCTGAGATTCAATCGGCTCACCGGCTTGGGGTCAAAATAGGCGTGGTCATGGGCGGTGGTAACATATTCCGTGGTATAACATCCTCCGAATATACTATCGGCAGGGTAACTGCCGATTATATGGGAATGCTGGGTACCGTAATTAATGCCCTTGCTTTGCGTGAAGTTCTGGAGTCAATTGGGACACCGGCTACGGCAATGAGTGCACTATCC
The DNA here is from genome assembly GCA_020348625.1 of Deltaproteobacteria bacterium. The sequence continues at coordinate 69,051 of CP070752.1, read as the reverse complement.
ATCGACAGGGCCGTTGAACCATACACCAGGGAAAAGGCTCTCACACACTTGGATCAGGGTAGAATTGTCATCTTTGCAAGCGGGACTGGAAATCCCTTCTTCACTACCGATACCGCGGCCAGCCTGAGGGCCATGGAAATCAATGCCCAGGCTATTCTCAAGGGAACACAGGTGGATGGGGTATATGACCGTGACCCTACGTTAGAACCAGGCGCCAAACTGTACACCAAGATAAGTTACAATCAGGTTCTGCAGGACAGACTCAAGGTAATTGACCTGACCGCCATATCTATGGCCATGGAACAACAGATTCCCATCATTGTTTTTAATCTACGCAAACAAGGGAACATAGCCAAGATAGTCTCCGGCCAGACAGTTGGAACCACAATTGCAGGAGCAGGCAATGAAAGATGAGATCTTGTCAGAGATGAGCAGCAAGATGGAAAAAACGATTGAAGCACTTGATCGAGAGCTCAAGAAGATGAGAACCGGTAGGGCATCCACATCCATCATTGAGGGTATCAAAGTAGAATGTTATGGAACACAGATGCTTTTGAATCAGGTAGCCTCTTGCAGCAGCCCGGAAAGCAGGCTTCTGATCGTTCAGCCCTGGGATCAGTCTATCATAGGAGATATAGAGAAAAGCATATTGAAATCCGGCCTTGGACTCACGCCCATGAATGATGGAAAGCTGATCAGGATCTCCATACCTCCTCTCACGGAGGAGCGAAGAAAGGAACTTGCTAAGATAGTAAAGAAAACGGCCGAAGACAGCAAGGTAGCCATTCGAAACCAGCGTCGTGAGGCCAATGAAATGCTGAAGGATTTGAAAAAAGAGAGCGAAATATCGGAAGACGAGATGTACAAATACCAAGACAAAGTGCAAAAAATAACAGACGAATTCATCGAAAAGATAGATGCGATAGAGAAGGAAAAAGAGACTGAAATACTCGAATTCTAATACCGGCTACCCATCAACTACGCTTCATACCTTCGCTCGTTCTGACACCAACCCTTGCATATGGAACGATTAGACCCGAACAAACTACCCCGACACGTAGCCATAATCATGGATGGCAACGGTCGGTGGGCAAAGAGACGAGGCCTCGACCGCATTGTGGGCCACAAGAAAGGCACGGAATCGGTACGGGATGTTGTAAGAACAAGCCGGGAGTTAGGCATCAGATGGCTCACCCTCTTTGCCTTTAGCGAAGAGAACTGGAAAAGGCCTCACTATGAAGTGAAGGCCCTAATGGATCTCCTCAACCGGTATTTGAAGACCGAACTGAAGGAGATGCTTGATAACGGAATCAGGCTTGCATGTATAGGACAAACGGAAAAACTCTCTCCGGAGGTTCAGAGGACCTTGTGGCAGGCAATTGAGAAAACGCAACACAATGATGAGATGACCTTAACCCTTGCCCTGAGCTATGGAGGAAGACAGGAGATAATCCGGGCCGTAATAAACATGCTCACAGATGTTGAAAAAGGCACCCTTAACCCTCGGCGCATCACAGAGGAGCGATTTTCGCAATACCTTTATACGGCCGATATTCCGGATCCGGATCTACTGATACGAACGAGCGGGGAATATAGGGTGAGCAATTTTCTGCTTTGGCAGATGGCTTACACAGAGATCTTCATCACTCCCACCCTTTGGCCGGATTTCCGCAAGGAACGGTATCTTGAGGCCCTCATCGACTACCAGAAACGAGAGCGACGTTTCGGATTCACCGGCGAACAAATCGACCACCGCGATTAGATAGGTACACGCAATGAGCACCCATATGAAGCGGGTCGTAACGGCCCTTATCACCATTCCGCCTCTTATCGCGATCATCTGTTTTGCTCCTTTTTATGTCTTAGCTCTGTTGCTCATGGTAGTTGCGTTGGCCAGCTTACATGAATTTTATCGTATGATAAGACCTCCCGCACAAAAGGGCCTCATGATCATCACCTACCTTTTGAGCATCTTCCTGTTCTCTTCTGTCATCTTTAGAGAACATTTCTATGTCGCCGTGCTTCCCTTGTTTTTTATGATTCCTCTCGGGTATATGCTACTCAGCTCCGGCCGTGACAACCCGCTAAAACGCGAAGGTATAGGTCTCACTGTTGTGGGGCCTTTCTATGTCTGCCTGCCTTTGATGCTTTTGGTACTGGTGGCCCGCTTACCACAGGGTAAGCTATGGATTCTTTACCTCTTGTCAGTTGTTTTTGCGGGTGACACCGCCGCGTTCTATGTGGGGAGGCACTTCGGGAAGCACGGACTTATACACATAAGTCCAGGAAAAACCTGGGAAGGCACCGTGGGAGGGCTACTGGCAAACGCAGTTGCTGCCGGCATATTTGGCTCCATTTTCTTTCCTTCTTTATCTCTTGCATCCATTATGGTATTAGCTATAAGTATAGGTATTTTCGGTCAGATTGGTGATCTCGTGGAATCCCTTTTTAAGAGAAGCTCTGACCTGAAGGACAGTGGCACCCTTTTGCCAGGCCATGGGGGCATCCTTGACAGGATAGACAGCCTCCTTTTTGCAATACCCGTTCTCTATCTCTATTTGGCCTTTTAGGCCATACGGGGTTCGCGGGGCCTCTCTTTTGCTCGCATTTATGGTATGAAAGTGGAGCCACTGCGCTGCAGAGTAGTCTGGAAAAGGGGAATAAAGAGATCAAGAAGCCGAACATACTTTATACTATGCTGAGTGCTTCGATTCGCAAAGAAGGAACTTGACTGTCTTGAAAAATATTTGCCTTCTCGGGTCAACCGGTTATATAGGGACCAATTCGCTCACGGTCATAAGAAAAAACCCTGACGAATACCGTGTTATAGCCCTTGGAGCAGGGAAAAACCTCGATATTCTTGCAGAACAGATCAAGGAATTTGAACCGCGCTGTGCGGCAGTAATCAATTCTGATCTTGCCCGGGAACTGAAAGCCAGGCTGAATAACCGCTTCGATACCGAGGTCTTATACGGAACCGAGGGTTACGCTCAGATTGCAGCTTTGCCAGAAGTAGACGTGGTGATTGCGGCAATGACAGGGTCGTCGGGCCTCTTACCTACATATTCGGCGATAAGGGCGGGCAAAGATGTTGCCCTTGCCAACAAAGAGGCATTGGTTATTGCAGGATCCGTGCTAACTTCTGAATCACAAAGGGTCGGTGTGCATATAGTGCCTATCGATAGTGAGCACAGCGCAATAATGCAGTCCATCCAGGGACATATGAGAGAAGATCTGAAGAAGATTATCCTGACAGGCTCCGGTGGGCCGTTTAAGGATTATTCTATGGAGGAATTATCGCGGGCCACGCCCGAAGCGGCCCTGAAACATCCGAATTGGAGGATGGGAAAGAAGATTACGATTGACTCGGCAACCATGATGAATAAGGGGATCGAAGCGATCGAGGCAAAATGGCTTTTTAAGATAGACGTCGATCAAATAGAGATCCTGCTTCACCCTCAGAGCATAGTCCACTCTCTGGTAGAATACGTAGACGGCTCCATAATTGCGCAACTGGCTTTTCCCGACATGAGAATTCCCATATCCTATGCCCTCTCATACCCCCGGCACCTCGAGGGAGACCTGCCCACCCTGGATCTGTTGGAGATTGGATCTCTGAGCTTTGAAAAGCCTGATACAAACCGGTTCAGATGCCTGCAGTTGGCGTTAACGGCGGGCAAAATAGGGCAAAGCATGCCAGCAGTATTAAGCGGCTCCAACGAAATAGCTGTCCGTGCCTTCCTGGAAGGAAAGATCGGATTTCTGGACATCCCTAAGGTGGTTGAAAAAACGATGGAGCGACATCGGGTTTTTCCTATCAACTCGATCGATCAGGCTGTCGAGGCGGATCGATGGGCTCAATCTATGGCAAGAGAGATCTTGGAAGAAATTGTTGGTAATTAGTAGCTATGAGCACATTCCTATACTATATAATACCGTTTATCGTCGTTCTCGGCATCCTCATCGCTTTTCATGAATTTGGTCATTTCTTATTGGCCAAATCCTTCAAGGTGATGGTCCATAAATTCTCCCTTGGGTTTGGGCCTAAACTCATCGGGAAAAAGATAGGCGAAACTGAGTATGTGATTTCTGCCTTTCCCCTTGGCGGGTACGTCAAGATGTTGGGCGAGAGCGATGAGGAAGAGGTTAGCCCCGAAGAGGCCCATCGTTCTTTCGCTCAGCAGCCCACAATCAACCGAATAGCCATTGCAGCTGCTGGGCCTGTTTTCAATTTCCTACTGGCCTTCCTTCTTTTTGCCGGGCTCTACCTGATATCAGGGTACCCCACTATGGCTCCGGAAGTCGGGCAGGTGAGACCCAACTCACCAGCCGATGTGGCTGGGCTCCGTAAAGGCGATGTTATTGAATACATAGAGGATAAGAAAATCGATGAATGGAGCGACATCAAACGATTTATCGAAAAAAGCTCTGGACGGGGGCTCGCCATTGTAGCGAAAAGGGGAGATGAAAGCATCTCGACCACGGTCTTTCCAGAAGAGGAGACGATAAAAAACCTCTTTGGCGAAGAGATTAGATCCCCCCTCATAGGAATTGTGGCAAGCGGCACGATTACAAAACTGAAATTAACCCCCTTTCGAGCAATTCAAAAGGGGGCAGAAAAGACCTGGGAGGTAACCACGCTCACTATTTTGACCGTGGTCAAATTGATTCAAGGCGTTGTTCCATTAAAAACAGTTGGAGGGCCTATCTTGATCGGTCAGCTGACCGGCGACATTGCCAGAGAGAATCTAACCTACCTCATTCCCTTCATGGCTGTTATAAGTATAAACCTTGCCATCCTAAACCTTATTCCCGTGCCGGTTTTGGATGGCGGCATGATACTTTTCCTCCTCATAGAGCTTATCATCAGAAAGCCCATTAGCATTAAGAAAAGGGAAATGGCCCAGAAAATAGGCTTCTTCATTCTCATAGTCTTGATGGCCTTTGTGTTTTACAATGACCTTGCACGGATATTCGCTAAGTAAGTAACGATTGGAAATCTGGAATCCTCAAGAGAAAATAGGCAATTGAAAAGCGACCATTGAATATCCTTTGCATAGATACTTCAACGGGCCAGTACAGCCTAGCGATTATGGTTGATGAATTTCTTTTGGCCGAATACATCCTACCGTCAGGACCCAGTCGATATAGCGGAATCATGCCTTCACTCGATGACCTGCTTACCAAGGCAGGCCTTATGCCTCAAGAACTTGGCGGCTTAACAGTTGCCCTAGGACCGGGCAGCTTTACCGGTATTCGCATAGGCTTATCGATAATCAAAGGACTCTCTGAATCCCTTGATATACCAGTAGTGGGAGTTCCAACCTTGGAAGCCATGGCAAACCAGCTTTCCTGTTTGAATGAGGATATCTGTCCCCTGATAGCTTCGCGCAAAGGAGAGGTCTTTACTGCCTTGTTTCGGTGGAGTAAACGTGGCGAACTCCTCAGAGTCAAAAAGGATACCTGTATAAAGATAACCGAGATAGCTACGATGCTCGAAGCCAAGACAGTTTTCATAGGGAACAACCTGGCTCAGCAAGGGCCCGTTTTGAAACGGCTGTTGGGGGCAAATACGTTATTGGCATCATCAAATCTGTGGACGCTCAGGGCTTCATCTGTTGGCATGGTGGGGTTAAGACGACTTCGAAAAGGTGAGTCTGACAACTCAAGCGAGCTTGTTCCATTGTATTTGCGAGGAGCTGATATACGTCCACCTAAGAATAAATTCCAGTGAATAACTTCTGCGTGATTACGATAACCAATCCGGTTTTTATCCGATCAACAACGACATTTTGCAGGTTTTTCATATGCTGTATTGACAAATACGGAAATTTATATTAAACGCTACATGGAGAGAAAACTAAACTTTCCAGGGACTTAGGTTGGACACACGAAGAATAAACAACAAACTGCCGATCGCTTGGGAGGGAATTCCTTTTGTGCTCGGTGGAGCAACTCTCACCGCCCTCTTTTTCATGTTGGATCTGCAATTCCTTAGCATCGGTTTGGCCCTGCTAACCCTCTTTATGGCCTATTTTTTTCGAGATCCTAACAGAATTCTTGTGGCTCAACAGAACGCGGTTCTGACACCAGCAGACGGCAAGATACTAGCAATACGGAACCTCGAAACAGGGGACAATCGATTCAGGGATAAGGCGATAAAGATAAGCATCTTTATTTCGGTCTTCAATGCTCATATCAATCGAATTCCCATTGCTGGAAAGATCAGCCGGTTAGCCTATCATCCTGGTAGGTTCTTTTCAGCCAACTTGGACAAGGCCTCCCTCCATAATGAAAACAATGTGGTAACCTTGGAAACGGATAACCGGAAAAGGATAATTCTCGTTCAGATAGCTGGCCTCATTGCGAGAAGAATTGCCTGCTGGGTAAATACAGGAGACTATGTGTATACCGGTCAGAGGTTTGGCCTGATTCGATTCGGCTCAAGACTCGAGATTTATCTTCCGCCTGACACCGCTATTTCGGTTTCGGTCGGGCAAAAGGTCAAGGCCGGGCAAACGGTACTGGGATACCTGAGCTAACGTGAAAACAGTAAATAGATCAAGGAATACAAAAGGAATATACATCCTGCCTAACCTGTTTACTACCTGCAGCCTCTTCTGTGGATGCTATGCCATTATTGCTGCAACACAGGCAAGGTATGATGCTGCTGCTATTGCCATCCTGATTTCTTCCTTACTCGATGGGTTAGATGGTAAGATTGCCCGTTTCACGAACACAACCAGCCATTTTGGCATTGAATATGATTCTCTGTCGGACCTGGTAGCCTTTGGGGTGGCCCCTGGATTGTTGATTTTTGAGTGGTCCTTAAAACCCTTCGGAAGGTTTGGATGGCTTGCCGTGTTTTTGTACGTTACGTGCGGCGCTTTGAGGCTTGCTCGTTTCAATACTCAAAAAAGTAACCTTGAATCCCATCATTTCAAGGGATTACCGATCCCGGGGGCAGCTGTTTTTATTGCCACTGCTGTCCTCTTCATCAATTCCTTGGGCAACGATTTTGAGCGTCAACCAATCCTGTTCATAAGCGCCATGTATGTGCTGTCATTTCTCATGGTCAGCACAATAGATTATCTCAGCTTTAAGGGTATGGATTTGTTCAGACGCAAGCCCTTTAACGTTCTGGTCGCGACTATCTTGGTTTTTATTGTTGTGGCGTATAAGCCGGCTCTGATGCTGTTCCTCTTTTCAAGTCTGTATATCTTTTCGGGTCCTGCTCAAAGCCTCTTTCGCTTGTTTCGCAAACAAGCGAAGAAGACAAGGCCCCTGATACATTCCTCGCCGGATCCCAGCGAAAAAGGTGTGGAAGGCAAATCATAAAAAAGGGCATGGCATTCAGAACCTTTTTCTGAGGCCGGGGAAAGGGGCTATTATTTCCCGGTGGAATCATGAGAATAACAGGCGGTACGGTTAAAGGTCAGCGACTTGCAAAGGTTAAATGGCCCGATATCAGACCTACTGCTGACATGGTGAGAGGTTCTATCTTTAACATCGTAGGCCAGAACCTGAGCGATCTCCTCGTGTTGGATCTCTTTGCAGGGAGCGGGAGCCTGGGAATAGAATCTCTCAGTAGAGGTGCCAAAAGAGGTGTTTTTATAGATAATTCAAGGAGGGCCCTTGCGATTATAAATAAGAACATCGGCATGTGCGGTTTTAGGGAAGCCTCCATAGTAATCAAAGCAGATTTGCCCAAAGGTCTTCACCAGGTCAAGAATTACGGGTTCGAGCAGTTCGATCTCGTCTTCATGGACCCACCCTATGAGAGCGGATACGTTGAGCCTACAATGATTAAACTGATAGAGGAAAACCTGTTGAATCAAGATGGGGTAATAGTGGTAGAACGATCGACCGGCTCAACCGATTCCTTCCCGTCAAGAATTCAAGATCTCCGGCTGAGGCAAACCAAGATTTACGGATCAACTTCAATAGGCTTCTACGGTTTTCCTCGTCATAAGGGGGAGTAGCATGGGGATAATGGTAATCTATCCGGGTTCGTTTGATCCTATTACCAACGGCCATCTCAGTATTCTGAGAAGGGGCCTTTCCATATTCGATGCCGTAACCATTGCAGTCGCCTCCAATCCCAAGAAGAATACCCTTTTCAGCCTGGAGGAGAGGATGGAAATGATCAAGGAATCAACCAAGAATGATAAGCGGGTGTTCCTCGACTCATTTCATGGCTTGCTCGTTGATTACGTAAAGGATAAAGGGACCAACATCATCTTGAGAGGGATGAGGGCCCTCTCGGACTTTGAGTATGAGTTTCAGATGTCTTTGATGAACAGAAGGTTAGACAGAAATATTCAAACGATTTTCATGATGACCGACTATAAATGGCTCTATACCAGTTCCACTATAATAAAAGAGGCTGCCAGTTACGGAGGAGCAATCAAGGGTCTCGTGCCCGATATCGTTTGCCAAAAGCTCAAAGAGAAGTTCGGTTACGAATTCTAAATGTGCAGGCTAGATGCCTTGTTTGATATGTGCTATACGGGTTAGCTGGAGCCAACTGGGGTGTACACCATTGGTCAAGCAGGTTCCCAAGATCCATCATAGAATTTCCGAATAGAAGCACTAAGGAGGATAGAGACATGGCCTTAACCAAAGAAAAAATCACGGACAGTATTTATAACCAGGTGGGTCTTAGCAAGACTCAATCCAGAAGGGTTGTTGAGAGTCTCCTAG
>CP070752.1:52646-60248 GCA_020348625.1 Deltaproteobacteria bacterium | reverse complement strand
GCCCATCTCAACCCTGGTGGGGTCAACGTCAAGTCGGCGCATTCCAGTGAGCCGTTGCAACTGTTCATCGGTGTAATTGCGCTCGTGCTGCATTCTAGCAGTAAGGGCAACCATTGCTAGGTTATGAGCATTGGTGATATCGTTGATATCACCGGTGAGGCCCATCGAAAATTCGGTAAGGGGTATAAGCAGCGCATTCCCGCCACCTGCAGCCGTTCCCTTAATATTCATAGTGGGGCCCCCGGATGGCTGCCTGATACATCCGCCTGCGTTTAAGCCTCTCTTTCCCATGCCCTCTAAGAGGCCACAGGTGGTGGTGCTTTTCCCCTCACCCAGCGGTGTCGGAGTAATGGCCGTTACCTCAATGTACTTGCCGTCTGGTCTGTCCTTGAGCCGATCTATGATCTTCATGAAATCGAGTCTGCACAGTCTGCCCATAGGAATGATTTCATCCTTCTGGAGATTTAGTCTCTCCTGCCACTCATCTGGAGTCGGCATATTCTCTTCTGCTGCCTCTGAGATCTGCCAATCACTCATTTTAACTGCGTTATAAGCCATATCTTCCACCTCCTATTAGATTAATGATTTTACGATGATACCTCGCCAAGTATTTGAAATTCTAAATCTAAGCTACGGATGTCCTTATCTCAGCCTCTTTTTGAAGGTAACCATTTTGTCCTAGAAGTCTTATACGTTTCAAACAGGCTACTGTCTGTCGTGGGGGCTATTTCTTGGTTTTAGACGAGAATGCACTCGGTCTCGTAACCAGAGAAGGCAGGAGTTTTCTAATGGAAGGGACTGTTTTTGTCAAGAAAATTTTTCCTTATCACAGATCATGGACTCATCTTCAATCAGGGATCACACTTAAAAGAATCGCTGATCCGCAGTGAGGCCAGCTTGCCAGGCATGTTTTCAACTGCCTTGGGGAAAAATACCCAGACAGTCTTGGAAACCCATTAGGAAATCGCGGACCGCATGCAAGGGCGAATGGCAAGTTTCAATTTAGTTCACAGCGTCGGACACTATTCTGCTAGGATCGACGATCTTCATCGTGCCCCGCTCCTCTTTGGCTAATCCACGGGCTCCTGTCCTCGTTTTCCCTTGATGCCCCAGCTATTCAACATTATACTCCTGAAATGAATTTCTTCATCTGAGGTTTTCAACAAACGACAAGAATACCTGAAGGGGAAAAATGATGGAGCAGTTTACACAGGAACAGATCGGGGCTCTATCCTCTTTAGTAGACCAGGATCGCTTTTCAGTTGGCCAATCGAACCGGGAGCTTCACCTTCATGATGTTTCCGCCCATCTTGGAAAACTGCCCGCAGGCGTTATCTGGCCGATCACCACTAAGGAGGTGAGTCGCATACTGACCTGGACTTACGATCAAGGGATTCCTGTAACTCCTTGGGGTGCAGGAACGAGCCTTGAAGGAAACCCTGTGCCTACTCGGGGAGGGCTTGTCATGGATTTCACCAGGATGAACAAGATATTGGAGATTCGGCCCGAGGATCTTCAGGCAGATGTTCAGCCAGGAGTGTTACGGAAGGAGCTGAATCGCCACGCAGGGAAATACGGCCTATTTTTCCCCGTTGATCCGGGAGCAGATGCGAGCATCGGGGGCATGATCGCCAACAATGCATCTGGAGTGCAAACGGTTAAATATGGCGCTACAAAGGATTGCGTAATGAAGATGACCTTAGTGCTTCCGCGGGGCGAGGTAATCCATACGGGGTGCAAGGCCGGCAAATCCTCATCAGGCTATGATCTCACCCGCTTATTCGTCGGATCAGAGGGTACGCTGGGAGTTGTGACCGAGGCCACTCTGCGATTAACCGGCATCCCCTCACATCATCTTGCCATCACTGTCACCTTCAATGAGCTTGAGAGCGCAGCGAGGGCGGTTGCCCTGATAATAGGGTCGGGCCTCGAACCCGCTGCGTTGGAGCTGTTGACCCCTGAGCTAATCAAACTCATGAATAGGGAAACAGGATTGAGCATGCAGGAGGTTCCCAGCCTCTTCTGCGAATTCCATGGGATCAGCAAGGATGCGCTGCTTGAAACGTCGAGCCTTGCTCAGGAGCTGAGCCAAAGCTGTGATTCCACGAGCTTTCGGTTTGGTATAGAAGAGAGAGAGCGGGAGGATCTTTGGCGTGCGAGACATGAGGCCTGGGAGACAATACACCGAGCCCATCAGGGCAAGGAAACCCTGACGGTTGATGCGGCTATTCCCATCTCCCGATATCCGGAAATGGTCACGTTTTGCCAAAAGCTCATAGAGGAGCGGGGTGTTGTCGGATACATATTTGGCCATGCAGGGGACGGCAACATACACATGGTGATGCCTGGAACTCCCAATGATTTGAGAGAGTGGTCGGTGATAGAGGATATTAATGAACGAGTTGTAACCAGGGCCGTAGAATTAGGAGGTACTTGTACGGGGGAGCACGGGGTTGGGATTGGCAAGAGGAAGTTCATGGAACTAGAGCACGGCCAGAGCTATGATCTCATGAAGGCTATCAAGGAACTGGTGGACCCTAAGGGATTGATGAACCCGGATAAGATTTTTTTCTAAAACAAATTGCCATACGAAGGATCTGTACCCTGGCAAAGGTGGTGACCGAGATTCAGGCCTTTTTGGTCTCGGCGAGATTGATTGCCTACCACATAGGTGCTTGCGGTGTGGGCGGCTCGGCTCGCCGCGCACAGGGGAATGTAGCAAACAGAGGTGGTTGCAAAACCAGAGTTGAAGCAGTGAGGAAAGGCATGAGAGAGGAGATAGCCCATAGTATCGCGAAAGCCGATACCAAGGGGTGGAAGAGGATTGAGGTCGAATTCGGGGATGAGTTTCTGGAGATCTCCGTCCCGTCCGAGTGCGAGATCCTTCACATGAGAAAGATGCCCCATCTGGCCAATTCCAGAGAGGAGATCTTCAAGACCTTGAATAATCCAATAGGCACGCCAAAGCTGGGAGAAATCATCAAATCCAAGGGCAAACCCACTAGTGAGGTTACGGTCGGTATAACCGTTTCTGATATTACCCGACCAGTTCCTTATAAGGGGGAGAAGGGGATTCTCCTGCCCCTTCTCGAGATACTTGAGGGTACGGGGATTGCGAGGAAGAACATAGTACTCGTTGTGGGCACCGGGATGCACCGAGCGAGCACCATGGAGGAGAAACGCTTCATGTTCGGAGCAGAGGTCGTGGATAATTATCATATCGTTGACCACGACTGTGAGGATCTATCATCGCAGGTCTTGGCAGCCCGTACCTCCAAGGGCACTGAGGTGTACGTGAACAAGGTCTTCTACAGTTCCGATGTCAAGATCGTGGCCGGGTTGGTGGAAAGCCACTTCATGGCAGGTGTATCCGGTGGCAGAAAGGGAGTATGCCCGGCTTTGGTGAATACTACCACAATCCAGAGGTTTCATGGGGTTGAGTTCCTGGAGCACCCGAATGCAACTGACTTGGTGCTCGAGGGTAATCCTTGTCATGAGGAGGCCTTGGAGGTGGCCCAGACAGTGGGGGTAGATTTCTTGGTAAACACGAGCCTTGATAAAAGACTATTGATGACAGGGGTTTTTGCTGGCGATCTCAGTAAGGCCCACCTCGTCGCCTTTGAGGCAATCAGAGAGTATGTTCAGGTACCTATCAGGGAGCCATTTGATATCGTCTTGACCCATGCCGGCTATGTGGGGAGAGATCACTATCAGAGTGCAAAGTGCGCGGTTTCTGCCATGCCTGCCGTGAAGGAAAGGGGCATTATGGTCATAGCGGCCAATAACATTGATGCCGAGCCGATAGGATCCCCTGAGTATAAGACGCTGCTGCATCTTGCAAAGATTCTCGGCCCCGATCGCTATGTTTCCATTCTTCGTCACCCAGAGTGGCTTTTTACCAAGGATCAGTGGGAGCCGGAGATGTGGGGAAAACCCATTCGTAAGGTGGGCGAGGATGGGATCATCTACTGCGCACCTCACATTCCCGAGGAGCACTATGCGATCATACCGGGTATAAGCGGATATGATTGTATTGAGAAGGAGGTAGGATATTCCTCGACCAGGGAAATGGCACAAGCCATGTATCAGAACGCGGTAATCTACGCGGTACATCATCCGCGATTTCACGGAAGGAAGCCCACCATTGCATGTATTGCCGAAGGCCCGTACGCAATCCCCACTTCAAAGCTACAGATGCAGGGGTAATCACTTCAAGATTTCGTCGATTCTCTGGGTTCTGTTGTTACTCAGGTCATTATTGAGGGCCTTCATATTTACTTCAACACGGCCTAGCTTTTATATGGTCAGAGCCTGGTTGTGGGCTATTCTTTTGGGGGTCCAACGAGGCCTTCATCCAGGATTATCTCAACTGCCAGCTGGGCGGCTTTTCCCACAACATCGGGACACTTGTCCACATGGCCACCTGCGGCTTCGAATTTCTCGTAATCATTAGCATCAGCGATGTAATACGGGCGACCAAATCTTATGAGTTGAATATCCCTGCAAATGATTGAGCCGAGTTCGCGCGTGTAACCCTGTAAGAGTTTCCTGGTTAACTCAAATGTCTTATGTCGGATGCCCTCAGGGTCGTCGAAGTTCGAGCGCTCGCGGCCAACCAGCTGGCTGAGCACCATTACAGCGCCCACATAACCGCCACAGACCCCAATACCAGTCAGGCCGCCACCTCCTGCAAGCCCGGTCGCTGCCTTGAACACGCTATCATCTCTGATATCCAGGGTATCCTGGATGGCCGCAATTACGCATTGTGAGCAACCCCTGTATACCTTTTCGTACTCAAATCCCAGTTCATAAGCCTTATCCAGAAGTTCCTGCTTGGCCTTTTCCATCCCGGAATCTCCTTATGACTAATCCGTATTGTGAATTTCATGGACAGATCTTCTTCCTCTGCAACACTGTGTTCGGCTGAGGCATAACCATCTACGTTAAGGCCGGATTCGAGAACATCGCATAACTTCCAATGCAGCCACTGAGGTAATGCTTATTCGGCCTTTTCTTCTGCTCAGAGCCTCCCGTGCTTTGCAGAATCCAGAAGCGTTATGTGTAGTCCCGTCAATACGCCATCCAGCCGCCATCCACGGTGAGAGTTGTGCCCGTTGTGTAGCTTGAGTATGCTGAGGCAAGGTACAAGGCAGCGGTTACTATCTCCTCTGTTTCGCCAAACCGTCTCATTGGTGTTCTTTGCAGTAGATTTTCAGATATTTTCTTTGAAGCCCTTACTCCCTCGGTGAGATCAGTGGCGAGATAAGCAGGAGCGATGGCATTTACCGTGATATTGTATTTTTGACTCCACTCAATAGCCAACACCCTGGTCATCTGGATGAGTGCACCCTTTGTGGCGCTGTAGGCTATTTGCCGTTGGAAACCCACCATTCCCCCTACGGAAGCAATGTTTATGATTCGACCCCAGTTATTCTTCATCATGATCTTTCCTGCTTCACGGCACAATAGAAAGGGGGCCAGCAGATTAACTTGAATCACCTGCTCAAACATCTCCTTGGTTACCTCCTCAGACTTTGCCAGGAAAGGACTAATCCCCGCATTATTAACAAGTATGTCTATTCTTTCAAACCTCTGCACGGTTTTATCGATGAGATTGTGGAGCTCATTATCGTTTGATAGATCGCATTTTACAGCGAGCGCTTCACCACCTGTAGCCCTAATTTCCTCAACCACTTCCTCAAGGAGATGCACCTTTCGAGCGGCAACCACAACCTTTGCACCAGAGTCTCCAAATCCTAGAGCAATGGCCTTTCCAATGCCTCGGCTTCCCCCGGTTACAATAGCTGTCTTTTCATGAAGATTGAATCTATCCATGAGCTGATACCTTCTTGAAAAAGGGAAGTTATAATGTCAACCCGAATTGAATTGTGTGCAGTATATTAGCTCATTAGTAATGACAGTGCCATTGAGCAGGGCCTCTGACCTGACAGCATACATTCTTTACACGCCAGTACGCGGTAAACGTTCCTTCAACTCAGTAGCTCTATTTTTGGAGAGACTGAGATAGCCCAGATATTTTTTTAACGAGGAATTCAGCTATGCGTTCTTCCGCAATAAAGCTATCATCCACCATCTCACCTTTTATAGAGATATATGGAGCAGTGTGACCTTCCTTTAGGTACGCTTCCTCAAGGCAGGCGTGCATACACCCATTCATGAGAAGAAGGATATCGTAGGATCCAAGCTTATCAGTGGAAAAAGATGCCCTTATACCCTGCTTTTCCAAGGCCTCTTTGAGCACCCTTATTACCCCTGATCTATCTATTTGGGGGTTGCATCCCCCGCAGTATCTAATGTCAAGTAAGAGCATAGCATGAAGGGCTAAGATATCTGCACCTTCTTTTCCTTCATGTTCTTCTTCACCTCATCCCAATGGGCCTTTTCGCTTTTTCCGATGATTCGTTCAAAATCCGTATCCGGCGATAATCCGGCTATCCTCTTGGCCAATTCCATCTTCTTGTCAATGCCGCTTCTCCGAGAAATCATGATCTTCTGGGCAGCGGGAGACCCAGCCCCGTGCATAGCCTCAGGCAGTCCTGCCCCAACCGACATATTCTCTATCAGCCTCAACATCTTGATAATATCCATGGGGGCAATACCGTCTTTACCGTAAAAACACTCCTCTACCATCTTTCCCACCTCGGGATTGACAAGATCTTGCTCTGCCGGAAGGGTGATAACCTTGCCGCCCGCTATGTCCTGGGCTATCCGCATCCATTCATAGACCATTCTGGTAATGTTGAGCTTTACCACATTTGCCAAAAGGGGATTAATGTGGTAGGCGCCGGAGGGGGTTCTGTACCCTTCATAGGAGCAGGCAAGGGTACAGGACCAACAGGTCTCTGCCATGGCGATCATCTCGGTGAGCTTATCGACAATGTGGGAGACCCGGCCGATACCATGGGTTTCGGCTATCCAGGCCGACCCGCCGATAACCACATCGGCCAAGCCTACCTTGCACCCTCCATAGTTACTCCGGTGGTAGCCTGCAAAGGTCTCCACCAACTCGGTGGTAAAATCATACTCACCGGCCATGAACACCCGCTCCCAGGGGACAAACACGTCATTAAAGATAATCAAAGCCTCACCGCCCACAATGCCGTACTTAGGGTTGCCCGCATCGAGGGTCCCGTCTAGCCGCCTGGTATCGTTGGTCTGCCTGCTGAAGACATAGGTAACACCTTTTGTATCAGCTGGAATGGCAAAGGACAGGGCATAGTCTTTGTCCTCTTCGGTCATGGTCCTGGTGGGCATGGTGATGATCTCGTGGCTGTTGATGGCACCGGTGATATGGGTCTTGGCCCCGGTTACGATGATCCCGTCTTCCAACCGTTCTTTTATATGGAGGTAGACATTGGGATGGGCCTGCTTGCTGGGCCGAAGGCTCCGGTCACCCCGGGAATCGGTCATCGCCCCTGAAGGCATCCAATCGTGTTTCTGTACTTCGCGGAGGTAGTTCTTGAACCGCTCATGATAGGTGGTCCCGTATTTTTGATCGATATCATAGGTGGTGGTATAGACTGCGCATAGGCCATCCAACCCGACACAGCGCTGAAAACAGGTGGCGGTCTTCTGGCCCAT
>CP070752.1:47239-52546 GCA_020348625.1 Deltaproteobacteria bacterium | reverse complement strand
GAAACATATCCTACAGAGGCGCTGATAACCCACTATGCCAATAAAGCCAAAAACGGCGCCGCCCTGGTCACCTGCTCAGGAGTCGGCATGCCACACGTGATACCCGATAATGAAGTAGAGTCGTTTTCTTCGACCACTATACTCCCGGACAGCTTTGATATATACGATACTCATTGCCAGACTTACCTCTCCCAGCTTACTGAGGCTATACATTTCTATGGCGCCAGGGCATCAATGCAAATTGGCGGGTACGTACCGCTTAAGTACGACGTCAGTACTGGAATCCCCACTATAGACATAGGTATGAATACCCCGAGGGTGGGCAAAGAAGTTCCCTTGGATGTACTGGACGAAGTGGCTGAGGATTTTGTGCGTCAAGCAGCCATGATGAAACTGGTGGGCTTCGATATGGTGTACCTGCACATGGCCTACCGGTTTACTATACTTGGTAGATTCCTATCCTGGCTCACCAATAAAAGGACCGACGAATATGGAGGAAGCCTGGAAAATCAGGCTCGTTTTCCGCTGATGGTTGCTGACCGAATCAAGCAAGAATGCGGAAAAGACTTTCTCATTGAAGCTAGCATAAGTGGCAGCGAACCACCGGGTGGGAGAACCCTGGAGGAAACCATTGAACTGGCCAGGATGTTTGCTGGTCACATCGACATGCTTCAGATACGGGCAAGTGATATCGAAATAGCCCACCCTAGCTACTATACCCCTGAGCGCACACCCTATCTCTATATGGCGGAAGCTGTTAAAAAAAGCGGTGCCGATATCGCGGTGGCGACCGTGGGTGGATATCTGGACCTGGATACTTCCGAGGATGTTATTGCCTCAGGGAAAGCGGATTTCATCGCCATGGCCAGAGGCTGGATAAGCAACCCGGATTACGGTCGTTTGGCATACGAAGGCAGAAATGAGGATGTTGTGCCCTGCATCAGGTGCAATAAGTGCCTGAGGAGCAGCAACGCCGACCCGCTCACCAGTGTTTGCTCTGTCAATCCCACATGGGGGTTGGAACATAAGATTGGAAGGATGATTCAGCCTCCCACTGACAAAAAGAAGGTTGCCGTTGTTGGTGGCGGTCCGGCGGGCATGGAAGCAAGCTTGATAGCGGCCGGTAGAGGGCACGATGTGATGCTATACGAGAAAAGCAGCGCCCTGGGTGGACTCCTGAATACGACCAATAACGTTTCCTTCAAGTGGCCACAAAGAGAGTTTAAAGACTACCTCATCCAGCAAGTTCAAAAGGCCAAGGTTAAGGTACTTCTGAATACAGAGGCAACCCCTGAAATACTTAAAAAAGAGAAATACGATGCGGTACTTGTTGCCGTGGGTGCAGAACCCATTGTTCCCGGGATTACCGGAGTAGACAGTAAAAATGTAGTGTTTGCCGTAGATGTTTACGAAAACGGGGATACCTTGGCAGAGAAGGTTGTGGTTATCGGCGGTGGAGAAGTCGGGGTAGAAACCGGGATGCATCTGGCCGAGAAGGGACACAAAGTCACTTTGCTGGAGATGCTGGATATGCTCGCGCCGGATGCTCCGCCAATCCATTTCTACAGCATGTTTCGGGACGCATGGGAGGAGCTTCCAGACTTCAATTATATTTTGCAGGCGCGTTGCACTGGCATTGGAGAAAATAGGGTAACCTATACGAGCGCCGACGGCGCGGAGCATACCATCGAGGCCGGCAGCGTGGTTATCGCCGTGGGTATGAAGCCCAGGAATGACCTTGCGCTAAAGTTTCATGATGCCGCCGACAGATTCTATATAATCGGCGATTGCGATGTCCCGGGCAACATACAGAAAGCAATGCGGAGTGCTTTCAGCATCGCCTCTACCTTATAACCCGACTTCGAAACCGGCAAAGCTGATGTTAGGCTATAGAATCGCGATTTGCGTTCCAGGCTGGAGGAGGAAGGCAATGAAGCGAGGGAAGTAAAGCTTATTCCGTTTAGGTTACGAAAACATCTGTATATGCCCATATTCAGACCTGCCTTTATTTGCGATAATGCCTTTATCGATAATTTCCAGGACTTTCTGTTTCTTTTCAGGCATCTGATACCCTTCATAGCTGTGGGTAAATAGAAGCTGTCCATCTTTGTCGGTCCAGTAATTGTTGGCGTGGTCAAAACAGAGTTTTGAAGTCACGTCCAGCTCCTGCACCATCAGCTTTAACTCCTCCAGCTGTTCCTCAGGGGTCAGCAGGGTAAGCTCTTCTCGTTCGTATTCGCCATATATCGGAGTCGCAGGCCAGGGACTGAAGGGCCTTGTGCGGATATAATGTGGATTGATACTGTTTAAGACATGGGCCGTATGCCTGGCGTGGTTCTCCCACCGTTGCTTGCCCGCAAGTCCGGGCATCCAGTATTCGGATAGCTGAAATCCGGCTTTCATTGCCTTTTGGCCGCCTTCAATATGCTCTTCCGGCGTAACCCCTTTTTTGATCCTTTTCAGCACTTCATTATCCCCTGACTCCAACCCGACGTGCAGACGGTCCAGCCCCGCTTGCCGGATGCGGTTCAATTCTTCTTGGGTTTTGCGAAACAGGGTCTTTGAGCGGGCATAGGTGGTCACCCGCTCAATGGCAGGAAACGTGTCCCTCAGATACTGCAAAACCTCCACCAGGTTGTCGGTCCCCATTATCAGGCTGTTTGCGTCCTGTAAAAACACGGTTTTCGCCCCGGAAGAGATCCAGTTCAGAATCATGCCGAAACCATGGCTGGTACTTGAGTAAGGATATTTTTCAACGATCCGGTAGATAACGTCTCTGTTTATGACGCCCTCATACCCCAGATCTCTTGCAATATCCTGCATCTCCATGCACAGGCCGGCGATGGAGTTGATATCTTCTTTGATTTCTTCCACCGATCTCAAGGAGAATTTCTGCTGCTTGTACATGCCGCAAAAGGTGCATTTATTCCAGGGACAATTACGCGTAAACCTGAGCAGCAGGGAATAGCTTCCCCCTTCGCTCGGCGGCCGATACATCCCCACTTCAAAAGAATACGGTCCTATTATGTCTTTGTACATTATGCCTAACCTTCAATGTCACTTCTTTCTCTTTTTCCCAACTGAAAAGACTTTGATATTATAAACATAATGATAATCTCATATGATTCAACACACTATTTCCCTGAGCCTGAGTCAAGAGATGAATCTTTCTTTGATTAACACGATTCTACTGTTTAGCGGCCACAAGAGATCCGGGCTTGCCGAAGGGCTAGAGCCGGGTGGCGTAGTGTCAACCATCGTTATTCTAACAGTATCAGGCAGAGGCCCCATTAGTCCATCAGGGAGTTTGATTTTTTTCAGTGGGATAGCCGCACTTCGTACAATTAGTCTGGGGAAAGGATTTCGAAATATCTGACACATTGGATCGGTCGGCAAGCACGGCAACGTGGATTTCTTGGGGACGAAGGGCATATCGTATCTTGTTTTCGGAGCCGATTAAGACATGATTGGTGTAATCATATCAGGGATCATCAAGCACCGTGTTAAGATACGGGGAAACGCCCCTAATATCATCCAGCACCATTACACGAACACTGTAATTTCCGCTTCCGGGGCGATGATTTAATGGCCAAAGAACTCGGCCACTATTTCCCATGAAGAATAGGGCTACAATTGCTTAGCCTAATCGTTGGAGGGGTTGACCGGGGAGATGATTGACGCTGCTAGAAAAATGGCTTTTTAGATTTCTCCCTGAGCTCCTGCTCACGCTTTCTCCTTCGCCTATTCGAGAACTCAAGCACAATTCCGCTTATCAGGAGACCTGACATTATCCCTATATAGTAGGTAAACCATGTGACTTTCTCTGTGAGGCTAAAACTGATGAATATGCTAAGTGCGACAACCAGCAGGATGAATAGTAATGGGAGCATAACTATTTCTCACCCCTTTCATTTTTCATTTTTACTTAATCACTTATCGCATTGTTATCATAATCTTTTTAGATCCGAAAGGATATGGTAGGCCTCCAATATATTGGGGTGAGTTCCTAAGGTCAAGGAGTTGCTGCTTCGTGCCAAAGTGGCTGATTAGATATTATCTAACCTTTTGCTATGTTTCAACTGGAATATTTTGAGATTCCGAGGTTTTGTTTTGTGGGTGTGATAGCAGTAGCTAATTTTCAGCCTGGTTATCACAAGATGTGGAGGTTGGCAACTAATGAACCAAATTAACTGATTTGCCCGGTCCCAGTGATTTCCAGTTTCCAGGAGGATTTCCGCCGAGGCTGCCTTATTCGCCTTCGCCAGAATACCCTGCAGCTTGTTGCAGGGATGATCAGCCTTCGCCCAGGGCTACTGCGCGACTTTAGCGAGACAGTACACATCTTCCAGAATGGTAAGATCAGCTCTCTTTCTAATATGACCAAAGACTGGTCGGCCATGGTTTTTGATATCGGCGTGGCCTATAAAGAGAACGTTGATCAGGTAATGGAAATAATGAAACAAGTGGGTGATGAACTCCAGAATGATGAGAAGTTCGGCCCCGATATTATTGAACCTATCGAAGTATTTGGCCTTGATAGTTTCGGCGACAGTGCACTTGTCATTAAAGCACGCCTGAAGACCAAGCCCATTCAGCAATGGACCATCGGGCGAGAATACCGCAGACGCCTCAAAATGGCTTTCGATGCCCAAAATATAGAAATTCCTTTCCCGCATACTACTGTTTACTGGGGCGAAGATATCAACCCATTGAAGTTGAGTGTGAAACAGGAGGAGGATACTTAGTTACCGAGGTGCAACCTGTTTTTTGTTTTGGAATCTGCAACTGTTTTTCGGACGACTTCTCTGGATGCAGATATTTTTGTAAGGGAATGTCCTCAGGGGGCACTCCCTCCGGACACCTCTGCTCTCGTTTACAAGGCGTAAGGCGGCGTCAATCCACGTAGTTTACGGAGCCCTTCCTGGTACGCTCACCAACGGTGAACTTATCTTCAGCCGCTGCGTAACCCACGATGACTGCGCACTGGAGCGCGTAGCCATCAGGGATACCTGCTTCTTGTGCCAGATCACGGTTGCTCTCCCCATTTAACGCCAAGGTTGGGCTAACGAGGTAGCACGATCCCAGGCCTAGTCCAGTCGCTTCAAGAAGCATGTTCTCCGCTGCAAGTGCTGTATTGCGCAGGCTGTGGGGAGCATCCGCCGCCCCGGAAAGCAGGATCAGTACTGGTGCGCCATAAATCGGCTGATATCCGGGCAGGGACGCCCTCTGCCGTAAGAACTCATTGTCGGAGTGAACCATAGCGTCGAGTGTCCGATCGTTTATCTTTTGTCGCAAGCCGGCGTTACG
>CP070752.1:42749-47139 GCA_020348625.1 Deltaproteobacteria bacterium | reverse complement strand
TTCGAAAAAAAGCTCCACCATCCCAATGGAAGGTGGAGCTTTTGTGAAAGCAGATCATGTGCGGTCATTGCGTTCGGCGATTGCCAAAGCGCTCACGCCTGTGAAGTCCTCACGAACCAGGGAAGAAGCGGGTTCTCCTCTTTAGTAGCTGATCAAAGAAGGCAGAAAGGTCGAGATCTGCGGGAAGATTATTAATATAAGGATCAATGCAATGATCGCCATAAAGAAGGGCACTATTCCCTTGAAGATGGCTTCGAGCGGGACATTCAGCGCAATTCCCTTTACTACGAACACGTTTACTCCAACTGGCGGTGTAATTGTTCCGCTCTCTACAAAAAGCACAACGAGTACCCCAAACCAGATCAAGTTGAGTTGAAGATAGTCAAGTATGGGAAGAAAAATCGGGACGAGAAGCATGAGCATAGCCATTGAATCCATAAACATGCCGCCAATAACAAATATGAAGGCCATGAGGGCCACAATCACCGTAGGTGGCACGTTGATTCCCATTACCCAGTCCACCAGGGTGAACGGTATGGTTGTCACAGCCATGAAATGTCCAAAAATCGTACCACCGGCAATGAGGAGGAAGATCATACAAGCCATTCGCAAGCCATCCTCACATGCCGAAATGAATTTGTTCCAGTTAAGCTCTCTTCTGATTAATCCAATGAACAATGCGCCACCTGCTCCGATTCCTCCCGCCTGAGTGGGGCTGAACCAGCCAATGAGCAACCCGCCAACAACGAATAGGAAAAGAACAAGGGTTTCAATAACGAGAGCGAGCGCCCGTGCCTTCTCTTTCCAGCCGGTTCGAGGGCCTGATGGCGCAACCGAGGGATTGCGCCGGCACAGGATAAAGACTGTGATCATAAAAAGCAAGGTAAGGACCACGCCGGGTAATATTCCGGCAGCAAAAAGCTTTCCTATGGATTCCTCTACCAATATCCCGTAGATGATCAATACGGTGCTCGGGGGGATGAGGATGCCCAGCGAACCAGCAGCAGCAATGGCTCCCGTGGATATCCCGTCATGATAGTGATATTTCTTCATCTCTGGAAGGGCTATTCTCCCCATGGTAGCTGCTGCAGCCGGACTTGACCCGCAGATAGCACTAAACCCTGCGCTGGCGAGCACCGTGGCTATAACAAGACCGCCGCCCAGTTGCCCTACCCACACATAGGCGGCCTTATAAAGCCTGGTGCCCATGCCCGAGGCGAAGGCAAAGCTACCCATGAGCACAAACATGGTGACCACACTTAGCGGATATGATGAGAATATCTCGTAGATATCCACGGCAAGGGTATAGAATGCCGCCCTGAAGTCGTTCAAATACGCAAGACCCAGAAATCCGACAAAGGCCATTGAAAAGGCAATGGGCATCCGGAGGAACAACAAGAGAAGAAGGATGCCGATCCCAATGAAACCTACATCAACTGGGTTCATTTTCTTGCCGCCTTAATCACCGAATTGACGAACTTAAGCAGAAATATTATGCACACCGGAATACACCCGAGGGCTATGGCAAAGACAAACGGATAGAGCGGTACGAAGAGGGTTGCACTGACCTCCCCCGCGATCTGCAATGAACGAGCGAGCACGTAGGTACGCCAAGCAATCAGAGCGAACAGTATGAACTGAAAGAGGTAGATAAAGCTGTCGATGACCGCCTGCGAGGTCTCTGCCAGCCTGGAGACAAAAAGCTCAACCCGCACATGCCTGCCTGCAATCTGAGCAATGGCAATGGTAAAAGCAATGGCCACCACTTGGCAAAGCATGACGATGTCGATAGCCCCATGAATTGGGCTGCGAAAGCACTTGGTCCCAAGCACGTCTACACAGGTGACGCCCAACATAGCCAGGAGCCCAACGATCCCTATCCGCTCAAACCATACGCTCACCGAATGGTTTATCCTTTCAAGTCTTTTCAGCATGCTGAACCACGTACCTTTCTGTTCTTTCCAGCAGTTATTTGCCTCACGATTTCCCACAAACACAAGGTGGCGATAAAACTGGCGGGCGTGCAGGTGATGCGCATGGGTGAGTGTGGTAATACTGCCGCATGCGCCTTACCCTGTACTCTGTTCGGCGAGTAAAGCTCGCCGCGCTGCTCCACCCTCCGCAGCTGCCCTTTGCAGACGCCATCGGCCATGGCCTATGGCGTCGGGCGAGAGCGCGCGGGGCAACCTGCTCCGCCGAAGGAGCCCTTCGGCTACGAAGGCCGAGTCCCGGCCAAGGCAAGTGACTGGTCCTCGACCCGCTTATCGCAAATAGGCAACAAGGGGAATTCAAACAAACAAGATGCCGCAGCGCCCTTGATTGCGCTCACTTGGTAATCTCTGCAGGCCCTGTTGCGGACTTGATCCCTAACTCCGCTTGCTTTTTGGTCCAGTAGTCAATGCGCTCTTGGAGAAAATCAATCCAGCTTCTAATCTCCTGCTTGGAAAACCCCTTGGCAACCATCTCCGTTTCATATGCATCTATTACAGGGCTAACAGCTTGCCTCCACCTGGCTGCTTCTTGTTGAGACAATTCAATGAATTCTACGTTGTGTTCCTTGCCGAATTGTTTTCCTCGTACCTCGCTCATGTTCCACATCGTTGCGAATTTTTCCTTATACTCCTCAATAGCCTTGGTGAAAACCCCTTGCACATCTGCAGGCAATTTGTTCCAATTTCCCTTGTTCATTACCACATAGAAGGGGTAAACACTCGCGACCTGCCAATTAAGGGTGGTATAATCCACAACTTCGGCAAAGCGCCAGTCCTTAAGTCCCATAACGCCGGTGTAAACTCCATGAATAACACCTTTAGACAAGGCATCATAAACTTCCGACATAATGGTAGGAGCAGGGGTTCCACCGAGCGCCTTAATGGTTTTACCCATGCGGCCGGGTGCCCTTATTATCATTCCCTCGAGGTCTTCTAATTGGCGCGCCGGCTTCTTAGTCATCAAGATGGTGACACCGGAGGCGTGCATCCAGAGCATACGCACCTGATCCCACTCTTTTGGCCTGAATTTCTCATAGAAGTCGTTAAGAACGTATAGACCTACCCAGGGACTGGGGTAGCCCAGGGGCAGGGTGCAAACCTCTGTAACCGGCATGCGCCCCGGAGTGTATAAACAGTGGGCAAAGCCTATATCGGCCGCTCCTTCAACCACCCCCATAAACATTGCCGGGGCTTTAAGCAGTGAGCCACCGGGATAGTACGTGATTTTCACCCTTCCATTGGTGCGTTTGTCTATGTCCTCGATGAACTCTTTGCAGATTTTGCTTGGAGCAGCTGCCGGTGGAAAGAAATTGGCGAACTTCAACCGTATTGTCTGGTCTGCTGCTGCAGGACTGGGGGTAATTGAGTGTGCTGCAAGCATTAAGGCTAAACAAATACTACCAAATACGATTACTGTTCCCTTTGTTTTCATGTGAAACCTCCCTGTATGCTGTGTGAATCTTGATAATACGCTACCTCCTGTTCTCTTAGTATGGCCTTCCTCGGTATCCTCCTTTCTCCTTTCATTGATTATTGGTTGAACCAGTACTAAAACGGCAGCCCTCTGTCTTATTCTGCCACACAAAAAAAGCCCCATCTAATCATAGAGTTGATGGGACTTTTCGCAAAGAGTATCTGCTGTTTTATGCAGCATAGGACCCTCCCTGAGCATGAACCAAGATGCCCAAAACCCACGCCAGCCTATCCCGCAGCACTGCAAAAGTCAAGCAGAACAGAGGAGAGGAACATGTGGCTTGGGCCACCGGCTCTGGGCTCATAGTTCATAGTAAAAGCAAGAGGCGGTGAAATGGCGAATCGGTGAATAGGTGAGCCGGAAACACACACCGAGCCCAAAGGGTCGAATTTGGAATTTGTAATTCGCAATTCAGCCCTGGCGTTATCGCGATGCTGGATGGGAGAGGGGCAGGGGGGCCGACCGAAGACCCTACCGCTTCTTCTTGCCCTTGCCCTTATCCTTCTTCTTGGCCTGCCCCGGTGGATATCGCCTCACGACATCGGAGTGATAGGTATAGGGCCTGTCGGAGTCCATCTCGAGGGTGACATAGTCACCAACAGTAACATGGATGTGCGTTGGGAGCGACACACTCACCTGCCAGGCGCCCCTTTCATAATAGAAGTAAAGCCCACGACCGGTGTCAAAATACACATAAGACGAAGGATAATACCGGTAGTGATGCTTCGCCCTACGCCCATGGGCCGGCGCCCAAGGTGGGGGCGCTTTCTTATAGACCGGGGGGCCGGCGGGAGGGCGCGGAGAATCGCCTATGACGACTCTGCCTCCTGCACACCCCAGTACCATTACAAACACACATGCCAACAAGGCAGCTACGAGCGTCTTTCGTTTTTGCATCAGATACCCTCCAGTGAAATTGAGATAT
>CP070752.1:36456-42649 GCA_020348625.1 Deltaproteobacteria bacterium | reverse complement strand
TCATCCACCAATTATCGGGTCTCGTCAGGGCCTAATAATCAAAGAAGTAGATCCAAGGGGTGGCTTCGACTTTTTCAGTGCCGAGGTACACAGGGTGATTGAGGAATGGGCGAAGAAGAAATTTTTTATATTCGACAACTTATCAGCCCTTGTGGAGGAGTGGGCAACAGATGAGTTGCTGGCTAATTTTTTCCAGGTGACATGCCCGTTCCTGCGCGAGCTCGATACAGTCGCCTACTTCGCCCTGACGCGCGGACAACATGCCCACAATGCTGTTGCCAGGATTCGGGACACCACACAGGTGCTTATCGATGTCTACCGTATAAAGGGCACTATGTACATTCACCCATTAAAGGTTTGGGACCGTTACTCTCCCCAAATGTTTCTGCCCCACATGGTTACTAAAAGAAGCTGGCAGCCGGTTTTCCAAAGCGGTGAGGCAGCAGCAGTATCTGCGACCGCGCGGAAACAACCGCTGAGATCCATGGAAAGCTCAATTGCCCCGTGGGACAGTGTCTACAACAAGCTGGTTCAATATCGAGAAACCCATAAAGACTCTCAACAGATCACTCCTGAGGTCCTGGCACTTAAAGAAGAGTTTTCACGGATGTTGATTGGTAATCATCCAGAGTTTAACAGATTAGCTGATTCCTACTTTGCCCTGGAAGACCTATACAGCATCAGGGACCGCATGATCGGATCTGGGAGGATTGGGGGAAAGGCTGCTGGGATGCTGCTGGCCAGACGCATTCTGTTGGAGGAAGAAAATGAAATAGATTTCTCGCAGGTACTGGAAGACCATGACTCCTTTTATATCGGTTCGGACGTGTTTTTCACCTTCCTTGTGCATAACGACTTGTTCAGGCTCCGCCTGAAGCTATCAAGGGATTCCCAGCTGTCACGGAAAGAATTTGAAGAAGTGGAACAGAGCTTCCTGGCAGGCAGGTTCTCCACCGAAACAATGGAAGACTTCCGCAGCATGCTAGACTACTTCGGGCAGGCTCCCATCATTGTAAGATCCAGTAGCTTGCTTGAAGATAGCTTCGGAAACGCATTTGCCGGCAAATACCGCAGCGAATTTTGCGCCAACCAGGGAAGTCCTGACGAGAGGTTAGAGGTTTTTTTGCGTGCTGTAAAACTCGTATATGCAAGCACGTTGAGTCCTGATGCCCTTTCCTATCGCCGCAGACGGGGGCTAGGCGAAAGCGATGAGCAGATGGCCATCCTGGTACAACGGGTCTCTGGAATACCATACAAGCACTACTTCTTTCCGAGCCTTGCAGGTGTAGCGTTCTCACGCAACCTCTACGCATGGACCAGTCGCATAGATTCCAATAAGGGTCTCATACGTCTGGTATTTGGGTTAGGGACTCGCGCAGTCAACCGGGTAGGTGGAGACTACCCTAGAATGATTGCGGTTAGCCATCCCCAACTCAGGCCTGAGGTTGGTATGGAAATAGCGAAGTATTCTCAACACGAAATAGACCTTCTTGACCTGAAGACAAACAAATTCGTTACTCTGCCAATAGATGAGGTGCTTTCCAAAGACACATATCCAAATACTCACTTGCTTGTATCCATAATGAAGGATGGATACTTGCATGATCCCTACGGCACGATCCACCGAGATTCGAAACAAACACTGGTGCTGACCTTTAATAAACTCATCAGCGGTACAAACTTCGTTAAACTCACGGGACATATGCTGGACAGGCTGGAAAGAGCTTACGGCCACCCAGTAGACACAGAATTTACTGCGTCTGTGGATCCCAGGGGTAGTGTCAGGGTCAATTTACTACAATGCAGGCCGTTATGGCTCCCCGGGCTATCGGGGCCTGCAAAGGTGCCTGATACTATTCCCCAGGAGCGCACACTGTTTAAAGCTAAGAGAGTTATAAGTGGCGGAGTGGTCAGTGGGGTCCAGCATATTATTTTTATAGATCCTCGACGTTATGCTGAAATCACCTCAATGGAGCTCAAAAGTTCAGTGGGGCGGGTGGTAGGGCGCCTCAATAGGCATCCACAACTTGTGGCCGGCAAATTTTTGATGATGGGCCCAGGCAGGTGGGGCAGTGGTAACATTCACCTTGGTGTCAATGTGAGCTATGCAGATATTGACAATACGGCGGTTCTTGTTGAAATTGCTCGCGAAGATTCTGGTCACGTTCCCGAAGTGTCTTACGGGACGCACTTTTTTCAGGATCTCGTGGAAGGTCAAATCATTTACTTACCCATTTATCCTGATGACCCTGAGACCATGTTTAACGGCTTGTTTTTTGAAGGCTCTGAAAATATTTTGACTGATTTGTTGCCAGAAAGTGGCGAGTTTGAAAATGTGGTGCATGTCATTGATGTCCCTAAAACAGCTGATGGGGCATATGCGAGGGTTGTGGCCGACCCTCAGAGTCGGAGTGCTATTTGTTTTTTAGGATAAGCTGAGTCGTCATAATGCAGGCCTTTCCGTGAGGCGATTATTGTCTCACACGAAATTTAGCTGGGCTAGAAATATGTAAAAAGCTCTTTACAAGAGATTCATTTACTAAAACGGAAAGCCAATATTTTAGTTATCGGTAATACAGAGACGTATTACTGAAGGAGACAATGAAGTCCATAGCCTGTCAGAGTGTAGTCTGTGGATTTTTTTTCGCCTGATTATAGTAAGTGGTACTCGTTAACGAAGGGAGGATTTGAATATGTCTTTTAGCAAACCAAATCGAAGTGCTGCCACAGTAACCACAACACGGGTAGAGCCCGCTCCCATTTCTGGCCTCTGCGTGACCTGCCTTGATGGGTGTGAAGGGCCCTGTGAGGTAGGACGCTCTGCTCTTAAAGGTCGCGAGATGATTTACCCGCAACCCTTCGGCTTGGTTACTGCAGGAGCGGAAAAGGATTATCCAGTGGATTTCTCTCACTTCAATATTCAGGGAACATGCGTGGGTGCTATAGGTATTGAGGCTAACTCAGATGTAGCCACCTTCCCGGCAGTGGATTGTACTACAGCTGTAGGTGCACAAGGTGGCATCAAGATGAATTTCCCTGTGTTTACGGGGGCTTTAGGCTCTACTGAAATTGCCCGGGTTAATTGGGAGGACATGGCAGTTGGCGCTGCAATTTCAGGTGTCATCGTTGTTGCTGGTGAAAATATCTGCGGTATGGATCCTCAGGCAGAGTTCAAGAATGACAAGATAGTAAAGTCCCCTGAAATGGAACGTCGAATCGATGCTTTCAAGAGATGGTACGATGGCAAAGGCGGGGTTATTATTCAGGCTAATGTGGAAGACACTAAGCTCGGGGTGCCGGAGTATGTCATTGAGAAGCTCGGTGTTGAGATATTTGAGCTGAAATGGGGACAGGGTGCAAAAGACATTGGCGGTGAAGTGAAGCTGCCCAGCCCGGAAAGGGCCATGCAGCTCAAGGAGAGAGGATACATTGTGCTGCCAGATCCAACTGTTCCATCCGCACAAGAGGCCTTCAAGGCAGGAGGCATAAGTGAATTCGAAAGACATTCCAGATTGGGAATGGTAGACGAAGAAGCCTTCTATAAATCGGTGAAACGTCTTCGCACCATAGGAGCCAAATATGTGACATTGAAGACCGGTGCATATCGTCCTGCCGACCTGGCCCGGGCCATTAAATATTCCTCAGAAGCCAAAATAGACCTATTGACCATAGATGGCGCTGGTGGCGGCACTGGGATGAGTCCATGGCGGATGATGAATGAATGGGGAATCCCCACGGTCCAGCTTGAATGTCTTGCCTACCAGATGTGCGAACGTCTCAAGGAAAAGGGGGCTTACATTCCTCCCATTGCCATTGCTGGTGGTCTTTCCCTTGAGGATCACATCTTTAAAGCCTTGGCCTTGGCAGCACCCTATGTCAAGGCCATATGTCTTGGTCGAGCCATAATGACAGCTGCCATGGTGGGCAAAACCCATGGCAGATTAATGGCAGAAAAAAGGGATTTGGAAGGTGAAGATATTGAAGGAGGGTATCTGAATCTGTTTGCGGTTGGCTCGCAGTTAAGGGAGCAATACGGCAAAGATTTTGCGAAGCTCCCGGCTGGGGCTATTGGGATGTATTCGTATATCGACCGCCTCCGACAGGGCTTGCAACAACTGATGGCAGGTGCGAGGAAATTTGCCATTCAGTATATTGACCGCAATGATCTGGCAGCACTCACCAGAGAGGCGGCCGATATGTCTGGTATTCCTTATGTTATGGAAGCGGACAGGCAGGAAATAGAAAAAATCTTGGGATAATGCAAAACTCGTTGCTTGTTGCTCGTTTGAAGAGGCATTTAGGGATATGCCCGTACTATCGCTTAAGACCGTAGAAAACAAGTAACCCGCAATTTCATTTGAGGAAGGAGAAACCATGCTCAATGTTATCTGTAAACACAATTGTAAAGATTGCTATGCGTTAAGAGTATGTGCAGTGCATGCGATTCAAGGTCAGCAGGGTTCTATCTATATTGAAACCGAAAAATGCATAGGCTGTGGGTGTTGCAAAACTGCCTGTGTCACTTTTGGTTACAAGGCCCTTGGAGATAAAACACCCGAATGGCTCATGGGGTCGGCCTAGTATCAATCTAGGGTCTAAAAAGCCCCCACCAAGGAAATGTACAATACCTTAAGAAACCACAAGACGGAAAGGACACCAACGTGACGCACAGAAAACCAAAAATAATTCGTGCCACCGAGTTCAGCTGTCAAACACCCCTCAAATTCTATGAGCACTGTGCTTCATGCCCCCGATTTGAAGGATGCCCTGATTTGGATTTGATCAAGGAAATCCTGCGTATGCAAAAGAGCGTTAACTATAACAGGGATCTATACTCAGCAAGGGGAGAGCTAGAAGGGATTAGGCACAGTGTAGATGCCAATGTATTTAATTGCCTTGCGCCCCTCTACTTCTTTGAAAAGAGTAGAAAAAAATGCCCACATGAAGGACATTGCCGCGAAGAAGGCTTGCTTCTGGCCCTGCTCGGGGGAAAGAAGAAACTCGATTACCGCCAGAAGGTCCCCATAGGTTTTCCCGCCTCAAAATCTCGTTTCAAAGGCACCAAAGCCCAAGAATTGGATATGCAAGAGGCAGCAGAGCGATAGGAATCGCAATGCGAGTTCGATTCAAAATCATTGCGCCTGGAAGATCTGCCCGAAAATCCTGCCCTGATTTCCCAGCCTGGCCTGGTGGCAGGAGTTTGTTGCCCTTCCGGAGAGGGATCTTGAGGGGGATCTCCTAATCCAAGATTCTATGCCGGCAGTGAAAACTGCTTGATAAATCTCTCGCTTCAGACTATTTTCCCCTATAGCGCATTTTTCAGACAAGCCCTTATTGCGCGTAAGCCGGGAAACAATGCCTAAGCATAATGATATCCATGATATTATGGCCATTGGCTCCGGCCCGATCATCATCGGCCAGGCTTGCAAAGCCCTAAAATCATTCGGCTATGAGATTGTTTTGGTCGCTTCCCAATAAACATGGAATCCATTGAAACCGCATGCTCATCTTATAAGCAGGTAGACCGCTTATTGTAGATATAAGGGACAGGGAGAGCCGCCTGGTTATAGCGCACCCCGCAGCAAAGCAGGTAAACACGCAACAACGATGGCTCCAGGCAAGGGGTTGGCACTTGCCAAGGTTATCACGGCTTTGTGAAACCTATTCAAAGACATTATATGGATATAAGCAGTGAATGAGGAGAAACAAAGCAATGATACGCATGGGTGATAATTGCGGTGTCTTCGGTATCGCCGAAGAAACCCCGTGTGTGAACGATATCTTTCAGGCCCTGGATTTTCTTCAGCACAGGGGCCAGCAATTCAGCGGTATAGCTACCTTTGACGAGACAAGGATTCGCATGATTACCCACTACGGCACGGCAGGCCACACCTTTACCCCTCATGAACTTGAAACCTTCAAAGGCACTATGGGAATTGGCCATGTAAGTCTTAAGGAACGCCAGCCCATGATGTGGCAGGGTGCCGTTGGGGAGATAGCGGTTGCATTTAGCGGCAACATTATCAACAACCAGGCATTACTTACGGAAATGAAGGAACGGGGTGCTGCTTTCTACCATGGTCTCGACATTGAGATCATCTCCAAGCTTATCCTACAAGAAAAGAATGTGGTCGTGGGGATTTCCAGGCTGGCTGAAAGGATTCAGGGTGCCTACTCACTTCTCGTGCTAACC
>CP070752.1:33093-36356 GCA_020348625.1 Deltaproteobacteria bacterium | reverse complement strand
GCCAACCCGACTTCCCCCTACGGGGTACGTCGCGGTCGCCTGTCGCCATTCCTCCCCGTGCTTGCGCACGGGGCATCCTAGCGAAGGCGAGTGAAGCTCCCCGCGCTTCTCTACCCTCCGCAGTAACTCTGCTACGGACATCCTCGGCCATAGCCTATGGCGTCGGACGTGGACCACCACGCTTGGAATCCCCATGAATGCCAAAAGGGGGCAACTATACTCTCTCCTATTCGAGAGGGCATCTCTTCAGACAAGCAGCATTTGTCATCTCAAAATAGGGTGTTGTCCAGTTTGCGTCAGGGAAGATCAGATATGCGTGGGCATTTCTCAGATCGGAGGGGATGAAACAGGGTGTAAAAGGAAGGGACCTTACGTACTCAAATAAATCAACCTTTTAGCTGGTAACCTCGTTCCTTTCCTCTCATCATACCATGATGCAGAAGGCCGGGACAACCTCATCAGGCTTTCCTAGGCATGCCCGCAATAGAGTTCCAAATGTGCTGTATGTCAAATTGTTTAACTATTTAAGGTCAGCCACTCACTTCACATAAGTTGTTTTGGAGCCAACGTCCCATTCTTCACTGTAGCCTTGCCTTACACCTTAGGGTTCGTTCCTTCCAGGCACTTATTTGTATACGCCATATTCTTTGGCGAAGTCGACCATAGCCTTAACATTTTCAGGCTTTGCCTCGTCAGGTATACCTACACCGCCATTGAGAATATAGCCGCCGTCCTTACCGACCACATCTATAAGCCGCTTGCAATAATCCCTGACTTCCTGCGGGCTGCCGGTACATAATATCCAGGAAGGCATAAGGCCCATGATGCATACCTTGCCGCCCAGAACTTCCTTGGCCCGGTGCATATCAGTGCGCTCAAACAAGTATATCGCCTTTCCCTTTGGTATATCGGCCATGGTCTCCAAGCGCGAAGTGCAATCCCCTTCCCAGAACACAATGGGTACGATGTTCTGGTCAATCAGTGCCAGTATCACCTGTTTCAAGGTGGGCCAGTAGAAGGTTTCGAACTGCTTAGGCGACATGAACCCATCAAGCCCCTTGTGCAGGGGTATAAAGCACCTGGGTATGCCTATTTGTTGTACAAGCCCTACGGCGGTACCGATTATTGCTGGTGTCATCTTATCCATGAGGGCAAGGAGTTTGTCCGGACGATCGTACATATCGAGCATGATGCCCGTTGTACCCCTGAAATGGTCTCCGATGCAGTCAAAGGGAGCCCAACCATAGGAGCCGACCATGGATGGAAAGCCGAGCTCAGCCATTTCCTTATCAAGCTCCTCGGCCCTGGACATCATCTTTAAGCTTTCTTGGCCAGCCCTGGCCAGTGTTCCCAGAGCTTGGGCAACTGGCTCCATGGCGAGCGACGCCGATAAAAGGAGAAGCGGCCCCACAAAGTATGAAACCCCGGGTATATACGGGAGCATCTTCAGCGGCTCCAGCGCCCCCAAAATCCTTGGTATATATGTCCTTAATATGTAGTCAGTAGGGTCATTAAGGAAGGCATCATATTCATCCGCTGTCATGTACTCTCCCTCGACATACTGGTAGGTGCTGTCGACAGAGACTCCGTGACCAGGCCACTTAAACTGCCTATAGCCGAGCATTTCCATCACCGGTCCCAAAGAGATGAGGGGGAAAGGGTTCAGGTACCCATCGAGGTCAAAATCCACTACCGCTTTTCGGGTTGCTTCTGCCAGCCTGTCATAATCATACATGGCCTCCTGGCAGTTGAGCCCACCGTATTTAGCCCCGAAGAAGAGGAAATGTGGTGCTATGGGAACCCTGTCCGGCACCTTCAGCTGGACGGCATCGTTGAATCTCTTTTCTCTTTCCTGGTAAAGCTCTTCAGGTGTTTTCCCCATTTCTATTTGCCTCCTATCCACTGTTTAGCCAGAGACACCGCGGCCACGGCGTCTTGCCCATACGCATCGGCTCCGGCATATTTCCTGATATCATCATTCATCTGCGCGCCGCCAATCATAATCTTTACCTTATCCCGCAATCCGGCAGCCTTTATGGCCTCAACCGTTTCCTTAACGGAGTTAAAGGCTAGTGTCAGGAACCCACTTAAGCCAACAATAGGGGCACCGCTTTCCTCTAGCTTTTCGACAAACCTCTGCGCCGAGACATCCACGCCGAGGTTGTAAACCTCAAAACCGCATATATCGAGCATAAAGCCCACCATATTCAGGCCGATATCATGGATATCATGGGCCACAGTGCCCAGGACAACTTTGCCCAGCTTCTTGACCTTCGCTACCTCAGTTAACTTTGGCGTGACCATTTCGGTTACCTGTCTCAGTATCTCTCCGGAGTAAACTAGGTCGGGAAGGAAATATTCGCCACTGGCATAACGCTGGCCAACAATCTCTATGCCAAGTCTAGCATTATTGAGAAGAGCCATGGGATCTTCGCCACTAGCAAGCCACTCTTGAGTAAACTCAATAGTCTCTTGCTTTTTTAAATCGCCTAGCACGCTAGCAAGGTCCTGGAGCATAACTCCTCACCTCCTTTTTAACTCTCAAACGAAATCATTATTGCAGTATTGCTGAAGGCTCTTTTGCCCGAACGCTAGATGGAACAGTACCACCTCCAAGCGGACGAGAAATCCCCTTGAAGGCTACGTATGGGCAACTTTCAAGGTCCTCTTCTCATGGCCTACTCCGGAGGTTCTCTGTTCCTCTCATTCACGGCTTGGATGGAAGGCAGGAAACTAGGCGAGAATTTCGAGCTACAGCGGGAATCGCGTTACCGAGAAGAGTGATTCATATTTCACTGTCAGGTATCTTGGATCTGGAGAAGTTCCGAATGAGGTATATTCCCGCCCCCCCAATAGGATTGATTCTAACCCTAAGGAACAGGATGTCAAGAAGAAATGGGTGATATTCTCAGGCTGTTGACTTCTAACTGAACCATGCGGTCTCAGCCCTTACCAGGAATTGATGAATTGCGGGAGAATTGACCATCTATGACTTAAAGATAAAAAATGGCGGTTTGGCTAAACCCCTGCATGCTGGGCCTGGTTACAGTATGCTCAAGGTATACTTTGTTGCCATGTACTGAAATCGAAACGGATTTCAGCATACATATGGTAGTGGCAAGATTTTGAGTCGCCGAAAAGTGAAGCTGCCCGTGCTGCCGCACGGGACATATGTTCGAAAGCCGAGCGGAACTGCGCCGAAGCCAACCCGACTTCCCCCTACGGGGTACGTCGCGGTCGCCTGTCGCCATTCCTCCCCGTGC
>CP070752.1:28081-32993 GCA_020348625.1 Deltaproteobacteria bacterium | reverse complement strand
TCAATTAATGGGTTCGCCGTAAGACACGCTGCGAGGCTTCTCAAACAAAAGATACTGCGGGCGGCGGTCAGCCCCAGGGGGCATACCCAAAGGGGCAGCTATCCCCCAGCATTCCCGGGGTATAAGAGTGATGACCTTGACATCAAAGACGGTGTCATCTACGTCAAAGCCGAGCCGTCAAACAGATTATCCTTGGCGGAATTCGTTCAGCCAATGGGCCTTGAAGGCCCTATGTGCCACACTCCGGAATTTGGAAAAGGTTCTCCGAGAAGTAACTTCTCAGTGCCGCTTTTCGCGCACGGCTGGCACCTCCAACAGGGAGGCTACTCAGACTCCCGTCTTCGCTTGTGCAGGCAGGCCCATTTCATGGAGGTAGAAGTGGATACTGAGACCGGCCAGGTTTTCGTTTTAAAGGTGGTCAACGTGAATGACGTGGGAAAGGTGATCAGCTGGGAAGGGTGCGAAGGGCAGCAATACGGAGGTACGTACATGGGAGTGGGCAGGGGCCTTTTCGAGGAAATCGTGCATGATCCGGTGACCGGGGTCATGCTCAACGGGAACCTCCTGGATTATAAAATCGCCACCATGAATGATGTCGGCCCCATTGAAACAAGGCTGGTTGAGACAGGTATGGGGTATGGACCCTATGGAGTCATCGGCATTGGCGAAGATGTGGCCACCGTCATACCGGCCTTGGCCGGACCTGCCGTACACAATGCACTAGGCGTCTCGATAGACGATTTTCCCATAACCCCGGACGTTGTGCTAAAGGCCCTGGGCAAAGCGTAGAAGAAAACGGCGTTAAAGCTTGTCACATCAATTTCTCAAGTTTTGATGTGGCACTTCCACAGCTAAGGCGCTACAATCATGAAGCCAGTGTGTCGCAGGCACGCTGTTGAAAGGAAACAAGACATAAATGAAAGTCACCGTGACCTGGGCTTGGAAATTTAAAGCAGTGATGGGTGATCACGTTCCTGTGGTTCTAGAGATAGAAAAGGGTACCCTAAGGGATGCATTGGAGGCCTTGTCAAGGCAGTATGGAGGGGCATTTGACAGCATGATATTCGATGCCCAAACCAAAAAGGTGAAGAGATCGAATTTGATCCTGCTCAATGGCCAGCCTTCTTCTAACCTAAGAGACGGGCTCGGAAGTGAACTGAGGGATGGAGATGAAATTGCACTCATGCCTGTACTAACAGGGGGTTGAAACAACACACGTGAGCACTCATGAGGTGAGGCCCACAACCCCATGTGCTTGAGCGCAATGAGGACAGGACTTACAGGAATCTGCAAAAATGTATTGAGTGGGCTTCCAACTAATGGTATTATCCACATCCGAGCCAAAAAAGAGACAAGATTCTCTCTTGATACCTCACCGTATCGGGGGCTTCCTTCCCTAAGCGGTAACTGGGTCAGTTTACCGAGTTGTTATCGAACACGAGAACACCTTGGTTTCCAGCATATCGAACCGGTGAAAAATCGAACTTACCTATCCGGTGCTTGGATCGGTAATTCAAGAAACGCTTTAGTTGGCTAAGAGAAGGCTGTGACCCGTGCATCGAGCCTTTCCCCATCCCACTTTTCTTATCATTACGTCAGGCCGTTTATGAAGCCGTTACTTAAATCCCTCGCCAAAAAAGGAATTTTATCAACCGCCTTGATAACAATGACAAGGACTTCGCTAAATGGATAGGAATAACTCTATTCTCAGTTTGGATGGGATCTGCAAGAGCTTTGGGGGGTTACAAGTCCTAAACGAGGTAGACCTGAGCGTGGCACAGGAAGAAATCGTGGGCCTTATCGGTCCTAATGGTGCGGGCAAAACAACCCTTTTCAATGTCGTTACCTCGATCTACAAGCCGGATCGCGGTGATGTTTATCTTAAAGGGCAGAGAATCACCGGCCTCGCTCCCCATAAACTCTGCCGTATGGGGATCTCAAGGACCTTTCAGCTTGTCAAGGCCTTCCTGAAGATGTCGGTATTTGAAAATGTAATGGTGGGCTCAGTTTATGG
Organism: Deltaproteobacteria bacterium; assembly: GCA_020348625.1. The sequence goes on along the minus strand of CP070752.1, from coordinate 30,979 downwards.
TCGGAAACATCAGGTTCAGGGGGCCCGGAAAAGGGCGTTGGAAGCCTTGGACCTTGTCGAGTTGTCTGAAAAGAAGGATATGTTGGCGGCAAACATAACCCTCTCAGACCGGCGCCTATTGGAGGTGGCCATGGCCCTGGCTTCAATGCCGGTGGTCACCCTGCTGGATGAACCCATGGCCGGTCTTACTCCTTTTGAGATCCGAAAGCTGCTTCAGGTGATTAAGAGGGCAAGAGATGAAAGAAAGGTCTCTATCCTGTGGATCGAGCACAGGGTGGACGCCGTCCTTGATTTTTGTGATCGCGTAGCGGTACTGGATTACGGATTGAAGATTGCCGATGGGAATCCGGAGGACATAGCGAATAACCCCAAAGTAATAGAGGCATACCTTGGAGAAGCACCTGCTTGAAGTAAAGGGGGTGGATGTCCTGTACGGTGATATTCAGGTCATCTGGGGTCTCTCCATTCATGTGGTTGAGGGAACTATCGTCGCGCTTGTGGGTGCGAACGGCGCCGGAAAGACAACCCTCCTGAAGACGATTTCGGGAATAATCCATGCTAGTAGCGGAGAAATACTCTTCTCGGGCAAATCCCTGGCCAAGCTTAGGCCCCAGGAGGTAGTGGAAAGAGGCGTCTCCCATGTGCCCGAGGGACGGCGCCTCTTTTCCGGCCTTACGGTCCTGGAGAATCTGAAGCTCGGCGCCTATCCCCCGAGGGCTAGGGGCCTTTTCGACACATCCCTAGAGCGAGCATATAGTCTCTTTCCCGTACTTAAAGATCGAAAAGATCAGAAAGCGGGTTCATTGAGCGGGGGCGAACAGCAGATGCTGGCTATTGCAAGGGCTCTGATGGCCCAGCCAGCCCTTCTTATGCTTGATGAGCCTTCTCTAGGGCTGAGCCCCATTCTGGTGCGGACTATATTTGACCTCATCAACACCCTGAACACACAGAAGGTAACCATCCTGCTCGTTGAGCAAAACATCCATCAGGCCTTAAAGATCGCCCATCAGGCCTATGTCCTTAAGACCGGTAAAATCGCCATGAATGGCAGTGGCGAAGAGCTGCTGGCCGACCCGGAAGTTCAGAAGGCATACATAGGTGAACGCTGGGGCAAACGCTAATGTGGAAATATATCACTTTTGAAATCTTTATTCAGCTTTTAGTCAGCGGTATCCTTTTCGGGACCATGTACGGGATTGCTGCCATTGGGCTCAGCCTGATCTTTGGCACCATGCGGATTATTTTTTTTGCACAGGGAGCAGTGATCGTCTTTTTCGCTTATATATGTTACTGGTTATTCACCCTCTTAGGTATTGACCCATATTTATCTCTGCTCCTTATTATTCCCATGTCTTTGCTGCTCGGCATAGCATTTTATTATGGTCTTTTCAAAGCAGCAGCCGCTTTAGAGGACAGGGTCAGTTCCCTTTTGATCGCTGTGGGACTGATATTTCTTTTGGAAAATCTCATGACTGTGCTCTGGACGGCCGATCCCAGGTCAATCGTCACAGCATACACTTCCTATGTACTCAGGCCCATAGGGATAAATATGCCCTTTACCCGGCTGATGGCATTAGTGATAGCCGTTCTTTCAACTGCGGGGGTCATACTATTTCTCAAGAAGACCCTTGTTGGAACGGCTGTAAGGGCCGCTTCAGAGGATATAGTGTCTACTGCCCTGATGGGAATCAATCCTAATTGGGTCAATGCTATAGCCTTCGCTATCGGCATCGGAGTTACGGGGATAGCAGGAGTTACCCTGGCAACGGTCTACTCCTTTGACCCCGTTTATGGTTTTATTTTCGCCCTAAAAGCCATGATCGCATTAGCCCTTGGGGGTTTCGGCAACGTTGTTGGGGCCCTTTTAGGAGGAATTCTCTTAGGGCTGATTGAGAGCTTGGGGTCGTTTTTTGTCGGCGCTGGGTGGAACGAGGCCATAGCCTTTTTGGTATTTTTGTTGGTTTTGTCGTTTAAACCCCAGGGTCTCTTTGGACGGTCGGTTGAAAAAGGGTAAAGCGTGAAAGATAAGAGATCTATCATTATTGTTGTTCTGGTTACCGTGGCTTTTGCCGGAGTGCCTCTTCTTATTGACGTCGAAACTTCCTATTTTGCCTATTACTTATTCCTTGTGTTTTGCTATATTACCGTCGCCCAGGGGTGGAACCTTGTAGCCGGATATACCGGGCAGATCAGCTTGGGTACACACGCATTCTTCGGCCTCGGGGCTTATACGACTGGTATCATCTGGCTGCGTGATATAACCAAAACAGGTTATTACTTCGATCCGGTTGTCATGGTCCTCAGCGGGCTCGTTCCGGTAATCCTGGCTATAATAATAGGTATCCCTCTGCTTTCCAGGCTCCGGGGCGATTACTTTGCTTTCGGTACCCTGGGAGTAGGACAGATTGTCACAGTGATATTTATAAAGGCACGCCAGGTCACCGGAGGAGCAGATGGTCTGCATCTCCCCTCCACTGTCTTTGAGTCTATGAAACCCTATTACTGGACCAGCCTCTTTCTTGCGCTCTTGGCGACCGCTGTAGTATATTTCATGGTAAGGTCCAGGGTTGGCCTTGCCTTGAGGGCCATCAGAGAAGACGAGACGTCAGCTGCCTCACACGGAATCCATATCCTGAAATACAAGGTCTTTGCTTTTGCCCTCTCGGCTTTTCTCGCAGGGCTTTGTGGTAGCCTCTATGGCATTTACCTGTTCCATATCAACCCCGATTCCGTAATGAATCTTAATAACTGGATGTTCTATCCCCTTCTTATGTGTGTATTAGGGGGGAATGGGACGATTTCAGGTCCTATCATAGGCTCTTTTTTCATAACTGCGGTTTTTTCCTTTGGAGATGTTTATTTCAAAGGGACGCATCCCATAGTTTCGGGGCTGCTTAT
>CP070752.1:21510-27981 GCA_020348625.1 Deltaproteobacteria bacterium | reverse complement strand
GACACTTCTTGCCAAAATCTGCAACTCGAAGAAAGTCCAGGTTTCTTTTCGTAATTGAAACAGCAAGGCTTTTACTTCAGTCGGTGCAACGGGGTAGCCTGCTCCATCTCATGTCTCATAGCAACGCTTAATGCAATAGAACTCATGAAGGAAGCTGAGAGCTGATGGCTGAATGCTAATATGCTGATTCTGGCTAAAGTGAATATAACGCCTGTTCGAGAATTCAAAAACCAGAATTTTGTCTCAGCTTCTTTCAATACGAGGAAGTTATTTACTTATTTATGCCCGTCCCACTTTATTGAGCTTTAAGAGGAACTTTTCATCGAAAATGTCTGCGGAATTTATGGCGGCAATGATCAGTTCATCACGGCCGAATTGATCTCGGAAGGCATTATAGGTAAGGAGGGCAGGATCACTCCTGAAAAAAAAGCCTTCGTTGGAGATGTCTATCTTGAGCTTGGGCAACTGTGATGCTAGACCAGCTGTCAGAGCAAGAACAGCCAAGGCAGCCTCAAAGCGGTGGCGGCAGACAAAATGGCCCAGGGATTCGAGCCAAACTCCGCTGCGGTCCCGTAATTTCGACATATCTCATATTTTGTGAATGCCCATTGATATCCAAAACTATTGTAAATTATTTGTATTTTTCTTATATGATAGCATTTGGTCTAATTACAATTCAAAGAGTTTTAGAAAGGAGTATGACGTTACAAGTATCGACGCTAGAATGGAAAGGATTGAGGATCTTTGGGGGGGAAATGTGTCAGGCATAAGAAGCTTTTTGTTGAAGTTCACTATCTTGGCAAGTATGCTGCTGGGCCTACCCTTGCTCGGCGTATTTCTGGCCGGAAATCCGATTTCTAGGTATTTAGAATTTCCACCGAAAACCCAGTACGTCCAGCACGCACCGTTTTCATGGATTGCTTTTGCGGCTTTTGCACTGTTCATTCTGGCGGTTGATGTGCCATTAGTTGTGAAGGCGCTTCGACCAAATCCGAATGATGGCAACGCCATTTCCAGCCACAAGACATTCCCGTGGTGGGGTTGGCTGGGCGTGCTGACCGGTGTCATATTTTGGATTGTGGCGTGGTCACGCTTTCCATGGTTTGCTGAACTTCAGCCCTTCACTTTCACCCCGCTGTGGTTGTCATTTATCCTGGTGATAAATGCCACGAGTTGTTACCAGTCCGGCCGCTGTCTGATGACCGACCGTCCAGGCTTTTTTTTACTGCTTTTTCCGATGAGTGCCGCATTTTGGTGGTTTTTTGAGTACTTAAACCGCTTTGTTCAAAACTGGTACTACATCATCCCTGACTTTAGTTCCCAGGAATATTTTTGGTATGCGACCCTGCCCTTTTCAACGGTATTGCCGGCGGTTTTGAGTACTCGGCAATGGCTTTTTTCGACCCGTTGGGTCCATCAACGATATGGTAGTTTAAATGCCTTTACCCTTCACCACCCCAGATCGATCGCCACCGGTGTTCTGGTGATATCGGCCATGGGTTTATCCGGAATCGGCGTGTGGCCGAATTATTTGTTTCCTCTGCTTTGGGTATCTCCGCTGTTGATTATCATTTGTTTGCAGACTTTACTGGGAGAGCAGACTATTATTGACGAAATGCGCGCCGGAGATTGGCGTATTGTTGTTTCTTCGGCATTGGCCGCCTTAATTTGCGGAGTGTTTTGGGAGATGTGGAATTATCTCAGCCTCGCCAAATGGGAATACAGCATACCGTTTGTGCACCGCTTCCAGATCTTTGAAATGCCGATTTTGGGGTACGCGGGATACCTACCTTTTGGGCTCGAGTGCACCGTGGTCGGCGGGATGTTAGAACGAATGTTGAGGAAGTAAATCCAACCCTCGACTGCCGCCGCTGAGGTCCTCATGTTTATTCCAAGTTTTCAGTCGAATAGTATGCAAAGCAGCAGAAAAGGCTTGTGTGGAGCGCGATGTAGTGTCACTTGCGGGTAGCGGTCACGACCTTTGTCCGTTCGCAGGTTGGCAGATTTCTGGATATATTTCCCAAGCATTAGGCCATGCTTCCCTCAGCCAGGTTACAACCTACACTGTCTAGAGTCTAACCCAGACGCGACTAACGCTTCTTTGGATTATTATATCTGCCTGTAGCATTTACCTTCCTCTTGGTCTGATTAGGTTTGATCGCCTTGCGCTATTAGCTTCGATCTTCTTCTCGCTTTGACCTTCTTTTCCCTTTGATCCCTGGCTTCTATTCTTGCTTTGAGCTATCAGCTATGAGCTTCCTTGCGCCTTGAGCCCTTCGCCTTGTGCCCTTACTACTCCAATCACTGTCTGTGACGACGGTGGAACCCTTCGTTTTCGAGCCTATTTTGCTTTTAGAAAAACGTGCCCATCTAAGGTTGTGACGAATGAAGGCCGCCAATTCCTTCGTTATTTACTTATTTATGCCCGTCCGAGTACATTTATTAACTACTTTCAGAACGCCCCCTTCTTTTTACTATCTCCAACAAGTACTGATCTCCCGCCTTGCTGAGAACAGTCACCGCTATCCCGTGCTCACGGTTCTCATATTTCTCACCCACCTGAAAAGGTGCCTTCTTAAAATAAGGCGTTCTAGGATGCGCATTCATTACCCTCACCGGGCCAGCTGATTCAGGAATGTTCTCGTCAACTTGGAGAATAAGCACACCTTCTGAGGGCAAATGCCGGTCCACACCCACACGTTGGCGGTTTTCGACTAAGTAATAGAGGTGGTCATTGACGGGAATGCGCACGGCGAGGGTTTCCGCATCCCCTTTCCACAGCGGAGCTAGAAGAACCTCGATGGTTTTCCCTTCTCTCACGGTTATAACTTGCTCTGGTCGGATCCAGCCCAGTCGTATTTTCGTGAAGGATGTCATCCCCTGAGGCATAAATCCCCACATGGTTTTGATACCATGTTGAGATAAAATATCCCAAGGCCCTACATAGATGGAAAAGTACTCATGCCCGCCACGTTTCCTTAGGAGTTCATTCGCATACCCATGAAAGCCTGGCCTGCTTTGGGCACCATAATCATACAAGGTGGGAGCGACAGATTTACGGTTCTTGTAACCTCCCAGGATTTTGGGAAGGGCATAGGCCAGGCTTGGGAAAGGGCAGTCCTGGATATGAACGTCTGTAGGCGGTACCACTTTCAGGCTTGGCGTCACGGTCCTAAAAAATCCCCACAGAGTTCGAGCGAGATATCCGTTCCTGCCAAAAGCCTGTAAACTCGCCCCAACGACCAGAAAAAGCCCATCATATGCGGAAACATCATACCTCTTGTCAATGATGGCCGCCGCATCCTGAACAATGGCCTGACGTCTTCTCTGATCTTCACTGCTCCAAGCTTGTATACGCCAACTTGATAGAGAGTATTGTGAGACTGGTTTCGGCATCTCCATCCATGGCGTGATCTCAACATCAACCCGCACCCGGCCGTACGACAATTCCCTGATATATTTGGGGAGCTCTCCCGCAAAACGCTGCTCGATCTTGTCGGAGCCCTTGACGAAGAATGTGCCCGGAAAAGAGAGGGGGACTACCAGTATCCTTTTCACGCTCACGTCTTGCGCCCAATCCCATTCCATGTAAGTTCTGGCCTGGTTCAGGTGGCCACAGCCAAGAAGACCTGTTATTGCAAAACAAGAGATTGTAACTGAGAGAGCCTTTCTCACCTTGCCTCCTCTTCGACCTCCAGTGTTCCTCTTAATGAACCCCAAAATGCCTCTCTCTGACTCTGGCAACCCATATGTTTCGACAGCCCGCGACATCCCCATGGTCTTGCAGAGGTGATGGCCATGGTTTTCCAACTTTGTCATCAATAGCCCCATTTGTCAATTCTTGCCATAGCTTATGGACGTTATGATCTGGATTTTATTATAGATTTCCTTTAGTAAAGGAAGCTGAGAGCTGATTGCTGAATGCTGAATTGCTTATTCTGGCAAAAGGAAGGGTTTGATCCCGGAAAACGTCAAAAGTTAAGATTTACTGCGGCTCACTTCCGCAACTTAGTTTTTTAAGGGGGTCCCCCTTTAGTTACATTGTCATTGATTTTATTTAACCGGGGTCAACAACGTCCCTCCCCTCTTGATTCGAGATCGTAGGAGTATTATGTTTATACACTTGGAAATCAGCATGAGGGCCTGAAACGTATGAAGCTACGTAGATATATACTGGTCGTATTGTTCACCATATCACTGTCGTCCTGTGGAGGTAACCCTGCTCCTTTTGATGAAGCACAGTGGCGCAGGGATCTGGAAACACAAAGTGTTGAAAAACTCTATGCGCCCCATTTCAAAGACGGAAAATACTTCAATCCTTGGATGCCCATAGAAAGCGGGAGGTTTTTGGAGCTTCTAAAATGGAGACTGTCAAGAAAGGGCCCCTATACAGATGAAGAAAGGGCATTCAAAGCGACTGTTGTTCCTCACCTGAGTGATCGGATCAAAGCCCTACCCGATGTGGATTTCATCAGCTGGGTCGGGCACGGTACCTTCCTCATGCGCATCCGGGGGGAATACTGGCTCACTGACCCCATGTTTTCGAAAAGAGCGTTTATCCCCAAGCGGGTCACTCCACCGGCCATTACCGCCGATGAGCTTAAGGAGCTCACGGATAGAGTAAACGTGATCATTTCCCATAACCACTACGACCACTTGGATGTGGAAAGCATCCGTTCTTTGCCCGAAAAATCCCGTATAGTCGTGCCTCGAGGCCTCAAGGAGTATGTTGCCTCTATCCACAATTATGATGTAAGGGAGCTTGACTGGTGGGAGAGCATTGATCTCAAGGGAAATGTAAAACTTGTCTGTCTACCGGCACAGCACTGGTCCAGGCGTATTGGGCAGGGTGTGAACAGCACTCTTTGGGCAAGTTATATGTTGATCACCCCCGAGACAAAGATCTATTTTGGCGGGGACAGCGGTTATTTTGTGGGCTATAGGGAAATAGGCAGGTACTTTACGAACATCGGCTATGCTCTCCTGCCCATCACTGCCTACCATCCCCGGTGGTTCATGCATTATGCGCATATGAACGCGCAAGAGGTGGTTGATGCCTTCAGGGACCTGGGAGCAAAGTATTTCATTCCAACCCAATGGGGAGCCTTCAATCTCGGGGACAATCCCCCCGGTTATCCTGCCCTTGATCTTAAGAGAGTTATTCAGGAGAAGAACCTTGATCCTTCCCGGTTTATCATCATGGATATCGGACAGATTAGCATGATTCCCCAATGATAACCCGGTCGCCGCCTCCCTTCTTATTCTTTCATTGCCTTGATGTTTTGAGGTATTCAACAAAATCAACAATGTCCTGGATTTCATTCGCAGTCACGGTAATTCTCTCAAGATTGACAGGCCGACCCACTCCTTCTGAATGATATATTCCGGAATTACATCGGGGAGATTCTATCAAATCAAAAGATTGAACGCTATGAACTTAATGCCTGGACAGCACCTTGTGGTAAGATGGCTTGGCAAGAGCCACGAGAAGACTTGCCCCTCCTCAATCCCCATCAATAAACTCTCCATTCTCGATCTCTCTTGATACCAGATTCCTGGCCCCATCGAATTCCATCTTTACATGGATCAACTTTCTGCAGCGACTGCCAATAATCTCCTTGTTCAAGAGGTAGGTCACACCACCCTGCTCATCAAAATTCTGGGAAAGATCAGTCGATTTATTGATGAAAAGGTTGAATTCCTCACCGCACCCACTACAGCGGACAATCAGAAAGAAACCCTTTTCCGATCGCCCGGAGGGACCTTCACCAAAGAGCCTTGTTGCAAGTTTTTTAAGCATATCATGGCCTCTCTTAAAGCTTTCAAGCCCACCGCTTAACCAGCCAATCTAGGAAGGGATATTTTTTGGAACTAGTATGTGCCTGGCTCATAGGGGTGTGAAGATTCACGATTCAATGTCCCATTCTCTTTAGCGCCTGGTCTTGAATCTCTGGTAAGAGTTAAGAGCGGATTTGGCCCTATTTTCACGGTAAGTAACTATGCAGAAAACCTACTGAATAGTCCACTATTTTAAGTCAAGATGAAAAGGTTTGACGCAAATGCTTTGACGTGGAGGTTGTTTTGATTGGAACAAAGATGTGCTGAGCGCACAGGGGAAGGGAAATTCTCAGTTGAGGGCCTGTCCGCCGTCTTTGTGGCGGAGTGGCGGAGTGGCGGGTCTGACCCCCCCTTTTGTTCTATATTGCCTTGCTGTCTTGAGTTATTCAACAAAATCAACAACGTCCCGGAATTCACACTTGATTGACTATTGAAGGCTATAACCTTCCTCAATAAGCACTTGGTGCAGGACTTTCCGGGCAGGCCCCACCAACCGGGTTGGTGGAACCCCCAACAAAGCTATGTGGGGCAAACCATTTAAAGCGCCTCTCAGTTTGCCTGTCTTTGCCAGTTCAATGCTGTATTCAGGATTATTAACTGAACGGAGGCCATTCCATGCGTCCTTCTGAAAGG
>CP070752.1:18794-21410 GCA_020348625.1 Deltaproteobacteria bacterium | reverse complement strand
TTACCGGACAGAGTAGTGTTTACATACCAGGGAGATGGGGATATCGCCGCTATTGGCACAGCGGAGACGATTCATGCTGCAAATAGGGGCGAGAAGATTACGGTCATATTTGTTAATAATGGTGTTTACGGGATGACCGGCGGCCAAATGGCTCCTACGACAATCGTAGGGCAAAACTCAACCACAACACCTGGTGGCAGGGATCCAGTTCGGGACGGTTTGCCGATTGATTTGAGTGAGATGCTGGCCATAACCAACGGAAGCGTCTATATTGAACGGACCTCGGTTGATTCTCCAAAAAATATCAACCGATCGAAAAAGGCGATCAAAAAGGCCTTTAGAGTGCAGATGGAAGGCCTGGGGTTCGCACTCGTAGAGATTCTCTCGCCCTGCCCGACGAATCTCAAGATGTCCCCGGTTGAGGCAAGCTCATGGGTGGACTCAACGGTAAAAAAGTATTTCCCGTTAAAGGTTATCAAGGATGAGACTGGAAAATCCGGGGGCTCTGCCGCCACCGGAATAGCGGAATAATGGAACAATAACACAAACGAATTATCGCGGTTTTAGGGATTTTTGAACGTTAAGCCATAGAGTATAACTATGCTGGTCAAGACGATTTTTTCGGGGTTTGGTGGTCAAGGCGTGCTGATGATGGGCTATATCATGGCGTTATCAGCTATGCGTGACGGTATGCACGTAACCTACCTGCCCGCTTACGGTGCGGAGGTCCGGGGGGGTACAGCGAATTGTACGGTCTCTATCTCGGACGAGGAGATTGCTTCACCAGTGGCGTCGTTTCCGGATTACGTTATCGCCCTCAACAAACCCTCCTTGATACGGTATGAGGGTCAGCTCAAGAGCATGGGGACCCTTTTCTTGAATTCGGATTTAATTGACATCGATGCGGAGCGACTAGACATAAAGATTATTAAGGTCCCGGCAAACACTATGGCCAAAAAGCTGAAGAGCGAAAGAACCGTTAATATGATCATGTTGGGGGCCTTTGTCGCAGCATCAAACCTTACCAGCATTGATTCATTGATGGGTGCGTTGGCTGAGGTGGTGAAGACAAAGAGTGCCCGGCAGATGGAAATAAACCGGAAGGGCTTGGAAATGGGCTCTCAATACGTTTTGCAAGGAGCGTGATTATGCCTGTCAAAGAAATCGAGGTTACGTTAAGGAACGAGCCAGGACAGCTGTCACTGGTGAGTGAAATCTTGGGTTCCAACGGGATTGATATTATCGCGTTTTACGTGAGCACGAAAGGCGGGAAAGGGAGTCTGAGGTTTGTGGCCAACGATCCAGATAGGGCCAGCACCGTTCTAAAGGCCAGGGGCTACCGCTTAAAAGTGGAGGAGGTAATCGCTTGCGAAACCCCTCATCACCCGGGAGGTCTCAATTCCATTTTGAAACCCTTGAAAAAGCATAATATCAATGTTGATTACCTCTATCCATGCCTCGTACGCATGGGAACAGAGAGCACTGCCATACTTATTCTCGGTGTAGCCGGTGGGGACAGGGAAAAGACTCTAACCGTTCTTAAAGAGAACTGGATAAAGGTATTGAACGAAGAAGTCTATCGGCTGTAAGCCGATGGAAGGATGCGCGCGATGGATCGTGAAATGTTCTCAATGGTTCTGGATACCCTCAAGAAGATCGAGAAAGACAGATTGCCCCTGGATACGAGGTTGGAGATGGATATGGAGGGGGATTTCCCTGAAGAACTCATTCGCTTTATGCTCGGGCCGGATATCGGGCTCCACCTGATCTTTATTCCGGAAGAGTATGGCGGTTTAGGGGCAAGCGCAGTGCAGATTGCGCAGATATCCGAAGAGATGGCAAAGATGGATATGGCAATAGCTACCTCCTTTTTGGCAATCTGTTTGGGCATGGACCCCATACGCGTTGGGGGAACGGATGAACAAAAAGAGAAATACGTGGGGCGGATTGCCAAAGAAGGACTCATTGTAGGCTATGCCGTTACCGAGCCGGACGCCGGGTCTAACGTTCAGGCGCTCACCACCAAGGCTGAAAGGGCTTTGAATGGACAGGGCAAAATTGCCGGGTACCGGATAAACGGGCAGAAACAGTTTATCACCAATGGGGGCGTAGCAGATCTGTTTACCATACTTGCAGACACCCCTGAAGGGCCGTCATTTTTCATTGTTGAAAAGGGTGTGGAAGGCCTCTCGGCCGGAAGACATGAGGATAAGCACGGCATACGGGCCTCAAATACTGCATCGCTCACCTTGGAAGATGTGTACGTGCCGGTTGGAGACCTTGTTGGTGAGGTTGAAGGGGTTGGCCTGAAACAGGCTAACACCGTTTTTGGATATACGCGGCTTATGGTGGCAACCTTCGGACTCGCAGCCGGGGTGGCTGCATTAGAAAGAGCCATACCTTATGCAAAGGAACGGATACAGTTCGGGACCCCGCTGACCGAAAAGCAGGGTTACACGCATAAGCTGTTAGTCCCCCATGCAGTTCGGCTTGGGGCAGCCAGAGCCTATATTGAAGAGGTGGCACGACGCATCGATGCGGGAGAAGGGGATCTGCAAGTGGAGGGTTCCATAGCCAAATACTTTGCTACAGAGGTCGGCGATGCTGCAGCGAATG
>CP070752.1:10804-18694 GCA_020348625.1 Deltaproteobacteria bacterium | reverse complement strand
GGCGAGGATCATCGAAGCAAAGATACCGGCCGGACCGGCCCCAATAATGATCACATCATAGTCAGGCTTCATCGTGTCTGCTCCCAATAACAAAGATTACCGTATTTGCACATGCCCCTTTCGGCAGGGAAGCGCGGGTGCCTATTGTAGCGCTCTCCGGCAGGTATTTAAAGAAGAATCGTTGTTTTTTTTGCGGCAGGTGCATGGACTTGGGAATCTCGATTGTGCTTTCTGCTTCTCGCTCAGTCCCTTTTGCGCTTTGCCCTGCTCTAATACTGTGATACTGTTTTAACGATAATCAAATCGATTATTACTTTAACTCCGTACAACATACTCAATTGAACTAGGCGAATACCATGAAATCCTTTCTTTCGTTCCAGGGCTCCCGGGCTTGTTTTTTCAGCGACTTGTCTACGGGGGATTCTTGCCCCCTCCGCATTCCCTTCGACAGGCTCAGGGCTGCGGTTTCCCCCATACCCAAGTCGCGAAAAGAACAGCGCCCTCCCGCCAGTCTCTCAAGAAAGGATTTCATGGTCTCGCCAGTCAGTAAAATTGTACGTCAAAACAAGATATTCATATTTTTCGGGACAGCTTAGTTAGGGAGTTAAGGCAATAATCGATTAATCGGATACCATTTTTCTCATAAGGAAGCGGACTGAAAGAGGGAAACATGGCCGGGATAGGTGATGTGGTTTTGATCCATTTTAAGGAAGAGCCTTCATTTTTTGCGAGGATTGATTCAATCGAACCTGATATCAAGAAGGACTGGTTTCACGTAAAGCTCTTGATCTTGGCTATTCCCCTTACAGCGGTTACTTGGATCTTGAGAGAAGAGTACCTAAACGGGGTGCCGTTCACTATGGAAGGGAATCCGTTACGGATTGAACCTGTCAGGCCGCTTGACACTGATTCGTATGAGCGAGAAGATAAGACGGAGATACCCGAGGGGACACGTACGGCCAAGGGCAGCAAGGTAGTCCCGTTTGCGAAACGGAGGAAGGACGACCGGAAAGGCCCATAGCCGGCTGGCATAGGTTTTACCTGAATCGGGGCTGAATGATTGGCACGTTTTTCGCTTAGTACAATTCCAAGCTGCTCATGCTGAATGGAGGAGTGTCCCGGTGAACGCGGGAGAGCCAGTAGGCACGTTGCCCTGCAGAACAATCGATCTCGAGGGCGATGCTATGGCGCCTTTAAAGTAGTGTTGACAAGAGGAGTGAGTTGCATTAAAAAACAGTAAGGTAGTCAATATTCACAGCACGATAAGGGGAGAATTGTATGCTCAAGGCAGTGATGATATCATCTCTCAATATGGATCCGGTAACAAATAGCCCTATGGTTATCTTGAAGGAGATCGATGGGGATCAGACGTTGCCCATTTGGATAGGCCTGCTCGAGGCCACAGCGATTGCCAGCGAAATCGAGGGGGTGACCTTCTCAAGGCCTATGACTCACGACCTCTTGAAGAACATCATGGACAAGACGGATACCAAGGTAAATAAGATCGAGATATGTGATCTCAAGGATAACACTTACTATGCAATGATTCACCTGACGAGCCAAGGTAAACCGCTGTCCATTGACTCTCGGCCAAGTGACGCTATTGCAGTAGCGCTCAGGACAAAGGCGCCTATATTCGTTGCGGAGGAGGTGTTGAAGAAGTCTAAGCAGATTGAAGCCAGTGTTCAGTCTGAGCCGGCAGATAAGAGTGAAAAAGGAAAGAAGTGGCAAGATGTATTGGAGAAACTCAAGCCAGAGGATTTCGGCAAATACAAGATGTGATGTCTTTCAGTCATCTACGGCAGGGCAAGGAATAATCAACATGAAGAGTTTGGGCCGCCCTCAGGTACTGCTCATTCCAGCCACAACGCCTCGTAAGACTTTTCGTCGATGATAGATCTGCATACCCACTCGCTGTTCAGTGATGGCGAATTACTTCCGTCGGAGCTCATTCGACGCTTTGAGGAGATGGGGTATTCGTGCGTTGCCATAACCGATCATGTCGATTCTTCCAACCTTGATTTTGTGGTCCCCCGCATGGTGCAGGCAGCAAAGGATCTTAATCCACGACAGTCCGTTCGGGTTATCCCGGGCGTTGAAATCACCTATGCACCGCCAATCTTAATCGAATCTTTGGTAATCAAGGCACGGGAACTGGGGTCGGAGATCGTTCTGGTTCACGGTGAGACTATTGTAGAACCGGTGCCCGAGGGGACTAACAAGGCAGCGATCCTTTCGGGAGTTGATATCCTGGCCCATCCTGGCCTGATATCCCGTGAGGACGTCGAACTTGCCGTTGAAAAGGGCGTGTACCTGGAGATATCATCTCGCCAGGGCCACAGCCTTACCAATGGCTATCTCGCTCGGTTGGCAAAGGATTTCGGTGCACGGCTCGTGCTGAACTCAGACGCCCATTCCATTTCCGACCTTATGACCCGCCAATTTGCTTACCGGGTTGCCCGCGGAAGTGGTCTGGGTGACGATGCGCTCGATGAGCTGCTTGCCAATTCCCGAAATCTGGTTGACAGAATCGGATGAATCGTTGCTGCTCAAGACCTGCTGCTTCCAGAACCCAACCTACCAAGAAACCTCAAGAAAACCATCATGCGGAGATCATCGATCTTTAAGATTACTGGAATCGTCGTCGTTATTGTCTGGCTGTCCCTCCTGGCAGCCTTGGTAAGGAAGACGCATTTTACCCCAAGGACAACTTCCCCTCCCCAGATTGCACACAAACCGGGCGGGTTGAAGGCCTCGGAGGAATGGATGGCGATCCTCCTCAAAGGACGTAAGGTCGGTTATACCGTGAGGAGAGTCACTGAAATCAAGGAGGAATTTGAGATCACGGAGGAGATATTCCTTACGGTGAATCTCATGGGTTCGGTACACCAGATCCTCAGCTTTACGAGGGCAATGGTTGACGAAGCATTTCGATTAAACCGCTTTCACTTCTCCCTCTCCTCTGACGTCATAAGGTTTACGATCTCCGGGCACGTACAGGGAGAGGAGCTTTTGCTCGAGGTAGGGGAACGGGGAAAAAAGGATACCCGATCCATCAAGATACCGGCAAAGCCCATGATCAGCGCCGGCCTGACACAATATTTCAGACCCCGCACGCTACAGGTGGGGGAGTCTTTCACCTTCCCCCTCTTTGACCCGGTGAGCATGAGCACAAATCCTGTGACTGTCACGGTGATGGCAAAAGAGCGAATTAAGCTCAACGGTAAGGCCCATAAGGCATTCCGGCTCGAGATGGAGTTCTTGGGCAGGCCGCTGCTTATATGGCTCGATGAAAACGGGGTGCCATTACGGGAAGAGGGTTTCATGGGGTTTACCTTGGTTCGATCGAACCCCATGAAGGCCCCCTTAGGGCTGGATACGTCAGGCAGGCTGGATTTTTACGACCTTTCAGCCATAACGGTTGATGAAAAAGTAAACAACCCCCGAGAATTATCCTACCTGAAGGTTGAATTTGACCATGTTCCACCGTCTCTACCTGCCGAGGGCCCGAGACAAACTCTCTATGGCAAGATCCTTTCAGTAGAGAGAGAGCGTCCACCGTTTGCAGCCTCATATACCATCCCTTACAGAGGCAGCGATGCCGAGTTATTGCAGAACCTAAGGCCGGAGCTGTTGGTGCAGTGTGAAGATAGGGAGATAAAGGAGCTAGCCAGGGAAATAATCAAGGAGACAATGGATCCTTTTGTGGCGTCCAAGAAGATCATGGAATGGGCTTTTGAGAATATCGATAAGGTCCCGCTCGTATCCATTCCAGACGCAAAGCAGATCCTTGCCCTAAAAAAGGGCGACTGCAACGAACATGCAACGCTGGTCACTGCGTTGCTGCGATCAGCGGGTATCCCTGCCAGAATCGTAGTCGGTTTGGTGTACCGCGACGGAAAATTCTATTACCATGCCTGGAATGAGGCCCATGTGCACACCTGGATATCGTTGGATGCCACACTAAAGCAAATGCCGGCCGATGCTACCCACATTAAGCTGGTCAACGGTGGCATTGAAAAGCAGATTCAGATCGCTGCAATGATCGGCACCCTTAACCTTACCGTCCTCGAGTATCGATGATCATTCTCAAGAACCTTACGAAAACCTACCGTGGGATAAGAGCTGTTGATGATGTGAATCTTCATATCCCCAAGGGAACAGTTTTCGGCTTCATTGGACCCAACGGAGCAGGAAAGACCACGACCATCAGGATGATGACAGGTGTGTTGCGGCCGACCAGTGGGAGTATCCACATAAATGGATTTGATATCGCTCGACAGCCGTCTGAGGTCAAGCGGATAATCGGCCTTATACCCGATCGTCCCTTTCTGTATGAAAAGCTGAGCGGTGTCGAGTTCTTGAGGTTTAAGGCCGGACTGTATGGTTTAGAAGGGGAAAGGTTAACACAAGAGATTCGCCATCTCCTGCAGCTCTTCGAGTTAAGCGAATGGGGCGATGAGCTCATAGAATCGTATTCACATGGCATGAAACAGAGGCTCATCATAGCCTCAGCCCTTATTCACGGGCCACAGGTCATAATTGTTGACGAGCCTATGGTTGCCCTCGACCCACGGGGGGCGAAACTGGTTAAGGAGATCTTTAGGGAGAGGGCCAGCAAAGGCGTAACCGTGTTTATGTCAACCCACACCCTGAGTCTTGCCCAGGAGGTGTGCAACCGGATTGCCATCGTAAACAAGGGTCGTATTGTTGCTTCGGGCACCGTGGAGGAGCTCGAAAAACAAGCAGGCGTTAAGGGAGATCTGGAACGGGTTTTTCTCAGCATAACAGGAGGGGGCACGGGCGAGTGAACACCTTTAGGCTTCTCATTGCCCCGAGGTTTGTGGGTTTCAGGAATAGCCTCAAAAGGTCACAGGGCAGCAGCAAGATCAAGATCATGACCCTGGCCGGTGCAGTGTTTGTGTTCTGGCTCATCCTCTTTGCCCTTTTTTGTAAGGTGCTGCTCTACTTTTCATCTCAGGAGATGATCGGTGATACGCTCGCACGCCATCTGCTCTCCATGGTCATACTCATTTTCTTCTCCCTTCTGATTTTCAGCCACATCGTCACTGCACTTTCAAATCTCTATCTGGCGCAGGACCTTGAACTCTGCCATGCCTCCCCGGCAACCCTGACCGAGGTGTTCTTGAGTCGATCCGCCCACACGGTAGTTGATAGCTCGTGGATGCTGGTCGTGTTTGGCTTGCCGGTAATGCTGGCCTATGGCGTTGTCTACCACGCGGGGTTTGACTACTATGTGGGCCTCTTCTATGTGTCTTTTCCCTTGATCATAATCGCAGCAGGACTAGGAATCCTGGTGACTATGCTTCTGGTCAGATTCTTTCCGGCCCAGCGGGCACGGGATGTTGTTTTCTTTCTTTCCATCATCCTCATTATCGGGCTCTATCTTCTTTTTCGATTCCTCAGGCCGGAGCGATTGGTCAATCCAGATGCATTCATGAGCATGGCCCAGTACCTCGGTGCCCTTAAGGCACCTGATTCGCCGTACCTACCGAGCCACTGGGTAACAGACCTTGTTTGGGGGCAGCTGGTGGGGCATCAAAAAGGCGCGATTCTGAGCCATCTGCTGCTCTGGAGTACCGCCGCGGCACTGGTGGTGATAAGTACCTGGGTAGCCGGTATTGTGTATTTCAGCGGTTTTTCAAAGGCGCAGGAGGCAAAAAGGAGAACTCGCGCCGGGAGCAGGCTACTCGAGAAGATCATATCATTGATCACCAGACCGCTGGCGCCGGAGACCACCTCTCTGATTGCAAAGGATGCGCGCGCCTTTTTTCGGGACAACAGCCAGTGGTCCCAACTGCTGCTCTTGGGTGCCTTGGTGGTGGTCTATTTGTATAATTTCAGCGTTCTCCCCCTGGAAAGAAGCCCAATCAAATCGGTCTACCTGCAGAATGCCCTCTCTTTCCTGAATATTGGATTGGCAGGGTTCGTTATCTCCGCCCTGTCCGCGCGGTTCATCTTTCCCGCGGTGAGTTCCGAAGGGAGGGCCTTCTGGATCATCCGCTCTTCGCCGCTCTCGGCCAGGCGTTTCTTGTGGTCGAAATATGTTGCCTACCTTATCCCCATGCTCATCTTGGCCGAGGTTTTGATCATTTACACGAACCACCTCTTACGAGTAACGGCCTTTATGATGGTCTTATCCTCGGTATCGATATTCCTTATGGTCTTTGGCATCGTTGCATTAGGGGTAGGCTTGGGGGGTGTCTACCCCAATTTCAAACATGAAAGCATTGCCCAGGTCGCAACCGGGTTCGGCGGCATGATCTATATGATGACTAGTTCGGCGTTCATAGCTCTGGTCGTTGCGTTGGAGGCCGGACCCGTATATACTATCCTCTCATCGCACTTCAGGCAAGAGACACTAGGCCCGTTTCAGTGGGTGTGGATTATTGGATCGTTTGTTGCGGTCATTCTGCTTCATGTCGTGGTCGTGAAGAAACCCATGGCCGCTGGGCTGAAGTTCTTAAGCACCTACGAGGATTAAATGAATCGAGCATCCCCTTATGAGTACGTTGGCAACATGCACATCCATACGGACCATTCCGACGGTGATGCAAGCGCCCAACAGATTGCAGTGGTAGCACGATTGGTAGGCCTTGATTTCGTAGCCCTCAACGACCATTCATACCTCACCGATCTGCATCGTGAAGAAGAAGGCTACTATAGGGGCGTGCTGGTTTTGGTTGGTTCCGAGATCGGCACGCGATTTCATCATTATCTGGCCTTCGATATCGAGGAACAGATTGGCGGCGAAGATCTCGCACCTCAGGAGGTTATCGATGCCGTGAATGGCCAGGGGGGATTCGGGTTCGTGGCCCATCCGTTTGAGAAGGGAATGCCCTTTTTGGAGGGTGGCACAGCCTATACCTGGAATGACTGGTCGGTACACGGGTTTACCGGTATCTCGATCTGGAATTTCAGCTCTCGGTGGAAGGAAAACGTCAAAACCCTGTGGCATGGGATATTCCACCTTATCTTTAGGACTTACACGGTAAAGGCTCCGAGCCAAAAGACACTGGCCACGTGGGACAACCTCTGTCAACAGGGCCGAGTAGTGGCTGTAGGGGGATCGGATGCTCACGGATCTGCCGTAAAGCTGGGGCCTTTCAAGTTCAGGCCCCTCTCATACCGGTTTCTGCTGGGAACCATCAACACGCACATACTGACATTTTCACCCCTGACAGGGAATTTCGTCACGGACAGGGAGATCGTGTACCATGCTCTCAAAACGGGCAAGTGTTTCGTTGCCCATGACGGCCTGTTCCCTGCACATGGCTTCCGGTTCTTCTTTACAACCGACAAAGGGGGAGGCAGACTCGAGATGGGTGAAGAGGCCCCGTACAGCCCAGGCGTGGCAACGATCAAAACCCCCGGAAGCGGGTTAATCAGGATTGTGAGAAACGGATCACTTCTGAAGAGGCACTATGGGAGGGAACTGAGTTTGAAGATTGAAGCCCCGGGGGTATACAGAGTAGAGGTATATAAGAGAACGTTGGCGTTTGGCTGGAGGCCATGGATCTTTTCTAACCCCGTCTATCTCAGATGAAAGATCTGAGCCCGTCTCCATAAGGGTTTTCTACCTGCCACTGAACCAATATCATATTCGATCATTGCCTTAACCCCGTAAATACGCTTGCCCGAGGGACATGGATATCTTTTTTTCCATTGAAATAGGCACATGCCATGAAACCCTTTCTTTCGTTCCAAGGCTCACGGGCTGGTTTTTTCAGCGACTTGTTTACGGGGGATCCTTGCCCCCTCCGCATTCCCTTCGACAGGCTCAGGGCTGCGGTTTCCCCCATACCCAAGTCGCGAAAAGAACAGCGCCCTCCCGCCAGTCTCTCAAGAAACGATTTCATGGTCTCGCCG
>CP070752.1:0-10704 GCA_020348625.1 Deltaproteobacteria bacterium | reverse complement strand
TTTTGTGGCCGTATTGCTCGTAAGCAGCCTTTTGAATGTCATCCTCTTCTTTAGGGTTATAGAACATGCATACCTCGAGCCTGAGGAAGTACATGCCGGTGAAGGCTCGGAATTGGCTATCGTAACTGAGGAGGCCCCCCTCAGCATGCTTATGCCAATCCTCATTGCGGCAGCGGGAATCATGGTGTTTGGTGTGTTCAGCGGCAAGATCATTTCTACTGTAGTTCAGTTTGCCGTGCCCGGGTATTTCTAAAGTTCCAAAACGGATGATCGATGGAGATAGTTGAATCCATAAGACCGCTTTTGGCCGTTCTGGTGACCCTCGTAGGGGCGTTGCTCATAATCTTCACGGGTGGGAGACGCAGAAACCTGAGGGATTTCTGGACTATTCTGGTTTCGGTGCTCAAGTTCTCCATTGTTATTTCCATGGTCCCCCTCGTCTTAGAGGGGCATGTATTGGAATGTACGATTATCACCCTTACGCAAGGAGTCTCTTTTCAGTTCAGGGTGGACCAGTTTGGCCTGTTCTTTGGTGTTCTCGCATCTGCCCTATGGATCGCAACTTCCGTCTATTCCATAGGCTATGTGAGGGGGTTGAACGAGCATGCCCAGACACGGTATTTCTTCAATTTTGCCCTGTGCCTCTCCGCAACCATGGGTATCGCCTTTGCAGGCAATCTCCTGACCCTCTTCATATTCTACGAGGTTTTGACAGTAGCTACCTACCCTTTGGTTGCCCACAAGGAGACCGAAGATGCGATCATGGGCGGCAGAAAGTATCTTGCCTACACCCTTACAGCAGGTGTGGTCATACTATTTGCCATAATCTCAATCTATACACTCACAGGAACCCTTGACTTCAAACCCGGCGGCTTTCTTTCGGGTCATGGTTCTCCTAGTGCGCTCATATTTCTGTTTTCTGCTCTCATCCTGGGTTTTGGCGTCAAGGCTGCGCTCATGCCAATGCATGAATGGTTGCCCACGGCGATGGTAGCCCCAACCCCTGTGAGTGCCCTCCTTCACGCTGTTGCCGTTGTTAAGGCGGGTGTCTTTGGCTGTCTGAGGATTATTCTCTATGTCTTCGGCCCTGAGGTGCTTCATGACCTTAACCTGTGGCTCATTGCGGCCTATTTCGCCTCCTTCACCGTCATCGTTTCCGGCATGTACGCGCTTGCCCAGGATAATCTCAAAAGAAGACTGGCCT
This sequence comes from Deltaproteobacteria bacterium, assembly GCA_020348625.1. The sequence continues at coordinate 9,500 of CP070752.1, read as the reverse complement.
TCTCCACCATAAATAACTTGGCCATAATCGTCATGGGTGCGGCCTTACTGACTCCAAGTGCTATAACGGGGAGTATATTCCATATGGGCAGCCACGGTTTCATGAAGATTACCCTCTTCTTTGTTGCCGGTGCCATCTACGTAAAGACCCATAGGGAGAATATCAGTGAACTCGACGGCATTGGCAGGCAGATGCCCCTGACTATGGGAGCCTTCGCTATTGGGGCCATGGGCGTGGCCGGAACGCCACCTATTTGCGGATTTATCAGTAAGTGGTATCTGGCCATGGGCTCCCTTGAGGCCCATAAGGTTTTCTTTCTGCTGGTCCTGCTCATAAGTGCCTTGATGGATGTGGCCTACTTTTTCCCCATAATATATAATTCATTTTTCAAGAGCCCTAAGGAGCCTGCCAATCCGCATTTCGATGAGGCCCCGTTAAGGATGCTAGTACCTCTTATCATAACGGCGATTATTTCATTGATACTGGGGGTATTTCCCAACGCCTTTTTCAATTTCTTCAACATAGCCTCTATGGCGGCTGAGAAAATACTCGGGGGAATCTAGATGAGAAAGACACTACGATACATATTTTTTATAAGCACAGGCCTGAGCATGGTAATGGGATTGTTTTTTCGGCCTGAGCGTCCGCACTTCTGGTGGGAAAAGGTCCCGGCATTTGACGCGGCATTTGGATTCTTGGGGTGTATCCTCCTCTTGATCGGATCTAAGGCACTTGGTCATAAATGGCTTCAGAAGGATGAGGACTATTATAGTGATTGATACAGTACCACCGGCATTCATTTTCATCGCAGGGGCCATTTTGCTTCCCATACTTAGGGAGAGACGGCTTAGACAGTTATTCCAACTTCTGATTCCGACGGTAGCGTTTATTGATCTTCTTTACATGGGCCATGGTACCTACTGGAACTACCATTTCTTAGGCTACGAAATTATCTTCGGAAGGGTGGACAAGCTCAGCCTCTGTTTTGGATATGTATTTGTCATAATAGCCTTTCTGGGAATGTTCTATGCTCTCCATATAAGGGAGGTTGGTCAGCAGGTGGCCGCCTTTCTTTATGTGGGGAGCGCTTTGGGGGTTACCTTCGCCGGCGATCTTCTTACCCTGTTCGTTTTTTGGGAAATCATGGCCACCGCCTCAGTATTCCTCATCTGGTACCAAAGAGATACAGCTGCTCTTGATGCCGGATTCAGGTACATAATGATTCACATATTTGGTGGTTGTGCTCTTTTAGCTGGCATCATAATATATGTGTCAAATACTGGGTCCACTCATTTTGGTTTGGTAGAATATGGGGGACTTGCCTCCCAACTCATGCTCATTGGTTTCATTGTCAATGCCGCTGTCCCCCCCCTTCATGCCTGGCTGGCTGATGCCTATCCAGAAGCGACCGTTACCGGGGCTGTATTCTTAAGCGCCTTTACTACCAAGAGCGCTGTCTATGTGTTGGCCAGAAGCTTCCCCGGCGTTGAACTCCTAATGTGGCTAGGAGCTATTATGGCCGTCTATGGTGTGGTATATGCCATAATGGAGAACGATATTAGAAGACTTCTATCCTATCATATCATCAGCCAGGTAGGATATATGGTGTGCGGAGTGGGGATAGGTACCGAGATGGGTCTAAATGGTTCCGTTGCCCATGCCTTCTGCCACATACTTTATAAGGCCCTGCTTTTTATGGGCACAGGTGCAGTCATCCATGTGACAGGTAGAAGAAAGGTTAGTGAACTCCAAGGGAGAAAGCTCTACAAAATGATGCCCATCTGCCTTTCCCTTTACCTGATTGCCGGTTTCTCCATCTCAGGTGTACCGTTATTCAATGGATTTATCAGTAAAACCATGGTTGTTGCTGCGGCAGGCGAGATTCACAGGGCTCCTATACATCTATTGTTGCATTTAGCCTCCATAGGAACATTCTTCAGCACTACCTTAAAGCTACCCTATGGTACCTGGTTCGGCAAGGTACCCGAGGGAGAAAAGGTAGAGGAATTAGAGGCCAAAGAGCCCCCTCTGAACATGCTAATAGCCATGGGCATGGCGGCCTTTTTGTGCATCTTTATCGGTTGTTACCCAAGAGTTCTTTATGATATTTTACCTTATCCAGTCCACTATCATCCTTATGCGCCCTACCACGTAATAGCTACCATGCAACTACTATTATTCACCGCCACGGCATTTTGGCTCTATATAGATGAACTCGGCGGTCATGCCACCATCAGCTTAGACACAGATTGGTTTTACAGGAAACCAGGCATGCTTTTCCTCTGGTTCGTGGCTCATCCCATGCAAAACATCAGATTGGGGCTACAGGGTCTGCTTTCCCGAGTGGTAGCTGACACTGTAAGCCTGAGTAAAAACCCCATTTTGCTGCCTGAGATAGCGCTACGGTATCTCCACCTGAAGGTTATCAATGGGCTCTACCACATCTCCGGACTGTCCGAGGATAGGCTGGCTGAGCTGAAGGAATTGGAATCCAGGCTTGCTGCAGCAAGAAAAATGGCTTATGATAATGACGTGTATCGAAGACCAATAGGTCTCGGTGTGTTTCTCGCGATAGCCCTTTTGTTTCTCTATGGCTTGATCTATCTTCTCAGGTTGCGTTAAGTCGCAAAGAGGGTTACCTTGAGCAAGTAGCTTTGTTACGTGAGAATTGCCCGGCGAGGTTATGGCGCATTATTGAATGTCGCCGAACTACTGTAGTATTGTGAAATAGCAGCATCTTGTGAGAACTGCTATCTGCCCTCCTACAGATGGAGTAGGGGCAGCCCATCATTCCGAATTTCCAGCCTCGCCCGGGGGGATTCCGGTTGTGAACGAAGCCAACGGGCTTCAACCGTAGTGTTGCTGCTCTTATTTCATAAAGGTAGAACATATGCAAGAGATGCTTAAAAGGCTATTCGTAGTCTTGGTTCTCTTAAGCGTTCCTGCCGGATTGTTCATCAAACAAGAGCACGCCGTCTTTCTGTGGCACAAGATACCCTCGATTGAAGCGGCTTTTGGAGCCCTTGGGGCCTGTCTGCTGATAGGTGCAACGCGGATACTGGCTTCCTTTACCCGAAAAAGGGAGGGCTTTTATGATTAAGGCCATTCCGCCTGCCTTCATATTTATCCTGGGGGCGATGCTGATCCCCCTCTTGAGAGGGAAGCTCAAGCAGTTCTACCTTCTCCTGGTCCCCGCCCTGGCCTTTTTGAATCTGCTTCATCTCAATCAAGGCACAAGCTGGATATACCATTTTCTGGGATACGAACTCGTTTTCTGCAAGGTTGATGGGCTAAGCCTGGTAGTAGCGTATATATTTGTCATCATAGGGTTTCTGGCCATACTCTATTCTCTGCATATCAAAGAGGACGGGCAACATGTAGCAGCCTTCCTGTATGTCGGCAGCTCTTTAGGGGTGGTTTTTGCCGGGGATTTCTTCAGCCTCTTTGCCTTTTGGGAGATAATGGCTGTATCATCCGTATTCCTTATATGGTATCAAAAGGACAGGGACTCTCTCAATGCCGGTTTTCGGTATATCCTTATGCACCTCTTTGGTGGGTGCTGCCTTTTAATCGGTATCATCATCTACATCGGCAGTAGCAGCACAATCGGGGTGGGCCGCCTGGAGCCGGGCATCTCCTACTGGCTCATTCTTTTCGGGTTTGGACTCAACGCGTGTTTTATTCCTCTGCACACCTGGTTACCGGATGCTTATCCTGAAGGGACCTTTACGGGCAGTGTTTTTCTCTCGGTTTATACCACAAAAACAGGTATTTATGTATTGGCCAGATGCTTTGCGGGTGCTGATTTTTTGGCTTATATGGGCGGAATCATGGCGGTATATGGTGTCACATTCGCATTGCTTCAAAATGATGCCAGAAGACTCCTTTCCTACCATATAATCAGCCAGGTGGGATATATGGTTGCAGGGGTGGGAGTGGGGACCGCGCTGGGGGTAAATGGTGGAATAGCCCATGCCCTTAATAACATCTTATACAAAACATTACTATTTATGTGCATGGGATCGGTTCTCTATATGACGGGGAGAAGAAAGCTAACCGAGATGGGAGGCTTAGCGAGGTTTATGCCAGTTACCTGCATTACCTGTGTTATAGCCGCCCTCTCCATTTCCGGAGCACCGGGATTTAACGGATTTGTAAGCAAGGGAATGGTCATATCATCTGCCACAGAGGCTCATATGCCCGTACTGGAGCTAATGCTGATCCTGGCATCCGTGGGAACATTTCTTTCTTTTGTAAAACTGTGCTATTTTAGCTTCTTTGCGGAAAACCCTGAGGCAAAGTCAAAAGAGGCCCCTTTTAATATGCAGCTGGCCATGGGCTTGACCGCTTTTGCCTGTGTCTTTGTTGGCCTTTACCCGCAAGCACTCTTTGACGTACTTCCCCACAGCGTTGCGCACTACCATCCCTTCAGCTTATCCCACATCATGGGGGTCATCCAGCTTCTTATGGTATCGGGCCTTGTTTTTATGGTAGCTAAGAAAATGTTCACGCCCCACAAGGCGACTATTCTGGATTTTGACTATTTCTATCGCATGGGAGGACGAGCTCTCATATGGCTCTGTCTCTTCCCGTTGAGCGGAGTGAGGAGCAGAGTGCAACTGTCCTCATCCAGGGCGGTAGATGTAATTACTCGTGTTGCCAGGAACCCCATCATGCTCCTTGAGATACCGGCGGCATACGCCTATCTCAGAATTACGCAAGGACTGAGATATGTGAGCGGTTATTCCTCCGATGAGGCGTATGACGAAAACCTTTACAGAAGACCCATCGGCGTGGGGGTCCTCGTGGCCATTATACTGCTCTTTGCTTTTGCCCTGATCCACTTTGTCTTTTAGAAACGAAAAACGTAATGATTTTAATTAATTATAGGCACTGAGAGAACGCTTTTTTTGCAGGTTGGCTTGGTCTAATGTTTTGCGGTTGCGCTACTCGTTACGTATGACGTTGACCGTTTCGAGCTGCCCAACCGCAACCGTTCCACTATAATAAGTATCCCTCGGGCCATTGTGCTATTAGAAAAATTTGACAGAAATTTTAAGATCTTAGCTTATGTAGACTTCTAGAAGGGGGACAATGTATGGAAATCAGAAGGATGCTCTTTGTAACCGATTTCGAGGGATTGTGGTTTGATGCCTTACAGTCGTTAATGGGTCTGAGGGAGGTGGGTCTCGACCATGTGGTGCTCCTGCATGTGATAGAGCGCAAGGTAGGCTATTATACAAAGGAGGAAAAGGCGAGGCTCATGGCAATGGCTGAAGTCCGTTTTGTTGACTGGGCCCAAAGCCTGTACGAGGAGGGAATGGAATGTGGATCCTATATCGTTGTGGGGGATACGGTTAGTAAGATCCTGGAAGCTGCAACGGATGAGGAAGTAGACCTTGTGGTAATCAATCGCCAAAAAAGAGGCAAAATGGAGAAACTGTATGTAGATTCCAAGACAATCGAGTTTCTCCGAAAAACCCCTTCACCGGCCCTGATCCTCAAGTACAAGGCTGAGTCTGAGAGGGCGAGTGACAAGTTATTCGAGAGGCCGCTCCTGGCAATGGATTGGTCACCTCCTGCTACGAGGGCTCTCGAGTTTTTGGTGGGCCTCAAAAGTAAGATCAAAAGGCTACTGGTAGCTCAGGTCGTAACCGAGAAGGGCATAGAGGGTCTGGGGAGAAGAGGGCTTCAGAAGATGGAGAGAGATCATAGAAGAAGGCTTGATGAATTGTGCAGTGCCTTGAATAGTGAAGGAATAGATGCGGAAGCTCATCTTTACATCGGCGATGTCAACCAGATTCAAAATGCAGCCCGGGAATATGAAGCCACGCTCGTTGCCTCAGGTACAACTCGCAAAAGCTCCTGGCAGGCCAGATGGTTGAGAAGTGTTTCCCAAGAGTTAGCGGAGTTATCGGAATTGCCAACTTTGCTGGTTCCGTAATCAATGTGGACCCAGCACGTTTGAACGATAAACACGATGCTAAAGGGAGATGAAATCCCATAGCATCGATCAAAAGAGGGGATGAGATGAGAGATATCTTACGCAATTCGAACATCGCTGTCGTTGGAGGAGGCAGGGTCTGTAAGGCTATCCTCAAGATCGTCCTTGGGAGACATTCTCCCCAAAAGGTCAACATATTGGGGGTGGCGGATGTAAATGAGCGGGCCGAAGGTCTGGTATATGCCAAAGGGAAAGGGATTTTTACGACCCTCGATTACAAGGTTCTCTATAGTATCGAAGGACTGGATCTGATCATCGAGCTGACGGGGGACAACAAGGTTCTTGAAGAGCTTAGGGCCACGAAGCCAGCGCAAGCCAGACTGATCGATCACTTCGAGGCTATGTCGGTTTGGGATTTCCTCCAGATCGGAGAGGAAAGGGAAAGGATCAAGAAGGAGCTGAGGAAGCATAGACGCGAGCCAGAGGAGATCGAGAAACAATTTGAGCTATTCTCCCGGGGGCTTGCCAAGATTGTGGAGGAAAGGACCAGGCATCTGCAGACCGTAGAGAGGGAGATCGTTCAGAGGGAGAGGGCTCTCTCCCAGATAATTGAGGGGAATACCATACCTACCTTTGTGATAAACAAGGACCATATCGTCACCCATTGGAACAGGGCAATCGAGAACCTGACCGGCTACAAGGCCGAGGAGATAGTGGGCACGAATAAGCAGTGGCTACCCTTTAGGCCTGAAAAAAGGCCCATTATGGCTGATATCATTGTAGACGAAATGGAGGAAGAGGAGATAGAGAAGTACTATGGCCATAGTTGGAGGAAGTCATCCCTCATAGAAGGCGCGTATGAGGCAGAGGAATTCTTTCCACATATAGATAAGAAGGGCAAATGGCTCTTCTTTACGGCTGCGCCCATTAAGGATGCCGATGGGGAGAGGGTGGGATCAATTGAAACGCTGTGGGATACTACCGAGCAGAGAGAGGCAAGGGAGGAGTTGCAGAAAGCCCACGATGAGTTGGAGCAGAAGACGGCGGAACTCGAACTGGCAAACATTGAACTCAAAAAATTTGATGAGATCAAGTCCGCCTTTCTTGCAAACATGTCCCATGAGCTGAGAACACCGCTCAATTCCATTATTGGCTATACGGACCTGCTCCTGGATAGGGTGGACGGGGAAATTAATGAGGAGCAGGAAAAGAGCGTTAAGAAGGTGCACAATAATGCCAGAAATCTGCTTAACTTAATCAATGATGTCTTAGATATGTCTCGAATCGAATCCGGAAGGGTGGAGTTAGATCTGCAGGGTGTCGATCTAGTAGAGGTCATTCAGGACACGGTATCCGCCCCTGAACCGTTGATAAAAAACAAGGGCTTGATCATCGAGACGGATTTCCAGGAACGCTTGCCCTGGGCATACGCAGACCCTGATCGGGTCAGGCAGGTGGTAACAAATCTGCTGGACAATGCCATAAAATTTACCTCTGAAGGGAGTATAGCTATAAGTGCCAGGCCCTGTGAGGCAGGAATTAAAGGGAACGAGCCGGCAAAATTCGTAGAGGTCTGCGTCTCCGATACGGGAGTTGGAATCAGGGACGAGGATCTTGATAAGCTCTTCGGCAAGTTTAAAGCACTTGATGCCTCAGCTACCAGCGAATACAAGGGAGTCGGCTTAGGGCTTAATATCTGCAAGGGACTGGTTGAGATACAGAACGGAAGGATTTGGGTGAAGAGCAAATATGGGGAGGGCAGCAGGTTTTGCTTTACCTTACCGGTGACCGAAGAGACAGTCAAACCGGAAGGAAAGCCCTTGCAGCAGGATTATGAAGCGGAAGCCGCGAGGGCTGCGGAAACGGCAGCTGAGATGGAAGTGCTGGTGGTGGACGATGAGCGGGATCACGCAGAGCTGATCGGTAAGATATTGAGAGATGGGGGGTACCGGATAACAAAGGCCTATGACGGCGAAGAGGCCATAGAGTCAATCAAACACTCTAAGCCCAATCTAATTATATTGGATTTGATGATGCCCAACGTAAGCGGTTTTGAGGTGATTGAGTATGTCAGAAAAGGCGAGGATACCAAGGAAATTCCGATCATAGTCGTTACGGGCAAGGAACTGACAAGGGATGAGACAGCCCTGCTAGACGGAACCGTTGAAAAAATCTTAAGGAAGGGTTTCTTCGAGGCGGAAGTGGTGCTGGAAGAGGTCAGGAATGCCCTGATCAAATGCGGCTATAGCTGAGGTGAAAGTGGCTATGGGCGATAGAGGTATAAAGAAAGGTTCGGCACGGAAGATCTTGGTTGTAGAGGACAATCAGGATAATCGAGAAATGGTGGTCAAGGTCTTGAAGTTCAACGGCTATGAGGTCATCGAAGCGGTTGATGGCGAAGAGGGCATAGAAAAGGCAAAAACGGAAGCCCCGGCACTGATCCTCTTGGACATTTATCTGCCCAAGATGGACGGTTACGAGGTGGCGAAAAGGCTGAAGGGCGATACAGGCCTGAGGGGTATTCCGGTCATTGCCCTGACCGCCCATGCGATGAAAGGCAATAGAGAACAGGCCCTGGCGGCCGGTTGCGACGGCTACATCTCTAAGCCCATTGATATCAGGGATCTGCCAAAACAGATCGAGCAGTTTCTAAGGCCGAATGCGTGACCCGTTTACGGGAACCTGCTCAAATGACTAAAAAGGCAAAAATACTCATAGTCGATGATGATGTCGATTCTGTAGAACTGCTCACCAAGAGGTTACGTGCCGAAGGGTATCAAACCTCGGAGGCCTACGATGGGGAGCAGGCGTTGCAGCAGGTAGAGGCGTATCAGCCTGATGTGGTAATACTCGACATAAGGATGCCCAAAATAGATGGCTATGAGGTCTGCACAAGGCTTAAAGGTGCCAAGGGCACCAGGCATATTCCCATCATTATGCTCACGGTAAAACGGAAGGTGCCTGACAAGGTAAAGGGGCTGGACGTTGGGGCGGATGATTACATACCCAAGCCCTTTGACTATAGAGAGCTTTCACGGAGGGTCGGTTACTGGAGTACGGTTAAAAGGGAGGTAGATGAGCGGGTCAGTCAGATAAGACGGTTGGAGCAGGAGCTCATCAAATCCGAACGGTTAGCGGCTATCGGACAAACCGTGGCGAGCCTCGGCCACTACATGAAGAACATCCTCTTTGGCCTCAAAGGCGGGTTCTATCTCGTTAATACATCGTCCCAGGACAATGAGGCAGATTCTCTGAACACTGGCTGGGATATGCTGGAAAGGAACATGGGTAGGATTTCGGATCTGGTGCTCGATTTACTCGAGTATTCCAGAGACCGGGAACCTGAATATGAAAACTGCCTTCCCAATGAAATTGTCAATGAGGTCTGCGAACTCATCGAACCGAAGGCCAAAGAACACGACGTGAAGATTGTCAAAGAGCTTGATCCCTCCCTGGGTGAGATGTCTTTAGACCCCAAAGGCCTTCATCGCTGCTTGCTGAACCTGGTTTCCAATGCCGTCGATGCCTGTCTTTTCGACTCGAGCGAGGGAAAGAG